>NZ_AP027729.1:0-2400000 GCF_030296575.1 Paraoerskovia sediminicola
CCAGCCACCGCTCGTGGTCGAGCGCGATCGGGGTGATCACCGCGACGTCCCCGTCGACGACGTTCGTGGAGTCCCACTCGCCGCCCATGCCGACCTCGACGATCGCGACGTCGACGGGCGCGTCGGCGAACGCAGCGAACGCCATCACCGTGAGGACCTCGAAGAAGCTCAGGCGCGGGTCGCCGGTCTGCTGGGACTCGCCGTCCACGACGCCGACGTAGGGGGCGACGTCCTCCCACACCTCGACGAAGCGCGCCGGGCTGATGGGCTCGCCGTCGATCGCGATGCGCTCGGTGACGCTCGCCAGGTGCGGGCTGGTGAAGCGGCCGGTGCGCAGCCCGTGCTCGCGCACGAGCCGCTCCGTCATCCGCGCCGTCGACGTCTTGCCGTTGGTCCCGGTCAGGTGGATCGTCCGGAACGTGCGCTGCGGGTCGCCCATGAGCTCAAGCACGCGCGCGACGCGGTCGAGCGTCGGGTCGATGTCGTGCTCGGGAGCGCGGTCCATGATGTGCGCGTACACGACCTCGAGGTCTTCCAGCGCCCCCGCGTCGGTGGCCGCCTGCCGGGCGGCACGCCGGCGGTCCCGGCCCTCCTGCTCGTCCTTGGTCGGGCTCATGCGCTCTCCTCCGCTCGCTGGACAGCGACCGCGAGCTCGTCGCCGGCCACGACGTGGGCCGTGGTCGTCAGGGTCTCGCTCTCGATCAGGGCGCGGTGCTTCTCGACGGCGTCGACGGCCGCGGCCGGGACGGTCAGCGTCAGCACGATCCGGTCGGCGACGTCGAGCCCGGCGGCCTTGCGGGCGTCCTGGACCTCGCGGACGACGTCGCGGGCGTAGCCCTCCGCGCGCAGGTCGTCGTCGAGCGCGAGGTCGAGCACGACGAGGGCGCCCCCGGGAGCACGGCGACGGCGACCTGCGGCCCGTCCTGAGCGCCACCCGTCGTGGTCGCGCCGTCCGTGCTGCCGCCACCGGCGACCGTCGTCAGCTCGTACTCGGCGCCCAGGAGCTCCACGTCGCCGTCGGTCGTCGCGACGACGACGGTCTCGGTCCCGTCCACACCGGGGGCGACGGACCAGTCCCCGCCTTCGCGGCCTTGATGACGGCCTGCACGCCGCGGCCCAGGCGGGGCCCGGCCGCCCGCGCGTTGACGGCGAGGCGCTGCACGATGCCGAAGCGCGCCGTGACCTCCTCGTCCAGCGCGACGAGGTCGACGTCCTTGACGTTGAGCTCGGCGGCGAGCAGCGCCCGGTACGGCGCGAGCGCCTGCGGGTCGTCCACCGCGACGGTCAGCGTGCGCAGCGGCTGCCGCACGCGCAGCGCGTTCGCCTTGCGCAGCCCCAGGGCCTGGGACGTCACCCGACGGACCTGGTCCATCGCGGCCACGAGGTCGTCGTCGGCGGCGAGCGCGCCGTCGTCCGTCGTCGGGAAGTCCGTGAGGTGCACCGAGCGGCCACCCGTGAGCCCGCGCCAGACCTCCTCGGTCAGCAGCGGGGCCAGCGGGGCCATCACGCGGGTCAGCACCTCCAGCGCCGTCCACAGCGTGTCGAACGCGTCGTGGTCCTCCGACCAGAACCGGTCGCGCTGGGTGCGCACGTACCAGTTGGTCAGCAGGTCGAGGTGCTCGCGCACGGTCTCGCACGCTCCGGCGATGTCGTACGCCCCGAGCTGCGCCGACGTCGTCTCGACCAGTCCGCGGGTGCGGGCGAGCAGGTAGCGGTCGAGGGCCGGCAGGCCGGCCACGCGCTCGGGCGTCACCCGCTGCGCCTCGTACCCCTGCCCACCCGTGGCGCCGCGGGCCGCGTTCGAGTACAGCGTGAAGAAGTAGTAGGTGCTCCACAGGGGCAGCAGCACCTGCCGCACGGACTCCCGGATCCCGTCCTCGGTCACGACGAGGTTGCCGCCGCGCAGGATCGGGCTCGACATGAGGAACCAGCGCATCGCGTCGGACCCGTCGCGGTCGAGCACCTCGGTGACGTCCGGGTAGTTACGCAGCGACTTGCTCATCTTGCGGCCGTCCGACCCGAGCACGATCCCGTGCGAGACGGCGCTGCGGAACGCGGGACGGTCGAAGAGCGCGGTCGCGAGGACGTGCAGCAGGTAGAACCAGCCGCGCGTCTGCCCGATGTACTCGACGATGAAGTCGCCCGGGTAGTGGTGCTCGAACCAGTCCGCGTTCTCGAACGGGTAGTGCACCTGGGCGAACGGCATCGAGCCCGAGTCGAACCAGACGTCGAGGACGTCCGGGATGCGGCGCATCGTGGACCGGCCCGTCGGGTCGTCCGGGTTCGGGCGCGTCAGGTCGTCGATGTACGGGCGGTGCAGGTCGGGCTCGCCGTCCGCGTTCACGGGGAGCCTGCCGAAGTCGGCCTCGATCTCGGCGAGCGATCCGTAGACGTCGGTCCGGGGGTAGGCGTCGTCGTCCGACACCCAGACCGGGATCGGCGTGCCCCAGTACCGGTTGCGGCTGATCGACCAGTCGCGGGCCCCCTCGAGCCACTTGCCGAACTGGCCGTCCTTGATGTGCCCGGGGTCCAGTCGATCTGCTGGTTGAGCTCGACCATGCGGTCCCGGAACGCGGTGACGCGCACGAACCAGCTCGAGACCGCCTTGTAGATCAGGGGGTTCCGGCATCGCCAGCAGTGCGGGTACGAGTGCTCGTAGGTCTCGTGGCGCAGCACGACGCAGCGCTCGGCGCGCTCGACGCGTGCGAGCGGCCCCTCACCCGCCTTGAGGTCCTTGATGATGTGCGGGTTCGCGTCGAAGACCTGCTGGCCCGCGTAGTCGGAGACCTGGCCCGTGAACCGGCCTCGGCCGTCGACGGGGAGCACCGGCTCGATACCGGCCTCGGCGCACACCGCCATGTCGTCCTCACCGAACGCGGGCGCGAGGTGGACGATCCCGGTGCCGTCCTCGACCGAGACGAACTCGGCCGCCAGCACCTGGTGGGCGTTGTCGTGGCCGGCGAAGTAGTCGAACGGCGGGGTGTAGGTCAGGCCCGCTAGCTCGGCGCCCGCCACGGTCGCGACGACGGTCGCGTCCTCACCGAGCTCCTTCGCGTACGCGGCGACCCGGCCCGCACCGAGGACGACGCGGTCCCCGGCCAGCGCCGAGCCCTCGCCGGGCTCGACGACGACGTACTCGATCTCGGGCCCGACGGCGACGGCCAGGTTGGACGGCAGGGTCCAGGGCGTGGTGGTCCAGACGAGAGCGAGGGCGCCGGCGGCGGGCGACGCCGCGGCGTCCGACCCCTGCGGCACGGCGGCGAGCCGGACGCCCACCGTGAGCGCCGGGTCCTGGCGCGACTGGTACACGTCGTCGTCCATGCGCAGCTCGTGGTTCGACAGCGGCGTCTCGTCGCGCCAGCAGTACGGCAGCACCCGGTAGCCCTCGTAGGCGAGGCCCTTGGTGTGCAGCGTCTTGAAGGCCCAGAGCACCGACTCCATGAACGTGACGTCGAGGGTCTTGTAGTCGTTCTCGAAATCGACCCAGCGCGCCTGGCGGGTGACGTAGTCCTGCCACTCGTCCGTGTAGGTGAGCACCGACGTCCGGCACGCCTCGTTGAACGCACCGATGCCCATCGCCTCGATCTGCGACTTGTCGGTGATGCCCAGGACCCGCTCTGCCTCGAGCTCGGCCGGCAGCCCGTGCGTGTCCCAGCCGAAGCGACGCTCGACGCGGCGCCCGCACATCGTCATGAAGCGCGGGACGACGTCCTTCGCGTAGCCGGTCAGCAGGTGGCCGTAGTGGGGCAGCCCGTTCGCGAACGGCGGGCCGTCGTAGAAGACGAACTCGTTGTCGCCGTCGGTCCCGGCGTCGCGCGCCTCGACCGACGCGCGGAACGTGTCGTCGTCCTTCCAGAAGGCGAGCACGTCGCGCTCGATACCCGGCAGGTCCGGGGACGCGGGGATCTGGGCGCTCCCGGCGCCCTGCGCGTCTGCGGTAGGGGCGTCGGCGGACGACGTGCGGTGCAGGGGGTAGACCATGGCTCGCGGGCTCCTGGGTGGTACGGGCGTCTCGTCGTGCGAGGACGACGCGCCCTGCCCGACGGCGCCCCTGGTCTCCCAGGGACGGTCGCGGACCGCACGTGCCGCGGTACCACCCCGCTTGCCGACGCGTGCCGCACCCTGGGTGCGGGGCGGCGTCGACCGCTCTACCGGGCTGTGACGGGCCTACCCGTCCGGTTCTACTGAGGACCTGTCGTGCTGCTCGCGTGCCGGCCGTGCGTTCTCACGCACGCGGCCCGTCGGCGGTCCCGTTCTTCCGGAGGCTCACCGGTGATGGCCGGGTCGAAGCCTGTGCCTCCATGGTAGCGCGCGCGGCGGCGCGCGGCCTACGGCTGTACGCCTCGATGTCGAGCGCGACGAGCGTCTCGATGGTCAGGCCGGGGCGGGCGAGGTCGAGCGAGGACTCGACGGGGGCGTCGAGGAGGAGAGCAGACATGCGGGGAGGTCCTGTTCGTGAGCCGCGGGAGGGACGCAGGCCGTGCGGCGCCCTCGGGCGGCACGACGATCGCTGGGACGCGGGTGCTCCGCGTTCCGCTCGCCGACCCCGGATCCGTGCTGCCTCGGGTCGACGAGCCCTCAACAACAGGTGTCGAGGGCGGTCCCCACGGCGCGCACGACGAGCAGCACAGCGGCGCTGTGCACGGTGCTCGGGGCGTCGACGGGGCTCACGCGGAGAATCGTCACACGACCCCGAGCGACGGCGCAAGACCCGGCGACCGCCGGTCCGCATCGCGGACGAGTGTTTCGGGCCGCCCGCCGTGCGGACCCGGCCGGATCACTCGACCGACACCTGCATGGTGTGCCAGCCGGTGGCCCCGTCCGGGGCGGGGTTCGCCCGGTCCTCGGTCTGGACCTCGCCGTCCTCCCCCGTCGCCCGGCTGCGCAGCGTGTGGTTGCCCGCGGTCGCGTCCCAGTCGAAGACCCACTGGACCCAGGTGTCGGTCGAGACCGCGTCGGCGAGCTGCGCGGGCTGCCAGGGCCCGTCGTCGACCTGGACCTCGACACCCGCGATGCCGGTGTGCTGGTGCCACGCCATCCCGGCGACACGCACCGGGCCGGCGACCAGGTCGGTGCTGATGCGGGGTGTGTCGATACGGCTCGAGATCTTGATCGGGCCTCGCTCGGACCAGCCGCGCGTCGACCAGTACGCGACGTCGTCGGCGAAGGTCGTCACCTTGAGCTCGGTCACCCACTTCGTCGCCGAGACGTAGCCGTAGAGGCCGGGCACGACCAGCCTGGCCGGGAACCCGTGCTCGATCGGCAGCGGCTCCCCGTTCATCCCCACGGCGAGCAGGCAGTCGCGCGACTCGTCGGCGAGCACCTCGAGGGGCGTGCTCGCCGTCCAGCCGTCGGCGCTCGTGGAGAGCACCATGTCGGCGCCCTCGGCGGGACGCGCCCGGGCGAGCAGCTCGCGGATCGGGTAACCGAGCCAGGTCGCGTTGCCGACCAGGTCGCCACCGACCGGGTTGGACACGCACGCGAGCGTGACGACGTGCTCCTCGAGCGGGAGGTCCAGCAGCTCCGCGAAGGTGATCTCGAACGGCTCCTCGACGAGTCCCGACACCTTCAGCACCCAGGTGTCGGGGTCGACCTGAGGCACGCGCAGCGCCGTGTCGATGCGGTAGAAGTCGGCGTTCGGGGTGACATAGGGCGCGAGGCCGTCGATCCCCAGCTCGGTGCCGGGCGGGATCGGGTCGGCAGGCAGCGCGGCCCCGGGGAGCTTGAGCGTCTCGCGGACGGCGGTGGCCGCCTCGGTCCCGGCCGCGAGCGCCCGGGCGCCCAGGCCGACGAGCACGGCGGCGCCCGCCGAGATGCCGGTGAGCGCGAGGAACCGGCGTCGGTCGAGCGTCGCGCGCAGGCGGGCCGCCGTGAGCGGGGTCTCGACGTCTGGGTCCTCGAAGGGCACGCCGGTGCCGGCAGGCGTGCCGGAGGTCTCTGCGACCTCCCAGGCGCGCAGCCGCGCCGCACCGGTGCGGAGCAGGATGATCGCGACCGTCACGCCGATCACCGTGGGCGCGGCCCACAGGAACTTGGCGTCCGGTCGCGCCAGGGCGACGATCGTGATGACGAGCCCGACGGCGCCGAGCAGCACCGCGCCGACCGGTGGGCGCCGCAGCTCGAGGGCCCCGGAGAGGGCCGCACCGAGCGCGAGCGTCACGATCATGCCGCCCAGCAGGACGGCCTTGTCGTTGGTGCCGAAGTTCTCGACCGCGAAGTCCTTGAGCCACGGCGGCACCTGGTCGACGACCCCTGCCCCGACGGCGAAGATCGGGCTCGACCGGGGCGAGACGAACGCCGCGACGAGCTCGGCGACGGCGAACCCCGCAGCGGCGGAGACGACGCCGGAGAGTGCCGCCCACCAGCGGGCGTGCCGGAGGCCGCCGGGGCCCGGCGGTGTCCGGCGGTCGTCGTCCACGGTCGGGGGCGTCCCGGGTGTGCCGGCGGACTGGCTCTGCGTGCTCACGCTTCGACTATGTCTCACGCAGGTGGTTCGGAGCGGACGTGGCGGCGGATCGTTCGCGAACCGTCATGTGCTGCCGGGCCCTCCGCGCGGACGTACCGTTGAAACATGAACTACCCAGTCGAGCACTCCCCTGACCGGGACGTGGACACCACATCGCAGAGCGCAGCCCCGGAGCCACAGACGTCTCGTCCCGAGCACTCGCAGGGCGGCACGTACAGCGTCCCCGGCCAGGAGTTCGTGCGCGACAGCCGGTACATCACCACACGGATCACGCGCGACGGCGAGGAGGGCTACGCCGTCGAGCCGGGCCGCTACCGCCTCGTCGCCGCGCGCGCGTGCCCCTGGGCGAACCGCGCGATCATCGTCCGGCGCCTGCTCGGCCTCGAGGACGTGATCAGCCTGGGCACGCCCGGGCCGACGCACGACGAGCGGAGCTGGACCTTCGACCTCGACCCCGACGGCCGGGACCCGGTGCTCGGCATCGAGCGTCTCCAGGACGCCTACTTCGCCCGCGACCCCGAGTACCCGCGCGGGATCACGGTCCCCGCCATGGTCGACACCCGCGACGGCGCCGTCGCCACGAACGACTTCGCGCAGATCACCCTCGACCTGAGCACCGAGTGGTCCGAGCACCACCGGCCCGGCGCCCCGCGGCTGCTCCCCGAGGACCCGGCCGAGCGCGCCGCGATGGACGCCGTCATGGAGGAGATCTACACCGAGGTCAACAACGGCGTGTACCGCTGCGGTTTCGCCGGGTCCCAGGAGGCCTACGAGGCTGCGCACGACCGGCTGTGGACCGCGCTCGACCGGCTCGAGGCGAGGCTCACCGACCGCCGCTACCTCATGGGCGACCGCATCACCGAGGCGGACGTCCGCCTGTTCACGACGCTCGTGCGGTTCGACGCCGTCTACCACGGTCACTTCAAGTGCAACCGCCAGAAGCTGACGGAGATGCCAGCGCTCTGGGGCTACGCCCGCGACCTGTTCCAGACTCCCGGCTTCGGCGACACCGTCGACTTCGACCAGATCAAGCAGCACTACTACCGCGTCCACACGGACATCAACCCGACCGGGATCGTCCCCGCAGGCCCGGACCTCGCGGGCTGGGTCACCGACCACGGCCGTGCCCGGCTCGGCGGGTCACCGTGGGGTTCCGGCAGCGCCCCCGGCCCGGTCCGCGAGGACGAGCAGGTCGACCCCGACCACACGCCGCTGCGGGCCGCCTGAGCACGCCGCCGACGAACCCGTTCGTCGGCGCGGAGCGGCCTCGACGGCTTCCTCGGCATCGACCTGATCCCGGCACGCCGTCTCGCCACCGCTCCGATACGGCTCCGGCACCGCTCCGGCGCGAGTCCGCGCCGGGGCTAGAGTGGGCTGCAGGACCCCGGGCCACGCTCTCGCCCGGTCAGGCGACCGCACCTTCTCGGCCGCAGGTCCTCGGCACCGGATGGCGTGCCACGCTCCCCTCGTCCGTGTCGTGCCGCGGTGTCGTGCCGCGGTGTCGTGCCAACATGCCGCGGCCGACGCGACGAGCCACGCCAGTCCGCCCGCCACGAGCCCGCCAGCCGGCGGGCCGAAGGAGTCGCCTCCGTGCCCCGCACACAGCAGTCAGACCGCTCCGCCCGTACGTCTGCGCCCCTGCCCGACCACCGGCCCGGCGCCCCGACCGGCGCCACCGCGAGCGGGGCCCGCCGGCGTCGGACGGCGCCGCTCGCCCTGGCCGTGGCCTTCCCCCTCGCGCTCGCCCTCGCCGGCTGCGCGACCGGGGACGCGGCGGGTTCCGACCCCTCCCCGACCGGGGGGACGTCGTCCGACACCGCGGCCGAGCAGGCCGAGGCCGTGTCGTACCCGGTCACGGTCACGAGCTGCGGGTTCGACTCGACGCAGACCGCGGCGCCGGAGCGGATCGTGACGATCAAGTCCTCGATGACCGAGCTCGCCCTCGCGCTGGGCGCGGGCGACCGGATCGTCGGCTCCGCGTTCCTCGACGGGCCGCTGCCCGACGATCTCGCCGAGGGCGCACCCGAGGCGGTGACGAGCCCCATGGCCGACCAGGTCCCGGGTGCCGAGGCGGTCCTCGGGCTGGAGCCCGACCTCGTGCTCGCCGGCTGGGAGTCGAACCTCACCGCCGAGGGCGCGGGCGACCGCGACACGCTCGAGCGGCTCGGCGTCGCGACCTACGTCGCCCCGTCGGCGTGCAAGGAGAAGGAGTTCCAGCCGGACCCCATGACCTTCGACACCCTCTTCGACCAGATCGCCGAGGCGGGGACCGTGCTGGGGACGCCGGACGCGGCCGACGCGCTGGTCGCCGAGCAGCAGGACGAGCTCGCCGCGATCGAGCCGGACGCCCGCGGTCTGAGCGCCCTCTGGTACTCCTCGGGCTCGGACGTCCCGTACGTGGGCGCCGGGATCGGGACCCCGCAGATGATCATGTCGTCCGCGGGGCTGACGAACGTCGCCGCCGACGTCCACGACACCTGGACGTCGATGGGGTGGGAGTCGATCGTGGCCGCGGACCCCGACGTGATCGTGCTCGTCGACGCGGCGTGGAACACCGCGGACTCGAAGATCGAGGCGCTCGAGGCGAACCCGGCGACCGCCGAGCTCACCGCGGTCCGGGAGCAGCGCTACCTGACGCTCCCGTTCCCCGCCACGGAGGCCGGGGTGCGCTCGGTCGACGCGGTCGCCTCGCTCGTCGACCAGCTGGCGGACGTCGGCGCATGAGCCAGACCGTCCGTCGCCTCCCGGTCTCCCGGGCCCCCGACTCCGACCCGGGCCCTGCGGGGCCGGGCGGGCGGGCGCGTCCGAGGCGGGCGGTGCGGGCGGTGCGGACGGTGCGACCGGTGCGGGCGGTGCGACCGGTGCGGGCGGTGCGACCGGTGCGGTGCGTGCGGAAGGACCGGCGGGCGCGGCACGTGCGACGGTTGCGACGGTTGCGACCGGAGGCTCTCTGCGACGGTCGCGGCAGCCCCGCCGCGCACGAGCGGCGATCTGGGTGCCCGCCGCCTGCGTGGTGCTCGTCGCGACGGTGCTCGTGGCGGTGACGGTCGGTCCTGCGGACGTGTCGGTCGGCGAGGTCGCGCGGAGCGTGGCGTCGCACCTGGGTCTGGCCGTCGAGGCACCGGCCCGCCTCGTCGACGCCACGGTGTGGGAGCTGCGTATGCCGCGGGTGCTCACGGCGGCGTGCGTCGGTGCGGGGCTCGCGATCTGCGGGGTCGTCATGCAGTCGCTCACGCGCAACCCGCTGGCCGACCCGTACCTGCTGGGGCTGTCCTCGGGGGCGTCCCTGGGCGCCGTCCTGGTCCTGCTCGTCGGGGTCGCCGTCCTGCTGCCCGTCGCCGCGTTCGTCGGGGCCACCGCGGCGCTGGTCGCGACGCTCGCCCTCGCCGGGGCCGCCGGTGGGCTGACGCCGGGTCGCACGGTGCTGGCCGGCCTCGCCGTCGGGCAGGGGCCGCCGCAGCGACCTCGTTCGTCGTCTTCACGTCGGCCCAGGGCGACTCGTACCGCGAGGTGCTCACCTGGCTCATGGGCTCGGTCGCCGGGTCGACGTGGGTCGAGGTCGCCGTCGCCGGGGGCGCGGTGCTCGTGCTGGGCTCGCTGCTGGCGAGCTCGGGGACGCTGCTCGACGCGTTCACGTACGGCGACACCGCGGCCGCGGCTCTGGGGGTCCACGTGAGCCGGACGCGATGGCTGCTGCTGATCGGCGTCGCGCTCCTGACGGGCGCGCTCGTCGCGGTGTCGGGGGCGATCGGGTTCGTCGGCCTGATCCTGCCCCACGCGGTGCGCTTCCTCACCGGGGCGGGCCACCGCCTGCTGCTGCCCCTGTCCGGGCTGCTCGGCGCGAGCTTCCTCGTGTGGTCCGACACCCTCGCCCGCACCGTCGTGGCACCGACGGAGCTGCCGGTCGGGATCGTCACGGCCGCCGTCGGCGCTCCCGTCTTCGCGCTGCTGCTCTGGCGACGGAGGGCGGCATGAGCTCCACGACGCGAGACGCACCGGCCACGGGCGGGCCCGTCGGGCGCACTACGGGCGACGAGGGCCCAGCGGGCCTCGCCGCGGCAGCGACCGCACAGCCGATCGCGGAAGCACGGACCGCCGGGCCGACGTCCGCGGACCAGCGCGGGCTGGTCGTCGACCGCGTGACGTGGGGCGTCGACGGGCGCCTGATCGTGGACGGCGTCGACTGCACCGCCCCGCCCGGCGCCGTGACCGGGCTGTGCGGGCCGAACGGCTCCGGCAAGTCGAGCCTGCTGCGACTGGTCGCCGCGGCGCGGTCGCCGGAGTCCGGCGTCGTGCGGCTCGACGGACAGGACCTGGGCGCGATGCGTCGTCGCGACCGCAGCCGCACCGTCGCCCTGGTGGAGCAGGACGCCGCGACCGACCTCCCGCTCACCGTCCTCGACGCGGTGCTGCTCGGGCGGATCCCGCACCGGTCCCCCTGGCGGGCCCCACCGCCGCGGACCGTCAGGTCGCCCTCGACACCCTGGTGCGCACCGGTGCCGCGGACCTCGCCGAGCGCGACGTCGCGACCCTCTCCGGCGGAGAGCGCCAGCGGGTCCACATGGCCCGAGCCCTCGCGCAGGAGCCCCGGCTGCTGCTGCTCGACGAACCGACGAACCACCTCGACGTCGCCGCCCGGCTCGAGACCATGCGGCTCGTGCGCGGTCTCGCCGCCGACGGCGTCACGGTGCTGTGCGCGCTGCACGACCTGGATCTCGCGGCGTCGTCGTGCGACCACGTCGTCATGCTCGCGGAGGGTCGCGTCGTCGCCGCGGGCCCGGTCGCCGAGGTGCTCGTGCCCGAGGTGGTCGAGGCCGTCTACGGGGTCCGGTGCGTCGTCCTCACCCACCCCCGGACCGGTCGTCCGGTCCTCGCGTTCGACCTCTGAGGGCCGCTCCCCGGCGCCGGGTCCGCCGAGCCGGCTGCTGCGCCGCCCGCGGTCGACACGCACGGTCGGCGATATGCTTTTCTGCATGAGGACCACTCTGCACCTGCCCGACGACCTCTACCGGGACGTCAAGCGCACCGCCGCGCAGGAGGGACGCACCGTCACGTCGCTCGTCGAGGACGCGCTGCGCGAAGAGCTGCGCAGGCGGACCGCCGCTCCCGGTCGGCCGTACGTCGTCCCGACCGTCGACCTCGGAGACCCCCTCGTCGAGATCGACATGACGAGCAACGCCGCGATGCTCGACGCGATGGACGGCCGATGATCGCTCCGGACGTCACCGTCCTCGTCGGCGCACTCGTCGCACGCCATCCGCACAAGCACGTGTGCGAGCCGTGGCTGACCGCGGCGATCGCGAACCCCGAACCGCTCGCTCTCACGGACGCCGTCCTCGGTGCCACGGTGCGGATCCTCACCCACCGGCGCATCTACCCGAACCCGCTGCCCGCCACTGCCGCGCTCGACCTCGTCGAGGGCCTGCTGGCCGCACCGGGGACCATCCGGATCGGGCCGGGGCCGCGCCACTGGGAGATCTTCGGGCAGCTCTGCCGGGGCTCCGACGTCCACGGAAACCTGGTCGCCGACGCACAGCACGCCTCCGTCGCGATCGAGCACGGCGCGACGTGGGCGACGCTCGACCGGGACTTCGCCCGGTTCCCCGGTCTGCGCGTCGTCGACCCGCGCGCCTGAGGCCGTGCGGTTGCCCGGCGAGTGTCCGACGGCGTCGCTACCGTCGCTCCATGACCGGTCCGACGCCTTACCTCCAGCTCCCCGGCACCGCCCGCAAGGCGCTCGCCTTCTACGCAGACGTCTTCGGCGGCAACGCCCAGGTGCACACGCTCGCCGAGATGGGGCGCACCGACGGGCCCGCCGACGCGGTCGCCCACGGCTACCTCCACGACGGCCCGGTGCGGGTGTACGCGTCCGACACGGTCGGCGACGAGGCACCGTTCGCCGCCGAGGGCCTGATGCTCGCGCTGCTCGGCACGGCGGACGCCCAGACCCTGCACGGCTGGTTCGCCCGGCTGGCCGAGGGCGGCGTCGTCCTGGACCCCTCCAGGAGCGGCCGTGGGGAGCCTCCGACGGCCAGGTCGTGGACCGGTACGGTCTGCGCTGGCTCATCGGCTACCAGCACGACGAGCACGACGAGCACGACGAGAACGGTGCGAAGATCGATCCATGACTCTCTGGATGACCGGCGACCCCGCCGCCGACGAGCTCCTCGACACCGACCCGTTCGCGCTGCTGATCGGCATGCTGCTCGACCACAGGGTTCGTTGACGATGGAGCAGGCCCGGAACGCGAGAGCGATGATCGAGGCAACCAAAGGAAGGCTGGCACTCCGCTGGCTCTAGTCTCGGGGCGGCGGTCCAGCCACCAGAGCGAGAGCTTCCTCGTAGTCGCCACCGAAATCGATCCGCGTCACGTCGTCGGGGTCGAGTGATCGCGCTTTGCGGCGCCACTGGCCTTGCGGGTCGACCTCCAGCAGGCGCAGAACCGCGCTGTCGACGAACACCAACGAGCCGACATAACAGATGTCGGGCCTGTCGAACTCGACGAAGATCGAGGTTGTCGGAGCGGCCGCCGCTGCGGTCGTCACGGCACCCCGCAGATCGTCGAGCTCAACCTCGGTGGAGGGTGGTGGCCATTCCGAACGAGCACGCAGAGCCTTCACCGTGAAGCAGTCCGGGTCGGGATCGATCGTGACCGCCTGGATGTCGTTGAGCCGCAAAAGCGCAAAACCGTCGAATCTGACTCGACCGGCGAGCCCCGCGACTGCCACCCATCGGGCACCGATACCCACCACGAACCCCTCGATGTAGTCCGCGCCACGAATCCAGCGGCGCACACCCACCACGAGCTGCTCGTCCTTCGCCCGCTCCAGACGCGCACGAACGGCGTTCTTGTCGACAGGCGGCTTCGACTTCTTGCTCGACATGGGCTAATAATGCCTGCCGAAAACGCGGGACCTGCGCCTCGGAGTACATCCGGGCAAGATGGACCCATGACCGCACAGCTCTGGATCACCGGCGACGACGCGACGGACAAGCTGCTCAGCGACGACCCGTTCGCGCTGCTCATCGGCATGCTGCTCGACCAGCAGTACCCGATGGAGCACGCGTTCGCCGGGCCGCGCAAGATCCGCGATCGCGCCGGCAGCTTCGACGTCGCCGCGATCGCCGCGGCCGACCCCGACGAGTTCGCGACGCTGTGCGCGACGACCCCCGCCGTCCACCGGTACCCGGGGTCCATGGCGGGCCGCATCCAGGCCGTCGCGCGGGCCGTCGTCGACGACCACGACGGGGACGTCACGCGGATCTGGACGGGCGCACCCGGCGAGGAGGCGCCGTCCGGCCGCGAGGTGCTCAAGCGGCTCAAGGCGCTGCCCGGGTTCGGGGAGCAGAAGGCGAAGATCTTCCTGGCGCTGCTCGCGAAGCAGCGCGGCGTCGCGCCCGAGGGGTGGCACGAGGTCGTGGGTGCCTACGGCGACGACGGCTCGCGGCGCTCGATCGCCGACGTGACCGACGAGACGAGCCTGCACGAGGTCCGCGAGTTCAAGAAGGCGGCGAAGGCCGCCGCCAAGGCCGCAAAGAAGTAGCGGCGTGCGCATCACCCTCCTCGCCGGCGGCGTCGGCGGGGCACGGTTCGCGCGCGGGCTGCGCGACCACCTCGACCGCAACGGCACTCCCGACGGGACGGCCGCGGAGATCACGGTCGTCGTCAACACCGGCGACGACTTCCGCCTGCACGGCCTCCAGGTGTGCCCCGACCTCGACACCGTCATGTACACGCTCGGCGGCGGCATCCACGAGGGCCAGGGCTGGGGGCGACCCGACGAGACGCGGCACGTCACCGACGAGTTGCACGCCTACGGGCTCGGCTGGGACTGGTTCACGCTCGGCGACCGCGACCTGGGCACGCACATCGCCCGGACCGAGCTGCTGGGCTCCGGGATGCCGCTGAGCGCGGCGACCGAGCGGCTGTGCGCGCGCTGGTCACCCGGCGCCCGGTTGATCCCGATGACCGACCAGCGGTGCGAGACGCATGTCGTCGTCAGTTCCGACGCCGACTCCGCGCCGGCCGCCACAGCGTCGGACGGGCTGGACGGCCCGGCCCACGACGACGGAGCACGTGACGGCTCGGACCCGGACGACCGGTCAGGCTGCGAGCGCACCATGCACTTCGAGGAGTGGTGGGTCCGCCACCGCGCCGCTCTCCCTGCCCGGCGGTTCGTGCAGGTCGGCGTCGAGAACTCACGTCCGGCCCCGGGAGTCGTCGACGCCATCGAGCGCGCGGACGTGATCCTGCTGCCGCCGTCGAACCCGGTCGTGTCGATCGGCACGATCCTCGGTGTGCCCGGCATCCGCGAGGCGCTCGCAGCGACCGCTGCTCCCGTGGTCGGGGTCTCCCCCATCATCGGCGGCGCACCCGTGCGCGGCATGGCCGACGCGTGCCTGACGGCGATCGGCGTCGAGTCGACCGCCGAGGCGGTCGGGCTCCACTACGGCGCCCGCGGGCACCGACGGCCCGCGCCCGCCGGCGACGGCCCGGGCGTGCTCGGCGCGGCGGCTCTGCCGGGCCTGCTGGACGGGTGGCTCGTCGACACGTCCGACGCCGGGGCCGTCGCCCCGCTCGAGTCCGCCGGGATCTCAGCGCGGGCGGTGCCCCTGCTCATGGGTGACGAGTCCGGCCCCGACGGGCGCACGCCGACGGGGGTCATGGTCGACGCCGCGCTGGACCTCGCCGGTCTCAGGTCCTGACGCCCGGCCCGTCCGGCGCCCCAGGCATCCCGCGGCCGGCGAGCCCAGCGAGCACGTGCGCGGTCCGTGGGCCGACGCCCAGCCCGACCGCGGCCTCCAGGTCCAGGACCGTGTCGACGTCCCGTCGCGCCCGGCCGGGGGCGCGCTCCAGCGCGACGTGCCCCGCCGCGACGTGCTTCGCCGCCGACCCGGGACCGAACGCGGGCCGCAGGTCGGACGGCGTCCGACCGGTCAGCAGGGTGGTTCCGGTGCCGTCGGCGTCGGGGACGACGGCGCGAGGGTGCGCGGCCGCGAGCCCCAGGGTCTCGTCGAGCACCCCACCCGTCAGGGCGGGGAGATCCCCGAGCAGGACGGCGCAGCGCGCGTCGGGACGGTTCGTCGCCGCGCGCTCGATCCCGGCGACGACCGCCGCGGTCAGCCCGCCCGGATCAGGGACGACCACGACGCGCGGGTCGGCGCGCAGCTCGTCGAGCACGAGAGGCTCGCTCGAGACGAGCACGACCGCGCCGACCGTCTCTGCGGACAGGACCGCCGTGAGCGTGTCGAGGGCGAACGCTCGCGCGAGACCGCGACGCAGGGCGCCCTCAGGGTCGCCCGGGAGACCGTCGACGAGGCGTGACTTCGCCCCCGTCAGCCGCTTGACCGGGACGACCACGGTCCACCTTGGGGTGTCGGTCGCGCGTGGGCTGTCGGTCGCGTCTGAGCTGTCGGTCGCCCGGTCGGTCGCGTAGTCGGTCACGGTGCCGCCCGCTGCGTCCGCGGCTGTGCCTGGGTCCGCGCCTGCGTCCGTGCCTGGTTCTGTGCCTGCACGCGCGTCAGAGAGCGTCGTCGCCGTCCAGCTCGACGTCGGCGTCGCGCTCGGACGCGAAGGCGTCGTTGGCCCCGGCCTCGTACCCGGCCGTGTAGCCCTCCTCGTAGGCCTCCTCGGAACCGGTGCGGAACAGGTCGTCCTCGGCCGACCGGACGAGCGCCGCCGCACCGGGACCGTCCGTGTCGGTGACGAAGCGCGCGAGCCCCCGGACCACGGCGACGGGGCGCGCCGCAACCTTGCCGCGGACGAGCTCGGTCGCGGAGGCGATCTGGTCGACCACGGCCGTCATCGTCACCGTGATCTCCCGCCCGTGGGTGTCGGGGGTCCCGCGCATGTCACGCAGGACCAGCACACCGGCCGCCCCGATCGCGAAGTCGATCTGCCCCTCGCGCCACGGGCGACCCGCGGTGTCCGAGATGACGACGCCGAGCCTGACCCCGAACCGCTCCTGCAGCGCGGCGCGGATCGCGCGCGCCGAGGCGTCCGGATCGAGCGGGAGCAGCAGGACCGTGCCCTCGGGGGTGTTGCTGGCATCCACCCCTGCGGCGGCCATGACGAGCCCGAGCCGGTTCTCGACGATCCGCATGACCCCGCGCGGCGAGGTCCTGGACGCGACGACCCGGACGCTCTCCTCGTCGATCGCGGCCTCGCGGTCGGCGGCCACGCGCACGCGGCCCTCCGCCTTGGAGACCACCTTGCTGGTGACGACGACGACGTCGCCGTCAGCGACGCCGTCCGCCACCAGGGCGTCGCCCACGATCCGGGCGAGGTCGTCGCCCGGCTGCACGTCCCCGATGCCGTCGGGGGCCCAGGACTCGATCCGGGCGGTCATCGCGACAGCTTGGGGAGGACGTCGCGGCCGAAGGTCTCGATCCACTCGCGCTGGTTGCGCCCCACGTTGTGGAGGTAGATGCGGTCGAAGCCGAGGTCGACGAACTTCTGGATGTACGCCCGGTGCTCGTCGGGGTCCGCGGAGATGACGAGCCGACCCTCGAAGTCCTCGGGACGCACGAGCTTGGCCATCTGCTCGAGCTCGTGGGGCGTGCGGATGTCGCCCTTGGGGAACTTCATGCCGCCGTTCGGCCACTGGTGCAACGCGTTCTCCAGCGCCTCCTCGTCGGTCTCGGCCCACGACATGTGGAGCTGCAGGACCTTCGGCATCGACTCGGGATCGCGGCCGGACTCCCGCACGCCGGTGTCGAACCGGTCGAAGAGCATCGAGATCTTCTCGAGCGGCGCCCCGACGGTGATGAGCCCGTCGGCGTGCTTGCCGGCGCGCTTCGCGGTGATCGGCCCCGCGGTCGCCACGAGGATCTCGGGGGCGACCTCGGGCATCGTCCAGAGCCGGCTCGACTCCATCTTGTAGAACTGGCCGGAGTGCTTGACGTCCTTGCCCGCGAGCGACGCCGCGAACAGCTTCTTGATGATGTCGATCGCCTCGAACATCCGGTTGATGCGCTCGGGCGCCTCGGGCCAGTACTGCGCGACCATGTGCTCGTTGAGCGCCTCGCCCGAGCCGAGCCCCAGCCAGTGGCGCCCCGGGTACATCGCGGCGAGCGTCGCGGACGCCTGCGCGACCATCGCGGGGTGCCAGCGGAACGTCGGCGCCGTCACGCCGGGGCCGAGGTCGCCCTTCGTGCGCTCGCCGAGCGCCGCGAGGACGTTCCAGACGAAGGACGCCTCGCCCTGCGCGGGGACCCACGGGGCGAAGTGGTCCGCCGCCATCGTCCCGGAGAAGCCGTGCTCCTCGGCGTACGCGCTCAGCGCGACCGCCTCCGTGGGGTGGAACTGCTCGAGAGCTGCTGCGTAACCGACCGTCAGTGGTGCCATGCGACCGAGCCTATCCCCGCCCGGGCGCCGCCGTCCGGCACCCGAACACGTCGCGTGACGCCTGGACGATCTGGGAGAATGCCGACCATGAGCACCCCTGGTTCCCCGGACAGCCCTGCCACGCCCGCCGACGGTCCCGCCGAGGCGACGAGCACCGTCGCGCAGGCCACCGACGTCGTGCACGCGGTGGTCCGGGGCGTACCGGACCGCGTGAGCACGGACGGCCTCGAGGAGAAGTACGACGAGCGCTGGGCCGCGGCACGGACGTACGCGTTCGACCGCACCCGTACCCGCGACGAGGTCTACTCGATCGACACGCCTCCCCCGACGGTCTCCGGCTCGCTGCACGTGGGCCACGTGTTCTCGTACACGCACACGGACGTCGTCGCGCGGTTCCAGCGGATGCGCGGCAAGGAGGTCTTCTACCCGATGGGGTGGGACGACAACGGCCTGCCCACCGAGCGCCGCGTGCAGAACTACTACGGCGTGCGTTGCGACCCGACCCTGCCCTACACCGAGGGCTACGAGCCCCCGCACGAGGGCGGCGAGGGCAAGAGCATCAAGAACGCCGACCAGCAGCCGATCTCGCGACGCAACTTCGTCGAGCTCTGCGAGCGCCTGACCGTCGAGGACGAGAAGACGTTCGAGGCGCTGTGGCGCCGGCTCGGCCTGTCGGTCGACTGGGACCACCACTACCAGACCATCAGCGCCGACGCGCGGACGGTCGCCCAGAAGGCGTTCCTGCGCAACCTCTCCCGCGGCGAGGCGTACCAGGCCGAGGCCCCGGGTCTGTGGGACGTGACGTTCCAGACCGCCGTCGCCCAGGCCGAGCTCGAGGCCCGCGACTACCCGGGGCACTTCCACCGGGTCGCGTTCCACCCCGGCGCCGGGAGCCCCGCCGAGGGCCCCGTGTTCATCGAGACGACCCGCCCTGAGCTGCTGCCCGCGTGCGTGGCGCTGATCGCGCACCCGGACGACGAGCGCTACCAGCACCTGTTCGGGACGACGGTCCGCTCCCCCTGTTCGACGTCGAGGTCCCCGTCGTGGCCCACCCGGCGGCGCAGGCCGACAAGGGCGCGGGCATCGCGATGTGCTGCACCTTCGGTGACCTCACCGACGTGCAGTGGTGGCGCGAGCTCGACCTGCCGATGCGCTCCGTCGTGCGCCGCGACGGCCGGCTGACCGCCGAGCCCGCCGCGTGGATCACCTCGCCCGAGGGTTCGGCGCTGTTCGCCGAGCTCGGCGGCAAGACGACGTTCAGCGCCCGCGCTCTGGTCGTGGACGCGCTGCGGGAGTCCGGTGACCTGGACGGCGAGCCGGTCGCGACCCAGCGCAAGGCGAACTTCTTCGAGAAGGGCGACAAGCCGCTCGAGATCGTCACGAGCCGCCAGTGGTACATCCGCAACGGCGGCAAGGACCTCGACCTGCGCTCCGCGCTGCTCGCGCGGGGCGAGGAGATCGACTTCCACCCCGACTTCATGAAGGTCCGGTACGAGAACTGGGTCGGCGGCCTCAACGGCGACTGGCTCGTCTCGCGGCAGCGCTTCTTCGGCGTGTCGATCCCGCTCTGGTACCCGGTGCTCGCCTCCGGCGACACCGACTTCGACCACCCGATCGTCCCCGACGAGGCGAGCCTGCCCGTCGACCCGTCGTCCGACGTCCCCGCCGGGTTCACGGCCGACCAGCGCGGCGAGCCGGGCGGGTTCGTCGGCGAGGCCGACGTCATGGACACGTGGGCGACGTCGTCCCTCACCCCGCAGATCGCGGGCGGCTGGGAGCGCGACCCCGACCTGTTCGAGCGCGTGTTCCCCATGGACCTGCGCCCGCAGGGCCAGGACATCATCCGCACCTGGCTCTTCTCGACCGTCGTGCGCTCGCACCTCGAGCACGGCTCGCTGCCGTGGAAGAACGCCGGCATCTCGGGCTGGATCCTCGACCCCGACCGCAAGAAGATGAGCAAGTCGAAGGGCAACGTCGTCACCCCGATGGGGCTCCTCGAGGAGCACGGGTCGGACGCCGTCCGGTACTGGGCGGCATCGGCCCGCCTCGGCACGGACGCGGCCTTCGAGGTCGGCCAGATGAAGATCGGGCGACGCCTCGCGATCAAGATCCTCAACGCGTCGAAGTTCGCGCTGACGTTCGGCGACGGCGAGCTCGTGCTCGACCCTGCGCTCGTGACCGAGACCCTCGACCGCGCGATGCTCGCGGGCCTCGCCGACGTCGTGGACAAGGCCACCGAGGCGCTCGAGGGCTACGACCACACGCGTGCGCTCGAGATCACCGAGACGTTCTTCTGGACGTTCTGCGACGACTACCTGGAGCTCGTCAAGGACCGCGCCTACGGTGCCGGCCTCGAGTCCTCGGAGGTCACAGCGGAGACGCAGTCGGCCCGCGTGGCGCTCGGCCTCGCGCTCGACGTGCTGCTGCGCCTCTTCGCTCCCGTCGTGCCGTTCGCGACCGACGAGGTGTGGTCCTGGTGGCGCGAGGGCTCGATCCACCGCGCCGCGTGGCCGACCTCCGACGGCCTGCGCTCCGCCGCGGGCGACGCCGACCCCGAGGTGCTGACGGTGGCCGGGCACGCGCTCGCCGCGCTCCGCCGCCTCAAGTCCGAGGCGAAGGTCTCCATGAAGACGCCGATCCTCGCCGTCGAGCTCGCGGTCCCCGCCGCCGGTGTCGCCGGCGTCGAGGCGTCGGTCGTCGACGTCCGCAACGGTGGCCGCGTCGAGGGCGAGCTCGTCGTCGTCGAGACGACCGAGGGCCAGGGCGACGCCGCCGTCCAGGGCGGGCTCGTCGTCGTCTCGCACGAGCTCGGCGAGCCGGTAGTCCGCAAGCGCGGCTGACCTCCGGGGCACGCGACCACACACGACGACGGCGGCTCACCCCTCGGGGTGGGCCGCCGTCGGTGCGTCCGGTGCGTGCGGCAGGTCCGGTGAGCCCCGGATCGCTACCCCGCTGCGACCGCTGTGCCCATCAGACCGCTGCGCCCATCAGACCGCTGCGCCCATCAGACGGACGAGCCCCTCAGACCGCGCCGTGCAGCCGGTGGTTGTCCCCCGACATGGTCGCGGTCGACTCGCTGGGCGTCTCGTCGTCGCTCCAGCGCAGGACGGCGCCCACCCCGTCCTTGAGGTCCACCGTGCCGTCCGGCGCGTAGGTCAGCCCGGCGTCCTGCCCGAGCGCGGCACGCACCATGGCGACGCCCGCCGGGTACTCGTGGATCTCGTCCGTCGCACCCAGCGCGACGATCGCGTCGCGACTCGTCCCGATCTGCAGCGGCTCGGGCCCCACCCACAGATGGCGCGGCTCCGCCTGGGCAGCAGCGACGAACGCCTCGGTGATCACGAGCTCGCGCACCTGTCCGCGCGCGAGGACCGCGGCGACGTCCGGCAACGACGACACACCCCCGGAGCCGCGACCCTGACCCTCGGCGAGGTCGGCCAGCACGGCGTCCCGGCGCTCCGCGCGGACCGCTTCGAGCGCCTCGGCGATGTGCGCGTCGAGCGCTCCCCGGTTCACACCGTTGCCTCGGGCTCCCCCAGGGATCTCTCGCACGAGCGGTGCCACCGCCTTGCCGAGCGCGGCATGCACGAGTCGCAGGGCCTGCTTGTCGCCGGTCATCAGGACGACCTCCGGCTGGTGCTCGCCGGCCACGCGGTCGACCACTGCCGCGACCGTCTCCGCATTGCGCTCCCACGAGTCCTCGGCCCGACCCTCGACGCGGCGCTGCTGCATGCGCCCCGCCTGCGCCTTGCTGACCTCGTCGTGGTCGCCCTCGACCGTGAGCGCCCCGATGTCGAGGCCACCGGCCGTGATCCACTCGATGTCGGCGCCCTGACGGTCGACGGTCACGATCACCCGCGAGACCGACTCGTCCGCCGCCTTCGCGGCCTGGATCAGCACCGGGACCGGCCCGTAGGTGCCCTGCTGGACGCTCGGCGGGGTGCGGACCAGCCGGTCCACGAGCACGCCCTCGTCGTTCGCGACGAGGAACCGACCGTGCGGCCCTCGCACGCCCGTCGGGCGGAGCACCGCGTCCTCGATCGACGCGAGCACCGCGTCGGGTGCACCCTCCTTGACCAGAGCACGGCGGGCGGACCGCCAACGGTTCTCGACCTCACGGTCGCCCGCGTCGGCGCCGCCCGTCGCGTCGAGGAAGACCGTCGCGAACGGTCCGTCGTGCCCGAGCAGGGGCTTGAGCCAGTCGATCTTCATGCAGGTCCCCATCCGTCGTCGGTGGGGCGGGCCGTCGTCCGACGTCCTGCGGGGCCGGCCTGCGCGGACGTACCGGCAGACGACCGACGGGGCACCGCCCGAGGATCGTCCCAGCCTGTTACAGATCAGGGTCTGCCGCCACTGCGGCCGCGGTGGGGGCTGCGGGGCTCGGTCGGCGTGTCGGCCGGGGAGGCGTCGCGGGTCGGTCGCCGACCCGGTGGTTCCCGCCGTCGAACTGGTGGATTGACTGCCGAACCGGTGGTTCCCGCCGCCGAACTGGTGGATCGACTGCCGAACCGGTAGTTCCAGCCGCTGAACCGGTCGTTGTGCTCGATCCGGGCCCCGACATCGAACGGAACCACCGGTTCGGCGCAGGGGTGGTGCCGAGCCGCCGGAGGGGGTGGTGCCGGGGCGCGCCGAGAACGTGCCGGGGCTAGGCGTAGAGGTCGGGCTCGTCGACGCCTGAGGTGGTCGCCCGGCCGGAGCGCGCCGCCGCGATCGTGCGGTGCTGCCGCTTGACCTCGCTGACGATGAACTCGCGGAACTGCTCCGCGAACGCCGGGTCCAGGCCCGACCCCTCGGCGATCGCGCCGAGCCGGGCGATCTGCGCGGCCTCGCGCCCCAGGTCCGCCGCGGGCAGGCCCGCCTCGGCCTTGAGCTCGCCGACCCGGCGCGTGAACTTGAACCGCTCCGCGAGCAGATGCATGAGGGCGGCATCGACGTTGTCGATGCTGCCGCGCAGCCGCAGGATCTCGTCGGGTACCTCGCTGGGCCGCGAGGTGTCGGACGGCGGGACGTCGGTCATGGGGCGATCCTAGGCATCCGTAGATCCCGACCCGGGGATGCACCACGTGGCGGACCGGACCACGCCCGCTGCCCGCGTAGGATCTGTGCCGCCGGACCCCCAGAGCAACGGAGCCCCCAGTGCAGCAGAGCGAGTCCCCGAGCCTCGTCGAGGTCGACGCCCGGACCACGATCTCGTCGATCCTCACCGAACGCGTCGAGCGCGACGGCGACGGCCCCCTCGTCGAGCGGCGCGACGACTCGGGAACCTGGGTGCCGACGTCCGCCCGCGAGTTCCAGGCCGAGGTGGCCGCCGTGGCCAAGGGGCTCATCTCGCTCGGTCTGCAGAACGGCGACCGCATCGCGATCATGTCGCGAACCCGCTACGAGTGGATGCTGCTCGACTTCGCGTCGTGGGCCGCTGGCCTGGTCCCGGTGCCCGTGTACGAGACGTCGTCCGCCCTCGAGACCCGCTGGATCCTCGAGGACTCCGGCGCGCGGTTCGTCGTCGCCGAGACCCGGGAGCACTTCGACGTCGTGACCGAGGCCCGGCACGGGCTGCCCTCCGTCGAACAGGTCGTGGTACTCGCCGACGGCGCGATCGACGACCTCGTGGCGGCCGGCGCCGACGTCGACGACACGCGCCTCAAGGCCCGTCAGAACGCCGCCCAGCGCGACGACCGGGCGACCATCATCTACACGTCGGGGTCGACCGGTCGCCCCAAGGGCGCCGAGCTCACCCACGGCAACTTCGTCCACCTGGCCCTCAACGGCGTGCGGGGGCTCTCGGAGATCGTCGCGCCTCCCGGGGCCCGCACCCTCCTGTTCCTGCCGCTCGCCCACGTCTTCGCCCGCTACATCCAGGTGATGTCGGTCGCGTCGCCGGGCGTGATCGGCCACAGCCCCGACACGAAGCAGCTGCTCGACGACCTCTCGACGTTCCGGCCCACCTACCTGCTGGCCGTGCCGCGCATCTTCGAGAAGGTCTACGCCGGGGCGCAGCGCAAGGCCGGGACCGGCGCCAAGGCGAAAATCTTCGAGTGGGCCGCCGAGGCCTCGCGCGCCTACTCGCGAGCGCTGGACGAGGGCTCGGTGAGCCTCGCCGTCCGCGCCCGGCACGCCGTGGCCGGCAAGCTCGTTCTCCAGACGCTCCGCGACGCGCTCGGCGGCCAGGCGCGGTACGCCATCTCCGGCGGAGCGCCGCTCTCCCCGACCTCGGGCACTTCTTCCGGGGCGCGGGCCTGACCATCCTCGAGGGCTACGGACTCACCGAGACCACCGCGCCGACGGCCGTGAACCGTCCCGGCGCCAGCAAGGTCGGCACCGTCGGGACCGCGTTCCCCGGGACGGCGATGCGGATCGCGGACGACGGCGAGATCCAGCTCAAGGGCGGCCACGTGTTCCGCGGGTACCGCAACCAGCCGGGCCTCACCGCCGAGGTGTTCGACCACGGGTGGTTCCGCACCGGCGACCTCGGCACGATCGACGACGAGGGATACCTCAAGATCGTCGGCCGCAAGAAGGAGATCATCGTGACCGCCGGCGGCAAGAACGTCGCGCCCGCGGGGCTCGAGGACCGCCTGCGCACCAACGTGCTCGTCAGCCAGTGCGTCGTCGTGGGCGACCAGCGACCGTTCATCGGGGTGCTCATCACGCTCGACGAGGAGGGCCTGGGCCACTGGCTCGCCGTCCAGGGGAAGTCGTCGATCTCCGTCGAGCAGGCCGCGACCGACGCCGACGTGCTCGACGAGCTCTATCGGGCCGTGGCCGAGGCGAACGCGCCCGTCTCGCGTGCCGAGTCGATCCGCAAGCTCGTGGTGCTGCCCGGCGACTTCAGCGAGGACAACGGGTTCCTGACGCCGTCGCTCAAGGTGAAGCGCAAGGTCGTGCTCGAGGCCTTCGCCGAGCAGATCGACGAGCTATACACCGACACGCGGTAGGCGCGGTGGCGTTGCCGGAGGCTCAGGCCGACTTCTCCCGGGCCGCCGCGCCGCCGTCGGACCGCGGGACGATCGTCGGGTTCACGTTGTCGAGGACGACCTCGCGCGTGATGACGACCTCTTCGATGTCGTCGCGGCTCGGCACGTCGAACATCACCTGCTGGAGGACCTCCTCCATGATGGCGCGGAGCCCGCGGGCGCCGGTGCCGCGCAGCAGCGCCTGGTCGGCGATGGCCCCGATCGCGTCGTCCTCGAAGGTGAGCTCGACACCGTCGATCTGGAACATGCGCTCGTACTGCTTGACGAGCGCGTTCTTCGGCTCCGTGAGGATCTTGACGAGGGCGTCGCGGTCGAGCGGCGACACGGCGGCGATCACCGGCAGACGCCCGATGAACTCGGGGATGAGGCCGTACTTCTGGAGGTCCTCGGGACGCACTTCCGAGAAGAGGTCGTCCTTCGAGTCGGAGTCCATGGGGGCGCCGAAGCCGACGCCGCGCTTGCGCACGCGCGTCGAGACGATGTCGTCGAGCCCGGCGAACGCTCCCGCCACGATGAACAGCACGTTCGTCGTGTCGATCTGGATGAACTCCTGGTGGGGGTGCTTGCGCCCGCCCTGCGGCGGCACCGAGGCGCTGGTGCCCTCGATGATCTTGAGGAGCGCCTGCTGGACGCCCTCGCCCGACACGTCGCGGGTGATCGACGGGTTCTCGGCCTTGCGGGCGACCTTGTCGACCTCGTCGATGTAGATGATCCCGGTCTCGGCCTTCTTCACGTCGAAGTCGGCGGCCTGGATCAGCTTGAGCAGGATGTTCTCGACGTCCTCGCCGACGTACCCGGCCTCGGTGAGTGCCGTCGCGTCCGCGATGGCGAACGGGACGTCGAGCATCTTCGCGAGGGTCTGCGCGAGGTAGGTCTTGCCCGTGCCGGTGGGGCCGATGAGGAGGATGTTCGACTTGGCGATCTCGACCGCCGAGGCCTCGTCGTGGACCGCGCTGGTCGCCTCGGCGGCCTGGATGCGCTTGTAGTGGTTGTACACGGCGACGGCCAGAGCCCGCTTCGCGGCGTCCTGACCGATGATGTACTGCTCGAGGAACGAGAAGATCTCACGCGGCTTGGGGAGCTCCACGAGCCCGGCCTCGGCGGCCTCGGTCAGCTCCTCCTGCAGGATCTCGTTGCAGAGCTCGATGCACTCGTCACAGATGTACACGCCTGGGCCGGCGATGAGCTTCTTGACCTGCTTCTGGGATTTCCCGCAGAACGAGCACTTCAGCAGATCGGCTCCGTCGGAGATCCGGGCCACGGTGCGACTCCTCGTGATCGGTTGACGGCAGCACCGTCGGCGGACCCACCCGAGGGTGACGTCGTCGATGCTGCCCTGTCGATCCCCCCATCGAACACCACCGGGGGCCTGTTGTCAGCAGGCTCCCCGGCGGGTCGCGAGGGTCGTTCGGGCGTTCTGGCCGTTTTGTGACCAAATCCGCGCTTCAGGCGGGTTCGGTCGCGTTCGTCACGGCTTGTTCTGAAGGACCGGCTTGCGGCTCTCGAGCACCTGGTCGACGAGCCCGTACTCCTTGGCCTGGGCGGCGGTGAGGATCTTGTCCCGCTCGATGTCCTTGCGGACCTGCTCGACGCTGCGCCCCGAGTGGAGCGCCAGCGTGTCCTCGAGCCACTCCCGCATGCGGATGAGCTCGTTGGCGTGGATCTCGATGTCGGAGGCCTGCGCGTAGCCGCCGCCCTCCATCGCGGGCTGGTGGATCAGCACGCGGGCGTTCGGGAGCGCGAGACGCTTGCCCGGGTGGCCGGCCGCGAGCAGCACCGCGGCGGCGGAGGCCGCCTGCCCCAGGCACACGGTCTGGATCTGCGGCTTGATGTACTGCATCGTGTCGTAGAGGGCCGTCATCGCGGTGAACGATCCGCCCGGCGAGTTGATGTAGAGGATGATGTCGCGGTCCGGGTCCAGGCTCTCGAGCACGAGGAGCTGGGCCATGACGTCGTCCGCGGACGCGTCGTCGACCTGCACGCCGAGGAAGATGATGCGGTCCTCGAACAGCTTGGAGTAGGGATCCTGCCGCTTGATCCCGTACGCGGTGCGCTCCTCGTACTGCGGCATGATGTAGCGGCTCGACGGCGCGCCGTACGGGAGGGCGCGTCCGCCTGCGGCCTGCAGGCCCGCGGGGCCGGCGAGCCGCTGGGCGGTGGACATGTACTGGGACTCGATGCTCACGGTGTCTCCTGGTGGTGGTGAGGTTCGGGCGGGTTCGGGGGCGGAGCGGGCGCGCGGGTCGGCGCTGACCCAGGGCTCAGGCGCCCGTGCCGCCGCCGCCAGCGACCGACCCTGCGTGCTCGACGACGTGGTCGATGAACCCGTACTCGAGCGCCTCGGGTGCCGTGAACCAGTTGTCGCGGTCGTTGTCCTTGTTGATCTGCTCGACGGTCTTGCCGGTCTGCTCGGCCGTCAGCTCGGAGAGCACGCGCTTCATGTGCATGATCAGCTGCGCGTTGATGCGGACGTCGGTCGCCGTGCCACCGATGCCGCCCGAGGGCTGGTGCATCATCACGCGGGCGTGGGGCGTCGCGTACCGCTTGCCCTTCGCGCCGGACGAGAGCAGGAACTGCCCCATCGACGCGGCCATGCCCATGGCGACGGTCGCGACGTCCGGCTGGATGAACTGCATGGTGTCGTAGATCGCCATGCCGGCGGTGATCGAGCCGCCGGGCGAGTTGATGTAGAGGTAGATGTCCTTCTCGGGGTCCTCCGCGGCGAGCAGCATGAGCTGCGCGCAGATCGCGTTGGCGTTCTCGTCGCGGACCTCCGAGCCGAGCCAGATGATCCGCTCCTTGAGGAGCCGGTTGTAGATGGAGTCGTTGAGCGCGAGCCCGGATCCCTCGGCTCGTGCCATCGGCAGCTGGTCGGTCACGTCCATCTCCTTGCGGTCGTCTCCTGTGCGCCGTCCGCACCCTGCGGGTGCTCGGGCCCTTGGCGTTGCAGTGACCCTAACGCGCAGGGTGTGCCGTCCTCGTCCCCGTACACGGCCGTTTCGCCCTCGGCGCACAAACCGGTCGGCGGTGGCGGACGGCGCGGCTCACCCGGGGGCCCGGCGTGCCGGACGGCGCGGCTCACCCGGGGGCGGGGGCGGCGATCCCGAGGGCGAGGGTCACGCGACGCAGGACGGCCCCCGCCGTACCGGGGGCCGTCCTGTGGTGCGGGTGGCGGACGTCGGTCCGCCGGTCGGTCTGTGCTCAGACCGTCGATCAGGCCTTGTCGGCGTCGGCCTTCGCCTTGGCGGGTGCCTTCTTCGCGGGTGCCTTCTTGGCCGGAGCCTTCTTGGCCGGAGCCTTCGTGGCGGCCGGCTTCTCGTCGGCAGCAGCCTCGTCCTCGGCCGCAGCCTTCTTCGCAGGTGCCTTCTTCGCAGGTGCCTTCTTGGCCGGAGCCTTCGTGGCGGCCGGCTTCTCGGCGGCAGCAGGAGCCTCGTCCTCGGCGGGGATCGCCGTCGCGGCGTCCTCCGCCTCGGGCTCGGCGGCCTCGCCACCGGCGAGCTCGGCCTCGGCCGCGGCGTCCGCAGCGTCGTCCTCCTCGGACCCGATGAACTCGGACAGGTCGACGGCCTTGCCCTCGCTGTCGACGACCTCGACGTCACGCAGCGCGACGGCGAGCGCCTTGGAGCGCGCGACCTCGCCGACCATGGCCGGGATCTGGCCGTTCTGGTCGAGCGACTGGATGAACTGGTTCGGGTCCATGTTGTACTGCTTCGACGCGCCGACGAGGTACTCGAGCAGCTCGTTCTGGGCGACCTGGACCTCGAGCTTCTCCGCGAGGGTGTCGAGCAGGATCTGGTTGCGCAGCGCCTCGGTCGCCTGGCCGGTGACCTCGGTGCGGTGCTCGTCGTCCTCGAGGCGGTTCTCGCCCTCGAGGTGACGGTGGACCTCGGCCTCGACGGCGCCCTGCGGGACCGGGAACTCGACGGCCTCGACGAGGTGGGCGAGGAGCGCGTCACGGGCCTCGACCGCCTGGTCGTTGATCTTGGACTCGGCGACCTGGTTGCGCAGGTCGTCGGTGAGCTCGTCGATCGTGTCGAACTCGGAGGCGAGCTCGGCGAACTCGTCGTCGGCCTCGGGCAGCTCGCGCTGCTTGACCGCGGTCGCGGTGACCGTGACGACGGACTCCTTGCCCTCGTGGTCGCCGCCGGCGAGCGGGGCCTTGAAGGTCGTCGTCTCGTCGGTCGAGAGGCCGGTGAGCGCCTCGTCGAGGCCCTCGAGCATGTTGCCGGAGCCGATCTGGTAGCTGACGCCGGAGACCGAGTCGACCTCCTCGCCGTCGATCGTCGCGGTGAGGTCGATGACGACGTAGTCGCCCTCGGCTGCGGGACGGTCGACGCCCACGAGGGTGCCGAAGCGCTCGCGCAGCGCGTCGAGGCGCGCGGCGATGTCGGCGTCGGTGACCTCGGCGGCCGCGACGGTGAGCTTCACGCCGTCGAGCGCGGGGATCTCGATCTCGGGGCGGACCTCGACCTCGGCCGTGAACTTCAGCGACCCGTCGGCCTCCATCGGGACCTCGGTCACCTCGATCTGCGGCTGGCCCATGGGGCGGATCTCGGCCTCGGTGGCGGCCTGGCGGTAGAACGCCGGCATGCCCTCGTTGATGGCGTGCTCGAGGACGGCCGGGCGGCCGACGCGCTGGTCGATGATGCGCGCGGGGACCTTGCCCTTGCGGAAGCCGGGGATGTTCACCTGCTCCGCGATGTGCTTGTAGGCGTGCTCGATGCTCGGTGCGAGCTCCGCGCTCTCCACCTCGACGGTGAGCTTCACCTTGGTGGCGTCCAGGGTCTCGACAGCACTCTTCACTTCGATGATCTCCAACTGCTCGTGGCTCGCCGGCGTGCGGCTTCGGTCCGTGCGGCGGGCGCGGCGCAGGGCGACGCGTCCGGATGATCTCTGCCGTACACCGCGGCGGGTTCCCTCGCCGTGCGATGAGCCGCCGACCTCGGGACGCTGAGCCTCCGAGGCCGCTGGACACCTGCGCGGCGGACCACGCGACGGGTGTACGGGCAACCGTTCCATGCTACGTCATGGGAAACCCGTGAACATCTCCCCTGCGCACAGGGCTGCCGACGCACGACGGAGGCCCGAGGCCGAACACGACGGAGGCCCGGGATCATCGAGATCCCGGGCCTCCGGCCGGTCGGGGTGACAGGATTTGAACCTGCGACCTTCCGCTCCCAAAGCGGACGCGCTACCAACCTGCGCCACACCCCGTCCGTCGACGAGCGACGTCGAGAAGCATAGTGCTCGGCGCGGGACGGCCGGACCACGGGGCGAGCGACACGCGCCGCACAGATTTCGGAAGTCGCCCGGGCCTTTGCTATCGTCTCTACCGGACGCCTCGAGAGCAGTTTCGGACGTCACGTGCGGGCGTAGCTCAATGGTAGAGCCTCAGTCTTCCAAACTGATCACGCGAGTTCGATTCTCGCCGCCCGCTCCATCACCACGAAGGCCCCCGGTCCACGCCGGGGGCCTTCGTCGTCCGCCCGAGGGGACGAGACCGGGAATGAGACGACGTTGCCACCTGTTGGACACATCGTTAGGTTGTCTTCGGACAGCCCGAGGACGACGGACGGAGGGACCGGACGATGCGCGACCTGCTCGCCACGCCGCTCACCCCCGTCATGTCCTGCTGTCCTGCGTGCGACCGCTGTCTCTGCTGTCGCTAGAGCGTTGGCCCGAGGCGTCCGCGCCCACCACCCAGCGCTCCCCGAGGGCGGCCGCACCACGACGGTGCCTGCCTGGCCCTCCCCCGCACCCCAGGTCCGGCCTCGAGAGCCACGGTCCACAGGTTCGCCGCCGCACCCGGACGCACCACCGGCACCACCACCCGCACCATCTCACCGCACAGAACCCAACTGGCCGCGCAGGCCGAAGGAGCGATCGAGGAAACATGGCACGCATCTACGACGACGTGACGAAGCTGGTCGGCAACACCCCCTCGTCCGTCTGAACCGGCTCACCGAGGGCCTCGACGCGACGGTCGTCGGCAAGCTCGAGTTCTACAACCCCGCCAACTCGGTCAAGGACCGCATCGGTGTCGCGATCATCGACGCCGCGGAGCAGTCGGGCGAGCTGAAGCCGGGCGGCACCATCGTCGAGGCGACGTCGGGCAACACCGGCATCGCCCTCGCGATGGTGGGCGCGGCGCGCGGCTACGACGTCGTGCTCGCGATGCCCGAGTCGATGTCGAAGGAGCGCCGCGCGCTGCTGCGTGCCTTCGGCGCCGAGCTGATCCTCACCCCGGCCGGCGGCGGCATGAAGGGCGCGGTCGACGAGGCCGACAAGATCGTCGCCGAGCGCCCGGGCGCGATCCTCGCCCGCCAGTTCGCGAACGCCGCCAACCCGGCGATCCACCGCGCCACGACGGCCGAGGAGATCTGGGCCGACACCGACGGCGAGGTCGACATCGTCGTCGCCGGCATCGGCACCGGCGGCACCATCACGGGTGTCGGCCAGCGCCTGAAGGAGCTCAAGCCCGAGGTCACGATCGTCGCGGTCGAGCCCGAGGAGTCCGCGATCCTCAACGGCGGCGCCCCCGGCCCGCACAAGATCCAGGGCATCGGTGCGAACTTCGTCCCCGAGATCCTCGACCGCGAGGTGTACGACGAGGTCATCGACGTCAACGCCGAGACGGCCGTCGAGTACGCACGCCGCGCCGCCAAGGAGGAGGGCCTGCTCGTCGGCATCTCGTCCGGTGCCGCGATCTACGCCGCGCTCGAGCTCGCCAAGCGCCCGGAGAACGCCGGCAAGACGATCGTCACGATCATCCCGTCGTTCGGTGAGCGCTACCTCTCGTCGGTCCTCTACGCGGACCTGATGGACTGACGATGTCGAGACTGCGCCGCTTCATCAAGGTCCTCGACGAGGACCTCGACGCGGCGCGCCACGGTGACCCCGCGGCGCGCTCGCGCCTCGAGGTCGCTCTGGCGTACCCGGGGGTGCACGCGATCTGGGCGTACCGGGCCGCGCACCACCTCTGGAACACGCCTGGCCTCCGGGGTCTCGCTCGGCTGCTGTCCCAGGCCACGCGGGCGGCGACCGGGATCGAGATCCACCCGGGCGCCGTCCTCGGCCGGCGGTTGTTCATCGACCACGGCATGGGCGTGGTCATCGGCGAGACGGCCGTGGTGGGCGACGACGTCGTCCTGTTCCACGGCGCCACGCTCGGCGGCCGCACCATGACCCGCGGCAAGCGCCACCCGACGCTCGGCGACCGGATCGTCGTCGGCGCGGGCGCGAAGATCCTCGGTCCGGTGTGGATCGGCGACGACGCCCAGGTGGGCGCCAACGCGGTCGTCCTCAAGGACGTGCCGGACGGCGCGGTCGCGGTGGGCGTGCCCGCCACGATCCGTCTGCCGAAGGGTTCGGTCCCCCGTCCCCCCGTCGAGGACGCGTCGCAGCTCATCGAGTACGTGATCTGAGGGTCGCCCGGCTACGGGCGCTCCACGACGACGAGAGGGTCGGCACCGCTGGTGCCGACCCTCTCGTCGTCCGTCTCGCCCGGACCGACCCCGACCCGGACCGACCCGGACTATGCCCCGACGATCCCCGCGATCGTCTGCACCGCCGTCGCGTCGCCCTGGACCAGGAGCGTCGTGACCGCGGTCCGCTCCCACGCGACGAGCTCCTCGGCGATCTTCTCGCGCGGCCCCACGAGCGCGATGTCCTCGACGAGCCCCGTCGGCACCGCGGCGGCCGCCTCGGCACGGCGCCCGCTCATGTAGTGGTCCTGGATCTCGTCCGCGGCGTCGGTGTAGCCGAGCCGGTCGATCGCGTCCCGGTGGAAGTTCGCGCCCTTGGCTCCCATCCCCCCGATGTACAGGGCGAGGAAGGGTCGGACGGCGTCCGCGGCCTTCTCGACGTCGTCCCCCACGACGACGGGGACCGTCGCGCTCACCTCGAACGCGTCGACGGCCGAGCGCACGGGGGCGCGCTTCGCGAAGCCCTCGGCGAGGCGCTCGCGGAAGTCCGCGTCGAGGCGCGGCGTGTAGAAGAGCGGGAGCCATCCGTCGGCGATCTCGGCGGCGAGCGCGATGTTCTTGGGGCCCTCGGCCGCGAGGTGGATCGGCAGGTCGGCGCGCAGCGGGTGGACCGTCGAGCGCAGCGCCTTGCCGACGCCGGTCGTGCCTTCCCCGCGCAGCGGCAGCTGGTAGAACTGCCCGTCGTACTCGACGGGTGCGCCGCGTTCGAGGACCTGCCGGACGATGTCGACGTACTCGCGCGTGCGGGCCAGCGGCTTGGGGTATGCCTGCCCGTACCAGCCCTCGACGACCTGCGGTCCGCTCGCGCCGAGCCCGAGGATCGCGCGCCCGCCCGAGAGGTGGTCCAGGGTCAGCGCCGCCATCGCCGTGGCGGTCGGGGTGCGGGCCGACATCTGCGCGACCGCGGTGCCGAGGCGGATGCTCCGCGTCCGGGCGCCCCACCACGCGAGCGGCGTGAACGCGTCGGAGCCGTAGGCCTCCGCCGTCCAGACCGAGTCGACGCCGAGCGCGTCGGCGGCGGCGACCGCCTGCTCGATCCCCGGGGGCGGGCCCGCCGACCAGTAGCCGGTGTGGATGCCGATGCGCATGAGACTCCTCGTCGTCGAGGTCGGACGGCGCGGGTCGGCTCGCGCACGTCGTCGCGAGTACCCGAGACCGTGAGTACGGGGTACTGGGTCAGCCTAGCGCGCCGGCTCCTCGTCCTCCCACGGCTCCCAGCCGGCGCGGCGCAGGTCCACCCGGGTGCCGTCCCGCGTCAGCGGGCAGCCCTCCGCGCGGAGCTCCTCGAGCGCCCGGGTGCGGTGGTGCTCGGGCGGCGACCCGGCAGCGTTGACCACCCGCCACCACGGCACGCCCGACCCGGCTCTCGCGAGCACGGTGCCGACCTGCCTGGGACCGCCCCGACCCAGGACCCGCGCCACCGCCTCGGCGATGACGCCGTACGTGGTCGCCCGCGCGACCGGGATGCGCTCCACCACGGCGAGCACCTCGTCGAGGTACTCGAGGGCCGGGTCGGCTCCACCGTGCGAGCCCGTACCCGAGCCCGCCGCCGGCACGTCTCCCGGTCTCACGTCGTCCGCCACCCGCCGAACCTACCGCCGCCCGCCGTCACGCCCCAGCCGCACGAGGGATCCCGTGGCGCCCCTCGCCCGGCGGCGCGAGAATCGCTGGCATGAGCCACGACGTCCGACCCGCCGACGGGACACCAGCAGGACCAGCGACCTCGGACCTGCCAGGACCGGCGCGACAGCCGTCGCTACCCGACGGATACCGCCTCGTCCGGCTCACCGACGAACGACGACGCGAGCTCTACGAGGTCGACCTCTGGGCGTTCCCGTCGGGCGACAGCGTCGACGACCTCGCAGAGCACCCCTCCCCGTCTCCTGGGACCGGACCTGGGGCGTCGAGACCGACCGCGCCGACCCGAGCGCCGTCCCCGTCGACGGCGCCGTGCCGCACGTGACCGAGCTCGTCGCGATGGGGTCCTCGTACCCGTTCGCGCGATTCCCCGTGCCCGGCGGCGAGATCCCGGTGGGCGGGCTGACCTGGGTCGGCGTCCACCCCGGGCACCGGCGACGCGGGCTTCTGAGCGCGATGATGGACCACCACCACACCGGGTGCGCCGCACGCGGCGAGGCCGTGTCGGTGCTGACCGCGTCCGAGAGCACCATCTACGGGAGGTTCGGCTACGGCAAGGCGGCCGACAGCCTGGCCGTCACCGTGCCGCGCCGTGCGGCCCTCGCGGACGTCCCGGGAGCCGAGCAGCACACGGCCCGCATCGAGGCGTCGGACCAGGCGCGGCACGCCGACGTCGTCGCCGACCTCCACCGTCGGGCCGGCGCAGCCCACGGAGGCGTCGGGCGCCCCGGCTGGGCGACGCGGGAGTCGCCGGAGCAGACGGCGTGGTACTGGGCGAGCATCCCGGCGTTCCGCCACGGCAAGGAGCCGTGGCGCACCGTGATCGTCGAGCGGGACGGGGAGCCCCGCGGCTACGCGAGGTTCCGGCGCTCGCTCGGCTGGGGCCAGGCCGGCCCGGACGGGAGCGTCGAGGTCTTCGAGGCCGTCGCCCTCGACCCGGCGGCGTCGCGTGCGCTGTGGGGGCTGCTGCTGGACCTCGACCTGATGACCGAGGTCAAGGTCCCGCGGCTGCCGGTCGACGACCCGCTGCTGACGCTTCTGCTCGACCCGCGGGCCGCCGTCCCACGGGTCGAGGACACGCTGTGGGTGCGGGTGCTCGACGTGGCCGCCGCACTCTCCGGTCGGCAGTACGCCGCGGACGTCGACGTCGTGCTCTCGGTGCGCGACACCGCGCGCGGCGCCGCGACGACCGATGCGGGCGAGCACCCGGCGCCAACACCCGCGACGCAGCACTGGGCGCTGGTCGCGGACGCGTTCGGCGACGCGACCTGCACGCCGACGGACCGGCCCGCCGACCTCGACCTCGACGTGCGGGAGCTCGGGTCCGTCTACCTCGGCGGGACGAGCCTGGCCTCGCTCGCCGCCGCGGGGCTCGTCACGGAGCTGACCCCTGGCTCGCTCGCCCGCGCCTCGACCGCCTTCGGGTGGCCGGTGCCCCCGGCGTGCTCCTGGATCTGGTGACGGTGCCCGGTCGTCAGACCTGACAGCTCGGGCACCAGAACAGGGTGCGGCCCGCGAGGTCGCGCACCAGCACCGTCGATCCGCAGACGCGGCACGGCAGCCCTTCGCGGTGGTAGACGTAGAACGACTGCTCGCGCGGCACCGCGCCCGGGTCACCGTCGGTGTTCTGCCGCACCCGGTGGCTGCCCGCGACTCTGTCGTCGCCGCGGTGCTCCTCGCGGGTCGTGACGATGCGGCCGGTCCGCACGCCGTCGGCCATCAGAGCGGCGAGGTCCGCGTACAGCGAGCGGAGCACCTCTGCGGGGACGTCACGACCCGGCGAGAGCGGGTCGAGCCCCGCGCGGAACAGCGCCTCCGCGCGGTAGATGTTGCCCACCCCGGCGACGACGGCCTGGTCCATGAGGAGCCGGCCGACGTCGGTCCGCGTACGGCCAACCCGCGCGACGAACGCCTCCACGTCCGCCGACCGGCCGGCGCCCTGCGCCTCGCCGCGCAGGGGGTCAGGGCCGAGCCGCGCCTCGACCGCCCGCTTCTCGGACCCGTCGATCACCTCGCAAGCGGTGGGTCCGTTGAGGTCGGCCACGGCGTGCTCACCGAGCAGACGCACGCGGACGGCGCCCCGCGGCTCGGGCGGGTTCCACGAGTCCGCACCGGACCGGTCCGGCGATACCGTCCGGCCGGGTGGCTCAGGCGCTGGCGCGGGCCGTTCCGCGGACCGTTGCGCAGGGCCTGCCGCGGACTCATCCGGTACCGCCGACTCGACCTCCCCGATGCGTCTGCGCGGCGCTCCGATGGCGTGCTCGACGACGGCGCTCCCGTCCCCCGCGAAGGTCCAGGCGCCGTACAGGCCAAGGTGGACCCGCAGCCACAGGTCCGGGACGTCGTCCGACTCCACGGCCCCCGGCGCGGCGAAGCCCAGGAACAGGTGCTTGCCCCAGGCCTCGGAGGCGACGAGCCGTGCGCCGTCGAGGACGGCCGCGCCGTCCGCGAACCGTCCCTGCGGGCTCGACACCGCGAGCTTCTGCCCGGCGAAGAGCTCGCCCAGGGCGTGCGCCAGCCGGTGGACGGTGTGCCCCTCGGGCACGCGGGTCAGTCCGTGGGCTCGACGGAGCCGCGCGCCGCCTCGTACGCGGCGAGCTGGTCGATACGCCGCTGGTGGCGCTCGTCCCCGCTGAACGGCTCGGCGAGGAACGCGTCGACGAACGAGACGGCGTCGTCCACGCTGTGCTGGCGTCCGCCGACGGAGATCACGTTGGCGTCGTTGTGCTGGCGGGCGAGGGTCGCGGTGTCGTGGTTCCAGGCGAGCGCGGCGCGCACGCCGTCGACCTTGTTCGCGGCGATCTGCTCGCCGTTGCCCGAGCCGCCGATCACGACGCCGAGGCTGCCGGGGTCGGTGGCCACGGCCTCGGCCGCGTCGATGCAGAAGGCCGGGTAGTCGTCGAGGGCGTCGTACTCGTCGGCGCCGTGGTCGACGACGTCGTGCCCCGCCGCACGGAGGTGCTCGACGAGATGGGTCTTGAGCTCGAAGCCCGCGTGGTCCGCGGCGATGTGTACGCGCATGGCCCCATGATGCCGCACGGTCGGTGGGGGCACCTAGGGTGGTCGCATGACGAACGACACCGCACCGCGCACCGACGGCCCCGCCGTCTCCGGCATCGATCTCGCCGCGCTCGACCCCGGCACCCGCCCGCAGGACGACCTGTACCGCCACGTCAACGGCCGGTGGATCGCGAGCCACGAGATCCCTGGCGACCGGGCGATGGACGGTGCGTTCCGGGCCCTGCACGACCAGGCGGAGGAGCACGTGCGGGACATCGTCGTCGAGTGCGGCGAGGCGACCGCCGAGGGCGCGGGCCCGGCAGGCCCGGAGGACGTGCGCACGAAGATCGGCGCCGTCTACGCGAGCTTCATGGACACCGACAGGATCGAGGCTCTCGGGACCACGCCCCTGGCCCCCGACCGCGCGCTGATCGAAGCCGCCTCCTCGGTCGACGAGCTGACCGGGGTCCTCGGCGCCCTCCAGCGCACGGGCGCTGCGGCCGCCGTCGAGCTCTTCGTCAACAACGACTCGAAGGACCCGGAGACGTACGTCGTCCACCTGACCCAGGGCGGGCTCGGCCTGCCCGACGAGGCCTACTACCGCGAACCGCAGCACGCGGAGGTCCGAGAGGCCTACGTCGCGCACGTGGCCCGCATGCTCGCTCTCGCAGGAGCCGTCGGCGCCGATGACGACGGCTCAGCCGCCTCGGACGCCGCAGCTCGCGTCATGGCCCTCGAGACCGCTCTCGCCGCCCACCACTGGGACGTCGTGCGCGACCGGGACGCGGACCTCACCTACAACGCGCTGAGCCTCGACGAGCTCGCGGCGTCGGCGCCGGGCTTCGACTGGAACACCTGGGTCGGTGCGCTCGGCGCGCCGACCGGCTCGTTCGACCGGCTCGTCGTGCGCGAGCCGTCGTACTGCACCGGATTCGCCGAGCTGTGGTCGTCGCTGCCGCTCGCCGACTGGAAGCTGTGGGCGGCGTACCACGCGGTCACGGCCCGGGCGCCCTACCTGACCGAGGAGATCGTCGAGGCCAACTTCGACTTCTACGGGCGCACCCTCTCGGGGGCCCAGGAGGTCCGGGACCGCTGGCGCCGGGGCGTGTCGATCGTCCAGGGCGTCCTCGGCGAGGCGGTAGGCGAGGTGTACGTCTCGCGGCACTTCCCGCCGTCGCACAAGGAGCGCATGAACGAGCTCGTCGCGAACCTCGTCGAGGCGTACCGGCGGTCGATCACGGCGCTCGACTGGATGACGGAGGAGACCAAGGAGCGCGCGCTCGTCAAGCTCGGCACGTTCAACCCGAAGATCGGCTACCCCGAGCGCTGGCGCGACTACTCCGCGCTCACGGTCGCGGCCGACGACCTGGTCGGGAACGTGCGGCGCGCCCACGAGCACGAGCAGGACCACGAGCTGGCCAAGATCGGGCGGCCCCTCGACCGGGACGAGTGGTTCATGACGCCCCAGACCGTCAACGCCTACTACAACCCGGGGATGAACGAGATCGTCTTCCCCGCGGCGATCCTCCAGCCGCCCTTCTTCGACCCCGACGCCGACGACGCCGTGAACTACGGCGGCATCGGCGCCGTGATCGGGCACGAGATCGGCCACGGATTCGACGACCAGGGGTCGAAGTACGACGGCGACGGACGCCTCGAGGACTGGTGGACGGCGTCCGACCGCGAGGAGTTCGAGAAGCGGACGGCGGCGCTGATCGCGCAGTACGACGAGTTCCGCCCCGCACAGCTCGTAGGTGAGAAGTTCGCGGACACCCACGTCAACGGCGCGCTCACCGTCGGCGAGAACATCGGTGACCTCGGCGGGCTCTCGATCGCGCTCAAGGCCTACGAGATCGCCCTGAGCGCGCCGCTCGACGAGGCGCCCGTCGTCGACGGCCTCACCGGCGTGCAGCGCGTCCTGCTGGGCTGGGCGCAGGTCTGGCAGTCCAAGGGGCGTGACGAGGAGGTCTCCCGCCGGCTCGCGACGGACCCGCACTCCCCCAACGAGTTCCGCTGCAACGGCACCGTGCGCAACGTGGACGCGTTCTACGACGCCTACGACGTCACGCCCGGCGACGCGCTCTACCTCGCCCCCGAGGAGCGCGTCCGGATCTGGTGACGGAGCGACGGCGGGGTCAGCGACCGCAGCAATCGTGAGCCGGAACGTGCGGGTCCGGGTGCGTCAGAACGTGCGGGTCCGGGTGCGTCAGAACGTGGTGATCCCGGCGCGTCGGACGTTGAACCCGGCGCCGCTCTCCGTGTCCTGGCAGCCCATCCCGGTCTCGTCGCTGACGCACTCGAACGTGCCCGCGCTCTTCGACTCCCCGTAGGCGAGCTCGCCGACGACCGCGGGTGCCGCGACGGGCTCGTCGCCCGTCGGGACGCACGGCTGGGACACGCCCTCGGCCGTCAGCCGGACGAGCAGCCCCACGGTGCCGTCGCACCCCTCGACGGTCTGCGGGTCGCCCTCGATCGAGGCGATGCCGCACTCCGCGCCCTCCTCGGAGATGACGCACGAGATGTTGCCCGACGGCGACTTGAACGGTTCGCCGTCGATCGCCTGGTCCTGCGCGTCGCCGCTCGGCGTCGGCGACGCCGTGGCAGCTCCTCCGGCTCCGGCCGGTCCACCGTCGTCTCCCCCGACGAGCCGCCCAGGAGCAGCACCCCGAGGACGATGGCCGTGACCACGAGCAGGACGTCCACGATGATCAGCGTGATGACCGCGCCGCCGAGCGGCCGGCGGCGCGTGGTGCCGGTCGAGGTCGACGGGTTCGAGCCCGTGGCGGGCGTCGCGCCCGGAGCGGCTGCAGCACCCTGGACGGTCGTCGCACCCGTCGGACCGGTCGCCCCTGCCCTGGGTCGTCCCGCTGTCTGGGCCCCTGACCGCGCCGTCGTCCGCGAGGCCGACCGCGAGGCACCGAGCGGCACCGTCGGGTAGGCCGCCGGCGGCACGACCGACCCTGCCGGGTACTCGGTCGGGGCCGGAGGCATGGTCGGGCGCGGCGCCCGCGGCGTCGCCGCGGTGTCGGCAGCGGGCTCGTCGACCGTCGCGCCGGACCGGCCGGCATCCCTCGAAATGCTGTCGGAGTCCTGCCCAGGGCCCTGCGCAGGGCCGTGGTCCGCCTGCTCGGCCGACGTCGGGCCAGCGGGCTGATTCGGTCCATCGGGCTGTGACGCGGGGACCACGTCGATGCGTTCCGTGCCGCCGTCGGTCGCGGCCTCGTCGGCAGCTGCACCGGCACCGGCACCGGCACCGGACGGGTCCGGACTGCCGCCGTGCCGACCTGACCGACGAGGCTCGGAGTGCGCTCCGCCGCCGTGAGGGGGCGGCGGGGGCGGGGTACTGCCCGACATCGACTCTCCTTCGTGGACGACGTCGCAGTCCGGGAGGGCGCGACGGTTGGGCGCGGCACCCAGGGGTCCACGCTGCCGTGAAGCATGCCACGACGCGCGCGCTGACGGCGACCCCGGGTCGCCGTCAGCACGCGGAGCGGCTCAGTCGAAGACGGGTCCCTGCGTCCGCGTCCGCTTGATCTCGAAGAACCCGGGCGTCCCGGCCACGAGCAGGGCACCGTCCCAGAGGCGGCCTGCGGCCTCGCCCTTGGGTGCGGGCGTGACGACGGGACCGAAGAACGCTGTGCCCTCGAACGCCACGACCGGGGTGCCGACCTCCTCGCCGACGAGCCCGATCCCCTCGGCGTGCGACGCGCGCAAGCGCTCGTCGTGCGCGTCGGTCGTCGCTGCGTCGGCCAGGGACGCCGGCAGCCCGACCTCGGCGAGAGCCTCGGCGATCACGGCGTCGAGGTCCTCGCGCCCGCCGGGGTGGATCCTGGTGCCCAGCGCGTCGTACAGCGGCTTGACGACCTCGTCGCCGTGCGCGGCCTGCGCAGCGATGACGACGCGGACCGGGCCCCAGGCCCGCTCCATCATGGCCTGGTACTCCTCGGGCAGGTCACGGCCCTCGTTGAGCACGGCGAGACTCATCACGTGCCAGCTCACCGAGACGTCCCGGACCTTCTGGACCTCGTCCATCCAGCGGCTCGTCATCCACGCCCAGGGGCAGACCGGGTCGAACCAGAAGTCGGCGGTCGCCGTACCGGTAGGGGTCGTGCTCGGGGCGGACGTCGTCGCCTGCGTCATCGAGGTCTCCTTCAGGTCGGTGTCGTGTCGGTGAGCAGGGCGGCCCGTCGCGGCTGCGAGGTGGCACGTCATGCTCCACGAGGCCTAACCTCGACGGGCGCCGTGGCATTCCGGCGCGAGCCCGCTGCCCGGGTGGGATGATCGACCGGGCCGGCCCGCACCGCCGTCCGGCACGAAGACCCGGTGCGCCGGCCCGTGAACCGGTGCCCGCACCAGAGCGAGACCTCAGCACGACACCTCAGCAAACCCGCAGCATGACCCCGCAGCACACCCGCAGCACACACCGTTGCAGCGAGACCCCACACCAAGGAGCAGTCCGTGCCCGGAGAGAACCTGACCCGCACCGAGGCGAGCGAGCGCGCAGCGCTCGTCGACGTGCAGACGTACGACGTCGCGCTCGACCTGACGACCGGTCCGACGACCTTCTCGTCGACGACCGTCGTGCGGTTCACGGCGCAGGACGGCGCGGCGACGTTCATCGATCTCGTCGCCCCCGCGGTCCGCGAGGTCGTCCTCAACGGGCGATCCCTGGACCCCGCCGAGGTGTTCGCAGACTCCCGGATCGCACTCGACAGCCTGCAGGCGGAGAACGAGCTGCGCGTCGTCGCCGACTGCGCGTACACGAACTCGGGCGAGGGCCTGCACCGCTTCGTGGACCCCGCCGACGGCGAGGTGTACCTGTACACCCAGTTCGAGGTCCCCGACTCGCGACGGATGTTCACCGTCTTCGAGCAGCCCGACCTCAAGGCGACCTTCACCTTCACGGTGACCGCGCCGTCCGCCTGGCAGGTCGTCTCCAACCAGGCGACGCCGGAGCCTGTGCCCGCGACCCACGCGAGCGAGCCGGACGTCGCCGCCTCGACCTGGTCGTTCGGTGCCACCCCGCGCATCTCCTCGTACATCACCGCGCTCGTCGCGGGTCCCTACGTGGTCGAGCGCAGCGAGCTGACGAGCGCCGACGGCCGGACGATCCCCCTCGGCGTGTTCGCCCGGGCCTCGCTCGCCGAGCACCTCGACGCCGACTACGTGTTCGCCAAGACCCGCGAGGGCTTCGAGTTCTACGAGAAGGCGTTCGAGCAGCCGTACCCGTTCGACAAGTACGACCAGCTGTTCGTGCCCGAGTTCAACATGGGCGCGATGGAGAACGCCGGCTGCGTGACGTTCACGGAGACGTACGTGTTCCGGTCCAAGGTGACCGACGCGATCAAGGAGCGCCGCGTCGTCACGATCCTCCACGAGCTCGCCCACATGTGGTTCGGCGACCTCGTGACGATGCGCTGGTGGAACGACCTGTGGCTCAACGAGTCGTTCGCCGAGTACGCGTCGACCCTCGCGACCGCCGAGGCCACCGAGTGGACCGAGGCGTGGACGACCTTCGCCGCCATGGAGAAGTCCTGGGCCTACCGCCAGGACCAGCTCCCGTCGACGCACCCCGTCGTCGCGACGATCAACGACCTCGACGACGTCCAGGTCAACTTCGACGGCATCACCTACGCCAAGGGCGGCTCCGTCCTGAAGCAGCTCGTCGCGTGGGTCGGGCAGGAGCAGTTCCTCGCCGGCGTGGCCGCGTACTTCCGCAAGCACGCCTGGGGCAACACCGAGCTGAGCGACCTGCTCGTCGAGCTCGAGGCGACCAGCGGGCGCGAGCTCGGCGAGTGGTCGCGTCTGTGGCTCGAGACCGCGGGCGTCAACACGCTCCGGCCGGAGGTCGAGGTCGACGCGCACGGTCGCATCACCTCGTTCGCCGTGCTCCAGAGCGCGACCGCCGAGCACCCGACGCTGCGCCCGCACCGGCTCGCGATCGGCTTCTACGACCTCGCCGGCGAGGAGGGTTCGCGTCGGCTGGTCCGCACGCGCCGGATCGAGATCGACGTCGACGGCGCACGGACGGACGTGCCCGAGCTCCTCGAGATCGCCCGCCCCGACCTGATCCTCATCAACGACGACGACCTCGCGTACGCGAAGATCCGGCTCGACGACGACTCGCTGAAGGTCGCGCTCGCGCACCTGTCCGCGATCGAGGACCCGCTGGCCCGCTCCCTGATCTGGGGAGCGGCGTGGGACGCGACCCGCGACGCCGAGAGCCCTGCGAGCGACTACGTGCGCCTCGTCCTCGACCACATCGGTCCCGAGACCGAATCGACGACGATCCGCACGACGCTCGCGCAGCTCTCGCTCGCAGCGCGCTCGTACGTCGCCCCCGAGAAGCGGGACGAGACGATCCGCACGGTCGGCGACGAGCTGTGGGCCCTCGCCCAGGAGGCCGAGGCCGGCTCGGACGCCCAGTTTCAGCTCGTCAAGTACTTCGCGGCGGTCGCCTCCACCGAGGCCCACGGCGACGCGCTCGCCGCGCTGTCCGACGGGTCGACGACCCTCGACGGGCTCGAGATCGACACCGACCTGCGCTGGGAGCTGCTCGACGGGCTCGTGCTCCTCGGCCGCGCCGGTCACGCCGAGATCGACGCGGCAGCGGAGGCCGACCGGACCGCGAACGGCCAGCAGTCCGCCGCGCGGGCCCGGGCCACCGTGCCCACCGCCGAGGGGAAGCGCGCCGCGTTCGACGCGCTCGTCGACCACGACGACGTCCCCAACGCGATCGTCCGCGCGACGACGACCGGGTTCCAGCACGCGCTCGACCCGGCGTCGCTCACGGCGCTGATCGCGCCCTACCACGCGGCGATCCTGCCGATCTGGGAGAGCCGCAGCTACCACATCGCCGAGACGATCATCGAGGGTCTCTACCCCGCCGGCGCGGTGGGCCCCGAGCTGAAGAACGCCTCGCAGGCGTGGCTCGACGCCCACCCGGACGCGGCCCCGGCGCTGCGCCGCATGGTCGTCGAGTCGCTCGCCGGCGTGGAGCGGGCGCTCGCCGCCCAGGCGGCGGACGTCTAGCCGCACCGCGAGGCGCACACCACGGAGCCCGGCACCCCTCGAGGGGTGCCGGGCTCCGTGCGCGGTGCGGGACGACGTCGGGCGGGACGCCGGTGCCGGTGCCGGTCCTGGAGACGCGGGGCCCGGTGCCGGGAGCGGTTCTCAGTGCTCGCGCATCGCCGCGAGCAGCGACCGCAGGCGCGCGCTGTCGAAGAGCTCGTCGAGCATGACGACGTTCCCTCCGGCGTCGGCGAGCGGGACCCGCCAGTTCGGGTACTCCTGGTCGGTGCCGGGCTGGTTCTGCGCCCGACGCTCCCCCACGGCGTCGGCGAGCGCGACGCCGAGCAGCACCGAGGGTGTCTGCTTGATGAAGCGGTGCATCGCCTCCACGAGCTCGCGCTCGGACGGTGAGTCGCCGACGAGCCCGCGGTTGCTCAGGGTGCGCACCATCTCGGCGCGCTCGGTGCGCGCCGCGCGCCGCTCGGTCTCGACGTCCCGCTCCAGGAGGCCGAGGCGGTCGCGCAGGTCCACGTGCTCACCGGCGAGGTAGCCCGCGGTCGGCGGGAGGTCGTGCGTCGTCACCGTGGTCAGGGCGAGCCGGCGGTAGCGCTCCGGCGCGAGGGGCGACCCGTCGGCGCCCTTCTCGAACCACAGGATCGACGTGCCGAGCACACCGCGGTCCTCCAGGTACTCGCGCACCCACGGCTCGACGACACCCAGGTCCTCGCCGATCACGACCGCGCCGGCCCGCTGCGCCTCCAGGCACAGGATCCCGACGAGGGCCTCGTGGTCGTAGCGGACGTAGGTCCCCTGGTCGGCAGCGCCGCCGCGCGGGAGCCACCAGAGTCGGAAGAGCCCGATGATGTGGTCGATCCGGATCGCCCCGGCGTGCCGGAGCACCGTGCGCAGCAGGTCGCGGTACGGCGCGTACCCGGCGCGGGCGAGCGCCTGGGGGTGCCACGGCGGCTGGGACCAGTCCTGGCCCTGCTGGTTGTACATGTCGGGCGGCGCACCCACGGACACGCCCTCGGCCATCACGGACCGCAGGGCCCACGCGTCGGCGCCCTCGGGGTGCACCCCGACCGCGAGGTCCTGCATGATCCCGACCGACATGCCCGCGTCGCGGGCCGTCCGCTGGGCGTCCGAGAGCTGCTCGTCGGCCACCCACTGCAGCCAGCGGTAGTGGTCCACCCGGTCGGCGAGCTCGTCCCGGAGGCGGGCGACGGCGGGCGACGTGATGTCGTGGAGCTCTGCGGGCCAAGGCTGCCCCGGCCGCTGCTCGGCCTGCTGCTCTGTGATCGCGCACCACAGCGCGAAGTCGTCCAGACCGCGGCCCTCCCGCGCGCAGAACTCCTCGAGCTCCGCCTGGCGCGCCGCGGACCGTGGCGCCGCGCGCACGACCTCGAGCGCCGTGCGCTTCGCGGCCCACGCGGCGTCCCGGTCGATCGGTCCCGGGTCGGCGCTGAGCTCGCGGACCGCGTCGAATGACCACTCGACGAGCGAGCGGTCGGCGGCGTTCAGGTACGCGGTCTCGCGGATCTCCTCGACCCGGATGTAGATCGGGTTGACGAACCGCCGGCTCGTCGGCAGGTAGGGCGACGGCGCCATCGGCCCGACCGGCTCGGCGGCGTGCAACGGGTTGATGAGCACGAAGTCCGCGCCCTCCCGCGCCGAGAGCCACGCGAGGTCGGCGAGGTCGGTCAGGTCGCCGACCCCCAGGACCTGGCGGAGCGCACGGAGTAGAGCTGGGTCATCAGGCCCCAGCCCGGCCCGGAGCGCAGCGCCTTGGGGAGCTTCAGACGGCGGGGCGTCACGACGAGCGGGGTCGTCGCCCGCGCGTCGCCGCTGCGAGCGTGCAGGGTGTGCCAGCCGAGCGGGAGGTCGGTCGGGACCTCGAAGGTCGCGCGACCGACGCGGCGGCCGTGGACCGTGCGCGGGGGCACCCACCGGTCGACCTGGGCGAGCGTGACGGTCTCGGGCGCGGGCGCGTCGCCGTCGTGACCGGTCCGAGCGGCGCGGGGATCGTCGTCCCTACCGGCGTCGCGCTCGAGCTCGACCCAGACCTCGACGGGTGCGCCGTCGTCGACGTGCACCGGGATCTCGTGCGCCTTGCCGGAGGTGGTCACGACCGTGTCGGGCAGCAGCCGGGTCCACGGGTCGTTCTCGGCCTGCTCGATCTCGAGCTCGATGCGTTCCGGGGTGTCGGCCGAGACCCCGAGGGCCGAGAGGGCCGCCACCAGCGAGGAGCGGGGCACGTCCCGTCGGGCGCCGTCGAAGCCCCAGAACTCCGTCGCGACGCCGTGCACGCCCGCGAGCCGCCGCAGCGGCTCCGACGCGGCGTCCGCCCGGGACGCCTCGGAAGCTTCGGGAACGGCAGGATCGCGGGGGTCGACGGAACTCACCCTCCGATCCTGCCAGAGTTGCGCCCCAGGTACCGCACCGGCGGCGGCGTGCCGCCGTCGATCTCACCCGGATAGCCTGCTCGCCATGGCACCCCTCGTCCCCGCTGCCCCGCTGATCACCCTGCTCGACGGAACGTCGTCCGACGCCTCGTCGGTCACCGTCGCGTCCACCGCGGCCACCGCGTCCCCGGTGCTCGCGTCCGGCGACGACCCGGAGCTCGACGTCACCGAGCCGGCGAGCTGGCTCGACTGGTTCCTCGGGATCCCGCTCAAGGTGATCCTGATCGTCGTCATCGGCTCGATCGCGCTGATCGTCGTCCGGCACATGATCAAGTCGGTGACCGACCGGATCGCCCGCGACAAGCCGGTGACCGAGTCCGGTCGCGCGCTCGGGGGCTACAGCACCGTCCTCCAGAAGGCGAACCCCCTGGCACGCGCACGCCGTGCCCAGCGCGCCAAGACGATCGGTTCCGTGCTGCGCTCGAGCGCGAACATCCTGTTCGGGTCGATCATCCTGCTGCTGGTCCTCGACACGCTCGGGGTCAACATCGCGCCGTTCATCGCCTCGGCCGGGATCGCCGGCGTCGCCCTCGGTTTCGGTGCCCAGGCGCTCGTCAAGGACTTCCTCTCGGGCACGTTCATGCTGCTCGAGGACCAGTACGGCGTCGGTGACACCGTCGACCTCGGCGACGTGGTCGGCACGGTCGAGGAGGTCGCGCTGCGCGTGACGAAGGTCCGCGACCTCGAAGGGACCCTCTGGTTCATCCGCAACGGGGAGATCCTGCGGACCGGCAACATGTCCCAGGAGTGGAGCTCGACGCTGGTGGAGTTCCCCGTCCCCCTGTCGGCCGACATCGGAGCGGTCCGGGAGATCCTCGAGGCCGCTGCGACCAGGACGTGCGCGGACCCACGCGTCGCGGAGTCGGTGCTCGACGCGCCCGAGGTCACCGGCGTCGAGTCGATCAAGCACGGCAGGCTCACGTTCCGCGTGCGGATCCGCACCAAGCCGGGCATGCAGTGGGCCGTCGCGCGAGAGCTGCGCATCGCGGTCCGGGACGACCTCGCGGCCGCCGGGATCTCGCTCGCGATCTGGTAGCTACCTGCCGCTCACGTCCAGGCGACGACGGGGTCGCCGGCCCGGACGACGTCGCCCGCGCTGACGAGCACCTCGACCGCGCCGGCGGCAGCCTGGATCGCCACGACGGGACAGACCACGCTCAGGCCCTGAGCTGCGACGGCGGCCGGGTCCCACTCGACGACAGGGTCACCGGCCTCGACGGCGTCGCCCGCGGCCACGAGCAGGGTGAAGCCCTCCCCTTGAGCCCGACGGTGTCGATGCCGAGGTGGACGAGCACGCTCCGGCCGTCCGCGTGCTGGACCACGAACGCGTGCGGGTGCAGCGAGGCGATCGTGCCGGCGACCGGGGACGAGACCGCGGTGCGGCTGCCGGGACCGGCCGCGGCGCGGCGTCCGGCGTCCCCGGCAGGTCCAGAAGACCCGGCGGGCTCGGCAGGCTGAGAAGACCCCGCAGGCTCAGCAGGGTCGGAAGACCCAGCAGGTTCAGCTGGACGTGAGGACTCAGGGAGCTCAGGGAGCACGGCGATGCCCGGACCGACGAGCTCGCCCGAGAAGACCGGGTCGGGGACGTCGATCAGCTCGACGACGCTGCCGCCGAGCGGCGCGCGGACGACGACGGCGCCCTCACGCGGGACTGCGGGGGCACGCGGTCAGCGCAGCCCGTCGAGCTCTGCGGCGAGGTTGTCGGCCTCAGGACCGACGATCACCTGGACGATGCGGCCCGAGCGCACGACACCGAAGGCACCGGTGGCCTTGAGGCCCGACTCGTCGACCAGCGTCGGGTCGGTGACCTCGACGCGCAGGCGGGTGATGCACGGCTCGAGCTCGACGACGTTGGCCCGCCCACCGAGGGACTCGAGGATCTGCTCTGCTTTGCTCATGTGGTGTTGCTCCTGGGACGGGGACAGGACCGGTGAGCACAGCCTAGTCTCCCTCCGCCGCGGGGCACCCCGACCCGGTCTGACGGATGTCGTTTCCGGGGGTACGGTCGATGACCGGGCCGCCTGACCAGCGGGCAGTCCTGCGACCTCGAGGAGACCCCGTGGTGCACGAGCCGGGCCGGCAGGTCCTCACCGGGATCGGGGTGTCCGCCGGAGCAGCCGTCGGTCCCGCGGTCCGCATGCCCTCCCCCGTGACTGAGCCCGGCCCGGGGCAGCGGCTCTCCCCCGCCAGGACCCGCGCGCCGAGGCAGACCGCGTCGTCGCGGCCTCCCGGACCGTGGCCGCGGCGCTCGACGCGGCGGCCGGCGCGGCCACCGGGACGACCAAGGACGTCCTCGAGGCCACGGCCACGATCGCTGCGGACCCGTCGCTCGTCTCCGACGCCGAGCGACGCGTGCTGGACGAGCACCTGATCCCGGAGCGTGCCGTCTGGGAGGCGGCCGAGTCGGTGGCCGAGCAGTTCAGCGCGCTCGGTGGCTACTTCGCCGAGCGCGTCCGAGACATCGCGGACGTCCGGGACCGCCTCGTCGCAGAGCTGACGGGCCGACCCGCGCCCGGGGTCCCGAGCAACGACGTCCCGTTCGTGCTGGTCGCCGACGACCTCGCCCCGTCGGTCACGGCCGCCCTCGACCCGGCGCTGGTCCTCGCGATCGTCACCGAGGGCGGCGGCCCGACCTCGCACACCGCGATCGTCGCCAACGCCAACGGGATCCCCGCCGTGGTCGCCGCGTCCGGTGCGACGGACCTCCTGACCGCGGGAGCGACGGTGCTCGTCGACGGCGCCGCGGGCACGGTGGTGCGGGACCCGTCACCTGACGAGGTCGAGCGGGTCCGCCGGCTCGCGGGACGCCGTCGGACCTTCGACGGGACCGGCCGCACCGCGGACGGGACGCGTGTCCAGCTGCTCGCCAACATCGGCGACCCGGCCGGCTCCGCGCCGGCGGCCGCTGCCGGGGCCGAGGGCGTCGGCCTGTTCCGCTCGGAGTTCTGCTTCCTCGGCCGGGAGACGCCCCCGTCCGTCGACGAGCAGGTCGAGCAGTACCGGACGGTGCTCGCGCAGTTCCCCGGCCGCAAGGTCGTGGTGCGGACGCTCGACTCCGGAGCGGACAAGCCGCTCGAGTTCCTGTCGTCCGACGACGAGGAGAACCCGGCGCTCGGCGTCCGCGGGCTGCGGACGGCCACGCGCTGGCCCGACCTCCTCGAGGAGCAGCTGGAGGCGATCGCCACCGCGGCCGCCCAGGAGGCGGCCGACGTGTGGGTCATGGCGCCGATGGTCTCGACCGTCGGCGAGGCGGAGTGGTTCGTCTCCCGGTGCGCGGCCCACGGGCTGGACCGCGCGGGCGTCATGATCGAGGTCCCGAGCGCCGCGCTCCTGTCCGGCCCGATCCTCGGCCGGGCGGCGTTCGCGTCGATCGGGACGAACGACCTGACGCAGTACGCGATGGCCGCCGACCGTCTGCTCGGCTCGCTGGCCGAGCTCAACGACCCGTGGCAGCCCGCGGTGCTGCGCCTCATCGCCGAGACGTGCCGGGGCGGAGAGCTGCAGGGCCGCCCGGTGGGCGTGTGCGGCGAGGCCGCCTCGCAGCCGGTGCTCGCCCTCGTCCTCGTCGGGCTCGGCGTCTCCAGCCTCTCGATGACGGCGCGCGCGATCCCCGACGTCGCCGCCCTGCTCGAACGGGTAACCGTCGACGAGTGCCGCGAGCTCGCCCGGTACGCGCTCGCGGCCGAGTCCCCGGGCGACGCCCGTGCCGTCGTCCGGGGCCGTCTGCCGGTGCTCGACGAGCTCGGCCTGTGACGGTCACGACGCGACCCGATCCGCACCCGACCTGCTGCTCTCGGCGTCGGAGCGCGATGCGATGATGGGCGACGTGAACTCCCCCGAGCGCAGATCGCTGCCCGTGACCCAGGCGCCCGCGGCGCCCCGAGCGCAGTCGCAGCCCGACGACTCGTTCTACGCCGCGATCGGCGGGCACGACACCTTCGTGCGCCTCGTCGACGCCTTCTACGCGGGCGTCGCGACCGACCCCGTGCTGCGGCCGATGTACCCCGAGGAGCACCTCGGCCCCGCCCGCGAGCGCCTGACCATGTTCCTGGAGCAGTACTGGGGTGGCCCGACGACGTACAGCGAGCAGCGCGGGCACCCTCGCCTGCGCATGCGGCACGCCGGGTTCCGCGTGAACCCTGACGCCCGGGACCGGTGGCTCGCCCACATGCGGGCAGCCGTCGACGGCCTGGGCCTCGCGCCGATGCACGAGGCGACCCTCTGGGACTACCTGGAGCGCGCCGCCCACTCCCTGCTCAACAGCTTCGAGGAGAGCCAGTGACCGACCCCGTCTTCGACCCGCCGATCGTCCCGGAGCCCGCACCACCGGCGCGCATCACCACGACCGAGCTCGCGACGGACCCGCTCGGCAGCCTGCTGACGGCGCTCGACATCGACCCGATGCCGGCGGTCGGCCCGGGCGACCCCGAGCGGCCCCACGAGGCGGACGACCGCTTCAGCGGGCGGAACCTCGCGCAGCCGAACGCGCGGGTGTACGGCGGTCAGGTCCTCGCCCAGGCGCTCGTCGCCGCGGGGCGCACGGTCGGTCCCGGCCGGATGCCGCACTCCATGCACGGCTACTTCCTGCGGCCCGGGGACCTCGACGAGCCCATCGAGTTCGCGGTCGAGCGGCTGCGGGACGGGCGCTCGTTCAGCGCCCGCCGGACGCACGCGATCCAGAAGGGCGAGCCGATCCTGTCGATGATCGCCTCCTTCCAGGAGGAACAGGAGGGCGCGGAGCACACTACCCCGATGCCGGACGACGTCCCGGCACCCGACGAGGTCAGGTCGGCCCTGACCGAGCTCGGTGCGATCGACCACCCGGCCGCGCGGTCCCGGTCGCACGAGTCCGCGTTCGACGTGCGTCACGTCGACGGGTCCCTGTACATGCGTCCGGGGAGCGAGCGTACGGATCACCAGATGGTGTGGATGCGCGCCCGTGGGACGCTCGCCGACGACCAGCTGCTGCACCGTGCCCTCATGACCTTCGCCTGCGACCAGATCATGCTCGAGCCGGTCCTGCGCAAGAGCGGCAACTCGTGGCTCACCGCCGGGATATCGATCGCGAGCCTCGACCACGCCATGTGGTGGCACCGCGACGCGCGGGTCGACGAGTGGCTCCTGTACGTGCAGTCCTCCCCCAGCGCGCAGGGCGGGCGCGGCCTCGGCGCCTCCCGCGTGTACGCGCAGGACGGGACGCTCGTCGCGAGCATCGCGCAGGAGGGCATGCTGCGCCTGCCTGCCTGACGATCGCCCCAGCCGCGCGGCAGGCAGTGCGCCGGGCCCTCGGCCACGGCGCGCGAGCCGAGACCACCCGACGCACACTGACCGGGTGCCCCGACTCCGCCACGTGTCACCGGACTCCCCGGCTACACGCGCCGCCGCCGCGGTACCGGGTGGTCCTACCTCGACGTCGGCGGCGTGCCCCTGAGTGATCCCGCCGAGCGCGAGCGGTGCGAGCTGCTCGCCGTGCCGCCGGCCTGGACGGACGTGTGGATCTGCCCCCACCCCACCGGGCACCTCCAGGCTTTCGGCCACGACGCCGACGGGCGGGGCCAGTACATCTACCACGCGCAGTGGACGGCCCGCCGGGCGCGGCGCAAGCACGACCACGTGCTGGACGTCGCGCGCCGCCTCCCCTCGGCGCGCCGTCAGGTCAGCCTCGACCTCGCGCGCGACGGGATGCCGCGCGAGCGAGCCCTCGCGCTGGCCTTCCGGCTCCTCGACCTCGCGTACTTCCGGTCCGGCTCCGAGCTCTACTCCAGGCAGCGCGCGAGCTACGGGCTCGCGACCCTGCGCAAGGAGCACGCCACGATCCGGGCCGACGGCACGGTGCGGTTCCGGTACCCGGCGAAGTCCGGGCAGCTCCGCGACGTGGTCGTCGACGACCCGGACGTGGTCGCACCGCTCACGACGCTGCGGCGCCGCCGGGGAGGTACGGAGCTGCTCGCGTGGCGTCCGGACGAGCGGTCCGACGAGCGGTCCGACGCCCGGGGCGCCACGACCTGGCACGACGTGACGAGCTCCGACGTGCAGGGCTACGTCCGCGAGCGCCTCGGCGAGGACGCCACACCCAAGGACTTCCGCACCTGGCACGCGACGGTGCTCGCCGCGCGGGCGCTCGCCGCCGCCGGACCGCCGCCGAACTCCGCCGCCCGCCGGCGGTCGGTCGTGGCCCAGGTCGTCCGGGACGTCGCCGAGGAGCTCGGCAACACCCCGGCCGTCGCCCGCGCGTCGTACATCGACCCACGGCTCGTCGACCTCTGGGAGCGGGGCACGACGATCGGCCCCACCCGCACGCCACGGTCGGCCGAGTCCGCGGTGCTGGAGCTGCTCTCGTGAGAGTGCATCCGTCGACCGTCCCCGACCCGAACTCCCGCACAGGGGCGGTCCACGCCGACCCGCGCGACGCCGTCCGGCACCACCCCCACCCACGACAGGAGCGCTGATGACCGACGGTCCCGGCACCGAGAGCACGACCGACACCCGCACCGACACCCGCACCGGCTCCGGTGCCGAACGGCCGCGTCCCACCGTCGCCGTGACCGGGGTGACCGGCTACGTCGGCGGGCGGCTGGTCCCCGAGCTCCTCGCGGCCGGGTACCCGGTGCGGGCGGTCGCACGCAACCCGGCGCGGCTCGAGGCCCGCGCCTGGCACGACGACGTCGAGATCGTGGAGGCCGACGCCACGGACCTCGACGAGATCCGCGAGGCGCTGCGCGGGGCGGAGGTCGCCTACTACCTGATCCACTCGCTCGGGACGGGCAAGAAGTTCGAGGCCCGCGACCGCCGCACGGCGCTCACGTTCGCACGTGCCGCCCGGGAGGCCGGGGTGCGGCGCATCGTCTACCTCGGCGGGCTCTACCCCGAGGGCGAGGACCTCTCGCCGCACCTGGAGTCGCGCAAGGAGGTCGGCGAGATCCTGCTCGCGTCGGGGGTGCCGACGACGGTCCTGCAGGCCGCCGTGATCATCGGCTCCGGCTCGGCGTCGTTCGAGATGATGCGGTACCTCACGGAGCGGCTGCCGGCCATGACCACGCCCCGCTGGGTGGACAACCGGATCCAGCCCATCGCTGTGCGCGACGTCCTGCGGTACCTCGTGGGCAGCGCCTCGATGCCCGACGACGTCTCGCGCGCCTTCGACATCGGCGGTCCGGACGTGCTCACCTACCGCGACATGATGCAGCGGTACGCCGAGGTCGCCGGGCTCCCCCGGCGGTTCATCGTCAGCGTCCCCGTGCTGACCCCTCGGCTCTCGTCGCACTGGGTGGGCGTCGTGACGCCCGTGCCCGCAGGGATCGCCCGACCGCTCGTGGAGTCGCTGCAGCACGAGGTCGTCTGCGACGAGAACGACATCCGCAAGTACGTCCCCGACCCGCCCGAGGGGCTGCTCGGGTTCGGCCACGCCGTCGAGCTCGCGCTCGAACGGATCCACGACGGCGAGGTCACGACCCGGTGGTCGTCGGCGTCGCTGCCGGGAGCGCCGAGCGAACCGCTGCCGACCGACCCGGACTGGGCCGGCGGCTCCCTCTTCGTCGACGAGCGCCGCACCGTCGTCGACGCGCCCCCGACACCCTGTGGGAGGTCGTCCAGGCGATCGGCGGGCAGGGCGGCTGGTACTCCTGGTCGCTCGCCTGGCGGGTCCGCGGCGTCATGGACCGCCTCGTGGGCGGGCCCGGGCTCCGGCGCGGACGACGCGACGAGAAGAACCTGCGGGTGGACGACGCGGTGGACTTCTGGCGCGTCGAGGCGATCGAGCCCGGCCGCCGGCTCCTGCTGCGCGCCGAGATGCGCCTGCCCGGGCTCGCGTGGCTCGAGCTGCGGGTGGACGACGCCGCCGAGGAGATCACGGACGCCGAGGACGAGTCGAATATCGGGACGCCGGACGTCGCCGACGCCGCTGGTGCCGACAAGACCTACTTCGCCCAGCGGGCGCTGTTCTACCCCCACGGTCTGGCCGGGCAGGCGTACTGGTGGTCGGTCAAGCCCTTCCACGGCATCGTGTTCGGCGGGATGCAGCGCAACGTCAAGGAGGCGGCGGAGCGCCGCGCGCGCAACGAGGAGTAGCGCGACGTAGCGCGAAGCAGCCTCCCCGTCAGCGACGCCTGAAGCTCAGGGGCTCCTCGACGAACGGCTCCCACGCGGCACGCTCCTCGGCGCTCAGGCGGCGGGGCGAACCCGTGGCGGCGTCGACGACGACGATCGTCGTCGACGCCTTGGCGTACGCGGCTCCACCGCTCGTCGGCCCGGTCCGCTCGAAGCGGCTCGCGCCGTCGTGCACCTCGTAGCAGACCTCGAGGCTCGCCCCACCGATCCGACCGATCCACAGCTCGACCCGCACTGGCGTCCGGGTGAACGCGAGCGGCCGCAGGTACTCGATCTCCTGGCGCGCGACCAGGGTGTGCGAGGGGGCCGTCGGACCGGTGTCGAGGACCGCCGTCGGCCAGGCCTCGTCGATCTCTGCGTCGTCGTGCCGCCAGAGCACCGTGATGCGCGCGTCCTCGAGGAGGCGGAACATCTCGACGTTGTTGACGTGCTGGTAGGCGTCCAGATCGCCCCACCGCAGCGTCACAGGGACATGCAGCCTCACGTGCTCCTCCTCGTACGGCGCTTCGGACCTGCCGCACCGGAGTCTGTCACGGAGCGGCGGACGGACGGACGGTCCCCCGACAGCCCACCGTCGACAGTCAGCCGGCCGGCTCGGCGGCGATGACGGCCGAGGTGCGGCACCGCGCGAGCTCCGCCTGCTCCTCGCCGAGGGGCAGGCGGACGAACTCGTCGGCGACGCCGCCGATCGCGGTGCGCAGCCGCGCACGGACCTGCCGCTCCCGGTGCCGCGCCCCGATCCCGGCGAGGAACCGGCTCACGAGGGCGAGCAGGAGCCCGAGGACCAGCGCCCCGAGCGCCAGGACCGTGGGCACCGGCCAGCCGCCCCACTCGGGGACGGGCAGCTCCGGCAGCCGGAAGTACCCGGCCACCGCGAGCATCCCGAGCCAGAGCAGGCCCGCACCCCCGACGACGAGGACCACCCACTGGAGAGCGTTCACGACGCCCCACCACCACGGTCGCGCCGCCGCGCCGAGGCTCGTGCCGGCCACCGCCTGGTCGAGCGCGTCCGGCAGCGAGTCGACGCTGCGCTCGACCCGCCGCCGCGCGGCCTCGGCCCACCCGAGAGGCATCGATGCCGTAGCGGCGTCGACGGTCTCGCGGACCGCCCGGCGGGACGCAGCGGTGGCCGTGGCACGCGGGACGGGCAGCGACGTCCGGGCGAGGTCCGGACGCGACGTCTCGGACCGCAGGCCGATCCGCCGCAACGGGTCGGGACGCCACCGCGCGAGCCAGCGGGTCACCGGCCAGCCGGTCGCCGCGCGGGCGTCCAGGACCGCCGACGCCCGGACCGCCTCGGCGACCGCGTCGACCCCGGCCGCGGCCTCGAGGCCCCGCACGAGCGTGTCTCGCACGCCGGTCCCCCCAGCGGCGCGTGGGGTGTCGCCGCACGCGCCGACGAGCTCCGCGGCAACAGTTCGCACGTCCGCGACGAGCCGCGCCACCGCGGCCTGGCGCTGCCGCACCGCTGCGTCGACCAGCGCGGCGAGCGCGTCGACGCCGGCGCCGGTGCGCGCCGAGAGCGCGAGGACCGGGACGGCGCCCAGACCGTCAGCGGCAGCCAGCCGGGCGAGGTCCTGCCGCACCGGCTCGACCTCCTCGGGCGCGAGCCGGTCCGCGTGGTTGAGGACCAGCACCATCACCTCGGCGTGGGCGGTGAGGCCGCGCAGATAACGCTCGTGCAGGACGGCGTCCGCGTACTTCTGCGGGTCGACCACCCAGACGATCAGGTCGGCCCGTGACACCAGCCGCTCGGCGCGCAGGCGGTGCTCGGTGACCACGGAGTCGTGGTCGGGCAGGTCGAGCAGCACCAGACCCGCCCCGTCGCCCCGGTCCCCCGCGCCGATCTCCACCCGGTCACGGACCTCCAGCCAGTCGAGGAGCCGGTCGGCCCCCGGGCCGCGGACGGCGGCGCGAGCAGTCGCCGTCGTGGGGCGGCGGACCCCGGGTTCGCTCACGTGAGCGCCCGCGAGCGCGTTCACGAGGGAGGACTTGCCGGACCCGGTGGCTCCCGCGACAGCCACGACCGTGTGCTCCGCCGACAGCGCGGCGCGCTCGCGCACGTGGGCGACGACGTCCCGGCCCCGATGCACGAGGTCGGCGGGGAGCCGGCCGTCGCCGGCGGCGATGGCGCTCTCGAGCGCCCGCGTCCTCGCCTCGAGGTCCACCCCGGCCATCAGCGCCCCTGCCCCTCGCCGCGCCTGCGCCAGAAGCCGCGGCGACGCGCGGGCGCGTCGGCGCCCGAGTCCTCAGTGCTGGCAGCGCTGCCGGCAGTTCTGTCGGCAGTGCTGCCGGTGCCGTCGCCCGCGCTCGGCACGTCCGCCGGCCCGCTCTCCTGCGCGCCCCGCAACCGGCCCGGGTCCGAGAGCGCGGACGGCGCATCCGAGCTCGTGTGCACCGCGTCGGGTTTCCGTGCGTTCTTCGTCGCGAGCGCCGCCGCGGCGACCGCGTCGGCGGCCGCCAGCAGCGCCTCCGGGTCGGGCGCCGGGACGAGGACGGCGTCCAGCCGGTCCGTCCAGCGTGCCGCCTGCTCCGTCAGGACCGCGTCGGTCCGCGCGTCCAGGCGCTCGTGCGCCTGTCGCGTGAGCCGCCGCACGGCGTCGTCACCGAACACGGCCTCCAGCACCTTCTGGGCGGCGAGCGCCGTCCCTCCGGCGATCCCCACCTCCGCCCCCGTGAGGCCACCGGTCGACGCGAACACGACGACCATGAGGCTCACCCCGACCCCGTTCAGGCCGAACGACAACGCCCTGGCGACACCGCGCCGTCCGGCACCCTGCTCCCGGACCAGGTCGAGGACGTCCGACTGCCACCCCCGCACGTCGCGAGCGACCCGCTCGCGGAGCTCGAGACCGGAGTCCCCGACCGGGCCGCCCTGCCCACCGACGCCACCGTCGAGCGGCAGGTCGACCAGCCCCGTCAGCAGCAGCTCGCGCCCCGCCGTGTCGCCCCGCCAGGCCGACGCCGTCCGCTCGGCGGCACCCTCCACCGCGTCGAGCAGCACCGCCTCCAGCCCGTGCGCGATCGCCTCCTCGACGCGAGGCGCGCGGGGACGCCCTCGCAGGAACGCGGCGATTCGGTCGCGCAGCCGGCCGACCTTGTCCTCCAGCGCACGGAAGAACTCCCCGGTCCCGACGAAGTCCTGCCAGCGCGCCAGTACCTCTCCACGGAGCATCGTCCCGTCGCTCGTCACCGCCCTGACGTGCTCCCGCGCCTCGGCGTGCTGCTCGACCACGACCGACCTGAGCCGCTCCGCAGCGTCGATCTGCTCCTGCGAGGCGGACGCGAGACCGCGTGCGCGCCGGACGACGTCGTCCACCGCACCGTCGCGCGTCGCCTCGGCGACGTGCCGGCGTGCCGCCGGGTCCGCACCGAGCCGAGCGAGCCGGCGTGACACGGGCGCGACCGCCGCAGGGGGCAGCAGACCGTCCTCGAGCCCCGACTCGGGAACCTGCACCAGGCGGTCGGCCACGAGCCCGTGCTCTCCCATGAGGCGGACCAGGTCGTCGACGACCTCGCCCTCGTCGGGACCGACCCGGTCCAGGACCACCGTGACCTCCGCGTGCCGCCGCGCGGCGGCGGCGAGCAGGTCCCACGGGACGGCGTCCGCGTAGCGGGCCGGGGTCGTCACGAACAACCAGAGGTCGGCAGCCGCGAAGAGCTGGGCCGCCAGCGCGCGGTTCTCGTCCGCGACCGAGTCAACGTCGGGCGCGTCGAGCAGCGCGAGCCCGGCCGGGAGCGCGTCGTCGGCGACCAGGCGCAGCGACGGTCGGCCCGCCTCGGTGGGCGTGCCGACATCGGGCGCGTCTGCGGACGGCACCGGGGGCGTCGAAGCCGGTGCGGCGGCGCCGGTCGCGTCGGCCGCGTCGGCGGCACCGACAGCTCCGGTCGCGGTGCGCAGCCGCACCAGGTCGGGAAGGACGCGCGCGTCGAGGAACCACGGCTCGTCGGCGACCCGGTGCACGAGGACCGGGGCACGGGTCGTGGGCCGCAGCACGCCGGAGGCGGAGACCTTCACGCCGAGGAGCGAGTTCACGAGGGTCGACTTGCCGGCTCCTGTCGAACCGCCCACGACCACCAGCAACGGCGCGTCGGCGGACCGCAGCCGGGGCAGCAGATAGTCCTCGAGCTGGTCGACCAACGCGTCACGGACCGCGACGGCCGCGTCGACACCCGGGACGACCAGCGGGAGCGCCACGGACGCGACCTCTGCGCGCAGCGCCTCGACCGCGCCCGTCAGGTCCGCTCCACCGCTGCCCGCGTCGGGGGCAGGTGGCGTGGTCATGGGGCACAGTCTGCCCGAGCGAGGCCGTCCACGCGCGGACGTTCGCGCCCGCAGGTCGAAGCGCGCGCCGTGCCTCGCGCAGCATCCAGCAGAGGTGCCCAGCCAGTCATGCCCCGCAGCGCCCAGCGCGTCGCGCACCGTGTGGTGTGCGCCGTGCGTCGTGCACCGTGTGCTCGGCGCCACGACGAGCGACGGCGGGCGACCACGAGGGTCGCCCGCCGTCACGGGTCGTCCATTCTGCACCGGCACGAGGCCGGCACGAGGCCGGCACGCGGCCGGCGGACGTCAGTCGCGCGTCAGGCGGCGGTACGTGATCCGGTGCGGGCGTGCGGCGTCGGCGCCGAGGCGCTCGACCTTGTTCTCCTCGTACGAGGCGAAGTTGCCCTCGAACCAGTACCAGTTCGCCGGGTCCTCCTCCGTGCCCTCGTACGCGAGGATGTGGGTCGCGACTCGGTCGAGGAACCACCGGTCGTGGGAGACCACGACCGCGCAGCCCGGGAACTCCAGGAGCGCGTTCTCGAGCGAGCCGAGCGTCTCGGTGTCGAGGTCGTTGGTGGGCTCGTCGAGCAGGAGCAGGTTGCCGCCCTGCTTGAGGGTCAGGGCCAGGTTGAGGCGATTGCGCTCACCACCGGACAGCACTCCCGCAGGCTTCTGCTGGTCCGGCCCCTTGAAGCCGAACGCCGCGACGTACGCGCGCGACGGCATCTCGACGTTGCCGACCTTGATGAAGTCGAGACCGTCCGAGACGACCTCGAACAGCGTCTTCTTCGGGTCGATCCCGCCGCGGGACTGGTCCACGTACGAGAGGGAGACCGTCTCGCCGACCTTCAGCTCGCCGCCGTCGAGCGGCTCCATGCCCACGATCGTCTTGAAGAGCGTCGTCTTGCCGACGCCGTTCGGTCCGATGACGCCGACGATGCCGTTGCGGGGCAGCGTGAACGAGAGCCCGTCGATGAGGGTCCTGCCGTCGAAGCCCTTGTTGAGCTTCTCGGCCTCGAGGACGACCGAACCGAGGCGCGGGCCCGGCGGGATCTGGATCTCCTCGAAGTCGAGCTTGCGGGTGCGGTCCGCCTCCGCAGCCATCTCCTCGTAGCGCGCGAGGCGAGCCTTCGACTTGGTCTGCCGGCCCTTCGCGTTGGACCGCACCCACTCGAGCTCGTCCTTGAGGCGCTTGGCGAGCTTCGCATCCTTCTTTCCCTGGATCGCGAGGCGCTCCTGCTTCTTCTCGAGGTACGTCGAGTAGTTGCCCTCGTAGGGGTACAGCCGACCGCGGTCGACCTCGCAGATCCACTCCGCGACGTGGTCGAGGAAGTAGCGGTCGTGCGTGACGGCCAGGATCGCACCGGGGTAGGTCGCCAGGTGCTGCTCGAGCCAGAGGACCGACTCGGCGTCGAGGTGGTTGGTCGGCTCGTCGAGGAGCAGCAGGTCCGGCTTCTCCAGGAGCAGCTTGCACAGCGCGACGCGGCGACGCTCACCACCCGAGAGCACGGTCACGTCGGCGTCCGGCGGCGGGCAGCGCAGCGCGTCCATCGCCTGCTCGAGCTGGGAGTCGAGGTCCCACGCGTCGGCGGCGTCGATGGCCTCCTGCAGCTCGCCCATCTCGGCCATGAGCGCGTCGAAGTCGGCGTCCGGCTCGGCCATGAGGGCCGAGATCTCGTTGAAGCGGTCGAGCTTGCCCTTGATCTCGGCGACGCCCTCCTCGACGTTGCCGAGGACCGTCTTCTCCTCGTTCAGCGGCGGCTCCTGCATGAGGATGCCGACCGAGTACCCCGGCGAGAGCCTGGCCTCGCCGTTGGACGGCTGCTCGAGGCCCGCCATGATCTTGAGGATCGTGGACTTCCCGGCCCCGTTCGGGCCGACGACGCCGATCTTGGCGCCGGGGAGGAAGTTCAGGGTGACGTCGTCGAGGATGACCTTGTCACCGTGCGCCTTGCGCGTCTTGTACATGGAGTAGATGAACTCAGCCACTGGCTCTGTTCCACCGTTCGGTCGAGGATGCTGGGCGGACCGACGACGCACGCAGCGCCGTCCGGTCACGGGGGACGCCCGCCCCCGGCCGCTCGGCAGCCTCGGGCGGGCGTCGTCAGCTCCCCAGCCTACGCGCTCGCCCCCACCGGCGTCCCGGCCCGCTCCCGCTCGAGGACGTCCTCCTCCAGGTAGGCGACACCGTCGTCGTCGGCAGAACCCGCCGCCGCGGCAGCCACGTCGTCCACGGCGTCGAGCTCAGCCACGCCGGTGCCGTCGCCCGGGTCGGCGTCAGCACCCTGGTCGACCGAGCCGGCGCCTCCCCCGACCGCCCAGGCGTCACTGGCCACCTCACCGCTCGCGCCGCCCGTCTTCAGGCCGCCTCGCTCGTCGTCGGCGACCCTGCGCGCGCTGACGTGCGCGAAATGCGCGGTGCCCCGCACGAGGTCCGGTCCGAGCGCCGTGGCCTCGACCACGAGGTCGGTCCGCGGTCCGTCCTCGGCCGTCCACTCGTCGACGGCGAGCCGGCCCGTCACCGTGACGGCGTCGCCCTTGCGCAGCGACGCGGCGACGTTCTCGGCGGTCTGCCGCCAGGTCTTGACCGTGAACCAGATCGTTCGGCCGTCGACCCACTCGTTGCGGGACCGGTCGAGGTAGCGCTTGGTGGCGGCGATGCGGAAGCTCGCGAAGCGGGTCCCGTTCTGCGACGTGAAGAGCCGAGGGGTCGTACCGACGAACCCCGCGAGCGTGACGGTGACATCCGACATTGGTCCTCCTGGTGATCGGGCCGGCAGGTTGCCGGCCGCGGACCACCAGGATCAGGAGGCCGGTGCCGTCGCGTCCCCGCCGGTGGTGCCGGCTGTGGACGCGACCTTGAGGTGCGCCCCTGTGGGCAGCCGGATCGACCCGGTCAGCGGGGCGATCCGCTCGCGTTCGCGGGCGGACTGGGCCAGCTCCCGGACCTGGCGGTGCTCAGCGAGCAGCGCCCGGGTGGGGTCGGCGAAGCACTCACCGACGACCGAGGCCACGACCGACCGGCCCCGCTCGCGCACGTCCCGCTCCCGTCGACGCACCGCGCGCCGCATCACCTGCGCGACGACGACCACGAGGACGACACCGACCAGGACGCACGCCGCCGCCCCGACCAGCAGGACGGTCGTCAGACCAGCCTCGAACAGGTCGACGACGCCGAGCACCTCGAGCAGACCGAGGACCCCTGCGATCGCACCGAGGACCATCAGCGCCGCCCCGGTGCGCCTCAGGACCGGGACGGACGCCGGGCCCGTCGTGTCGAGCGGCAGCGCCGACAGGCGACGCTCGAGCCGCTCCCCCACGGTCCGCGACGACGCGACGGAGCCGTCGAGGGAGGCCCGCCAGCCCGGCCTGAGCCCCTTGCCGGCACGGCTCAGCCACCGGTTGCGCGAGACCTCGAGACCGTCCTTCTGCGGCGGCTCGAACGTCGGTCGTCCGTACCCGGACCGCACCGCGTCGCCGACCTGGGCGGCGACGGAGTCGAGGCCCACGGCCTCGGCCAGCGCGTCGACCTCCGTGCCGATCGCGGCGTCGGCGTTCCAGGGCGCGTCCGAGGGCGTCTCGGCGACGAGCCGGGCACCGGCCGTGTCGAGCTCGCCCGCGACCCGGCTGGCCGACACGCTGCGGCGCGCCACCGCGCGCTCCAGGAGGGCCATGACGTCACCCACCCCCTCGCCCGTCGCGGCCGAGACGGTCAGCACGTGCACCCCGTGCAGGCCGTCCTCGACGAGCAGCCGGTCGAGGTCGGCGACGAGCTCGCCCCGGTGCCCCTCCGGCACCGTGTCGATCTGGTTGATCGCGACGACCATCGACGACTCGAGCCCCACGGACTTGCGGAGGTAGTCGGAGTGCAGGGCGTCGTCCGCGTACTTCTGCGGGTCGACCACCCACAGGAGGAGGTCGACGAACGGGAGCACCCGGTCGACGACGACCCGGTGCGCCGGCTCGATGGAGTCGTGGTCGGGCAGGTCGAGGAGCACCAGACCGGAGAGTGTCCCCTCGTCCGCCGCGTCGAGCTCGTGGCCCCGGGTGATGCGCCGCTCGGGGATCACCTCGAGCCAGTCGAGGAGCGGGGTCGCGGCGCCGCTCCAGGCGCACGCCGTGATCTGGGCGGTGGTCGGTCGCCTGATCCCGACGTCCGCGAAGTCCAGGCGCGAGACCCGGTTGAACAGGCTCGACTTGCCCGACCCCGTGCCGCCGGCCAGCGCCACGACCGTGTGGTCGACGCCGAGGTCCAGCCGTTCGCGGACACCCGCGATCGCGGCCCGCACCAGGGTGGACACCTCCGCGGGGACGCGGTCCCCGGCGAGGTCGACCGCCTTCTGGAGGTCGTTCGTCCGGCCCCGCAGATCCTTGTCGTCCGAGGTCATACCATCCTCCTCAGCTCGGCGAGCCGTACCCGCAGACCGGCGCCCGCGCCGTCCGCGAGGGCAGGGACGTCGAGCGCCGCCCTCAGGGGCGCGGCCTCCGCGTCGACGACGTCGCCCGCGCGGCGGGCGAGATCGTCGGTGAGGGGCGCCACGGCGTCCGCCCCCTCGTCGCCCAGGACACGCCCGACGAGGCGACGAGCGTCTCCGCACCCGACGGCAGCGGCGGCGAGCAGCGTGGTGGTGCCGCCGTCGCCGTAGGCCTTGCGGACGGCTGCACCGCGGCGCCCGGCGAGGCCGGAGGCGACCTCCTCCACCCGTCCGAGCCACGCGTCCACGGCGGACCGGGCACGCTCCTCGCGCGCCGTAACCGCGTCGCCGGACTGCTCCTGCGCCGCAGCGAGGACCGACGGGGCACCCGCAGGCGCCCCGTCGTCGCCGAGGGCCGAGGCCAACGCCGAGGCCGCCGACTCGCTGGCCTGGACGAGCGTGCGGACCGTGCTGGCCACCACGACGTCCCGGACCGGCTGGAGGGCGCGTTCCCGCGAGCGTCCCTTGCGCGCGCTGCTGCGGACCTCGCCACCGCGGACTGCCACCCGGTCGACGCGGTGCGCCGCCACGGCGCTCGCCCACGCAGAGGCGACGGGCCCGGCACCGACGGAGCCGTCGGTGATCGCCTCGACCCCGCGCTCACGAGGTCCTGGCAGCGTCTCGTCGACACGTGCCGCGATCGAGCGCGCCGCGGCGCCCTGGGCGTCGACCGCGTCGGCGATGCCCGTCACCCAAGCGGGGAGCGCCGCGAGCGAGCCCTTGAGCGTACGGACGATCACCGATCGCGACCTCTCCGGACCGCCGAGCTTCTGGAGCCAGCGGTAGATGCCGGCCACCTGGTCGGCGTCGAGCATGCCCTCGTGCGGGCCGACGTCCTGCACCACGAACAGCGGCACGTTCGCCATCCCGTGGTCCCGGAGCCGCTGGAGCAGGTCGGAGCGGATCATCACCAGGTTCGCCAGCGGCACCCGGTTGAGGACGACGGCGACGCTCGCCCCGCGCTCCCGGGCGCGGGCGAGCGTCTGCCAGGGCAGCGCGTCCCCGTAGCGCGACGCGGTGGTCGCGAACAGCCACAGGTCGGCGGCCTCGAGCAGCTGCGCCGCGGTGCTGCGGTTCTCGGCGGAGAGCGAGTCGAGGTCGGGCGCGTCGACGAAGGCGACCCCGCGCGGCACGGCGTCGTGCGCGACCTTGCGTGCCGACTCCGCGGCCGGGCCCGGCGCCAGCACGGCCTCGTCCAGGGGTTGTACGCGAGGACGGGCTCACGTGTGGTCGGGCGCAGGACCCCCGCGACGGAGACCTCCTCGCCGAGGATCGAGTTGTACAGGGTCGACTTGCCGGCGCCCGTCGACCCGGCGAGGACGACGACCGCGGGCGAGGAGAGCTCCTTGAGCCGAGGCAGCAGGTGCTCGTCGAGCTGGACGACCAGACGGTCCCGCGCGGCGGCGGACTCGGACGCGCCCGGGATGTCGAGGGGCAACTCCGCCTCCACGACTGCGCGCCGCAGGTCCGTCGCGACGTCGTGCACCGTGGTCCCGAGTCGCCGCTCGGTCCTGGCCTCGACGACGTCGGCGGGCGGGACTGAGGGACCGTCGGTCCCGACGGGGGCGGTGGCTGTCACGTGCTCATCCTTGCTGGCAGGGACGACGATGCAAAAGATGCGCGCCGGGGTGGGGCTGAACCCACCCTACGGAGGGCGCGGAGCCCGCGCGGACCGGCGGGCCGCTTCGCCGGTTCCGACTAGGATCGGCTGCGCGCCCCGATAGCTCAATGGATAGAGCAACGGCCTTCTAATCCGTAGGTTGCAGGTTCGAGTCCTGCTCGGGGCACGACCCCGCCGGACTCGGCGGGAGCGGGCACGCACGAGCAGCAGGACGAGACGCAGGACGAGCAGCAGGACGAGCAGGACAGCCGCCCACCGACGAGGAGCCGGATGAGCGCCACCGCAGCGCAGCCGCACGAACCGGGGCACGCCGGGCAAGGAGACAAAGAGCCGGCGCTCCGGCTCGAGCCGCCCGGCGCCGTCGCTCCCGTGAGCCCGGCGCGCGCCGCGGGCATGGCGCCGGAGGTCCCGGCGACGGAGATCACCTCCTCGACGCCCGCGCCGACGCTCTGCTCACGGCTCTCCTCGCGACGTCGCCGGGCAGTCCGGAGCGCGAGCGGCGCCTGCACGAGATCCGCTCGCTCGGCCGCGCCGAGCTCCAGGACGAGGAGGGGTCGACGGGCCGGCTGGCGGGCGGCACGCACGGCTCGATGCTCGCCGCCGGCGCCTCGACCCGCTCCACCGAGTCGCTCGACGCGCTCCGCCGGACCATCACGTCGCTCGACCCGAACGAGGTGCAGTTCCGGCGGAAGGTCCTCGGCATCTTCCCGGTCGGCGAGTCGCTCGAGTCGTACTTCCGCCGCTACGAGGCAGCGCAGGACCAGCTCGACGCCGTGATCCGGTCCCTCTACGACGACCAGGACGCCCTCCGTCGGCAGAACGCCTCGCTGCGCCTCGAGCAGGAGGCCACCTGGCGCTCGATGGCCGGCCTCAACCGCACGGTGCACGTCCTGTCCCGCCTCGACACCGGGGTCTCCGCCGAGGCCGCGCGGCTCGACGGGGTGGACCCGGCGGGCACGGAGGACCTGCGCGCCGTCGTCCTGCCCACGGTGCGCCGGCGGCACCAGGACGTCCTGACCCGGCTCGCGGTGGCGGTGCAGGCCTATCTCGCGCTCGGCCTCGTGGTGGACACCAACCAGCAGCTGGTCCAGGGGATCGACCGGGCCACGACGACCACCGTGGCGGCCCTGCGGACAGCCGTGGTCACGGCGGGCGCCGTCGCCGGCCGACAGCTGGTCCTCGACCGGGTCGCCGCACTGGACACGGCGTTGCGGGCGGCCGGTGCGGCGGTGGAGGCCGGGACGTCCACGGGTAGCGGGACGGGCGGCAGGACCGGGACCGACGCGGACGTCGAGGCGCTGCGTCGGGCGTTCGACGGGCTCCGCGAGACGATCGACGAGGTCGGCACGTTCCGCGACTCGGCGGCGTCGGTGCTCGGCACTACGCTCGGATCCCTGGAGGCCGAGGTCCGTCGGTCGGGCACGTCGCGCGAGGGGGCTTGACATGGGGTGGTGGCAGGACGTCGTCGGTCGGTTCACGGGTCAGGTGCCTCCGGCACCCGTCCCCGAGCGCCCGGCACCGCCCACGGGCGCCGAGATCGTCGCCGCGGTGGCGCAGGTCCGCGCCCGCGTCGCGCACGACGCGCCCGCGTCGGTGATCGCCCGCGTGGACGGCATCGCGAGCACGGTGGACGAGATGGTGCCGCGGCTCGAGCGGCTCGGGGTCGGCAGCGCGAGGGCCCACACCGTGGTGTCCACGGCGACGAGCTATCTGCCCGAGTCCGTGGGCGCCTACCTCCGCCTCCCCCGCGACTTCGCCGACACCCGCCCGATCGACCGGGGGCGCACGGCGCTCATGGTGCTGTGCGACCAGCTCGACCTGCTCGGGTACACGCTCGACCAGATCTCCGACGCCGTCTCCCGGCAGGACGCGGGCGCGCTCGTCGCGCACGGCAGGTTCCTCGAGGAGAAGTTCGGGCACGCCCCCGACCCGGCTCCGCTGCCGCCGACTCCCCTGCCGCCGGGTCCCGACGACTCGACCGGGCGCCTCGCCCCGCCCGGTGGGGGCACCCGATGACCGCGCCGGGGACCGCGGACCTGCGCGAGGCCATCGACGGCCTGGAGCGCGCCGCCCGCGCGGCGGGCCTCGAACCGGGCGACGCGCTCGCGGAGGCCCGCGTGCTCACGGCTGCGGTGGCCGAGTCCGCCTCCGGCGCGCCCGACGCGTGGGCACGTGCCTGGGGCGTCGCCGACCCACCCGCTGAGTTCTTCCGTGCCGCGGTCCGCGGCAGGCGGTGGCGGACGGCGCCCACGGACCTGGTCCTGCGGCTCGCCGGCGAGGGCTCGTCCCGGACGGCCGCGTACGCCGAGGCGCTCGCTCGCGCCGTCGTCGCCGCCGGGCACCTCGGGTCCCCGTCCCGGGCGCTGCGGGTGTCGGCGCAGACGACGGCTGCGGTGCAGCGCGCCGGTGCTCTGGCCGCGCACGGAGCGGTCCCCGCCGTCCCTGCCCCTGCCTCTCCGTTCGAACCCCGTGCGCCCCTCGCTCCCCCGAGCCCCGAGGGGCCGAGCACCGGGACCGCCGGCGGGGGCGTGCACGACGACCCGGGTCCCACGGGCGAGGGCGGGGCCACGGGAGATCTCCCCGGACGCATGGCGGACGGGGGCCGGCCCGCCGCGGAGACGACGCCAGAGCCCGAGCCGACGCTCAACGAGCTCAAAGAGAAGCTCGACGCCCTGATCGGGCTCGACGCCGTGAAGCACGAGGTGCACCGGCAGACGGAGCTCCTGCGGGTCGAGCTGCTCCGGAGCGATGCAGGTCTCGGCGGGCCGCGACTCACCCGGCACCTGGTGTTCGTCGGCAACCCCGGGACCGGGAAGACGACGGTGGCGCGTCTGGTGGCGCAGATCTACCGGGCGCTCGGCGTCCTGAGCTCGGGCCACCTCGTCGAGGTCGACCGGTCCGAGCTCGTCGCGGGGTACCTCGGCCAGACGGCGGAGCGCACGACGGAGGTCGTGCGCAGCGCACTCGGCGGGGTCCTGCTGATCGACGAGGCCTACTCGCTGGCCGGCGACCAGTACGGGCAGGAGGCGATCGACACACTCGTGAAGGACATGGAGGACCACCGCGAGGACCTCGTCGTGATCGTCGCCGGGTACCCGGGACCGATGGCGGAGCTCGTCGCGTCGAACCCGGGGCTGGAGTCCCGGTTCTCCCGGACCGTGACCTTCGCGGACTACACCGTCGACGAGCTGCGGGAGATCTTCCTCCTGCTCGCGGGCGCTGCCGACTTCGCACCCGACACCGATGCCGTCGAGCGTTTCACCGACCGGGCCCGCGCCGCCGACCGTGGACAGTCGTTCGGGAACGGGCGCTGGGTCCGTAACGTGCTCGACACCGCGGTCGCCCGGCACGCGTGGCGTCTGCGCGACGTCGCCGAGCCGACGCTCGACGACCTGCGGACCCTGACCGCCGACGACCTGCTGGACGAGGAGATCGCATGACCGCCCCCGCCCCGCCCACCATCGAGCCCCCGGCCGCAGCCGACCCCCGCACCGCCGAGGGACCGGGCCGCGGCGGGCGCACCGGTCGCCTTCTCGAATCCTTGAGCCGCACCCCCGGCCAGCTCCGCGTGGCCCTCGCGGTCGCGGTCCTGGCCTGCGTCCTGGTCGCGCTGGTCGGGTTCCGCGCCGGGACCGACCAGTCCGACTCGGTCGACGCGGCCCGCAACGGCGCCGACCGGTCCGTCGCGCTCCAGGAGGTCCGTGCCGATCTCGTCACCGCCGACGCGACCGCAGCCAACGCGTTCCTCGTCGGTGGTCTCGAGCCGACCGCGCAGCGCGAGGACTACGACACCCGGATCGAGGACGCCGCGGCCGGGCTCGCCGGGCTCGCGCGCACCGGCACCGTCGAGGACGCCGGACGCATCGGCGAGGTGTCGGCGGACCTCACCGAGTACACCGGTCTCGTCGAGCAGGCCCGCGCCAACAACCGCCAGGGCTTCCCGGTGGGCTCCGCCTATCTCGACAGCGCGTCGACCCTCCTGCGCGAGGAGATGCTGCCGATGCTCGACGAGCTCGGCGACGACGCGAGCGCCCGGACCGACGCGCGGTTCGACGACACGGCGACCGCACTGCTGCTGCTCGCGCTGTGCCTGCTCGGCCTGCTCGCTCTCGTCGCCGTCCAGGTCTGGCTCGCTCGCCGCACCCACCGCGTCCTGAACGTCGGCCTCGCGACGGCGACCGCGATCGTCCTGATCACGGGTGTGCTCGGGACGGCACTCCTCGCCTCGGTCCGAGGCACCGCCGTCGACGTCCGCAGCGGACCGTACACGTCGGCGACCGCGCTCGCCGCGGCGGAGTCGGCGGCCAACGGTGCGAAGTCCTCGGCGAGCCTGGGACTCATCAAGCGCGGCTCGGGCGAGGAGATCGAGGTCCAGGTCGACGCGTCCCTCGACGAGGCGTTCGACGCACTGAGCGAGGCCGACGCCAGCTCGACGGCGTCGGGGCTCGCCGACGACCTCCAGGCCTGGAGCGACGAGCATGACGAGATCCGGGCGCTCGACGCCGACGGGGAGTGGGAGGCTGCCGTAGCGGCAGCCGTCGACGACGCCCCGGGCGCCTCGAACGACCTCTTCGACCAGTACGTGTCCGGGACCGAGGAGGCGATCGTCGCGGAGGCCGAGACGGTCGACAGCGAGCTGGTCTCCGCAGCCGACCGGGCCGGCGTCGGCGCGTGGGGGCTGCTGATCGGCGGCCTCGTGGGGGCGGTCGCGGCCTGGAGAGGCCTGCACCAGCGAATCGAGGAGTACCGATGATCACGCCGAGACCACGGACACGGGCGACGACCCGACGCCACGGGACCCGCAGCCGGCTCCGGCGCGCGGGAACCGGTGCGACGGCCGGCGTGCTGGCCGCTCTGCTGCTCGCGTCGTGCGCGACCGGCACCGACCGCCGAACTGCCCCCACCGGCGCGAGCACGGGTCTGCCGCAGTCGCGCCCGCCGCGTCAGCGGTGGACGTCGCCCGGACGTCGCTCCCGGTGGCCGACGCGGCGTGCACCGACGCGACGGCGTCGTACGCCCCCGACGGACCGCTGCCGGCGCCCGACGATCTGCCCGACGGCAGCACCATGGCCGAGATCCGCGAGCGCGGCTCGCTGGTCGTCGGGGTCTCGGCGGACACGCTCCTGATGGGCGCGCGCAACCCCTTCACGGGCGACGTCGAGGGTTTCGACATCGATGTGCTGCACGCGGTGTCGGAGGCGATCTTCGGTGACCCGGACCGGCTCGTGCTCAAGGTGATCACGTCCGGCGAACGGATCGAGGTGCTCGAGTCCGACGAGGTCGATCTCGTGGCCCGGGCGTTCACGGTGACCTGCGACCGGTGGGAGCAGATCGCCTTCTCCTCCGTCTACTACGACGCCGGTCAGAAGCTCCTCGTGCCGACCGACTCGACCGCGACGAGCTTCGACGACCTCGACGGCGCGCGGGTCTGCGCCCCCGAGGGCACGACCACCCTGGCCAGCCTCGACGACCACCCGGGCGTCGTCCCCGTGCCTGCGACCACGCACACGCAGTGCCTGGTCCTCTTCCAGCAGGGAAAGGTCGACGCGATCACCGGCGACGACACGATCCTCGCGGGCTTCGCGCGGCAGGACCCCTACGCGAAGGTCGTCGGGGAGCCCCTCAGCGAGGAGCCTTACGGGGTGGGCGTGCGTCAGGACGAGGTCGACCTGGTGCGCTTCGTGAACGCCGTGCTCGAGCAGGTGCGCGAGGACGGTCGTTGGCAGGACTCCTACGACAAGTGGCTCGGCGACCTGGGCGAGGCGACCCCTCCGGAACCGACCTACGGGCGCGAACCGTGACCGCGACGACGACCCGCGCACCGGAGGCACCGGGCCGGCTGGGTGAGGCCGCGGAGCCCCGTGATCTCGAGCGCTACCTCACCGACCTCACCGCATGGGTCACGAGCCGACGCACGGACCTGGACAGGCTCGACGAGGCGATGCTCGCGAGCCCGGACGGCGCTGCGCACCGGCAGGACATCGTCCTCGCGCTGACCCTCTGGGAGGCCGTGCGGGCACGCTCGGCGGAGCTCGCCCGTGTCTGGGACGGCGGGCGCGCGGACCGCACGGTCCGCGAGTCCATGTCCCAGCTCATCTGGGGTCGGCTGAGCTCGGGCGACGGCACCGCGCTGCTGTCCCTCGTGGAGGCCGTACGGCTCTGCGACGCGCTCGCATCCTCCCTGGGCGCCCGCCTCGCGGTCGACCCCCACGCTCTCGACACGAGGGAGCGCGTCCGCTCGTTGCGCGCTGCGCTGGCCCGCTGCGAGGACTCGGGTGCGGACGTCACGGTGTGGCGGCGCAGGCTCGACGACGTGGTGGCGGACGCCGACCGGGGCGCAGACGTCTCGGGCAGGCTCGACGTGCTGGAGACCAGCGTCGCCGAGGCGGAGCGCGACCTCATCGTGGGGGCCGCGCGTCACCAGGAGCTGAGGGCCGACCGCGAGGCGGCCCGCCACCGGGTCGCGGCGCTCGCCCGACGCGAGCCCGACCTGCGCGACCTCGTCGAGCGCGTGCGTCGGGAGATCCTCGACCCGCCCAGGCTCGCCGTCCCCGACGTGTCCCGGCTGGGCCCGGTCCCCGACGCGGCGGACGACGTGGCCCGGTTCCGCGCACGGCTCGACGCGGTGGACCGCGCCATGGACACCGTCGAGGAGGCGTACGCGGCCCCGCTGCGAGAGCGCGCCGGGCTCGGCTTCCGGGCGAGGAACCTCACCGAACGCACCCGGAGCAACGGGCGCGACTCGTCCCCGACCGTGCTCGCGGGCGCGACGGAGGCCGCGGACGCGGTCGGCGCAACTCCCTGCGACCTCGTCCTCGCCCGGTATCTCGTGGACCAGCTCGAGGTCCTCGCCCGTCCGTGGCCCGAGCGCGCGACCCACCCGCACGAGACCTGCGCCGCCGCGGCCGCGGGCCCCGAAGGAGAGAAGCGATGACGACAGCCACCGCGTGCGCAGAACCGGGCTGCCCGGGCACCATCGAGGACGGCTGGTGCAACTACTGCGGCTCCCCCGCCCCGGACCCGGCGACGGCCACCGCCAAGGCCGAGAGCGTCGCCGCGTCGGCGAGCGCCTCCGCAGCAGGCCCGGACTCGGCGGCCACAGCGCTCGCGTCGACAGGCGCCGGCTCGGCTGCGGTGCCGGCGAGCGGGGCGGCCCACCGGACCTCGACCCGGACGAGCTCGAGCCGGCTCGCGTCGTCGGCGCTCGGCTCGGCCCGGACCAGCACACCGGGGAGCCGGATGACACGCCGCGTCGGCTCGACCTCGACGCGGCTGCGCGGGCACCGCCTCGGTGCGGGGCTGACGACGGTGCCGAGCGCCCCGGTGACCGACCCCGGCAACGCCGTGATGAAGGTGCCCGAGGTCCCGGAGCAGAAGCGCTACTGCCCTTCCTGCGGCGGACCGGTCGGGCGCAGCCACGGCGACGTGGCCGGTCGTACGCAGGGCTACTGCCCGAAGTGCGGTTCGCAGTTCGACTTCACCCCCAGCTCGCGGAGGGCGACCTCGTCGGCGGGCAGTACCGGGTCGTGGGCTGCCTGGCCCACGGAGGCCTCGGCTGGATCTACCTCGCCCGCGACCAGAACGTCTCGGGTCGTTGGGTGGTCCTCAAGGGCCTGCTCAACTCGGGCGACGCCGACGCCTACGCCGCGGCCATCTCGGAACGCCAGTTCCTCGCCGAGGTCGAGCACCCCTGATCGTCGAGATCTACAACTTCGCGATGCACGACGGCGCCGGCTACACCGTCATGGAGTACGTCGGCGGCACGTCCTTGAAGGGCATCCTCAACGACCGCCGCCGCGCGGCCGGGCACCACGACCCGCTCCCCGTGGACCAGGCCCTCGCATACGTCCTCGAGGTGCTGCCGGCCTTCGCCTACCTGCACGACAAGGACCTGCTGTTCTGCGACTTCAAGCCCGACAACGTCATCCAGCAGGGCGACGGGGTCAAGCTCATCGACCTCGGCGGCGTGCGACGCACGGACGACTACGAGGCCGCGATCTACGGGACGGTCGGTTACCAGGCTCCCGAGATCTCGGAGCTCGGCCCCTCGGTGGCGTCGGACATCTACACGATCGGTCGGACGCTGGCCACGCTCGTCCTCGACTTCCGTGGGAACACCTCGACGTACGTGGCGTCGCTGCCTCCGGTGGACGACACGCCGGTCTTCCAGCGGTACGACTCGTTCTACCGCCTGCTGAGCAAGGCCTGCGCCGCCGACCCGTCCGACCGGTTCGCGACGGTCGACGAGATGCGGGCGCAGGTCCTGGGCGTGCTGCGCGAGGTCGTCGCCACGGACCGCGGCCCGGGGACCGCCGGGCTCCACTCGGCGGCGTCGGTGCTGTTCGACTCCCCGCGGGCCGACGTCGCGAGCCGCCCACTGAGCTGGGACGAGCTGCCCACCCTGCGCATCGACGAGAGCGACCCCTGCGCCTCGTGGCTGGCCGGCGTCAACGTCGTCGACCCTGACGCGCGGCTGCGAGCGCTGGACGCCGCCCCGACGGCATCCACCGAGGTGCTCCTCGCCCGGGCCCGCGCCGCGGTCGAGGCCGAGCGCTACGACGTGGCACGTGCCGCGGTGCAGCAGCTCCTGAAGGACGACCCCTGGGAGTGGCGCGCTGCCTGGATGGACGGGTTGTGCGACCTGTCCGCGGGCGACCCCGCGGGCGCGGCCGCGGCCTTCAACGCCGTCTACGGCCAGGTCCCCGGCGAGCTGGCGCCGAAGCTCGCGCTCGCGACCGCCTGCGAGCTGTCCGGGGAGTCCGGGGTCGCCGACTCCCTCTACCGGATCTGCGCGCGCACCGACGCCAACTACTCCGCGCCGGCCGCCTTCGGTCTGGCCCGGATCCGTCAGGACGAGGGCGATCTGGACGGTGCGCTGGAGGCACTCGACCAGGTCGGGTCGACCCGCGGGTCGTACGTCGATGCGCGGGTCCGCCGAGCACGCCTGCTGGCCGCCTCCGGCCGGGGACTCCCCGCGCTCGACGACGCTCTCGCCTCGATCGGCTCGGTGCCGGTCCCGATCGACGAGCGCACGGGGCTCGAGGTAGAGGCGCTGACCTCGGCCCTCGACGTGATCCTCGCCGACGGCCCTGAGCCCGACCTCTCGGTCGGCGGCCACCCCGCGACCGAGGCCGGGGTCCGGGACGGTCTGGAGTCCGCGTTGCGGCGCCTCGCCGCGCACACCGACGACCCGACCGACCGGGTCGACCTGATCGACCGGGCCAACGGCGTCCGGCGGTGGACGCTGCGATGAGCGAGCACACGGACGCCACGTCCGGCACCAGGTCGGTGACCTGCCCGGCGTGCGGCGAGGACGGCCCGGCGGGAGCCCGCTTCTGCGAGGGCTGCGGCACGCGTCTGCCCTCGCCACCCGAGCGGACGGCGGCCGGAGACCCGGCGGACCACGCCCGGGCCCAGAGCGCAGCGTGGGGCACCGCGGCCGACGACGCAGCCGAGGGCACGGCAGACCATGCCGCGGCCGAGGGCGCGAAGGACGAGACCGGGGCGAGCCCGGACCCGGCTGGTCACGGCACAGCTGAGGGCACGGCTGAGGGCACGGCTGAGGGCACGGCTGAGGGCACGGCCCAGGACGCTGCCGAGGACACCGCCGCGACGAGACCGGACGACGCAGCGCCGCCGTCGTGCCACGACTGCGGGGGGACCATCGCCGCGGACGGCTACTGCGAGAGCTGCGGTGCGCCGCGCCGCCGCGAGCGGGACCACTGGGTCGAGGAGCCGACGACGGGGGTGGCGGGCGTCTGCGACCGCGGACGCCGCCACCGGCGCAACGAGGACGCGATGGCCCTGCACGCCGACGCCGAGCGGACCATCCTCGTCGTCTGCGACGGCGTGTCCTCCGCCCCGGACTCGGACCGGGCGAGCCTCGCCGCGGCGACCGCCGCCCGGGACCACCTGGCCGCAGCCTCCGCCCACCTGGACCGCGGGCCCGCGTGGTCCGAGGCGCTCACCGCGGCGGTCGAGGCCGCGGAGGACGCGGTCCTGCGGTCGGTGGGCGACATGGCGGACCGGGACGAGCCGCCGTCGTCGACGTTCGTGGCCGCGGTGCTGACCGGGTCCCGCCTGACCACGGCCTGGCTCGGTGACTCCCGCGCCTACTGGGTGCCCGACGGCGAGCAGGCGATCCCGGTCAGCACCGACGACTCGTGGATCGAGGAGATGGTCGCGCGCGGTCTGGACCGCGAGACCGCCGACGCGTCCCCGCAGGCGCACGCGATCACGCGCTGGATCGGTCCGGACTCGGGCAACCACCCGCCCCGGGTCGTCGAGACCCCGCTCGCCGGGCCCGGCTGGGTGCTCCTGTGCTCCGACGGGCTGTGGAACTACTGCGCGTCCCCTGAGAGGCTGACGCAGGTCCTGCGCGCGGCGCAGCAGGGCGCCGCCTCCACCGCCCAGATCGCGGAGCGCCTCGTGCAGTGGGCGAACGACCAGGGCGGTGCGGACAACATCACGGTGGCTCTCGCACGCCACGAGGCTGGTTCCGATAATCTGCGTGACAGCACGCAATCGAAGGAGAGCTGACCGTGGCCGCGTTCACCGCCGAGGTGTTCCAGAACGAGTACCTGGCGACCGGTTCGACCGACGTGCATGCCATCGTCACCGTGACCTGCGAGGACGCTGCCGCGCCGACGCCAGGCGCCGGGGGCGGTGCTGCCGAGATCATCATGGTCGACACCTCCGGGTCGATGACCGGCGCGAGCCTGCGCGCGGCGCAGCACGCCGCGGTCGTGGCGCTGGACCAGATCGTCGACGGCACGTGGTTCGCCGTGATCGGCGGGAGCCACGTCGCGCGCCGCGCGTTCCCTTACGCCAACGCCACGATGCCGATGGTGCAGATGGAGCCCGGTGCGCGGGACGCCGCCCGGCACGCGATCTCCCTGCTGCGGGCGGACGGCGGCACGGCGATGAGCACCTGGCTGGTCCTCGCCGCCCAGCTGTTCGACACGCTGCCGCCCGGTACCCGCCGCCACGCGATCCTGCTCACGGACGGCAAGAACGAGTCGGAGTCACGAGGCTCCCTCTCGCGGGCGATCGCGTCGGTCACCGGACACTTCCAGTGCGACGCCCGCGGGGTGGGTGAGCGCTGGGTCGTCGAGGAGCTCCGGGAGATCGCGACCGCTCTCCTCGGCACCGTGGACCTCATCGCGAAGCCCGAGGACATCGCGGCCGACTTCGAGAGCCTCGTGCGTGCGTCCATGGCTCGCGGGATCGCGGACGCGGACCTTCGCGTCTGGACGCCGATGGGCGCCCAGGTGCTCTTCGTCCGGCAGGTCTCCCCCACCGTCGACGACCTCACGAACCGACGGACGCAGGTGACGCCCCTCGTCGGCGCGTACCCGACCGGCGCCTGGGCCGACGAGTCCCGCGACTACCACGTCGCCGTCCGGCTCCCGGCGCGCAGCGTCGGCGCGGAGCAGCTCGCCGCGCGGGTCCAGCTCGCCGTCGACGACGAGGTCATGGCCTCGGGCCTGGTCAAGGCCACCTGGTCGGACGACGACGGACTCACCGCGCGGATCAACCGGGAGGTCGCGCACTACACGGGTCAGGCCGAGCTCGCCTCGGCGATCCAGGAGGGGCTCGCCGCCAAGGCCGCCGGCGACGAGGCGACCGCGACGACCCGGCTGGGGCGTGCGGTGGCGCTCGCCGCGGAGACCGGCAACGCGGAGGCCACCTCGCGCTTGCGGCGCGTAGTCGACGTCGACGAGGAGCAGGGCACCGTGCGCCTGCGCCGGGACGCCGCAAAGCTCGACGAGATGGCGCTCGACACCGCATCGACCAAGACGACCAGGGTGCGACGATGACGACTCTGTGTCCCGCAGGCCACGCGTCCACCTCGACCGACTACTGCGACACGTGCGGAGCCCCGATGACTGCGGCGCCGCCGTCCGCGACCCCTGCCGGCGCCCCCGCGGGGAACGCGCCCTCGGCCGTCGATCCCGACGGCGGAGCAGCGACGGCGTCGACGGACTGCCCGAACTGCGGGACGACTGCCGCACCCGCGGCTCTGTTCTGCGAGAACTGTGGCTACGACTTCACGACGGGAACGGCGCCGGCCCCGTTCGACAAGGCCAGCGCCCCCGGTCCGAACGGTCCGAACGGTGCAGCCGGTGCTGCCGGTACTGCCGGTGCTGCGGGTTCGGCGGGTGCTCGAAGGTCCCCGGCATCCTCCGCGTCGCCCGCGAAGCCCGCCGCACCGGTCGCACCCGCCGCTCGACCCGACGCCGCGACGACGCCTCCCCGGAGGGCCGCGAGCTCGGCGAGCGGAGCACCCGAACCTCGACCGAACGGTCACGCGGGTCGGGCTCGCAGCGGCTCTCTGCGTCGACGCACCTGCCCGAGTCGACGTCGCTGTCCGCCCCGTCACCTCCCGCCACGGAGCCCTGGGTCATCGAGGTGTGGATCGACCCGGGCTGGTACGCGGAGCAGCAGGCCGTGGACCCGATGCCGTCGGCCGGCCCGCCCGACCTCGTCGTCGCTCGCGAGCGCAGCGTCCTCGTCGGGCGCCGGTCCGCGTCCCGGCGCATCGAGCCCCTGGTCGACTGCGGTGCCGACACCGCGGTGTCGCGGCGTCACTGCCAGCTCACCACGGACGGCCGTCGGTGGTGGGTCGAGGACCTGCAGTCGTCGAACGGGACCTACGTCGGGACGGCGGGGGCACCGCTCCCGGAGTCGGCCATCGAGCCCGGACAGCGCCGTGAGCTCTCCGACGGCGACCGCATCTACGTCGGCGCGTGGACCCGGCTCGTCATCCGTCGTGCGCTCCCCGGCGAGCTCTGACCGGAGGGTCCGCCTGCTACTCCGGGCCTGCTCCGGGAGTGCTCCGCGCCCGCCCGGCCCGACCGGTTCGACCGGTTCGACCGCCCGGTCTCGTCGGGCTCTGCGGAGTTCGACAGAACGACCCCTCGGATCTCGCGGCGCCGTTGCGGATTCCTCCAAACGGCTGTCGGGAACCCACAGCGGACGCCATGTCCTTCGTCGCCGGTCCACGGCGTCGGGGACGACGTGCCCCGGCACAGTGGTGACATCCCCGGCCTCCGCGCCACGGGACCCACCGGTCGGTCGGGTCTCCGGTCGCGACCCGGAGGACGACCGGGGACCGACCCCGGGGCGGAGCCCGACGACAAGGACCATCGATGGACGAGACACCTGACCGGAGCAGCACCGAGACCGCGCCGCACGCGCTCCCGGTCGCTGCCACCCTGACCGGCGCCGGCGGAACCGACGGCACTGCCCGCCCTGACGTTCCTGCCGGCTCCACGGGCTCCACCGGCCCTGACGTTCCTGCCGGCTCCACCAGCCCCGCCGACCCTGCGATCTCTACCAGCCCTGCCGGAGCGGCCGGCACGCCCGCCCCCGCCCGCCGCCGGCTCGCGGCCGGAGACCTCGCCTACGTGGCGACCTTCGCGGCGCTGATCGCTGCTCTCGGGCTCGCGCCGCCGTTGTCCCCGTTCGGGGTCGCCGTCCCGATCACCCTCCAGACCCTCGGCGTCATGCTCGCCGGCGCGCTGCTCGGGCCGCGGCTCGGCGGCCTCGCCGTCCTGACGTTCCTCGCTCTCGTCGCCGCCGGGCTGCCGCTCCTCTCCGGCGGGCGCGGCGGCGTCGGGGTGTTCGTGGGGCCGTCCGCCGGCTACCTCGTCGGTTTCGTCGCCGGGGCGGTCGTGATCGGGCTCCTGGTCGCCCGCTCCGCACGCCGTCGCGGGCGCGCGCCGTCGACGGCGGGCGTCCTCGGCGCCTGCCTCGTGGGTGGGATCGGCGTCGTCTACGCCTTCGGCGTGCCAGGCCTGGCGCTCGTCACCGGCACGCCGCTCGCCGTCGCGGCGACCGGGGCGCTCGTGTACCTGCCCGGTGACATCGCGAAGGCGGTCGTCGCCGCGGTGGTGACGGCCGCCGTCCTGCGCGCGCACCCGACCGCACCGGTGCTGCGACGCGCGCCCGGGAGGCCCTGACCCGTGCCCGTGGCGCAGCGTGTGATCGACCGAGGTGGCGACCCCGACACCTCCGGTGGTCTCGCGCTGCTCGACGACGGGTCGTCGCGGACGTACGGCGAGCTGTCCGCCGACGTCCTCGCCGCGGCCCGTCACCTGTCGTCCTCCGTGCAGCGGGACGGCCTCGTCGCCCTGTGCCTCGACGACCCGGCGGCGACCGTCGTGGCCCTGCTCGCCGTCGACCGTCTCGGTGCGACGGCGCTGGTCTGCGACCCGCAGTGGTCCGCCGCTCACCGGGAGACCGTCCTGCGCGCCGTGCGACCCGACACCACGATCCTCACCGCCCTTCCCCGCGGCACGAGCGCTCCTGGTCCTGAAGCCTCGGCCCGCAGCGCCCCCGACCCCGGCGCCCCGGACCCCAGCACCCCCGGTGAGGAGCCGCGCGGCGCACCGACAGCGGCGCGCCCCGACCCGGCGGCACGTCCCTGGGCGGGCTTCAGCTCGGGCAGCACCGGACGCCCGCGCGCGGTCACCCGGACCCGCAGGTCGTGGACGGACTCGTTCGACGCCCTCAGCCGGGCGATCGGTCTGCGCCCCGGCGACACGGTCCTGGTGCCGGGGTCGCTCGCGTCGTCGCTGACCTGCTTCGCGGTGGTGCACGCCCTGGCCGAGGGCGTGACCGTCCGGGTGGGGACCCGTGGGCGCCACCTCGCCGCGGCGCTGCCGGACGTCGACCTGGTCCACTGCGTCCCCTCGGTCGCGCAGGACGTACTCGACGCGATCGAGTCCGGTGTGCCGTCCCGGGTGCGCACACTGGTCGTCGGGGGCGCGTCGACCAGCCCGGAGCTGCGGTCACGGGCCGCACGCCTCGGGGTGGACGTCGTCGCCTACTACGGCGCGGTCGAGCTGTCGTTCGTCGCGCTGGACACGGACGGGGCGGGTCTCGTGCCGTTCCCGGGCGTCGAGGTCGAGATCCGCCCGGCGGACGGCGCCTCGCGGCTCGGGCAGGTCTGGGTGCGCTCCCCGTACGTGGCCGACGGCTATCTCGCCGACGCCGTGGGGCCGCTCGCCCGGGACGGGTCCTGGGCGACCGTCGGCGACCTGGCGGAGATGCCCCCGGCGCCCGGCGCGCCCCTCGTCCTGCGCGGTCGCGGCGACGGGGCGATCCTCACCGGCGGCTCGACCGTCGTCCCCGAGGACGTCGAGGTCGTCCTGCGTAGAGTGCCGGGCGTCCGCGACGTCGTCGTCGTCGGGAGCACCCACCGGAGGCTCGGCGCCGTCGTCACGGCGGTCGTCGAGGCCGACCCGCGCCCGGGCCTGCGCGCCACGCTCGAGCGCGCCGCGCGCTCGCACCTGACCGCGCAGCAGAGGCCGCGCCGCTGGTACCGCACCGGCATGCTGCCCCGCACCGCGTCGGGCAAGCCGGCCCGCGCCGCCGTGAGCGAACGGCTCCAGGGTGAGCGCCCCGGCGGCGACCTCGCACCACCGGCCACGCAAGGATCGGCACGAACCGAGAGCACCGGGCTCGAGCACGGTTTCGAGGCGCTGCGATGAGCCGGGTGGTCGTCGCCGGCCGACGGACGTGGATCGGGTCCGAGGGCAGGGCCCTGGCCGGCCACGACGCCGCGCAGCTCGCGTCCGCGGTCCTGGCCGCGGTGCAGGACGACGTCCGGCGCCTCGGCGCCCCGGGTGCGGTCCAGGACGTGGTGCTGGGGAGCGCTGCCGGCCCTGGCGGCAACGTCGCCCGCGTCGCGGCGCTGCTCGCCGGCCTGCCGGACACGACGCCCGCCATGACGGTCGACCGGCAGTGCGCGAGCGGGCTCGCCGCGGTCCTCGCCGGGGAGCACCCGTCCGGGGACCGGATCGTGCTCGCGGGCGGCACGGAGAGCGCGTCGTACCGCAGCTCCCGGGCACGCGCCCGGTTCGCCCCGGCGGGCGCCGATCCCGACATGGGGCCGGCGGCCGACGCGCTCGCCGCCGCGGCCGGGGTGACCCGCGAGCGCCAGGACCGCTACGCCGTCCGCTCCCACGACCGGGCCGGGGCCGCGCACGAGGGAGGCCGGTTCGACGCGGAGACGGTCATGGTGCCGGTGCCGGGCCCAGTGGCACCACTCGGCCGGGACCAGCATGTGCGTGCCCTGGACCCGCACGTCGTCGCGCGGCTGCGTCCCGCCTTCACGGCTGCCGGGACCGTGACGGCCGCCAGCGCGGCCCCGGTGAGCGACGGCGCCGCGGCGGTCGCCGTCGTGACGGAGTCGCAGCGCGCGCGGCTGGGGGCGCCCGGGCTGCGGATCGTCGACGGCTGCACGTCCGCCTGCGACCCGCGCCTGCCCGGGTGGGGTCCGGTCCCCGCCGTGCAGACCCTGCTGGGCCGCTCCGGCCTCACGACCGACGACCTGGGAGCGATCGAGGTCGTCGAGGCGTTCGCCGCCCAGGTCCTCGCCGTGATGGACGCCCTGGGGATCGACGAGGACGACGAGCGGCTCAATCCGGACGGCGGCGCGATCGCGCTCGGGCACCCCTGGGGAGCGAGCGGGGCCGTCGCGCTGGTGCGCCTCTTCTCGCGTCTCGTGCACGGCGGGGCGCCGCGCGGCACCCTGGGCCTGGCCACGGTCGCCGCGGGCGGCGGTCTCGGTGTGGCGGTCCTCGTCGAGGTCGTCAGGTGAGGGGCGGACACCGTCGCTGGGGCCGGTCGTCCGGGCGCGGGTCCACGGGTGGGTCGCCCGACGACTCACCCAGCAGGACGAGCAGCGCGAGCAGCCCGGCCAGCACGAGCAGCCCGGCCAGCACGGGCAGCACGGGCAGCACGGGCAGCACGGGCGATTCCGGCACCACGGGCGCTGCGGCGGAGGAGATCGTCCTCGACGCCGTGGACGTCGTGCTCGGTGACCGCAGCGTGCTCCGGTCGGTGTCGCTGCGCATCGTCGAGCGCAGGGTCGCGATCATCGGCGCCAACGGGTCGGGCAAGAGCACGCTGGCGCGACTCCTCAATGGTCTGGTCGCGCCCACGCTGGGCACCGTCCGGGTCGACGGTCTCGACGCGGTGCGCGACGGCGCGGCGGTGCGCCGACGCGTGGGCTTCGTCTTCACCGACCCGGACGCCCAGATCATCATGCCGACCGTCGCGGAGGACGTCGCGTACTCGCTGCGCCGGACCGGCGCCCGCGGGCCCGGCCGGTCCCGTGCCCCGGTGGAGTCCCCCGAGGTCCGCGCGGCGCTCGAGCGGGTCGGCCTCCTCGACCACGCGGACCACCCGGCGCACCTGCTCAGCGGCGGGCAGAAGCAGCTGCTCGCCCTGACGTCGGTGCTCGCGACGGAGCCCCGGGTCGTCGTCGCGGACGAGCCGACCACGCTGCTCGACCTGCGCAACACCCGGGAGGTCTGCGACCGGCTGCTCGCTCTGCCGCAGCGGCTCGTGGTCGTCACCCACGACCTCGACCTCGCGGCGCGAACCGACCGGGTGATCGTCGTCCACCAGGGCCAGGTCGTCGCCGACGGGCCCCGGGGCCCGCCGTCGCGCACTACCGCGAGATCGCCGGATGAGCCGCGCGACGCCGTCCGGCAGCCTGCCCGCCGGAGCGCAGGTCGAGGGCGACTCCTCCGTCCACCGGCTGCCCGCGGGTGCGAAGCTCCTCGCGCTGGCCGCGGCGTCGGTCGCTCTCCTCGCTGTCGACGGCGTCGTGGGAGTGTGCGTCACGGCCGCGGTCGTCGCGGCCGCCCACCTGGTGGCGGGGCTCGGCCCTCGCCACGCCTGGTCCCAGGTCCGTCCGCTGCGATGGTTCCTGGTCGTCCTCGCCGGGACGCAGTGGTGGCTCGTCGGCCCGGTCCCCGCGCTGGTCGTTTGCACCCGGCTCGTCGCGTTGGTCGCCCTGGCGGGCGTCGTGCTGGCGACGACGAGGACGTGCGACGTCCTCGACGCGATCGAGCGGGCGGCGCGACCGCTCGAGAGGTTCGGGGTGGACGCCGGTCGCCTCGCCCTGACGCTGTCGCTGGCGATCCGGGCCGTCCCCGCGGTCGTCGAGATCGTGGCCCGCGCCCGCGAGGCCGGCCGCGCCCGTGGCAGGGAGCACGACGTCCGGGCGCTCGCCGTGCGCGCCACCGTGAGCGCGATGCGCCGCGCGGAGGCGACGGGAGAGGCGCTGCGGGCGCGCGGTCTGGACGATCAGTGACTGTCGTCGACGACCGGCCGCTCGTGCCAGCAGTTCACGCACACGACGACACCCAGCACCACGACCGCGACGCAGACGCCGGCGAGGACGTCGGTGAGGAAGTGGTACCCGAGGTAGAGCCTGCTGCCGCCGACGAGCAGCACCACGACGACGCTCGCGACCGCCCAGACCAGGAGACCACCGGCCGCGACCCGACCCTGACGGCGGCGGTGCCACACGAGGTAGCCGGCGACGAGCACCAGCGTCGACGCACCGATCGTGTGCCCCGACGGGAACGAGAACGAGGTCTCGAACCCGGGGATCGACATCAGGTCCGCCGCCGGCCTCGGACGCTCCACCACGAGCTTGATCCCCATGGACAGCAGGGTCGAGAGCACCATCGCGCCCGCGAGCAGCGCCGGGTCCCACCAGCTGCGGGAGAGCCGCCACCACACGATGCAGCCCACGACCACCAGCCCGGGCAGGATCACCGGACCGAAGGTGTCGGTGACCACCGTGAGCGCTGTCGTGAGCCCCTCGGACCTGTGGTCCACGAGCCAGCCGAGCAGCGGGTCGTCGAGGGCGGCGAGGTCGTCGCGCTCGAGCACGGCGTCGAGCAGGCCGACGAAACCGAGGACCCCCAGCGCCACGAGCACGAGGCCGGGCGCGAGCACCCGGGTGAGGCGCGCCGCGCCCGAGACGCCGGTCGGTTCGTCCATCCGCTCACCGTACGGTGCACCGCACGGGCGAAAAAGCCGTGCGTGCGGTCCCGGGTCGGTGGTTGTGTGGTGATCGCACCGCGGTGACGCCCGTCCGGTCCGTACCGGGCGGCGGAGGGTCCGGCCAGGCCCAGTGGTCCGACGTCACGAGAGAGAAGCACATGTACACCTGGGACGCCTACGAAGCCGTCGCCCTGGAGCGACGGATCAGGCTCGAGGAGATCGAGCGCCGCCGTGCGACGCTCCGCTACCTCGGCACCCGTGCCCCCGCGCGGGAACGGCACCCGCAGCGCCGCCGTGCGCTCGACGGGGCCTGAGCCGTGGGGCCCGCCGCGCCGGCGCGCCCGACGCACCACAGCACCGAAAGGACCGCAGGACCCCGACCGGCACCACCGGCCGGGGTCCTGCGGCGTCTAGGGTGGTGTCCGTGAGCCCAGTGACCCCGAACGCCAACGACCGCATCGTCTGGATCGACTGCGAGATGACCGGACTCGAGCTCGGGGCCGACGCCCTCGTCGAGGTCGCCGCCGTCGTCACCGACTCCGACCTGACCGTCCTCGGGGAGGGCGTCGACGTCGTCGTGCGGCCACCCGCGGAGGCGGTGGAGCAGATGGGCGACTTCGTGCGCACCATGCACACGACCTCCGGGCTCCTCGACGAGCTCGACGGCGGGACGACCCTCGCCGACGCGCAGGCCCAGGTCCTCGCCTACATCCGTGAGTGGGTCCCGGAGCCCGGCAAGGCGCCGCTCGCCGGCAACTCCGTGGGGACCGACCGCGGGTTCCTCGTCCGCGACATGCCGGAGCTCGTCGAGCACCTGCACTACCGGATCATCGACGTGTCCTCGATCAAGGAGCTCGCCCGCCGCTGGTACCCCCGGGTGTACTTCGCCTCCCCCGAGAAGCACGGCGGCCACCGTGCTCTCGCCGACATCCTCGAGAGCATCGACGAGCTGCGCTACTACCGGGACGCGCTGCTCGTCGCGCAGCCCGGACCCGACACCGCGACCGCCCGCGACATCGCGACGCGCATCAAGGAGACGAGCGTCACGGGATCCGTCGGCGCGACGGCCGACGAAGCGTCCTGAACGACCGCTTCCAGACGGTACACTTTTCGACGGCCGCTCTTACGAGGGCGGTTCATGGTGGGTATAGCTCAGCTGGTAGAGCACCTGGTTGTGGTCCAGGGGGTCGCGGGTTCAAGTCCCGTTACTCACCCCATGAGAAAGGGTCTCTGACCTGGGGAAACGTCCGGGGGATTCGGCCAACGAATCCCCCGGACACACTCCCAGGACACAGAACGTCCCAGGAGGGCCAACCAGATGCCCATCAATCCCCAGCCGTACCGCCTCGCAGACGGCACTGTGAAGTACAAGGTCCGCTTCCGCGTCCCCGGCAAGCCGAACCCCACGAGCGAGTCGTTCACCACGCTCGCCGAGGCGAAGAAGTTCGTCCGACTTATCGAACGCGCTGGCCCCGTCGCCGCCCAAGAGGTCCGGCAGGCTTCGACCACCTCCGACCTCGACTCCCCCACGCTGCGCACCTACCTCGGCCGCCACCTCGCGCGCCTCGAAGCGTCCGCGACCCCCGGCACCGTCGCCGACTACCGGCGCATGGCCGAGCGCACCTGGCTCGCGCGCCTCGGCGACATCCCCCTGGACATGCTCACCCGTGATGCCGTCGTGGCCTGGGTCGCCTGGCAGCGGCAGCAGACCACCCGCCGCGGCACGCCCTACTCGACGAAGTCGATCGCCAACGCCCACGGCCTGCTGTCGACCGTCCTGGCCGCCGCTGTCGACGACGAGCTCATCGCGCGCAACCCTGCCCGCGGCGTGCGCCTGCCCCGAGACCAGCACGCCCCTGAGATGGAGATCTTCACCCCGAGCGAGTGGGACGCCTTCTACGCCGCGATGGACGACCACTACCGGCCGCTCATCGCGTTCCTGCGCGGCACCGGCACGCGCATCGGCGAGGCCACGGCCGTCCAGGTCCGCGACGTGAACCTCGACCGCGGCACCGTGCGGATCCGGCGCGCATGGAAGAAGGGCGCGGCCGGGACCTACCTCGGCGACACCAAGACCAAGCGCGGGAACCGGACCATCCTGCTCGCGCCCGTCGTCCTCGAACGTCTCGCGCCGCTGCTCGAGGGTCGGGTCGCCGACGCGCTCGTGTTCACCGCGGCCGGCGGCGGGCAGATCCACGCGCACCGCTTCCGTGAGCGGCAGTGGCAGCGCGCCCTCGACGTCGCCGGGATCACGAAGCGGCTCACCCCGCACTCGCTGCGGCACACGCACGCCTCCGAGCTGCTGACGGCCGGGGTCTCGCCGCACGTCGTCCAGCACCGCCTCGGCCACGAGGATCTGTCGACGACCTCGCGCGTGTACGCGCACCTGCTCACCGACGCCCAGGCCGCGGCGGTCGCCGTGAGCCAGCAGTCGTTCGCCCCGCAGATCGAAGCCTGACGCGCGCGCCCCGTTGTCCTAAGACTTAGGACACGACGAAGCCCCCGCCCTCATCCCGAGGTCGGGGGCTTTTCGTCGTACCCATCCGCGGCCGTCGTGGCTCCGAACCCACATGATGGGGCCGGGCGGACCACCGCCCCGGACGCCCGGCCCCTGCTAGACCAGCAGGCCGAGCGGATCGACACCCGCCATCTGCGCCACCGCGTCCAGCGTGCCGACCGTGAGGCAGTCCGGCGTCATGCACCCCAGCTCGATGATGTCGTTCGGCGTGAGCCCGCCGTTGCTGTGCGCGTACTCGAGCGCCGCCCCGATCACATTCACCGACACCTGACGTGCTGCCGGCCCTGCTTCGATCTTGACCACTGTCGCTCCCTTGCGTCGAGTCCGCCCCGGACTTTCGCCTGAGGCTACACATCAGCCACCGACATCGTTGTCGGTTCAACGGCGCGTTGCTTACCGGGCGGAAGGTGTCACAGGTCGCCCATGCGCGCTTCTGCCAGCGTCCATAGATCCTTTGGGGCGATCTCTAGCGCGTCGGCGATGGCGTAGAACGCTGGCATCTTGATGTCGGCCGTGCCGTTCAGATACGTGCCCATCGTCGAGTTGGGGATGCCCGCGCGCTTGGCGAAGGCCTTGGCGTTGTAGCCCTTGGCTGCCACCTCGGCGCGGATAGTGGCAGCGAAGGCGGCGCGCAGGCGCTCGGTTCGGTTCTCCATGCTCGTAAGGATGCCGCAGATCGTGCACCTGATACAGGTTTTGCGCGCTTCACCCACCCGACATGCAGAACGTTCCAGGTTCGTGGGGCTTGCCAGGTTCCAGGAACCTGGATAGTGTGCAGATATGCGTAACAGCGAAGCCCGCGCCGGTGAGGTCGTGGAGGCGGCCCGGAAGGCGAAGGCGGGCATGACACAGGAGCGGTTCGCCGCAGAGCTCGGGATCAGCGTCGACAGCTACAAGCGGCGCAAGAAGGGCGAAATCCCGTTCAGCCTCCCGGAACTCCGACGCGTCAAGACAGCACTCGGCCCGGAGGTCGGCCCCCGCGTCGTCGGCCAGATCCTCCACGACCGAGCCACCTGACCCCGGACACGCAAGAGCCCCGGCCGCATCCGCCAAGACACGCCGGGGCAACTCACTCACCAAGGAGTCTCTCATGACACAGATTCAACCGTTCGACTTCGACGGCACCGCCGTCCGAGTCGTCACCGAGAGCGGCGAACCGTGGTTCGTGCTCAATGACCTCTGCCGCATCCTCGGCATCGCGAACGTCGGCAACGTCGTTGCGCGCCTGGCCGATGACGAGTGGAAGCGGGCAACCCTCCGTCTGGCGGAGGGTTCGCGCGCCGTCGAACGTGAGCGCCCCCTCGTCAACGAGGCCGGCATGTGGACGGTCATCCTCCGCAGCGACTCCCCCGCCGCCGAGCCCGTCCGCCGCTGGGTCACCCATGAGGTGCTTCCCGCGATCCGCAAGACCGGCACCTACTCGACCGCTCCGGCGCTCCCCCAGGACTACGCCACGGCGCTCCGGGCACTCGCCGCCGAGGTCGAGCAGCGCGGGCTGCTCGAGGCGAAGGTCACCGCCGACGCCCCGAAGGTCCTGTTCGCCGACGCCGTCGCGACCTCGCACACCGACATCCTCGTCGGCGACCTCGCGAAGATCCTGCGCGGCAACGGCATCGAGCTCGGCGCGAACCGCCTGTTCGAGCGGCTGCGCGAGGACGGCTACCTGATCCGCCGCAAGGGCACCGACTGGAACATGCCAACGCAGCGGTCGATGGAGCTCGGGCTGTTCCGCGTCAAGGAGACCGCCGTCACCCACTCGGACGGCCACGTGTCCGTCTCCAAGACGCCGAAGGTCACCGGCAAGGGCCAGGCGTACTTCGTCAACCGCTACACCGCACAGGAGGACGCCGCGTGAACACGCTCACCCCCGCCGACGTCGCCGCCGACCTCGGACTCAGCACCTACACCGTCTCCGCGCACCTGCGCTCCGGGGCGATCGGTGGCGGCTTCCAGGTCGTGCCCCTCGGCCCCTGGCACATCGACGCCGCCGAGTACGCGGCGTGGAAGGCCCGCCGCATCGCCACCCCGTCCGACCCCGAGCGCATCGAGCCGCGCACCACCCGCTCGACCGCCGCCCACACCCGCTCGAAGGAGAGTGCCCGATGAACATCCGCGCCCGCATCGCCGCCTGGGTCCGCCGCCACATCATCGCCGACGACCCGACCCTGACCCTGAGCCCGCTGGACGTCCTCGACCTGCGCACCGGCCTCGCCGACCCCGCAGCGATCGACCTGCCGCCGCTCGGGTCCACGCTCGACGACTTCGACCGCGCCGCCCTGAGCCTGCGCATGGAGCGCCTCGCCAGCGACCTGCCGAGCGTCAACACCGACATGCTGCGCGACGCGATCTGCGACGGCGACAACCCCGCCCTGCGCGAGTCCGTCTACGTCACCCGGTCCGGGTCGATGGTCCACGGGGACCTGTCGTGACCCGCCTCGCCGCCGTCGCGGCCACCGTCTGGCTCGCGTGGGGCATGACCCCCGCCCAGGGCCTCGCCTTCGGGCTCCTCGCCGGGACCATCCTCGGACTCACCGGCCTCACCGCACACATCTACAAGGAGGCCAACCGATGAGCGAGTCCAGGTACTTCCAGTACGAGAACGGGTGCGTTGTCACCCCGCGCAGTTCCGACGTGGCCGACTCTCACGTCAGTGCCCCCGGTTGGACCGAGGTCCAGGTCGTCCCGCTCGACGCCATCGTGATCCAGCGCGACGAGCTGCCCGAGGTGAAGCGTCGAAGCACGCATGTCACCACCAGTACCGGGTGCTCGTGGCCCATCAGCACCGAGGCCGAGACGGTTTACGGCCGCGCCTTGGAGCATCTCGCCGTCGCCGCCTACCTCAGCGAGAACCCGCCCGTCGATGAGGCGCAGGTGAAGGCGCTGAACGCCCTCATTGTCAACGCCGTCACGCTCGGCCTCGCGTCGGTCGACGCAGCCCGCGGGTTCGAGGAGTACCTCGTCCGCAACGGCGTCACCGTGAAGGGCGCGGACCGATGACCACCGACCCGACCGACATCACCCCCGGCGAGACCGCGTCCTACTCGCAGATCGGCGACGACGGCAGCGTGAAGTGGACCGTCCTGCCGCCCGCACAGTCGGCCCGGATCAAGGACGCCCGCGAGGCGTTCGTCATCCGCGAGACCGCCGGCATCGAGACCGAAGCTGAGTCCGAGTTCGGCTGGTCCGGTGAGACGCCGCCCATGACAGCCCTCGACGCGCTGCGAGGCGCACAGGAGAAGGTCCTCGACGCGACGGGCAACAGCATCGCCGCATGGGACGCCGCCGAAGCCCGGGCCGAGCGCCTCGACCGACTCCGCACCGACGTCATCGACGCCGCCCGCGACTGCTGCGACGACCTCGGCCTCACCGCCGCCGCGCTGCTCCAGCACGACGCGACCACCAACGCCCACCTCCGCGCCGCCGTGCGCGCCCTCACCGACGAGGAGACCCGCCCGTGACCCAGCCCCTGTTCATCCAGGCCGCGCAGGACCGCGCCGCCGCACGAGAGGCCCGAGCCGAGGCCGACGCGTTGAAGCCGCTCGCCGAGCTGGGGGACGCATACCTCCGCATGCGCCGCGCCGAGCGTGACGCGAACACCTCCGAGTTCGAGATCCGCGACCTCACCCTCGCCCTGCGCGACAAGGCCGACCGCTACCTGGGGGTCGGACTATGACCGCGACCTACGCACCCGGCCTGCACGCCGACATCGCCGAGACCGTCTACCACTCGCTGCCCGGCCTCTCGTCGACCGGCATCAAGACGATGCTCGACTCCCCCGCCCGCTACCAGTGGTCCCTCACGCACCGCACCGAGAAGACGACCTTCGACGTCGGGCACGCCGCCCACGCGAAGATCCTCGGCGTCGGCCTCGGCGTGATCGCCTACCCCGACGAGCACCTGACGCCGTCCGGGAACGTGTCCACGAAGGCCGCGACCACGGCATGGGCGTCCGAGCAGCGTGCGGCCGGTCTCGTGCCCGTCGCGCCCGCACAGATCGCCGCCGTTGACGCGATGGCTGAGGCCGTCCTTGCCCACGACGAGGCACGCCCGCTCCTCGAGAACGGCACGCCCGAGGTCTCGCCCATCTGGCACGACCCCGACACCGGCGTCCTGTGCCGCGGCCGCATCGACTACCTGCACGACGGGCCGACCGCCGTCGACCTCAAGACGTGCCGCGACGCCAACCCGCGCAAGTTCGACCGCGTCGCATCCGCCTACGGGTACGCCGAGCAGGCCGTCCACTACACGAACGGCATCACCGCGACCCGCGGCGACACCGATGTGAAGTTCCTGCACGTCCTCGTCGAGTCCGCGGCCCCGCACATGGTGTCCGTCGTCGAGCTCGACCCCATGTTCCTCATGATCGCCGCCGACCGCGTCCGGCAGGCCATCGACCTGTACGCCGAATGTCAGAGGACCGGCGAGTGGCCCGGCTACAGCGGCATCACCCCCGTCGGCGCGCCCGGCTGGTACGGCGCCGACGACGAAGACGAGATGGAGATCGCCTGATGGACCTCACCGAATCGATCGCGCCGCGGTCGGACCAGATCAACGCCGAGGACCTGCTCACCGGGCCGCGCACGTTCACCATCGACAAGGTCGACGCGGGCAGCCCCGAGCAGCCCGTGAACGTCCACCTCATCGAACTGCCCGGACGCCCCTACCGTCCGAGCAAGTCGATGCGCCGCATCATGGTCGACGCCTGGGGCAAGGAGGCCGCGGACTACGCCGGCCACCGCATGACGCTCTACCGCGACCCCGAGGTCACGTTCGGGCGCGACAAGGTCGGCGGCATCAAGATCAGCCACCTGTCGCACATCGACCGGCCGCGGACCGTCGCGCTGACCGTGACCCGTGGCAAGCGCGCCCCGCACATCGTCCAGCCGCTGCCTGACGCACCCACCGAGCCGACCGCTGACGACGTGGCCGCATGCGACGACGTCGACACGCTCAAGGGCATGTGGCGCGCGTCCAGCCCCGAGCGTCGCGCACAGATCGAGGCCCGCGTCGCCGAGCTGACCGCCCGTCCCGACGCCCCGCAGGACGCGGAGGTCGAGGCGTGAGCGCGAACCTGACCATGACGGACCTGTTCTGCGGGGCTGGCGGATCCTCCACCGGGGCCGTCGCGGTCCCCGGCGTCGAGGTCCGCCTCGCCGCGAACCACTGGGCTCGTGCGATCGAGACCCACAACACCAACCACCCCGACACCGACCACCTCCAGGCCGACATCTCCAACACCGACCCGCGCTACGTCCCGTCGACCGACCTGCTGTGGGCGTCGCCGGAGTGCACGAACCACTCCCGGGCGAAGGGTCGCAAGCTCGCCGGCGCACAGCCCGACCTGTTCGGCGACACGCTGCCCGAGGAGGCGGCCGAGCGGTCGCGCGCCACGATGTGGGACGTCGTCCGGTTCGCTGAGACCCATCACTACCGCGCGGTCCTCGTCGAGAACGTCGTCGAGGTCGTCGACTGGTCCTCGCCGTGGGGCGTGCGCGGCGGCCTGTTCCAGTCGTGGCTCGCCGCCATGCACGCGATGGGCTACCGGCACCGCATCGTCTCGATGAACTCGATGCACGCCCAGGCTCACGGCGCCCCGGCCCCGCAGTCCCGCGACCGCGTCTACATCGCGTTCTGGCGCGAGGGTGAGCGCGCCCCAGACTTCGAGCGGATGCAGCGGCCTCGCGCGTACTGCGCGACGTGCGACACGGTCGTCGACGCCATGCAGTGGTGGAAGAAGGGCGACGGGCAGGCGCGCCCGGGCCGCTACCGGTCGCAGTACCTCTACCGGTGCCCGAACGTCGCGTGCCGCAACGCCGTCGTCGAGCCCGCATGGCTCCCCGCGTCGTCGATCATCGACTGGACGAACCCGGGCACCCGGATCGGTGACCGCGTGAAGCCGCTCGCCGAGAAGACGATGCGGCGCATCCAGGTCGGGATCGAGCGGTACTGGTCCCCGGTCCACGTCGAACACGGCGGCAACCAGTACGACGCCGCCGACCCGAAGCACCCGGGGTTCGGCGACCCAGGCTCGTACTACCGGGCCTGGCCCGCGTCCGAGCCGCTGCGGACCATGCACACCCGCGAGTCCAAGGCGACCGCCTGGCACCCGCTCGCAGTGCCCGTCGAGGGCCGGGAGGGGAAGGTTGCGGGCTCGACGGCCGCGGCGATGCGCGCGCAGACGACGCGCAACGAGACGGGCCTCGCGTTCCCGCCGTTCCTCGCTGAGCTGCGCGGCGGGGGTTCGACGGCTCGGCGCGCGTCCGACCCGCTCGCCACCGTCACAGCCTCCGGGAACCACCACGCGCTGATCCACCGGCACAACGGCGGCGGCGCCGAGATGACGACGCCCGCCGGCGAGCCGATCCGCACCGTCACCACGACCGGCCACCAGTCCGTCCTCACCGGGCAGACCGTCGACATCAAGGACGTGCGCTTCCGGATGCTCGAGCCCGACGAGATCAAGCAGGCAATGGCCTTCCCCGCGACCTACACGATGACCGGCAACCGCCGCGAGCAGGTGAAGTTGAGCGGGAACGCCGTCACCCCGCCCGCAGCACGCGACCTCATCGCCACCGTCGTCGGTGCCATCACGGGAGAGGCGGTGCCCGCGTGACCCCCGCAACCGCTGCCCGCGTCGAGGACGCCGCGTGGCTCGCCGAGACCGGCGAGTCGTGGGACCGCGCTGCCGACCGACTCGGGATGAGCCCCGAGACGCTCGAGAAGTTGCTCTACCGCACCGGCAACCCCGACATCTGGCGCCGCCTGCGCCGCAACGACTGGAAGGTCGCAGCATGAACCGCATCACCGTCAGCCCGCAGGTCGCCGACGGCGGGACCGACTGGCGCGCCAAGGCCGCATGCACCGGCGTCGACTCCGACGACATGGGCTACACGGATCGCAGGTCGACGCCCGACGAGATCGCCGCCGCGAAGGCCGTGTGCCGCACCTGCCCCGTGAAGCGTCAGTGCCTGGACTTCGCGCTCGGGCTCGAGTCCAGCGCCACCTACCGCTACGGCATCTGGGGCGGCATGACGCCCACCGAACGGGCGCAGCTCGCCCCGCGCATCCCGCGCCCCGCACGAACCCCGAAGCGCATCACCGCGGCGCAGAAGGCCGCGAACGAGCGCGCAGAACGGATGCGCGCCGCCCGGAGTGGCAAGCAGGATCGCGCGCGCGAAGCCGTCGAGGCTGCCGACCCGCGAGGGCTGGACGACCGCCGAGATCGCCGGCCGACTCAACATCGCCGTTCGCACTGTGAGGCGCTACCTCGCCGAGATCCGAGCCACCCAGCCGGAGCCCAAGGTCACCCGGGAGCCGCGCCGACCGGCCGGGCCGGTCACCAAGCACGGAACCCGCGCAGGAGCGGAGGCGCATCGACGGCGCGGCGAGAGGGCGTGCCACGAGTGCGCCGTCGCCAAGCGCGCCTACGACCGGGCCTGGCTCAAGTCCAAGAAGGAGGCGTCATGAACAGCGACGTACTGCACCCCGCGTGCTCCAACTCCGGGGTCCTGTGCAAGGACTGCGCCTACATCAAGCGGTCCCACGATCTCGCGCACGAGGTCTGGCTGACCCTGCCCCAGGACCCGCCGCCCGTCACCGCCGCACGCCGCGCCGACCTCGAGGCCGACGCCATCGCCATGTCGGAGAAGGCGCGCGCCAGGAGGTGGGCCGCATGAGCATCTACTACCAGGACGAGCGGGTGACGCTGCACCACGGAGACTGTCGCGAAGAGACCGCATGGCTGGACGCCGCCACCCTCGTGACAGACCCGCCGTACGGAATCGACTACCAGAGCGGATCTCGGCGCGACACCCTTGCCGCCAGCATCGAGGGCGATAAGGACACCCGTGCTCGTGACGCCGCGCTCGGATTCTGGCGCAAGGCCCATGGCGAGGACGCACCTGCGCTCGTGTTCGGCACATGGCGAATCAAGCGCCCGGCACGCACGCACACCCGCCTCATCTGGGACACCAAAGGCGCCCTCGGCATGGGCAACCTGTCTGTTCCTTGGAAGCCGAGCGACCAGGAGATCTACGTCATCGGCTACGGATTCACAGGTCACCGGACGTCGAACGTCCTCACCTACGCCCCGGTGCAGTCGATGAGCCGCAACGGTCGTGAGCACCCTCACCAGAAGCCGATCCCGCTCATGCGGGACCTGATCGCCAAGTGCCCGACCGGAGCGATCGCTGACCCGTTCGCAGGCTCCGGCTCCACGCTCATCGCTGCTGCTCACCTGGGACGCAAGGCGGTCGGTGTCGAGCTCGACGAGCGCTACTGCGAGGTCATCGCCAAGCGCCTCTCGCAAGGCGTCCTCGACTTCGGGGGTGCCGCATGACCGCCGTCGACCAGCCGCTGTTCGTCGGCCTGCCTTCCGAGGCGCAGGTGATCTGCCGGTTCCGAACCGACGGAGAGCCCGTGTCCAAGTCTCGAGCGCGCTTCACGAAGCGCGGGAGCAAGGTCCACACCTACACGCCCCAGCACACCAAGGATGCCGAGGCCGCCGTCGCGCTGCAGTTCGCGCGGAACGGCGGACGCCTGTGCGCGGACGCTGACGTCACGTTCGGCGTCGCGGCGACGTTCTACCACGGCACCAGGCAGCGCCGAGATGTCGACAACATGCTCAAGCTCATCCTCGACGGGCTCAACGGCGTCGCATGGGTGGATGACAACCAGGTCGTCGAAGTGGCAGGGCGCAAGGCCTACATCGGCAGGGCCGGCGACGCGCACACCGAGGTCGTCATCTACCGCGTCGGGCTGATCGAGCGGGACAAGAAGAACTGCGCGTTCTGCGGGAGCGAGTTCCAGACCTACTACTCGTGGGACAAGAAGAAGCACTGCTCCGCCGAGTGCACCCGCCAGTCGCGCATCAAACGACGCGAGCGGACCTGCGTCGAGTGCGGTGAGACGTTCCTGGCTCACGGCCCCGAGCGGGAGACCAAGTTCTGCTCGATGGACTGCATGAGCCGCAACGGGCGCATCGACATCGACTGCGCCGTGTGCGGAACGACGTTCAGCCAGGTCAAGTCTTGGGTGGCTCAGGGGCGCGTCTACTGCAGCGCCGAGTGCTCGAGGAAGCACTCGGTACTAGCAGCTCGCGAACGTCGAACGACCACGTTCCGCGGCGTCTGTCGCGTCTGTGGTGGCGGGACGACCCGCAAGGAGTACACGCGCTGCAACATCTGCCGCCGTGCCGGACTGGACATCGAGGACGCATTGTGACCGCGCCCCTGACGTGCCGATGCGGCGTCGCGTACACCAACGACCCCGCCGGCCGACACCGCCACCGCATCATCGTCGGCCACACACCGACGCCTGAGAAGGAGGGCTGATGGCCTGGGCCAAGGTCGACGACAAGCTGCACTCGTCGCCGAAGTGGCTGGGTGCGACGAAGGGCGCGAGAGCGCTCTGGGTGTCCGCCGCGAGCTGGTGTGCAGCGCAAGAAAACGACGGCTACGTGCCCTCGTCTGCCCTCCGTCTCTTCTCCGGCACGCGTCGCGAAGCCTCTTGTCTCGTCTCCGTCGGCCTCTGGGATGACGACGAAAACGACGGCTGGCACTTCCACGACTGGACCGACTACAACCCCGACTCCGGGTCGCAGAAGGCGAAGCGGAAGGCTGAATCCGCAGGTGGGAGGCGTGGGAACCACACCCGCTGGCACGAGAAGCAGGGTCTGCACGTCGAGGGGTGCGAGTTCTGCGAGGCATCGGGTACCCGATCGGGTGGCCGAGTCGCCCCCGAATCCTCCCGGCCCGACCCGACCCGTACCCGAACCCCTACTAACTCAAGTAGGTCTACACCGGCACCTAGAAGTGACGCGCGAACCGAGCCGCCGAGCGACGGCCCCGAGCACTCCCCCAACTCCGTCCTCGCATCCCACGGCATGACCGCCGACGAGCGACGCGCGTTCCTCGGCGACCTCAAGGCCGACGACGAAGTCCGCTCCGTGTCCGGGCTCATCAACGGACTCCACCGCAAGGGCACCCTCGGCGCCCGGATCAACGAGTGGCGCGAGTTGCGCGACATCGAACCGACCCGACGCCGCACCCCCACCGACCGGCAGGCACAGATCCTCGCCGCCGAGATGCAGCGCGCCCACGAAGCCGACGCGCGAGTCATCCCCCTCCAGCAGATCGAAGGAGCGCACCGATGAACCAGACCGAAGCGACGAAGCTCGTCACGGTCCTCAACCGCGCCGGCCTCGTGCCCGCGCTCGACGGCCAGGGCGCCGTCTGGCAGCTCGCCCTCAACGACGTCGCCTACGAGACCGCGCAGGTCGTCGCCACGACGATGATCGCGACCCGCACTAGCGACCAGCGCTGGGTGACGCCCGGTGATGTCCGGGCCGCGGTCACCACGCAGCGCAAGGTGAACCTCGAGAAGATGCCGGGCATCCAGGTCCCGGACGCGCTCGACGGCGACCCGGACCGCGAGCTCGAGTGGCGCCGGACGTACATCGACGCCTTCGCAGTGTCGGGCGACGGGGACCGTGCGCTCGAGGTTGCCTGCGCCGCGTCGGGGATCGGGGTGCCGGTCATCGACCCCGCCCCGCGCCCCGTGACCGCGGTGATCGAGACGGCCGCCCACGGCCGCCAGTGCGACTGCTCCCCGCCGTGCCTCGGGAGCGTGCGCGTGAAGGAGGGAGCGCGATGAACCCCGACGAGGAGATGACTCTCGACGAGGCGGCAGCGATCTACGCCGAGGGCCGGTTCCCGCGGAAGGGCTGGCTGATCGATCGCGTCGTACTGCTGATCGCGCCCAAGGAGAGCCACGAGTTGGCATTTCGCTCGGGATGGGCCTTTGCCGAGGCCAAGTCGCGACGGGAGGCCGCGTCGTGACCCGCCCCCGCTGCGACGTCCACGACGTGTCGCTCCCGTGCCCTGGGTGCCGCGCTGACGCCCTCGCAGACCCGCCCGTGCCCCAGCGCACCGACCACACCCCCGACGCCCGCGAGAGGGCCGCACACGACCTGGAGGAAGCATGAGCACGCCGCAGAAGTTCCGCAAGAAGCCCGTCATCATCGAGGCGATGCAGTGGGACGGCACCCCCGAGGGCGCTACCCCGATCATCAACTGGATCCTCGAAACCGGCGAGCGTTCCGCCATGCGCGCTACACCCGGCGACTGGATCATCCGGGGCGTCCAGGGCGAGTTCTACCCCTGCAAGCCGGACATCTTCGAAGCGACCTACGAGGTCGTTGGGCCGCCCGCAACGTTCGCCCCCGGCGGGATGCTCCCTGCCGACCCCCGCACGACCCGCAAGGCCCATCTCGCCAAACTCGCGCGCCTCGGACAGGCCGAAGGCATCAACCGATTCGAGGAGACCCGATGAGCCGCCCAACCGTGGAGCAGGTGGCGCGGGCGCTGGCCGCGCATTCGCGCTGTGAGTACTGGCCGAGTCACATGAGCACCTGGACGTGCAGCATCCCTGGCATCCATGAGGGGGCCGACAACGAGACGGCTCGCAACGACCACCTCGCCCGCGCCGTGCTCGCCCTGTTCGAGCCGCGCACCGTCACGACCGCCGCCGAGTTGGATGCGCTACCTCAGAGCACCGTGATTCTCGACGCCAACGGGGAGGCGGTGGAGCGTTGCGGGCACATCGAGACGCAAGACGGGCGCTTCTCCGCGTGGTGCGCGCTCCTTCTGCCGTCATTGCGACAGTCGAACGAGGTCGAACTGCCCGCCACCGTCCTGCACGTCCCGACCGAAGGAGAGACACGATGAGCGACGAGACGCTGGACCTGGAAGCGATCCGCAAGATCACCGACGCGGCGACCCCAGGACCGTGGTCCTGGCGCAACACTGGGGCCGTCTACCTCCACTGCGAGCACACGAGGATCGTCATGGCCTTCTCCCGCATGGGGATGCAGGGAGCACAGCCCGCGTTCCGCGACAGCGGTGGCCTCCTGCGCGACGCGGGCCGAGAGAACATCTACGACTACCCCGATGCCAAGTTCATCGCTCACGCCCGCACCGACGTGCCCGCCCTGATCGCGGAGGTGGAGCGGCTGCGAGCCGAGTTGGACGCGACGCTGCTGAACAGCTCCGCATACTGCGACCAGGCGAACGAGGCCCACACCCGCGCCGAGAAGGCCGAGGCCGAGCGCGACCGGCTGCGAGCGTTCGCGGACGCGGTGTTCACGCAGGCCGACTACCACACCTCGTGCGAGGACAGCATGCAGCCGAGCGAGGTCGCCGTCCTCGCCGCCGAGCACGGCATCACCCGTACCCAGGAGGACTGACCGATGGCCGACCTCAACCAGTTCCCGCCGCACCTGCGCGACGTGGAGCACGCCGACACCACCCGCCGCAGCCGAGACACCATCGCCGTCCTGCGCGCCCAGGCCGACCGCCTCGCGGCCGCACTCCACGCCACCGGCCTCACCAGCGCCGAGGTCGAGGCCATCCGCTACGGCACCACGGAGGGCTCGTGAAGATCACTATCCACCTCACCAAGGGCCGCGTGACCATCGACTCGATGCCTGATAACTCAGCGCTCGATCTCGTGCACGACTGGACCGAAGGCGACGAGCAGGCGCTCACGTTCACCCTCAACGATGACGCCGTGACACACGTTGCCCGGCGCCACATCGTCCGCATCGACGTCGACCAGGAGGACGCATGATCGACACGACGACGGGACTCGCGGCTCCCTGCGCATCCGGCTGCACCCGGCGCGACGACCACCTGCCGACCTGCGAAGGCGAGTGCAAGGGCTGCCAGCCGCGCCCCGCCGAGCACGGGATCCTCTGCCAGTGGTGCTACCAGCGCCTCGCCGAAGCCGTCACGCACACCGAACAGCTCGCCGCCCACCTGTACGAGACCGCGCGCCTTCTCGTCATCAGCGGCACCGCCTACAGCGAAGACACCCCCACCGCTGGCGAGCCGTCCGAACGGCTCATCCTGCACCCCGCCTGGCTCGCCGCAGACGAGCTCGAGTCCGACGTCGCATCCTGGGTCCTGCTCGTCCTCGAGGAGCACGACCCGCCGCTCCTCGGCCCGGTCGCGTCCAAGCAGACGAACGTCGCCTGGCTCGAGAACCGCCTCGAGTGGTGCAGCCGTCAGGAGTGGGCGCCCGACATGCGCCGCGAACTGTGCTCGACCATCGCCACCCTCACGGCACGCTGGCCCACCGAGGACAGCGTGCAGCCGCCCCGTAGCCTCGACGTGCCGTGCCCCCTGTGCGAGCAGGTCAGCCTCGTCTACGCGCCCCCGTCGTTCGCTGGCCAGCCGTTCGCGGTCGGCTGCCAGAACCCCGACTGCGCGCGCACCTTCTCCGAAGACGAGTGGCAGCGGTTCGTGCACTACACCGAGCGCGCCGAGCTCGGACGGTCCGCATGATCGACCCGGACGGCGCCGAGTGGCTGACCGTCACCGCCGCCGCCCGGGCCGTGCGAGTACGCCCCTCCGCGATCTGGAACTGGTGCTCGCGCGGCAAGGTTCGACGCCAACGGCTAGGCCGGATCGCATGGGTCCACATGGGCGACGTCCGCGCCGCAGAACACGCCTGGCGCAAGCGAATGACAAGCGTGTAATTCACCTGATAGGTTTACCCCCAAGGAGACGTATGCGATCACCCAGATGCGCGTGGCCCGACTGCGATCGGAACGTCGCATGGTGGCTCGATCTCCCCATCTGCATCTACCACGCAGAGGCGGCCGTGCGAGCGGTCGAAGGCCACGCCGAGCAGCAGCAGGCGGCCAAGGTTGAGCAGGCAGAGACCGCCGTCGAGAAGATCGAGACAGGCGTGGCGCTCACCCCGGAAGACCCGATCCCCGGATGGGTCTACTACATCCGCATCGGTGACACCGTGAAGATCGGATATGCCCGCAACGTGGCCCAGCGGATGAGGGCCTACCCGCCGAACGCTCAACTCGTCGCAGTCGAACCCGGCACGAAGGTCCTCGAACGCAAACGGCACCAGCACTTCGGCGCCCACCTCGCCCACGGCCGCGAGTGGTTCACTCCGTGCGACGAGCTCGACGACTGGATCGGCACGCTGCGGGACTTCTACGGCGACCCGTCAGGCAAGGCCTACGTCTTCACGACACCGACCGACAGGCCCCACCGTCCCGAGGCTGTCGCCACGAAGCGGATCGCGAACCGGCGCCGCTAACGCACAACTCCCCCGCCCCTCCTGCTGGCCCGTGATCAACGCTCGACGCACACAGCGACCACGGCGAGCCCAGGTCGGGCGGGGGCGCCACACTTCACCCTCGCCTAACTCGCCCGCATGCGCGACGATGGGCCGATGAAAGCCAACGGGTACGGCGCCGACCTCGAGCTCACCGACGATGCCGTGGTGATCCACCCCGGCAAGATCGCGGCACGCGTGGTCGGCACGAAGCGCATCGCCGTCCCGCTCGCCGACATCACCGACATCGACTACCGGCCGGCACGCGCGCTCGTGAACGGGCAGATCAAGGTCAAGACCGCCACCAACCCGAAGAGCCAGGCCATGCAGGACTACGGCAACCGCGGCCCCATCCCGCCCGACGGCACCAAGGAACTCTCGGCGTACACCCGGCAGGGCATCATCACCGCCGAGTCCCTCGTCGTCCACTGGCGCAAGAAGGATCAGGCCGCGTTCGAGGCGCTGCACCAGGCGATCGAAGGCGCACGCCAGACCGCGTGAACAGGAGGCCGGTGTGGTCACGTCACGCACCGGCACCGCGAAGTGGAAGCGAATCCGCGCCGCCGCCATCCGCGAAGCACGCGACGCCGGACTGACACGCTGCCCGATAGACGGACGCCCCCTCGACTACGGCAAGCGAACCGCCGTCTATAACCCGGCGCTCGTCGAAGTCGACCACATCATCCCCATCGAACACGGTGGCGCCGACACTCTCGCCAACGTCCGCGTTATCTGTTCCGACTGCAACAAAAAGCGACGCGCCCGAGAGTCCGTGCGCAGAACCGACCGGGCGGTCATTATCCTCTGCGGCCCCCCTGGTGCCGGCAAGACCACCGCAGCCCGAGCGAGCGGGCTGCCCGTGTTCGACCGAGACGATCCGCAATGGCAAGGCGAAGCGCACTTCCGCGCAGCTCTCGCGCAGTTGGGCCGGACCAAAGACGCTCGGGCGGTTGTCATCCGCTCCGGCGCCACCAGCAGCGCCAGGGCACAGGCTGCTTCGCTCGTCGGCGCCACTGCCGTCTACCTGCTCACCGCAACGCGCGCCGAACTGCGACGGCGCATCGCCGACCGAGGCAGACCCGACACTGCTGGTGCGATCCGCGGTGTCGACTCATGGCTCAAGCAGCACGACCGAAGCGACGGAGTTCCGGAGTTCCCGGGCTGGGAACTTGTCACTCAACCGCCTACGCGAAGGCCCGCCAAACCCGTACATTCGGACATTTGGTAGCAGAGGGGGCACCATCCCCTCCCCCACCAGGGCCGCTCGCAGGCTTGGCATATTGCGAACACACACACACGGTTTTCCTCAGGTTCGGAGTGGTCATGGATTCCCGACTCGACCGTCTTCGAGAGGCTGCAGACCTGGCGTGGATGTCGGCGCAAGAGGCTCCAGCCGACAAGCGGGCGCCCCTGATCGCGCAGTTCCGGGCAGCCTTGGCCGAGATCGACTCACTTGTCGAACCAGAACAGAAGGCGGGTGACGGGGTCGATGAGATCGCAGCCCGTCGCGCTGCTCGGGGAGGCGCCACCGCGCGTCTTGGTGAAGCCGCAGGGGGTTCGCGCTAGCTCGGCCCGGGATGTTGCTGAACTTTCAGCTCAGTTCGGGGTCTACCTGGACGGCTGGCAGGAGTTGATCCTCGAGGCCGCGATGGGCGAGCGGTCCGACTCGACGTGGGCGGCGAAGCGAGTCGGCATCTCGGTACCGCGCCAGAACGGCAAGTCGCTGCTGATGGTCTCGAGGATCCTCGCCGGCGCGCTGTTGTTCGGCGAGAAGAAGATCGTCGTCAGTGCCCATCAGCAGGACACGGCGCGCGAGGCGTTCTCCAAGCTCGTGGAGATCATCGAGTCTGACGGGAACTCAGCGCTCCAGGCTCGGGTGCGGTCTGTGATGCACGCGTTCCAGCGCGAGTCGGTGAAGTTCACCAACGGCGCGGTCGTGCAGTTCAAGGCCCGCACAGGGCCTGGCGGCAAGGGCTTCTCGTCGGACTGCCTGCTGCTCGATGAGGCGCAGATCCTCGGGGCTCGGTCGTGGACGTCGATCAACTCGACGATGTCGGCGATGCGCAACCCGCAGGTGTGGCTTCTTGGCACGCCGCCGCAGGACGAGGATGACTCCTACACGTTCGAGATGGTTCGGAAGGCTGCCCTGGCGGGGAAGTCTTCGAACGCCGCCTGGTGCGAGTGGGGCGTCGACCGCGGCAGCGAGGAGTACCTCGCCGCAAAGCCCGACCTGGACGCGCGTCGGTGGACGCCTGCCGTGGAGTACCTGTGCTGGGAGAGTAATCCGGCATGGAACGGCCGCATCAACCATGAGATCGTGCAGGGCGAGTTCGAGACCTACTCGTCCGAGCGCTTCGCACAGGATCGGCACGGGGCATGGAAGGAAGAGGGGCGCGGGAGCCTTCGGCGATCGATGTCGCCCGGTGGGCGGAGCTCGCCGTGGACGGGCCGCCTGCGGCAGATGTCCGGACCTTTGCTGTGGTGTTCCATCGTGACGGTCTCACGGTCTCGCTGTCTGGCGCGCTGAGGCATGGCGACGGCGTGCATGTTGAGACGATCGCCAGTCGCCCGCTGACGGATGGCACGTTCTGGTTGGTCGAGTGGTTCACGGCGCTTCGCCAGGGCAAGCCTCGATACGCATCTGCCGCCCAAATCGGTGTGTTCGGCAAGGCCGGTTCGAGTGCGCTGGCCGCAGACCTGATCGAGGCGGGCGTTCCGAAGTCGGCAGTCGTAGTGGCAACGTCGGACAACGCGATCACCGCGGCGACGATGCTGCGCGAAGCGGTCGTGCGCGGCACCGTGAGCCACCTCGTCGACCCGGACGTTCTCGACGCATCTGTGGCCGCATCCCGCGAGCACCGGTCTGTAACCTCGGGCGGCTGGGTGTTCGTGCCCAAGACGAAGGATGACGACTCGACCCCGGTCGAGTCGGCCTCGCTGGCCCACTGGCTGGCGAAGACGACGAAGCGACGCCCGGGGCGCAAGTCCGTAGGCCGAGTGCTGCGATGAGAGGTGGTGGAGGCATGGTGTCGACTTACGGCGCACCGCAGGTCGACGGCCTCGACGCCGCGGACCAGGATGTCCTGAACGGCCTCTGGGCGACTCTCGAGAAGCGTCGTCCCCGCAACGTCCTGCGCACCCGGTATTACGACTCGAAGAACGCACTTCGCGACCTGGGCATCGCCCTGCCGCCCCAGCTTCGGGAGGTCGAGGCGGCTGTCGGCTGGCCGGCGAAGGCTGTCGACTCGATGTCGCGGCGCACCATCTTCGACGGGTTCCGGGCGATCGGCGCCAACACGGCTGACCTTGGCCTCGACGCGATCCTTGACGAGAACCGCATGGACGCGAAGATGCCGCAGGTTCACACCTCGGCTCTGATCCACGCGTGCGCCTTCACGTTCGTTACGAACGGCGACGTCGAGGCGGGGCAGCCGGCGGTGCTGATCACGACCCGCTCAGCCCTGGACGCGTCTGGGGTGTGGGACAAGCTGCTCGGGGAGCTCTCGGCGGCGCTGGAGATCGCGGCACGTGACAGCTACGGGCGCGCCGTGTCGATGGTCCTGCACTTCCACAACCGCTACATCGGAATCCAGTGGGACGGTCGCCGCTGGCGCGGGTTCGAGCGCCGCCACCGTTTCGGGATGCTCGCCGAGCCGATCGCGTACAAGGCAGAGCTAGACCGTCCGTTCGGCCACTCGCGAATCTCGCGCCCGGTCATGTACCTGACGGACGCCGCGGTGCGGACGAACCTCCGCACCGAGATCGGCGCCGAGTTCTACAACGCCCCGCAACGGTACGCCCTGGGCGCGGACGAGGACGCCTTCGCAGACGAGGATGGCAACCCTGTCCCCGCATGGCAGGCGATCCTCGGGCGGCTGCTGCTCCTGTCGCGCGACGAGGATGGCAACCTTCCTCAGGTCGGACAGTTCGCGCAGCAGACCATGCAGCCGAACCTCGATCAGATGCGGTCAATCTCCCAGCAGTTCGCGGGCGAGACTTCGCTGCCGGTCGGGTCTCTTGGCATCGTCCAGGACAACCCGGCGAGTGCTGAGGCAATTCGGGCTGCGAACGAAGAGCTTGGGACCGAGATCGAGCACTGGCGACGGACGTCGCTGTCTCCGGCGTGGACGCGGCAGGCGCGACGGGCTCTCGCGATGCTGGACGATTCTCCTGCGTCTCGTGCGGTGTATGCCACCTTGAGCACGCAGTGGGGCAAGTGGTCGGAGCCGTCCGAGGTGTCGCAGGCGCAGGCCGCACAGGCTCGGGTGACTGCGTTCCCCCTCATGGCGGACAGCGACGTCGAGCTCGAGCGCGCGGGCTACACGCGCGACGAGATCGACCGGGCGCGAGCCGAGCAGGCGAAGGTCGCGAACCGGTCGAACCTGCAGGCTCTCCTGGCCGCCGGTCAGGCAGCTTCCGACGCTGGTGCCGTGGCGGCGCTGCAGGGTTCGTGACGTGGCCAGCAGCGCCGACCTGGAGGAGTTTCGTCGCGCGAACGCCGTGCTCGCGGATCAGGTGGAGGCTTCGCTCGTCAACTTCTGGTCATACCTCGACCTGTCGAACCCGGAGCGCTCGCGCAATGCGCTGCTGGACTTCGTGCCGATCCTGGTCCAGAAGTACGGCGACGTCGCGGCGACGATCGCAGCCGACTGGTTCACCGAACTTCGCTTCGACGCGATCTCGGAAGGGTTTGTGAGCAGCCTCGCAGCGTCGTCGGAGCGGTCGTTCGTGGCGCGCGCGGCGAAGCCGCCAAGCGTCGAGGCTGTGGAGTCCAGTGTCCGGTACTCCGCTGGCGCCCTGTGGACGGACGAGCCCGAGAAGGCGCTCGAGTCGCTGACCTACTCGGTCAGGCACGGCGTGATTCAGACGGGCCGCGAGACGATCCGCCAGAACACCTTTGCGCCGGGGTCGGGCGCTCAAGGCTGGAAGAGGGTCACCCGGCCTGGCGCGTGCCGCTTCTGCCGTGCCCTCGAAGCGCGTGGCGCGGTCTACATGAAGGCCACGGCACGCTTCGCCGCACACGACCCGAAGTGCAACTGCGCGGCAGCCCCGTCGTTCGACCCGAACGCCCCCGAGGTGGGCGTCGAGGAGTACGCCGTCTCTTCAACGAAGCCCAAGCCGGGGTCTGAGGCGGAACGCGTCAAGCGCGAGCGAACGGCTGCCTGGCTCGAGCGCAAGTATCCCGGCGAGTCGGATCACGACTTCGCTGGCAACTGATCTTCCGCCGCACGGCGGGACGCACTACCCCAATCCACCTCCACGGAGTGCCTGCACGGGCCGTCGTGGCGATCCCGCACGGGAGGACACCAGATGAGCACCCGACACCGAGTCGACATGCCCACACCGGGCATGCCCAAGCGCTTCGAGCGACTGCGCTTCTTCTCCGCCCCCGCGGACGGCGAGACCGTGGCCCCCGCGCCCGGGCCGCCCGCTTCACCTGCCGCGCCCGAGACGCCCGAGGCCTCCGAGGTTCCTGCACAGGAGACGGACTGGAAGGCCGAGGCGCGCAAGTGGGAGACGCGGGCCAAGGAGAACAAGACCGCAGCCGAGAAGCTGGCCGAGATCGAAGAGGCCAGCAAGACCGAGGCTCAGAAGAACGCTGATGCCCTCGCCGCAGCGCAGGCACGGGTCAAGGAGTTCGAGACGCGCGAGCAGATCGCCGCATGGAAGGCCGAGGTCTCCAAGGAGACCGGGGTTCCCGCGACGGCGCTCGCCGGGTCCACGCTCGAGGAGCTGCAGGCGCACGCCGAGGTCCTCAAGCCGCTCATCACCAAGTCGGCCGAGCCGTCCGACGACGGCAAGCCGCACGTGCCCTACCGGGAGCTCTCGCGCGTTGTCGCGGACGCCCCGGCCCCCTCCCCTGGCGTCGGCACACTCCGTGCCGCCTACGCCGACCAGCCCAAGTAGGAGGCCATCATGGCTATCAACCTCGTGGAGAGCGCGAAGCTCTCGCAGAACACCCTCGCACGCGGCGTCATGGAGACGTTCGTGCAGAACAGCCCCGTCCTGGACCGCATCCCCTTCATGGACATCGAGGGCAACGCCTACGCGTACAACGAGGAGGCCACGCTCCCGGGCGTCGCCTTCCGCGCGGTCAACGGCTCGTACACCGAGTCGACCGGCACGGTGAACCAGAAGACGGAGACCCTGTCGATCCTCGGTGGCGACGCCGACGTGGACAAGTTCATCCAGCAGACCCGGTCGAACTTCAACGACCAGCGCGCCGTGCAGACGGCGATGAAGGTCAAGGCCGCGTCCTACAAGTTCCAGGACACGTTCTTCAACGGCGACACCGCCGTGGACGCGAACTCCTTCGACGGCCTCAAGAAGCGTCTCACCGGCGCTCAGGTGATCTCGGCCGGCACCAACGGCATCCCGGTCGTCGGCAACGGTGGCACCGAGGCGCACGCGTTCCTCGACCAGCTCGACGTGCTGCTCGCGGCGGTGCCGGGTATCTCGGCGTCGAACGGCGCGATCTACGTCAACTCGTCCATCCTCGCCAAGATCCGCTCGGCCGGCCGTCGCATCGGCGGCACCGAGGTCGTCAAGGAGGACCTCACCGGCAAGCGCATCCTGACGTGGAACGGCATCCCCGTCCTCGACGCAGGCCAGACCGCTGCGGGTGCCGCTGTCCTCGGGCAGAACGAGACGCAGGGTTCGTCGAGCGCTGCGTCGTCGGTCTACGCGGTCCGCTTCGGCGAGGCCGAGGGTGACCAGGCCGTCACGGGCCTGACCAACGGCGGCGTGCAGGTCTACGACCTGGGCGAGCTGGAGTCGAAGCCGGCCTACCGGACGCGGATCGAGTTCTACACCGGCATCGGTGTCTTCGGTGGCAAGGCCGCGGCTCGTCTCACCGGCGTTCTGAACGGCTGAGCCGCATGGCTAGGACCGAGAAGTTCGAGGCTGTCCGTCCCGACGGCGAGGTCGTGATCGTCACCCGCAACGTCGACACCGGTGAGCAGTCCGTGACACCCAAGGGTGACGCGGCCGACGATCCGAAGTCGGCGGGCGGCGACCTGGCCGAGCCCAAGGGCAACGCCTCGCTGGAGGCATGGGCGGCCTGGGCCGACCATCTCGAGGTCGCGTACCCCGAGGACGCCAAGCGCGACGACATCAAAGCCCTCGTGGCTGGCTCGACACCCAAGGGTGACGCGGCCGACGACGAAGGCACCTGGTAGCAACCGAGAGGGGCCGTCATGGCACTCACGCCACCGTTCGCCACCCCGGCGCAACTCGCGTCGCGATGGCGGCCCCTCTCGACAGACGAGGAAGCGCGGGCGACCGTACTGCTCTCGGATGCGTCGGACCAGATCCTCGCTGAGGACCGGCACGGGACGCTCGACGGGCTCGACTCGCCGACGCCGATCCTCGAGCAGGTCGCCTGTGCGATGGTGCAGCGCGCGATGGAGTCAGGCCCTGGGGCGCCCGCAGGTGTGACACAGCAGGCGACCACCGTGGGGCCATTCTCGGCACAGTACACCTACGCGAACCCGACCGCCGACCTGTACCTGACGAAGCGTGACCGTCGCCTGCTGCGGTTCAACCGGCAGCGGGCTGCGAGCGTGGACATGTGGGCTGGCGCCTACGAAGGTGCCTGATGTCCTACGTCGTGCTCGTCTCGGCGCCGCTGATCGGGGGCTCGATGTTCGGTGAGCTTGTGACTCGGCGCCGGCGCACGGCGGGCGCTCCGGACCGCTACGGGAACCCGACGTACACCTGGTCTGACGTGCTGCTCGGGCAGGGTGCGGCGTTCGATCCGGGCGGCTCGCGTGAGCCGGTCGAGGTCGGGCGCGAGCAGGTCGTGACGACGCCGAGGCTGTACTTCGTCGACCGGCCGGACCTGACCGCGGATGACCGCGTGCTGGTTCGCGGCATCGAGTACGCGGTCGAGGGCACCCCGGCGGACTGGCGTGACCCGTTCGGGTCGGACGTCGGCGGCCTGGTCGTCGAACTCGAGAGGGTGACCGGCTGATGGCGAAGTACGACAAGGGCAGGCGGCAGTCGCGCGAGGTTGGCAGCATCACCTGCCCACTGATCAAGCCTGTCCTCACCGCCTCGCAGATCGAAGCGATCAAGCGCGAAGCGGAGGGCTGACCGATGGCGAAACCCGTGGTCAAGATCAACAGTCAGGGCGCGCGCGAGTTGCTGCGCGATCCGGCGGTGCGCGCGATCCTGCGCCTTCATGCTGGGCGCGTCGCTGGTCGCGCGAGCATCCCTACCCGCATCGTCGAGGACACCACGGACCGCGCTAGAGCCGCGGTGGTGGCGTCTGGCGACCCGCGTGAGACGCGGGTCCGCGAGGCCCGTGACGGCGACCTGGCGCGCGCTCTCGGGGGTGCCTGATGCCAGCGATCATCTGGCCGGACATCGAGGCCGAGTTCATCGCGCACATGGCACCGGCCTTGCAGGCGCGCACCGAGCCGTATGCGGCCGACGTGGCCGTGCGCAACCGAGTGCCGGACGAGCGCGGCGACGCATGGCCGCCCTCGGGGCGTCTGGTCGTCGTGCGCGACGACGGCGGCCCGACCACCCCGGACGTGCGGGCGACCGCTCGGCTCGGGGTCCAAGTCTGGGCGGCATCCGAGGCTGAGGCATCTGACCTCGCGAACCTCGTGATGGCGCTCACCGGCGGGTGGCGGTCGCCGACCGTCCGCCAGTCGAACCCGTCGAGGCCCTTCTCGGCGACCGAAGAGAGCGGGCGGCCGAAGCAGTACTTCACCGCCGAGCTCATGATCCGAGGCCGGGCTCTCCCGGCGTAACGCAGGAGGTACTTGTGAGCAAGCACAAGGTCACCCTGACGCTGCCCTGGAAGTCCCAGGACGGCGTCAACCACAAGCAGGGAACAACGGTCGAGGTCGACCGGGCGACGAGGAACGACCTCGTCTTCCTGGGTCGCGCCCGCGACGCCAAGGACACGCCGGCACCTTCGCCGGTCGACGGGAAGGTGAAGTGACATGGCGATTGACGCTGCGAACGCTCGGATCTTCGGGAGCGACGACGACAAGGTCCAGGTCGGCCCGCTGGGCTCGACCCTGCCGACCGACCTGGCTGCGGTGGACGCCGCGATCGTGGACGTCGGCTGGCTCCACGCGGACGGCGTCCCGTTCACCCCGTCCGACTCGGTCGAGAAGTTCCGCGGCCACCAGGGCGGGCGCGTGGTCCGCACCACGGTCACCGAGTCTGACCTGTCGTTCACGTTCCAGTGCCTCGAGACGACGGCGCTGACGCTGGGGCTTCAGCACAACGTGACGTCGTCGGTGACGGCGACGGGGACGACGACCATCGAGGCCACCCCGGGCCGCAAGATCGAGGCGCGCGCGTTCGTCCTCGACCTTTTCGACAAGGACGACACGAGCATCCACTACCGCTACGTGATCCCCCGCGGCGAGATCGGCGAGCGTGCCGAGTTCTCGCACTCGGGGTCGGACATCACCGGGTACACGTTCACCGTCGAGGTGATCGGGTCCTACCAGATCATCACGAACGACCCGGCCGCCGAGGTCGCCTGATCTAGCGGCCCGGCCTGTTGGCGATGCAGGCCGGGCCGCTACTCCCCTCATCGCCGCCCATCGCCACACCCCGAGGAGTCATCGCCATGACGAGCACGACGAAGGCCAGCACGACCATTGTCCCCGCGGCAGCGAAGAAGCCGCAGGACCGCAAGCCGAAGGACGAGAAGCCGACCGTCAAGCAGGTCGCCGGTGCCCGCGAGGTCACGCACCTGGGGTTCACGGTGACCGTCGCCGACGACGCGCTCGACGACTTCGAGCTCCTGGGCGACCTGCACTCGATGCAGGCCGACGAGGACCCGTCGTACTTCCCGTCGATCCTCAAGCGCCTCGTCGGCGCGCAGGGATATCGGGACGTCATGGACGGGCTGCGCGACCCTGCGACGGGCCGTGTGCCGATCCAGGCCGGGTCCGAGTACATCCAAAGCATCTTCGAGGCCCTCAACCCAAACTTCTGATGCTCGCGAGCGTCCTCGAGTTCGAGGGCGCTCTGCGGGCGTCACTGCGCGCCGAGTACGGCGTGGATCTGCGCAGCCCCGGGATGGGTGCGCGCGACCTTGCCGACCTGACCGCGAACCTGCCTCCCGGCTGCGCGCTGTGGCGGGCGATCGGCGGCCCGATGGCCTGGTCCGACGAGGTCCACATGCTGTCCGCGGTCGAGTTCCGGCTGCGCGTCCTGGCGTGGCAGAAGACCGAGGCCGGGTCGAAGAACCGCGACCGTCCGGAGCCGAACGACCCGCCGCGGTCGGTGTTCGAGAAGCGCGTCGAGGAGAGCAAGTTGTCCGCCCGTGCGCAGGCGTACATGAAGCGCACCGGGCAGGGATAACACGACAGAGGGAGCCTCATGGCTGAAATCGCAAGCGCCTACGTCTCCCTCATCCCCTCCCTGCGCGGCGCCGAGAAGGCGATCAGCAAGGAGCTCGGGTCGTCGAAGGTCGTCAGCGAGGGCGAGAAGGCCGGCGAGAAGGTCGGCGGCGGCATGTCCAAGGGGCTGTCGACGGCGCTCAAGATCGGTGCGGCTGCGGCGGCGGTGGTCGTCGCGAAGGGCTTCGCCGACGCGCTCGGGCGTGAGAAGGCTGCCGACAAGACGGCGGCTCAGCTCGGGCTCAGCGAGAAGCAGTCGAAGGCCGCGGGCGCGGTCGCGGGCAGCCTGTACGCGAACGCATACGGCGAGTCGATGGGTGACGCGCAGGCTGCGGTCGGGTCGGTGCTGTCGTCGATCGAGGGCATGAGCAAGGCGTCGCCGAAGGAGCTCGAGAAGGTCACGGCGTCCGCGCTGGACCTGTCTTCGGCGTTCGACCTGGACGTGTCGGAGTCGGCGCGTAACGCCGGGATCCTGATGAAGACGGGTCTCGCGAAGGATGCGACGGGCGCCTTCGACCTCATCACGGCTTCGCTGCAGGCGGTCCCTGAGGCGATGCGCGGCGAGGTCACGGACGCCACGCAGGAGTACTCCGACTCGTTCGCGGCGCTCGGTTTCACGGGCGAGCAGGCGATGGGTTTGCTCGTGTCGGCGACCGAGAACGGGCAGTACGGCGTGGACAAGATGGGTGACGCCATCAAGGAGTTCACGATCCGCGGCACCGATATGTCGAAGACGACGAACGCGGCCTATGACGCGATCGGGCTCAACTCGAAGAAGACGGCGAACGACCTGCTGGCCGGCGGCGACCGTGCGAGCGAGGCGTTCCAGAAGATCGTCACGGGCGTGCAGGGCATCGAGGATCCGGCGGAGCAGTCGCAGGCCGCCCTCGCGCTGTTCGGCACCCCGCTCGAGGATCTGGGCGTCAACGAGATCCCGAAGTTCCTCGAGTCGCTGTCGGGCGCGGAGACGGGTCTCGGCGACGTGTCGGGCGCGGCGGCCGCGATGGGCGACACGTTGAACGACAACCTCGGCACGCGGCTCGAGGGCTGGAAGCGGTCGCTCGAGACGTTCGCCTCGGGCGCGATCATGTCGGTCATCTCCGGCTTCGAGGATGGCTCGTCCGGCGCCGGCGGCTTCGCGGGCGTCATGGAGCGCGTCGGTGCAGTCACGCGCACGGCGTTCGACTACTTCCAGACGACGATCATCCCCGCGCTGTCCTCGACATACGAGTGGGTGAAGAAGAACGCCGAGTGGCTCGGGCCGCTCGCTGCAGGCGTCGTGGCGACGGTCGCGGCGTACCGGACCTACATCGCGGTGACGAAGGCGTGGATGGTCGCGACGCAGGCCGCGCGCGCGGCGCAGATCGCGCTCAACATCGCCATGCGCGCGAACCCCGTGGGGCTGATCATCGCCGCGGTCACGGGCCTAGTCGCGGCGCTCGTCTGGTTCTTCACGAAGACCGAGACGGGCCGCAAGATCGTTGCGACCGCATGGGCGGGTATCAAGCTCGCGATCAGCGCGGTCACGAAGTGGTTCGTCCAGACCGCGTGGCCTGCGATCAAGAAGGTCATCGACTTCCTCGTGCTGGCGTTCCAGGTCGCGAAGGCTGCGATCGCGGCCGCGTGGGACGGCGTCAAGAAGGCGCTCTCGGCGACGTGGGAGTGGATCCGCGACAACGTCTTCGCGAAGGTGAAGTCGGGGGCCAGCGCGATCGGCACGGCGTTCGAGACCGTGAAGGGCGTCATCGGGACGGCCTGGGGCAACGTCAAGACGGCGCTGAACAACACCTGGACCTGGATCCGCGACAACATCTTCGCGAAGTTCAAGACTGGCGTGAGCGCCATCGGCACCGCGTTCGAGACGGTCAAGGGCGTCATCAAGACCGCATGGGACAAGATCAAGTCGATCGCCGCGAAGCCGGTGAACTTCATCATCGAGACGGTCTACACCAAGGGCATCAAGAAGGTGTGGGACAAGATCGCGGGTGCGGTCGGTCTCGACTCGCTCAAGCTGCCGGACGTGTCGCCGATCAAGTTCGCGTCGGGTGGCGTCCTGCCCGGGTACACGCCGGGGCGCGACGTCCATCACTTCACGTCTCCCACGGGCGGCGCGCTGTCGCTCTCGGGCGGCGAGGCGATCATGCGCCCGGAGTTCACGCGCGCGGTCGGTGGCGCGGCGGGCGTGGCGCGGCTGAACGCTCAGGCTCGCTCGGGTCACGCCTTCGCCGGCGGTGGCGTCATCGACTGGCTCGGGGAGCGCGCGGCGGACGTGGGGCGCGGCATCGTGTCGGTCGGGAAGTTCCTCGCGAACCCGGTGCAGGGCATCCAGGACGCGATCTCCGGTCCGGTGAACGCTCTGCTCGGCGCGATGCCGGGCGGCGGGATCATCCGGGACGTGGCGACCGCGCTGCCGGGCAAGATCATCGGCGGGCTCGTCGACAAGGTGAAGTCGCTCATCTCGGGTGGCGGGGCGTCGGGCTCAGGTCCGGGGCTCGGCGGGCCAGGGCAGGCGATGGGCTACAAGGCGATGTCCGGGCTGCTGCGCGGGCAGTTCCCTGGCATCCCGATCACGTCGACCCTGCGCCCGGGTGCGATCACGGCGTCCGGCAACCCGTCGATGCACGGCGTAGGCCGCGCGGTCGACATGGCACCGAACCCGGCGTACTTCAACTGGATCGCCGAGAACTACCCCAACTCGAAGCAGCTCATCTACTCGCCGATGGGTGGCCGTCAGATCCTCGACGGCAAGAAGTTCAACGGGTGGGACGACATCACCCGCTCGATGCACTTCAACCACATCCACTGGGCGATGAAGAACGGCGGCGTCCTGCCGAAGTTGTACGACCAGGGCGGGTGGATGCCTCACGGCGGCGTCGGAGTGAACCTGACGGGCAAGCCTGAGGCGGTCCTGACGCCGGACGAGTCCCGCGCGTTGAAGTCGGGCCTCAGTGGGCGCCCGGTGAACGTGAACATCCGCACGCACAAGGCGTCACCCGCGGACATCGTCTACGGGCTGCGCCTGGCCGAGCTGAACGACTTCGTTGGGAGCGCCCGGTGACATACGTCGTCTACGTCCAGCCGCCTCCCGCCCCGACCTATGTCCCGCCGCATGACGCCCGGAACTTCTGGCTCGAGACGGCGGACGGCACGATCCAGACCCCGATCGGGCTGGACGTGGACGGCATCCCGGTCCTCGCTCAGCGGGGCATGCTCGGCCTCGGCGTGAACCCGTCCGAGCCGACGATGAGCGGGACGCCCGGGGCGGACGGCGCGGCGGTGACGGGCGTGACCTACGGGACTCGCCCGGTCGCGCTGCCGCTGCTGTTCGTCGCGCCTGACGACAAGCAGGCGACCCTCTGGGCGGCCGTGCAGAAGGTTCGGGATATCACCGACCCGGCTCGGGGCATGGCGCGCGACGGGAACTTCCGCCTCGTGTGCTCGTCGCCGTCCGGGGTTCGGCAGATCACCCTCGTCTATCGGTCTGGGCTCGAGGGTGACGACCAGGAGATGTTCGGCGTCGACCGCGCGGTCCTGGACTGCCTCGCCCCTGACCCGTTCGCGCGTGACCGTGACGAGCGGACTCTGACGTTCCCTCTGGGCACGGTGGAGCCGTTCCTGTCGGACGCGCCGGGCACGGATCTGCCGTGGCCGCGCGCGCTCGCGCCGACGACGGTCATCGGCGACGACATGCGCGTGGACATGACCTCGGCGGTCCCGGTGTACCCGACGATCGAGGTCACGGGTCCGGTCGACTCGGTCCTGATCACGTCGGACACGGGCCTGCGCATCGACGTCCCGGGCGGCGTGCCGTCGGGGCAGACGTTGCGGATCGTGACGGACCCGCGCGGCAAGTCGATCCGTCTCGACGGGGCGCTCGCTGCGGGGATGCTCGCGCGCGGCTCGCGCTTCGAGCCGTTCACGGCGGGCGAGAACCGTCTCGACGTCGCGGCGCCGGGTGCGACCTCGGACACGCTGCTGGCGATCACCTGGCGCGGCGGACATCGGGGGTTGTGGTAATGCCGCGGTGGGACGTGTGGCCGCGTGACGCGGACCTGGGTCGCACGTTCGATCCGGTGTCGCAGTGGACGTCGCTCACCCTCGTCGAGCGGTTCAACCAGCCGGACTCGTGGACGCTCACCGGCCCGTCGTCGGCGCTGTCGGTGTTCGAGGCGGGCATGGGCTGCATCCTCGACCGTGACGGCGAGCAGGTCACGTCGGGGCAGGTGAAGACCTTGCAGCGGTCTGCGCAGGTCGACGAGGACACGGGCGCGGTTGAGGACGTGATGACGGTCGCGTTCGAGTCGGACCTGGGTGACGTGTACTCACGTCGTACGTACCAGGACCCGACGGACGAAATCACGACGACGGAGACGTTCGACGTCGCCTACGACAAGCGGACGGGCGCGGCTGAGGACCTGATCCTGGGCTACATCGCGTCGAACCTTGCGCCAGCGGCACCGATCGCGGGGCGCCGCCTGACCTCTCTCGCGCTTCCCATTTCCCTGGGTCGCGGCGGGACGCAGACGGTCTCGGCGCGGATGGACGACCTCGGCGACCTCGTCGCCCCGCTCGCGGAGGCGGCGAACCTGCACATCACGATCCGCCACGACGAGTCGACGGGCACCCCGCGGCTCCTGGTCGTGCTCGAGGACGTGCCGGACGTGTCGGCTGACGTTCGGTTCGGGCCAGTCAACTCCGCGGCGACAGGCCTCGTGACGGGCTGGGGCTACACGCTCGAACGCCCAGCGGTGACCGACGTGATCGTGGCGGCCGGCGGGGAGGGCGTCGCGCGCCTGTACGCCCGCTACGCCGACCCGGCCGCTCGCACCCTGTGGGGCCGCCGTCGTGAGGGCTTCATCGACCAGCGGCAGACGGACGACATCGACGAGATCGCGGCGGCTGGCGAGGAGGCGCTCGAGGACGGCGCGACGCCGGTCACGACGTGGTTCACGGTCGCGGACTCGGCGGACGTGCAGTACCGGCGCGACTACGGCGTGGGCTACCGCGTCGGCGTCGAGCTGCCGGGCCTGCCGGATGCGGTCTCGGACAACGTGGTGCGCGAGGTGACGACGACGGTCGATCCGACGTCGGAGCGGGTGTCGATGGTCGTGGGCACCCCGGGCGCGACGGTCAACTCCACGAAGCAGGCGCAGCGTCTCGCGCGCGCGAACGCGCGACTCAACCTCATCGAACGGAGCAAGTGACATGGCGCAGACCTCAGGCCCGCTGGCGGGGCAGAACTTCACCGACAAGATGTGGCGGACGATCGTCGGCGCCGAGCCTTCGATCGTCGGCGACGTCAACGGGCTGTCCTACAGCATCACGCTGCCGACGTCCTCGGATGACGCTCTGCTCGGAACTCCGGGCCAGGACTCGGCCTCGGTCGTCGCGGGCTTCGGCCACCAGATCGAGGCGGGCACCACGGAGTCACTGACGATCCCGCCGGTGGTGACCGAGAACGCCAGCCGCACCGACCTGATCGTGGTGCGCTACGACCCCGCCTACACGACAGTGCCCGGCCCCTGCCGCCTGTACCGCATCCCCGGCGTCGAGGGCTCGTCCGCGACGCCCTCCTACAACGCCACGCCGGGCGGCATCGAGGACATGCCGCTGTGGGCAGTCACGCGCACGTACGGACAGTCGCTGAACCAGGCGACGAAGCGCGACCTGCGCGTGCGCACCGGTCCGAAGCTGCACGTCCTGGAGGGCAACAGCATGCCGACGTCGGTCCCGATCGGCACGATCGCACACCGCGGCGGGTACCTGTGGGAGCGCGTCATCGACAACAACGGCTCGGTCTCGTGGACGCAGACCGTGACGCCGGCGGAGGAGCTCAACCGCTCGGAGTTCCTGACGTCCGAGACGGGATGGGCCGTCAACAGCCTCCCCGCCAAGATGGTCCGCGACGGGACGCACCGCAGCATCACGGTCGAGATGTTCTCGGCGGACGGCAACAACCTGACGAGCTCATCGACGGGCAACATCGCCGATCAGGTGATGTTCCGCCTGAAGCATGCGAGCGACCGACCTGCGGGCGAAGTGAACGTCCTGATCCGCTACCGCTACGTCGAGGACGGCTCACCGGTCGCCTACGGGTACGGGGTCTTGCGCACGGACGGCGCCTGCATCTTCACGAACCTGACTCCCGGCATCGACTTCAACCCGAGCGGATCGCTCGGCGCGTCACCGTCCTGGGATGTCCAGATGAGCATGTCCTACTCGGTCGCGCCGTGAGCCGTCTCTGGGCGGCGCTCGACCTCGCCGCGGAACACCGGTTGAAGGACAACCTGCTGACCGTCCTGTGCGGGTGGTCGATCCTGCTCGGCGTGCTCACCCTCGCCGACCGGATCGACATCGCAGGCGTCGGGTCGTTCCAGGTCGCGTTCACCGTCGCATCCCCCGCAGGCTGGGGCGCCCTGTTCATCATCGCGGGCGCCTTCCCGCTGTTCACGTTCCGCCGACCCCGCGACCACCGTGTCACCGCGTGGATGCTGCGCGGCATGGTCGGCGTCTACGCCCTGTTCTCCATCCTCGCCGCCGCGTCGAAAGCGTTCAACGACGTCGGGGTCCTCACCCCCGTGGCGGCATACCTGCTCCCGGCGATGGTCGGCGGCATCCTCGCCGCCGTCTACGACAACTCCGGGAGACGCAATGCATAGCCTGCGACCGCTGACCGTCACGACGCCGACGCATGCACTCGCCGTCGTCGCCTACTGGTCGCAGGTCATCCTCGGCCTCGCCTACCTCACCGGCCTCGCCGACGCCCTCGCCATGACCGAGCTGTTCGGCGTCCGGTTCACGGCCGTGTGGGCGGCATGGCTGCTCACGTCCGGGCTCGTGTGCGGCGTCGTCGTCCAGGCGACCGCCCGCGAACGCAACCCCGACCGCGGGCTGCACGTCGAGTTCTGGGCGGTCCTGTCGCTCGGCGCGGCGTCCACCCTGTACGAGGCGACGCTGATCGCCGGCAACGGTTTCGGGGTCCTCACGACGCAGGTCTACGCGACCGCGATCGCGGTGGGCGCCGTCATGCGCGCACGGCAGATCAGCATCGAACGACGGCACCTGCATCACGCCCTCGACGTGAGGGCTAGGGCTGCCCCGTCGCCGCTCGCGGAGCCGCCCAGCACCCGGGGGTGACGATGAGCTGGTTCACAGAGAACGTCGATGGCGCGGCCCTCGCGACCGCGCTGACCGCCATCTGCTCCCTGCTCGTCGCGTTCGTCCACCGCCGCGGTCGTGGCGACCGGGACGACGAGGCTCCCCGCGTCATGCAGGGCCAGGCCGTGGACGCACCGCTCACACTCGAGTCCTACCTCAAGTCACGCAACGCCGAGCTCGAGGCCGAAGTGACCGCCGAGCGCGCCGGCAAGGAGCGGGCGTGGCGTCAGCGCGACGCGGCGTACTCGCTGCTGCGGGCCAACGGCATCCCCGTCCCCGACCCCGACCTCTGACCCCACCCCACCCTCGAGCCCCGAACGCACCCGCGTCGGGGCTTCTCTCATGCCCAGGAGGCGCAGCACATGGCACAGGACTGGATGCCCGGAGCGATCAAGCGACCCGTGTCGTGGGCGCAGAGCCTCTCTCGGCACGGTGTGAAGCCGAACAAGTTCGTCGTGCACATCACCGCCGGCAACGGGTCGGCCGCATCGACGGGCAACTACTTCGAGCGGTCCAAGGTCGCGTGCTCGACGTTCTGCACCGACAAGGACGGGACGATCTACCAGTTCCAGCCGGTCAGCGCGCGGTCGGGCGCCGACTACGGCAGCAACTACACCGTCTCGAACGAGAACGTCGGCACGAACGGCCCCCTCACGCAGGCGCAGATCGTCGCGAACGCGAAGATCCTGCGGTGGCTGCACGAGGAGCACGGCGTCTCGCTGCGGATCATCTCGACGTCGGCGAAGTCGCAGTCCGGGCTCGGGTCGCACCGCTTCGGCGTCGACGGGAACTTCCCGCTCATCGGGATCCAGCGTGGCCGTCTCCAGCGCTTCCCCATCGGTGAGAAGTGGTCCGGCGCGCGCGGCAAGACGTGCCCGACGAACGCCGCCCAGGAGCAGCTCCCGTCGATCCTCGCGCTCGCGTCCGTCTCGGGCGGCGGCGGGGCGTCAGTTCCGTCCGTTCCGTCGAAGCCCGTCGCGCCCTCGAAGCCGTCGAAGCTCGCGGTCGACGGCAAGTACGGTCCCGCGACGGTGAGCGCGAAGCAGGCCGACCTCGGCACGACGGTCGACGGCATCGTGTCCGGCCAGTCGTACTGGATCCGCGACCACAACCCGGGCCTCAAGGCTCGCTCCAACTGGAAGTTCACGTCCTCGGCGCGCGGGTCCGACATGATCCGCGCCGACCAGAAGCGCCTCAAGAAGAAGGGGCTGTACAAGGACGACATCGACGGCCTCGCCGGGCCGAACTACTGGAAGGCCGTCCAGCGCGAGCAGGGGACGACGGTCGACGGCTACGTGTCCGAGCCGTCGAGCGCCGTGAAGGCCATCCAGCGCGACCTCAACGACTGACATGCGCGGGCAGTGGCGTTCCGTGATGGTCGCCGCCCTCGCGGGCGCGGCCCTCGGCGCGCTCCTGCTCGCGCTCATCGTCGGCACCCTCGCGGTCGCCGGCGCCCACCTGCTCACCCGCCTGATCGGAGCCTGACCCATGCCCTTCACCGCCAGCCACGAGACGCCCGCCGCACTGCCGACGCAGCAGGCCCACCCCGTGAAGGCTGCGCTGCGCACCTTCGTCCAGGTGTGGCTCCCCGCGCTCCTGACCGCCCTGTTCGTCGCGCCCGAGATCCTCGAGGCCATCCTCGACGGCCCCCTGCCCGACGGCGTCCGAGCCTGGCTCGTCGGCGCGTCCACCGTCCTCGCCGCCGTGTCGGCCGCCGTGGCCCGTGTCATGGCGATCCCCGCCGTCGACGCCTGGCTCAAGCACATCGGCCTCTCGTCCGAACCGAGCGAACCGTGACCACCGACGCGGCCGCCCGCACCTACGCCTGCGACTACTGCGACACCGAGTACACGTCCGCGCGAGCCGCTGACGCCTGCTGCCGCGACTCCGAGTAGCCCACCCCCGAACCAAGGAGCACCCCTCATGGTCATGGTCCGCTTCCGCGCCCAGATCGCCACCGACCCGCAGACCGGCCTCCCTCGCCCCGACCTCACCGGGCTGTCCGGGCAGGTCGTCCTCGCCGGCACGACGACGCCCGCGACGATCTGGGAGGACGAGGCCAAGGCGAACGTGATCGCTTCGGCGACGCTCACCGTCTCCGCGAACGCCTTCGTCCCGCAGTTCTGGGCCGAGGACGTCTACGAGCTCGACTGGTGGGACGGCACGAACCGTGTCCCCATCGACTCGAACGCGGGCACCCGTGACGCCGCGATCTCCGCGGCCGCGGACGCCGCCGTGTCCGCCACGGCCGCGCAGGCGGCACAGGCAGCCGCCGAGGCCGTCCCCGCGGTCGCGGCCGGTGGCACGCCGGGGCAGGTCTACACGAAGGTCTCGACCGACGACTACGACGCGACGTGGCAGAACCCCACAGGCGGCGGTGGCGGGTCCGGCATCCTCGTCATCGAGGAGGGCGACGACGTCCCCCCAGGCACGCTGCCCGGCACGTTCTTCGGCGTCGTGTCCTCGCTCGTGCCGACCCCGACCGAGCCGATGATCCTCTCCGGCCCGGGCAACGTCACCACGGCATCAACGGCCGACGCGGCAGCGATCAGCGCAGGCCGCGCCGTCACGCTGTCCGTCCCCGCGAACGTCACGGTCGGCGACGTCCTGCTCGTCGCGGTCGGGCAGCAGTCCTCGTCCGCCGTCGCCGCAGACCGCGTGTGGACCAAGCCCGCCGGGTGGGTCGAGGTCTACTCGAACCCTGCCGCCACGTCGGCGCGCATCACCGCGGTGTTCCGCTACACCGTCACCGACGCGAGCGCGCTCGCCGCCCTCGGATCCTCGGCCGCGTTCGCCACGACCGGCACCACGACCACAGGACGCCGCGCTGGCGTCATGGTCCGCGCGATCAACCTCGACCTCGCCTCGCCCGTCGCGGCGGTCGGCGAGCGCGTCATCGACGGCACCACGGCAGCGACCGTCACCGTGCCCTCCCCTACCGGCGACCTCGACTTCGCGTGGACGTGGACGCACACCTCGGCCGGGCAGCCCGCCGCCGAGACGTTCATCGCGGACTTCGACCTCGTCGGCAACGCGAACGGCCTCGACGGCACGGGTGGCGGCTCGCAGATGCGCGTCTTCTCCACCGAGACGCCGATGCTCGCGAACAAGCTCGTCACGATCAACCCGCCGAGCCAGGGCGTCATGAACAGCCAGGTCATCTCGCTGAACGGAGAGTGACGTGCCCCTGACGATCGCATCCAGCGCCGATCAGCCCGTCATCACCTTCGACCTCGCGCGCGACTACGGCGAGGCCCCCACCATCGCCGGGTCTCCCGGCTGGTGCCGGGAGAAGCGTGTCGGCTACCCCGAGACGCCCCCGGGCGGCAGCCAGTGGCAGGACGCCCCGGTCGACCTCGAGGGGTCGACGTACTTCTCCTACCCCGGCGTGCCTGCCATCGACGCCTGGGTGGGCAACGCGGGCGACTACGCGCAGCCGCCGCTCAAGCCGGGCGGCGACTCGCAGTACGCCTACTGGCCTCTCAACGTCGAGTTCGTGACGTCCAGCCCCGAGGTGGAGTTCCGGCTCCTGGCGCCCGCAGCGTCCATCGAGCCGGGGCGCATCCTCGTCAACGGGTTCCCGATCTCCGACGAGCAGACCGAGGTCACGACGCCCGCCGGCAACGAGTACACGATGCGGCTCACGTTCCCGGCGCCCGCACAGCGGACCATCACCGTGATCGCGCTCGACGCCATCCCGGGCCGGTTCGGCGGGGCCGCCGTCGCGAGCGGCTACACGATCACGAAGTCCGAGGTTCAGCCTCGGGTCGCGATCATCGGCGACTCGTACACCAACGGCGCAGGCGACGTGTTCATCCAGGACACGTTCGCCTGGCGTCTCGCCGACGCGATCGGCGGGGGCCGGGCGCCGATCCTGGCCGGTATCGGCGGCACCGGGCCGACGGCGACGATCAACAGTCAGCCCGAGTCCGCGTACTCGGGTCGTGTCGCCGCCGTCATGGCCCTCGCGCCCTCGACAGTCATCGTCTCCGGGGGCGCAACGAGACGACCGCGACCGGACTCCAGGCTGCCGTCGAGGCACTCCTGGACTCGATCGGCAGCGGCGTCACCCGGTACGTGACGCACACCTGCTCGAACGCGAACCAGCCCGCGCAGATCGCAGCGATGAAGGCGGCAGCAGCGTCCCGTAACGTCCCGTTCCTCGACGCCGACATCGACTCGCTGCCGAAGATCGGCGACGGCGTCCACCCCACCCTCGACGGACACCGCACCCTCGCTGACACCCTCGCGGCCGAGATCGCGGCGATCCCCACCGTGAAGCCCGGCACGCTCCTCGGCTACAAGGTGTGGGACGGCACCGACCTGCGCGACGTCACCGGGTGGAAGTTCTACGACGGCACCGATCTGACGACGGCCCGCGTCGAACGCCTCCCGTCCGGCTACGACACGAGCGCCGCCATGCTCGCTCAGGAGCCGTTCTACATCGCCCACCGTGGCGGGTCGAAGGACTACCCCGAGCACAGCCTGCTCGCCTACACGCAGGCCGTGCGGCACGAGTTCGGGGCGCTCGAGCTCGCGCTCGCGCGCACCTCGGACGGGGTCTGGTTCGGGCTGCACGACGACTCCCTCGACCGCACCTCGCTCGGGACCGGAGGAGGCACGGGCACGCAGCTCGTCGCCTCGCAGATGACGTGGGCCGAGGTCCAGCAGTACGTCATCAACCTGCCCGCCGGAACATCGGGACGCCTGCCGCAGCCGTACATGCGGTGGGAGGAGTACGTCGAGACGTACTACGCGAGCCACGTCACCTTCATCGACATCAAGGCTGCCTTCTCGCACCGCACCGAGCTGCTCAACATGATGGACGCGCTCCCGGGCAACCCCCGGCAGCGGTTCGTCGCGAAGTATTACGGGAAGCAGTACGGCGGCTGGGCTCAGGACGCCAGCGCCCGGGGCTACAAGACCTGGGGCTACTTCTACGCGGGCGACGGCGCGACCATCGACCAGTGGGCCGACAAGTGGGACATCCTCGGACTGTCCTACGACGCGCCCGCTGGCGACTGGTCCTCGTTCGTCGGCACCGGGAAGCCCGTGGTCGGTCACATCTGCCCGGACCAGGCCGCGGCCGACACGGCGCTCGCCAAGGGCGCCGCCGGTCTCATGGTCTCCGGGGTGACGTCGGTCGACCCCACCTGACCCGCTACGCTGCACCCGTCGCGCCCCCTGCGACACCGAAGCGCCCCCGTCCTCCTTGTGAGGGCGGGGGCGCTTTTCGTCGTGTCCTGGGTCCTGCAATCTGTGTCCGGGGGACACAACTCTGTGCCCTTAGACCTTCCGCGAGCCCTCCACACCCCACCCCCGTCTGGCGCGGTATTCTGCGGTTAGCGGCGTGTCCTCGCCGATCCGATCGGAGCATCCGAAAGGGTTCAAGTCCCGTTACTCACCCCATGCGAAGAGCGGGGAGCCTCGGACGAGGCTCCCCGCTCTTCGTCGTACCGGCCACGGCAGACTCGCCGTGGCCCGCGCCTGGCCCCGCGCCTGGCCCCGCACAGCGGGCTCGCACAGTGACTCGCGCCTGGCGGGCCCGGACCGGGCAGGTCTGGTCCGGTCCCAGCGTGATCAGTCCGCCGTGCCGGGCAGCACCCGCGCGGCGATCGCGCCGGCGAAGCGCTCGAGGGCTCCCTTCGAGGAGCTGAGGAACAGGTTCGGCTCGTTGACCTCGAACTCGAGGAGCGTCGGGACGCCGTCCTCGCCCCAGACCAGGTCGGCGCGGGCGTAGAGCGGGGTCCCGACCTCGGGGACGCACTCCTGCAGCACCTCGATCGCACGACGCGCCACCGACACCTGCTCGTCCGTCGGCTCGTACGACCGGATCGTCTCCGTGCGGTAGAGGCCCTGGGTCGGCCGGTGGCCGTCGGTGATGTGCGGGCCCGTCAGGTGGGTGCTCGACGTGACCGCGTGCGAGAACTCTCCGTCCACGAAGACGAGCCGAGCCTCCCCCGCGGTGTCGACGCTCTTCATGTACGGCTGGACCATGACGTGCCGACCTTCGGCGAGCAGCTTCTTCGCGTGCATGATCGCGAGGCCGCGCGACTCGGCGTCGACCGACTCGTAGCGTCCCGTGTCCTTGGCACCGGCGCTCACGACCGGCTTGATGACGAAGCGCCCGTGGGCCGGCATGCGCGTGTGGATCGCTCGGCTGCTGAGGTTGCGCGCCGGGTCGAGCCACAGGGTCGGGATGACGGGGATGCCGGCCGCCTCGAGGTCCTTGAGGTAGAACTTGTGCGTGTTCCAGCGCAGGGCCGGGGCGACGTTCAGGATGTTCGGCACCGACTCGGCCCAGGCGACGAACTCGTCGCGGCGGGGCGCGTAGTCGTAGACGGAGCGGACGACGACCGCGTCGAACGAGCTCCAGTCCACCGACTCGTCGTCCCAGACCGCCGGGACGGCGTCCACACCGAGCCCGGCGAGGATCCGCAGGAGCGGGGCGTTGTCGTGGTCGAGCCGAGGCATCACGGAGCAGGTCGCCAGGGCGACGCGCGGGTTTGCAGGCTCGGTCCGGCCGTCGGTCTCTGGGCTGTCTGCGGAGTTCGTCGTCACCCTCCCGAGCCTAGCCGCTGCACCCGGGCGAGCCGGAGGGCGACCGCGCTCAGAGACCGTAGGTCTCGAGGAGCCGCAACCAGACCTCGCTGACCGTCGGGTAGGCGGGGACCGCGTGCCACAGGCGCTCGAGGGGGACCTCGCCGACGACGGCGATCGTCGCGGCGTGCAGCATCTCTCCCGCCTCGGGACCGACGAAGGTGGCCCCGACGATCACCCGCCGCGACTCGTCGACGACGATCTTCGCCGTCCCGGAGAACCCGGCGCCCATGAGCGTCCCGCCGGCGACGTCGCCGAGGCCGTACTCGACGGCCCGCACGTCGATCCCGGCGTCCCGCGCCTGCGTCTCGGTGAGCCCGACCGACGCAGCCTGGGGCCGCGTGAAGACGACCTGGGTCTGCGCGGAGGCGTCGGCCGTCGCGGCGTACCGCGTCCACGGCCGGGGCTCGGACCCCGCCGCCGGGACGTCGCCTCCCCAGGTGGCCACGCCCTCCCGCGGGTCCTCGCGCGCGAACCTGGCCGCGATCGCGTCCCCGCAGACGCGCGCCTGGTACTTGCCCTGGTGCGTCGTCGCGACCGTGCCGAGGACGTCCCCCGTCGCGTAGAGCCAGTCGCCGTCGACGCCGCGGACGAGCCCCGTCGGGTCGACGTCGAGCCCCGCGCCGTCGTCAGGCAGCGCGCCGACGGACTCGAGACCGACGTCCCCGGTCCGCGCCACCCGCCCGGTCGCCACCACGATCTCCGCCGCCTCGAGGCTCGCCGCGCCCTGCGGGCCGTCGTACTCGACGGTGACCCGGCCGTCGTCCGACCGCGTCACGCGCGTCGGAGACGCCCCGCGGACGACGTCGACGCCGGACTCGCGCAGCGCCGCAGCCACGGACTCACCCACGAACGGCTCCATCGCGCCCAGCAGCCCGCTGCGCGACAGGACGGTCACGTCGGCCCCGAGGTCGCGGTACGCCGTGGCCATCTCCGTGGCGACGACTCCCCCGCCGACGACCACCAAGGACTCCGGGACCTGCTGGGCGCTGGTGGCCTCGCGGCTCCCCCACGGCATCGCCGCGGCGAGGCCCTCGATGTCGGGCAGCCTCGGCACGCTCCCCGTCGCGACGACGACCGCGTGCCGGGCGACCAGGGTGCGGACCGCACCGTCGTCGGACGGGTCCCCGTCGATCGCCGACACCGCCGACCCCCGCACCTCGACGGTCCGCGGCGCGACGATCGTCGCTCTCCCCTGCACGAGCGTCATCCCGGCGCTCTCGATCCAGCTCGCCTGGCCCGCGTCGTCCCAGTGGGACGCGACGTCGTCACGGTGCGCGAGCACCGCCGGGGCGTCGATCTCCGTCGAGACGCTCACGCCGGCGACCGCCGCCGCGGCCTCGACCACGGCACCCGGGCGCAGCAGCGCCTTGGACGGCATGCAGGCCCAGTACGAGCACTCCCCGCCCGCGAGCTCCGCCTCGACGATCGCGACGTCGAGACCGGACCTGCCGGCCCGGTCGGCCACGTTCTCGCCCACGGCGCCGGCACCGATGACGACGACGTCGTAGGTCTCGTCCGGGGCGGCGGCCTCGCCGCGAGTCTCGGTCCGTGTCTGGTCCTGCGTCTCGGGGGACGGTTCGGTCTCGGGGCGGGTCGACGTCATGACACCACTGTTCCCGCGTCGCCCCCGTCCCGCACCCGGGGCGCGTCAGACCCGGCGGTAGGTCAGGTCGACGACGGGACGGTCCGCGCGCCCGGCCTTCGCCTCGAAGCCCGTGAGCACCCGGCCGTCGAACCGCGGCGCCGCGCCGCGTGGGCCGTGGACGTTCTCGAAGTGCTCGCTCGCGTCCAGGACGTCGATCATCTGCTCGGCGTACTCCGCCCAGTCGGTGGCGAGGCGCCACAGCCCGCCCGGCCGCAGGGCTCCCGCCACGATCTCGACGAACGGGGGCGCGACCAGCCTGCGCTTGGTGTGCCGGGCCTTGGGCCACGGGTCGGGGAAGAACACCCACAGCTCGTCGACCGACGCGGGCGGCAGCGCGTGCTCCAGCACCTCGGGGGCGTTGGCCTGCATGAGGCGCACGTTCGTGAGCCCGGCCTTCAACGACCGGTACAGCGTCTGGCCGAGCCCCGGCGTGTAGACCTCGAGGGCGAGGAAGTTCGTGCCTGGCGCGCTCTGCGCCGCGGCGACCACGGCCTCGCCCTGCCCGGAGCCGACCTCGACGACCAGGGGCGCGTCGCGCCCGAAGGCGGCGCTCGCGTCGAACTGCCAGTCCGGGTCGACCGACGTGCGCGCGACCTGCCGGGGGACGTCGACGAGCATCTCGTGCCGCCGCTCGTCCCACGCGCGCTGCTGCCGGACGTTCATGCGGCCGCTGCGCCGGACGAACGACACCGGGGACGTGCGGTACGGGCGCGGCTCGGTCGACGGGGGTCCGGTCGGCTCGTTCACGGCGGGGCTCGGGTCGGAGGGCACGGCCCAAGGATAGGGCGGCGATCGAGGGTGCGACGGCACGTGCCGACCGCCGTCGGGCACTCGTCGTGCGCTCGTCTCGCACTCGTCACAGAACGACGAAGGTCCCCGGTCTGGGACCGGGGACCTTCGTTCTGGTGCGCCATCTAGGACTTGAACCTAGAACCCGCTGATTAAGAGTCAGCTGCTCTGCCAATTGAGCTAATGGCGCAACGAGGAAGACATTAGCAGCGTCCGGCCGGACCCACGAAATCGAATCCGGCCCGAACGGGTGTGACCTGTGCGACAGCCCCGCAGCAGACCGGATCACTGCCCGTCGCGCGCACCATCGATACGCTCGAGACGCCCGCCCTCACCCACCGTCCGGAGGAGTCCCCACATGTCCGCTCGCCTCGCCGTCGGCGACGTCGCGCCCGATTTCACCCTGCCCACGTCGGACGGCGGTTCGGTCACGCTCTCCGACCTGCGCGGCGGCTCGGTCGTCGTCTACTTCTACCCTGCCGCGGCCACGCCCGGCTGCACCACGCAGGCGTGCGACTTCCGCGACTCCCTCGCCTCGCTGGCAGGCGCGGGCTACACCGTCGTCGGGGTCTCGCCCGACCCGGTGGCCAAGCTCGCGACGTTCACCGAGGACGAGGCGCTGACGTTCCCGCTCGCGTCCGACGTCGAGCGCACGACGCTCGAGGCCTACGGCGCCTACGGCGAGAAAAAGCTCTACGGCAAGGTCGTCACCGGTGTGATCCGCTCGACCGTCGTCGTCGACCCGGAGGGCAAGGTCGCGCTCGCCCAGTACAACGTCAAGGCGACCGGTCACGTCGCCAAGCTGCGCCGCGACCTCGGCATCGACCCGCGCTGACGCCGCCGGGCCTCCGGCGAGCCTGAGCCCGCGGCCGGCGCCGGGCGACGGCTGTCGTCCGGCCGGTCTGCGGGAGAACGCTAGGCTTGCCGTCGAGCGCGAGTGGCGTAATTGGCAGCCGCGCCAGGTTTAGGTCCTGGTGTCCTCGGACGTGCGGGTTCGAGTCCCGCCTCGCGCACCGACGATCAGCACGGCACCGGGAACAGCAGCCGGGAACAGCAGACGCCCGACCGGTCGCTGCCGGTCGGGCGTCTGCTCTCGTGCTGCTGCGCTCTACGTCAGGCGCTGGGCGCGTCGCTGCCCGCGGACTCCTGCTCGGCGATCTGCTTGCGCACGTCGTCCATGTCGAGGCCCTTGACGGCGTCGACGACCTCGGCCAGCTTCGGCGCCGGGAGCGCCCCGGGCTGAGCGAAGACGAGGATGCCCTCGCGGAACGCCATCAGCGTCGGGATCGACGTGATGTTCGCCGCCTGGGCGAGGGCCTGCTCGGCCTCGGTGTCGATCTTGCCGTGCACGATCTCCGGGTTCGACTCCGACGACTTCTCGAAGACGGGACCGAACTGCTTGCACGGTCCGCACCACTCGGCCCAGAAGTCCACGAGGACGATGTCGTTGTCCTTGATGGTCTGCTCGAACGTGGTCTCGGTCAGCTCCAGGGTTGCCATGCTCGTCCTTCCGACGTGACGGTTCCGACGGCCCGGCCACGATCTGGCCCGGGTCCGTCGCTTCTCGTGCAGTAGAGCACCAGGGACCGACGCAGTATTCCGAGCGGTGCCGGCGACGGCCCGCCCGTCGCCGCGCGGCCGGTGGATTCGGCACCGGAAGCGGGGTAGAACAGTCGGGTGAAAGAGACTGCCGACTTCCCGGACGACTGGTCCGAGCAACCGATGGACCCCACGCCGGACCCGGAGCCCACACCCGCCGGCTGGCTGAGCCCCGGGGACATCGCCGGGGCCCGCGCTCAGCTGCCGATCGTCTACGTCGACGCGGTCCCGGTCCGCGTCGACGACTCGGGAGACGTCGTCTCTGTCGGTCTCCTCCTGCGCGTCAACGCCGAGGGCCAGATGACACGGGCCCTCGTCTCCGGCCGCGTGATGTACCACGAGCGGATCCGGGACGCGCTCCTGCGCCACATCGAGAAGGACCTCGGGCCCGTGGCGCTGCCGCTGATCCCGTCGTCCCCGCAGCCGTTCACGGTCGCGGAGTACTTCCCCACGCCCGGCATCACGTCGTACCACGACCCCCGGCAGCACGCGGTCTCGCTCGCCTACGTCGTCCCGGTGACGGGCGACTGCGAACCCCAGCAACACGCCCTCGACCTGGCGTGGCTCACGCCCGAGCAGGCGTGCGACGACGCGGTCCAGGTGGAGATGCACGGCGGCCAGGGCGCGCTGCTGCGGCAGGCGATGGCCCACGTGGGCCGACTGACCTGATCGAGGCGCCACGGCCGGTCCTGCTTCTCGGCAGCACCGAGCAGCGACAGGTCGCGCCCGCCCGGTCCGTGGGCGGCGACGGGCTCAGGACGCCGCCCGGTCCCCCAGGTCGAGCACGGGCCAGTCCGAGAGGTCGTCCCGCATCCGACGGTCGTGCGTGGCGACGACGACGGCGGCGGGGGTCACGCGCAGCGCGCGCGTGAGCTCGTCGACGAGGTCGATCGACAGGTGGTTCGTCGGCTCGTCGAGCAGCAGGACGTGCGGCGCGTGGAGCAGGGCGCGGGCGAGGTCGAACCTCCGACGCTGACCGGCCGAGAGCTCGGCGAGGGGCCGCTCGAGGTCCGGCTCCGTCAGCAGGCCGAGGAACGCGACCGGCACCAGGCGCTCCGGGTCGAGGGCCCCCTCGGCCAGCAGGTCCAGCGCTTCGCGCGCGTACGCGTCGAAGCCGCTGCCACCGGCCGGGACCGCGGCACCCTCCTGCGCGACGACGCCGACCCGCACCCCGGTGCCGAGAGTGACCGTGCCCCGGTCGAGCGGGAGCAGCCCCCGAGCGCGGCCAGGAGCGACGACTTGCCCGAGCCGTTGGCGCCGACGACGAGGAGCCTGCCCGAGGCGGGGACGGCGACCCGGGTGCCGGGCAGGTCGAGGCGAGGGGCGCCGTCCCCCGCCACGCGTGGGCTTCGGACCTCGATCACGGGGTCTGCCGGGTCCCACCCCTCGTTCATCGCCGGGAGGTCCGGGAAGACGAGCTCGAGCGGCGGGACGGGGACCTCGACCGCGTTCTCCTCGAGCTTCTGCGCGAGCCGGTCGGCCGACTTCACGTGCTGCCGGGCCCTGGTCGCCCGGCGGTGCGTCTGACTCCCCTTGGGCGGACGCCACTCGTCCGACAGCCCCTCGTACGAACGGTCGAGCACCTCGGCGAGGTGCTCCGCCCGCTCCCGCTCGGCGCGATAGCGGCGACGCCACTTCTGGAGCGCCTGGTTCTTGGCGAACCGGTACGAGAGGTAGCCGGGCTGGCCGTAGAGCACGGGTCGGCCGTCGACGGACGGGTCGAGGTCCAGGATCGCCGTCGCGACCTCGTCGAGCAGCTGACGGTCGTGCGTGACGACGACCACGCCGCCCCGCCAGGCGAGGAGCTCACCCGTGAGGAACTCGATGCCGCTGTCGTCGAGGTGGTTCGTCGGTTCGTCGAGGAGCAGGATCTCGCTGCGCTCGGCGAGCCGGCACGCGAGCCGCACCCGGAAGCGCTGACCCACGGACAGGGTCGCGATCTCCCGGTCCCGGTCCCGGCAGGCACCCAGCCGGGTCAGCGCGACGTCGACCCGGCGGTCCGCGTCCCACGCGGCGAGGTGCTCGGCGCGGTTCAGGAGGTCGCTGAGCTCCGCGAGGTCGCCGGTCTCGTGGTCGAAGTCGCGGGTGGCCCGGTCGAGCTCCGCCGCGAGCGCCCGCAGCGAGCGCAGGCTCGAGGTCACCAGGTCACCGACCGTGAGCCCGGGCGGCGCGTCCATCTCCTGCTCGACGACCGCCGTCGTCCCCTCGCGGACGACCGTCCCCGAGCTCGGTGGGATCTCGCCCGCCAGGACGCGCAGGAGCGTCGTCTTGCCGCTGCCGTTCTCGCCCACGACCCCGAGCCTCGTCCCGGGCGAGACGGAGACGTCGACGCCGGGGAGCACCTGGCGGTCGGGGTAGGAGAAGGTCACGTCCTGGGCCACGAGCTGCACCGGCCCAGCGTACGGGCCGCGGGCGTGGCCTCGGCGCGCGAGTAGGCTTCGCGCCATGACCGACGAGCCCTACCCCGGCTCCCGCGCACGCCACGTCCGCACCGTGGTCCTGGCCGCGCTCGCCGACCTCGCGTGCGTCGTCGCGCTGACCCTCGGCGGGTACCGGACGCACGACGAGGGGTCGCCGCTCGCCGAGACCCTGCGCATCGCGTGGCCGTTCCTCGTCGGCCTGGCGCTCGGCTGGCTCGTGGCGCGCGGGTGGCGGCGCGCCACCGCGCTCGTGCCCACCGGCCTCGTCGTGTGGGGCTGCACGTGGGCCGGCGGTGTCGCCCTGCGCGCCGCGACGGACCAGGGCGTCGCCCCGTCGTTCCAGATCGTCAGCTTCGGGTTCCTGGCCGCGACGATCCTGGGTTGGCGCGCGGTCGTGGCCCTCGTCGACGTGCTGAACCCACCGGGCAGACGGCGGCGCGCGGCCCGGCTCGCGGGTCGCGGCTGACGACGTCCCGCCGCCGGACGGTCGGCGTCAGGCGGGTGCGCCCGCCGCGAGGGCAACGGCCACGTGCGGCGCGAGCGCGCGGAACGCCTGGCCGCGATGGCTGATGGCGTTCTTCTCGGCGGGCGACAGCTGTGCGCACGACCGGGTCTCGCCGTCGGGCCGCAGGATCGGGTCGTAGCCGAACCCGCCCTCGCCGGCCGGGGCGTCGAGCAGGACGCCCCGCAGGGCGCCCTCCCAGACGACCTCGGTGCCGTCGGGGGTGACGAGCGCCGCCGCGCAGACGAACCCCGCCGCGCGGTGCTCGGGCCCGACGTCGGCGAGCTGCGCGAGCAGCAGCTCGAGGTTGGCGACGTCGTCGCCGTGGCGCCCGGCCCATCGCGCGGAGAAGATCCCGGGCGCCCCGCCCAGCACGTCGACGGCGAGCCCGGAGTCGTCGGCGACCGCGGGCAGGCCCGTGGCCGCGACGAGAGCGCGTGCCTTGATGAGGGCGTTCGCCGCGAACGTCACGCCGTCCTCGACGGGCTCCGGCGTCGCGAGGTCCGCCGCGGAGACGACGGCGCCGTCCGGCAGGGACAGGCCGGGCTGCTCCGAGAGGATCGCGTGCAGCTCGGCGAGCTTGCCCCGGTTGTGCGTCGCGAGCACGAGCCGCGGGGCCACGCGGGCGGGGTCCTGGTGGGTGCCTGCCGGCCGCGCCCAGCCCACGTCAGCGACGCCCGGGCTCGGCCGCGAGCGCGTCGCGCTGGAGCTGCGCGAGCGTCGCCGTCCCGCCGACGGCGAGGTCGAGCAGCGAGTCCAGCTCGGCGCGGTCGAAGGGTGCGTGCTCGGCGGTCCCCTGGACCTCGACGAACGTCCCGGAGCCCGTGACGACGACATTCATGTCGGTCTCGGCCCGGACGTCCTCGACGTACGGGAGGTCGAGCATCGGCGTACCGTCGATGATCCCGACGCTGACGGCCGAGACGGAGTCGGTGAGCACGTCCTTGCCGCCCGTGATCGCTCCGTGACGGCGCCCCCACGCGACCGCGTCCGCGAGCGCGACGTAGGCGCCGGTGATCGCGGCGGTCCGGGTGCCGCCGTCGGCCTGCAGGACGTCGCAGTCGAGCACGATCGTGTTCTCGCCGAGCGCCGCGACGTCGACGACCGCGCGCAGCGAGCGCCCGATCAGGCGGGAGATCTCGTGGGTGCGCCCGCCGATCTTGCCCTTGACGGACTCCCGCTGGTTCCGCGAGTCCGTCGCGCGCGGGAGCATCGCGTACTCCGCCGTGACCCACCCCTCGCCCGAGCCCTTCTTCCAGCGCGGCACGCCCTCCGTGAACGACGCCGCGCACAGGACGCGGGTGCCGCCGAACTCCACGAGCACGCTCCCCTCGGCGTGGTCGAGCCAGCCGCGGGTGATGGTCACGGGGCGCAGCTCGTCGGTCGCGCGCCCGTCGGCGCGCGGCGTCGGGTTCGTCGTGTCGGTAGCGGTCGTGCCGCGGGAGGTGTCGCTGGGAGTCATGCCGTCACCCTATCCGCGCGCGGATAGGTGGCGGACGGCGTCCGTTGCCCTCAGACCGTGTAGGTCGCCCCGGAGACGGTGACCTCGAGCGGGCCGTCGTACTCGGACCGCGCCTCGACGACCGTCACCGCGGGGTCGTTCCACGCGGGGACGTGGGTGAGGACGAGCCGAGCTGCCCCCGCCTCGCGCGCCACGCGGCCCGCGCCGCGCCCGGTGAGGTGGATCCCGGGGTCGACGCCGTCGTCGCGCCCCTCGTGGAACGCCGCCTCGCAGAGCAGGAGGTCCACGTCCCGCGCGCCCTCCACGAGCGACGCGCAGTAGTCCGTGTCGCCGGAGTACGCGATCGTGGCGGTCTCCCCGGTCGCACGCTCGACGGCCCGGTGACCCGCACGCCGTACGACTCGAGGGGGTGGTCGACCCGGAACGGTTCGAGGACCAGCGGCCCGATCTCGATCCGGTCCCCCGGAGCCCAGGGCCGGAAGCACATCTCGGCGCCCATGTGCTCGTCCGGTGCGAGGCCGTAGGCCGCACCGACCCGTGCCTCGATGTCGGACGGGCCCCACACCGGCAGCCGCCCGGGCGCGTCAGGGGTCGGCACGGCGTCGGACCGACCGTCGCGCTCGGTCCCTCCGCCCGGGTGGTAGCGCAGGTAGACGTACAGGCCGCAGAGGTCGACGAAGTGGTCGGGATGCAGGTGGCTGATCGCCACCCCGTCGAGCGCGAGCGGGTCCACATGCCGCTGCAGGGCGCCCAGCGCCCCGTTGCCCAGGTCGAGCGCGACGTTCCACTCGCGCCCGTCGGGAGAGACGTCGTCCGGCACCCGGACCAGATGGCAGGAGGCGGGCGAGTCGGGGCCTGCGAACGAGCCGGCGCACCCGACGGTGACCAGGCGCATCAGGCGACGCCCACCGACGTCACCGACGGTCCGAGGAAGCGTCGGGCGAGCTGGTCGAAGGGCTCGGAACCGCCCGTGGACACGAACGTGTGCTCGGGGGCGCCCGCGTCCCGGGAGCGCTCCAGGCCCTGCGCGACGAGGACGCGGTAGACGTCCTTCGCGGTCTCCTCCGCGCTCGAGACGAGCGTGACGTCGTCGCCCATGACGTAGGAGATCGCGCCGGTGAGCAGCGGGTAGTGGGTGCAGCCGAGGACGAGCGTGTCGACGCCAGCCGCACGGACGGGGTCGAGGTACTCGTGCGCGACCTCGAGGACCTCGGGGCCGGAGGTGACCCCTGCCTCGACCAGGCGCACGAACTCGGGGCACGCACGGGAGGTGACGGTCAGGCCGGGGGCGACGCCGAGCGCGTCCTCGTAGGCGCGGGAGGTGACGGTCGCTCGCGTGCCGATCACGCCGATCCGGCCCGAGCGGGTCGCGGCGACCGCGCGGCGGGCCGCCGGCAGGATCACCTCGACCACGGGGAGACCGTGCCGCACCGTGTACCGCTCGCGGGCGTCGCGCAGCACGGCGGCCGACGCGCTGTTGCACGCGATGACGAGCATCTTGACGCCCTCGTCGACGAGCTGGTCCATGATCGACATCGCCATCGCGCGGACGGCGGCCAGCGGCTTGGGCCCGTACGGGCTGTTCGCCGTGTCCCCGATGTACCGCAGCGACTCGCCCGGCAGCTGGTCGAGGATCGCCCGCGCGACCGTCAGCCCACCCACGCCGGAGTCGAAGATGCCGATGGGTGCGTCGTTCACGGGTTCGAGACTATCCGGACGCACCGCGGCGCACGTCCCGAATCGCTGTGATCCGGACGACGTGCGCCGCGTGGTCTCGGCCGCGAGCCAGGCACCGTCGTCGGTGCCCGGCCCGGCAAGAGGCCCCGAAAGGCTCAGTGCTACCTCTTGGCGCGGTTGAGCAGCCCGACGACGAGCGCGACCACGAGGATCGCGATACCGATCCAGATGAGGATCTTCGCCGCTTCGACCGCCACGCCGAACACGAGGAGGACGACACCGACGATGAGAATGATGAGCCAGAGAGGCAACGTAGTTCCTTTCGACGACTCCAGGGCGGAGTGCCCTGGACGTGAAGAAGGACCATGGCACCTCCGGAGGGAACTCGCACGCGGGGCCGCAGCGACCGCGCGCGGCCCCGCGCACGATCAGCCGAGATCGCCCAGCATGCCCTCGACCAGCGAGTCCTGGAGCCATCCCGCCGTCGCGAAGACGCTCGCGAAGAACCGCCGCGGGCCGGCGCCCGCCCCGTCGTCGGGCCCGTCGGCGGCCCCCTCGTCGGGGCTCCCGGCCACGAGCTCCTCGTGGACTGCCTCGACCTGCGCGTCGGTCTCGATCCCCAGCCGCGCCGCCAGCACGAGCCGCAGGTCGGTGAGCGCGGCCGCCACCGCACCCGCGTCCTCGCGGCGCACCAGGAGCGGAGCCCTCGTCCCGGGCTCGGGTTCCTCCGCGAGCAGCAGGTTCGCGAGCAGCATCAGCGCGGCGGTCTTGCGGTCCACCAGATCGTGCTGCGTGAGCCGCCGGAACTCGGACGACACGTCCGCGTCGTCATGCGAGCCGTCCGGCAGCAGCCGGGCCAGTGCCGGGTCGGCCGGGAGCCCGGGCGCGGCCGAACCCTCCGAGGGCAGCCCGTGCGGCGGCAGCTCGTCGAGCGGCACCTCGGTGCGCTCGACCGGACCTGCCGGATCGCCCGGCGCGGCCGCCCCGGCGGGTCGGCCGTCGTCGTCCGTCCGGTCGGTGTCACCCTCCACGGTCCCGAGCATCTGGGCCACGTCCGCGAGGACCTGCGCGAGCACGATCCGCTCCGCGGCATCGAGCTCGGCGACGTACCCGAGCGCGTGCGGTCGGAACGCCCTCACGCGGCGGCCCGCTGCATCGTCGCCCAGAGCCCGAACCCGTGCATCGCCTGGACATCGACCTCGACCTTCTCGCGCGAGCCGCGCGAGACCACCGACCGACCCTCCTCGTGGACCTGCAGCATCAGCCGGCGGGCATGGGCCTCGTCGTACCCGAAGTAGCTCCGGAACACATAGGTCACGTAGGACATGAGATTGACCGGGTCGTTCCAGACCACGGTCTGCCACGCATCGGCCGTCGCCCCCGTCTGCGCGGCCTCGTCCTCGCGGACGTCGGTACGGACGTCCTCGCTCACGTCGGGGTACGCGGTCTCGGTCATCACGACCATCGTATGCGCGCGGCTGCACCTAGGGTGTGCGTCATGACGACGGCGTTGCTCACCGACCGGTACGAGCTCACGATGGTGCAGGCCGCTCTCGCGGACGGCACCGCGCACCGGCACAGCGTCTTCGAGGTCTTCACGCGTCGTCTGCCCGAGGGGCGCCGGTACGGCGTGCTCGCCGGGACCGGACGGGTGCTCGAGGCGCTCGAGTCCTTCCGCTTCGACGACACGACGCTGGCCTGGCTCGAGCGGGAGCAGGTGGTCGACGCCCGCACCGTCGCGTTCCTCGCCGACTACCGGTTCACCGGGTCGATCACCGGCTACGCCGAGGGCGAGATCTACGTCCCGCACTCCCCGGTGCTCACGGTGGAGGGGACGTTCGCCGAGGCGGTGCTGCTCGAGACGCTCGTCCTGTCGATCCTCAACCACGACTCCGCGATCGCCGCGGCCGCGTCCCGCATGACCAGCGCCGCCGTGGACCGGCCGTGCCTCGAGATGGGCTCGCGCCGCACCCACGAGCACGCCGCGGTCGCCGCAGCCCGTGCGGCGGTGATCGCCGGGTTCACGGGCACCTCCAACCTGGAGGCAGGCCGGGTCTACGGGCTCCCGACGATCGGCACCGCCGCCCACGCGTTCACGCTCCTGCACGACGACGAGGAGTCCGCGTTCGCCGGCCAGGTCGCCTCCCAGGGGGTCGGGACGACGCTGCTCGTGGACACCTACGACGTGGCGCGCGGGGTCGAGCGCGCCGTCGCGGCCGCGGGCACCGACCTCGGGGCGGTGCGCCTGGACTCCGGGGACCTCGGCGGGCTCGCCGTCGACGTCCGCCGACAGCTCGACGCGCTCGGCGCGACCAGGACGAAGATCGTCGTGACGTCGGACCTCGACGAGCACGCCATCGCCGGCCTGGCCTCGGCCCCCGTCGACTCCTACGGTGTCGGCACCCAGCTGGTCGTCGGGTCGGGGGCACCGACGTGCGGCATGGTCTACAAGCTCGTCGCGCGCGAGGACGCCTCCGGCACCCTGCGCCCGGTCGCCAAGGCGTCCGCGTCGAAGTCGAGCGTCGGTGGACGCAAGTCCGCCGCCCGACGTACGGACGGCGAAGGGCGCGCGACCGCGGAGGTCGTCGTCACGGGCTCCGCGGACGCGGTGGACGCCTGGGGCCGCGTTCCCGACGGCCACGGAGAGCACGGCGGACCGGACGTCGAAGGCGAGCTCCGGGCGCTCCAGGTGCCGCTGGTCGTCGACGGGTCGGTCGAGTCCCGGTGGACGGGACCGAGCGGGGTCCACCTGGCGTCCGCCCGGCATGCACGCTCACGGGACGAGCTGCCCCGCGGGGCGCGCCGGCTCTCCGCCGGCGAACCGGCGATCCCCACGGAGCTCGTCGACCTCGACTGAGACGGACCCGTCAGCGGCGACCGACGAACCAGCCCCGCACCACGCCGATCCGCGCGTCCAGCTGCTCCGCCGTGGCCAGCGGGACCTCGGGGCCACCCGACCGACGACGCAGCTCGTTGTGGACCGTGCCGTGGGGGCGGCCGCTCTTGCGGGCCCACGCGGACACGAGCTGGGACAGCTCCTTGCGCAGCTCCGCGGCGCGACGGTGCTCCAGCTCGGCACGGTCCGGCTCCGCCGCGCGCTTGGAGCGCGAGGAGATCTGGTCCGCCTGGCGCTGGCGCAGCAGCGTCGCCACCTGGTCCGCGTCGAGCAGCCCGGGCAGGCCCAGGAAGTCCTGCTCGTCGTCGGAGCCCACGTCGGCACCGGTCCCGAACTCGCCGCCGTCGAAGAGCACCCGGTCGAACGAGGCCTGGGCGTCCAGGGCTTCGAACGAGCCCTGCACGCCGTCGTCCGACGCCTTCTCCTCGCGGTTGGCGGCCGCCATCAGGGCGTCCTCGGGCGAGAAGTCCTCCCCTGCTCCTCCGCCGTGAGCGGACGGTCGAGCGCGTGGTCCCGCTCGGCCTCCATCGCGTTGGCCAGGTCCACGAGCCGCGGCACGCTGGGGAGGAACACCGACGCGGTCTCGCCGCGCCTGCGCGCCCGCACGAACCGGCCGACCGCCTGCGCGAAGTACAGCGGGGTCGCCGTCGAGGTCGCGTAGACCCCGACCGCGAGCCGCGGCACGTCGACGCCCTCCGAGACCATCCGGACCGCGACCATCCACCGCGCGTCCCCCGACGCGAACTCGTCGATGCGCGCGCTCGCCCCGTCGTCGTCCGACAGCACGACGGTCGGGGACGTCCCCGTGATCCGGGCGAGGTGCCCGGCGTAGGCGCGGGCGTCGGTCTGGTCGCTCGCGATGACCAACCCGCCGGCGTCCGGGACCGACCTGCGCACCTCGCTCAGCCGCTTGTCGGCCGCGGCGAGGACCGAGGGGATCCACTCCCCTGCGCGTCCAGCGCCGTCCGCCACGCCTGCTGGGTCAGGTCCTTCGTCATGTCCTCGCCGAGGCGCGCGGAGACCTCGTCGCCCGCCCTGGTGCGCCAGCGCATCTGTCCCGAGTAGGTCAGGAAGAGGACCGGCCGGACGACGTGGTCGCGCAGCGCGTCCCCGTACCCGTACGTGTAGTCGGCGACCGAGCGGCGGATCCCCTGCGCGTCGCGGTCGTAGCGGACGAACGGGATCGCCGCGGTGTCGGAGCGGAACGGGGTCCCCGTCAGCGCGAGCCGGCGCGCAGCGCCCTCGAACGCCTCCCGGACCGCGTCGCCCCAGGAGAGCGCGTCGCCGCCGTGGTGCACCTCGTCGAGGATCACCAGGGTCGGTGCGGCAGTCGTCCTCGCCGCGTGCAGGGCAGGCTTGGCCGCCACCTGGGCGTACGTCAGCGCGACGCCGTCGTAGTGCGCGCCGTGCCGACCCTGGCTGTTGCGGAAGCTGGGGTCGATCCTGATGCCGACCCGCGCCGCGGCGTCGGCCCACTGGTGCTTGAGGTGCTCGGTCGGCGCCACGACGGTGACCCGCCGGACCACGCCGGCCTCGAGCAGCTCGGTCGCGATGCGCAGCGCGAACGTCGTCTTGCCGGCGCCCGGCGTCGCGACCGCGAGGAAGTCGCGCGGAGCCGCGGCCTGGTACTGCGCGATCGCCTCGGCCTGCCAGGCGCGCAGCTTGGACGCGGTGCCCCAGGGGGCACGGCTCGGGAACGCCGGCGACAGGTGCGAGGCGGCCGACGGTGACGGTGTCTGCGGTTGTGCGGGAGCGGTGGACGTGGTGGTGCGGTCGCTCACTTGCCGGAGTCGCCGTCGCCGTCCTGCGGGGACCGCAGACCTTCGTAGATCTCCTTGCACGTGGGGCACACGGGGAACTTGTTCGGGTCCCGTCCCGGCACCCACACCTTGCCGCAGAGCGCGATGACCGGCTTCCCGGACATCGCGGACTTCATGATCTTCTCCTTGCGCACGTAGTGCGCGAACCGCTCGTGGTCGCCGGGCTCGACCTTCTCCTCGGCCTCGGTGCGCTCGAGCACGCTCGTCGACGTGCCCGACGCCGGGTCGGAGGGACCGGCAGGCTCTTGCGGACGTCCGGGGGTGTTCTCGCTCATGGCGCCGAGTCTAGGTGCTGCCCCCGACGCGGACACCCGATCGCCGTGCGGACGGACGGTCCCGGCGGTGTGACGAACGCGACGCGCCCGACCGAGGTCACAGACCCTGCCAGTCCGGCTTCGAGCGGTACGTCTGGCGGTAGTAGTCGGCGAGCTGGAGCCGGCTCGCCGCGGCGTCGTCGACCAGCACCGTCGCGTGGGGGTGCATCTGCATGATCGTGCCGGGCCACATCGCCGAGATCGGTCCCTCGACGAGCTGGTGCACGGCCTCGGCCTTGCCCTTGCCCGTGGCCAGGAGCACGAGGTGCTTCGCGGACATGATCGTCGCCAGGCCCTGCGTCAGGCAGTGCTGAGGCACCTGGTCGAGGTCGTCGCCGAAGAAGCGGGCGTTGTCCTCGCGGGTCTGGGCCGTGAGCGTCTTGATGCGGGTGCGCGACGCGAGCGACGAGCCGGGCTCGTTGAACGCGATGTGCCCGTCGGTGCCGATACCGAGGATCTGCACGTCGACCCCGCCGGCGTCGGCGATCGCCGCCTCGTAGTCGGCGCAGGCGGCGACCAGGTCGTCGGCCAGCCCGTCGGGGCCGCGCACGGCGTCGGGCGCGAAGTCCACCCGCGAGGCGATCTCCTTCTCGATGACGTTGCGGTACCGCTCCGGGTGGTCGGCGGCGAGGCCGACGTACTCGTCCAGCATGAACGCCCTGGCGCGCGCGAAGGACAGACCCTCCTCGGCGTGCCGGCGGGCGAGCTCGTCGTAGACCTTCAGCGGGCTGGACCCGGTCGCGAGGCCGAGCACGGACTCCGGCCGGGCACGCAGTCGCTCCTCGATCGTGTCGGCGGCCAGCCGGGCGAGCTCCTCGGCGGGAGCGATCACAACTTCCATCAGGACACCTCTCTACGGCTCACGAGGGCTGCGCCCACCGCGGCGACCGGGACGCCGGCCGGGGTCAGCGAGACCCGGTCGGCCATGTTCAGGGTTGCGAGGAACGGCGAGAGCTCGCCGCGCGCGGCGAGAGCCGCGGCGACCCCGGTGAGCAGCGGCTCGCCGAGGGCGCTCACGCCACCGCCGATGACGACGTCCGCGACGTCGTAGGTCAGCACCAGCATCTGGACCGCCACAGCGACGGCGTCGAGGAACTCGTCGCGCACCGTCACGGCGAGGGCGTCGCCCCTCGCGGCCGCGGCGAACAGCTCCGCGGGTGCGTGCAGCCCGGGGGCCACGGGCCACCGCGAGGCCAGCGCGGACCCCGAGGCGTAGACCTCGAGGCACCCCCGCTGACCGCAGGCGCACCGCGGCCCGCGCGGGTCCACCGGGACGTGCCCGATCTCGCCGACCGCACCGCTGACGCCGCGGCGCAGCCGCCCGCCGAGCACGATCCCGGCGGCGAGCCCCGTCCCGAGGGCGAGGTAGGCGAGCTCGGCGCCGGCCTCGCTCCCGCGACCCTGCCGCGCGAGGTGGTGGGCCGCACCGACGGCCGCGACGTTCAGGTCGTTGTCGACCGCGACAGGCACTCCGCCGGTCCGCGAGGCCAGCCGGTCCGCGAGCGGGAACGGCTCGCCACGGATCCCGACGTTCACGGCATGGGTGACGCACCCCGTCCCGGGGTCGACGAGGCCGGGGATCCCGACCCCGATGCCCCCGAGGTCGCCGACCGCGATCCCGACCGGGCCCACGAGAGCGCCCACGACGTCCTCGACGCTCGCCAGGACCCCTTCGGGACCTTGGCGCGTCGGACGACGCTCGTCGCCCAGGACCGTCCCGTCCGGACCGAGAAGCACGCCGTGGACCTTGGTGCCGCCCACGTCGAGCCCCACGGAGCACGCGCCGTGCAGCTCCGTCGCCGGAGGGACCGGGTCGAGCACACCGGCAGCTCCCACGTCAGCCCTTGACCGCACCGGAGACGAGGCCACCGGTCATCTTGTTCTGCACGAACAGGAAGAAGATCATCACGGGCAGGGCGATGAGGGTCGAGGCCGCCATCACCTGCGCCCAGTTGACCCCCTGGTTGACGCTGGCGTTGAGGAACCCGCGCAGCCACAGCGGCAGCGTCTGCTTGTCCGCCGCCGGCAGCGCGACGAGCGCGATCGTGAACTCGTTCCAGGCCTGCAGGAACGCGTACACCCCTGCGGCCACGAGCCCGGGCGCCAGCAGCGGGAACGTGATCTTGAGGAACGCCTTCGTGCGGCTCAGCCCGTCGACCATCGCGGCCTCCTCGAGCTCGGCCGGGATGCCTGCGACGAAGCCGCGCAGCATCCAGATCGTGAACGGCACGATCGCCGCGGTGTAGAGGATCGAGACACCGACGACCGAGTTGAGCAGGTTCGTCGCCGACAGCATCTTGTACTGCGCGATGAAGAGGCCCTCGGCAGGGAGCATCTGGATGAAGAGCACCGCGACGATGAACGACTTGCGCCCGCGGAACTTGAAGCGGCTGATCGCCAGGGCCGCCAGGAACGCGAACAGAATCACCGCGATGAGAGTCACGATGGTGATGAGGAGACTCATCTGCAGGGCGGACCAGAATCCGGTCCCGTCGGTGGCGTTCTCGTAGTTCGCGGTGGTCGCGTTCGTCGGGAAGAACGACGGCGTGCGCGACGACAGCCGGGCGTTCGGGGTGAAGGACGAGTTGATCATCCAGTAGACCGGGAAGACCCACAGCAGCGCGACGACGATCGCCGTCAGGTTCCCGACGAGCTTGCTGACGCGGAACTTGCGGCGGGCCGTCGTGGCGAGCCGCGCCTGGGACACCTTCGCGGGCGAGCCGCCGCGTGCGTGGGCGGGCGCGGACGCGTGGGTGGCGCTCATGACTCGTCCTCCTTGAGAAGGTTCCGCACGTACGGCCAGCTCAGCAGGATCGTGAGGGCCAGGACGAACAGCGAGACCGCGGCCGCGCCGGCGAAGTCCTGCCGACCGATCCCGAGCTCGTAGATGAAGTTGCCGAGGAGGTTCGTCTCGCTCACCGGCGCGCCGGCGTCCTGCAGGAGGCGGATCTGCGCGAAGACGCGCAGGTCCCAGATGATCTGCAGGAGCAGGACGATCGAGATGACCGGGCGGACCATCGGGAAGATGATGTACATGAAGCGCTTGGTGCCGGAGGCACCGTCGAGCGCCGCGGCCTCGAGGACCTCGTCCGAGACCTGCGTGAGCGCCGCGTACACGGAGAGGGCGACGAAGGGCACCGACATCCAGGTGATGATCACCGTGGCGACGAAGAAGAACGAGAGCGGCTCGGCCAGCCAGTTGTGACCGTCGAAGTCGAGCCCGAGCTGGACGAGGATCCAGTTGATGACGCCCTGGCGCCAGTCGAACAGCCACTTCCAGACCGTCACCGCGGCGACCATCGGCATCGCCCACGCCAGCAGCATCGCGATCTGGATCGCGAAGCGGGGACGACGCTCACGCTCTTCATCAGCAGCGCGAACAGCGTGCCGAGCCCGACGGCGAGGAACGCGTTGACGAGGCAGAAGGCCACGGAGCGCGCCACGACGACCCAGACGACGTCGCTGGTGAAGATCTCGATGTAGTTGTCGAGGCCGACGAACTCGGGCGGGGCCGTCCCGAACTGCTGGGCGAGACCGAACTCCTGCATCGAGGTGATGACCTGCCAGTACACGGGGTAACCGAGACCGAGGAGCAGGACCAGGACCGCAGGGATCAGGAGGTAGTAGGGCGTCTTCGGACGCCGGCGCTTGCGGGCGGCGGCCCGCGGCGGTGGCGCCGAGGCCTCGTCGACCGGAGCGCTTCCGGTCGTGGTGGTCGTCATGGCGTTCTCCCTCTTCCGGGTGCTCCCGGAAGCGTGAGGACGCGTCGCGCCCTCGCAGATGAGGTTTCAGGGTCCGAGGTGCGGACCCGGCTGATCGGGGCTCGGCCCCGTGGACGGCGCGTGACGGGCCGTGGTGAGCCTGTTGCGGGCCAGGTGTGGGCCTGTGGGCCCGTGGCGGGCCCGGCGCGGGCCGCGAGCCGGGCCGGAAAGGGCCCGGTGCCGGCCCTGTGCGGGCCGGGAGGCGGGGCCTCGGCCGCCGTCCTAGGGGCGGCGGCCGAGGTCCCGAGAAGAGCGTCAGCCCTGGTTCAGCATCGGGGTGATCTTCTCGTCGTACTCGGCCGTGACCGCTGCGACGTCGCCACCCTCGGCGATCTTCTGGAACATCTCCTCGAGGACGTTCGCGCCCTCGACGGCCGCCCAGCCCGGCGCCGCCGGGGTGAGCTTCGAGGCCTCGGCGGTCTCGATCGTGGTCTTGGCGAACTTGTCGTCACCGAGCGAGGACGTGTAGTCCGTGTTCGCCGGGCCGAGGCCGTTCTCGCCGAGCATCGTCTGGTACTCCTCGGAGTAGATGATGCGCATGAGGTTCTTGGCGAGCTCCGGGTGCTGCGACTTCGCCGAGATGGCGAGGTTCGAGCCACCGGCGAAGACCGGGGCGATGCCGCCGTCGGTGCCCGGGAGCGCGAAGATGTCGTACTTCGAGTCGTCCGCCATGCCGTCGCGGACCTCGTCGCCGTCGTCGTTGGTGGTGAGCTCACCGATCGACCAGCGGGCCCAGCCCGGCGCCATCATCGTGGCGGCCTCGGGGTCCTCACCGTCGGCACCGTCGTTCAGGAAGTCCCAGTACGCGAGGTCCTTGGCGGTCGCCGGGGCGTTCGAGGCGCCCGTGTAGAGGTCCTGCCACTGCTCGAGGCCCTTGACCGACTCGGGGCTCGAGAACGTCGAGGTCCACTGGCCCTCGCCGTCGACCGTGGCGAGGTCGCCACCGTTGGCGAAGATCCAGGAGATGCCGTTGCGCCAGTCCTGACCGCCGATGACGAAGCCGGACATGTCGTCCGTCTTGAGCTCCTTGGCGGAGTCGCTGAACTCGGAGAGCGTCTTGGGCACCTCGAGGCCGGCAGCGTCCCAGATGTCCTTGCGGTAGAACATGTAGCGCGAACCGAAGTAGTACGGGAGCGCGAAGTTCTGGTCGCCGACCTTGCCGACCTCGACGAACGACTGGAGCAGCTTGTCGCCGCCCAGCTCGTCGTACATGTCGGTCAGGTCGAGGAACGCACCGATGTTGGTGAACGTCGGCGACTGCGTGTTGCCGACCTCGACGACGTCGGGCGTGTTCGCCTCGTCCGGGAGCGCCGTCGTCAGCGAGGTGACCAGGTCGGGCCACTCCTGCTGCTCGATGGTCAGCGTCGAGCCCTCGTTCTCGGCCTCGAACGTGGTCTTGAGGTACTCACGGAGCTCGTCCGGGGTGTCGCCACCGGCGACCCACATCGTGATGTCGCCGGCCTCGGCGGAGTCACCGGAACCGGAGTCGGTGTCGGTCTCGGCCGAGGTGTCGGAGTCGCTGCCGGAGCATGCGGCGAGCGCGAAGGACAGGGTGATCGTCGAGGCCACGGCGGTGGCAACGAGGCGGTTCCTCTTCACTGGGGTACTTCCTCTCGATTTTCTGCGGGACGGCGCTGGGGACGCCGCCTGTCGTGCTGGTCGTTACCTGTTGCGAGGTGCTGTCAGGTGCAGGTCGTGCCGGGCGGAGCAGGTGTTGCGGGTGCAGGCGCTGCGGACGCGTCACCTGCGGTACCCGGCCGGGGCCGGGAGATCTCGGGCTGTCGACGGACGGGGATCACGAGACCCCCAGCTGTCCGGACAGGACCAGGACGGCAGCGCCCGAGAGCACGACGTCCTCGTGGAGCGCGGCGAGGCGGACCTCGAGGTCCGCGTGCACCACGGGCATGGTGCGCGCACGGAGCACGTCGAGCGCTGCCTCGCGGAAGGCGCCGTCGAGCAGGTCAGCGGGACCGCTCAGGATGACCTCGGCGAGGTTCAGCGCGCTCACGACGGGAGCGAGCGCTGCACCGAGCTCGGCGCCCGCCGCCGCGAGGGCGGCCTCCGCGTCGGCGGGGTTCGCGGCCTCGTCGCGGGCCCGCGTGAGCGCAGGGACGGAGACGATGGTCTCGAGGCAACCGTTCCGGCCGCAGCCGCAGAGCGCGCCGCCCGTGGGGCGGACCGTGACGTGGCCGATCTCGCCGGCAGCGAACCCGTGCCCGCGGACCGGGGACCCGTCGACGACGGACCCCGCCCCGACACCGGCGCCGAAGGTGACGACCATGAAGCCGACCCCGTCGGCTCCCCCGAAGGTGAACTCGGCGAGGGCGGCGATGTTGGCGTCGTTGGCCACGTGCACCGGCAGCCCGAGCCGTTCGCTGAGGTTCTCCGCGAGCGGGACGTCGTACCAACCCCGGTTCGGCGCCTCGACGACGCGACCCTCGGAGTCGACGATCCCGGGGGACCCGAGACCCACACCGAGGACCGGCTGGGTGGCCGCAGCGACGAGACCGCGGACGAAGCGGGCGACGAACTCGACGAGCTCGTGACCCGTCCGCCCGTCGATCGGGAGGTTCTGGTGGACGACGGGCTCGCCGGTCAACGCCATCACCGCGCCGCGGAGCTCGAACGCGTCGGTGAGGTCGACGGCGACGATCTGGTAGGCGCTCGTGCGCATCCCGACGAGGATCGCCGGCTTCCCGACGCGCTGCCCGGGGCGGAACCCGAGCTCCTCCACGAGACCCTCGCCGATCAGCACCGAGATGAGGTCGGAGATCGTGACCCGCGTCAGGCCCGTGGAGCGCGCCAGGTCCGCGCGGGACGTGGGCCCGTCGTGGAAGAGGTGCTGGAGCACGAGCGACCGGTTGTGGGCCCGTGCATGCTCCGGAAGCACCTTCACGGTCGGCCGCAGCACGGTGCGCAGCGTGCGCTGCGGTGCGGCTCCCTCGGTCGTCATGTTTGTTAGTAGACAACCTTTACTAAGGCGTGTCAAGCGTTCGCGAGGACCATCTCCAAACTGTTGCCGTTCTGAGATGTTCGTCACGACCGCGCGCCGTCAGGCCTCCAAGAACCCCGAGAACCCGCCGTTCACGCCGACCCAGCCCAGGGCTCCCGGGTGCTCGACCGAGGCCGTCGCGACCTCTGCGGCGCGCTCGATCGAGGTCAGGACGGTCGCGCCCGAGGCCAGCCATGCGGCGAGCGCACCGTGGAGCACGTCCCCCGCGCCGAGCGTGTCCACGACCGTCGCCTCCGGCACGCCGACCTCGTGCCGCCCGTCGGCGTCGAGCACCTCGATCGCCCGGTGCCCTCGGGAACGGGCCACCACCGTGCCAGGTCGCATCGCCGCGGCCGCGGCGTCGAGAGTGCCCTCCTCGGCGACCGCAGGCATCCGGAAGTCCTCCGAGAGCAGCACCACGTCGCACCACCCGAGCAGCTCCGGCGTCCCGGGCTTGAACGACCCTCCGTCGAGGACGGTCCGCGCGCCCACCTGCCGCGCATGTCGGGCGACGCGCTCGGCGAGGTCGACGTGATGACCGTCGAGGAGGACGACGTCGGCGGGTCCCAGCCCGGCGAGCGCGGCCTCGACGGCGTCAGCGACGTCGGGAGCGGCGGGCGCGGCACTCTGCGCGCCGGACGAGACGGCATTGGTGCTGACCACCGCCCTCTCCCCCGTCGCACGGGTCACCACGACCGTCGAGACCGGAGGGGCGTCGTCCGGCTCGGCGACGTCCACGACGCGCACGCCGGCCGCCCGCAGCCCCTCGGCGGCGATGCTGCCGAGCCCGGCGCCGCCGACCCGGCTGATCAGGGTCGCGGGCACCCCGAGCGCGCTCGCCGTCGCCGCGGCGTTCGCCGCCGGGCCGCCGAACTCGATCGACGCGTCGACCGCGCGGACCTTCTCGTTCGCAGCCGGGAACCTCTCGACGACCTGGACGACGTCGACCGTCACGAGCCCGCAGCAGACCAGCACCCGCCCATGGTGGCAGAGCCCCGAGCGACGCCGGGATGTGTCCCGACGGTCTGTACCGAATGTCCGGATCACGATGTCGCCACGAACCGGTCACGATCCGGTCGCGACGGGCCGGGACCCCCGGTTCTCGCCCTACGCTCGCTCCCATGGACCACCGTTCCCGGCTGCTGCGCAGCGCGACCGCCCTCGCCCTCGTCGCGCTCTTCGCCACGGGGTGCTCGGCGAGCGGCGAGGACTCCAGCGCCGCGGACGACGCGGCGGTCGGGTCGGACGCCATCGACTCGTCCGCCGGGCGCGCCGCCGGCCCGGAGCTGGTGGAGGGACCCGTCACCGACGCCGCGGACGGCGCGAGCACCGACACCGAGGCGGACCCGGACGCGGATCGCAGCGAGATCACCACGGGATCGGTCTGGCTCCGGGCCGACGACCCCTCCGTCGCCTCCCAGCAGATCGCCGGGATGGTCGAGGCCGCCGGCGGCCGCGTCGAGTCGCGCTCGCAGTTCACCCCCGACGGGGACGACGGCGGCGACCCCTCCGCCTCGATGAGCGTCCGGATCCCCAGCGAGTCGGTGACCGCGACCATCGAGGCCCTCGACGAGGTCGGGGAGGTCACCGAGGTCTCGGTCGACACCGTCGACGTCACCGCCCAGGCCCAGGACCTCGACGCGCGGATCGCCGCGCTCACGGCGTCCACCCGAAGGCTGACCGAGCTGATGGCCGACGCGACCTCCACCGAAGACCTCCTCACCGCCGAGAAGGAGCTCACCGCGCGCCAGGCCGAGCTCGACAGCCTCACGAACCAGCGTGACCAGCTCAGCGACCAGGTGGCCATGTCGACCCTGTGGATCACCATCGATGTGCCGAGCGCACCGACAGAGCTCGCGCCAGGCGGCTTCACCGGCGGCCTGGCCACCGGCTGGGACGCGCTCCTCACGTTCGTCAACGCCACCGTCGTCACCGTCGGCGTGCTCGTCCCGTGGCTCGCGCTCGGGGCCGTCGTCCTCGTCGTCGTCCTCGCCGTCCGGCGCCGCCACAGGCGCAGGTCGGAGCTCGGGGGCGCGGGGCCGGACGACGACGGCCGCGGCGACCCGGACGCCGACCCCGGGACCGGCCCTGGATCGGGCGGCCCTGCGCAGAGCCGGCCCGAGCACGCGGACGCGCCCGCCCCCCGCCAGGCCGGCGACCGGGTCGACGCCCGCTGACCTGCGCACGAGGCCACACCGCTGCGCGGCTCCAGGCGGACAGGTTCCGCGGGCTGCGGATCCGTCCCGGGCACCCTGCCGGGGCAGGCCCGACGACCGACCTGGCGACGCGAGCCGCACGAGTCGGGCGGAGCGCCGCGGCAGAACGACACGACGAAGGCCGCCGCCCGGCAGGGCGACGGCCTTCAGGAGACTGAGGTCTCGGGTGGAGGTGCGGGGAATCGAACCCCGGTCCGGCAGCGCTTTTCGGGGACTTCTCCGGGCGCAGTCCGCTCTGCTTTTCTCGGCCCCAGCACTCACACGGACAAGGTGCTGACAGGCCCAGTCGGCTTGAAGTCCCCGCGATACCACCGACGAGCATCGCGAGCAGTGGCTCTCTAGCTGACGCCAGGAACCGGGGCGAGAGCTACCCCGGGCTGACGGACTTCGAAGACTCGCTCAGGCGGCGAGTGCGAAGTCGGTGCGCTTGTTATCGGCACCTATGGTTTCGCAGACATCGTTAACGAGATAAGTCTGCATCCTCGGCCCGCTTCTCCTCGAAGCACGACCACCGTCGAAACCGATCACCCCCTGTGCAGTTGTCAAGCACCCCGGGAAGGCTCGAGAGCCGAACCGGGCCCGGAGCCGCTGCCGCGACCACCGGGATCTTCATACTACCGTCGCAACGTCGGGCAGGGCACGGCAATTCCCGACGTGCGTGTCAGACCCCTCTGGACGTCCGTCTGCACGGGCGTCTCGGAGCGCGCTCGAGCCGGTGACAAAGACCTCGTGGCGGGCCGCCTACGCGTCCCGCGTGACGGCGTCCGCCACCAGGCCGCCGGCGATGCCCAGCAGGAACACGTCCTTGGCCAGCCCCAGACCCTCGGGCGTGGGACGGACACCGTCCTCCCGGGTCATGCCCGGGGTGCGCAGGTACATCCCGACGAGCCCGCCCGAGAAGCCGCCCAGCGCCAGCCCGACCAGCCCCGAGGGGACGAACGGGACGAGGAGGGCCGCGCCGAGCGCGATCTCCGCCGTCGAGAGGGCCTTGACGAAGTCCTGCGGCTCGACGTCCGCGAGGAACGGGTAGGTGCCCGACGCCATCGCGTGGAGGCCCTCCGCCGTCTCGGCGTCGGCTCCGCGCTTGTCGAGGCCAGAGTTGAGGATGAAGGCACCTGCGGCGAGGCGAGGCAGGTACTGACGGAGCTTGGCCATGGTGGTTCCTCCAGGACGCGTGCGCGCCGGGTCGTCGTACGGGGTCGGCGCCGCCACCGTATGCGTGCAGCGCGGTCCTTGCAGCCCGCGGCGAGGCCGCGGCCGGGTCAGCGGAGCTCGCGCGACCGCATCGCCCGCAGTGCCTCTCGGTTGTCCTGCTTCTCCCGCAGGGCGTGCCGCTTGTCGTACTCGCGCTTGCCGCGGCCGACGGCGATCTCCACCTTGGCGCGCCCGTCCAGGAAGTAGAGCTGCAGCGGGATCAGGGTGTGGCCCTTCTCGCGGCTCTTGATCTCGAGCCGGTGGATCTCGTCGCGGTGCAGCAGGAGCTTTCGGCGGCGACGGGGAGCGTGGTTGTTCCAGGTCCCCTGCGTGTACTCCTGGATGTGGACGTTCTCGAGCCAGGCCTCGTCGTGGTCGATCGACGCGTAGCCGTCGGCCAGGGACGCGCGGCCCTGCCGCAGTGCCTTGACCTCGGTGCCGCTCAGCACGATCCCCGCCTCGTACACGTCCTCGATCACGTAGTCGTGACGAGCGCGGCGGTTCGTGGCGATCACCGATCGCCCCTTCTCCCTCACCATGCCGTAGCTCTCCTCCACCTGTGCGCTCCCGGTCCGGGCCGGAGAGCCAATCTACGCGACCGGGCGGGGGCGACGCCCCTGAATACCTGGGATACCACCGACCTGAGGCTCGCGGACCGACCCGACGACGGTGTCCCGAGAACAGGACGTCGACTCAGAGCACCGACATCGGGTTGACCCGATCACCGTTGAGGAACACCTCGAAGTGGAGGTGGCAGCCGGTCGACGCTCCACCGGTGTTGCCGGAGAGCGCGATGGTCTGGCCGGCGCTGACCCGCTGGCCGGGCGAGACCAGGTAGCGGGACAGGTGCTTGTACCCCGTCATGACGCTCGTCCCGCTGTGGAAGCCGTGGTCGACGACCATCTGATTGCCGCCGCCGGCGATGTACCGCGTGTAGAGCACCGTGCCCGACGCCGAGGCCTTCACGGGCGATCCGCAGGCCGCCCGGAAGTCCGTCCCGCCGTGAAGCCGCCACTCGTGGTAGACGGGGTGGAACCTGTTGCCGAAGCTGGATGTGACGTACGGGTTCGAGATCGGGTACCGCAGGAACGCGTACGGCGAGGACGAACCGGACGACGAGCCACCGGAGGACGACCCGCCCGAGGACGAGCCGCCCGAGGACGAGCCGCCGGACGATGAACCGCCGGAGGACGACCCGCCCGAGGACGAGCCCCCGGACGACGAGCCCGAGGACGAGTTCTTCTTGGCCTCCGCGTCACGCTTCGCCTGCAGCTCGGCCTGGCGCTTCGCCTCTGCGGCGGCCTCGGCCTTGCGCTTCGCCTCTGCGGCCTCCCGCTCCTTGCGGAGCCGCTCGTCGCGAGCGAGCTGGTCGGCGATCACCGCCTTGAGCTCAATCGTGACCGCCTCCTGCGCCGCCTTGGTCTCCTCCAGGTCGGCGAGGGTCGCCTTCTTCCGTTCCTCGATCGTCGCCTTCTTGGCCTGCTGCTGGACGATGAGGTCCTCGATCTCGGCCTTGCGCGCGGCCGCCGCGTCCTTCGCCTTCTGCGCGGCGATGACGTTCTGGTCGGCCTCGTCCTTGAGGTCCGCGATCGTCTCGCGGATCGCGCGCAGCCGCTCGGATCGGTTCCGGGCGAGAGACTGTGCCTCGCTCAGCTCGTCGAGCGACCTGGAGGTCGACCGTGCCGCGGAGGCAACGGCCGCGTACTCGTCCACGAAGTCGTCGGCGTTCTGCGCACCGGAGACGATGCCCAGACTCGTGACGCCGCCCTGACCGCGGAACGCCTGTCGCGCCATCTCGGCGAGGTCGGATCTCGCTCCCGCCACCTCGTCGGCGCTCTTCTCGATCTCGGCCGTGATCTGCGTCTCTTGGTCCTGCGCGTCCTGGAGTCGCTGGGCGAGCTGCTCGGCCTCGCGCTCCGTACGCTCGACCTCGGCCTCGGCCTCCGCGAGCTCGAGCCGGGCCGCAGGCAGGCGGGCCTCGATCGTGTTCAGGTCCAGGGCAGCCTGCGCCAGCTCGGAGTCCGTGTCCTCGAGCGCCGCCTCGATCTGCTTGCGCTCCGTCGCCTTCTGCTGCTGCTCGCGCTCCACCGCCGCCCTGCGGTCGTCGAGCTCGTCGGCGTGCGCCGACACCCCTGCGAAGAGCGTGAGCACGGCGACGACCACGGCCGCGATCCCGCGGCGGACGACGACGGCTCCCCGCGAGGGAGCGGAGCGGTCGGACCGCACGCCGGCGGTCAGGCGTCGGTCGGGGCTGGCCTGCATCAGATCCTCGTGTATCGACGGAGCGTGACCACGGACGATATCGCAGCGAGCACGAACGCGATGCCGATGAGAGCAGGAGCCACGAACAGCACGTCCGTACCGTCGACGTACGCCACCCACGAGACGGACTGCGCGAGCCAGTCCGTGACGAGGTACTGCACCCCCACGTACAGCCCCCCGACGGCGAAGAGCGCACCGATGACGGCAGCGATCGCCCCCTCGAGGAGGAACGGCAGCTGGATGAAGACGTTGGAGGCACCGACGAGCCGCATGATGCTCGTCTCGCGGCGCCGGCTGAAGGCCGAGAGCCGGATCGTCGTCGTGATGAGCAGGACCGCCGCCAGCAGCATCACCCCTGCGAGGCCGGCCGCGATCAGCGACGCACGGTTCAGCGCCAGGAAGAGAGGCTCGAAGATCGCACGCTGGTCCTCGACCGACTCGACACCCGGTCGCCCGGTGAGCACGTCGCTCACCACGACGTAGTCGGTCTCCGGGTCCACGAGCTTCAGCCTGATCGAGGCCTGCATGTCGTCCTCGGTGAGGGGCACCGACATGTAGCCGTCGGGGAACCTCTCCTGGAACGCCGCGAACGCATCCGCCTTCGACTCGACGTAGACGCGCTCGACCTGCTCCCCCAGCTCGTCGTCGATGACCGTCTGGAGGCCTGCGATGTCGTCCTCGGTCGCCTCGCCGGCGGCGCACGTGGGCGCGGGCGAGTCGTTCGGGCACAGGTAGACCGTGACCTCGACGCGGTCGTACCAGTCGTCCTTCAGCTTGCCGATCTGCATCTGGATGAGCGCGGCCGCCCCGACGAACGTCAGCGACACGAAGGTCACGAGGATGACGGAGATCGTCATCGAGAGGTTGCGGCGGAGCCCCGACCCGATCTCCCCGAGGATGAACTGCGCGCGCATCAGGCGTCCCCCACGGTCACGGCGTCGGGGGCCGGGGTCATGTCCCGCACCCGCCGCGACGAGTCGTAGGTACCCTCGGCCTGGTCACGGGTGACGTGACCGTCGGAGAGCTCGACGACGCGCCGACGCCACTGGTTGACGGTGTCCTCGTCGTGGGTGGCCATGACGACCGTCGTGCCCGTCCGGTTGATCCGGTCGAGCAGGCGCATGATGCCCATCGAGGTCGTCGGGTCGAGGTTCCCGGTGGGCTCGTCGGCCAGCAGGATCGGCGGCCGGTTGACGTACGCCCGGGCGATCGCGACGCGCTGCTGCTCGCCGCCGGAGAGCTCGTGCGGACGGCGCTTCTCCTTGCCGCCCAGCCCGACCATCTCCAGGACCTCGGGGACCTCGAGCTGGATCGTGTGCCGGCGCTTGCCGATCACCTGGAGCGCGAAGGCGACGTTCTCGAAGACCGTCTTGTTGGGCAGGAGCCGGAAGTCCTGGAACACGATGCCGATCTTGCGGCGCAGCTCCGGGACCTTCCAGCTCGAGAGGTTCGACAGGTCGCGACCCGCCACGAACACCTTCCCCGCGGACGGTCGTTCCTCACGCAGGACGAGTCGCAGACAGGTCGACTTCCCGGAGCCGGACGCACCGACGAGGAACACGAACTCGCCGCGCTCGACCTCCAGCGAGACGTCGTCGAGCGCTGGGCGCGCCCCGCGGGCGTACACCTTGGTGACGTTCTCCAAGCGGATCATCGAAGTCTCACGGTTCCATCGGGTCTGTGTGGTCGACCAGGGAACCGGGGTGCGTCCCGGTCCACAGGGCGGTCACGACAGTAAGCACCGAACCTGAGAGGCCGGACCCGACACGCCGCACGGGCCGAGGTGGGCGCGAGGTGGGGCCGACGCGTCGCGCGACGCGGCGGGATCAGTCTTCGGCGCGCTCGGCGGACCTGCGCCAGCGGATCCCCGCCTCGATGAAGCCGTCGATATCGCCGTCGAAGACCCCGGCCGTGTTCCCGACCTCGTGCTCGGTCCGCAGGTCCTTGACCATCTGGTACGGGTGCAGCACGTACGAGCGCATCTGGTCGCCCCAGCTCGCCTTGATGTCCCCGGCGAGCGCCTTCTTCTTGGCGTTCTCCTCCTCCTGACGGACGAGGAGGAGCCGGGACTGGAGCACGCGCAGCGCCGCGGCGCGGTTCTGGATCTGGGACTTCTCGTTCTGCATGGAGACGACGATCCCGGTGGGGATGTGCGTCATCCGGACCGCGGAGTCGGTCGTGTTGACCGACTGCCCGCCCGGACCCGAGGAGCGGAACACGTCGACCTTGATCTCCGACTCGGGGATCTCGACGGAGTCCGTCTGCTCGATCAGCGGGATGACCTCGACGGCGGCGAACGACGTCTGGCGGCGACCCTGGTTGTCGAACGGGGAGATCCGCACGAGGCGGTGGGTGCCTGCCTCGACGGAGAGATTCCCGAACGCGTAAGGGGCCTTGACCTCGAACGTCGCCGACTTGAGGCCGGCCTCCTCCGCGTAGGAGGTGTCGAGGACCGAGGTCGCGAATCCGTGCCGCTCGGCCCAGCGGAGGTACATGCGCATCAGCATCTCCGCGAAGTCGGCCGCGTCGACGCCGCCGGCGCCGGCGCGGATCGTCACGACGGCCTCGCGCAGGTCGTACTCGCCGGAGAGCAGGGTCCGCACCTCGAGCTCACCCAGGGAGCGTCGGATCGACCCGAGCTCCTTCTCCGCCTCGGCCAGCGTCTCGGCGTCGCCGCCGTCCTCGGTGGCCATCTCGACGAGCGTCTCGAGGTCGTCGATGTCGTTGCCCATGTGGTCGATACGGTCGAGCTCGTTCTGGGCCTGGGACAGGGCGGTCGTCACCTTCTGCGCCGCCTCGGGGTCGTCCCAGAGGTCCGGCGCCGACGCGGCCTCGGACAGCTCCGCGATCTTCGCGCGCAGCGCGTCCGGATCGCTCACGGCGCTGATCGTCTCGAGGGTCGCGCGGAGGGACTTGATCTCGTGCTGGAAGTCGATGGTGGCCACGAGGCACCAGGGTACGCGGGTCGCAGGGGCTCACCACGCCCTCGCCGTCGCGGTCGCGTGCAGCGGCACGCCGTCCGACCAGGGTCGCGTCGCCCAGCTGATGAGTGTCGGGCGCGACCTGGCCTCGAGGGTGACGGTCGCGGAGACCCCGTCAGGTGACCCGGCGGACGTGACGACCACCTCGACGAGGCCTCCGCTGCCGCCGCCCGCGGTCGCGAGGGCGGCGCGCGTCTGCACGTGCTCCTCGACCGCTCGCCGGACGGCGTCGTCGTCGAGAGCGAGGCCGCCCGACTCCGTCGGCGGCACCGCATCGGCCCCGTAGACGGCCCCCGGGTCCACCGCGTCCGCGGCCGCGAGCGCCGCGGAGTCGGCGAGATCGGCGAGCCGCTTGCGGTCCAGGTGGACGCCCGCGACCGAGACGCCGACCGTCACGAGGACGAGGACGAGCGCGAGGAGACCCGTCGTGAGCAGCATGATGCTCCCGCGCTCGCGGCCGTCCGTGCGGGGGCGGGCGTGCGGGGGCGGGCGTGCGGGGGGCGGGCGTGCGGATCGAGCGTCCGCGGCGGACGGCGGCCCTCACGGACCACCGCCCAGGACGCGATGGTCGTCGACGGCGGCGACGTGCACGGCCTCGACGGGGACCTGCAGAGGCAGCCGATCACCGAGCCCCTGCGGGACGAGCGGCAGCGGCACGTCGTAGGACACGAGCACCGCGACGGTGCTTCCTGGCTCCCGGCAGGGCACCGAGGAGCACTGCAGGGTGATGGTCGCCTCGCCGGGCAAGCCCTGGTCGGCGAGCGCGAGGTCAGCGACGACCTCCGACTGGCGACGGGCCTCGTCGAGGGTGTCCGCCGAGACGACCACGCGTGCCGTCTCGCGGGCGACGGCCTCCACCGCGAAGGCCCCGGCCTGGACCCTGGCGAGCGCGACGACGAGGTACACGACCGGCACGAGCAGGAGCACGGTCGCGCCGAGGAACTCCACGAGTGCGCCACCCGACTCGGCACCGTTGACCGCGACCGCCTCCCCCGCGTGCTCGTGCTGTCGCTCGCGCCGCACGGGGCCGGGCGCCGGGACGTCGGCCGGGATGCGCGCCCACCACGGTCGCTCGGTCCACGGGCGGCCGATCTCGGGGAGCTTGGTGAGCCCGGGGAGCTCCGTGAGTCCGGGGAGCCCGGGGAGCCCGGGGAGCCCGACGCGCCCAGCACGCGCAGCACGCGCAGCACGCGCAGCGCGACGATCCCCGCCCCCGCGGAGGTCGGGCTCTCACCCGGGCTCCACGACGGCGCGTCCGACGACGTGCATCGAACCGCCCGGGCCGAACAGGCCCAACGCCGGGAACGGCGCGTCGACCGAGACCTCGATCAGGTCGAGCCCGGCGGTCGTGGTCCGCCGCGAGCCGATGTGCTGCGCGTAGCGCGGGCCGAACGAGGCAGCGATCAGCGAGCGCGTGCGCTCGACGCCGTCGGCGGCCCCGCGGTCTGCTCGCGCGGCGACGCGGGCGCCCTCGCCCGCCGAGTCGACCAGGACCGCTCGCACGTGGAGGACGACGGCGGTCTGCACCACACCGCCCAGCACCGCGACGACCAGGGCGGCCACGAGCGCGAACTCGACGACCGCGGAACCACCGTCACCCCCGCGCCGGATCAGGGACCGCTGACCCCCTGGATCGCCTGGGTGAAGGCGTCCGTGAGCATGGGCCCGGCGACCGCCCACAGAGCGACGACCAAGCCGGCCGTCATCAGCGTGACGAGCACCCATCCGGGCACGTCCCCTCGTTCGCCGTCGATCCCGGCGAGCCTGAGCCGCACCCGGTCCAGGACGTTCCGGTGCTCGCCGGCCGAGCGCGCCCGGCTCGCGCGCGCGTTCGGACGTCCGGTCGCGCGACCCGAGGGCCCGAGACCTGCGATCGTCCGGCTCGGGGCCCCTCCGTCGCGGTTCGTGGTTCTGTGCGTCGTCGGCACGTTCGTCTCCTTCGTTCGGTGCTTCTCGGATCGTCATCGGGATTTGCAGCGGCGGGTCGATCGGTCCTGGCTCGCGTGCCTGCGCCCCGTCGAGGCGCGTCGGGTCGCTCACAGCCCGATCCGCAACGTGACCAGGCCCGGGTAGAGGGCGAAGACCACCGTGACCGGCAGCACGAGGAAGACGACGGGGACGAGCATGGCGATCTCCTTCTTGCCGCCCTGCTCCATGAGCTCGCGTCGTCCGGACTCCCGGACGTCCTGCGCCTGCGCCCTCAGGACGTCGGCGATCGGGGTGCCCCGCTCGACGGCGACCGCGACGGCGCGCGCGAACCTCGTCAGGGTCGGCAGCTCGGTGCGCTCGGCCAGACCCTCGAGCGCCGCGGCCAGCGGGACGCCCGATCTCATGCGGGCCCGCAGCTCGACGAACTCGCGGGCGAGCGCGCCGTGCACCGTGCGAGCGACGCGGTCGATTGCAGCGAGCGGCCCCTCGCCGGCACCGACCGCCAACGCCAGCAGCTCGGCGACGGCCGGGAACTCCGCTTGCATCCTGGCCTCGTGCCGCCGTGCTCGTCGCGTCAGGTCGTGGTCGCACGCGAGCGCCCCGACGACGCCGAGCACGGCGACCAGCAGACCCGCGACGAAGACGTCGACCCCGCGACTCACGGCGAGCAGCATCGACAGGGCCAGTCCGCACGTGATGCCGACGACGGCCCAGATCACCTGCCTGGTCCGGAAGGCCTCGACCGGGTCGTGGGAGCCGGCGCGGCGCAGTCGACGCTCGACGTCGGCGTGCGACGACCCGAGACGTTCGATCACCCGCACCGCGGTGTCACGTGCCGGTCGGAGCAGCAGGACCAGAGGACCGGCACCCGTGCCGGCTCCTCCGTCGGTGGCCAGGAGCGCGGACCGCGAGTCGTGCGCCCGCAGGTACGGAGAGACCCGCTCGTCGAGCCGGATCCGGCGTGCCCTGAGCGCCGAGAGGGTCAGCGTGATCCCGACACCGACCCCGAGCCCGGCGAGGGCGCCCTCGACGGCCCAGCCGCCCGTCATCGCAACACCCGTGCGTCGTCGGGGAGGCGCCCGATGCGGATCATGGCGCGATAGGCGACGACCGACGCGACCGCCCCACCGGCGAGCACGAGACCGCCGGTGACCGAGTCGTACGCGGCAGCGGTGCTCGGCCGGGTGGCCAGCAGCGCCAGCACGAGCCAGGGCGCTGCCACCGCGACCCGCGCTCCGTTGACGGTCCACGACTGCCGGGCCTCGAGCTCTCCCTCGTCGCCGCGTCCTCCCTGAGGAACGTCGAGAGCGTGCGCAGGAGCCTGCCGAGGTCCGCCCCGCCCACCTCCCAGGTGATCCGGAGCGACTCGACCACGCGGTCGCCGACCGGGTCCGCGAGCCGCTCCTTCAACGCGTCGAGGGCGTCGCCGAAGCGCCGGCCCGCGCGGTGGTCGCGCGCGAACTGCGCGAACGGCCCGCGGAGCGCCTCCGGACCGCTCTCGCCCAGCTGACCGAGCGCCTCAGGGAGGCTGAGCCCGGCCCGGACGCCCGAGGCGAGATGGTCGACGGCGTCGGGCCACACGTCGCGCAGCACCGCACGGCGTGCACGGGCTCGGGCGACCACGACCGCGCGAGGCGCCAGGAGGGAGAGCAGCACGAAGCACGACGTGATCGTCGCCGACCGGGTCATGACCGTACCCACGGCACCCACCACGACGCCGAGCAGCAGGCTGACGCCGACGAGCGCACCGGGGCTCACGTCCGGGAACCCGCCCTGGACCAGCAGGTCCTGAGTCCGGGCGCGGAGGTGGCTGCTCCCGCGCGGAGACCCGCCAGACCAGCAGGAGAGCCACACGAGGCAGAGTCCTGTGCCGAGGACGTGACCGACGACGACCCCCATCAGCCGTCCCACCGCGCCGTGCCGTTCCCGACGCCGACGTCGCGCCACAGGGCGGCGATGTCGATCCCGGCCCGCTCGAAGCGGTCCTCCCCGGAGGGAATCCCTGACCTCGCACGAGCCGGTCCCCTTCCCGATGGAACAGGTCACAGGTCTCGACGACCCCTTCCTCGACCCGACCGGGGACGCCACGGATCTCCTGTACCCGCCGGCCGCCGTCCGACCCGATGGACAGGTGCACGACCACGTCCACCGCAGCCGCGACGGTCGGGACCACGAAGTCCGCGGAGATGTTGGGGCCTGCCAGCAGCGGCAGGGTGCAGAGCTTCACCAGCGCTTCCCGGGCGGAGCTCGCGTGCAGCGTGGCGAGGCCGGGGATCCCCGCATTGAGAGCGATGAGCAGGTCCAGGCTCTCGGCCTCCCGCACCTCGCCGATGACGATCCGGTCCGGGCGCATCCGCAACGCCTCCTTGACGAGCCGTCGCAGCGGCACCTCACCCGTTCCCTCGAGGCTGGGCTGCCGGCACTGCATCGCGACGTGGTCGCGCGCGTCGATCTGGAGCTCGAAGACCTCCTCGCAGACGATCACGCGCTCCTGACGCGGGATAGACCCCGCGAGCGCGTTGAGCATCGTGGTCTTGCCTGCCTGGGTCGATCCGGCGACGACGACGTTCAGCCCCGCGCGCACCGCGGCGTCGAGGTACGTGGCCGCCTCGGGGGTCAGCGACCCTCGCCCGACGAGGTCGCGCAGACGCGTGACCTTCGCGACGTGCTTGCGGATGTTCACGGCCATGTGCGTGCGCGTCACGTCCGGGATCACGACGTGCAGCCGCTCGCCGCCCGGGAGCGTGGCGTCGACAAAGGGGCTCGAACGGTCGAGCCGGCGGCCGGAGGAGCGCAGCATGCTCTCCACCAGGTCGCGCACGAGCGTCGCGTCGAGGATCGTCGTCGTGAGCTCGGGGACGCCGTTGCGCGCGACGAAGACCGTCTCGGGCGAGTTCACCCAGATCTCCTCGACGCTCGGGTCGTCGAGGTATCGCTGGAGCGGACCGAGGCCCGCGACGGCGTCGAGCACGCACCTCGCCGTCTCAGCGAGGTCGACCAGCGGCGGGACCGCACCCAGGGCCGACCGACGCTCGTAGTCGGCCAGCACGTCGTCGACCAGACGGACGACGGCGGGCCGGTCGCCCACCGGGTCGACGTCGCGCCGGCGCACGAGCTCGCGGACCTCGGCCTCCACCGTGGCCAGGGCGCCGCGGCCCACGCGCTCGCCGGCGCGGCCCCCGGCGCTCCCGGCAGCGAGGACGGCGCCACGGGTCGTCTCCCGGGTCGGTGCAGACACTCGTGCCCCCATTCGGTCGCGCACCGACCCCCTGCCGGCGCTCAGAACCCTAGGTGAGCTCGGCACCTCGGTCGGGAGCGCCTGTGGACAACGCGTCTTCACTGCTCGACCGGCGCGCGGCCGGCACGGGTACGGCCCAGGGGCGCTCGGGCTAGTGTCGTTCGTCATGCACCCCGTGAACCGGCCGGCGGAGGGCGTACCGCCCGTGTCCCAGCCAGCGCCCGCGCCGCAGCCCACGTCCGCGTCCGCACCCGACCCGACCCGTGCCGCCGGCGACGTGACGTCCCGGTGGCAGGCCGTCGCGCACGCCACGGGCCTCCAGCGCGCCGACGGCACGGTCGGGCAGACGATCTTCGCCGAGATGACGGTCCTCGCGAACCGGACCGGGGCGATCAACCTCGGCCAGGGATACCCCGACGTCGACGGCCCGGACGCGATCCGCGAGCTCGCCGTCGACGCGATCCGCGCCGGCCACAACCAGTACGCGCCCGGCGACGGGATCCCCGCGCTGCGGACCGCGATCGCCGACCACCAGCGGCGCCGGTACGGGCTGACCGTCGACCCCGACTCCGAGGTCCTCGTGACGACCGGCGCGACGGAGGCGATCGCGGTCACGCTCCTGGCCCTCGCGGGGCCGGGCGACGAGGTCGTGACCCTCGAGCCGTTCTACGACTCGCACGCGGCGAGCATCGCCATGACGGGCGCCACGCACGTCACCGTGCCCCTGCGCGTCGACCCCGCCGACCCCGGCCGGGGCTTCCGGCTCGACCGCGCCGCCCTGCGCGCCGCCGTCGGGCCCAGGACCCGCCTGATCCTCGTGAACTCGCCCCACAACCCGACGGGCACGGTCCTCGACGACGGCGAGCTGTCGGCGATCGCGCAGGCCGCCCGGGAGCACGACGCGATCGTCGTCACCGACGAGGTCTACGAGCACCTCGTGTTCGACGACGCGCGGCACGTCCCGATCGCGAGCCTCCCCGGCATGGCGGACCGGACCGTGACGATCAGCTCGGCCGGCAAGACGTTCTCGTTCACCGGGTGGAAGGTGGGCTGGCTCCACGGCCCGGCGCACCTCGTGACCGCGATCCGCACGGTGAAGCAGTTCGTGACGTACTCGTCCGGGCCGCCGTTCCAGCACGCCATCGCCCACGCGCTGACCGACGACTCCGTGCCGCAGCGCCTCGCCGCGACGCTCGCGACCCGCCGGGACCTGCTCTGCGAGGGTCTGGAGCGCGCCGGGTTCGGCGTGTCCGTCCCCCGCGGCACCTACTTCGTCGTGGCGGACGGCGCCCCGCTCGGCCACGAGGACGGCGCCGAGCTCTGCCGGCGGCTCCCGGAGCTCGCCGGGGTCGTCGGGGTCCCGGTCTCGGCATTCTGCGGCCGGGCGTCGGACGGCGGCCCGTCAGCCACGGCGCGAGACCTCGCCTCGCGCGTCCGGTTCACCTTCGTCAAGCGGGAGCCCGTGCTGCGTGAGGCGGTCGAGCGGCTCGGCGCGCTCTCGGTCTGACCCGGCGCTGCGCGACCGCCCGACCCGCCCGGTCGGTCGACTGCGCCGCCTGGTCAGTCCGCGCAGACCCCGGCCGCGACGGTCGGGGACGGCGTCGGCGTCGTCACGGAGTCGTCGGTGCCGTCCGAGGCGTCGTCGGTCGGCTCCGGCTCCTCGGTGGCGCTCCCGGACGGCTCGGCGTCGGCCACGGGCACGGCCGTCTCCTCGGTGAGGTCGCCGGTGTCGCCGGTGTCGAGCGGCGGGAGACCGGGGGCTCCTCGTCCGCGGCGATCCGCTCCCAGATCGCGTCGGCCTCGGACGTCCAGACCACCCGGTTGGGGTCGGACGGCGCCTCGACGACCGGCAGCGAGGTGAAGAGGATCCGGTCGCTGGGCATCGACCGCAGGCTGAACGCGAGCCCACCGAGGGTCACCGGGCTCGCGAGGGCAGGGCTGGTCGAGATCGACGCCAGCACCTGCTGGACCACCCTGTAGAGCTTCGGGGCGTCGGTGACGATGTTCTTGGACAGGACCTCACGGGCCATCGCGTCCAGGAAGGCCTGCTGCCGGGTGATCCGGGTGAGGTCGCTGCCGGCCTCGAGGCCGAAGCCAGTGCCGTGCCGCACCCGCAGGAAGTCGATCGAGGTGCGACCGTCGAGCACCTGCTCGCCGGCGGGCAGGTCCAGGTCCGGTCGCTTGCCGTGCATCTCCTCCGGCAGGCACATCCGCACCCCGCCGATCGCGTCCACGATGGGCTCGACACCGTTCATCTGGACGACCACGTGGTCGGTCGTGAGCACACCGGTGAGCTGCTCGACCGTCCTGCGGGTGCAGGCGGCAGCGCTCGCGATGTCCTCCTCCGCTCCTCCGCCGAGGGTGAACGCGGTGTTGAACATCGCCGACCGGCGCGAACCGGTCGTGGACCCGTCCGCGCGGGTGCAGGAGGGGATCGCGACGAGCGAGTCCCTGGGGATCGAGACGATCTCGGCGCGCGTCCGGTCGGCGGCGACGTGCACGACGAACGTCGAGTCGGAGCGCATGCCGTCGGCCTCGCCCGCCAGGTCCTCGTTCGTCCCGTCGCGGAGGTCCGTCCCCATCACGACGATGTTCAGGGGCTGTCCCGCGAACGGGTCGACGGGGTCGGGCGCGGTCGTGGGGACGCTCACCTGGCGCTGTTCCGGGCGGTCGTCGCCGAGCAGCGGGTCGACGTCGTCGACCGTGATCTGGGACTTCAGGTCGACGTAGCTGGCCGACGCGCCGACGGCGACGAAGGCGAGGATGCCGGTGAGCGTGAGCGCCGTCAGCCGGAGCCATCGGTGACCGCGCGCCGGAGGGACGTGTCGGGGTCCGGGCACGACGGCCTGGACCGGCCCGCGGCGAGCAGCGCCCGGGTCGGCCGCTGCCCCGTCCCCGGAGGACGCCTTCGTGGCCATGACCGCAGGTTACGACGTCACGGCGCCGTCGTGGGCTCTGTGCCCGAGCATCGGCGTGTTCACGGTTCGGCGTGCCAGCCGCCACGGCGGTAGGCGGGGGTCGCGGTGGCCAGGACGAGGATCGTCAGGAGCACGGCACCGAGCATGACGGTGGCCATCGCGACGGCGTCCCCGCCGAGCACGCCGACGAGCGGGCTCACGAGCCCGGCGATCCCCGACTGGAAGGCGCCGATGACCGCGGCGGCGGTACCGGCGATCTCCCCGTGGCGGGACAGCGCGAGGGCGGAGGCGTTCGCCGGGACGAGCCCCTGCATGGACAGCACGAGCCACAGCGCGACCAGCAGGCCGACGAGACCGCCGACACCGGTCAGGGCGACGGCCAGCAGCGCCAGCGCGAACACGCCCTGGAGCACGATCGCGAAGCGCAGGAGCCGGATCGGTGCCACCTTGCGCACGAGCGCGGCGTTGACCTGTGCGGACAGGACGAGCCCGATGCCGTTCACCGCGAAGAGCACGGCGAACTGGCCGTGCGACAGGCCGAACCCCTCCTGCAGGACGAACGGGGAGCCGACGACGTAGCTCATGATCACGGCCATGCCGAGCCCGGGGATCACGGCGAGGGCGAGGAACCTGCGGTCGGCGAGCAGCGTCCGGTAGCCGTTCAGCACCGCGCGGGCGCCGCCGGGGCGCCGCCGCTCCGGCGGCAGCGACTCGGGCATGAACTTCAGGACGAGCAGGGCGAGCACCGTACCCATGACGGCGAGCACGACGAAGACCCACCGCCACCCGCCGACGCCCAGCACGATGCTCCCGATCGACGGCGCCAGGAGCGGCGCGAGCCCGATCACGAGCATGAGCCGGGACAGGATCCGGGCCGCCTCGGAGCCGGTGAACCGGTCCCGGATGACGGCGATGGCGACGACCTGGGACGCGGCGTTGAAGAACCCCTGCATGACCCGCAGCACGATCAGCGCGCCGACCGACGGGACGACGGCGCACAGCAGCGACGTCACGACGTGGAGCGTGAGCCCGACCACGACGGGCAGCCGGCGACCGTACCTGTCCGACAGCGGCCCGATCACGAGCTGGCCGACCGCGCCACCGATGAGCATCCCGGAGACGGTGAGCTGCGCCATGGCGGGCGACGACCCCAGGTCCTCCGCGACGTCCGGCAGCGCCGGCAGGTACATGTCGACGGTGAAGGCCGGGAGCGCCGCGAGGGAGCCGAGCAGGAGCACCCAGCGCACGGTGGAGCGGCGGGGCGCGGCAGGAGTGGTCACCGGGCTGATCCTACGGCGCAGCGAGCCCTCTGTCGTATCGATTCGATCACTCGTCTCGCGTGGTGGTCACCGGCCGGATGTCGGACCCGTGCGGCACCCTGGACGCATGTGCGGACGCTATGCATCGTTCACCGACGCCCAGGATCTCGCCGACGAGCTCGCGGTCGCCGAGATCGCCGACGACGCGCGGATGCTCCCGCCGTCGTGGAACGTCGCACCCACCGACCCGGTCCGGATCGTCGTCGAGCGCGCACCCCGGCCCAGCAGCACGACGGACAGCGGGACGGACAGCGGGACGGAGAGCGGGACGGACGTCGTCCGCTCCCTCCAGGTCGCGTCCTGGGGCCTCGTCCCCAGCTGGTCGAAGGACCGCTCGCGCGCGGCCCGCGCGATCAACGCGCGCTCCGAGACGCTCGCCGAGCGGCCGACGTTCGCGAAGGCGTTCGCCGCCCGTCGGTGCCTGGTCCCCGCGGACGCGTACTACGAGTGGCGCAAGGGCCAGACGGCGAAGCAGCCCAAGCAGCCGCACGCGATCGCCGCCCCCGACGGCCACCGGCTCACGTTCGCCGGTCTCTACGAGTTCTGGCGCGACCCGGAGCGCTCGGACGACGACCCCGACCGCTGGCTCGTCTCGACCACGATCGTCACCCGTGCCGCGGTCGGCGACCTGACCCGGATCCACGACCGCATGCCGGTCGTCGTCCCGGCAACGGAGCGGGACCTGTGGCTCGACCCGGCCGTGGGGTCGGACGCCGCGGCGTCGGTCCTCGCGTCGGCTCCGGTCGAGCTCGTGGCCCGGCCCGTGTCACGGGCGGTCGGTTCGGTGGCGAACGACGGCCCCCACCTGCTCGAGCCGGTCTGACCCTGCCCCTGCCCCGGCCCGTCGGCCGGCGCTGCGGCTCAGGCACGCGCTGCGGCTCAGGCCGACGACCCCCGGGAGAGGCGCGACGGAGCCACGACACCCAGCCCCTGGAGCTCGCGGGGCGCCACGTCGGTCACCACGAACCGCGGTTCCGTGCGCAGCCGGGCGGCCGTCGCGGGGTCCACGAGGACGGTCGACGGCTCCGCGATCTCCGTGAGTCGGGCCGCCAGGTTGACCGAGGTGCCGAACACGTCGCCGAACCGCGACAGGACCCTCCCCCACACGAGGCTGACCCGCACGGGCGGCACGTCGCGCGCCGTGCTGTTCTCCCCCGCCGCGTCCGCGAGGGCGAGGGCCACGTTCGCTCCCGTCACGACGTCGTCCGCCACGAAGAGCACCGCGTCCCCGATCGTCTTGACCACGCGGCCACCCGCCCGCGTGATCTCGTCGCGGGCCCCGGCCTCGAACGCCTGCACGAACTCGGCGAGCTCGGCAGGGCCGAGCCCCGCCGTGCGGCGGGTGAACGACACGATGTCGGCGAAGCCCACCGCACGCGGGAGCGGGAGCTGGGACGCGTCGTCCGACGCCGAGCCCCGGGCCCCCGAGAACTCGGCCGCGAACCGCCCGGCGACCGCCGCGAGCTGTCGCCGCCACGCGTGCAGCAGCTGGTGCTCCAGCACCGGGGCGAGATCGGGCAACCGGTCGAGCACGAGGAGCCGGGCGCTCGTGTCGTCCAGGCGGAACCGGCGTGCCATGTGCTCGACGAGCGCCTCGACCTGCCACAGCGCGAGGCGCTCGGTCGTGTGGCCCGTCGACCGGACGAGCGTCGTCTGGATCTGCTCGTCGAGGCCCTCCGTGCGGAACAGCTCCGAGATCTCCCGCAGCGCCCGCACGTCCGACTCGGCGAAGTGGGGCTCCGCCGGGTCGGTCACCGGGAGCCCGAGCCACCGCCAGTAGTCCTCGACCTGCGCGGGGTCGAGCGCGGCGTCCTTCGCGAGGTCGTCCAGCGCCAGGTCGCGGCGCCCGCCCAGGAGAGCGGCGTCCAGCCGCGACGCCGTCTGCGAGGCGTCGTCGACGGCGGCCTCCACCCGCGGCGCAGGTGCTGGACCGGGGTTCGTCGACGACGACCCGGCCGCCGGGGCGGGGTCCGAGGGAACGTTCGCGTCGTCGGGCACGCCGCCATCATAGTGACCCTGCTCACCCGCTCGGCACCGTGCTCGACGGGCCGGCGCGGCCGCCGCCTGTGGCCGCGTGAGGGCCTCAGGCGGAGAGACGCAGGTGGTGGACGTCGCCGGCCACGACCCGGTGCGTCGACGACCCGTCGTCGACGAGGAGCGCACCGTCACCGTCGATCCCGGTGGCACGACCCTCGAGGACGCCCCCGCCGACGAGATCGACCCGGACCGGGCGGCCCAGCGTGCCGCAGAGGTGCGCGTAGTCGTCGGCGAGCCCCGCCTCCACCGCGTCCCCACCGGCGTCGTACCAGCGCCCGAGGATCCCCGCGAACGACTCGTGCAGCGCGGTCAGGAGCACCTCGCGGTCGACGGTCGCCGCCCCGGCCAGCAGGAGCGACGTGGCCGACGGGACCGCGAGCTCGTCCTGGGTCTGCGAGACGTTGATCCCGAGACCGACGATCGCCCCGCCGTCGGGCAGGACCTCCGAGAGGATCCCGCCGACCTTGCGCAGGTCCCCCAGCCGTCGAGCTCCCGGTCCGGGCTCTCGACGCCGTCGCCCCGGTCCGTCGGGGCGGGCAGCAGGACGTCGTTGGGCCACTTCAGCACCGCCGGCACCCCGGCCGTCGCGCGCAGGGCGTGGGCCGCGGCGAGCCCCGCGAGGATCGGGAGCCACGAGACCCGGTGCGCCGGGACCGCGGGCCGCAGCAGGATCGAGGCCAGGAGCGAGCTGCGCGGCGGGGCCGACCACTCGCGACCCGACCGCCCTCGGCCGGCGCTCTGGTGCTCGGCGACGAGCAGCGACGGCGCCGGCCAGGCCTCAGGGTCGGCCCGCACGGCGGCCGCGAGCTCCGCGCTCGTGGACCCCGCGGCCTCGATCACCTCGACGCGCAGCACGGGACGGCCGTGCCCGGAGAGCAGGGTCCGGAGCGCCTCCGCACGCAGCGGCTCCCGGACAGGGGCCGCGGGTGCGGTGCGGTCGGGCTGGTCGGTCTCGGGCGTGGTCGGCACCGCTCCATCATGCCGCGCAGCGCCCGACTTTGTCCGCAACCGCCAACCCAGGGGCTCCACGCCTGCCCGGCGCGCCGTCGATCCCCGCGCGCACAGCAACTAGTGTCGTGCGGGTGAACACCGCAGCCACCGACGCCCCGACGCCACCGGAACCGGCCGTGTCGACCGCCGCCAAGCTCGAAGAGCTGGAGCGCCGCCGCGCCGCCGCCACGACCGCACCGGGGTCCGCCGCCCAGGAACGCCAGCACGCGCGGGGCAAGAAGACCGCCCGCGAGCGCATCGAGGCGCTCCTCGACGAGGGGAGCTTCGTCGAGCTCGACGCGCTCGCGACCCACCGCTCGACGAACTTCGGGCTGGACCGCAAGAAGGTCGCCGGGGACGGCGTGGTCGTGGGCCACGGGACGATCGACGGCCGCCAGGTGTGTGTGTACTCGCAGGACTTCACGGTGTTCGGCGGGAGCCTCGGCGAGGTGCACGGACAGAAGATCGTCAAGGTCCAGGACCTCGCGCTGCGCACCGGGGTGCCCCTGATCGGCATCTCGGACGGCGGCGGCGCCCGCATCCAGGAGGGTGTCGCGGCCCTGACGCAGTTCGCCGAGATCTTCCGCCGCAACGTCGCGGCCTCAGGCGTGATCCCGCAGATCTCGCTGATCCTCGGCCCGAGCGCCGGGGGCGCGGTGTACTCGCCGGCGCTCACCGACTTCATCGTCATGGCCGACAAGACCTCGAACATGTTCATCACCGGTCCGGACGTGATCCGCTCCGTCACCGGCGAGGACGTCGGGTTCGAGGAGCTGGGCGGGGCGCAGACGCACAACGAGAAGTCGGGCGTCGCGCACTACATGGGCAGCGACGAGGACGACGCGATCGACTACGTCCGCCACCTCGTCGGGTACCTCCCGCAGAACAACCTCTCCGACCCGCCGACGTTCGTCCCCGAGGACGACTCCGCGACGGAGACGACGGAGGCCGACCTCGAGCTCGACACCCTCGTCCCGGACTCGGACAACCAGCCGTACGACATGCGGACCGTGATCGAGCACGTCCTCGACGAAGGGGCGTTCCTCGAGGTCCAGCCCATGTACGCGCGCAACGTCGTCGTCGGGTTCGGGCACGTCGAGGGCCAGGCCGTGGGCGTCGTCGCCAACCAGCCGCTCGCGATGGCGGGCACGCTCGACATCGACGCGTCCGAGAAGGCGGCCCGGTTCGTCCGGACCTGCGACGCGTTCAACATCCCCGTCCTCACGCTCGTCGACGTGCCGGGCTTCCTCCCCGGTGTCGACCAGGAGCACCAGGGCATCATCCGCCGCGGGGCGAAGCTCATCTACGCGTACGCCGAGGCGACGGTCCCGCTCGTCACCCTCATCACGCGCAAGGCGTACGGCGGCGCGTACATCGTCATGGGATCCAAGCAGCTGGGCGCCGACGTCAACCTCGCCTGGCCGACGGCCCAGATCGCCGTCATGGGCTCAGGCGGTGCGGTGAACATCCTGCAGCGCGGCGCGCTGAAGAAGGCGGAGGCCGACGGGCTGGACGTCGAGGCCGAGCGTGCCCGTCTCGTCGCCGAGTACGAGGACGCGATCGTCAACCCCTGGGACGCCGCGCAGCGTGGCTACGTCGACGCCGTGATCCGCCCGTCCGAGACGCGCGTCCAGATCGTGCGCGCCCTGCGCGCGCTGCGGACCAAGCGCGCGAGCATGCCGCCCAAGAAGCACGGGAACATCCCGCTGTGAGCCACGACGACCCGACCCACGGCCCCGTCCCGCTCGGGGCGGTCGACGCCGCGCCCCTGCACGCCGCCGTCGACCGGATCACCGCGGCCCTGCACGAGTACGTGGGCGCCGCCGTCGGCGTCCGGGCCGAGTTCGGCGCGGCCGAGGCCGACGACGACCCGCGGATCCTCGCCCTCGAGGCGCGGATCGGCATGCTCAACGGACAGCTCTACGACGCGTTCCACGACGCCCTCGGGACACACCCCGACGTGACGTCGCAGATCTGGGAGCCCGCCGACGACGACGGCGCGGACGACGACCCGGACGTGCGCGCCACGGAGGCCGACGTCTTCTACCTCGGCTACGTGGTCGGCACCCCTCGCACGACGACGGACGCGACGCTCGACGGCGTCATGGAGATCATCGACTCCGCCGGCGCACGCATCGCCCAGCAGCTCCTCGACACCGGGTTCCACGTCGGCGAGTGGGGCGTGTCGCGCGGCGAGGCCCCCGACTTCTTCGACGAGGAGGACGACGAGTGAGCGAGTCCGCGGACCCGTCCAGCCTGCGCATCGTGCGCGGATCCCCGGACGACGACGAGGTCGTCGCCCTCGTGGCCGGTCTGAGCGCGGCGCTCGCCGGCGGCGTCGTCCCCGAGGACGCGGCGCCCGTCGACGAGTGGACCAACCACGCCCGCGGCCTGCGCGGGAGCGGCGGGACGACGGCCAAGAACTTCGGCGGCAGGTCAGGGCGCCACAACGCCGACGCGTGGCGCTGGAGCCTGCAGTCGTGACCACCGGCGCTCCGGGGCCCGACCGCACGTCCCGTGGCCGCGGGCTCCCCAGCACGGTGCTGCTCGAGGTCGTCGAGAGCCCCGAGGCCGTCGAGGCCCCGATCGGCGACCTCCCGCCGGCACCGCGGCGGTCCGCGGTCCGGCGGCTCGCCTGGCTCGTGCCGTTCGTCCCCGCGGTCGCGCTGATCGCGTGGCAGCAGGTCGCGCAGTGGCAGGGCTGGGGGCTCCCTCGGTGGACCGCGTGGGCGACGATGGTCGCGGTCGCGGCCACAGCCGCGGCGGCGCTTCTCGAGCACCTGGCGCAGCGCCGGGAGAGCGCCGAGGCGCGCGGTCGGGCGGCCCTGCTCGCCGACCCTGTCCGGACGACCGGCTCCGTCGAGGTCGCGGCCCGTGACTCGGCGACGCTGACGTACACACGCGCCGACGACCCGGTCCGGGCGCGGACGGCTCGGGTCGACCAGGTCCTCGACCGTTCGGGGCGAGATGCCGCGGACCGCGCCCGTGGGGGCGCTGACGACGACGCTGCTGCGCCCGTCGCCGAGGACTATGTCGAGGACCACGTCGAGGACACGCACCCCCGACCCGGCAGGCACGAACCCGTCGCGGTCTGGTACGCCACAGCGCCCTCCGGCACCGACGTCGTGCTGGCGCGGTACGAGCGACGCTGGGCGGACGAGGTCCTCGCCTCGCTGTCGGACGACGCCGCGAGCCCGCCCGGTGGCCTCGCCCCGGGCGAGGGCACCGAGGGGTCCGCAGACGCCGAGCCCACCGACTGACGCGACCGGCTCCCCGCCCCGACCGACCTGGCGGCCCCGGACCGCCCGGACCGGCCGTTCACCTGCTGTTCCAGGACGCGACACCGACTCTTCCGCCTCCCCCACCGCGGAGTTCACTGCGCCGTCGCCCCGCGGACGTAGCGTCGCGGCCATGCGCAACCCCACCGGCTCCGGTCGTCCCCTCGTCTCGGTCGTCGTGACCCGAGGGACGTTCACCCCCACCGCGCCGTGGTCCCTCCGGGAGGCCCTCGGTCTCTCCGTCACCCGAGACACCCGAGGCACCCGCGACCGCACGCTCCGCCGGGTCGCCGAGAGCGACCTGGAGCTCGTGCTCGTCGACGACGGTCTCGCGGACGTCGCGCCGTCAGCCCTGGACGGGTCGGACCTGACGGACACGACAGCGATGACGGGCACGACAGGAATTGCAGGCGCGGCAGGCATGGCAGGCGCGGCCGACCTGGCCGACCTGGCACGCTCCGGGGCCGCCGTCGCGACCGTCTGCCACGCCCGGCCCGGGGACGTGGGCGGTGCCCGCACCGCAGGCGCCCAGGCGGCGCGCGGTCGCTTCGTGACGTTCCTCGAGCCGGGCGTCGTCTTCGCCCCCGGCCACCTCGACGCCCTGGTGCGGGCCATGGAGAGCCTCGGGTGCGACTACGCACGCTCGGCGAGCACGCTCCCGCGAACGATGCGCCTGCCGACGCTCGCACGGGGCCCCCACCAGGGCGTCGACACGCTCCTGGACCCCCGCTCGTCGATGCTGGCCTCACCCGAGACGGCGCTCGACCCCGATCCGGTCTGGACCGGTCTCTACGACCGCAGCCTCGCCGACGACGGGCTCCTCGACTTCCCGGAGGGTGTCGCCGGGGACCGCGCCTGGGCGGCGCGCCTCGCGCTGCGGTCTCGCACCTGGGCCCTCGTCACCACGCCGGGCGCGACCGGCCCGAGGGCCACGCTCTCCCCTGCCCAGGATCTGTGGTCGATGAGCAGGACGCTCGACGTCGTGCTCGCCGACCGTCGGGGCGCACCGCACCTGGGTGCGATCACCGAGACCATCGTCGAGCGTGCTGCGCAGCACCTGGACCGCGCCGGAGACACCCTCCTGGGTGGGACCCGCTCACCGCACCGCGCCTACCTGGCAGCCGCTCGCCGGGAGCAGCGCGATCTCCACGAGCAGGCGCGAGCGCTGCTCGCCGCGGTGCCCGGCCGGGCACTGACCCAGGCTCTGGGCGCCGCACCGGAGGGTCTGCGCCGCAGCCTCGCCCCGGTGCTGCCCCGCTCGCCCATCGGCGTGTTCCCGACGCGCTCGGTCCGGCGCACCATCGAGTCGGCGCCCCGCACCACCCGGAGCCCGTTCGCCGCGTCGCTGGTCCGGCGGCCCGCGTAGTGTCGGTGCGGTGACACCGACGCCCGACCGCGCCCCCACCCGCAATCCTTCCCGCATCCCCTCGCGCAGCCCTTCACACGGCCCTTCGCGCAGCCCTTCGACGATCGATGCGATCGCCGACGAGCACGTGCGGCGCTACGCCGCGCTCGACCCGATCGCCGCGACCGTCATGGGACTGAACGGGCACGACCACGAGCTGCCCGACCTCTCGCCCGCCGGCCACGCCGCGCGGGCCGAGCTGTGCCGGCAGACCTTGGACTCCTCGACGAGGTCGCCGCGCCCGGGGCACCTGAGCGCGTCGGCCAGAGCGACGAGACCGACCGGCTCGACGAGGTCGACGAGGTGACCCTCGCGGCGATGCGCGAGCGCCTCGGCCTCGAGCTCGAGCTGTACGCCGCGGGCGAGCAGCTCGCTGCGCTCAACGTGATCGAGTCGCCGCTCCAGAGCCTCCGGGACGTCTTCGACCTCATGCCCACCGGCACGGTCGAGGACTGGGAGGACGTCGCGTCCCGGCTCGAGGCCGTACCCGCGGCGCTCAGCGGCTACACGGCATCGCTGCGCGCGGCCGCGCAGGCCGGCCACGTGGCCGCCGTCCGGCAGGTCCGCGCGTGCGCCGACCAGGCGCGCGACCTCGCCGGGGACGACTCCTTCTTCACGTCGCTGGTCCGCGGGGATTCGGCGGCCTCGGTGCTCGACGACTCGGGCGCGTGCCAGCTGCTCCGCGGGAGGCTGGAGCTCGGGGCGCTCGGCGCCCGGGAGGCCTACGGACGGCTCGCGGTGTTCCTCGAGCGCGAGCTCGCGCCGCTCGCGCCCGAGGCTGACGCGGTCGGGCGGGAACGGTACGCGCTGGCGTCGCGCTGGTTCCTCGGGGCGGAGGTCGACCTCGACGAGACCTACGCGTGGGGACTCGCGCAGGTCGCCGAGATCGCCGCGGAGCAGGAGGCCGTCGCGGCGCAGATCGGCGGCCCGGGGACGTCGGTCGCCGAGGCTGTGGCACTGCTCGACGCCGACCCTGCACGGACGCTGGTGGGCACGGACGCGCTGCGTGCGTGGATGCAGGAGACCTCCGACGCGGCGATCGCGGCGCTCGACGGCACGCACTTCGACATCCCCGAGCCCCTGCACGCACTGGAGTGCCGCATCGCACCGACGAGCACGGGCGGCATCTACTACACGCCCCCGAACGACGACTTCTCCCGACCAGGGCGCATGTGGTGGTCCGTGCCCGAGGGCACGGACCGGTTCACCACCTGGCAGGAGCGGACGACGGTCTACCACGAAGGCGTCCCAGGTCACCACCTGCAGTGCGCCCAGGCGGTGCACGACCGCGACACCCTGAACACCTGGCGCAGGCTCGCGTGCTGGGTGTCGGGCCACGGCGAGGGCTGGGCGCTCTACGCGGAACGGCTGATGGCGGACCTCGGCTTCCTGGACGACCCGGGCGACCGGATGGGGATGCTCGACGCGCAGCGGCTGCGCGCGGCGCGCGTGGTGGTGGACATCGGCGTGCACCTCGGCCTGCCGGCGCCCACCTCGGTGGGCGGGGGCACGTGGGACGCCGCCAAGGCGTGGACCTACCTCAGGGAGAACGTCGCCCTCCCGGAGGCGACGCTCCGGTTCGAGCTCGACCGCTACCTCGGGTGGCCGGGGCAGGCGCCCTCGTACAAGGTCGGCCAGCGGCTCTGGGAGTCGGCGCGCGACGACGCAGCCTCGGCCGCACGGGCCCGCGGCGCGGAACTCGACCTCCGCGAGTTCCACGCCCGCGCCCTCGGGCTCGGGTCCGTCGGGCTCGACGTCCTGCGCGAGGCGGTGGCCCGATGACGCTCGTCCTCGGTTCCCGCTCCCCGGCGCGTCTCGCCACGCTGCGCGCCGCGGGCGTCGAGCCGGCCGTGCGCGTCTCGCACGTCGACGAGGACCGGGTGCTCGCCGACGCCCGAGCCGCGGCCGCGCCGTCCGCCCTCGCCCCGGTCGACGCCGTGCTCGGGCTCGCCCGGGCCAAGGCGGAGACGGTGCTGGCAGCGCTGGCCGCCGCGCCGCTCACGCCGGACGAGCGTACGAGCCTCTCCCCGACGGGCCCGCAGGGCACGGGAACCCCGGTCGACGTGGTCGTGGGGTGCGACTCGATGCTCGAGCTCGACGGCGACGTGCTCGGCAAGCCCACTGACGCCGAGGACGCGCGCGAGCGGTGGCTGGCCATGCGCGGACGCACCGGCACCCTGCACTCCGGCCACTGCGTCCTGACGACCGACGGTCGCAGCAGCGCGGCCACGAGCTCGACCCGCGTCACGTTCGCCGACGTCGGCGACGACGAGATCGACGCGTACGTGGCCACCGGTGAACCGCTCGAGGTGGCCGGCGCGTTCACGGTGGACGGGCTGGGCGGCGCGTTCGTCGAGTCGATCGAGGGCGACCACCACGGGGTCGTGGGGATCAGCCTGCCGCTGCTGCGGCGGCTGCTCGCGGAGATCGACGTCCCCTGGGTGGGACTCTGGTCGCGAGGCTGACCGAGCGTCGCGCGGCAACGGCACAGGCCAGCACGGACACCGGCACGGGCGTGGCACGGGCGTGCACAGGCACCGCACGGCCACCGCACGAGCACCGCACGGCCACCGGCGATCCTTGTCGGGAGGGCACAACGCTCGGCCGGGCCCCCGACGCCACGGCGCCCGCACCTGTGGCATCCCGACAAACGGACCCGGAGGCGGTTGGGCGCATCCCCAATCTTGCGGGAGCGCACGGGTCCTACGTGTGAGCACCCCCGCCGACGCGTTACCGTGAGCCGTGCCCACGACCTCCCGCATCACCAAGGTGCTCGTCGCGAACCGCGGCGAGATCGCCGTCCGCATCGTCCGCGCCTGCTCCGACGCCGGGATCTCCTCCGTGGCGGTGTACGCCGACCCGGACCGTGAGTCCGTGCACGTCGCGCTCGCCGACGAGGCCTACGCGCTCGCCGGGGTCCGTGCCGCCGAGACGTACCTGGACATCACCAAGCTCATCGACGTCGCGCGCCGCTCCGGTGCCGACGCCGTGCACCCCGGGTACGGGTTCCTCTCCGAGCGCGCCGACTTCGCCCAGGCCGTCACCGACGCCGGGCTCATCTGGATCGGTCCTCCCCCGGCGGCCATCGAGGCTCTCGGCGACAAGGTGAGCGCGCGCCACATCGCGGAGCGCGCCGGCGCGCCGCTCGTCCCCGGGACGAAGGACCCGGTGGCCGACGCTGCCGAGATCCACGCGTTCGCCGCCGAGCACGGCCTCCCCTCGCCATCAAGGCCGCCTACGGCGGCGGCGGTCGAGGGATCAAGGTCGTGCGCGAGGCCGCCGAGATCGACGAGCTGTTCGAGTCCGCCGTCCGCGAGGCCGTCGCCAACTTCGGGCGCGGCGAGTGCTTCGTGGAGCGGTACCTCGACGAGCCGCGGCACGTGGAGACCCAGTGCCTCGCGGACGCCCACGGCGGCGTCGTCGTCGTGTCGACCCGCGACTGCTCGCTGCAGCGCAGGCACCAGAAGCTCGTCGAGGAGGCACCCGCCCCGTTCCTCTCCGCGGAGCAGGAGGCCGAGCTCTACCGCGCGTCGGAGGCGATCCTGCGCGAGGCCGGGTACGTCGGCGCCGGGACGTGCGAGTTCCTCGTCGGCCGGGACGGCACGATCTCGTTCCTCGAGGTGAACACGCGCCTCCAGGTCGAGCACCCGGTGAGCGAGGAGGTGACCGGGATCGACCTCGTGCGTGAGCAGTTCCGGCTCGCCGAGGGCGAGGCGCTCGGCTACGCGAACCCCGCCGTGCGCGGGCACTCGTTCGAGTTCCGCATCAACGGCGAGGACCCGGGCGCCGGGTTCATGCCGTCGCCCGGCCGCGTGACCAGGCTCCGGCTGCCGTCAGGCCCCGGCGTCCGCGTCGACTCGGGGATCGTCGAGGGCGACACCATCTCCGGCGCCTTCGACTCGATGATCGCCAAGCTCGTCGTCACCGGCTCGACCCGGGAGCAGGCCGTGCAGCGTTCGCGGCGCGCGCTGCGCGAGCTGGAGATCGGCGGCATCCCGACCGTGGTCCCGTTCCACCGCGCGGTCCTGGACTCCACGGACTTCGTCCCCACCGACGGCTCGGCGTTCCGCGTCCACACCCGGTGGATCGAGACGCAGTTCGCCGACACGGTCGCCGCCCTCGCCCCGGCTCCCGCCCCCGAGGCGACCGACGACGAGCCCACACCGATCGCGACGGAGCGCGTCGTCGTCGAGGTCGGCGGCAAGCGCCTCGAGGTCGTCCTCCCGGCCGGGCTCGGTGGTGCGGCCGGTCGCGCACGGTCGGCGAACGCCGCCCGCCGGCCCGCCCGCCGCGCCGCGGCGAAGGCCGCCGCCTCGTCGGCCACGACCCTCACCTCCCCATGCAGGGCACGATCGTCAAGGTCGCCGTCGAGGACGGCGCCCAGGTCACCGAGGGCGACCTGGTGGTCGTGCTCGAGGCGATGAAGATGGAGCAGCCGCTCGTCGCGCACCGGACCGGGACCGTCAAGTCCCTGGCGGCGGCGGTGGGCACGGGCGTCAGCTCCGGCACCGCGATCTGCGAGATCGTCGACTGAGCCCCGAGGCCGGCGGTGGGAGAATCGACCCCGTGACGATCCCCACCGTCCCGCACGACCCGGACCAGCCCGCGGGCCCGCCCGCGCGTCATCTCCAGCCCGGGGACGGCTGGGTGGAGTGCGACTGCGGCGGCAGGCACTGGGGACTGTTCGGCGCGGCCGGGCTCATGCTCGTGCGACGAACGGCGGGAGAAGTCGTGTCGGTCGTCCTCCAGCACCGCGCGGTCTGGAGCGACCAGGGCGGCACCTGGGCCCTGCCCGGCGGTGCACGGAACCCCGACGAGTCGGCCGAGGCCGGCGCACTGCGCGAGGCCCGCGAGGAGGCCGGGATCGACGCCGACGACATCGTCGTGCTCGGCACGTCGGTCGTGGACCACGGGGCCTGGTCCTACACGACGGTGATCGCGCAGGAGACGCCCGGCGCGGACGTCGTGCCCGCGGTCACGGACGCCGAGAGCATCGACGTGCGGTGGGTGCCGGTGGACGACGTCGCCCGCCTGCCCCTGCTCGCCGCCTTCGCCGCCGCCTGGCCGGGTCTGCGTGCGCGGCTCGAGACCGACCCGGAGGGCTGACAGAACCGCCAGCACGACCGGCACGGCCAGCACCGCCACCATGTATGGCACCGCCGAGACTCCTGGTCCACCCAGCACAACCCCCGCACGCCCCTCGATCGCCCCTCGACCACCCAGCACCACCCCTACCGGTGGTCCGTTGCGCGAGACGCCTGTTCCACGATCCGCTCCCGAGGGAGTATGGTCCTCACGTTAGGCCAGGCGAGCCTTACGTAGGTTCGCCTCAACTGACCCGAGCGTGACGAGACCGACCCGGGGGACGGCGCAGCCTGCCCGCACGAGCCGCGCCTCGGACGCTCCGCAGGACCGACCAGCGCAGGTCGGACAGACCAGCCGTACAGACCAGCAGTACCCAGGGGGACCACCATGCTCGCGAACTTCCTCATCGGCCTGCGCGAGGGCCTGGAGGCCGCGCTCGTGGTCGGGATCCTGGTCGCGTACCTCGTCAAGAGCGGTCGCCGCGACCTGCTCCCACAGCTGTGGACCGGCATCTCGATCGCCGTCGCCGCGTCGCTCGCGTTCGGCGCGCTCCTGACCTTCGGCCCTCAGGGGCTGACGTTCGAGGCGCAGGAGGCGATCGGCGGCACCCTCTCGATCCTCGCCGTCGGGCTCATCACCTGGATGATCTTCTGGATGGGGCGCACCGCCCGGTACCTGAAGCGCGACCTGCACGGACGGCTCGACGACGCGGTGTCCGCCGGACGGTGGGCGGTGCTCGTCATGGCGATGCTCGCCGTGGGCCGTGAGGGGCTGGAGACCGCGCTCTTCCTGTGGGCCGGCGCCCAGGCCACGGGAGCCTCGACGCGGCCGTTGCTCGGCGCCGTCCTCGGCCTGGCCGTCGCGATCGCCCTGGGCTGGCTCGTCTACCGGGGTGCCGTGCGCCTGAACCTGCGCGTCTTCTTCTCCTGGACCGGCCTCGCCCTGATCGTCATCGCCGCAGGCGTCCTCGCCTACGGCGTCCACGACCTCCAGGAGGCCGGGATCCTGCCCGGTCTGAACTCCCTGGCCTTCGACGTCTCGGAGCAGGTCCCGCCGTCGAGCTGGTACGGCACGCTCCTCAAGGGGATCTTCAACTTCTCGCCCGCGACGACGTGGCTCGAGCTCGCGGCCTGGCTGGCCTACCTCGTCCCGACCCTGACCATCTATGTCCGCACCGTCTGGTTCTCGGCGCCCGCTGCGAAGGGCGGCGTCCCCGTGGCGCCCTCCTCGACGCCTGCCGCCGAGGTGCCGGACGGCGCCACCACCACCGGAGGAACCTCCCGATGAGCTCGACCACCCTCACGCCGTCCCGGGCGACCGCGGCCCGACGCACCGCCCCGGCGGTCCTCACGGTCGCGGGCCTGCTGCTCGCGGTCACGGCCTGCACCCCGAACGACGCCCCGGCGGCAGCCGGCGGCGACGGAGCCTCCGGGAGCACGACGCTCGAGGTCAGCTCGACGGCCGACGCCTGCGACGTGTCGGCCGCCGAGGCGCCCTCGGGCCACGTGATCTTCGAGGTCACGAACGACGGCGACCAGGTCACGGAGTTCTACCTGCTCGCCGAGGACGGCCTGCGCATCGTCTCCGAGGTCGAGAACATCGGCCCGGGCATCACCCGCGACCTCGTGCTGACCGCGAAGCCCGGCTCGTACCAGACCTCGTGCAAGCCCGGGATGGTCGGCGACGGGATCCGCGCGGACTTCACCGTGACGGACTCCGGCGCGGACGTCGCGCCGACCGGTGAGCTCGCCGAGCAGGTCGATGCGGCGGTCACGAACTACGTCGCGTACATCAAGGACCAGACGGAGCAGCTCCTCGCGGGGACGCAGGAGTTCGTCGACGCCTACGTCGCCGAGGACGACGACGCCGCGCGCGAGCTGTACGCGCCGGTGCGCGTCCACTGGGAGCGCATCGAGCCCGTGGCCGAGTCCTTCGGCGACCTCGACCCGATGATGGACCTGCGCGAGGCGGACCTCGAGGAGGGCCAAGAGTGGACGGGCTGGCACCTCCTGGAGAAGGACCTCTGGGCGCCCGACGCCGACGCGAACGGCGGCGAGGAGTACGTCGCCCTCACCGACGAGGAGCGCTCGGCCTACGCCGAGAAGCTCATGACCGACACGCAGGACCTCTACGACCGCACGCACGACGCGGCGTTCGCGGAGCAGATCGACGCCGCCACGATCGGCAACGGCGCGAAGGGCCTCCTCGACGAGGTCGCGACCGGGAAGGTCACCGGCGAGGAGGAGATCTGGTCGCACACCGACCTGTGGGACTTCCAGGCCAACGTGGACGGCGCCAAGGTCGCCTACGACGGGCTGCGGGACGTCGTCCTCGCCAAGGACGAGGACCTCGCCGGCACGCTGGACGCGCGTTTCGAGGAGATCCAAGGACTGCTCGACGCCCAGAAGGACGGTGACGGGTTCGTGCTCTACACCGACCTCACCGACGACCAGGTGCGCGAGCTCTCGACCGCCGTCGACGCGCTCGGCGAGCCGCTGTCCCAGCTGACGGCCGCCGTCGTCCTCTGAGGGACCACCGATGACCGACGCACCCGCGGGAGGGGCAGGGGCGGCCTCGCAGCCCGCCCCGCCCCCTGACGACGACGCGCAGGGCGCCCAGGGCTCCCGTGGCGCGCGCTCACCCCGCGCCTTCTCCCGCCGAGCGCTGCTCGGCGGGATGGCGGGGGCGCTCGGGGCGGGGGTCGCCGCGGGGTTCGTCAGCGGCACCACGGTCGCGAACGCCTCCCCGGCCCGGTCCCCGGCGCGACCGGCGCCGGGGACGGGGCGACGTACCCCTTCACGGGGGCGCACCAGTCGGGCATCGTCACCCCCGTCCAGGACCGGCTGCACTTCGCCGCGTTCGACGTCACGACGTCGGACCGTGACGAGCTGATCGGCCTGCTGCGGGAGTGGACGTTCGCCGCGGACAGGATGACGCAGGGCCTCCCGGCCGGGGAGTACGGCGCCGACTCGGGGCCGTACGACGCACCGCCGGACGACACGGGCGAGGCCCAGGAGCTCTCGGCCTCGGGGCTGACCATCACCTTCGGGTTCGGCCCGAGCCTGTTCACCGACGCGAACGGCGACGACCGCTTCGGGCTGGCGGGCCGCCGTCCGGCGCTGCTCGAGGACCTCCCCCACTTCCCGGCGGACATGCTGGAGGACGCCAGGACGGGCGGGGACCTCGCCGTCCAGGCCTGCGCGGACGACCCTCAGGTCGCCGTCCACGCGATCCGCAACCTGTCGCGGATCGCGTTCGGACGGGCGGCCGTGCGGTGGAGCCAGCTCGGGTACGGGCGCACGTCGACCACGTCGACCAGCCAGACGACGCCCCGGAACCTGTTCGGCTTCAAGGACGGCACCGCGAACCTCAAGGCCGAGGAGCCGGAGGCCGTCGACGACCACGTCTGGGTCGACGCGGCCGACGACGCGGGCGCCTCCTGGCTCGCCGGCGGCTCGTACCTCGTCGCGCGGCGCATCCGGATGACCATCGAGACCTGGGACCGCTCGTCGCTGCGCGAGCAGGAGGCGATCGTCGGGCGCACCAAGGGCGCCGGGGCGCCGCTGTCGGGCGGGGACGAGTTCACCGAGCCGGATTTCGAGGCGACCGGTCGCGACGACGTCCCGCTCATCGACCCGTCGTCGCACGTCGCGCTGGCGCACCCGTCGGCCAACGGCGGGGCCCGCATGCTCCGGCGCGGGTACAACTACACGGACGGCTCCGACGGGCTCGGCAGGCTCGACGCAGGCCTGTTCTTCATCGCCTACGTCCGCGACCCGGCGACGCAGTACATCCCCATGCAGAACAGCCTGTCGCGCAACGACACGATGATGGAGTACCTGCGCCACACCGGGTCCGGCCTGTGGGCCGTCCCCCGCGGCGTGCCGGACGGCGCGTCCCTGGGCGGCGCCGACGGCGCCTTCGTGGGGCAGCAGCTCTTCGCCTGACCTGCGCTCACCGGACCCGATCCCCGTGCCTCCGGGAGAGCGGGGTCGGCATGCTCTCGAGCGCCGCAGCTCTCCTGCGGTCTCAGGCTATGCGGTGGTGCAGCATCCGTGCGACCTCGGCGATCGAGCCGCTGAGCGACGGGTAGATGGTGAACGCCTCGGCGACGTCGTCGACCGTGAGCCGGTGCGAGACCGCGAGCGTGATCGGGAAGATCAGCTCGCTCGCCCGCGGCGCCACGACGACCCCGCCGTAGACCACCCCCGCGTCCGGGTGCGCGAACAGCTTCACGAACCCGTCCTGCATGCCCATCATCTTCGCGCGGGGGTTCCGTGCGAGCGGCAGCATCGCGGACACGTACTTGACCCCGGCTTCCTCGAGGCCGGCCTCCGAGTAGCCGACCGTGGCGATCTCGGGTGCCGTGAAGATGTTCGCGGCCACCGTCCGCAGGCGGATCGGGCTCACCGCGTCGCCCAGCGCGTGCGCCATCGCGACCCGGCCCTGCATCGCGGCCACCGAGGCCAGCGGGAGCACGCCGGTGCAGTCCCCCGCCGCGTACACGCCGCGCGCGGTCGTCCTGGAGACCTTGTCGACGCGCACGTGGCCCCGCTCGGTGAGCTCGACGCCGGCCTCCTCGAGGCCGATCCCCACCGTCGAGGGAACGGAGCCGACGGCGAGCAGGACGTGCGAGCCCTCGAGGACGCGACCGTCGGCGAGGGTCACCTCCACACCTGTCTCGGTCCGTCGGGCCGACTCGGCCCGGGACCGGGAGCACACCGTCATCCCGCGGGTGCGGAACACGTTCTCGATGAGCTCGGCGGCGTCGGCGTCCTCGCCCGGGAGCACGCGGTCCCGGCTCGAGACGAGCGTCACCTGCGCACCGAGCGCGTGGTACGCCCCGGCGAACTCGGCCCCCGTCACGCCCGAGCCGACCACGATCAGGTGCTCAGGCAGCTCCGTGAGCGAGTAGAGCTGCGTCCAGCTCAGGATGCGCTCGCCGTCCGGGACGGCGTCGGGCAGCACGCGGGGCGTCGCACCGAGGGCGAGCAGCACGACGTGCGCGTCGAACCGCTCCTCGGAGCCGTCCGCGCTGCGCGCGACCACGTCGGTCGGGCCGTCCAGCCGGCCGTCCGCGATGACGACCCGAACACCCTCCCGCTCCAGCCGGCCGCGGATGTCCGCGGACTGCGCGGCCGCGAGCGCCCGGACCCGGGTGTTGACGACGTCGAGGTCGACGGACGCGTCCTTGCCCAGGGCCGCGGCGGCACCGGGCCGGATCCCCAGGCCGGCCGCGAACTCGGCGTTGGTCATCCACTCCGCGGTGGCGATGAGGGTCTTCGAGGGGACGACGTCGGTGAGGACGGCGGCACCGCCGAGCCCGGCGCGCTCGATCACCGTGACGTCGGCGCCGAGGCGACGGGCCACCAGGGCCGCCTCGTACCCGCCGGGACCTCCCCGAGGACGACGACGCGGCTGGACAGCATGGGAGGGGTGTCGATGCTCACGGGGCCATTCTGACGGTCCGCGGGCCGCAGAGCACATCCGCCGACCTGTGGCGGCTCACGGACCGCCCGGAGGGAGCGGACCGGGCCGTTAGGGAATAGCGTGGCAGCCATGACGAACCACGTACCGGACGCACTCGACGACCCCACGACGGACCCGTTCGCCGTCGCCCGTGACGCGGCGGAGCACATCGCCGGTGCCACCGGGATCGACCACCACGACCTGGCTCTCGTCCTAGGGTCCGGCTGGGGCGCGGCGGCCGACCTCGTGGGCGAGACGGTCGCCGAGATCCCCACCCACGAGATCCCCGGGTTCACCCGACCCGCGGTGGCGGGGCACGGTTCGACGACCCGCTCGATCCGGATCGAGCGCCCGGACGGACAGGTGCGGCACGCGCTGGTCCTCGGGTCCCGGACCCACCTCTACGAGGGCCGCGGCGTGCGCCGCGTCGTCCACGGGGTCCGCACGGCCGCAGCGACCGGTGCGGGGTCCATCGTCCTCACGAACGGGTGCGGCGGCCTGCACCCGTCCTGGCGACCCGGGACCCCTGTCCTGATCAAGGACCACCTGAACCTCACCGCGACCTCGCCCCTGGAGGGCGCGACGTTCGTCGACCTGACCGACGTGTACAGCCCGCGGCTGCGCGAGCTCGCCCGGTCGGTGGACGACTCGCTCGCCGAGGGTGTGTACGCCCAGTTCCCCGGGCCCCACTACGAGACGCCCGCCGAGGTGCGCATGGCCGGGGTGCTCGGCGCCGACCTCGTCGGGATGTCCACCACGCTCGAGGCCATCGCGGCGCGGCACTGCGGCCTCGACGTGCTCGGGATCTCGCTGGTGACGAACCTCGCGGCCGGGATCGGGGTCCACGCCCTCTCGCACGAGGAGGTCATCGAGGCGGGTCGCGAGGCCGGACCACGGATCAGCGCGCTGCTGGCCTCGATCGTGGGGAGGATCTGAGATGAACCCGGAGACGAGCGACGAGGACGTCCCGTTCCGTCCCGGCTACTGGCCGGGCTCCGACGTGGACGAGCTGCTCGAGCGCGCCGAGGCGTGGTCGGCGGCCGACCCCGACCCCGACGACCAGAACGCCCTGCTCGCGCTGGTGGCGCGGGTGCGGGACACGGAGCCCCGGCGGCGCGACATCCGGCGTGCGGCGCTGGACGAGCTCCGCGACCGGTTCTCGGGCACGCTCGCGTTCGGCACCGCGGGTCTGCGCGGGCGCATGGCCGCCGGACCGAACCGGATGAACCGGGCGGTGGTGATCAGGGCCGCGGCCGGGCTCGGTGCGTACCTGCTCGAGACCGTCGACACGACCGACCGACCCGCACGGGTCACCGTCGGCTTCGACGCGCGCCACCACTCGCGCACGTTCGCCCTCGACACCGCCGCGGTCCTCACGGCCGCGGGGCTCGAGGTGCACGTGCTGCCGCGCGCCCTCCCGACCCCGGTCCTCGCCTTCAGCGTGCAGCACCTGGACGCCGACGCCGGCGTCATGGTCACGGCGAGCCACAACCCGCCCGCCGACAACGGGTACAAGGTGTACCTCGGTGGCCGTGCCGTCGAGGCGAGCGGTCGCGGCGCGCAGATCGTCCCGCCCCACGACACGGGGATCGCCGGTCACATCGACGCCGCCCCGGTCGCGGCCGAGGTGCCGCGCGCCGGGTCCGGGTGGACCGTCCTGGGCGACGACGTCGTCCGCGCCTACCTCGACGCCGTCGGCCGCTGGTCGGACGGCGCCCCGCGCCGCCTGCGCATCGTCACCACCGCGCTGCACGGGGTCGGGGACGCGCTGACGTCCGCCGCGCTCCGCGAGGCGGGGTTCACCGACGTCGTCCCGGTCGAGGAGCAGCAGCATCCCGACCCGGAGTTCAGCACCGTGTCGTTCCCCAACCCCGAGGAGCCGGGCGCGATCGACCTGTCCCTCGCCCTCGCCCAGGACACCGGTGCCGACCTGGTGATCGCCAACGACCCCGACGCCGACCGGTGCGCGGTCGCGGTGCTCGACCGCGGCACCGGCACGTACCAGGGCGCCGAGACGGCCCGGAGCAACGGCTGGCGCATGCTCCACGGCGACGAGGTCGGCGCACTCCTCGGTGAGGAGATGGCGTCGCGCGCGGCGCCCGGGTCGGTCCTCGCGAGCTCGGTGGTCTCGTCGCGGCTGCTCTCCCGGATCGCTGCGGCCCACGGCCTCACCCACCGGACGACCCTCACGGGGTTCAAGTGGATCTCGCGCGTCGAGGGGCTGGCCTTCGGGTACGAGGAGGCGCTCGGCTACTGCGTCGACCCGGCCGTGGTCCGGGACAAGGACGGGATCAGCGCCGGGCTCGTCGTGGCGCAGGTCGCGAACCGGCTGGCCGCCGCCGGCAGCTCGATCCCCGACGCGCTCGACGACCTGGCCCGGACGCACGGCCTGTACCTGACCGACCAGGTCTCCGCCCGGTTCACGGACCTCACCCAGATCGGCTCGACGATGGAGGGCCTGCGGGGGCGCCCCCGACGGCCCTCGCCGGCTCGGCGGTCACGACCACCGTCGACCTCTCGGACGGGTACGACGGGCTCCCGCCCACCGACGGGATCCTGCTGCTCACCGAGGACGACGACCGGGTCATCGTGCGCCCCAGCGGGACCGAGCCCAAGGTCAAGTGCTACCTCGAGGTCGTGCTGCCCGTCGCACCGGACGCGTCGCACGACCAGGTCGGTGCCGCGAGGTCCCAGGCCAGGGCGCGGCTCGACCGGCTCGCCGTCGACGTCCGCAGCACCCTGGGCCTCTGACGTCCGGTCAGGCTCCGGCCAGCACCTTCGCCTCGTCCTGCTCGACACCAGCGGCCCAGTCGCGCTTCTCGGCGCGCCAGGCCTCGTCGTCCCGCCCGAGGCGCCAGTACCCCGACGCGGAGAGCGACGCCGGGCCCACCCCGGCGGCGCGCAGCGCCCGGCGCACGATCCGGACCGACCCGGCCTCGCCGTGGAGGAACACCTGGGGGTCCCCTCCGTGCTCGCTGCGGAGCGCGTCCAGGTCGAGGGCGTCGACGGCAGCCACGAGCGCGTCCCCGGTCGGCTCGGCCGGGCGCTCGTCGCGGCGGACCCACCGCAGGTCGAGGTGGCCCGGCGACGTGAACGGGATCTCGTCGCCCGCCGACCCGACCTCGACGAGCGCGACGACCGGCGTCCCGGGTGCCACGGCCTCTGCTGCGGCCGCGATCGCGGGCAGCGCTGTCTCGTCGCCGATCAGCAGGTGCCAGTCGGCTGCGGGGTCGGGCGCGTAGCCGCCGCCCGGTCCTCGCACCAGCACCCGGTCGCCCACCTCGGCGCGCGCGGCCCACGGCCCCGCGATCCCCTGGTCGCCGTGCACGACGAAGTCGACCGCCATCTGCGAGCGCGCGACGTCCCAGGCGCGGATCGTGTAGGTCCGCATCGGCGGGCGCTCCGCGTCGCCGTGCTCGGGGAAGAGGAGCTTCACGTAACGATCGGTGTACGGCCCCGGGTCCAGCGCCTCCAGATCCGGTCCGCCGAGCACGAGCCGGACCATCGACGGGGTCAGGCGCTCCCGGGAGACCACGATCGCCTCCTTGGGCGGAGCGGTCGACCGTCGTGCCTGCACGGCGAGCCCGGCGGTCGGGCCGGCCTGACCACCGGCGGGCGCGTTCGAGGGGTCTGACGACGGATCGGACGATGCGAGCACGCGGGACCTCCGGTTCGAGAGCAGTCAGGCTAGCCTAACCTGATCTCGGACCGCGGTCGTCAGTAGCCGCCGTCGGACGCCTCCGCAGGGGCCGCGCCGTCGAACCCGTCCAGCACCGCCGCCGTCCCCGACAGCCCGAGGCGGGTCGCACCGTGCTCGATCATCGCGAGCGCGTCGGCGAGCGTGCGCACCCCGCCCGAGGCCTTGACCCCGAGGCGTCCGCCGACCGTCTCCGCCATGATCGACACGGCGTGCGTCGACGCCCCACCGGCCGGGTGGAACCCGGTCGACGTCTTCACGAAGTCCGCGCCGGCGGACTCGGCCGCCCGGCACGCCTCGATGATCCCGTGGTCCGTGAGCGCTGCCGACTCGATGATCACCTTCAGCACCCGGTCACCGGGGACCGAGGCCCGCACCGCCGCGATGTCGGCCTGGACGTACTCCCACTCCCCGCGCGCGCCGCGCCGAGGTCGATCACCATGTCGACCTCGTCCGCACCGTCACGGATCGAGCGCGCGGCCTCGGCCGCCTTGACGTCGCTGTGGTGCTTGCCCGACGGGAACCCGCACACGGTCGCGACGGCGAGACCCCGGTCGCGGGTCGCCGCCGCATCGAGCGGGAGCATCGACGGGGACACGCAGACCGAGAACACGCCGAGGGCGACGCCCTCCTCCACGAGGGCGGCGACGTCGTCCGACGACGCCTCGGGCTTGAGCAGGGTGTGGTCGACGAACCGCGCGAGCGCGGCACGGTCGAGCGGTGCGGTGGTCACAGCTGTGCTCCTTCGATGGCCTGGTACCCGGGCAGGATCACGTCGTCCACGAGCGCCCGGCGCTCGTCGTGGTGGATGAACGCGCTCCACGCCGCCGTGATGGTGACGTCGGCGAGGTCGTCGATGGTCCACCCGGCCTCGCGCACGAGGCGCGTCATCTCGTTGGTCATCGACGTCCGCGACATGAGGCGGTTGTCGGTGTTGAGCGTGACGGCGAAGTCGAGCTCCTTGAGCCGGGTGATCTGGTGCTCCGCGATCGTCGGCGCGACCCCGGTCTGCAGGTTCGAGCAGGGGCAGAGCTCGAGGGGGATCTGGTGGTCGCGGACCCAGTGCGCGAGGCTCCCGAGGGTCGCGACGCCGTCCGTGTGGTCGAGGTCGATGTCCTCGACGATCCGCGCACCGTGCCCGAGCCGGTCCGCCTGGCCCAGGTGGACCGCCTCCGCGATCGACTCGAGCCCGGCCGCCTCGCCGGCGTGGATCGTGACCGGGAAGTCCGCGTCCGCGAGATAGCGCCAGATCTCGGGGTGGCGGGACGGCGGGAACCCGTCCTCGGCGCCCGCGATGTCGAGCCCCACGACGCCCGCGTCCCGGTTGGCGACGGCGAGCTCGGCGATCTCCTGCCACCGGTCCGCGTGCCGCATCGCCGTGACGATCTGACCGACGCGGATCACCCGGCCGCCGCTCGCCGCGAGCTCGATCCCCTCGACGATCCCGGCCTGCACGGCGTCCACCGTGTCCTGCAGGCCGAGACCGCCCCGCAGGTGCTGCTCGGGGGCCCAGCGCAGCTCCGCGTAGACGACGCCGTCGGCGGCCAGGTCGAGCACGGCCTCTCGGGCGACCCGGTGCAGCGCGGCCGCCGTCTGCATGACGGCGATCGTGTGGTCGAAGGTCTCGAGGTAGCGGACCAGCGAGCCGGAGTCGGCCGACTCCTGGAACCAGTCGGCGAGCGCCTCGGGGTCGTCCGTCGGCAGGTCGTGCCCCGCGTCGGCCGCGAGCTCGATGACCGTCTGCGGCCGCAGCCCGCCGTCGAGATGGTCGTGCAGCAGGACCTTGGGCAGCTGGGCGAGGTGCGCCTCGAGCTCGGTGGGAGTCATGGGTGCCACGCTACCCGGGGGCACGGCGTGACACCGCCCGGCACGGTACCGCCGGCTATCCCAGCACCACGAGGGAGGTGACGGCCGTGGTCGCCCCGAGGAGACCCAGCGCGACCACGAGCCAGACGACCCGGGACAGGAACCCCCAGCTCCGCAGCCGGCCGTGGGCCGGCAGGTCCCCGTCCGGGATCCGCAGGACGATCGGGAGCATGGCCGCCACGGCGACGCCCGCCGCCGCGACGGCCAGCACGGGCCGGTCGAGCCGCACGGCCGTCGCCGCGAGCACGAGCGAGCCCACCGTCACCGACAGGACGGTCCGCTGCCACGCGAGCGCGGTCCGCTCGGGCTGCAGGCCCGGGTCTCGCTCCCGGGGGTCGGCCGGCACGTCAGGCCAAGGCCTCGACGACCGCGTACGCGGCGAGGCCGAGGCCGAACGCGACGACCCCCACCACGAGCACCGGGAGCGCCCTGGGCGACGGCAGCGGCTCGTCGCGCCGCAGCGCACGCTCGTTCCGCGCCCACGACACGAGGGCCCAGATGCTCAGCGACGCGCCGGCGAGGCACGCGACGGCGGCGACGACGTCGAGGACACCGGAGAGGTCCGCGAACGTGGCGAACGACGTCAGGGCGATCCCGCCCGCGACGAGGCTGAGACCGGTGCGCACCCATGCGAGCGCCGTGCGCTCGTTGGCGAGGCTGAAGCGCGCGTCGGGCTCGGTCCCGACCTCGTAGACCGAGCGGGGCCTGCGACGGTCCGGCTGCGGGGGGACGTGGTCGTCGGTCACGGGTGCGGCATCCTCTCGTCGCGCGGCGGTGCAGCCCGCCGCGCAGCAGGTCGTTCGGAGGTCAGGCGATCCGGTCGAGGACGACGCTACCGGTGGACGGGCCGGTCACGGCGCCACCTGCGGTGCCGGTCGACACCCCGCCGGCCACGGCGCCCGACGCGACCGTCCACGAGCCCGCGAGGATCTCGCGCGCCCGCGCGAACTTCTCCGGGGTGTCGGTGTGCAGGGTCATCAGGGGCTCACCCGCACGGACGGTCTCTCCGGGCTTGGCGTGGAGCACCACGCCCGCCCCGGCCTGCACCGGGTCCTCGCGGCGCGCCCGGCCCGCGCCGAGCCGCCAGGCCGCGACCCCGACCGCATAGGCGTCCAGGGACTCCAGGGTCCCGTCGGCGTCGGCGAGGACGACGTCGGTCTCGCGCGCCTCGGGCAGCGCGGCGTGCGGGTCGCCGTCCTGGGCGGCGATCATCCGGTTCCAGACGTCCATGGCGCGCCCGTCGCCGAGCGCCGCGCGGACGTCGTCCTCCCCTGGGGCTTCCCGGCGCCCTCGAGCATCTCCAGCGCGAGCGAGACCGTAAGGTCGACGACGTCGGCGGGCCCGCCACCGGCCAGCACCTCGACCGACTCCCGGACCTCGAGCGCGTTGCCCGCGGTGAGCCCGAGCGGCGTCGACATGTCCGTCAGGAGCGCGACCGTGCGCACCCCCGCGTCCGTCCCGAGGTCGACCATCGTGCGCGCGAGCTCGCGCGCCTGCCCGATCTCCTTCATGAAGGCGCCGGAGCCCACCTTGACGTCGAGCACCAGCGCGCCGGTGCCCTCGGCGATCTTCTTGCTCATGATCGACGACGCGATCAGCGGGATCGCCTCGACCGTCCCCGTCACGTCCCGCAGGGCGTAGAGCTTGCGGTCGGCCGGCGCCAGGCCCGAGCCGGCCTGGCAGATCACGGCGCCGACGTCGTCGAGCTGAGCCATCATCTCGTCGTTGGACAGCGCGGCCCGCCAGCCCGGGATCGACTCGAGCTTGTCCAGGGTGCCGCCGGTGTGGCCCAGCCCGCGGCCGGAGAGCTGAGGGACGGCGACCCCGAAGACGGCGACGAGCGGCGCGAGCGGGAGCGTGATCTTGTCCCCGACACCACCCGTGGAGTGCTTGTCGGACGTCGGTCGCGACAGCGCCGAGAAGTCCATGCGCTCGCCCGACGCGATCATCGCCGCGGTCCACCGCGAGATCTCCGCACGGTCCATCCCGCGGAGCAGGATCGCCATGGCCAGCGCCGACATCTGCTCCTCGGCCACCGCCCCGCGCGTGTACGCGTCGAGGACCCAGTCGATCTGGCCCGCGTCGAGGGTCCCCCGTCGCGCTTGGCGCGGATGATGTCGACGACGTCGTGGCTCTCGCTCATGCGTTCTCCTCGGTGGTCTCGGGTGCGGCGTCCAGGTCTTCGGGGCCGAAGGCGTCGGGGAGCACCTGGTCCATCGTGCGCAGCCCGCTCACCGTGTCGACGACGAGGTCGGCCCCCGTGCTCCCACAGGAGCTGTCGGCACCGGCCGCACGGCATCACGACCCGCCCGTCCCCGCCGACGCAGGTGAACGCGACGAGCCGGCCCGGCCCACCCACGACGAGCGCGCTCACGAGCGAGCACTCCGCGCAGAGCGTCACGCCGTAGGCGGCGTTCTCCACGTTGCACCCGACGACGAGCCGGCCGTCGTCCACCAGGGCGGCCGCACCGACCCGGTAGTGCGAGTAGGGCGCGTACGCCCGGGCCATCACGTCGCGCGCCGCGGCGCGCAGCGCCTCCCAGTCGACGTCCGTGGCCGACGCGTCCGGGGCGCCCGGCGTGCTCGACGTCACGCGTCAGCCCTTCTCGTAGGGTTCACCGGCCGCGGCAGGGCCGCGGACCCGCCCGACGAGCCCCGCGACGGCGAAGATCGTCACCACGTACGGGAGCATCAGCATGAACTGGTTCGGGATCGGGGTCTCGAGGACGCCGAGGACCTGCTGCAGCTTGTCCGCGAACCCGAACAGCAGCGCAGCCGTCAGCGCGCCGATCGGCGACCAGCGCCCGAGGATCATCGCGGCCAGCGCGATGTACCCCTTGCCGGCCGTCATCTCCTCGCCGAACGCTCCGACCGAGCCGATCGTGAAGAACGCGCCACCGAGGCCGGCGACCGCCGCACCGAGGAGGACGTTGCTCCAGCGGGTGCGCTCGACGCTGATGCCGACGGTGTCGGCCGCCTGCGGGTACTCGCCCACGGCACGCACGCGCAGTCCCCAGCGGGTGCGGAAGAGCGCGACGGTGATGACCGCCACCGCGATGTACAGCAGGTAGACGATCACGGTCTGCCGGAACAGGACCGGGCCGATCACGGGGATCTGCGAGAGCAGCGGGATCGGCAGGACCTCGAGCCGCGGCGGGGAGTTGAGCTGCGACGCGTTCTCCTTGAGCACCGAGCTGAACAGGAAGCTCGTGAGACCGACGGCGAACACGTTGAGCACGACACCGACGATGATCTGGTTGACGTGGTACTTCACCGTGAACAGCGCGAGCATCGACCCGATGATCAGGGCGAAGACCGGCGCCGCCACGAGACCGACGTAGGCGTTGCCGGTCACCGACGCGAGGACCGCCGCGCCGAACGCGCCCGTCAGCAGCTGGCCCTCGATCGCGATGTTCACGACCCCGGCGCGCTCGTTCAGGAGGCCGCCGAGGGCCCCGAAGGCGAGCGGCACGGCGAGCAGCAGCGAGCCCTGCATCAGGCTGACGAGCGACGTGGACTTGTCGGCCACGGCCCAGGTGAGGAACGCGAGGACCCAGAGGACCCCGAAGACCGCGACGAGCCAGACCGGGACCGTGCGACCGGCGCGGGCCATGACGAACGACCACGCGGCGAGCGCGAGCGCGAGGACGGCGAGGACGATCGCCCCGGCCTTGCTCGGGATCTCGACGGGGTCGATCGTCACGAAGTCGGTGCCGGCGGAGACCCCGAACGTGGTCGTCGAGCCGGCGGAGCCCAGGAGCCCGAAGAAGACGAGCGCGACGACTCCGAGGACGGCGAGGACGATCGGCGTCCTGAGGCTGGCCCGGGTCGTGGTGACGGCCCCCGGGACGGGAGCGGTGGAGACCTCGGTGGCGGTCATGCCGCGACCTCCTTCGTCGTCGGGGCGGGCAGTCTGAAGATCGCCCGGACGAGCGGCGGTGCAGCGATGAAGAGCACCACGAGCGACTGGATGACGAGGACGATGTCGATCGGCGTGCCGGTCGCGACCTCCATGACACGGCCACCGACGTTGAGCCCGCCGTACAGGATGCCGGCAAGGAAGATGCCCGCCGGCTTGGACCGGCCGAGCAGTGCGACGGTGATCGCGTCGAACCCGAGGCTGCCGGCGATCCCGTCGGTGAGGAACTTCTCCGTGCCGAGCAGCTGTGTCGCACCGGCGAGGCCGGCGAGCGCCCCGGAGACCACCATGACGAGCACGAACGTCGCGGTGACGCTCATGCCGGCGGTCCGCGCGGCGTGCGCGTTCGAGCCGACGGCGCGGAACCGGAACCCGATGGTCGACCGGGTCATCAGCCACCAGACGAAGATCGCGGCGAGGATCGCCACGATGAACCCCGCGTTGAGCCGGAACTGGTCGCCGAGGATCAGCGGGAGCTGGGCCGACGACGCGACGCTCGGGCTCTTCGGCTGGTTGCCGGTGGAGAAGACGCTCGTCGTCAGGGCGTACTGCAGCAGGTACAGCGCGACGTAGTTGAGCATGATCGTCACGATGACCTCGTGAGCACCGGTCCGCGCCTTCAGGAACCCGGCGATACCGGCCCAGAGCCCGCCGGCGATGATCCCGCCGAGCAGGGCGACGAGGAGGTGCACACCGACCGGCAGGTTCCAGGTGAAGCCGACGAACCCGGCGATCATGGCGCCCATGATGACCTGGCCCTGGGCACCGATGTTGAACAGGCCGGCGCGGAACCCGACGGCCACGCCGAGCGCCGCGATGATCAGCGGCGTCGCGACCGTCAGGGTCTCGGTGAACGGCCGGATCGCACCTGCGAAGGTGTCCGCCTGGTAGTTGAGGACTGCCCCGCGGAACAGCGCCGTGTAGGCGTCGGAGACCGCGCTCCACGCGGCCCCGAAGAAGTCGCTGGGCCTCGCGAAGATGTACCCCGCGGCGTCCGCGACGTCGTCGTCGACCGCGATGATGAGGATCGCGCCGATCACGAGCGCGAGGACGAACGCGAGGACCGTGACGCCGAAGTTCCCGGTGCTGATCTCCCGCAGGGTCGCTGCCGCGCGTCCCCCGGTCCCGGCGGTGTGCTCGATCGGGTCGCGTTCGCGCGTCGGTGCCGGCGCGGCGGACGACGGCGGCGGCGGGGTGGGCTTCTCGTCGCTCACTGGTCGTCTCCCGTCGTGGCTGAGGGGTGTTCGTCGGCCTTCGCGCGCGCCTCTTCCAGGGGGACGCCGGCCATCATGAGTCCGAGCACCGACCGCGGGGTGTCCCCCGGCACGATGCCGATGATGCCGCCCTCGTACATGACGGCGATGCGGTCGGCGAGCTCGCTGACCTCGTCGAGCTCGGTCGAGACGATGATCACCGGCGTGCCGTCGTCCCTCTCCTTGACGATCCGACGGTGCAGGAACTCGATCGACCCGACGTCCACGCCACGCGTGGGCTGGCTCGCGATGAACAGCTTGAGCGGGCGCGAGAGCTCGCGCGCCACGACCACCTTCTGCTGGTTGCCGCCGGAGAGCCGGCCGACCTCCTGGCCGGCGCCCTGCGTGCGGATGTCGTACTCGTCGATCCGCTCCTGCGCGTTGGCGCGGATCTTCTTCAGGTCGAGCCCGACGCCTTTGGCGAAGGGCTTCTTGTCGTACAGGTCGAGCACCAGGTTCTCCGCCACCGTGAAGTCGAGGACGAGGCCGTCGACCTTGCGGTCCTCGGGGACGAACCCCACGCCCGCGGCGAGCACCTCGTTGGGGCGCAGCCCCGCAGCTCACGGCCCTCGAGGGTCACGGACCCTGCCGCCGACGGCAGGACGCCGAGGATCGCCTCGGTGAGCTCCGTCTGACCATTGCCCTGGACCCCCGCGACGGCGAGGATCTCCCCGCGGGCCACGGCGAAGGAGACGTCGTCGACGACGGTCTGGTCCGTCGCGTCCCGGACCGTCAGGCCCTCGACGACGAAGGTCTCCTCGCCGGGCTCGGCGACGGCCTTGTCGAGACCCAGGCTGACCGCGCGCCCGACCATCAGCTCGGCGAGCTCGTTCTCGGACGCGCTCGGCTCCGCGGTGCCGACGACGGCGCCGCGCCGGATCACCGTGATCGAGTCGGCCACGGCCTTGACCTCGCGCAGCTTGTGCGTGATGAACACGATCGAGGTCCCTGCGTCCTTGAGCTGACGCATGATCTCGATGAGGTCGTCGGTCTCCTGCGGCGTGAGCACCGCCGTCGGCTCGTCCAGGATCAGGACCTTCGCCTCGCGGGCGAGCGCCTTGACGATCTCGACGCGCTGCTGGACGCCGACGGGGAGGTCCTCGACGACGGCGTCGGGGTCGAGACCGAACCCGAACCGGTCGGAGAGCTCCTTGACCCGGCGACGCGCGGTCTCGAGGTCCAGGAGGCCGCCGCCGCGCACGTCCTCGTGCCCGAGCATAACGCTCTCGGCGACGGTGAAGACCGGGACGAGCATGAAGTGCTGGTGGACCATACCGATGCCGGCAGCGAGAGCGTCGCGAGGTCCGCGGAAGGTGCGCTCCTCGCCGTCGAGGAGGATCTTGCCCTCGTCGGCCGTGTAGAGCCCGAAGAGGACGTTCATCAGCGTGCTCTTGCCCGCGCCGTTCTCACCGAGGAGCGCATGGATCTCCGCCGGTTCGATCACGAGGTCAATGCTGTCGTTCGCCACCAGAGGGCCGAACCTCTTGGTGATCCCTTGCAGTTCGAGCTTCACGCACGGTCTCCTTCCGGCGGGGCGACGCTGCGACCGCCCTGTCACGACACTAGCCCGGCACGACCGAGCCGACCCGGCGGACGCCGGGTCGGCTCGGTGTGCCTCGAGGGTCCTCGCGACCGGTCACGACCGGTCGGTCAGATCACTTGGGCGAGTTCTCCGACTCGACCGTGATGGTCCCGTCGATGATGTCCTGCTTGAGCTGCTCGACCTCGTCCTTGAGCTCCTGCGGGACGGTGTCCTCGAACTCGTGGAACGGGGCGAGACCGACACCGTCGTTCTCCAGCGTCCCGATGTACGGCGAGTTGTCGAACTCGTCGTTGACCGCACCCGTGATGACGTCCTCGACGCCCGGGCCGATCTGCTTCAGGACCGAGGTCAGGATCAGGTCGGCCGAGTCGGGGTTGGTCTCGGCGCCGTCGGAGTCGACCCAGATGACGGAGACGCCGTCGGAGTCCTTGGCCGCGGCGAGCGAGCCGAGGCCGACCGGTCCGGCGACGGGCAGGATGATGTCCGCGCCCTGGTCGATGAACGTCTGCGTGAGCTGCTGGCCCTGCGACTGGTCGTCGAAGCCACCGGCGAAGGAGCCGTTCTGGCCCTCCTTGTCCCAGCCGAGCGTCTTGACGTCGGCGCCCTTGTCCTCGTTGTACTTGGCGACGCCGTCGACGAACCCGTCCATGAACACGGTGACCGAGGGGATCTGGAGCCCGCCGTACGTGGCGACGGTCCCGGTCTCGCTCATGCCCGCGGCGAGGTAGCCCGCGAGGTAGGAGGCCTGGGCGGTGTCGAAGCTGATCGGCTTGACGTTGTCCAGCTCGAGGGCGTTGCCGTCCGCGTCCTGCGCGGTCGAGTCGACGATCCCGAACTCGACGTCCGGGTTCGCCGTGGCGGCGTCGCCGGTCGCGGTCGCGAGCAGGAACCCGACCGTGATGATCATGTTGCAGTCCTGCGCGATGAGGTTGTCGATGTTCGGCGTGAAGTCCGAGTTCGACTGCGACTCGGCGGTCGCCGTCTCGATCCCGAGGTTGTCCTCGGCCGCCGTGAGGCCGTTGAACCCGGACTCGTTGAACGACTTGTCGTCGAACCCACCGGCGTCGGAGACCATGCAGGCCTTGAAGTCCGCACCTGCGTCGGTCGAACCGTCGGCGCCCGCGTCCGTGGACTCCTCGGGCGCCGAGCCGCACGCGGCCAGCGCGAGGGCAGAGATTGCTGCGAGTGCGGTGACCTTCGTCGCTCTCTTCACGAAATGCTCCTGTCTTGTGTGACCCGACCATCGGGGGACCGCTGCTCCCGCGGGCGTCGTCGCACGGGGAGGGCGCGGCTCCGAATGGTCCGTTGCCAGGAACCCTAACGACGGTTCGGGCACCCGCAACGCGCACCGGTGACCGCCGGAGGCTTCGTTACGCAAGCGACACCGTTCGTCTCATGGAGGTGCGCGGCTCGTCCACCTGTCGGGACGGACGTCCTGCGTCAGCCGACGGCGATGCGCGCCATGAGCGCCGCGCCGTGCTCGATCGCCCGCTCGTCCACCCGCAGGTCGCCCTGGTGGATGTCGTGGCTGTGGCCGCCCGGGGTACGGGTCCCGAGGCGCGCCAGCGCGCCGCGCGCCTTCGTCAGGTACCAGGCGAAGTCCTCGCCGCCGAGCGACTGCTCGGTCAGGACGACGGACGAGGGCCCGACGACGTCCCGCGCGGCCACCTCGATCCGGCCGGTCGCCGTCTCGTCGTTGTCGACGGGCGGCACGCCCCGCTGGTGGTCGACCTCCACGGCGACGCCGTACGGGAGCACGACCTGCTCCGCGGCGTCGCGCAGGACCTGCGCGGCCTCCTCCCACGCCCGGGCGTCGAGGCACCGGAGCGTGCCCCGGAGCGTGCCCGCGCTCGGGATCGCGTTGGGCGTGCTGCCCGCCTCCACCGCACCCCAGGTCAGGTTCACCCCGGACCGCGGGTCGAGCCTGCGGCTCAGGACGGCGGGGACCTGGGTGATCACCTTGCCCATCGCGTACACGAGGTCACCCGTGAGGTGGGGTCGCGACGTGTGCCCGCCGGCCGCGGACAGCCGGATCGTCACCAGGTCGGACGCCGACGTGATGGGCCCGATCCGGGTTCCGATCTGCCCGACGTCGAGCTTCGGGTCGCAGTGGATCGCGTACACCTCCCCGACACCGTCGAGCGCCCCGGCGGCGATCGTCTCGAGGGCGCCGACCATGATCTCCTCGGCCGGCTGGAAGACGAGCCGGACGCCGCGGGGCAGCTCGCCCTCGGCGGCCAGCTCGGCGAGGACCAGCCCCGCCCCGAGGACGACGGTCGCGTGCACGTCGTGCCCGCAGGCGTGGGCCGCGCCGGGGACCGTCGACGAGAACGGGAGCTCGCAGGCGTCGTCGAGCGGGAGGGCGTCGATGTCGGCCCGCAGCGCGACGCGGTCCGTCCCGGCGGCGACCTCGCCGATGTCGCAGTAGAGCCCGGTCCCGGGCAGCAGCACGGGGTCGAGCCCGGCGGCGCGCAGCCGCTCGGCGAGGAGCGCGGTCGTGCGGACCTCGGTGGACGAGATCTCCGGGTGGGCGTGGATGTCGCGCCGGATCTCGACGAGCTCGTCGCTCAGCGTGGCCACGAGGCCCGCGATCCGAGAGCCGACGGCGGACCGCTCGGGCGCAGGTTGGTGTCTCACAGGGCGAGGGTAGCCCGCACCGTCAGAGCAGCTCGTCGAGTCCCAGGTCGTGGAGGAGTCGACCATCCGCTTGACCTGCTGCGCCCGCGCGCGCGTCGTGACGAGCAGCGCGTCGGGCGTGTCGACCACGACGACGTCGTCCAGGCCGAGCACGGCGACGACCTTGTCACCGGGGACGACGACCGAGCCGGCGCTGTCGAGGCGCACGACGGACGACTCGTCCCCGAGGACCTTGGAACCGGCGCCGTCCACCGACGGCATGAGCGCGGCGAGCGAGTTGAAGTCGCCGACGTCGTCCCAGCCGAACGTGCCCGGGACCACCGCGACGCCGCCGGCCGCCGCCACGGGCTCGGCGACGGCGTGGTCGATGGCGATGCGCTCGAGCGACGGCCAGGTCCGGGCGAGCACCTCGTCACGGTCGGGACCGTCCCACGCGGCCGCGATCGCGCGCAGGCCCTCGTGGAGTGCTGGCCGCTCGCGCTCCAGGTGCCCCAGGAGGACGGACGTGCGCGTGATGAAGATCCCGGCGTTCCAGCGGTACTCCCCCGTCGCGAGGTACTCGCGGGCCGTGCTCGCGTCGGGCTTCTCGGTGAACCCCTCGGCGTGCAGGGCGGTGGGGGCCCCGTCCAGGTCGAGCGACCGGCCGCTGCGGACGTAGCCGAACGCGGTCGACGGCCGCGACGCCGCGATCCCGATCGTCGCTACGTACCCGGCCCGCGCGGCCTCGACCCCCTCGCGCACGGCGCGCTCGAAGGCGTCGCGGCCGGAGATCACCTGGTCGGCGGCGAACGACCCGACGACGACGTCGCCGTGCCGCGCCTCGAGCACCGCGGCGGCGAGTCCGATGGCGGCCATCGAGTCGCGCGGGGAGGGCTCGGCCAGGACGTCGCCCTCGGCGAGGTCCGGGAGCTGGGCGGTCGCCGCCCGGACGTGCCGCTCCCCCGTGACGAGGACGACGCCGCCCGGCCCGACGAGCGGCGCGAGCCGGTCATAGGTCCCCTGCAGCAGGGACCGACCGCTGCCGGTGAGGTCCAGGAGAAACTTGGGCGCGGCCTTGCGGGAGAGCGGCCACAGCCGCGTCCCGGCGCCCCCGGCGGGGACCACTGCGTAGAAGTCGTCGATCGGCGCGCCCGGGGTGTCCATGCGCCGATGATATCGACGCGCGCCGACCCGCCCGGCCTCGCCCGTTCGTGTGCATTAGGTCACAATCCGACCCGCTTCGGGCGCGGATCCACCCTGCGGTGTCACGACGGCCCGTCAGGTTCACTACAGTGGTCGTCCAGAGAACGGACATCGCGGTTCCCTGTCCCGGGCCACCGCACGTCATCGGATCCCGTCACAGGAGGCCAACCGTGCCGAGTGCACCCGCTGGCACGTTGTACCGCGGCCGCGAAGGCATGTGGTCCTGGGTCGCGCACCGCGTGACCGGCGTGCTCATCTTCTTCTTCCTGCTCGTGCACGTGCTGGACACCGCGCTGGTGCGGGTCTCGCCAGAGGCGTACAACGCCGTGATCGGGACCTACCAGACACCGGTCATGGGCCTCGGCGAGCTCGGTCTCGTCGCGGCGATCGTCTTCCACGCCTTCAACGGCATCCGGATCATCGTCGTGGACTTCTGGGCCAAGGGCCCCAAGTACCAGCGCGTGATGCTCTGGGTCGTGATCGGCCTGTTCGTCGTCACCATGGCCGGGTTCGCCCCGCGTCACCTGATGAACGTCTTCGGAGGGGGTCACTGATGACCACGACACCGGACCTCGCCGCGCCCCGCGCCTCGTACGACCGCAAGAAGGTCACGCGCTCGAACTACGAGCTGTACGGCTGGATCTTCATGCGCGCCTCGGGCGTCGTGCTCCTCGTCCTCATCTTCGGGCACCTGTTCGTGAACCTGATGGTGGGCGACGGCGTGCACGCGATCGACTTCGCGTTCGTCGGCGGCAAGTGGACCAGCCCGTTCTGGCAGGTCTGGGACCTGCTCATGCTGTGGCTCGCGATGATCCACGGGACCAACGGCGTCCGCACGATCATCAACGACTACGCGGAGCGCGACGGCACCCGGCTCGTGCTGAAGCTCGCGCTGTACGCCGCGTTCACCGTGGTCGTGGTGCTCGGCACCCTCGTGATCTTCACCTTCGACCCGTGCCCGGCCGGCTCCCCCGCCGAGCTGCTGCCCTCCATCTGCTTCGACTGAGCGCGGCACCACCGCACCCAGCACGCCAAGACCCTCGCACCACCCCAACGCCAGGAGGCATCGACCCCGATGCAGACCCATCAGTACGACGTCGTGATCGTCGGTGCCGGCGGCGCCGGGATGCGCGCGGCCCTCGAGGCCTCGGGCGAGGTCCGTACAGCCGTCATCTCGAAGCTCTACCCGACGCGCTCGCACACGGGAGCGGCGCAGGGCGGCATGTGCGCCGCGCTGGCGAACGTCGAGGAGGACAACTGGGAGTGGCACACGTTCGACACGGTCAAGGGCGGCGACTACCTGGTCGACCAGGACGCGGCCGAGATCATGGCCAAGGAGGCCATCGACGCCGTGCTCGACCTCGAGCGCATGGGTCTGCCGTTCAACCGCACCCCTGAGGGCCGCATCGACCAGCGCCGCTTCGGCGGGCACACGCGCAACCACGGCGAGGCCGCCGTCCGGCGCTCGTGCTACGCGGCCGACCGCACCGGCCACATGATCCTGCAGACGCTCTATCAGAACTGCGTCAAGCAGGACGTCGAGTTCTTCAACGAGTTCTACGTCCTCGACCTCATCACCGACCACGACCTCTCCGAGGGCGACGTGCCGGACGGCGAGGAGGTCAACGCGACCGGCGTCGTCGCCTACGACCTCGCGACCGGCGAGATCCACGTGTTCCAGGCGAAGTCGATCGTGTTCGCCACGGGCGGCGCGGGCAAGATCTTCAAGACCACCTCGAACGCCCACACGCTGACGGGCGACGGCATGGCTCTGGCGCTGCGCCGCGGGTTCCCGCTGGAGGACATGGAGTTCTTCCAGTTCCACCCGACGGGCCTGGCCGGGCTCGGGATCCTGCTCTCCGAGGCCGCGCGCGGCGAGGGCGGGATCCTCCGCAACTCGGACGGCGAGCGGTTCATGGAGCGCTACGCGCCCACCATCAAGGACCTCGCGCCTCGCGACATCGTGGCGCGCTCGATGGCGAACGAGGTCCGCGAGGGTCGGGGCTGCGGCCCGAACAAGGACTACGTGCTCCTCGACCTGACGCACCTGGAGCCCGCGCACATCGACGCGAAGCTCCCGGACATCACCGAGTTCGCCCGCACGTACCTCGGCATCGAGCCGTACACCGAGCCCGTCCCGGTCTACCCGACCGCGCACTACGCGATGGGCGGCATCCCGACCAACGTCGACGCGGAGGTGCTGCGCGACTCGCACAACGTCGTCAAGGGCCTGTACGCCGCCGGCGAGGTCGCCTGCGTCTCCGTCCACGGTTCGAACCGCCTCGGGACCAACTCGCTGCTCGACATCAACGTCTTCGGCAAGCGCGCCGGGCGCACGGCCGCCGCGTACGCGAAGACCGCCACGTTCCGCGACCTGCCCGAGGACGCGGCCGCGCGCACCGTCGCGCAGCTCGACGAGATGCGTGACCGGCCCGACGGCGCACGCGTCGCCGAGGTGCGGCGCGAGCTGCAGGAGACGATGGACGCGAACGCCCAGGTGTTCCGCACCGGGGAGTCGCTCGCGCAGGCGCTCGACGACATCCGCGGGCTGCAGGAGCGGTTCAAGACCGTCTCGGTGCAGGACAAGGGCAAGATGTTCAACACGGACCTCCTCGAGGCGCTCGAGCTCGGGTTCCTGCTCGACATCGCCGAGGTCACCGTCGTCGCCGCGATCAACCGCAAGGAGTCCCGCGGGGGCCACTACCGCGAGGACTTCCCGGACCGCGACGACACCAACTACATGCTGCACACCATGACGTACCGGCGCCCCACGGACGCCCCGGACGCCGTGGACGGGACGGTCGGGGAGTATTTCGACCACGTGGAGTCGTTCGACGGCTACAAGGTCGTCCTCGGCTCGAAGCCCGTGATCCAGACCCGCTACGAGCCGATGGAGCGGAAGTACTGATGACTGCCACCCTGGACGGTGCCGCGAGCACCGAGACGGCGACGGCCGGCGAGATCCCGACGTTCGACGTGACGCTGCGCATCCGCCGCTACTCCCCCGAGAACGGCCCCGAGGCGACCTGGGAGGAGTTCACCGTCACGGCGCACGGCACCGACCGTGTGCTCGACGCGCTCCACAAGGTCAAGTGGGAGGAGGACGGCTCGCTGACGTTCCGGCGGTCCTGCGCCCACGGTGTGTGCGGCTCGGACGCGATGCGGATCAACGGCCGCAACCGCCTCGCCTGCAAGACGCTCCTGAAGGACGTCAACCCCGACAAGGTCATCACGGTCGAGCCCATCAAGGGCCTGCCCGTGCTCAAGGACCTCGTCGTCGACATGGAGCCGTTCTTCGCCTCCTACCGCGAGATCATGCCGTTCCTCATCACGAACGGGAACCAGCCGTCCAAGGAGCGCATCCAGTCGTCCGAGCAGCGCGAGCGCTTCGACGACACGACGAAGTGCATCCTCTGCGCCGCCTGCACGAGCTCGTGCCCCGTGTTCTGGACCGACGGCCAGTACTTCGGCCCCGCGGCCATCGTCAACGCGCACCGGTTCATCTTCGACTCGCGCGACGACGGCGCCACGCAGCGCCTCGAGATCCTCAACGACAAGGAGGGCGTGTGGCGCTGCCGCACGACCTTCAACTGCACCGAGGCATGCCCGCGCGGCATCGAGGTCACGAAGGCGATCCAGGAGGTCAAGCGCGCGATGATCACGCGCGCCTTCTGAGGCACGACCCAGCACGACGACGACGCCGCATCCCTCCGGGGGTACGGCGTCGTTCGTGTCCCAGGGACGGGTCGGACGACGCCCCCGGGCCGGGCGCGGTCCTCGCCCCGGTCCTGTGGGCCGGCCGGCGGGTCGTGTGCGCCGGTTCGGCGGGACCTCGTCCTGTGGCCTGTTCGGCGGGTCCTAGTCCTCGGGGCGAGTCTCCGGGCGCAGCGCCTCGCCGCGCTCGACGAGCCGCCGCGGACGCGGTCGCACGCCGCGCCGGATGCCGCGCACCACGGGGCTCCAGAGGTAGCCGGTGCCCGGGCCCTCCCGGACCGCACGCTCGCGCTCGGCGCGCTCCTCGGGGGTCTCCACCGGGTCGGGGTGCGGCTCGACGAACGGCGGGTCGGCCATCCAGGCCGACACCATGAGCAGCACCCGCGAGATGAAGTTCACGAGCAGCAGCAGGGTCACGACGACGACGAACGAACCGAGCAGCGGGCTCGCGGTCGCGCTGCCGACGACGAGACTCGTCCCCGCGTACCGCAGCACCGCGAACGCCACGCCGCAGATCAGGGCACCGATCCAGAGGTCCCGCCGGGACGGACGCGCCCCGGCGACGACGACGACGATGCCGGCGACGACCGTCGTGTCGATGAGGAGGCTGACGGCGAGCCCGGCGACCGTCAGCAGCCAGTCGTGGCCCGTGCCCACGCCGACGAGGTCGAGGAACCACGTGCCGAGGCTCGAGACCACGATGCTGACGCCCGACGAGAGCACCACGCCGACGGCGAGGCCGAGGAACCCGACGAGCGCCCAGACCTTGCCGAGGACGAAGTTCTGGCCGATCTCGGAGAGCCCGAACATCGCCCGGACCCCGCGGCGCAGGAAGGTCATGAAGCTGATCGCCGTCCACAGCAGCACCAGCGCGGGGATGATCGCGCTCCAGCTGAAGCCCTGGGCCACCAGGAGCTGGGACGGCTCCAGCAGGCCGTCCGGCTCCTCGGCGGTCTGGATGAGCCCCGGCACGAACGAGTTGATCTCGTTCAGGACCGTGGTCTGCAGCTCGGTGTTCGACCCGAGGACGTTCGCGAAGATCGTGTAGCCGATCGCGAGGGCCGCGAAGACCGAGAACAGCGCGGAGAACGCGATCCCGCCGCACAGCAGGGTCCCCCGCTCGCCGCCGTAGTGCTGCATCGCGCGCCCCGGGCGGCTGTGCTTCCACCAGTCCGCGACCTTCTTGCCGCGGTCGACGAGCGTCGCGACCGTGGAGGTCTCGGTCGTGCTGCTCGGTGCGTCTGCCATGGTCAGACCCTAGTCAGCGGACGTCACCCTCGCCCGCGAGCGAGAATGCGTGGACGGGGCGCCACACCTCGTCGTCGCCGTGCTCGTAGAGGTGGACGGAGTCCACCGCGAAGCTCGCGTCGAAGCCGGCCATCTCCTCGAAGGCGCGGTCCAGCGCCGCGTCCCCGACCTCGTGGGCGACGGTCACGTGGGGGTGGTAGTTGAACCGCAGGGGCTGCGCCAGCAGGTCGCTGCGCACCGCTCCCTCGAGCCGCTCGCACTCGGCGATGCCCTCGACGACCTGGACGAACACGACCGGGGAGACCGGCCGGAACGTCGCCGTCCCGCGCAGGTGGAGGCGGAAGGCGGGGTTCTGCGCGCACACGGCGCGGAGGTGCTCGTGGAGCCGGTCGATCGCGTCCTCGTCCACCACGGTCGGGCCGAGCAGGGTCACGTGGGGCGGGATCGCGTCGGCGAGCGGGTCACCGAAGCGCGCCCGCGCCGCCTGGAGCTGCGTCGACCACGGCTCGGGGACGTCGATCGCGACGCCGACCCTGAGCTGACCGTCGGCGCGCTCCGGGAGGTTCACCGTGCTGCGCCGCTCGGCACGTCGATCGAGGCGTCCCGGCTCGATCCCGAGGGCAGGAGGCCGACCCGGTCGAAGACCCGGTCGACCGTGCCCTGGGCGAGCTCGCGGGCACGCTCGCCCCCGCGCAGCAGCACCCGGTCGAGCTCGGCGGGGTCGTCGAGGTAGGTGCGCGCCCGTTCCTGGAACGGCTCGAGGAACGCGACGACGACCTCGGCGAGGTCGACCTTGAGGTGGCCGTAGCCTCGCCCGTCGTAGTCGCGGGCGATCGCGTCGACGTCCCGGCCGGTGAGCGCGGAGAAGATGGACAGCAGGTTCGATACCCCGGGCTTGGCCTCGCGGTCGAAGCGCACGTCGGTCCCGGAGTCGGTCGCCGCCGAGCGGATCTTCTTCGCGGCGACCTTCGGGTCGTCCAGCAGCCCGATGAGCCCCTTCGGGCTCGCCGCGGACTTGCTCATCTTGGACGTCGGTTCCTGCAGGTCGTAGATCTTCGCGACCGACTTGACGATGTGCGGGTCCGGGACGACCGCGGTCCCAGCACCGAACCGGGCGTTGAGCCGCTCGGCGAGGTTGCGGGTCAGCTCGAGGTGCTGGCGCTGGTCCTCGCCGACGGGGACGAGCGCGGTGTCGTACAGCAGGATGTCGGCTGCCATGAGCATCGGGTAGGTGAAGAGGCCGACCGAGGTGCCGTCCGTCCCGTGGCGCGCGGACTTGTCCTTGAACTGCGTCATCCGTGACGCCTCGCCGAAGCCGGTCTGGCACTCGAGGATCCAGGCGAGCTGGGTGTGCTGCGGCACGTGCGACTGGCAGAACAGCGTGGACCGCTCCGGGTCGACCCCGCCCGCGAGGTACTGGGCGGCGGTGAGCCGCGACCGCCGACGCAGGAGCGCGGGGTCGGGGTTGACGGTCAGCGCGTGGAGGTCGACGACGCAGTACAGCGCGTCGTGGTCGTCCTGGAGGGCCACCCACTGCGTGAGGGCGCCGATGTAGTTGCCGAGGTGGAGTGTGTCGTCCGTCGGCTGCATGCCGGACAGGATGCGGGGGCGGCCGCCGGCCTGTCGGAGGAAGGCGTCGTCGGCGTGCTGATCGGGCATGGCGGCCATTGTGCCAGGTCGTGCGAGCACTCGAGGACGGTCCGCGGTAGGGGCCTCGGGGTCGGACGCCGTCCCCCGCGACCGAGCGGACCGTACGGACCGCACGGTCCGGCCGGGCGACCGCTCAGGTCGCCTCGTCGTCGAACGGCGCCACGACCGTCCCAGGTGTCGGTTCACCGGCGGCCCCGGTCGGGCCGGTCGGCCCGGCAGGCCGGGCGGTCGCACCGGCAGGCCGGGCGCCGGAGGCACCCGCCGCCGTGCTCGTTCCAGCGGCCGCACCGGCCGCACCCGCCGCCGTGCTCGTTCCAGCGGCCGCAACCCTCCCGCGGGCACCGGCCGCGCCGGTGGCGGCAGGTTCGCCCGGGTCGAGCAGCGCGTCCCGCACGATGCGGCGCGGGTCGTACTGGCGCGGGTCCAGGGCCGCCCAGTCGACGTCCTTGACCTCGTCGCCGAGCTCCTCGTCGACCCGTGATCGGGCCGAGTCGAACCACTTCTTGGCGCTGCGGACGAGCCTGCCGAGCTGTTCCGCGTACCCGGGGAGCCGCTCGGGCCCGATGAGCAGGACCGCGAGCACCAGGATGATGAGCAGCTCGCCCCCGTTGATGCCTACCACGGCGTCACACTACTCACTGGTCGCCTCGTCGAGGACCACCTCGACGTCGCGCTCCTGCGACGCGTCGCCGCCCGGCCGGACGGTCAGCTCGACGGTGTCCCCCGGTGCCATCGCCCTGATCGCGACCACGAGCTCGTCGGTCTGCGTGACAGGTCGCCCGTCGATGGCGAGGATCACGTCGCCGGGCTCGATCCCGGCGTCCGCGGCCGGGCCGTCCGGGACGACTGCGGACTGGCCGTCGGCAGACTCCTCGAGGACCTGGACCCCTTCGCCGGTGTAGCGCTCGTCCAGCAGGACCCCGATGACGGGATAGGTCGCGAAGCCCTGCTCGATGAGCTGTTCGGTGGTCCGGCGGGCCTGGTTGGACGGGATCGCGAAGCCGAGGCCGATGCTCCCCGTCGCCTGTGCGGCGCCGGGGGCTGGGCGATCGCGGAGTTGATCCCCACGACCTCGCCGTCCATGTCGACCAGCGGCCCCCGGAGTTGCCCGGGTTGATCGCCGCGTCGGTCTGGATGGCGTTGATGAACGCCGTGCCGCTCTGGTCGCCCGCGGTGACCGGGCGGTTCAGAGCGCTGACGATCCCCGTGGTCACCGTCCCGTCCAGACCGAGCGGGGCCCCGACGGCCACGACCGCATCGCCCACCACGGCGGCGTCGGAGTCCGCGAGGACGAGCGGCGCGAGGCCTTCCGCGTCGATCTTGACGACGGCGAGGTCGTAGTCCGAGGTACGGCCCACGAGGGTCGCGTCCTGGCGGCTGCCGTCGGCGAGGAGCACCCGGATCGCGTCGTCGCCCGCCGCGCCGGCCACCACGTGGTCGTTCGTCAGGACGTACCCGTCCTCCCGGACGATCACCCCGGAGCCGGTGGCGACGCCCTGGTCGCCCTCGACCTGCAGGGACACCACGCTCGGCGTGATGCGGGCCGCGATCGCAGCGACGCCGTCCGTGCCCGAACCCGTGTCCGACGCGCTGCCGGTCGACGCCTGCGGCAGGTCGGCGTCCACGGGCCGGTACACGCCCACCCCGTCGGCGATCCGCTCCGCCGCGACACCGCCCAGGGCGCCGGCGACCAGCGCGATCACGGCGACCCCCGCACTCATCCACGGTCCCGTCCGGCGCGCGCGCTGACGCGGCCACCCCGTGTCCGGCACGCCGGGCGCCACGGGGATGCCGGTGCCGAACGGCGTCTGCTGCCCGTACTCCCCCACGCCCCCGGGTTCTGGTGCGACCCACCCGCGGTCGACCACGAGTGCTGGGCGTGGTCAGCAGGCGCGGCGGGCCCGGCGCTCGGCTCCGGCCGAGGCGGTTCACCGGTGGACACCCTCGACGGGGGTGTCGACGTCGCGGGGCCGCCCGGCGCGTGCCACGGCTGCTCGGGCACGCCCTCGGCGTCCCGGGCACGGTCCTGTACCTCTTCGCCTCGCTCGTCAGCCACGCTGCAACGATACGGTGCGGCAGCCGGGTCGCGGGCGACGCGACCGGTAGCATCGACCGCACCGCGGCGTCCGACCGGATGCCGCCCCCGGACCACGGAGGCTCTGATCAACGACGCCGGCAGCGCGAGCGCACAGGTCTCGTCCTGGATGTACTGCGAGGACTTCGTCCCGGAGGACGAGGTCCTGCTCCGTGCCCGCGGCCGAGCAGCCGAGCTCGGGTGCGCGAGCATCTCCGCCGGCACCGGAGCGGCGCTGAGCGCCGTCGCCGCCGCCCTGCGCGCCCGCGCCGTCGTCGAGGTCGGCACCGGCACCGGGGTCGGCTCGCTGTGGCTCCTGCGCGGGATGCCCACGGACGGCGTGCTCACCACCATCGATATCGAGGTCGAGCACCAGCGGGCGGCCAAGACCGCGTTCGCCGAGGCCGGGATCCGTTCGACGCGGACCCGCACCATCCCCGGTCGCGCCTCCGAGGTGCTGCCGCGCCTGACCGACGGCGCCTACGACCTGGTCCTCGTCGCGGCCGACAAGCCTCGGTACGCCGACCACGCCGAGCAGGCGCTCCGGCTGCTGCGTCCCGGCGGCGTGCTCGCGATCGACGGTGCGCTGGCCCGAGGTCGGGTCGCCGACCCTGCCGTGCGTGACGAGACCACGACGATCGTGCGGCACGTCGGGCGGCAGCTGCGCGACGACGAGCGGGTCGTCCCGGCGATGCTGCCGGTGGGCGACGGCCTGCTGCTGGCCGTGCGCCGCTGATCGCTCCGCACGAGCACCCACCCGAGCGCTGCCCGCTGCCCGCGCGGCGCTGCCCCGCGTAGTGCCCGCCTCTCGGTGGGCAGACGCACGAACAGCGGGGCGCGGCGCCGGGTCCGAGCCCGATCGTCCTCCGCCCCGCTGTGCTCCTGCGCGTTCTCGCTCGTGCGTCCGCTGGGTCAGCCGACGCCCTTGAGCGCCTCGCTGAGCTCGCTGGCCTCGGTCGCGTTGAGCTCGACCACCAGCCGGCCACCGCCCTCCAGGGGCACACGCATGACGATCCCGCGACCCTCCTTGGTCACCTCGAGCGGCCCGTCGCCCGTGCGTGGCTTCATCGCAGCCATGGGTGGCACTCCATTCATGTTCTGGTGCCGGCGACCCGCCGGCACGTGTCCGGCGGCAACCGCCGGAGCGGCACGATTCTCGTGGACCTCGCTCCGCGGAGGTCCAGGTCACAGTCTAGTTCACCGGCGGCGTGCCACGGACCCGACCTGCCGAGCGGCTACTGTGCCCGACCACCACCCGGCCACCGCCCTGCCACCGTGCCCGACCACCGTGCCCGACCACCGTTCGGCCGTGGACGGCCGTCACGGCGGCCACCCGGTCGGTGGCACGAGCTGCCAGAACGTCCAGACCCACCAGACCTGCCCGCCGACCCCGGCGACGAGGACGGCGGCGAGCCAGAGCCTCGACCTCGTCCAGCCGACGAGGGCCGCCGCGAGCGGGAACGCCAGGAGCAGGAAGCGCACCAGGCTCGACCCGGGAGGGATCACGGCGACGAGGTACGCCAGGTACGCGCCGGTCCATGCCTGCATCTCCGGTCCGAGCCGGCGCATCACGGGGCTGAGCACGACGGCCACGAACGCGAGCACGACGGCCAGCGCCAGCCAGGGCCCGACGTCGCCCCACAGCCAGCGAGGGATGTCGATCCACGGCTGGAACGGCACGATCCCGTCGCCGGCACGCCAGGCGGACTGCGTGCTGAAGTAGGCGTCGGGCTCCCCGTCCGCCACGACGCGACGAGCTGCCACAGCACCCCGGAGAGCACCGTGGCGCACAGCAGGACGGTGATCCGCAGCGGGTCGACCCACCAGCCGTCCCGTCGCTCGCCGCGCGTCGACCACCACTCCCGCGCCCGCATCGCCCCGTGCCAGACGACGACGCACGCCATCGGCAGCGCCACACCCCGCGAGAGCCCGAGCAGGAGCACCGACGCGGCGGCCCACTCGTACTGCCTGCGGACGATCAGGTAGAGCGTGACGGCGACCAGCAGGAGCGCGAGGCCCTCCGTGTACGCGGTCTGCAGCACCGGAGACGACGGGAACAGCGACACCACGGCGACGGTCGCGAGCGGGAGCCCTGGCCGCCGGGCGACCGCGCGGTCGGCCGTGCTCACCAAGCGGTGGACCACCAGCATCGCCGCCGCCCCGAGGAGCAGCGAGAGGGTCGGCGCCAGGACCTCCCAGCCGAGCCCGGTGAGCGCGGTCCCCGCGCGCACCAGCATCGGGTACAGCGGGTAGAACGCCCACGGGTTCTGCTGGACGGTCCCGTCGTCGCCGCGCGGGAGAGTCTCGGGGTACCCGTCCTCGCTGATGGTGCGGTACCAGGACGAGTCCCACATCAGGCCCGTCCAGTCGCTGTAGGACGGCGAGGCCGGGGTCCAGAGGTTCTCGACCTGGTGCGCGGCGACGGTCATGAGCACCACCGCGCTCACCGCCCGCGCAGCGCCGTACACCGCGAGGACCTGCACCCACCAGGGCCAGCCGCGCGGGTCGACCAGGCGCCGGCCGAGGGCGCGGTGAGACGTCGTCCGGCTGCTCACGGGTGCCTCACCACAGGCCCCGGACGGCGCGCGCCGGCGGCAGGTCCCCGCGCAGCACAGCGACCATCTCGAGCACCCGCACGGTCTGTGCGACGTCGTGGGCGCGGAACACCCGCGCGCCGAGCCAGGCCGCGACGGCCGTGGCGGCGAGCGTCCCCTCCAGCCTCTCGTCGGCGGGCAGGTCCAACGACTCACCGATGAAGTCCTTGCGGGACAGCGCCATCAGCAGCGGGTACCCCAGGCCTGCGAGCGCACCGGTCCTGCGGAGCAGGTGGAGCGAGTGCCAGGTGTTCTTGCCGAAGTCGTGGGTCGGGTCCACCAGGACCGACCGTGCCGGGACCCCGCACGCGACGGCGCGGCGCGCCGCGGCGGTCAGGTGCGCGACGGCGTCGAGCACGACGCCGTCGCGCGGGTCGGCCGGCGGGTCCCCGGTCTCCGGCGCCCGGTACTCGACCCGTACGGGGTCGGTACGTGGCCGCGCACCGCCCGTGTGGGAGCACACGACCCCGATGCCGTGCCGGCCGGCGACCTCGACGAGCCGGGGGTCGTGCCCGGCCCAGGTGTCGTTGATCAGGTCGGCGCCGGCGTCCGCCGCGGCGTCGGCCACCTCGGCGCGCCACGTGTCGACGCTGACCAGCAGGTCGGGGTGCTCGGCCCGGATGCGCCGCACGATGGGCACGACGCGGCGGACCTCCTCGGTCGCCGAGACCTCGGGCCCGACGCCCGCCCGGACGCCGCCCACGTCGACGATGGTCGCGCCGTGCAGGTCGGCCCGCTCGACCGCTGCCATGGCGGCACGGTCGTCGAGGGTCCGCGCCCCCGCGTAGAACGAGTCGTCGGTGCGGTTGACGATCGCCATGACCACGGGGCCGGGCCCGAGGTCGCGCCCGCGCAGCACCAGGGGCGCGGACGCCGGCGGGACGGATGCGGTCGACGTCGGTCCGTCGGCCGGTGCCCCGTCGTGCGCGTCGTTCTGACCGGTCACGCCTCGGAGGTCCCGGTCGCCGGCGCAGCGCCCGACGGTGCGTCCGACGGTGCACCCGACGCAGAGTCCGACGACGGCCCGTGCTCCCGCACGTCTTCGGCCGCCTCCGCCTCCGCAGCCGCCTCGGCTGCTTCCCGCACGGCGGCGGCCTCCTCGGCGGCGAGCTCCGCACCGCGGTCGCAGACGTACTGCACGGCATCGTCCGGGTCGTCGAAGACCCGGACGAGCTCCAGGTCGTGCTCCGAGATCATGCCCCGGGGCAGGACGACGTCCCGCGCCCAGTCGAGCAGGCCCTGCCAGAAGTCGCTCCCGACGAGGGCCACCGGGAACTCGGTGACCTTGTGCGTCTGGACGAGCGTGAGCGCCTCGAACAGCTCGTCGAACGTGCCGAATCCGCCGGGGAGCACGACGAAGCCCTGGGAGTACTTCACGAACATCATCTTGCGCGTGAAGAAGTAGCGGAAGCTGATCCCGAGGTTGACGTGCTCGTTGACGCCCTGCTCGAACGGGAGCTCGATCCCGAGGCCGACCGACGTCCCCCCGGCCTCGGACGCGCCCTTGTTCGCGGCCTCCATGATCCCCGGACCACCGCCGGTGATGACGGAGTAGCCCTCCTCGACCAGACGTCGTCCGACCGTCTCGGCGAGCGCGAAGTCGGGGTGGTCGGGCTTGGTCCGGGCGGACCCGAAGACGGAGACCGCGGGTCCGAGCTCGGCGAGCGCGCCGAAGCCCTCGACGAACTCGCTCTGGATGCGCAGGACCCGCCACGGGTCGCTGTGGACCCAGTCGGCGTCCTCCTTCGTGTCGAGGAGGCGCGCGTCCGTGGTCTGGCGCGGGATCTGGGTGCCGCGCAGCAGCACGGGCCCCTTGCGGTAGCCGGAGCCCGACTGAGGAAGGCCTTCGTCGCTCATGCGCACGAGCCTACGGCCGGCCGGGACGTGGTGGGCGGCACCAGGGCGCACGTGTCCGGCGAACGGCCGGTGAACGCTCGGTGCCTCACCCGGCCAGCCAGGAGCGCAGGGCCGAGTAGCAGGTCCGGACGTCGGAGACCGGGCAGTGCTCGTCGTCCTTGTGCGCCAGGAGCGGGTCGCCAGGGCCGAAGTTCACGGCCGGGACCCCGAGCGCGGAGAAGCGGGCGACGTCGGTCCACCCCTGCTTGGCGGCGGGCGCGACGCCGGTGAGCGCCTGGACCGTGTCCGCGAACTCGCGGGCCAGCGGCGCGTCGAGCCCGGGACGGGCCCCGGGCGCCGCGTCCGTGACCCGGACGTCGAAGCCGTCGAACAGCTCGCGGACGTGGGCCTCCGCCTGCTCGAGCGACAGCGACGGTGCGAAGCGATAGTTCACGGTCACGGTGCACAGGTCGGGGACGACGTTCCCCGCGAGCCCGCCCGAGATCCCGACCGCGCTCATCCCCTCGCGGTAGACCAGCCCGTCGACCTCGACGTCCTGCGCCTCGTAGTCGTCGAGCCGAGCGAGGACCTCGGCGGCGGCGTGGATCGCGTTGACCCCCATCCACGGCCGGCCTGAGTGCGCCGCGACCCCGGTGGTCGTGACCTCGACGCGCAGCGTCCCCTTGCAGCCGCCCTCGATGCCCGCGTTCGTCGCCTCCCCCAGGATCGCCAGGTCCCCGACGAGCAGCTCCGGGTGGTGGTCGACGAGCCGGCCGAGCCCGTTGAGGTGCGCGGCGACCTCCTCGTGGTCGTAGAACACCCAGGTGACGTCGACGACCGGGTCCGTGAGCTCGACGGCGAGCGCGAGCTGGACCGAGAGCCCGCCCTTCATGTCGACCGTGCCGCGGCCCCAGAGCACCGCGTCGTCGCCGGTGCCCTCGGTCCACGTCGGGACGTTCGGCGGGTCGGTGAGCGGAACCGTGTCCAGGTGCCCCGCCACGACCACCCTCCGGTCGCGCCCGAGCGTGGTCCGCGCGACGATCGCGTCGCCGTCCCGCAGGACCGTGAGGTGGTCGCACGCGCGCAGGGCCGCCTCCACCGCGTCGGCGAGCGGTCCCTCGTCGCCGCTGACGGACGGGGCGTCGCAGACCACGCGCCAGAGGTCCACCAGGTCACCGGCGGGGTCGAGGGAGATCGGTGCGGGAGCCGCGGCGTCGTGCCGTCCGGGGTCTGGTCGTCCATGCCCCGGACCCTACCGGCAGGCTCCCGCGCGCCGACTACGCTGGACGCATGACTTCTGAGCAGCAGACCGCCGGCACCACCGTCCGCTCCGCCTGGGCCGACGGCCTCGCGACCGTCACGGCCGACGGCGTGACCCTGGACGTCTGGTACCCGGCCCCGGCCCTCGGGGCCGCTCCCGACAGCCCGGCTCCGGCGTCCCTGACGGTGCTCGAGGAGACCGACGAGGCGCGCCGCGTGTCCCTCGTGGTCGTCCGCACCGAGGTCGACCTCGACGCGGCGCCGGCCGACACGGCCGACGCCTACCTGCGGCTCCACCTGCTCTCCCACCGTCTCGTCCGGCCGCACGGGCTGAACCTCGACGGGCTGTTCGGCGTGCTCGCCAACGTCGTGTGGACGAGCCAGGGCCCCTGCGCCGTCGAGGGCTTCGAGGAGACCCGGCTGCGGCTGCGCGCGGCGACCGGGATGCCGGTCACGGTCTACGGCGTGGACAAGTTCCCGCGGATGGTCGACTACGTCGTCCCCACCGGTGTCCGCGTCGCCGACGCCGACCGCGTCCGCCTCGGCGCCCACCTCGCCTCGGGCACCACGGTCATGCACGAGGGCTTCGTGAACTTCAACGCCGGGACGCTCGGCCACTCGATGGTCGAGGGCCGCATCTCCGCGGGCGTCCTCGTCGGCGAGGGCTCCGACGTCGGTGGCGGCGCCTCGATCATGGGGACCCTCTCGGGCGGTGGCAAGGAGGTCGTCTCGATCGGCGAGCGTTCCCTCCTGGGCGCGAACTCCGGCCTCGGGATCCAGCTCGGCGACGACTGCGTCGTCGAGGCCGGCCTCTACGTGACCGCCGGGACCAAGGTGACGGTCGTGGGGACGGGGCAGCCGGGGTCGGACGACGGCCCGACCGTCGTGAAGGCCCGCGAGCTCTCGGGGCGCGACAACCTCCTGTTCCGGCGCAACTCCGTGACCGGCGGCGTCGAGGTGGTCGCGCGCGCCGGGACGGGCGTCGAGCTGAACGCCGCGCTGCACGCCAACTGACGAGGCGCGCAGGTGCCCCGAGCAGTGGCAGGACCGCAGCCGCCGGTGCTGCCGGCGTCGCCGGAGTCGCGGGCATGAGGGCGCGGACCGTGGTGGGCGGCGCGGTCGCGACCGTCGTCGTGGGCGGGCTCGCCGTCGGCGGGGTCGTCGCCGCGCTGCACCTGCTCGACGTCGAGCCGCCGGTCGACGAGCGCTGCGTCGCCGCGGTCGACGGCGTGAACACCGGTCTCGAGCCCGAGCAGGCCGACAACGCGGCGCTGGTCGCGCTCACCGCGGTGCGCCGCGAGATGCCGGCGCGCGCCGCGACGATCGGCCTCGCCACCGCGTACGGCGAGTCCCGGCTGCGCAACCTCGACCACGGGGACCGCGACTCGCTCGGGATGTTCCAGCAGCGCCCCTCGCAGGGCTGGGGGACGGTCGACGAGGTCCAGGACCCGGTCTACGCGACGAACACGTTCTACGACGCGCTCGAGAAGGTCGACGGGTACGAGGAGCTGCGGGTCACCGAGGCGGCGTGGGCCGTCCAGCGCTCCGCGTTCCCCGAGGGTTACCAGCCTTTCGCGGACCGCTCGCGCGCCTGGGCCTCGGCCCTCACGGGGTACTCCCCGGCGACCCTGACCTGCCTGCTGCGGGGCGTCGCCAGTCCGGCGGCGGCGGCGGACGCCGTCAGCGGGTTCACCGAGCGGGTGACACGTGACCTGGGCGACGTCCCGGTGGAGGAGCAGGCGGCGGCCCCGGACGACGGCTCGGGAGCAGCGAACGGTGGTGAGGACGGCGGGGACGCCGACCCGCGCGCGACCGTCGTCGTGCACGCGACCGGGTTCGGCGGGACCGGGGAGGACGATGCCGTGCGGATGTCCTGGGCCGTGGCGCAGTGGGCGGTCTCGACCGCGTCGACGACCGACGCCGTCGCGGTCACCGTCGACGGACGACGCTGGGTCCGCGGCGAGGACGGCTGGGTCACGGACGCGGCGGGCACCGAGGAGCTCCCTGCGGGGAGCGTGCGCGTGGACCTCGCCGTGGCGACCGCCTGAGCGGCCGCCACGGGCGACTGAGGAGCTGCGTCAGCGCTGGTCGAGCGGCACGTAGTCGCGCTCGGTGGCACCGGTGTAGATCTGCCGGGGGCGGCCGATCTTCGTCTCGGGGTCGTTCTGCATCTCCCGCCACTGGGCGATCCAGCCGGGCATGCGGCCGAGCGCGAACAGCGGGGTGAACATCGCCGGGGCGAAGCCCATCGCCTTGTAGATCAGACCCGTGTAGAAGTCGACGTTCGGGTAGAGCTTGCGCTCGATGAAGTAGTCGTCGTTGAGCGCGATCTCCTCGAGCCCCATCGCGATGTCGAGGAGCTGGTCGTTCTTGCCGAGGCTCTCCAGGACGGCGTGCGCGCTCTCCTTGACGATCGCGGCGCGGGGGTCGTAGTTCTTGTAGACGCGGTGCCCGAACCCCATGAGGCGGACGCCGTCCTCCTTGTTCTTGACCTTGGTCATGAAGGAGTCCACGTCGACGTCGCTGCCCTGGATCTGCTGGAGCATCGTCAGCACGGACTCGTTGGCCCCGCCGTGCAGCGGCCCCGACAGCGCGTTGACCCCGGCGGCGACCGACGCGTAGAGGTTGGCGTTGCTCGAGCCGACCATGCGCACCGTGGACGTCGAGCAGTTCTGCTCGTGGTCCGCGTGCAGGATCAGCAGCTTGTCGAGGGCGTCGACGACGACCGGGTCGGCCTGGTACTCCATGTACGGACGCGCGAACGTCATCCGCAGGAAGTCGTCGACGTACCCGCGCGAGTAGTCCGGGTACAGGAGCGGCTCACCCGCGCGGCGTCGGTGCAGGTACGACGTGATGGTGCGGGTCTTCGCGAGGAGGAGCACCGTGGCGAGCTCGACGGTCTCGGGGTCGTGCGGGTCGAGCGACTCCGGGTAGAACGTGGAGAGCGCGTTGATCCCGGAGGCGAGCACCGCCATCGGGTGGCCGTCGCGCGGGAACGTCCCCATGAAGGTGCGGAAGTCCTCGTGGACGAACGTGTGACGGTTCACCCGGTCCACGAACGCGTCGAGCGTCGCGCTGTCGGGGAGCTCGCCGTGGATCAGCAGGTACGCGACCTCGAGGAAGTTCGAGCCCGACGCGAGCTGGTCGATCGAGTAGCCGCGGTAGCGCAGGATCCCGGCGTCGCCGTCGATGTACGTGATGTCCGAGGAGCACGACGCGGTGTTCGTGAACCCGGGGTCCACCGTGACCATGCCTGTCGTCTTCATCAGGCTGGAGACGACGATCCCGTCGTTGCCCTCGGTCGCGGGGACGACCGGGAGGTCCTGCGTCGTCCCGCCGGCGGTGAGCTGCACCGACTCGCTGGAGGTGCTGGTCATGGGTGTCCTTTCAGAGGTCCGTCACCTGGCACCCGGTCGGGTGCAGGCTCGGACCGGTCCGTGTGGAGTTCGTCCGCTCGCTGCGTGGCGAGTGCGGGCACACGCGCGGGGACGTCGCTGCCCAGTCGTGACGGTATCCCGGAACATTCGCACGTGACCAATCCCCCACCGTCACAAGACCCTCACATCGCTGTGATCCGAGTCACACTGCGCGACGTCGACGGCGAGTTCCCGACGGCTCCGCCGCAGGTCAAGCGCCGGAATCGCGGGTCACGCACCCGTCAAGCGGGCTGCGGCCTCGGCGACCGCCGAGTCCGTCGCCGTGAGGGCCACGCGCACGTGCGAGGCGCCCGCCGGGCCGTAGAAGACTCCCGGACCGCAGAGGATCCCGAGGTCGGCCAGCCCGCCGACCACCTGCCAGCACGGCGCCTCGCTCGGGTCCGAGCCGGGCCGGGCCCCGCCCGCTGCGGGCTCGGGCCCGTCCGGGCGGACCCACAGGTACAGCCCGGCCTCGGACCGGTCGACCACGAGCCCTGCCGCGGCGACGCCGTCGAGCAGCATCGCCCGCCGACGCCGGTAGGTCTCCCGCTGCGCGGCGACGTGGTCGTCGTCGTCGAGGGCGGCACGCATCGCGGCCTGCACGGGCGCCGGGACGATCATCCCGAGGTGCTTGCGGGTCGCGAGGAGGTCGGAGACCAGCGTCGGGTCGCCGGCGACGAACGCGGCGCGGTACCCCGCGACGTTCGACTGCTTCGACAGCGAGTACACGGTGAGCAGCCCGTCGTGGGACCCGCCGCAGACCTCGGGGTCGAGGATGCTCGGCGTCGCCGAGCGGTCGTACGGCGCGCTCCACCCGAGCTCGGCGTAGCACTCGTCGCTCGCGACGACGGCGCCGATCTCCCGGGCCGCGGCGACGACGCGGGCCAGGTGCTCACGGTCCGCGACCGCGCCGGTCGGGTTCGACGGCGAGTTCACCCAGACCAGGCGGACGTCCCTTCGCCCCGCCCAGGCGTCGACGTCGTCGGTCGCGAGCGCCGTCGCCCCCGCGAGCCGCGCGCCGACGTCGTAGGTCGGGTACGCCACCGCAGGATGCACGACGACGTCTCCCGGGCCGAGCCGCAGCAGCGACGGGAGCAACCCCACCAGCTCCTTCGAGCCCAGGGTCGGGAGCACCGCGTCCGGGTCGAGGTCCGGGACCCCACGGCGACGGGCGAACCACGCCGCCACGGACTCACGCAGCGCCGGGGTGCCGTGCGTCGTCGGGTACCCGGGCGCGTCGGACGCCGAGGCGAGCGCGTCGCGCACGACCGCGGGGGTCGGGTCGACGGGGGTGCCGACGGAGAGGTCGACCAACCCACCGGGATGGCTCCGCGCACGCGCCACGTACGGAGCGAGCGTGTCCCAGGGGTAGGCGAGCCCAGTCAGGTCGCCGAGGCCCACCGGAGGATCAGCCCTCGGCCTGCGGGGGAGCGCGGCGATCATCGGGTCGTCCTTGGGGATCAGGCCCATCTTCGCCGCACCGCCGGGCGAACCGAGGTCGTCGAAGAACTCGACGTTGGCGCGGTAGTAGTCGCTCCACTCCTCCGGGACGTCGTCCTCGTAGTAGATCGCCTCGACGGGGCAGACCGGCTCGCACGCACCGCAGTCGACGCACTCGTCCGGGTGGATGTAGAGCGACCGGTCACCCTCGTAGATGCAGTCGACAGGACACTCCTCGACGCACGCCTTGTCCTTGACATCGACGCACGGCAGAGCGATCACGTAGGTCACGGCGCTGTCCTTCCAAGGTCAGGGGGCGGGCGCACGGTCTCGTGCACACTGGAACCCTAGTATCCCCCGCGCCCCACGCTCGCCCGTGCGCCGTCCAGCCGCCGGACCATCGCAACGAGCCCGTACGCCCGACCGACCGAGACCTGGAGCACCGTGACCCCGACCGAACCCGGCACCGGCACCGGCACCGGCACCGCGCCCGGCACCGCGCCCTGGGCAGCGTGCCGCGTCGGGGAGCGCGTCGTCGTCCGCCACCGCTCCCCCGCACCCGGGCCACCGATGACCGACCTGCTCGGGACCGTCGTCCGACGAGACCAGGCGAACGACGGTGCCGGGACGTCCGCGGACCCGGGCGACGCCGTCGTCGTCGTGCGGTGCGACGCGGGAGCCCGCGCAGGGCAGGAGATCACCGTGCCGCTCAGCGACGTCATCACGAGCAAGGTGATCCCGCCGCGCCCGACCCGCGCATCACGCAGGTCCTGACCGACGACGGCGCGGCGCGGCCCTGATCCGGCCCGGCCCGCACGGGCAGGTCAGGCAGGTCACGACCCGACAGGACGACCGGTCAGGAAGCGCAGGCCGGTCAGGAGACGCAGGCCGGTCGGGCAGGGCAGGCAGGTCGGGCAGGTCACGACCCGACAGGAAGACCGGTGAGGAAGCGCAGGCCGGTCAGGCAGGTCAGGCGTAGCGCAGCGCCCCGGTGTCCGCGTCGACGCCGACCACCACGGCCCCCGCGGCCGCCTCGGCAAGGAGCCTGGCCCGCCAGTCGTCCCCGTGCCCCGCACTGCCGACAGCACCAGCCGCACCAGCCGCGTCCACATCGTCGCCGCCACCGTCGCCACCGCGCGCCAGGGTCTCGCGCACCGGGGCGGGCTCGTCGAACACCGCCGCGATGTCCTCCCCGCGCTCGAGCCGTCCGGCGAGCACCGCGAGGTCGCGGGCCACCTCGCGCAGGAGCGGTGCGACGTCGTTCGCGTTGTCCCGCACCATCGCCTCGGTGCGACGCGGGTCCGTCCTGCCGACCCGCGTGCCGTCCCGGAAGCTGCCGGCGGCGAGGCCGAGCGCGACGTCGCGCACGGGCGACCGCCCCACCAGCCGCAACAGCTCGGTCGCCAGCACGTGGGGCACGTGGCTCACGAGTGCCGTCGCGCGGTCGTGGTCAGCGTCGCTCAGCAGGACCGCAGAGCCACCGAGGGGGCCGGTGACGAGCCGGAGGAGAGTCTGCAGCCGCTGCGCGTCGGTCGCCGGGTCGACGGTCACCGCCCAGCGCGCGCCTGCCAGCATCTGCGCGCTCGACGCCGCGAAGCCCGACTGCTCGGTGCCTGCCATGGGGTGCGCGCCGACGTAGGACCCGGCGAGCCCCGCCGCGGCGAAGGCCTCGCGCACGGGCGCCTTGACGCTCCCGACGTCGGTCAGGACCACGCCGCCGCGCGTCGCGCCCACTCCCAGAGCCGAGGCGAGCTCGCGCGCCGTCTCGGCCATCGCGCGCAGCGGCACCGCCACGACGACCACGTCGGGCACCTCACCGGCCGACCAGCCGCACTCGACGGCCAGGTCCCCGATGCTCCCGGCGCACCGGACGCCCACCGCGGCAGCCGCCGTCCGGGTCGCCGCCGACGGGTCGACGCCGACGACGTCCAGCCCCTGGTCCACGAGCCGGCGAGCCACCGAACCCCCGACGAGGCCGAGGCCGACCACGGCGACGGTCCTGGCCTCCCGGCCGACCAACGCGCTCACGGCGCGCCCCAGACCAGAGCCGCGTCGAGCTCGGCGGCCGTCGCGCCGCGCCGCACCCCGCCGTCGGGCAGGTGCTCGGCGCCCGGCGAGCCCTCCAGGTCGGAGCGCGCCGGGAACACGCCCAGGGTCTTGAGCGAGTCGCCCACGGCCAGCAGGTCGCGCAGGACCTGCGCGAGCCCCTCGTCCCACGGCGCGGCGTCGATGGTCACGACGAACACGTACCAGCCGTCGCGCGCCTTCACCGGCCGCGTGATGAGGCTCGACATGTTCACGCCCGACTGCGCGAAGGCGGCGGTGATGCGCGCGAGCACGCCCGGCCCCGTGACCACCGGCGTGATCGCGAGCATCGTGCGCCACCCGCGACCCAGGTCGGACGCCGCGTACCCGGCGAGGGCGCGCCGCGCCCCGCCCGGGGGGCGATGGTCAGGAACCGGGTCCTGGCACCGCGGTAGTCGTTGACTCCCCGCTCGAACGTCTCCAGCCCGTACAGCTCACCGCACAGCGGCGGTCCCAGGGCGACCTGGTGGTCGGCGACGTCGCGGCAGGCTGCCGCGTTGGAGGCGGCCGGGACCTCGCGCAGGCCCGTCCGCCGCGTGAGCTCCTGGCACTGCGCCAGACCGTGCGGGTGCGCGACGATCTCGGTGAGCCGCCCGTGACCGGGGCGGACGAACGCGTCGAACTCGATGTCGATCACGGTCTCGTCGATCCCGACCACGTCCGCGGCACCCACGATCGCGTCGAGGAGGGCACGACGTAGCCCTCGACCGTGCTCTCGATCGCCACGACGCCGAGGTCGACGTCCCCGGAGGCGACCGCACCGTAGACGGCGCCGACCCCGTCGAGCGGGACCAGCCGCGGTGTCGGCACCTCCGCCGAGGCGCCTGCCGAGCCGCCCGCCGTCACACCCCCGTGGCGCTGCGACGTGCCGACCACGCCGCCGCGGCCTGGTGGGTGAAGGAACCCTCGGGGCCGAGGTAGGCGAGGGCCCCCGGGGGCGTCGCGCCGGTCACCGTCCGGCCCGGGCCTCGGCGGCCCGGGGCGCCGCGTCCCACTCGGGGCGGAACGCCTGGGGCGAGGGGACGAAGGTCACGCCGGGGATCACGGCGAGCACCCGGCGCGCGACACCCCGGTCGTCGAGGCGCGCGACGAGATCGTCGAGGACGGTGGGCGCGGGGCACGCGAACGAGGCGAAGAAGACGTGGGGCCCCTCGGCCGAGGGGTGGCTGCGCAGGTGGTCGAGGTCGATGCCGACGTCGGCGAAGACCCGCAGCGTCTCCTGCAGCGAACCGCGATGATCGTCCCTGGGCCCGAACGCGAACCAGACCTGGGCCTCACCCTCGACCTTCGCCGCCTCTGCGCGGGACTCGACGAGCCCGTACCAGACCGGGTCGCCCTCGGTGAGCCGTGCGCTGCCGACGAGCTCCACGAACCCGGCGGGGACGCGGGACCGCTCGATCACCAGCGACCCGGCCGACCCGGCGAGGTCGACCCGCTCGGCGACGCCGGCGCGGGAGGGCACGAGGCGCGGGGCGGCACCCATCGCGCGCAGCACGTGGCGGCAGTCGCGCATCCCGGCCTCGTCGACGACGACGCTGCCGCCAGCGTCGCGCGAGGGACCGACCCAGACCCAGTCGGCGCGCACCGCGACGGCGCCCGTCACCACGAGGGAGCGGTCCGCGGCGAGGAGTGCTCGCTCGAGGTCCTCGGAGGGCTGCAACGGGTGACCGATGTGCAGCACGGCGCGCAGTCCCTCGATCCGGGCGACCGTCGCCAGCGTGGCGCTCGTGGTCCCGAGGTCCAGCAGCTCCGACTGACGCTCCGAGCCGTCGGGGCCGTCGTCGGCCCTCGTCCACCCTGCCGACTCGACGGCCTGGCGGACGTGCTCGCCCGACTCCCTCTCACTGCGTCCGAGCATCGTCTGGCCTCCGCGAGCGTCGAGCGGGCCCGCGGGGCCGTCGACTGGTGTGTGGGGGTCGTCCGACCCGCGTACCGGCGCAGTCTAGCTGCGCGGCTACTCGCAGACGATCTTGTTCTGCGGCTGGTACGTCCACGTCTTCGCCTCGTCCTTGTCGACGTCGCCGTCGTGCGAGACCTTGCGGGTCACGGTCACGGTGAACCCGGCGTTGCCGGCGCCGCTGGGCGCGCAACCGTCGCTGTCGGACGTGACGGTGGTCGGCTCGACGACGTCGCGTCGCGGCCCGGTGGAGCTGGAGACGTCCCAGTAGTCGGAGCTCCAGACCGCGATGTACAGCCGGTCTCCGGAGATCCAGGACTGGAGCAGCGCCCCGTAGGGCGAGTCGTTCTTCCACCGCACGTCGATCTGACCGACGTACATGGTCGACTCGCGGCCCTCGGGGTACCGGTCGTAGTAGTACGAGTGCGGCTTGTGGGTGATGTCCTCGAAGCCCGCGAGGAACCCGGCGTTGTAGGTGCTCGTCGCCATCTGCGACAACCCGCCGCCGATCTCGTCCTTGACGAAGCCGTCCACGACGACGTGCGCCACCGAGTACCCGTTCTCCACCGTGATGGGCGCGAGGGTGTCGGAGACGGAGAACTCGTCGCCCGGACGGACCAGGACGCCCGTGACCTTCTTGGCCGCCGCACGCAGGTTCTGGGTCCGGACCGGCTCGTCGGTCAGGGGCGTGGAGAACTCGACGATCTTCTTCTTCACCCCGAGCTCCTTCAGGTCGTCCGCCGACGACTCGGGCTCGACGGGGACGAGCTCGACCGCGACCGTGCGCTCGTCGGTCGAGGTCGAGGTCGCGGCGCCGTCGACGGCCACCGTGAGGGCTGCGGGGTCGAGCTCCGCGCCCGCCTTGCCGCCCTTGATCGTCGGCTTGTCGTCGGCGAACACGAACCGCGCCTCGGTCGGGTCGGACTCGAGGTCCTTGGTCCGGTCCAGCACGGCCTCGTCGAGCGCGTCCTCGTCCCAGGTCAGGACCAGGTCGCCGTCCACCGCCGGGAACGACGCCGCCCCTGCGAGCGCGGCGGGCGGCAGCTCCGGGCGCTGGTCCCCGACCTCCACCGTGACCGGGGCGGAGACCACCGTCTCGGCGACGGCGAGGGCGGCGTCGGTCTCGTCCTGGGTGACGTCGGGCTCGGTCGGTCCGGACGGCAGCGGGACCGGGGACACGCCGACGAGCCACTCGTCCGCGATGACGTCGCTCGCCCGGTCGACGTCGACCGCCGTCCCGTCCTGCGCCGGCGAGGCCTGGGGCTCGGCGCCCTCGAACGAGACCGTGCCGTCGACGGGCGCGAGGTCGAGGCTCGCCGCGGCGTCCTCGAGCTCGGCGGACAGCGAGTCGTCGTCGACGGTCACGACCGGGTCGTGCTCACCGCCGCCGACGATCTGCTCCCAGAGCCGCTGGGGGCGCAGCGAGAACGACGTCAGGGAGGCGGCCGTCGCGGCGGTGTCGACCTCGAGCCCGGCGGCCTGAGGGTCGATGGACGTGGTCCGGTCCTCGACCTCCACGGCGAGAGGTTCCCTGGCTCGCGGGGCGAGCTCCGCGTCGAGCGTGGCCTGCGCCTCGTCCGAGCTCTGCCCCCCGACGTCGATGCCGGCGACCGTCGTCCCCGTGGGCACGGTGTCCGAGAGCGCCCACTGCGCACCGACGTACGCGCCACCGAGGACGACCACACCGACCCCGGTCCACAGCGCCACCTTGGGCCAGCGGCTCGGGGCAGGCTCCTCACCGATGCCGAGCCCGTCCAGGCCGGACGTACCCCGGTCCCCGTCGCGGGGCTCGTCGGGCTGCGCGGCGTCGGAACGGTCTCCCATGCGTGTCTCCGGGGTCGAGCCGAGCGGCGCCGTAGCGGCGCCGCGGGTGTTGCGACGATCCTATGGGTCGGCCGAGGTCCGCGTGTCCGCGTCCAGCCCGCGCGTCCCGGCAGGCTCGTCCTCGTCCGGCCCGACGGGCGCGGCGGGCGCGGCGGGCGCGACGTCGGAGAACCAGCGACGCGGCGCGAACGCCGCGATGCCGAGCACGACGAGGCCGCCGTAGGACCAGACGTAGCCGACCGCTCCCCCGGCGGCACCACCAGCGATGATCACGTCGCCGCCGGGGCCCTCGAGCGCCATCAGCTGGACGATCACGACCCACCCCACGGCCGTCGCGAGCAGGCCGCCACCACCCGCCCAAGCTCGGGTGAGGACCGCCGTGGTGCCCGTGAGCGCGAGGGCGAGGACCACCCCGATCGGGATCACGTCGGCGAGGGTCATCCGGTGCGCGACGGTCCCGACCGCGCCGGCGACGACGCCGAGCAGCAGGCAGCCCGTGAGCCGCAGGAGCAGTGTCCTCATCGGTACGGAGCGCGTGGTCACCCCGTCACGCTACCCGGTGGCGGGCGTAGAACTCGTGGCCGGGCACGGCGGCGAGCACCCCGTTGCTGAGGGCGAGGCTCGCGACGACCCCGGTCACGCCGTCGACACGTCGCGCGTCCTGGACCTGGGTGGCGTGCGCACGCAGGGCCGCGAGCACGTGGTCCAGCACCGGGGGACCTCGACGGTCACGACGTCACCGAGGTCGTCGTCGGGGACGACGACCGACGGCAGCGCCCCGTCGACAGCGGGCAGCTCGAGACCTGGGCGGGCCGGCAGGGAGCGCCGGGTGGACCGGGCGACGGACTCGGGCAGGACGGCGAACCACAGCTCCTCGACGAACGCCTCGCCCGCACTCGCGTGGGCGAGCACCACGGCACGCACCGTCACCTCGTGCGCCCGGACGTGGTCGGGATGCCCGTACCCGCCGCCCGGCTCGTAGGTCGCGACGACCCGCGGACGGCGCTCGAGCAGCAGCCCGGCGAGCCGGCCCGCGCTCTCGTCCAGGTCGACCCCGACGAACGCCCCGCTCGGCAGCACGGCGTCGCGCGCGGCGACCCCGGGCGCGACCCACGCCATGCCCGAGTCCTCGTACCGGACCGGCTCGCGCGACGCCGTCCGACGCCCGCCCGCGGGACCGCGGGACCCGGTGCCACCTGCGCCACCGGGGAAAGGACCGTCGAGCAGGTCGAGCGTGTCGAGGAACGCGTGGTCGGTGACGCCGAGGGCATCGAGGGCCGCAGCGAGCTCGCGCTCACGGTGCGCGGCGAGCGCCGGCCCGTCCCCCTCGAGACCCGACGGGTCGGGGCCGATCACCTCGCCCCGCTCCCCCCGCGTGCAGGTCACGAGGCCGACGGGCTCGCCCGACGACGCCCAGGTGGCGAGCAGGGCACCGCTCGTCAGGGTCTCGTCGTCCGGGTGCGCGTGGACCGCGACGAGCCCGCCGCGCGGGACGGCCGCGGTCGCGCGCACCTGCTGCTCCCGATCAGGCGCGCTTGAGGCGCGCGGCCGCGCGGGCGCGGTCCGTCGAGTCCAGGAGCACCTTGCGGATCCGCACGAACTGCGGCGTGACCTCGACGCACTCGTCCTCGCGGGCGAACTCGAGGGACTCCTCGAGCGTCAGGTGACGCGGGGGCGTGAGGTTCTCGAACGTGTCGCTCGAGGCAGCACGCATGTTCGTGAGCTTCTTCTCCTTGGTGATGTTCACGTCCATGTCCTCGGCGCGCGAGTTCTCGCCGACGATCATGCCCTCGTAGACCTCCTGGGTGGGGTCGACGAAGAACGCGCCCCGCTCCTGCAGGTTGATCATCGCGAACGGCGTGACGACTCCGGCGCGGTCCGCGACGAGGGACCCCTGGACGCGGGTCTCGATCGGTCCGGCCCAGGCCTCGTAGCCCTCGGAGATCGAGGACGCGATGCCGGTACCACGCGTGTCGGTGAGGAACCGGGTGCGGAACCCGATGAGGCCGCGCGCCGGGACCAGGAACTCCATGCGGACCCAGCCGGTGCCGTGGTTGCTCATCGACTCCATGCGGCCCTTGCGCTGCGCGAGGAGCTGCGTGACCGAGCCGAGGTACTCCTCGGGGACGTCGATCGTCATGCGCTCCATCGGCTCGTGCACCTTGCCGTCGACCATCTTCGTGACGACCTGGGGCTTGCCGACGGTGAGCTCGAAGCCCTCGCGGCGCATCTGCTCGACGAGGATCGCCAGGGCGAGCTCGCCACGCCCCTGGACCTCCCACGCGTCGGGACGCTCGGTCGGCAGGACCTTGAGCGAGACGTTGCCGACGAGCTCCTTGTCGAGGCGGTCCTTGACCTGGCGGGCGGTGACCTTGTGGCCCTTGCCGCCCTTGCCCGCGAGCGGGGACGTGTTGATCCCGATGGTCATCGAGATCGCCGGGTCGTCGACGGTGATGAGCGGCAGCGGGCGCGGGTCGTCAGGGTCGGTGAGGGTCTCGCCGATGGTGATGTCCTCGATGCCGGCGACCGCGACGATGTCGCCGGGCCCCGCGGAGTCCGTCGAGACGCGCTCGAGCGCCTTGGTCTCGAGGAGCTCGGTGATCCGGACGTTCTGCAGGGTGCCGTCCTGGCGGGCCCACGCGACCGTCTGGCCCTTGGTGATCGTGCCGTTGAAGATGCGCAGGAGCGCGAGACGACCGAGGAACGGCGACGCGTCGAGGTTCGTGACGTGCGCCTGCAGCGGAGCGCCCTCGTCGTAGGCCGGGGCGGGGATCTTCTCGAGGATCGTGAGGAAGAGCGGCTCGAGGTCCTCGTCCGCCGGGAGCGTGCCGTTGTCCGGCTGCTCGATCGAGGCGCGCCCGGCCTTCGCCGACGCGTAGACGACCGGGACGTCGAGGATCGCGTCGAGGTCCAGGTCGGGGACCTCGTCGGCGAGGTCGCTCGCCAGGCCCAGGAGCAGGTCGGTGGACTCGGCCACGACCTCCTCGATGCGGCCGTCGGGGCGGTCGACCTTGTTGACGACGAGGATCACGGGCAGCTTCGCGGCCAGCGCCTTGCGCAGCACGAAGCGGGTCTGCGGCAGCGGCCCCTCGGACGCGTCGACGAGCAGGACGACACCGTCGACCATGGACAGACCGCGCTCGACCTCACCACCGAAGTCGGCGTGGCCCGGGGTGTCGATGACGTTGATCGTCACGCCGTCGGGCTGACCCACCGTCGCGGCGGCCGGCCCGGCGTAGCGGACGGCCGTGTTCTTCGCGAGGATCGTGATGCCCTTCTCGCGCTCCAGCTCGCCGGAGTCCATCGCACGCTCGTCGACGTGCTGGTGGCTCGTGAACGATCCGGCCTGGTGGAGCATCGCGTCCACGAGTGTCGTCTTGCCGTGGTCGACGTGGGCGACGATCGCGACGTTGCGCAGGTCGGAGCGCACGAGGCGCACAGACGGCGCTGCGGAGGGCACGGTCATGGAAGGAATTCTCATCTCGATCAGGGGGAGGCGCGGAGATCGCGCGCTGTCATCTTACCCACCTCGCACGCCGGGTGTCCCGGATCGTGCGCAGTCTCACGTCCTACGGGCCCGTGCGTGCCGCTCGGGAGAGGGGACGACGACGGCGCGGCGACCCTCGCGTGAGGGTCGCCGCGCCGTTCGTCGGACGTCGTCCGTGGCCTGGGCGGTCGGCCTGCCGGCCGTCCCGGTGCGCCAGGCGCGCCGGGAGGGTTCAGGCGTCAGCTGCCGGACTGTGAACCCGCGCCCAGCGTGAGCGTGGCACCAGGGATCGCTGCGAGCAGCTCCTTGGTGTACTCCTGCTGCGGGTTCTCGAACACGTCGTCGGTGCTGGCCTGCTCGACGATCTTGCCCTGCTGCATCACGCACACGTGGTCCGCGATCTGCCGCACCACCGCGAGGTCGTGGGTGATGAACAGATAGCTGAGACCGAGCTCGGCCTGCAGGTCGTTGAGCAGCGTGAGGATCTGCGCCTGGACGAGGACGTCCAGCGCGGAGACGGCCTCGTCGCAGACGATGACCTCGGGTTCGAGCGCGAGCGCCCGCGCGATGGCGATGCGCTGCCGCTGACCGCCGGAGAGCTCGTTCGGGAAGCGCCGCATGGTCGCCTGGGGCAGCGAGACCATGTCGAGGAGCTCGCGCACGCGCTTCTCGCGGGACTTCTTGTTGCCGACCTTGTGGACGCGCAGCGGCTCCTCGATGGACCGGAAGATCGAGAACATCGGGTCGAGCGAGCCGTACGGGTTCTGGAAGATCGGCTGCACGCGCCGACGGAACTTGAAGAGCTCCTTCTTGTTCAGCGCCGTCAGGTCGACACCGTCGAAGATGATCTTGCCCTTGGTCGGCTCGAGCAGGTTGAGGACCATGTTCGCGGCCGTCGACTTGCCGGAGCCCGACTCCCCCACGAGCGCCAGCGTCGTGCCCCGCGGGAGCCGGAAGCTCACGTCGTCCACCGCTGTGAAGTCCGTGTGGCTGCCCGGGCGGGACCCACGGAGCCGGAACACCTTGGTCAGGTTCTCCGCGACGATGACGTCGTCGGCGCGCTCGTTGCCGTGGTGCAGCGCGCGCGTCTCCTCGGTGTCCACACCCGCGGCACGAGCGCTCTGGATGCGCCGGGACGCGAGCGACGGGGCCGAGGCGACGAGACGCTTGGTGTACGCGTGCTTCGGCGACTCGAGGATCTGGCGCGCGGGCCCGGACTCGACGACCTTGCCCTGGTACATCACGACGAGGTGCTCGGCGCGCTCGGCGGCGAGGCCGAGGTCGTGGGTGATGAAGAGCACCGCGGTGCCGAGCTCCTTGGTGAGCTCACCGAGGTGGTCGAGGATCGTGCGCTGCACCGTCACGTCGAGCGCCGAGGTCGGCTCGTCGGCGATGAGCAGCTGCGGCCTCGCCGCGAGCCCGATGGCGATCAGCGCCCGCTGGCGCATGCCGCCGGAGAACTCGTGCGGGTACTGGCGTGCCCGCCGCTCCGCGTCCTGGAGACCTGCCTCGGAGAGGAGTCCGGCGACCCGGTCGTTCATCGAGCCGCCCTTGACCACCGCGGCGGTCCGCGCGTCGGCGTCGGGCAGACCGGCCTCGTCGAGGACCCGCCGGGCGTCCGCCCGCGTGCTCGAACCGACCGCGAGCTGCTCGTCCGCCCGTGCGACGGCGTCGTCGGCTCCGTCCCGACCACCGAGTGCCGTACGCAGCTCGGCGAGCAGCTTCTTCTTGGCCTCGCTGGACAGGTACAGGTCGTCGTCCGACAGGAGCTCGTCGGCGACGATCCCGCTGGTCAGCGACTGGCGCTCCGCACGCGTCGAGGAGACCCCGTTCGCGGTGAGCGCCTCCTTGATCTGGTAGCCGATGCGCCACACCGGGTTGAGGTTCGACATCGGGTCCTGCGGGACCAGACCGATCCGGCGGCCACGGAGAGCGACGTAGTCCTTGGTGCTCCCCTTCGTGATGTCCTTGCCGTCGAACGTGATCGTCCCGCCGGTGACCTTCCCGGTCCCGGGCAGGAGGTTGATCACGGCGTGCGCGGACGTCGACTTGCCGGAGCCCGACTCACCCACGATCGCGACCGTCTGTCCCGGGTACACGGTCAGGTCGATCCCCTTGACCGCCTTGACCTCGCCGGCCGCGGTGGTGAAGGAGACCTCGAGGTCCCGCACGGCGAGCAGCGGCTGCTGGTCCTCACGCGGGGCGTCGGCCTGAGGTGTGGTGTTCGTGTCGTTCGTCTCGCTCATCGCTTCCGTGCCTTCGGGTCGAGGGCGTCGCGCACGACGTCGCCCATCATCATGAAGCTGAGGACGGTCAGGCCCAGGGCCCCTGCGGGGTAGAACAGGACCTGCGGGTTCGTCCGCAGCGCCGCCTGGGCCTGGGAGATGTCGCCACCCCACGAGACCGTCGTCGGCGGCAGCCCGATACCCAGGTACGACAGCGTGGCCTCGACCACGATGAACGTACCCAGCGACACCGTCGCGATGACGATGATCGGCGCGATGGCGTTCGGCATCACGTGCCGGGCGAGGATCGCGGGCTTCGACAGCCCGAGCGCCTGCGACGCCGTGACGAACTCCGAGTTGCGCACCGACAGCACCGCACCTCGGGTGATGCGGGCGATCTGCGGCCAGCCGAAGACGATGAGCACACCGGCGACGGTCCACACGTTGCGGTCGAGCACCTGCATGGTGACGATCGCGGCGAGCAGCAGCGGGATCGCGAAGAAGATGTCGCCGACGCGGGACAGCAGCGAGTCGGTCAGCTTCCCGTAGAAGCCGGCGACCCCTCCGATCATGGACCCGATGATGACCACGCCGATCGTCGTCAGCACGCCGACGACGACCGAGGCACGCGCACCGTAGATGACGCGGGAGTAGATGTCGCAGCCCTGCCGGTCGTACCCGAAGGGGTGCCCGGCCGACGGCGCGCCGTAGCTGTTCCCCAGGTCGCACTGCCGGGGATCGACGGACGAGAAGAGCTGCGGGAACGCCGCGACGAGCACGACGAGAAGGATCAGGGCAGCGGACACCCAGAAGAGCGGACGGACCTTGACCTGGTTCCAGGCGTCCCGCCACAGGCTCGTCGGGGGCGCTGACTCGTCAGGTGCATCGACGGCGTCGAGGACGGGAGAGGTGTCCTCGTCGGCGAAGTAGTGCTCCTGGTCGGCGAAGGGGGCGCTGGACGCTCCGTGCAGGAGCTCGTCGTTCGGTCGGTTCTCAGGCATAACGAATCCTCGGGTCGAGCACCGCGTACAACAGGTCCACGAGCAGGTTGGCGATCAGGAACACGATCACGAGCACCGTGACGATCGAGACGACCGACGGGGAGTCCTGCGCCTTGATCGCCGTGTACAGGGCGTTGCCGATACCGGGGACGTTGAAGATTCCCTCCGTGACGACCGCGCCACCCATGAGCGCGCCGAGGTCGACCCCGAGGAACGTGACCACGGGGATCAGCGAGTTCCTCAGGACGTGGACGCGGACGACGCGGGGCCGGGCCAGGCCCTTCGCGGTCGCGGTGCGGACGTAGTCCGCCGAGAGGTTCTCCGCGACGGTCGTGCGCGTCAGCCTCAGCACGTACGCGAACGAGACGGAGCCGAGGACGATCGCGGGGGCCAGCAAGGTGTAGAACGTGACGTCCGATCCCACCGTCGGTGGGAACCACCCCAGCTTCACCCCGAAGACGAACTGGACGACGAAGCCGATCACGAAGATCGGGACGGCGATCACGATCAGCGAGACGACCAGGAAGGTCGCGTCGAAGATGCCGCCCTTGCGCATGCCGGCGATGAGGCCGACGCCCACACCGAAGACGGCCTCGATGACGAGCGCCATGATCGCGAGCTGGAACGTGGTGGGGAACGCCGAGGCGATGATCTCGGAGACCTCACGTCCCGAGAACGAGACGCCGAGGTCGAAGGACAGGAGGCCCTTCAGGTACAGCAGGTACTGGATGATGAACGGCTTGTCCAGGTTGTAGTGCGCGCGGAGCTGGTCTGCCACCGCGGGCGGCAGTCCGCGCTCGCCGCCGAGCGCCTGGATCGGGTCCCCCGGGAGGAGGAAGACCAGTGAATAGATGAGCAGCGTCGCTCCCAGGAACACCGGGATGAGCTGCATGACCCTTCGGGCCACGTACCACGCCATCAGAGAGACCTTTCGTCCGGTCGCCGCCATCCGGCCGACGTCCGCGGGTGCCGTCGCACCTTAGACCCGAAACTACCTGGACGGCGAACCGCCGCGTCGGTGCCGCCCCGAGAGGGCGACACCGACGCGGCGGTCGCGCGAGATCAGTTCTTGGTGACCTCGTACAGCAGCGGAACGCTGTTCCAGCCGAACTCGACGTTCTCGACGGTCTCGGCGGAGCCACCGGTCACGTTCGAGTACCAGGTCGGGATCGCGGGCAGGTCCTCGAAGAGGACCTCCTGTGCCTGCTGGAAGAACTTGTTGGCGTCCTCGACGCTGTCGGCCGCGGCGCCCTGGTCGATCAGACCGTCGAACTCCTCGCTCGAGTAGTCGCCGTCGTTCGACCCGGCACCGGTCTTGTACAGCGGTGCGAGGAAGTTGTTCAGCGCCGGGTAGTCGGCCTGCCAGCCGGTGCGGAACGCGCCGTCCATCTTGCGGTCCGTGATGTCCTGGCGGAACTCGGCGAAGGCCGGGTACGGCTTGCCCTCGGCCTCGATGCCCAGCACGTTCTTGATGGAGTTCGTGGTCGCGTCGACCCACGCCTGGTGCCCACCGTCAGCGTTGTACGCCAGCGTGAACGTGCCCTCGTAGGGCGACATCTCGTCGGCCTGGGCCCAGAGGTCCTTGGCCTTCTGCTCGTCGAACTCCAGGACGTCGGAGCCCGGGATCGAGTCGGACCAGCCGTCGATGACCGGCGACGTGAAGTCGCTCGCCGGCGTGCGCGTCCCGTCGAAGATCACGTCGGTGATCTCCTCGCGGTTCACGGCGTGCGAGATGGCCTGGCGGCGGAGCTTGCCCTCCTCGCCCTCGAAGTGAGGGACCGTCTCCGGGATCGTGAACGACTGGAAGACGGCGGACGGCTGGTTGACCGCGCGGTCACCGAGCTCGTCCTGGTAGGTGGCGAACGCGCTGTCCGGGACGGCGGTGATGACGTCGAGCTGGCCCGCGAGCAGGTCGTTGTAGGCCGCGTCCTGCGTCTGGTAGAACTTCACGTCGACGCCGCCGTTCTGCGGCGTACGGTCACCCGAGTAGTCGGGGTTCGGGACCAGCTTCGCCTCGGCGTCGTGGGTCCACGTGTCGAGCAGGTACGGGCCGTTGCCGATCGGGGCCTCACCGAACGCGTCGGGGTCGTCGTAGAACGACTCCGGCAGCGGGAAGTAGGCCGAGTAGCCGAGACGCAGCGGGAAGTCGGCCTCCGGCGCCTTGAGCTTCACGGTGAAGGTGCTGTCGTCGACGACCTCGAGGCCCTGGCCCTTGAGCTCGGACTCCTCCTCGTAGCTGAAGCCCTCGATGCTCTCGAAGAAGTAGCTCGACAGGGTCGCGTTGCTGAGCAGGGCGCCCCAGTTCCAGGCGTCGACGAAGCTCGACGCGGTGACGGGCGTGCCGTCGGAGAACGTCCAGCCGTCCTTGATCTTGATGGTCCAGTTCTGGGCGTCGTCCGACTCGATCGACTCGGCGACCTCAAGGTGCGCGCCACCCTCGGCGTCGTAGTACTGGAGGCCGGAGAAGGTGAGGTCGAGGAGCAGACCGCCACCCACCTCGTTCGTGTTGGCGGGCACGAGCGGGTTCTGCGGCTCGTTGCCGTTGACGGAGACGATGCCCGTGCTGGGGCCGCTGGCGGTCGTCTCGCCGTCCGTCGAGGTCGAGCCCTCGTCGTCGGACGAGCTCGAGCACGCGGTCAGGGCGAGGGCGCCGGCGGCGATGACCGCGGTCACCCCTGCGAATCGCTGGATCTTCACTGTTCCTCCTCGGGACGCCGGCGTCGGGTTGCTCCGCCTGCGGGACCATGGGTCGCGCTTCGGCTCCTGGTCGGGAGCGCGAGTCTCGGCGCGACGGTTCGTTCGGACTGCGTGAGCCTATGCCGACCTGGGTGCCGTTCGCCCGTTTTGCCCCACTGAAACGTGCTGCCGTTACCGAGTCGGTACTGACCGGTAACTCTCGTTATCGTTCCGTGATCAATTTGGTTCGCGCTGTTAACACCAGATCACGGATTGGGACTGCCTGAGACGGATCACGCCTGCGGTCCGCCGTCGCCACCCGTGTCGCCGTCGGTCTCACCGGAGCTGCCGGTGGACCCCGGCCCCGCCGCAACCCCCGGCCCCGCGCTCGGCGCAACCCCTGCTTGTGGGTCCACGTGGGCCCGGCCGTGGCCGAGCCCACGCCGAAGTACTCGCCGAACTCCTCGGTGACGTCCTGCGTCACGCGCTCGGCCATGGCCTCCCGCGCCTGCTTGCGCTGCGCACGCATGATCGCCGAGTGCTCGACGCGCAACGCCTTGAAGACCGAGATCATCATCCCGATCGCCACGACGGAGAACGGCAGCGCGATCAGGATCGCCGTCGTCTGGAGCGCCAGGAGACCACCCGAGACGAGGAGCGCGGCAGCGACCGCGCCCTCGAGCACGGCCCAGAAGATGCGGCTCCACAGCGGCGGGTTCGGGTCGCCACCAGAGGCGAGCATGTCGACGACGAGCGACCCGGAGTCCGACGACGTGACGAAGAACAGGACGATGAGGATGATCGAGAGCCCCACCCAGATCGACCCGCCGGGCAACGACCCGATCAGGTCGAACAGCGCCGTGTTGCTGTCCACCGTCCCTGCGGCCGCGTCCTCGGGGCCCACGATCGGGTCGTCCGTGAACATCTGCCGGTAGATCGCGCTCCCGCCCATGATGGAGAACCACAGGAAGGTGACGACGGTCGGGACCAGCAGGGTGCCGGAGACGAACTCCCGCACGGTGCGCCCCTTGGAGATCCGGGCGATGAAGACTCCGACGAACGGTGCCCACGAGATCCACCAGCCCCAGTAGAAGGTCGTCCACGACGCCTGCCACTCGCGCCCCGCCTCCCCTGGTAGGCCGAGTTGTCGAAGGTCATCTGCAGGACGTTCGAAAGGTAGTACCCGATCGACTGGACGAAGTCCTGGAGCAGGAAGAGCGTCGGACCGAGCACGAGGACGACGACCATCAGGAACGCGGCCGCGACCATGTTCCCGTTCGACAGCCACTTGATGCCTTTGCCGAGCCCCGACGCGACGGACGCGGTCGCGATGAGGGTGATGACGGCGATGAGCCCGATCTGCAGGGCCGTCGTCGAGGTCGCCACCCCGGTGAACTCGAGGCCGGCGCCGATCTGCAGAACTCCGAAACCGAGGGACGTCGCGACACCGAAGACGGTGCCGATGATGGCGATGACGTCGATCGTGTCGCCCCAGCGACCCTTGACCCGGTCACCGAGGATCGGCTCGAGGGCCCAGCGGATCGAGACCGGCCGCCCCTTGCGGTGGATCGCGTAGGCGAGCGCGAGACCGACGACGACGTAGATCGCCCAGGCGTGGATTCCCCAGTGCACGTAGCTCTGGGCGATCGCCTGCTGGGCGAGCCGGGCCGGGCTCCCCTCGACGCCCGGCTTCGGCGAGATGTAGTGCGAGAGCGGCTCGGCGACGCCCCAGTAGACGAGCCCGATGCCCATCCCCGTGGCGAAGAGCATCGCGAACCACACGGGGAGCGAGAACTCGGGTTGGTCGTCGTCCTTGCCGAGGACGATGTCACCGAAGCGGCTGATCCCCATGAAGATGGCGAACGCGATGAACACGGCGACGAGCAGGATGTAGTACCAGCCGAAGTCCCCGACCACCTCCGACTGGAGGGTGTTCATGGTGTCCGTCATCGCCTCGGGGAAGATCATCGCCACGACGACGAACGCGACGATCAGTGACGCTGCAGGGATGAAGACCCGGCGCGACACCGTGGACTTCTTCTTCTGCGCGGTTCCAGGGCTGCTCATCGCGTCCTCCCGAGGGGGCGTGTCGAGATCATCGGCACGCCGTCCTCGGCGTCCCGGTCACAACCTTCGCGGAACCACGCGCGCCCCACAACAGGAACGATGGAGGAGGTCAGGACTGCCGGGAACCTCACGACCAGTCGCGCGTGGCGAGAACCAGCCGATATCCGTCGGGGTCCTCGACGGTCACACCATGATCGGTCCAGTAGGGGTTGCACCGAAGAGCCGATCTCGACCGCGCACCCAGGCGATCTCGGCGCAACCGCCACCGGCGCGGATTGCCACCGCGACCAGCACCGGCTCCGTGCAACGAGGGTACGGTGACACGAGCCCAACGAAGGAGACGTATGTGCCGCGTGCTCGCTTACCTCGGTCCTGAGACACCACTGGAGAACCTCCTGCTCACGCCAGAGAACAGCCTGATCAACCAGGCACTCGACCCCGAACGGCACCCCGAGCTCCAGCTGGCCGGATGGGGATTCGGGATCTGGGGCGAGCACCTGCTGAAGCCCGAAGAACCGTTCGTCTACCGCCGACCCATGGCGGCCTTCTACGACGACAACGCCAGCCGGACGATCCCCAGCCTCCAGGCCAGCACGATGCTGGCGCATGTGCGAGCCGCGGCGTACGACTCGAAGGTCGTGATGGTCGACGAGAACTGCCACCCGTTCTCCTTCGAGCAGACCCCGTGGATCGTCGCCCAGAACGGCTACCTGCCCAACTGGCAGCTCCTCCAGCGCGAGCTGCTGCAGCACTGCGAGGATCGGTATCTCCAACAGTTGCGCGGGAACACGGACACCGAGTTCATCTACGTTCTACTGCTCTCGTTGCTCGAGGGTGACAGCAACGAGGACGTCCAACGAGCGATCGAGAAGCTCATCGAGCTGATCGCCCAGGCCATGAAGGCCCTCGACCTCGGCGGTCTGACCAAGCTGAAGATGGCCCTCGTGTCGGCCGGCCGCATCATCGGTGTCAACGTCGGCCTCGGTCACCACGGTGAGACCAACCCCGACGGCGACTGGGAGGAGCTGCGGAAGTCAGCCCCTGACAGCGACGACTTCGCGCTCTCGATGCTCCTCGAACCGATGTACCTGCTGATGGGGCGCAACTTCGACCACGAGGCAACGACCTACGACTTCGAGGAGTGCGACGAGGATGACGCGACCGGTGTCATCTTCGCCTCCGAGCCCTTGACCGAGGGCGACGACTGGTCGCATCTGGAGTTCGGCGAGATCGTCTTCCTGGAGAAGGACGGCGAGCGCATCACCAGAACCATCAACACGCTGAAGGTCTCAGCGCGCTAGGTGTTCTTCTCACGGATGTTCTGAGCAGCCTGGCGTGACGGAAGAGGTGAGGACTTCCGGTATCGATGTGGGGCACCTATCGACTGACCGACGCGCGTCACGCGCCGGCCGGGAGCGAGCGTCTGGATCACGGCGATGACGTCGCTGACGAACGCGGCACGCGAAAGAACGTCGAGCCGGCGAGCACTTTCGCCGCCCGCGCTGGTCCACGCTCAGCACGCGGCAACCGTCGAGCATCTCTCCGGTGGACCGCAGTACGTGTCGAATCAGACGTTGAAGCGGAACTCCACGACGTCGCCGTCGGCCATCACGTAGTCCTTGCCCTCGACCCGGGCCTTGCCCGCGGCGCGCGCGGCGGCGACGGAGCCCGCCTCGACGAGGTCGTCGAACGAGATCACCTCGGCCTTGATGAACCCGCGCTCGAAGTCGGTGTGGATGACCCCGGCCGCCTGCGGTGCGGTCCACCCCTTGTGGATCGTCCAGGCGCGGGACTCCTTGGGACCGGCCGTCAGGTAGGTCTGGAGGCCGAGGGTCTCGAAGCCGACCCGCGCGAGCTGGTCGAGCCCGGCCTCCTCCTGACCTGTCTCAGCGAGCATCTCCGCCGCCTCGTCGGGCTCGAGCTCGACGAGCTCGGACTCGAACTTCGCGTCGAGGAAGATGGCGTGCGCCGGCGCGACGAGGTCGCGCAGGGCCTGCTGGCGCTCGGTGTCGGCCAGCCCGGCGTCGTCGGTGTTGAAGACGTAGATGAACGGCTTGGCCGTGAGGAGCTGGAAGCTCGCGACGTCCGCCAGGTCCAGGCCGGCGGCAGCGGCGCCCTGGTAGAGGGTCGTCCCGGCCTCGAGGATCGCCTGCGCCTGCTGCGCGGCGGCGACGAGCGCCGGGTCCCCGCGCTTGATCTTGACCTCCTTCTCGAGGCGCGGCAGCGTCTTCTCGAGGGTCTGGAGGTCGGCCAGGATGAGCTCGGTGGCGATGGTCTCGATGTCGCCGGCGGAGTCGACGGATCCGTCGACTCGGACGACGTCAGGGTCGTCGAACGCACGCGTCACCTGGCAGATCGCCTCGGCCTCGCGGATGTTCGCGAGGAACTTGTTGCCGAGACCCTCCCCTCGCTGGCGCCCTTGACGATCCCTGCGATGTCCACGAACGAGACGGTCGCGGGCAGGATCTTCTGGCTGTCGAAGATCTCCGCGAGGCGGTTCAGCCGCTCGTCGGGCAGGGGCACGACGCCGACGTTGGGCTCGATCGTGGCGAACGGGTAGTTCGCCGCGAGAACCTGGTTGCGGGTCAGCGCGTTGAAGAGGGTGGACTTGCCGACGTTGGGCAGGCCGACGATGCCGATAGTGAGAGCCACGTGACCAGAGTCTACGGGTCCGACGCCGACGACCCGTCAGCGGTCGGTCATCGGTAGGACGCGACCTGCTGGAGCAGCTCGGGCTCGCGTCGGTCGAAGATCGCACCGCCGCGTCGGACGCCGACCCACACCCCGGCGGTACCGATCACCACCCCGGCCACGAGGGTGACCCACCCGACCACGAGCGACCCCGTCAGGTAGGCGACCAGCGCGAGGACGAAGGACGGCAGGCCGAGCACGAAGATCGCGAGCATGGCCACGCCCTGGCCTACGAGCGAGCTCACGGCCGAGCCGGCGGGTTGCTTGAAGGGGCTCTCCCCGGCTTGGGCACCGGGTAGAGGTACAGCACCGAGACGACGGCGGAGACCCCGAGCGACACCCCGAGCGTCCCGAGCGAGAGCCCGAGCACCGGCGGCAGGAGGTCCCACCGACCGGTCAGCCCGGCGGAAGCGAGCGCGAACGCGACGACGAGCGGGATCGAGACCGCGAGCGCCGGGACGACCCGCCCGAGCCGGTCGCTCACGCCCCGGACCGCGGTGGAGACATGCAGGGCGAAGGCCGTGTGGTCGTAGGCGACGTCGTTGGAGAGGCTGAAGCCGAAGAGCATCGCGACGAGCGGGGCGGCGACGAGCAGCAGCGGCGAGGACAGGTCGCCGCCCGCCACGACCACGAGCACGACCGGCATGAACGGCACGACCGCGAGCGAGCCGGCGTACCGGGGGTCCCGGAGCCAGTACGTCGCGGTGCGGGCGGCGACGGCGCCTGTCGGTGTCGCGGGGAACCGGGCGAACCAGCCCAGCCCCTGCTGGGACCCCGACGCCGTCGGTCGGCTGGTGGTCACCATCGCCCGCGCGAGCGCGCGGGTCCACGCCCACCACGCCGCGGCGACTGTGGCCGCGACGATGGCGACCCGGGCCAGCAGAGCCGCCCACGCGCCGTCCGACACGTCGCCGGCGAGCGCCCAGGGGGCGCCGACCGGGGTCCAGGCGGCGACCGTGGCGACGCGCTCGATCACCGGGCCCAGGTCGCGGGAGTCGAACGAGCCACCTGAACCCGTGGTGCCGACGAAGGCCAACCAGCCGAGCACGCCTAGCACGAGCACGGCGATGCTCGTCACCTCTCGGGCGCGCCGGGCCTCGAGGAAAGGCGCGAGGGTCGACGTCAGGGCACGGGAGCCGAGGACGGCGACCGCGACGCCCGCAACGCCACCGACCAGGGCGACCGGGACGAGGGCGGGCGACGCGAGCCACGCGAGCGACCACCCGAGCGAGACGAGGACCAGGGCGACGCCACCGATCCCGACCAGCGCGGCCAGCGCGAGCCCTGCCGTCAGGCGCCGCGCCGGGATGCCGAAGAGCGAGAAGTGCTGCGGGTCGAGGGTGGCGTCCTGCCCGAAGAACAGCAGCGGGAGCACCCACCAGCCGAGGACGAGGACGGCCCCGCCGGTCACCACGGCATCCGGCGCCAGGTCCGGGCTGCCGAGGCCCAGCGCGGCGACGCCGCCGACCGCGAGCACGACGACGAACAGCACGTACACCGCACCCACCGCGAAGCCGATGGTCTGCCAGACGCTCCGGCGGAACCCGTTGACGAGGAGCGCGAACCGCAGCCTCAGGAGGTGCGCAACCACGAGAGCCCCTCCGTCGTGCGGCGACCGCCGACGAGCTCGACGAACCGGTCCTCGAGGCTGCGACCGGCGCGGACCTCGTCGACGGTCCCCGCCGCGAGGACGTGTCCCCCGGCGATGACCGCGACGTGGTCGCACATGCGCTGCACGAGGTCCATGACGTGGGACGACACGATGACGGTCCCGCCGGAGCCCACGTACGAGACGAGGATCTCGCGGATGTTGGCGGCCGAGACGGGATCGACCGCCTCGAACGGCTCGTCGAGGACCAGCATCTGCGGGGCGTGGACGAGCGCCGAGGCGAGCGCGATCTTCTTGGTCATGCCGGCCGAGTAGTCGACCACGAGCCGGTCGGCGTCGTCCGCGAGGTCGAGCGCGTCGAGCAGGTCGCCGGTGCGGTCGGCGACGGTGGCCCGGTCCATGCCGCGCAGGAGGCCCGTGTAGGTGATGAGCTGGGCGCCCGTCAGGCGGTCGAAGAGCCGGACGCCGTCGGGCAGGACGCCGATGCTTCGTTTGATCGGGTCGGGGTCGGCCCACAGGTCCCGGCCGCCGACGTGGACCGTGCCGGAGTCCGGCCGCAGCAGCCCCGTGGCCATCGACAGCGACGTCGTCTTCCCGGCGCCGTTCGGCCCGACGAGCCCGTAGAACGACCCGCGCGGGACGTCGAGCGAGATGCCGTGGACCGCCACGGTCTCGCCGAACCGCTTCCACAGGTCGCGCAGCGCGAGCGCCGGAGCGGCGCCGGTCGCAGGCTCGGGGGTTCCACGGGCTCGGTGGCAGGTCGGGGAACGGTCGGTTCGGCACCGCCGGGCGTGGACTCGGACATATCGGCACAGTATGCGAACGGCAGGCCGCAGTCACCCGGCTTCCACAGGCTCGTCGGCCCGGGTGCCTGCCCCGCGAGGTACGGCCCCGCGAGGAGGCCGTACCTCGCGGGGCAGGCGCCAGGTCAGTCGGTCCGGACCGGGATCTGCCGGCGGTGACCGCGGGCCGGGGCGCCACCGGCCGCCTGCAGGTCGGAGCGGAGCTCGCGCGGGAGCGAGAACATCAGGTCCTCGGTCGCCGTGCGGACCTCCTGCACGTCGCCGAAGCCCCGCTCCGCGAGATGCGTGAGGACGTCGTCGACGAGGATCTCCGGGACGGAAGCACCCGACGTCACCCCGACGGTGCGCGGGTCGCCCTCGAACCACGCGGGGTCGATCTCGGCGGCCCGGTCCACCCGGTAGGAGGCTCGCGCCCCCGCGTCGAGGGCGACCTCGACGAGCCGGACCGAGTTGGAGGAGTTGGCGGACCCGACGACGATCACGAGGTCGCACTCCGGCGCGAGCTTCTTCACGGCGACCTGGCGGTTCTGGGTCGCGTAGCAGATGTCGTCGGACGGCGGGTCCTGGAGGGTCGGGAACCGCTCGCGCAGGCGACGCACGGTCTCCATGGTCTCGTCCACCGACAGCGTGGTCTGGGAGATCCACACGACCTTCTCGGGGTCGCGGACGACGACGTCGTCCACCGCCGCCGGCGAGTCCACGACCTGCACGTGCTCGGGCGCCTCGCCCGCGGTCCCCTCGACCTCCTCGTGCCCCTCGTGGCCGATCAGCAGGATGTCGAAGTCGTCCCGGGCGAACCGGGTGGCCTCCTTGTGCACCTTCGTCACGAGCGGGCAGGTCGCGTCGATCGTGTCGAGCTCCCTCGCCGCCGCCTCGTCACGGACCGCGGGCGAGACACCGTGGGCGGAGAACACGACACGGGCGCCCCGCGGGACCTCGTCGGTCTCGTCGACGAACACCGCGCCGCGCTCGGTCAGGGTCTCGACGACGTGCTTGTTGTGGACGATCTCCTTGCGGACGTACACGGGCGCGCCGTAGTGGTCGAGCGCCTTCTCGACGGCGATCACCGCCCGGTCCACGCCGGCGCAGTACCCGCGCGGCGCGGCGAGCAGGACCCGGCGGGGCGGGGTCTGGTCAGATCTCGTCACCACGTCAGTCTAGGCAGGGGCCACCGCCGTCGAGCGCTGCGGGGCTGCGCGCGTCGAGGGCGTCGGAGGCATGGTGCACAGTGGTGCCGTGGCAGAGACCGAGACCAGCAAGACCAGAGCGACCGGGCCGGCGGGCAGCGTCGCCGCCGGGACCGCGGGCCGGACGACGCCGTGAGCGCGGACGAGCGACCGGCACCTCTCCCCGCCACGGCCCTGGAGACGAGCCCACAGCATCCCTGGCCGGTGCGGCTCCTGTCGCACAAGATCAAGCAGTACATCGACCGGATGTCGCCTGTGTGGGTCGAGGGGCAGGTCGTCCAGCTCAACCGTCGTGACCGGACGTCGTACATGACGCTCCGCGACACCGACCTCGACCTCTCGCTCTCCGTCTCGGCACCTACCCGGGTCGTCGACGGCTCGGACGCCCCGCTGAGCGAGGGCTCCCACGTCGTCGCGCACGTCAAGGCCGACTTCTGGCCCAAGCGCGGCTCACTGCAGATGAGCGCCAGGGAGTTCCGGACCGTCGGTGTCGGCGAGCTCCTCGCCCGCATCGAGGCGCTGCGTCGTGTGCTCGCGGCCGAGGGGCTGTTCGACGTGTCCCGCAAGCGCCCCCTGCCGTTCCTCCCGACCGTCGTCGGGCTCGTCTGCGGACGCGACTCGAAGGCCCGCCACGACGTCGAGGTCAACGCCCGCGCACGCTGGCCGCACGTCCGCTTCGAGGTCCGGGAGGTCGCCGTCCAGGGCACCGACGCGGTACCGCAGGTCAGCGCGGCGATCCAGGAGCTCGACGCCGACCCGGCGGTCCAGGTCGTCGTGGTCGCGCGCGGCGGCGGTGCGGTCGAGGACCTCCTGCCGTTCAGCAACGAACGGCTCGTGCGCGTCGCCGGCGCGTGCCGCACCCTCTCGTCAGCGCGATCGGTCACGAGACGGACGCTCCGCTCCTGGACCTCGTCGCCGACTACCGGGCGTCGACGCCCACCGACGCGGCGAAGCGCATCGTGCCCGACGTCGCCGAGGAGAGCCGCGGGCTCAGGCTCGCCCGGTCCCGCATCCGTGCGGCGGTCGCGGGGACGATCACCCGGTGCGACCACGAGCTCGCCGCGATCCGCTCACGGCCTGTCCTGGCCACGCCCTCGACGATGGTCGACGCGCGCAGCCGCGACCTCGCGGAGACGCTCGGGCGCGCACGCCGCACGATGTCCCACGCCATCGCCGTCGAGGCAGGTTCGGTCGCCACGCTGCACGCGCAGGTCCGGGCCCTGTCCCCGGCGTCGGTCCTGGAGCGCGGCTACGCGGTGGTCCACGACGCCGAGGGCGCCATCGTGCGCGACGCGACCACGATCGATGCCGGAGACCTCCTGCGGATCCGCGTCGCTCAGGGCGAGCTCACCGCTGAGGCCCGATGACGACCGAGAGCCCGATGACGATCGACGTCCACCGACGTCTCGACCGAACGACAGACCGAACGACAGACCGAACGACAGAGAGCAGAGCGACCCGATGACACAGAACTCCGAAGGTCGGCAGCCGAGCACGGGCGCCGCGGCCACGGACGGACCGGAGATCCCGGCAGACGTCGCCGCGCTCGGGTACGAGGAGGCGAAGGACGAGTTGATCCGCATCGTCGCCCAGCTCGAGTCCGGCGGCGCCCCGCTCGAGGCGTCGCTCGCCCTCTGGGAGCGTGGCGAAGCGCTCGCCGCGCAGTGCCAGCGTCGGCTCGACGGCGCCCGGGAGCGTCTCGACCGCGCGACCGCTAACGGCAGCGAGGCGCCTGCCGCCGGTGCGAGCCCGGCCGACGGCGCGGACGACGACACCGACTGAGGGCCTCCCACCGAGGAGCTTCTCCCGAGGAGCTTCTCCCGGGGAGCGTGTACCGAGGAGCTTGTACCGGGGAGCTTCTAGCGAGCGACTCCCCCGAGCCCCGACCGATCAGGCCCCGACCGCTAGGGCCCCGACCTCCCGAGCCCCGGTCACACAGGCGCGGCTGCCGCCGACGCACAGGCCGCATGGCGGACGACGTGACGCGACGCCCGACGCTGCGCGATCATTCCCTCATGACGACCTCAGAGCCCTCGAACCGTCCGACCCCGCGCGAGGCCTGGGCCGCGCTCGCCGCCGGGAACCGCCGCTTCGCGACGGACGCCGCCGAGCACCCCTCGCAGAGCCGGACCCACCGCGCCGCGCTCGACTCGGGGCAGAGCCCGTCGGCGGTCGTCCTCGGCTGCTCCGACTCGCGCGTGCCCCCGGAGCTCGTGCTCGACCAGGGCCTCGGCGAGGTCTTCGTCGTCCGCACGGCGGGTCACGTCACGGAGCCGACGATCGTCGGATCGGTCGAGTACGGCGCCCTCGTGCTCGGCGCACCGGTCGTCGTCGTGCTGGGCCACGAGTCCTGTGGGGCTGTCGCAGCCGCAGCGCAGACGCTCGAGTCCGGCGACCGCCCCGGTGGCGCCGTGAGCGCGGTCGTCGACGCCGTGGTCCCGTCGATCGCCGGGATCACCGCGGCCGGGGCGCCCGTCCGCGCGGAGAGCGGTGAGGTCGACGTCGTCGCGCTGCGGCGCGCGCACGTGAGGCGCACGGTCCGCGAGCTCGCCGAGGGCTCGGCCGGGATCGCTGCGGCCGTCGCTGCCGGGACCTGCGCGGTCGTCGGCGCCGAGTACTCGCTCACGACCGGCGAGGTGACCGTGCTCGACGTCGTCGGCGACATCGGTGCCGAGCCCACCGCCTGACGTGTCCGTGAACCTCTCCGCGTGAACCCCGACGCTGAGCCGGGCTGAGCGAACCCAGCAGCGTGGACTCGGCCGAGTGAATCTCGCCGCCTGAGCCATGCCGAGAACTCAGCAGCGTGGGCCCCGCGCGTGGACTCGACTGCTCGAGACCCGAGACGTGGTCCAGGCGAGCCGGCGTCCGGACGTCCGGGAGTTTCCGGACCGCCGACGATCTGCGGCACGATAGGCGCATGACTTCTACCGAGGGTTCCCCCGTCACCGCCGACACCCCCGCAGCCCCGGCCGGGTTCCGCATCGAGCACGACACGATGGGCGACGTGCTCGTGCCCGCCGATGCGCTGTACCGGGCGCAGACCCAGCGCGCGGTCGGCAACTTCCCGATCTCGGGCACGCCGCTCGAGCGCAGCCACATCGAGGCGCTCGCCCGCGTGAAGAAGGCCGCCGCCCGCACGAACGCCGAGCTAGGAGTGCTGGCGCAGGACGTCGCGGACGCGATCGTCGGCGCGGCCGACGAGGTCGCCTCGGGCGCCCACGACGCCCACTTCCCCGTCGACGTCTTCCAGACGGGGTCGGGGACGTCGTCCAACATGAACACCAACGAGGTCCTGGCGACACTCGCGTCACGCTCGCTCGGCAGCGAGGTGCACCCGAACGACCACGTCAACGCCTCGCAGTCGTCGAACGACGTGTTCCCGACGTCCGTCCACGTCGCCGCGACGTCGGGGATCGTCAAGGACCTCGTCCCCGCGCTCGACCACCTGGCCGTCGCGCTGGAGGCGAAGGCCGAGGAGTTCGCCGAGGTCGTGAAGTCGGGACGCACCCACCTCATGGACGCGACCCCCGTGACGCTGGGTCAGGAGTTCGGCGGCTACGCCGCGGCGGTGCGGTACGGGATCGAGCGTGTCGAGGCCGCGCTGCCCCGCGTCGCCGAGGTCCCGCAGGGCGGCACGGCCGTCGGGACCGGCATCAACACCCCGGCCGGGTTCCCGCAGCGGGTCATCGAGCTGCTCGTCGAGGACACGGGCCTGCCGCTGACCGAGGCCCGCAACCACTTCGAGGCGCAGAGCGCCCGTGACGGGCTCGTCGAGCTCTCGGGCGCGCTGCGCACGATCGCGGTCTCGCTCACGAAGATCTGCAACGACCTGCGCTGGATGGGCTCCGGCCCCAACACGGGCCTCGGCGAGATCGCGCTCCCGGACCTGCAGCCGGGCTCGTCGATCATGCCGGGCAAGGTCAACCCGGTGATCCCGGAGGCCGTGCTCATGGTGTGCTCGCGGGTCGTCGGCAACGACGCCACGGTCGCGTGGGCCGGTGCCAGCGGCGCGTTCGAGCTGAACGTGCAGATCCCGGTGATGGCGCTCGGCACCCTCGAGTCGCTCCGGCTGCTGTCGAACGCCGCGCGCGTGCTCGCGGACAAGACCGTCGACGGCGTCACGGCGAACGTCGAGCGCGCCCGCGCTCTGGCCGAGTCGTCGCCGTCGATCGTCACGCCGCTCAACCGCGTGATCGGCTACGAGGCGGCGGCCAAGGTCGCGAAGCACTCCGTCGCGCAGGGCCTCACGGTCCGCGAGGCCGTCGTCGATCTCGGTTTCGTCGAGCGGGGCGAGGTCACGGAGGCGCAGCTCGACGCGGCGCTCGACGTGCTGCCGATGACGCGCCCGCCGCAGGGCTGACCGACCAGCACGTCCCGGACCCGCCGACCGCCGCTCCCCGAGCCGCCGGTCGGCGGGTCCCGTCGTGTCATCGAACGGCGGGGCACCGGTCCCCGCGCAGGTCGCCTTCGGGCCCGTCCTCGCTCGTCGGACGCCGCGGCAGCATCCCGCGCACAGGTCACCTCGTGGTCGGTCCCCGCTCGTCGGACGGCGCGGATCCGGCTCGCGCGCCAGGTCACCTCGCGACCGTTCGCCCCCTCGTCGGACGGCGAGGCTCCGGTCCGCGCGCCCGCTCACCTCTCGTCGACGTCGGCTCCCCCGCCGAGGTCGCCGCACTCCACCGCGAGCGCCGACCGCTCCGTCAGGTAGGGCCCGGCCCCGACGTCGCCGTCGAGCGCGGCGTCGAGCGCGCCCCAGTGCTCCCGGCCGACGACCACGGGGTGGCCCGGGACGCCGTCGTACGTCGCCCGCGCGAGCGCTGCGGTGAGGCGGGGCGAGCCGGCCGCGGCCCGCTCGAGCACCCGCGTCACCGCAGCCGCCGTGAGTCCGGGCAGGTCGACGAGGGTGACGACGACCGCGTCCGCCGGGCCGCGTTCGCTCACGGCGAGCGCGGCGCGCAGCGACGCCGAGACCCCGTGCGCCCAGTCGGCGGCGACGACGATGTCGACCCCGCGGGGCACGAGCCGCCGCGCCTCGTCGGCCCCGGCCCCGAGGACGACGAGCAGGTCGGCGACCCCTCCGGCGCGGAGCGTCGAGCAGGCACGTTCGAGCCAGGGCCGGCCGTCAGCGGACCGTGCGAGGGCCTTGGGGCCGCCGTACCGGCGGCCGGCGCCGGCCGCGAGGATCACGCCCTGCACCAGATCGACGGGGCAGCTCTCCCGGCCGCTGTCCTGGCCGCTCTCCGGGTCGCCGTTCCGGCTGCCGTCCGGGCTGCCGTTCGAGCCAAGCATCGAGCCGTCCGCCGAGTCGTCCAGCGAGCCGTGCATCCGTGCCCCTCTCGTCGACGCCGCGAGCGTACCCACGCGACCGGCGACCGTGCGACCGTGCGACCGTGCGACCGTGCGACCGCCAGAAACAATCACAACCGGTCGGTAACCCCTGTGAAACTCCGCGGGTGGGCCATCGGAAATGTCGCTCTCATAACGTGGCCGACCGCACGGCAGGCCCGTGCAGGTCGAACCATTCCGCAGAGAGCGAGATCCCGCATGAACACCAGCCTCACCCGCGTCCCCCGGCACCGTGCCCTGCTCGGCACCGCCACCGCCACGCTGCTCGCGCTCTCCGTCGCCGCCTGCGCATCGGACGACGCACCGGCTGAGTCCACCGCGGACGACACCGCCGAGGCGGCCGACTACGGGGACATCTCGGTCCAGCTCTCGTGGATCAAGAACGCCGAGTTCATCGGTGAGTACATGGCCGACACGAACGGCTACTACGACGACGCGGGGTTCGGGGACGTGAACCTGGTGGCGGGGCCGAGCACCGGCGTCGCCGAGCTCGTCTCGGGACAGGCACTCGTCGCGCTGAGCGACGCCGTCTCGGTCGGCACGGCGGTCGCGAACGAGGACGCCCCGGTGAAGATCATCGGCACGACGTTCCAGAAGAACCCGTTCACGATCCTCTCCCTGGCCGACGGCGGGGACATCGCGAGCCCGCAGGACATGGTCGGCAAGAAGATCGGCGTCCAGGACAGCAACGTGTCCCTGTTCTCGGCCCTGCTGGCCGCCAACGGGATCGAGCCTGGCGAGGTCGAGGTCGTCCCCGTCCAGTACGACCCGTCCGTGCTGACCAACGGTGAGGTCGACGGGTTCGTCGCCTACCTCACCAACGAGTCCCTGATCGTCCAGGCAGAGGGCTTCGAGGTCACCAACCTCCCGTTCGCGGACAACGGTCTGCCCTTCGTCGCCGAGACGGTCACGGTGACCGACGAGTCCGTCGCCGAGGACCGCGAGATGCTCAAGGCGTTCCTGGTCGCCGAGATCCGAGGCTGGACGGACGCCCTCGCCGACCCGGAGGCAGCCGTCCAGCTCTCGCTCGACGAGTACGGCAAGGACCTGGGTCTCGACAAGGAGACCGAGATGGCCGGGGCGCAGGAGCAGAACACGAAGCTCGTCGTCTCCGACGAGACCGTCGAGAACGGGCTGTTCACGATCTCCGACGAGCTGCAGGCGCAGACGGTGGCGTCGCTCGCGGACGCCGGCCTCGAGGTCGGCGTCGACGACATCTTCGACCTGTCGCTCCTCGACGAGGTCTACTCCGAGAACCCCGACCTCGTGGACTACGAGGGCTGATCGGATGACCTCGACCGACGACGTGGCCGCCACGTCGAGCGTCGGTGCCCGGGGTGACGCCCCGGGCACCGGCGTGCGGATCAGCGGCCTGAGCAAGACGTTCCGCCTGGGGACGAAGAGCGTGACCGCGCTGCAGGACACCGACCTGCACACGGACCAGGGCTCGTTCCTGTCGCTGCTCGGCCCCTCCGGGTGCGGCAAGTCCACGATCCTGCGGATCCTCGCGGGGCTCGAGACGCCGTCCGGCGGGACGGTGCACGTCGACGGCCGCACGCCCGCCGAGCTGCGGCGGGCGAACGAGCTCGGCATAGCGTTCCAAGACTCGGCTCTCCTGCCGTGGCGCAGCGTCGCCGCGAACATCCGGCTGCCCTTCGAGGTGGCGGGCGTGAAGGTCGACGACTCCTACGTGCGCGAGATGATCGAGCTCGTCGGGCTCGAGGGCTTCGAGCAGGCCAAGCCCGCCCAGCTCTCGGGCGGCATGCGCCAGCGGGTGTCGATCGCGCGGTCCCTGATCCTGCGACCGTCCGTGCTGCTGCTCGACGAGCCGTTCGGCGCGCTCGACGACATGACCCGGCAGCGACTGAACCTCGAGCTGCTGCGCATCTGGACCGAGAAGCCCGCCACCACGCTCATGGTCACCCACGGGATCTCCGAGGCGATCTTCCTCTCGGACCAGGTCGCCGTGATGAGCGCGCGGCCGGGCCGCGTCAAGCAGGTCATGGACATCGACCTGCCGCGTCCGCGCACGCCCGAGATGCAGCGCACCCCGGAGTTCCACACCTACATGGACGAGGCGTCCGAGCTGCTGTTCGGCGGGGACGCATGAGCGCGACCGCGACGACGACCGCGCCCGGCATCCGGGGCTCCCTGCGGCGGCTCCCGTCGTGGGTGACCGGAGCGCTCGGGGCCCTAGCGCTCGTGGCGCTCTGGTGGATCAGCGCCGTGACGGTCTTCGCGAACGTCGGCCCGGGCGACGCCCAGGCGATCCCCACCCCCTCCAGGTGGTCCAGGGATGGGCGGACGACGGGTGGGACCTGTACGCGCGCAACTTCGCCGTGACCCTGAACGAGGCCGGGCAAGGGTTCCTGTGGGGCAACGCGCTCGCGATCGCCCTGGCGGCGTTCGTGCTCGTCGTGCCCCGCCTCGAAGGCGCGGTCATGCAGCTCGCGATCATCACCTACTGCATCCCGATCGTCGCGATCGGGCCGCTGGCGCTCATCATCATCGGCGCTCCGGAGACCGGCGAGCCGTCGGGCACCGCGGTCTTCCTGGCCGCGCTGAGCTGCTTCTTCACGTCCGTCGTGGGCTGCCTGCTCGGCCTCAAGGCCGCCGACGCCGCGGCGCTCGACGTGGTCGCCGTCTACGGCGGCGGTCGCTTCACGCAGCTCCGCAAGGTCCGCCTCGTCGCGGCCCTGCCGAACGTCATCACCGCGCTCCAGATCGCGGTGCCCGCGGCGTTCCTCGGCGCGATCCTCGGCGAGTACGTCGGCAAGGTCGACGTCGGGCTCGGGCCCGCGATGGTCAACGCGCAGAACTCCCTGGACGCCGCCCGCGTGTGGGGCTTCGCCCTCGCGTCGGGCGCGGTGGCGCTCCTGGGCTACGGGTTCTTCGGGCTGGTGCGTCGCCTGGTCACCCCGTGGTCGACGGGGGCGGCCGCATGACGATCACCTCCCACCCCTCCGGTCCGCGGACGTCGCTCGCCGAGGTCGCGCTCCAGCGTCGCCGCGTGCGCCGCGAGGCCTCACGAGCCGTGCTCAGGGCCGTCGGTCGCAGCCTGGTCACGTTCGCGGTCACGGTCGTTGTCGTCGTGGGCCTCTGGTGGGGCGCCCTGCGCGTCTTCGACGTCAGCTCGTACGTCGCGAAGGGCCCCGCCGACGTGTGGGCGTGGCTCGTCACCGACCCGGCCGCCGCCGAGAACCGGGCGAGCGTCGCGGCGCCCCTCGGTATCACGCTGGGGCACGCCGCCATCGGGTTCGTCGCCGGGCTCGTCGTGGCTCTCGTGGGGGCGATCGTGTTCCGCCTCTCCAAGGGCACCGAGCACGCCCTGATGCCGGTCGCGATGCTCCTGCGGTCCGTGCCCCTGATCGCCATGGCACCCGTGATCATCATGATCTTCGGGCGCGACATCGCGACGGTCGCGGTCATCGGCGGGATCGTGGTGCTCTTCCCAGCGCTGGTGACGACCGCGAACGGTCTCGACTCGGCCCCGGCGCCGATGAACGACGTCGTCGCCGTGTACGGCGGAGGCCCGTGGACGACGCTGCGCATGGTCGCCCTGCCGGCGTCGCTGCCGTCGCTCTTCGCCGCGATACGGATCTCGGTGCCCGGAGCGATCACCGGTGCGCTGCTCGCCGAGTGGCTCGCGACGGGTGACGGCGTGGGCGCCGCGATCAGCCAGGCGATCACGCAGGTCCAGTTCAGCTTCCTGTGGTCGTGCGTCGTCGCGGTGACGGCGGTGTCGCTGGTGCTCTACAACGTCGTGCAGATGATCGAGAGCGTGATCCTCGCGCGCTCGGGACTGGCGCCCGGCGCGCGCTGACCGGCCGGCAGCACCCGTCAGCCGCGAGCCCCGCCCCGTGTGACCACCGGGCGGGGCTCCGCTGCGTCCGGCGCGTGCCGGTCAGGCGTCTGTCAGATCTCCAGGGACTCGAGCATCTCGGTCACGAGGGCCGCGACCGGCGAGCGCTCGGACCGGGTGAGCGTGACGTGCGCGAAGAGGGGTGACCCTTGAGCGCCTCGGTGACCGCCGCGACGCCGTCGTGCCGCCCGACCCGCAGGTTGTCGCGCTGCGCGACGTCGTGGGTGAGCACCACGCGCGACGACTGGCCGATGCGCGACAGGACCGTCAGCAGCACGTTCCGCTCCAGCGACTGCGCCTCGTCCACGATCACGAACGAGTCGTGGAGCGAACGTCCACGGATGTGGGTGAGCGGCAGCACCTCGAGCAGCCCGCGGTCCATGACCTCCTCGACGACCTCGGTCGAGACGATCGCGCCGAGCGTGTCGAATACCGCCTGCGCCCAGGGGCCCATCTTCTCGTTCTCGGAGCCGGGCAGGTAGCCGAGCTCCTGACCACCGACCGCGTAGAGGGGGCGGAACACGACGATCTTGCGGTGCTGCTGCTTCTCGAGCACCGCCTCGAGCCCGGCGCAGAGGGCGAGCGCGGACTTCCCGGTCCCGGCGCGCCCGCCGAGCGAGACGATCCCGATCGACTCGTCGAGCAGCAGGTCGATCGCGATGCGCTGCTCGGCCGAGCGCCCGTGGAGCCCGAACACGTCGCGGTCGCCGCGCACGAGCTGGACGTGCTTGTCGGCCGTGACCCGCCCCAGCGCCGACCCGCGGGGCGAGTGGATCACGAGTCCGGTGTGGCAGCGCATCGGGCCCGCGTTCTCGACGACCATCGGGTCGAGGAGGCGAGCTCGATCGACTCGTGCTCCCAGAGCTGAGCCATCTGCTCGTCCGCGACGTCGATCTCGCTCATGCCGGTCCACCCGGAGTCGACGGCGAGCTCGGCGCGGTACTCCTCCGCCCGCAGGCCCACGGCCGACGCCTTGACGCGCATCGGCAGGTCCTTCGAGACGACCGTGACGTCGTTCCCCTCCGCGGCGAGGTTCGCGGCGACCGAGAGGATCCTCGTGTCGTTGTCGCCGAGCCGGAACCCGGCCGGCAGCACGGAGGAGTCCGTGTGGTTGAGCTCGACGCGGATCGTCCCGCCCGCCTCCCCCGCGCTGACGGGTGCGTGGAGGCTCCCGTGCTCGATGCGCAGGTCGTCGAGCATCCGCAGCGCGTTGCGCGCGAAGTAGCCGAGCTCCGCGTGGTGGCGCTTGCCCTCGAGCTCCGTGATGACCACGACGGGCAGCACCACGTCGTGCTCGGCGAACCGGAAGATCGCTCGCGGGTCGGACAGCAGGACGGAGGTGTCGACCACGAAGGTGCGGCGGACGTCGCCCGGCGGGCCCGCGTCCGGGGCGAGGGAGTCGACCGCGACGGCGCCGTCGGCGCCCGTGCTGCTGGTCGTCCCGTGCGTGACGTCTGAAACGGTGGCTGAGGTTCCGTCGATGTTGGCCACAGCTGGCTCCCTCCGGCGCGTCGCGCCGTCAGCTCTCCCGCAGCGTCGCACCGACGTCGGGGCCAGGCCCCGGGCCGACGCTCATCGCAACGCTGCGGACGATCGGGTGGGTCGGTCGGCCGGCCCGGTCGTTCGGGCCGGTACCGGCCCTCCCGAGCGGAGCTGGAACTCCATGGGTTGGCCTCCCGGAGGACGACGAGTGTCGTCCGTCACATCGAAAACTACGCCCGTGTCATTCGCCCGGCCACCCCGGCGCCGGTGTTTCGCGAAGTTGTTACGCAGCGTTCACCGGGGCGTCAGCAGTCGTCTCCGCGTGCTGCTCCGGCGACATCGAGACGGCGCACACGAACCCGACCACGAGGACCGCCGCGGCGACGAGCAGCGTCTGCCCCGCGGCGTCCGCGAATCCCTGGTGGAACGCGGCCGTGGCCGCCTGCCCGACCTGCGCCGCGACGTCGTCCGGCACCCCGGACGGGAGCTCGATGCTCCCCATGCTGGTCGTGGCCGCGTCGCCGCCGATGGTCGCGAAACCGTCGACAAACGGGCCGCGGAGCTGCTCGGGCAGCGTCCCCGCCACCTCCCGCGCGGCGGCGGGGAGCTCGACCGACAGCCGCGACGAGAGCGTCGCGACGATCGCGGCGGACCCGAGGACTCCCCGACCTGCCGGAACGTGTTGAACGCCCCGGCCCCCGCCCCGGCGGTGCGGTGGTCCAGGCCCGACGTCGCGAGGTTGGACAGCGGCGAGAAGACGCAGCCGGTCCCGAGCCCGAACAGCACCATCGGCCACACGAACACCCAGGCCGAGACGTCGGGCGCGATGATCAGGTCGAGCCACACGACCGCGCCGGCGATCGCCGCGAACCCGAAAGCCACGACCCACTTCGCAGGCACCCGGTCCGAGAGCCGACCCGCGAAGGGCGCGACGACCCCGGAGACGAGCGAGCTCGGCAGGTTGATCAGGGCCGCCTGGATCGGCGTGAGGCCGAGGATCGACTGCAGGAAGATCGTCAGCGGGAAGAAGATCCCGATCATCGCGAAGCTCACGGCCATGCCGTCGACGTTGGCGAGCGAGAAGTTGCGCGACCGGAACAGCCTCAGCGGGAGCAGCGCGCTGCTCCCGAGCCGGCGCTGCCACAGCGCGAAGCCGACGAGGAGCGCTGCGCCGGCCCCCACCACGCCCCAGACCGAGAACGGTCCCCAGATGTGACCCCAGTCGAACGTCTCGCCCTCCTGGATCCCGAAGATCAGCAGACCGAGACCGGCCACGGACAGGACGACGCCCAGGCCGTCGAGCCGCGCCGTCTGGCTGGACCGCAGCGCGGGCAGCCGGGTGACGGACAGCCACAGCGCCACGACCCCGACCGGGATGTTGACGTAGAAGATCCACTCCCACCCGAGGGTCTCGACGAACACGCCGCCCAGCAGCGGGCCCGCGATCGTCGCGACCCCCGCGGTGGCGCCCCAGAGGCCGAGCGCCGCCCCGCGCTGCCTCGGCGGGAAGACCCGCGTGATCATCGACATCGTCTGCGGGGTCATGAGCGCGGCGCCGACCCCTGGAGCGCGCGGAACGCGATCAGCCACCCGATCTCGGGCGCCGAGCCGATCTCGCCGGAGAAGCCGCACAGGAACGAGAAGACCGTGAAGACGACGAGGCCGGCGACGAAGACCGCCCGCGGGCCGTACCGGTCCCCGAGCCGCCCCGCGAAGAGCATCAGCGACGCGTAGGAGAGCAGGTAGGCGCTGTTCACCCAGCCGACCGAGACCAGGGTCGCGTCGAACGCGGACGTCAGGGTCGGGATCGCGATGTTCACGATCGTGGTGTCGACCATGATCATGAAGAACCCGAGGATCAGCGGCGGGAGGACGCTCCACGCGCTGCGTCCGTGCAGGTCGACGAGCGGGACCACGGACGCGCGTCCGGGCGCAGGCGTGGCGGTCATGGTCGCTAGTCTCGGGGGTATGCGCAGCTTCCGCCTGCCCGGGCCACCCGACGTGTCGGACCTCTCGGCGCTGGACCTCGCCGCCGCCGTCCGCTCCGGGGACCTGGGCCCCACCGAGGTCCTCGCCTCGACGCTCGAGGCGGTGCACGACCTCGGGCCCCGGCTCGGGGCCTTCGTCCCCGCCGCCCAGGACGCGGCCGAGGCGCTCGCCGTCGCCCAGGCGCGTGCGGCCGAGGACGCGCTGGTCGCCGCCCGACGCGACGGCTCGGTCGACGACCTGCCCCCGTTCCTCGGTGTCCCGCTGCCGATCAAGGACCTCTCGATGGTCGCCGGGGTCCCGCTCGCCGCGGGTTCCGCGGCGATGGCGGGGTTCGTCGCCCCGGTGGACGACGGCGTCGTCTCCCTCCTGCGCGAGGCCGGCACCCTCATGGTGGGCAAGACGGCGACGCCCGAGCTGGGCCTGCCCCCGTACACCGAGCCCGACACGGGCCCGCCCGCGCGCACGCCGTGGGACCTCGACCGGTCGGCCGGCGGGTCGAGCGGCGGCGCTGCCGCGGCGGTCTCCGCCAGGATCGTGCCGGCCGCCCACGGGAGCGACGGCGGGGGCTCCCTGCGGATCCCTGCGAGCGCCTGCGGGCTCGTGGGGCTCAAGCCGTCGCGCGGCCGGGTCTCCCCGGGCCGCACTCCGTCGACGGGGCCGGGCTCGCGACCCACGGCGTCCTGACCCGGACGGTCCGCGACACCGCGGCGCTGCTCGACGTCCTCGCGCGACCGTGGCCGGGCGACACCTTCACCCTGCCGCTGCCGGGGGACGTCGAGGCCGGCGCCACGTTCCTCGGCGCGTGCGAGCGGGAGGTCCGCGGCCTGCGCGTCGGGGTGCTCACGGACCCGGTCATCGTGGCCGACGCGCCCGTGCACGCGGTGTGCCTCGACGCGGTGGCGGAGGCGGTCGCGGCGCTCACCGGGTTCGGTCACGAGCTCTCGCAGGCACCGGTCCCGTTCCCCGCGGAGCGCTGGGACGCATTCGAGTCGCTGTGGGCGGCCGGCGCCCTCTCGGCGCCGGTCCCCGAGGAGGCGGAGCCGCTGCTCGTGCCGCTCACCCGGTGGCTGCGCGCCAAGGGACGCCACGCCAGCGGGTTGGACGTCGTCCGGGCCACCGGGGCCGTCCAGTCCCTGACCCGGGAGGTCGCCGTGGCCTGGGACGACCTGGACGTCGTGGTCAGCCCGACCCTCGCACAGCCGCCGGCGCCGATCGGGTCGATCCGCGACGACGAGGACCCGGCCGCCGACTTCCGCGCCCAGATGGCGTACACCCCCTGGACGAGCGTCGCGAACCTCACCGGGCGGCCGTCGATCAGCCTCCCGCTGGGGTGGCCGGAGATCGACGGGCGCGTCGTGCCGGTCGGCGTCATGCTCACGGGCCGGCTGGGCGCCGAGACCACGCTGCTGTCCGTCGCCGCGGCGCTCGAACGGGCCCTCCCGTGGGCCCACCGCCGACCGGAGGTGGGCGCGTGAACCGGGTGGCGCTGCTGCTGCGCGCGGTCAACGTGGGCGGGGCGAAGGTGACGTCGGCCCGGCTCCGCGAGGCTGCGGGCGTCGCGGGCCTCGACGACCCGAAGACCCTGCTCACCTCGGGGAACCTGGTGGTCGCTCCCGGCCCGTCGGGCGCGACGACGCCGGACGACGTCGCGCGCGTGCTGCAGGACGCCCTCGTCGACGCCGGGGGCCTCGGGTCGACGTCGTCGCCCGGTCCCACGACGAGCTCGCCGCGCTCGTCGACACCGTGCCGTTCCCCGAGGCCGCGCGGAACGACCCGTCGCACCTGCTGGTGCTCTTCCACCCGGGCCCCGCCGAGGTCCCCGACGGGCCGGTCGACGTCCGCGCCTGGGTGGGCGACGAGGGCTCCGAGCGCCTCGTCGCCGCAGGACCGCACTCGTTCGCCTGGTTCCCGGACGGCATCGGCGCCTCCAGGCTGACGACCCCGCGCCTGACCAAGGCGCTCGGCGTGTGGGGCACCGGTCGCAACTGGAACACCGTCCGGCGGCTGATCGAGCTCACCCGCGTGTGACCGGACGCACGGGAGAGCGGGCCACGACGAACCGTAGGATGGCCGAGGGAGTCGGGCACCCGGTGCGTCGGCCCCACCGAGGGCGGGACGCCGTCCGACATCGAGCTTCCAGGGAGATCAGTGAGCAACGAGCCGAGCACGAGCCCGAGCGACGAGGCGGAGGCGCCGAAGTACCCCTCCCCGGCGGTGACGGCGTCGGACCCGCGGTCGGCCGGGTCCGGGCACGGACCCGCAACTGGGTCACCCGCGAGACGATCGGTGGCGCCCTGCTCATCGGCGCTGCGATCATCGCCCTGGTCTGGGCGAACTCCCCGTGGCGGGACGCCTACTTCTCGCTGTCCGAGGTGACGGTCGGCCCCGAGTACATCGGCTCGTGGTACGCGCACCTGAACCTCAGCCTCGCCGACTGGGCCGCCGACGGGCTGCTGGCGATCTTCTTCTTCGTCGTGGGCGTGGAGCTCAAGCACGAGTTCGTCGCCGGGAGCCTGCGCAACCCGCGCGAGGCGGGCGTGCCGATGCTCGCCGCGGTGGGCGGCATGGCCCTCCCCGCCGCGGTCTTCGCCGTCGTCGTCCTGACCATGGGTGACACGACCGCGATCGACGGCTGGGCAATCCCGACGGCGACGGACATCGCGTTCGCCCTCGCGGTCCTCGCCGTGTTCGGACGCGGGCTCCCGACCGCGATCCGGACGTTCCTGCTGACGCTGGCGGTCGTCGACGACCTCCTCGCGATCATCATCATCGCGATCTTCTACACCGAGGAGATCCACTGGCTCTACCTCGGGCTGTCGGTGCTGGCCGTCGTCGTGTTCGGCTACTTCGCCCGCAGGAAGACGCCGCACCTGTGGATCCTGATCCCGCTCGGCGTCGTCGCCTGGGTCTTCATGCACTCCGCCGGCGTCCACGCCACGATCGCCGGCGTGCTGCTCGGCTTCATGATCCCCGCGGTGGCGATCCACGGCGAGCACCACCCCCGGACGCACCGCGTCGAGCACGAGTGGCGGCCCATCAGCGCCGGGTTCGCGCTGCCCGTCTTCGCGTTCTTCGCGGCCGGGATCTCCGTGGTCGACGCCGGCGGGTTCGGCGAGCTCGTCGTCCAGCCCGTGGCGATCGCGATCGTCGCCGGCCTGATCTTCGGCAAGCTCATCGGCGTCCTCGGCGTGACGGCCCTGCTCACGCGGTTCACGACGCTGCGGCTCGCCCCCGGCATCGGCGTGCGCGACCTGCTGCCCGTCGGGTTCCTCGCCGGGATCGGGTTCACGGTGTCCCTGCTCATCGCGGAGCTCTCGTTCCCGGGCGACAGCGAGCACACCGACGGCGCGAAGGTGGCGGTGCTCATCGCCTCGCTGCTCGCCGCGGTCCTGGCGGCGTTCTCGCTCCGCTCCGACGCTAAGCGGCAGCGCAGCGACGACATGAACCTGGACGGCAGGCCGGACGACATCCACGAGTTCATCGGTGACGACAAGGACGTCAAGCGCTGACCCGCGTCACTCTCTGACCGGCCCCGGGACGGGGACCGGTCAGGGAGTGTCGGACGGCGGGGCGTGCGTCTCGAGGAACCGGTAGACCTCCGTCTGGTCGACCCCGGGGAACGCACCGACGGGCATCGCGGCGAGCATGCTCGCGTGCGGGCGGGCGCTCGGCCAGGCGTGCCCGGCCCAGCGGTCCTCGAGCGGACCGGGCGGGCGGCGGCAGCACGACTCGTCGGGGCACCGGGACACCGCGCGCTCGGTGGTCTCGCGGCCCCGGAACCAGCGCGTGTGCGCGAACGGCACGCCCACGCTCACGGAGAAGTCGCCGTCGTCCGACCCCTCGACGCGGGACGTGCACCAGTACGTCCCTGACGACGTGTCGGTGTACTGGTAGTACGGCCGCAGGCGGTCCTCGACGCCGAACACGACCCGCGCCGTCCAGCTGCGGCACACGTACTGGCCCTCGATCGCGCCCAGCGGGTCGGCCGGGAACCGCACGCCGTCGTTCTCGTACGCCTTGTGGATCACCCCGGACTCGTGGATCTTCATGAAGTGCACCGGGATGCTCAGGTGCTGCGTGGCGAGGTTCGTGAACCGGTGCGCCGCGGTCTCGTAGGTGACCGAGTAGGCGTCGCGCAGGTCCTCGATCGAGAGCTCGCGCGCGTCCTTGGCCTCCCGGAGCGTGCGCACCGCCTCGCGCTCGGGCATCAGGAGTGCCGCCGAGAGGTAGTTCGACTCGACGCGCTGGCGCAGGAACTGCGCGTAGTCCTCGGGCTCCGCGTGCCCGAGGACGTGGCTCGCGAGCGCCTGCAGGAGCGCCGACCGGGACGTCGCCGAGGCGGACGGCAGGTACACGCGTCGGTGCCGCTGGTCGATCACGGACCGGGTCGAGTGCGGCAGGTCCTGGACGTAGTGGAGCGTGAAGCCGAGGTGCGCGGCGAGCTCCCCGGCGACGCGCTGGGACATCGGACCCTTCAGGTGGCCGACGCCCGCCAGCAGCTCGCCGGCCTTCGCCTCGAGCTCGGGGAAGTAGTTGTCCTGGGCCCGCATGGTGCGCCGCAGCTCGGCGTTCGCCCGGCGCGCCTCCTCCGGCGTCGCGGCCCGCTCGGTGTGCAGGCGCTCGATCTCCCGCTGCAGCGCGACGATCGTCTCGAGCGCGTCGCTCGGCAGCCCCTTGCCCACCCGGACGCCCGGGAGGGCGAGGGACGCGAAGAGCGGCCCCCGCTGGGCCCGCTCGAGCTCGATCTCCAACGCGTCGCGACGGGACGGCGGCTCCGGGGACAGCAGGTCCTCGACGCTCGCGTCGAGCGCCTGGGCGATCTGACGGAGCTGGCTGAACTTGGGTTCCCGCCGACCGTTCTCGATGGTCGACACCTGCGAGGGCGCGCGGCCGATCGCCGTCGCGAGCGCCTCGAGCGTCATGCCGCGGCGCGTGCGCAGATGGCGGATCCGGCGGCCGACGACGAGCGCGTCGGGCTCGTCGTCGAGCGCGATCCCGGCGATTCCCGGACGTTCCGGCGATCTTGCGGGCGGTGTGGTCGAGATGGCCATGACTGAGGGTGACACACGTCACTCCTTCTGAACAAGAGAAGAATCGACGAACTTCTGTCACAAGAGGTGTAGCGCGGGGGTTGCATACCGAAGGAGAGTCGTTGTGCGGCCACGCCGTGGAGGGGAACCGACCGGGCCCCTTCGACCGCACGACCCGCGGAACCGAACACCGCGCACAGGAGGCACCCCGTGACCACCCCGAAGATCGTCACCCGCCGCTCCGACTACGTGGCCCCGCGCCGCGGCGGCAGCACCGTCAACGACGGCGCGCGCGCCACGCGCACGGCAGCGAGCACGACGTCGGCTGCCACCTCCGGGTCCACGGTCCTGTCGGTCACCGAGACGGTCGACGAGCCGACCACCGGGCCGGGCCGGCACGAGACCGCGCCGCGCCCCCGCCCGGGCGACCAGACCCAGACCGCCGAGGAGCTCGAGCGCGACTGGATCACCGACCCGCGGTGGGCCGACGTGCGACGCGACTTCACGGCGTCCGACGTCATCTCGATCCGCGGCGGCGTGCGCGAGGAGCGCACGCTCGCCCGGCGCGGGGCCGAGCGGCTCTGGGAGCTCATCAACCGCGGGCAGGACGAGACCGGCGAGCCGCAGTGGGCCGCGGCCCTCGGCGCGCTCACCGGCAACCAGGCCGTGCAGCAGGTCCGCGCCGGGCTCGAGGCGATCTACCTCTCGGGCTGGCAGGTGGCCGCCGACGCCAACCTCTCCGGCCAGACCTACCCCGACCAGTCGCTGTACCCGGCGAACTCGGTGCCGGCCGTCGTCCGACGCATCAACAACGCCCTGCTGCGCGCCGGTCAGGTCGAGTTCGAGGAGGGGCGCGGCACCGAGGGCACCGGCGAGCGGCAGGACTGGATGGCCCCGATCGTGGCCGACGCCGAGGCCGGGTTCGGCGGGCCGCTCAACGCGTACGAGCTCATGCAGCAGATGATCGAGGCGGGCGCCGCGGGCGTGCACTGGGAGGACCAGCTCGCGTCGGAGAAGAAGTGCGGCCACCTCGGCGGCAAGGTGCTCGTCCCGACCGCGCAGCACGTGCGCACGCTCAACGCGGCGCGGCTCGCGGCAGACGTCTCCGGGGCGCCGTCGGTCATCATCGCCCGCACCGACTCGCTCGCGGCCGACCTCATCACGTCGGACGTCGACGAGCGCGACCAGCCGTTCCTGACCGGGGAGCGGACGACGGAGGGATTCTTCCGCACGACGCCTGGCGAGGAGGTCGTGGTCTCGCGGGCCCTCGCCTACGCCGAGTACGCCGACATGATCTGGGTCGAGACCGGCACGCCGGACCTGCCCCTCGCCCGCCGGGTCGCCGAGGCCGTGCACGCCCGGTACCCGGACAAGAAGCTCGCCTACAACTGCTCGCCGTCGTTCAACTGGAAGAAGCACCTCGACGACACCGAGATCGCGCGGTTCCAGCGCGAGCTCGCGAGCTACGGGTACACCTTCCAGTTCATCACCCTCGCGGGCTTCCACGCCCTCAACCACTCCATGTTCGAGCTCGCCCGCGGCTACAAGGACCGCGCGATGAGCGCCTACGTCGAGCTGCAGGAGGCCGAGTTCGCCTCCGAGCAGCACGGGTACACCGCCACCCGCCACCAGCGGGAGGTCGGCACCGGCTACTTCGACCGGGTCTCCACGGCCCTCAACCCGACCAGCGCCACCCTCGCGCTCGCCGGGTCGACCGAGACCGCGCAGTTCTAGCCCGCAGCACCGGGTCCCCGCGCCGCGCCGGCCCGTCCGTCGGACGGCCGGCGCGGGGACCATCCGGACTGCTCACGACAGCCCAGGCCAAGCACAGGAGACGATCATGACCACGCTCACCGAGCACCAGATCCCCGGGACGACCACACCCACCACCCGACCGGAGCCCGCCTCGTCGGGCGACCGGACGCCGTCCGACACCGACCGCGGCCCCGCGATGCGGGTCGAGGGGCGCCGCGGCGACCGCTACGGCGAGATCCTCACCCCCGAAGCCCTCGCGTTCCTCGCCGACCTGCACGAGGCGTTCGCCGGCCGGCGCCACGACCTGCTCGTCGCCCGCCAGCGCCGCCGCGCCGACATCGCCGGCGGGACCGACCCGGACTTCCTGGCGAGCACACGTCCCGTCCGGGACGACACGGGCTGGAGCGTGGCCGGGGCCGGCCCCGGGCTCGAGGACCGCCGCGTCGAGATCACCGGGCCGACCGACCCGAAGATGGCGATCAACGCCCTCAACTCCGGCGCCAAGGTGTGGCTCGCGGACGCCGAGGACGCGTCCTCCCCCACCTGGCGCAACGTGATCGAGGGCCAGCTCGCGCTGCACGACGCGATCCGCGGCACGCTCGCCTTCACGTCCGAGGCCGGCAAGGACTACGCGCTGCGCTCGTCGACGCTGACCGACCTGCCGACGATCGTGTTCCGCCCGCGCGGCTGGCACCTGGCCGAGAAGCACCTGCGGTACGTCGACCGGGCCGGGACGACGATGGCGGCGTCGGCGTCGCTCGTCGACGCCGGGCTGTACCTGTTCCACAACGCGACCGAGCTGATCGCGCGAGGGCGCGGGCCGTACCTCTACCTGCCCAAGCTCGAGGGACACCGCGAGGCGCGGCTGTGGAACGACATCTTCTGCTGGGTGCAGGCGCGGCTCGGCATCGAGCGCGGGACGATCCGGGCGACGGTGCTCGTCGAGACGCTGCCCGCGGCGTTCGAGATGGACGAGATCCTCTACGAGCTCCGCGAGCACTGCGCCGGTCTCAACGCGGGACGCTGGGACTACCTGTTCTCGATCATCAAGGCGTTCCGCACGCGGGGCGACTCCTACGTGCTGCCCGACCGCGACCAGCTCACCATGACCGTCCCGTTCATGCGGGCCTACACCGAGCTGCTCGTGCAGACCTGCCACAAGCGGGGCGCGCACGCGATCGGCGGGATGAGCGCGTTCATCCCGGACCGCCGCCGGCCCGACATCACCGCCACGGCGATGCAGAAGGTCCACGCGGACAAGCGTCGCGAGGCCGGCGACGGGTTCGACGGCACCTGGGTCGCGCACCCGGACCTGATCCCCGCCGCCCAGGAGGAGTTCGACGCCGTGCTCGGCGACCGACCGCACCAGGTCTCGCGGCAGCGGGACGACGTGACCGTGGGGCAGCACGAGCTGCTCGACATCGGGTCGGCGCGCCGCCAGGGGGCCACGGTCACCGCCGGGGGCTGCGCGCGAACATCTCCGTCGGCGTGCGGTACCTCGAGTCCTGGCTGCGGGGCGTGGGTGCGGCGGCGATCGACCACCTCATGGAGGACGCCGCCACGGCCGAGATCTCGCGGTCGCAGATCTGGCAGTGGATCGCTTCCGGGACCAGGACGGTCGGCGGCGTGCGGATCACGCGCGACCGGGTCGAGTCGCTGCTCGCGGAGATCGTGGACGACCTGCCCCGGCCGGAGGGGAACCGGGTGGAGGACGCCGCGGAGGTGTTCCGTCAGGTGGCGCTCGCCGAGGAGTTCCCGACCTTCCTGACGCTCGCCGCATACTCGCAGCACCTCGTGGGCTCGGCGGTCGACGAGCCGCGGTGACGTAGCCGACCCACTAACGCCACCGCCACCCTGGGCCGTGCCGGTAGATCCTTGCGGCCGAACCGGTGGTTGTCGCGGGCCGAACCGGTGGTTGTGCGCGATCCGGAGCTCGACATCGTGCACAGCCGCCGGTTCGGCGTGGGCGGGAGGCGGGCACCCCGTGGCGGGGCGCGACCCCGACCCCCGTGGGAAGGTAAGGCGGTGCACCTGCTGACGCACCGACGTCCGACACCCGCGACTCCGGGAGATGCTCGATGACCCGACCCCAGCCCGTGCGAGCCGTCGCGCGGTGGTGGCAGGGGTCCGCCCGGCGAAGGGGACGTTCTGGGGCTCGGCGAGCGCCGGCGTCCCCGGTGCGATCGGCGGCGTCCCCGACGGCATGGCCGCAGCGAGCCTCGTCGGCGTCAACCCCGTCCACGGCCTGTACGCGTCAGCAGTCGGGCGCATCGCCGGTGGACTGACTGCGGACTCGCGCCTCATGGTCGTGACGACCACCAGTGCCGCATCGCTCGCGGCCGGTTCGGCACTGGCGAGCGTCGCCACCGAGGACCGCACCGACGCCCTGATCCTCCTGACCATCCTCGCCGGCATCGCGATGCTGGCCGCCGGCCTCGTCGGCCTCGGTCGCCTCACCGGGTTCGTCTCGCACTCGGTGATGATGGGCTTCCTCACCGGAGTGGCCGTCAACATCGTCCTCGGCCAGCTCTCCGACCTCACCGGTGCCGAGGCCACCGGATCGGTCTCCGCCGCGCAGGCGTGGTCCGTCGTGACGTCGCCCCTGACCTGGGACCTCCCGACCCTGATCATCGGCGTGACCGCGGTCGCGCTGCTCGTGGGGCTCGCCCGGACGAAGCTGGCCCCGTTCGCGGCCGTCGCCGCGCTGCTCGTGACCGGGATCGCGGCCTGGGCGTTCAGCGCCACGAGCGTCGCGCTCGTCAGCGACAGCGGCGACATCCCCGTCGGGCTCCCGAAGCCCGCGATCCCCGACCTCGGCCTGCTCGACGTGAACCTGGTCGTCGGTGCCGTCGCGGTGGCCGTCATCGTGCTCGTGCAGGGTGCGGGCGTCGCGGAATCGGTGCCGAACCCCAGCGGGCGCCGGGCCGACTCCGACAAGAACTTCATGTCGCAGGGCATCGCGAACATCGCCGTCGGTTTCTTCCGCGGGATCCCGGTCGGCGGCTCCGTGGGTCAGACGGCGGTCAACACCGCCGCGGGGGCCCGTGACCGATGGGCGGCGATCATGTCGGGGGTGTGGATCCTCGTGGTCCTCGTCGCGCTCTCGACCCTCGTCGGGGCAGTGCCGAACGCGACGCTCGCGGCCGTCCTGATCGTCGCCTCGGTGGGCTCGATCCGGCCCGCCGCGCTCAGCGCCGCCTGGCGCGCGGGAGGCCAGTCCCAGATCGCCATGGCCACGACATTCGTGGCGACCCTCCTGCTGCCCGTGGCGGCCGCCGTCGGCATCGGCGTCGCGATGTCGATGCTGCTTCAGGTCGGTCGCGACTCGCGCGACCTGCGCATCGTGGAGCTCGTCGAGCTCGACGACGGCCACGTCCGCGAACAGCCTGCGCCGCGACTCCTGCGCAACGACACGGTGACGGTGCTCGACATCCACGGCAGCCTCTTCTACGCCGGGGCGCGGGCCCTCGAGGCCGCGCTCCCCGACCCGTCGTCGGCGACCGGGGCCGCCGTCGTGCTCCGGCTGCGCGGTCGGGTGAGCCTCGGGGCGACCGCCTTCTCGGTCCTGTCGACCTATGCCGACCGCCTGGGCGAGAGCGAAGGACGGCTCTTCGTCAGCGGCGTCGACCCGGCTCTCGCCGCGCGGTTCGACAGCGTCATCGACATCAAGCTGCACGAGCGGATCAAGGTGTTCCCCGCGAAGCCCGTCCTCGGCGAGTCGACGCACGAGGCCCGCCAGCACGCGCACGCCTGGCTCGTGCGGGCGGTCGAGACCCAGCCCGTCCCCGTCGATCGCGGGCACGGCAGCCCGATCGGTCGCCTCTGGGGCTGGATGCGGAAGCTGGGACGCCAGGACTCCTGACGGGCTGCCGTCAGGCAGCGAGCCGCAGCGCCATCGGCCCCGTCCGGCGGGTCGGCCGGCGGCTACGGCTCGCCGAACCGGCGGTTCTTGCGGGCCGAACCGGTGGTTGTGCGCGATGTCGCGCCCTGGATCGCGCACAACCGCCGGTTCGGCATAGGTGCGGGGGCCGGGGACCTCACGGGGTCGGGGACGGTTGGTGATCCAGGTCAGGGCGGTCAGCCAGCCGTCGCGCGATGATCGCGCAGACCACGAGCTGCAGCTGGTGGAACACGATCAGCGGCACCGCCACCGTGCCTGCGACGGCGACCGGGAACAGCACCGCCGCCATCGGCAGGCCCGTCGCGAGCGACTTCTTCGAGCCGCACATGAGCAGGGCGATGCGATCCTCGACGTCGAGGCGCAACGCGCGTCCGCCGAACCAGGTGGCACACAGCATGACGACGAGCATCACCGCGCTGATGACGAGCAGCGCCGCGACGCCCCACCCGGAGACCGCAGCCCACGCGCCCTCGGCGGAGGCTGCCGACACCGACGAGAAGACGATGAGCAGGATCGACCCGCGGTCGACGACGATCGTGATCCAGCGTCGCGCCCGGATCCAGGCCCCGACGAGCGGCTGGAGAAGCTGGCCGATCACGAACGGCAGCAGCAGGTGGAGCAGGACGTCCCCGATGCCGCCGAAGCCGACCGCGACGCCGTCGACCGAGAGCAGCCACAGGACGAGGAGCGGGGTCAGGACCATGCCCACCACGTTGGAGACCGTGGCCCCGCAGATCGCCCCGGCGACGTTGCCGCGCGCGACGCCAGTGAGCGCGACCGACGCCTGCACGGTCGACGGCAGGAGTGACACGTAGAGGATCCCGGTCGCCATCGGCGCCCCGACCAACGGCGTGACGGCGGCCGACACCGCGAGCCCGAGCAGCGGGAAGACGATCCACGTCGACGCGAGGATCCCGCCCTGGAGCCGGACGTTGCGCAGCCCGTCCCAGACGTCGCGGGTCGGGAGCCGCGCCCCGTAGACGAGGAAGAGGACGAAGACGGCGACGGTGGCCGTCCCGTCGACGGCGCCGCGCGCGGCGTCGGGCACCGGCACCACGAGACCGAGGACCAGCATCGTGAGGATGCCGACGACGAACGGGTCGACCCAGCGCCGCAACCACTGCACCGGAACCACGCCTCCTGCTGGGCTCGACGACCAGGACCTTGCACGGCCGCCGGTCCAGCGCGGCCACGGGAAGTCTAGGTCGCCCCGGGCCGAGGTCCGGGCGGCGTCCGCGCCCGCGTCCGCACCCGCTGACCGTCGCGCGCCCGCCCTCCCGCGAGCGACCCGCCGGATGCCGGAGCGCGACGGCGGCGGTTCCCGGCCACACCAGGAACCGCCGCCGCTTCGTGGATCAGCGCTGGACGCGCGCCGACCCGCCCCCTGCGAGCTTGGCCACCTCGGCGAGCGAGGCCGTCGAGGTGTCGCCCGGCGTCGTCATCGCGAGGGCACCGTGCGCCGCTCCGTACTCGACGGCCTCCTGGATCGTGTCGAGCTCCATAAGCCCGTACGCGAGGCCGGAGGCGAACGAGTCGCCCCCGCCGACGCGGTCGAGGATCTCGAGCCGCGGCCGGTGCGTCGCCTCGGCGAAGCCCTGGGTCCGCGACCAGGCGATGGCGCCCCAGTCGTTGACGGTGGCGGTGTGCACCCCGCGCAGCGTCGTGGCGATGACCTGGAAGTTCGGGAAGTCCTCGGCGGCCCGGCCGATCATCGCCCGGAAGGCACCTGTGTCGAGGTCGGTGAGGTTCTCGTCCACGCCCTCGACCTCGAAGCCGAGGCTCGCGGTGAAGTCCTCCTCGTTGCCGATCATCACGTCGACGTAGCGCGCGAGGCGGCGGTTGACCTCCTGCGCGCGCTCGACCCCGCCGATGCCCTGCCAGAGCGACGGCCGGTAGTTGAGGTCGTAGGACACGACGGTCCCGTGGCGCTGGGCGGCCGACATGGCCGCCTCCGCGACGTCGGCCGCGGACTCCGAGAGCGCAGCGAAGATGCCTCCCGTGTGGAGCCAGCGGACGCCGGAGCCGAACAGCGCGTCCCAGTCCACGTCCTCGGGCTGCATCTGCGAGATCGCGGTGTTGCCGCGGTCGCTGGCGCCGATCGCGCCGCGGACCCCGAACCCGCGCTCCGTGAAGTTGAGCCCGTTGCGGACCGACCGACCGATCCCGTCGTAGGGGACCCACCGCACGTGGGACGTGTCGAGCCCGCCGGTGAGCATGAGGTCCTCGACGAGCCTGCCCACCTCATTGTCCGCGAGGGCGGTGACCACCGCACCCCGGAGGCCGAAGCAGCGGCGCAGACCTCGGGCGACGTTGTACTCGCCCCCGCCCTCCCAGGCGGAGAACGTGCGGGCGGTGCGGATGCGCCGCTCCCCGGGTCGAGCCGCAGCATGACCTCGCCGAGGGCGACGACGTCGTAGCGCGCGTCGGCGGCGGGCTTGACCTGGATCGCGCTCATCGCCCTGCCTCCGAACCGGTCGTGAGCCGCGCCGCGACGGCGACCGCCTCGCGGCTCCGCTCGGCGATCTCGTCCCACCGCTCGCCCTGGATGAGCGCACGGTCGACCATCCAGGAACCACCGACGGCGACCACGGCGTCGAGCGCCAGATAGTCACCCATGTTCGCCGCGGAGACTCCGCCGGTCGGGAGGAAGGAGAGCCCCGGGAACGGCGCCGAGAGCGCCTTGACCGTGGGCGCGCCGCCCAGGGTCCCCGCGGGGAACAGCTTGACGGTGCCGAGACCGAGCTCGAGCGCCAGCATGATGTCGGACGGCGTGGCGACGCCCGGGATGATCGGCACCTCGCGCTCGCGGGCCCGCTCGACGACCGCGGCCGACAGCCCGGGCGACACGATGAACCTCGCGCCGGCCTCGACGACCTCGTCCACCTGGTCCGGGCGGACGACGGTGCCCGCACCGAGGAGGACGTCGGGGAAGTGCTCGGCGATCGCGGACATGGCCTCGACGGCACCCGGGACCCGCAGCGTGAGCTCGGCGACCGGGAGGTTGCCGCGCACCAGGGCCGCCGCGAGGTCGAGGCCCTGCTGGGCGCCACCGGCGACGACCACCGGGACCACCCTGGTCTTCGTGAGCGACGACATGAGCTCTTGATCTGGGGCCACGGTTGCCGATCCTCCATCGTTTCGTTATGGTGAACGCCTGTTGCGTCATTGCGAACACCTGGAGGTTACCCGATGCATGCGGAAGCCCGCAACGCCTCGCCCGCAGGCTCGACGTCTGACGCCGCCAGCCCGATCGGCAGCGTCGACAAGGCACTCCTCACGCTCGACTCGCTCGGCGCCGCCGGCCCGGACGGCCTGCCGCTCGCCGACCTCGCGACACGCCTCGGGGTGAACAAGTCGACGCTCCACAGGACTCTCGCGGCGCTGCGCCATCGCTCGTACGTGACCCAGCACGCGACGTCCGGCCGGTACCGGCTCGGACCGGCCGCTCTCGCGCTCGCCGTCCCGTATCTCGCCGACGAGAACCTGCCCGCGCTCCTGCACGACGCCCTCCGGGTCCTCAGCACCGAGGTCGACGAGCTCGTGCACCTGGGCGTCCTCGCCGGGGACGAGGTGATCTACCTGGACAAGGTCGAACCGACCCACGCCGTCCGCGTCTGGTCAGCCGTCGGGCGCCGCGTCCCGAGCCGGACCTCCGCGCTGGGACGGGCGCTGCTCGCATACTCGGGCGACGACGCGACGCCAGCCGCGAGCTCGGCCGCGGATCCGGCAGCGGAGCCCGCGGCCGACGGAGCACCTCCGTCCGCGGTCGAGCGCGCGCTCGCACTCGCGCTGGAGCGCGGCTGGGCCGAGGAGGTCGAGGAGAACGAGCCCGGCATCACCTGCGTCGCCGTCCCGATCCTGCGGTCCGGCAGGTCCGTCGCCGCCGTGAGCGTCAGCGCACCCGCCGAGCGCATGGCGGCGGAGCGCAGGGAGCAGATCGCGCACCAGGTGCACGCGGCCGTCGCACCGTGCCTCGCACCCCCGCTCTCACTGCCGCCGGTCCCGGCTCCGGCTCCGACCTGAGCCCACCTGCCGGACCGGACCGGCACAGGGTCAGGCAGAGGACCGCACTGCGACGGCACGTCCACGTTGTGAGAAGGTGACCGGAGTACCGACACGAGGAGAACTTCGACGATGAGCGTTCTGGTGGCCTACAACGACTCCCCGCAGGGTGCGGCCGCCCTGAAGCGCGCGGTCGAGGAGGCCGCGCGACGTTCGACCGGACTCAAGATCCTGAGCCTCGACCCGCAGGACGAGTCGTCCCCGCTACCGCCCGCCCTGGCCGAGGTCCTCGCGCCCGCCGACGACGGCGCCGCGACCCCGGAGGTGAGCTACCGCGACGACCACGACGACCCCGCGGACGCGATCCTCGACGCCGCCGACGACCCCGAGGTCCAGCTCGTCGTCATCGGCTCGCGCAAGCGCTCCCCGGTGAGCAAGTTCCTGCTCGGGTCGACGACCCAGCGCGTGCTCCTCGACACGTCGGCGCCGGTCCTCGTCGTCAAGGCCCAGGCCTGACTACCCGGCCGAGCCGACCTCGACGAGCGTCCGCCAGGGGTCCTCGAAGCGCAGGGTCGCCCCGTCGTGACGCGCGGCCACACCGCCCCGATCGAGCCGCTCCGCGAGCGCCGCGACGTCGTCCGCCGTCGGCACCCTGATCGACACCTGCCCGAGGCCGAGCGCCGCTGCGCGCGGCCCGGCGCCGCGGCTGTTCCAGCTGTTCATCGCCATGTGGTGGTGGTAGCCGCCGGCCGCCACGAACAGCGCGCCGGGGACCTGGGCGGTCTCCTCGAAGCCCAGGAGGCCCACGTAGAAGTCGCGGGCGACACCGACGTCACCCACCTGCAGGTGGACATGGCCGACCTCCGCCCCGTTCCGTCCTGACGTCGCGGGCGAGCCCGGCCCGGCCGGCTCCAGGTGCTCGTCGAGGTAGCGCATCGGGTCGAGCCGCACGGTGTCCATGTGCACGCGTCCGCCGGTCCACGTCCACGACCCGCGGGGTCGGTCCGTGTAGAGCTCGACGCCGTTGCCCTCGGGGTCGGTGAAGTAGAACGCCTCGGAGACGAGGTGGTCCGCGCTGCCCACGAAAGTCTGGGGCGCCCACCGGGCGAGCGAGGCCACCGCGGCCGCGAGCGCGCTCGGGCTCTCGAAGACGATCGCGGTGTGGAAGAGCCCGGCCTGCCCCGCGGGCGCTGTCGGGAGGTCGCTCTCGCGGCGCAGGACGACGACCGGGACACCGGCGCGACCGAGGACGACGGTCTCCGTACCGCGCGCGCAGGCACCCTCGGCGACGCCGCCGAGCAGGTCGCGGTCCGTGGCCGCCGCGGGGTCGATCTCCTCGAGCCCGACGCCGTCCCGGTAGTAGGCCGTGGTGGCGTCGAGGTCCCGCACGTGCAGGGTCACCGCGTCCATCGCCGTGCGTGCGTCCAGCAGGTCCATGTCGTCTGTGCTCCTCGCTCCGTGCCGATCAGCGGCACCCCGCATGTGGTTGACGGTTCAACGATCTGTCGGCAGCACGCATTCCCAGCCGGGCCGGACGGCCCGTGACACGCCCTCCCTGACCAGGGTCCCGCGGGTAGCATCGCGCAGGTGGCAGTCACCTTGGGCATCCCCACCGTGCACCCCGCACCGGGGCAGGCGCCGTCGACGGACGGTCGCCCGGACACCGATGCCCTGATCGACCGGTTCGGTCGCGTCGCGCGAGACCTGCGGATCTCGGTCACCGAGAAGTGCTCGCTGCGCTGCACGTACTGCATGCCGGCCGAGGGACTGCCTGCGATCGCGCGCGAAGACCTCCTGACGCCCGCCGAGATCGGCCGCCTCGCACGCATCGCCGCGGAGCGCTTCGGCGTCAGCGACGTGCGCCTGACCGGGGGCGAGCCGCTCGTCCGCAAGGAGATCGTCGAGATCGTCGCAGCGGTCCGCGCCGCCGCACCCGAGGCCTCCCTGTCGATGACGACGAACGCGATCAGCCTCGACACGAAGGTCGACGCACTCGTGGCCGCCGGGCTCGACCGCGTGAACATCTCCCTCGACAGCGTCGACCGCGACCACTTCGCCGAGCTCACCCGTCGCGACCGGCTCCCCGCCGTGCTCGCGGGGATCAGCGCGGCGCTCGCCGCGGGCCTGGCACCGGTCAAGCTCAATGCGGTCCTGATGCCCGAGACGCTGCGTGGCGCGCGCGACCTGCTCGCGTTCGCCGTCGAGCACGGCTGCCACCTGCGCTTCATCGAGCAGATGCCGCTCGACGCCGACAAGCAGTGGGCGCGGGACCGGATGGTCACGGCCACGACGCTCCTCGACGAGCTCGGCACCCGGTTCGCGCTCACGCCGGTCGGCCGGGACGACCCGTCGGCACCCGCCGAGGAGTGGCTCGTCGACGGCGGGCCGCAGACCGTCGGGATCATCGCCTCGGTCACGCGGTCGTTCTGCGGCGCGTGCGACCGCACCCGCCTCACCGCCGAGGGCACCGTCCGGTCGTGCCTGTTCGGCGACCAGGAGGTCGACCTGCGAGGCCTCCTGCGCGGAGGGTCGGACGACGACGCGATCGCCCGTACCTGGCAGGCGGCCATGTGGGCCAAGCCCTGGGCGCACGGCTTCGACGACGGCGCTCCCGACCCGGAGACCTTCGCCCCGACCGCGCGCAGCATGGGTGCCATCGGTGGATGACACCCGTGGCGCCCGTCGCGCTACGATCGACACCGCTCGTGCAGTTCTTCACGAACTAGATCTCATCAACCGACAGTCGAGGCCATGACCGACCACACGCCGCACCCCTCAGCGCAGGCCGACGCGGCCACCGAGGCCCCAGGCACCTCGGGGGACGACCGATCCGCGACGATCACCGCCGATCCCCCGGCACGACCGAGCGGGTTCTTCCACTCCCGCGCCTGGCTGTTCGGCGAGATGCTCGTCGGAGCGATCATCTCGCTCGTCGCCTCGTTCGTGCTGTCGATCGACGCGGTCGAGCTCGCCGCGAACCCCGACGCCGTGCTCTCCTGCGACATCAACGCCGTCGTCTCGTGCGGCACCGTGGGTCTCGCCTGGCAGGCCGAGCTGTTCGGCTTCCCTAACGCGTTCCTCGGGCTGATCTCGGAGTCCGTGGTCATCACCGTGGCGGTGCTCGGCCTGGCCGGGATGCGCTTCCCGCGGTGGTTCATGATCACCGCGCAGAGCGTCTACCTGCTCGGCCTGATCTTCGCGTACTGGCTCCTCTACCAGTCGATGTTCAACATCGGCGCACTGTGCCCGTGGTGCCTCTCGATCACTGCCGCGACCACGCTCGTCTTCCTGTCGATGCTCCACTGGAACATCCTCGAGGACCTGCTCCCGTGGCCGCGCAGGGCCCAGGCCGCGGCCATGACCCTCGTGCGCTCCGGCGGGTTCGGGATCCTCACCGCGCTCTGGTTCGTGGTCCTGTTCGGGGCGATCGTCGCCAAGTACGGGTCGGACCTCTTCGGCTGACGGTCAGCGCTCAGAGACCGACCCACTCGGAGTCGCCGTCGGTGAAGTGCTGCCGCTTCCAGATCGGGACCTCGGCCTTGATGCGCTCGACCAGCAGCGAGCACGCCTCGAAGGCCTCGCGGCGGTGGCCGGCCGACGCGCTCGCGACGAGCGCGACGTCGCCGACGGTGAGGGACCCGAACCGGTGGACCGCCGCCACGCGCAGCCCGGTCTCGGCGGCGACCGAGGCACAGCAACGCCGGATCACGGCGGTCGCGTCCGGGTGCGCCTCGTAGTCGAGCCCCGTCACGTCCTGCCCGCCGTCGACGTCGCGCACGACGCCGCGGAACGTCACGACCGCACCGCACTCGGGGGCTGCCACGGCCTCCTCGACAGCACGCGCCACCGCGTCGTCCAGCACGTCGGTGGTGACGCGCGAGACCTCACCGACCTCGCCCGCCCCGGCGTCCCGTGCTGTTCCGGCCTCCCCTGAGACCGTGCCCTCGCTCACGCCTTCGCTCACAGCGCCCACACCTCCACCTCGTCACCCGCAGACAGCCCGACCGCCTCGGCCGGCACGTCGATCAGCACGTCGGCCCGGGCCATCGAGGCCACGAGGTGCGAGCCCGCCCCCCGACCGCGCGGACCGTCCCCGCGGGTCCCAGGGCTCCTCGCAGGAACTGGCGTCGCCCGCCCGGGGACACGACGTCGTCCGCCAGCCGCCTCCGCTCCCGCCGCGCGCCGGCGCGACCGATATGGCCGGCCCCGGCCTCGACGATCTCGCGCAGGAACACGACGAACGAGACCTGGGCGCTGACCGGGTTGCCGGGGAACGTCAGCACGGGCGTGCCGCGGTAACGACCGAACCCCTGCGGGCCGCCGGGCTGCATCGCCACCGACCGGAACTCGACGTGCCCCGCCCCCGGGTCGAGCACCCCGGCGAGCACGTCCTTGACGACCTCGTAGGCGCCCTGGCTCACGCCGCCGGTCGTCACGACGAGGTCGGCGAGCACGGCGGCCTCGTCGAGGACCTCGCGCAGCGCCGCCGGGTCGTCGTCGCAGCGCGCGTCGAACGCCACCACCCCGCCCGCCTGCCGGACCGCGGCGACGAGCGCCGTCGAGTTCGCGTCGTACACCTGCCCGGGTGCCAGGTCCTGCCCGGGTTCGACGATCTCCGCGCCCGTCGAGAGGACGGCGACCCGCAGCGGGACGACGACGGGGACCGTGGCGACCCCGCACGCCGCGACGGCCGCGAGCTGGGCCGGGCCGAGCTCGGTCCCGGCGGGCAGGACGACGTCGCCCACCTGGACGTCCGAACCGGCGTCCCGCACGAACTGACCGGCCGTGACCGGCCGCAGGACCTGGACCGACTCGGGGCGCGCGCCCTGCTCGAAGCGCCCGACGTCCGTGTCCTCGACAGGGACCACCGCGTCGGCACCGTCGGGAACCGGGGCGCCGGTCATGATCCGGGCCGCGGCTCCCTCCGGGAGCGGGGCCGGGGCGCCCGCCCCGGCGGGGATCTCGGCGACGACCGGCACGGCCGGACGCGATGCGCCGGCGACGTCGGCCGCCCGGACGGCGAACCCGTCCATCTGCGAGTTGCGGAAGGCGGGCACCGCGACGGGAGCGACGACGTCCGCCCCGAGGACCCGGCCCAGCGCCTGGCCCAGCGGCAGGACCTCGACCGGCCGGGACGCGACCAGGGGCGCCAGCAGCGCCGCGACGTCGGCTCGGTGCTGCTGGACGGGGATGCGCGCGCTCATGCGCGTCGGCCGGGCGTCAGGTGTTCCACGGGCCCACGGTATCGCCGGACGCTGCCAGCGGTCGCGGAACAGGGCCGGACCAGGCAGCGTTGCACCGGCGTCGGCGCGACGTCAGGAGGGCGCCCGTCGACGTCCGTCACCGCGATCCGCAGGAGCACCCGTGCCCGACGAGCCCAGCACGCCGGACGCACCGCACCCCGGCGCCCGACCAGGGCCGCCGCTGCGCATCGCCGTCCGACCGGTGGCACCACAGCTCCGCCGGTTCCTCGCGACCGAGGCGGGCAGCGCCGTCCTGCTCCTGGCCGCGGCTGTGATCGCCCTCGTGTGGGCGAACTCCGCCTGGTCTGGCGGGTACACCGCCCTGTGGTCGACCGAGGCCGGGGTGGAGGTCGCCGGACGCGGGCTCACGATGGACCTCCACGCCTGGGTGAACGACGCGCTCATGGCGGTCTTCTTCCTGGTCATCGGCCTCGAGGTCGCGCGCGAGGCCACGACCGGCGAGCTGCGCGACCGACGCACGGCGACGGTGCCGGTCCTCGGCGCGCTGGGCGGCCTCGTCGTGCCCGCGCTGATCTACCTCGCGGTCGCGGGCGGCAGCGAGGGCGGCCACGGGTGGGGCATCGTCATGTCCACCGACACGGCGTTCGTCGTCGGCGTCCTCGCCCTCTTCGGCCCGCGGTGCCCGGACCGGCTGCGGTTGTTCCTGCTGACGCTCGCGGTGGTCGACGACATCGGAGCGATCACGGTGATGGCCGTCTTCTACACCGCGGACCTGAGCCTGCTCTGGCTCGGCGTGGCCGCGCTGCTCGTCGGCGCGCTGCTCGCGCTGCGCTGGCTGGGCGAGTGGCGCCTCGCACCCTACGTGCTGCTGGGCCTCGCGCTGTGGGCCGCGGTGCACGCGAGCGGGGTCCACGCGACGCTCGCCGGCGTGGCCGTCGGGCTGATCGTCCCGGCACGGGCCGCGCGGCCCGAGGACGTCGAGGTCGTGCCGCGATACGCGCGCCGGCTGTCCCGGGAGGCCACCGCCGAGCAGGGCCACCGGACCGAGCTGGCCGCCCGCGCCGCCGTGCCGGCCGCCGAGCGGCTCCAGCGCGTCCTGCACCCCTGGAGCGCGTACCTCGTGGTGCCGCTGTTCGGCCTCGCGAACGCCGGGGTCTCGCTGGCGGGCGAGTCGCTGGCCGCGCTCGGCGGGTCGCCCGTGACCATCGGCGTGATCGTCGCGCTGGTCGTCGGCAAGACCGTCGGCGTGTTCGGTGCGTCGAGCCTGGCCCTGCTGACGGGGATCGGCGACCTGCCCGGCCGTGTGCGGTACACGCACCTCCTGGGCGGTGCCATGCTCACCGGCATCGGCTTCACGATCTCGCTGTTCGTCACGGAGCTCGCGTTCGACGACGAGGCGCTCGTCGAGCAGGCGAAGATCGGCGTCCTGACGGCCTCGCTGATCGCGGCGGTCCTCGGGTCGGTGACGCTCCGGTTCTTCGGTGCGCGGTCCCCGCTCTGCACCCCCGACGACGGCCCGCCGCCGACGCTCCCGCCACGGCCGTGGGTCACGCCGGGCGCGACGAGCGCGCCCCGCTGACGGACCCGGCGGGGCCGGGGCGCGGCTGCCGATCTACGGTCTGCCGACGACGACCCGCCTACGACTGTCCCGTCCCCGCTGCGGCCGCGTCGACCGCGGCCCGGACCGCCGCCGTCGTGATCGGGCCGCGGAAGCGGACGCCGTCGACGAACAGCGTGGGCGTCCCCAGGACGCCGGCCGCCAGCCCGTCGGCGTAGTCGCGCTCGACCGTGTCCCCGAAGCCCTGCGCCCCGGACCCGACGGCGGTCGTCCCGTCGACGCCGTGCTCGACGGCGACCCTCCGCAGCACCTCGTCCCCGAGGTCGGGCTGCGCCGCGAACAGGGCCTCCTGCACCGGCCAGAACGCGCCGACGGCGCCGGCGGCCTCGACCGCGAGCGCCGCGGTGAGCGCGTGGGGGTGGACCTCGAAGAGCGGGAAGTGGCGGAACACGAGGCGCACCTGCCCGCCGGACGTCTCGACGACCTCGCGCAGCACCGGCGCGGCGTCGCGGCAGTACGGGCACTCCAGATCCCCGAACTCGACGAGGGTCACGGGCGCGCCGGGGTCGCCCAGCACGTGGGCGTCCGGGGGGACGAGCGTCTCCGGTGGCACCGGGGGCCCGCTCTGCGCCGTCGTGTCCGTCATGGGTCCAGCGTCACACGCGACGACGGTCGCTTCAGCCCGGGACCGCTCGCCCGCCGGCTCAGAGGACGACGAGGCGCCGCTCGTCCGTCTCCGTCCCGGCGACCGCCTCGACGGCCCCTCCGAAGTCGTCGCCGGCGCCACCGCGCCACCAGCCGATGTTGCAGGCGTGGCGCCCGTAGCCGTCGTCGTCCGGGGTCGCGCACCGGACCGCGGTGGCAGCGATCCGCACGCCCGCGTCGACCTCTCCGCCGCGCGCGACGGGTTCGAGGACGCGGGTGTCGCCACGGAAACGGCGGTTCGATCCGAGCCGGCGCACGAGGTTGAGCGCGGAGAAGAGCGGGCCTGGCGCGCAGCGCATCTGGAGCACGGGCTCGGTGCTGAGCTGTGACCGGAGCCGGTCGGTGTCGACGACGAGGCCGCACCCTCGGCCTCGTCGAGCATCCAGCGCAGCGTGATGTCCGAGAGCCCCTGGTGCGGCGCACCGCCGCCGACGTCGCTGTGCGCGCCGGGGAACCAGACCTGCTTGACCCGATCCGACGTGAGGTCGGGCGAGCCGTCCGGTGCCGTCCACAGGCACGGTTCGTACGTCCTGCGACGGTCGTCGATCGCGAGGGCCTGCCGGGCGCACGCCACCGACGGAGAGAGCCGCACGTCGTGGAACCGGCTGCGGCGGCGGGTCAGCCCCGGCACGCCGAGCGCGCCCACCGTGTCGAAGACCCCGAGCATCGTGATCGGCACCTCGGTGTAGCAGTGGTTGGCCCGGAACGCCGTGCGCTCGGCGTCGTCCTCGGCGCGGCCGCGGGACCGGTACAGGCGGCCGGCCTGGCGGAGCCGGTTGTCGAGCACCGCCTGGGGCCGCAGCAGCCCGACGGACGCCACCATGCCGACCACGGACCGCGCCGTGTACGCGCCGCGGCTGAACCCGAACACGTACACCTCGTCGCCCGGGTCGTAGTTCAGGGCGAGGACCCGGTACCCGTCGAGGACGTGCCGTGTCAGGCCGTACCCGAACGCGCCGCCGAGCACCTTGTCCACGAGGTACCCGCCGGCCCCCACGCCACCGATGGTGAACACGGACTGGGCCACGCCGTCCGACACCACCCCGGTGCGGACGGACCGCGCGATCTTCTCGATGTTGGACACGCTCTCCCGGTCCGGGGAGTTCCAGGTGCCGTCGCAGCACAGCACGATCCGCTTCATCACGGCCTCCGATCCGTCGCGCGCGACCCTGCCGCCGCGAGCGCCTACCTGGAGGGAGCGCCGGGCGTCCGCGCTGATACCCCAGGGTCCAAGCCTGCCGGAACAGGCGCAGACCCCGGCAGTCCGCTACGACGAGATGTCCGCCGTGGTGAACCTGCTCCACGCCAGCGCCCCGAAGACGACGACCCACGCGGCCTGCACGGCCAGCCCCTCGAGGAGCACCCCGGCGTCGACCTGAAGCCGCAGGAACTCGCCGAAGTCGAGCCAGTGGTGCGTCAGGAGCCCCGGGTGGATCGCGGAGAGCTGGGGCAGCGCGTCGAGGACTCCGCTGACGATCGCGACGACGACGGTGGCCGCCATCGCGGCGACCGGGACCTCGGTGAGCGTCGAGAAGAACAACCCGACGGCGACCAGCCCGGTGAGCGAGAGCGCCACGTAGGCGACGACCCCGAGCGCCCGCAGGGCGCCCTCGGCGAGCGGGATCGTGTCCCCGGACAGCAGGGTCACGTCGTCCAGGCCGAACAGCGCGGCCCCGACGGCGAGCCCCATGACCGCGATGGCGAGCACGGCGCACGCCGCGAACACCAGGGCACCGAGCGCCTTGGCGACGAGGAGCCTGGTCCGCGGGACCGGTGTCACGAGGAGGTACCGCAGCGTCCCCGCCGCGGCCTCCCCCGCGACCGCGTCGCCGGACGCGATGCCGATGGTCAGCGGCAGCAGGAACGGCAGGCAGACGAACAGCGACGTGAAGACGAGGAACAGCCCGTTGCCCGTCACGCGGTCGAAGAAGGCGGGTCCCTGCCCGGCGACCGGGGTGTCCTGGGTGACGAACAGGACGATCCCCATGAGCAGCGGCACGGCCGCGAGCCCGGCAAGGAGCACCTGGTTGCGGCGCCGGCCGAGCACGAGCCCGAGCTCGCTGCGCAGCAGCCGGGCGGTGGCGCCACGTCGGGTCGGCAGCTCCGCAGGGCCGGACGGCGTCCCGGTCGCCGCGGCAGGTGGGGCGAGCCGGGCGCCGGTCCGGTCAGCAGGCTGGTCAGCGAGCGACATCGAAGCCCTCCCCGGTCAGCTCGACGAACAGGTTCTCCAGCGTCGGACGTCGCACCTCGAGCCCGATCAGGTCGATCCCCTCGGAGACGATCACCTGGGAGACCTTCTCCGGCGCGACCTCGCCGAGCTCGGTGCTGAGCACCGCCGTCGCCCCTGTCTCGCGGACCGTCGGACCGGCGAGCCCGAGGCCCTCGAGCGCCTGCGCGGCGTGACCGGCCTGGCCGGCGGACGTCGTGACACGCAGCTCGGCGCGACCGGTCGCGGTGAGGTCCTTCCGCGGGCCCTGCACGAGCAGGTTCCCGCGGCTCATGATCCCGATGTGCGAGCAGACCTGCTCGATCTCGCTCAGCAGGTGCGACGAGACAAGGACCGTCGTCCCGCCGTCGGCGAGCTCGCGCACGAGGGTCCGGACCTCGCGGGTCCCCTGCGGGTCGAGGCCGTTCGTCGGCTCGTCGAGCAGCAGCAGGTCCCGCGGGCGCAGGAGCGCCGCGGCGAGGCCGAGGCGCTGCTTCATGCCGAGCGAGTACTGGCGGTACTTCTTGCCGGCCGCTGCGGTGAGGCCGACGCGCTCGAGCGCGGCCGCGATCCGGGCGGCCCGGGTGCGCGGGTCCGTGGTGGCGTCTGCGGCGTCGAGGCGTTCGAGGTTGGCGCGGCCCACGAGGTACGGGTGGAACGCCGGTCCCTCGACGAGCGCACCGACCCGTGGGAGCGCGAGCCCGAGGCCCCCGGGCAGGGGCTGCCCGAGCAGCTCGATCTCGCCGGAGGTCGGCGCGACGAGACCGAGCAGCATGCGGATCGTCGTCGTCTTGCCCGACCCGTTGGGACCGAGGAACCCGTACACGGCCCCTCGGGGCACGGCGAGGTCGATCCCCGCGACCGCGACCTGACCGGAGCGGAACCGCTTGGTCAGGCCGCGGGTGCGGACGGCGAGGTCGCTGCTCGCCGCGGAGCCCTCGCTCATCCGGCCGCCAGCTCCGTCAGCGTCGACGTGGGGACCGCTCCGGCGTAGACCGTGCCGTCGTCGGTGACGAGGACCGACAGCAGCGCCGACGAGAGCACCCGGCCGCCGTCGACCTCGGTCGTGAGCTGGTCGTAGAGCGCGGTGGTGTCGAGCTCGGGGATGCCCGGGATCTCACCCTCCCCGCCTTCGGTGAACTCGTTCATCAAGTCTTCCGCGCCGCTCTCGCCCGGGACGTCGGGCAGCTCGCCGGCCGCGGTGGCCCCGAGGACCTGGGCGACGTCCACCCCGGTGAGCTCGACGACGGTCTCCCAGCCGGTGCCCGCGACGGACACGCCGTGGTCGGCGGCGTCGGCCGTGCTGTCGTCCTTCGGCCCGAGCTCGGACGGCTCGGGCAGCGGGACCTCGACGTCGCGTACCTCGGCGCCGGCCGGGGGCGTGAAGTCGAAGACCGAGTCGTCGGGGGCGTCGAAGGACACGTCGGTGAAGCCGACCTCCATCGCGGGCGCGCTCGCGTCCTGCGTGCTCCACACCTGCACGCGCAGCGGCACCGCGGTCTCGGCGTCGACCGCGACGAGCGCCCGGTCCACGAGGGTCCCGTCGGTCTGCGGGTCGAGCTCGAGCTGGTAGGCGGACCGCCCGGCGACCTCGGTGGGCTCGAGGACCGTGATGTCGGTCGTCGTCCGCGCGTAGGTGAGCATCAGGTCGGCGGCCTCGGTCGGGGTCGGCACGTCGCCCTGCACCTCGGGCGCGCGGCCCTCGGCGAGGTCCTCGTACTCCGCGAGCCGGTCGGCGGGGACCGTGTAGTGCACGGCCTCGTCGTCGGCCGAGGAGTACGTCCAGGCCTCTGCGCCGTCCTTGACGACCGAGTACTCGGAGACGTCGCCGAGCAGCGCGGCCCGCGAGCGTTCGGCCCCGTCGGACCAGACGCGCACCGTCGAGCTGCCGCCCAGGAGGTCGAGGGGGCCGGCTCCGGTCATGCCCCCGACGGTGACGTCGGGAAGGCCGAGCCGCGCGGTGTACACGACCGTCCCCGAGATCGGTACAGGCTCGGTGGAGGTCATGCGCGCGACGAGCTCGTCCGCCGTGAGGGGCGGGACGTCGTCCGCGGCCGTGGAGCTCAGGGCGGACGGCACCACGAAGGCGGCGGCGACCGCGGCCGCCGCGACGCCGGGCACGGCCCAGCGGAGCCGCTTGCGCTGCGACCCGGCGGGCGCGCCGGCCGCGCCGGCATCACCGGGAGCGGCGGACGGGTCGGGCCGGCCGGACACGTGGTTCGAGGGGTCTGAGGTGCTCATGGCACCACTGTGCACGAGTCCACCTGAGACGGCGCTGAGAGGTCGCCGCCGGTCGACACGCGACCGGCACCCGACCGGGAACAGCGCTGCCGGAGCACCCGCGGACCCGCACCGGGTGGGATGCTTCGACGGTGCGCGTGCTGGTGGTCGAGGACGAGGTCGTGATGGCGCGCGCCCTCCAGCGGGGCCTGGCGGCCGAGGGGTTCGCCGTCGACGTCGCCACCGACGGCGATCGCGGGCTCGACCTGGCGCTCGAGGACGACCACGACGCCGTCCTGCTCGACGTCATGCTCCCCGGCCTCTCCGGCTACGAGGTGGTGCGTGCCATGCGCGCCGCCGAGATCTGGACACCGGTGCTCATGCTGAGCGCGAAGGACGGCGACCACGACGTCGCCGACGGCCTCGACCTCGGGGCTGACGACTACCTGGCGAAACCCTTCGCGTTCGTGGTCCTCGTCGCGCGGCTCCGCGCCCTGCTGCGACGCGGCGCCGTCCCCCGGCCCGCGGTGCTCGTGGTCGGCTCCCTCACGCTGGACCCTGCCGCCCGCACCGTCCGGCAGGACGGCGCCGACGTCGAGCTCACCGCGCGGGAGTTCGCCCTGCTCGAGTACCTCATGCGCCGGCCCGGGCAGGTCGTCGGCAAGGTCGAGCTCCGCGACCACGTCTGGGACTCCGCGGGCGACGACCTGAACGTCGTCGAGGTGTACGTCGGCTACCTGCGACGCAAGCTGGGCCGCGCGAGCGTGCGTACGGTCCGCGGCGCCGGGTACGTGGTGGCGGACGGCGGGGCGTGAGCGCGCAGGACGCCCCGGTCGGTCGAGGGCCGGGTGGGGACGGTGCCGGGCCCGAGCACCGACATGACCGCCGGCACGATCGCCGATCCGGCCGACGATCGTGGTCACTGCGACTACGGCTCACGCTCGTCGCGGCGCTGCTCACCGGTCTGGCGCTCGCGATCGGGTCCGTGGCGCTCTCGACGGTCGTGGCCCAGGGTCGGGTGGCGGCGACCGACGACCTGCTCTCCGTGAGCGTCCGGCAGCTCGACCAGCTCGCGACGTCGGACCGCGTGCCGGACGTGCTGCAGGCGAGCGAGCCGGGCGAGGTGGTGCAGCTCCTCGACGCCGAGGGTCGCGTGCTGGCGACGTCGTCGAGCGCGAGCCGCACGCTGCCGCTGGTGGGGAGCGACGAGCTCGACGGCCTCGGGCCGTCGGTCACCGCCCGGACCGTCGAGTCGAGCCCCTACGGGTCGGGGCCCACCCGGGTCGCGGCGCTCCCGACGACCGTCGACGGCGCACCGGCCACCGCCGTCGCGGGTCTTCCCCTGCGCGAGGTCGAGGGCGTGGTCGCCGCGCTGCGGATCTCGCTGCTCGTCGTCGTCCCCCTGCTCACCCTCGCGCTCGGCCTGGTGATCTGGAGCGTCCTCGGCCGCGTGCTGCGCCCGGTCGAGGAGCTGCGGCTCGGCGCGGAGCGTGTGCGGGACGTCGGCGGGCCCGGTTCGCTGCCGGTCCCCGCCGTCGACGACGAGCTCGCCGCGCTCGCGCGCACCCTCAACTCGATGCTGGACCGGCTCGACGCCTCGGCGGCGCGCCAGAACGCGTTCGTGGCGGACGCCGCGCACGAGCTCAGGTCCCCGGTCGCCGCCCTGCGGGCGACCATCGACGTCGCGCGCACCCACCCGGATGCGTACTCGGCGACCGAGCTCGCGGCCGACCTCGCCGTCGAGACCGCCCGGCTCGGCGAGCTCGTCGAGGACCTGCTGGTGCTCGCGAAGGTCGGCTCGTCGGGGTCGAGCGTGCGCCCGTCCGAGGAGGTCGACCTCGCCGTGACCGCCCGCGAGATCGCCCGGGAGGTGCTGGCGGGCGCCGCGGACCGCACGACCGGACGCGAGGGCGAGGGCGAGGCCGAGGGCGGAGCCGAGATCAGGGTCGAGGTCGAGGGACGCGTGGTCGCCGAGCTCGACCCGACCGCCACCCGCCGGATCCTGCGCAACCTGGTGGACAACGCCGTGCGGCACGCCGGCACCGTGGTCACCGTCGCACTGAGCGAACTCCCGAGCGCACCGACGACCGCAGGCACCCGATCCGCGGTCCGGATCGTGGTGGACGACGACGGCCCGGGAGTCCCGGAGGGCGAGCGGGAGCGCGTGTTCGAGCGCTTCGCCCGCCTCGCGTCCTCGCGGGGACGGGACTCCGGAGGCACCGGGCTCGGGCTGCCGATCGCCCGGGCCCTCGCGCGCGAGCACGGCGGGGACGTGTCGCTCTCGACGAGCCCGGCGGGCGGCCTGCGCGCGGAGGCGACCCTCGCCGTCCGACCGCCCGCTGCCGCAGGGCCCCGGTCGACCGTTCGGTAACCGTCATCCGCCGGAGGCCGACGTCCCGCCCCGGTCCGGGTACGTTCGTAGGACGACGCCGCGTGACCTCGCGGCGGTCCGGTCACGACCCAGGAGCCCGCCGTGAGCACCACGACCCGCACCCGCAGGATCACCCCGATCGCGACGCTCGCCACGCTCGCTCTCGTCACCGCAGGCTGCGCTGGGACGACCGACGCCGGCGACGACGCGGCCGCGTCCGGCGAGACGGCGGCCACCGAGACCGCAGAGCCGACCGAGGCCGCAGAGCCGACCGAGCCCGCCGAACCGACCGAGGCCCCGGAGGACTCCGAGACCGAGGAGCCGGCCGAGGAGTCCGAGGAGCCGGCCGAGGACGCCGAGGACCCGGTCGCGGTGCCCGCTGCCTTCGAGTTCTCCGGTGACACGGTCGACGGTGCGGCCTTCGACGCCGCCACGCTCGCCGGCGAGCCCACCGTCCTGTGGTTCTGGGCGCCCTGGTGCCACATCTGCCGCGGCGAGGGTCCGGCCGTCGCACAGGTCGCCGCCGACCTGGACGGCGAGGTCGCGTTCGTCGGCGTCCCGGGGCTCGGCGAGGTCGACGCGATGCAGGAGTTCGTCGACGACACCGGCACGGGCGAGTTCATCCACGTCGTGGACGACGACGGCTCGCTGTGGCAGAAGTTCGGCGTCGTCTCGCAGCCGTCCTTCGTCTTCATCGACGCCGACGGCGAGACCGAGCTCGTGGTCGGCGCGATGGGCCACGACGACCTCGAGTCCACGGCCTCCGCGCTCGTCGACGGCTGACGGCGGCTGACCGGTGGATCCGGTACTCCTGAGCCTGGCGCTCGTCGCCGGGGCCGTCGCAGCCTTCAACCCGTGCGGCTTCGCGCTCCTGCCGGCCTATCTCACGCTCCTCGTGGCGAGGGCCCCCGAGGGGTCGGACGGCGGCCAGAGCGCCGCGATCGCGCGTGCCGCACGGTTCACGGCCGGCATGACGACGGGCTTCGCGCTCCTGTTCGGCGTCGCGGGGCTCGCCCTGACGACGCTGACCGTCTCGTTCGAGCGCTACCTGCCGGTCGTCACGGTCGTCGTGGGTGTCGCGCTCATCGGACTGGGCGTGTGGCTGCTGTCGGGTCGTGAGCTCGGCATCGGCGGCCTGGCCCGCTACGGGCGGGCACCGAAGCAGTCGTGGTGGTCGCAGGTCGGCTACGGCGCCACGTTCGCTCTCGCCTCGCTGAGCTGCACGATCGCCCCGTTCCTCGCGGTGACCGCGGGGGCCGCACGGTCGGGCGGCGTCCTGCCGGTGCTGCTGACCTACGTGGTGTACGCGATCGGGATGGGCGCCGTCGTGGGGGTCCTGGCGATCGCGGCGGCCACCGCGTCCACCGGGATGATCGCGCGCATGCGCCGGGCGGCGCCCGTCATCTCCAGGTTCAGCGGGGCTCTGCTGATCCTCGCGGGCGCCTACGTGACGTGGTTCGGCTGGTACGAGATCCGGGTGCTGGGCGGGGACCTCTCGGGCGACCCGGTCATCGACACCGCCACGCAGGTCCAGACCTGGCTCACGCGCACCGTCGCGGGCCTCGGCACGACCACCATCGCGGTGGTGGCAGTGGTGGTCGTGGTCCTGGTGGTCACGTCCGCTACGGTCGTCGCCGTGCGCCGTCGGAAGGCTGTGTCGCGCACGCAGTCCTGAGACCTCAGACCTGGGGCCCCAGACCTGGGCCTCAGACCTGAGACCTGGGGCCGCTCGCGTCCGGCTCGCACCGTCCACGTCCCCGTCCCGGCCTCGTGTCCACATGCTGCGACGGTCGCCCCGAAGACTTGCGGAAAGCGCTATCCTCACGCGTGGTAGACGATATGGTGGAGATCACCATCTGACTCTGAGTTACCGATCAATCGCCTGCAAGTAGTCCTACGTCGTCCTGCCGACCTGCCGGTCACGAGGACAGACCGGTCGGGCGACACGGACCCAGCAACCCGAGGGAGTACGAACAGTATGAAGATCGGTGTCCCGCGCGAGTCACGACCGGGCGAGCGCCTCGTCGCCGCCACCCCGAAGACCGTCGGGCAGCTCGTGAGTCTCGGCTACGACGTCGTCGTCGAGGCCGGCGCCGGCGAGGCGGCCCACTTCGCCGACGACGCCTACGCCGACGCGGGCGCGACCGTCGCGGACGCGGCCGAGGCCTGGGGCGCCGACGTCGTCACGGCCGTCAACGCGCCGTCCGACCCCGACGTCACCCGGCTCGCGCCCGGCTCGACGCTGATCTCGATGCTCGCTCCCGCCGCGAAGCCCGACCTCGTCGACGCCCTGCGCGTGCGCGGCGTGACCGCGATGGCGCTCGACGCCGTCCCGCGCATCTCGCGCGCCCAGGCGCTCGACGTGCTCAGCACGCTGTCCAACGTCGCCGGGTACCGCGCCGTCGTCGAGGCCGCGACCGAGCTCGGCGCCATGTTCTCCGGCCAGGTCACCGCCGCGGGCAAGACGCCGCCGGCCAACGTCTTCGTCATCGGTGCCGGCGTCGCCGGGCTCGCCGCGATCGGCACCGCCGCGAGCCTCGGCGCCCAGGTGCGGGCGTTCGACGTCCGCCCCGAGGTCGGCGAGCAGATCGAGTCCATGGGCGCGACGTTCGTCCAGGCCGAGACCGCGCAGCAGGAGGTGAGCTCCGACGGGTACGCGAGCGAGCTCACCGCCGAGCAGGAGGCGCTAACGGCCGCGATGTACGCGGAGGAGACCGCGAAGGCGGACGTCGTCATCACGACGGCCCTCGTGCGCGGACACGCTCCGACGACCATCACCGCCGAGATGGTCGCCGGCATGCGCCCGGGCAGCGTCATCGTGGACCTCGCCGCCTCGGGCGGCGGCAACTGCGAGCTCACCGACCCGGGCCAGAAGGTCGTCACCGGCAACGACGTGACGATCCTCGGCGCCACCGACCTCACGTCCCGGATGCCGCAGCACACCTCGCAGCTCTTCGGCACGAACATCGTCCACCTCCTGGAGCTCCTGACCCCGGGCAAGGACGGCGCGCTGGTCCTCGACCTCGAGGACCCGGTCCAGCGCGGCATGACCGTCACCCACGAGGGCGACGTGCTGTGGCCGCCGCCGCCCGTCCAGGTCTCGGCCGCTCCCCCGCCCGCGCCGCCGGCGCCACCGCAGCCCGAGGTCGACCCGGCGGTCAGGGCCGCCGAGGAGGCGGACGCCGCGAGACTCCGTGGCCGCCGTCGGCTCGTCGGGTTCGCGCTCGCCGCGGTGCTCGTGACGCTCGGCATCTCGTTCGCACCCGCCGTGTTCCTCAGCCACTTCACCGTGTTCGTGCTCGCGGTCATCGTCGGCTACTACGTCATCTCGAACGTGTCGCACTCGCTGCACACGCCCCTGATGGCCCAGACCAACGCGATCTCGGGGATCATCCTCGTCGGCGCGCTCCTGCAGATCGGCAACGACAACCTGCTCGTCACCACGCTCGCCTTCGTCGCGGCCACCGTCGCAGCGATCAACATCTTCGGTGGATTCGCGGTCGCGTACCGCATGCTCGCCATGTTCCGGAAGGACGCCTGATGCTCACGTCCGTCGCTCAGGCCGTCTACGTCGTCGCGGCCGTGCTCTTCATCCTGTCGCTCGCGGGTCTCGCCAAGCAGGAGACCGCCAAGCGCGGGAACGTCCTCGGGATGGTCGGCATGGTGCTGGCCCTCGGGGCGACGGTGGCGCTCGCCGCCGACCACGGCGAACGTCCCGTATGGGTCACGCTCTCGCTGATCCTCGCCGTCTTCCTCATCGGCGCGACCGTCGGACTCTGGCGGGCCCGCAGCGTCGAGATGACGCAGATGCCCGAGCTCATCGCGATCCTGCACAGCTTCGTCGGCCTCGCGGCAGTCCTCGTGGGGTTCAACTCCTACCTCACCGAGGGGCACGACGCCGTCCACCTCGTCGAGGTCTTCCTCGGAGTCTTCATCGGGGCCCTGACGTTCACCGGGTCCGTAGTGGCGTACCTCAAGCTGTCGGCGAAGATCAAGAGCGCCCCGCTCACGATCCCCGGCCGCAACCTCGTCAACCTCGGCATCGTGGTCGCCTCCGGGGCGTGCATGGCCTGGTTCGTCCAGAGCGCGTCCGTCTGGCCCCTGCTCATCATGACGGTCCTGTCGCTGGCCCTCGGCTGGCACCTCGTGGCCGCGATCGGCGGCGGCGACATGCCCGTCGTCGTGTCGATGCTCAACAGCTACTCCGGCTGGGCCGCCGCCGCTGCGGGGTTCATGCTCAGCAACGACCTCCTCATCGTCACCGGTGCGCTCGTCGGCTCCTCCGGTGCGATCCTCAGCTACATCATGTGCAAGGCCATGAACCGCTCGTTCGTCTCGGTGATCCTGGGCGGGTTCGGGTCGGACGGCGGAGCACCCTCCGCGGGCGCCGGCGACGGCGTGGTGGGCGACCACCACGAGACGAACGCGGCGGACGTCGCCGACATGCTGAAGGACGCCAAGACCGTGGTCATCACGCCGGGCTACGGCATGGCCGTCGCCAAGGCGCAGTACCCGGTGGCCGACCTCGTCGAGAAGCTGCGCGCCCAGGGCGTCGACGTGCGGTTCGGCGTCCACCCCGTCGCGGGCAGGCTCCCGGGCCACATGAACGTGCTGCTGGCCGAGGCCAAGGTGCCGTACGACATCGTCCTCGAGATGGACGAGATCAACGACGACCTCGGAGCGACGGACGTCGTCCTGGTCATCGGGGCGAACGACACGGTCAACCCGGCCGCGCTCGACGACCCGGGCTCCCCGATCGCCGGGATGCCGGTCCTCGAGGTGTGGAACTCAGGACGCGTCATCGTCTTCAAGCGGTCGATGGCCACCGGCTACGCCGGGGTGCAGAACCCGCTGTTCTTCAAGGACAACACCTCGATGCTCTTCGGGGACGCCAAGGACCAGGTGGAGCACATCATCCACGCGCTCTGATCCGTACGCCTCGGAGGGCTCGTCCGCCGTTCGGCGGGCGGGCCCTCCGGCGTCGGCAGGTACTGGTCGAGTGAGCGTCGCTCCGGCAGGGCGCCGAGAGTTCCGTTCGCGGGGTCTCGCGCGACTCCGCACCCCGCGAACGAGACTCTCGAGGGTGTAGACGCCGCGCAGGTCCGCGACACCGTGCGCACACGCGCGTTGGGGCATCGGCCACCACGAGGACCAGGAACGACGAAGGCCCGGACCGCATGGTCCGGGCCTTCGTCGACTACCTGAGTAGCGGGGGCAGGATTTGAACCTGCGACCTCTGGGTTATGAGCCCAGCGAGCTACCGAGCTGCTCCACCCCGCGTCGGTGGTCCTAGTCTACGCGACGCACGACGCCGATCGCACCACGGGCGACACCCACCGCATCACCCCGGGCTCGAGCCCGTCCGGCGGTAGCGGACGTGCGTGGCCAACGGGGAGTGCAGCACGTCGACGGGCTCGAACCCGAACTCGTCGACGCCGTCGAACACACGCTCACCGGACCCCAGGAGGACCGGGACGATGTCGAGCGTGAGCTCGTCGACGACCCCGGCGGCGAGAGCCTGGCGGACGGCGGACGCACCGCCGGCGATGTCGACGCCCTTGTCGCCGGCCGCCTCGCGCGCCCGCGCATAGGCCGTGCCGAAGCCGCCGGTGACGAAGTGGAACGTCGTCCCACCGTCCATCTCGATCGGCTCGCGGGCGTGATGCGTCAGCACGAAGACCGGTGCGCGGTACGGCGGCTCGGGCCCCCACCACCCCCGCCAGTCCTCGTCCCACGCGCCGCGGACAGGCCCGAACATGTTCCGACCCATGACGTAGGCGCCCCGCGGGCGCATGAGCCAGGCGGACGCCCGTGCGTCGTTCTCGGTGGCCCGCTCGTCGCCCAGGTGCCAGCGATGCAGCTCGCCTCCCCGACGCCCGAGCGGCTCCTCACGACTCTGGCCGGGACCGGCGACGAACCCGTCGAGCGATACCGACATGTGACAGGTGGTGATCGGCATCCCTCGATGGTCTCCTGACCAATGGCGTCCTGCAGGGCGACGTGTCCGCGGCTGTCTCCGAGGGGCCCGCGCCGACGTCACCCGGGTGTCGGCCCTCGGTTCACGGCCGCCGTCCGGTAGCTGCCGGACGGCGACCCCGGTGCGCCCGGGCCTGCCGCCGCAGGACTGCGGGGCGCGTCGCCGACCACGCACGACGCCCGACCCTGAGCCGCCGACCGCTCGAGGACGGGACGGCCACAGGTCGCGCGACGTCGAGCGGACGGTCGTCGCCCCGCACGCAGACCTCCGCGCCGCCGTCCTCGACCGCACGGTCCGACGCGCCCACGTGCCTGCGCTGCCACGCGAGGTACGCCGGGACCAGCAGGCAGACCGAACCGGCCCACGCGAGCGGGTTGCTCCAGACGACCCCCGAGTACCCGAAGGCCCCGCCGAGGACGACCGCCGCCGCAGAACGCATGACGAGCTCCAGGAACCCGGAGACCGTCGGCACGAGAGAACGCCCGAGACCCTGCAGCGCGCCACGCACGACGAAGAGCACGCCCAGGACCGAGTACAGCGCGCCGTTGACCGTCAGGAACTCCCCGGCCATGTCCACGACCGCGCCCTGACCCGGGCCGACGAAGAGCTCGACGAGACCTGTCCCCCACAGCACGAGTACCGCCCCGAGCGCGGCCGAGCCGACGACGGCCATGATCACGCCGTGGCGCACGCCCTGGCGGATCCGGTCGTCCCTGCGCGCACCCCGGTTCTGGGCGACGAACATCGACACCGCGAGCCCGAGGGAGCCGAGCAGGGCAACGGCGATCCCGTCGACGCGGGCCGCCGTCGTGTACGCGGCGACGGCATCGGCCCCGAGCTCGTTGAGGGCGAACTGCACGACCAGCGTCCCGATCGCGATGATCGACATCTGGAGCCCCATGGGAAGCCCGAGGCGCAGGTGCTGCGCGTAGTCCCCGCGCGAGACCCTCCACCCGCCGCGGCGGACCAGGAGCTCGGGGACGCGGAGGCGCACGTACGCGAGGCAGAGCACCACCGACACCGCCTGCGAGGCGACGGTCGCTGCGGCGGCCCCACCCACGCCGAGGCCGAGCGCGCCGACGAGCAGCACGGTGAGGCCGGCGTTGAGGACGCAGCAGGCGACGAGGAAGTACAGGGGCGTCCTCGAGTCGCCGATCGCGCGGATGATCGAGGACAGGTAGTTGAAGAACATCAGCGCGACCGTGCCGCCGAAGGTCACCACCGAGAAGACCTGGGCGTCGTGGATCAGCTCGGGAGGGTGCGCAGCAGCCTCAGCGCAGGTCCCGTGGCAGCGATCGCGACGACCGTGACGAGGAGTGAGGCGAGCGCGGTCAGCACCGTCCCGGTGGCGACGGAGCGACGCAGGCCGTCGGTGTCTCGTGCGCCGTGCGCGACGGCGGTCGGGATCGCGAACCCGGACGTCATCCCGAACGTGAACCCCAGGAGCAGGAACGTCAGCCCACCCGTGGCGCCGACCGCGGCGAGGGCGTCGACGCCGATCGCGCGCCCGACGACGAAGGCGTCGGTCAGCCCGTACAGCTGCTGGACGACGTTCCCGAGGAAGAGCGGGACGGAGAACGCCAGGATCACACGCCAGGGTCGACCGGACGTGAGGGTGGTGGCCATGCGGGTGTGCCTCACGGTGAGAAGGGGCTGCGATGGATCGTATCGATTCGATCCGAACGTTGAGAGAGACAGCACTGAAGGCCCGGACCTGGTGGTCCGGGCCTTCGGTGCTGTTCCTGAGTAGCGGGGGCAGGATTTGAACCTGCGACCTCTGGGTTATGAGCCCAGCGAGCTACCGAGCTGCTCCACCCCGCGTCGGTGAACACCACCCTACGCGGGGTGGGACGTCAGGCCAAATCACTTCCACCGCCCGGGCCCATGACGCTGATCACACCGGCCGGCCACGACTTGCATCGGACCGCGCACGGCCGGGGCCGGACCCCGAGACGACGGCGGGCCGGCCGCAGGGTCTCCCCACGACCGGCCCGTCGCCGTGTCGACCCCGAAGGTCAGCCGTTCTCGATCGCGTCCTGCGCCGCCACCGCCCGCTGGACCGCGTCGTCGAGAGCGTCCTGTGCCTCGCCGTAGGCGGCGAAGTCGCCGTCCGCCAGCGCGGCGTTGCCGTCGTCGAGCGCCGTCTGCATGTCGGTCAGCGCCTGGTCGAGCGCAGCCGTCGGGTCGCCGTCCACGCCGCCACCGGTGTCCGCGGTGGGCTCCGTCGTCGGCTCTGCCGACGGCTCGGTCGTGGGCTCCGTCGTCGGTTCGGTCGTCTCACCGGAGTCCGGCAGCACGACGTCGCTGTCCCCGTCGACCGGGGCATCAGGCACCTCGGTCTCGGCCTCGCCGCCCGCGTCGCCCGCGTCGGCCCCGGAGTCGCCGCCGAACACCTGGTTCAGCGCCTCGTCGAGGGTGTCGGCGAACCCGACCTCGTCACCGAAGGACACGAGGACCTTGCGGAGCAGCGGGATCTTCACGTCACCCGTGGACTGCAGGTAGACCGGCTGCACGTAGAGCAGGCCACCACCGACCGGGAGGGTCAGCAGGTTCCCCTTGATCACGTCCGAGTTCCCGCGCGAGAGGATGTTGATCTCGTTCGCGATCGTCGGGTCCGTGTCGAAGGTGTTCTGCACCTGGCCCGGTCCGGGGACCGTCGAGTTGCGCGGCAGCTCCAGCAGTCGGAGCTTGCCGTAGTCCTCGGACTTCCGGCCTGCCTCGGTCCCGGCCTCGGCATCGACCGCGAGGAACCCGGTGAGGATCTCGCGGTCGGTGTTACCGCCGGGGATGAAGCTCGAGGTCAGCGAGAAGGTCGGGGAGTCCTGACCCGGCATCTGCAGCGTCAGGTAGTACGGCGGCTGCAGCGGCTTGTTCTGCCCGTCGACCGTCGGGTCGGAAGGGTTGCGCCAGAAGTCCTGGCCGGAGAAGAACTCCGAGGCGTCGGTCACGTGGTACTGGGTCAGGAGCGACCGCTGCACCTTGAACAGGTCCTCGGGGTAGCGCAGGTGGTTCATCAGGTCGCTCGTGATCTCGGACATCGGCTGGATGCTCGCGGGGAACACGCCCTCCCACGCCTTGAGCATCGGGTCGTCCGGCTCCCACGAGTACAGGTCGACGGAGCCGTCGTACGCGTCCACGGTCGCCTTGACCGAGTTGCGCATGTAGTTGACCTCCTCGGGGGCGATCGCCTGGATCGACGCCGAGGTGCCGGTGAGCGAGTCCGCCGTGGCCTCGTCGATCGAGCGCTGCGCCGAGTAGGGGTAGGCGTCCGACGTCGTGTAGCCCTCGACGACGTACTTGACCTTCCCGTCGACGACCGCCGGGTAGACCCGACCGTCGAGCGTCAGGTACGGGGCGACCTTCTGGACGCGCTCCGCCGGGCTGCGGTCGTAGAGGATCTGCGACTCGCTCGTGACGCGGTCGGAGAAGAGGATCTGCTCCGAGCCGAACTTGAGCGCGTAGAGGATCTTGTTCAGGAATCCGCCGACGCTCGGACCCGCGACGGTGCCGTCGGCGCCGAACGTGGTGTTGACCTGGCCACCGGCCTCGTCGTCCGGGTAGTCGAGCTCCCACGGCGTCGTCTCGTCGGGCGCACCGACGATCGAGTACTCCGTCGCCTGGGGGCTGAAGTAGATGCGCTCCTGGTAGCCGTCCCCCATGTCGGTCAGCGCGCCCTTCGCGGGGATGTCGCCCTCGTAGAACGCCGGGCGACCCTCCGGACCGGTCTGGTTGCCGTAGGCGGCGACCACGCCGAACCCGTGCGTGAACACGGTGTGGTCGTTGACCCAGTTGCGCTGGTCGGACCCGAGGCCGTCGAGGTAGAGCTCGCGCACCGCGATGACGGTGTCCTCGCTCTCGCCGTCGATCGTGTACCGGTCGACGGCGAGGGTCGGCTCGAAGTTGTAGTACTGCTTGTTCTGCTGGAGCTGGCGGAACGTCGGGCTGACGATCTGCGGGTCGAGGAGGCGGATCGACGCGGTCGTCTGCGCGTCCTCCCGCAGGCCTCCGGCCTCGGCCTCGGTCGACGCGTCGTACTGCTGGGACTCCACCTTGTCGAGGCCGAACGCCTGGGTGGTCGCGTCGATGTTCCGCTGGATGTACGGGGCCTCGAACTCCTGCGCGTTCGGCGTCACCTGGAAGCGCTGGACGATCGCCGGGTAGATGCCGCCGATCGCGATCGCCGCGACGACCATCAGCCCGACCCCGATGACCGGCAGCCGCCAGTCGCTGCGGAACGCCGCGATGACGAAGAGCACCGCGACGCCGACGGCGACGAAGGCGAGGATCGTCTTGGCCGGGAGCACCGCGTTGACGTCGGTGTACGACGCCCCGTCGAACTTGGCGTTCGTGGAGGTCAGCAGCGAGTACCGGTCGAGCCAGTAGTTCACACCGATGAGCAGCACCAGGACGGCGCCCGTGACGGCGAGCTGCACGCGCGCCGCCTTCGTGGTGCGCGGGGTGTCGCCCGAGCCGCCGATGCGCAGCCCGCCGTAGAGGTAGTGGGTCACGAGCGCGCCGATCCCGGCGACGATCACGACGGCGAGGAGGAACCCGACGACGAACCGCAGCAGCGGGAGCGTGAAGATGAAGAACGAGATGTCCATGCCGAACTGCGGGTCGTCCTTGCCGAAGGCGACCTGGTTCACGGCGAGGAGCACCGTCTGCCACTGCGACGCCGCAGCAGTGCCGGCGAAGAAGCCGACGAGCGCGGGCGCTCCCCAGGTGACGACCTTGCGCAGCGGCTCGACGGCCTCACGGTACTGGTCGAGCGTCGCCTGCTCGGGCGTCGACGGCGCGTAGATCGGCCGCGAACGGTAGGCGATCGACAGCGAGGTGAAGAGGATCCCGCCCATCACCAGGAACGCGGCGACGAACAGCGCGGCGCGCGTGCCCCACTCCGTCCAGATGACCTCCTCGAAGCCGAGCTGCGCGAACCAGAGCACCTCGGTCCAGAACTGCGCGAGCAGCAGGAGCACGACGACGAGCGCGGCCACCACCACGAGAGCGACGATCAGCGGGCTGCGACGCCGCGACGGCGGCGAGCCTTCCGACTGTTGGCGGGGCGGTGCGGCGAATGACACGGGCTACCTCTTCGTTGCGATCTGCGGCAGCTCTCGGCGCCCGTGGGCGCGGATCGCTGCAGGGGTCGTCGGTCGTGTCACCAAGTTTCCCACACGGCCCCACCACGATGTGACACGGAACGGTCACGTTCAGGTCACTGCAGGCGTCGCCGGCGCTCCTCGACCGGGTGGTCCACCGGCCCCGACGTCTGGGACCCTGGTCGCATGACCGACGAACCCAGCACGCCCTCGCCGCACACGGCGGACGGGCCGCAGACCTCCGTCACCGCCGCGCAGATCGCGCTCGCCGAGGCCGTGCGCGAGATCGAGCAGCACGTCTCGTCCGCCGGGTGGGACGGCCCCGTCCGCCTCTTCGCGCTCGTCGACACCGCGGGCGCCCTCGCCGCGGACCCGAGCCTGGCCGAGCGGCTGCCCGCCGACGTCGTGGAGACCGCCGCGACGGGCAACGGGCACCTCACCTCGGTGGAGCAGGAGCTGGCCGAGGCGGACGACCTCGAGGCCCTCCTGGCCCGCATCGGCTGGCCGGACTCCGTCGACGGTGCGGCGCTGGTCGTCGAGCGGATCGTGCTGCCGCCCGAGGCCGAGCAGGACGTCCCCGGCGACCCGGAGGCGGCGCTCGCGTTCCTCAGTGAGCACCCGTCCCGCGAGGACGTGCGGATCGCGGTCGGCGTGCTGCGCGACGGGTCCGCCTGGTGCGGTCTGCGGTCCCGGTCGCACGACGACGACACCCAGGTCGCGTTCGGCTCCGACCTCGTGCCCGGCCTCGTCGAGGCTCTGGCGGCGACCCTCCGGGACTGACCCCTCGGCGTCGGTCAGCCGGCCGCCTGCTGCTCCTCGCACGTGGGCAGCCCGTCCGTGTCGCCCGCCCCGATCGCGGTGATCGCGTCGACGGCGTCGTCGAGGGTCCCGACGGCGGTCACCTGCAGGCCGTCGGGCACGTGGCCGACGACCTCGTCGCAGTTGTCGTCGGGCGCGAGGAACCACTGCGCACCGTCCCGCTGCGCTCCGTAGAGCTTCTGGCGGATCCCGCCGATCGGTCCCACGGTCCCGTCCACGTCCATGGTGCCGGTCCCGGCGACGACCGCGCCGTCCGCCTCGTCCTCGGGCGTCAGCTTGTCGACGATCCCGAGGGCGAACATGGTGCCCGCGCTGGGCCCGCCGATGTCGCCGATCTGGATCGTCACGTCCACGGGCATGTCGAAGTCGGTGCCGAGGAACACCCCGAGCACCGCCTGGCCGTCCACGTCGCCCGTCGTGACGGGGGCGTCGACGTCCTCCCCGTCCCGCTCCACCCCGACCACGACCTCGTCGCCCGGCGTGGTCGCGGCAAGGTGGTCGATCAGGTCCTGGTACGTGACCACCTCCTGCCCGTCCAGGGACCGGACGACGTCGCCCTCCTCGAGGACGCCGTCCGACGCCCCGCCCTCCACGGTGCCGGCGACCGTCAGGGTGACCGGGACGTCGTACCCGACCTGGGTGAGCGCCGCGACCGTCGCGCTCTCCTGCGACGAGACCATGTCGGCCGTGTTGGCGGCCTCGACCTCCTCGGCGGTTCGGTCGGGCGGGAAGATCAGCTCCTTGGGGTAGACCGAGCGCTTCGGGTCGATCCACCCACGGATCACGCCCAGGGCGTCCGTCGGGTACCCCGGTCCCCCGGAGACCGAGACCGTCGTCAGCCGCAGCTCGCCGGTCGACGGGTACGTCTCGGCACCCGAGATCTCGATGAGCTCGGTCCCGTCCTGGGTCCCGAGCGTGTCCTCCGTCGGCCCCGGGGAGCGGACGGCGTAGGGCGCCGGGACGAGGATCAGCACCGTGAGCAGCGCGAGGGTGGCGACCAGGGAGACACCCAGGGTCGTCGCGCGGGGCGTGGGCCCGACGACCGTCCAGCGGGAGGGCTGTCGGCTGTCGTCGACGCTCGCGATCGGTCCCGGGTCCTCAGCAGTCACCGCCCCATCATGACGGATCGTGACGCCCCGGCGGGAACCGCGTCGTCGTCACCGACGGGCCCGCCGCACGAGGACGGCCGTCGCGAGGGCCGCGACCGCTGCCCCTGCGGCGCCGACCGCCGCCGCGTCGCGGCTGCCCACCCGGCGCCACCCGATCGTCGTGCCCGCGGGGCGGGATCCGGCGACCTCGGCCAGGCAGTCCGCGGTCGAGCGCTCCGGCCGCCATCCGGCGTCGAGCAGCCGGCGCGACGACACGGTCCAGTCGAAGAGCACGAACGCGAGGTCGCCCGAGCCCGAGGGGACGACGCCGGTGCGCCGCAACCGGTCGGCCATCCCGAACGCGGTCTCCACGGGGACGGCGATCGTCCGCAGCCCCACCAGACCGGCGACCTCGTCCTGCCCGACGACGTCGGGCGAGCCGTCGGGGTGCACCGCACCGACCGTGACCGAACCGAGAAGGCCGCGGTCGAGCACCGTGGCGACCGCGGACACCAGGTCGTCGACGTGGAGCATCTGCCAGTCCTTGGTCACGCCTCGGGCGACCAGGAGCCGGGGCGCCTCGAGGTGCCGCGTGCAGATCGTGTCGACGCCCGGACCCGCCAGCATCGCGGGGCGCAGGATGCTCAGCCGCCCGAGCCCCGCGGACGTCACGAGCCGCTCCGCCTCGAGGAGTCGGTCGAGGACGCTGCCGGTGCCGTCCGGATCGGCCGGCGGAGCGTCGTCGTCCATCACGTCCCGGGCCGCCGACGCCCCGAGGACCGCAGCGGAGCTGATCAGGACGACGTGCGGGTCCCGCCCGGCCGACCGCAGCTCGTCCAGGGTCTCGTTCACCGCGTCGAGGAGGTCGCTGCGCGGGCCGTTGGCGAACTCTCCTGCGGGGATCGCGATGATGACGGCGGCCGCGTCCGCGACCGCCACGCACCCGCCGCCCAGGGCCGCGCGGAGCGCTCGGGCGACGACTCCGCCGCCCACGACCGCGATGCCTGACGCGGGCCACGACCCTGCGGTTCCCGGGCCCGCGCCGGGGCCCGCAGCCCCGCCGGACCCGGCCTCGTGCACCGGCCTCGTCTCGCTGCGCCCAGAGCGAACCTCGCCCTCCGACATGCCGCGCTCACCGCTCCCGAGGTCCGAATGTGGTTACCGTGACGTAGACGCTATCCCGAGGAGCCCAGATGAGCAGCCAGTCCCCCGACGACCCGACCGCGGGCGGCCCGCACGACGAGCAGTGGGAGCAGTTCTTCCGGTCGATGTTCGGGGACGGCGCCGACGAGGCGATGCGCCAGATGCGCGAGCAGGGGCTCGACCCCCGCGCACTCGCGCAGAGCACCGGCCTCGGCGACGACCCCCGTGCTCTCGAGGCGATGCTCGCCCAGGTCAAGCGGATGTTCGAGACCTCCGGCGACTCCCCGGTCAACGCCGGGGTCGCGCACGACGTCGCCCGGCAGGTCGCCGTCACCGGCGGCGACCCGGTCGTGGTCGCCGCCCAGGCCCGCACCGCGAAGGACGCCCTGTCGGTCGCCGAGCTGTGGCTCGACGTCGTCACCGACCTGCCGCCCGCCGGCGGGGCGCCGAAGGCTTGGAGCCGTTCCGAGTGGGTCGAGGCGACGCTCCCCGCGTGGGGCCGGCTCGTCGCCCCGGTCGCGGCGTCGGTCGCCGACGCGATGGCCACGGTCCTCGGCGACCAGATGGGCGAGCTCGACGGCGGCGCCATGCCCGAGATCCCCGGCATGCCCCGAGGGATGCTCGGACAGCTGGACCCGGCCGGGATGATGCGCAAGCTCGGTTCCGCCGTCTTCGGCATGCAGACCGGACAAGCGGCCGGCACCCTATCCCGCGAGGTGTTCGGCGCGACCGACGTCGGCGTACCGCTCATCGAGGAGAACGTCACGGTCCTCGTCCCCAGCAACGTCGAGGCGTTCGCCGAGGGACTCGACGCGCCGCTCGACGAGGTCCGCCTCTTCCTCGCGCTCCGCGAGGCCGCCCACGCACGCCTCTTCGCGCACGTCCCGTGGCTCCGAGCGCACCTGCTCGGCCTGGTCGAGGAGTACGCCCGCGGCATCACGATCGACCTGGAGACGCTCGAGGAGCGCGTCCGGTCGATCGACATCAGCGACACCTCGGCGCTCCAGGACGCGCTCAAGGGCCACGTCTTCCGCGGTCAGAACACCGAGGAGCAGCGCGCCACCCTCCTGCGGCTCGAGACGACGCTCGCCCTCGTCGAGGGCTGGGTGGACGAGGTGACGGCGACCGCCGCGCTTCCCCACCTGCCGCACGCGGTGCCGCTGCGCGAGATGCTCCGCCGCCGCCGGGCCGCCGGCGGGCCGGCCGAGCACGTCTTCTCGTCGCTCGTCGCCCTCGAGCTGCGCCCCCGCCGCTCGAGGGACGCCGCCGCGCTGTGGGCACACATCACCGCCGGGTCCGGGCCCGCCGGGCGTGACGGCGTGTGGGAGCACCCCGACCTGCTCCCCGACGACCAGGACCTCGACAACCCTGCCGGGTACTCGGAGCGCCGGTCGGCGGTCGCCGAGGGGTCCGCCGACCTGGACCGGGCGCTCGAGGACATCCTCTCCGGGACGGTGGCCGGCATCGACGACTCGGGCGAGTCCACGGCCGAGCCCGGCAGCGGTGACGGCGCCGAGGACACCGCCGCGGGAGGCTCCGACGACAGCACCGGCGACGACGAGGGCGGGGCTCCGCAGGACCGCTAGTCGCGAGGTCCAGGGAGGACGGTCAGTCGTCGTCCGGCGGCTCGCCCGCGAGGTCTCGCCCGTAGGCGACGCCCTCGAGGAACCCCCGCGCGCGATCCGTCCGCGGGTAGCTCTCGAGCTCTGCCCAGAACTCCGGGCCGTGTCCGGCGTGGATCAAGTGGGTGAGCTCGTGCAGGACGACGTAGTCGAGCACCCAGCCCGGCATGCCCCGCACGCGGGTCGAGATCCTGATGGACCCGTCGATGAGGGTGCACGAGCCCCAGCGCCGACCCTGGTTGCCCGACCACCTCACGCTGGACGGGCTGACCCGACCACCCAGGTAACGCTCGGCGAGGCGCTGCGCCCGCGCGAGCAGCTCCGCGTCGGACGGGCGACGGCGCCGCTCCTTGTCGGCCAGCCGCTGGAGCATGCGCTGCACCCACTCGCGCTCCTGCGCCCGGGAGAATCGCGCGGGGATGGACACGACGGTGGTCGTGCCGTCCCGGTGAGCGCTCACGGTGCTCTTGCGCCGACGGCTGCGACGCACCTCGACGGTCGCCTCCGTCTCGTCCACCACGCGCCGACCGTACCGCCAGACGTGACCTGACACACACTGCGACACGGCGCTCCCGGCGAACAGGAGAACGCTCCCTGTGGACGACGGCGGTGCGACGCAGCGCCGATGGCAGGGTGATGCCCGACGGCCAGGGTGCCGGCACGAGCGGCACGAACAGCGATGCAGGGGGCGACATGAGGGGCGACACGGCGACGGTGCCGGCCGGCACAGTGACGGCACCGGCCGGCGAGCGAGACGGGAGGAGTGGCGGCACGACGGCCGGGGCTGGGTCCGGCGGGTGTGCCGCAGGCACGAGCACAGGCACCGGCACGGTCCGCTCCCCTGCCGACGACGACGTGGTGCGTCGCGGCACGGTCGTCGTCGAGACCGGTCCCGGTGCGGTGCAGGTGGGCGTCGACCCGCGGTGGTCGGTGCGGATCACCGGGCTGCTCCCGGCAGAGGTCCGGTGGCTCCGGCACTCGGCGCTGCGCGGCGCACCCGGCATCCGGGGCGACTGCCCTGCCGAGGTCCGGGTGGCCCAGCTGCGTGGGGCGCTGCGAGCGGCCGGCCTCCTGGTCGCCCCGGTGCAGACGCACCCGGATGCGATCCTCGCTCCCGCGAACGGCGCCGCGGACGTCGCGGCCCTCGCTCAGCTCGCCGACGGGACGACCGGTGACGCCGTCCTGGCCGCCCGGGCACGCCGGACGGTCGCCATCGACGGGCTGGGCCGGTCGGGGATGGCGATCGCGGTCGTCCTGGCGAGCGCGGGCGTCGGGCGCCTCGTGCTCGACGACCCGACCGTCGTCCAGGCCACCGACGTCGGCCTCGGCGCGTACCGCTGGCAGGACGTGGGCCAGGTGCGGAGCACGGCCGCCCGCCGGGTGATCTCGGAGGTCTCCGGAGTCCACGTGTCGTCGCGGGTGGAGCAGGACCTGGACGCCGCCGTGCTCACGAGCGCCTGGGTGGCCGACGCGGCACGGGCCGACCGGCTCATGGTCGACCGTGTACCGCACCTGTCCGTCGTCACCGGGGAGGCCGGCGCGACCGTCGGGCCCTTCGTGCGCCCCGGATCCACGCCGTGCCTGAGGTGCGTGGAGCTCGCGCGAGCCGACGAGGACCCCGCGTGGCCCGTCGTCTCCCGCGCGTTGCGCTCCCGTTCGCGCCTCACAGCGACGGCCGAGTCGACCGCGACGGCGACCGCCGCAGGGATCGCCGCGGCTCAGGTGCTGGCCCTGCTCGACGGCGCGGAGCCGACGACCGGTCACGCGTGCATCGAGGTCCTCCTCCCCGGATGCGTGCCCACCGGTCGACCGGTGGCGCCGTGGGCCGGCTGCGCGTGCGGCGCAGCCCGCAGCACGACGCCCCGGTCGTAACCGTCGGCACACCGAGACGGACGGCCCGGGCGTTCACGGGGTCATGCCGCACTCTCGCGCTCGGCGCGCTCCAGCTCTCGCGCCCTCAGCTCGGCCTTCGAGGGTCGTCCGCGACCGCGCTTGCGCGCGACGACGACGCCGTCGACGAAGACCTCGCCTCCCCAGACGCCCCAGGGCTCCCCCGCTCGACGGCGCCCGCGAGGCACGCCACCCGCAACGGGCACTCCCCGCACAGAGCTTTGGCGCGCTCGACGTCGGCCGACCGCTCGGCGAACCAGAGCTCGGGGCTCTCGCTGCGGCACGGGAGAACGCGCGACATGAGCAGGTCGAACTCGTCGGCGTCGGGTAGGACTGCACGGGTCGCGCCGGCAGCAGCGGCCGTCGGGACGGTGGCAGTCGTAGGGACGGCGGCGGTCGTAGGGACAGCGGCGCCCCCGGGGTCGCGGGTGACGGCCGGCGCGCCCGCGCCGAGGTGGGTCGTCCGATCGTCGAGCAGCATGTCGGGCCGCACGATTCCTCCAGGTCTTCTGAACGTATGTCTGGTCGTCCAGGACCTGAGCACCCGTGTCGGGTGCGATCGGCACGAGAAAGGCCGCGGGTCCTGGTGGACTCCGCGGCCTACGTGGTGCTGGACCTCGTCCTAGAGGTCGAGCACCGCCCAGGAGGCGGAGTCGGGTGCGTAGCGAGCGGGAGCCCCACCCGTGCGCGGGCGCGCGGAGGAGATCCCGTGGGTCGCGGACGTGATGGAGACAGGGGTCGTCATGACCGCCGCTGCGGTGACTGTCGCTGCCGTGCACGTCGCACCGTCGAAGTTCTTCATCGCTGCACCCACCTCCTCTCGTCTCGACCGGGCACCTCTCGGCGCCCCGTCTGCTTCACCGGACGACACGACACTAGACCCGCCCGCGCACCCGGACAACTGAATTAACCGACGCGTTCGTCGGCACCTCTGCCGGAGCCGGCTCAGGAGCCCGCGGGGCGGTCCGCCGAGCGCACGAGCTCGAGGATCGTGGCGCCGTACCGGTCGATCTTCGCGGGCCCGATGCCCTGGATCCGAGCCAGGTCCGCGACAGTGGTCGGTCGAGCCTCCGCGATGGCGGCCAGCGTCGCGTCCACCAGTACGGTGAACGCGGGCTTGTCCGTCTCGGTCGCGACCGTGCGGCGCCACTCCCGCAGCCCGTCGAACAGCTCCTGGTCGTACTCACCGGTCAGCGCCGCGCGGGCGCTGCCCTTCGCTGGACGTCGCGCCCGCCGCACCGCCTCGTCGGGCCAGAGTCCGTCGAGGAACCGCGTCCGGCGCCGAGACGCCCGCCCACCCGGGTTGCGGGAGCGGGCGTACGAGAGCTCGAGGTCGTGGCGAGCCCGCGTGATCCCGACGTAGAGCAGCCGGCGTTCCTCTGCCACACCCTCGTCGCTGTCGGCGAGCGAGATCGGCATCAGACCCTCGCTCAGCCCGGCCAGGAACACCGCGTCCCACTCGAGCCCCTTCGCCGCGTGCAGCGAGGCCAGCATCACGCCCTCGACGGTCGGCGCGTGCTGCGCGGACGCTCTCTCGTCGAGCTCTGCGACGAACCCGGGCAGGAGCACGGGCTCCTGGTCCGGCTCGACCGCCGCGACGTCGTCGGCCAGCGCGACGAGCGCCTGGAGCGAGTCCCACTTCTCGCGCGCCGCCCCTCGGGCCGCGGGCGCGGACTCGGACCACCCGGCCGACATCAGCACGTCCCGGACCGTCTCGGGCATCGGGACCGCGGGGTCGGCGCTCCGCGCCGCACCGCGCAGCAGCACGATCGCGTCGCGGACCTCCTTGCGCTGGAAGAACCGCTGCCCGCCGCGCACCAGATACCCGATGCCCGCGTCCGCGAGCGCCGACTCGAACGCCTCGGACTGCGAGTTGGTGCGGTAGAGGATCGCGATCTCGCTCGGCGCGGTGCCCGCGGCGACGAGACGGCCGATGCGCTCCGCGATCCCGCGGGCCTCCGACTCGTCGTCGTCGTACGCCGTGTAACCGATCGGCGGACCGGAGGGGCGCTGCGCGATCAGCTCCAGCGGCGCCGTCCCACCACGCCGGCGGCCGGCGTGGGCGAGCAGCTTGTTCGCGAGGCCGACGACCTGCGGCGTGGAGCGGTAGTCCCTGACGAGGCTGACGACCTGTGCCTGCGGGTAGCGGGACCGGAAGGTGAGCAGGTGGTGCGGCGTCGCGCCCGTGAACGAGTAGATGGTCTGGCTCGGGTCGCCGACCACGCAGAGCTCCTTGCGGCCGCCGAGCCACTGGTCGAGCACCAGCTGCTGCAGCGGGGAGACGTCCTGGTACTCGTCGACGACGAAGTGCCGGTACTGGCGACGGACCTCGTCGGCGACCTTGCCGTGCGACGCGAGCATGTCGCCGAGCATCAGCAGGACGTCCTCGAAGTCGATCACCGACCGCTCGGTCTTGACCTCCTCGTACGCCGCGATGAGCCGTGAGACGGTCCGGGGGTCGTAGCCGGCGACCTCCCGGGCCATCGCGGCCGCGGCCTTCTCGTAGTCCTCGGACGTGACGAGGGAGACCTTGGACCACTCGACCTCCGACGCCAGGTCGCGCACCGCGACGCGGTCGACTGAGATCCCGACGCGTCGCGCGGCCTCGGCCACGACCTGCGCCTTCTGCTCGAGGATCCGTGGTGGTGCGCCTCCGACGACCTGCGGCCAGAAGTAGCCGAGCTGCCGCAGCGCCGCGGCGTGGAAGGTCCTCGCCTGGACCCCCACGACCCCCAGGTCGCGCAGCCGGGTCCGCATCTCGCCCGCGGCGCGCGCGGTGAAGGTCACGGCCAGCACCCCGGTCGGGGTGTACGCGCCGGTGCGGACGCCGTAGGCGATGCGGTGCGTGATCGCCCGGGTCTTGCCGGTGCCCGCGCCGGCGAGGACGCAGACGGGTCCGGTGAGCGCGAGCGCCACGTCCCGCTGGTCGGGGTCGAGCGCGTCGAGGATGGCGTCGGCAGGGCCGGTGGCGAGCGTGCGCGAGGTGGAGGACATCACGGCCGATTCTCGCAGCCGGCACCGACAGGCCACGACGCACGGTCCGCCGTCCGCCCCTCGGGAACACCCGGGCCCCCGCCCTGGTTGACCTGGACGCGCACGACACCACCCGGACCGACCCGAGGAGACCTCGTATGACCGACGCACTGACCACGCCGGAGACCGGATCGGTCGTCATGTATTCGACGACCTGGTGCGGCTACTGCCGACGCCTCAAGGGCCAGCTCGACTCCGTCGGCATCGGCTACCGCGAGGTCAACATCGAGGAGCACCCCGAGGCCGCCGGCTACGTCGAGGAGGTCAACGGGGGCAACCAGACCGTCCCCACCCTCGTCTTCCCGGACGGGACCTCCGCGACGAACCCGTCGCTCGCCGAGGTCAAGCAGCGCCTCGGGGTCTGAGACCCGGCGCGGCCTCCGCTCGCCGGCCCGGGGAGATCACTCCCCGGGCAGCGAGCCGCCGAACCAGTCCTCGATCAACGCCCGGGCGATCGACGACCGACCCGGCAGCAGCACCTCGCCCGTCCCGACGGCCTGCGCGAGCCCGGGCCGGGTGAACCACCGCGCCGCGGTGACCTCGACGCCGTCCACCCGGACGTCCGTCGTGGTCGCGCGGGCCGCGAACCCGAGCATGAGGGAGGCCGGGAACGGCCATGACTGGCTCCCCTGGTAGCGGACCTCCCCGATCGTGAGCCCGACCTCCTCGAGGACCTCCCGGCGGACCGCGGACTCCAGCGACTCCCCCGGCTCGACGTACCCGGCGAGCGTCGAGAACCGCCGCTCCGGCCAACGCGCCGCGTGGCCGAGCAGGAGCCGGTCCTGGGCGTCCGTGACCGTCATGATCACGGCTGCGTCCGTCCGCGGGTAGAGGTCCACCCCCTCGACGGGGCAGCGGCGCACCCAGCCCGCGTGGGTGACCTCGGTCGGCGCGCCGCACCGAGGGCACCTCGGGTGGGAGGCGTGCCAGCCGGCGAGCGCGACCCCCGCCGTCGCCGCCGCGCCGTCCACGTCCGAGAGCGAGACCGAGGCCGCCCGGAGCCCGACGAAGGTCGACGCCTCGCGAGGGTCGCGCGGGTCGTGCTGCGCCTGGGCACCGGGGTCCGCGGGCGGAGGGAGCAGCACCGCGACGAGCTCGACACCGCGGACGACGTCCCGCCCGAGGTAGGCCCGGATCGCTCCGTCGGGGAGCGGGACGGCGCTTGGCTCGAACCGCGCGAGGTCGAGAGCGCCGTCCTGGCCGGACGACGACACGGCGAGGCGACCGCCGTCGACCAGGACGACCTGGGTCGCGGTGTCGTCCCAGAGGTCGTCGAGCAGACCGGGCGCGGATCTCCGGTCACCGGCCGGGTCGAGGGTCACCGGGCGCGCCTCGTGGCCGTCGAGGGGTGTCGGACGGCGCCCGCCCCGGTCGGGCGTGCGCGTCTCGTCGGCTCGGTCCACGTCGTGCGTCACCGCACGAACCTACGTCCGCGAGGAGGTCGTCGGCGAACGTGCTGGAAACCACGCCGGAGTCGAGGCGATCCGGTCGGACGGACGAACCCGACGAGCGCAGCGACGCAGCAACCAGGGGACACACCGCCGGGCGGCCCGCCGCAGCGGCGCGGACGCACTACCGTTGGCGGGTGACCCGATCCGCTCTCGTCCTGGCCGCGCTCGCGACTGCGGCCGTGCCCGGGTTCGACGCCGTCCGGGCGCGCCGCACGCTCTCCGGGGCGGACGTCGACGCCGCGACCGTGACCGACGCGGAGGGCGTGGACTGGGTCGTCCGCGCTCCCGTCGACGCGGCCGCGGGCGCCGCGCTCGAGGCCGAGGTCACCCTGCTGCGGGGTCTGACCCACTACGTGAGCTCGGGCGTCCTGCCGTTCGCCCTGCCGGAGGTCACCGGGTCGGCGCCGCTCCCCGAGGGCGGGCGCGCCGTCGTGCACCGTGCGTTGCCCGGCAACCCGCTCGACGTCGCCACGCTGGCTCCGGGGCCTGGGCTCGCCGCCGACGCCGGCCGCGCGATCGCCGCCGTCCACGAGCTCCCCTCCTCGGTCGTCGAGGACGCGACGCTCCCCACGTACTCCAGCGACGAGTACCGCGAGCGCCGGCTCGCCGAGCTGGACGACGCGGCCGCAACCGGCCATGTCCCGCCCACGCTGCTGCGCCGGTGGGAGAAGCTGCTCGAGGACGTGTCGATGTGGCGGTTCCAGCCCGTCGTGGTCCACGGGGACCTCGGCGCCGAGCACGTGCTCGTCGAGGGTCGGCGGATCGTCGCCGTCACCGGGTGGGCCGAGGCGCGCGTGGCCGACCCGGCCGACGACCTCGCCTGGCTGCTCGCCGCCGCCCCGCAGGATGCCGGTGACTCGATCCTGGAGGCGTACCAGCTGCGCCGCACCGAGCTCAGCGACCCCCACCTGCTCGACCGCGCCCTGCTGGTCGGTGAGCTCGCGCTCGCCCGGTGGTTGCTGCACGGCGTGCGCAACTCCCTGGACGACGTGGTCGCCGACGCCGTGGACATGCTCGCCGAGCTCGACGAGCAGACGCGCGAGGCCTGAGCAGGACTCGCGCAGCGTCACTGCCCGCGTACCAGGTCTTCGAGCCCTCGGCGGTCGAGCAGCCGCTCCGGACGGACCGTGGTCCCCGACCCCGCGTAGTAGAACGCGGCGTCCACCTGGTCCACGGGCAGCCCGGACCATCGCGACCAGGCGAGGCGGTAGACCGCGAGCTGGACCTCTCGGGCCCTCTGCGCACCGGCGTCCCGCGGCGCGACCCCGACTTCCAGTCGACCACGACCACCCCGGTCGGGGATTCAGAGGCAGTTCTGGTCGCGGACCCGTTGCCGCGTGCCGGGTCCGCCGGGCTTGCCGAGGTGACCGGGCCCTGCGGGGGTGCAGGGTCCTTCGGGGATACCGGGACCTGAGGGAAGACCGCGTCGATCCGTGAGCGCACGAGCAGCCCCGCGATCGGGGTCTCGATGTCGGCCTCGACCGCGATCGGTGTGCGTCGCGCCCAGTCCGAGTCGAGGAACGTCGCGCGGAGCGCCGCGAGGGCCGCGGCGTCCGGGGAAGACCCGCTCCCGCTCGCCTCGGCGAGCAGGTCGTCCGTGGCCTCGGCACCCAGGCCGTCGAGCAGCGAGGACGACGTGAAGTACTGCTCCACCCACGCGTGGAAGGCCGTACCGATCCGGGCGTTGGCGGTGGGCTTCACCGGGACGGGCCGTCGCAGCTGCCGATCGAACTCGGTGCGGTCGTCGGCCATCCGGACGAGTGCGGACGCCGAGAGGTGCGGCGGCAGCGGGACCGCGGCCGGCGCCGAGACGTCCGACCGCTCCGCGAGCAGCAGCCGCGCCAGGCGGGTCAGATCGTCGACGGCCGCGGGTTCCTTCTGACGATGCGGATCGGCCTGCCGGCGGTCGGCGGACGCCGCCTCCACTCTCTCGGCGGTGCGACGGAGCACCGCGTGCGGGCCCTCGGGCGCGTCCGACTCGGGCCAGGACGCGGTGGGAACCTCACCGTCGGGGCGCTCGGCGTCCTCGGGGCGGCCCGTCCAGCCGGCGGCGTTGACGACGCCCGCCTCGGCGAGCTCGATGAGGAACGGGGACGGCGGCACGGGCTTGCTCCCCCACGCCACCAGGCACCGGCGAGCAGGAGGGACTCCCTCGCCCTCGTCATCGCGACGTACGCGAGGCGCCGCTCCTCGGCCACCTCGTGCTCCCCCGCCGCGAGCTTGAACGTGCCCAGGGCGTCGTGGAGGTCCTTCGAGTCCGCCTGCTCACGGATCGGCAGACGCGGCAGGTCCGCGCTGTCGCCCCGGAGCGGGAACGGCAGCACCCCGAGCCCCGTCAGCCACCCGGAGTCCTTCGGTCCGTCCGCGCCCACGGCGCAGGACGGGAACACGCCGGCCGACATCCCGGTGACCGCCACGACGTCCCACTCGAGGCCCTTCGCGGCATGGATCGTGACCACCTGGACGGCGTCCGGGTCGGGCTCCCGCAGCGGCAGGTCGAGCCCGCGCTCCTGGGCCGACGCCGCACCGAGCCAGGCGAGGAACGCGCCCAGGGTCGGCGTGTCGGCGTGCGAGGCGAACCCCGCCGTGACGTCCGCGAACGCGTCGAGGTGCGCGCGACCACGGTCCCCGGAACCGACGACCTCTCCCGCGCGGGCGCTGAGCCGCGCAGCGACCTCGACCTCGATGTCGAGGCCGAGCGCACGCTCCGCCTGACCGACGAGCTCGGGCAGGGAGAGGTACGTCTCCGAGCGGAGCTCGCGCAGGGTCGCGGCGAGCGCCGTGAGCCGTGCGTGAGCCGCAGCGGAGAGCACCCGGCCGTCGCGCGCGGGCTTCCCGGGCGCGGGCAGGTCGTCGAGCGCGTCGACGATCGAGCGGTGGTCGACCACGTCGCCCTCGATCGTCACCGGCGTTGGCGCCCCGGGCCCTCCTGCGTCGTCGGCTGCTGGTGCGCCCTCACCGGGAGGTTCTGTTCGCACATCCGGGTGACTGGTCACGTGACGGTCCAAGCGGCGACCCGCGTCGGCGCGCGCGAGGTCCGCCGCACGGGAGGCGAGCGCGTGCAGGTCTGCGGGGCCGAGAGCGATACGCGGACCGGTCAGGATCCGCGCCAGCGAGTCCCCGCGCGAGGGATCGTGCGCGGCCTCGAGCAGAGCGACCACGTCGACGACCTCGGGCGTGGACAGGAGCCCACCCAGCCCGACCACCTCGACCGGGAGCCCTCGTGCCCGCAGCGCGGTCTCGACGGGGACGAACTGGTTGCGCGCACGGCACAGCACGGCCGCGGTCACCCGGCCTGCGCCGCCACGTCCCGAACCCGGGCGCCAGCGGGCTGCGACGTGGTCCGCCACGGCCGCGACCTCCTCGTCGAGGGTCGCGGCATAGGTCGCGACGACCGAACCGACGCCCCCGCCCGGACGCGTCACGAGCGCGGGGACCTCGACGCGCGACTCCGACCGCAGCGGGGCCGCGACCAGGTTCGCCGCGTCGAGCACCGCCGCGTCGTTGCGCCAGGACGTCGAGAGGTAGCCGACCGCGGCCGGGGATCCGCTGCTGTCGCGGAAGCGCTCGGGGAAGCGGGCGAGCCCCGACGCGCTCGCCCCGCGCCAGCCGTAGATCGACTGGTTCGGGTCGCCGACGGCCGTGACCGGGTGACCGTCGGCGAAGAGCGCGCTCAAGAGCTCGGTCTGCGCGTACGACGTGTCCTGGTACTCGTCGAGCAGGACCACCCGGTAGCGGGCGCGCTCGCCCTCCCGGACCGCGTCGATCTCCGTCGCGAGCCGTGCAGCGAGGGCGATCTGGTCGCCGAAGTCGAGGAGTCCGCGACGCGCTTGCGCTCGCGATAGGCCTCCACGAGGTCGACGAGGCGCCGGCGGTCCGCGAGGAGCTCCTGCAGACCCTTCACGTCGGCGTAGTGCTGTTTCTTCCCCGTGCGCAGGGGGACGCTGTCGATGTCTGCGACGAGACCGTCGAGGCCGGACCGCACCGCGTCGGGGTCGAGCAGGTGCTCGCTCATCGAGCCGGAGAGCTCGAGCATCGCCTTGACCACCGTCGAGAAGGCGGGGTCGGTCTCCAGGTCTCCCGTCCAGGACTCGACGACCTCTGCGGCGAGCTGCCACTGGCTCGCCTCGCTGAGGAGGCGGGACCCCGGTTCGACGCCGATACGCAGTCCGTGGTCGGCGACGATCGACCCCGCGTACGCGTTGTACGTGGAGATCGTCGGCCGTTCGAGCATCGACAGGTCGCTGGCTTCCCCGCGGACGCGCGCGAGCTGCGCGAGCCGTGAGCGGACCCGCTCACCGAGCTCGCCCGCCGCCTTGCGGGTGAACGTCAGGCCCAGCACCGCGTCGGGCGCGACGAGCCCGTTCGCGATGAGCCACACCACGCGGGACGCCATGGTCTCGGTCTTGCCCGAGCCGGCACCGGCGATGACCAGCAGCGGCTCGAGCGGAGCCTCGATGACCGCGCGCTGCTCGTCGGTCGGCACGTGCCGACCCAGCATCGTCGCGATCTCGTCCGCGGACACCCGTTCGGGCCTCGCGGGCACGTTCACCGGTGCGCCCGCTGCCGCCGCAGCGGCCGTCGTCTCCTCGGCCGTCACAGGACCTGCCTCCCCTCGACCTGGACCGGGCACGACCTGCGCACCGGGCAGACGGAGCAGAGGTCGTTCTGCCGTGCCCCGAACGTGGCGCCGGACATCGTGCTCGCGACCTCGTCGACCATGTCGTGGACCCAGCTGGACCCGTCGTCACGGACCTGCAGCGGCGCCTGCGAGCGCAGAGCAGCCGAACGGCCCATGCCGACGAAGACGAGCCGAGCCCCCGCCGAGGGCGTCTCGTCGGGGACGTCCGGCAGGTCGAAGGCACCCTCCGTGAGCGCGAGCTGGTAGGCACCGAGCTGCGGGTTCGTCTCCGTCTCCGCCCTGCTCGGTGCCGACTTCCCGGTCTTCAGGTCGGCGACCCGGAGCCCGTCGTCGGTCCGCTCGAGCCGGTCGACGACGCCCGCGAGCAGTGCGCCGCCGAGCCGGACCTGGAATGGGGCCTCGACCGCGACCGCCTCGCCGGAGTCCTTGAGGTACTCGGCGAGACGGCCGATCATCGCGTCAGCCCTTCGCCGCAGGCTCGTCGCGGGCCACCCCGGCCGGAGCCCGAGCTCGGGCCACCGGCGGTCGAGCTCCGCGGCCAGCTCGTGGTGCGTGCCCGCGGGAAAGGTCTGGGCGATGGAGTGGACGAGGGTCCCGAGGGACTGCGACTGGGCGTCGGGGGCGGTGGCTCCGCCCGCCTCGAGCACCCAGCGCAACGCGCACCGGTCGACGGCCTCGAGCTTGGACGGGGACACGCGCACGGGGTCGGAGCCCACGCGCAACGCGTCGTACGTCGAGATGTCGTGGACCGCGTACCAGGACGCCGGCGCAGCCCCGGGACGCCTGCCGACGCGAGCTCGTCGAGGAGTCGCGCCGCCGTGTCTCCCGCCTCGGACTCGCGCCCCGCGAGGACGTCGTCGCCGAGCGCGGCCCGGGCCGTCGCGACGACGCCCCGCAGGTCGAGCGGGGTCCCGACCTGGACCCTGCGTCGCGCCGCACGTTCCTCGTCGTCGTCGCCGTCGGTCGAGGGACCGCCGTCCACCAGGTCGCAGAACATCGACGGGGTCGCGTCCGCGTCGTCGACCGCGGTCACGAGAAGCCGACGGCTCGCTCGGGACGTCGCGACGGCGAAGGAGCGCAGCTCGTCCGCGAGCACGGCTCGCCGTGCCTCCGTCCCGCTCTGGTGACCCCCGGGCGACCGTCCCGAGAGCACCTCGACGAGGGCCTGGCTGCCGAGCAGCGAGTCGCGCAGCCGCAGGTCCGGCCAGACGGCGTCCTGCACCCCGGCGACGATCACGACGTCCCACCCACGACCCGCCGCACCGGCCGGCGTGACCAGGTCCACCGACCCGCCGCCCGTCGCGGTCGCCGCGAGAGAGTCGGCGGGCAGGTCCTGGGACTCGAGGTAGTCGACGAACGCCAGCGCGGACGATCCCGGCATGCGCTCGACGAACGTCTCGGCCGCGCGGAAGAGGGCCATGACGGCGTCGAGGTCGCGGTCGGCACGGGCGCCCCCGCTCCGCCCGCGAGCGCGGCGCCGCGCCAGCGGTCGGCGACGTCGCTCGCCTCCCACACCGACCACAGGACCGAGGTCGCGTCGGCATCGGGACGCGCGACCGCGGCTGCGCCGGCAGCGATGGTCCTCGCGACCTGGACGACGCTCCGGCGGACCCCGGCCGGCAGCGTGGCGGCACGGTCGGGATCGAGGAGCGCCTCGACGAGGAGGGTCTCCGAGGAACGGCCGCCGCCGCCGGCGAGCTCTTCGGCGCGCAACGCACGACGGGTGCGGCGCAGGGCGACGGCGTCGCTACCGCCGTAGGGAGACGTCATCAGGGCTGCGGCGACGTCGACGCCCAGCGGGTCCGCGTCGCCGTCGGCGAGGGCGGCACCGACCCGCGCTGCCGCGAGGAGCGGCGCGACCGCGGGCTCGTCGCGGAGCGGGACGTCCGACCCGGTGGTCGTGACCGGGACCCCGGCCGCGACCAGCGCGCGCCGGAACGACACGAGCTGGTCCCCCGACCGCGCGACGACCGCCATGCTCCGCCACGGAGTCCCGTGGAGCAGGTGCTCGGCGCGCAGCTCGCGCGCGACGTAGGCGACCTCCTGGGCCGCTCCCGGGAGGATCGCGACGCGGGCGCCGTCCTCCGGGCCGTCCGAGCCCCGCTCGCGGTCCTCGTCGGCGGGTGCGAGCGCCGCCCGGTGTCGCACGGCTCCGGCCGCCGGCACACGCGTGGTGACCTCGCGGGTCACCTCCCGCAGCCGCGCCGACTGCCGCCAGGCCGTCGTCAGGTCGACCCGGACCGCGGAGAGCTCCCCGGACCACGCGTCGTCGTCCCGGGAGGGCACCGCCTCGGCGCGCCCGACCAGGCCGGGCACCGCCCCGCGGAACGTCTGCACGGCCGAGTCGGGATCACCGGTCAGTAGCACGCGTGCCCCGCCCGCCACGAGCTGCCGCACGAAGCCGGCGGTCGCAGCCGTCGCCTCCTGATAGTCGTCCACCACCACGAGGCTCCACGACGGCCGGGGTGCTCGCAGGGACCGCTCGTCCCAGTCCCGCAGGACCGCGGTGGCCTCGTCCAGGACGACCGACGGGTCCACCCGCGCACCCGCCCCCGACGAGGACTCCCGCAGCGCGGTGACGTCCAGGTACTCCTCGTAGAGCCGCGCGGCGACAGCCCACTCGGGCCGGTCGTGGAGGCGTGCCAGCTCGTCGAGCCCGACGGGGTCGACGCCGCGCTCGGCGGCCCGCATGAGGAGGTCGCGGAGCTCCTGGCGGAACCCGCGGAGCCCCAGCGTGCTCGGCTCGACCCCGTCCGGGAGGTCGAGGCCCGCACCCGACGAGGCCGCGTGCCCGGCCAGCAGCTCGGCGAGCACGAGGTCCTGCTCGGGCCCGGTGATGAGCGTCGGCGGCGGGCGGTGCCGTGCGAGCGCCGCAGAGGTCAGGACCGCGAACGCCGCGGACGCCGGGGTCCGCACCATCGGCGCGCTCGTCGTCCGCCCGGTCAGCGCACCGACGCGGTCCCGCAGGAGGCCCGCCGCCCGTCGGGTCGCGGCCAGGAGGAGGACGCGACCCGGCTCGGCGCCCTCCTCGATCGCCTGCACCGCGGCCTCGACGGCGACCGTCGTGCGACCGGTCCCCGGCGCGCCGACCACCACCGTCGCGGATGCGACGGCCGAGGACGCCACGGCGGCCTGCTGGCTCGCGTCGAGCGCCACGCGCCGGGCGTCGAGCCCGCTGTCTGTCGTCATCACGCGACGCATCAGATCACGCGCCACCGACATCGCCGGGTACGACCTGCCTGTCCCCGTCGCAAGGCCGAATCCGCCGGCTGCGCTCTACGCGACCTGCGTCGGCGGCACGTCACCGTCGCCCGCATCATGGACCGCCTCTTCCACCGGCAGGCTGCTCGCCCTAGCCTCGTCAGGCATGGGGACCGAGGGCGGCACGACGTCGCGACACCGCCTGCGGAGCCGCGGCGTGGCCGAGCGGCGGTCCCGGATCCTCGACTGCTCCCGCGACCTCTTCGCGTCCAGCGGGTTCCACCACATCTCCATGGACGACATCGCGGCTGCCGTCGGTGTGACCAAGCCCGTGCTCTACCGACACTTCCGGTCCAAGCTGGACCTCTATCTCGCCGTGCTCGAGGTCGAGACGGCCGCCCTGACACGAGCGGTGGTCGACGCGCTGGACACCGTGCCACGGCCGGCGCCAGGCACGGGCGACGCGGCGGTGCTCGCCGTCCTCGACGCGCTCTGCATCGCCTACGTCTCGTACGCGACGGCAGCGGGGCCGGCGGGGCGACTGGTCTTCGAGTCCGACGTCCTGCGCGACCCTCGCGTCCGGGACCTGGTCCACGCGCCGGACAGGGCTGCCACGACGGCGGCGGTCGCGATCCTGTCCTGCGGGACCGCGCCGGGCACCCACCCTCGGCCTGATCTCACCGCTACCGCCCGGACCTGCGTGGCCTTCGCGCGGGCCGCGGTGGCGGACGCCGCGCCGTCCCCCGCCGAGCGTTCGCCCTGGGCGCAGAGCGTGGCACGGGCCCTCGTCGTCCGTTGACGGACGTGGCGGCTATCGTTCAGGTGCCTGCCGACCGGCAGGTCGTCGAACGTCCGCAAGGAGTGTCCCGTGGAAGTCACCATCGGTGTGCAGAACCTGGGCCGTGAGCTCGTCGTCGAGACCGACGAGTCGGCCGACGACATCGCGGCCGCCGTCGAGTCCGCGCTGGCCGACGGGACCGTGCTGAAGCTGACCGACACCAAGGGTCGCCGGGTGATCGTCCCGACGTCCGCCCTCGGCTTCGTCGACATCGGCGCGGAGAGCCAGCGTCGCGTGGGCTTCGGCTCCGCCTGACGCTCTCGGGCTCGCCGCTCAGGCGGTGAGCCCGAGCCGCCCCATGCGGCGGGTGTGCTCGGCGGTGAGCTGGCCCAGCACCCAGGGGACGTGCTCGGCCGGTGAGGACGGGTCCACGCCCCCGACGCCACGCCGCGCCGCGCCGTCCGCCACGAGCCGAGCGAGCGCCGGACGCGAGGTCATCAGGGTCTGCGCGACGCCCAGCGCCTCGCCCACGAGCCGCCTGCCCCAGAGCGCCAGCCGTGACGCGAGCACCTCGTCGGCCTCCGCCGCGGCTGACAGGACGGCGACCGAGCGCTCGTCGGACTCCCCGCCGCGGATCACCTCGAGCACGACCTCGCGGCTGCGGTCGTCGAGACCGTCGACCGCGAGCCGGCAGAAGTCGTCGGCGACGCCGTGTCCCACGTAGCCCTTGAGCAGTCGCTCCCACCAGCTTCCCGGCGTGGTCCGGTCGTTGTAGTCCGCGTACGTGCGGTCGAACGCCGCGACCTCGGCCTCCGGGTCGCCGCCGAGCTCCTCGATCCTGGCGAGCACCCACTCCTGCCGCTCGACGGCGTTGCTCGCCCGGCGCGCGAGGCGGAGCCGCTCGTGCAGCCCTGGTGCCTGGCTCGAGCTCTCCGCCAGCCGCGTGAACGCCGTCAGCTCGGTGTACGCGAGCAGGCCGAGCAGCGCCCGGACGTCCTCGACCGACGCCGCGTGCGAGCCACGCAGACCGCCCGGCTCCCCGGTCGCCCCAGAAGGCGCCACGGACGCCACAGCCTCCCCCGTGAAACCGGCGTCGCGGATGGTCGCGGGTGCGCCGGGGACGTCACCGAGCGCACCCTCGGGGGCGTCCCGGTCGGTCCCGCGCTGCCGTCGCTGCTGCTGTCGATCACCGCACGATAATAGTCGGGACGTGACGCGCACGACGATCCCCGGGATCCGGGGCCCCGTCCGTTATCATGGAGACGTACATCGGTTGCCCGGTCGTCTTGAACACGACCCGCCGGCTCGCGTCGGCACGCTGCACCGGTGTCCGTGACGGTCGTCCGTGCGCAGCACCAATCGCGCGCAGCACGCGACGCCACGGGCCCCGACGGCGAAGAATCCCACGATCGGCTGCCGGCCACAGGGAGCGTCGTCCGCGCCCGCCGGATCGTGAGCCACCGCCCAGCGCGAGCGCCACGGAGCCCGGCCGCGGCCCTGCTCCCTCGAGACGAACGAGGCACCAGCAGTGACCACCATGACCGCGTCCGACGAGAGCGTCGTCGACCCCGAGAACGTCATCGAGACCGTGGAGGAGGCCGTCGAGGCCGCCGCCCCGGGCACCACGTCCACCACCATCCAGGCCGCCGACGTCACCTTCGGCGACTTCGACGTGCGCCCCGAGATCGTCGAGGCCCTCGCCGAGAAGGGCATCGTCACCCCGTTCCCGATCCAGGCGATGACGCTCCCCGTCGCGCTGTCCGGCCACGACATCATCGGCCAGGCGAAGACCGGTACCGGCAAGACCCTCGGCTTCGGTGTGCCCCTCCTGCACCGGATCGTCGCGCCCGGCGAGCCCGGCTTCGACGAGCTGCCCGCCCCGGGCAAGCCCCAGGCTCTCGTCATCGCCCCGACGCGTGAGCTCGCGAGCCAGGTCGCCCGCGACCTGGAGACCGCGTCGGCGAAGCGGTCGGTGCGCGTCCTGCAGGTCTACGGCGGCCGCGCCTACGAGCCGCAGGTCGAGGCGCTCGTCCGCGGCGTCGAGGTCGTCGTCGGTACCCCTGGTCGCATGCTCGACCTGCTGAACCAGGGCCACCTCAACCTGACCCGCGCGCAGACCGTGGTGCTCGACGAGGCCGACGAGATGCTCGACCTCGGGTTCCTCCCCGACGTCGAGAAGATCCTCGCCCGCACGCCCGCGAAGCGGCACACGATGCTCTTCTCGGCCACGATGCCGGGCGCCGTCGTCTCGATGGCGCGCCGCTACATGAGCCAGCCGACGCACATCCGCGCGAACGACCCCGACGACGGCGGGCACACCGTCAAGAACATCGAGCAGGTCGTCTACCGCGCCCACGCGCTCGACAAGGTCGAGGTCCTGTCGCGGATCCTGCAGTCCGAGGGCCGTGGCCGCACGATCGTCTTCGCCCGCACGAAGCGCACCGCAGCCAAGGTCTCCGACGAGCTCCGCGACCGCGGGTTCGCCGCCGGCGCCATCCACGGCGACCTCGGCCAGGGCGCCCGCGAACAGGCGCTGCGCGCCTTCCGCAACAACAAGATCGACGTCCTCGTGGCGACGGACGTCGCGGCGCGCGGCATCGACGTCGACGACGTGACGCACGTCGTGAACTACCAGTGCCCCGAGGACGAGCGCACCTACCTGCACCGCACCGGCCGCACCGGCCGCGCGGGCAACAAGGGCACCGCCGTCACCTTCGTGGACTGGGACGACACCCCCGCTGGGGCCTGATCGACAAGGCCCTCGAGCTCGGCATCCCCGAGCCCAAGGAGACCTACTCGACCTCCCCGCACCTGTACACCGAGCTCCACATCCCCGAGGGGACCAAGGGCCGGCTCCCCCGCGACAAGCGCACGCACGCGGGCCTCGAGGCCGAGGTGCTCGAGGACCTCGGCGAGACCGGCAAGCACGCCGGCTCGACGACGCAGTCCCGCTCCGAGGGCCAGCGCGGCCAGCGAGGCGGCCCGCGCGGGCAGGGAGGCCGCGACGGCGGTCGGTCCGGTGGCGGACGCCGCGGCGACAGCGGTCGTTCGGGCGGCGGTCGGCCGTCGGCCGGCGCGAGCGGCTCGGGCGAGCGCCAGGGTGCTCCCGGCGCCGACAGGACGAACGGCACGGACAGCAGCGCGGGCGGCTCCGACGGCGCTCCCCGCCGCCGCAACCGTCGCCGCACGCGCGGCGGACGCCCCGCGACCGGCGGCACGGCGACCGGTGGTTCCCCGACCGGCGCCACCGAGTGACGCGCTGATCGACTGAACGCCCCACCCGACGGCGGTGGTCCGGCCCTCATCGAGGGTCCCGGGCCACCGCCGTCCGCGTGTCGGCGCGCGGGCGGAGCCGATCGTGGCGACGAGTACGGCGCAAGGGCTCCCCGCCCCGCCTCAGGCCGCCTGCACCATCGCGGTGATCGCGGTGGCGAGCGACTGCACGGCGATCGCGGACAGGAGCAGCCCGGCGATCCGGCTGATCAGCGTCGTCCCGGACTCCCCGAGGAAGCGGTGGATGTAGTTCGCGAACCGCATCGCCAGGTAGAGGCAGGTGCACACGGCGACGACACCTGCGAGGACCGAGACCCACGGCGCGGCCCCGCCCTCGGCGCCGGCGCGCTGCACGAAGACCATCGTCGCCACGATGGCTCCCGGTCCCGCGAGGAGCGGGGTCCCCAGCGGCACCATCGCGACGTTCCCTCCGCGGCCCTGCGAGGGGTCGGGCACCTCGAACCTGCCCGTGAGGAGCTGCATCGCCACGAGCAGGAGCAGCAGACCGCCCGCCGCCTGGAGCGCGGGCAGCGAGACGTGCATGTAGCTGAGCACCTGCTGGCCGAACGCGGCGAAGCCCACGATCACCCCGAACGCGACCATGATCGCCGTCCCCGCGGCCTTGGTCCGCTGCTTGCTCGTCATGGCGCTGGTCAGGCCGAGGAAGATCGGCACCTGCCCGGGAGGGTCCATGATCACGAACAGGGTCACGAAGACCTCGGTGAAGAGCCGGACGTCGAACACGGACGCGATGTCCATCGTCGCCCCTCAGCGGAGCACGGGCAGGGACCCGTGCTCCTCGATCTGCGCCAGGACGGCGGGCGACGTGGAGTTCTCCCCAGGAGGTTCGGCTTGCCCGTCCCGTGGTAGTCGCTGGACCCGGTGACGAAGAGCCCGAGCTCGTCGGCCAGCCCGTGCAGCCGCGCCCGCTGGGCGTCGGAGTGGTCACGGTGGAACACCTCGAGCCCGGCGAGGCCGGCGTCGGCCATGGCGCGGATCACCGCGTCGTCCACCACCGGCCCCTTGACCTCGGCGCCCGGGTGGGCGAAGACGGGGACCCCGCCCGACTCACGGATCGCGAGGACGGCGTCGACGGCGCTCGGGGCGTAGTGGTGGACGTGGTAGCGGCCACCGCTGCGCAGCACGTCCGTGAAGGCTGCCGAGCGGTCCGGGAAGTGCCCGGCCGCGACGAGCGCGTCGGCGATGTGCGGACGGCCGATGGTCGTCCCGGCCACCGTCTGCGCCAGGACGTCCTCCCAGGTGATCGGGTGGTCCACGGCGATGAGCTCGACCATGCGACGTGCCCGGGTCTCACGGGAGTCGCGGGCCAGCTCCATCTCGCGCAGCAGCGCCGGTGCCGTCGGGTCCTGGAGATAGCTCAGGACGTGGAGGCTGGACCCGCGGTGCTGGGCGGACACCTCGGTCCCGCGCACCAGCGCGACACCGAGACGTGCGGCCGCCACGCCCGCCTCGTCCCAGCCCGCGGTGGTGTCGTGGTCGGTGAGCGCCAGCACGTCCACCCCGGCGCGCGCGGCGGAGGCGACGACCTCGGCAGGCGCCTCGGTCCCGTCGGACGCCGTCGAGTGGGTGTGGAGGTCGATGAGCATCCCTCAAGGATAGGTAGCCGCCGGGGCCGCCCCGTCGCGCAGCCTGTGCTGGTGCGGTCCACCATGAGGCATGCCCCCGCCACGTCCGCCGGTCCCGACGCCGTCCCCGGCCGTCGTCCTGGTCCACGGGCTCCGGACGTCGTCGCGCATCTGGGACGGTCAGGTCCGCCACCTGCGCGCCGCGGGGTGCCGGGCCGTCGCCGTCGACCTGCCCGCGCACGGCTCCCGCCAGGGCGAGGACTTCACGCTGGCGGGTGCGCTCGCGACGATCGACGACGCCGTCGCCACGTTCCCGACGGGCTCCCCCGTCGTCCTGGTCGGCCTCTCGCTCGGCGGCCACGTCTGCCTCGCGTACGCAGCAGACCCCGGACGCGCCACGCTGAACGGCGCGCAGGTCGCCGCCGTCGTCGCGGCGGCGTGCACCGCGAGCCCGCGCGGCAAGCCCGTCCTCGCCTACCGCGCGCTGGCGGCGGCCACGGTCTCGCTCTTCTCCCGGCTCCACCGGCCGCGGGCCGGGTCCCCGGTGACGGGCCCGCCCAGGGTGTCGGACGACGTCGGGCACCCTCCCGGGACGGGTCCCGGCTGGGAGGTGGTCACCGCGGCCCTGGGCGAGATCGCAGGCCGCTCCACGCTGCGCGACGTCGCGGCGATCAGGTCCCCGATCTGGTTCGTCAACGGCGCAAGGGACATCATGCGGCTCGAGGAGACGCGGCACCTCGCCCGGGCGAGGGACGGACACCTCGTCCTGGTGCCGCGCGCAGGCCACGACGTGAACACCGACGCGCCCCGCGCCTTCGACGCCGTCCTCGACACCGTGCTCACCGACCTGCAGGATCGCGCCGCGCACGGCCACGGTGCGAGACTGGATCCATGACGCAGCACACCAGCACAGACGGCACCGAGGGCGCGACCCGCCCGACCGACGACCAGGCGCTCGCCGAGCGGGTGAACAACCGCTCAGAGCGACCCAGCTCCGAAGCCTTCAAGGCCTTCATGACCAGCGGATGGGCACCGCGGCCCGACCTGAGCGGTGACCCGCTCCCCGTCGCCGAGTTCACCGCCGCTCGCCGCTCGACGCTCTCCGCGTCGTTCGCGGGCACGCGGCTCGTCGTCCCGGCGGGCGGCCTCAAGGTGCGCAGCAACGACTGCGACTACCGGTTCCGCCCCCACTCCGCGTTCGCCCACCTCACCGGCTTCGGCACGGACCAGGAGCCGGACGCCGTCCTCGTCCTCCACCCCGTCGAGGAGGGCTCCGGGGACGGCGGGGGCAACCACCACGCCGTGCTCTACGTGCGGCCGCTCGCGCCCCGCGACACGACCGAGTTCTACGCCGACGCCCGCTACGGCGAGTTCTGGGTCGGCGCCCGCCCGACCCTGGACGACGTGTCCGAGGCGACCGGCATCGAGGCCCGCCACATCGACGAGCTGCGTGACGCGCTCGCGAAGGACGTCGGCGAGGGCGGCGTCCGGCTGCTGGTCGTCGAGGGGGCCGACGAGGAGATCGAGGCGCTCGTCGAGGCGATCCGGGCCGAGGCCGGCGCAGCATCGTCCGAGACCGAGGAGACCAGCGGTGACGACGTGCTCAGCGAGGCGGTCTCGGAGCTCCGCCTCGTCAAGGACGACTACGAGATCGGGCAGATGCGGCTCGCGGTCGACACCACGCTCGACGGGTTCGCCGAGATCGTCCGGAACCTGCGCCGCGCCACCGAGCACCGCCGCGGGGAGCGGGTCATCGAGACGACGTTCGACGCCCACGCCCGGCTCGAGGGCAACGCGGTCGGCTACGAGACGATCGCGGCCGCCGGGGCCCACGCGACGACGCTCCACTACACGACGAACGACGGCGCCGTCCGCGAGGGCGAGCTCGTGCTCGTCGACGCAGGCGTCGAGGTCGACTCGCTGTACACCGCGGACGTGACCCGGACCCTGCCGGTCGACGGCGAGTACAGCGACGTCCAGCGCCGGATCTACCAGGCCGTGCTCGACGCGGCGGACGCCTCGTTCGCGGTCGCCAGGCCCGGGGCGAAGTTCCGCGACCTGCACGACGCGGCGATGAAGGTCCTCGCCGCCCGGCTCGAGGAGTGGGGCCTGCTCCCGGTGTCCGCCGAGGAGTCGCTGACGCCCGAGGGTCAGCAGCACCGCCGCTGGATGGTGCACGGCACGAGCCACCACCTGGGCATCGACGTCCACGACTGCGCGCAGGCGCGCCGGGACATGTACATGGACGGGATCCTCGAGCCCGGCATGGTGTTCACGATCGAGCCCGGCCTCTACTTCAAGGCCGACGACCTCACGGTGCCCGAGGAGTACCGGGGCATCGGGATCCGCATCGAGGACGACGTCCTCGTCACCGAGGACGGCAACGAGAACCTCTCGGCCGCGCTGCCCCGGACGCCCGAGGCGCTCGAGGAGTGGATGCGCTCGGTCCGCGGCTGAGCCCCGGACCCGTCACCGCTGTCCTGGCGACGTCGCCGGGGCAGTGGCAGTGGCAGTGACAGTGGCCCCGCGAGTGGCAGTGGCAGTGGTAGCGGCAGTGGCAGTGGCCAGGCGATCCGTGCACCGATCTCACGGTCGGGATGCGCGGACCGCCTGGTCGCGCTGTGTCGGAGCGCGTCGCTCGGCTCAGTCCAGGCGTGCGTGGCCCAGTTCAGTCCGTGCGTGGCCCAGTTCAGTCCGAGCGTGAGGGCCCAGTTCATTCCAAGTGTGCAGGGCCCGGCTCAGTCCCGGCGCGTGTCGTCTGCGGATTCTGACTGGTCCGCAGGATCTGACTGCTCTGCCGCGTCCGCACGTTCTGCCTGGTCCGCAGATTCTGACTGGCCCGACGGCCCGTGCGAGTCTGCCTGATCTGCGGCGTCGACGTCCCGGCTCGGCTCCGAGCTCTCGTGCTCGGGCTCGTTCTCGGAGCCGGGCGCTGCCACCGTGGCCGCTTGACGGTCCGTCGCCGCCGCGCTCTCGGTCCCGGGCACCGACTCCGACGCGGGCGCGGCCCCTGACCTGGGCGCTGGCTCGGACGTGGGATCTGGCTCGGAGGCAGAGGCTACCTCCGCCACGGGCGCCGGGTCCCCGGCGGGCTCGGGATCAGCCGCCGGCGCAGGCGGGGTCGCGTAGTCGGAGATCATCGCGCCGTACCGAGGCGCGCCGCTCGAGGTGACGAAGCGCGGGTCGGGGGCTGACGGGGGCCGCGAGCCTGCGGCGTCGTCGACACCGGCACCGCCTGCGCTGCTGCCTGCCGGCGCCTGCCCGCCGCCCTGCGCGGACTGCTGAGGCGGGGTCGGCCACGCGGGCGGCGCCGAGGGGGCGCTCCCTGCCGGAGGCACACCCTGACCCTGCTGGCCACCCTGCGGGTGCTGACCGCCCTGCGGGGGCTGGCCGTACGGGCCAGGGGCACCGTACGGACCGGGGGCGCCGTACGGGGGCTGCTGCGAACCGCCGTAGCCACCGCCGTAGCCACCTCCGTAGCCGCCGCCGTGAGGCGCGTCCGGGCGGCCGTGCCGTCCGTTCGGCCCACCGTTCGGCCCACCGTTCGGACCAGCGCTCGGCCCAGGAGCACCCTCCGGCGCGGGCCCGCCGCCCGCGGGGACACCCGCCGCGTAGGCCGCGAGCACGCGCCGCGCCTCGCCCGCGTGCTCGGTGGCGCACAGGATCGAGTACTCCGAGGCGACGATCTGGCTGGACGACGAGAAGTCGCGCTTGCGTCCTGACATCGCGAAGCCGAGGACGGCGAGCAGGAGGCCGAACGCGGCGCCGAGCACGATGGCGGTGATGAGCAGCCCGCCCACGGCACCGCCCGCGGCGGAGCCGAAGAGCATGAGGAGGAGACCGACGAACAGGCCGAACCAGGCGCCCGAGGCCAGCCCGCCCAGCGCGACGCGACCGTAGGTCAGGCGCCGGATCACGCGCTCGACCATCTTCAGGTCGTTGCCGACGATCGTCACGTACCCGACGGCGAAGCGGCTGTCGGCGAGGTAGTCGACCGCCTTCTGCGCCTCGAGATAGGTGCGGTAGCCGGCGATGACGTCCCCTGCGGCAGCGTGGGGACCTTCAGGGGCGTGTTCGGTCGCGACATGCTCATGTCGGCATTGTCCCGCAGGCGCCGGGGTGAAGCGAGGGCCTCGGGCACCGAACAGCGCTTGTTCGCCGCGGGCGCAGCACCAGTGCGTAGTCTTGCGACGTGAGCGCAACCAGGGTCTACGTCGCACGGCTCGCGGGTACCCCCGTGTTCGACCCCCTGGGCGACCAGGTGGGCAAGGTGCGCGACGTCGTCGTCATCGTCCGGCCCAAGGGCCAGCCTCGCGCCGTCGGGCTCGTGGTCGAGGTCCCCGGCAAGCGCCGCGTCTTTCTCCCCTCACCCGCGTGACGAGCATGGACTCCGGTCAGGTGATCAGCACCGGGCTGCTGAACATGCGCCGGTTCGAGCAGCGCGCGCTCGAGACCCTCGCCGTCGGCGAGCTCCTCGAGCGCGCCGTCACGCTGACGGACGGCTCCGGCAGCGCGACCGTCCTCGACCTCGCGATCTCGCAGCAGCGCAGCGGGGACTGGCTCGTCGACAAGCTGTTCGTCCGCCGCCAGGCCACCCACAAGGGGACCCTGGGGATCCGACGGCGCGGCGAGACCCAGACCATCGAGGTCACCGAGGTCAGCGGCCTCGCCGCCACGACGGGCTCCCAGGGCGCCGCGATGCTGCTCGCCGCCTACGACGACATGAAGGCAGCCGACCTCGCGGACGTCATGCACGACCTCGCGGACACCCGCCGCCACGAGGTCGCGGCGGCGCTCGACAACGAGCGGCTCGCCGACGTCCTCGAGGAGCTCCCCGAGGACGACCAGGTCTCGATCCTGTCGAACCTGGACACCGACCGTGCGGCCGACGTCCTCGAAGCGATGCAGCCGGACGACGCCGCCGACCTCCTGCACGAGCTGAGCGACGCCCAGGCGGCCGAGCTGCTCGAGCGCATGGAACCCGAGGACGCCAAGGACGTGCGGCGGCTGCTCGCCTACGACGAGGACACCGCGGGCGGTCTGATGACGACCGAACCGGTCATCCTGTCCCCCGAGACGTCGATCGCCACCGCGCTCGCCAGCATCCGTCGCAAGGACCTCCCGGCAGCCCTCGCCACCATGGTCTTCGTGACGCGCCCGCCGCTCGAGACCCCGACCGGCAGGTTCCTCGGGGTGATCCACTTCCAGCGGCTCCTGCGCGAGCCGCCGCACGAGGCCGTGGGGTCCGTGATCGACACCGACGTCGAGGGTGTCCCGGAGTCCGCCTCCCTGGAGCGCGTGACGCGCGAGCTCGCGACGTACGACATGCTCTCGATCCCGGTGCTCGACGCGGACCGTCGTTTGGTCGGCGCGGTCAGCGTCGACGACGTGCTCGACCACATGCTGCCCGACGACTGGCGAGAGTCCGACGAGCACGACGACGGCGGGAGCGACCGCGAGGCGGCCACGACCCCGGTCGCCGCCACGAGCCCGGTCCGGGCCGCGTTCGCAGCGGGGGCCGCGGCGCGCGCGGACGCCCGCGCCGACACGCGTGCGGGCTCACGCCCGGATTCGCGCGCAGACTCACGGTCGCGGCCCGAGAGCACCGGGGGTGGCCGTGGCTGACCGTCTCGACCAACCCCGCAACCCGCGCCGGTCGATCATCCCGCGCCTGAACTTCGGCGGCACCGACGCGTTCGGCAAGCTCTCGGAGTCGATCGCCCGGTTCATGGGGACCCCGCGCTTCATCCTCTACCTGACCCTGTTCTGCATCGTCTGGCTCGTGTGGAACTCGTGGGGGCCGGAGAGCCTCCGCTTCGACCAGGCGAAGAACGGGTTCACCGCGCTGACGCTCATGCTGTCGCTGCAGGCGTCGTACGCGGCCCCGCTGATCCTGCTCGCGCAGAACCGGCAGACCGACCGCGACCGCGTGCAGGCCGAGCAGGACCGCCAGCGCGCCGAGCGCAACCTCGCCGACACCGAGTACCTCGCGCGCGAGATGGCGTCCCTGCGGATCGCCGTGAGCGAGGTCGCGACGCGAGACTTCCTCCGCTCGGAGATGCGCAACCTCCTCGAGGAGCTCGAGGAGCAGCGGGAGGCCGAGCAGCGGGCCGAGGACGAGCGCCGTGCCGAGAAGCGCAAGGCGCAGAAGCGCAAGGCCGCGCTGCGGCAGGCGGAGAGGCGCGAGACCGAGAGACGCGAGGCGGAGGAGCGAGAGAGCGAGAAGCGCGAGACTGAGAGCCGCGAGGTCGGGGACCGCGCCGGCGACGAGGTCGAGGGCTGAGCACCGCCTGCACCCTCCGTCGTCGGCCGGCCCGGCTGAGCACCGCCCGCGCCGCCCTACGATGGACGGCATGGTTGCCCACATCGAGCTGACCGAGCTGGAGGCCCTCGCCGACCAGGTCCGCGAGGCGCTGTCCTCCGTCATCGACCCCGAGATCGGGCGGCCCATCACCGACCTCGGGATGGTGCGCGACGTCGGGCTGGAGACGCGCGACGTGGGCGGCGCGCTCGCCGTCGTCGGCATCGACCTGACCGTCGCCGGCTGTCCGATGAAGTCGCGGATCGTCAAGGACGTCACGGCCGCCGCGCTCACGGTGTCGGGCGTCGAGGACGTCCAGGTCGAGCTGGGCGCGATGAGCGCCGAGCAGCGCGAGGAGCTGCGGACCAAGCTGCGGGGCGGGGTCGGCGAGCCGGTGATCCCGTTCGCCCAGCCGGACTCACTCACCAAGGTCTACGCGATCGCCTCGGGCAAGGGCGGCGTCGGCAAGTCCACGGTCACCGCGAACCTCGGTGTCGCGCTCGCCCGGCAGGGCCTCAAGGTCGGGATCGTCGACGCCGACATCTACGGGTTCTCGATCCCCGGCATGCTCGGGGTCGACCGTCAGCCGACCCGGGTCGACTCGATGCTGCTGCCGCCGGTCGCGCACGGCGTGAAGGTCGTCTCGATCGGCATGTTCGTGCCGAAGGGTCAGCCGGTGGTCTGGCGCGGGCCCATGCTCCACCGCGCGCTGCAGCAGTTCCTCGCCGACGTGTACTGGGGTGACCTCGACGTCCTCCTCCTGGACCTGCCTCCCGGAACCGGGGACATCGCGATCTCCGTGGCCCAGCTCCTGCCCGGGAGCGAGATCCTGGTCGTGACCACCCCGCAGACGGCGGCGGCGGAGGTCGCGGAGCGCGCCGGGTCGATCGCGTCGCAGACGAACCAGCGGGTCGCCGGCGTGCTCGAGAACATGTCGTGGCTGGAGCAGCCGGACGGCTCGCGCCTGGAGCTGTTCGGCTCGGGCGGGGGCGAGCGGGTCGCCCGCAACCTGTCCGCAGCGACCGGCTACGACGTCCCGCTGCTCGGTCAGGTCCCGCTCGACGTCGTCCTGCGCGAGGCCGGCGACGCCGGGACGCCCGCCGTCCTCGTGGAGGGCGGCGCGCCGTCGGCCGGGGCGGCGGCGTTGGACGACGTCGCCCGCAGCCTCGCTGTGCGCGGCCGCGACCTCGCCGGCCGATCGCTGGGGATCTCCCCGCTCTGATCCTGATCGGAGCCGGTCAGAACCAGCGCTGGGCGGTCCGAGGGCAGGAGTCGCGCCTCGTTGCGCAATGTTCATTTGTGTTCAATACTGTGAACATGCTCGCTTCCCAGCGCCACGAGCGCCTCCTGGCCGAGATCCGCCGCAGCGGTGCGGTCCGGATCGCCGACGCCGCCGCCACGCTCGACGTCTCCGACATGACCGTGCGGCGCGACCTCGCGGACCTCGCCGAGCGAGGCCTCGTCGAGAAGGTGCACGGCGGCGCGGTGCTGCCGCACGCCACCGTCCACGAGCCCGGCTACAGCGCGAAGTCGACGCAGAGCACGGCGGAGAAAGAGGCCATCGCCGACGCTGCGATCGCCCTCGTCTCCCCCGGGACGGCGATCGCGCTCTCGGCCGGCACCACGACCGCGACGCTCGCGCTGAGGATCGCCGCCGACCCGCAGCTGCGCCCGCTCACGGTCGTCACCAACTCCCTCCCGGTCGCGGAGATCCTGCACGGCGCCGGGGACCGCGCGCTGGAGACGATCCTCACGGGGGTTCCCGGACGCCGTCCGACGCCCTGGTCGGTCCCGTCGCCGAACGGGCGCTGTCCACCCTGCGCGTCGACCTGGCCTTCGTCGGCGCGCACGGGGTGAGCGCCGAGGCCGGGCTGACCACGCCGAACATCGACGAGGGCGCGACCAACACCGCGCTGATCCGGTCGGCCGCGCGCACGGTCGTGCTCGCCGACCACACCAAGTGGGACGAGACCGGGCTCAGCAGGTTCGCCGCGCTCGACGAGGTCGCGGTGCTCGTCACCGACTCCGGGCTCGACGGGTCGGCGCGCGAGGCCGCCGAGGCGGTCGTCGGGGAGCTGGTGGTCGCCGAGGTCGCCCCCGGCACCACCGAGACCGGCGGCCGTGCCCGCACCACCGACGACACCGAGGACGCCCAGTGAACCGCCTGTCCCGCCGCACCCCCGCCGTCATGGCGGACGGCCGCGAGCTCATCTACTTCGACGACTCCCCGGAGTACGTCTCCGGCGAGCTCACACGCCGGCTCGACGACGCGCGCCCCCTCGGTGACCGGTACGCCGACGTCCCCGGCCCCGACGGCACCCCGCGGCCGTTCCAGGGCCCGGAGATGCGCCAGGACGTGCTCACCGGCGACTGGATCCCGATGGCCGCGCACCGCATGAACCGGACCTTCCTGCCCGCCGCCGACTCGTGCCCGCTGTGCCCGGCGACACCGGGCGCCGCCTACTCGGACGGCGAGATCCCGGACACCGACTACGACGTCGTCGTCTTCGAGAACCGCTTCCCGTCGCTCATGCGCGTCCCCGGAGCACCGCTGCCGAGCGAGGTCGCGCCCGTCGACGCCCTCCACGCCGCGGCACCCGCCGCCGGCCGCTGCGAGGTCGTGTGCTTCTCCAGCGACCACCACGGCTCCCTGGGGTCGCTCAGCCTCACCCGGCTGCGCACCATCGTCGAGGCGTGGGCCGACCGCACCGCGGCGCTGGCCGCCGAGCCCGGGGTCGCGCAGGTGTTCTGCTTCGAGAACCGTGGCCGCGAGATCGGCGTGACGCTCCCCCACCCCCACGGTCAGATCTACGGCTACCCGTACGTCACCCCGCGCACCGAGCGGCTGCTCGAGCGGGCGCGCACGTACCGCGACAGCACCGGCGGCAACCTCCTGCGCGACGTCCTCGCCGACGAACGCTCGAGCGAGCGGCTCGTCCTCGAGAGCGAGCACTGGTCCGCGTACGTCCCGTTCGCTGCGCGCTGGCCCGTCGAGGTGCACCTCGCACCGCACCGTGACCTCGCCGACCTCACCGAGCTCACCGACGCCGAGCGCGACGACCTCGTCACGATCTACCACGCGCTCCTGCGCCGCCTCGACCAGTTCTTCGTGGACGGCGACGGGTCGGCGATCCCCCTGCCCTACATCTCGGCCTGGCACCAGGCACCGGTCACCGCCGGGCGTGCGGGCACGGGTCCGTCCTCCGACGTGTCGGACGGCGACGCGACGGCGGACGGCGCTCCCCTCGCCCGGCTGCACCTCGAGATCTTCTCGATCCTCCGCTCGCCCGGGAAGCTCAAGTACCTGGCGGGCTCGGAGTCGGGCATGGGCGCCTGGGTCAGCGACACGACGCCGGAGCGCATCGCCGGCAGGCTTCGCGAGCTGGGGCCCGTGCGGATCACGACGGGCCAGGGAGGCGCCGACGGCACCGACGGCACGACCGAAGACAGCACGAGCAGCAAGGGAGGGGCCGCATGACCGCGCTGCACGAGGCATGGAGCCGTGACGAGGGCGCCGCGCGGGCGACGTCGCTCTTCCGGTCCACGTTCGACGCCGATCCCGCGGGCGTCTGGTCCGCCCCGGGGCGCGTCAACGTGATCGGCGAGCACACGGACTACAACGCCGGCCTCTGCCTGCCGATCGCCCTCGCCCAGCGGACGTTCGTCGCCCTGAGCCCCCGGGAGGACGACCGCGTCCGCCTCGCGTCGGCCCAGGAGTCCGGGGTCCGCGAGCTCGCCCTCGCGGACGTCGCCCCGGGATCCGTGGACGGTTGGCCGGCCTACGTCGCCGGCGTCGCCTGGGCGCTGCGCGAGGCCGGGCACGTGGTGGGCGGTTTCGACGCCGTGGTGGACTCGTGCGTCCCGTACGGCGCCGGGCTCTCGTCCTCCGCGGCGCTCGAGTGCGCGTTCGCCGTGGCGCTCGACGACGTCGCGGGCCTCGGGCTCGGCGCGTCCGACGCAGGCCGTGCCGAGCTGGCCGCCGCCTGCATCCGTGCCGAGAACGAGATCGCGGGCGCTCCGACCGGCGGTATGGACCAGAACGCCTCCCTGCGCTGCACCGCCGGGAGCGCCCTGCTGCTCGACTGCCGACCCGGGCTCGACCCGGTCGAGGCCACGACCCAGGTGCCGTTCGACCTGGACGCGGCGGGGCTGGCGCTGCTCGTGGTCGACACCCGCGCGGAGCACCAGCTCGTCGACGGTCAGTACGCCGCTCGGCGCGCGACCTGCGAGGACGCGGCGCGCACCCTGGGCGTCTCGTCGCTGCGCGAGTTCGCCGACGCCATGGCCGGGTCCGGCGGGCCGGACGCCGCAGCGGCGGAGCTCGCGGCAGCCCTCGAGGCGCTGCCCGACGACGTCTCCCGCCGCCGGGTGCGTCACGTCGCCACCGAGATCGGCCGGACGCGGGAGCTCGTGGAGCTCGTGGGGTCCGGCGGCTTCGACGCGGCGGGCCCGCTCATGGATGCCTCGCACGACTCGCTGCGCGACGACTACGAGGTCTCGTGCCGGGAGCTCGATCTCGTCGTGACCACAGCTCGGGACGCGGGCGCGCTGGGTGCACGGATGACCGGCGGAGGCTTCGGCGGCTCGGCGATCGCCCTGGTCCCCGCGGCTCGCGCCACCGAGATCGGTGACGCCGTCGTCTCGGCGTTCGCCGAGCAGGGGCTCACCGCTCCGGACCTGCTGCTCGCGACCGCCGACGCTCCGGCCGGCCGCGACGTCTGAGCCGGTCGGGGCGCCTGAGCCGGTCGGGACGGCTCAACCGGCCGCGACCCGTCGGCGCGCGGCGATCAGGGAGCGTCAGACCTCGTAGGTCGCGACGACGGGTGCGTGGTCGCTGAACCGCGCCTCGTACGTCTCGGCGCGGTCGACCTCGACCTTGACCGCGGCCTGCGCGAGCGCCGGGGTCGCGAGCTGGTAGTCGATACGCCAGCCGGAGTCGTTGACGAAGGCCTGGCCGCGCCAGGACCACCACGTGTACGGGCCGGGTCCGTCGCCGCCGAGCGCCCGCCCGAGGTCGACGAGACCGATCTCGTCGAGCCACGTGTCGACGTACGCGCGCTCCTGCGGCAGGAACCCCGCGGACGTGCGGTTGCCCTTCCAGTTCTTGAGGTCGACCTCGCGGTGGGCGATGTTGAGGTCGCCCGCGACGACGGCGCGGCGGCCGTCGGCGGCGAGCTCGCGCAGTCGCGCGGTCACGAGGTCGAGGTGCGCGTACTTCGCGTCCATGGTCTCGGGCTTCGCCGTCGTCCCCGAGTGGAGATACGCCGAGACGACCGTGAGCACGCCGCCGTCCAGCAGCTCGAGGTCTGCCTCGACCCAGCGCCCCGTGTCCACGGCGGGCTCGGCGTCCGACACCCCCGTCCGCACGGCCAGGACGGGGAGCCGCGACGCGACGGCGACACCGGCGCGACCCTTGATCTCGGACGGCTGGTGGGCGACGTGCCACCCCTCGAGGAGGTCGCCCACGACGTCGTCGGGCGCACGGACCTCCTGCAGCAGCAGGACGTCCGGTGACCGGACGTCGATCCAGGAGGCCATGTCGCGCTTGAAGGCCGCGCGGATGCCGTTGACGTTGACCGTGGCGATGGTGAGCACGGGAGCCATGAGACCACGGGCCTCCGACATCCGACGAACCCCGGGCCGGGCCGTCAGCGTGAGGCGTCCGCCTGCGCCCGCTCCGCGGAGTCCACCACGTTCGCGAGGAGCATCGCGCGCGTCATCGGCCCGACCCCGCCGGGGTTGGGCGACAGCCACGACGCCACGTCGGCGACGCCCGCGTCGACGTCGCCGCGCAGCCGCGCCTTGCCGGTCTCGGGGTCGACGACCCGGCTCACGCCGACGTCCAGGACCACCGCGCCGGGCTTCAGGTGCTCGGCCCGGACGAACCCGGGGACGCCCGCCGCAGCGACGACCACGTCGGCGGCGCGCAGGTGCGCCACGACGTCCCTGGTGCCGGTGTGCGTCAGCGTCACGGTCGCGTTGACGTCCTTGCGGGTCAGCAGCAGACCGATCGACCGGCCGACCGTCGTCCCGCGGCCGAGCACGACGACGTCCTTGCCCGCGAGGTCGACGTCGTGCCGACGCAGCAGCTCGAGGATCCCGGCGGGCGTGCAGGGCAGCGGCGAGGTGATCGGCTCGGCGGTGCGCAGCACCAGGCGGCCGAGGTTCGTCGGGTGCAGCCCGTCGGCATCCTTGTCCGGGTCGATGCGCTCCAGGACGGCGTTCGTGTCGATGCCCTTCGGCAGCGGGAGCTGGACGATGTACCCGGTGCACGCCGGGTCCGCGTTGAGCCGGTCGATCGCGGCCTCGACGTCGGCCTGGGTGGCGTCCTCGGCGAGGTCCTCGCGGATCGAGGCGATCCCGACCTCGGCGCAGTCGCGGTGCTTGCCGCGGACGTACGACACCGAGCCCGGGTCCTGGCCCACGAGGACGGTGCCGAGCCCCGGGGTCACGCCCTGCTCACGCAGCACGGTCACGCGGTCGGCGAGCTCGGACTTGATGACGGCGGCGGTCGCCTTGCCGTCGAGGATCTGTGCGGTCATGTGGGTGCTCCTGGTCGGACGACGGGTCGACGGTCGTGAGGTGACGTGGCCGCTCGCGCCGAACCGGCGGTCGCAGCGGCCGACCCGGCGGTCGTGCGTGATCCCGTCGTCCGGATCACGCACGACCGCCGGTTCGGCGAGCGGAGACGTCGCGTCTCGGTCAGTACTGCTCGAGGCCCGGGTACAGCGGGAAGGCCTCGGTGAGCCGGTCGACCCGGGCACGCAGCGCGTCGACGTCCGCCGACGCGCCGCCCTTGAGGGCTGCGGCGATGATCTCGGCGACCTCGGCGAACTCCGTGTCACCGAAACCGCGCGTCGCGAGCGCCGGCGTCCCGATCCGCAGGCCGGACGTCACGCGCGGGGGCGCGGGTCGAACGGGACGGCGTTGCGGTTCACCGTGATGCCCACGGAGTGCAGGAGGTCCTCGGCCTGCTGGCCGTCGAGCTGCGAGTGACGCAGGTCCACGAGCACGAGGTGGACGTCGGTCCCGCCGGTGAGCACGGAGACGCCGGCCTCGGTCAGGTCGGGCTGGACGAGGCGGTCCGCGATGATGCGCGCACCGTCGATCGTGCGCTGCTGGCGGGCCTTGAAGTCCCCGGACGCGGCGACCTTGAAGGACACCGCCTTCGCGGCGATGACGTGCATGAGCGGGCCGCCCTGCTGGCCCGGGAACACCGCGGAGTCGACCTTCTTCGCGTACTCCTCCTTGGACAGGATGAAGCCGGACCGAGGGCCGCCGATCGTCTTGTGCACCGTCGACGAGACGACGTCGGCGTACGGCACCGGGGACGGGTGCAGGCCCGCGGCGACGAGCCCCGCGAAGTGCGCCATGTCCACCCAGAGCTTGGCGCCCACCTCGTCGGCGATCGAGCGGAACGCCGCGAAGTCGAGCTGGCGCGGGTACGCGGACCACCCGCCGATGATGACGTCGGGGCGCTCCGCGAGGGCGGTCTCCCGCACCTTGTCCATGTCGACGAGGTGCGTCTCGGGGTCCACCCCGTACGCCGCGACGTCGTACAGCTTGCCGGAGAAGTTGATCTTCATGCCGTGCGTCAGGTGGCCGCCGTGCGCCAGCTCGAGGCCGAGGATCTTGTCGCCCTTGTTGATGAGCGCGTGCAGCACGGCCGCGTTCGCGGTGGCGCCGGAGTGCGGCTGGACGTTCGCGTGCTCCGCACCGAAGAGCGCCTTGGCGCGCTCCTTGGCGAGGTTCTCGGCGACGTCGACCTGCTCGCAGCCGCCGTAGTAGCGGCGCCCCGGGTAACCCTCGGCGTACTTGTTCGTGAGCACCGAGCCCTGGGCCTGCAGGACGGCGCGCGGGACGAAGTTCTCGGACGCGATCATCTCGAGGGTGCCGCGCTGGCGCGCGATCTCCCCGTCGAGGACCGCGGCGATCTCCGGGTCGAGCTCGGAGATGTTCTGGTTCATGACATCGGCGGAGCCGGGCTGGTCGCTCATGCTTCTCCTCAGGGCTGGCAGCTGGGAACTGTCGGTGGACGAAACTGAGAGCCCGCACCCGCCGGGTTCACGCACGGGCACGCGCCCTCACGGGCGAGTGACCGGGGCCCAGGCGAACGACCCGAAGTCTGCACAGCTCGTCGCTCCCCGGTGGTGATCCACCTGATGCGCCAGTCGCGACGAACCGATCGTAGCAGCGACGCGAGACCTCAGGCGGGCGCGAGCTCGCGGTCGGTGTCGGCCTGGGCGTCGTCGGCGCCCGACCCGCCGCGGCGGTCGCGCTCGTCGGCAGCGGTGTGCCCGACGTGCTCGCCGAGCTCGCCGAGCTCGCCGAGCTCGTCACCTGCGCGCGACGGCTGCTCCGCGCCCGCCGCAGCGGCCCGGGTCTTCGACCCGTCCCAGTTCTCGTCCCACGTCGGGACCGGCCGCGAGCTCCCGGCGGGGCGGGCCCCGATGCCGAACATCTCGACGCGACGCGTGTGACCCGTCGCGGGCAGCGACCGGCCGGCGGGCGCCGGCTCCTTCTCGCGCGCTTCGGCACCGTCGAGCGTCGCAGCGACCGTCCCGCCGACCGTCGCTCCGGGGACGACCGGTGCGGTGGGGGTGGCGACAGGTGCCTCGACAACCGCGTCGGGGGTCTTATCGGCGGTCTCATCGGCGGTCCCGTCGACCTTGCCCTCGACCGTCGCGTCGACCTGCCCGTCAGTGTTCATGTCAGCGTTCATGTCGGCGGCCACGTCAGCGTCCACGTCGGAGGCAACGGCAGGCCTCTCGGCGTCGGCCTGCTCCTGCGGGCCGTCCTCCCGGGACTCGCCCGAGCCCGTCGGCCGCGCTGCCTGCGCGGCGGGCGCGACGTCGTCCGACGACTCGGTGACGCCGGCCGCCGGGGCTGCTGCCGAGGACGCCGCGACCGTGGCCGGCGAGGCCACCCGGCTCGTCCCCCGCTTCTCGGAGGTCGCACCGATGAGGTCGAGACGGTTGCCGTGCCGCTCCGCGGCCTCCAGGCGCTCGACCCAGATCTGCATGCGCCGCTCGAAGTCCTCGACCGTCAGGAGCTTCAGGGCACGGTCGCGGGCGGCCAGCTGGTCCCGGTGCGTGGACCGCACCTTCTGCGTGCCGCGCCGCCCGCCGTCGTTGTCCAGACGCGCGTCGCGCCAGAGCTCGAGCGCGGTCACGTACTGGTGGACGCGGTGCTCGCGGCGACGCTCGTCGAGGGTGTCACCGGTGACCAGGTGCCGTTCGCCGACCAGGGCCAGGTGCCACATGAGCGCGGCCACCAGCGGCGGCACGAAGCGGAAGACCACCATGTACGGGGTGCTCGCGCTCGCGACGGCGACCTCGTGGAGCGCGGCGAACACGCCGGACGTCCCCGAGAGGATCCACGTGAGCGTGAGCAGCACCCCGTACGGCCGACCCTCGAGGGCCGCGTTGCGCGCCATGAGCGCCACCGCGACGAGGCTCACCTCGAGGAACCCGGCGAGGGCGTACGCCTCGGCGGGCTGCATGCCGGCGACCTCGAGCCCGAACAGGACCATGCCGCTGTATGCGAGAGCGGTGGCGATGAACGCAGCGACGACGACCGCCACCATGGGCAGGTGTCGGCCGCGGTAGCGCACCTGCGTCGGGTTCGCGGCCGGGCCGCTGGTCGGGTCGATCTGGGTCACTGCTGCCTCCGAGGTCCTGTGAGCTCCGCATATAGGAGCATTCAGGACTATCGAAAGTCAATGCGCGAATCGGACATCCGGCCGCGCCCGACGCACCGGCGACGGCCCGTCGAGGCCGGGGATCGCGGCTTTCGCCGTCAGGCCGGTCGGACGCCGGTGTCGTCCACGGCCCGGACCTCGGCCTCGCCGAGGATGCGCCGAAGGTAGGTGTAGGTCAGGTCGCCGGCGGTCTTGTCGTACTGCTCCTCGTACCCCTGCTGCTCGTAGAGAGAGAGTTGTGCCGCGAGTCCTTGCCGGTGAAGACCCAGATCTCCGTGGTCTCCTCGGGCAGGTACGGCAGGACGGCGAACATCAGCTTCGTGCCGATCCCTCGCCCCTGCATGTCCGGGGCCACGGCGAGCCGGCCCAGCGTCGCACGGCCGTCCTCGAGCTCGACCCGCACGGATCCGACGAGCCGGGAGCCGTCCCAGGCGCCGAGGGTCACGACGTCGTCGAGCGCCATGTCCTCGCGCAGCTCGTGCAGGGTCTGCGTGAGCGGCGGGATGTTCGGGTCCCCGTACACCTGCGCCTCGGTCACGAACGCGGCGCGGCGGAGCGTGAGGAGCTCGCCCGCTACATCGTCGGGGACTACGTCGATCCGGAAGCTGTCGGTCATGCCCTCATCGTGTCACGACAGGCCGCTCAGGGCTTGCGATCCCGTGGTGGGAGCGGGGTGATTCCGTGCAGCCCAGGCGCCCACCCTCGGTAGGCTGACCCGGTGCACACGACCGACGACCCGACCCACTGGATCCTGACCCTCTCCTGCCCGGACCGCCCCGGCATCGTCCACGCGGTCTCCGGCGCCATCGCCGGTCGAGGCGGGAACATCACGGAGTCGCAACAGTTCGGGGACCCCGGCACCGGGCTCTTCTTCATGCGGGTCCAGGTCCTGTCGACCGCGGGCCGCGCCGAGCTCGAGTCGGCCTTCACCCCCGTCGCGCAGCAGTACGACATGACGTGGCAGCTCGACGTGTCGGGCCGCCGGGTCCGGACCCTGCTCATGGTGTCGAAGGCGCCCCACTGCCTGGTGGACCTCCTCTACCGCGAGCGCCACCAGGACATGCCGATCGACGTCGTCGGCGTGGTCGGCAACCACACCGACCTCGCCGAGATCGCCGAGTTCTACGGCAAGCCGTTCCACCACGTGCCCGTCACCCGGGACACGAAGCCCCAGGCCGAGACCCGCCTGCGCGAGATCGTCGCCGAGCTCGACGTCGAGACCGTCGTGCTCGCCCGGTACATGCAGATCCTCTCCGACGAGCTGTGCCGAGACCTCAACGGTCGCGTCATCAACATCCACCACTCGTTCCTGCCCAGCTTCAAGGGCGCGCGGCCGTACGCGCAGGCGCACGAGCGGGGGTCAAGCTGATCGGCGCGACCTCGCACTACGTCACCGGAGACCTCGACGAGGGTCCGATCATCGAGCAGGACGTCGAGCGCGTCGACCACTCCCGGTCCGTGGACGACCTGGTCGCCCTCGGGGAGGACGTCGAGCGGCGCACCCTCGCACGCGCCGTGCGCTGGCACGCTGAGCACCGCGTCCTGCTCAACGGCCACCGGACGATCGTCTTCCGCTGAGGGTCCCGCGGTTCCGCCGGCGGGCCGGCGCTCAGGACGAGCGGGACTCCAGGACGACGCCCGACCCCTGCTCGTCGACCTCACCACGGAGCGCCGCGAGGGTCCCGGTCGGGTCGTCGAGGAGGTCCACGAACCCGACCTCGGCACCGCCCACGAGCTGGGCGTCCGGACCGAGCTCGGAGCGCACCAGCGTCGCCTGCTCCCGGATGGGCCCGAGGGCTCGCGCGAGGCTCGCGTGCAGGGTCTTCTCCATCGTCGGGTAGAGGGCGCCCAGGCTCCCGCCGAGCACCACCACCCCGGGGTTGAAGATGTTCACGAGGCTCGCGAGGCCGAGGCCGACCTGCGAGCCGATCTTATGGACCCCCGCGATCGCTCGCTTGCGGCCGATCGCGACGTCGCTGATCGCGTCGTCGATCTCGGACTCCTTGGGGTCCCGGCCCACCGCGCGCAGGATCGCGTCGTCTCCGACCTCGGCCTCCCAGCAGCCCTTCGCGCCGCACGCACAGGGCCTGCCGCCCGGCCGGACCAGGATGTGACCCACCTCCCCCGCGTAGCCGCCGACGCCCTTGAGCAGCTCGCCGTCGACCACGACACCGCCGCCGACGCCGCGCTCGCCGCGCACATAGAGCACGTCCTGGATGCCTCGGGCGGCCCCTCGCAGGTGCTCCGCGACCACACCGAAGTCGCCGTCGTTGCCCGCGGTGATCAGCATCGCTCCGGGGAACGGCGGCCCCTGGTCGGACTCCAGCTCCGCCTGGAGCAGCGCGACCAGCGGCACGTCGGCCCAGCCGAGCGCCGGTGCCCTGCGGACGAGACCGTCGGGCTGGCGCACGCTGCCGGCCACGGAGACCACGATCGCCAGCGGGACGGACCCCTCGGGCGCCCGCGCGTCCATCTCGCGGGCGAGCGTGGCGATCATCGCGACGACCTTGCCCACGTCCCGAGGGTGACCGGCGTGGAGCCGTCGGCGGACCTGGAGGATGTACCCGCCCAGGCCGACGCGAGCACCTGCCACCTCGGTCGCCGTGACGTCGAACGCCAGCACGTGCACGCTGGTGCTCACCGGCTCGACGACGTTCGACGGCCTGCCCTTGCCCCGGACGACCCCCGGTCGCTCCCGGACGAGACCGGCCCGCTCGAGCTCCGACGTCAGCGACCCGACGGTCGACCGGTTGAACCCGGTGGCGGCGACGATGTCGGAGCGGGTCGACGCGCCGTCGAAGTGCAGGAGCCGCAGCACGGCCGCGAGGTTCGCGCGCCGGACGTCGTCCCGCCCCGATGCCTCAGCACGCAGGACGGCAGCGCCCGAACCCAGCCTCACGTCCGTGCCCAGCCCTTCGTCCGACGACCAGCCCTGGCACGATCATGCCCTACCCTCGCCCGGTGGTCCTCGCCCGTCGCCGCGAGAGGGCGTCGACGGCGGCCGCCGCGATCAGGACGAGCCCGGTCACCACGAACTTGATGCCGGCCGAGTACCCGAGCAGGCCCATGCCGTTGTCGATCACGGCGATCACCGCGCCACCGATGAGGGCGTCGGTGATGCGCCCCTTGCCACCGAACAGCGAGGTCCCGCCGATCACCGCGGCACCCACGGCGTAGAGCAGCACGTTGGAGCCGCCGGCGTTCGGGTCCACCGACGTCGCCCGGGACGCCGCGAAGATCCCGGCGAACGCCGCCATCGACGAGCAGATGATGAAGCACGTGACGCGGATCCGGGCGACCGGGATGCCTGCGCGGCGCGTGGCCTCGGCGTTGCCACCGACGGCGTAGATGTGCCGCCCGAACGCGGTCCGCGTCAGCAGGAAGCCGAGGCCGAGGGCGAGCACGACGATGATCGGGACCACGATCGGCACCCCTCGCAGCGACGTGATCGCGGGGTTGACGCTGCGCTCCTGGTTCAGGACGAGGACACCGCCGAGCACCACCAGCGCCATCGCGACCACCTTGGTGATCACCATCGCGCGCGGCGCCGAGAGCAGGCCCTGGCGTCGGCGGCTCGACCAGGTACGGATCGTGGCGAACCCGTAGGCCGCGACCGCCAGCCCGCCGAGCGCCCAGCCGATCGCCGGCGGGATGTTCTTGTTCTGGATGGCGAGGATCACGGGGTTGGTCAGCGAGATGTTGCCGCCGGTGCCGATGATGAGGAGCACGACACCCTGGAACGCGAGGAACGCACCGAGGGTCGTCACGAACGACGGGATCCCGATCTTCGCGACCAGCAGCCCGATCACGAGCCCGATGACGACGCCGGTGAGGACCGCGGCGAGGACAGCGACGTACCAGGGCCACCCGATGCTGGTGAGCGTGACCGCGAGGATCGCCCCGCAGACGCCGGAGGCGAACCCGGCCGAGAGGTCGATCTCACCGATCAGGAGGACGAAGACGAGCCCCATCGCGATGGTCACGACCACCGCGCCCTGCTGGAACAGGTTGGCGATGTTCAGCGCGGACGGGAACGTCTCGGGCTTGAGGACGACGAAGACCCCGGCGAGGACGGTCAGCGCCAGGATCGCGGGCAGCGAGCCCATGTCGCCGCCACGCACCTTGCGCACGTAGTTCTGCAGGGCCTCGGTGAAGGTCGGCTGCTCGACCTCGCCCGAGAGGAGCGACGGGGCGTCGGAGCGGGTCGAGACGGTCGGCGTGCTCATGCGGTGGTGCTCCCGTTCGCGTTGTCGGTGGCTGGCTGCGCCGTCCCGGGCGCACCGACCGGGGCGACGGCCGAGCCGCTGGTGATGAGCTCGATGACCTCGGCGCGGGACGTGTCCGCCGTGCGGACCTGGGCCGCGGTCTGCCCGAGGTAGAGCACCGAGATCGAGTCGGCGACCTCGAAGACGTCGTTCATGTTGTGCGACACGAGCACGACCGCGAGGCCGGCGTCCGCCAGACGGCGCACGAGCTGCAGGACCTGTTCGGTCTGGGCGACGCCGAGCGCCGCGGTCGGCTCGTCGAGGATCACGAGCTTCGAGTTCCAGAGCACGGCGCGGGCGATGGCGACCGTCTGCCGCTGCCCACCCGAGAGGCTCGCGACGTGCTGACGGATCGAGCGCACGGTCCGGACGGAGAGCGAGGCGAGCACCTCGGCCGCCCGAGTCTCCATGGCCGCCTCGTCGAGCCGGAAGCCCTTGCGGAGCTCGCGACCGAGGAACATGTTGTGGACGATGTCCAGGTTGTCGCACAGCGCGAGGTCCTGGTAGACGACTTCGATGCCGATGTCGTTCGCGGCGCCCGGGTCGGAGATGTGCACCGTCTCGCCCTCGTAGCGGACCTCGCCCGCATCGAACGGGAAGATCCCGGCGATGCACTTGATGAGCGTCGACTTGCCGGCGCCGTTGTCGCCGACGAGCGCGGTGACCTCACCGGCCCGCGCGACGATGTCGACGCCGCGGAGCGCGTGGACCGCCCCGAAGTTCTTGCGGCCGCCACGGACCTCGAGCGTCGGTGGCGGGGCCAGGTCGGACTGAGCAGGGGTCGTCATGGTCACCTCGGGTCGGGACGGCGCGCCCGGGTCGGGCGCAGAGGGTCTGGAGGGCTCGGGCCGGGCTCGGGTAGGGCACGGCCGGGGCCTGCGAGCGGACCGGGGCTGCCGCGCACGGCAGCCCCGGTCCTGTGCAGGGATCAGGAGATCCCGGCCTCCTCGCACTTGTCGGCGAGCTCGGCCGTGCAGACGTTCTCCTTCGTCGTGTACCCGTCGGCGATGACGTCCTTGACGTTGTCGAAGGTGATGGCCTGCGGCACCAGGAGGACGGAGGCGACGTCCTCGCTCGTCTCGGTGTCGGTGACCGTGCCCGTCGCCTGGTCGGAGACGTCCTCACCCTGGGCGAGGCCCACGGCGAGCGCCGACGCGGCGTCGGCCTCCTGCTTCACGGCCTTGTAGACCGTCATGCACTGGTCGCCCGCGAGGATGTTCTGCAGGCCCTGGTCGGTCGCGTCCTGTCCGGTGACGGGCACCGAACCGTTCACGCCGTTCTTCTTGAGGATCGCGATGGCCGCGTTGCCGAGGCCGTCGTTCGCCGCGAGGACACCGTCGATCTTGCCGCCGTTGTCGGTGAACATCTGCTCGAAGATCGTGCCGGCCTGCTGGTTGTCCCAGTCCGGGACGGCCTGGTCGGCGACGCGGGTGTAGTCGCCCGCGTCCTCCTTCGCCTTGAGCGCCTCCTCGGCGCCCTGCTTGAAGAGGGTGGCGTTGTTGTCGGTCGGCGACCCGTTCAGGTACGCGATGTTCGCCGTGTCCTTGCCGGCGTCAGTGAGGCACTTCTCGAGCCCCTCGCCCTGCAGCGTCCCGACGGCGGTGTTGTCGAACGAGACGTAGTAGTCGGCGCCGCCGCCCAGGGTCAGGCGGTCGTAGTCGATCGTCGCGATGCCCTGGCTCTGGGCCTTGGACAGCACGGCCTTGCCCGACCCGGAGTCGAGGTTGACGATCATCAGCACGTTGACGCCGCTCGTGATCATCTGGTCGGCGATCGTCTGGAACTGGGTCTTGTCGCCCTGGGCGTTCTGGATGTCGTACTCGACCCCGGCCGCGTCGAAGGCCTCGGCGAGGTACTTGGCGTCCGCGGTCTCCCAGCGGGCCGACGACTTGGTGTCGGGGAGGATGACCCCGACCTTGCCGGTCGCTGCGTCGCCCGAGCCCGAGTCGTCCGTGCTCTCGGTGCCGCCCGAGTCGGCCCCGGCGTCGGTCCCTGAGTCGTCGGACGCACACCCTGCCAGCAGCAGCCCGGTCGCCAGAACGGCCGCGGTGGCCGTGAACATGCTTCGTCGCATCGTTCTCCCCTTCTCATGACGCGGCGCCGTCGCACGCGTCCTGGACGCCGAGCAGGTGCCCGCCCGGACTATGTTGCAGACGGAAACATAGACCCGGTGAGGCGCAGATCACAACGGGGAGGGGCGGCCGAGTCCGAACTGTGACCTTCGCCGGCCGACCGGGAGAGAAGGGCGCGGGCCCTCAGGACCGCCGTCCTGAGGGCCCGCGCGCCGTATCGTTCGCTCAACCAACAAACTGCGACGCGGACCGGGCGTCGCACCCGGGCAGCCACGGCAGCCAGGTGCAGACCCGCTGGTGCCAGCGCTGCCACGGACCGTGACCCGAGCCACCGGGCCCTGCCGCGCCGGACCCGGAGGACCGCTCGACGAGCACCGCGACCGAGCGGGCCGGGACCGTCACGGAACCTGTCGCGGCGTCCCAGGTGGTGGCGCGCACGACCTCGTCGGCACCGTCGGCCTGAACCGACGAGAGCTCGAGGTCGTGGCCGGCGAGGTCGGCGACGGTCGTCGTGATCGGCTCCGGCGAGGCGTTGAACACCGCCAGCACGCCGTCGAGGGCGGGGTCGGTGTCTGCGCCGACGGTGTCGTCGATCCGCATCACCAGGAGTCCGGGGACCGCGTCGGCGCCGGAGCCGGGGAACGTGACCTTCTGCTCGATCGCCGCGGCGTCACCGAGCCGGAAGAGGTCGGTCGAGTACCGCAGCCGCAGGAGGTCCTGCGCCCCGGCCGTGGCCGTCGCGATCTGGTCCGCCTCGGGTCGCAGCGAGTCGTCCGCGAGCAGCGGAGCCATGAGCGGCCACTTCTCCCCGTTGACCGACTCGATCGGCAGGCCCTTGCCGAACCCGTTCTCCTGCCCGCTCCAGTCGATCTCGTTGAACCAGTCCCCCGAGTTGTACGAGTCACGGTCCAGCGACTTCGACCGCAGGAGGTCCGTCCCCGCGTTCCAGAACGACGGGGTCTGCGACAGCGCGGTGGTCGCCAGCGAGAGCGTGTTCATCCGCACCCGGTCGTCCATGCTCGTCGCCTGCGGGAGCTTGAGCGCCAGCAGGTCGAAGAGGGTCTCGTTGTCGTGGGCGTCGACGTACGTCACGATCTCGTCGGGCTGCTCGGCGTAGCCCGCGGGCGAGCCCCGGTAGTCGATCTCGTCCCCGCGCTGCTCGGTGCCGGACGACGTCGCGAAGGTGTAGCCGGCGAGGTTGCCGGCGAGTCCCAGCCGGACGAGGTCGGTCTGGTGGGCGAGGTCCGCGAGCTCGTCCTCGGAGCCGTCGTTGACCGTCGAGTCGTCGCCGGCCTGCGCTGGCCTCCCGTTCGGGTCGGTCGCGAGCCCGGTGCCGAACCCTTGCGTGAAGGTCGACCCGCCGTCGACGGGAGACCCGCCGTGGACGGCGTCCCGCAACCGGTCGGAGAACGTACCGATCCCCGTGCCCCCGAGGTTGCCCTGCCGAGCCTGCTCGAACAGCGCGTCGTCGGCGACCTCGCCGAAGTTCCAGCCCTCGCCGTAGAGGTAGACGCTCGTGCCGTCGACCCCGTCGCGGCGCAGCGTGAGCTCGTCCAGGGCGTCGCGCACGGCCTGCATGTTCGCGGTCGAGTGGTGGCCCATGAGGTCGAACCGGAACCCGTCGACGTGGTAGTCCCTGGCCCAGGTCACGACCGAGTCGACCATCAGGCGACCGGTCATCGCGTGCTCCGTCGCGAGGTTCTGGCAGCAGGTGCTCGTCTCGACCGCCCCCGTGGCGTTCAGGCGGTGGTAGTAGCCGGGGACCACGCGGTCGAGGACGGACTTCTCGTCCTGACCGCTCGCTGCCGTGTGGTTGAAGACCTGGTCGAGCACGACCTGGTAGCCGGCTCCGTGGAGCGAACCGACCATGGTGCGGAACTCGGCGACCCGGTCTCCGCCGTCCGGCCGGGTGGCGTAGGAACCCTCGGGGGCCGAGAAGTGGAACGGGTCGTAGCCCCAGTTGTAGCCGTCCTCGTCCTGGACCGCGGCGACGGCGGCCTGCTGCTCGGGCGAGTCCGGGGCGTACGAGGCGAGGTCGCCCGCCGGGGTCTGCTGCGCGGAGCGGTCCTCCTCGATGGTCGCGAGGTCGAACGTCGGGAGCAGGTGCAGCGTGTTCATCCCGGCGTCGGCGAGGTCGCGCAGGTGGGACATGCCGTCCGAGCCCTTCTCGGCGAACGCGAGGTACGTGCCCCGACGGTCGGCAGGCACCGTCTCGTCACCGATGGAGAAGTCCCGCACGTGCAGCTCGTAGATGCTGCGGTCGACCGCACGCTCGATCACCGGCGCCGGGGTCTTGCGCCACACCTTCGGTGCCAGCGCGGCGTCGTCGAGGTCCACGGCGACCGACTCGCGGGAGTTGGTCGTCAGCGCCACGGAGTACGGGTCGGTGACGACGTTGGTCTCGACGGCTCCCGTGCTCGGGACGTACACCGTGACCTCGTAGAGGTAGCGGGCGCCCTTCCACGGGAACTTCTTGTCCACCGCCTTCCCGTCGACCGACCACGAACCGTCGGCGTTGCGGGTCGCCGCGAACCGTGACGGCTCGTCCGCGGTGTCCGCGCCCTGCGGCCACGCGAGGAGCGTCACGCTCTTCGCGGTCGGCGCCCACAGCCCGAACGAGGCCCACTTCCCGTTCTTGTGCCAGCTCACCCCGAGCTCGCGGTCCGCGGCGTCCTGCGCGTAGAGGTCGTCGAGCACGCCGGGCAGCTGGACGCCGGTGAACGCCGTCAGCTCGTCCCCCGCGCGCTGGGAGACCATCACCTGACCGGTCAGGACCTCCTCGATCGCCTGGCGGCCGAGGGGCTCGCCGTCGGCGTCGACGAGCCGGAGCGCCACCGACCCGGCGAGCGCCGGGAACCGGTCGGCCACGTCCTGCGGGATCCCGTCCGCGTCGACGACGAGGTCGATCGTGCCCCCGCCGTCGGGCACCACGACGTCCCCGTCAGTGACGGCGATCCCGCCCTCCGGCGCGTGGTGCAGCCCGAACGTGAGGTCCCCGGGCTCTGCGCCGCCGAGCAGGTCTCGCGGCCAGAGCACCAGGTCGGAGGCCACCCAGTGGGCCCGCTGCTGCCCCGTCCCCGCGAGCGGCGGGTCGGCCGACTCGATGGTCAGCACGTGCGTCGCGAGGTCGTAGGTGAACACCGTCTGCTTGCCCTCGGTCGCGCTGAACGAGTAGTTCGCGCCGTCCCGCACGCCGTCAACACCGTAGTTCTCCTCCCAGCCGAGCCCGTGCGCCACCTTGCCCTCGTAGGCGCCGGTCGGCAGCGCGGACGTCGTGAACGTGTAGGTCCCGTCGCCATCCTGGTCCTGCATCCAGCTCAGCATGCAGTCGGGCGCCCAGTCACCGGGGCAGCCCAGCTCCGACTGGAACGAACCGGGGAGCGTGACGATCGGCCCCTGAGCGGTGCTCGAGAACTGGTGGCTGACCGGGTCCCAGTAGAAGGTGACCGGCCCGCCGTCCGTCGTGTACGAGACGTTGTCCCCATCCTGTACGCCGCCGGATCCGTAGTTCACGTCCCAGGAGCCGTTGACCGCGACCTTGTACTCGTAGGTGCCCGCCGGGATGTCGAAGGTGCCGGCGTAGACGCCGTCGGACTCGCGACGCGTCAGGCTCGCGGCCTCGCACCCGGGCGTCCAGTCGCCCGCGCAGCCCATCTCGGACCCGTGCGACCCGGGCACGGTGACGAGCTCGATGTCACCCTCCGGCTCCGGCTCGCCCTCGACGCCGGTCACGTCGTTCCCGACGCTGGCGTAGGACGAGGCCGCGGCCCAGTCGCCGTCGGCGTCGACGGTCACCGCTCGATACTCGACGAGCGTCCCGTCGGCGAGCCCGGCGGTGTCGTGGAAGACGCGCGGCGACGTGTCCTCGGCGGTGCCGAGCGGGGTCCACGCGTCGTCGCCGACGACCCGCCACGCGAACGAGGTCTCGGACCAGGCGTCCGCGTCGACGGTCGCTGCGACGGGAGCGACTCCTCGACCCCCGCGCCGGCGGCGGGGACGTCGACCGCGATCTCGCCCGACGACTCCGCGGACACCTCGCGGTCGGCGACCAGGACGAGGCTGCTCGTCGCGGGGACGGTCAGCGTGATCTCCCCGAACCGTCCGCGGCGACCGGTCCGCCCTCACCGAGCAGCACGTCGTAGGTCGCGCCCGGGGTCAGCGTCGTGAACGTGACCGAATTTTCCTCGCCGGCGTTGTTCAGCGCCACGAGGTGCTCGACCTTCTCGTCCCGGTCGACGCGGCTGAACGCGTAGACACCGGCGCCCGCGTCGGCGTGCCGCTCGATCTGCGCGCCGGACGAGAGCGCCGGGCTCCCCGCGCGCAGCGCGGCGAGGTCGGCGATGTGCGAGTAGAGCGGGGCGTCGGTGTCGTAGCGGTCGACGGAGCCCAGCGTCTCCCCCGTGACGAGCTGCTGGTCCGCGTACTCGTCGACCTGTGTCGCGAAGAGGGACTGACGGGCGTTCTTGTCCTTGCCGTCGCCCGCCCCGGCGAAGCCCTGCTCGTCACCGTAGTAGACAACGGGCTGCCCGCGCGTGAGGTACATCAGGTCGTGTGCGAGCTCGTCCCGCTCCTGGGGCGCGTCCGTCGACGACAGGAAGTAGCCGATGCGCCCCATGTCGTGGTTGCCCAGGAAGGTGGGCAACGCCGACGCGGAGGTGTCCGGCGTGGTGTACATGTCGTCGCTCGCGAAGAGGCTCTGCAGGCCCTTCGCCGAGTTGCCCGCCGCGAAGCTGGTGGCGGACGACTGGAACGTGAAGTCGAGGACCGAGCTCATGTCCGTGCGTCGCACGTACGGGGAGAGCTTGGCGGCGTCGGCGTCGTAGACCTCGCCGAACATGAAGAAGTCGTCCTTGCCGAGCGCGTGCGCGTGCTCGAGGACCTCGGTGGTCCACTGCTCCCAGAACTCGAAGTTCACGTGCTTGACCGTGTCGATGCGGAACCCGTCGATACCGAGGTCCACCCAGTCCTCGTACACCTCGGCGAAGCCCGTGACGACGTCCGGGTGCTCCGTCATGATGTCGTCGAGCCCGTCGAAGTCGCCGTAGGTCACCGACTCCCCGGTCCAGGTCGAGTTGCCCCGGTTGTGGTAGAGCGTGGGGTCGTTGAGCCACCCGGGGACCTTGACGTCCGCGGACGACGCGGCGACCTTGGGCGTGTAGGGGAACGACGTCGCGGGATCGAGCTCGGGGAAGTCGCCCGTGCCGGCGTAGTCCGCAGGATCGAAGGCCGCGCCGCTCGCGTCGCGGTAGGGCGTCGTCGCCTGGTCGACGTACGAGTACTCGCCCTGCTCGTTGTCGATGACGTCGGCGGTGTGGTTCGTGATGATGTCGAAGTAGACCTTGATGCCCTTGGCGTGGGCCTCGTCGATCAGCGCCTCGAGCTCCTCGTTCGTGCCGAGGTGCGGGTCGATCTGGGTGAAGTCCGTGATCCAGTACCCGTGGTACCCCGCCGACGCGTCGGCTCCGCTCCCCTGGACCGGCTGGTTCTTGAAGGACGGCGTCAGCCAGATCGCGCTCGTACCCAGCCCTTCGATGTAGTCGAGACGATCGCGGATGCCCTGGATGTCCCCGCCCTCGTAGAACCCCTTGTCGGTCGGGTCGAAGCCGGACACGAGCCGGTCGTCGCCGAGACCCGCGGTGTCGTTGGAGGGGTCACCGTTCGCGAACCGGTCGGTCATGACGAAGTAGAACTGCTCGTCCGAGCCCGGCTGCCGGACGGGGGCGCTCACGATCGCGTCGTCGGCGTCCGTGTACCCACCCTCGAGGCCCAGCGGGACCACGGAGGTCAGCTTGGTCGCGTCGTCGAACGTGAACCGCAGGGTCGTCGGGCCCGCGAGCGTCAGCGGGATGTTGTCGGCGCCGCCGTCGAGCCCGTACGCCTCGTCCCAGGCGTCGTCGACCGCGACCTTGTACTCGTAGGTGCCCGCCGGCACCTCGAGGTCGGCCGCGTAGACGCCGTCCGTCCCGGTGGGGGCGAGCTCGCTCTCGACGCAGTCGGGAGCCCAGTCCGCGGGGCACCCGACCTCGGTCTGCAGGTCACCGACGAGGGCGAACGTGCGCTCTGCGGCGACGGCTGCTGTCGGCGTCACGACGCCGACACCGGTGAGCGCGGCGGTCAGGGTCCCCGAGGCGACCACGGTGGCGAGCGCTGCGGCACCGGCACGTCGGGCGCCTCGTCCGGAGGCGCTGGGGCGGGCGAGCGTCATGGAGACTCCTTCGTCGTCCTGGGCATCCCAGGTGCGACCGTGCGCCCGGGGTGTGATGCACGCAACCGTAGCCCTTGCTGCAATTTACGGCAAGAGCCTGAAACCGCGCGGCCACGATGCCGGACGCCGGCCGCACCCCGAGGGCGTGGCCGACATCGAGGAGTGCTCGCGGGGAGGTCAGCCGTCCCCGTCCAGGGTCAGGCGTTCGCGTCGTCACCCGAGCGCCCGTGGACGACACCCGAGGCGAATCCGACCCCGGCCGCTGCGCCCACGCCGAGCGGGACGAGCTGCGGCTCTGCCGGAGCGGTCCCGCAGCACGACCCCGTGGCGGACTCACCCTCCGCTTCCAGGGCGAGATCGCTGGAGCACACCCCCGTGGCGGGCAGGTCCAGCTCGACCGCATCGGCGGCCGCCCGGTCGCCGGCCAGCGCGGCGGCGACGGAACGCACCTGCTCGTACCCGGTGGCCAGCAGGAACGTGGGCGCGCGGCCGTAGGACTTCATGCCCACCAGGTAGAAGCCGTCGTCCGGGTGCGAGAGCACCTTCTCCCCGTGCGGCGGGACCGTGCCGCAGGAGTGCTGGTTCGGGTCGATGAGCGGCGCGAGCGCGCTCGGGGCCTCGACGACGGGGTCGAGGTCGAGGCGGATCTCGCGCACCACGTCCAGGTCGGGGCGGAAGCCGGTGGCGTTGACGATCGCGTGGACGTCCAGGGCGAGCGGCACGTCCTTGGTCGTGCCGAGCACCTGCACCGCGTCGCGTCCGGGGACCAGCTGCTCGATCGACACCCGGGTCAGCAGCCGCAGACGCCCGGCGTCGACGGCCTCGCGCAGCCGCGAGCCGAGCAGGCCGCGGGCAGGGAGCTCGTCGTCGGTGCCGCCGCCGAACAACCTGCGCGCGGAGCCGCCGCGGATCGCCCACGTGATCGTGGTGCCGGGCGTGGTCTCGGCCAGCTCGACCAGGCTCAGGAGGGTGTTCGCTGCCGAGTGGCCCATGCCCACGACCAAGGTGTGCCGAGCGGCGAAGCGCTCGCGCTGCGCGCCGAGGACGTCGGGGAGCGGCCCGGTGACGAACGGCGCCGCGTCGGCCTCCCCAGCAGCCGGCAGTCCGCTGACGCCGAGCGGGTTCGACGTCGAGAACGTCCCCGAGGCGTCGACCACCGCGCGGGCGAGGACGTCGGCCACCCGACCGTCGGCGTCGACCGTGCGTACCCGGTAGCCACGGCGCGCCCGCCCGAGCGACCGGGTCTTGTCCGCGCCGTCCCGGGCGACCGCCAGGACTCGGGTCCCGGTGCGCACGCGGGCGGCGATGTCAGGGGTCGCGGCGAGCGGAGCCAGGTAGCCGTCGACGAGCTCGCGACCTGTCGGCAGAGCGTCCAGGTCGGGCTCGACCCAGCCCGTGGGCTCCAGCAGCCTGCGGGCCGCGGCGTCGATGTCGTAGCGCCACGGCGAGAAGAGCCGCACGTGGCCCCACGACGAGATCGCAGCGCCGGCGCTCGCGCCCGCTTCCAGCACCAGCGGTTCCAGGCCGCGCTCCAGCAGGTGCGCCGCCGCGGCCAGCCCTACCGGGCCGCCGCCGATCACGATCACCGGCAGGTCGTCCCGAGCAACCTCGTCCATCACCACTCCTCACATCGAGAGCCATCGATACACCAATCGTGGACGACCTATCGACAGATGTCAATCTGTGCGACGATGGGGTCATGCCCGCGACCACGCCCGCACCACCGTCCCTCGCCGCGCCCGCGGACAGCGGCTGCTGCGCACCCTCCCTCAGCCGGGCTGTCGCGCCGGAGGTCGCCCGGGAGCTCGCACGGTCCTTCAAGGCGCTCGCCGACCCGGCCCGCGTCCAGCTCCTGGCCATCGTGGCCACCAGGCCCGGCGCCGAGGCGTGCGTGTGCGACCTCACCGAGCCCGTCGGCCTCTCGCAGCCGACCGTCAGCCACCACCTCAAGATCCTCACCGAGGCCGGTCTGCTCGAGCGCGAGCAGCGCGGCCGCTGGGCCTACTTCTCCCTCGCGCCGGGCGCACTCCCCGCCCTCGTCGGCTCGCTGTCGTCGGTGACGCAGGTCGACGGTCAGCCCGAGCCGGCTTGACGGCCGGACGGGTCGTTCGGAGGCCGCAGACCTGCCCTCGAGGTGGTGACGCCGGTCGGTCGCCCTTGCGCCGACGCCGGCTCGTCAGGTTCGACAGTCGCCTGACTGGCCGCACACGGTCGAGGTCCTGCTCACCGCTCCATCAGGAGTCTTCGCGGAGGCCGGACTGCACTTCGGCGAGGCGGATCATCTCGGCCTCGCCGATCTCTCCCCGGACGTACCGCTGCTGCAGGGCGGCGGTGTCGGGGTCGATCTCGTAGCCTTCGAGTGCCGCGCTGGCGTTGGCTTGCGCCGCCGCGTCAGCCCGGCGTCGGCGTTCGTCGTCGCTGATCGTCATGTGGAGCCCCCTGCTCTTGTGCGCTCAGATCGTCAGATCAGACCGAGACCCCGGACCGCGTCGCGCTCCTCGACGAGCTCGGCCACCGAGGCGTCGATGCGCTCGCGCGACAGCTCACCGATCTCGAGGTCGGGGACGACGTCCCAGGTGGCCCCGGGGCCACCCGCGGAGGTCACCGGGAAGGACGACATGATGCCCTCCGGTACCCCGTAGGAGCCGTCGGACCAGATCCCCGCGCTCGTCCAGTCCCCCTCGGGCGTACCCAGCACCCAGTCGTGGACGTGGTCGACGGCCGCGTTCGCGGCCGACGCGGCGGACGACGCCCCTCGCGCGTCGATGATCGCGGCCCCTCGCTTGGCGACCGTGGGCACGAAGTCGTCGAGGAGCCACGCACGGTCCTGCGCGAGCTCCGAGCCCGGCCTCCCGGCGACGTCGGCGTGGAACAGGTCGGGGTACTGGCTCGCGGAGTGGTTGCCCCAGATGGTCAGCCGCCGGACCTCGGCGACGGGCACGCCGGCACGGGCCGCGACCTGCGAGAGCGCGCGGTTGTGGTCGAGCCGGGTCATCGCGGTGAAGCGGTCCTTGGGCACGTCGGGCGCGTTCGAGGCCGCGATGAGCGCGTTGGTGTTCGCCGGGTTGCCCACCACCAGGACTTTGACGTCGTCGGCGGCGACGGCGTTGATCGCCTCGCCCTGCGGCTTGAAGATCCCGCCGTTCGCCTCGAGCAGGTCGGCGCGCTCCATACCCGGCCCGCGCGGCCGGGCCCCGACGAGGAGAGCGACGTTCGCGCCCTCGAACCCCGCGCGCGGGTCGTCGTGGATGTCGATGCCGGCGAGCAGCGGGAACGCGCAGTCGTCGAGCTCCATCGCCGTGCCCTCGGCAGCCTTGACCCCCTGCGGGATCTCCAGGAGCCGGAGCCGCACCGGGGTGTCGGGACCGAGCATCTGCCCCGAGGCGATACGGAAGAGGAGGGCGTAGCCGATCTGGCCGGCGGCGCCGGTCACGGTCACGTTCACGGGCTGCGTCGTCGCGGTCGTCATGGCCCAACTCTGGCACAGCCAGGAACGCTACGGCAGGTGAGCGGCCTGCGAGTCGTCACGAACGACCGGGCTCCGCACCGCGCCGGGGCGCGAGCGACGTCCGAGCGCCGTCCCAGCGCCGTCCGAGCAGGCTTCGAGGGTGCTCCGTGCGGGCTACGTGCGGGCTACGTGCGGGCCCTCCGAGCCGCGCCGGGTCAGCCCGCCAGCGCTCCCCACCGTTCGGCGAGCGCGGACCACTGTCCCTCCGCGACGACCGCACCGCCGTCGAGCACGACGACCCGGTCGGCGCGGGCCAGCGCCGAACGCTTCGAGGACGACCCGACCACCGTCGCTCCCTGCGCCCGCAGGGACTCCCACAGCTCGACCTCGGTGGCGGCGTCGAGCGCGCTCGACACGTCGTCGGCCACCAGGATCTCGGCGCCGGTCGCCAGCGCCCTCGCGAGGGCGAGGCGCTGCACCTGGCCGCCGGAGAGCCGCACCCCGCGGTGCCCGACGACGGAGTCCGCCCCGCCCGCGTCGGCGACGTCCTGGGCGAGGCGCGCGACCGCGACCGGTCCGTCCAGCTCGCGCGCGTGGTCGAGGCGGACGTTCTCCGCGAACGTCCCGGACAGGACGCGCGGCACCTGGGCCACGTAGGCCACGCGGCCCGGCCGCAGCACGGTCTGCGCGTCCTCGACGACGGAGTCGTTCCACAGCACGTCGCCCGTGTGGTCGACCAGCCCCGCGAGCGCCGCCAGCAGGCTCGACTTGCCCGAGCCGACGCGCCCGGTGACGAGCACGAGCTCGCCCCGGCGCACGGTCAGGTCGACCCCGTGGACGCCGACGGTCCCGTCGGCGTGCACGGCCGAGAGTCCCTGGAGCTCGAGCCGGTCGAGCCGCGCCGGCGCCTGCCGCCCGGGGGCCGGCGCCCGGCCCCCGACGAGGTCGACCCCCGCCGGGAGGTCCACGAGGTCCGCGCCGCCCGCGAACCTCGCCGTCGCACGCTGCCACGCGCGCGTGCCGGGCGCCTCGGTCACGACGGCACCGGCGACCACCCCGAACCAGGCGAAGCCGCTCACGGCACCGGTCACGAGCAACGTCGTCGCGAGGTCCCACATCCCGGCCAGGAGGGCGGCCCACGCGGCGACCACGCCCACCTGGACCATGACGTTCGGGATCCCGTCGAGCACGGCCTGGATCCGGTGCTCGACGATCGCGGCGCCGACGCGGCCAGAGTCGACCCGGCGCAGCGCGGCGTGCGCGTCGTCGGTGCGACCGGCGAGCTTGACCGTCCGGGCGCCGTCGAGCACCGAGACGAGCGATCGACCGAACCGGGCCCGGGCCTCCGACGCCCGCGCCGCGGATCTGCCGGCGTAGGGCCGCCCGACCACGGCGCACGCCGCGGTCACCGCGAGCACGGCCACCAGCACCGCACCGGCGAGCCAGGACCCGCTGAGCAGCGTGGTGAGCGCGACGAGCGCGAGGCCGTTGACGAGGTCGACCCAGCGGTCCGCGTACTGCACGAACCGGTCGGCGTCGAGCGCCCGAGCGGCGACCTCTCCCGGCGGCGTGCGGCGCAGGCGGTGCTGGGCGGTCTGACCGAGCAGCACCGAGAGCCGCACCCGCAGCAGGAGCTCGATCCACCACCGGGGGTAGAGCCGGAACGCCCAGAGGTTGGCCACGGGGACCAGCAGGAGCAGTGCGACGAGGACGCCGACCGCGAGCGCCGGCACCCCGTCGTCCTGCAGCGTGGTCACGGACCGGCCCCACAGGTACCCGGTCACCGCGCCCTGGGCGGCGATCATGCTGGACACGAGGTAGAGCACCCCGCCGAGCGCACCCCACAGCGGGCGGACGACGAGCGCGTGCCCCACGCCGCGCGCGAGGCTCGGACCGTCGCCCGGGTCGGGCTCCGGCGGCGGCGGACCCACGCGGCGGTGCACCGTGCGGCCCGCGGGGACGTCGGCGTGGACCGTCGAGCCGGCCTCACGGGCGTCTGTCACGGCAGTGTCGTGCGCGGGACGGCCGGCCTCCAGCAGCGCCCGGAACGGGCCGTCCTCGCGCGCGACGACGCTCCGCTCGCCCTGCTGCACCGCGCGCCCGTGGTCGAGGACGAGCACGAGGTCCGCCCGGTCGACGGTGCCGAGCCGGTGCGCGACGAGGATGCCGGTGCGGCCGCCGAGGAGCCGCTGCGCGGCGCGGGTCACCCGCGCCTCGGTCAGCGGGTCCATGCGCGCGGTGGCCTCGTCGAGGACCACTACCTGGACGTCGCGCACGAGCAGCCGTGCGAACGCGACCAGCTGCTCCTCACCGGCGGAGAGCGACGTCCCGCCCGGCCCGAGGTGCGTGTCGAGGCCGTCGGGGAGCGAGGCGACCCAGTCCTGAAGACCGAGGTCGCGCATCGCACCGCGGACGACGTCGCGCGGTACGTCCGCGAACAGGGCCACGTTCTCCGCGAGGGTCCCGACGAAGATCTCGGTCCGCTGGGTCACGACCCCGACGGCCGCGCGCAGCGCCCGGAGGTCGAGGTCCAGCACGTCGACCCCACCGAGCAGCACCGTGCCGGGTCGGGGCTCGACCGCCCGGGACACGAGCGAGGCGAGCGTCGACTTCCCGGACCCGGTGCGGCCCACGAGGGCGACGGTCTGCCCGGCCGGGACGTGCAGCGAGATGTCGCGCAGGGCGAAGCCGCCCTCGTCGTACTCGAAGTCGAGGCTGCGGAGGTCGAGCCCGAGGTCCCCGGTCGGCACGGCGGTCCCGCCCACCGGCTCCGGCTCGGAGTCCAGGAGCTGGCGGATCCGGATCGTGGCACCGATCCCCTCCTGGAGGTCCGGCAGGTGGCGGGCGAGCATGTCGATCTGACCCACGAAGGTCGCCGTCACGAGGAACAGCGTGACGAGGCCCGCGACGTCGAGGTCGTCGGCGACGACGAGCACCGTGCCGCTGATCGCGACCGCGGCGAGGAGCGCGTGCAGCAGGACCCCGGCCCGCCAGGTCATCCGGGTCTCGACCGAGACCACGCGAAGGAGCGCCCCGTGCACCGCGGCGGCCGTCTCGGCGAAGCGGCGCACGGCGAACGCCTGGCCCAGGCTCGTGCGCAGGTCGTCCCGCGCCGCCACCGCCTCCTCGAGCGCTGCGGCGTTGTCCGTCCAGGCGCGCTCCTCGACGACCTTGCGGCGCGAGATCTCCCCGAGCAGCGGCCGGACCAGGGCAAAGGTCACGACCCCGAGCAGAGGGAAGAGTAACCACGCGGGCCACCAGGTCAGCCCCGCCACCACCCAGAGCGGGACGCTGCCGACGAGCGAGCGCAGAGCTCCCCAGAGCTGGCGTCGCACCAGGGCGCCGACCGCGTGCGTGTCGTCGTCGACCCGGTCGAGGACCTCGCCGACCGCCTGCTCGCTCAGCACCGCCAGCGGCTGCTCGAGCGCCGCGCCGAGGAGGTCCCCCGCAGGCGGCCCTCGGCACGGTCCACGACCCCGGCCCAGGCGATCTGACCGACGGCGTCGATCAGCGCCGCACCGACGACGCAGAGCGCGAGAGCCGTGACTCCCCCACGGTCGCGGTCTCGGCGAGGCGGCCGGCGACCACCGTCCCGAGGGCGGCCCCCACGGTGCCGACGGCGAGCGCGACGAGCGCGAGGACGGCGACAGGGCCCCTGAGGCGGCGCAGGTCGAGGCGACGGGCGGGGTCGACGGACCGGCGCGCGGGTCGGGGCGCGCGCGGCGCGCGGACGGTGGACCGCTCCTCGGTCGGGGTGGGACTCATGATGCGCTGATCCTAGGGAGGCGTACCGACGCACCGCGCCTGATTTTCGCCGTCCGACGTCCTGTGGGACGCAGAACGCCGGCACCCGCCCCGAGGGGCGAGCGCCGGCGTCCGACGTACGTGCGGCTGCGCCTGCGGCGAGCCGGTCAGGCGATCAGGCCGCGAGACGCGCCGCGAGGTTCTCGTCGAGCGCGGCGAGGAACTCCTCGGTCGTGAGCCAGCCCTGGTCGGGCCCGACCAGGAGCGCGAGGTCCTTGGTCATCTTGCCGGACTCGACGGTCGTGATCACGACGTCCTCGAGCGTCTGCGCGAACTCCGTGACCTCGGGCGTGCCGTCGATCTTGCCGCGGTGCATGAGCCCGCGCGTCCAGGCGAAGATCGACGCGATCGGGTTGGTCGACGTCGGCTTGCCCTGCTGGTGCTGGCGGTAGTGACGGGTCACGGTGCCGTGCGCGGCCTCGGCCTCGACGGTCTGGCCGTCCGGGGTCATGAGGACCGACGTCATGAGGCCGAGCGAGCCGAAGCCCTGGGCCACGGTGTCGGACTGCACGTCGCCGTCGTAGTTCTTGCAGGCCCAGACGTAGCCGCCCTCCCACTTCATGGCCGAGGCGACCATGTCGTCGATGAGGCGGTGCTCGTACGTGAGGCCGGCCGCCTCGAACTGCTCGGCGAACTCGGCGTCGAAGACCTCCTGGAAGAGGTCCTTGAACTGGCCGTCGTAGGCCTTGAGGATCGTGTTCTTCGTCGACAGGTACACGGGGTACTGCCGCTGCAGGCCGTAGGCGAAGGACGCCCGGGCGAAGTCCTTGATGGACTCGTTGAAGTTGTACATCCCCATCGCGACGCCGCCCTCCTCGGGCATCGTCACGACCTCGAACTTCTGCGGCTCGGAGCCGTCGGCCGGCTCGAACGTCATGGTGACCTTGCCGGGGCCGGGCACCTTGAAGTTGGTCGACTTGTACTGGTCGCCGTGGGCGTGGCGCCCGATGATGATCGGCTTGTTCCAGCCGGGGACGAGGCGCGGGATGTTCGAGATGATGATCGGCTCGCGGAAGACGACGCCGCCGAGGATGTTGCGGATCGTCCCGTTGGGCGAGACCCACATCTTCTTCAGGCCGAACTCCTCGACGCGGGCCTCGTCAGGGGTGATCGTGGCGCACTTCACGCCGACGTGGTGCTCCTTGATCGCGTTCGCGGCGTCGATCGTCACCTGGTCGTCCGTGGCGTCGCGGTTCTCGATCGAGAGGTCGTAGTAGCGCAGGTCGACGTCGAGGTACGGGTGGATGAGGCGGTCCTTGATGAACTGCCAGATGATGCGAGTCATCTCGTCGCCGTCGAGCTCGACGACCGGTCCGGCTACCTTGATCTTTCCCATGCGTGAAGGACTCCCTGCGGGGTGGGGTACGGGTTCTGGCCCAGGATACGTGATTTCTCGACATCAAGATACTTTCGCGAACCTGAGAGTTCCGTGGGAATTGTCGGGGGAATCCCGGGATCGGCCACCGGAGGGTGCAAGGATGCACCCGAAGGGCGGCACCCGGGCCCGCTGCGCCAGACGCGGCCGGCCGGTGCCGGACACACCACCGAGACAGGACTCCCATGGCACAGGACTTCGCCGCGCCCGCGGCCACCGCTCCCTCCCCCGACCCGTATGCGACCCCGGACGACGGCCGCGGCGCCCCTGCCGCACCGGCTCCGGTCGTCGAGCACTCCGTCCTCGCGCGCCTCGGCGCCGAGGTCTTCGGCACGTTCTTCCTCGTCCTCGCGATCTGCGGCGTGGCGCTGTACTCGATCGGCGGGCTCGGCCCGGGCGCGCTCGGCGGCGCGCTCGCCGGCGGCCTCGCGCTGATGGCCGGGATCGCAGCCGTCGGGCACGTCTCCGGCGGACACTTCAACCCCGCCGTCACGCTCGGGGCCGCGCTCGCCGGGCGCACCCGGTGGCTCGACGTCCCCCTCTACTGGGTCGCCCAGCTCGTCGGTGGCGCGGCCGCGACGCTCGTGCTCTTCGCGACGATCCCTAGCTCGGCGCTGCCCGTGCTCCAGCAGAGCGCGCTGATCTCCGACGCCACGAAGTCGGCGCTCATGGGTGGCGTCGCCAACGGCTACGCCGAGCACTCCCCGCTCGCCGGGTCGACCAACAGGGCCTTCGCGTTCGACCTCGTCTCGGCGCTGCTGATCGAGGTCGTCCTCACGGCCGTCTTCGTCGGCGTGATCCTCGCCGTCACCGACAAGAGCGTCAGCACCAAGCTCGCGCCGGTCGCGATCGGCCTGACGCTGACCGTCGTGCTCCTCATCGCCGGCCCGTTCACCAACGGCTCGGTCAACCCCGCGCGCTCGACCGCGGCCGCGATCTTCGCCGGCGACTGGGCGCTGTCGCAGCTCTGGCTCTTCTGGGTCGCCCCGCTCCTCGGTGCCGCTATCGCAGGGCTCTTCTACCGGGTCTTCACCTGGCGGACCCCGGTCCAGGACGACCTGCTCAGCGAGAACGAGCTCGCCGTCGGTGCCCCGGCCGTCGCGGACAGCACCGCCGTCGCGGCGCCGCCCTCGGCCGTCGCGGAGCAGCCCGCCACGGCACCGGCCGAGCCTCGCACCGAGACCGAGGCAGCACCTGTCGCCGAGCCGACCGAGCCGTCGGACTCGCCCGCGTCGACCGAGACGGCCGACGCTCCGGCCGACGACGCGCCTGCCGAGGCTTCCGCCGTCGACGCTCCGCGCACCACGCCCGACGGTGACGCGGCGGACGGCGACGCGGCGGACGGCGACGAGCAGGACGGCACGACCAAGCCGTGACGACGGTTCGTCACAGGGTCTGAGAGCCCACCAGCACGACGACAGGACCCGGCGCGCCTCTGGCACGCCGGGTCCTGTCGTTCCGGTCCGCTGGCCGTCCGTCGTCGACCCGGTGGCGGGACGCCGACCTAGACGTCGGGGGCGATGAGCGCCAGCAGCAGCAGGGCCGCGGCGGCGGACACGTACAGGAAGATGTCGACGCCGCGCGAGCGGATCGTGATGCCCTCGGGCCCCGGGTCGCCCAGGAGCGCGCGCGCGGTCCCCGCTGCGACGAGCGTCGCGGCGAGCATCCCGATGCCGACGGCGGAGTCGACCACCACGGTGAGCACCGTCGAGGTCGCGACGCCGGCGAGCACCAGCCACAGGGCCGGTGCTCGGGCGCTCCGCGGGGCGCTCGGCGTGGGATCATCGGCTCCCTGCGCCGGCACGTGGGGCCGGGCGCCCGCTGCGGGACCTCCGGGCGCACGGACCGGGGCCCAGCCGACCGCCATCGTTCCTGCGCCGTCCACTGCGTCCACCTCGTCCTCCGGGTCCGCTGCGTCCGGGACCTCGGGATCGTCGGGCCGCGCGGTGCGGTGCCCCTCCGGTTCGCTCACGGCTCGAGGCTACCGCCCGCTACGGTGACGCCATGGTCGCCGTCCGTCCCACGCCCGCTCACCACCGTCCCGCATCGGTCGTCGTGATCGGCGCCGGTCTCGCCGGGGCACGCACGGCCGCGGAGCTCCGCGCCCAGGGGTTCGAGGGTCGCATCGACCTCATCGGCGACGAGGGCCTCCCCGTACGACCGGCCGCCGCTGTCGAAGGAGCTGCTCACCCGCAGCGAGCCGGCGTGGCTGGCCGACGAGCTCGACATCGACGTCGCGGCTCTCGCCGACGTCTCCCTGGGCGACGCCGCCCGGAGGCTCGCGGTCACGGACGACGAGGTCCGGGTCGCGACCGCGTCGGGCCGCGAGATCGTCGCCGACGCCGTCGTCCTCGCCCTCGGGGCGCGTCCCGTCCGGCCTGCCGGGTGGGACGCCGCGCTGACGCTCCACTCCGCCTCGGACGCCGCGGCGCTGCGGGCGGCCCTCGTGCCGGGTGCGCGGCTGCTCGTGATCGGTGCGGGCTGGATCGGCGCCGAGGTCGCGGGGGTCGCGGCCGCCGACGGCGTCCGGGTGACCGTCGTCGAGGCGGGCCCCGCTCCCCTGTGGGCCCAGGCCGGCGCCGAGGTCGGACGCCGCGTGACGCCGTGGTTCGCGGCCGCCGGTACAGAGCTGATCACCGGGGCACCGGTGACCGCCGTCGACGCGGGGGCGCGACGCTCGCGGACGGGACCCGCGTGGTGGCGGACACCGTGCTCGCTGCCGTCGGCGCGCGCCCCGCGACGGGCCTGCTCCGCGGGGTCGTCCCCCTCGACCCGTCGGGCGCCGTGGCGGTGGACCCGACCGGGCGGCTCCGCGCGGACCCGAACTCCACGGATCCCACGGACCCCGTCGCGCTGTCGCCGGCCGCGGCCGCCCGCGTCTGGGCGGTGGGAGACTGCGCGGCCCGGGAGCATCCCGTCTTCGGCCATGTCCCCGGAGGCCACTGGACCGCGGCGCTGACGGACCCGGGGCCCACCGTGACCGCTCTGCTCGCCGACGGGGACCCGACCGAGGGGACACCCGGCGCACCCTCGGCACCAGCACCCGCGCCGTACGTGTTCTCGAAGCAGCTGGGCCACGACCTCGCCCTGATCGGCGCGGCCCGGCCGGGCGACGACGTCCGGTTGCGCGGGGACCCGGACTCCGGCGGGCCGTGGGCGGCCCTCTACCTGCGGCCGGGCACGGCCGACCACGCCGTGCTGGACGCGGCTTTCCTGGTCGACTCGCCCCGCGAGGTGGGTGGGCTGCGCCGCCTCATGGGCGGCGACGAGCCGCTCACCGTGGACGTCGCGCGGGCGGTCGACCCGAGCGTCCGCTGGAGGGACGCCGTCCGACGGCCGTGAGGACCGCGACCGGAGGGTCGCGGGGCACGGCCGCCGGACCGGGCGTCAGTGCGCGAAGTGGCGCGTCCCGGTGAGGTAGAGGGTGACCCCGGCGGCCTCCGCCGCCGCGACGACCTCGGCGTCGCGGACCGATCCCCCGGGCTGGACGACGGCCTTGACGCCCGCGTCGAGCAGCACCTGCAGGCCGTCCGCGAACGGGAAGAACGCGTCGGACGACGCGACCGAACCTCGCGCGCGCTCCTCGCCCTCGGCGAGCGTGTTCGCCCGCTCGACCGCGAGCCGGCACGAGTCCACCCGGTTCACCTGTCCCATGCCGACACCGACGGAGCCGCCGTCGGCGGCGAGCAGGATCGCGTTCGACTTGGCGGCGCGGACCGCGCGCCACGCGAACTCCAGGTCGGCGAGCGTCGCGGCGTCGGCGGGCTCGCCGGTCGCGAGCGTCCACGTCGAGGAGTCGTCGCCGTCGGCGTCGATGCGGTCGGCCGCCTGCACGAGCAGTCCGCCGCTGATCGGGCGCGTCTCGACCGGCGCCGTGGGGCCGCCCTCGACGACGAGGAGGCGGACGTTCTTCTTCTGCGTGAGGATCTCCAGCGCCTCCGGCTCGAAGCCCGGTGCGACGACGACCTCGGTGAAGACGCCGGCGATCTGGCGGGCCGCGTCGGCCGTGACCACGGCGTTGGCGGCGATCACGCCACCGAACGCCGACACCGGGTCGCACGCGTGCGCGCGGGCGTGCGCCTGCGCCACGTCGTCGCCGACCGCGATGCCGCACGGGTTCGCGTGCTTGATGATCGCCACCGCGGTGCCCGGGTGGTCGTACGCCGCACGCCACGCCGCGTCGGCGTCGACGTAGTTGTTGTAGCTCATCGCCTTGCCGTGGAGCTGCTGCGCCTGCGCGAGCCCGGTCGCACCGTCGCCGGCCCGGTAGAGGGCCGCGCTCTGGTGGGGGTTCTCGCCGTAGCGCAGCACGTCGGCACGCTCCCAGGTGGCGCCGATCCACGTCGGGAAACGACCCTGACCCTCGTCCGCGGCGTCGGTGGTCGTGCCGGACGGCGCGACGACGCCGGTCATCCAGCTCGCCACCGCGACGTCGTAGGAAGCGGTGTGCACGAACGCCTGCGCGGCGAGAGCCTTGCGCTGCGCGTAGGTGAAGCCGCCGCCACGGACGGCGGCCGCGACGTCGTCGTACGCGTCGGGGCTGACGACGACGGCCACGCTGGGGTGGTTCTTCGCTGCTGCGCGCACCATGGAGGGCCCGCCGATGTCGATCTGCTCGACGCACTCGTCGGGCGTCGCTCCGGACGCGACCGTCGCGGTGAAGGGGTAGAGGTTCACGACGACGAGCTCGAACGGCGCGACGCCGAGCTCGTCGAGCTGCGCGAGGTGGTCCGCCTTGCGCGTGTCGGCGAGGATCCCCGCGTGCACGCGGGGGTGCAGCGTCTTGACGCGACCCTCCAGGCACTCGGGGAACCCGGTGAGGTCCTCGACCCGGGTGACGGGGAGACCGGCGCCGGCGACGGTCGCCGCGGTCGAGCCCGTCGAGACGAGCTCGACGCCCTCGGCGTCCAGCGCGGTCGCGAGCTCGACGAGTCCCGTCTTGTCGTAGACCGAGAGCAGCGCGCGCCGCACGGGGCGCGTCGAGTTGTCGGAGAGGGTGGTGGGTGCGGTCGTGCTGGCAGCAGCGGACACGGTTGAGGCTCCTGTCGGACGGCGGTGATCGGCTCCGGGTCGGGGGCCGACTCTCGTGCTTCACCCAGGCGCCCAGGCGGGCGGCGCGCATCACAGGGACTACCGGCCGCTCCCCGGTGGTCGATCCCACCTTCGCCAGTCACGGCCGCGGCAAGTCTAGCCGAGCGTCGCGCGACGTCCGTCGACGTGGATCCCGTGGCGAGCGGCCCGCCCGACGGTCTCGACGAGCAGGGCGCGCTCCGCGACCTTGATGCGCTCGTGCAGGACCTCCTCGTCGTCGTCGTCCAGCACGGGGACCGCCGCCTGCGCGAGGATCGGCCCGCTGTCGACCCCCTCGTCGACGACGTGGACGGTGCAGCCGCTGACCTTGGCGCCGTGCGCCAGCGCGTCCCGGACCCCGTGCGCCCCCGGGAACGAGGGCAGCAGCGCGGGGTGCGTGTTGACGATGCGGCCGGCGAACCGGCGGACGAACGCGGGCGAGAGGATCCGCATGAATCCGGCCAGCACCACGAGGTCCGGTCCGAACACGTCGACGGCCTCCGCCGTCGCCGCGTCCCACGCGGCCCGGTCCTCGAAGTCCGCCGGGGCGACGACGGCGCTCGCGACGCCCGCGTCGCGCGCGAGGTCCAGTGCGCCCGCGTCGGGGCGGTCGGTCACCACGGCGACGACGCGTGCACCGTAGGCGGGGTCGTCGTGCGCCGCGAGCAGCGCCGCGAGGTTCGACCCGGCGCCCGAGACCAGCACCACCAGGCGAGCCGATGCGGCGTCGCCGGCGTCCTGACCGGACCTGCCGGTGACGGGGACGGTGTGGCCGGAGGGGGTCTGCACGGGTGGCTCCTTCGAGGCGGTCGGCGCCTAAGAGGCGCACACGGGTCGTGTCGTGGACGGTCCGGCGACAAGAATCCCACAGTCCGCGGTCAGGCCCTGCCCGCGGTCCGCCGTCCCCACGCCGACCGGCCGGCCGCGACACCGAGCACCACCGCGAGCCCCAGTGCGACCTCTCCCCCGACGACGGCTCCCGTCAGGAGCGCGGGCGCGCCCACCGTCGCCATCGCGCCGGGACCGACCGCGCCGCCGCCGAGCATGAGGACCACGCCCGTCGACACCGCCGCGCCGGCCGTCGCGACGCCCGCGGCGATCCACCGGTCGGAGGGCCGCAGCCGGGACCGCAGCAGGAACACGCCGGCGAGGGCCCCGCAGGCCACCACGACGACCGGGACCCAGACCAGGAGCGCCCCGGTGGACGCCGTGCCCGGCAGCCCGCCCAGCATCGGGACCGCGGGCAGCGGCCCGAGCTCGCGGGAGCCCGGAGCGAAGGACGACGAGCCCACCACGAACCCCGGGCCTGCGAGCCACGCGACGGCCCAGGACACGAGGTTGGGGACGAGGAAGACCTGCCCCACCGCGAGGATCACCCCGCCGACCACGCCCGGAGCGAGCGCGGCGACGATGTCGCCCGAGGTCGACCGCCCGGCGATCGCCCACCCGGTGGTGACCAGGGCGGCCACCACCACCAGCAGCCCGACCGCGACCAGCGCGGCACGGAGGCCGACGAGCACCGGTCCGCTCACCACGCGCCGCACCAGCGTGAGGTCGCGGACGGACGGACCGCCGGGCCTGCTGAGGACCCCGGCGGCAAGACCTGCGCCGCCGACCGCCGCACCGGCCACCACGGCAAGGACCAGTGTCGAGCCCCCGGGGCCGACCGTCGTCGCGGCGATCACCGCGGCCACGAGCGCGTAGGTGACCGTGCCGGAGACCCAGGCGGAGACCGTGGCGTCCGCCGTGCGCCGTGCCGCGGCGACGATCGCCACGAGTACGAGGAAGGTCAGCCCCAGCGGTACCAGGGTCACGGGGTCGGCGGCCGAGGTCCACGGGACGCCGTGCGCGAGCAACCAGACCCCACCGGCGACCGCGACCGCGTTCGCCCAGCCGTCCGGGTCGGCGTCGGACGAGGAGAGCAGCGCGATCACGGCGGGGAGCGCCACGAGCGCGAACGTGAGGGCGAGCGCCTGGACCGCGGCGGCGACGCCCGTCGACCCGTGCCTGAACGTCGCCACGAGCCGTTCGCGCCGCGTCGACGGGTCGCGCGGGGCACCGGACCCGGGATCGATGACGGAGCCGCTGGCCCCGGGCCGCGCAGGCGGACGTCCGGTCGTCGTGCTCATCGGACCATCGTGCCCCGACCTGCGGCCCCGTCTCCGGACGCGGGTCGGCGTGGCACGAGACCCGGGTGCACGACGGCGCCCGGTCCCGCGGTGCGGGGCCGGGCGCCGTCGACGAGCCGATCAGGGCCCTGTCAGGGGGCTGGCAGGGGCTGGCACGGGCACTGACGTCAGGAGAGGATCTCGCGCATGAGCGACGCGGTCTCGGACGGCGTCTTGCCGACCTTGACCCCGGCGGCCTCGAGGGCCTCCTTCTTCGCCTGGGCGGTGCCCGACGAACCGGAGACGATCGCCCCCGCGTGACCCATCGTCTTGCCCTCGGGAGCCGTGAAGCCCGCGACGTAGCCGACGACCGGCTTGGTGACGTGCTCCTTGATGTACGCGGCTGCACGCTCCTCGGCGTCGCCACCGATCTCGCCGATCATGACGATCGCCTCGGTGTCGGGGTCGGCCTCGAAGGCCGCGAGCGCATCGATGTGCGTCGTCCCGATGACCGGGTCGCCGCCGATGCCCACGGCGGTCGAGAAGCCGAAGTCCTTGAGCTCGTACATCATCTGGTAGGTCAGCGTCCCCGACTTCGACACGAGGCCGACCTTGCCGGGGCCCGTGATGTCGGCCGGGATGATCCCGACGTTCGACTTCCCGGGGCTGATGATGCCGGGGCAGTTGGGGCCGACGAGGCGGACACCCTTCTGCTCGGCGAGCGTGTAGAACTCCGCGGAGTCCTTGACCGGGACACCCTCCGTGATGATCACGACGAGCGGCATGCCGGCCTCGATCGCCTCGACCACGGCCGCCTTGGTGAAGGCCGGCGGGACGAAGATGACCGAGACGTTCGCCCCGGTCGTGGCCATCGCGTCGGCGACGGAGCCGAAGACGGGCACGTCCACGCTGCCGTCGGCCGAGCCCGGTGCCGGGAACGACACCGAGGTGCCGGCCTTGCGCGGGTTGACGCCACCGACGACGGCGGTGCCCGACGCGAGCATGCGCGTCGTGTGCTTCTGGCCCTCGGAGCCGGTCATTCCCTGGACGACGACCTTGGAGTCCTCGTTGATGAAGATTGCCATGTCTCTAGTGTTCTCTCTCGTCTCGGGCGGTCTCAGGCGGCTGCGGCGGCCAGCTCGGCCGCCTTGTCGGCGCCGCCGTCCATCGTCTCGGCCAGCGTCACCAGCGGGTGGTTCGCCTCGGTGAGGATGCGACGCCCCTCGACCACGTTGTTCCCGTCGAGGCGCACGACGAGAGGCTTGTTCGCCTCGGCGCCGAGGATCTCGAGCGCCTGGACGATCCCGTCGGCGACGGCGTCGCACGCCGTGATGCCGCCGAAGACGTTGACGAAGACGCTCTTGACCTGCGGGTCGTTGAGGATGACGTCGAGCCCGGCCGCCATGACCGATGCCGAGGCGCCGCCGCCGATGTCCAGGAAGTTCGCGGGCTTCACGCCACCGTGCGCCTCACCGGCGTACGCGACGACGTCCAGGGTGCTCATGACGAGCCCCGCACCGTTGCCGATGATGCCGACCTCGCCGTCGAGCTTGACGTAGTTGAGGTCGTTCTCCTTGGCCTTGGCCTCGAGCGGGTCGGCCGCGGCCTTGTCCTCGAGCGCCTCGTGGTCGGCGTGCCGGAACCCGGCGTTCTCGTCGAGGGTGACCTTGCCGTCGAGGGCGACGATCGCGCCGTCCTCCGTCTTGACGAGAGGGTTGACCTCGACGAGCGTCGCGTCCTCCTCGAGGTAGACGGTCCACAGCTTCTGGATCGCGTCCGCGACGTCGGCCTTCACGTCGTCGGCGAACCCGGCGGCCGTGACGATCTCCTCCGCCTTGGCCGCGTCGATGCCGACGAGCGGGTCGACCTCGATCTTCGCCAGCGCCTCGGGACGCTCGACCGCGAGCTGCTCGATCTCGACGCCGCCCTCGACCGAGCACATGGCGAGGTACGAGCGGTTGGCCCGGTCGAGCAGCACGGAGAAGTAGTACTCCTCCGCGATGCGCGCACCGGCGGCGATCATCACGCGGTGCACGGTGTGACCCTTGATGTCCATGCCGAGGATCTCCTCGGCCTTCTGGGCGGCCTCCTCGGGCGAGTGGGCCAGCTTCACGCCACCCGCCTTGCCGCGCCCGCCGACCTTCACCTGGGCCTTGACGACGACGGTGCCGCCGCCGAGCGATTCTGCGCCGCTACGGGCCTCCTCCGGCGTGGTCGCGACCACGCCTCCGAGCACGGGGACACCGTGCTTCTCGAAAATGTCGCGCGCCTGGTATTCGAACAGGTCCACCCTGCTGCGTCCTTCCGGTTGACCGACACTCGCCGGCGTGGAACGGGGCCCCGACATATCTCGACGTCGAGACAACTTAGGTACAGAGTAGACCGGATGAGCGCCGCGTCCCGCTCGGGGACGGTGCGAACGGTGTGCGGTCGCCCACACCCGGCCGTGCACTGCGGCCGACGGCGGCCGGCGGGCGGCAGGCGGGCGGCAGGCGGGGAGCGCGGGGCCGGTCGGGATGATCGCCGGTCCGGCACGTGCTTGACTCGCTCCCGTGAACACCAGATCGCCGCTCACCCGTGAGAACACGTCCCTCCTGCTCCAGGCGATCCTCGTCGGCGTCCTCGCCGCGATCGGAGCGACGGCGTACTCCTCGCTCGTGCACGCCGTCGAGCACGTCGTCTGGGACGCGGCGCCCCAGGCGTTCGGCGCTGACGACGCGCCGTGGTGGTGGGTGCTCCTGGTCCTGACGAGCGGCGGTCTTGCGGTCTGGGGCGCGAAGAAGCTCCCGGGGCACGGCGGTCACCACCCGCTCGACGGCCTGGCGTTCGACATCACCCCGAGGATGCTCACGTCGACGCTGCTCGCGGCCTTCGCGTCGCTGGTGTGCGGCTCGGTCATCGGACCCGAGGCGCCGCTCCTCGCGATCGGCACCGCCATCGGGTTCGTCCTCGCCCGACGGTCCACCGACCCGCGGGCCCGGGTCCTGGTGATCTCCGGGGCCTCGGCAGCCCTCGGGGTCGTCATGGGCAACCCGCTCGTCACGGTGCTGCTCGTCCTCGAGGCGTCGATCCTCATGCCGGGCCCCAAGTCGAAGCAACCGATGACCCAGCTGATCCCGGTGCTCGCCGCGCTCGGCTCCGGGTACCTCGTGCGCGTCGGCGTCGACGGCTGGCCGGGCGTCAGCGTCCCGAACCTCAGCGCCGGCGACCTCGGCGAGTACGGCAGCGTGGACCTCGTCGACGTCGCCGTAGGGTTCCTCGTCGCGGTCGCCGCAGCGGGTCTCGTCGTCGCCGCGACCCGGTCGGCGAGCCGGGTCCGCGCGGTCGCGGATCGCGCTCCACTCGCGACCATCGTCGGCGCGGCCCTCCTCGTCGGGATCATCGCCGTGGCCACCCGCGCGCTCACCGGTCAGGACGTCGACATGGTCCTCTTCTCGGGCCAGACGACGCTCGCCGCGATCCCCGAGGTCGGCGCCGGCGCCCTCGCGGTCGTCGCGGTCGCCAAGGCGGCCGGCTACGCGCTGAGCATGGGTGGCGGGTTCCGCGGCGGCGCGATCTTCCCCGGAGTGTTCCTCGGCATGGCGGTCGGCGGGATCGGCGCAGCGCTCGTCCCGGGCGCGACCATCCCCGGGCTCGCGGCCTGCGGGATCGCCGCGGGCGCCGCAGCGACGCTCGGGATGCCGCTCACCGCGACGATGCTCGCCGTCCTGCTGACGATCGGGTCCGGACCCGCCGTGACCGTCACCGCGATCCTCGGCGCCGTCGTCGGGCTCCTCATGAAGCTGTGGCTCGACGCGCGACGCGACGGCGTGCTGCCGGACCTGCCCGGTGTCGACGAGGACGCCACGCGCCGGCCGGTCACCGACTGAACGAGCAGGGCTGTCCTACGCGGGCGGCAGGGTCGCGAGCGCCTTCTCGACGGTGTCGGCGTAGATGCCGATGCCCTCCATGTTGGGGTGCGTGTTGTCGCTGTGCAGGATGCCCGGCGTCTCCCGGACCACCTTGTTCCAGTCCGCCACGACCGCGTTCGGGTACTCCGAGACGATGTCGGCCAGCTGCTTGTTAGCGTCCGGCACCCAGTAGCTGACCCCGACCGTGTTGACGAGCACGACCCTGCGGTCGGGTCCGATCAGGTCGAGGATCTTGCGCACGGCGGCCTCGGAGCCCTCGAACTGGAACCCGCCGTTCGTGCCGAAGTTGAGGACGACGACGTCGCGCACCGTACCGGCATCGATGGCCTTCTCGACGATGGGCACCGCATCGATCCACTTGCGGATCGGCTTGGCGTCCATCTGGATCCCGTCGAACTTCGAGAGCATCGCCGGGGCCGCCCCCGAGAGCACCGAGTCGCCGAAGGCGCTGATCTGGTCGCCCGTGATCGGAGCGGAGGCCTCGTCGGCAGCCTTCTCCTCAGCCGCCTTCTCCTCGGCAGCCTTGTCCTCCGCTGCTTTGTCCTCGGCCGCCTTGTCCTCGGCGGCCTTGTCCTCCGCGTCCGCGTCGTCAGCGGCCTTGTCCTCGGCTGCCTTGTCGTCCGCATCCTGCTGCGCCGCTGCCAGCGCCGCCTGCCCCTGCTCGACGGCGAGCTGGGCGGCGGAAACTCTGGGCGCGGTCACGACGACCACCGCCGCAGCGAGCACCGCGACGACGATGAGTGCGATCACCGCGCCCGAGGACCGGACCCGGCGCGCCGTGGCGCGGAATCCGTCGCGGCGCACCGGCGTCTCGATCCACCGGTACGACGCGGCCGTGAGGCCGAACGTGATCACCACGGCCGCTGCGGTGCTCCACCACCAGGTGGAGGTCCCGACCTGCGCCCCCGTGACCGCCTGGACGAGCAGGATGACCGGCCAGTGCCACAGGTACAGCCCGTACGAGCGCTCCCCGACCCACACGACCGGCCGCAGCTCGAGGCCGCGCAGGAACGCACCCTTGCTCGCCGCCGGGTCGGAGCCCGTCGCGTCGGCGCAGGCGAGCACCAGGACCAGCGCCAGCACCGACCCGAGGAAGATCCCGCCGCGGTACGTGAAGGTCGCGTCGCTGCGCATGAGCAGCATCATCACGACGAGTCCGGCGAGCGCCCAGAAGGGGAGCCAGCGCCGCACACGCCCGCCGCCGAGGATCCGCGGGTTGTCGGCCCACCAGAACGCGGCGGACACGCCGAGCAGCAGACCGAACACGTGGGTTCCCGTGCCGTAGTACACCCGGGTCGGGTCGGCGCCGGGCACGTACAGCGCGGCCATCGCGGCGGCCGACACGAGGGCGCCGACGAGAGCGATCGTCGACCGCGAGCGGGCGCCGCGGGTGACCGCCAGGATCAGGACGAGCAGGACGGGCCACAGGACGTAGAACTGCTCCTCGATCGCGAGTGACCAGAACGTCTGGAAGAGCACCGGTGCGGTGTGGTCGAAGTAGCTCTGACCGGCGGCGATCTCGAGCCAGTTGCTCGAGAAGGTGAGCGCGCCCAGGACCTGCCGGCCGATGCCGACGAGCAGGTCCGGTTCGATGAGCCGTGCCGCGATCACCGCCGTGACGACGACGGTCCCCAGCGCCGGCAGGAGCCTGCGGGCCCTGCGGAGCCAGAACTTGGGCAGCGAGATCTTGCCGTCCCGGCGCAGCTCGCGCACCAGGAGGGTCGTGATGAGGAACCCGCTGACGACGAAGAAGACGTCGACGCCGAGGAACCCGCCGGGCAGCGCGTCGGGGGCCAGGTGGTAGACGAGCACGGCGAGGACCGCGAAGGCCCGCAGCCCGTCGAGACCGAGGATGCGGCGACTCGCCCCGGCCGCGCCCCGGCGCGGGATCCTGCCGGGAGCGCGCACGTCGGTCGCGGTCCCCGAGGTCGCCGGTGCGGGCGGGCCCGGAGGTGGGCTGGTCGGCGACCACGGTGCTCCGGTCGTCGTCATTCGGTTCCCCAGGCTCGGCGCTGTACACCCGCGGGGTCGGTCGCCGCGGCGCGACGGCACGGCTGCCGTCGCGAGACAGAGTAAGCCCCATCGGCGCGCGACAGGCCGTCACGGCGACGACACACCGGGGACGTCGTACGAGATCTGCACAGGTCGTCCACGACTCGGGTGCCATAGGCGGGCCTGAGCGGCCCCGGACACCCGTCAGAGCTTCGTGACCGGCGAGAACCGCAGCAGCAGGCGCTTCGTCCCGTCCGCACCGAAGTCGATCTTCGCGACGGTGTTCTGCCCGGAACCCTCGACCCCGACGACTCGGCCGAGGCCGTAGCTGTCGTGCGTCACCCGATCGCCGACGTCGAGGGCGGCGATCGCGCCGGCGGCGCGCGGGGTCGCGGACCCGAACGACGCGGACCCCGCGCCGGCGGTCCGCTGCCGGGCGATCTGCTCGACCTCGCGGCGGGAGTAGCCCCCGGAGGACGAGCCGCCGCCTGCTGCGGACCCCGACGAGCGGCCGCCGCCCGACCACCCGCTCCCGGGACGACGTCCGCCACCCGTGAACCCTCCCGGGCCGCGCAACGCCGACATGCTCGACTCGCGCCGGCGCCAGTCCCAGAGCTCCTCCGGGATCTCGTCGAGGAACCGGCTCGGTGGGAACTCGTTGGGGGTCCCCCACGCCGAACGGACCGCGGACCGCGAGATGTACAGGCGCTCACGCGCGCGCGTGATGCCCACGTAGGCGAGCCGCCGCTCCTCGGAGAGCTCAGATTCGTCGTGCAGGGACCGCATGTGCGGGAACGTCCCGTCCTCCATACCGGTGAGGAACACGACGGGGAACTCGAGGCCCTTCGCGGTGTGCAGGGTCATGAGCGTCACGACGCCGGGGTCGACGGTCGGAGCTCCCTCGTGACCGTCGGCGTCCGCGTCGTCGGACGACGGGATCTGGTCGGCGTCGGCCACGAGCGACACGCGCTCCAGGAAGTCGGCGAGGTCGCCCTCGGGCTCGGCCTCCGAGAACTCCGCGGCGACCGCGTGGAGCTCGGCGAGGTTCTCGACGCGCGACCCGTCCTGCGGGTCGTCGCTGGCGCGCAGCTCGGCCAGGTACCCGGTCCGGTCGAGCACCTCCCCGAGGATCTCCGCCGGCCGCGCGCCGGACTCGGCGAGCTCGCCCAGGCCCCGCATCAGGTCGCGGAACGTCCGCAGCGGTTTGAGGGTGCGCGTGGTGAGGCCGGGGATCTCGTCGCACCGCGCGACCGCGGCGCCGAACGAGACCCGCTCCTGGTCGGCGAACGCGGCGACCATCGCCTCGGCGCGGTCGCCGAGGCCGCGCTTGGGGGTGTTCAGCACCCGCCGGACGTTGACGTCGTCGTCCGGGTTCGCGATCGCGCGCAGGTAGGCGACCGCGTCCTTGATCTCGCGGCGCTCGTAGAAGCGCGTGCCCCCGACGACCTTGTAGGGCAGGCCGACGCGGATCAGCACCTCCTCGAGAGCCCGCGACTGGGCGTTGGTCCGGTAGAAGACGGCCACGTCCCCGGGGCGGACGGCGTCGCTGTCGCCCAGGCGATCGATCTCCTGCGCGACGAAGCGCGCCTCCTCGTGCTCGTTGTCGGCGACGTACCCGACGATCTGCGAGCCCGCGCCCGAGTCGGTCCAGAGCCGCTTCGGCCTACGGTCCGGGTTCTTCGCGATGACGGCGTTGGCCGCGGTGAGGATCGTCTGCGTCGAGCGGTAGTTCTGCTCCAGGAGGATCGTGCGGGCGTCCGGGTAGTCCTGCTCGAACTCGAGGATGTTGCGGATCGTCGCGCCACGGAACGCGTAGATCGACTGGTCCGCGTCGCCGACGACGGTCAGCTCGCCGGGCGGGACGGGGTCGTCCGCCGTCCCGGTCAGCTCGCGCACGAGCGTGTACTGGGCGTGGTTCGTGTCCTGGTACTCGTCGACGAGGATGTGCCGGAACCGGCGACGGTAGTGCTCCGCGACCGCCGGGTGCTCCTGCAGCAGCCGGACCGTCGTCATGATGATGTCGTCGAAGTCGAGCGCGTGCGCCTGGACGAGGCGCTGCTGGTACCGGGTGTAGACGTCCCGCAGGATCTGGTCGACGTCGCCCTGGTCGGCGTACTCCGGCGGCGTGACGAGCTCGTTCTTCAGGTCCGAGATCTTGTTCGCCAGCGCGCGCGCCGGGTACTTCTTGACGTCGAGGTCGAGCTCGCGCGAGACGAGGGTGATGAGCCGCTGGGAGTCCGCGGCGTCGTAGATCGAGAAGCTCGACCGCAGACCGAGGGCCTTGGCCTCCTTGCGCAGGATCCGCACGCACGCCGAGTGGAACGTCGAGACCCACATGTTGCGCGCGGCGGGTCCGACGAGCGCCTGGACGCGCTCGCGCATCTCGGCTGCGGCCTTGTTGGTGAACGTGATCGCGAGGATCTCGCCGACTCTCGAGCGGCGCGTCGCCAGCAGGAACCCGATGCGGTGCGTGAGCACGCGGGTCTTGCCGGAGCCCGCGCCCGCCACGATCAGCAGCGGGCTGCCCGCGTGCTCCACGGCGGCGCGCTGCTGCGGGTTGAGACCCTCGACGAGCGCCTCGGTGTCGAGGTGGTCGAACGGTCCCCGGCGCGGCGCCTCCGGTTCGCTCGACCAGTCCGGCTCGACGGCGTCGGGCACGTGGTCGTGCTGGATCGCGGGCAGGCGCGCGAGGTCGTCCAGGCCGGGCAGCGGGAGGTTCTCGAAGAGCGATGTCATGACGAGGACAAGCGTAGGCGCCGCCGGGGACAGGCCGCGTACACCTCTGTCACACCCGCGCACCTCTTGACGATCAAGCCGGACATACGTAACGTCTGGGATCGAGCGCTGCAAAAGTTGGATCGAATACCGCAAACTGTTTGCGCAACGATGCGTGATCAGTGACGAGCAGTCCGCCCGATGGGCGGGTCGCCACGTCGGCGGGCGCAGGGCTCGAACCGACCGGAGTGTGCGTCAGCAGCAGAATCCGTAGTCGGTGGTCACGACCGGTGGGTGCTGGACCAGAGGTCACCGTCACCCGTCCCCGCCGGGCGCGCCGCCGGCGCAGACCTGCCCCGCGGGAACCGCGGGCGGGAGATCAAGGGTGATCTCATGCGAGAACCACGACCGAGCAGCACTCCCCCGACCCGGGAGGTGCTGGACCACAGCCGACACCACGGGACCGTCACGAGGCGTCTCGTCCCTGGGCTGACGGCGCTGGGCCTCCTGGCGCCGCTGACCCTGCTCGCGGCTCCGGCGCACGCGTTGGCGCCCGACGTCGCCGCCGGCACGGCGGCCACCGCGACGTCCACCAACGCCCCGTACGGGACGGCGAACCTCGTGGACGGGAACCAGGCCACGTACTGGGAGTCGACCAACGGGACGCTCCCCAGTCGGTGACCCTCGACCTCGCACGTCAGGTCGACGTCCAGGACGTCACGCTCATGCTCCCGGCCGGGTGGGGCGCACGCACCCAGACGGTCGGGATCTCGACGAGCACGGACGGCGCGACGTTCAGCACCGTGCAGACGGCCACGGCCCGCCTGTTCGACCCTGCGACGCAGAACATCGTGCAGATCGACGTCCCCGACACCACCGCGCGGTACGTCCGACTGGAGATCAGCGCGAACACGGGCTGGCCCGCCGCGCAGCTCTCCGAGGTCCGTGTCCACGGCGTCCCCGTCGGCGCACCCGACCCGACCGACCCGCCCGTCGATCCCACCGACCCGCCCGCCGGGGACACGGACCTCGCCGCCGGACGGCCCGCGAGCGCCTCGTCGTCCGAGTGGGTGTACACCCCCGGCAAGGCGGTCGACGGCGACCGCGGCACGTACTGGGAGTCCGCCGGCGGAGCGTGGCCCGCCGACCTCGCCGTCGACCTCGTGGAGACCTCTGCCGTCTCGTCGGTCACGGTCGCCCTCGACCCGGCGGCGATCTGGTCACCGCGCACCCAGCGCTTCGAGGTCCAGGGACGCGCCGACGGCGGGGCGTGGACGACGCTCGCACCTGCCGCGGACCATGCCTTCAGCCCCGCGACCGGCAACCAGGTCACGGTCCCCGTGTCCGCGCAGGCCGCGGCCGCGGTCGACGACGTCCGCGTGCGCACGACCGCGAACAGCGGATCGAGCGGCGCGCAGATCGCCGAGCTGACCGTCATGGGTCACGCCGTCGACGACGGTCCGGACCCGACACCGGACCCCACCCCCGATCCCACGCCCGACCCGACACCGGACCCCACGCCCGACCCGACGCCCGATCCCACCGACCCGCCCGTGGTCGACGGGGGCGACCTCGCCTCGGGGGCGCCCGCGACGGCGTCCTCCACCGAGCTGTCGTTCGTCGCCCGCAACGCCACCGACGGGAACCGCGGCACGTACTGGGAGGGAGCGGGCGGCCAGTACCCGTCGACCCTCGCCGTGGACCTGGGCGCACCGGCGAACCTGTCCGGGGTCACCGTGCAGCTCGACCCCTCGACCGCCTGGTCGGCACGGACCCAGACGTTCGCCGTCGAGGCGAGCGCCACCGGGACCGGCGGCTGGACCACCGTCGCGGCGAGCAGCGCGCACCGGTTCGACCCGGCCTCCGGCAACGAGGTCACGGTCCCCGTCGCCGGCCCGGGCGCGCAGGACGCGACCCACGTGCGGCTCCGCTTCACCGCCAACACCGGGGCCGGGAACGCGCAGGTCGCCGAGCTCAAGGTGCTGGGCGACCCGGCGCCGAACCCCGACCTGGTGCCGACGGCGCTCACGTCCGACCCGGGCGCACCGGACTCGACCCAGGACGTCACGGTCACCGCCACCGTCGAGAACGAGGGCGACGAGGCGTCGTCCGCCACCACGGCCGACCTGACGGTGGACGGGACGGTCGTCGCGTCCGCCGACGTCCCGGCGCTCGACGCCGGCGAGTCCGCCGACGTCGTCGCACAGGTCGGTCGGCTCGCCGAGGGCACCCGCACCGTGGGGGTCACGGTCGACCCGGCCGACACCGTCACCGAGCAGGACGAGTCGAACAACGTGCTCACCGAGTCGGTCGTCGTCGGGCAGGCGCCCGGCCCGGACCTCGAGGTGACGGCCGTCAGCCCCAGCACCTCCAACCCCGCGGTCGACGCGCAGGTGTCGTTCTCGGTGACCGTCCGCAACCGCGGCACGGAGGACGCCGCGGCGACCACCACCCGGCTCGAGGTCGGCACGACCACCCTCGACACCGCCACGCCGGCCGTCCCCGCCGGGGCGTCCCGCCAGGTCGTGGTCGACGGGACCTGGACGGCGACCGCCGGCGGGGCGCAGGCCACGGCCACCGCGGACGCCACGGACGTCGTCGCGGAGACCGACGAGGACAACAACACGGCTACCACGTCGATCGTCGTCGGTCGCGGCGCGGCCGTGCCGTACACGGAGTACGAGGCCGAGGACGGCGACTACGAGGGCACGCTCCTCGAGACGGACCCGCTGCGGACGTTCGGTCACACGAACTTCGCCACCGAGTCGTCCGGCCGTGCGTCGGTGCGCCTGGACGACACCGGCGACCACGTGTCGTTCGTATCGACGGTGCCGACGAACTCGATCGTCGTGCGGAACTCGATCCCCGACTCCGCCGACGGCGAGGGCCTCGAGAAGACGATCAGCCTCTATGCGGACGGACAGTTCGTCCAGAAGCTGACGCTCTCGTCCCGGCACAGCTGGCTGTACGGGAACGTCGACGGCCCGGAGGCCCTCACGAACACCCCGGGCGGCGACGCACGTCGCCTCTTCGACGAGTCCCACGCCCTGCTCGGCAGGTCGTTCCCGGCCGGTACCGAGCTCACCCTCCAGCGGGACGCGGACGACGACGCGGAGTTCTACGTCATCGACCTGATCGACCTCGAGCAGGTCGCCCCGCCCAAGCCCAAGCCCGCGGCGTGCACCTCGATCACCGAGTACGGCGCGGTGCCCGGCGACGGGAAGGACGACTCGGCGGCGATCCAGGCCGCCGTCACCGCCGACCAGGAGGGGGACATCGCCTGCGTGTGGATCCCGGCAGGCCAGTGGCGCCAGGAGCTCAAGATCCTCACCGACGACCCGCTGAACCGCGGGATCCACAACCAGGTGGGGATCAGCGACGCCGACATCCGCGGCGCCGGCATGTGGCACTCGGAGCTGTACTCGCTCATCGAGCCCCAGGACCAGCCCGCGAGCATCAACCACCCGCACGAGGGCAACTTCGGGTTCGACGTCGACGACAACGTGCAGATCTCGGACCTCGCGATCTTCGGCTCCGGCCGGATCCGCGGCGACAACGCCCAGGCCGAGGGCGGCGTCGGTCTCAACGGACGGTTCGGCAAGGGCACCGAGATCACGAACGTCTGGATCGAGCACGCGAACGTGGGCGTCTGGGTCGGTCGTGACTACACGAACATCCCGGAGCTGTGGGGTCCCGCGGACGGCCTCGTCTTCTCGGGCATGCGGATCCGCAACACCTACGCGGACGGGATCAACTTCTCGAACGGCACCAAGCGTTCGACGGTGTTCAACTCGTCGTTCCGCACCACCGGTGACGACGCCCTCGCCATGTGGGCCAACCCGTACGTGAAGGACCGCGAGGCCGACAACGAGCGCGACAACGCGTTCGTCAACAACACGATCCAGCTCCCCTGGCGCGCCAACGGGATCGCGATCTACGGCGGGATCGACAACCGGGTCGAGAACAACGTCGTCGCCGACACGATGAACTACCCCGGGATCATGCTGGCGACCGACCACTCGCCGCTGCCGTTCGGCGGCACGACGCTCATCGCCAACAACGCGCTCTACCGCACGGGCGGGGCGTTCTGGAACGAGGACCAGGAGTTCGGTGCCATCACGCTGTTCCCGTCGACGCTGCCCATCACCGGCGTGACGATCCGCGACACCGACATCTACGACTCGACCTACGACGGCATCCAGTTCAAGAACGGTGGCGGCGTGATGGACGTCGACATCGAGCGCGTGCGCATCGACGGCTCCCGCAACGGCTCGGGGATCCTCGCGATGAGCGGGGCTCGCGGGACGGCACGGCTCACCGACGTGACCATCACGGACTCGGCGGAGGGAGACATCGACATCGAACCCGGCTCGCAGTTCGTCATCGAGGGCGACTGACCCGTACGAGGACAGGCCCCGGGCCCGCCGGCAGGACCGGCGGGCCCGGGGCCCGTGCGTCGGGTACCTTCACGCCATGACGCGCGCCCCTCGCGAGGGTGCCGGGGACACCGAGGAGCAGACCGTGCGGGTGCTGGACCGAGCGAGGCGGTGGGTGGAGCCGGCGAGGCGCAGGGTCGAGCCGGCCATGCCGTACGTCAACGCCACGACCCTGCGAGGAGCGCTCTTCGTCGGGCTCGGTCTGCTCGTGATCCTGCTCCCGAACATCAGCGTCGGGATCATCGAGGCGGCCATCGCGGTCGGGCTCGCCGTGTCGGGGGCCATGGACCTGCGCGCCACGTTCCGCCGCCGGCTGAGGTTCCGCACGAGGATCGCCTACTTCTTCCGCGGGCTCGGCTCGTGGCTCGCCACCCTCCTCTTCGTGGTCTCGGCGAGCAGCGCGTTCACGCTCCTCATCATCGTGCTCGCGGTCTACCTGACCTTCCGCGGTGTGATCACGGTCGTCATCGGCTTCGTCTCCCGGGACCGGCGACGGCGCTGGCCCCGGGTGACGGGCGGCGCCGTCCAGGCAGCGCTGGGCGCACTCCTCGTCGTCGATCCCGACATCGTGTCGGACGGCGTCATCGTCTCGGCGGCGATAGCGTCCGTGCTCGCCGGATCGATCATCATCGCCTACGGCATGCGCCACGACCGGTCAGGCGACGTGTCCGCGCAGGACGAGACCCCGACGCTGACGGAGATCCTCTGGCTGTGGGTGCACGAGGTCGACATCGGCCCGGAGCGCCGGGAGGACCTCGCCGAGACGCTCTACCTGGACGGCGAGGGCGCGGCGGCAAGCTCGTGGCGTGGTGGACCATGCTGCTCCTGAGCGTGTGCATCGCCACGTTCGCGGTACTCCAGGACTCCACCGCCGTCGTCATCGGCGCCATGCTCATCGCACCGCTCATGGTCCCGATCCTGGGTCTGGCCGCGGCACTCGTGAACGGCTGGGTCCGCCGCGCGTGGGAGTCCTCGCTGCTGATCGTCGCCGGCGTCGTCGCCGCCGTGGTCCTGGCTGCGGCGATCACGCTGTGGGCGCCGGCGGTCGTGTCGTTCGAGACGAACTCCCAGATCACCTCGCGGGTCGACCCGAGCGTGCTGGACATGCTCGTCGCCATCGCGGCCGGCGCCGCGGGTGCCTTCGCCACCGTCAACACCCGGGTGGCGTCGTCGATCGCCGGGGTCGCGATCGCGGTCGCCCTCGTCCCCCGCTCTCGGTGGTCGGGATCTCCGCCGCCAACCAGAACTGGGATGACGCGTGGGGCGCCTTCCTGCTGTTCATGACCAACTTCGTGGCCATCGTCCTGGCTGCGTCCCTCGTGTTCGTCATGGCGGGATTCGCCGTGCCCGACGACACCGGTGGCCGGCGGCTCGCCGCGGTGCTCGCCCCATTCGGGGTACTGGCCATGCTCATCCTCCTGCCGCTCACCGTCACCACGGAGGGGACGCTGGCGCGGTCGGCCGAGGTCGGGACCGTGCAGCAGTCCGTCGACACGTGGCTCGGGGAGCAGTCGCCGTACGAGCGGAACGGCGTCTCGGTGAGCGCGGACCGCGTGGAGATCGACCTCGTCGGTCCGCTGCACGGACTGCCGGCGCTGGAGCCCCTGCAGGACGCCCTGATCTCCGGCCTCGGGCGCGACGTGGGGGTCTCGGTGCAGGTCACCCCGGTCGAGGTCACCGAGCTGCCGCGGACCGGTGAGACGGTCCGCCCGGCGATCACCGGCGACTGACGTCGCGGTCCGGTCGCGGTCCGGTCGTGCTCCGGTGGCCGTCAGGTCAGCCCGAGACCGACGACCCACGCACCGGTCGCGATCAGGGCGCCGCCGAGCTCGACCAGGATCGACAGGCCCGTGGCCCGCAGCGCCACCCAGGTGGCCCGCCACGCGGCTCGGGCGTCGCGCCGCCGCACCAGCTCGGCCGCCCAGACCCCGACCACGAAGCCGAGCGGCAGTCCGACCACGGGGACGACGAAGAACCCGACGATCCCGAGCGCCCCACCCCAGATCAGGGTCGACGAGGGGACGTCGTTGCGCAGCAGGAAGCGACCGGCGAGCAGGTACTTCGCCACGGCGGCGACCAGGACGGCGAGCGCCCCGACGGCGAAGCACGTCCAGGCCGTCGCCCCGCCGGTGACGACCGCCCAGACGAGCACCCCGCCGAGGACGATCACCGACCCGGGCAGCACCTGGACGACGACACCCACGAGGCCGACCAGGATCACCAGGCCGACCAGCACCTCGCCGCCGAGGCTCATCGAGCGCGCCCGGCGGTGCCGCCCGTCAGACGAACACCGCCACCACGATGTTGACCAGCACCAGCGCGCCGACGGCGTGCTTCAGGGCCGGCGCGACCTTCTCGCCCTGGCGGGTCCCGACGAACGCGAGCACCGCGATGACGAGGGCGATGCCGAGCTTGATGCCGATCTTCGTCATCGACGGGCCACCGTCGTCCCAGAGCCCGCCGCCCTCGGCCACGCCGACCATGAGGATCCCCGCGAGCAGGGCGAGCGCGGAGCCGTGGAACACGCCCTTGGAGAGCTCGGGGCGGCGCACGCTGAGCGCGTAGCCGCCGAGGACGATCGCCCAGCCGACGAAGTGCAGGACGGTGAACACGTTGTAGAGGAATTCCATACCCCGCACCCTAGTTTGCTGACACGTGTGTCAGGTCGGGCCGCGGCCCATCAGCTTGTGAGAAACCTCCCACGGCGCGCAGCGCGTCCGCCACGCGAACACCGGTCCCAGGATCCGGACGGGCTCTTCCGGCTCCCGAGACAGGGCGGTACGGTGTCGCCCATGCACACGGCCCGGACCACCATCGCCCCGCAGCGCACCCTCGCGCCCCGCGGCATGTCGATGTGTCCGGACAGCAGCTGTCGCTGTTGTTGACTCGCGCCTGACTCCGGCGGAACCCTGACGGGCCCGCACCGACGAGCGGGCGCGCGACGCCGGCCGCTCGTCCCCTCTGGATCGAGCCTTCCGCCCTGCCTCGCGCGCCCTTGAACCACATCAAGGAGCACGATGACGCCGCACCCTGCCGCCGGGACACCGGCCACCGACACGCGCACGGCCGCGGCCCCGGCCGCCCGTCCAGCCCGGGCTGCCCGCCCGGCCCGCCCAGCGCGCCCCAACGGGCAGTGGAAGATCGACGGCACCGAGCCGCTGAACCACAACGAGGCCTTCAAGCAGGAGGACGGCGGCCTCAGCGTCCGCCAGCGGATCATCGACGTCTACTCCAAGCAGGGATTCGACTCGATCCCGGGCGACGACCTGCACGGCCGCATGCGCTGGTGGGGCCTGTACACGCAGCGCAAGCCGGGCATCGACGGCGGCAAGACCGCCACACTCGAGCCGCACGAGCTCGAGGACGAGTACTTCATGCTCCGCGTGCGCATCGACGGCGGCGCCCTGACCACCGAGCAGCTGCGCGTGATCGCCGGGATCTCCGAGGACTTCGGCCGGGACAGCGCCGACATCACCGACCGCCAGAACATCCAGCTCCACTGGATCGAGATCGAGTCGGTCCCGGAGATCTGGGAGCGGCTCGAGGCGGTCGGCCTCGGCACCACGGAGGCCTGCGGGGACGTGCCGCGCGTCGTGCTCGGCAGCCCCGTCGCAGGTATCGCCGCCGACGAGCTCATCGACCCGGCGCCGTCGATCGCCGCGATCACCGAGAAGTACATCGGCATCCCCGAGCTCGCGAACCTCCCGCGCAAGTTCAAGACCGCGATCACGGGGCACCCGAGCCAGGACGTCGTGCACGAGATCAACGACGTCGCCTTCGTGGCCCTCGAGCACCCCGAGCTGGGTGTCGGCTACGACGTCTGGGCCGCCGGCGGACTCTCCGCCAACCCGCGCCTCGGCGAGCGCCTCGGCGTCTTCGCGACCGAGGAGCAGGTGCCGGACGTCTGGCACGGCGTCGCGCAGATCTTCCGCGACTACGGGTTCCGCCGGCTGCGCAACAAGGCGCGGCTCAAGTTCCTCATGGCCGACTGGGGGCCCGAGAAGTTCCGTCGGGTCCTCGAGGAGGAGTACCTGGGGTACGCGCTCCCCGACGGCCCGCCGGCCCCGCAGCCGACGACGCCCGGCGACCACGTGGGCGTCCACAAGCAGAAGGACGGGCTCAACTACATCGGCGCGGCGCCGTACGTCGGGCGGGTGTCGGGGCCCACGCTGCGGGCCGTCGCCGACCTCGCCGAGTCCGCCGGGTCGCACCGGGTCCGGCTGACGCCGCACCAGAAGCTCCTCGTCCTCGACGTCCCGGACGCAGAGCTCGAGCGCGTCGTCGGCGACCTCAAGGCGCTGGGCCTCGACGCGAACCCGAGCCCGTTCCGCCGCTCGACGATCGCGTGCACCGGCATCGAGTACTGCAAGCTGGCGATCGTCGAGACCAAGGCGACCGCGTCGTCCGCCATCGACGAGCTGGAGAAGCGCCTCGGCGACCTGTCCCACATGAAGCCGCTGTCGCTGAACATCAACGGCTGCCCGAACTCGTGCGCCCGCATCCAGACCGCGGACATCGGGCTCAAGGGCCAGCTCATCACCGACGACGCCGGGCAGCAGGTCCCCGGCTTCCAGGTGCACCTCGGCGGCGGGCTGGCCTCCGACGACCGGGAGGCGGCAGGACTCGGTCGTACGGTGCGCGGGCTCAAGGTCACGGCCGAGCAGCTGCCGGACTACGTCGAGCGCGTCGTGCGCTCCTACGAGGCCGAGCACGAGGGCGACGAGTCGTTCGCCCAGTGGGCGCACCGCGTGGACGAGGAGCTGCTGACATGACCGCCGGGACGAGCAACCCGCTCGCCGCCCTCCGCGCGGCCGCGCAGGCCCGCAGCGCCGAGCGCGACGAGTCCCGCGCCCGAGCGCAGGCCGCACGGGCGTCCGCACCGCCGAAGCGCTCCGACGAGGAGCTCAAGGAGGTGGTCGCCCGCGGCGTCGCCGAGCTCTCCGGCTCCGGCGTGGGGTCGGACGACGAGGCGTCCGCGGCGGAGGTCGTCGCCTGGGCGGAGCGTGAGTTCGGGACGAGCATCGCGGTCGCCTGCTCGATGGCCGACGCCGTGCTGCCCCACGTGGTGGCGCAGGCCGCGCCGTGGGTCGACGTGCTGTTCCTCGACACGGGATACCACTTCGCCGAGACCTACGGCACCCGGGACGCCGTCGCGCAGTCGATGGACGTCACGATCGTCGACGTCCTCCCGGAGCTCACCGTGGCGGAGCAGGACGAGAAGCACGGCAAGGACCTGTTCGGCCGCGACCCCGGGCTCTGCTGCCAGATGCGCAAGGTCGAGCCCCTGCAGCGCACCCTCGCCGGGTACGAGGTGTGGGTGACCGGCGTCCGCCGCGACGAGGCCCCGACCCGCGCCAAGACCCCCTCGTGACGTGGGACCACAAGAACGGCCTGGTGAAGATCAACCCCTGGCCGCGTGGACCTTCGACGACCTGCTCGCCTACGCCACGAAGCACCAGGTCACGCTCAACCCGCTGCTGAACGACGGGTACCCGTCGATCGGCTGCGCCCCGTGCACCCGACGCGTCGCCCCCGGCGACGACCCACGCTCCGGCCGCTGGGCCGGCCTCGACAAGACGGAATGCGGGCTCCACGTATGACGACCGAACTGATCGACACCACGCCCCCCGGGGCCGGAGGGACCGACGTGACGACCACCGCGCAGGACGGGGCCGCGGCCCCGCTCTCGACGAGCCGCAGGCTCTCGCAGCTCGACGCGCTCGAGAGCGAGGCGATCCACATCTTCCGCGAGGTCGCGGCCGAGTTCGAACGGCCCGTCCTGATGTTCAGCGGCGGCAAGGACTCCGTCGTGATGCTGCACCTCGCGACCAAGGCGTTCTGGCCGGCGCCCGTGCCGTTCCCGGTGCTGCACGTCGACACGGGGCACAACTTCCCCGAGGTCCTCGCGTACCGGGACGCCACAGCCGACCGTCTGCGCCTGCGCCTCGAGGTCGCGTCCGTGCAGTCGTACATCGACGACGGCCGGCTCCGGGAGCGCTCGGACGGCACCCGCAACCCGCTGCAGACCCAGCCGCTGCTCGACGCGATCGCCGAGCACCGCTTCGACGCAGTGTTCGGCGGTGGTCGCCGCGACGAGGAGAAGGCGCGCGCCAAGGAGCGCATCTTCTCGCTGCGCGACGAGTTCGGGCAGTGGGACCCGCGCAACCAGCGCCCGGAGCTGTGGAACCTGTACAACGGCCGCCACCGTCCGGGCGAGCACGTGCGCGTGTTCCCGCTGAGCAACTGGACCGAGCTCGACGTGTGGCAGTACATCGCCCGCGAGGACATCCAGCTCCCGGGCCTCTACTACGCGAGCGAGCGCGAGGTGTTCGAGCGCGACGGCATGCTCCTCGCCGTCGGGCCCCACTCCCGGCCGCGCGACGGGGAGACGGTGCAGACCCGCCTCGTGCGCTACCGCACGGTGGGCGACATGTCGTGCACGGGCGCGGTCGAGTCGGACGCCCGCGACGTCGAGGCGGTCATCGCCGAGGTCGCCGCGACACGCATCACCGAGCGGGGCGCGACCCGCGCCGACGACCGCATCTCCGAGGCCGCCATGGAAGACCGCAAGAAGGAGGGGTACTTCTAAGATGAGCGCCCAGACCACCGTGCCGAGCACGCCCGCAGTGCTCCCCCGCACCACCACCACGATGCTGCGCCTCGCGACCGCCGGGTCCGTCGACGACGGCAAGTCCACGCTCGTGGGCCGGCTGCTCTTCGACTCGAAGTCGGTGCTCGCCGACCAGATCGAGGCCGTCGAGCGTGTCTCGCGCGACCGCGGCCTCGAGGGCGCCGACCTCGCGCTGCTCACCGACGGCCTGCGCTCCGAGCGCGAGCAGGGCATCACGATCGACGTGGCCTACCGGTACTTCGCGACCGCGAACCGCTCGTTCGTGCTCGCCGACTGCCCCGGTCACGTCCAGTACACGCGCAACACGGTGACCGGTGCGTCCACCGCCGACGCCCTGGTCCTCCTCATCGACGCCCGCAAGGGTCTGCTCGAGCAGACCCGGCGGCACCTCGCGGTCGCGAGCCTGCTGCGCGTGCCGCACATCGTCGTCGCCGTGAACAAGATCGACCTGGTCGACTACTCGCAGGCCCGCTACGACGAGCTGGCGGCCGACATCCGTCGCACCGCGGCGTCGCTCGGCGTGGCCGACGTGCACCCGCTGCCTGTCTCCGCGCTGGTCGGGGACAACGTCGTGGACCGCAGCGAGCGGACCCCCTGGTACTCCGGGCCCACGCTCCTGGAGCTCCTCGAGTCGCTGCCGACCGCCGACGAGCCCGACGTCGAGGCGTTCCGGTTCCCCGTCCAGCTCGCGATCCGCCCCCAGGGCGCCGCGATCTCCGAGGAGCACCGCGACTACCGGGGCTACGCCGGGCAGATCGCCTCGGGTGTCGTCCGCGTCGGCGACCCGGTCGTCGTCCTCCTCCGGGCGGACCACGACGGTCGCCGGCATCGACACCGCCGACGGCAGCCGGACCGAGGCGTTCGCGCCCCAGTCGGTGACGATCCGGCTCACCGACGAGGTCGACGTCTCGCGCGGCGACCTCATCGCGGCCGCGGACGACGCCCCACCGGTCACGCAGGACATCGAGGGCATGGTCGCGTGGCTGGGTGACTCACCGCTGCGCCCGGGCGCCCGGGTGCTGCTCAAGCACACCACCCGGACGGTCAAGGCCGTGGTGCGCGACGTCGTCGGGCGCCTCGACCTGGACGCCGCCGAGCTCGTCCCGGGCGAGGAGCTCGGGCTCAACGACATCGGTCGGGTCCGGCTGCGCCTCGCCTCGCCGGTCGCGGCCGAGGAGTACGTGATCGCGCGGCGCACCGGCGCGTTCCTGCTGATCGACGCGCAGGACGGGGGCACGCTCGCCGCCGGTATGGTCGGCGACGCGCTGGCCGCCGTCCGCCACCCCGACGAACGACCGGCGCAGTACTCGATCTGAGCCGACGGCGAGGACGAGCAACGCGCACGACGTGACCACCGGGAGAGCAGGCATGCACGACACGACAGGGTCCGGGGGCGCGGAGGACGTCACCGCGGTCGCCGACACGCCGCCCCAGGACCGGCTCTACCCGCTCGGCCTGGTGGTCCGGGACCGGCGGGTCGTCGTCGTGGGCGGGGGCCCCGTCGCCGAGCGGCGCACCCTCGGGCTCGTCGGTGCGGGCGCGCGCGTCACGCTCGTGGCACCCACGGTGACCACGTCGCTGCGCGCCCACGCCGAGGCCGGCACCATCGACTGGCGGGCCCGCGACTACTCGGCGGGCGACGTCGACGGCGCGTGGCTCGTCCACACGGCGACCGGTGTCCCCGAGGTGGACTCGCGGGTGGCCGCCGATGCGGAGGCGCAGCGCACCTTCTGCGTCCAGGCCGGCGACGCCGGCCAGGGCAGCGCCTGGGTCCCCGCGGTGGCGCGGGTGACGGTGTCCGGCGGCGCCGAGGTCGGCATCGCCGTCCACGGCGGGCGCGACCCGCGCCGCGCACGCCGCGTCCGGGACGCCGTCGCGGCCGGCCTCGAGTCCGGCGCGCTCCCCTTGCGCCGGGTCCGGACGCGCTCCGGGACCGCAGCGGGGGCGGCCACCGCACCGACGGCACCGACGGCGCCGTCGGTCACGTCGCGCTCGTGGGCGGCGGTCCCGGCGCCGACGGTCTGGTGACCGCCCGCGGCAGGTTCCTCCTCGCCCAGGCGGACGTCGTGGTCGTCGACCGCCTCGCGCCGCGGGGTCTGCTCGACGACCTGGCCGACGACGTCGAGATCGTCGACGTCGGCAAGCTGCCCGGGCACCACCCCGTGCCCCAGGACGAGATCAACGCGACCCTCGTGCGCCACGCCCTCGCGGGGCGGGACGTCGTCCGGCTCAAGGGCGGCGACCCGTACGTGTTCGGCCGGGGCGGTGAGGAGCTCGCCACCTGCCGCGAGCACGACATCGAGGTGGAGGTCGTGCCCGGCGTGACGAGCGCGATCTCCGTGCCGGCCGCCGTGGGGATCCCGATCACGCACCGCGGCCTGTCCCGGGGGTTCACGGTCGTCACCGGCCACGAGGACATCGGGAGCGTCCCTGCCGCGAGCGACCACACCGTCGTGCTGCTCATGGGGGTCTCGCGGCTGCGGGCGTCGGCCGAGGCGCTCGTCGCGTCGGGGCGGGACCCCGGGACGCCGGTCGCGGTCGTCGAGGACGGGTACGGCCCCCGGCAGCGCGCGACCGTCGGCACGCTCGCCACGATCGCGGACGTCGCGGCCGCGGCCGAGGTCCGCGCTCCGGCGATCACGGTGGTGGGGGACGTCGTCCGGCTCTCGCCCGCGTGGGTGGCCGAACAGAACTGACTGAGCGCACTGAAAAGCACCGAGGGTGCGGGCTCCTGGCCCGCACCCTCGGTGCTGTGGCGACTCGCGGCGGTCAGCCGCGGCCTGTGGTTCCCCGGAGGGGAGGTGTCACGCGGTGATCTTCTCGGCCTCGGGGGCCTCGAGGAGCTCCTTCTTGCCACCGTTGACCTTGACGGTCACGATGCCGAAGAACGTGAACAGGGCGCCGAGGCCGACGACCAGGGCGGCGACACCGTAGGCGACGACCGAGGTGAAGAGCGAAGCACGCAGGAACGAGGCGTTCATCGCGGTGGCCCGCAGCGGGTCCTCCTTGTCGAGCTGGGCGTAGGTCTTGCCGTCGGTCGCCTCGAGGGCGTGGTGGTCGATGATCTCCGCCTGGGCGTAGGCCGAGAACGGCCCGTCGACGTCGTCACCGGCGAGGAAGTCGGCGTCCTCCGACACGGTGATCTGCTGCTCGGAGAGCTCCGCCGAGACGGTGCCCCACGTGACGGCGCCGGCGATGACCATGACGAGTCCGGCGACGATCGAGACGATGCCGGTCCACTTGACGAGGCCGTTGCTGCGGGTTGCGGTGCTCATGATGTGTGTCCCCTTCGATGCTTCGTGCGTCTTAGTGAAATCTTTCACAAGCAATATAAGCCCGGCAGGACCGGGAAATCCAGAGATGGTCGGCGTGCGAGACGCTCCCGTTCAGCTCGTGGACTCCGCGCCTGCGAACAGGCGATACGCGAGGCGGGTGCGGGCGGGTTGGCGGCCAGATGCAGGCCAGGGCCGCCCAGGGTCGGGCAGGGTCGGCCAGGTGCCGACCAGGGATCGAGCACAGGCCTCGTCAGAGCAGCCTGCGCTGCGCCGCCCACCGCGTGAGCTCGTGGCGCGAGGAGAGCTGGAGCTTGCGCAGGACGGCGGAGACGTGGGTCTCGACGGTCTTGATCGAGATGAAGAGCTCCGCGGCGACCTCCTTGTAGGCGTACCCGCGGGCGATGAGGCGCATGACCTCCTGCTCGCGGGCCGAGAGCCGGTCGAGCTCGTCGTCGGTGATCGCGACGTCCGCGGCGGACGTGCCGAAGGCGTCCAGCACGAACCCGGCGAGACGCGGCGAGAACACCGCGTCCCCGCCCGCGACCTGGACCACGGCCGCCGCGAGGTCGGGACCGGAGATCGCCTTCGTCACGTACCCGCGGGCGCCGGCCCGGATCACCGCGACGACGTCCTCGGCCGCGTCGGAGACCGACAGGGCGAGGAACCTCGTCGTCGCCGTGAGGTCGGCGCAGCCCGCGAGGACCTCCGCTCCCCCGCCGCCGGAGCCTCCCGGCAGGTGCACGTCCAGGAGCACGACCTGGGGCCGGGTCTCGCGGACCACGGCGATCGCGCGGTCGACGGAGTCGGCCTCGCCGACGACCGCGACCCGGGTGTCCAGGCTCGCCCGGACCCCGGCCCGGAACATGTCGTGGTCGTCCACGAGCACCACCGTGACGGGTCCGCTCGCCGACCCCGGCCCCGGTCCCGCCCCGTGCGCCGTCGTGCTCATCGCTGCTCCTCCGTGTCGTCCACCGGTACGGTCAGCCGTACCTCCGTGCCCCAGCCTGCCCGGCTCACCACCTGAGCCGTACCCCCGCGTCGTCGGACCCTGCCGAGGATCGACTCGCGCACGCCGAACCTGTCGGGGGCGATCGCGCCCGGGTCGAACCCGTCGCCGCGGTCCCGGACGAAGACCGACACCTCGGACGCGCCGACCTCGAGGTACACCGACACCGGGGGCGCTCCGTGCGCGACCGCGTTCACGAGCGCCTCGCGCGCCGCCTGGAGCAGGGCCCGTGTCGCCTCCGTGGGGGTCCGGTCCCCGACGACGACCACGTCGATCGCGACCGCCTCGGTGCCTCCGTCGCCCGAGCGGTGGATCCGGGCGTCCTCGATCTCACCGACGAGCCCGCGCAGGTCGCTCGCCACGGACGTCCCCGCCTCCGCGCGGTCGTCGTACAGCCAGGTCCGCAGCTCGCGCTCCTGGCTGCGGGCGAGCCGCGCGACGGACTCCGGGTCGTCGGCACGGGCCCGGATCAGCGCCAGGGTCTGGAGCACGGAGTCGTGGAGGTGGGCAGCGATGTCGGCCCGCTCGGACTCCTCGCCCGGGCCGCGCGCTCGTCGCCGAGCTGGCGCACGAGCCGCAGCCACCACGGAGCCAGGACGACGGCCACCCCGGCGAGGACGGCGACCGCGGACACCGTCGACCGCGCCATCGCCGCGAACGAGTCCGCCTGCGTGACCAGCAGCAGCAGCCCGACGAGCACCAGGCCCAGGCCCCCGAGCAGCCGGAACCGGCCGGACCGCGCGCGTCCGTCCACCGGGAGCACACCGTTGTCCGCGGCGGCTGCCCGACCGCGCCCGGCGAACCAGCTCCCGCGCTCGACGTCGTCCAGCCGGCTCCACGCGAGCGCGGCGCCACCGAGGACGATCAGCACGGGGACCAACCACCCGACCTCGACGTCGACCCCCACCCGCAGCGCGACGAGGAGCCCCGCGAGCGCCAGGAGGACGAGCCCGAGCACCACGTCCCTGGCGGTGACCGTCGTGGACCCGACGCGCAGCCGGGGCGCGATCCGGCCGAGCGCCGCGGGCCGCTGTGCCTCGGCCGCGGCCCTCGGGTCCCCGCTCGGGACGGTGAGCCACCAGAACACGTACAGGAGAACCCCTGCGCCGCCGGCGAGAGCCAGGACGGCGATCGCGGCGCGCACGTACCCGACCTTGACGCCGGTGTGCGCGGCCACGCCCGCGCAGACCCCGGCCACCCAGCGGTCCTGGGTCGGACGGCGCAGCGGCAGCCGGGAGGGCGCCTGCCGGTCCGCGGTACTGGTCATGCCACGATCGTCACACGGATCCGTCGCGGCGAGCCCGTCTCCGGGGCATCAGGGGGACGAACCAGGGTGGCGGGACCGCAGGACCAGGGTCCGGTCAGGGGAACACCCCATAGCCCGGGTGCGGCGGGCGGCACCACGATGGATGCATGGACGAACGCACTGATCCCGGCACGAACGCAGACATGGACGACGAGCGCCCCGACGCCTCGGCGTCGGACCGGCCCTCGACGGGTGGACCGACGGGTGCCCCGACGGGGGCGCCGACGGGACACGAGGGCCGACCGCCCGGACCGGGCGCACCACCCGACCCCACCGGACCCGACGCCACCGGACCCGGCGTCGCACCGCCGTCGGGCACCGGGTTCTTCGCGTCGATCCGCCGCATGGGACTCGTCCGCGAGCAGGACCGCTGGGTCGGCGGCGTCGCCGCCGGCGTCGCCGCGCGCTTCGGGCTCGACCCGCTGCTCGTCCGCGGGCTCCTCGTGCTCAGCTTCTTCCTCACCGGCCTCGGCCTCGTCCTGTACGGGTTCGCCTGGGCGCTCCTGCCCGACGCCAAGGACGGGCGCATCCACGCGGAGCAGACCGCCCGCGGCGACGTCGACGTCGCGATCGTCGGCGCGGCCGCCGTCGTGGTCGCCGGGTTCAGCTGGGGCGACGGATGGTGGTCCATCACCGACCGGATCGGGCTCGGGTGGCTCGGCGGGCTCTTCTGGCTCGCTGCGGTCGTCGGCGTGACGTACCTCGTCTTCGCGGGCGTGCGCTCGCACCGCAGGAGTCGGCGCGCTGCCGAGGCTCCGCAGGCCCAGCAGGCATGGGGTCCTGAGGCGTCGACGCCGTCCGCCGGTCCCGCCGGGCCCGCCGGGCAGCCCTCGACGACCTCGTGGTCCGCCATGCCGCCGGCACCGCCGGCACCGCCGGCCCCGGCTCAGGCGAACGCACGCGTCGAGCGCGAGCGCGCGGAGCAGAACAGGGCGTGGGCGGACCAGGTGGCGGCCCAGAAGGCACAGCAGGCCCGGGACAAGGCCGCGCAGCGCGCCGAGCAGAGCAGGGTCCGCGCAGAGCAGCGGCACGCCGAGCAGCTGCGCCGCCAGCAGGACCGCCCGCGGCCGGCCGGCAGCACGGTGGTCGGCATGGTCCTCGGCATCATGCTGATCGGCGGAGCAGGGATGCTGCTCGCCGATCAGGCGGGCACGCTCGCCGCGCCCGGCGTCCTCACGTGGGTCGGCGCGAGCCTCGTGCTGGTGGCGCTGGCGATCCTCGTGGTCGGTCTGGCCGGACGGCGCAGCGGTGGGCTGAGCGGGATCGCCTGGCTGCTCATGGTGGTCGGGGTCCCGATCGGCCTCTGGACCGCGAACGACCTCTTCGAGCCGACCGGTGTGCAGCAGGCCGTGAGCAGCGGCTACTACGCGCCGACGGACCGCGCGGAGGCCGAGGACGGGCTCTCCTTCGTCGCCGGGGACGCCACCCTCGACCTCACCTCCTCGACCTCACCGAGGGCGCGGGGGCCGGTGGACCGGTCACCGTCCCGGTGCGGTTCGGCGCCGGGAACGTGAACATCATCGTGCCCGCGGAGGCCGCGGTCGTCGTGGACGCCGACCTCTGGGCGGGCCAGGTCACCTGGTACAACGACGACGAGGGCGGGTACCGGAGCGCCCAGCTGTTCGGTGGGGACGACATCCACTTCGAGGACGACGACGCCGAGGCCGGCGCGCGCCCCGACATCGCGCTCGACATCCGCGGGCGAGCAGGCAACATCGACATCCAGGAGGCGTCATGACCACGGCCGACGACCAGCAGGGGACGGCGCCGGACGAGGCGCGGCCGGCAGAGCAGCAGACCGAGCGACCGGACGACGTCACGTCGGAGCCCGTCGACGACCTCGCACCCGAGGATGCCGACGACGAGCCGATCGCGAGCGAGCCCGACGAGAGCGAGCCGGGCGCCCCCGAAGCAGACGGCACGAAGACCCTTGCGGTGGAGAGCGAGACGTCCGAGGCGGCCGCTACCACCGAGACGCAGAGCATCATCACCCCGCACCCGGCGGCGGATCGCACCGAGCCGCTGGACACGGCGATCTTCGGGACGACACGGGACTCCGGCGACGCGACCGAGCCGCTCCCGAGCCACGGCAGCGGCACAGACGCCACGGCGGAGACGACGCCGGACGCGACCGAGCAGATTCCGAGCTACGGCACCGCCGCAACTGCGGGGGCCCCGCTCGGTGCCGCGGGGCACACCCGACCGATCTCACGGTTCGGGTCCGGCGACACGACGGGCATCAGCGATGCTCCGAGCGCTTCTCAGGCAGCACCTCACCCTGGCGCACCTCAGGCAGAGGCGCACGGCACCGGACACTCCCCCGCGCCGAACGCCTCGGCCCGGCGTCCGCGCCGCGTCACCATCGCGACGGTGGTGTGGGCGCTGATCCTCGGGGTGATCGGCACGACCGTGCTGAGCGTCGCGCTCGGCGCGTCGTTCGACGCGGGTCTGGCACTCATCGTGGTGCTCGGCGGGGGCGGCGCGGCCCTGGTGATCGGGTCGGTCGTGGCCGCGGTACGCCGCCGATCGCGGGCCTGACGCACCGGCCCCGTCACACGACAGGAGGGTGGGGCAGCGTGCGCTGCCCCACCCTCCTCGTGCGTGCTGTCCGGAGACTCAGACCCCGGAGCTGTCGTCCTTGGGCCGCTCGGTCTCCCGAGCCTGAGTGGGCTGAGCCGGCTGGGTCGGCTGGGTCGGCTGGGTCGGCTGGGTCGGCTGAGCCGGCTGGGTCGGCTGAGCTGCAGGAGCCGGGGCCGCTGCGGGCGCGGGCGCCGCTGCGGGCGCACGGGTCGAGGAGGACGAGTCCGCGGGCGCCGGCACGACGTTGACGACCGATCCGCCGCTGAGCCTTCGCATGCCGATCCCGAGGAGGATGAACATGATGCCGAGGCCGAACACGAGGGCGCAGACGCCGTAGGCGACGACGGACGTGAACAGCGACGCGCGCAGGAACGAGGCCGTCATCGCGGTCTGACGGGTCGGGTCGTCCTGGTCGAGCTCGGCATACGTCTTGCCGCCGGTGGCCTCGAGGGCGTGGTGGTCGATGATCTGGGCCTGCGCGAACGCCGAGAAGGGGCCGTCCACCGTGTCCCCGGGCAGGAACTCCGAGTCGTCGGAGACGGTGATCTTCTGCTCCTTGAGCTGGTCGCTCACGACGTACCAGGTCACCGCGCCGGCGACGATGAGGATGATCCCTGCGATGATCGAGATGAGCCCGATCCCCTTCGCCCCGCGGGCGGGGGCTGCTGCTGTGGTCGACATGATGCTCCTTGGTGTGGCGGTGGGTGAGGCGTGATCCGGACTCCTACCGTCGTCGCCCGCCGCCGTGCTGCGACCTGCCCCACCAGCGGATCGCACACGTTCACCAGGCTGACAAAAGAAACGCTAGTGCCATCTGTCCGATTCGTCGCGGAGAAGACCTGTTCGCAATCTCCCCGTGACCTGGGGCGTCGACCGCCGGCACCCACGCACGGGCGCTCACCGGCAGGTGCGCCGGCTCAGGCCTGTGAGCACGCCTGCGCATAGACGTCCGCCGCCCGCGCGGTGGCGATCTCCCAGGTGAAGGGCGGGACCTTGTGCGCGTTGTGGTCGATCAGCCTGTCGAGGAGCTCCCGGTCGACGGCGAGGCGGACCATCGCCGCCGCCATGCCACCGTCGCTGTCCACGAGCAGGCCTTCGTCGCCGTGGTCGACGAACTCGACGACGCCGGTCCCCCGGCGGGCGATGACGGCCAGCCCGGCGCTCCGCGCCTCGAGCGCCGCGATGCCGAACGCCTCGAGGATCGCCGGGGAGCAGAACACGTCGGCGGTGGCGTACGCCGCGCCGACCTCGGCCCTGGTCAGGCGGCCGGGCATGTCCACCAGGTGCTCCAGCCCGTGCTTCTCGACACGTCGGCGGAGCAGCTCGTCCTCGGACCCGGCGCCGATGATCGTGAGGCGGACCGCGCCGTCCGGCAGTGCCACCACCGCCTCGGCGAACGCGTCGATCAGGTGCCGGCCGCGCTTGCGCGGCTCGAGGCGCATCGTCGAGACGAACCGGACCACGCCGTCCGGGTCGGGCACGCGCCGTCCGACCTTCTCCTGCCAGTCCGCGACGTCGATCGCGTTGGGCACGACCTGCACGGACCCGGGCTCGAGACCCATGACGGTCTCCACCCGTGCCCCCGCGGCCCGGCTGACGGCCGTCGGGACGATCCGCGATTCACGCCAGCCGAGCAGCCGCGTCCCTGCGCGCAGGACGGGGATCCCGCCGTCGAGCATCGAGTGCCACGTCACGACGGTCGGGAGCTCCAGAGCGCGCGCCGTGCGCGCACCGTCGTAGGCGAACGGGGCGACGAGGCCGGAGTGGACGTGGACGACGTCCGGCCGGACCTCGCGCAGGACGTCGCGCATGCGCCGGGGCCCGCTCCACGGGTTGACGGGGAGCCCCGCCGTGAACCGCGAGCCGAGCCGGTGCACCGTGACACCTCGCGAGTGCTCGACCGCGCCGGCGTGCTCGCCACCGGCCCCGAAGGTCGCGGTGAGGACGTGGACGTCGTCCCCGGCAGCGGCCTGTGCTGCGGCGAGGTCGCCGACCTGCGACTCGATCCCGCCCGTCCGGGGGCGAAGCAGTCGGTGACATGGACGATGCGCATGATGGGGAGACTACTGGCGCGCCGTCACTCCCACTCGATGGTGCCCGGCGGCTTGCTCGTGACGTCGAGCACCACGCGGTTCACCTCGCTCACCTCGTTGGTGATGCGGGTCGAGATGACCGAGAGCACGTCGTAGGGCAGACGGGTCCAGTCGGCCGTCATCGCGTCCTCGGACGACACCGGCCGGAGCACGATCGGGTGCCCGTAGGTACGACCGTCGCCCTGGACACCGACCGAGCGCACGTCGGCGAGAAGGACGACGGGGCACTGCCAGATCTCGCGGTCGAGGCCCGCCTTGGAGAGCTCCTCGCGAGCGATCGCGTCGGCCGCACGCAGGACCTCGAGACGCTCGGCGGTCACGTCGCCGACGATCCGGATGCCGAGCCCCGGCCCCGGGAACGGTTGGCGCCAGACGATCTCCTCCGGCACGCCGAGCTCGAGGCCCACCGCCCGGACCTCGTCCTTGAACAACGTCCGCAGGGGCTCGACGAGGGAGAACTGCAGGTCGTCCGGGAGCCCGCCCACGTTGTGGTGGCTCTTGATGTTCGCCGCGCCCTCACCGCCGCCCGACTCGACCACGTCGGGGTAGAGCGTGCCCTGGACCAGGAACTTCACCTCGTCGCCGTGAGCGCCGGCGTCCGCCACGACGTCGCGGGCGGCGTCCTCGAAGACACGGATGAACTCGCGGCCGATGATCTTGCGCTTGGTCTCGGGGTCGCTGTGGCCCGCGAGTGCCTCGAGGAACCGCTCGCGCGCGTCGACGACCATGAGCCGCACGCCCGTCGCGGCGACGAAGTCGCGCTCGACCTGCTCGGCCTCGCCCGCGCGGAGCAGGCCGTGGTCGACGAAGACGCAGGTGAGCTGGTCCCCGACAGCCTTCTGGACGAGGGCGGCGGCGACCGAGGAGTCGACGCCCCCGGAGAGCCCGCAGATGACGCGCGCGTCCCCGACCTGCGCGCGGATCGCGGCGACCTGGTCGGCGACGACGTTGCTCGCGGTCCAGTCGGGTGCGAGCCCGGCGCCCTCGTAGAGGAAGTGCTCGAGCACGGTCTGGCCGTGCGCGGAGTGCTTCACCTCGGGGTGCCACTGCACCCCGTAGAGGCGGCGGTCGCCGTCCTCGAAGGCTGCGACCGGGCTGCCGGACGACGTCGCGAGCACCTCGAACCCGGACGGCGCCTCGTGCACGGAGTCGCCGTGGCTCATCCAGGTGGTCTGGTGCTCGGGGGTGTCGGCGAGCAGCACCCCGGCCGAGCAGACCTCGACCTCGGTGCCGCCGTACTCACGGGCGCCGGTCTGGGCGACGGTCCCGCCGAGGGCCTTCGCCATGGCCTGGAAGCCGTAGCAGATGCCGAGCACCGGGACGCCGGCGTCGAACAGCGCGGGGTCGACGAACGGCGCGCCCTGGGCGTAGACCGACGAAGGACCGCCGGACAGGATGATCGCCACCGGGTCCTTCGCGAGCATCTGCTCGACGCTGAAGGAGTGGGGCACGATCTCGGAGTAGACGTTCGCCTCGCGCACGCGTCGCGCGATGAGCTGCGCGTACTGGGCGCCGAAGTCGACGACGAGGACGGGCCTCGGGGTCGGGGCGGGCGTGTGCGGAGGCACGTCGGAGGACGTCTCGTCCGAGGAGGGCGCTGCGGCTGCGGGGGTTGCGGTCACGGCCCCAGGATAGTGGCCGAGCAGGGACCCGCGGGACGGCAGGTTCGCGCTCAGGCGGCCGTCATCTCGGCAGCCGGCCGCGCAGCGCCCGCGCCGCGGCCTCGGGATCGCTCGCGCCGGTGATGGCGCGCACGACGACGGCCCGCGTCGCGCCGGCCGCCACGACCTCGTCGATGCGGTCGAGATCGATGCCGCCGATCGCGAACCACGGGGTCGTCGGGCGCGAGGCAGCGACCTCGCGCAGCAGGTCGATCCCCACCGCGGGCCGCCCGGGCTTGGTCGGCGTCGCCCACAGCGGCCCGACGCAGAAGTAGTCGACCTCCGGGTCTGCCTCCGCCGCGGCGGCCTCCGCAGCAGCGTGGGTCGAGCGTCCGAGGACCGGCCCGGCGCCCAGGAGCCTGCGCGACGCGGCGACCGGCAGGTCGTCCTGCCCCGTGTGGAAGATCGGCGCCGAGGTGAGTCCGGCCACGTCCGCCCGGTCGTTGACCGCCCAGAGCGCGCCGTGCTCGGACGCCACCGCGCCGACCAGCTCGTGGAGCTCGAGCTCGCGGCGCACATCGAGCGTCCGGTCGCGCAGCTGGACCACGTCGACCCCGCCGCGGAGCGCGGCGTGCAGGAACTCCTCGAGGTCGCCGCTGTCCTCCCGGGCGTCCGTGCACAGGTACAGGCGCGCCCCGGCGAGCCGCGCCCGCCAGGCCGCCGGGCCGCCGTCCGACACGTCGTCGCCCTGCAGGTCGCGCTGCTCGTCGCTGGTCATCGCGGCGAGCATACCGACGGTCGGACGCGGGGGCCCCGGCGTCCGCAGGGCGGGTTACCCTGGCCGGGCACGGGAGCCCCGCTGGGGCTGAGAGGGCGAACCGCCGACCGTCGAACCTGCTCCGGGTCATGCCGGCGAAGGGAGCCACCCATGGTCGAACCTGCACGCGGGCACCACCGTGCCGATGGAGGTGCCGACGGAGGCGTCCGCGACCTCCTGGTCGTCGGCGCGGGCATCATCGGACTCAGCGTCGCGTGGCGCGCCCTGAGCGCGGGCCTGACCGTCGAGGTCCTCGACCCGACCCCCGGGGACGGCGCCACCCACGCTGCCGCGGGGATGCTCGCCGCCGTCACCGAGGCCGACTACGGCGAAGAGCGGCTGGCTGCGATGAACCGCGACTCCGCGGCGCTGTGGCCTGCGTTCGCGGCGGACCTCGAGGCCGCGTCGGGGCTGGACGTCGGCCTCCGCCGCACCGGGACGATGACCGTGGCCTACGACGCCGACGACGTCGCCGAGTCCCGGCGCCTCGCCCGGACCCAGCACCGCTGGGGCATGGACATCGAGGAGCTCACCGCAGCTGCCGCCCGCGAGCGCTCACCGCTCGTCGGGCCGGTAGCCGGGGCCTTCTGGTCCCCGAGCGACCACCAGGTCGACCCCCGCTCGGTGCATCGCGCCCTGCTGATCGCCGTCCGCGAGGCGGGCGGGGCCGTCGTCCGCCGCCGCGTGTCCTCGCTGCTGACGGACCGCGCGGGCGGCGGGCCCCGCGTCACCGGGGCCGTCGACGAACGGGGGAGGAGCGCCGCGCCGGGACCGTCGTGCTCGCCGCCGGGACGGGCGCACCTGCGCTGCTGGCCGACCTCCCGGTCGCGGCTCCCGTCCGACCCGTGAAGGGCGTCACGCTCCGGCTCGCCGCACCGTCGTGGTTCGATCTGGCCCACGTCGTGCGGGGGCGCGTCCAGGGGCGGCCGGTGTACGTCGTCCCGCGCGCCTCGGGCCGGGGTCCCGAGGCGGGAGCCGACACGGCGACCGACTCAGCGACCGGCGGGGCGCCGTCCGAGATCGTCATCGGCGCGACGAGCGACGAGAAGCCCGACGACCGGCGCGTCGAGGCCGGCGCCGTGTTCGCGCTGCTGCGCGACGCCCGCGCCGTCGTCCCCGCGGTCGACGAGCTGGAGCTGGTCGAGGCGACGCCGCGGGCGCGTCCCGCGACCCCGGACAACCTGCCGATCGTCGGGCCGAGCGGTGTGCCGGGCCTCTCGCTGGCCACCGGCCACCACCGCAACGGGGTCCTGCTCGCCCCGCTCACCGGGGACGCCGTCGTCGCCTCGCTGGCCGGGCGACCAATGGCCGCGTCCGTCGCTGCCGTCGACGCCGGGCGCTTCACGCCGCGGGCCGATCACCGGCCCACCACCGACCTCACTGCTGACCCCACGACCACTGCGATTTCGACTGCGAGGGCTCGATGACGACACCCCTGCCACCCACCATCACCGTGAACGGGAGCGACCGCCCGCTGGCCCCGAGCACCGACCTCGCCGGCGTCGTCGCCGACCTCGCGCCCGGCCTGGTCGTCGACGGCCGTCCGCGCGGCGTCGCCGTCGCGCTCAACGACGCCGTCGTCCCGAGCGGCGAGTGGCGGACGACGTCCTCGCCCCGGGCGACCGGGTCGAGGTCGTGACGGCGGTGCAGGGTGGTTGAGGGCGTGCGCACGACGAACCCGGACGGTACCGCGCCCTCGGACCCTCTGACGATCGCGGGGACCACGCTGGGGTCGCGGCTCGTGATGGGTACTGGCGGCGCGGCGAGCCTCGTCGCTCTCGAGGAGGCGCTGGTCGAGTCCGGCACCGAGCTGACGACGGTCGCGCTCCGGCGGGTGGCAGCGCCGGGCGCCGGCGAGGACGCCGGGATGTGGGGGCTGCTGGACCGGCTCGGCATCCGCGCCCTGCCGAACACCGCGGGCTGCTTCTCCGTCCGCGAGGCGGTGCTGACCGCGCAGCTCGGCCGAGAGGCCTGCGGGACGGACTGGGTCAAGCTCGAGGTGATCGCGGACGACGTCACGCTGCTCCCCGACGTCACCGGTCTCGTCGAGGCCGCGGACCAGCTCGTCCGGGACGGGTTCGTCGTCCTGCCGTACACGAACGACGACCCGATCGTCGCGCGCCGACTCGAGGACGTCGGGTGCGCGGCCGTCATGCCCCTCGGGGCGCCCATCGGGTCCGGGCTCGGCATCTGCAACCCCCGGAACGTCGAGGCGATCGCGGCCGCGGCATCGGTCCCGGTGATCCTCGACGCAGGGATCGGGACGGCGTCCGAGGCCGCACAGGCGATGGAGCTCGGGTGCGACGGGGTGCTCCTCGCGACCGCAGTCACCAGGGCCGAGGACCCGGTCCGGATGGCCCGCGCGATGCGGCTCGCGGTCGAGGCGGGCCGGGCCGCGGCCGGCGCCGGGCGGATCCCCCGGCGCGAACGAGCGCTCGCGTCGTCACCGGTCACGGGACTCGTCGGGAGGCCGGGAAACCTCGACCTGGCGCTCTGAGCAAGGACCGGTCTCGACCCGTCCCTGTCCAGGTCCGGTTCCGACCTGGACCCTGATCGGGGCTGAACCGCCGGGTCGGGCACGTGCTGTGGATCGTCGAACGCTCGTGTCGGTGGCTCGCCGTAGGTTGTACATATGTTCGAACGAGCCCCGGTCAGCCTCTCTCAGGTTGCTGCCTCCCCGCGGCGCCAGAGATGCGCGAGCGTTCGCACGCGTCCGTATCGACGGCCCCTGCGGAGGGCGCAGAGCACGTCGAACTCGCCGGCACACCCGGATCGTCGTCGTCAGCCGTCGAAACGGCGATCGAGACCGAGTTCTCGGCCGCGGTCGAGCGCTGGCTCGCCGCGGCGGTTCCCGAATCGCCGGGAACGGCAGGCTCGCTGGGCCTGTACCCCGCAAGGACCGAGCGCACGGGTGCGGATACAAGCACGAGCACAAGCACAGGCGCAGGTCCGGGCACGGGCACGGGCACGGGCACGGGCACGGGCACGGGCACGGGCACGGGCACGGGCACGGGCACGGGCACGGGAGACGCTGGAGCTTCTGCCGCAGCCTCAGCCACCGGCCTCGACACCGCCACCGGCTCGTCGACAGGCGCACCCTGGCCCGGCTCCGGCGACGCGCCACCCCATCGCGCACCCGATGCCGGCATGTGCGCCACGTTCGCCTCGTTGGACCCGGCGGCGCTCGACGATGCCGAGGTCATCGAGGCGATCGCCGCCTGGGAGCAGGTTCGCTCCTGGGCCACGGCGCGGCAGGCGATGCTCGTGCGCGAACTCCTCGACCGACGCACCGGGTCGCGCGACATCGAGTTCGTGGACGACGAGATCTCTGCGCGCCTCCGCACGACGAGAGCCGCCGCCTCACGGACGACCGAGCTGGCCACCGGCCTGGGCCAGCACCCCGTGGTGTGCGCAGCTTTGGTGGCGGGTCGCATCGACGAGCGCCGGGCTCGGGTGCTCCTCGACGCGGCTCCGAGTGCGCCACTCCCGGAGCGTCAGGCACTCGTCGCCTCGCTCGTCGAGGCCGCGGAGGAGATGACGGCACCCCGACTCCGCGACGCCGCGCGACGCGCCGAGATCGCACTGGACCCCGACGCCGCCGCGGCCCGACGTCGCGTCGAACGGCGCCGGCGTTCGGTCTCGGTCGTCCCCTGCCCCGACGCGATGAGCCGGCTCACCGCGTACCTTCCGGCCGAGTACGCGCGCCGCGTCTGGGCCTCGATCGACGACGCCGCCCGCGCGCAGGCCGGGGACGACGCCCGATCCATGGACGAGCGCAGAGCCGACGCCCTGGTCGACCTGTGCTCGGGACTCGCTGCATTCGCACCACGAGCGGGGGCCGTAGCTTCGGGCACGGGCACTGGCACCGGCACAGGCACAGGCACAGGCACAGGCACAGGCACAGGCACAGGCACAGGCACAGGCACAGGCACAGGCACAGGCATCGTCGCGCCGGCCGCTGAGGCCACCGCTCGACCCGGCTCGTCGCACAGGCGTGGCGCGAAGCACCTCGTACAGGTCACGGTCGCGGCGTCCACGCTGCTCGGGCTCGACGAGCACCCCGGCGAGCTCAGCGGGTACGGCCCCGTCCCCGCCGACGCCGCACGAGAGATCGCCGCCGACGCCACCTGGCGTCGCCTGCTCACGGACCCAGCCACCGGGATCCTGTCCGACGCCGGCACTACCTCGTACCGGCCGTCGGCAGCACTCCGCAGCGCGGTCGAGGCACGGGACGCGACGTGCGCCTTCCCCGGTTGCCGCGTCCCCGCCTCGCGCTCGGACCTCGATCACATCGTCCCGTTCGCAGGCCTCGGCACCGGCTCCCCTCCCGCGTCAGCACCCGACGCACCCCCGGGCACCGGCCTCCCTCCCGCGTCAGCACCCGATCCGGCGGCATACGGCTCGGTGGCATCCGGCACAGTGGCGGCGGGCGCAACAGGGACGACCTCGGCAGCGATAAGCCAGGCAGGGACGAGCCCGACAGCGACGAGCCCAGGATCGACGAACCCGACCAGGGCCGACAACCTGCACGCCCTGTGCCGCCACCACCATCGCCTCAAGACGCACGGCCGGTGGCGGGTCGAACGCGACCCAACCTCGGGCGAGACGACCTGGACGAGCCCAACGGCCCACACCTACCGACGCGAGCCGCAACGCTTCTCCGCGCCGCAGCTCCCGGACGACCCCGGACCGCCGCCGTACTGAGCGCTCGCACCTCCCCTACCGACACCCGCGGCCGTCGCTCTCGCCCCAGTGCTCCGACGCCTTCACTCTGCTGGTGTCCCGGCACCTGCGGCACGCGCCCTTGTCGTACTTCCCGCTCGTGCCGCGACCTGCGGCACGAGCCCCTGCCGCACTTCCCGCTCGTGCCGCGACCGGCCGCGCGCGCCCCTGGCGCACTCTCCGCCGGCATCCCGAGAGATCCCCGCTCTCCCGCCAGGCCCCGCCGGCCGTCAGGTATCTTGACATCAAGACACTTCGCAACCGACACCGACACCGACACCGACACCGAGGGACCCCATGCACCTCCACCACGTCCAGATCGCTTGTCCGACGGGCGGCGAGGACGTCGCTCGACAGTTCTTCGTGCAGGCGCTGGGCATGACCGAGGTCGAGAAGCCGCCGGCGCTAGCGGCTCGCGGCGGCGTGTGGTTTCGCGCATTCGACACCGCGGGCTCGGTGACCGCAGAGATCCACGTCAGCACGGAGGAACCGTTCACCCCGGCGCGACGGGCGCACCCCGCGCTGGTCCTGGAGAGCCGCGAGGCGCTGGAGACGACCCGGTCCAGGCTCGTCGATCTCGGCTTCGAGGTCGACGACACCGAGAGGCACACCTTCGACGGCTACGAACGTCTCCACTGCCGCGACGGTCACGGGAACCGGGTCGAGCTGCTCGCCGAGGCGCCGTCCGCGCGGTAGCCCGCACCGGAACGTGCGCTCGCGCTCGCGCAGCACGCTCCCGGCTCGGCTCAGTAGGTCCGCTCCCCGGGCGCGTAGCCGCGCACCCAGGCGAGGATCCCGCCGGCGACCGAGCGTGCATCGACACCGACATCACGCGCTGCAGCAGCGACCGTCGCCGACCGCCCGCCGACCTTGCACAGCACCAGCACCGGGCGGTCGCGCGGCAGGTCCGCGAGCGCCGATCGAGCCGCGACACCGCCACCGACGAAGGTTCCGCTCGGCACGAGCCGCGCCCCAGGGATCGCCACGATCTGCGCCTCCCAGTCCTCGCGCACGTCCAGCAGCACGGGTCGCGGCCGATCAGGATCAACAGAGCCGCCCCAGTCCCCCAGCCCGTCGTCGAGCACAGCCGCGAGATCGGCTGCGGTGAACGCTTCAGGCCGCCCGCCGGAACCCGTGCGCGCAGCCGCGCCGCTACCGTCGCCCGACGACGGCAGGCCACAGAACGCCGCGTAGGCGTCCGCACCGCCCAAGAGCTCGGTCACGGGTTCGCGGGTGGGGTCGGGCCGCACCGACAGCTCGCGCCACCCCGCGTCGAGCGCGTCGTGGACGGCGAGCCGCCCGTAGAGGCTTCGCCCGACGCCGGTCACGAGCTTCACGACCTCGGTCGCCATCGCGGCTCCGACGCTCGCGCACATGGTGCCGAACACCCCGCCGCTCGCGCAGTCGGGCACCGACCCGGGCGGCGGCGGCTCCGGGAAGACATCGCGGTAGGTCACCCCCGGCCGTCGGGAAGCACGGCACCGGCGGCCACCTCGCAGCCCGGAGAATCCTCAGCGCCCGCCGAGCCCGCCGGGCCGGCGACCCCCGCGCGATCACCCTCGACCCCCGCACCAGCGAGCCGCGGCGCTCCCCAGAAGACACTGACCTGTCCCTGGAACTGGAAGATCGAGCCCCAGACGACGGGGATCCCGACGACCTCGGCGGCGTCCGAGACCAGGTACCGGGTCGCGAAGTTGTCGGCCCCGTCGAGCACGACGTCGTACCCGCGCATGATCTCGACGGCGTTGGTGGCATCGAGCCGCACCGGGTGCGCGACGACGCGCACCGACGGGTTCACGGACGCGATCGCTTCGCGCGCGGACTCGACCTTGGGCCGTCCGACGTCCGCGACCCCGTGGATCACCTGCCGCTGGAGGTTGCTCTCGTCGACGAGGTCGTCGTCGACGATGCCGAGGGTCCCGACCCCGGCCGCCGCGAGGTAGAGCAGCGTCGGGCTGCCGAGACCTCCGGCGCCGACGACGAGGACCTTGACCGCACCGAGCCGACCCTGCCCCTCGGGGCCGATCCCGGGGAGCACGAGGTGACGCGCGTACCGGGCCGCCTCGTCGGGCCCCAACGGTCCCGAGACTGCCACGAGGGGCGCGAGACGCACGGGAGATCCGACCGACCCGGGAGCGGCCACCGTCAGCCCTGCTCCGTGCCGGTACCGCCCGCAACCCCTGCGTGGCGCTGCTCGAGCGCGTCCAGGCGCGCGCCGACGTCCGCCACCACACGCTTCTCGAGGACGAACGACATGACCGGCACCACCCCGGCGAGCACGAGCGTCACGAGACGGCCGAGGCCCCACCGCATCTTCGACCAGAGATCGACGACGGTGACGAGGTACAGCACGTAGATCCAGCCGTGCGCGAACGGGATCCACTCGATGTACGGCAGGAGCCCGTCCGAGACCCCGAGCCCCTGGACGAGCCCGTACTTGTAGATCATCTCGACGCACAGGATGAGCAGCATCACACCGGTGATCAGGGCCATGACGCGGTACCGGCCGAGCGACCGGCGCGCCTTGCCGATCGCGTCCTGGATCGTCGCGTCACCGACCTGCGCAGCGGCACCGGGCGCGCCCGCGCCCCCTCGACAGGAGCAGACGACGTCGCGGCAGATTCTGGTGTGGTCATCGGCACAAATCCTCACGCTGGCAGCAAAAACGTGGCTCAGGCCCTGAGCCATCCCTCATGCTAGTTCGAGTGCGCACCCTCCCCCTCGCCGATCCCGGCGCTCTGCCGCTGACGAGCCCCGGACGGGCGCTCGGCTGGATCGCGTGGCGACAGCGCGGGCTGCTCGTCCTGGCCATGCTCGCGGGAACGGTGACCATGCTCGCGCAGGCGATGGTCCCGCTGATCATCGGCATCGCCATCGACGAGGGCCTCACCCAGGGATTCGGCGCGGGACTCTGGCGCTGGTGCGGCATCCTGCTGCTGAACGCCGCCGTCATCGTCGTGGCGGGTGCGTTCAGCCACAAGTACGACGTCGAGAGCTGGCTGCGGTGCGCGTTCCGGCTCGCGCAACAGCTCGGCTACAAGTCGTCGCGCTCCGGGCACGCGATCACCAAGACGCTACCGACGGGTGAGGTCGTCGCCGCCGTGGCGAACGACGCCCTCGGCATCGGTGAGGTCTTCGCGATGGCGGGGCGGTTCATCGGCGGGCTCGCCGCGTACCTGGCCGTCGCGGTCATCATGCTGAACCAGTCGGTGACCCTCGGACTCGTCGTCATCCTGGGGATCCCCGCCGTCGCCGCGGTGCTCGCCGTCCTCGTGCGTCCGCTGCAGGCGAGGCAGGCCGCGCAGCGCGAAGCCACGGGCCGGCTCACCGCGCTCGGCTCGGACACGGTCTCCGGGCTGCGCATCCTGCGCGGGATCGGCGGCGAGGACGTCTTCAGCGCCCGGTACGCGGAGCAGTCGCAGAGCGTGCGCCACGCCGGGGTCCGCGTGGCGACCGTCCAGTCGTGGCTCGACGCCCTGCAGGTCCTGCTCCCGGGGATCCTCGTCACCGTGATCCTCTGGGTCGGCGCGCGGGGTGCGATCGCCGGCGACCTGAGCGTCGGTCAGCTCGTCACGTTCTACGGCTACGCGGCGTTCCTCGGCTGGCCGCTGCAGATCGCCACGCAGATGCTCCAGATCGTCACCCGCGCCGTGGTGTCGCTGCGCAAGATCCAGACCGTGCTGCGCGTGCCCGAGGCGACACCCCAGGCCGCCCACCCTCCGGTGGCACCCCCGGAGGGCAGCGAGCTGGTCGACGAGACGACCGGCCTCGTGCTGCGCCCGGGCCGCGTCGTGGGCCTCGTCTCGGCCGACCCTGACGCGTCCGCGGCGCTCGCGGCACGGCTCGGGCGCTTCGACGACGAGGCGGAGGCCGCGACCCCGGTGCGCCTCGGCGGCGTGCTCCTCGCCGACGTCGACAGGGCGCACCTGCGGCACCGGATCGTCGTGTCCGAGGCGTCGAACCACCTGTTCTCCGGTCCGCTCGCCGAGGAGCTCGACCCGCGGGGACGCGCCGTGCGCGACGCCCTGCTCGACGCGATCGCCGTCGCCGACGCCCAGGACGTCCTCGACTCCGTCCCGGGCGGCCTCGACGGCGACATCGCAGAGAAGGGGCGCTCGCTCTCCGGCGGCCAGCGGCAGCGTGTCGCCCTCGCCCGCGCGCTGCTCACCGAACCCGAGATCCTCGTGCTCGTCGAACCCACGAGCGCCGTCGACGCGCACACCGAGGCGCGGATCGCCGAGCGTGTGGCCCGGGCGCGACAGGGCCGCACGACCCTCGTCGTCACGGCGAGCCCGCTCGTCCTCGACCACCTCGACGACGTCGCCCTGCTCGAGGGCGACCGGATCGTCGCGCACGGGACGCACGCCGACCTGCTCCACGGCGACGGTGACGTCGCCGCGAAGTACCGGGCCGTCGTCGGACGATCGATGAGCGAGGAGGTCCGATGAGCGCCGCCCGCCCGACGCTGCCGATCGCGGACCGCACCGAGGTGCGTCGCACCACCGGAGCGCTCTTCATGAAGCACCGGCGCGCCCTCGCCGGCATGGCCGTCCTGCACACCACCTCCGCGGTGGTCGGCCTCGCCGGCCCGTTCCTCCTCGGCCGGCTCGTCGACTCCGTCACCGGAGGGACGACCACCGGCCACGTCGACACCCTCGTGCTCGTCCTGCTCGCCGCGTTCGTCGTGCAGGCGGTCGTCGTGCGGTTCGCCCAGAAGGTCTCGATGGTGTTCGGCGAGCAGGTGTTCGCCGAGCTCCGCGAGGACTTCATGGGGAAGGTGACGCGGCTGCCGCTCTCGGTCGTCGAGACCGCAGGGACGGGCGACCTGCTCGCGCGCACCACCAACGACATCAACAAGCTGCAGCACGCGATCAGGTTCGGCGTCCCCCAGGTCCTGGTGTGCGTCATCACCATCGTGCTCACGATCGCCGCGGCGGTCGTCGTCGCCCCGTTCGTCGCCCTCGGCCTGCTCGTCGGAGTCCCGATCGCGGTCGTCGCGACGCGTCGCTACCTCGCCCGGGCGACAGCGGGGTACCTGCGCGAGTCCGCGGCGTACGCGACCCTCAACGGGACGATCACCGAGGCCGTCGAGGAGCCCGGACCACCGACGCCCTGCACCTGGGTCGGCGCGTCCGCCGCCGCGTGGACCGCGACCTCGGCGAGGCGTTCGCCGCCGAACGGTTCACGCTGGGGCTGCGCCTGCGGCTCATCCCCGCTCTCGACGCGGCGATCGTCGTCGCGCCCGTCGCGATCCTGCTCTGGGGCGGGTGGCTGATCTCGCAGGGCCACGCGACGCTCGGGACGGTCACGACGATCGTGGCCTTCAGCGTCCAGCTCGGCGAGCCCCTGTTCAACCTCGTGTTCTGGCTCGACGAGCTGCAGGTCGCGGGCGTCTCCCTCGCGCGCGTCGTCGGCGTCGGGCTCGTCCCGCCGGACCGCACGGCGGGGACCGCAGCACCGACGGACGACCACGTCGAGGTGCGCGACGTGCGCTACGCGTACCGCGAGGGGCGCGACGTCCTGCACGGCATCGACCTGGATCTCCGCGTCGGTGAACGGCTCGCCGTCGTGGGTCCGTCCGGCGCCGGGAAGTCGACGCTCGGGCGCATGCTCGCCGGGATCCACCCGCCCACCGGAGGGTCGGTGACCGTCGGTAGCGTGCCGCTGGTCGAGCTGCCCGTCGACGACCTGCGGCAACGCGTCGCCCTGGTCACGCAGGAGCACCACGTGTTCGTGGGGACGCTCGCCCAGAACCTGCGCCTCGCCGACACCTCGGCGTCCGACGAGCGGCTCGCCGAGGCGCTCGACGCCGTCGACGCCCTCGGGTGGGCACGCGCGCTGCCCGACGGGCTCGAGACCGGCGTCGGCTCGGGCGGGCACGTGCTCACGCCCGCCCAGGCGCAGCAGGTCGCGCTGGCCCGCCTCGTGCTGCTCGACCCCCACACCCTCGTGCTGGACGAGGCGACGTCGCTGCTCGACCCGCGCGCCGCGCGCCACCTCGAGGGATCGCTCGACGCCGTGCTCACCGGCCGCACGGTCATCGCGATCGCGCACCGACTCCACACGGCCCACGACGCCGACCGGGTCGCCGTGGTCGACGCCGGCCGGATCACCGAGATCGGGCCGCACGACGACCTTGTCGCCGCCGGGGGCGAGTACGCGCGGCTCTGGGAGTCCTGGCAGCAGGAGTAGGCGCCGGAGCCCCTCCGGACGAGATCAGGCCCGTCGCCGCGCCCGCAGGCCGCCCACGACGACGACCCCGCCCAGCAGCACCAGCGCCAGCGCCCACGGGACGAGCGCGAGCGCCTGGCTGCCGGTCATCGGCAGCGAGCCCGAACCGGAGCCGTCCGCGTCCGGTGCCGGAGCGGGGTCCGGTGGCGCGGTGACCGTGTCCTGGGCGGTGACGGGCTCCCCGCCCGGCCCGCCGCCGGTCGCCGTGGCGACGTTGACGACCTCGACGTCCGGGTCCGCGGTGATCGCGGTGACCACCGTGATCGGCGGCGCGGCGGCACCCACCGCGAGCGTCCCCGAGTACGTGCACTCGACGGCGTCGCCCTGGTCGCCGGCCTGGTCGCCGCACGCCCAGCCGGTGCCGGAGGCGTCGACGAGCTCGAGCCCGTCCGGCAGGTCGTCGGTGACCACGACGGGCTCCACCGTCTCGTTCGGTCCCTCGTTCGTCACCTCGATGCTCCACGTCGCCTGCCGGTCGACGGTGCCGTCGGGCAGGTCGCCCTGGTCGGTGAGCGTCTTGTCGATCGCCAGCTGGACCTTCGGCGTGACCGGCGCGACGTCCGTCGCGACGTCGTCGTCCGTGGTCGTCTGGGCGGACGGCGTACTCAGCTCGGCGGTGTTCGTCACCTCGGGGTAGGCGCCGGGCAGGACGTCGACGGCGACGCTCACCTCGAACGAGTCCCCGATGCCGAGGGCGCTCGTGCGCAGGCAGGTCACCGTCTGACCGCTGATCGTGCAGTCGGAGCCGTCCGACGTCGCCGAGATCGGTGCCAGCGCGTCGGGCAGCGTGTCCGTGACGGAGATCGGCCCCGGGTCGGGTGTCGGCCCCTCGTTCGTGACCGTCAGCGTGTACGTGCCCTCCTCGCCCACGGCCAGGTCCCCCTCGTGGGACTTGCCCATGACGAGGTTCACCAGGGCCGGGACGGTCGCGGTGTCGGTCGCCTCGTCGTTGGTCGTGTCGGTCTGGTCGGTGGGAGTGGAGACGATCGCGGTGTTCGTCACCTGCGGGTACGCGCCCGGCAGGACGTTCGCGGTCACGAGCAGCACGTCCTCCTCGCCCACCGCGAGGCCGTCCGTGTCGGTGCACACGAGCTCCGCGCCGGAGACCGCGCAGTCGGTCGAGGGGTCGATCGAGCCCGACGACGACGTCACGTCGACGTACTCGAGCCCCGGGGGCAGAGAGTCGAGGATCTCCACCGGACCGGGGTCCGGCGTGGGGCCGTCGTTGCGCACGGTCACGGTGTACGTGACCTGGCCACCGACCACGAGATCGCCCGTGTGCGACTTCGTGATCTCCAGGTCGACGAGCTCGGGGACGTCGACGACGTCCGTCGCCGTGTTGTCGTCGAGCGCGGTCTCCGGCGTGGTCGTCGCGACGGTCGCCACGTTCTCGACCTGCGGGTACGCCGCGACCTCGACCATCGCGGTGATCGTGATCGGTGCGGCGTCCGCACCCGGCAGCAGCGGGTCGTCGAGGTCGCACGTCACGTCCTGGCCGGCGATCGCGCACGTCCACCCGCTGCCGGTCGCCGCGGTGGGGACGAGCCCGGCCGGGAGCGGGTCGTCCATCGTGACGTCCGTCGCGGTCGACGGGCCGGCGTTGGAGACCTCGACCGTGAAGTCGAAGGCCTCGCCGATGATCACGTCGTCTGCCGCGTGCGTCTTCGTGATCGCGAGGTCCGCGAGGGCGACGACGTCCACGTCCGCGTCGTCCGAGTTCGGCAGGGTGCCGGTCTCGGTCGTGCTCGTCTCGACGAAGGCCGTGTTCGTCAGGGTCGTGCCGTCGGGGACGCCGGCGAGCACGTCGACGTCGACGACGAGCTCGGCCGCGTCACCGGGGTCGAGCGGGGCGTCGAGGGTGCAGATCACCGTCGGGGTGATGATCGGGCAGGACCAGCCGGTGCCGGCGGCCGCGGTGGCGACCAGGCCGGTGGGGAGGGCGTCCCGGACCGTCACGGCGTCGGCGGTCGAGGGGCCGGCGTTCGTCACCTGGATCGTGAACTGCGTGGTCCCGCCCGCCGTGGCCGGGTCGTCGCCGGTCGTCGTCTTGACGATGCCCAGGTCGACCTGGTCGACGATCAGGACGTCGTCGCGGTCGTCGTTGTTCGTGAGGTCGGGGTCGTTGGTGGTCCCCCGGACCGACGCGATGTTGGTCAGGGTCGCGGGGCCGGCGTCCGGCGCGATCGTGGCGACCACCGTGATCGACGGCGCGTCGGCACCGGCGGCGAGCACGGTCGCCCGGACGCACGAGACCACGGGCGGTGTGTCGGACGAGACCGAGCAGGTCCACTCGGGACCACCGTCGGCCGTGGCGCTGACGACGCCCGCCGGGAGCGGGTCGCTCACGGTGATGGGGCCCTGGGAGTCAGACGGTCCGTCGTTGCTGACGTCCAGCGTCCACTCGACCGTCTCGCCGGCGGTGAACGTCGCGTCCGGGTCGTGGGACTTGTCGAGCACGAGGTCCGCCGACGTGTCGAACACCGACTCGTCGGTCGCCACGTTGTTCGTCAGGTCCGGGTCGGTCGTCGTCGTCGTGACCCTCGCCTCGTTGACGATGAGATCGACCTGGTCCTGCGTGATCGACGCGGGGACGGCGACGGTGATGTCGACGGTCGCGAAGTCGCCTACCACCAGGTCGCCCGCGAGGTCGCAGGTGAAGCTGGTCGCGTCCGTGGACGGGGTGCAGCTCCAGGCTCCTCGACGTCGAGCGCGCTCACGAACGTCAGGCCGGCAGGCAGGTCGTCGGTGATCGAGACCCCGGCCGCGTCCGACGGACCGTCGTTGTCGACCCGCAGCTCGTACGTCGCATCCTCGCCGGCGACGAGATCGACGGTGGCCCGCTTGTCGATCCGCACGTCGGCGACGGTCGTGACGGTGTCGGTCGTGGAGTCGGTGTCGTTGTCCGGGTTCGGGTCGGTGGTCGAGCCCGTCACCGTGGCGGTGTTCGTCAGGTCGCCGACCGTCCCTGACGGCACCGACACCGTGATCGCCAGCTGCTCGGCCGGAGCACCCGCCGGGAGGTCCGCGGAGTACTCGCAGCGCACGACGCCCGCGCCCTGGTCGGCGCACGCCCAGTCGGTACCGACCCCCGAGACGAAGGTCGTACCCGCGGGGAGCGTGTCCTCCACCCGGATGGGCGCCAGCGAGTCCGACGGACCGAGGTTCGTCACGTCGAGCGTGTACGTCGCGTCGGTACCCGCGACGAGCGTCCCCGTCAGGTTCTTGTCGATCGCCAGGTCGGCCAAGGTCGTCACCGACACCGAGTCGGTGTCGGTGTTGTCCGCGGGGACGAGCTCGTATGTCGGGCTCGAGACGGTCGCCGAGTTCTCGAGCGTGGTCCCCTCGGCGGCGTCCGCCGGGATGGCGACGGTGACGGTGATCGGCGGCAGCGACGCCCCCGGCGCGAGCGTGTCGGCAGCGTTGCTCCGAGCACAGTGGACGGCACCCGCGTTCTCCGTGCACGTCCACCCCGACCCGGTCGCCCCGACGAACGAGACGCCTGCGGGAAGGGTGTCGCTCACCTCGATCGGCGCCGCCGCCGTGTCCGTCGCGCTCTGGTTGGAGACGTCGATCGTCCAGTCCAGGGTCTGACCCGCCACGACAGGAGCCGTCGGATCATGTGACTTCTCGAGCAGGAGGTCGACCGCGTCGATGTACGTCGTCGCCGTCGCGCGATCGCCACCATACGGGCCGTTCGCGCTCCCGGTCTCCGCGGTCTGGTCGAAGGCGATCGCCCGCGCACTGTTGACCTGCGGGACGGCATGACCGACGCCGGGCGTCGTCACCACGTCGGCGTCGGGCTGCGCCTGGAACGTGACCGTCGCTGACTCGTTCGGCGCCAGCTGTCCCAGCGCCGCCCAGGTGGCGGTCGTCGGGTCGCCGGCGGGCAGCAGGACGGGTTCTCGAGCCTCGGACCCGAGGTCCGGGGAGGTGACCGTCGCGGACCCGGGCACGTACGACCAGGACTCAGGGAGGGTGTCGACGGCGGTGACGCCGTACGCCGTGCCGGTCCCGGTGTTCGTGAGCGTGATGGTCCAGGTGTACGGGTCGCCGATGTAGGCGGTGGGGCCGTCGGTCGCCTCCTTCACCGCGGTGATGAGCGGCAGGTCGGGGGTCACCGTCGCGTCGGAGTCGTTGCCCGCGTAGGTGCGGCCACCCGACGGCAGGCCCTCGTAGGAGTCCAGGCTCGCCGTGTTCGTCAGCGGGTCACCGGTGATCGTCGGGCTCTCCGCCAGCGTGGCGTCGTAGCTCAGGGCGAAGCTCGCCCCGGGATCGAGCGGTCCGGGCAGGTCGGCGGGCAGCCAGGTGATCGTCCGCGTCGTCGGGTCGTACGACCCGCCGTTCGAGATCGATGTGGGGAAGACCTCGACGCCGACAGGTACGACGTCGGACACCGTGGCGTTGTAGGCCGGGCTCACGAGGTCCCCCGTCGCGTTGGCGACATCGAGCGTGTACGTGAAGCGGTCGCCCGGCTCGGGGGTCTGGTCCGACACGGACTTGTCGATCGTCACGGACGGCTCGAGCACGGTCACCGTCGCGGTCCGGGTGATGCCGGTGTTGGTCCAGGCATAGCTCGGGTCGGGCGGATCGGTCGCGAGGTCCACGTTGTCCCAGCGCGCCACGGCCTGGTTGACGATCGTGGCACCGGCGACGTTCGAGCCGATGTCGGCGACCACACCCGAGTAGCGGATCGTGAGCACGCGGGTCGTGGGGGCGGCCGTCACGTCACCGACGTACATGCCCAGCAGCGTCGAACCGTCAGGTCCGCCGGTCGGCGGCAGGAGAGTGGCACCGCAGTCGGTCACACCGCTGAAGCCGACGCAGGTGACACTCTGGAGCTCCAGAGAGCCGGCATCGATCCCCGCGGGCACCTGGTCGGTGATGGCCGCCTGGTAGAAGTTGGTGTCCGACGGCACCGTCGCGACCACGGTGTAGGTCACCGTCTCGCCGATCGTCGCGCGCTCCGGCGTGACGAACTTTGCGGTGCCCGCCCCCGGCACCAGCACGGTCGCGCTGTCCTGGGCCGAGTACTGCCGCTCGTTCGGGTCACCCGGTGTGCTCGGCGTGTCGCCCGGCCCGTCCGCGGTCCCGTCGTCGAGGGAGCTTCCGGTCAGCGTGACCGTGTTGGTGTACTCGTCACCACCGACGGCCGAGGTGTCGACGGTCGCCGTATAGGTGCGCGTCACCGCGTTGCCGCCACCCGCGAGGACCTCGTCGAGCGCGAACGCGATGCGCTCCTCGTCGGGGGCGCACCCGTCCGCCCCGAGGTCGGGGCCGAGCGTCGTGCCGCTGCCGGGACCGAACGCGTCGAACGTGAGCCCCGCCGGGATGCAGTCGACGAGCCAGGCGTCGTGCAGCGGTGGGCGGTTGTTCGTGTTCGACGCGGTCAGCGTGTACTCGACGGTGTCGCCGCCTCGCACGACCGTGGGGTCCGCGACCTTGGCGACGGCGGGTGCGGGCTGACGGACCTGCACCTGGTAGGACGCCGGCGGTGTCACCACGGGCGCGCCGCCGACCTCGTCGAACGACCTGAAGGTGGCGGTATTCGTCAGTGTCGGCTGACCGCCCACCGTGCTCTTCACCCGCGTCGTGAGGGTGACCTCGAAGCGCTGCGTGAGGTCGGTGCTGTTGGTGTAGGTCTCCGGGAACGTCAGCGTCCCGTCCGCGTCCACGGAGAAGCCTGCCGGGAGCGTGTCCCGGACGGGGTTGGTCGGGTCGGCGATGAAGGCGCCGGAGGGCGCGGGGGCGACGATCTCGAGCTGGTTCGGGATCGGGTCCGTGAGCGTCGCCTGGAAGACCGACGTCTGCGCGGGGATGTCGACGGCGTACGAATAGGTCACGAGCTCGCCCGGGACCGCCTGGCTCGGCGTGTTGTTCCCCGACTCGGTGATCGAGGTCGTCCCGCTCTTGGAGACCACCGCGCCGGGCGTGAAGACGTTCGAGTCGTCGGTCGCCGCCGGCGCATTCTCCTGGGCCGCGGCCACCGTGTCGTCGATGTTGTCGGCCGGGTAGTAGGTCGCTCCGACGTTCGTCTCGTTCGTGAAGGCCTCGTAGCTGCGCACCGCAGCCGTGTTGGTCAGAGTGACACCCGCGCTCGTCGGGGTCGGGATCGTCATCGTGTAGTTGAGCGTCCGGGTCTGCCCGAACTCCACCTGCCACCGGTCGACGTCGGCAGGGTCGACCGGGAACTGCCAGCGCACCGCGGAACGCACCCCGGACAGCGTGAACGGAGGTTGACCGGCATCGCCCGGGTCCGTGCACGTCCCGTAGACCGGGCCGGTCCCGGTGTCGTCGATGAAGTTCGTGATGCCGCCGATCTGCGTGCAGCGGATCCCCTGCGGCAGGACGTCCCAGACGTCGAGGTCTCGCACGGAGAAGTCGTTGCCGGTCGCGGTGGAACCGTTGTTCGTCACGTCGACCCGGAAGACGACGTGCGAACCCTCCTCGACCTCGATCCCGTCCACGTCCGGGTCGGCCGTCGAGAACGCGGGGACGTCGACGGACTGGACGCCCTTGGTCACGAGGACGTCGGCGGCCGGTGCGAGCTCGAACGGGACGGAGTCCCGGTACGAACGTGCCGCTCCCCCGTTGCTCTCGATCCGCATCTTCACGAGGTTCCCGCGGACCTCGGGCTCGGTGCCGTCCGCCGGCGCCACGACGCGAGCCGCGACGACCGACTCGAAGACCGCTCCCTTGGGCACGTACCGGATGCCGTTGGTCAGGTCGCCGAGGAGCCAGACCGGCACCGCGCCGGCGACGGCCTCGGTCTCGTTGAAGTCCACGGTGGCGACCGTGTTCACGGGAGTCGTGATCGCGGACCCCGCCTCGTACTCGGTGCCCACGGGCAGGTAGTCACCGACGACAGGGTTGCGGGTCGACGTCTCCGCCGAGAAGTCAGCGCGCACGATGAAGCACACCCGGTCGCCGAGGCGGTAGAGGAGATCCTCGGCGTCCACCCCGGGGTCGTCGGCCTCCACGTAGAGCGAGGCGTCGGTGGGGCACGGGTCGCCCGCGTCGAGGCGTCCGCGCGGCAGGATCTTCTTGTCGAGGGACGGACCGGTCGACGTCTGGGTCGCGTCGGAGATGTCGTTGACGGTCGTCGACTGGTCGGGGATGCCGGGGATCGGGATGGTCGTCGCCGACGCGGCGACGCGGTTGGTGAACTCGTCGCCGCTCGCCGTCTTCAGGCCCGTGTCCGGCCCACCCTCGTACTCGTCGAGCATGCGCCCGTAGTAGGTGACGACCGCCGTCTGCTCGTCGGCGAGCTGGGCGATCTCCCCGAAGTAGACGGCGTAGCCACCGTTCGGGAGGACTTCGACCCGCTGGTACGGCAGGGGCTCGTCGGGGCCACCGGCCACCGAGATCGTCGGCGCGTACGCGGCGTCCGGGTCGCAGGTGGCACCGCTGGGTGAGTAGTTGGTCTGGTCGTCGAGCGGGCAGACGCCGTCGGGGATCGTGTCGATCAGCTTCACACCACCCTGAGCCGCGTACTCGCTCGCATCGACGGTGATGGTGTAGGTCGCGACGTCCCCCGCCGAGAACTCGGTCGGGTCGACGTCCTTGCGGATCCGGAGGTCCTCGATCGAGCGGGAGACGGAGTCCTCGTTCTCCACGGTCGTCGGCGTCCCCGGCTCGACATCCCCCGTGTAGTCGCCGGAGACCCGCGCGACGTTGGTCACCGAGCTCTCCGAGGACTGCTCCTGGGTCGCGGCCCCGGTGTTGTTGTCGAGGTTCGCGCCCTGGAGGCCGGACGCCGCATCGGGTGCCGGGTCGGGGAACGCGACGTTCGCCTGCAGGCCGATGCCTGCCGCGTACGGCAACGAGACGTCGGCTCCGGCCGGCAGGTCCCCGAGATCCCAGGTGAGCTTGGTGTAGACCCCGGCCGGATACGTCGTCCCGCCGTCGGGTGCCGGATCCGTCACGGTCTCGACCGAGTCCGGGGCCACGCAGTCGGCGACGACCGGCGTCGCGTCCAACCCACCGGAACCGGGATACTCCTCGGTCACCGTCTGGGAGTTGTCGACACCGCCACACCCGAGGAACTCCAGTTCCGCCGGCAGGTAGTCCGTGACGACGACGCCGTCGACGCCCGCCTGATCCGTCGTGCGGATCCGCAGCGTGTACACGGTGCTGAACCCGTCGTGCAGCCCGCGCATCAGCTCGCCCTCGGGGCTGGGCTCGGACTTGTCGACCTCGATGGCGGTGAGCGTCGTCGTGCTGTCGTCGGAGTCCGAGTCGACGGACCCCGAGGCGATCGGGACGCCGTCCGCGTCGAAGGTCGGCACCACCCGCGCATCGGGGCTCGCGTAGGACTCGCCCGTGTTCGTCACGCTGGAGCCGACGACGTACTCCGTGCCCCCGGGGTCGCCGCCGTGTCGCTCAGGGTCACCTGGAAGCTGATCGTGGTGGAGTCGCCCGGCTGCAGGTCCGCGACGTTCTTCCAGATCAGAGTCTGCTGGTCGACGAACTCGCCCGAGCCGGGCGGGTCCTCGACGCTGTTGGTCACGATCGTCGGCTCGCCCGCACCCGCAGGGGACGACGAGCCCGGGACATAGGTCACGCCAACGGGCAGCTCGTCGCGGAACGAGAGGTTGAACTCGGGCTGATCGCCCGGGTTCGTGGCCGTGAGCGTGAACGTCACCGGCTCACCGGCGAGCACGGAGCTCGGGGACGACTTGGTGAGGGAGAGCTCGGCGTCGGCGCTCGCCGGCTGCGCGCCGGCGAGCATCAGCGCGACACCGCCGACCAGGGCAGCCAGGCTCCACCGGCGCGAACGGGCACGGCTCGTCGGACCGGGAGTACCGCCGGCACGGCGGTGACGTGGCTGCACTCCGCGACGGTATGCGAGATGCGTCACAACCGCAGCCGTTCCGACGGGTGAGAACACCGCCGTGCTCGAATCGTTAGGATCGCGGCGTGGCACGGCGGACGACGGCCTCGGCCTGCTTGAGCAGCGGCCCGTCGATCATCCGGCCCTCGTGGACGAAGACGCCGTCGTGGCCCTCCGCGGCGGCGAGGAGCCCGCGGGCGGCGGTCACGTCGCCCTCCGGGGGCGCGTAGGCCGCACGGATCACGGCGACGTGCGACGGGTGGACGCACGCGGTGGCCGCGAACCCGACCGCGGCGGCGTCCTCGGCCTCGACCCGGAGGCCGTCGAGATCGTCGACCGCCAGGTGGACGGCGTCGATCGCCGCGACACCTGCCGCGCCCGCCGCGAGCAGCACCGTCGACCGCGCGTGCCGCGCGACGTCCCGGTAGCGGCCGTCGGCCCGCCGGCTCGACGTCCCGCCGAGGGAGGCCACCAGGTCGTCGGCGCCCCACATCAGGGCCACCACCTCGGGCCGTCGGGCCAGCTCGGCGGCCGCGACCACGCCGGCCGCGGTCTCGCACAGCGCGACGACGCGGCACTCCCCCAGCCGCGCGTCCAGGGTCGCGGGCAGCGACGCGTCGGCCTTGGCGACCATGACGGTCCGGAACGACGTACCGGCGAGCGCATCGAGGTCGGCTCGGTGGTCGGGCGTCCCGACCGGGTTGACCCGGACGACGACCCGCTCCGGGTCCAGCGCCCGGCTCGCGGCCACGACGGCGCGCCGTGCCTCGGCCCTGCCCGCCGGCGCCACACCGTCCTCCAGGTCGAGGATCACCGCGTCGGCACGGTCGAGCGCCTTCGCGTACCGGTCGGGGCGGTCCGCGGGGCAGAAGAGCAGCGCCGGGCCGAGGTCGAAGGCCGGCTCCGTGGCGCTGGTCCGTGCGGCGCTCATCCGTCGGCGTCCCGTTCCGAGCCCGTGCCCCGGTCCTGCTCGCGCTGCTCGTGCGCAGCCCGCTCCCACAGCATGACCTGCCGGGTCGCCGACGCGACGAGCACGCCGTCCTGGTTGAGCCCGCGGTGCTCGAGCACCGCGATCCCCTGGCCGGGGCGCGACCGCGAGGCTCGCACGGAGCTCACCCGGGTCTCGGCGTACAGGGTGTCGCCGTGGAAGACCGGGGCGGGGAACACGACGTCCGACAGCCCGAGGTTCGCGACGATCGTGCCCTGGGTGAGCTGCGCGACCGAGGCCCCGACGAGCGTCGAGAGCGTGAGCATCGAGTTGACGAGGCGACGCCCGAAGGGCTGGGTCTCGGCCCAGGCGGCGTCGAGGTGGAGCGCCTGGGTGTTCATCGTCAGGGTCGTGAAGAGCACGTTGTCGGCCTCGGTGAGCGTGCGGCCGGGGCGGTGCAGGTAGCGCACGCCCGTCTCGAGCTCGTCGAGGTAGAGCCCTCGCTGCACGACGGTCCGCTCGCCGGCGGCCGCCCCGTCCTCGCTCATGCGACCAGCCCCAGGTCCCGCGCGATGATCATGAGCTGGACCTCGGTCGTGCCCTCCCCGACCTCGAGGACCTTCGAGTCGCGGTAGTGGCGCGCGACCGGGTTCTCGTTGAGGAACCCGTAGCCGCCGAAGATCTGCGACGCGTCACGGGCGTTGGCCATCGCGGCCTCGCTGCTGACGAGCTTCGCGATCGACGCCTCGGTCTTGAAGGGCCGCCCGTGGACGATCCGCTGCGCCGCGTCCTGGTAGCACAGGCGAGCCTGGTGCACCCGGGCCTGCATGCGCGCGATCGTGAAGGCCACGTGCTGGTTCGAGCCGATCGACCGGCCGAACACCTCGCGCGTCGACGCGTACCGCACGGCCTCCTCGAGGCAACCCTGCGCGGCTCCCGTGGCGAGGGCGGCGAAGGCCACGCGGCCCTCGTCGAGCACCTCGAGGAAGTTCGCGTACCCGCGGCCCCGCTCGCCCAGCAGGTTCGCCTCAGGGACGCGCACGTCGTCGAACGCGAGGGGGTGGGTGTCCGACGTGTGCCAGCCGACCTTGTCGTAGGCGGGGCCGACCGTGAACCCCGGCGTGCCCGAGGGGACGAGCAGGCAGGAGAGCTCGGGCGCGGTGCTCCCGTCCGACCGCACGCGCTCGCCCGTGACGGCCGTGACCGTGACGACGCTGGTGATGGGCGTCCCTGAGTTGGTGATGAACTGCTTGGTCCCGTCGACGCGCCACTCGCCGTCCTCCAGCACGGCGGTCGTGCGGGTGGCCCCGGCGTCCGATCCCGCCTCCGCCTCGGTGAGCCCGAACGCCGCGAGCGCGCGACCCGTGAGCAGGTCGGGCAGCCAGCGCTCCTGCTGCTCGGGCGTCCCGTGCCGCACGATGGGCATGATCCCGAGGCCGACGCCGGCCTCGAGCGTGACGGCGATCGACTGGTCGACGCGGGCGAGCGCCTCGACCGCGAGGCACAGCGACAGGTAGTCCTTGCCGCCGCCGCCCAGGTCCTCGGGGAACGGCAGGCCGAAGAGTCCGAGGTCGCCCATCCCGGCGATGATCTCCAGCGGCAGCCGCCGCTCGGTGTCGTACCGGTACGCGGCCGGGGCGACGACGTCGTCCGCGAACTCGCGCACGGTCGCGGCGAGCTTCTCCTGCTCGGCGGTGAGCTCGGTCATCAGGACTCTCCTTCGGGGGTGGCGGCAGGGTGGACGACGGCGACGACCTGGTCGGCGCGGACGAGGTCGCCCACGCGCGCGCTCAGGCTGACCGTCCCGGCGTGCGGGGCGAGGAGGCGGCGCTCCATCTTCATGGCCTCGACGGTGAGGAGGGTGGCCCCTGCGGGGACGTCGTCGCCGTCGTCGACGTCGACCGCGACGACCGTGCCCGGCATCGCCGAGCGGACCTCCGGGTCCGTGGCGGACGACGGCCGGCCCCGCGCCGCTCGTGCGGCGGCCTCGGTCTCCGCGCGCGACGGCACGGCGAGACGCACGGCTCGCCCCGCGCGGAAGACGTGCACCATCCCTTCGTGGAGCGCGACGCGCACCGGCTCGCCGACCCCGTCGACCGTCAGGCGCCGCAGGCCGGTCGGTCCTGGCCCGGGTGCGGGTGCGGGTGTCAGCACGCAGCGCCGCGGGTCGTCGCCGTCCACCGAGACGAGCAGCAGATCGTGCCCGACGACGCGGCCCACGTCGTCGACGTCCGGTGCCACGAGAACCACGTGGTCGCGGCCGACGTCGTCTCGGACGACCGTGCGGCGCGGCGCGGGGGCCGCCGCCGCGCGCCAGCCGTCGAGCGCCCACGGGTCGCGCGCCGTCCCGCTCCCTGTCGTCGCCAGCGCCGCGACCACCAGGTCTGCGGCGGTCGCCACGGCCTCGCCCTCGACGCCCGTCGCGACGGCGTCGACGATGCCGGTGTGCAGCCGGCCCGCGACGACCTCGTCGTCGGCGAGCAGCGTCCGCAGGAACCCCACGTTCGTGTCGACCCCGAGCACGACGGTCTCCGCGAGCGCCCGGTCCAGGCGGGCGAGCGCCTCGTCGCGGTCGCCGCCGTGGGCGACGACCTTCGCGAGCATCGGGTCGTAGTGACCGGTGACCTCATCGCCCTCGCGGAGCCCCGAGTCGACGCGCACCCCGGGACCGGTCGGCTCGTCGAGCACGAGCACCGTCCCGGTCGCGGGGACGAAGCCCCGCCCGGGCGCCTCCGCGTAGACCCGTGCCTCGATCGCGTGCCCGCGCAGGCGGACGTCGTCCTGCCCGAACGCGAGCGGCTGCCCTGCGGCGACCCGCAGCTGGGCCTCGACGAGGTCGAGCCCGGTCACCGCCTCGGTCACCGGGTGCTCGACCTGGAGGCGGGTGTTCATCTCGATGAACCAGGCGGTCGCCGGGTCGTCGGCGGGCACGAGGAGCTCGACGGTCCCCGCGCCGACGTACCCGACGCTGCGGGCCACGTCGCACGCGAGGGCGCCGAGCCGCTCGCGGTGCGCGGCGCCGTCGGCCAGACCGGCGAACAGGGCGGACGGCGCCTCCTCGACCACCTTCTGGTGGCGACGCTGCAGCGAGCACTCGCGCTCCCCCAGGTGGACCACGTGGCCGTGGGTGTCGGCGAGCACCTGCACCTCGATGTGCCGGGGCCGCTCGACGAGCCGTTCGAGCAGGAGGGAGTCGTCACCGAACGACGCCGCCGCCACGCGGCGCGCGGAGCGCAGCGCCCCGGGGAGGTCGGACGACGTCGCGACGACCTCCATCCCCTTGCCCCCTCCCCTGCCGCGGGCTTCACGAGCAGCGGGAACCCGACGTCGGCGGCGCGGGCGGCCAGCGCGTGGTCGTCGAGGCCGGGCTCGTCGGTGCCCGGCACCACGGGGACGCCCGCGCTCGCGACGCGCTGCTTCGCCGCGATCTTGTCGGCCATCACCTCGAGCGCCTCGACGCCCGGGCCCACGAAGACGATCCCGGCCGCCGCGCACGCCCTGGCGAGCGTCGGGCTCTCGCTCAGGAACCCGTAGCCGGGGTGGATCGCCTCGGCCCCGGTGGCGACCGCGGCAGCGACCACCGCGTCGACGTCGAGGTAGCTCTGCGCCGCGGGCGCCGGGCCGAGGCGCACCGCGACGTCTGCGAGCGCGACGTGCCGCGCTCCTGCGTCGGCGTCGGAGTGCACGGCGACCGAGCGGACGCCCAGGCGCCGGAGCGTGCCGATGACGCGGCACGCGATCTCGCCGCGGTTCGCGACGAGGACGGTCGAGAAGGGGCGGGGGCCCGACTGACTCGGCACAGGTGTCGGCACGGCCATCACATCCGGAACAGGCCGAAGCCCGGGTCGGGCAGCGGGGAGCGTGCGCAGACGGCGAGCGCGAGCCCGAGGACGCGGCGGGTGTCGAGCGGGTCGAGGATCCCGTCGTCCCACATCCGCGCGGTCGCGTGGTACGGGTCGCCCCGGTCCTCGTACTCCTGGTCGATCCTGTCGCGGAAGGCGGCCTCGTCGTCGTCCGACCACTCCTCCTCCCGCTCGGCGAGCTGGTCGCGGCGGACCGTGGCGAGCACGGCGGCGGCCTGCCGGCCGCCCATCACGGAGATGCGGCTCGCGGGCCAGGACCACAGGAACCTCGGCGAGTACGCGCGCCCGCACATCGAGTAGTTGCCCGCGCCGAACGACCCGCCGACGATCACGGTGAGCTTGGGGACCCGCGTCGTGGCGACAGCGGTGACCATCTTGGCGCCGTCCTTGGCGATCCCCCGGCCTCCGCGTCGCGGCCGACGAGGAACCCCGAGACGTTCTGCAGGAACAGCAGCGGCACCCCGCGCTGGTCGCAGAGCTCGACGAAGTGCGCGCCCTTGAGCGCCGACGCCCCGAGGAGGACGCCGTTGTTCGCGACGATGCCGACCGGGTGGCCGTGGATCCGCGCGAAGCCGGTGACGAGCGTCTGCCCGTACTCGGCCTTGAACTCGTCGAACCGGGACCCGTCGACGAGCCGGACGACGATCTCGCGCGCGTCGTACAGCTCCTGGACGTCGGTCGGAACGACCTCGTACAGCGACTGCGGGTCCACGGTCGGCTCCTGCGGCTCGAGGACCTCCCACGCCGGCGCGGGGTCCGGGGGCAGGGTCGCCACGATGTGCCGCACCCGCTCGAGCGCGTCCGCGTCGTCGTCCGCGAGGTGGTCGACCACGCCGGACCGGCGGGCGTGGAGCTCGCCGCCGCCCAGCTCCTCCGCCGTCACGACCTCGCCGATCGCTGCCCGCACGAGCGGCGGCCCACCGAGGAACACGGTCCCCTGACCGCGCACGATCACCGACTCGTCGCTCATCGCCGGGACGTACGCGCCCCCGGCCGTGCACGAGCCGAGCACCGCGGAGATCTGCGCGATCCCGGCCGCCGAGAGCCTCGCCTGCTGGTAGAAGATCCGTCCGAAGTGGTCGCGGTCCGGGAACACCTCGTCCTGCATGGGCAGGAACGCCCCGCCGGAGTCGACCAGGTACACGCACGGGAGCCGGTTCTCGAGCGCGATCTCCTGGGCGCGCAGGTGCTTCTTCACCGTCATCGGGTAGTACGTGCCGCCCTTGACCGTCGCGTCGTTGCAGACCACCATCACCTGGCGCCCGACGACGAGCCCGATCCCCGCGACGACCCCCGCACCCGGGGCGCCGCCGTCGTACATCCCGTACGCCGCGAGCGGGGCGACCTCCAGGAACGGGCTCCCCTCGTCGAGGAGCCGGTCGACCCGGTCGCGCGGCAGGAGCTTGCCGCGCGCGACGTGCTTCTCGCGGGCGCGCTCCGGCCCGCCGCGCGCCGCGTCGGCCAGCCGACGGCGCAGCGTGTCGGCCAGCGCGCGCTGCGACGACCCGGTCATGGCCGACCCACCAGGAGGGAGAGGGTCGGGTCCTCGAGGAGAGCGCCGACGTCCGCCAGGAACCGGGCGGCCTGCTCGCCGTCGACCACCCGGTGGTCGAACGTCAGCCCGAGGGTCAGGACGTCGCGCAGAGCCACCTGCCCCTCGTGCTCCCACGGCCGACGCCGTACCGCGCCGAGCCCGAGGATCGCGGCCTGGCCGGGGACCAGGATCGGCGTCCCGGCGTCGACCCCGAAGACGCCCACGTTCGTGATGGTGAAGGTGCCGCCGCGCAGCCGCTCGGGCGCCGTCCGGCCCTCGCGCGCCGTCGCGACGAGGTCCGCGAGCGCCGCCGCGAGGTCGGGGAGGGCGAGGGCGTCGGCGTCCGGGAGGTGCGGGACGACGAGACCACGCTCGGTCGCGACGGCGACGCCCAGGTCGACGTACCCGTGCTCGACGATCGACGCCGCGCCGTCGTCGTCCTCTGCTGCGTCCCACCGGCTGTTGACCGCCGGGTGGCGCGCAGCGAGGACGCACACGCAGCGCGCGACGAGCGCGAGCAGGAGACCCGCGCCTCGCCCGCGAGCGGGTGCCCCCGCCACCGGTCCAGCGCGGCCGACGTCGCCGTCGCGTCGACGGTGAGGAAGACGGTCGCCTGGGGCGCGGACGCGACGCTGGCGACCATGGCCTCGGCGGTGCTGCGGCGGACGCCGCGCACGGGGGTCCGGTGCTGGGGACGGGTGGCTGGAAGGCCCTGGCGGGCGGCGGGAGCGCTCTGGCGGGCGGCGGGAGGGCCCTGGCGGGTGGTGGGAAGACTCCCGTGGTGGCTGACGCATGCGAGGACGTCGTCCCGCATGACCAGCCCGTCGGGCCCCGACCCGTCGATCCGCTCGATGTGCACGCCCAGGTGCCGCGCAAGCGCTCGGACCGGCGGTGTGGAGCGGGGTCGCTCGCCCGGCTGCTCGTCCTGGCGATCGTCACGGTGCTCGCTCCGGTGCGCGCTGACCCCTGCCCCGGTCTGCGGCGCCGACGTGCGCGCCGCGGTCCGTGCCGTCGTGCTGCCTCTGCGCGCGCGCCGGGCCGGGCGGCCCAGCCGCTCCGGGCGTGCGCCGTAGCCGACGAGGTTCGGCGGGGCCGGGTCGTCCTCCGGCTCAGGCACAGGCTCCGGACCGGGTGCGGGTTCGGGTTCCCGCTCGTCGTCCCGCTCGTTCTCCGCGTCCTCGACCTCGAACGTCACCAGCGGGTCGCCGACGTTCACGGTCTCGCCCTCGCGGGCGTGGAGCGCCGCGACCGTCCCCGCGAACGGCGAGGGAGGTCGACGAGGGCCTTGGCGGTCTCCACCTCGGCGAGCACCTCGTTGAGGTCGACGTGGTCGCCGGCGGCGACGCACCAGCGCACGACGTCCGACTCGGTCAGGCCTTCACCGAGGTCGGGCAGACGGAACTCCTGCGTGCTCATCGCGTCGCCACCCCGCCTCGGCCGAGCACCCGGTCCACGCCGTCGAGGATCCGGTCGAGGTCGGGCAGGTGGTGCTGCTCGAGCCGGGCCGGCGGGTACGGGACGTCGTGGCCGGTCACCCGCAAAGGCGCCGCCTCGAGGTGCTCGAAGCACCGCTCGGTCACCGTCGCGGCGATCTCGGCCCCGAGCCCGCACGTCCGCGCGGCCTCGTGCGTGACCACGAGGCGGCCGGTGCGACGCACCGACGCGGCCACGGTCGCGTGGTCGATCGGTGACAGCGAGCGCAGGTCGACGACCTCGATCGAGACCCCCTCGTCCGCGGCGGCCGAGGCGGCGTCGAGCGCGGTCCCGACGAGCCCGCCCCAGGTCACGAGGGTCACGTCGGTGCCCGTGCGCAGGACCCGGGCGGCGTCCATGGGGAGCGCGGCGTCGAGCTCGATCGCCTCGTCGACCTCGCCCTTGACGTGGTACCGCCGCTTGGGCTCGAAGAAGATCACCGGGTCGTCGCAGGCGATCGCCTGCCGCAGCACCGTGCACGCGTCCTGCGGGTCGGCGACCGAGACGACGCGCAGGCCAGCGGTGTGGGCGAAGTACGCCTCGGGCGACTCGGAGTGGTGCTCCGCGGCCCCGATCCCACCGCCCACCGGGATCCTGATCGTCACCGGCATGGGGACCCGACCCGCGGTGCGCGCGTGCATGCGGGCGAGCTGCGACACGATCTGGTCGAAGGTGACGTACACGAAGCCGTCGAACTGGATCTCGACGACCGGCCTGAACCCCCGGAACGCCATGCCGATCGCCGTCCCGACGATCCCCGACTCGGCGAGCGGGGTGTCCACGACGCGGTGTCGACCGAACTGCTCCTGGAGGCCGTCGGTCACCCGGTAGACGCCCCCGAGCCGGCCGATGTCCTCCCCGAGGAGAACGACCTTCTCGTCGTCCGACATGGCGCGGCGCAACCCCGCCCCGAGCGCCCGGGAGAGCGTCAGCGTCGAGACGGCGCGCCCGCTCGTCGCCTGGCCGGCGCCGCCCGGCCCGGTCGTCTCGGTCGTCCCGGTCGCCCTGCTCGTCACCGTCGCGCTGCTCATGACTGTCCCTCCGTCACGTCGTCGTCGACGAACCCGTCGAGGTATTGGGCGTACTCGGCTCGCTGGGCGGCGAGGCCCGCGTGCTCCTGCGCGTGGACGTGGTCGAAGACGGTGAGCGGGTCCGGGTCGCGCAACGCGGTGCAGCCCGCGCGGACCGCCGCCGCGGCTCGATCGGCCGCCTCCTGGACCCGCGACTCCTCGTCGTCGTCGAGCACCCCAGCGCCGCGCAGGTATGCGGCGAAGCGGTCGACGGGGTCGCGCCGCGCCCACGCCTCGACCTCGGCGGCGTCGCGGTAACGGGTCGGGTCGTCCGCGGTGGTGTGCGGGCCGCGGCGGTACGTGACGGCCTCGACGAACGTGGGGCCTCCTCCGGTGCGCGCCCGGTCGAGGGCCTCGCGCGTCACGGCGAGCACGGCCAGGACGTCGTTGCCGTCCACCCTGACACCGGGAATCCCGAAGCCGGCGGACCGGTCGACGAGCGGCACCCGGGACTGGAGGTCGACCGGCTCGGAGATCGCCCACTGGTTGTTCTGGCAGAAGAAGACGACGGGTGCCTGGTACGTGGCCGCGAAGACGAAGGACTCGTTGACGTCGCCCTGGCTCATGGCCCCGTCCCCGAGGTAGGCCACGGCGACGTCGAGGTCGGGGCCGTCAGGGTCGTCAGCGCCGGAAGCGTTCACGGCCTCGGTCAGCACCCCCATGGCGTACCCGGTCGCGTGCAGCGCCTGCGCGCCGATGATCACCTGGGGCGAGGCCATGCGCACAGCGGTGGGGTCCCACCCGCAGGCCGCGATGCCGCGCCAGACCCGCACGAGGTCGACCAGCTCGACCCCGCGGCAGTAGGCGACGGCGTGCTCGCGATAGCTCGAGAAGACGAAGTCGTCGGGTCGCAGCGCGCGTCCGGACCCGATCTGCGCGGCCTCCTGGCCGAGCAGGGGCGGCCAGAGCGCGAGCTCGCCCTGCCGCTGGAGGGCCGTGGCCTCCGCGTCGATGCGGCGCACGACGACCATGTCCTCGTACAGCCCGCGCAGGGCCGCCTCGTCGAGGTCCTCGAGCCACCTGTCGTGGTCGGGCGCCGCGTGGCGGGTGCCGTCCGCGTCGAGGAGCCGGGCCACGCCGTCGCTCGGCGGGGCGTCCGTGACCGTCATCGTCCACCTCCGGACCGTCCCCGGGACGCACCATCGCGCCCCGTACGAGGGAACGTAGACCCGCGGGACGAACGGCACCAGAGACGATCCGTCGACCACGCAGTGTGATGCACGTCACCGCGCTACCGTGAGCGATATGCGCAGCTACGACGACATCGACCTGGATCTCCTGAACGCGCTCGTGGAGGACCCGCGGGGCACGATCGTCGCCCTCGCGCAGCGTCTGCGGATCTCGCGCAACACCGTGCACGCGCGGCTCGCGCACCTCGAGCAGGACGGGGCCCTGCTCGAGCTCGACCGCCGCATCAGCCCGGAGTTCCTCGGCCATCCCCTGCAGGCGTTCATCGAGGTCGAGGTCCGGCAGAAGCACCTGGCGCGGATCGTCGCGCGCATCGCGGAGATCCCCGAGGTCCTGCAGGCCCACGGGCACAGCGGCGCCGCCGACCTGCGCGTGCTCGTCGCCTGCCGCGACACCGACGACCTGTTCCGCACGGACGCCGCGATCCTCGGGATCGACGGGGTCCGGCGCACCCAGACGTCGCTGTCGATGGGCGAGCTGATCCCCTACCGGGTGCGGCCGCTCATGGAGCGCGCTCGTCACCTGCTGCACGAGCAGGCTCCGCCGGGTCAGGCACCTCGAGGTCGGTGATGCCCTTGCGCCCCGAGGCCTCGTCCTTCACGAGGCGCACCCAGAGCGCGACCGCGAAACCACCGAACAGGAACCACTGCAGCGCGTAGAACGCGTTGCGCAGGTCCAGCCCCTCGCCCCCGGAGACGGTGGGCCGCGGGAGCAGGGCGGGGCCGCCGTCCGACGCCGCGACCTGCTCGGGGTCGGAGGTGACGAGGACGCCGTACCCCGAGTAGATGGGCGGCCCCCACGCGTTGGCGAGGGTGGCGGTCGAGATGGCGTCGGTGTAGCCCTCGGGCAGCCCGCCGTCGCCCGCGGCCTCCCCCGCCTGGAGGTAGGCGGTCAACCGGACCGTGCCGGACGGCGGAGCGAGGGCCGGCCCGTCGAGGTCGGCCACCGTGACGTCCCCCGGCACCCAGCCCCGCACCACCGGGAGGACGGGCCTGCCCGAGAGGTCGGCCCACGACTCGCCCTGCGTGCCGTCGTCCGACACCCGCAGCGGGGTCAGGACGAGCGACCCCGGGACGCCGTCGAGGACGCGGTCGACCACGAGGAGCTGGCCGTCGGTCTCGTAGGTCCCCTCGACCCACGCCTGGCGGCCGACGAGCTCGCCGGGGAACCCCGACTGCGGGGGCAGCACGGTCCCGAGCCCGACGGGGCCGGCGCTGGTGAGCTCCGCCGCGGCCTGCTTCTCGGCGAGCTCGCCGCGCTCCTGGGCGCGGTCGATCTGCCAGATCCCCAGCCGGGCGCACACGCCCGCCGCCACGAGGAAGATCACGAGGAGCGCGATCATCCGCGGCCTGGTCGCCACGGACCAGAACCCTCGGCGGGCCGTCGTGGTCTCGTCGAGGTCGGTCACGGCACCACGGTAGTTGCGCATCCTGGACACTCGGAAACCGAGGTGCGTCACGAGGCGACACCATGACAGAAAGTTCCTGAGAGAAAGGAAATCAACGTCACACCGTTATCGGGGTGTGAGCGCGCGCACAAGGGTTGGCCATGCGGTTGTATGGGAAGCGCAAGGAGAACCCCGGCGTGCAGGAGCGTGCAATGAGCATCACGACACCTCGTCCGACCACCCGTGCCTGGGCGAAGGGAAGCGGGGACGTCACCTCCGAGACCCTCGGCACGATCGACCGCTGGTGGCGCGCCGCGAACTACCTCTCGGTCGGCCAGATCTACCTCCTGTCCAACCCCTGCTGCGCACCACGCTGTCCAAGGACGACGTCAAGCCCCGCCTCCTCGGCCACTGGGGCACCACGCCCGGGCTCACGTTCCTCTACGCGCACCTCAACCGCGCGATCGCCGAGCGCTCGCAGCCGACGATCTACGTCACCGGCCCCGGCCACGGCGGCCCGGGCCTGGTCGCCGCCGCCTACCTCGACCGCACCTACAGCGAGGTCTACCCCGACATCACCGAGGACGCCGAGGGCGTCAAGCGCCTGTTCCGGCAGTTCTCGTTCCCCGGCGGCATCCCGTCCCACGTCGCCCCCGAGACCCCGGGGTCGATCCACGAGGGCGGCGAGCTCGGCTACGCCCTGTCGCACGCCTACGGCGCCGCGTTCGACAACCCCGACCTGCTGGTCGCGACGGTCGTCGGCGACGGCGAGGCCGAGACCGGACCGCTCGCGACGAGCTGGCACTCCAACAAGTTCGTCAACCCGGCGCGCGACGGCGTCGTCCTGCCGATCCTGCACCTCAACGGGTACAAGATCGCCAACCCGACCGTCCTGGCCCGCATCGGCGACGACGAGCTCGAGGCGCTCATGGTCGGCTACGGGCACAAGCCGCACGTCTTCGTCGCCGGGTTCGACGACGAGTCGCACGAGGACGTCCACGCGCGCTTCGCGGCGCTGCTCGACGAGGTCCTCGACGAGATCGCCGACATCAAGGCCAAGGCCGCCGACGGCGACGAGTCCCGCCCGATGTGGCCGATGATCGTCTTCCGCACCCCCAAGGGCTGGACCGGCCCCGACTACATCGACGGCAAGAAGACGACCGGCTCGTGGCGGGCGCACCAGGTGCCTCTCGCCAACGCGCGCGACACCCCCGAGCACCTCGAGGTGCTCCACAGCTGGCTCGCCTCCTACAAGCCGGAGGAGCTGTTCGACGAGGACGGCAAGGCCGCCGACGACATCCGCGGGCTCGCCCCCGAGGGCCAGCTCCGGATGAGCGACAACCCCAACGGCAACGGCGGCCTGCTGCTCAAGGACCTGCGCCTGCCGGACTTCCGCGACTACGGCGTCGACGTGCCGGTGCCCGGCGGCTCGATCAGCGAGGCGCCGAAGATCCTCGGCACCTGGCTCACCGACGTGATCCGCCAGAACCCCGACAACTTCCGGATCTTCGGCCCCGACGAGACCGCGTCGAACCGCCTGCAGGCCGTCTTCGAGGAGACGGACAAGCAGTGGAACGCCGACTTCGTCGGCCCCGAGGTCGACGAGCACCTCGCGCGCGCCGGACGCGTCATGGAGATGCTCTCCGAGCACCAGTGCCAGGGCTGGCTCGAGGGCTACCTGCTCACCGGTCGCCACGGGCTGTTCAACTGCTACGAGGCGTTCATCCACATCATCGACTCGATGTTCAACCAGCACGCCAAGTGGTTGAAGGTCACCGACGACATCCCGTGGCGCCGACCGATCGCCAGCCTGAACTACCTGCTCTCGTCGCACGTGTGGCGCCAGGACCACAACGGGTTCAGCCACCAGGACCCGGGGTTCATCGACCACGTCGTCAACAAGAAGGCCGAGATCGTCCGGGTGTACCTGCCGCCGGACGCGAACACGCTCCTGTCGACGTACGACCACTGCCTGCGCAGCCGGCAGTACGTCAACGTCGTGGTGACCGGCAAGCAGCCCGCGCCGAACTTCCTGACGATGGACCAGGCCGTCGCGCACTGCACCCGCGGCCTCGGCATCTGGGACTGGGCCGGCACCGAGGTGGAGGGCGAGGAGCCGGACGTCGTGCTCGGCTGCGCCGGCGACGTCCCGACCCTCGAGGCCCTCGCGGCCGCGGACATCCTGCGCCGGGAGATCCCCGAGCTGAAGGTCCGCCTCGTCAACGTGGTCGACCTGATGCGGATGCAGGACGAGAAGGAGCACCCGCACGGGCTCTCCGACAAGGACTTCGACACCATCTTCACGAAGACCAAGCCGGTCATCTTCGCCTACCACGGCTACCCGTGGCTGATCCACCGCCTCACCTACCGCCGCAACGGGCACGCCAACATCCACGTGCGCGGGTATAAGGAAGAGGGCACCACGACGACGCCGTTCGACATGGTCATGCTCAACGACCTCGACCGGTTCCACCTGGTCATCGACGTCATCGACCGCGTGCCGTCACTCGGCACCAGCCGCGCCGGGCTGCGCCAGCGCATGGTCGACGCGCGGCTCGACGCCCGTGAGTACACGCGCGCCCACGGCGACGACCTGCCCGCCGTCCGCGACTGGGTCTGGCCCGCAGCGGCCGAGGCCGGTCTCGACACCGAGGTGGACGCGACCGTGGCCACCGGAGGAGACAACGAATGAGCGAGTTCGCTCGCAGCGTCTACATCACCAGCCCCGAGGGTGAGACCGGCAAGTCCACGGTCGCCCTCGGGGTGCTCGACCTCCTGGTCGCGCGGACCCGCAAGGTCGGCGTGTTCCGCCCGGTCGCGCGCACCAAGTCCCCGCCCGACGAGGGCGACCACGACCACGTGCTCGAGCTGCTGCTCGCCCACGACGGCGTGGACCTGACGTACGACGAGGCGATCGGCGTCACCTACGAGGACGTCCACCGTGACGCCGAGGCGGCCCTGTCGCAGATCGTCGCCCGCTTCCACGACGTCGCCGCCAAGTGCGACGCCGTCGTGATCGTCGGCACGGACTACACGGACGTCGCCGGGCCCACCGAGCTCTCCTTCAACGCGAGGATCGCGGCGAACCTGGGCGCTCCGGTGCTCCTGGTCGTCTCCGGCAAGGAGCGCGCCGCGGCCGAGGTCGTCCAGCTCGCCGAGGTCTCGGTGTCCGAGCTCCAGTCGCACCACGCCCAGATGGTCGGGGTCGTGGCTAACCGGTGCGTCCCCGACCGCCTCGACGACGTCCGCACCGCCATGGCGGAGGGCCCCGGCGCGCGCTGGGGCCTCCCCACCTGGGCCGTCCCGGACGACCCGTCCCTCACCGCCCCGACGGTCGAGGCGCTCATGGAGGCCGTCCACGGCCGCCTCGCCTTCGGCGACCGCGAGCTCCTCGGTCGCGAGGTGCTCGACGTCCTCGTCGGCGCCATGACGCTCGACAACATGCTCGAGCGGCTCACGGACGGCGCGATCGTCATCACGCCCGGCGACCGGGCCGAGCTGCTCATCGGGCTCATCGCCGCGCACTCGGCGCCGGGGTTCCCGTCCCTGGCCGGCATCATCCTCAACGGCGGCTTCTACCCGCCGCTGACGAGCGCCGACCTGGTGGCCGACCTCGACCCGCGCCTGCCGGTCATCCGTACCGACCTGGGGACGTTCCGCACGGCGAGCGCCGCCGCGAACGTCAAGGGGCGCGTGACCAAGGACTCGCAGCGCAAGATCGACACCGCGCGGGCGCTGTTCGAGCAGAACGTCGACGGCGCGGCGCTGCTCGAGACGCTCGACCTCCCGCGCGTCGGCGCCGTGACCCCGCTGATGTTCGAGTACGAGCTCATCAGCCGGGCTCGGGCGGACCGGAAGCGGATCGTGCTCCCCGAGGGTTCCGACGACCGGATCCTGCGCGCCGCCTCGACGCTGCTGGGCCGGCAGGTCGCCGACCTCACGATCCTCGGCGAGGAGAAGGAGATCCGCTCCCGCGCGATCGAGCTCGGCCTGAACCTCGACGCCGCGCACGTGCTCTCGACGCACGACCCGGCGCACGTCGAGCGGTTCTCCCACGAGTACGCGAAGATCCGGGCGCACAAGGGCATGACGGTCGAGCGCGCTCGGGAGATCGTCACCGGCGCCTCGTACTTCGGCACGATGATGGTCCACCTCGGCCTCGCCGACGGCATGGTCTCGGGGGCGGCGCACACCACCGCGCACACGATCCGGCCGTCGTTCGAGATCATCAAGACGGTCCCCGGCGTCTCCGTGGTGTCGTCGGTGTTCCTCATGTGCCTCGAGGACCGCGTCCTCGTGTACGGCGACTGCGCGGTCAACCCGGACCCGACCGCGACGCAGCTCGCGGACATCGCCATCTCCTCGGCCGCGACCGCCGCGCAGTTCGGGGTCGACCAGCGCATCGCGATGCTGTCCTACTCGACCGGGAGCTCCGGCTCCGGCGCCGACGTCGACAAGGTGCGCGAGGCGACCGCCCTGGCCCGGGAGCGGCGTCCCGACCTCGTCCTCGAAGGACCGATCCAGTACGACGCCGCGGTCGACGCGAGCGTGGCGGCGTCGAAGCTCCCCGGCTCGGACGTCGCGGGCAAGGCGACCGTGTTCATCTTTCCGGACCTCAACACGGGCAACAACACCTACAAGGCCGTCCAGCGGTCGGCGGGCGCCATCGCGATCGGCCCCGTGCTCCAGGGCCTGAACAAGCCGGTCAACGACCTGTCGCGCGGCGCCCTGGTGCAGGACATCGTCAACACCGTCGCGATCACGGCCATCCAGGCGCAGAACCCCACCGGAACCGGAGACGACGCATGAGCACCGCGACCCCAGCCACGCGAGCCACGGTGCTCGTGCTCAACTCGGGCTCGTCCTCGTTGAAGTACCAGCTCGTCGACCCTGCCACGGGTACCGCGCTCGCCGTGGGCCTCATGGAGCGGATCGGCCAGGACACCGGCCTCGTGAAGCACGAGGCCGGCCCCCGCGTGGCCAAGCGTGAGCTCCCGATCCCGGACCACGCGGCGGCGCTGACGATCGCCCTCGACCTGTTCGAGGAGGTCGGGCCGTCGCTCGCCGACGCGAACATCGTCGCGGTGGGCCACCGGGTCGTCCAGGGCGGGCCCCTGTTCGACGCGCCCGTGGTCGTCGACGACGCCGCCCTGTCCAAGATCGAAGGGCTCTCGCCTCTCGCCCCGCTGCACAACCCGGCGAACGCGACGGGTATCGCCGTCGGGCGCCGGCTGCTGCCCGACGTCCCGCACGTCGCGGTCTTCGACACCGGGTTCTTCCACGCGCTGCCCGCGGCGTCGGCGACCTACGCGCTGGCGAAGGACGTCGCGGAGAAGTTCAGCGTGCGCCGCTACGGGGCGCACGGCACCTCGCACGAGTTCGTCTCCAAGGCCGTCGCCGAGCTCCTCGGCCGCCCGCTCGAGGACCTGAACCAGATCGTGCTCCACCTCGGCAACGGCGCCTCGGCGTCCGCCATCAAGGGCGGGTCGCCGATCGACACGTCGATGGGGCTGACCCCCTCGAGGGGCTCGTCATGGGCACCCGGACCGGTGACATCGACCCGGCCGTGATCTTCCACCTCATCCGCAACGCGGGTTCTCGGTAGACGAGGTCGACGACATCGTCAACAAGCGGTCCGGCATGCTCGGGCTGTGCGGCGAGAGCGACTTCCGTCTCGTGCACGACCTGATCGCCAAGGGCGACGAGGACGCCCGCATCGCACTGGACGTCTACCTGCACCGGCTGAAGAAGTACATCGGGGGCTACACGGCCGTCCTCGGCGGCCTCGACGTCATCACGTTCACCGCGGGCATCGGCGAGAACGACGACGCCGTCCGAGCGGGGGCGCTCGACGGCCTCGAACACCTCGGGATCAAGCTCGACCCGGAGCTCAACGCCGGCCGGGTCAAGGAGCCGAAGATCGTCTCGACCGACGACTCCCCCGTCACCGTCGTGGTCTACCCGACGAACGAGGAGCTCGCGATCGCCCGGCACACGATGCGGACCGCCGGCCTGGACTGAGCCCGGAGCCCTCCGACCAGTGACCGTCCTCGTCGACCCTCCCTCGTGGCCCGCCCACGGCACGCTCTGGTCGCACCTCGTCTCCGACACGTCGCTCGACGAGCTGCACCGCTTCGCCGGGGCCGTCGGGATCGCCCGGCGAGCGTTCGACCTCGACCACTACGACGTGCCGGCCTCCCGGTACGACGAGCTCGTCGCGTCCGGGGCGGTGCCGGTCGGCGGACGCGACCTGGCGCGCCGGCTCGTCGCGTCCGGGCTGCGCGTCCCGGGCCGAGACCGACGGGCCGCGAAGGACGCAGCGCTGCTGGGCCGCTGGTCGGCGGTGTGGGCGTCGGAGCACCCGGCGCCGCTCGAGCTCGGCAGGTCGCTCCTCGATCGCTGGCACGAGCCGCACCGCACGTACCACGACGCGGCGCACCTGACGTTCGTGCTCGACTCGCTCGACCAGCTGCTCGCGGAGTCGCCCGGCACCGCGGGCCCACCCCGGACCCTCCACCTCGCGCTCTGGTTCCACGACGCGGTGCACGACGGCGTCGCCGGGGACGACGAGAAGCGCTCGGCAGCGCTCGCAGTCGAGTCGCTCACGCCCCTCCTCGAGCCCATCGACGTCGCCGAGGTCGCGCGTCTCGTGCGCCTCACCGCGACGCACGACCCCGATGCGGCCGACCTCGCCGGGGCGCTCGTGTGCGACGCCGACCTCGCGATCCTCGGGACGTCGTCCGACCGCTACGCGCGGTACGCGCGCCAGGTGCGCGCGAAGTACGCCCACGTCCCCGACGACGTCTTCGCTTCCGCTCGTGCAGAGGTGCTCGAGACGCTGCTGACCCGCCCCGCGCTCTACCGGACCGATCAGGGCCGGCGGGCCTGGGAGGCCCGGGCCCGCGCGAACGTCGGAGCGGAGATCGCGGCGCTCAGGAGGTGACGGATCGGTCGAGCGTCCGCGCGTCGTCCCCGTCGCCCAACCAACGACCCAGGACGGCCGTGTCCTGGTCCTCGTAGCCGAGCCGCTCGTAGAAGCCGACGACCGCCGCGTTCGACCGCCGGACCATGAGCTGCACCTTGCGCGCACCGAGCCGTCGCAGGCGCTGCTCCGCCGCGGCGACCGTGCGACCGCCCAGGCCGTGCCCGCGGAGGCTCTCGTGGACGGCAACGTAGTAGACCCACCCGCGATGACCGTCGACACCGAGCATCGCGGACGCGACGACCGCGCCGCCCGAGCGCGCGACGATCACCGCGGAGGTGGGGCCGCTGCGCGCCTGCGCGATGTCGGTGTACGGGTCGTTCCAGGGCCGGACCAGGCCGCACTCCCGCCACAGCGAGACGACCTGCTCGACGTCCGAGTCCTCGATGTCCGTGATCGCGACGTCGGTGAGCTCGACGGGCACCGTCACCGCGGCTGGTAGGGCGAGATCACGACCTCGACCCGCTGGAACTCCTTGAGGTCGGAGTACCCGGTCGTGGCCATCGCGCGCCGCAGGGCGCCGACGATGTTGAGGGTGCCGTCGGCCTGGCGACCGGGACCGAAGAGGACCTCCTCGAGCGTCCCGGCCGTCCCGACGCGGACACGCTCACCACGCGGGAGCTGCGGGTGGTGCGCCTCGGGGCCCCAGTGCCACCCCTGCCCGGGGGCCTCCTCGGCGCGCGCGAGCGCGGCACCCAGCATGACGGCGTCGGCGCCGCAGGCGACGGCCTTCACGAGGTCGCCGGAGTGCCCGACCCCCCGTCGGCGATGACGTGCACGTACCGGCCGCCGGACTCGTCGAGGTAGTCGCGGCGCGCCGCCGCGACGTCCGCGACCGCGGAGGCCATGGGCGCGTGGATGCCGAGCGAGACACGCGTGGTGTGGGCGGCCCCGCCGCCGAAGCCGACGAGGACGCCCGCGGCGCCCGTCCGCATCAGGTGCAGCGCGGCGGTGTAGGTCGACGCACCGCCGACGACCACCGGCACGTCGAGCTCGTAGATGAAGCGTTTGAGGTTGAGCGGCTCGGCGTTGCCGGAGACGTGCTCGGCGGAGACCGTCGTGCCGCGGATGACGAAGAGGTCGACGCCCGCATCGACCACGCTCTGGTAGTGCTCCTGCGTGCGCTGCGGCGAGAGCGCCCCGGCGACGGGGACGCCCGCCGCGCGGATCTCGCGCAGCCGCTCCGTGATGAGGTCGGGCTTGATGGGCTCTGCGTAGACCTGCTGCATGCGGCGGATCGCCTCGGTGGGCTCGAGGTTCGCGATCTCCGCGAGGATCGGCTCGGGCGACTCGTACCGGGTCCAGAGGCCCTCGAGGTCGAGGACGCCGAGCCCGCCGTGCCGGCCGAAGTCGATCGCCGTCGCGGGGCTCATCACCGAGTCCATCGGCGCCGCGATGATCGGCAGCTCGAAGTGGTAGGCGTCGATCTGCCACCCGACGGACACGTCCTTCGGGTCGCGGGTGCGCCTCGAGGGCACCACCGCGATGTCGTCGAACGAGTAGGCACGACGCCCACGCTTGCCTCGGCCGATCTCGATCTCGTTGCTCACGCGGTCAGCCTACCGGTCGGCGGGCCCTCGACCTGGTTGTCGGTGCCTCCTGGGAGAGTCGTTCCCGAGGGTCGGACGAGGCGACGCCGGACCGGCGGCAGCAGCGGAACCTGGCCGCGCGACAGGACGGAGCGAGGGCGTGAGGGACATGGGTTCGAGGGACACGGGTTCGAGCGGTGGGGGCTGGACGAGCGGTCCGCTGATCGGGTTCGACACCGAGACCACCGGGGTCGACGTGACGACCGACCGCGTCGTCACGGCCGCGCTCGTGCTCCGCGCGCCGGGGCGGCCCGCGTCGTCCCGGACCTGGTTGATCGACCCGGGGGTCGAGATCCCCGCCGAGGCGGCCGCCATCCACGGCATCACGACCGCGCACGCCCGCGCGCACGGCAGCGCGCCCGCCCCCGCGCTCGACGAGATCGCCGACGAGATCGTGGCGGCGCTGCGCGCCGACACCCCGGTCGTGGCGTACAACGCGGCGTTCGACCTGTCGATCCTCGACGCCGAGCTCCGCCGGCACGCGCTGCCGACGCTGCGCGAACGGCTGGGGCACGAGGTCGGGCCGGTCATCGACCCGCTCGTCCTGGACCGCGCGCTGGTGCGCAAGCGGTACGGCAAGCGCCGGCTCGGCGACCTGTGCCTGCACTACGGCGTCACCGCCGGCGCCGGAGGGCTCCACTCGGCCGACGTGGACGTCGAGGCGACGCTGGACGTGCTCGCGGCGATCGTCGCGGACCACCCCTGGGTCTCGACGAAAGACCTTGCCGAGATCCACCGCTTCCAGGTCGGCGCACACCGCACGTGGGCCGACGACTTCAACGCGTGGCGGCGGCGCCAGGGCTTCGAGGGGGCCGGCGCGTCCACGGCGTGGCCCTACTACGACCTGGTGTGACGAAATATCACGGACGGCATGGGATCGTCGGCAGATGTTGTGAAGGAGGCCCGAGACACGCCTGAGACCATGTCATGTATCTCATCGCTGAGATACGGTGCCGCCATGACGATCACCGAAGAGGCTCCGCAGCACCTCGCCCAGGTCGGCGCACTGATCCGCGGCGCGCGCCAGCACCAAGGTCTGACCCAGGCCCAGCTCGCCGACCGCTTGGGCACGAGCCAGAGCGCCGTGCACCGCATCGAGCAGGGCGCCCAGAACATCAGCCTCGACATGCTCGCCCGCGTCAGCGACGCGCTCGCGGCCGACATCGTCACGATCGGCGCGCCCAAGCACGCCCACCTGCGGGTGACGGGCGGCCAGACGCTCTCGGGGGCGATCCGGGTCAACTCGTCGAAGAACGCCGCCGTGGCTCTGCTGTGCGCGTCGCTGCTGAACCGCGGTCGCACGACCCTCCGCGACGTGGCGCGCATCGTCGAGGTCGACCGCATCCTCACCGTGCTCCGCAGCATCGGGGTCAGCACGAGCTGGTCGCCGAACGGGCGCGACCTCGTGATCGTCCGGCCCGCGCACCTCGACCTCGACGCGATCGACGCCGACACCGCGCGCCGCACCCGCTCCATCATCATGTTCCTGGGCCCCCTCCTCGGCCTCGAGGACACCTTCGCCCTCCCCTACGCCGGCGGCTGCGACCTGGGGACCAGGACCGTCGACCCGCACATGAGCGCGCTGCGCCACTTCGGGCTCGAGGTGACCGCGACCTCGGGCAACTACGACGGCACCGTCGACCGCACGCGGGGGGACATCACCGTGGTGCTGACGGAGCGCGGGGACACCGTCACCGAGAACGCGCTCATGGCCGCCGCGCTCCACGACGGCGCCACCACGATCCGCAACGCGAGCCCGAACTACATGGTCCAGGACCTCTGCTTCTTCCTCGAGCTCCTGGGCGTGCGCATCGAGGGCATCGGCACGACGACCCTCACGGTCCACGGCGTCCAGGAGATCGACACCGACGTGGAGTACGCCGTCTCGGAGGACCCGGTGGAGGCGATGAGCCTGCTCACGGCAGGAGTCGTCACGGGCTCCGAGATCACCGTCCAGCGCACGCCGATCGAGTTCATGGAGATCGAGCTCACGACGCTCTCCGAGATGGGTCTGCGCTACTCGCTCTCGGACGAGTACGTGGCCCGCAACGGCCGGACGAGGCTCGTGGACATCACCGTGCACCCGAGCGAGCTCGTGGCCCCGCGCGGGACGATCCACCCCATGCCGTTCCCCGGGCTGAACATCGACAACCTGCCGTTCTTCGCCGTGATCGCCGCGTGCGCGACCGGAAGCACCCTCATCCACGACTGGGTGTACGACGGCCGGGCGATCCACCTCACCGACCTCACCCGCCTGGGCGCCAACGTACGGCTGCTCGACTCGCACCGGCTCGACGTCACGGGCCCGACCCGCTGGTCCGGCGCGGAGGTGAGCTGCCCGCCGGCGCTGCGCCCCGCTGTCGTCATCCTGCTCGGCATGCTCGCGGCCAAGGGGACGTCCGTGCTCCGCAACGTCGACATCATCGCGCGCGGCTACGAGGACCTGGCGGCCCGCCTGCGCGAGCTCGGTGCGCAGATCGAGACGTTCCGGGACTGACCGGACCCGTCACCGGGAGCCTGCGCTCCCGGTGACGCGGTCTCAGCGGCCCGTGTAGTTCGGCGCTTCGACCGTCATCTGGATGTCGTGCGGGTGGGACTCCTTGAGCCCGGCCGGCGTGACGCGGACGAAGCGCCCCCGCTCCTGGAGCTCGGGGATCGTGTGCGCGCCGACGTAGAACATCGACTGCGCGAGACCGCCGACGAGCTGGTGCGAGACGGCGCCGAGCGGGCCGCGGTACGGGACCTGGCCCTCGATGCCCTCGGGGACGATCTTGTCGTCGCTCGCGACGTCGGCCTGGAAGTAGCGGTCCTTCGAGTAGGACTTCTTGCCGCGCGAGGCCATGGCGCCGATCGAGCCCATCCCCCGGTAGTGCTTGAACTGCTTGCCGTTGACGAAGACGAGGTCGCCGGGGCTCTCGTCGCAGCCCGCGAGCAGCGAGCCGAGCATGACCGTGTCCGCCCCCGCGACGAGCGCCTTCGCGATGTCGCCCGAGTACTGGAGCCCGCCGTCCCCGATCACGGGCACACCGGCGGGCTTGCACGCCTTGGCCGCCTCGTAGATGGCCGTGACCTGCGGTACGCCGACTCCTGCGACGACCCTCGTCGTGCAGATCGAGCCGGGGCCGACGCCGACCTTGACCGCGTCGGCCCCGGCGTCGACGAGCGCCTGCGCCGCGGCCCGCGTGGCGATGTTGCCGCCGATGACCTGCACGTGCGCGAACGCCGGGTCCGCCTTGAGCCTGCTGATCATGTCCAGCAGGAGCCGGGCGTGACCGTTCGCCGTGTCGGCGACCAGCACATCGACGCCCGCCTCGGCGAGCGCGGTCGCGCGCTCCCAGGCGTCACCGAAGAAGCCGATGGCTGCCCCCACCCGGAGGCGGCCGTCCCCGTCCTTCGTCGCGTTCGGGTACTGCTCGGTCTTGACGAAGTCCTTGACCGTGATGAGACCGCGCAGGCGACCGCCGTCGTCCACCAGCGGCAGCTTCTCGATCTTGTGCCGGCTCAGCAGTGCGGCTGCGTCGTCGCTGCTGATCCCCACGGGCGCGGTGACGAGGGGCATGCATGTCATGACCTCGCGGACCGTGAGCCGCTCGAAGTCCCCTGCCGGCACGAAGCGCAGGTCACGGTTCGTGATGATCCCGAGCAGCACCCCGTCGTCGTCGATGACAGGGAGCCCCGAGACCCGGTACTGACCGCACAGCGCGTCGAGCTCCGCGAGCGTGGCCTCCGGACCGACGGTGACGGGGTCGGTGACCATGCCCGACTCCGAGCGCTTCACGCGGTCGACGTGGTGCGCCTGGTCCGCGATGGAGAGGTTGCGGTGGAGGATCCCGATGCCGCCCTGCCGCGCCATCGCGACCGCCATGCGTGACTCCGTGACCGTGTCCATCGCGGCCGACAGGAGAGGTACGGCGACCTCGATGTCACGCGTCAGCCGAGAGGTCGTGTCGACCTCGCTCGGGATCACGTCGGTCTCGTTCGGCAGCAGCAGGACGTCGTCGTACGTCAGTCCCATGAAGCCGAAGGGGTCGTGGGTCGGGGCCGGGGCGGTGGTCGAGTCGCTCACCCCGCGAGTCTACGGCCGCGGCGGGGGCCGGTTCACCCGCGATCAGCCGACGGTGGCGAGGACCTCGTGGAGCAGCCCTGTGAAGCTGCGCACACGCAGGACGTTCGTGGCGAGCGGGAGCTCGGCCTCGACCGCGTCGTGGGAGAGCCCGACGAAGATCGGCAGCTCGGGGTTCGCCTCGTGGGTGGCGTCCACGACGTCGAGGACCGGGCGTTGCAGCGACGTGACCGCGACCACCGCGGCGGGCCGCACCATGGTGACGATCTCGAGGGAGCGGTGCGTGTTGGCCGGCCCCGTCACGATCTTGGCCGTCCCGCCACGAGACTCCAGGGCGGCCGCGAGCGCGTGCGCGGCGAGGGGCAGACGCTCCTCCGGGGCGACGAAGATGAGGACGATCCGCCGCATCCGGGACGGGTGGTTCGCCGGGGGCGCGCCGGCCGCGACAGCGATCGCCTCGCGCTCGCGCGCCGACCTGCGCAGCGCGTGCAGCGTCGCGTTGGCGAGCAGGACCACCGGGTCCTCCCCGGGGCCGGCGAGGACCGTCCGCTCGCGCAGGCGCCGGAACGCCGGGTCCACGAGGTTCGGCCACCACACGCCCGGGTCCGTCTCGGCGTCGATGTGCAGGAGCTCGTCGCAGAGGTCCTGGTCGTAGGCGATCGCGGCGTCCACGATGTCCGAGACCGACGGCGTGTGGGACGACGGAGCGTTGGACGGCGCCTGCGGGGCGCCGCGCCCGCGAGCGCCGTCGGCGCCGACGCCCGGCTCGGACCCGGGCGTCGGGAGCGCACGGAGCCGGGGGCGGCCAGGGGCCGACGGATCGGCGGCGCGCGGAGGCGCATCCGCGGCACCGACCGGCGCGAGACCGGACCGCCGCGCGCGGCCGGTGTCGCCGTCGGCTGCGTCGTCACCGGCAGGATCGGCGTCGCGGTCGGACGCGTCCCCGCGCTCGGACTTCTGCGCGGCGTCCTGGGGCTGCCCGGCGGCCCGCACGGCCCCGAGCATGCCGCCGCCGTCGCCCCAGGGGTCGATCTCGCTCACGTCGGCCTCGAGCGCCGACGCGGCGGCGTCGACCGGCGCGACGCCCTCGATCGTGAGCCCGCGCATGACGAGCAGCCGGGCGACGTCGTCCCCCGTGTACCGGCGGTGGGATCCGGCGGTGCGGCTCGACGGGCCGAGCCCGTAGCGCCGGTCCCAGGTGCGCAGCGTCGCCGGGGCCACCCCCAGGCGGCGGGCGACGGCGGCCACCGTCAGCGAGTGCCCGAGGGCACCCGAGTCCGTCCCACCACCGTCGCCGTCGCGAGAGGTGGGATCGGGAGGTGTCATGCCTCGATTGTGCCGAGCGTGATGACCCGCTGCCACCGCACCCCGCACCTTCTGCACGAATCGTGATGGGGCGGCCGCTGGGTGAACAAGGGCTGAACAGTCGAAGTTGTTCAGAACTGCCCCTTGAACAACTTCTGCAACGCTTGTAGGTTTACCGCCATGACAGAGATCTCGAGGTTGCCCGGTCCGGTGATGGAGCTGTGGGAGTGGCAGTACCAGGGGTCCTGCCGCGACCAGGACGACACCCTCTTCTTCCACCCGGAGGGCGAGCGCGGGTCGACCCGTCGCCGCCGCGCCGAGGCCGCCAAGGCGATCTGCCACGCGTGCCCGGTCATGATGCAGTGCCGCGAGCAGTCGCTGCGCGTCCGGGAGCCGTACGGCGTCTGGGGCGGGCTCTCCGAGGACGAGCGCAGCGCGATCCTCGCCCAGCAGGCGGGCTGACCCCGCGAGAACGCCGAAGCCCCCGCGACCATCGAGGTCGCGGGGGCTTCGTGATGTCGAGAGCGTCAGCTCACGACGACGGCGAGCACGTCGCGCGCCGAGAGGACCAGGAGGTCCTGGCCGTCGTACTTGACCTCGGTGCCGCCGTACTTGCTGTAGATGACCTTGTCACCCACGGCGACGTCGACGGGGACGCGGTTGCCGTTGTCGTCGACACGGCCCGGGCCCACGGCAAGGACCTCGCCCTCCTGGGGCTTCTCCTTGGCGGTGTCCGGGATGACGAGACCGGATGCGGTCGTGGTCTCGGCCTCGAGGGCCTTGACGACGATCCGATCCTCGAGCGGCTTGATGGAGACCGACACGTCGGACCTCCCCTTTCGCGAGAGAACTGCAACGGATGGGGCCGCACTCCCTGGACCGGCCGCCGTCGCGGGGGTCGACCTGCCTGGGTGGTGCACGGGGCGACGCTGCGTCGACGGCGGTGCCGCCGGGCCGCGTGACCCACGGTCAAATCTAGGCGCCTGATTAGCACTCGGTCAACACGAGTGCCAGCGTTCCGCCGAGGGCGCAGAGAGACGTCCCCGAATGCCTCGCGGACCTCCGCCGACCTGCCCGTGCAAGGATTCTCGGATGGATGCCGAGGCCGCTGACTCCCTCACCAAGCTGCTGCACCCCGACGGCTGGGCCCTGCTCAACGCGCTCCCCCGTACGACGAGAAGCAGGCGATGACCCTGGCTGCCGGGCTGCGCGCGCAGGGCGTCGACCCCGGGCTCGCCGCCGCCGCGATGACGCAGTCCCGGCTGCGCGCCAAGGGCCGCGAGAAGTTCGGCGAGTTCGCGGCCGGGATGCTCTTCACCCAGGCGGGCCTGGAGCAGGCGACGCGGCTCGTGGTCGCCGCCCGGCACGCGCAGCGCTACGTCGGCGCGGGCGTCACCCACGTCGCCGACCTGACCTGCGGGCTCGGCGGCGACGCGATGGCGTTCGCCGGGTCCGGCCTGCGGGTCCTCGCGACCGATGTCGACGAGCCGACCGCCGCCCTCGCCACGGTGAACCTGCGTCACCAGCCCGAGGCCGTCGTCCGGCACGGGGACGGGCTCGCGCTCGACCTGGCCGCCGAGGGCGTCGACGGCGTGTTCGCCGACCCCGCGCGGCGCACCCGCTCCGGGTCGCGCGTCTTCGACCCCCGCGCGTACGCGCCGCCGCTCGACGCGGTCTGGGCGCTGCGGGACCAGGTGCCCGCCGTCGGCATCAAGGTCGGCCCCGGGATCTCGCACAACGGCCTTCCCCAGGACGCCGAGGCTCAGTGGGTCTCGGTGGACGGGGACGTGGTCGAGGCCGGGCTGTGGTTCGGCCCCCTCGCCCCGGACGGGCCGGGGCGGTGTGCGCTCGTCCTGCGCACGGTCCGCGAGGACGACGGCGCCGGGCAGACGGTCGCGCGCACCGTCGCGCAGTCCGTGCGGCAGGACGCCGGGTCCCCGGAGGTCGTCCCGGACGCGGGAGGGGTCGGCGCCTACCTCTACGAGCCGGACGGCGCGGTCGTGCGCGCAGGTCTCGTCGCCCACGCCGCGCTCGCCCTGGGCGGGCGGCTCGTGGACCGCACCATCGCGTACGTCACGACCGACTCCCCCGCCCCGGTCGGGCCGAACGGCCTCGGCGCGGGCCTCGCGACCGGGTACCGGGTCCTCGACGTGATGCCCTTCGGACTCAAGCGGCTGCGCGCCTACCTGCGCGAACGCGACGTGGGCCGGCTGACGATCAAGAAGCGCGGCACCGCTGTCGTGCCCGAGCAGCTCCGCAAGCAGCTCGACCTCAAGGGCTCGCAGGAGGGCACGATCGTGCTCACGCGGGTCGGCGGCGCCCAGCAGGTCATCGTGGTCGAGCCGCTCACCGGCAGATGAGCGCGGGGCCCGCGTCCCTCGGGGCCGCGAAGACCGCGCGTCGACCGTAGGCTGACGGCGAGCCCCGCACGGGGTTCCCGCAAGCCCTGGCCAGCACGCGAGAGGACCGTCCATGACCGGTCGGCAGGAGCAGCTCACCCTCCCCTTCGCGGAGTCCGGACGGTCGTCGGTCGGGATCGAGTGGGAGCTCGCCCTCGTCGACGCGGACTCGGGCGACCTGCGCCAGGTCGCCAACACGGTCCTCGAGGGCGTACGCCGTGAGGACGGGAGCCCCGACCCGAACATCGCGCAAGAGCTCCTGCTCAACACGGTCGAGGTGATCAGCCGGCCCTCGAAGACGGTCCGCGAGGCCGCGGACGACCTCGCCGAGTCGATCGGGCGGATCCGTGAGGTGACCGACCCGCTCCGCGTGGAGCTGATGTGCGCGGGCACGCACCCCTTCGGACGCTGGGACCACCAGCGCGTCACGGACAAGCAGCGGTACAACACGCTCATCGACCGCACCCAGTGGTGGGGTCGCCAGATGCTCATCTACGGGGTGCACGTGCACGTCGGCATCGAGGACCGGGCCAAGGTCCTGCCGATCCAGCGCGCGATGCACACGGTGTTCGCGCACCTCCAGTCCCTGTCGGCGTCGTCACCGTTCTGGGGCGGTGAGGACACCGGGTACGCCTCGAACCGGGCGCTGATGTTCCAGCAGCTGCCGACGGCGGGGCTCGGGTTCCAGTTCGCCGAGTGGTCCGAGCTCGAGCACTACGTCGGCGACATGATGCACACCGGCGTGATCGACGGCTTCGACGAGGTGCGCTGGGACATCCGACCGTCACCGAAGTTCGGCACCCTCGAGATGCGGATCTGCGACGGCATCACGAACCTCACCGAGCTGCGCGCCATCTCGGCGCTCACGCACTGCCTGGTCGAGCACTTCTCGACGATGATCGACGAGGGTCGCGAGCTCCCGGCCCTGCCCGCGTGGTTCCTGCAGGAGAACAAGTGGCGCTCGGCGCGCTACGGCATGGACGCGATCATCATCCTCGACGCGGAGGGCAACGAGGGCCTGGTGACCGACGACGTCGCGCGCCTCATCGGCGAGCTCGCCCCGGTCGCCGAGCGCCTGGGCTGCTCCGCCGAGCTCGCGGACCTCAAGGTCACGCTGCGTCGCGGTGCGTCGTACCAACGTCAGCGCGCCGTGGCCCGCAAGAACGCCGGTGAGCTGGACGCGGTCGTCGCGTCGCTCGTCAAGGAGATGCGGGCCGACCGGCCGCTGTAGGGGTCGGACGCGCGGAGATCAGACGCTGACGGTGGTCAGCGGCATCGAGGAGTCGACCCCGATGTCGAGCGACGAGGGCGGCAGCCCCGCGCGCACGACGGCCGACCCGAGCGCACCGATCATCGCGCCGTTGTCGGTGCAGAACCTGATCGGCGGGATCCGCAGCTCGATGCCCGCCTCGGCGCACCGCTGCGCCGCCATCTCGCGGAGCTGGCTGTTCGCCGAGAACCCTCCGCCGACGACGAGGGTCCCCACGTCGTGGCGGTGGCAGGCCGCGATCGTCTTCGCGGTCAGGACGTCGGCGACGGCGTCGGCGAAGGACGCCGCGACGTCGTTGACCGGGATCTCCTCGCCGGCGTCCTCGCGCGTCTCGACCCACCGCGCCACCGCCGTCTTGAGGCCGGAGAACGAGAAGTCGTAGGCGTGCTTCTCCTGGTCCTTGCGGGCGGTGAGGCCGCGCGGGAACCGGATCGCGGTCGGGTCGCCGTCGCGCGCCAGCCGGTCGATGTGGGGTCCGCCCGGGTAGGGCAGGCCCAGGAGCCGACCGACCTTGTCGAACGCCTCGCCCGCCGCGTCGTCGAGGGTCGACCCCAGCTCGGTGACCGACGTCGCGACGTCGTCCACCAGGAGGAGCGACGAGTGTCCGCCCGAGACCACGAGGGCCATCACCCGGTCCGGGAACTGCCCGTGGACCAGCTGGTCGACCGCCGCGTGACCGATGACGTGGTTCACCCCGTGCAGCGGCTTGCCGAGCGCCAGCGCCAGCGACTTGGCGGCGGCCGTACCGATCGTGAGGGGGCCCACGAGCCCGGGCCCGGCGGTGCACGCGATCGCGTCCACCTGCTCGAGCGTCACCCCGGACTCCGCGAGCGCCCGCTCGACGGTCGGCACCATCGCCTCCAGGTGGGCGCGCGAGGCGACCTCGGGGATGATGCCGCCGTAGCGCGCGTGCTCCTCCATCGAGCTCGCGACCGCGTCGAAGAGCAGCTCGTCGCCGCGCACCAGCGCGACGCCGGTCTCGTCGCAGGAGGTCTCGATGCCGAGGACGAGGGGGTCGCCTGATGCCATGCCCCGAGGATAGTCGGCCCGACCGGGTGACCCGATTCACACGACGCGGGGGAACACGCGGCCCGCCGGCCCCGGTTGAGCACGTCATGACGACCGAGACCCTCGACGCGACCGAGATCCCCGACACCACCGGCCTCCTGATCGACCCCGCGACCGCGGCCCTCTTGTTCACGGAGGCGCGTACCGTCAACGGCTTCGCCGACGGCGACGTCGCGGACGCGCAGGTCCAGGCCGCCTACGACCTCGTGCGCTGGGGCCCGACCGCGATGAACACGGTGCCGCTGCGCATCCTCCTCGTCCGCAGCCCCGAGGCACGCGAGCGCCTCGCCGGGCACATGGCCGAGGGCAACCGCGCCCGTGTCCTCGCCGCGCCCCTGACGGTCGTCGTCGCGGCCGACACGGACTTCCACGAGCACCTGCCGCGCCTCGCGCCGCACATGGAGGGCGGGCGCGAGCGCTTCGCCGAGGCGGGCACCGCCGGGCGGGCGCCGATGGCGACGCAGTCCACCAACATCCAGATCGGCTACCTGATCGTCGGCCTGCGCGCCGCCGGCCTGCACGTCGGCGCCATGGGCGGGTTCGACCACGCCGGCGTCGACGCCGAGTTCTTCGCCGACAACGGCTGGCAGTCGCAGCTCGTGATCAACGTCGGGACCCCGGCGGCCGAGGGCGCGTCGCGCCCGCGCCAGGAGCGCCTCGCGTTCGACGAGGTCAGCGCGACCGTCTGACCTCAGGCGCCGACCGCGACCTCGCGGTCCGGGTCGGACGACCACTGCGACCACGAGCCCGGGTAGAGCGCCGCGCGGATGCCGATCGCCGCGAGCGCGGCGATCTCGTGCGCCGCCGTGACCCCGGAGCCGCAGTAGACGCCGACCTGGCCCGGGGCGCCGTCCGCGGCGTCCGCCCCGACCCCCAGCGCGGCGAACCGCTCGCGCAGCGCCCGGTCGTCCAGGAACCGTCCTCGGGCGTCGAGGTTGTCGGCGGTCGGCGCGCTCACGGCGTGCGGGACGTGCCCGGCCCTGGGGTCCACGGGCTCGACCTCCCCGCGGTATCGGGCACCCGCGCGCGCGTCGAGCAGGGTGCCGGACGTCGCCAGCCGGGCCGCGCCGTCGGCGTCCAGCGTCGGGACGGATCCCGGGTGCAGGACGACGTCCCCGCGCTCGGGGGTCACCTCCCCGTCTCCGTGCTCAGCCCGGCGTCCTGCCACGCGGCGACGCCACCGTCGAGGATGCGCACGTCGGCGTGACCCGCCCAGCGCAGCAGCCACCAGGCCCGGGCCGCCGACGTGCCGCCGACGGAGTCGTAGACGACGACCGGCGAGGTACCGGTGACGCCCCAGCGCCGGGCCGCGTCCTGGAGGTCCCCCGGTGCCGGGAGCGGGTGCCGACCCTGCGCGGGCGACGGCGGGCCGGCGAGCTCGGTCTCGAGCGGGACGTAGACGGCGCCCGGCAGGTGACCCTCGAGGTAGCGCTCGTGGCCGTCGTCGCGGCCGAGCTCCCACCGGACGTCGAGGAGCACGGGCGGCACGCGGCCCGGGTCGTGCGCGCCCAGCGCGAGCGCGAGCTCGTCGACCGTCACGAGCACGTCCGTGCGGCTCACAGCACGTCCGACCCGACAGGTCCGGGCGACGGCGCGGCGCGCGTCTGCAGCTCGAGCCGCATCGTGTAGGCGTCCGTCCCCTCGGGCCAGTAGTACTTCTTGCGCAACCCCATCTGCACGAACCCGTAGCTCGCGTACAGGTTGAGCGCGGGGACGTTGTCCACCGCGACCTCGAGCAGCACCGCCTCGGCGCGCAGGTCGCGGGACCTGGAGATCAACGCCTCGAGGAGCAGCCGGCCCACGCCCTGGTGCTGGACCTCCGGATCGACGCCGAGGGTCATCACCTGCGTGACGTCACCGTCGAACCACAGGCCCGCGTACCCCACGACGTCCTGACGTCCGGCGGCGTACGGGCGCTCGGGCTCCGCGGCGACGTACCAGCGGCCGAGCCCGCCGAGCTCGTCGGCGAGCATGCCGTACGTCCAGGCGCTCCGCCCGAACAGCACCTGCTCGAGCCGTTCGACACGGCGCAGGTCCGCGGCCTCGAGCGGGCGCAGCCGGATCTCGAACGGCGCACCCTCCGGCCCGTCGGTGCCGCCTGCGACCGGAGGCGTCCCGAACACGGGCGTCCCGTCCGTCGTCGGGTCCGTGCTCATCGGCTCGCCTCTGCGGGCGCCACCGCCCGCTTGCGCGGTGCCGGCACCTGCACGTCCGGACGACGGAGGTACAGCGGCTCGGTCCCCAGCTCCTCCCCGGCCGCCCGGCGGTCCAGCGCGAGCCGCGCGAGGGTGACGGGGTCGGGGACGAGCGGGGCGCCGTCCGACGCCCCGAGCGCGTCCGGGTACAGGACCGTGCCCTGCCCGACGACCGCCGCACCCTCGGCGAGACCGCCCGGGCCGGCGAGGTCGGTGGCCGGGCCGACGTCGTAGCCGTCGGTCCGCTCCAGCCGCGCGACGCCGGCTGTCGCGCCCGTCGAAGCCGTCGCGGTGACCGAGTACCGGGCCCAGTAGACCTGCTTGCGCCGCGCGTCGGAGGTCGCCAGCACCCGGTCGCCGACCCCGAGCCCGAGCGCGGGGACCGCGTCGGCGGCGATCGCGTCGAGGCTCGCCACCCCGAGCACGGGGACGCCGCGGGCGAGCCCGAAGGTCCGCGCCGTCACGAGCCCCACCCGCAGGCCGGTGAACGGGGCGGGGCCGGTCCCGGCCACGACGGTCGTCACGTCCGTCGGCCGCGCACCGACCTCGTCCAGGAGTCCGGAGATCATGGGGGCCAGCAGCTCGGCGTGGCGTCGCTGCTCCGGGACGCTCGCCGCGGCGAGCGCCGCACCGTCGTCGTCCAGGAGCGCCGCGGCCACGGCCGCCGAGGTGTCGATCGAGAGGATCACGCCCCCAGGATACGGCGACTCAGCGGGTGAGGGCCCGCAGCCCGGCGAGCGCGTGGGCACCGGACCAGCGGGGCCCGACGGCGCGGAGCACGACGCGCCGCACCCCCGCCTCGAGCCGGTCCGTGTCGGCGTCGCTGGCGTCCACGACCCCGCCGCGCGGCCGCGCGATCGAGATCTCCAGCCGGTCCTCGCTGAGCACGTCCGCGAGGCCCTCGCCCCACTCGACCACCGTGACGGCGTCGTCCAGGCTCGAGTCGAGATCGAGGGCGTCGAGGTCGTCCAGACCGCCGAGCCGGTAGGCGTCGACGTGCACGAGCGCAGGCCCGTCGCCGAGCGGCGGGTGCTCGCGCGCGACGACGAACGTCGGCGACGCGACCTGCCCCCGGACACCGAGGCCGGCGCCCAGGCCCTGCGTCATGGTCGTCTTGCCCGCCCCGAGGTCCCCGGTCAGCACGACCAGATCACCGGCCCGCAGCAGCCCGGACAGCCTCCGGCCGAGGTCGCGGGTCGCGTCGGCGTCCGCGAGCTCGAGGGTCACCTCGGTCGCCGCGCCCCTGTCGTTCGTCCGTCCCTCGGTCACCGGACCTCCTTCGTCCCGTCCACATACACCCTCGGGACCCGCGTCCCGACCCTGGTGACGATCTCGTACGCGATCGTGCCCGCGGCGTCCGCCCAGTCCTGCGCGGTCGGGGCGCCGCCCCGCGCGAGCCCCGTGCCCGCGCCGAAGAGCGTGACCACGTCGCCCGCCTGCTCGGTCGCCCACGGACCGAGGTCGAGCACGAGCTGATCCATGCACACCCGTCCGGCGACGCGCAGCACGCGCGCCGCGCCGTCCGACCCGAGCTCGTCGGCCGTGCCACCCACGAGGACCGGGCCGCCCGGGCGCTCGGGCAGGTCGCCCGACGCGTGCCGCGGGACGCCGTCCGCGTACCCGACGGGCACGACGCCGAGCATCGTGTCCTGGGCCGTCGTGTAGCGGTGGGCGTAGGAGACGCCGTGCCCCGCACCGACGCGCTTGACGTTGGCGAGCTCGGCCTCGAAGGTCATCGCGGGCACCAGCCCGTAGGCCACGGAGTCCGACACCTGCGGTACCGGCGAGATCCCGTAGACCGCGATACCCGGCCGCACGAGGTCGTAGTGCATGCGCGGTGCGGTGAGGGTCGCGGCGGAGTTCGCGAGGTGCCGGACCTCGAGCCCCGCGCCCGCCGCCTCCACGAGGCGCACGGCGTCGTCGAAGACCTCCGCCTGGTGCAGCACGGTCGGGTTGCCCGGGTCGTCGGCGAACGCGAGGTGCGACCAGACGCCCACCAGGCGCACCGCGCCGTCCGCCTCGGCCTGCCGGGCCGCGGGGAGCAGGTCGGCGAGGTCGGCGGGCGTGAGCCCGTTGCGCCCGAGGCCGGTGTCGACCTTGAGGTGGACCCGCGCCGTCCGACCCGTCGCCCGCGCTGCCGCGACGACCTCGTCGAGGGCCCACGCCGCGTGGACGGACACGTCGACGTCGGCCTCCAGCGCCGCGTCGAGCGGCGCCCCGGGAGCGTAGAGCCACGTCAGGACCCGAGCGTCGGACGGCGTGATCCCCGCCGCGCGCAACGCCAGCGCCTCGGGGACCTGCGCGGCTCCCAGCCACGTCGCACCGCCCGCGAGCGCCGCCCGCGCCGACGGGACCAGGCCGTGGCCGTACGCGTCGGCCTTGACGACGGCCATCACCTGGGCCGACGGGGCGTGCCCCGCCAGCGCCCCGACGTTCCGGGCGATCGCGTCGAGGTCCACCACGACGCGTGCGGGGAAGTCGAGGCTCGGGGTGGGCGAGCTGCCGGGGGCGGTGGTCACGGCTGCGATTCTCTCACCGTCGCGGGCCCGACCGCGGGCGGCGTCCCCGGCCAGAGTGCGAGCCGACGGCGTGACGTGAACCGACGGCGCTCCCCGTGAACGGGTCGTCGAAGGCGATCGACCGCGCGAGCAGCTGCAGCGGGTCGCTGAAGTCGCCCGGCTCGCGGTGGCGCAGGTCCGGGTAGAAGTCGTCACCGAGGATCGGGACGCCGAGCCGCAGCATGTGCAGCCGGAGCTGGTGGGTCTTGCCGGTCGTCGGCGTGAGCCGGTAGCCGGCGCGCCCCTGCGCCGCGTCGACCGACTCGAGCTCGACGAGGCTCTGCGCGTTCGGCTCCCCCTCGATCTCGTACGCCCGCGGGACCCCCGTTCCTTGAGGATCCGGCTGCGCACCGTCGTCGGCAGGTCGAGCGCCGGGTCGAACCGGGCGACGGCGGCGTACTCCTTCGCGACGCGGCGGTCGGCGAACAGGGTCTGGTACGGGCCCCGGGCCTCGGGCCGGACGGTCAGGACCAGCACCCCCGCCGTCGGTCGGTCGAGACGGTGCGCGGGGACCAGCTGCGGCAGGTCGAGGTCGCGGCGCAGCCGGACCAGGACCGACTGGGTGACCCACTGCCCCCGCGGGATCGTGGACAGGAAGTGCGGCTTGTCGACGACGAGCAGGTTCTCGTCCCGGTGCAGCACCTCGACCTCGAAGGGGATGCGCGGCTCGTCCCGCGGCGGGTCCCGGTACACCCACACGATCGCGCCCGGGCGGTACGCGGCCGTCGCGCTCACCGGCTGCAGGAGCCCGTCGAGGACCTCGCCCCCCGCGATCTTCTCGGCCACCCGAGCCGCGTCGTCGGGGAACCTGCCGACCAGGTAGTCGGCCACCGTGGCGGGGAGCCGGTCGTTCGGGCCGGCTCCCGGCAGGACGACCCGGGTCGGGTTCAGTCCCTCGCGCAGGGGCGGGACGAGCGCGCGGTGTCGGGTCGTCCGGCGGGCAGGCACCACCGCAGCCTACGGGCAGCGGTACTGCGGCAGGCCCGTCAGGCGGGGTGCAGGACGACGTCCGCCCGGTCGCGCGTGGCGGCGACGAGCCGGGCGTTGCGCTCGTCAGGACCGAGCGCCCAGGCCCGCGCCTCGGACTCCCGGCGACCGTGAGCGACGTGCCGCGCCACGAGACGCCGGACGCGCAGGTCCTCCGGCGGCTCCACGAACCACGTCTCGTCGAGCAGAGAGCGGACCGGGGTCCAGCGGCCCGGCACGGCGCCGGGCTCCGGACCGTCGTCCGCTACGTCGTCGGGCAGGTCGTCAGTCAGGTCGTCAGTCAGGTCGTCGCTGTCGGCGAGCAGGTAGTTGCCCTCGGTGAGCACGACCTGGACGTCGGGGTCGACCCTGATCGCGCCCGCGACCGCCGCCTCGATCTCCCGGCGGAACTCCGGGGCGTAGACGGGCCCGCGTCCGTCGCGGACGCGGCGCAGCAGGGCGACGTACCCCTCCGCGTCGAACGTGTCGGGTGCGCCTTTGCGGTCGCCCCGCCCGAGCCGCGCGAGCTCCTCGTCCGCGAGGTGGAACCCGTCCATCGGGAGCACGACCACCCGCGGCGCCGGGCCGTCGGGCCCGGCCTCCGTCGCCTCGATCGGCCGGATCGCCTCGATCGCCTTGGCGACTGCCGTCGCGAGCGTCGACTTGCCCGCACCGGGAGCGCCCGCCAGACCCACGACCACGCGGCGACCCGCGGCGACGTCGACCAGGCGTGCGACCCGTGCCGCGAGCGCAGCCGGGGACGCGGCCGCGCCCTCGAGGACGACGGGGTTCATCGCGAGACCCGGGTTCGCACGCTCACTCGTCATCGTCCCGCAGGAGCTCCGCGATCACCGCCGGGATCGCGCGGGCCACGTCCATCGCGGCGACCGGACCGCCCGGGTTGGCGGCACCCCCGCGACGCCGTGCACCAGGGCGGCGGCGGCGGCCAGCCGGGCCGGCAGCTCGGGGTCCTCGACGGCCTCCTCGCTGAAGGCCGCGAGCAGCGTCCCGAGGATCCCGGTCAGCACGTCGCCCGACCCGGCGGTCGCCATCCACGCGGACCCGTCGGCCTGGGAGTACGGGACCCCGGGGCCGACGACGACCGTCACCCCGCCCTTGAGGAGCACCGTCGCGCCGGTGAGCTCGTGCGCCCGGCGCGCGTGGGCGAGCGGCGCCGCCTCGACGTCCGCGCGGTGCACCCGCTCCCCCAGGGACCGCAGCAGGCGGGCCAGCTCACCCGCGTGCGGGGTGAGGACGACGTGCGCGGGGAGCGGGCCGCCGTCCTGCACCAGCAGCGAGACGACGTCGAGCCCGCCGGCGTCCACGACGACGGGAACCGCGCCGTGCTCGCCCGGGGTGACCGCCTCCTGGAGGGCCGCGCGGGCGAGCGCGAGCTGCCCCGCGTCGTCCCCCGCGCCCTCCGTCGGTAGGCCGGGACCGATCGCCCAGGCCTGGACGCGGCCGGTGCCGGGGACCACCTCGGGTCGCGCGGCCAGGACCGAGGACGCGACGGCGTCCGGCCCCAGGTAGCGGACCATCCCGGCGCCCGTGCGCACGGCCGCGGTCGTCGCGAGGACTGCCGCCCCCGGGTACGCCGGTGTGCCGGCGACGACGCCGACGACGCCGCGCGAGTACTTGTCGTCCCACGGGCCGGGCACGGGCCAGAGGTCCGCGACGTCCTTGAGGTCGAGGCGACGCAGCGCGGGCTCGGCGCCCTGCTCCGCGATGGACTGGCTCAGGCCGAGATCGATGAAGTGCAGATCACCGGCGTGGTGCGCCGCGGGCGGCAGCAGCAGCCCGGGCTTCGTCGCGCCGAAGGTGAGCGTGACGTCGGCCGTCAGGACGGGCCCCTCCACCGTGCCGTCGTCCACCCCGATACCGCTCGGGGTGTCGACCGCGACGATCACCGGGCGCGGACGCTCGGTCTTGCCCGTCGCCGGCCGACCGCCCAGCGTCGCGATCGCCGTGCCCTTGCGGGCCGGACCGGGACCCGTGCTGGTGCTGGTCGACTCGAGGGTCCGGGCGAGCTCGTCGGCACCCGTCAGGGACCGGACGAGGTCCTCGGCGACGCCGCGCAGCGGCCCCGTCGCGCCGATCCCGACCAGCCCGTCGAGGACCAGGTCCGAGGCGAGGATGTCGGCGAGGGTGCTCGACCAGTCGGGGCTCGACGGGCCCGCCGACAGGTCGACCACGCGACCCCCGGCCTCGACGTAGGCCGCGAGCGCCTCCTCGTGGACGTTCTCGCTGACGCACGCCGCGACGACGTCGGCCTCGCGCCCGAGGAGGACCACGCCCGCCTGGAGCGCGTCACCGCCGTTCGCGCCGCTGCCCACGAGGAGCGCGACCCGGACCCCGGGGAGCGCGTCGAGCTCGTCGCCGCTGCCCGTCGGCAGGAGCGCCGGCGTGGAGGTCGTGGCGAGCATGAACGCGGCCATCTCCATCAACGGCACCCCGCTCTCGAGCAGAGGGACCTCGGCGGCTCGGACGTCCTCGGCGGACCAGGCTTCGATCATGCGCCCATCCTGCCCGGACCCGGTGACGTGCGCGCAATCCGGCGAGCCACGTTCTGGCCGGAGTAAAGTCATGGTCATGCGATTCGGACTCTTCATCCCGCAAGGCTGGCGTCACGACCTCGTCGGCATCGACCCCTCGGAGCAGTGGGAGACCATGCGCTCCCTCGCCCGCTACGCCGACACCGCGCTCGCCGGCAAGGGCCTGCCGGGCGACCTGCCGGCCTTCGAGTCGGTGTGGGTGTACGACCACTTCCACCCCGTCCCGGAGCCGACGACGGAGGCCACCCACGAGGCGTGGACGCTGATGGCGGCGTTCGCGGCCTCGACCGAGCGCGTCCGCCTCGGGCAGATGTGCAGCTGCATCGCGTACCGCAACCCCGCCTACCTCGCGAAGGTCGCCGCGACCGTCGACATCGTCTCGGGCGGCCGCACCGAGATGGGGATCGGTGCCGGCTGGTACGAGCACGAGTGGCGCGCGTACGGCTACGGGTTCCCGGGCGCCGGCGACCGGCTCAAGGCGCTCGACGAGGGCGTGCAGATCATGGCCCAGGCCTGGCGCGAGGGGACGTCGACCTTCGCGGGCGACTACTACACGACCGACGGCGCGCTCTGCCACCCCCAGCCGCTGCAGCACGGGGCGGGCGACGGCGTCGGGCCCTCGATCCCGCTGTGGATCGCCGGCGGCGGCGAGAAGCGCACCCTGCGCACGGCCGCGAAGTACGCGCAGTACACGAACTTCGACGGGGCGCCCGAGGGGTTCGCCCACAAGTCCCAGGTGCTGCGCGACCACTGCGCAGACGTCGGGACGGACTTCGACGCGATCACCCGCTCGGGCAACTACAACGTGGTGATCGGCGAGGACGAGGCGGAGGTCGCGGACCGGCTCGCCTGGATCGAGGACCACTACCGCCGTGCCGTCCCCGGCAAGGCCGACGGCGAGATCCAGTCGTGGAAGAACGGTCCGCTCGTCGGGACCCCGGAGCAGATCGTCGAGAAGCTCACGGAGCTCCAGGGCCTCGGCATGACCTACGGGATCACCTACTTCGCGGACGCGGCGTACGACCGGTCGGCGATGGAGCTGTTCGCGCGCGAGGTGATCCCGGCGTTCCGGGACTGACCCCCTCGTCCTCCTCGTCCCTCCCCTCTCCGTCCCTCTCCCCCTTCTCTCTTCCCGCCGAACCGGTGGTTGTGTGCGATCAGGAGCTCGTGATCGCACACAACCACCGGTTCGACCGTCGCTGATCGCCGGTTCGGCAGGGCCGAGTCGGTGGGTCTGGGGTCGGCGGGGCGGGTGATGGGTCAGCTGGTGACGGGTCAGGGGTGGTGTAGGCGGGTGACGGGTCGTCGGCTCCACCGGGGGCTCGGACGCGGCGCGGGCTCGCCACGATCCACAGCCTGTCCTGCCTGCGTGGCGTCCACAGGCCACTCGTCGACGACGCTGTTCGCGTCGCGTCCGCGGTGGGATCGATCCGTGCGCCGGACGACGATCCCACCCTCGCTCCTGGACCTCGCCGAGCGACAGGCGGGGCTGGTGAGCGCCGCGCAGTGCGCCGCGCACGGACTGGGCCCCGGACCCACCAGGACGCTCGTCGCTCGTCGCGAGTGGTCGAGGCCGACCCGCGGCGTGTACGACACCTGCCCGGTCGGCGAGCGGACCCCCGGCCGAGGCCGCCTGGTCGCCGCCTGGACCGCTCTGCTCGCCTACGGGCCGCGCTCCGTGGCGGTCGGGGCGTGCGCGCTCGCCCTGCACGGCGTGAACGGGCTGCCACCCCGCATCTCCCCCGAGGCAGCGGTGGCAGGAGCGGACAACCGCGTCGATCGCGACGGACTGCGCTGCCGCGACTTCACGACGCCAGCCCCGGCGGGCAAGGGCGACCCGCAGGCGACGGCACTCTCCGGCGGACGGCGCGTCGTCCCGCTCGAGCTCGCTCTCGCCCAGGCGGTCCCGGAGCTCCCGAGGGCCAACGCCCTCGCGGTGCTCGACGACGTGCTGCACCGCGGACGGCTGACGACCGGCGGGCTCGCGACCGTGCACGATCTCGCTCGCGGACGTCGAGGGGTGGCGCGCGCCCACGAGCTCTTCGCGCTCGCCGACGCGCGGGCCGAGTCCCCGCTGGAGTCCTTCGCCCGACTGGACTGCATCGACGCCGGCGTCGCGCCCGACGTCCTGCAGCTCCCGGTCATCGACCGACGGGGTCACGTGAGCGCTCGAGGCGACATGGCCTGGCGCCAGACCCGGGACCGCTGGCTGGTCGCCGAGATCGACGGACGGGACGTGCACGGCGCGCCGGATGCGGTCTACGCCGATCGCGCGCGGCAGAACGCCCTCGTCTCGACCGGCCAGATCGACGTGCTGCGGTTCACGGCTCGCGACCTCGGCCAGATCGGCTCGACGGTGCGACGCGCCCTGAACCGCGGCTGACCGCTCGTTCCACGCCGCCCGGCAGAAGGCGTCGAATGCCGGGGGCCGCCTGCGGGGTGTCAGTTGCCGGCTGTCAGGAGCCGGCTGCCAGGTGCCCCGCCGCCGAACCGGCGATCGCGTGCCCCCGAACCGGTGGTGATGTGCGATCCGGAGCCCAGGATCGAGCACAACCACCGGTTCGGCAGGAAGAAGAGTGGGGGTCAGGACTCGGCGACCACCATCGCCGACGCGATCCCGGCGTCGTGCGAGATCGACAGGTGGAACGACGTGATGCCGAGCTCGGCGGCGCGGGCGGCCACGGTGCCCGAGATCTCGACCTCGGGCGGCCCGCCGGGGACCCGGTGCACGGTCGCGTCGTGCCAGCGCATCCCGCCCGGCGCCCCCAGCGCCTTGGCGATCGCCTCCTTCGCCGCGAAACGCGCCGCCAGCGAGGCGTCCGGCAGGTCGCGCTCCGCCGGGGTGAAGAGCTTCTCCCGGAGCCTCGGCGCCCGCTCCAGCGTCGCCATGAACCGGTCGACGTCGACGACGTCGATCCCCACGCCCACGATCACCGCGCCGCCTCCCCGGGGCCGCTACTCGACCGTGACCGACTTCGCGAGGTTGCGCGGCTGGTCGACGTCGAGCCCCTTGGCCTCCGCGAGCGCCATCGCGAAGATCTGCAGGGGCACGGTGGCCAGCAGCGGCTGCATGAGGGTCGGCACCGGCGGCACCCAGAAGATCTCGTCGGCGTACGGCCGCACGGCGTCGTCGCCGTCCTCGGCGATGACCAGCGTCCGCGCGCCGCGGGCCCTGATCTCCTGGATGTTGGAGACCACCTTCGAGTGCAGCGAGTCGCGGCCGCGCGGCGACGGCACGACGACGAACACCGGCTGCCCCTCGTCGATGAGCGCGATCGGCCCGTGCTTGAGCTCCCCGGCCGCGAAGCCCTCGGCGTGGATGTAGGCGAGCTCCTTGAGCTTGAGCGCACCCTCCATCGCGACGGGGAATCCGACGTGCCGGCCGAGGAACAGCACCGACGACGCGTCCTTCATGGACCGCGCCGTCGCCCGGACGTACTCGCCGCGCTCGATGACCGTCTGGATCTTGCGCGGCATGTCGCGCAGCTCGTCCATCAGGGTGTTGATCTCGTCCGGGAACTTGTTGCCGCGCAGCTGGGCGAGGTAGAGCCCGAGCAGGTAGGCCGCCGTGATCTGCGACAGGAACGCCTTGGTCGAGGCGACCGCGATCTCGGGGCCGGCGTGCGTGTAGAGCACCGCGTCGGACTCGCGCGGGATCGTCGACCCGTTGGTGTTGACGATCGAGATCACCTTGGCGCCCTGCTCGCGCGCGTGGCGCACCGCCATGAGCGTGTCCATGGTCTCGCCGGACTGGGTGATCGCAACGACGAGCGTCTTCTCGGTGACGATCGGGTCGCGGTAGCGGAACTCGTGCGCGAGCTCGACCTCGACGGGGATGCGGCACCAGTGCTCGATCGCGTACTTCGCGACGTGCCCGGCATAGGCCGCGGTGCCGCACGCGATCACGATGATCTTGTCGATCGACCGGAGCACGGACTCCTCGATGCGCAGGTCGTCGAGCATCAGCCGACCGTCGACGTCGGTGCGACCGAGCAGGGTGTCGCCGACGGCCTGCGGCTGGTCGTGGATCTCCTTGTCCATGAACGACGCGAAGCCGCCCTTCTCGGCGGCCGCCGCGTCCCAGTCGACGGTGTAGCGCTTGCCCTCGGCCGGGGACCCGTCGAAGCCGACGACGTCCACCGAGGTCGGCGTGATCGTCACGACCTGGTCCTGGCCCAGCTCGAGGGCCTCCTTGCTGTACGCGACGAACGCGGCGACGTCCGACCCCATGAAGTTCTCCCCGTCGCCGAGACCGACGACCAGCGGGGAGTCGTGGCGGGCGCCGACCACGGTGTCGGGGAGGTCGGTGTGGACGGCGAGCAGGGTGAAGGTGCCCTCGAGGCGGTTCGAGACCTCGACCATCGCGGCGGTGAGGTCCTTCGACGCACGGTAGGCGCGGGCCACGAGCTGGGCGGCGACCTCCGTGTCGGTCTCGGACAGGAAGGTCGCTCCGTCGGCGACGAGCTCGGCCTTGAGGGTCGCGAAGTTCTCGACGATGCCGTTGTGGATCACCGCGAGCCGACCGTCGTCGGCGAGGTGCGGGTGCGCGTTGCGGTCGGTCGGGCCACCGTGCGTCGCCCACCGGGTGTGCCCGATCGCGGCGGACGCGTCGGGGAGCGGCCGCTCCTCGAGCTCGCCGACGAGGTTCGCCAGCTTCCCCGCCTTCTTCGCCGAGGCGACCTCGGTGAGACCCGGCCCGACGAGCGCGACGCCCGCGGAGTCGTAGCCCCGGTACTCGAGCCGGCGCAGGCCCTCCAGCACGACGTCAAGCGGGCGCGCACCGGCGTCCTGGGGACCTACGTAACCCACGATTCCACACATGGCCGCGAGTCTAGCCGCGCCGCCCGGAGGCGGGCGCATCCGCGCGCGCCACTGATCAGGCACAATCGAGCCCGTGGCCCCGACGTCCGACCCGACCCAGCGCGACCCGCGGCGTGCCCAGACGACGCCGCCGTCCGGCACGGTCCCGGTCGTGGACCCGGGTGCGCAGGACGCTCCGACGTTCCCCCGCCCGGACCGCCCGTTCCTCGTCCCCGAGAGCTCGAGCACGTACGTCGACCTGGATCGTGCGGCGTGGAGCCGGCTGTCCCGCTCGACCCCGCTCCCCCTCACGGACGTGGACATCCGCAAGCTTCGCGGGCTCGGTGACCCGATCGACCTCGCCGAGGTCGACGCCGTGTACAGGCCGCTGTCGCGTCTGCTGAACCTCTACGTCCAGGCGACCTCGGGCCTGCACGACGTCACGTCGACGTTCCTCGGCGAGCACCCGGCGCGGACCCCCTACGTCATCGGGGTCGCCGGCTCGGTGGCCGTCGGCAAGTCCACGACCGCGCGTCTGCTCCGCGAGATGATGGCCCGCTGGCCCGAGACCCCGCGCGTCGAGCTGATCACCACCGACGGGTTCCTCTACCCGAACGCCGAGCTCGAGCGGCGCGGCCTCATGGAGCGCAAGGGGTTCCCGGAGTCCTACGACCGTCGCTCGCTGATCCGGTTCCTGACCCGCGTCAAGGCCGGGCAGTCCGAGGTCAGGGCGCCGGTGTACAGCCACCTGACGTACGACCGGGTCCCGGGTGCGGAGGCGGTCGTGCACCGCCCGGACGTGCTGATCGTCGAGGGTCTGAACGTGCTGCAGCCGTCGCGTCCCGGGGCGGGCGACACCTCGCCCGTCGCGGTCAGCGACTTCTTCGACTTCTCGATCTACGTCGACGCGCGGACCCGGAACATCCGCCAGTGGTACGTGGACCGCTTCCTGTCCCTGCGTCGGACGGCGTTCGCCGACCCGAGCTCGTACTTCCGTCGCTACGCGGATCTCGACGACGCCGAGGCGACGGCGACGGCGAAGCGGATCTGGGACACGATCAACGCCCCCAACCTGGAGCACAACGTCCTGGCGACCCGGGGTCGGGCGACGCTCGTGCTGACGAAGGGGCACGACCACGCGGTGCAGCGGGTCCGTCTGCGCAAGCTCTGACCTGCTAGCGGTCGGCGCTCTCGGTCTGCCGCTCGCGCTGCCCGGCCGCCTCAGTCTGCTCGGCCTGCTCGACCTGCTCGGCGACCGTCTCGGGGGCGACGTCGTCCGCCGCCTCGTCGGGCAGCGCCGGGATCGGGGTGACGGCCGGCTTGCCGTGCCGCCGCGACCAGCGCGAGACGATCCGGTCGAGCAGGAACCCGCTGACGACGCCGAACGCGACGCCGACGACCATCGCGAGCAGCGTGTTGTGCCCCAACCACTGGGCGGCAGCGACGCCGATGCCCAGCGAGTACGCCGCCCAGAGCACGGCGGCGATGCCGGAGAACGCCATGAACCGGCGCTGCGGGTAGCCCACCGCGCCCGCGGTCATGTTCACGGCGACCCGCCCGATCGGCACGTAGCGGGCGGCGAGGATGAAGGAGGCCCCGCGGTGCGCCAGGGCGTGCCGCGCCCAGTTGATGATCTTGCGGCCGCGCTCGGAGCGCAGCATCGGGACGCGCTCGGTCCCCACGTACCGCCCGATCAGGTAGGCGATCTGGTCGCCGAGCCACGCCCCCGCGATCGCGATGAGCAGCACCGCCCACAGCACGGGGCCGTCGTGCGCGAACGCCGCGACCGCGAGCGTGATGACGACCGACTCGCTCGGGACCGGTGGGAAGAAGCCGTCGATCGTGACGAGGGCGAGCAGCGCCGGGTACACCCAGGCGGACGACGAGAGCACGAGGACCCAGGCCTCCAGGTCCGCGAGGTAGTTCGTCAGGAGGTGCACTGGGCCTCGATCGTCGTCGGTACGGGGTTCCCAGCCTACGGAGCGTCCGGGCTCACGTCACCGGGGAGAACCCCACTCTTTCCCTGACCACACCCTGACAGATCTGCGCGGTCGTCGGGTGGTCAGTGCGTGGAGAACCCGAGGATCTTGCCCACCGGTGCCGGGTCGACGGTGCCCGCCCAGAAGCGGCCCATGTTCTCGTCCGTGCTGAGCGACCGCATCTCGGCACGGTCGACGTAGAGCTCCCCGCGCAGGTGGTCGGTCTCGTGCGCGACGATCCGCGCCGGCCAGCCGGTCAGGACCTCGTCGAGCGCGGCGCCGGTCTCGTCCTGCCCGGTGAGCCGCACGCTGCGGTGCCGGGTGCGGACGGCGTGCCACCCGGGCACGCTCAGGCACCCTTCGTAGAACGAGCGCAGCTCGTCGGACGCCGCCGCGTAGGCCGGGTTGACGAGGGTCCCGTGCGGGACGGGGGTGCGCTCGCGCGGGTCGTCGGTGCCGTCGGCGCCGTCGGCGCCCGGCGCGGAGCCGGCGTCGTGGATCACCGCGAGCGCCAGCCCGATCCCGATCTGCGGGGCGGCGAGCCCGACTCCTGGCGCGTCCAGCATGGTCGCGCGCATGGCCTCGAGGAGGTCGGGCAGGACATCGCCGAGCTGGCCCGTGTACGGGGCCGCGGGCGCCCGCAGGACCGGGTGGCCCGCGTGGACGAGCGGCAGGACGCCGTCGGGGTGCGCATCGAGGAAGCGTCGGACGGCGTCGCGCAGCCCCGCGTCGACCTCGCCCGTGCCCGGGCCGCCCCACGCCTGGCCGGTGGTCGTTCCGCCGCGGGCCGCTGCGCCGTCCGACCGGTCGTCCCCGCCTGCCGACGTCACAGCGCCAACCGCTCCCTGACGACGTCCGCCAGGTCGTTCGCGACCGAGTCGGCCTGCGCCTGGGTGCCGGCCTCGACCATGACGCGCACGAGCGGCTCGGTGCCCGAGGACCGCAGCAGGACGCGCCCGGTCGCCCCGAGCCGGGACTCGGCAGCGGCGACGGCCTCGAGGACGCTCTCGTCGGAGCCGGCCCGGGCCTTGTCGACGCCCCGGACGTTGACGAGCGTCTGCGGGAGCCGTCGGACCGCCGCGGCGAGGTCGGCGATCCGCTTGCCGGTCTCCTTCACGCGGGCGGCGAGGTGCAGCGCCGTCAGGACGCCGTCGCCCGTGGTCGCGTGCCGCGACATGATGATGTGCCCGGACTGCTCCCCGCCGAGCGTGAAGCCGCGGGCGCGCATCTCCTCGAGGACGTAACGGTCCCCCACCCCGGTCTGGACGGTCTCGATCCCGGCCTCGCGCATCGCGATGATGAGCCCGAGGTTCGACATGACGGTCACGACGAGGGTGTCGTCCGCGAGCCGGCCCGCGTCGTGCTCGGCGAGCGCGAGGACCCCCATGATCTGGTCGCCGTCGACGAGCACCCCGCCGTGGTCGACGGCGAGGCAGCGGTCGGCGTCGCCGTCGAACGCGACACCGAAGTCCGACTCGGAGGCGACGACGACGGCCTGGAGCTGCTCGGGGTGCGTGGACCCGCACTTCTCGTTGATGTTGCGGCCGTCGGGGCTCGCGTTGATGACGACGACGTCCGCGCCGGCGGCACGCAGCGCCTGCGGCCCGATGTCGCTCGCCGCCCCGTTCGCGCAGTCGACGGCGATCCGCAGGCCCGCGAGGGGCTTGGTGTACTCGTCGGCGCCGATCGTCGAGATCAGGTGGGCGACGTAGCCCTCGGCCGCCCGGCCGGAGTCCGTCACGATGTGGCCGACCTCGGCACCGACGGGCCGATCCCAGGGCTCCTGGAGCCGTGCCTCGATCTGGTCCTCGATCGCGTCGTCGAGCTTCACGCCGCCCCGGGCGAAGAACTTGATCCCGTTGTCGGGCATCGCGTTGTGGGACGCGGAGATCATCACGCCGAGGTCGACGTCCGCCGCGGCGGTCATGTGGGCGACCCCGGGCGTGGGCAGCACCCCGACGTTGATGACGTCGGCGCCGGCGCTGGCGAGCCCGGCCGCCACGGCGGCGGAGAGGAACTCTCCCGAGACCCGCGGGTCCCGGCCGACGACCGCGCGCGGGCGGTGGCCGTCGAACTCCCCCGACGTGCCGAGCACGTGGGCCGCCGCGACCCCGAGGTCGAGCGCGAGCTCCGCCGTCACGTCCTTGTTGGCGAGCCCGCGGACCCCGTCCGTCCCGAACAACCGAGCCATCGTCACTCCTTGTGAGAACCGTCTGAGGTAATTGTGAGCACTCCGGCGAAACCGCCGTGGAACGCCGACGGCCCCGGCGGACAGTGTCCGTCGGGGCCGTCGTGGTGAAGTCGCCGGATCAGCGCTTCGAGTACTGCGGAGCCTTGCGGGCCTTCTTGAGACCAGCCTTCTTGCGCTCGACCGCACGGGGGTCGCGCGTCAGGAAGCCGGCCTTCTTGAGGGTCGCACGGTTGTGCTCCTCGTCGATCTCGTTCAGCGCACGAGCGATGCCGAGGCGCAGCGCGCCGGCCTGACCGGCGATGCCGCCACCGTGGATGCGCGCGATGATGTCGAAGCGACCCTCGACGTCCACGGCCTTCAGCGGGTCGTTCGCGATCTGCTGGTGCAGCTTGTTCGGGAAGTAGTCCTCGATCGTACGACCGTTGATCTTCCACTGACCGGTGCCCGGAACGAGGCGGACGCGAGCGACCGCCTCCTTGCGGCGGCCCAGGGCCTGTGCCGGTGCGGTGATGCTCTGGCCCTGGCCCGTGGGGGCGACGGTCTCAGAGGTGTAGTTGCTGGGGGTCTCGTCCAGCGTGTCGTTGTCGACGGTGGTCTCGGCCACTGGTGTGTCCTCGCGTCCTAGTTCTTCGGGAAGTCGGTGGCGCGCCCGGGGGCGCGATCCGGGGGCTCGTTACTGAGCGACCTGGGTGATCTCGAACGGCTTCGGCTGCTGCGCGGCGTGCGGGTGCTCAGCACCGCGGTACACCTTGAGCTTGCCGAGCTGCTGACGGCCGAGGGACGTCTTGGGGACCATGCCGCGGACGGCGGTCTCCACGACGCGCTCGGGGTTCTTGTCGAGCAGGTCGCCGACGGCGACAGCCTTGAGCCCGCCCGGGTATCCCGAGTGGGTGTAGGCGAGCTTCTGCTCACGCTTGTTGCCGGTGAGGGCGACCTTGTCGGCGTTGATGACGATGACGAAGTCACCGCCATCGACGTGCGGGGCAAAGGTGGCCTTGTGCTTCCCACGCAGCAGGGTAGCGACGTGGGTGGCGAGGCGGCCCAGGACGACGTCGGTCGCGTCGATGACGTACCAGTCACGCTGGACGTCGCCGGGCTTCGGGGTGTACGTACGCACGGTCGTAGCCTTCGTTTCGTGTCTCGATGTCTTCTTCGGCGCAGAGGACTGCGGCCGACGAGTGTCGTTGTCGATGCTCGATGAACCGGGCTTCGTCAGACAGCGAGTGGGAGAACACGCGTGACGTCGATCCCGAGCGGGAAGCACAACGGCTACCTACGATACCGGCGATGGGCGTCGCGGGTCAAAAGGGGACGCGTCACACCTGAGTCGCGCTCGAGCCTGGCTCGGATCCGGCCCGGGTCACGCGCGCGAGCCCGCCCAGGTGCGGGTGTCGCGCAGCGTCGCCGCGGGTCGGACGACGTGGCACGGGTCGCACTGCCGCCGCCGGTGGGCGTCGACGCAGCCCTCGCACACCAGCGTCAGGGTCGAGCACGACGGGTCCCCGCAGTTCTCGTAGAACGACGTCGGCGCGTCGCAGTCCGAGCAGCGACCGCGGGGCACGGCGTCCGGCGAGAGGTCGACGTGCCGCCGCTCGTCGAAGACGTAGAGCGAACCCTCCCAGAGGCCGGCGTCGGCCCGCGCCTCGCCGTAGCGGACGATCCCCCCGTCGAGCTGGTAGACCTCCGAGAACCCGCGGTCGACCATGAGCGCGGAGAGCACCTCGCACCGGACGCCGCCCGTGCAGTAGGTGACGACCGGACGGTCCTTGAGGTGGTCGTACCTGCCCGAGTCGAGCTCCCCGACGAAGTCGCGGGTGGTGGACACGTCGGGGACCACGGCGCCACGGAAGCGCCCGATCTCGGCCTCGAACGCGTTGCGGCCGTCGAAGAGGACCACCTCGTCGCCCCGGTCCGCGACGAGCGCGTCGAGCTCGGCGGGCCGCAGGCGCGTCCCGCCGCCGACGACACCGTGCTCGTCCACCCGCACCGCCGCCGGGTCCCCGAAGCTCACGAGCTCGGGGCGCACCTTGACCGACAGCCTCGGGAAGTCGCGCCCGGTGCCGTCGGACCACTTCACGTCGACGTCGGCGAAGCCCGGGTGCTCCCGCGTCTCCTTGACGTACTGCTTGAGCGCCTCGACCGTGCCCCCGAGCGTGGCGTTGATGCCGTGCTCGGCGACGACCACACGCCCGGTCAGGCCGTGCTCACGCGCCAGGGACCGCTGCCAGAGCCGGACCGCCTGCGGGTCCGGCAGCGGGGTGAAGGCGTAGAAGAGCACGATCTTGTGGACGGCCATGCGTCGATTTTACGAGGACGTCCCGGGTGCAGGTGCGGCCCGGGCCGCACGGTGCGACGGTGTGGTGATGAGCGAGCAGACACCGGCCACCAGCCCGGAACCGGAGCAGGCCAACGAGGGCGACACCAACCAGCTGTCCGCCGAGGACACGCTGGTCGACCGAGGCGTCAAGGACGCCCTCGACGAGGGGTACTCGCCGCCCGACCGGCCACGCTCGAACCACTACGGCGAGACCGCGTGGGAGGAGTCGCACCCCGAGTCGTTCGACCAGCGGCTCGCGCAGGAGGAGCCGGACGAGGACGAGTCCTCGCCCCGCCCCGACACGACGCGGGCGGGCAGGCTCGCCGAGAACTCGGACGCCGCGGAGGGCCGCCAGAACGACCTCTACGCGGACGACGCCGGGATCGACGGCGCGGGCGCGAGCGCCGAGGAGGCGTCCGTCCACATCGTCGACGAGATCTGAGCCGCCTCAGTCCTCGTCGACGTCCTCGTCCATGCGGCGCGCCCGCACCTGACGCGCCCGCGACGCGAGCTCGGCGTCCGGCGGGTAGTCCACCGCCTCGAGCACCAGCCCGTGCGCGGCAGCGCGCCCCGCGTCGCTCGTGCGTCGGCGTCCGCGCAGGTGCTCCGCGGGGAACTCCACCGGCCGGCGACCCTCGCCCACCGCGAGCGAGGCCCCGACGAGGGACCGGACCATGTTGTGGCAGAACGCGTCCGCGCTCACACGGGCGACGACGAGCCCGGCGTCGGCCCCCTCCTCGACCCGGCACCAGTCCATCCGGGTGAGCTCACGGATCGTGGTCGCCCCCGGCCGCGGGCGGCAGTACGCCGCGAAGTCCCGCAGCCCGAGCAGCGGCTGCATCGACGCGTGCATGGCGTCGACGTCGAGCCGGCGACGCGCCCAGAGCGTCCACCCCCGACGGAGGGGGTCACGCAGGTCCGGGTCGTCGACGATGCGGTAGGTGTAGTGCCGGTGCTGCGCCGAGAAGCGCGCGTCGAAGCCCGGTGGCGCCGGCTCCGCGGAACGGACCACGACGTCGTCCGGCAGCACGCCCGCGAGCCGGGCGACCATCGACTCCCCCGGCGCCCTGTCGGACCGCCCGGGCATGGCCTCCCACCGCTCGAGCGGCAGGTCGACGTGCACGACCTGGCCGCGGGCGTGGACCCCCGTGTCGGTGCGCCCCGCCACGGTGACGCGGGGGCGGCCCGGGCGGGAGATCCGGGCGATCCCCTCCTCGAGGACCCCCTGCACGGTCCGCAGGCCCGGCTGCACCGCCCACCCGGCGAACGCGCGGCCGTCGTAGGCGAGGTCGAGGCGCAGCCGCACGGTGTCGTGGGCGCCGTCCACGCCGCCGGCAGACCTGTGGGTCCCGCTGTGGTTCTCACCGTGGGTCTCGCCATGGGTCTCGCCATACGCCTGGCCGTTGGTCTGGTCGTCCGTCTCGAGCACCCGCCCACCGTATCGGCCGCCGGACGCCGTACAGGACCCCGGTGGCGGGGCCCGGGGCTACCGTGACCTCATGGCAGACGACCTGAGGACGCTCGCCGTCGACTGCGGCGGCGGCTCGATCAAGGCGAACGTGCTCGATGCGTCCGGCACCGCGCACGCCACCGCCGTCCGCGTACCGACGCCGTACCCGCTCCCGCCCGAGCGCCTCGTCGAGACCGTCGCCGAGGTCGCCGCCGGGCTGCCCGCGGCCGACCGCGTCACGGTCGGGCTGCCGGGCATGGTCCGGCACGGCGTCGTGGTCCACACGCCGCACTACATCACCCGGTCCGGCCCTCGCTCGCGCGTGGTCCCCGAGCTGCTCGACGCGTGGTCGTCCTTCGACGTCCGCGCCGCCGTCGCCGCCCGCTTGGGGATCCCCGCGCTCGTCCTGAACGACGCCGAGGTGCACGCCGCGGGCGTCGTCGCCGGCTCCGGCCTGGAGCTCGTCCTGACGCTCGGCACGGGACTCGGCTCCGCTCTCTTCGACGGCGGACGGCGCGCCCCGCACCTCGAGTGGTCGCACGCGCCGATCCGTCGCGGGACGACGTACGACGCGTACATCGGCGAGATCGAGCGTCGCCGCCTGGGCGACGGGCTCTGGTCCCGCCGGGTCGTCACCGTCGTCGAGGGGCTACGCCCCGTGTTCCGGTGGGACCGCCTCTACGTCGGGGGCGGGAACTCGCGCGCCATCACCCGCAACGCGCTCGACCGGCTGGGGGACGACGTCGTCGTGGTCCCGAACTCCGCGGCGCTCGTCGGCGGCGCCCGCGCCTGGGAGATGCCCGGCATCTGAGCCGCGCCCGGCGACCTCGTCGGCGGCCTCGAGCAGCACCCGAGCGAACGCCACCGGCGCGTCCAGGCTGACGAGGTGCTTGGCCCGCGGCACGACGACGAGCCGTGCGGCCCCTCCACCGCGCCGGGCCGCCGCGACGTAGGCACGCTCCTGGGTCCGGAAGTGGTCGAGCGCACCGTTGACGACCCACACGGGCGACCCCGCGTCCGCGAGCCGCGCCACCGTGTCGACCCGCGCCACCTCGTCCAGCACGTCGGTCATCACGTCGAGCGCGTACCCGCCGGCCGCGAGGTCCGCCCGCTGCGCCGTCGCGACCGTCGCCCGCACCATCGCCCGGTTCAGCAGGGCGCCCGAGTCGGGGCTCGCCTCGATCGCCCGGGCCGCGAGCCGCCAGAGGCCGCGCAGCGGCGACGTCGGGATCGTGCTGCAGCTCGCCGCGACGAGCCCCCGGGACTCCGCCGGGTACCGGCCACGGTGCTCGATCGCGACGTAGCCGCCCAGGGAGAGACCGACGACCAGGGCAGGGCCCGGACCGCCCACCGCCTCGGCGACGCCCTCGCGGACCTCCTCGACCGCGCCGTCCAGGGTGAACCGTTCACCGGCGCGACGACCGTGCCCGGGCAGGTCGACCGCCACCGGCCGGTGACCCGCCGCCCCCAGCGCGGCGACCTGGGCCCGCCACATGGTCGCGGACGTGCGAGCACCGTGGAGCAGGACCACCGGGACGCTCGTCACCGGAGCACCGTATCCGGACACAGCGAGGGCCCGCTCCGAGAGGTCGTCTCGGGGCGGGCCCTCGGTGAGCGCGGCCGGCATGGTGACCGGCCGTGCGCTCAGTCCTCCGTGGAGGAGCTCTTCTCGTCGGCCGCGGCAGGTGCCTCGTCGGCCGGCTTCTCGGCCGGAGCAGCCTTCGACGACGACTTCGCCGACTTCTCGGTGGCCTTGGTGGCCTCCTTGACGACGGCCTGCTTCGGGCTCACGGGCTCGGTCACGAGCTCGATGACCGCCATGGGCGCGTTGTCGCCCTTGCGGTTGCCGACCTTCGTGATGCGCGTGTAGCCGCCCTGGCGCTCGGCCATCGTCGGCGCGATGTCGACGAACAGGTGCTGGACGACGCCCTTGTCACGCACGACCGTCAGGACGCGACGACGCGCGCTCAGGTCTCCGCGCTTGGCGAACGTGATGAGCCGCTCGGCGAGCGGACGCAGGCGCTTGGCCTTCGTCTCGGTCGTCGTGATGCGGCCGTGCTCGAACAGCGCGGTGGCCAGGTTCGCGAGCATGAGGCGCTCGTGGGCCGGTCCGCCGCCGAGCCGGGGTCCCTTGGAGGGGGTAGGCATGGTGATGCTCCTTGAGGTGCAGGGTCCCGGGTGCGGCCGAACCGCCCCCGGACGTCGTCAGTAGGTCTGGTCGCCCGAGAAGGTCTCGTCGTCGGACTCGTAGTAGTCGGCCTTCGACGGGTCGAAGTCCAGCGGCGAGTCCTTGAGCGCGAGGCCGAGCTCGGCCAGCTTCTCCTTGACCTCCGTGATCGACTTCGCACCGAAGTTGCGGATGTCGAGGAGGTCGGCCTCGCTGCGAGCGACGAGCTCACCCACCTGGTGGATGCCCTCGCGCTTGAGGCAGTTGTACGAGCGGATCGTGAGGTTGAGCTCCTCGATCGGCAGCGCCAGGTCCGCCGCGAGCGCGGCGTCCGTGGGCGACGGCCCGATCTCGATGCCCTCGGCCTCGACGTTCAGCTCGCGGGCGAGCCCGAAGAGCTCGACCAGGGTCTTGCCGGCAGAGGCCAGCGCGTCGCGCGGGCTGATCGCCGACTTCGTCTCGACGTCGACGACGAGCTTGTCGAAGTCGGTGCGCTGCTCGACACGGGTCGCCTCGACCTTGTAGGTCACCTTGAGCACGGGCGAGTAGATCGAGTCGACCGGCACGCGGCCGATCTCGGCGTCGAACGACTTGTTCTGGCTCGCGGAGACGTAGCCGCGACCGCGCTCGACGGTCAGCTCGATCTCGAGACGACCGGCCTCGTTGAGCGTGGCGATCTCGAGGTCCGGGTTGTGGATCTCGACGCCGGCCGGCGGGACGATCTCCGCGGCGGTGACGACACCGGCACCCTGCTTGCGCAGGTACATCACGACGGGCTCGTCGTTCTCCGAGGAGACGACGAGGTTCTTGATGTTCAGGATGATCTCGGTGACGTCCTCCTTGACACCGGAGACGGTCGTGAACTCGTGGAGCACGCCGTCGATCCGGATGGAGGTGACCGCTGCGCCCGGGATGGAGGAGAGCAGCGTGCGACGCAGCGAGTTGCCGAGCGTGTACCCGAACCCGGGCTCGAGCGGCTCGATGGAGAACCGCGAACGGCTGTCCGAGATGACCTCTTCGGTCAGCGTGGGGCGCTGTGCGATGAGCACTGGTTTCGTTCCTCTCAGTGTGCGTCCGCTATTTGACGCATCACGGTGGTGCAGTCACGCCCGGGGTCTCGGTCCACCCGCGAACGTGCCGTGGCCGTCGCCCTCCCGCTACGGGGAGGACGACGGCGACGGAGGAGAATCAGACGCGGCGACGCTTCGGGGGCGGCAGCCGTTGTGCGCCTGGGGCGTGACGTCCGAGATCGAGCCGACCTCGAGGCCTGCACCCTGGAGCGAACGGATCGCGGTCTCGCGGCCGGAACCCGGCCCCTTGACGAACACGTCGACCTTCTTCACGCCGTGCTCGGCGGCCTTGCGGGCGGCGGCCTCAGCGGCCATGCCGGCGGCGTAGGGGTCGACTTGCGCGAGCCCTTGAAGCCGACGTCGCCGCCGGAGGCCCACGCGATCACAGCGCCCGAAGGGTCCGTGATCGAGACGATGGTGTTGTTGAACGTGCTCTTGATGTGCGCCTGGCCGAGCGGGACGTTCTTCTTGTCCTTGCGACGCGGCTTGCGGCCTGCGGCCGCACGAGTCTTGGGAGGCATTGCTGTGTTCTCTCCTGGTCTGAGGTCTTCGGACCGGGGCGGTCACTGGGGCCGCACCACGGACTGCTGCTTAGCGGGCCTTCTTCTTGCCGGCCACGGTGCGCTTCGGGCCCTTGCGGGTACGAGCGTTCGTCTTCGTGCGCTGACCGCGCACGGGGAGGCCGCGGCGGTGCCGGATGCCCTCGTAGCAGCCGATCTCGACCTTGCGGCGGATGTCGGCAGCGACCTCACGGCGGAGGTCACCCTCGAGCTTGAAGTTGCCCTCGAGGTGGTCGCGCAGTGCGACGAGCTCGGCGTCGCCGATGTCCTTCACGCGCAGGTTGGGGTCGATGCCCGTCGCCGCCAGCGTCTGCTGGGCGCGGGTACGGCCGACGCCGTAGATGTAGGTGAGCGCGATCTCGAGCCGCTTCTCGCGGGGGAGATCGACGCCGACAAGACGTGCCATGCCTTATGGCTCCTGTTGCTTCGTCCGGAGGTGTGGTGCACCGCCCTCCCGCTGCTTGCGGGCCCCGGCCTCCGGGCCGAGGGTTCCCCGTCCGCCCGGGGGCGGTCAGGTTCGTGGCTGTGCAGTTCGTGGTGGCGACCCGTAGGTCACCGGGTGATCAGGACGACGTCCCGCGCACCGCAGATCTCAGGGACTCAGCCCTGGCGCTGCTTGTGGCGCAGGTTGTCGCAGATCACCATGACGCGTCCGTTGCGACGGATGACCTTGCAGTTGTCGCAGATCTTCTTGACGCTGGGCTTGACCTTCATGAGGTTTCCTCCGCCGCCGTGCGCACGGCACGGTCTCCCGTGCCGACATCGACGGCGCTGATCGAGTGGTGGTTACTTGTAGCGGTAGACGATCCGGCCGCGGGACAGGTCGTACGGGCTCAGCTCCACCACGACCCGGTCCTCGGGGAGGATCCGGATGTAGTGCTGTCGCATCTTGCCCGAGATGTGCGCGAGCACCTTGTGACCGTTGGCCAGCTCCACGCGGAACATCGCGTTCGGCAGGGCCTCGATCACGCTGCCCTCGATCTCGATGACACCGTCCTTCTTCGCCATATCCTCCGCTAACTCTCGTCTGACTGCTGTCCCACGACCACGAGACCCCAGCGGGCTCCGTGTCGTGGATGTACGTGCGTGCCGGACCCGACGCGTGTGCCACGGCCCTGCCGGCCGAGGACCGGAGGATGCACGGAACGTCCGTCGGTGATCCGTGGACCACCTGGGACGTGTCGTGCCGTGGACGGATCGTCGAACGGACCACACCCAACGGACCATCTTACGCCATCAGGGAGGTTGTGAGAACCGGAGCCATGTCACACCCGTGTCGTGAGCTGAGGCGCGACCTGTGTCGTGAGCTGAGGCGCGACCTGTGCGGTGCGCCGTGCCGTCAGCTGTGACGTGAGCTGTGTCGTGTGCTGCCGCGCACGGCGCGGGGAGTCAGACGAGGGTGGCGACCCGGACACCCCGTGCCGCGAGCTCCTCGGCACCGCCGTCCCGCGCGGTCAGGACGAGCACGCCCTCCGGCAGGACCGCGACCGTGTGCTCCCAGTGCGCCGCACGCGACCCGTCGTCCGACACGACGGTCCAGTCGTCCTGCAGCACCCGCGTGCCGGCACTCCCCCGGGTCACCATCGGCTCGATCGCCACGCACAGCCCCGGCCGTACGCGAGGGCCGCGATGACCGCTGCGGAAGTTCAGCACGTCCGGCGGCTGATGCATCGCGGTGCCGATCCCGTGCCCCGTGTACTCGGTGACGATCCCGTACTCGACACCGTCGGCGGCGCCGTCCGCCACCACCGAGTCGTCGATGGCGTCCCCGACCTCGCCGAGCCGAGCCGCGCCGGCCAGGGCCGCGATGCCCGACCACATCGCCCGCTCCGTCGCAGCGACGAGCGCGAGGTCAGCGGTCGCGTCCGGAGCCGCGTCGGGTGGCGCCGCGTCGGGTGACGCCGCACCGTCGGCGCCGAGCACGAAGCTCAGCGCGGAGTCGCCGTGCCAGCCGTCGACGATCGCACCGCAGTCGACGGACACCAGGTCGCCGGCAGCCAGCACACGGTCGCCGGGGATGCCGTGCACGACCTCGTCGTTCACGGACACGCAGATCGTCGCCGGGAACCCCTGGTAGCCGAGGAAGGACGGCGTCGCGCCCGCGCGAGCGATCACGTCGGCCGCGACCGCGTCCAGGTCCAGGGTCGTCAGACCCGGGCGAGCCGCTGCGCGCACGGCGTCGAGCGCGTCGGCCACCACGAGCCCCGCCCGCCGCATCACGCGGAGGTCGGCGACGGACTTGAGCTCGATGCTCTCGCGGCCGAACATCCGGTCAGGACAGGTGCGGCTCGAGCGCAGCGCCGAGCCGCGAGGCGACCTCGTCGATCGCGCCGATCCCGTCGACCTGGACGAGCAGGTCGCGCGAGGCGTAGGCCGAGGTGAGCGGGGCCGTCTGCTCCGCGTAGATGTCGAGGCGACGGGCGATGGTCTCCTCGGTGTCGTCCTCGCGACCCTCGAGCTCGGCACGACGCGCGAGCCGCGCGAGGAGCTCGTCACGGTCGGCGGTGAGCTCGATCACGGCGTCGAGGGAGACCCCGAGGTCGCCGAGGATCGCGTCGAGCTCGGTCACCTGGGCCGCGTTGCGGGGGTAACCGTCGAGGATGAAGCCGCGGGAGACGTCGTCCGCCCCGAGCCGGTCACGCACCATGGCGTTGGTGACCGAGTCGGGGACGAGCTCGCCCTTCGCCGTGAAGCTCTGCGCGGTGCGCCCGAGCTCCGTACCGCCCTTGATGTTCGCGCGGAAGATGTCGCCGGTCGAGATCGCCGGGACGTCGAGACGCTCCGCCAGGAGCGCCGCCTGGGTGCCCTTGCCGGCACCCTGAGGTCCCATGATGACGAGCCGTGCGGTCACGGCGTCCGAGATGCTGCTCACCGCAGGAACCCTTCGTAGTGACGCTGCTGGAGCTGAGCGTCGATCTGCTTGATGGTCTCGAGCCCGACCCCGACCACGATGAGGATCGAGCTGCCGCCGAACGGGATGTTCGTCTCGACGCCGAGGCCGATGAGCACCATGGTCGGCAGCAGCGCGACGAGCGCGAGGTAGACCGAACCGGCGCTCGTGATGCGGGTGATCACGTAGTCGAGGTACTCGGCGGTCGGGCGCCCGGCACGGATGCCGGGGATGAAGCCGCCGTACTTCTTCATGTTGTCGGCGACCTCGTCCGGGTTGAACGTGATCGCGGTGTAGAAGAACGCGAAGAAGATGATCATCAGCGTGTACAGCACGATGTGCAGCGGCGCGCCCTGCGGCACGAGGTGACGGCTGATCCACACGACCCACCCGGCCGTCGGGTCACCGAACTGGGCGATGAGCCCCGGGACCGCGAGGATCGACGACGCGAAGATCACCGGGATGACGCCGGCCATGTTGATCTTGATCGGGATGTAGGTCGACGAGCCCCCGTACATCTTGCGGCCGACCATGCGCTTGGCGTACTGCACCGGGATGCGGCGCTGCGACTGCTCGACGAAGACCACGAGCCCGATCACCAGGATGATCACGATGATCACCAGGGCGAACTTGCCGATGCCGCCCGCGCCGGCGGCGATCGACCAGAGGGCCGTCGGGAAGCTGGCGGCGATCGACGTGAAGATCAGGAGCGACATGCCGTTGCCGATGCCGCGCTCGGAGATCAGCTCGCCCAGCCACATGATGAGGCCGGTACCGGCGGTCATGGTGATGACCATGATCGTCAGCGTGACGAAGCTGTCGTCCGGGATGACCTCGACGGCACAGGTCGGGAAGAGCAGACCGTTCCTGGCCGTCGTGATCACGGTCGTCGACTGCAGGATCGCGAGCGCGATGGTCAGGTAGCGCGTGTACTGCGTGAGCTTCGCGGTACCGGCCTGGCCCTCCTTGTGGAGCGCCTCGAAGTGTGGGATCACCACACGCAGGAGCTGCACGATGATGCTCGCGGTGATGTACGGCATGATCCCGAGCGCGAAGATCGAGAGCTGGAGGAGCGCACCACCGCTGAAGAGGTTGATCAGCCCGAGGAGGTCGTTCTGGTCCTGGGTCGCGATGCACTGCTGCACGTTCGGGTAGTCGACACCCGGCGTCGGGATGAACGAACCGACCCGGTAGATGACGATGATCGCGATGGTGAACAGCAGCTTGCGCCGCAGGTCGGGCGTCCGGAAAGCCCGGGCGAATGCGGTGAGCACCTATCCTCCTGGCCCGCGCTTGCGGGATTAGTGCGCCGGCGGGACCGACGGGACGTGACGATCGCGTGAGCGGGACGCCACGGGCACCTTAGCCCGTCCACCGCCGCGCACGGCAGCCGCTCTCGCGACCGGTCTGCGATTCTACGTGCTCCGCAGAGCACTCCTGACATCCGACGGCGGCCCCGGAGCTCCCGAGATCCCCGCCTACGACGACAGGGCCGGTGGCGCGTGTGCGCCACCGGCCCTGTCGGTCGATCAGTTCTCCGAGACGGAGCCACCGGCCGCGAGGATCTTCTCCTTCGCGGAACCCGAGTACGCGTCGACCGCGACCTCGAGCTTGACGGTGAGCTCACCCGCACCCAGCACCTTCACGAGCTGGCCCTTGCGGACCGCTCCCTTGGCGACCAGGTCCTCGACGGTGACGGAGCCACCCTCGGGGTAGAGCGCGGACAGCTTCTCCAGGTTCACGACCTGGAACTCCGTGCGGAACGGGTTCGTGAACCCGCGCAGCTTCGGGAGCCGCATGTGCAGCGGCATCTGTCCACCCTCGAACCGCTCGGGCACCTGGTAGCGGGCCTTCGTGCCCTTGGTGCCACGACCGGCGGTCTTGCCCTTCGACGCCTCACCACGACCCACGCGGGTCTTGGCCTTCTTGGCGCCGGGAGCCGGACGCAGGTGGTGCATCTTCAGCGTCTGCACGGACTCCTCGACCGGCTCGGCAGCAGGCTTCGCAGCCTTCGCCGGAGCCTTCTTGGCCGGGGCCTTCTTCGCCGGAGCCTTCGTCGAGTCCGCAGCGGCCGCCGCCTTGGCCGGAGCCTTCTTGGCGGGAGCCTTCTTCTTCGGAGCCTCGGTCGCGGTGACCTCGGCGTCCTTCTCGGCCTTCTCAGCCATGATCAGTCGACCTCCTCAACCGTGACGAGGTGCGCCACGGTCGCGACCATGCCACGAACCTCCGGGCGGTCCTCCTTCACGGCGCTGTCGCCGATCCGCTTGAGGCCCAGGGTGCGAAGCGTGTCGCGCTGGTTCTGCTTGCCGCCGATGGCGGACTTGGTCTGGGTCACCTTGAGACGAGCCATCACGCACCTGCCTCTGCTGCGACGGCCTTGCCCGCGGCCTGCGCACGCAACATGGCCGCGGGAGCGACCTGCTCGAGCGACAGCCCACGACGCGCGGCCACGGCCTCGGGCTGCTCCAGGTTACGGAGCGCCTCGACCGTCGCGTGGACGATGTTGATCGAGTTCGAGGACCCGAGCGACTTCGAGAGCACGTCGTGGATGCCCGCGCACTCGAGGACGGCGCGGACCGGACCGCCGGCGATCACACCGGTACCCGGTGCGGCCGGACGGAGGAAGACCACACCGGCCGCCGCCTCACCCTGGATGGGGTGAGGGATGGTGCCCTGGATGCGGGGGACGCGGAAGAAGTTCTTCTTGGCCTCCTCGACGCCCTTCGCGATCGCGGCGGGCACCTCCTTGGCCTTGCCGTAGCCGACGCCGACCTGACCGTCACCGTCGCCGACGACGACGAGAGCGGTGAAGCTGAAGCGACGACCACCCTTGACGACCTTCGACACGCGGTTGATCGTGACGACGCGCTCGACGAACTGGTTCTTGTCCGCGGCGTCGTTGCGGCCGCCGCGACGACCGTCGCCGCGCCCGCCGCCCTGGCCGCCGCGACCGCCCTGGCCACCGCGTCCGTTCGACTCGTTGGCGGCACCCTGGGGGCGCCGGTGCTGCTGCGCTGCCCTGCAGCCATCAGAGAATCCTTTGCTTCCGTGCGGGAATGATGAGCGTCGTCACAGGGCCAGACCGCCTTCGCGGGCCCCGTCGGCGACTGCCGCCACCCGACCGTGGTACTTGTTGCCACCACGGTCGAACACGACCTCGTCGATGCCGGCTGCCTTCGCACGGGCGGCCACGAGCTCGCCGACCTTGCGTGCCTTGTCGCTCTTGTCGCCGTCGGCGGCACGCAGGTCCGCCTCGAGCGTCGAGGCAGAGACCAGGGTGCGACCCACGGCGTCGTCCACGACCTGAGCCGTGATGTGCCGCGAGGAGCGGGTGACGACGAGCCGCGGACGAACCGCGGTGCCGACGATCTTCTTGCGCAGGCGCAGGTGACGCCGGCGGCGCGAGACCGCCTTGCCCTTGCCGAGAACCTTGAGAGCCATCACTTACCAGCCTTTCCGACCTTGCGGCGGACGACCTCGCCGGCGTACCGCACACCCTTGCCCTTGTACGGCTCGGGCTTGCGGATCTTGCGGATGTTCGCAGCGACCTCGCCGACCTGCTGCTTGTCGATGCCGCTGACCGAGAACTTGGTCGGGCTCTCCACGGCGAACGAGATGCCCTCGGGCGCCGTGACGCTGACGGGGTGGCTGAAGCCGAGCGCGAACTCGAGCGTCGAGCCCTTCGCGGCGACGCGGTAACCCGTGCCGACGATCTCGAGCTTCTTCTCGTAGCCCTGCGTGACACCGGTCACCAGGTTCGCGAGGAGCGTGCGGGTGAGGCCGTGCAGCGAGCGCGACTCGCGCTCGTCGTCGGGACGGCGGACCGCGAGGGCACCGTCCTCGAGCTCGACCGTGATGGGTGCGGGCACCGTGTGCTCAAGAGAACCCTTGGGTCCCTTGACCGTGACGAGGGCACCGCTGACGGTGACATCTACTCCGGCCGGAACCGGAACGGGGATCTTGCCGATACGAGACATGGCGTATCTCTCCTTTCCGAGTTTCGATTACCAGACGTAGGCGAGCACTTCGCCGCCGACGCCCTTGGAGTGTGCCTGCCGGTCCGTGAGGAGGCCGGACGACGTGGAGAGGATCGCCACGCCGAGTCCGCCGCGCACGGTGGGAAGCTTGGTCGACTTCGCGTAGACGCGGAGCCCAGGCTTGGAGACACGGGTGATGCCGACGAGCGAGCGCTCGCGGTTGGGCCCGTACTTCAGGTCGATCGTGAGGTTCTTGCCCACGGCAGCGTCCGAGACGCTCCAGCCGGAGATGTAGCCCTCCGCCTGGAGGATCTCCGCGATGTGGGACTTGAGCTTCGAGAACGGCATGGTCACCACGTCGTGGTGCGCCGAGTTCGCGTTACGCAGACGCGTGAGCATGTCTGCGATGGGGTCTGTCATCGTCATTGGGCTTCAGCCCTTCCTCGCCGGGGTATCCGGCCACTGTCCTCGGACGGGGGCCGGACCTGCGACGTAGTTGTTACCAGCTGCTCTTGGTGACGCCGGGGAGCTCACCACGGTGGGCCATCTCGCGAAGGCACACGCGGCAGAGGCCGAACTTGCGGTACACGGAGTGCGGACGACCGCACCGCTGGCACCGGGTGTAGGCGCGGACGGCGAACTTGGGCTTCGCCGCCGCCTTGTTGACCAGGGCCTTCTTCGCCATGTCAGTTCTCCTTGAAGGGGAAGCCGAGACGGCGCAGCAGGGAGCGGCCCTCAGCATCGGTCGTGGCGGTCGAGACGATGGTGATGTCCATGCCGCGCACGCGGTCGATCTTGTCCTGATCGATCTCGTGGAACATCGACTGCTCCGTCAGACCGAAGGTGTAGTTGCCGTTGCCGTCGAACTGCTTCGGCGACAGACCGCGGAAGTCACGGATGCGCGGGAGCGCGGTCGACAGCAGCCGGTCCAGGAACTCCCACATGCGGTCGCCGCGCAGCGTGACGTGCGCACCGATCGGCATGCCCTCACGCAGCTTGAACTGCGCGATGGACTTGCGGGCCTTCGTGACCTGCGGCTTCTGACCCGTGATCGCCGTGAGGTCGCGGATCGCGCCCTCGATCAGCTTCGAGTCCTTGGCGGCGTCACCGACGCCCATGTTGACGACGACCTTGGTCAGGCCGGCGACCTCGTTGACGTTCCCGTGGCCGAACTCCTCACGAAGGCCGGCGATGATCTCCTCGCGGTACCGCGCCTTGAGGCGCGGGACGGCGGGAGCCTCGATCTCGGTGCTCATCAGATGTCCTTCCCGGAACGCTTGGCCACCCGGACGCGCGTGGTGCGGGTCCGGCCGTCGCGCTCGACCTCTTCGGTGCGGTAGCCGACGCGGGTGCCCTTCTTGGTCTCCGGGTCCACGACCATCACGTTGCTCACGTGGATCGGGGCCTCGACCGTCTCGATGCCACCGGTGCGGGTGCCGCGCTGCGACTGCCCGACCTTGGTGTGCTTCGTGACGCGCTGGACACCCTCGACGACCAGACGGTCGCTGTCCTGGAGGACCTCGAGGACGCGCCCCTGCTTGCCCTTGTCCTTGCCGGCGATGACGACGACGAGGTCGCCCTTCTTGATCTTCGCCATGGTCAGATCACCTCCGGAGCCAGCGAGATGATCTTCATGAACTTCTTGTCACGAAGCTCGCGACCGACGGGCCCGAAGATACGGGTCCCGCGCGGCTCGCCGTCGGTCTTGAGGACCACGGCCGCGTTCTCGTCGAACTTGATGTAGGAACCGTCAGGACGGCGACGCTCCTTGACGGTACGGACGATGACCGCCTTGACGACGTCGCCCTTCTTGACGTTGCCGCCGGGGATCGCGTCCTTGACGGTGGCGACGATGGTGTCGCCGATACCGGCGTAGCGACGGCCCGAGCCACCGAGAACGCGGATGCAGAGAATCTCCTTGGCACCCGTGTTGTCGGCGACGCGAAGTCGCGACTCCTGCTGGATCATTAATGAACTCCTGTCGTCGAGCTGGTTCTCGCTGCGCGAGCCTTGCCGAACGGATATCTGTCAGCATCGGTTCCGCTGCACCGAGGTGCGGGCGGATCCGGTTCAGTCGATGCCCGCCGTGCGGGCCTGCTCCGGGGAGCAGGCCCTACGGCGGAGAACTACTTGGCCTTCTCGAGGATCTCCACGAGCCGCCAGCGCTTCGACGCCGACAGCGGACGGGTCTCCTGGATGACGACGAGGTCGCCGACACCAGCGGTGTTCTGCTCGTCGTGCACCTTGACCTTGGTCGTGCGCCGGATGACCTTGCCGTAGAGCGGGTGCTTGACCCGGTCCTCGACCTCGATCACGACGGTCTTGTCCATCTTGTCGCTCACCACGTACCCGCGCCGCGTCTTGCGGAGCGCACGGGCCGCTGCGGGCGTGGTCGGCTCGGTGGCCGCCTGCTTCTCGCTCATCAGAACCTCACTCGCTCGGGCTCGGTGCGGTACGGATCCCGAGCTCGCGCTCACGGATGATCGTGTGGATCCGCGCAATGTCACGGCGCACGGCCTTCAGGCGACCGTGGCTCTCCAGCTGGCCGGTGGCCGACTGGAATCGGAGGTTGAAGAGTTCCTCCTTGGCCTTCTTGAGCTCGGCGACGAGACGCTCGTCGTCGAACCCGTCCAGGTTGCTGGTCTCCAGCTCCTTGGTCCCGACAGCCATCAGTTGCCACCACCCTCACGCACGACGAAACGGCACTTCATCGGCAGCTTGTGCATCGCGCGGCGCATGGCCTCGCGAGCAAGCGCCTCATCCACGCCGGCCAGCTCGAAGACGATCCGGCCGGGCTTGACGTTCGCGACCCACCACTCGGGCGAACCCTTACCGGAACCCATGCGGGTCTCGGCAGGCTTCTTCGTGAGCGGGCGGTCCGGGTAGATGTTGATCCAGACCTTTCCGCCACGCTTGATGTGCCGCGTCATGGCGATACGCGCCGACTCGATCTGCCGGTTGGTCACGTAGGCCGGCGCGAGCGCCTGGATCCCGTAGTCACCGAAGGCGATCGTGGTGCCACCCTTGGCCGCGCCGGAGCGCGAGGGGTGGTGCTGCTTGCGGTGCTTGACCCTGCGAGGGATCAGCATGGTCAGGCCTCCGTTCCGGACTCGGGGGCCGCCGCGGGCGCCGCCGGAGCAGCTGCCTGCTCGGGAGCGGACGCAGGTGCCTCGGCACCACGGTCGGCCGAACGCTCGGGCCCGCGGCGCGGTGCACGACGCTCGCCACCACCGCGAGGGCCGCCACGGCCCTGGCGAGGTGCGGCGGTCGCCTGCTGCGCAGCGAACTCCTTCTCGGTCATGTCGCCCTTGTAGACCCAGACCTTGACGCCGATGCGCCCGAAGGTCGTGCGGGCCTCGAAGAAGCCATAGTCGATGTTCGCGCGGAGCGTGTGCAGGGGCACGCGGCCCTCGCGGTAGAACTCCGAGCGGCTCATCTCGGCACCGCCGAGGCGGCCGGAGACCGCGACACGGATGCCCTTGGCGCCGGCGCGCTGCGCCGACTGGATGCCCTTGCGCATGGCGCGGCGGAACGAGACGCGGCTCGCGAGCTGCTCGGCGATGCCCTGCGCGACCAGCTGCGCGTCGATCTCGGGGTTCTTGACCTCGAGGATGTTCAGCTGCACCTGCTTGCCGGAGAGCTTCTCGAGCTCGCCGCGGATGCGGTCGGCCTCGGCGCCACGGCGACCGATGACGATGCCGGGACGCGCGGTGTGGATGTCCACACGGACGCGGTCGCGGGTGCGCTCGATCTCGACCTTGGAGATGCCGGCACGCTCGAGGCCGGTGCCCATGAGCTTGCGGATCTCGACGTCCTCACGGACGTAGTCGCGGTAGCGCTGGCCGGCCTTGGTGCTGTCGGCGAACCACCGCGACCGGTGATCAGTCGTGATGCCGAGACGGTACCCGTGCGGGTGAACCTTCTGTCCCACTATCGGGCCCTTCCCTTCATGTCGTCGCGCGGCGTGAGGACCACGGTGATGTGGCTCGTCCGCTTGAGGATCTGGCTCGCCCGCCCCTGGGCGCGCGGCCGGAACCGCTTGAGTGTCGGGCCCTCGTCGACGAACGCCTCGGTGATGACGAGCTCCTGCTCGTCGAACCGGACGCTCGCGCTGTCGGCCTTCACCCGTGCGTTCGCGATCGCGCTCTCCACGAGCTTGCGGACCGGCTCGCTCGCGGCCTGCGGTGCGAACTTGAGCACCGCCACGGCCTCAACGGCCTGCTTGCCACGGATGAGGTCCACGACGCGCCGGGCCTTCTGGGGCGTGACGCGGATGAACCGCACCTGCGCCTTGGCTTCCATTGCTGTCCTGCCTTCTTCTGTCTTGACCGTCATTCGACCGTCCGGTTCGTCGTCGCTGGGATGCCCGGGGGCACCGCGTCAGCGACGACGACCCTTCTTGTCGTCCTTCACGTGGCCGCGGAAGGTCCGCGTGGGAGCGAACTCGCCGAGCTTGTGACCGACCATCGACTCAGTGACGAAGACCGGCGTGTGCTTGCGTCCGTCGTGGACGGCAAACGTGTGACCGAGGAAGTCGGGCGTGATGACCGACCGACGGGACCAGGTCTTGATGACGTTCTTGGTCCCCTTCTCGTTCTGCACGTCCACCTTCTTCTGAAGGTGGTCGTCGACGAAGGGCCCTTCTTCAGGCTACGAGGCATGTCTCCAGGCTCCTATCAGCGCTTCTTGCCGGTGCGACGACGCCGCACGATGAGCTTGTCGCTCGGGTTGTTGGGGTGCCGGGTACGACCCTCGGGCTGACCCCACGGGCTGACCGGGTGGCGACCACCGGAGGTCTTGCCCTCACCACCACCGTGCGGGTGGTCGACAGGGTTCATGACGACACCACGGACGGTCGGGCGGACGCCCTTCCAGCGCATGCGGCCGGCCTTGCCCCAGTTGATGTTCGACTGCTCGGCGTTGCCGACCTCGCCGATCGTCGCGCGGCAGCGCAGGTCGACGTTGCGGATCTCGCCGGAGGGCATGCGCAGCTGCGCGTAGGGCCCGTCCTTCGCGACCAGCTGCACGGAGGCGCCGGCCGAGCGAGCGATCTTCGCGCCGCCACCGGGGCGGAGCTCGATCGCGTGCAGGACCGTACCGGTCGGGATGTTGCGCAGCGGCAGGTTGTTGCCGGGCTTGATGTCGGCGCCGGCACCGTTCTCGATGCGGTCGCCCTGCTTCAGCTTGTTCGGCGCGATGATGTAGCGCTTCTCGCCGTCCGCGTAGTGCAGGAGCGCGATGCGCGCGGTGCGGTTCGGGTCGTACTCGATGTGCGCGACCTTCGCCGGCACGCCGTCCTTGTCGTGACGACGGAAGTCGATCACGCGGTAGGCGCGCTTGTGGCCACCACCCTTGTGGCGGGTCGTGATGCGGCCGGCGTTGTTCCGTCCACCCGTCTTCGACAGGGGGCGGACCAGCGACTTCTCCGGCTGCGAGCGCGTGACCTCGACGAAGTCGGCGACGCTCGAGCCACGGCGGCCAGGCGTCGTCGGCTTGTACTTACGGATTCCCATGGGGATCTGTCCTCAATCTGCTCTCGTCGGCTCAGCCGAAGATGTCGATCGTGCCCTCGCGGAGGGTGACGATCGCACGCTTGGTGTCCTTGCGCTTACCGAGACCGAACCGCGTCCGACGGGCCTTGCCCTTGCGGTTGATCGTGTTGACCGACTTGACCTTGACGTCGAAGACCTTCTCGACGGCGATCTTGATCTCGGTCTTGTTCGCCGACGGGTGCACGATGAAGGTGTACTTACCCTCGTCGAGCAGCCCGTAGCTCTTCTCCGAGACGACCGGTGCGATCAGGATGTCGCGCGGGTCCTTGCGGTCCACGGTCACGGCAGTGTTCTCGGCGCTCACTTGGCGGCCTCCTCGGTTGCGGTCTCAGCAGCCTCGGTGGACGTCGCCACGGCGGTGACCGAACGACCGGTCGCCGGGCCCGCCACGAACGCTGCGAGCGCGCCCTCGGTGAAGACGATGTCGTCGGACACCAGGACGTCGTAGGTGTTCAGCTGGTCGGCGACCAGCAGGTGAACCCGCTCGACGTTGCGCAGCGAGCGCAGGGTGACGTCGTCACCGCGCTCGAGCACGACGAGCACGTTCTGACGCGGCGTGAGCGAGGCGAGGGACGCCAGCGCGGCCTTGGTCGACGGGGTGCCGTCGACGCCGAAGGCGGAGACGACGTGCACGCGACCTGCGCGGGCCCGGTCGGAGAGGGCACCGCGGAGCGCGGCAGCCTTCATCTTCTTGGGCGTGCGCTGGTCGTAGCTGCGCGGCTGAGGGCCGTGCACGGTGCCACCACCGGCGAACTGGGGCGCGCGGATCGAGCCCTGACGGGCGCGGCCGGTGCCCTTCTGCTTGTAAGGCTTGCGGCCACCGCCGCGGACCTCGCCGCGGGTCTTGGTGGCGGCGGTGCCCTGACGGGCCGCGGCGCGCTGGGCGACGACGACCTGGTGGATCAGGGGGACGTTCGTCTGCACGTCGAAGACCTCGGCGGGAAGGTCGACGGTGCCGGCCTTCTTGCCCTTCGCGTCCAGGACGTCAACAGTCTGAGCAGCCATGGGTGTCAGGCTCCCTTCACGGCGCTGCGAACGAGGACGACGCCGCCCTTGGGGCCGGGAACCGCGCCCTTGACGAGCAGCAGACCCTTCTCGGCGTCGACCGCGTGGACGGTCAGGTTCTGGGTGGTCTGGCGCTCGTGGCCCATGCGACCGGCCATGCGCAGACCCTTGAAGACTCGCGACGGCGTCGATGCGCCACCGATCGAGCCGGGCTTGCGGTGGTTGCGGTGCGCACCGTGCGAGGCGCCGACGCCGGAGAAGCCGTGACGCTTCATCACACCGGCGAAGCCCTTGCCGCGCGTCGTGCCGACGACGTCGACCTTCACGCCGGCGTCGAAGACGGTCGCGTCGATCTCCTGACCGAGCGTGAACTCGGCGGCGTTCGACGTGCGGACCTCGGTCACGTGACGGCGCGGCGTGACGCCGGCCTTCTCGAAGTGACCCTTGAGGGGCTGCGTGACCTTGCGCGGGTCGATCTGGCCCGACGCGAGCTGGACCGCGGCGTAGCCGTCGGTCTCCGCCGCGCGGACCTGGGTGACCACGTTCGTGGGCACACCGACCACGGTGACGGGGACGAGGCGGCCGGCGTCGTCCCACACCTGGGTCATGCCGAGCTTGGTCCCGAGCACGGCCGTGACCGCGCGTGCGTTCTGCTGGGGGTAGTCATGAGTTCCTCCAGCCTCAGAGCTTGATCTCGATGTTCACGTCCGCAGGCAGGTCGAGTCGCATGAGCGAGTCCACCGCCTTCGGCGTGGGATCGATGATGTCGATCAGTCGCTTGTGCGTACGCATCTCGAAGTGCTCACGGCTGTCCTTGTACTTGTGAGGCGATCGGATGACGCAGAACACGTTCTTCTCCGTCGGCAGCGGCACCGGGCCCACGACCGTTGCACCAGCGCGAGTCACCGTGTCGACGATCTTGCGCGCCGAGCTGTCGATGACCTCGTGGTCGTAGGACTTGAGCCGGATGCGGATCTTCTGTCCCGCCATGGCGTCGTCTGACTCTCTCTCTCGAACCTGTCCGACCCCCGCGTTCGGGCGTGTCGCTTGTTGCGACCTACCTCGACGCGCGCACCACCAGGGTGCAGGGCCGTTGGATATGCGCCCCACCCGGATCCCGACCCGAGGCCGGCGTCCGCGCGGTGGACCGCAACGTTTGCTCGCCTGTCCGAACATGTGTCCGCAGGGCGCTCGATCCGTCTCGACAGAGAGCTCAACCTGCGGCAGAGAGCCGCTGCACCCCGATCTCCGACCGGGGGCGGTTCAACACACTGTTCGAGACTTGAAAGAGCGCGCCCGTAACAGGCAACCTGACTATCTTGACACAGACCGGCGCTCAGGCCAAGTCCGTGAGCGCCGATCCTCGTGTGACCTCCACGACGATCGCGCTCCCCCGCCCTGTCGTCGGACCGGCACGGGGACCTGAGGACGCTCAGCGGCGTCCCCCGCGCACGAGGGCTCCGACCAGACCGTCCGATCTGCCGGAGCCCTCGTGGTGCCGGTCAGGGGTGCTGACGCGCCCCTGACCGGCGGTGGATCACTTGATGATCTTGGTGACGCGGCCCGAGCCGACCGTACGGCCGCCCTCGCGGATCGCGAAGCCCTGGCCCTCCTCGAGGGCGATGGGCTTGACCAGCTCGACCGTCATCTCGGTGTTGTCGCCGGGCATGACCATCTCGGTGCCCTCGGGCAGCGTGATGACGCCGGTGACGTCCGTGGTGCGGACGTAGAACTGCGGACGGTAGTTCGAGTAGAACGGGTTGTGACGCCCGCCCTCGTCCTTGCCGAGGATGTAGACCTGGGCCTCGAAGTTCGTGTGCGGCGTGACCGAGCCCGGCTTCACGATGACCTGGCCGCGCTCGACGTCCTCACGCTTGATGCCACGCAGGAGGAGACCGGTGTTGTCGCCGGCCTGCGCCTGGTCCATCTGCTTGTGGAAGGTCTCGATACCGGTGACGGTCGTCTTCTGCAGGGTACGGATACCGACGATCTCGACGTCCGAGTTGATGTCGAGCGTGCCACGCTCGACCTTGCCGGTGACGACGGTGCCACGACCGGTGATCGTGAAGACGTCCTCGACGGGCATGAGGAACGGCTTGTCGAGCTCGCGAGCCGGCTCCGGGACGTTGGCGTCCACGGCCTCCATGAGCTCGACGATCTTGCCGACCCACTTCTCGTCGCCCTCGAGCGCCTTGAGGCCCGAGACCTGGACGACAGGTGCGTCGTCGCCGTCGAAGCCCTGCGAGGACAGCAGCTCACGGACCTCCATCTCGACGAGCTCGAGGATCTCCTCGTCGTCGACCATGTCGGACTTGTTGAGCGCGACGAGCAGGTAGGGCACGCCGACCTGGCGCGCGAGCAGGACGTGCTCACGCGTCTGGGCCATCGGGCCGTCCGTTGCCGCGACCACGAGGATGGCGCCGTCCATCTGCGCCGCACCCGTGATCATGTTCTTGATGTAGTCGGCGTGCCCGGGAGCGTCGACGTGCGCGTAGTGACGCGCCTCGGTCTCGTACTCGATGTGCGCGATGTTGATCGTGATACCGCGCTGCTTCTCTTCCGGGGCAGCATCGATCTCGTCGAAGTTGCGCTGCTTGTTCGCAGGCAGCGTGGGGAACTTGTCCGCGAGCGTCTTCGAGATCGCAGCGGTCAGCGTCGTCTTACCGTGGTCGACGTGACCGATGGTGCCGATGTTGACGTGCGGCTTGGTCCGCTCGAACTTGGCCTTCGCCACTGGGGTCCTCCTGGGACTTGGGTAGTTGTGCCGAACGATGCAGGTACAAGGTGCACCTGCGGGGCGTGCGGGTCGCTACAGGTTGATGGATGGTGCAGGGGTCGACCTGTGGGGACTCACTCGCCCCGGGTCTTCTTGATGATCTCCTCGGCAACGTTCCGAGGAACCTCGGAATAGCTGTCGAACTGCATCGAGTACACGGCACGGCCCTGCGTCTTGGAACGCAGGTCTCCGATGTACCCGAACATCTCTGACAACGGTACCTGGGCGCGGACGACCTTCACACCCGTCGCGTCCTCCATGGACTGGATCATTCCACGACGTGAGTTCAGGTCGCCGATGACGTCGCCCATGTACTCCTCGGGGGTACGCACCTCGACGGCCATGACCGGCTCGAGAAGAACCGGGTCGGCGCGCTTGATGCCCTCCTTGAGGACCTGGGTACCGGCGATCTTGAACGCCATCTCCGAGGAGTCGACGTCGTGGTAGGCACCGTCGAGCAGCGTGGCCTTGACACCCACGAGCGGGAAGCCCGCGAGGATGCCGTGCTGCATGGCGGCCTGGATACCGTGGTCGACGCTCGGGATGTACTCGCGCGGGATACGGCCACCGGTGACCGCGTTCTCGAACTCGTACACCTCGCCCTCGCTCATGTCGAGGGGCTCGAAGGTCACCTGGACCTTGGCGAACTGGCCGGAACCACCGGTCTGCTTCTTGTGCGTGTAGTCGATCTTCTCGGCCGCACGGCGGATCGTCTCGCGGTACGCGACCTGCGGCTTGCCGACGTTCGCCTCGACCTTGAACTCGCGACGCATGCGGTCGACGAGGATGTCGAGGTGGAGCTCGCCCATGCCGCCGATGACGGTCTGGCCGGTCTCCTCGTCGAGCTTGACGCGGAACGTCGGGTCCTCGTCCGAGAGCTTCTGGATGGCGACGGACAGCTTCTCCTGGTCGCCCTTCGTCTTCGGCTCGATCGCGACGTCGATGACCGGCTCGGGGAACGTCATCGACTCGAGGACGACCGGCGACTGGATGTCGCACAGCGTGTCACCCGTGGTGACGTCCTTGAGACCGATGAACGCGTAGATGTGGCCGGCGGTCGCGTCCTCGACCGGGTTCTCCTTGTTGGAGTGCATCTGGAAGAGCTTCCCGATGCGCTCCTTCTTGCCCTTGGTCGCGTTGAGCACCTGGGCGCCCTGCGCGACCTTGCCCGAGTACACCCGGACGTAGGTGAGCTTGCCGAAGAACGGGTGCGTGGCGACCTTGAACGCGAGGGCCGAGAACGGCTCCGTCGACTCGGGGTGACGCTGGATCGTCACGGACTCGTCCTTGACGTCGAGCCCGTCCACGGCCGGGACGTCGAGCGGCGTCGGCAGGTAGTCGATGACCGCGTCGAGCATGGGCTGGACGCCCTTGTTCTTGAACGCGGAGCCGCACAGGACGGGGAACGCCTCGCTCGCGATGACGAGCTTGCGGATCCCGGACTTGATCTCGGCGACCGAGAGCTCCTCGCCACCGAGGAACTTCTCGAGCAGCTCGTCGTCGGCCTCCGCGACGGCCTCGACGAGCTCGGCCCGGTACTGCTCGGCCTTCTCCTGGAGGTCCGCCGGGATGTCCTCGACGTCGTAGGCCTCGCCGAGCTTCGTCTCGCCGTGCCAGACGAGCGCCTTCATCTCGAGCAGGTCCACGACACCGGTGAAGTCGTTCTCGGCACCGATCGGGAGCTGGATGACCAGCGGCTTCGCCTTGAGGCGGTTGACGATCGTGTCGACCGTGAAGTAGAAGTCCGCGCCGAGCTTGTCCATCTTGTTGACGAAGCAGATGCGGGGGACGTCGTACTTGTCGGCCTGGCGCCAGACGGTCTCGGACTGCGGCTCGACACCCTCCTTGCCGTCGAAGACCGCCACGGCGCCGTCGAGCACGCGCAGCGAACGCTCGACCTCGACCGTGAAGTCCACGTGGCCGGGCGTGTCGATGATGTTGATCTGGTTGTTCTTCCAGTAGCAGGTCGTCGCGGCGGACGTGATCGTGATGCCGCGCTCCTGCTCCTGCTCCATCCAGTCCATCGTCGACGCGCCGTCGTGCGTCTCACCGATCTTGTAGTTGACCCCGGTGTAGAACAGGATCCGCTCGGTGGTCGTCGTCTTCCCGGCATCGATGTGCGCCATGATGCCGATGTTGCGGACCTTGTTCAGGTCGGTCAGCACGTCAAGTGCCACGGTGAGTTCCCTTTGGGTCGAGAGGTGGGTCGGTACGCGCGGGTCCCGCGCGGTGCGGCCGCCGGCCGGTGGGGAGCACGAGGTGCTCCGCCCGGCCGGCGTGCCGGGTCACCAGCGGTAGTGCGCGAAGGCCTTGTTCGAGTCGGCCATCTTGTGCATGTCCTCGCGGCGCTTGACCGCGGCACCGAGGCCGTTGCTCGCGTCGAGGATCTCGTTCATCAGGCGCTCGGTCATCGTCTTCTCGCGACGGGCGCGCGAGTAGTCGGTGAGCCAGCGCAGCGCCAGGGTCGTGGACCGCACGGGGCGGACCTCGACCGGCACCTGGTAGGTCGCGCCACCGACGCGGCGGCTACGGACCTCGAGCGCGGGGCGGATGTTGTCCAGCGCGCGCTTGAGGACGACGACCGGGTCGCCGTCCGTCTTCGCGCGGACGCCCTCGAGGGCGCCGTAGACGATCGCCTCGGCGGTGGACTTCTTGCCGTCGAGCAGGATCTTGTTGACCAGCTGCGTGACGACGGGCGACCCGTAGACGGGGTCGACGGCGAGCGGCCGCTTGGGGGCCGGACCCTTGCGAGGCATTAGCTCTTCTCCTTCTTGGCGCCGTAGCGGCTGCGGGCCTGCTTGCGACCCTTCACGCCCTGCGTGTCGAGCGCGCCGCGCACGATCTTGTAGCGCACACCCGGGAGGTCCTTCACACGACCGCCGCGGACGAGCACGATCGAGTGCTCCTGCAGGTTGTGCCCGACGCCGGGGATGTAGGCCGTGACCTCGACCTGGGAGGAGAGCTTGACTCGGGCGACCTTGCGGAGCGCGGAGTTCGGCTTCTTCGGGGTGGTGGTGTACACGCGGGTGCACACGCCGCGCCGCTGCGGGGAACCCTTGAGGGCAGGAGTCTTCGACTTCCCGACCTTCGAGGTCCGCCCCTTGCGGACGAGCTGCTGGATCGTAGGCACTACGGCTCCGTGTCTTCTCGAGCTGTTCAGGTCCGGCTGGACCCGACGGGTGGTCTGACTTGGCCGGCAGCACGCGGCGCCGGCACGACGAGGACGTCGTGTCAGCCACCTACCACCGGCTCGATGGTCCGTCCCCGGCCGTGAGGCCCTGGTCCGGATTGCCCTCGCCCCGGAGACCGGGCCCTCACCCGCCTCGGGCGTCCTGTTCGAGCTGCCTGCACTGCAGGAGCGACGGACGCCGGTCTGGCAGACCGGAGGGCCCACCGGAGCGGGCACAGTGTCCAAGACTACCGGGGGCGCACGGACCCGTCAAAGTCGGGTCCGTCACAGCCTCCGTCAGAGGCTCTGCCGGCCTCTGCCGGCCTCAGCGATGGCCTGGTGATGGCCTCAGAGATGGCCTCAGTGATGGCCTCAGCGATGGCCACCTGCCGGCCCTGGTGCCGGCCAGCTGCAATAACCACCTCCCAGCCGACCAGACGGCTCGGGACGCGCGCGAGGCGCGACACCCGAAGGTGCCGCGCCTCGCAGGCCGAGCCGGCCCGCACAGGGCCGGGTACGTCGTCCGACGACCTCGCGGCCGGCCGGACGCCGTGATCAGCGGAAGTCGCCGAAGTCCAGGTCCTCGAGCGGGATCGCCTCGCCGGAGCCCATGCCGAGCGCCGGGAAGTCGATCTCGTCGTACCCGAAGCTCGGGTACAGCTCCGTCTTGGCCTCCTCGGTGGGCTCCACGTCCACGTTGCCGTAGCGGGGAAGCCCCGTGCCGGCCGGGATGAGCTTACCGATGATGACGTTCTCCTTGAGGCCGAGCAGCGGGTCGCGGCGACCGCTCATGGCGGCCTCCGTGAGCACGCGAGTCGTCTCCTGGAAGGACGCCGCCGAGAGCCACGAGTCGGTCGCGAGCGACGCCTTCGTGATCCCCATGAGCTCCGGACGGCCGGCGGCCGGACGGCCACCCTCCGCCACCGCGGCACGGTTCGCGTCCTCGAAGCGCATGCGCTCCGCGAGCTCGCCGGGCAGCAGGTGCGCGTTGCCGGAGTCCAGCACGGTCACGCGACGCAGCATCTGCCGCACGATGACCTCGATGTGCTTGTCGTGGATGTCCACGCCCTGGGAGCGGTAGACCTCCTGGACCTCGTCCACCAGGTGCTTCTGCGTCGCGCGCGGGCCGAGGATGCGCAGGACCTTCTTCGGGTCGACCGCACCCTTGACCAGCTGCGTACCGACGGCGACGTGCTCGCCGTCCTGGATGAGCAGCGTGGCACGCTTCGTGACCGGGTACGCGATCTCCTCGCTGCCGTCGTCCGGCGTGAGGACGAGCCGGCGCGAACGCTCCGAGTCGTCGATCGCGATGCGACCCGAGAACTCCGCGATCGGCGCCTCACCCTTGGGGGTGCGGGCCTCGAAGAGCTCGGTCACACGGGGCAGACCCTGCGTGATGTCGTCCGCGGACGCCACACCACCGGTGTGGAACGTACGCATCGTCAGCTGCGTGCCCGGCTCACCGATCGACTGGGCCGCGATGATGCCGACGGCCTCGCCGATGTCGACGAGCTTGCCCGTGGCGAGCGAACGCCCGTAGCACTTCGCGCAGGTGCCGACGCGCGACTCGCAGGTCAGGACCGAGCGGACCTTGACCGTGTCGACGCCCGCCGCGATCAGGTGACGGATCACCTCGTCGCCCGCGTCGTCCCCGGCACCGGCCACGACGTTGCCGTCGGAGTCGACGACCTCGGACGCGAGGGTGCGCGAGTAGATGCTCGTCTCGACCTTCGGGTGCTCGACGAGCACGCCGCCGAGGTCCTCCGCCACGGGGAGGGTGAGGCCACGCTCCGTGCCGCAGTCCTCCTCGCGGATGATGACGTCCTGCGAGACGTCCACGAGACGACGCGTCAGGTACCCGGAGTCGGCGGTCCGCAGCGCGGTGTCCGCAAGACCCTTACGAGCACCGTGCGTCGCGATGAAGTACTCGAGGACCGAGAGTCCCTCGCGGTAGTTCGACTTGATCGGACGCGGGATGATCTCGCCTCGCGGGTTCGCCACGAGACCACGCATACCGGCGATCTGACGCACCTGCATCCAGTTGCCTCGGGCACCCGAACCGACCATGCGAAGGACCGTGTTGCGGTCGTCCTTCTCGAGGTTGGCCCGCATGACCGCGGCGACCTTGTCGGTGGCCTGGGTCCAGATCTCGATGAGCTCCTGGCGACGCTCGTCGTCCGTGATCAGACCCTTGTCGAACTCCTGCTGGACCTTGAGGGCCTTCGCCTCGTGCTCCTCCAGGATCGCCGTCTTCTCGACCGGCGTCGCGACGTCGGAGATCGCGATCGTGACGCCCGAGCGGGTGGCCCAGCGGAAGCCGGCCTCCTTCAGCGCGTCGAGCGAGGCCGCGACCTCGACCTTCGGGTACTGCTCGGCCAGCGCGTTGACGATGGTCGAGAGGCGCTTCTTGTCGACGATCCCGTTCTCGTACGGGTAGTCGACGGGCAGCGTCTCGTTGAACAGCGCACGACCGAGGGTCGTCGCGTGGACGAACGGCTCGCCCGGGACGAAGCCCTCGGGAGCCGTGCCGTCCTCGAAGACCAGGCCGTCCATGCGGATGTGCACGGCGGCGTTGATGTCGAGCGTGTTCTGGTCGAACGCCATGACGGCCTCGGAGACGGACGCGAACGCACGCCCCTCCCCCGCAGCCCCCGGACGGTCGGACGTCAGGTGGTGCAGACCGATGATCATGTCCTGGGAGGGCATGGTCACCGGACGGCCGTCCGACGGCTTGAGGATGTTGTTGCTCGAGAGCATGAGGATGCGGGCCTCGGCCTGCGCCTCGGCGCTCAGCGGCAGGTGCACCGCCATCTGGTCACCGTCGAAGTCGGCGTTGAACGCGCCGCACACGAGCGGGTGCAGGTGGATCGCCTTGCCCTCGACGAGCTGCGGCTCGAACGCCTGGATGCCGAGACGGTGCAGCGTCGGTGCACGGTTCAGCAGGACCGGGTGCTCGGTGATGACCTCTTCGAGGACGTCCCACACGACCGGGCGAGCACGCTCGACCATGCGCTTCGCGCTCTTGATGTTCTGCGCGTGGTTGAGGTCCACGAGCCGCTTCATGACGAACGGCTTGAAGAGCTCGAGCGCCATCTGCTTCGGCAGGCCGCACTGGTGCAGCTTGAGCTGCGGGCCGACCACGATGACCGAACGGCCCGAGTAGTCGACGCGCTTGCCGAGCAGGTTCTGGCGGAAGCGCCCCTGCTTGCCCTTGAGCATGTCGGAGATCGACTTCAGCGGACGGTTGCCCGGGCCCGTGACGGGCCGGCCACGACGGCCGTTGTCGAACAGCGAGTCCACGGCCTCCTGGAGCATCCGCTTCTCGTTGTTGACGATGATCTCGGGCGCGCCGAGGTCGAGGAGCCGCTTGAGCCGGTTGTTCCGGTTGATCACGCGGCGGTACAGGTCGTTCAGGTCGGACGTCGCGAAACGGCCACCGTCGAGCTGCACCATCGGGCGCAGGTCCGGCGGGATGACCGGGACGGCGTCGAGGACCATGCCGGTCGGCGAGTTCGTCGTCGTCAGGAACGCGTTGACGACCTTGAGCCGCTTGAGGGCACGCGTCTTGCGCTGGCCCTTGCCGGTCGCGATGATCTCGCGCAGCGACTCGGCCTCGGCCTCGAGGTCGAAGTCCTGGAGACGCTTCTGGATCGCCGCAGCACCCATCGCACCCGTGAAGTACGGGCCGTAGCGGTCCTGGAGCTGGCGGTAGAGCATCTCGTCGCCCTCGAGGTCGGCGACCTTGAGGTTCTTGAACCGGTCCCAGACCTGCTCGAGGCGGTCGAGCTCGGCGTCGGCGCGCTTGCGCAGCTGCGTCATCTCGCGCTCGGCGGAGTCACGCACCTTGCGCTTGGCGTCGGCCTTCGCGCCCTCCTCCTCGAGCTCCGCGATGTCCTTCTCGAGGCGCAGAGCGCGGGCGTTGATGTCGTTGTCGCGACGGTCCGAGATCTCCTTCTTCTCCAGGTCGATCTCGTTCTGGAGGTTCGGGAGCTCCTCGGCACGCCCCTCCTCGTCGACCCACGTGATCATGTAGGCCGCGAAGTAGATGACCTTCTCGAGGTCCTTGGGTGCCAGGTCCAGCAGGTAGCCGAGGCGCGACGGCACACCCTTGAAGAACCAGATGTGCGTGACGGGGGCGGCGAGCTCGATGTGGCCCATGCGCTCACGGCGCACCTTCGAGCGCGTCACCTCGACGCCGCAGCGCTCACAGATGATGCCCTTGAAGCGCACCCGCTTGTACTTGCCGCAGTAGCACTCCCAGTCCCGGGTGGGGCCGAAGATCTTCTCGCAGAAGAGCCCGTCCTTCTCCGGCTTCAGGGTGCGGTAGTTGATGGTCTCGGGCTTCTTGACCTCTCCGTGCGACCAGGCACGGATGTCATCGGCGGTGGCGAGACCGATGCGCAGCTCGTCGAAGACATTGACGTCGAGCAATGTGTCCTACTTCCTTCGTCTGCCGCCGGGTCCAGGTCCCGTGCGGCGCGGTGGAGCTTGTTCGTTTCGGGGTCACGCCGGGGCCCCGGAGGGCCCCGGCGTCCCCGGGATCAGATCTCGTCGATGCTGGACGCCGCGTCGGGGCGGCGCGAGAGGTCGATGCCCAGCTCCTCGGCGGCGCGGTACACCTCGTCGTCCGACTCGCGCATCTCGATCTGCGTGCCGTCGCTCGAGAGGACCTCGACGTTCAGGCAGAGCGACTGCATCTCCTTGAGGAGGACCTTGAAGGACTCCGGGATCCCCGAGTCGGGGATGTTCTCGCCCTTGACGATCGCCTCGTAGACCTTCACGCGACCCGGGACGTCGTCCGACTTGATCGTCAGGAGCTCCTGGAGCGTGTAGGCGGCCCCGTACGCCTCGAGGGCCCAGACCTCCATCTCGCCGAAGCGCTGACCACCGAACTGCGCCTTACCACCCAGCGGCTGCTGCGTGATCATCGAGTACGGGCCCGTCGAGCGCGCGTGGATCTTGTCGTCGACCAGGTGGTGGAGCTTGAGGATGTACATGTAGCCCACCGACACCGGCTCCGGGAACGGCTCGCCGGAGCGGCCGTCGAAGAGCCGCGCCTTGCCGTCGCCGTTGACCATGCGGTCACCGTCACGGTTCGGCAGCGTCGCGGTGAACAGGCCCGAGAGCGCGTCCTCCTGCAGGCCGTCGAAGACGGGGGTCGCGACCGGGCGACCCGGCTCGGACGACGCCGCGACAGCCGGGACGTTGTCCTTCCACGACAGGTCCGCGCCGTCGGCACCGTCCGCGAGCGTGATGTCCCAGCCCTGCTTGGCGATCCACCCGAGGTGGGTCTCCAGGACCTGGCCCACGTTCATACGACCGGGGACACCGAGCGGGTTGAGCACGACGTCGACGGGGGTGCCGTCGGGCAGGAACGGCATGTCCTCGACCGGGAGGATCTTGGAGATGACGCCCTTGTTGCCGTGCCGGCCAGCGAGCTTGTCGCCGTCCGTGATCTTGCGTCGCTGTGCGATGTACACCCGCACGAGCTGGTTCACGCCGGCGGGCAGCTCGTCGCCGTCCTCACGGTTGAACTCGCGGACGCCGATGACCGTGCCGGACTCGCCGTGCGGCACCTTGAGGGACGTGTCGCGCACCTCGCGCGCCTTCTCGCCGAAGATCGCGCGGAGCAGGCGCTCCTCCGGGGTGAGCTCGGTCTCGCCCTTGGGCGTGACCTTGCCGACCAGGACGTCGCCGGCGCCGACCTCGGCACCGATGCGGATCACACCGCGCTCGTCGAGGTCCGCGAGGACCTCCTCCGAGACGTTCGGGATGTCGCGCGTGAGCTCCTCCGGGCCGAGCTTGGTGTCCCGGGCGTCGACCTCGTGCTCCTCGATGTGGATCGAGGAGAGGACGTCGTCCTGCACCAGACGCTGGCTGAGGATGATCGCGTCCTCGTAGTTGTGACCCTCCCACGACATGAAGGCCACGAGCAGGTTGCGGCCGAGCGACAGCTCGCCCTCGTCCGTCGCCGGGCCGTCCGCGAGGACCGAACCGGGCTCGACCCGCGCGCCGTCGTCCACCAGCACGCGCTGGTTGTAGCTCGTGCCCTGGTTGGAGCGCACGAACTTCTTCACGCGGTGGGTCGACGTCGTCGCGTCGTCGTTGGCGATGGTGATGAGGTCGGCCGAGACCTCGGTGACCACGCCCGCCTTGTCGGCGACGATGACGTCACCGGCGTCGATCGCGGCACGACGCTCCATGCCGGTGCCGACGAGCGGCATCTCGGAGCGCACCAGCGGCACGGCCTGGCGCTGCATGTTGGCGCCCATGAGCGCGCGGTTGGCGTCGTCGTGCTCGAGGAACGGGATGAGCGCGGTCGCGACCGAGACCATCTGGCGCGGCGAGACGTCCATGTAGTCGACGGCCGTGCCGGGGATGATCTCGACCTCGCCGCCCTTGGTGCGCACGAGCACCCGGTCCTCGGCGAACGAACCGTCGCCCTTGAGGATCTGGTTCGCCTGCGCGATCACGTAGCGGTCCTCGTCGTCCGCGGTCAGGTACTGGACGTCGTCCGTCACCTTGCCGTCGACGACCTTGCGGTACGGCGTCTCGATGAACCCGAACGGGTTGATCCGTCCGTAGGACGCGAGCGAGCCGATGAGGCCGATGTTCGGGCCCTCAGGGGTCTCGATGGGGCACATGCGCCCGTAGTGCGACGGGTGGACGTCACGGACCTCCATGCCGGCGCGGTCGCGGGACAGACCACCCGGGCCGAGCGCGGACAGGCGACGCTTGTGCGTCAGGCCCGCGAGGGGGTTGTTCTGGTCCATGAACTGCGAGAGCTGCGACGTCCCGAAGAACTCCTTGATCGACGCCACGACCGGGCGGATGTTGATCAGGGTCTGCGGGGTGATCGCCTCGACGTCCTGCGTGGTCATGCGCTCGCGCACCACGCGCTCCATCCGGGACAGGCCCGTGCGGACCTGGTTCTGGATGAGCTCGCCGACCGCGCGGATGCGACGGTTGCCGAAGTGGTCGATGTCGTCCGTCTCGACGCGGACCTCGACGGGCTCGCCGTTCTTGGTGCCGGCCATCGTGGCCTTGTCGGCGTGCAGCGACGCGAGGTACTTGATGGTCGCGACGATGTCCGTCACGGCCAGCGTCGAGGCGTCGAGCGGCGCGTCGACCCCGAGCTTCTTGTTGGCCTTGTAGCGGCCGACCTTCGCGAGGTCGTAGCGCTTCGGGTTGAAGTAGAAGTTCTCGAGGAGCGAGCGGCCGGCCTCGACCGTGGGCGGCTCGCCCGGACGGATCTTGCGGTAGAGGTCGACGAGCGCCTCCTCCTCGGTGTGGACGTGGTCCTTCTCGAGGGTGTCCAGGATCGAGGGGAACTCGGCGAACTGCTCGCGGATGTCGGACTCGGTGAGCCCGAGCGCCTTCAGGAGCACCGTGACGGGCTGCTTGCGCTTGCGGTCGACTCGGACGCCGACGGCGTCGCGCTTGTCGATCTCGAACTCGAGCCACGCACCGCGCGACGGGATCATCTTCGCCGAGAAGATGTCCTTGTCGCTGGTCTTGTCCGGGACCCGCTCGAAGTACACGCCGGGCGAGCGGACGAGCTGCGACACGACGACGCGCTCGGTGCCGTTGATGATGAACGTGCCGCGCGAGGTCATGAGCGGGAAGTCGCCCATGAACACCGTCTGGCTCTTGATCTCACCGGTGGTGTAGTTCACGAACTCCGCGGTGACGAACAGCGGCGCGGCGTACGTGAAGTCCTTCTCCTTGCACTCCTCCGCCGAGTACTTCTCCGGCTCGAAGCGGTGGTCCGCGAAGGAGAGGGACATCGTCTGGCCGAAGTCCTCGATGGGCGAGAGCTCGGCGAAGATCTCCTCGAGCCCCGAGGTGGTCGGGACGTCCTGGCGGCCGGAGGCGTTCGCCGCGGCGACCCGCGCCCGCCAGGGGTCGCTGCCGAGGAGCCAGTCGAAGCTCTCGGTCTGCAGCCCGAGGAGGTCGGGGACCTCGAGGGGCTCGTGGATCTTGGCGAACGAGACGCGACGGGACGCGGTGCGGTTCGCGATGGCGTCGGCGGACGGTGCAGAAGGGATGCGCGAGGCAGCCAAGAGGGGTCCTTCCCTGCGGATCGATGACACGCTGTACGCTGCGTGCCTGAAGGGTTCCGCAGTCCCGGACCGACCCGTCGCGCGAAGAAGCACGACGTGGGTTGGTGGGTGGGCTGGAGGAGGACCGTGGGCGCACGCGAGCGCAAAGCGATAGCATACCCGGCAGACATAACAATGTCCACCGGTCGGTGCGAACGTCCTGGTGGCCGCCATATGCCGCCCAAGAGCTCTCCCGCCGCACGACCGTCCGACGAGCGGACTCGTCGAACCTGACGCGCTACGGGCAATAACTACTCAGCCCTGCACCTTACCAGATGGTCGTGGTGCCGAGGACTGACGAGAGTTCGTGGAGACGGGACGAGGCCCGCACCCCGTGCAGGGTGCGGGCCTCGTCGCCGTCACGAGGGCCGCGTCACCGTGGTGACGCCGCCGTCAGAGTCGCCCGGAGGCGGACGTCACTTGAGGGTGACGGTGGCGCCGGCGCCCTCGAGGGCAGCCTTGGCCTTCTCGGCGGTCTCCTTGTTGGCGGCCTCGAGGACCGGCTTCGGAGCACCGTCGACGAGGTCCTTCGCCTCCTTCAGGCCGAGGCTCGTGAGGGCGCGCACCTCCTTGATGACCTGGATCTTCTTGTCGCCGACCGACTCGAGGACGACGTCGAACTCGTCCTTCTCCTCCTCGGCCTCGGCAGCGGCGCCGCCACCGGCAGCAGCCGGGGCAGCAGCGGCCACGGGGGCAGCAGCGGTGACGTCGAAGGTCTCCTCGAAGGCCTTCACGAACTCGGAGAGCTCGATGAGGGTGAGCTCCTTGAAAGCGTCGAGCAGCTCGTCGTTGCTGAGCTTCGCCATGATGGCGTTCCTTTCGGTTGGTGCTGGTCGTCGACCCGGGACCGGGTCCGCACGAAGCAGGGGATTGAACTGTCTTGGGCAGTGAGCGTCGCTCGAGCCGTCCGGGGCGGGGCCCCGACCGGATCAGGCTGCGGCGCTCTCCGACTCCTGCTTCTGGCGCAGGGCATCGATGGCACGCGCGGCCTGGGCCGTGGGTGCCGTGAACAGGTAGGCCGCCTGGTACAGCTTCCCCTTCATTGCGCCGGCCAGCTTGGCCAGCAGGACCTCGCGGGACTCGAGGTCCGCGAGCTTGGTGACCTCGGCAGCGGTCAGGGCGCGCCCGTCGAGGACACCGCCCTTGATGACCAGTGCCGGGTTCGCCTTGGCGAAGTCACGCAGACCCTTGGCAGCCTCGACCGGGTCACCGGTCACGAAGGCGATCGCCGAAGGGCCCTGGAGGTCGGCGTCGAAACCGTCGACACCCGCCTCCTTGGCCGCGATGGACGTCAGCGTGTTCTTCACCACGGCGTAGCTTGCGTTGCCGCTGAGCGACCGTCGCAGCTGCTTGAGCTGCGCGACGGTGAGCCCGCGGTACTCGGTCAGCACGGCCGCGTTCGACCCGCGGAACTTGTCCGAGAGCTCTGCGACTGCGGCTGCCTTGTCCGGCCTCGCCATGGCAATCCTTCCAGTGGTGGTGCCACCGGTCGCACGGGACGGAGGTCTCGTGCGGTCGAGCCCCTCACCAACGAGAAAGAGCCCCGCGCAGGCGGGGCTCTCGTGCGGGACGCCGTAGCGCCCCTCCGGGAACATCACCTGCGCTGGTCTCCGCTGCTGCGGGACTTCGGTCTGCGTCTGTCCGGGCCCGATGTACATGGTGTTCTGTGCAGAACGTGGTGCATCGGGTTCCAGGCGCGCGCTGACGACCGGCGGTCTTGGGTACGGACGAACTCTACGGCATCGACGGCGAGACTCCAAAATCGCTCCCCGCCCCCGCCCCGCCCCGGGCACTGGCACGGGCACGGGCACGGGCACGGGCAGGGACCGCCGACCATGGACCTCGGCCTACGAGGCGCGGTGCCGCAACGGACCGAAGCACACGAGCGGCACCGGCTCCACGGAGGCGGGGAGCGCCGCAGCGAGCGCCACGTCGGGCACGTCACCGGCCGCCAGCCTCCCGTGGAGCTCGGGCATCACCGCGGCAGCGACGTCGTCCCGCAACGGCGCCACCGCAGCGATCACCGCGCTCGCACCCAGCCTCAGGAAGGCGCTCTTGAGCCCGAGGACCTCGCCACCGACCCGCCGCGTCGACCGCCCCACCTCGCACGCCGAGAGCACGACGACGGCTCCCTCGACCGCCGCGCCCTCGAGCTCGTGGGCGAACAGCTCGCCGTCCGCCAGCCGGACGGACGAGAAGAGCGGGTTGTCCGGGACGTGGGTGCCGTGCGCCGCGAGGTGGATCACGCTGGCGCCCGGCATCGCCGCGCGCGTCGCCGCGCACGTCGCGGCAGCGTCCTGGAGGCGCGTGGCAGCCGGCCACCGGGCAGCGACGGCCCGGACCTCCGCGTTCGCGTGCTCGAGCTGTGGCCCCGCGACCGCGAGGACGCTCCGGGCGTCGTCGACGGCCAGGGACTCCCCGGGCGGACCCGACCGTGCCAAGGTCGTCCAGGAGTTGACGCTCGTGGGAAGACCGGCACGGGAGGGCAGCGCGCCCCAGGGGAGCTGGAGCAGGACGTCGCGGGCGACGACATGGAGCCGCTCGACGTGCGTCGCTCCCATGGCGGCGAGCACACCCCGGTCGATCCTGTCGAGGCTGCGGTCCAGCGAGGCACGGGCGACACCCCTGATCGCCTCGGGCAGCCGCGCGTCCGCCAGCGCTCCCAGGTCGGCGCTCGCCCGGCGGACGGCGTCGAGGACGCCCTCGAGCGGGCCCAGGTCCCGCATCCGCACACCGTCACCGTCGACCATGATCCCGACGAGTCGGCCACCCATCTGCAGGAGGTCGAGGACGGCGGCGCCCGGCTCGTCCCGGAGCGCGTCCGTGAGCGCCCGGGCGGTAAGCGCCACGACCTCGACCTGATCACTCTTCGCACCCCACCCGGCCGCCCTCGCCTGGTCCTGGCAGGCCCGGGCCTCGCGGAACAGCGCGTCACGCTCTGCGGAGACCACGTCGCCGGGCCCGAGGGCCCGGGCACGCTCGAGGAGCTCCCTCGCGCGGGTCACGAGCTGCGCCCGGCGCTCGTCCTCGGGTCCCGAGACGGCGCCTCCGCGCGCGAAGGTCGCACGACCGCGCTCGACGGCGTCGAAGACGGCCGCGCCGCGCCCGGTCGCCAGCGCCGCCCGGACGTCGACGTGCTGGAGGTGGACCCCGTGCGCGGCCGCGGCGGTCACCGCGTCGACCGAGCCGAGACGCGCTCGCTGGGCGGCCAGGGCAGCGTGTCCACGGCGTACCGCCTGGAGCCCACGCCGCCGCTCCCCCGCCGCGAACCAGACCGACGCCCTGACCGCCTCGTGCTCGATGCGCAACGAGAGCGGCGCCCGGCGCGGGTCGGTCCGGACCCCGGACAGCGCCTCCTGCGCCTCGCCGACGCGACCGGCGCGGACGAGCGCGTCGGCCCGCAGCAGCCTCGCCGGCAGAGAGACCGCCGACTCGGCCACCCCGAGCTCGTCCGCCCGTGCCGCGAGCGCCTCCGCCGCGCGCGCCACCCGGCCGAGCGTCGGTGCCTGAGCGGGCGAACCGGCGGCGCCCGCCATCACGGCCCGGAGCTCCACGAGCTCCGCGCGCAGCGCCCACGCCGCGTTCCCCTGGGTCGTGAAGGCTCGGCGGGCCCGCTGCGCCAGCCGGCGGGCCCGCTGCGGCTGCTCGAGGTCGAGCGCGCACCGGGCGCGGTCGAGATCGACCTGCGCCCGCTCGATCCGCGTCCGCGTGCCCTGCAGCGCCTCGGCCGCGAGGTCGAGCTGAACCATCGCGTCGGTCACGAGGCCCGCCTCGTACAGGACCCTCGAGCGGTCGAGCGCCGCGACCGCCTCCGGCCGCTCCCCTGGAGCGATCCGCGCGGCATCCTCCATCGCTCGCAGGGCTGCCGCCAGGTCGCCGCGGAGGAACTCCAGGTAGCCCAGGTTGTGCCCTGCCTTGGCCTCGATCGACCGGTCCCCGACCTGGCGGCTGTGGTGGAGGGCCGCCTCGAGATCGGCGGCTGCGAGCGCCAGCTCGCCCTGCTCCAACCGCAGCGCACCCCGGTTCAGCAGGAGGACCGCGAGATCGAGCGTGCTCTCACCCCCGAGCACCGACGTCGCCTCGTCCAGCTCCCGGAGCGCCGTGCGCACGTCGCCCGAGCGCAGGTGCAGGAGCCCGCGCTGCCCTCGCACCGCGACGAGCAGCGTGCGGTCACCCCCGCAGAGCCGCTCCGCCTCGTCGAGCTCGCCGAGCGCCGGGTCGAGGTGTCCGTCCGTCTCGAAGCGGGCGAGCGCCGCGCCGATGGTGCTGCGGACCCGCAGGCGGCGGGCGTCGGCGTCGTGCTGGACCGCCACACCGCTCCGGTCGAGCGACCGCAGCACCGAGCAGTAGCCGCGGAGAGCCGCCGGCATCCGTCCCGCCTGCAGCGCCAGGTGCGCGGCGTCGTACGTCGCCTGCGCCTGAGCGAGCCCTCGGTCCACCCCGCCACGGTACGGCGTCCGTCAGTCGGGGACGAGGCCGGTCGCCTCGCTGACCGCCCCCAGAGCCGCCGGCAGCGCTCAGGGGCGCCGGGCCTCGCCCCCGCACCACCGTCGCCGGGACGGACCTCGATCCCCTCTCCCTCGGCAGGGCCGCCCCGCGCGAGGATCAGCGCGGCGAGCTCGCCGCCGAGCACCGGCGCAGCGAACGAGGTGCCGCTCCAGACCGCGAACCCGCCCTGGAAGCCCTCGGGATCGATCGTCGCCCGCTCGCCGCGCCCCCAGAGCTCGGGCACGCTCCGGCTGGGCGCCACCGCGCCGTCGATCGTCGTCGGGGCCGTGCTGACCACCGCCGAGCCGGTCCGCAGGCACGTGATCCAGGGACCGTCGTTGCTGAAGAGCGCGGTCGTGCCGTCGGGGTTCAGCGCACCGACGGCGAGGACCGGTGGGACGTCCCGGTCCAGGCGGTCCGGGTCGACGACGGTGGGCACGGTGCCGCGCCGGTCGATCCGGGGCGCGAAGGCCGCCGGGTACATCGGCCGCGTCTGCCCGTCGTTGCCGGACGACGCCACGACGAGCACCCCGTAGCGGCGCAGCGCATCGATGACCTCCCGGAAGGGTGCGTCGAACTCCGCGTCCTCCGGTCGCTCGTGGTAGTAGCCGAGCGACAGGACGAGCACGTCGACGGGAGCGTAGCCGTCTCGCCCGAGCAGACCGAGGACGTGGCGCAGCAGCACGCGGCGCAGCGACCGGAGCAGGTCACGCTCGGGGACGATCCCGGACCCGCCGTAGAGGCGCGGCGCGAGGATCAGCGCGTCCGGGCACGCCTGGTGGATCAGTCCGGCGATGAAGGTCCCGTGACCCGCCACGGGATCGAGCGGGCCGGTCAGGGGCGAGAGCGACACGCCCCCGACCTCGGGGTCCTCGTAGGCGTGCTCCGGGACGGGGCACAGACCGACCGGCTCACCGAGGACCGTCGGGTCCCGCACGACGACGGCCCCGCCGGTCCGGTCGTCGAACCACGGGTGCGCGCCGACCCCGGTGTCGAGGGCCACGACGACCGGGCGCCGGGCGCCCGAGCGCGCCGTCACGTCGTCGACGTCCGCGTCCGCAGGGGTCTGGGTCTCGAGGGTCCGGTGCGGCGCCGAGCCCACCCAGGCGACCGGCGAACGTCCGCCCGAGCCGGCGACGGCGTACTCGCCGAGGCCGGTGAGCGGGTGACCCGCGGTCATCGGGTGGCCCGCTGTCATGGGGTGACCCGCGGTCATCGGGTGGCCCGCTGTCATGGGGTGACCCGCGGTCATCGGGTTGCCCTGGAGGAACGGGGCGGGCCGGACGAACATCGACGGCTGGACCGCGGGCTGGCCCCCGACGAACGCGCCGGTCGCCGGGACCACGACGTGGTCGAGGACGACCCGCGGGCTGCGATCGTCGTCCGGACAGAGCCGACCCCGCACGGCGTCGAGGAGGTCCCAGGCGTCCGGGAGCGCGCCGCCCTCGCCGGGCAGCCTGCCGAGGGTGAGAGCGAGCCCGAAGACCTGGCGCAGGTCCTCCTCGACGTCTGCCGGGAGCTCGGCGCGACGGAGCAGCTCGAGGTCGTCGGCGGACGCCGGGTCGACCTCCACCGAGAAGCCCAGCCGCTCGGCCGCTCGGCGCAGCCAGCGCAGCGACACGGACTCCCGACCGACGCCGTCCGGCAGCTCGTCAGGATCGACCGAGACGAGGAGCCGGTCGCCGACGTACCAGGTCGGGTCGGGCGAAGCCTGTCGACCGGTACGACGCGCGGCGTACGGGTCGAGGGTCCTGGTGCGCCACGCGAGGTGCCTCGGGTCGTCCCCGCCGCCGCGCCGTCCGCCGTCCCCCGCAGGTCTCTTCGGGTCCGCCGCCATCAGAGCTCGACCACCGGAGTGCTGACCGCGGGCTCGCCCGCATGGGCCGGCACGACGATGCTCGCCGCGCCGTGGGGGACCTCCTCGAGGACGAAGCGACCGTCCTCGTCGGAGGACGTCCGCACGACCCCGTCCGGGCGGTGGAGCTCGACCGCGAACCCACCACCGGGGGCGACCCACCCGTCGACACGCACCCCGTCACCCGCGGGCCCGATCGTGATCATCACCGTGAGCCGCTCGGACGTGAAGGTGATCGTCCGGGCCTCGACCGGGGCGTCCGACCGGGCGCCCACGAGCGGACCGCTGCCGACCAGGTTCATCATCTCGGTCTCGAGTGCCGCGATCGTCATGGCGAACGCCGACCTCTCGGCGACGCCGCGCGGCACCGGGTCGAGGACCGCGTAGAGCTCGCGGACGGCGGCGAGGGTCGCCACGTCGCACGCGTCCATGGGGGCACCTGCATCGAGCTCGTCGTCGATCATGACTGCCCCTCCTGTCCCGCAGCCGTCCCCCGCAGGGCCGTCCGTAGCTTCGCGAGACACCGCCCGCGCGTCGAGCCGATGCTGCCCACCGGCATCCCCACCGCCTCCGAGATCGCCCGGTAGTCGGGGCGGTCGGCCATCGACACGAGCCGCAGCAACGTCCGGCACCGCTCGGGGAGCGTCGCGAGCGCGTCCCACAGCGCGCGGTCCCGCTCGTCGCGGAGCACCAGGTCGGCGGGTCCCGAGGTGTCGTCGACGAGCTCCCGGGGCGGGCCCGTCGGGTCGTCGTCCGGCAGCGGCGCCGAGGCGCGCTCCGCGGTGCGGTGCCGGCGGACGACGTCCCACGCGGTGCGCTTCGTGGTGATCAGGAGCCACTTGAGCGTGGCCATCGGCTCCTCGATCGTGTCCACGTGCCGGACGAGCGCGACCCAGGTCGACTGCACGACGTCGTCGGCGAGCTCCCGCGGGGTTCCCTGCGACCGAGCCGTGTGCCAGAGGAGCGGCGTCGCCTCCCGGACGAACGCGTCGAGAGCCGTCGGGTCGCCCGACCGGTAGCGGACGACGGCGTACGCCGCGCGGTCACCCAGCGTCGACCCGTGCCCCGGCGCCTCGATCGCGTCGTGGGTGTGCTCCGTCATGGCACCTCCGGTCCGCCTCGCCGATCCTGTGCGCAGGGCGCGAGCCACGGGACGACGGCGTCGTCCGGCCCGGTCGTCCGCGCGACGACAGCTGCCCTGTCGCACCGATCGTATGGCCACGGGCCTCCCGGCGACATCCGTGTGCACGGCCCCACCCCCTCTCCGCGCCGTGGCCGCCTGCGACCGGGCACGGGTCCCGCGCGGCACCGCTGCGGTGCCGTCGACTGGAGGGAGGGCGCGAGGACCGTCCTGATACGTCCGGGAGATACCTCCTGCGAGCACGGAGGCCCGGCACCCTCGCGGGTGCCGGGCCTCCGGTCGATCAGTGGATCAGGTGCGGTATGTCAGGCGTCCTCACCGAGCAGCTTCGTCGTCTTCGACTGGTCCAGGGGGATCCCGGGGCCCATCGTCGTCGCGAGCGTCGCCTTGGTGATGTAGCGGCCCTTCGAGGAGGACGGCTTGAGACGGAGGACCTCGTCGATCGCCGCGCCGTAGTTCTCCACCAGCTGCGTCTCGGAGAACGAGACCTTGCCGATGATGAAGTGGAGGTTCGAGTGCTTGTCGACGCGGAACTCGATCTTCCCGCCCTTGATGTCGTTCACGGCCTTGGTGACGTCCATGGTCACGGTGCCGGTCTTCGGGTTCGGCATGAGCCCGCGGGGGCCGAGGACCTTTCCGAGGCGACCGACCTTGCCCATGAGGTCGGGCGTGGCGACGGCGGAGTCGAAGTCCGTGTAGCCCGCGGCGACCTTCGCGATCAGGTCGTCGCCGCCGACCTCGTCCGCGCCGGCGGCGAGGGCCTGCTCGGCCTTCTCACCGTTCGCGAAGACGATGACCCGAGCGGTCTTGCCGGTGCCGTGGGGGAGGTTGACCGTGCCACGGACCATCTGGTCCGCCTTGCGGGGGTCGACACCCAGGCGGAACGCGACCTCGACGGTCGCGTCGTACTTGGTCGACGACGTCTCCTTGGCGAGCTTGACGGCCTCGAGGGGCTCGTAGAGCCGGTCGCGGTCGATCTTCTCGGCGGCGGAACGGTATGCCTTGCTGCGCGTTGCCATCTGCTTCTCCTTCGTCAGAGCAGTCGTGGTCGTCGGGTCCGCGCGGACCCTGCCACTGCCCGGCCGACGGGCGTCGTCCGGGAGTCTTGCTGGTGAGGGGTCGACCTGTCGGTCAGCCCTCGACCGTGATGCCCATCGAGCGGGCGGTGCCGGCGATGATCTTCGACGCGGCGTCGAGGTCGTTCGCGTTGAGGTCCTCCATCTTGGTCGTGGCGATCGCCTTGACCTGCTCGGAGGTGATCTTCGCGACCTTGACGGTGTGCGGCGTCGCCGAACCCTTGTCGACGCCGGCGGCCTGCTTGATCAGCTCCGCTGCCGGCGGGGTCTTCGTGATGAACGTGAACGAGCGGTCCTCGTAGACCGTGATCTCGACCGGCACGACGTTGCCGCGCTGCGACTCGGTCGCGGCGTTGTACGCCTTGCAGAACTCCATGATGTTGACGCCGTGCTGACCGAGCGCGGGTCCGATCGGCGGTGCGGGCGTGGCCGCGCCGGCCTTGATCTGGAGCTTGATGAGGCCGGAGACCTTCTTCTTGGGAGGCATTCTTCAAATCCTTGTCTGGTGAGTGGACCGACGCCGTGGGCGATGACCCGGTTGCAGTGCTGCCGTTCGCGGAGAACCGCTCAGATCTTGGCGACCTGGTTGAACGACAGCTCGACCGGGGTCTCCCGGCCGAAGATGGAGACGAGCACCTTGAGCTTCTGCGTGTCCGCGTTGATCTCGGAGATCGTCGCGTCCAGCGTCTCGAAGGGGCCGTCGGTGACGGTGACGGACTCGCCGACCTCGAAGTCGACCTCGAGGGGGCCTTCGCCTTCGTGGCGGGCTGCCCGGCGACCGGGGCCTCCTCGAAGACGGGCGCCAGCATCGAGAAGACCTCGTCGAGGTTGAGCGGCACCGGCTGGTGCGTGTGACCCACGAACCCGGTCACGCCCGGGGTGTGGCGCACCGCGCCCCACGACTCGTCCGTGAGGTCCATCCGGACCAGGACGTAGCCGGGGATGCGGACCCGGCGCACGATCTTCTTCTGTGCGTTCTTGAACTCGGCGACCTCTTCCATCGGCACCTCGACCTGGAAGATGTAGTCCTCCATGTTGAGCGCCTTGGTGCGGTTCTCGAGGTTGACCTTCACGCGGTTCTCGTAGCCCGCGTAGGAGTGGATGACGTACCAGTCACCGAGCTGCGTCCGCAGCTCGCGCCGGAACTCCTCGGCCGGGTCGGGTGCGACCTCCTCGACCGGGTCCTCGGACGGAGCCTCGGAAGTCTCGGTGCTCGCGTCCTCCGCGACCTGCTCGGGCACGTCGACGTCAGCCGCGGCGCTCTCGGCGCCGGGCTCGACCTGCTCCGTGGGGTCCAGCGAATCCTGGGACACGAACGACCTGCTTTCTACGTTGACCTGCGTGTGGGGCGCCCGGCCCGCAACGGCCCGGACGCGGTGTGGGCCTCACGGCCCGGACCGACGGCTAGTCGCCGAACACCCAGAGGGTGAGGCTCCCCAGCCCGTAGTCCACGAGGGTGATGAAGCCCATCATGACGACGAGGAAGACCAGCACGACCGTGATGTAGGTCCCGAGCTCCGACCGGGTCGGGGTCACGACCTTGCCGAGCTCCGCCACGATCTGGCGGACGAACAGGACGATGCGGCCGAAGACGTTCGGGCGCTTCTCCCCGTCCTGCGGGGTCCGGGCACCCGAACCGTCGGCGCTGATCGCACCGGACGTCGATTCGCTCACTGCACATCCTCACTCGGTGTCGCGGACGGACCTTCGTGCGGAGCCGGGAGGCGGACCGCGGAACCCGCCCCTCCGGACGACGACGGTCCTGAGCGGCGACCTGCACGTACGAGAGACGCACGACAGGTCGACCCGAGCCCGACGTCTTGCAGGGTAGACAGGACTCGAACCTGCAACCTGCGGTTTTGGAGACCGCTGCGCTACCAATTGCGCCACTACCCTTCAGGATCTGACGCCCTAGCCGCCACTGTGCGCCTCGCGGGGCACGGCGGATCATGGCGGGCGTCGACCACCGAGGGACTACTGTACGCGACCTCCCGCCCCTGGTCGAACCACCGTCGTCCGGTTCGCTTGCCAGCACCACCAGACGGAACGAGCGCGACGAGTGGGCCCGGGCCTGCGACGATCGGCTCATGCCCACCGCTGCCTCGTCGCCGACCCGGCCGTCCGCCCCTGCGATCGACATCCGTGGGCTGCGCAAGGCCTACGGCCCCAAGCAGGCGGTCGACGGACTCGATCTGCGCGTCGAGCGCGGCGAGATCTTCGCGGTCCTCGGCCCCAACGGTGCGGGGAAGACCACGACGACCGAGATCCTCTCCGGCTTCCGCGTGGCGGACTCGGGCGAGGTCTCCGTCCTCGGTGCGGACCCCTCGCACGCGGGTCGCGCGTGGCGGTCGCGGATCGGCGTGGTCCTGCAGTCGACCGACGACCTCGCAGAGCTGACGGTCGCGGAGCTCGTGCGGCAGTTCGCCCGGTACTACCCGCACTCCCGCGACCCCGACGAGGTGATCGATCTCGTCGGGCTCCGGGACAAGGCAGGTGTCCGCACGCGCGGGCTGTCGGGCGGTCAGCGCCGACGCCTGGACGTCGTCCTGGGCATCGTCGGCCGTCCCGAGCTGCTCTTCCTCGACGAACCGACCACCGGGTTCGACCCGCAGGCGCGGCGCTCCTTCTGGAGCCTGGTCCGCGACCTGCGTGTCGCCGGCACGACGATCTGGCTGACGACCCACTACCTCGACGAGGCCGAACAGCTCGCGGACCGGGTCGCGGTCGTCAGGGACGGGAAGGTCGTCGCGCTCGACACCCCGGAGGGGCTCTCCCGCCTGACCGCCGGCCGGACGCAGGTGCGTTGGGACGACGGCGGGACGGTGCGCGAGGAGGTGACGGAGCGCCCGACGGCCCTCGTCCGGGACCTGATGCGCGACCATCCCGGCGAGGTCCCGGGACTGGAGATACGACGTCCGTCGCTGGAGGACGTCTACCTCGAGCTCGTGGGGGCACCCGGCCAGGACAGCGAGGAGGACCGGTGATCCAGCGACGCCTCACCCAGGAAACAGCGCGCGCCGAAGCGAGCCTGCCCGGCGCGTTGCGCCTCGGCCTCGCCCGCACATCCCTGGAGCTGCGCCAGTTCGTCCGCGAGCGCGACGCGATGATCTTCATCTTCGCGTACCCGCTGATCATGATGGCGATCTTCGCCACCGTCTTCGACGGCCAGGTCGTCGGTTCCGACGTCCCGGGCGCGGACGGCGGCATCCCGTACGCGCAGTACTTCCTCCCCGGGATCGTGGCCACCGGGATCATGCTGACCAGCTTCCAGTCCCTGGCGACGAGCATCGCCGTCGAACGTGACGACGGGACACTCAAACGCCTCCGTGCCACTCCCCTACCTGCGACGAGCTACTTCCTCGGCAAGGTCGGGCAGGTGCTCATGGTCTCGATCGTGCAGACGGCGCTGCTGCTGGCGCTGGCACGCCTCGCCTTCGACGTGCCGATGCCCGACGACGCCGCGGCGTGGGGCACGTTCGCCTGGGTCTTCGTCCTCGGGACCGCCGCAGGGGCCGTGCTCGGGGTCGCCTTCTCGTCGGTGCCACGGTCCGGACGGTCCGCCGGCGCGGTGGTCACCCCCGTCGTCCTCGTCCTGCAGTTCGTCTCCGGGGTCTTCTTCCCGTTCTTCTCGCTCCCCGGGTGGATGCAGTCCGTCGCGTCGGTGTTCCCGCTGCGCTGGATGGCGCAGGGGATGCGATCGGCCCTGCTCCCGCCGGAGGCGGCAGCCCTCGAGGTGGCCGGGACCTGGCAGCACGCGCTGACCGCTGGGGTCCTGCTCGCCTGGCTCGTCCTCGGGCTGATCGTCGGGGTCCGCACCTTCCGTTGGCGGCGGAGGGACGACGGGTGACACCCACGACAGAGGCACGACGCGACCTCACGAAGCTGCCGAAGGCCCACCTGCACCTGCACTTCACCGGCTCCATGCGCGCCGCGACGCTCCGCGACCTGGCCCGGCGCTACGGCGTCCGACTCCCCGCGGCGCTGCTCGACGGCGACCCGCTGCGCCTGCCCGCGACGGAGCGAGGTTGGTTCCGATTCCAGCGCCTCTACGACGCCGCGCGGGCGTGCGTGCGCTCGGAGGACGACATGCGCCGGATCGTCGACGAGGCGGCCCAGGACGACGCCGCCGAGGGATCCGGCCGCCTGGAGATCCAGGTCGACCCCACGTCGTACGCGCCGTTCGTCGGGGGCATCACGCCCGCCGTGGAGATCGTCCTCGACGCCGCGCGGACGGCGACGCTCGCCCACGGTGTCGAGGTGGCCGTGGTCGTGGCGGCGTCCCGCACCCGGCACCCGCTGGACGCCCGCACCCTCGCCCGGCTGGCGGCCCGCTACGCGGGGGACGGCCCGGGCGAGGTCGTCGGCTTCGGGCTCAGCAACGACGAACGGCGCGGCGGCACCGAGGACTTCGGGCCCGCGTTCGCCATCGCACGTCGCGCCGGCCTGGCCTCCGTCCCCCACGGGGGCGAGCTGCTCGGCCCCGGGCACCTCCACGAGGTGATCGACGCGCTCGAGCCCGACCGGATCGGACACGGGGTCCGAGCGGTCGAGGAGCCGCGGCTGCTCGACGAGATCGTCCGCCGCGGGGTCGTGCTCGAGGTCTGCCCGGCGTCGAACGTGTCGCTCGGCGTGTACGCGCGAGATGAGGACGTCCCCCTCGGGGCACTGGTCGGAGCCGGTGCACCCGTCGCCCTGGGTGCGGACGACCCGCTCCTGTTCGGCTCCCGCCTCGTCGCCCAGTACGAGAGCGCACGCCACGTCCACGGGTTCGACGACGACACGCTCGCCGGGCTCGCCCGCGCCTCCGTGCGCGCGTCCAGGGCTCGGCCGTCGACCAAGGAGCAGCTCGAGCGGCAGATCGACGGCTGGCTCGAGGCGGCCCCCGGCGCGGAGGGCGGCACCGAGTCAGACACCGAGTCCGGCACCGAGGACGGCGCCGGCCCCGGAACAGCCCGCGGTGGGGACGCCACGCCTGGCCTATCGTCCAGATCATGAGCATCCCGATCCGCGTCGACCCGTCCTCGACCCTCCCGCCGTACGAACAGGTCGCGGCCGAGGTCGACCGGCTCGTCGCGGAGGGCGCCCTCTCCCCCGGCGACCGCCTCCCGACGGTCCGCGCGCTCGCGGCGGACCTCGACCTCGCGACCAACACGGTCGCCAAGGCGTACCGCGCGCTCGAGTCCGCAGGCACCGTGACCACGCGCGGTCGCGCCGGCACGGTCGTCTCGGACACCACGCACGCTGCCCGGGCCAGGGCCGCAGCAGCAGCAGGGCTCCTGGCCGTCGAGGCTCGCACGGCCGGCCTGACGGACGCCGAGGCCGTCGGGCTCGTCCGGGACGCGCTGCGCGGGACCGGCGCACCGTGAGCCAGGGTGCTGCGCTCGCCGCGCTCGCGGTGGTGGTGGTCGTCGGCCTCGTGCTGGCCGCCGCGGTCGTCGCCCTCGTCGTGATCGGCATCCGGGCCCTGCTGCGCCGCTCACGCGAGGTCACGACTCCGCCACGGAGGTCACACTTTCGTCTCGGGACCCAGGTTCAGGACGCGCCGGACGACGACCGCGACCTAACCTGACGGACAAGCGGGCGCTGCCGTCGGGGCGCGCCCACCGACATCCCTCGCCGGGACGGACGGAGGGCACGTGCATCTGACGTCCTCACGCCGTCGCCGGCTGCGCCTCGCGACGGTCGGTGGGCTCGGGGCCCTGGTGCTCGGCGGCTGCTCCCTGCTCCCGGGCGCCACGCCCGGCCCCGCCGCCGACGGAGCCGGCGCCGCCACGGCCGAGCCGGTCGCGCGGACCACCACGCCCCCGACGGTGGACACCCCGTCCCCCGCACCGCGCCCGAGCACGACACCGAGCGCGACACCCAGCGCCTCCACGGTGCCGACGGACGAGCCGACGCCCGACCCGACGAGCACAGCGACGCCGTCCGCCACCCCTACGGCCGAGCCTCAGGAGAAGGCCGAGCCCGAACCGGAACCCACGACGAAGGCCGAGCCCGTCCCGACCGAGGAGCCCGACGACGGCGTGCTCCGGCGGGGAGACAGCGGGCCCGACGTGAAGGCCGCCCAGCAGCGGCTGGTGGACCTCGGCTACTGGGGCACGGGTGTCGACGGCGCGTTCGGCAGCGGGACCACCCAGGCGGTCTGGGCTTTCCAGAAGGCCGCGGGCCTGTCTCGCGACGGCGTCGTCGGCCCCCGCACGCTGGCCGCGCTCGAGAAGGGCGTCCGGCCGAAGGCGCGGACCTCGTCGGGGCACGTCATCGAGGTGGACCTCGCCCGGCAGATCGTGCTCCTCGTGGACGACGGGAAGGTCACCCGGATCATGAACGCCTCCTCCGGGAGCGGTACGCCGTACGTCGCCGACAACGGACGGACCTACTCGGCGCGGACGCATCCCGGGAGCTTCGCCGTCGGACGGCAGGTGAACGCGATGTACGAGTCCGGGCTCGGCCTCGGGGACATGTACCGGCCCAAGTTCTTCGACCGCGGGATCGCGATCCACGGGTCGCCGTCGATCCCGCCGTACCCCGCGTCGCACGGATGCGTCCGCGTCGCCAACAGCGCGATCAACTACATCTGGGACACCTGGGGCGCCCCGCCCGGGACCAAGGTCGTCGTCTACTGACGGGTCTCGTGTCCGGGCCGTGGCCCTAGCGACCCGAGCGACCCCGGCTTCCGACCCGACTACCGACCCGCTACCGACCTGTCAGAGCGAGAGCCCGACCAGCACCGGCTCGGGCTCGAGCGCGATCCCGAACTCGTCGAGCACCCCCTCACGCACGGCCCGGGCGAGCGCCAGCACGTCCTGCGCGCTCGCCCCGCCACGGTTGGTGAGCGCGAGCGTGTGCCGCGTCGAGAGCGTGGCCGGGCTCGCCGGGCCGTGGACGCCCCACCCCTTGGCGAAGCCCGCGTGCTCGATCAGCCACGCGGCGGACGTCTTGACGAGGCCGGGGTCGATCTCCCCCAGGCTCGGGCCGGTCGTCGCGCTCGGCCTCGACGAGCGCACCGGGTAGCGGGGAGCGCCCTCGGGGAGCGACGCCGCCTCCGCGGCGCCGACGACAGGGTTCGTGAAGAAGGAGCCGGCGCTCCACCGGTCGTGGTCCGGCGCCTGCGCCGACGCCGGTTCGGAGGCACCGCCGTCCTGCCCACCGGACTCCCTGCCAGGGGCGCCGTCCAGCAGCATCCCCTTGCCGCCCCGCAGCGCGAGGACCGCCTCGCGCACATCGGCCGACGGTGCGCGCTCCCCCACCTGGACGCCGAGGCGCCGGGCGAGCTCCGGGTAGGCGACCGGGGCCGAGAGCGACCCGAGGCGCAGCTGCATCGAGACCTCCAGCACCACGTACCTCGGGGTCGGGTACCACGGGCCGCCGTCGGCCGACGAGCGCATCGACTCCTTCAGGACCGACGTGCGGTACGCGAACCCCAGCTCCGCGGCGGCGAGCATGCGGCTGCGGCCCTCGAACCGGTCCCAGACGCGGACCGACGAGACGGCGCCGCCGACCTCCTGCCCGTAGGCGCCGATGTTCTGCACGGGCGCTGCGCCCAGCGTGCCCGGGATCCCCGACAGCGCCTCCAGCCCCACCCACTCCTCGACGACCGACTGCTCCACGAGAGCGTCCCAGTCCTGACCGGCGGGCCCGCGCAGGCTGGCCCCGCCGCAGGAGTCGGCCGACTCGACCGTGATCCCGCTGCGCACGTCCCGGACCACGACCCCGCCGAACCCCTCGTCCGAGACGAGCAGGTTCGACCCACCACCGATCACGAGCAGCGGGAGACCGGCGTCGTCCGCGCCCCGCACCGCCGCGACCAGCTCCGCCTCCGTCGTCGCCTCGACGTACTCGTCGGCCGGGCCGCCGACGCGGAGCGTCGTCAGCTCGGCGAGGGAGGGTGCGACGTCGGCGCGGGCCGGGGCCCCGCCGTCTTCCGGCCGTTCGTCGGGCACGGGCTGGGTCTCCACACGGGTCTCGTCGCTCACCCGTCCACCTTAGGTGACCTGCCGGTGCGCCCTCAGCGGTCGGACGACGTCCCGACGGCCGAGGCCAGCGGACGCGCGGCGCCCGCGACGAAGAGCCCCACCACGAGCGGGATCGTGATCACGAGCAGCGCCTCGCGGTACCCGACGTGCTCCGCGAGGAACCCGATGAGCGGGGGCCCGACGAAGAACGCCGAGTAGCCGATCGTCGCGACGACGCTGACCCGGCGCGCCGCCCGTCGCGGGTCGTCGGACGCCGCGCTCATCCCCACCGGGAACCCGAGCGCCGCACCCATCCCCCACAGGACCACCCCGAGCATCGCGACCCACAGGTTGGGCACGAGGCCGAAGACGAGGAGCCCGGCAGCGGCCAGCCCGGCCGAGAGCCGCAGGACCGGGACCCGGCCGTAGCGGTCGAGGAGCCCGGTGCCCAGGAGTCGCATCCCCGTCATCGCGGTGAGGAAAACGGCGAGCCCGACCGCGCCGACGGCGTCGCTCGTGCCGAACCCGTCGACGACCGCGAGGCTCACCCAGTCGTTGGCCGCGCCCTCGGTCAACGCCGCCGCGAGGACGACGACACCGATGAGCAGGGTGCGAGGCTCGGTCCACGCCGACCTCGCGCGGGTGCCGACCGCACCCTCGGGGACCTCGGCGGAGACCGTCCCGGCTGCGGTGGCCGGGTCGGCCCCCTCGGCACTCGTCGGCCCGGGAGCCGACCCGGCGACCTCCTCCGGCGGCAGGAACCACCGGACCGCGAGCGCCACGCCCACGAGGCCCACCACGACGGCCGAGATCAGGTGGACCGTCAGGGGGACGTGCGCCCACGCCGCGAGGGCACCCACCCCGGCACCGGCGACGGTCCCGAACGAGAAGCCCGCGTGGAACTTCGGCATGATCGCCCGCCCGAGCCGCTGCTCGACGGCGGCGCCCTCGAGGTTCATCGCGGCGTCCCAGACCCCGGTGCCGATGCCGACGAGCAGCAGCGAGCCGCGGAGCATGAGCAGGGAGCCCGCGTCGATCGCCAGGACACCCAGGACGAAGCCGACGGTGTTGACGACCGCGAAGCCCAGCACGGCCCGCGACGCGCCGATCCGGTCGACGATCACGCCCGAGAGCGGGAGCGCAGCCATCGAGCCGATCGCGACGAAGAGCAGGGTCAGCCCCATCTGCGCCTCGCTGAGCCCGAGGACGTCGCGCACGGCCGGGAGTCGGGACGCCCAGTTCGCGAACGCGAAGCCGGCGAGGAAGAACACGGCGATCACGGCCCATGTGGCGCGCCGGACCCGCGGCTCGACCGTCGTCCTCATACCAGCGTCCCCTCGTGTCGGTGGGACGGTACCCCGTCCGTGGCGCGGGCGAGCGGCCGGACGTGCTTCGCCAGCGACGTGCTGACGACGAGCACGACGAGGATCAGGACCAGCGCGTGGCGGGCGCCGACGAGCTCGGCGGCGAACCCGAGGAGGGCGGCGCGGCCAGGGAGGACATCGACATGAACGCGGAGACGACGGACACCCTGCTCGCCGCCTGCTCGGGGTCGTCGGAGGCCGCGGCGATGCCGATCGGCACGACGAGCGCGGCCCCGAACCCCCACAGCACCACGCCGAGGCCGGCGAGACCGAGCGAGGGCGCGAACCCGAACAGCAGGAGGCCCACGATCGCGACGCCCCCCGAGGCGCGCAGCACGGGCACCCGACCGAACCGGTCGATGAGCCGCGTGCCCGCGAGCCGCATCACGGTCATGGCCGCGACGAACGTCCCGAAGACGAGCCCGCCGACCGCTTCGGTCTGCTCGAAGCCGTCGACGACGGCGATCGAGAGCCAGTCGTTCGCGGCGCCCTCGGAGAACGCCGCGGCGAAGATCACCACGCCGATGAGGAGCGTGCGCGGCTCGGACCAGGCGGCGAGGGACGCCCCGACGCGCCCGACGCGGGTCCGGACCGACGTCCGGCGAGCGCCCGAGGCGCCCGGGACCGGGGCGGTGGCCGCCGCTGCGGCGACCCCTGCGACGGGATCGGTGACCGGGGACCGGTCGCGGCGCACGGTGTCGTGGACCATCGCGGGGACGAGCGCGATCCGGACCGTCGCCATGACGACTGCGATCACGGTGAACTGGACCGCGACGGGCACCCCGCCCAGGCGCACGCGGCGCCGATCAGCGACCCCAGGACGGCGCCGATGCTGAAGGCCGCGTGGAACTGCGGCAGCACGGTGCGGCCGAGCCGTCGCTCGACCCCGGCGCTCTCGACGTTCAGCGGGACGTTGCCGAGGGCGAACGAGCTGCCCATCACGAAGATGCCGACGGCGAGCATCGGCACGGAGCCGACCGCGGGGCCGATCCCCATGAACGTGAAGCCGACGGCGAACATGAGCGCCGAGGTGACGAAGGCCGCGCGACCGCCGAAGCGGTTGACGAACGGGCCCGCGGCCGCGACCGTCACGAGCGCGCCGACGGCCCCGGCGAGCAGCGCGACGCCGAGCTGCGACGGGGACATGCCGAGGGCGTCCCTGATGGAGGGGATGCGAGCCAGCCAGGCGGCGTTGCTCATGCCGAAGATCAGGAAGACGGTGAGGATCGCCCACCGGGCGCGGGTCAGTTGTCGAATCGATTCGACCTTTGGGCGTGCCGGGCGGCTCGAATCGTTTCGAGTCATGATTGAATTGTGCTGCTAGGCACCGATGCCGTCAACCCGCCACCAGCCGCAGCTAAGGTGACGAACCCCGACCCACCCGAGGAGGCCCGGATGCCCGGCTCTGACCGCCCGACGCTCGCCCGCGTCGCCCGGCACGCCGGGGTGTCGGTGTCGACCGCCTCGCTCGCGTTCTCGGGCTCCGGCCCGATCACGCCCGAGACGCGCGCCCGCGTCATGGCGGCGGCCGACGAGCTCGGCTACACCGGCCCCAACCCGCTCGGCCGGCAGCTCAGGTCCGGCCGCTCAGGCATCGTCGGTGTCGTGATCGGCGACCAGCTCAAGCGCAGCTTCCGCGACCCCGTCGCGGTCCAGGTGCTCGACGGCCTCGTGTCGACGCTGGGCAGCGCCGGGCTCGGCGTGCTCCTCATCCCCGGCATCCCCGGCACCGCGGCCGACCCCCGCGCGGTCGACCCGCTCATCGAGAGCGCCGCGATGGACGTCGGGGTCCTCGTCTGGGGGTCGGCGCCGACGACCCGACGCTCGCCGCGTTCCAGCGCCGGCGCGTCCCCGTCGTGATCGGTGAGGGCCGCATCGTCGAGGGCGCGCCCGTCGTGATGCTGAAAGACCGCGCCGGGACGGCGGACGCCGTCCGCCACCTGACCGATCTGGGGCACACACGGGTCGCGGAGATATCACTGCCCCTCGACAGCTCCGGACTCAGCGGCCCGGTCGACGCGGAGCGGCTCGCCCAGGTGGACCGCACCCCACGGCGCACCGGCTCGCCGGGGTCAGGGACGTGATCGAGCCGGTCGTCACGTGGGAGACCGAGGCGTCGCTGGTCGAGCACGGCAAGACAGCCGCCCTGCAGATCCTCGAAGGGCCCGACCGGCCGACCGCGATCGTCGCCCACTCGGACCTGCTCGCCGGCGGCGCGATGCTCGCCGCTGCCGAGCTGGGGCTCGCGGTGCCGGACGACGTCTCGATCGCCGGGTTCGACGGCCTGGACCTGCCGTGGCTCGCGCCCGCCACCCTGACGAGCGTGCGTCAGCCGCTGGCGGAGAAGGGCTCGCGCATCGGCGAGGCCGTGATCGGTCTGCTGGCGGGCGAGGCGCCGTCGGTCGTGGAGCTCGACGTCGAGCTCAGCATCGGGACCACCACGGGCCCGCCGACGAGCTGAGGCGGCGGCCGAGCAGGCGGCCGTCCCGCCGGTCTCCGACGGCGCTCGCGTCAGAGGCGGACGACGGCCTGGGACTTCATCAGGACCCGGGCACCCTCGTAGGTGACGGCCAGGTCGACGCGCGCCGTGCGGGCCTCGGCGTCGAGCGCACCGATGGTGCCGGCGACGACGACGGTCGAGGAGCCGGGGTCGGGCACGGGGACCGGCCGGGAGAAGCGCGTCTGGTAGTCGACGACCGCGCCCGGGTCCTCGGCCCAGTCGACGACGAGCGCGACCGCGGCACCCATCGTGAACATGCCGTGCGCGATCACCCCGGGGAGCCCGACCTCGGTGGCGAACCGCTCGTTCCAGTGGATCGGGTTGAAGTCGCCGCTCGCGCCGGCGTACCGGACGAGTCGGGCGCGGTCGACGACGACCTCGCGGGTCCCGATCTCGTCACCGACGGCGAGGGAATCGAACGTCGGGCGGGTCATGCGTCCTCCCCGCGGACGGCGAGGGTGGAGACGACCGTGGCGACCGGCTCGGTCGAGCCGTCGGGCAGGAGACCCGCGAGCTCGCACCGGGTCGTGACCATCGACAGGCCGCGCCGCTCGACGATCGAGTCGACGTGCAGGACCGTCACGATCTGGTCCCCGGCCACGATGGGCCGGTGGTGGGTGAAGCGCTCGTCGGCGTGGACCACCCGGGTGAAGTCGATCCCGGCGGCCTCGTCCTCGACGAGCTGTGCCTCGGCGCGCTGCGCGATGACGACCGCGAAGGTCGGCGGGGCGACGACGTCCGGATAGCCCGAACCCCGCGCCGCCTCGGGATCGAGGTGCACGGGGTGGGTGGAGCCGACGACTTCGGCGAACTCGCGGAGCTTCTCGCGGCCGACCGCGTACGGCGCGGTCGCGGGGTACTCACGACCGGCGTACTCGGTGTTGATCGGCATCGATCTGCAGGGACGAGCGGGTCAGCGCGTCTCGCGGTGCGCGGTGTGCTTGCCGCAACGCGGGCAGAACTTCGCCAGCTCGAGCCGGTCGGGGTTGTTCCGACGGTTCTTCTTCGTGATGTAGTTGCGCTCCTTGCAGTCCACGCAGGCGAGCGTGATCTTGGGGCGAACGTCTGAGCTCTTGCTAGCCACGGTAGTGCCACCTCTCGCGCCTCCGGGGGCGCTACGAACGTGCGAACCGTTCCGGCGCCGGCCGCCGAACGGTATGGGTCAAGATTGGTAGCGGGGGCGGGGCTCGAACCCGCGACCTCACGATTATGAGCCGTGCGCTCTGACCAGCTGAGCTACCCCGCCGCACAAGGACGACGCATACGACACCACGATTATTCCAGCGCTGCGGGCATCCGTCATCACAGAGCCCCGAAAGGGAATCGAACCCTTGACCTTCTCCTTACCATGGAGACGCTCTACCGACTGAGCTATCGGGGCAGCGCAGGAAACTCTACACGGGTTCGAGCGAGGCACGAAATCCGCACGATCCTGCGGCTCCCAGGGGGATCAGCAGCTCGGTCGAGGTGACCGCGGCCACACTCCGCACGCGGTCCGGGCGGCCCCGCGCCCCGCGGCCGCCCGGTCGTCCCTCGGCCTCCACCGCGAGCGTGCAGCCAGCGGGGTCGGACGGCGCACGGGAGCCCGGGAACAACACTCTCGCCGGCTCCGGCCCGTACCTCCCCGCACAGCAGAACGGCCCGGACCCACGATCGTGGGTCCGGGCCGTTCCGATGTCCTGAGACATCACACGCGTGGCAGGTGAGGGATTCGAACCCACGTAGTCGATGACGGCTGATTTACAGTCAGCTCCCTTTGGCCGCTCGGGCAACCTGCCGGGGTCGTGCTCGTCATGCTGTTCCTGCGATCTCGCTGATCGTGCTGTGCGCACCACGGACCGCGGGCGGTCTGTGGGAGCCAGACGAGAATACACGGATCAGCGCCCCGAAGAGAAATCGCTCCGCCCGCCCCGCCGACGCCGCCCCGCCGCCTACTGTGAGCGCGTGAGCTCCCCGCGCCGCGACCCGGCGACCACCCGGAAGTCCCGGCCTCGCCGTCGGGCCCCGCGCCGTCTGACCCCCGCAGCCAGGCCCCGCGTCGTCGCCCGGACCCGACACGGCGGGCCCGAGTAGTGCCGCGGCCGCCGCAAGCCGCGCACCGGAGCCTCCGGCCGACCGCTGGGGCGTGCCGCTCGGCGTGAGCGCGTATCTCCTGTGGGGCGGCATGCCGCTGTTCTTCCCGCTGCTCGAACCGGCGGGCGCCGTCGAGATCATCGCGCACCGCGTGGTGTGGAGCCTCGTGTTCTGCCTGCTGCTCCTGGTCGCCACCCGCTCGACCCGCACGCTGACGCCGGTCCTGCGCAACCGGCGGACGTTCGGCCTGCTCGCCCTCGGGGGCGTGCTCGTCGCGACCAACTGGACCGTCTACGTGTACGGCGTGCTCACAGGCCACGTGCTCGACGCGGCGCTCGGGTACTTCGTGAACCCGCTGGTCACGATCCTGCTCGGCGTGATCGTCCTGCGCGAGCGGCTCCGCCCGGCGCAGTGGGTCGCCCTCGCGATCGGTGCCGTCGCCGTCGCCGTCATCACGATCGGCGTCGGTGTCTTCCCCTGGATCGCGATCAGCCTCGCGTTGTCGTTCGGGCTGTACGGGCTGGTCAAGAACCGCACAGGGCGGAGCGTCGGAGCCCTGCCCGGGCTGGCGACGGAGACGCTCGCGCTGACGCCGCTCGCGCTCGCCTACCTCGTCTGGCTGTGGAGCCAGGGCACCGGCACGTTCACGACCGAGGGCACGGCGCACGTGCTGCTGCTCATGTCGTGCGGCGTGGTCACGGGCGTCCCGCTGCTGCTCTTCGGGGCCTCGGCACGGCGCGTCCCGCTCAGCGTGGTGGGGATGCTGCAGTACCTGACGCCGGTCCTGCAGTTCCTCGTCGGGCTCCTGGTCCTCCACGAGCCGATGCCGACGTCCCGGTGGATCGGCTTCGGGCTGGTGTGGCTCGCCCTGGCGATCCTGACGACCGACGCCCTCCGGTCGCTCCGCGCGACGCGCCTCGCCGCGCGGGCGTCGCGCACCGCGGCATCCGCCTCGCAGGCGCAGGCGTCGTCGGAGCAGACTGTCGAGCGATCCGCCGATCACGCCACCGAGCAGGACACCGAGCAGGACACCGAGCAGGACACCGGGCAGTCGGCAGATCAGGCCTCGGCTGCCACCTTCGCAGAACGGACTACGGTGGTAGCCGAACCCGTGGCACACCCGCGCTGCGCTGACCCCGCCGGCACGAACGAAGGAGACACCCGTGGCTGACTCGTCGATGGACATCGTGAGCAAGGTCGACCGCCAGGAGGTCGACAACGCCCTCAACCAGGCGTCGAAGGAGGTCGGGCAGCGCTATGACTTCCGCAACGTCGGCGCCTCGATCGAGTGGAGCGGCAGCGACGCGATCGTCATGAAGGCCAACTCGGCCGACCGCGTGCTCGCGATCCTCGACGTCTTCCAGTCGAAGCTGATCCGGCGCGGCATCTCGCTCAAGGCGTTCGACACCGGCGAGAACGAGCCCCAGCTCTCGGGCAAGGAGTACCACCTGGCCGGGTCGCTCAAGGAGGGCCTGGCGGGAGAGAACGCCAAGAAGGTCACCAAGCTGATCCGCGACGAGGGCCCCAAGGGCGTCAAGACGCAGATCACGGGCGACGAGGTGCGTGCGACGAGCAAGTCCCGCGACGACCTCCAGGCCGTTCAGGCGCTCCTGAAGAACGCCGACATCGACTTCGCGGTGCAGTTCACGAACTACCGCTGACCCCCTGCCCGACGGCGGTCACGTCCCAGGTGCGTGGCCAGGCGCGTGGCCAGGTACGTGGCCAGGCGCGTGGCCGCCGTCCGGCGCAGGCGAAGGTCGAGGACTGGGGGCAGGCCGCGCCTCGCGCGTCAGTGCGCGGGCGGCGACCCCTTGGGCCGGGGCAGCCGCTCGTCGGCCTCGGAGACGGCCGGCACGGCGTCCGGCCCGGCGATCTCGGCGCGCAGCCGCCGGACCTCCTCCGTGAGCGCGACGACCTCGGCGCGGGTCGCGGCGGAGTCCTCGTCCCCGAGCTCGGCCACCCGGTCGGTGAGCCAGGACGCCAGCGTCGCCGTGACGATACCGAGCAGCGTGATGCCCGTGCCCATGAGGACGACGGCGACGAACCGACCCGTGGTGGTCACCGGGAACGTGTCGCCGTAGCCGACGGTCGTCATGGTGACCACCGACCACCAGAGCCCGTCGCCGAAGTCCTCGATGTTCGAGCCCGGTGCGCCGCGCTCGGCCTCGGTGATCGCGAGCCCACCGCAGAGGATCACGAGCGCCGTCGCCCCGACGGCGTACGTCACGACGCGTCCGCGGAGGCTGCTCGCCGTCGTCCTGTTCAGCACCCGGAGCAGGGTGAGCAGCCGCAGGAGACGCAGCGGCCGGAGCATCGGCAGGACCAGGATCGCAAGGTCGAGCAGGTTGTGCCGGACGAAGTGCGCGCGCCGCTCGCTCAGCCAGAGGCGCACCCCGTAGTCGATGCCGAACGCGATCCAGGTCCACAGGACGAGCTGGTTGCACACGACCCGGACGACGGGGCCGACGTCGGGCCAGATGATCGGCACCGCGTATCCCCCCAGGAACAGCAGCGCGGCGCCCGTCAGCGCCCACTCGGTCCGGCTCTCCCACCGCTCGACACGATCCATGGACCGACACCTTGCCAGGTCGAGGGGCCGCGCCCCAAGGGCCGCGCGCGGGGACGCCCGAGTGCGGCCAAGGGCGGGCAGGGTCAGGCTGGGGCCGTGCCGACCCCTCGACGCCCCGCCGGACACGCCGCAGTGCCCCGACGGCGCCGTCGCGCGGCGCGCGCGCCCGGTGGCGCCCGGCTCGCCCTCGCTGTCCTGGGTCTGTCGCTCGGTCTCGCCGCGTGCACGTCGGCGTCGGACGACGGAGGCGCGGCCGGTCCTTCCCCGTCCCCCGGCATGATGGGCGATGTGGACGACGCCCCGACCGACAGCCGGACCGACCGCTCGCTCGACCCCGTCCGGCCGCTGACCACCCGGTACGGCGACGCCCCCGAGCAGGTTGCCGACCTCTACGGTGACCCGACCCTCCCGGGGTCCGGGCCGGTCCCCGTCGTCGTGCTCGTCCACGGCGGGTACTGGCGGTCCGGCTTCGACCGCTCGCTGGAGCTGAGCCTCGCCCGCGACCTGGTCGGCGCCGGCTACGCCGTCTGGAACATCGACTACCGGGGCGTCGGCGCGGCGGACGCCGCGTCGGAGGGCGGTTGGCCGGCGACGTTCACCGACGTGGCGAGCGCGGTCGACGCGCTGCCCGACGCCCTCGACGAGGTGAGCGTGGAGCGCGGGCCCACGGCCGTCGTCGGCCACTCCGCGGGCGGCACCCTGGCCCTGTGGCTCGCCTCGCGCGACACCCTGCCGGACGGCGCTCCCGGAGCCGGGCCCGTCGTCGTCCCGGACGCCGTGGTCAGCCAGGCGGGCGTGGACGACCTCGCCGCGGCGAGCGCGGCGGGGGCCGGAGGCGGGGCCGTCGACGACCTCATGGGCTCCGCTCCCGACGACGCCCCGGACGACCGCTACGCGCTGGCCGACCCGGCCCAGCGCGTCCCGCTGGGGGTCCCCACGCTGGTCGTCACCGGACGGGACGACTCGACCGTCCCGCCGTCCCAGACCACCGGCTACGGCGCGACAGCGCTCGACGCCGGCGACGACGTGACCGTCGAGGTGGTGGACGGCGAGGGGCACTTCGAGCAGATCGACCCGGCCTCACGGTCGTGGGCCGTCACCCGGGACTGGCTGGACGAGCGGCTGCTCGGACGCTGACGCGAGAACGGCAGGAGCCGGGGCCGCGTGGTGCGACCCCGGCTCCTGCCGGACGTGCAGATGTGCTGTGCTGCGCTGCTGTCCAGAGAGACGAGCGGCGCGAGCGCGGTCAGGCGTCGACGGCAGCGCGCCCCTTGGCGATGGCCAGCATCTCCTCGCGCGGCACCACCTTCACGCGCTGGCGGCCGTGCGGCTCGCCGAGCGAGATCTCGTGCGCGTCGAGCAGCTGGAAACCCGACCACTCGACGTGGTCCACCCCGCGCTCGGTGAGGAAGTCGAGGATCGCGTCGGGCGAGCCGTGGGGAGCCGTCCGGCCCTCGGCAGGGGCCTCGGCGAGGTCCTCGACGAGGTGTCGGATCGTCTCGGACGCGTCCGACTTGGTGTGACCGATGAGGCCCACCGGGCCGCGCTTGATCCAGCCCGTCGCGTAGACGCCGGGGACCTGGTCGCCGTCGATGTCGATGACGCGGCCCTCCCGGTTCGAGATGACGCCCTTGAGGTCGTCGAACGGGATCTCGGGCAGCGGGGAGCCGAAGTAGCCGACCGCGCGGTACACGGCCTGGACGGGCCAGTCGTGCGTCTCGCCGGTGCCGGAGACCGTCGCGTCGCCGTTGAGGCGGGTGCGCTCGGTCCGCAGGCCGACGACCTTGCCGTCCTCGCCCAGCACCTCGACCGGCGCGTGGAGGAAGTGCAGGTGCAGGCGGCGCGAGGCCTTGAAGTCGGCCGGGTCCTTGAGCGTCCAGTCCGTGAGGGTCTTGACGACCTGCTTGGTCTGGTTCGACGAGCCGATCGCGGCCATCGAGCCCTCGTCGAAGTCGAAGTCCTCGGGGTAGACGATCACGTCGACGTCGGGGACGTGCCCGAGCTCCCGGAGCTCCAGCGGCGAGAACTTCACCTGCGCCGGGCCGCGGCGCGCGAAGACGTGGACGTCCGTGACCTCGGAGTCCTTGAGGACGTCGTAGACGTTCTGCGGGATCTCCGTGGGCAGCAGGTCGTCCGCGTGCTTCGCGAGGATCCGTGCGACGTCGAGGGCCACGTTGCCGGCACCGAGGACGGCGACCTCCTTGCCCTGCAGGGGCCAGGTGCGCGGCACGTCCGGGTGCCCGTCGTACCAGGAGACGAAGTCGGCGGCGCCGTGCGAGCCCTCCAGGTCGATCCCCGGGATCTCGAGGTCGGCGTCCTTGATGGAGCCGGTCGAGAAGATCACCGCGTCGTAGAACTGACGCATGTCGTCGAGCTTCAGGTCCACCCCGTAGTCGACGTTCGCGATGAGGCGGACGTCGCCGCGGTCCAGCACGCGGTGCAGGGCCGTGATGATCTGCTTGATCCGCGGGTGGTCGGGGGCGACGCCATAGCGCACGAGCCCGAACGGCGCGGGCAGGCGCTCGAACAGGTCGATGGTCACGTCGAGGTCGGTCTTGGACAGGATGTCCGAGGCGTAGATCCCGGCGGGACCCGCTCCGACGACTGCCACGCGCAGGGGACGGTTGCTGCTCACAGGGACGTGCGCCTTCCGATCGGGGTCACTCGAGTGTACGTCTGACTTAGCCGACCCTCACTATGCCTGCGGAGGCGGCGGGGATCCATCCCCGGTCCGGTGGCCGGGACTGTGTAACGCAGGTGGCCGCTGCAGAGCTGTTCCGCTGCGGCTGGGCTGGGGCCGGGCTGCACTGGGGCGGGGTTGACCTGCGACCCGCAGTTCTCGTCAGACCGCGATGCGGACGCTGTCCTGGATCGCGCGGATCTCGTCGAGCACCGCGTCCCGCTGCGCCCCGGTGCACGAGCCCATGATCTGCACGAGGTCGCGCGTCTCGCCCCGGTCGACCAGGGCGTAGCGGATCGCCTGCACGTAGCGCGCCCGGTCCGTCGGGTTGCGCACGACGGCCTCCAGCCGGAACCCCGCGTGGCCGGCGACCGGCTCGGCGTCGCGTGCGAGCTCCTCGTAGCCCGAGAGCTTCTCGAGGGCGCCGGCGATCTTCATCGAGGCGTCGTCGAGGGATTCCCAGTCGCGCATCCGCGTGATGACGACCTCCACCTTGGGGGTCGTCGCCCCCGGGAGGCCGGTGCGCTCGAGGGTGATCGCCGGACCGAGCCCGGTCACGGGCTCCCAGCCGTCCAGGACGTCGAGGTCGACGCTCGGCGGGCCGGGGAACGTGGGGCTCGGGTACGAGGCGGTGCGCATGGGTCCATCATCACCCGAGCCAGAGCGTTCCCGACCCACCGATCAGGCACGCCGAGCCCGTCCGGGACACACGGACGGCGGCCGCCCCGTGGGGACGGCCGCCGTCGGGCAGTGCGTGAGCGTCAGCCGCGGATGCCCGCAGCGAGCTGGCTGTCGACGTCGCCGAGCGTCTGCGCCGCGTTCTTGAGGTAGCTCACCATGCTCTCGATCCCGCTGACCGCCTGCACGGAGGCGCCGGTGAACTCCTCGTACGACGCCTGGAACGCGCCCGAGGCCTGATCCGTGACGAACCCGGACGACACGAGGTCGTTGACCTGCGCCTTGAGCTGCTCGAGCATGTCCGTCAGGTCCTGCTGGCCCGCGGCGAGACGGTCGGCCGCGCTGGTCATCTCGTCGTAGGTCACGTTCATGTTCGCCATCAGAATCTCCGCTCGTCGTCGCCGGCCCCCTCGGCCCGCGCTGTGGTCGTCACTCTAGTGGCGCCGTCGCGGAGCGGACATGGGGAGAACTCCCCACCAGTCGATCCTCTAGGGTGGCTGCGACCGACCGGCGGCGACGCCACCGGTGCACCCCGACAAGGAGGTCCGATGAGCGACGACGAGCGGCCGCAGGTCCCCGATCCGGTCGATCATGCGCTGCGACCCTTCGTGGTGGCCTTCTGGACCATGGTGGTGCTCGGCGCGGGCTTCGTGGGACTCGCGCGCTTCGCTCCGGACACGCTCGACGCGATCGGTGGGTTCGTCCCCTTCATCGTCGTCTGCGCAGTGATGTTCATCGGTTCAGCGGTGATGTATGTCGTCCGCAGCAGCCGACTCCGGGCGCACGACGACACCGCCGAGGGCGACACGCCCGATCGAGGCTGATCGGACCGGCCAGAGCCGCCCGGGGACGACCTGACAGCCGCTGGGCACCAGGCGCCGTCAGCGGTCCTCCGGGGCGAACGTCATACGCGGACGTCGGTCCACGTGAGGGAGTCGAGGATCTCGTCGAACAGCGTGGCGAACGGCTCTGCCGCGGGGACGGTCGGCGCGTTCACCCGGGCGAGCATCAGCCCGGACCCGTCGGGGTACGGCACGTGGTACTCGAGCCGGAGGGTGAGGTACGTCTGCTCCCCCAGCGTCCCGCGGACCAGCTCGGCCCGTCGTGCGACCGGCCCGGTCCGCTGGACCGCGACCTCCGTCCCGGGGAAGGCCGACACCAGAGCCGCCGAGACGTCACCCGCCGCGAGGTCGGCCCGCGCGGACTCCGGCCAGGACTCGTCCAGTGCGAGGAGCGCCGCCGGGAACGGGACGCCGGGCAACAGCTCGAGCGCCATGAGATACGTGTGTGCCCCCAGCTCCCGCGCATCGGCCGCGCTCGTGACGAGCTCCTGCGTCGCGTCGCGGCGCAGGCGCGCGAGCTGATCGGCGCGCCCGACCTGCTCCCGGACGAGCCGACGACAGAACTGCCGCGCCGACTCCCGGTCGGTCAGCGGGACCGACACCCAGGTCCCGGGCAGGATCAACCTGGATCGTCCGGCCGCGAGGCCCACGCGCCGCGCCGTCATCGGGCGCGGCCCGACACGGTGCTGAGCCCGGTGAGGACCCCGAGCACCTCGGCGGGCGCGTCCTCGAACGTCCCGACGCTGCTCGAGACGACGTTCACCTCGACCATGGCCCCGCTGTCCGGTGGAAAGACCCCGACGACGACACGCTCCTCCAGGTGCGCCACGCCCTCGCCCCGCTCGGCGTCCAGGTGTCCGATCATGAGGTGGGCGCCACGGACGGTCCCGGCGGGGATCTCGGACTCCAGGGGCTCGACCAGGAGATAGCTGTCGTCGCTCTCAGGGGCGCGTCGGAGCTCGTCGACGAACTCCTCCGGTGTCACGCCGTCGTGCACGACGAAGGTCAGGAGAGCGTCGACGACGCCGTGCTGTGGTCGGCGGACCAGCACCGCGGCGCGAAGGCCCGTCTGCCCCACCTCGTCGACGACCTCGACGACCGCGCGCAGCTGGTCGGCGAGCAGCTCCTCCGGGGTCCGCCCCGGCTCCTGCGCGTCGCCGTGCTCCGCGGCCGACTCCGGGTCGCCCGCGGGCGCGCCGCCAGCGCCCTCGGCCATCGAACCCGCGAGCGCCTCGACCCAGCCGGCGTCGCGGGCCGACGCTGCAGGGAGGGCGAACCAGCCCTCCGGCAGCACGAGGCTCACGTCGAGCATCTCTCTGCCTGTCATGAGACCGACTCACCGGCGCCGATGTCTTCGCCCGACCGCCAGAACTGCGTGCACGCCCACAGTCCGAACCCGAGCAGCAACGCCCCGCCGACCAGGAGAGACGTCCCCAGGGTGGTCGCGAACCGGATCTCGTCAGCGGTGCCGAAGTCCTCGGCCGGCGTCGCCCGGACCAACCAGGCGAGAAAGGCACCCACCCCGACGACGAGCGCGCCGATCCCGCAGGCCCACAGATCGAGGCGCCACCGGAACGAGAACCAACGCCAGGCGCGGCTCGTCGTGCGGACCACGCGACCGTCCGAGGACGCCGACACCGCGCGGTGGTGACGCGCCGCGTAGGCGACCTTCTTGACGAGCGACCCCACGAGAACTCCGAGGACGAACACGCAGATGATGGGGGCCACGATCCAGATGCCGAAGGCGTCGTCGTCCCCGGCGTCGATCGCGACGGCCGGGAGCGCTGTACCGAGCAGCGCGACCACGACGATCCAGGCCACGTGCACGGGGATCGAGAGCATCCGCATCGACGACCGTCGCGTCGCCTTGGGCAGGAACCTGCCGCTCGACGCCTGCTTGCTGGTGTCGCCACGTCTGGCCAGCTCCATGATCCACACGACCGACATCACCAGGAGCCCGCCGACGAAGAACACGAGAGACGAGACGAGGCTCAACGCGTTCGGCGGATCACCCCAGCCCGCGAGGACCCACAGCCCCGGCGCGAGACTTACGACCACCCAGGCCAGGCCGACCGCGACGGGCATCCACCACCGGATCGGGGAGGCGCTCGACGTCCCGTCCGGGCCCGCCCCTGCAGCAGGACCGGCGCGGGTCGGCTCGGTCGGAGCGTCGGTCATCGGCCACCGCCGCCGAGCGCCACGGGGACGTCCACGACATCGACGTCGTCGAGGAACTCGACGATCTCGTGCCCGGAGACGACTGCCGCGAAGGCGCTCCCGTACGACCCGTCGAGCGGCTGCGTCGCGATCCCTCCGGCGCTGTCGGCGATGCCCCACCCGTCACCGCCGGCAACCGCAGTGCCGAACCCGACGGCGGCCAGCGTCCCCGTGGTCCCGCGGAGCGTGATGGCCCCTACCGCGGCGACGCTCGTCGCCATGTGGTCCGCGGCGGTGAACGTGTAGAAGCTGTCCGTCTGCGCGGCCAGGAGGTCGACGACGTCGTCGTTCCCGAGAGCGAACCGCTTGGCCGAGTCCTTGAAGGGGTTCGGGAACGCCTTGCGCGCACCGTCGGCGACGTTGGACCACCCGGTCGCCCACTTCGTCGACGAGGTCTGGAACGTGCGGAACGCCTCGCGCTGCGCGGCGTCCCGGACGAACGGGGACTTCAGCAGCGAGTACGTCCGCTGCTTCGCGGTCTGCCCCGCCACACGGTAGGCCTGCGTCATCACCGTGCTGCCCGCCTGTGCACGGACTGCCGCGGGACCGACGCGCTGGGCCGCGTTCACGACGACCCGCGCCTTGACCACCTTCGCCAGGCCGCTCACCGCGCGGCCACCGAACAGCGAGAGCGCGGCGAAGCCCGCCGCCTTCGCGATGTCCCACCCCGTGCCCTCGCCCTGGGAGACCTTGACGATCGCCTCGACGACGGCGAGGATCGCGCCGATCGCGGCCAGGACGATGAGCACCTGACCGAGGACCGGCACCCACGAGAGGAAGATCGCCAGGAACCCGGCGATCTCGCAGAGGAGCTTGAACGCCTCGTAGAGCTTGCCCAGGGCGTGCCTCGCCTTGTCCCAGGTGCTGTCCTCGAGACCGTTCACGTTCGCCCCGGTCACGACGTCGTCGATCTGCGCCACGGCGGTCGTCGCCGCGGCGTTCTTCGCGTCGTGGGCGTCACGCCAGGCCTTCTGCAGCGCGGCGACGTCCGCCTCCAGCGCGGTGACCGCTCCCGCGGTGCTCGACACCGCGCTCCGAGCCTCGTCACGCTCCTGCTCTGTCGCGTCGGGGCGCAGGCCGCTCTCGTCGTTCTCCGCCCACCGGAGCCTGATCCGGGCGGCGTAGAGGTCGCTCTCCACGGTGCGCAGCTGCTTCGCCGCGGCATCGGCTGTGGACTTCTGCTCGTCGAGGACCCCCGCGTAGGTCGCGAGCGCGTCGCCCGTCTCCGCGTAGCGCCCCTCCGCCTTCGCGATGTCGGAGCGCACGTCGCCGGCGAGCGCACGCACCGCGTCCATCGAGAGGCTCTTCTGGTCGATCTCGTCGGAGATCGCGTCCAGCGTCGACAGCGAACGCTCGATCGCCGCAGCGATCTCGACGTAACGTGCGGCCTTGTTCGCGAGCAGGGCGGCGTCGCCCTCGAGCTCCTCGAACTCCCGGTCGGCCATCAGCCCGCCACCTTCTCCTCGAGCGCCTTGGCCAGGTCCGCATCGACCTGGGTGAAGTTCTCGGCGATGGTCATGACCGCGTCCCGCAGCTTCGTCACGTCGCCCAGCATGTCCTCGCGCTTGACCCGCCACTTGTCTGCGAAGTCGCGGACACGGTCCGCGAGCGCGTCGTGCCCCGTCGCGTGAGCGGCGACCTCCGAGACGTCGTCGGCCTCGCTCAGCTCCGCGCAGATCGCGTCGAGGTCGTCCGCCAAGGTCCGCAACGCCTCCATGTCCATGGAGAGGTCATACCCGCTCATCGTCCTCGCACCCCCTGATCACCTGCCGCCGCCCACCGCTGCCCTGTGCCCGCGGCCGTCGCGCCGTGTCGCCCGACACTATCCAGCCGTTCCGCGCGACCACCATGGGGAGCACTCCCCACCGTGCGGGTGCCCGTCACCGCAGCGCCTGCATCGTAGCCAGCCTCGTGGCACAGCCCGGTCACTCGATCACCAGCGGCACCTGGACGCGCACGAAGCGACCGCGCGCGACCCACATGCCCCGGCCCGGAGGGAACTCCGAGGCCTGCGTCCGCGGGAGGCTCGTCTTGAAGATCGTGTCGCCGTCCATCGCCCCCGGCTGCAGGAGCAGGCCGCGCCGACCGGCCTTCATCTCGGCGAGCAGGGGCCAGGTCGACCCCCAGCCCGACGTCTCGGACTCGGCGATCACCAGGTGGTCGGACGCCTTGGCCGCCTTCATCAGCGCGACGAGCGGCTTGTCGGCCGGCGACTGCAGGCGCTCGGACAGCGACTCGACGACCACGACGATCCGGCCCTCGGTGTCGTCGTCGGCCATCGCGAGCGCGAGGTTCTCGGCGAGCGCCACGACCTCGTCGTCCGAGGAGGCAGTACCGGCCCAGGGCAGCGCCTGTCGGAGCGGGCTGCGGGCACCGCCGACGAGGTAGCACCTCGCCCCCGGGTCGGCCCGCAGCACCGCCCCCGCGAGCGCCGCGGTCGCGTTGCTGCGCCCCGAGGCGGGCGGACCGGCGACGACGACGGTCCCGGCGGGGTCGAACGCGACGGGGCCGAGGTCGACCGCGTCGAGCCCGACGACAGGTCGCCCGTCGACGCCGGGGGAAGCACGGAGATCCCGTACTCCTTGGGGAGCACCCGCACGGCAGGTGCGGCAGGGATCCCGACGCGGAGCATCGACCGGCCGAACCTCTGGGTGAGCGTCGCCTGCTCGGAGACCGAGGTGGCGCCGCCGATGACCGCGACCTGCACCTCGAGACCGTCGACGACGGCGCGTCCCGGCGGCGAGGTGGCGGTCAGGACGTCCCGGGGGCGTTGAGCGCGGCGTAGCCGTCGTCCGCGAGGCGCAGCACCACGGTGCGCTGGACCAGCGAGCGCACGTACGTGGGCACGGCGCCGGCGCGGTCGGCGGTGAAGACGACGTGCATGCCGAGCTGGCGGCCGTCGCTGAGGATGTCCCGGAACGCGTCGAACCACTCGGCGCGACCTGACCCGGCCTCGAAGTCGTCCCGGAAGGCCGGGAACCCGTCGACGAGCAGCAGGATGCGCGCGGTGTCGCCCTTGCCCGAGAGATCGCGGTAGTCGGTGACGCTCGACGCGGAGATCTCCGCGAACGCCACGGCACGCCGCTCGAGCTCGTCGCGCAGGAGCCGCAGCAGGGCGACGACGCGTTCCACGTCGTCGCCGGGGACCACGGCCCCGACGTGCGGGAGCGCGTCGAGCATCCGCAGGGAGCCTGCCGCGAAGTCGAGCCCGTAGACCTGGACGGGCCCGCCGCGCGGGGTGACGCCCGCCGACACGGCGAGCGACCGCAGCAGCACGCTCTTGCCGGACCCGCCGGTGCCGAAGATCGCGAGGTGCCCGTCGGTGTCGGGGCGGAACGCGACCGCGCGCTGCGCCTGGCTCTGCGGCAGGTCGGCCACGCCGAAGAGGAGCTCCGTGTCCCGGCGCTGGCCGAGCCGCGCGAGGTCGTAGACGTCCGCGAGCTCGTCGAGCCACGGGCGCCGGGGAGCGGCGAGCCCGGCGAGCGCGTGCGCCTCGACGATCTTGGCGACGAGCCGCTGCTGGTCGTTGGGGCCGAGGTCGACGTCCTCCGCGGGGCTCTCGTCGTCCGGCTCCTCCCACGGGACCTCGGCGCCGAAGCGCAGCCACGCGACCTCGATCGCGGTCCGCGCGGGCTCCCGGCTCGTCCAGCCCCCGGCGTAGCCGGACTGGAAGGACTGCAACCGGCCCGGACCCGTCTTGACCACGCCACGGCCCGGGACCGCCGGGTCGAAGTGCGCGGCGTCCTTGACGTCGACGACGTCGGAGGAGTCCGACTCGTCGGCCATGCGCAGCGCGACGCGCAGCGGCGTGTTGGCCCGCAGGTTGTCCTTGATCACGCCGGCCGGCCGCTGGGTCGCGAGGATCAGGTGGATCCCGAGGGACCGGCCGCGCTGGGCGACGTCGATCATCCCGTCGACGAACTCCGGGACGTCCCCGACGAGCGCCGCGAACTCGTCCACGACGATCACCAGCGCCGGCGGCGTCTCCGGGTCGCCGCGCTTCTCCATCTCGAGGAGGTCCTTGGCCTTGCGCCGGTTGAACAGGTGCTCCCGATGGTGGAGCTCGGCGCGCAGGCTCGTCAGGGCCCGGGTCACGAGGTGCGGCGACAGGTCGGTCACGAGACCGACGCAGTGCGGCAGCTGCACGCAGTCCGCGAACGCCGAGCCGCCCTTGTAGTCGACGAACAGGAAGGTCACCCGGTCCGGGCTGTACTCGGCCGCCATCCCGAGGACCCACGACTGCAGGAACTCGCTCTTTCCGGCACCCGTCGTCCCGCCGACGAGGGCGTGCGGGCCCTGCGAGCGCAGGTCGAGGTGCATCGGGTCGACGCCGGCCGACCCGACCGTGGCGCGCAGCGTCCCGGCCCGCTTGCGCGCCTTCCCGGCGGCACCGCTCCGGTCGTACACCGAGCCGTTCTGCCGCCACCGGTCGAGGACGGCGTCCGCCGACTCGACGAGGTCGTGGCCGAGCAGGCTCACGGTCGAGATGGACCGGGGCAGGTCCGTCTCGTCCTCCTTGAGCGCTCCGGCGTCGAGCACCGGCGCCATGCGTCGGCCGTAGGCGTTGGCCGCGGCCGCGTCGACGACCTCCGGGTCGAGGTCGACGGTGAGTCCCAGCCGGACGAGCCCGGCCGTGACGGCCCCGTCGCCGTCGACCGCGACGAACGTGCGGCACGCGGCCGGGAGGTCGCGCACGTCGTGGGAGACCCACAGGACGAAGACCCCGGCGTCGGGGCCCGTCTCCATGAGCTGGACGAGGCGCGCACGCGGGACGTCGGCGTCGTCCGTCACCACCACGACGACGGCGGGCAGCGGCGAGGAGGTCCCGTCGGACGTCTGCGACCCGCCGACGTCGCCGCCGCGCTCCATGGCCGCCTTCTCGGACTCGATCGCGCCGCGACGCCTCCCCTGCGCGCGACCGGTGCGCGCGGCCACGAGCGCCTCGAGCTCGGCCACGAGGACGGTGGCGCTGCCCGACCCGTCCGCGAGGTGCGGTCCGGTGATCGGGCTGTGCACCGAGGACGTGTGCGGCACCCACTGGAGCCACTCGAGGTCCCGGGTCCACGACGGGCTGACGACGGCGGCCACGACGAGCTCGGCGGGCGAGTGCAGCGCCGTGAGCTGGACGAGCACGCCGTCGAGGCTCCCGACGGTGTGCTGCGGGTGGCCGGCGAACCCGATCGAGCCCGCGTCCGTGAGGTTCTCGACGACCGGTACCGCGTCGATCGTGCGGTACCGGTCGCCGAGGGCGTCGATGCGCTCCTGGAACTCGGCCCGGTGCGCCCGGTCGTCGTTGATCTGGATCGTGTTCCGCGACGGCATCGAGCCGGTGCCGAGCCGGACGTTCAGGAACGACCAGTGCTCCGGCCTCCGGGTCCACAGGAGCGGGCCACGCCGCATCGCCTCCGCGTAGACCAGCGGGATCGCCGGCGCCTCGCGCAGCCGGACGGACCGCTCCGTGCCGCGCTCCCGGGCGAGCTTCGTGTGCAGGGCCTCGAGCCGCTCGTCGAAGATCCGCACGTCCTTCTCGAGCCGCCGCTTCTTGGCCTTCTTCTGCATGAAGAAGTTGCCGATCAGCATCATCGGCGACAGCGCGATGAACAGCAGCGACGTCGGGTTGCCCGTGAAGTAGAACATCCCGCCACCCATCAGGACGGGGGCGAGCAGCGCGAAGAACGGGAAGTCGCGCGGCTCCTGCTCCTCGGGGACTTCGGGCGCGTCGTACTTGGACCCGGTGTACCGGTCCTCGACGCGGGGCGAGCGGTTGAACGGCACCGGGCCGGGCCGGGCGCTGACGCCGTGGACCCCGCCCGTGGGCGCGGTGCGCTGGACCACGAGGACGGTGTCGCCCACGACGACGCGCTGCGCCGAGGTGATCTTCACCCGGGGCACCCGGACGCCGTCGACCATGATGCCGTTCGCGGAGCCTAGGTCGACCACCTCGATCGCCTCGGCGACCTCGATGCGCGCGTGCCGCTTGGACACGAGCGGGTCGTCGAGCACGATGTCGACGCCGGGCGCCCGGCCGAGCACGACGGACCCCTCGCGCAGCTCGAACCGCCGTCCCTCGTCGGGACCGGACTCGACCCAGACGTCGCCGAGCACCGGGGCCGCGCGCACCTCCGCCCGCTCGGCCGCGACCTCGACGAGCGAGACGACGGCGCCCGAGCCGATCCACGCCTCACCGAGGGGCGCGTCGCCCGGCAGCGTCGTCGGTGCGTCCTGCCCGGGCAGCTGCGCCCGGAGCGTCAGCGCCCCGCCGGGCGAGGTGCCCCGCGGGTCGAGCCGCGCGATCGTGCCCGCGACCTCGGAGATCGTGGCGCCCGCGTCGGCGGTGACGGTGATGTCGTCGCGCGACCCGTCCGTGCGCTCGAGGGTGACCTTGACCTTCACGCGCGAGCCCCGCCGTCCGACCCCGACCGCGCCCCGCCGGTGACCGGCCGGCGCGCGACGACCGCGTAGAGGCGCTCGGCGCCGAACCCGGCGACCGCGGAGACCGCGGTCATCGGGGTGACGAGCGCGTCCCAGGTCGCCGGCAGGAACCCGAGCACCTGGTCGAGGCCCTGCCCGGCCCCGGTCAACGCCCCGGCGAGCACGACCTGGAAGAGCGCGACACCCACCCCGACCGCGATGCCGACGGCCAAGCCGCGGCGGTAGCGTCCGGGCCGGACCGACCGCGCGAACGAGCCGAGGAAGAGCGCGACGCCGAGCGTCGCGGCGGCGAGCGGGAGCAGGGCGGACGAGGTCGACGAGTCGCGCCCGGTCACCGTGGCAGGGTCGGCCCCGAGCAGGAGCCACGCACCGGCGACGACGACGCCGAACGCCACCGTGCAGGCCGCGGCCCACACCCCGAGCGTCCCCCGCTGCACGCCGCTCACCGCCCGTCCGCCGGGTCGCCGGCGTCGAGGAGCGGCAGGTCGTCGGCCGTGACGAGCCGCGACGTCACCGCGTACTCCACGAGCCGCGCCCGGCGGTTCGTCGCGTGCGCCCCGGGGCCGCCGCGCAACCCCTTGACGCCCATCCGGTCGAGCTTGTCGCACACCGTGTCGAGCTTGCGGTTGAAGGCGGTCAGCTTCTCCCCGAGCCGTTCGGCGGCGGCCGCCGACGACGGGATCTCGGACAGCCCCGTGCCGTCACGCCGCAGCACTGGCTCGGCCAGGGCGACCATGACCCGCTTCTGGCCCGGCGAGAACCCGACGACGCCGATCGTCGTCTCCCCGCCGTCGGGCTCCTCGCGACGGAACTCCTGGTACGGCGAGCCGACGAGGCGCAGGCCGAGCTCGTACGTCGTCGGGCCCGCGGTGAACACGACCGTCGTCGAGGGGAACACGACGGGCAACCGCGTCCCGGGCGCGAGCCAGGACTGCACTCCCCGCTCGCGTCCGAGACCGTGACGGAGATCCGCGACCCCACGTTGAGCAGCCACCAGATCCCGGCGTCCTCGACGACGCTCAGCAGCCGGCGGTGCAGGTAGGGGTTGTCGTCCAGGGCGAGGTCGCCCTCGCGCCCGATGTCGAAAGGCTCCCCGGGCGCGGGGGTGAACCACTCGCCGCAGAACTCGACCGACAGCTCGCTCACGACGCGCCCTCCACGCACACCCCAGCGGGGTCGGCCGACCCTCGACCCTCCCGCACGATACTGACCCGCAGGCACGTCCTGCCCGACGCGTCCGCGGGCACGGTCACCGTTGGTTCGTCGACGAACGTCGGCAGGCCGTCCTCCAGCGGGTCCACGACCTCCCACGCGTAGCGGTCCCCGTCCTGCGGATCCGGGTTCTCCCAGGTGAAACGGACGCTCGCGCCGTCGTCCACGGCCTCCCCTCGAGCGCGGTGACCGCGGGGACCAGGTCACCCAGGTTGTCGGACGGCGCCCCACCGGTCGTCCCGCCCGTCGCCGACGACGCGGGGTCGTCGCTCTCGCGGGTGGCGGACGGGTCGGACGTGCCCGACGGCAGGGTGACCGCCAGGACGACCGCGACCGCCGCGACCGCGACGACGCTGCCGCCGACCGCGAGACCGACCCGCGAGCGCCGCGGCGCCGGCTCGGCCTCCGGCTCGTCGTCGCGCCGCTGCACGGTGTCGTCGAGCACGTCGGCGCCGGACGGGGGACGTCGAGCGGCGCCGGCAGGCCCTTCGGCGTGACGGGGCGGTGCGAGGGCGCGGCCGCGGGGGCGCGGGCGTCGCAGCGCGAGGGCTCTCGGTACCGACGGCGCGCTGGTCGGTCCGGGCACTCTGGTCGGTCCGGCTGACCTGGGCCGCCTGGTGTCCCGGGCGCAGCACCGTGGAGTCCGCAGGCTCGTCCTGCGCCGGCACGGCCGGGGTCCACGCGGGGGCCGGCCGGGCGGGCGACGGCCGTGCAGGTGGCGGCGACGCCGGGCGAGCGACCGGGCCGGCCGGGTCGATCGAGACCACCTGGCGCAGGCGCGTCCCGGCGTCGTCGTCATCGTCGTGGTCGTGGTCGTCCGCCGCCGACCCGTGGACGCCGCCGGCGGCGGCCTCCGCAGCGACCCCTGCACCGACGGCACCGGCGGTACCGGCCGCACCGCCGCCCGCGGTACCACCGCCGGAGCCGGACGCGGCGGGCGCCCAGCCGGTGTCGTTGCCGCCACCCGGAACGACGCCGACGTCCTGCACGGCTCCCGAGTCGTCGAGCACGTCGATCGGGGTCGCGGCGAGCGAGAGCTCCTGCTGCACGCTCTGCAGGGCCCGCGCGAACGCGAGCGCGGAGGGGAAGCGCGCGTCGGCCGACTTCGCCATCGCCGTCGCGAGCACCCGCTCGAGCGAAGCGGGCACGTCCGACCGCCCGAGGGCGGGCAGGGGCGTCGACTCGATGCGGCCGATGAGGTCGGCGCTCGCGTTCTGCCCGCCGGGGACCTCGAACGGCGAGCGGCCCGCGAGCAAGGAGTACGTCGTCGCGCCCAGGGCCCACACGTCCGTCCCGACACCGCTCGTGGGGACCTCCGCGAACGACTCGGGCGGCGACCACGGGATCGACATGCCCTCGGCGATCCCGGCCTTGTCGACGGTCGCCGAGATGCCGAAGTCGGTCAGCACCGGGTGCCCGTAGTCGGTGACCAGCAGGTTCGCGGGCTTGATGTCCCGGTGCAGGATCCCCGCGCGGTGCGCGGTCTCGACCGCCCCGGCGACGAGCACGGCGGTGCGCAGCACCTCGGGGACGCTGAGCCGCTCGGAGCGGTACCGGTCGCCGAGGCTCGCGCGCGAGCAGTACTCCATCGCGAGGTACGGGCGACCGTCGTCCGAGACCGACGCCTCGTACATGGTGACGATCGACGGGTGCGTCGACAGGGACGCGAGCAGGTCGGCCTCCGCGTCGAAGGCCTCGCGCTGGCTGTCGCTCGACCACTCCTGGAGCAGCACCTTGATCGCGACCCGCCGCCGCGGTCGGCTCTGCTGGTAGCAGTAGACGTCCGAGAACCCGCCCGACCCGACCAGCGAGACGTACGCGTACCCCTCGATGTCGGGCGGGGGCGCGGGTGTCCGGCGGCTGCTCACAGGATCCCGTGGAGCGTCAGGGTCACGCCGTCGCCGAGGTCGACGACGTCGCCGCTCGACGCGATCTCGGGCACCCCGGGCTGCAGCCGGCGCGGCGGCTGCCCCGGGCGGTGCAGCACGGTGCCGTTCGTCGTGCCGAGGTCGTCGACGAGCACGTGCCACCCCTCGAGGCGGATCTCGACGTGCGAGCGCGAGATGTCCTGCTCCGGGCTCTCGACGGTCACCAGTCGGGCCGTCTCGCCCGACCGTCCCCGCGGTGAGCGAGGGCGCCTGCCGAGCACGACGGGGCGGTCGAGGTCGATGCTCCGACCGTCGGCCAGCTCGAGCCGCCCGAGGACCGGGCGCGGCACGGTCCGCGAGACTCCCCGAGCGTCGCGTCGCACGCGGCGCACCGACCGTAGGTGGGCGGGTTCGCGTGCCCGTCGGCGCAGACGCTCGCGAGGATCCGGGGCCGGTCGTCGGACGCCGCACCCGGGGTCGCGTCGATCGCACCGCCGGCGGGTCCCGGGACAGGGTGACCGCTCCGGCCTCCCTCACCGCTCGGGCCGCCGGACGCCGACGCCCGCAGGGCCGCGATCACCGAGGAGTGCATGGTGCTCTCGTCGAGGTCGTCGAGGTCGCCGCCGCTGCGTCCCTCGGCGGGGTCCGTCGCCGCGCGGGCCGGGCGCTGGGCCGCTGCACCCGACCAGTCCGGGAGGCCTGCGACCAGGCCGGGGCTCGCCGAGCCCGCCGGGCCCTCCGTCGAGACGGAGGTCGATTCGGAGGTCGATACAGAAGCCGCGGTCGCCTCGGGCACGATCGTCTCCGCGTCTGTATCCCGCTCCAAGTCCCGCTCCAGGTCCTGCCCCGCGCCGTGCTCCTGCGCCCGATGGTCCTCACGACCGCCCTCACGCGAGCCCTCGCGCGCGCCCGCGTCATCGGACGACCCGAGGCCGCCCCCGTCGCCGGGCAGCTCGCTGAGCGCGGCGGCGGCGTCCTCGTCGACGGGCCGGACGGCGGCGTCCTCGTCGACGGGCCGGACGGCGGCGTCCTCGACACCGGAGCGGACCGTCGCACCCCAGAGGTGCGTGAATCCATCGATCTCGTCGTAGGCCTCGTTCGTGTCGCTCCCGTCGCTCGCTGCGGGTGGCACGGGTCCGGGCGCGCCCGAGGTCTCGGGCGGCTCCACCGGCGTCGGTGCGGGGGCCGGGTCGGGTGACGGGGCGGGTGCCGGGGCCGGCTGACCGAACGGCTGCTCGGCCCGCTGAGGACCACCAGCGGCAGCGGGCTCGGAGCGTGGGCCGGCGACGGGCTCGGGGCTCGGAGCGGCTGCGGCTGTTGCTGCTGCGGGGGCCACGACCCTCTCGGTCGGATCCTTCCCCGAGGACACCACGACGTCGCCACCGGCAGAGCGGTCGGCAGACGGGTCGGCAGACGGGTCGGCAGAAAGGTCGACGGAGCGTGCGGCGACGACCGCCGCCGTCACCGGGAGCGACCGGTACGGTCCCTCGTCCGGTCGCTCGGGCGCGTCGAGCAGGACCAGCGACGCGGCGCTCACGTCCGTCTCCCTGCGCTCGGACCAGGTCGCGGCACCCGCGCCGGACACGACGACGGTCCGGTCCGCCGTCGTCATCGTGACCTCGACGGGCCCGCGCACGACGACATGGGCGCCGTCCTCGTCGAGCACCACGGCGCCGAAGGCGGGGACGTCGCGCAGCGCGGACGACCCGGCGACCACCTGGATCACGTCGACGACCCCTGCCGCGGCGCCCAGCGTCTCCCAGAGCTCGTCGACGACGGCCTCCGACGGCGCGACGGGCAGCAGGACCCCGACCTCCCCGCGCACGACGGCGAGCCCCGAACCCGGTGCGTACCTCGTGGTCACTGCGACTCCTCCGCTCGCCGGCCCGCTCCGCGCGGCACCGTGTCGTCCTCGACGCCCCCGCGGGGCACCGTCGACCCTGTCTCGTCGTCCCCGGCCACGTCGACGACGACGACCGTGATGTTGTCCCTGCCGCCCGCGTCCAGAGCCTCCTGGACCAGGGCGTCCGCCGCGCACTGCGCCGACGCGTGCTGGAGCAGCACCTGCGCGATCCGCCGGTCGGGGACCTCCCCCGTGAGCCCGTCGGAGCACACCAGCATGCGCTCGTTCGCGACCACCGGCAGCAGCCAGACGTCGGGCTCCGGCGAGACCTCGGAGCCGAGCGCCCGCGTCACGACGTGCCGCCGCGGGTGGGTCGCCGCCTCGTCCGCGGTCAGCGCACCGGCGTCCACGAGCTCCTGGACCTCCGAGTGGTCGACGCTGACCTGCTCGAGCATCCCCTCCGCCAGGTGGTACACCCGGGAGTCGCCGAGGTTCACGACGAGCCAGTACGGGAGCCCGTCCTCCACCGTCATCACGGCGCCCGCGACGGTGGTGCCGGCCCGGCGCTCGGGCGACGACTCGACTCCCCGCACCGCAGCCTGCGCCCGGCCCAGGTGGTCGCGCACCTCGCCGAGACCGACGACCCCGGCGCGGGAGGCACGCACGATGCCGCCGAGCGCATCGACGGCAGCCGCGCTCGCGACCTCGCCCGCGTCGTGCCCACCCATCCCGTCCGCGACGAAGAACGCCGGGGACTGGGCGAGGTACGCGTCCTCGTTCAGGGACCGACGACGGCCTCGATGCGTGGCCGCGCCCCAGGTGAGGTCGATCTGCCCCACGGTCGCCGCGACGTCCGGCAGGTCGACCGCCCGCGAGGCGCTCCCCGGCGTCACCGGGCGCTCCCCGGCATGGGCACGTGGACGACGATGCGCCGGTCGCCCAGGTGCACCACGTCGCCGTCGCGGACCGGGACGCGCACGCCGGCGGGTGCGGTCACCGTGCCGCGGGCGGCGCTGACGACCACCGTGCCGCTCGTCGAGCCCCGGTCCATGATCCAGGGGCCGCCGTCGACCCCGAGCTCGAGGTGCGTGCGCGAGACCGTGCGGTCGCGGATCGGGACGACCACCGCCCGTCCGTCGTCGCCGACCGGGCTGCGGCCCACGAGGACGGTGCCGTCGACGACGACCCGGTCGCGGTTCTCGAGCTCGATCTCGAAGCTCTGTGCGTGCTGCGGCTCGGTGCCGCGTGCCCCGGCGCCCGGTCGGAGCATGGTCGCCTCGTCGACGGACGAGGCGTCCCCGCTGCTCCACCTACCGCTCGACGCGCCGCTCGACGTGCCGCCTGGCCCGTCGGACGGAGGAGCGAGCGGCGCGGGCACGACCGGCGCCTGATCGACGACCGGTTCCGGTGCAGGCCGCGAGAAGCCGGGGACACCGGTGATCGGGCCGGCAGGCGGCTGGGAGACCTGCGCCGGGGTCGCGGGCTGGGTGGGCTGCGCCGGCTGCGAGGGTGGGGCCAGCGGGGCAGGCTGGGCGTGGTTCGCGGCCTCCGACGCCTCGACGGGCGGCGCCGGCCAGCGCGTCGTGGCGCCGTCCGGGACGTCGCCCGGTCTGCCAGGTCCCGACCCGACGGAGACCGGGCCCGCAGAGCCCGGCGCTGCGGTGACCGGCCCCTCGGGACGGACCCGCGAGGCGAGCACGGACACGCCCTCCGGTGCGTCGGGGGCAGCGCGGGTGTCGAGGACGAGCGTGCCGGCGAGCCTGTCGTGCCAACCCTGGTGCGCCCCGGTCCGGTCGAACGCCGGGCTGACCAGCACGAGCACCGGGCCGATCACCGGGACGACCCCGGCGACGCCCACGACCAGCGCGCGGACCAGCGCGCGCCCGAACCCGGGCGCGTGCTGCTGCTCGACGTCGGACGCCCGGACGGTCCGCGTCCCGAGTGCGAAGTTGCCGACGGTGCGGCCGGTCCGCCCCTCCCAGACCAGCAGCGCGACGAAGGCCGCCAGCTGGACCAGCCCGAGCACCACGAACCCGGAGCCGGGCACGGGGACCCCGTCGACCACCTCGACGCTCAGCACGCCGGACGCGAAGAGCGCGACCGCGACGGCGCCGACGAGCGCACCGACCGTGAAGCCGTCCACCAGATACGCCACGAAGCGGCGCCCGGTCCCCGCGGTCGGCGGGAGGTCGGCCCCGGCACGGCCGGTGCGGGCGGCGCCCGGAGCGACGCCGGGCCACGCCGCAGCAGGTCCCGCCGGCGCATACCCCGGCGTCAGTGGCTCGGTCGTCGTGGCGACCCGCGGCTCGGGCGCTCGTCGCCGGTCGGCCCCGGCCGCGGCCGCGAGCGGCTCCTGCGGGGTCCCGCACAGCGAGCAGAACGTCTGCTCGCCGTCCCGCGGTGCGCCGCACGCGGTGCAGGTCAGCTCGATCATCGCGACTCCTCGTCGTCGGCCCCGGGGGTGCGGTTCCTGCGCCCGGCCGGTCGCAACCTGCGGAACCTCTCGGCGAGGCCCCACGACGGCAGCGAGCGCAGGGAGAACCGTGCCCGCCAGCGGCGCCGCGCGGAGACGCTGGCGCGCATGCCACCGACGACGGCGGCGACGTCGGTCCAGTAGCCCTCCGCCTCGGCGGGGTCGACGACGGCTCCCCCGAACACGTTGCGGTCCGCCGACGTCGCGAGCTGGCCGACCGACCCCTCCGGCACCCGGGAGAACGCCCCCGTGATCGCCGCAGCACCCTCGGAGCGGGTGGCGCCCTGCGCCACGGGCTGCCCGAGGTCCGTCGCGGTGTCGAGGACCTCGCTCCACCCGCCGCTGAACCGGTCCTCGGCGCGGGCCGCCGTCCGACGCCGTGCCGAACGTCGTGCCTTGTACCCGGCGAGGAGCGCGAACGGCGCGACCAGGAGCAGCAGCGGGATACCGATCGCGGCCGTGAACAGGGCGGCGCGCGCCCAGTCGAACGGGTCGGACTGTGCCGGGTCCTCGTCGTCCTCCGCGTCGGTCGTGCCTGCCTCCTGCGGCTCGGGCTCCTCCGGCGGCTCCGGGTCGTCGAGCACCGGGGGCTTGGGGACCTGAGCGCTCTCGGGCTCCGGCTGGACCTTGTTGTCCTCGTCCGGCACCACGTCGACGGGCACCCAGCCGTACCCCGCGTACGGGACCTCGGCCCAGGCGCGCACGTCGCGCCCCGTCGCGACGTAGGGGGTGCCCGGCTCCCACTCCTCGTCGGGCACGAACCCCATGACCACGCGCGCCGGGATCCCGGCCTGCTGCGCCATGAGCGCGAACGCGACGGCGAACTGCTCGTCGTCGCCGATCATCTCGTCCTCGGCGAGGAGCGTGTCGATGCGCTGCGCGAAGTGGCCCGGCCGGGACGGCTGCTGGTTCTCGAGACCGTGCGAGAGGATCCCGCCGGCGACCAGCGCGTCGCGGATGTTCGTCACCCGCTGCGCGAGGTCCGTCGCCGAGCCCATGAACTGTGCGCCCTTGCCACCGACGGAGTCCGGGACGTCCGTGGCCTCGGGGAGCTCACGCTGCTCGACCCCGGCCGCGGCGGCCTCCTCCTCGGAGGGGACGTCCGGGACCAGGACCTCCATGCGGTAGCTGTCGCCGGGGACCAGGCCCGCGGTCGCGAGCGTGGTCCCTGTCTCCGCGTTGTAGTACGTGGACCCGGCGAGGTCCTCGTCCCGCGGTCCGGAGTACGTGACTCCCGTGAGGTCCCCGACGTCGGGGACCCAGACCCCGTCGTAGTCGCCGATCGTCACGTCGATCGTGGCCGGCGTCCCGGAGGCCGAGGAGGCGATCCGCTCCCCCGCCCTCGAGTACACGCCGGACCCGGGCTCCCCGGTCGAGACGTCGTAGACCACGCCGTCGTAGCTGTCGAGCGTCGCGAGCCGGACCCGCGCCTGCTCGGGCAGGCCGTCGACGGTGAACAGCTCGGTGTCCGCCTCGTCCTTGACGTAGCTCCGGAACCCCACCAGGGGGCTCACGTACTTGTGGAGGTCGAGCGGGGGCACCACGACCTCGCGCAGGGCGGACCGCTGCGCCGGCGCGAGGACCGGGACGAGCGCCGCAGACACCACGCCGGCGAGGACGAGGAGCAGGACGCCGGTGCGGAGCCTGTACCACCGCAGCCGGCGGGAGGCCTCGATCGCCGCACCGCTCACCTCGGCCCGCGCGGACATGCGCTCCTCGGTGGTGCGCCACGCGGCCCACAGGAGCCCGACGACGGCGATCACGAGGCCCTGGGCGAGCGGGAACGCCGCCTCGACCGTGCCGAACAGGGTCGCGGCGACCAGGGTGGCCGTCGCGGTCACCACCGCCCAGGCCGCGTATCGGGCGCGCCAGGCGACGGTGGCGGTGACGACGCCGCCGAGCAGCATCACCAGGAAGGGGAGCAGCCGCAGGTCGGGGAACGAGGCCAGCGGCGGGACGTTGGTGAGCCCGTCCTTCCAGACCGTCACCGCGCCGAGCGAGAGCTCGCGCAGCGTCGTCAGGGTCGGCACGACACCGCCGACGGTCGTCGACGGGAATGCCACCGCTCCGCCCACGAGCAGGTAGCCCACGATCGTCGCCGCGGCCACCGAGACGGTGGGCCACCGCCGCACGGCGCCGACCCACGCCACCGCGACGCCCAGGACGAGACCGGTGACGGCCGGGACCAGGTAGGTCGAGTCCCCCAGGCCGGGGCGAACGCCACGACCGCGCAGGCCAGCAGGACGAGGACGACGACGCCGTCCACCAGCCCGCCCCACGTCGTGGCGCGCGGCCGGCCGCGCTCGGGAGCCCCCGGACCGCGGCGGCCGGAGCGGACCGCCGGGTCCGCGGGCGCGCGCACGCGCGACCGACGGGCCTCCGCGCGGTCCGCGCGACGCAGGCCCTGGCCCGTGTCGTGCGACGGGGTACCGGTGGTCGTGGACATCAGTCGTTCATCTTCCGCATGGCCCGCGGGAGGTCCTCGAGGGATCCCAGCGTGAGGACGGTCAGGTCGCCGATCGTGTGACGCGCGACGGCGGCCCCCGGCACGCACCGCACCGCGAGGGCGCGGGCGCCGAGGCTCAGGCGCACGGACGCGGCGCGCAGGTCCGCCGGGCTCGGCACGCTGCCCGCGACGAGGACCACGACGGAGGCCGCGTCCAGCTCGCCGCGCCGGGCGCGCGCGATGTCGGCGAGGGTCGTGCGGGACGGCGAGCGCTCCACACCGGCGAGGTCGTCGAGCAGGCGCGTGCGCGAGTCGCCCCGGAGGTTCCCGCCCTGGGTGAGCACGTGGACCCGACGGTCCTCACGGATCGCCTGGAGGCCGTACGAGCCGGTGGTGCTCACCGCGAGCTCGAACTCGTCGTCGCTCGCGTAGTCCTCCTCGCGGGTGGAGAGCACCACCGCGAGCTGGGAGCGTCGCGTCTCCTCGAACTGCCGCACCACGAGCTGGCCGGTGCGGGCGGTCGAGCGCCAGTGGATGTGCCGCCGGTCGTCGCCCGGCACGTAGTCGCGCAGGGCGTGGAAGGAGACGTCCGAGTCGGACAGGTCGCGGCTCGCCCGGCCCTCGAGGTCGTGCAGGCTGCCCACCGAGGACCCGGCCAGACCGGCGGTGCGGGGGTGGACGACGAGCTGCTCCGGCTCGTTCCAGACGACCTCCCGGCGCAGCAGGCCGAGCGGGTCCGAGCGCACCGAGCGCACCGGGCCGACGTCGATGACCGCACGCCGGCTCGTGGGCACGCGGAACACGTCCTCGTGGACCGCGCCGCTGCGCAGCCGCGGCACGGGGAAGCTGGCGACACCGCGACCCACGCTCACCTCCATCGCGGACGGGAGCGCCGTCCGGCTCGAGGTGTTGCGCACGAGGAGCCCGCCGAGCGCGCGGTCGCCGACCGTGACCCGGCGGGTCGCCAGGTCGAGCGTGACCTCGTAGCTGAGCCGGCCCAGCACGAACGCGACCGCGCCGAGCAGCGCGAACGTCAGCACGAGGGCGAGCACCAGCAGCTCCGTCCAACCGAGCACCAGGGCGCCGACCCAGGCGAGCACCGCGACCAGGAAGACTCCGGCGCCCAGCCCGGTGACGACGTCGGCGACCACGACGACCACGCGCCGCACGGCCGACCGCGCCGAGCGCGTCGCCGTGCCCAGCGACGCGCCCAGCGACGTGCCGCGTGATGTGCCGGCCGACGTCACGGCACGTCCGGGTCCGGTGCGCACGGGATCAGGCCGAGGCACGCTGCTGCGGGGGCACGACCACGGCGAGGACGTCGTCGATCGCCTCGTCGGCCGTCGCCCCGCCGAACTCGGCCTCGGCGTCGAGGACGATGCGGTGCGCCCACACGGGACGGGCGAGCTGCTTGACGTCGTCCGGGATCACGTAGTGACGGCCGTGGCCGGCGGCGAGCACCTTCGCGCAGCGGATCATCGCGATCGCCCCGCGGACGCTGACCCCGACCCGGGTGGTCGACGAGTCGCGCGTCGCGGCGGCGAGCCGGGCCACGTAGTCCAGGAGCCCGCCGTCGACGTGCACGGTGGCGGCGAGATCGGCCATCTCGGCGACCGCCTGGGTGGTCACGACCGGGTGGAGCGCGGCGCTGCGGTCGCGGACGGCCGAGCCCTCGAGGATCTGCACGGTCGCGGCGTGGTCCGGGTACCCGAGCGACGTCTTGACGAGGAACCGGTCGAGCTGGGCCTCCGGCAGCCGGTAGGTGCCGGCCTGCTCGATGGGGTTCTGCGTCGCGATCACCATGAACGGGCGACCCGCGGAGTGCTGGACGCCGTCGACGGTGATGTGCCCCTCCTCCATGACCTCGAGGAGCGCCGACTGGGTCTTCGGGGAGGCACGGTTGATCTCGTCGGCGAGGACGATCGACGCGAAGACCGGGCCCTTGTGGAAGTCGAAGGTGCCCGTCTTCTGGTCGTAGATCGTCACGCCGGTGACGTCGGACGGGAGCAGGTCGGGCGTGAACTGGATGCGGCTGTTCGTGCCTTGCACGCTCGCGGCGAGCGCGCGGGCGAGGGAGGTCTTGCCGGTCCCCGGGGCGTCCTCGAGGAGGAGGTGTCCCTCCGCGAGCATGCCCGTCAGCGCGAGGCGGATCGTCTCGCGCTTGCCGAGGACGGCCTGGCCCACGTTGTCGACGAGACGGTCGAAGGTCTGCGCGAACCAGGTGGCCTGCTCGCTGGTCATGGTGCTCATGCGGTGGTCGTCCCCTGCTGGATCGTTGAGGTCATGGTCATGGGTGGCTCGTCAGGACCAGGCGAAGTTCGGCGTGTCCCCGAAGGTGCTGGTGCGGATCTTGGTCGTCGAGTTGAACCAGCCCCAGAAGCACTGGAGGTCCCCGTCCCAGTAGCCGTTGGCGTCGGTCCGGAACGTGCGTCCGTCGTTGGCGGTGTTGAACCACCCACCGCCCGAGTAGCCGAACTCGAACATCCCGGCCCCCTTGTCGCCGAAGCACTTGGTCTGGAACGTCGTGTTCGGCTCGCCGTAGCGCACGGTGAGGTGGAAGTAGTTCGAGTTCGGGTAGCCGTCGGCCCCCGCGCCGCCGCCCTTGCGCATCGTCACCGACCGCGCGGGCTTGTCGGGCAGCGACGCCGACCGCGACGCCCACGACGAGCACCCGGCGTCGTTGCACGCGCGGATCCGCAGCGTGTTGGTCGCGCCCCACGCCGCGTTCACGTTCACCCTGCCCGTGCCGTTCGAGATGCCGGAGCCGTTGAGCTGGCGCTCGACGCGACCCGACTGCCCGTTCCACGTGGACGGGCCGGACATCGTGAAGTTCCCGCCGTACGGGGTCGGCCATCCCGAGCCGGTCCGGTTGAACGTCGGCGCCGACGGCGTGCTCGGCACGCCGTAGGGCTTGACGGACCCGGACTGCGCGGACCAGGCGGAGCACCCGGCCGCGTTGCACGCCCGGACGTCGAACGAGTAGCTGCTGCCGTTCGTCAGGCCCGTGTAGGTGTACGACGTGCTCGTCGTGGTATTGCCCGCGCCGGAGTCGTTCGCCCGGACGGTGTACGTCACGGCGTTGCCGTTGGCCTTCGCCGCACCGAACGTCACGACGGCGCGGCCGTCGGTGTTCGACGCGAGCTTCGCCGTCGGGGTGCCGGGCACGCCGGGCTTGCCGTACGGGATCACCGCGTTGGACGCGCCGCTCGACGGGGACTTGCCCGCCTTGTTCGTGGCCACGACCGTGAACGTGTACGTCGAGGAGACGTTCAGCCCGGTGACCGTCGCGGACGTCGCGGCGCCGCTGACCGGGACGGTCTTCTCGACCGATCCGCCGGCACGCACCTGGATGGCGCTCGACGTGATGGGCGCACCGTTCTCCTTCGGTGCCGCCCAGGTGAGCGCCACCTGCCCGCCGAGCGCGTCGTCGACGCGGGTCGCCGTCGGGGCGCCCGGCGCGCCGGGGATGCCCGCGGGCTTCTCGCCCCTGGACGCGGCGGACCAGTCGGACGGTTCGGGGGCGCGGTTCACGGCCTGGACCGAGACCGTGTAGCTCGTCCCGTTGCTCAGGCCCGTCCAGACGACCTGGTTCCCGGTGACCCCGGTCTTCGTGTCGTTGCCCGACGGCGGCGCCGGCGAGATCCGCAGGTTCACCGACTCGATCGGGGACCGGTCCGTGTAGGTCGCGTTGGTCCAGCGCACCGTCAGCGCACCGCCGGTGGGCGGGACGCCGGGCACGAACTCGAGCGTCGGGGCGCTCGGCTGGTCCGGCTTCTCGTCCGGGCGCGCGACCTCCGAGGCCTCGGAGACGTCGGAGGTCCCCACGTCGTTGGTCGCCGTGACCGTGAACGTGTACTCGACGTCGTTGGTCAGCCCGTCGATCGTGCAGGTCGTCGTCTCGCACTCGCGGGTGTCGCCCTGGTCGGACCTGACGGTGTACCCGGTGATGTCGGAGCCGTTGTCGATCGGCGGGTCCCAGGAGAGCACGACCGTCTTGCTGCGCACCTCGACCACCTGCGGTGCCGCGGGGACCTCGGGGCGACCCAGCACGGTCACCTTGATGCGTCCCTCGACGACGCGGTCCGGGTCGAGGGTGGCGTCCTGGATCTCGTAGCGCACGACGATCACGCCGACGAAGTCCTCCGTCGGCGTCACCTTGATCGAGTCGCCGTCGATGACGGCGTCTCCGCGACCGGTCTCGACCGCGGCCCCGACGATCTCGAGGTCCGTGCCGGGGAACGGGTTCGTGTCGTTCTCGAGCACAGGCACCGAGGTCTCGCGGCCCTGGAACGCGTCGTCGACCGTGTCCGGGTTCGCGACGGCGAGCGGCTTGCGCGACCCGACCACGGTCGTGGTGAGGACGCCGTCGACGGGCGCGGCGTCGCCGTCCGACACCGTGTACCCGAGGCTCGCCGAGGTGCCCTTGCGGACCTCCGGATCCAGCTCGACGGCGATGCGGGACCCGTCGATCGAGACCGAGTAGCCCTCGGGCGGGGGCCCGGTCAGCGTGAACGTGAGCGGGTCGTCGTTCGCGTCGCTCGCGGAGAGTGCGAGGTCGAGCGAGGCCGACTCGCCGGCCGCGACCTCGAGCGTCGGGGTGCCCGGCTCGGGCGGGACGTTCTCCGGCGGCAGGACGGTGATCGGGACGGTGACCAGGAGCGTCTTGCCCTCGGGGTCGTCGGGGCCGGTGCCGTCGGTGATCTCGAACGACACGGCCGCCGGTCCGGCGTAGCCCTCGTCGGAGACGTAGCTGATGGCGGTCGGCGACCCGACGGTCGCGCTGCCCGCCACGGCGCTCACCGACGACGCGACGGTGATCCGGGCGCTGCGTCCGTCGGCGACCGTCACGTGGTCGCGCACGTCGATCGTCAGGGTCTCGCCCGTGCGCACCTCGAGGGGCGACGAGGGGTTGACCACGGGCGCGGCCCGCTCGGGCCCGTCCGGGTCCTGCTGGGCGTCCTCGCTGTCCGGGGACACGTTGTCGACGCCGGGCACGAGCACGAAGGCGCGGTCGGTCAGCTCGTCCTGGTCGGTGACCGTGTAGGTGACGACCCGGCGCTCGGCGGCGAGCGGGACGGTGACCGTCCCGTCCTCGGCCACGACGACGTCGTCCTGGTCGGTGGTCACCGTGAGCGCCTCGGCCACCCCGTCGGGGTCGACGTCGTTGTCCAGCACGGGGACCTCGATCGACGTCCGGCCGATCACCTGGTCGGGCGTCACGACGTCGTCGACGGCGACGGGCGGCTCGAGCGGCGCCTCACCGTCGACGTCGATGGTGATCGCCGCGGAGGCCCGGGCCCCGAGACGGTCCTCGATCGTGTAATAGAAGCTCACCGGACCGGGCTCCTCGGGGGTCTCGACGACGACCCGGTTGTCCACCACCTTCGCCCCGAGGTCCTCGCCACCGTCGAGCGCACCGGGGACCAGCGCGATCGGGTCGCTGTCGGGGTCGCTGTCGTTGCGCAGCGCGTCGATCGAGACCGTGCGCCCGGGGCGCAGGTGCACGAGGTCGTCCACGGCGACCGGCGGGTGGTTCGTCGTCGGCTCGGGGGCGATCCCGACCCGGACGAGACCCGTCCCGTCCATGCCGCGGGAGTCGGTGACGGTGTAGCGGAACGTGTCGCTCCCGGAGACGCCGGCCACGGCCTGGTACTCGATCTTGCCGTCGACGACCCGGGCGATGCCCTTGCCGGGCGCCTGGGCGATGCCGGTCAGGCGGACGGAGTCGCCGTCGGGGTCGACCCCGTCGAGCGGGACAGGCACGCGCAACGAGGACCCGGAGAGCGTCCGCACCTCGACGTCGGGCGGCTGCGGCGCGGCGTTCTCCTCCTCGTCGACGACCCGGACCGTGATCTGCGCCGAGTCCTCCTGGCCGTTCTCGTCGCTCACGCGGTAGATCGCGTGCGCCGTCCCGGCCTCGGAGCCGGCGCGGAACCGGACGACGTCCCCGGAGACGAACACCTCGCCGAGCGCAGGGTCGACGTCGCCGTCGAGCTCGTCCCCGAGCGTCAGCGCGAGCCCGTCCGGGTGCGTGTCGTTGGCCAGGACCGGGACCGTGACGACGTCGCCGGTGTGCACGAGCGCCTCGTCCTCGACGGCGACGGGCGGCTGCAGCCGCTCCGGCTCGGGCACGGGGAACACCTCGACCTGCCCGGTCGCCGTCTCGGAACCGTTCGAGACCGTGTACTCGACGGTGACCGGCTCGGCGAGCCTGCGCACCTCCGCGAACCGCAGGATCCGGTGCTCCAGGAGCGCGACCGTCACGTCGGACTCCTCGGGGAGCTCCACCGACTGGACCACGAGGGTCCCGCCCGCCGGGTCCGAGTCGTTGGCGAGGACGTCGACGAGGCCGGTCCCGCCTGCCGGGAGGAGCACCGAGTCCGACACCGCGATCGGCGCGCCCTTGTTCTCCGCGGGGTCGATCACGTCGACCCGGACCACGCCGGTCGTGGACGAGGTGCCGTCCGTGACCTGGTAGGCGATGTCGTAGGAGCCGACCTCCGGGGCGGTGAACCGGAACGACGCGGTCTCGTACGCGGGCACGATCACCGCGGGCTCGGCGTCGGTGACCTTCGCGAGCCGCAGCTCGTCGCCGTCCGGGTCGGTGTCGTTCTCCAGGGGCGTGACCGTGACCTCCTCGTCGACGCGGGCGACCACGTGGTCGCCGACCGCGATCGGCGGGATGTCCTGTCCGCCCTGGACGTCGATCCACAGCGTGCCCTCGACGGCGCCGCCGAGGCCGTCCGCCACCGCGACGGTGACCTCCTTGCGCCCCGTCGAGGACCCGCCGTCGGTGAACTCGACGGTCCCGTCCGCGTGGAAGCGGACCGTGTCGCCGGGCGTCGTGGCCGCCGCGCCCGCGAGGTAGAGGTGGTCCCCGTCGGGGTCGAGGAAGTAGGGCAGCACGTCGATCTCGGCGGACGTGCCGCGGGCCACGACGAGCACGGGCTCGCCCGACTGCTCCGGCGACCCGTTCTCGTCCCACGGCGAGACGGTGAGGGCCACGTCCGCGGTGTCCTCGCCGCCGCGCCCGTCGACCACCTCGTAGGCGAAGGTGCTCGACCCGGTCGCGTCGTCCGGGACCACGGCCTGCAGAGCGCCGCCGTCGAGCACCGGCTCCACCGCGACGCCCTCGGGGGCGTCGCCGTCGACGGCGGCCGTCATCACGTCGCCGTCGGGGTCGATGTCGTTGGCGAGCACGGGCAGCGTCGTCGTCCGCCCCGGGCGCACCCCGAAGGCGTCGTCCTTCGCCTGCGGGTCGCGGTTCTTGCGCGCCCGGTCGAGCACGAGCTGGTCGACGACCTCGGGGGCGGCGTCGTCGGCGTCCGAGGGCTCCCCGGTCGCGACGTCCTCGGGGACCTTCTGGTCCCACTCCTCGACGATCATGAAGTCCTCGGCCGGGACCCACAGGGTGCCGGCGGCGAGGTCGTTGAGCACGACGACCTCGCGGTTGACGCGGTAGACGAGCGGTGACGACTCGTCGGTGCCGTCGACGGTCCGCTCGAGGTCGGCGTCGGTCCCCGCGCAGTCGCGGAGCACCTGGCCGGAGCCGGCCCAGGCGCCGTAGAGGCACCCCGAGACCTGGACCGGCGCCGCCGGGGTCCCGGAGAAGGGCCGTGTCGTCGGGTCGCCGCCGCCGACGGGCTGGGTGATCAGGGCGGACGGCGTCGCGACCGCGACCACGTCGGCCGGCCCGCCGGACTGCTGGAGCCGGGCCGTCGGGCCGACGTCCGGGAGCTCCGCGCGGTCGCCGTCGGGCAGCACGAGGGTGGACGTCGAGCGGTCGAGCACCACGACCTCGTGGCCGAGGGTCGCGATCTCGACGTCGTCCCCGACGCTCAGCCCGTCCACCGCGCGGGTGTCCGGCTCGCCCGCGACCAGGCCCTCCTCCTCGTCCGCGCCCTCGACGAGCCCGACCGAGATGATCCCCTTGCCGGGCACCACCGCGTGCGCCACTCCGTCGGTGCCCACGGCGACCGCGCCCGCTCCCCCGACGTCCAGGGTCGCCTCGGTCTCCTCCGAGTCGAAGGACGCCAGTCGGTCGAGCGGCAGCACCCAGAGCAGTCCCTCCTCGCCGTCGAGGATCGCGACCGTCCCGGCCTGCATGTCCACGTCGGCGTCTGGCGGGAGCTTCGCCGCGCCCTGAAGGGTCAGTCGTGCGATGTCGATGCCGTTGACGACCGAGGTGCCGTCGTCGTCGAGCAGGACGTCACCGGCGTGCTGGATCACGTCGAACGATCCGCTGGAGGCGAGGAGGGTCCCGTCGATGGCCTGGGCGGCGGAGTTGAACCGGCCGACCTCGCCCGACGAGGTGCGGGTCACCCAGACGCCCGAGTCGTTGACGTCCACGTCCGCGGTCGGCTCGCCGTCGGCGGTCACCGCCATGGCGACCATGGCCGTCGCGAACAGTGCGACCGTCGTCACCGACGCGATACCGCGTCCGCGCGCGGCCCATCGTCCGAGATGTCCCACGTGTGATACCCGACCCCTACGCCCGTGTGCCCCTGGCCCGTCCCCTTGGGGCCCCGCGAACGGGGCGACCGGCCGCAGCCACTGTACGGTAAGCGTCACCTACCCCGGAAACGAGTGGTATGGGGAGAACTCCCCATACCGCTCCGCAGCAGGTGCGCGGGTCAGGCCGCGCGGTCGGCGAGCGTCGTCGCGAGCTCTGCGAACGTCTCCTTGACGGCCCCGTCCGGGAGCGGCGCCAGCTCGTCCGCCGCCTCGCGCGCCCATCGCACCGCGAGCTCGCGCGTCTCCCCGAGCACGGGGTGGGCGCGGAGGTCCGCGACGACCGCGGCGAGCACCGCGTCGTCCGAGAGGTCGCCGTCGAGCCGGGCCAGCAGGTCCGTGTCGGACGGCGCGGCGTCGGGTCCCGCGGCCCTGCGCCGCAGCAGCAGCACCGGCATGGTCGGGACGTGCTCGCGCAGGTCGGTTCCGGGGTCTTGCCCGACTCGTCGCCCGTCGAGGCGAGATCGAGCACGTCGTCGGCGAGCTGGAACGCGACGCCGAGCTTCTCGCCGTACGCGCTGACGGTCTCGACGTGCTCCTGCGGGCAGCCGGAGAACATCGCGCCGAACCGTGCCGACGTCGCGAGGAGCGACGCGGTCTTGTCGGCCAGCACCTGCAGGTAGTGCTCGACGGCGTCCTCGTCGCCGCTCGGCCCGACGGTCTCGTGCAGCTGGCCGAGGCAGAGCCGCTCGAACGTCGCGGCCTGGATGAGCACCGCCTCGGGGCCGAGCCCGGCGATGGTCCGCGAGGCCCGGGCGAACAGCAGGTCCCCCACGAGGATCGCGACGCTGTTGCCCCAGACCTCGTGCGCGCTGGGTGCGCCGCGCCGCGTGGGCGCGGAGTCCATGACGTCGTCGTGGTAGAGCGTGGCGAGGTGGGTGAGCTCGACCCCCACCGCGGCGTCGACGAGGCCCTCGCCCGCCGGGTCGCCGAGCTCGGCGGCGAGGAGCGTCAGGAGCGGGCGCAGACGCTTCCCCCGGCCGACACGAGGTGCCGCGACGCGGTGTCGGCGAGCGTGTCCGCCTGCGTCACCGTCTCGCGCAGGCGCGCCTCGACGAGCTCGAGCCGCGAGCTGATGCGCTCCGAGATCTCGGGGTCGACGAGCGGGAGCGCGGCCGTGGCGGCGCGGGGCACAGATGTCACGGGACCGAACTTACCGTCCTAGCCGAGCAGACCGAGAACCGGCGACGGGAAGATCCCGAGGCCGATCACCCCGACGGCGCAGACGAACAGGGCGATCAGCGCGAGCGGCTTCGGTGCCACGACGGTGACCGCTGCGTCCTCGTCGGCCGGCGTGAAGTACATCAGCACGATGATCCGGACGTAGAAGAACACCGCGACGGCAGAGCTGAGGACACCGACCAGCGCGAGCACCCAGTCGCCGCCCGCCACCGCTGCGGAGAACACGCCGAACTTCGCGACGAAGCCCGCGGTGAGCGGGATACCCGCCATCGAGAGCAGGAACAGCGAGTACAGCGCGGCCAGCCACGGGCTGCGGCGGCCGAGGCCCGCCCACTGCGAGAGGTGGGTCGCCTCGCCGAGCACGACCGGCGGCTCGACCGCCGTCTCGTCATCGCTCGCGGACCCGTCGGACGCGCCGGACGTCGTGACCGGACCGGTGGCACCGGCGCCGTCCGCGGCCGCGGTCGTCGCACCCGCGCCCGAGCCCGCGGCGCCGACGAGGGCTCCGACCGTGGCGGAGCGCGAGGTCTCGCGGACCAGCGTGACGACCGTGAAGGCGCCGACCGTCGCGAGGCCGTAGGCCAGCAGGTAGAAGATCAGCGACGGGAGAGCGCTCCCGACGCCTGCCGTCCCCACGAGGCTGAGCAGGCCGATCACCCCGACCAGGAGGAACCCGGTGTGCGCGATCGCGGAGTACCCGAGGATCCGCTTGACGTCGACCTGGACGAGCGTCACGACGGACCCCACGACCATCGACGCGATCGCGAAGGTCCAGAGCCCGACCTCGAGCGCCTGATAGGCGTCCGGCAGCCCCACCTGGAGCCCGGCGCCCACGATCACGAGCACGCGGATCAGCGCCCCGAAGGCCGCGGCCTTGGTGCAGGCCGCCATGAACCCGGTGATCGGCGTCGGTGCACCCTGGTAGACGTCCGGCGTCCAGACGTGGAACGGCGCGGAGCCGACCTTGAACAGCAGACCGGTGAGCAGGAACAGGATGCCCAGCAGCGCGAGGAGGTCCATCCCTCGGCGCCGGCCAGCCCCTGGCCGAGGGCCTGCCCGATGTCGGAGATCCCGACCGAGCCCGTCGCCCCGTAGAGCAGCGCCGTCCCGAACAGGAAGAACGCGGAGGCGAAGGCACCGAGGACGAAGTACTTGAACGACGCCTCCTGGCTGAGGAGGCGACGCCGGCGCGCCATCGCGGTGAGCACGTAGAGCGGGAGCGACAGGACCTCGAGCGCGACGAACATCGTCAGCAGGTCACCCGCGGCGGGGAAGATCATCATGCCGCCGACCGCGAAGAGGACGAGCGGGTAGACCTCGGTCTGGACCAGGCCGCGGCGGCGCGCGAGGTCCTCGTACGGCGTCCCCGGCACGGCGGAGGCCGTGGGGGCGAAGGCGTCCTCGCCCGACGCGCTGCGGTCCGCGATCACGAGCAGCGACACGGCGGCCAGCAGCACCACCACCGCCTGGATCGAGAGCGAGAACAGGTCGACCTGGTAGGCGCCGCCGAGCACGGCGCGGGGGCCGGTCTCGTTGACGTCCTGCCACAGCAGGCCCAGGGCGACGAGGCCACCGACCAGCGCCGCGAGCGACAGGGTGAGCTGCGTCGTCCGACGCGCACGGGCCGGGACGAAGGCCTCGACCAGCACCCCGATCACGCCGGCACCCAGGACCACGAGCAGCGGGACGAGGGCGCCCCAGTCGACCGTCGGTGCGAAGAAGTTCGTCACGAGTCACTCCCGTCGGTGGTGCTGGCAGCATCGGCGGCCGGGTCGGTGACACCGACCGCCGTGAGGGTCGTGGTCGCCGGGTCGCGGACGAGGTCGAGCGCCGGGGCCGGGTAGAGGCCCAGCACGAGCAGCCCTGCGATCAGCGGGCCCACGACCCACTTCTCACGTCCCGACAGGTCCGGGGTCGCGGCGAGCGCCTCGGGGACCTCACCGGTGAAGGCGCGCTGGTAGGTCAGCAGCACGTACAGGGCGGCGAGGACGACGCCGAGCGCCGCGACGATCGCGATCGCCGGGTTGGTCGCGTACGTGCCGAGGAACACCATGATCTCGGAGACGAACGTCGACAGCCCCGGCAGAGAGAGGGCGGAGAGGCCGGCGACGAGGAACGTGCCCGCGAGGACCGGGGCGATCTTCTGCAGGCCCCCGTAGTCCGCGATCCGCTGCGAGCGCTCCGGGTGCCGTGCGACGAGGAAGCCGGCGAGGAGGAACAGGGCCCCGGTCGAGATCCCGTGGTTGAGCATGTACAGCGACGAGCCCGAGATGCTGAGCTGCGTGAACGCGAAGATGCCCAGCACGATGAACCCGAAGTGGGACACCGACGTGTAGGCGATGAGCCGCATCAGGTCCTTCTGGCCGATCGCCATCAGCGCGCCGTAGAGGATCGAGACGAGCGCCAGCACGACGATCACGGGCGCGGCCCAGCGGCTCGCGTCCGGGAACAGCGGGAGGCAGAGCGTGAGCATCCCGAACGTGCCGACCTTGTCGAGCACCCCGACGAGCAGCGCGGACGTGCCGGCGGGGGCGGCCTGCGCGGTGTCGGGCAGCCACGTGTGCACCGGGAACATCGGCGCCTTGATGGCGAACGCGACGAAGAAGCCGAGGAAGAGCAGCCGCTGCGTGGACTCGTCGGCCGTCAGGTTCCCGACGAGGTTCTCGGTGAGGAAGCCCTGCTCCCCGCCCGGCCCGTTGAGGTACAGGGCGATCACGGCGACGAGCATGATCAGCCCGCCCGCGAGCGAGAAGAGCAGGAACTTGATCGCCGCGTAGCGCCGCTGGGCGCCACGGCCGAACGCGCCGATCATGAAGTAGACCGGGATCAGCATGGCCTCGAAGATCACGTAGAACAGGAACACGTCCCGGGCCACGAAGATCGCCACCATGAAGGACTCGAGCGCCAGGACCAGCGCCATGTAGGCACCCGTGCGACCCAGGGCACCGTCCGGCGTCAGGTTCTCGCGCCACGCGGCGCCGATCACCAGGGGCACGAGGCCGACGGCGAGGGCGACGAGCAGGAGCGCCACGCCGTCCACCCCGACGGCGTAGCTCGCGCCGAGCTGCGGGATCCACGCGTGGGTCTCGAGGAGCTGGTGCTCCTGCGCCGCGGAGGTGTCGAACGCGAGGACCGTCAGGACCAGGAGCACGACCTCGACGAGCGAGAAGCCCAGGGCGACCTCGCGGACGCGGGTGCGGGCGGACGTCGACCCGAGGAGCCAGACGACGAGGGCTCCGACGAGCGGTACGACGATCAGCGTCGTCAGCCAGGGGAAGGAGATCATTTCGGTCACTTTCCTCAGCTCGCCAGCGCCAGGACGACGGCGACGATCACGATCAGGCCGGCCAGGATGGTGGCCGCGTAGGTCCGGACGTATCCGTTCTGCGCCTTGCGCCACACGCTCGCGCTGCGCGAGAACATCGCGCCGAGGCCCATGAAGGACCCGTCGACGATCTCCTTGTCGGCGTAGACGAGCGTGCGCGTCAGGTACTGCCCCGGACGCATGACCAGGGCCTCGTTCACGTCGTCCTGGTACAGGTCCTTGCGTGCTGCGCGCGTGAGCGCCGAGCCGCGCGGCGGGGTGATCGGGACGTCGGCCACGGTGTACTGGCGCCACGCGAGGGCGATGCCGGCCAGGACGAGCAGGAGCGTCAGGACGATGAGCACCCACGGCGCGAGCACGGGCTCACCGTGCTCGGCGTGCCCCGTGACGGGCTCGAGCCACGTGACGAACATGTCGCCCCACGCGAGGATCCCGCCGAGCGCGACCGAGCCGATCGCCAGGATGATCATCGGGACCGTCATGAGCTTGGGCGACTCGTGCGGGTGCCGGACGTCGCCGTCCTGCGGGCCCGCACCGCTCACCGAGCCGGAGCCGTCGTTCCAGCGTCGACGGCCGGTGAACGTCATGAAGAACAGGCGCGACATGTAGAACGCGGTGATCCCGGCACCGATGAGCGCCGCGAGACCGAAGACCCAGGCGCGCCACTCCTGGCCGTCGACCGGGATGAACGCGACCTCGATGATCTTGTCCTTGGACCAGAACCCGGAGAACGGCGGGATGCCGAGGATCGCGAGCCAGCCCAGGCCGAACGTCACGAACGTGACCTTCATGAACCGGGACAGCCCACCGAAGCGGCGCATGTTCACGCCGTCGTCCATGCCGTGCATCACGGACCCGGCGCCGAGGAACATGCCGGCCTTGAAGAACCCGTGGGTGACGAGGTGGAAGATCGCGAACGCGTAGCCGACCGGACCGAGGCCGGCGGCGAGGATCATGTAGCCGATCTGGGACATCGTCGAGGCGGCCAGCGCCTTCTTGATGTCGTCCTTCGCGGAACCGACGATCGCCCCGAAGATCAGGGTGACGGCGCCGACGATCACGACGACGAGCTGAGCGGTCGGGGTCGACTCGAAGACCGGCGCGGAACGCACGACGAGGTAGACGCCCGCGGTGACCATCGTCGCCGCGTGGATGAGCGCCGAGACCGGGGTCGGGCCCGCCATCGCGTCGCCGAGCCACGCCTGCAGCGGGAACTGCGCCGACTTGCCGCAGGCCGCCAGGAGGAGCATGAGGCCGATCGCGGTCGCGATCCCGGCGCTCGCCTCGGGCGCCTGGGCGAATACCTCCGAGAAGTTCAGCGACCCGAACGTCGCGAGCATGAGCATCATGGCGACGAGGAGGCCGATGTCACCGACACGGTTCATGACGAAGGCCTTCTTCGCCGCGACCGCGTTCGCCCGCTCGTGGTACCAGAACCCGATGAGCAGGTACGACGCGAGACCCACGCCCTCCCAGCCGACGAACAGCAGCAGGTACGAGTCGGCCATGACGAGGACGAGCATCGCCGCGACGAAGAGGTTCAGGTACGCGAAGAACCGGCGCCGGTTCTCGTCGTGCTCCATGTACGCGATCGAGTAGATGTGGATCAACGAGCCGACGAACGTCACGAGGAGCACGAACGTCACGGACAGCGGGTCGATCCGCAGCCCGGCGCTGACGTCGAGCGTGCCCGCGGGGATCCACTCGAACAGCGTCATGTCGTAGACGCGGTCGCCGGTGTCGAGCCCGGTGAGCCCCACGAAGAGGATCAGGCCGACGACGAACGCGCCGGCGGACATCAGCACGCCGAGCCAGTGGCCCCAGCGGTCGCTGCGCCGTCCGAGGAGCAGGAGGAGCGCTGCGCCGAGGAGCGGCAGGAGGATGACGAGCGGCGCCGCCTGCAACGAGGCGGGCACGTCGGTCGAGGCGCCGTGCGTCTCGGCCGGGACGGCCGACGCGAGCGACGTCAACGAGGGCATCTGAGCCAGGTACATCTGTGCCCCTTCAGTTCTTCAGGAGGTTGACGTCGTCGACGGACGCGGACCGGCGGGAGCGGAAGATCGCGACGATGATCGCGAGCCCCACCACCACCTCGGCAGCGGCCACCACCATGACGAAGAACGCGATGACCTGTCCCTGCGCGTCGCCGTGCATGCGGGCGAACGTCACGAACGCGAGGTTGCAGGCGTTGAGCATGAGCTCGACGCCCATGAACACGATGATCGCGTTGCGGCGCAGGAGGACGGTCGCGGCGCCGATGGAGAAGAGGATCCCCGACAGCACGATGTAGTGCATGAGCTCCATGTCAGCGGTCCTCGCTCTCGGTGCCGGACGGCGTCGCGTCGTCGGGTGGACCGTCGTCAGGTCGGGCGTCGGGTCCGGGGTGCGCGTCGGCCGCGCCGTCCGTCCCGGCCGTGTCGGGCAGGTCGGCACGCACGCTCAGGAGCGAGTGGTCGGGCATGTGCTCGACCATGACGTCGCGCTCGGACTCGAGGATCGAGGACTCCGAGCGGGCCTGGCCGCGGATCCGCAGCACGCGGGAGATCGACTCCGGGATCGGGCGACCCTGGGCGTCGAGCGCGGGCACATCCATCGCGTTGTGCTGCGCGTAGACACCCGGCGCCGGGAGCGATACGAGACGGCCGCCCTCGGGGAGCCTCGCGACCTTCTCGTCGGCACGCTCCTTCTGCCCGCGGTGCGGCTCGAGGCGCCGGCGGTGCGTGAGCACCAGCGCGGCGACCGCGGCCGTGACGAGGAGGATCCCGACGACCTCGAACGTGAAGACGTAGTCGGAGAAGAGGATGCGTGCGAGCGTCACCGGGTTGGTCTGCTCGTCGGCCGGCAGGCCGACCGCGGGCGGGAACGTCACCTGGACGACCACGCCGACGATGATGGCGACGAGCCCGAGGCCGAGCAGCGCGCCGATCCAGCGCTGGCCCTTGATCGTCTCCACCAGCGAGTCCGAGGCGTCGACCCCGACGAGCATGAGGACGAAGAGGAACAGCATCATCACGGCGCCCGTGTAGACGACGATCTGGACGACGCCGAGGAACGGCGCCTCCTGGGCGATGTACAGCACCGCGAGGCTGATCATCACGAAGACGACGGCGACCGCCGCGTGGACCGCCTTGCGCGTGAAGAGCAGACCCATCGCCGCGATCACCATCAGCGGCGCGAGGATCCAGAACAGGACGTCCTCCCCCGTGCTCATCGTGCGACCCCTCGGCTGCGGGCGGCGCCGGGTCCCCGGCGGGCGTCTCGTCGGGCTGGGCGGGCGTGCCCGAGTCACCGGAGTGCTCGTCGACCCAGGCGCGCTGGGCGTCCGTCGGGCCGGTGATCTCGCCCCGGTAGTACTCGGTGTCCGTCGTGCCCTCGACCATCGGGTGCGGGGCCGGCAGCATGCCGTCCCGGAGCGGGGCGAGCAGGTCCTGCTTCTCGAAGATCATGCCCTCGCGGGTCTGGCCGGCGAGCTCGTAGTCGTTCGACATCGTCAGCGCCCGCGTGGGGCACGCCTCGATGCAGAGCGCGCAGAAGATGCAGCGCAGGTAGTTGATCTGGTAGACGCGGCCGTACCGCTCCCCGGCGACATGTGGCCGCCGTCGGGCAGGTCGGCGTTGTCGGCGCCCTCGACGTAGATCGCGTCCGCAGGGCAGGCCCACGCGCACAGCTCGCAGCCGATGCACTTCTCGAGCCCGTCCGCGTAGCGGTTGAGCTGGTGCCGACCGTGGTAGCGGGGCTGGGTCGGGACCTTCTGCCGCGGGTACTGCTCGGTCACGACCGGCTTGAACATCGACGAGAAGGTCACGCCGAAGCCCGCGACCGGAGCGAAGAGCTCCTTGATGCCCGTCGCCTTGGGCAGCAGCGGTTCGTACGGGGTGGGGGCGTCGTCAGGCACGGGGACCCTCCTCGGTGTCGGACGTGTCGGGGACCGGCACGGCGGCGGACCGCCGTCGTGGTGACGGGGGCAGCTTCTGCCCCGGCAGCGGCGGGACGGGGTAGCCGTGCGCGAAGGCGTCGAACTCGACGTCCGCGGTCTGCGCGGCACCGGGGTCCGAACCCGCACCGGCGGTGGGCCCGTCGGTCTTCGCCTTGGACTTCGGGTCGGGCCAGAACCACAGCACCGCGAGCAGCACGACCGCCAGCACCCCGGCGCCGATGAGGAACCCGCGGGTGTCGACGTCGCCGAACTGGCGCACGCCCTGGGCGATCGACAGGAGCACGACCCAGCCGAGGGCGACGGGGATGAGCACCTTCCAGCCGAACTTCATGAACTGGTCGTAGCGCAGGCGCAGGACCGTGCCGCGCACCCACACGAACAGGAACATGAAGGCCCACATCTTGGCGAGGAACCAGAGGATCGGCCACCAGCCCTCGTTGAACATGCCGTCGTTGATCGCCGACAGCGGCCACGGGGCGCGCCAGCCGCCGAAGAAGAGCGTGGTGGCGATCGCCGAGACGTTGATCATGTTGATGTACTCCGCGAGGAAGAACCACGCGAACTTCATCGACGAGTACTCGGTCATGTAGCCGGACACCAGCTCGCCCTCCGCCTCCGGGAGGTCGAACGGGAGGCGGTTGACCTCACCCATCATCGAGATCACATAGATCACGAAGGCGGGCAGCAGCGGCAGGAACCACCAGAGCTGGGTCTGCGAACCGACGATCTCCGACGTGGACATCGAGCCGGCCATGATGAAGACCGTGACGAGCGAGAGGCCCATCGCGAGCTCGTAGCTGATCACCTGGGCGGTCGAGCGCACCGAGCCGAGCAGCGGGTACGTCGAGCCGGAGGACCAGCCACCGAGCACGATCCCGTACACGCCGAGCGACGCGCACGCGAGGATGTACAGCACGGCGACCGGGAAGTCGGTGAGCTGCGCGGGTGTCACGTAGTCGGTGAACGGGATCCGGACCTCGGGCCCGAACGGGATCACGGCGAAGACGAGCAGCGAGCAGAACACCGAGATCATCGGCGCCAGCAGGTAGACGAACTTGTCGGCCGCCTTGACCGTCATGTCCTCCTTGAGCAGGAGCTTCATGGCGTCGGCGAGCGACTGGAGCAGACCGAACGGTCCGTGGACGTTGGGGCCCGGGCGCAGCTGCATCCGGGCGACGACCTTGCGCTCGAACCAGATCGCGATCAGCACGCTGGTCAGCAGGAACACGACGATGAGGACGGCCTTGACGAGGTACGTCCACCCGTTGTCCTGCGAGAAGTCGGCGGCGACGCCCGCGATCCCGGGCGTCTCCGTCGGCAGGCTCAGCACGCTCAGGCTGCTCATCGCAGGCTCCCCTCGTCGGACCCGGAGACCGGGGGCGAGGCGACGTCCGCCCCCGCCGCGGCGACCCGGACGGTGTCACCGGGACCGGCCCCCAGCGACTCGTGCACGGCGCTGCCGGGCGAGCGCAGCGGCAGCCACACGACGTGGTCGACCATCTCGGTCACGGCGACCGGGAGCGTCACGGCCCCGCGGTCGCTACGGACGGTGAGCAGGTCGCCGTCCGACACCTGGCACGCGGCAGCCGTCACCGTCGAGACGCGGGCCACCGGACGCTTGGCCGTGCCCGCGAGGAACGGCTCGCCGTCCTGACCGCGCCCGGCGTCGAGCAGCAGGCGCCAGCTCGCCAGCACGGCCGTCCCGGGCTCGACCGCGGGCGGCTCGACCGGGTCGACCGCGGGCGCCGCGGCACGCGCGCCCGTCCAGGCGGCGAAGCCCTCGACCTCGGCGCGCACCTGGTCGAGCGAACCCAGGCCGAGCGGCGCGCCGAGCGTGTCGGCGAGCGCGTCGAGGACGCGGTGGTCCGCCATCGCGGACGACTCCAGGGCCTGCCCGAAGGGACGCACGCGCCCCTCCCAGTTCCAGTAGGCGCCGGACTTCTCGGTCGGCGGGGCGACCGGCAGCACGACGTCGGCGAACCCGGTGACCTCGGACTCCCGGACCTCGAGCGAGACCAGGAACTCGGCCTGCGCGAGCGCGCGCCGGGCGTGTGCCGGGTCGGGCAGGTCGGAGAGCTCGACACCGCCGACGACGGCGCCCGCGAGCTGACCGACGGCCAGGGCGTCCACGATGTCGTCCGCCGACCGGCCGGGCGCGTCCGGGAGCGCCGCGACGCCCCAGGAGCCGGCGACCTCGGCGCGCGCGGCGTCGTCCGCCACGGGGCGACCGCCCGGGAGCAGCGTCGGCAGCGTCCCGAGCTCGACCCCAGCACGCTCACCCGCACGACGCGGGATCCAGGCGACGCGGGCACCGGTGCGCTCGGCGAGCCTCAGGACCGCGCTGTACGCGCCGGGCACACCCGCGAGCCGCTCCCCGACGAGGATCACCGCGCCGGGCTGCCCCAGGGCTTCGCCCGCGAGGGCGACCGACTGCGGGTCCTGCGTCTCGCCGTCGGCGATCCCGTCGAGCCACTCGGCCTCGGTGCCGGGCGCGGCGGGGAGCAGGGTGCCGCTCATCCGCTCGAGCCCGCGGGTGGCGAACGGTGCGACCGAGAAGACCTTCAGCCCGCGCTTCTCGGCGGCCTTGCGCAGCCGCAGGAACGTGACGCCGGCCTCCTCCTCGGCCTCCAGGCCGACGAGCAGAGCAGCGGGCGCGGCCTCGAGGTCGGCGAACGTGACCCCGATGCCCGAGCCGGCGACGAGGTGGGCGAGGAACGCCGACTCCTCGTCGCTGTGCACCCGGGCCCGGTGGTCGACGTCGTTGGTCCCGAGCGCGACCCGCGCGAACTTCGCGTAGGCGTACGCGTCCTCGACGGTGAGCCGACCGCCGGGGAGCACCGCGACGCCGCCGCGCTCCTTGGCCGCGGCCAGCCCCTCGGCGGCGAGCTCGAGCGCCTCGACCCAGCTCGCCGGGCGCAGGGCGCCCCGGGTCACCGTGCCGTCGGCCGCGACCGACCGCTCGCGCACGAGCGGGGTGGAGAGCCGGTCCGCCGCGGACTGCCAGGCGAACGCGAAGCGGTCCTTGTCGGTGATCCACTCCTCGTTGACGGCCGGGTCGTCACCGGCGAGCCGGCGCAGGACGACGCCGCGACGGTGGTCGACGCGGATCGCGGACCCGCACGAGTCGTGCTCGGCGACCGCCGGGGTCGAGATCAGGTCGAACGGCCGCGACCGGAACCGGTACGCGGCGCTCGTGAGAGCCCCGACCGGGCAGATCTGCACCGTGTTGCCGGAGAAGTACGACGCGAAGGTGCTCCCCGACTCGTCCGCGAGGGCGGCGCCCACCGGGACGTCGGCCCCGCGCTCGGGGTCGACGGGCTCCTCGAAGTCGAGGACCGACTCGTCGAAGCGGCCGATCTGCTGCGACGCGCCGCGCTTCTGCAGGTCGATGAACGGGTCGCCCGCGATCTCCAGGGAGAAGCGGGTGCAGCGCTGGCAGAGGATGCAGCGCTCGCGGTCGAGCAGGATCTGCGTCGAGACGGCCAGCGGCTTGGCGAACGTCCGCTTGGCGTCGACGAGGCGCGAGGTCGGCCGCCCGTGGCTCATCGCCTGGTTCTGCAAGGGGCACTCGCCGCCCTTGTCGCAGACGGGGCAGTCGAGCGGGTGGTTGATGAGCAGCAGCTCCATGACGCCGTGCTGCGCCTTGTCGGCGACGGCGGAGGTGAGCTGGGTCTTGACGACCATGCCCGGGGAGGCGGTCAGCGTGCACGACGCCTGCGGCTTGGGCATCGGGCGCAGGTTGCCCTCGCGGTCGGGCATCGACACCTCGACGAGGCACTGGCGGCACGCGCCGGCCGGCTCGAGGAGCGGGTGGTCGCAGAACCGCGGGATCTCGACGCCGATCTCCTCGGCGGCGCGGATGACGAGGGTCCCCTTCGGGACGGACGTCTCGACGCCGTCGATCGTGAAGGTGACCTCGTCGGCGCGGGCCGGCGTCTTCGCCTCGTCGGAGCCCTGGGAGCCCTTGTCGGCTGCCCCGCTCTTGCCCTGGGTGGTGACGGTCATCAGTGGGCCCCCGCTCCGGTGAGTGCCTTGGGCTCTCGCGGCGTGTAGTCGAACAGTGCTGACTTCGAGTGGTCGAACGGGCACGCACCACCGGTGATGTGCGCCTCGTACTCGGCGCGGAAGTACTGGATGCTCGAGGTGATCGGCGACGTCGCACCGTCGCCGAGCGCGCAGAACGCCCGGCCGAGGATGTTGTCGCACACGTCGAGCAGGACGTCGAGGTCCTCCTGCGTGCCCTGGCCGGCCTCGACCCGCTGGAGCACGGCGCGCAGCCAGAACGTCCCCTCGCGGCACGGGGTGCACTTGCCGCAGGACTCGTGCGCGTAGAACTCGGTCCACCGGGTCACCGCGCGCACGACGCACGTGGTCTCGTCGAAGATCTGCAGGGCCCTGGTGCCGAGCATCGACCCTGCGGCGCCGACCGACTCGTAGTCCAGCGGGACGTCGAGGTGCTCGTCGGTGAACAGCGGCGTCGACGACCCGCCCGGGGTCCAGAACTTCAGCTGGTGGCCCTCGCGCATGCCGCCGGCCATGTCGATGAGCTCGCGCAGCGTGATGCCGAGCGGCGCCTCGTACTGGCCGGGGGTCTTGACGTGCCCGGACAGCGAGAAGATCCCGTAGCCCGCGGACCGCTCGGTCCCCATGCCCTTGAACCAGTCGGCGCCGTGGCGCACGATCGACGGCACGCTCGCGATGGACTCGACGTTGTTGACGACGGTGGGCCGCGCGTAGAGCCCGGCGACCGCGGGGAACGGCGGCTTGAGCCGCGGCTGACCGCGACGTCCCTCGAGGGAGTCGAGCAGCGCCGTCTCCTCGCCGCAGATGTACGCACCGGCCCCGGCGTGGACGGTGACGTCGAGGTCGTAGCCCTTGCCGAGCACGTCCTTGCCGAGCAGGCCGGCGGCGTACGCCTCCTCGACGGCGCGCAGCAGGCGCCGGTAGACGTGCAGCACCTCGCCGCGGACGTAGATGAACGCGTGGTTGCAGCCGATCGCGAACGACGTGATCGCGACGCCCTCGACGAGCAGGTGCGGCGAGGCCATCATCAGCGGGATGTCCTTGCAGGTCCCGGGCTCGGACTCGTCGGCGTTGACGACGAGGTACCGGGGGCCGCCGTCGTCCGGGGGCAGGAAGCCCCACTTGAGGCCGGTCGGGAACCCGGCGCCGCCGCGGCCGCGCAGGCCGGAGTCCTTGACGAGCTGAACGAGGTCGCCCGGGTCCTGCCCGAGCGCCTTCTCGAGGGCGTCGTAGCCGCCGCTCGCGCGGTAGGTGTCGAGCGACCAGGAGCGGTCGGCGTCCCAGGTCTCGGTCAGGACGGGGGTCAGCGGGGAGGTCACTTGTCCGTCTCCTTCGCACCTGCGGTGTCGGACGACGTGGGGCCGCCCGGTGTGACGTCTTCCGTGGTCTCGGTCTCGCGCTCGGCGCTCGACTGCTGCTCGCCGACGGCGGGCTCGGCCTTCGTGGTCGTGGCCTCCTGCTCCACCGCGGCCGGGGCCTTGTCCTCGGCCCCCTCCGGGGCCTCGCTGCCCGGTGCGGTCCAGTCGTTCTCGCGGGCGAGCCTCAGGCCCGCGAGCGACGCGGTGCCGGCCCCCGAGCCCTCGTCTGCGCGGCCGTCCGTGAACCCGGCGAGGACCCGGCTCATCTGCTTGAACGAGCAGACGCTCGCCGCACCGCGCGTCGGGACCACGGGGGCGTCGTCCGACGTGAGCGAGTCGGCCAGCCCCTTAGCGGTCTCCGGGGTCTGGTTGTCGAAGAACTCCCAGTTGACCATCACGACCGGGGCGTAGTCGCAGGCGGCGTTGCACTCGACGCGCTCGAGGGTGATCTGCCCGTCCTCGGTCGTCTCGTCGTGGCCGACGTCGAGGTGCTCGCTGAGCGAGTCGAAGATCTCGTCGCCGCCCATGACGGCGCACAGCGTGTTCGTGCAGACCCCGACGGTGTACTTGCCGTTGGGGTGCCGCTTGTACTGCGTGTAGAAGGTCGCGACGGCCGACACCTGCGCGGTGGTCAGGCCCAGCTGCTCGGCGCAGAACGCGATGCCGTCGCGCGAGACGAAGCTCTCCTCCGCCTGCACGAGGTGGAGCATCGGCAGGAGCGCCGACCGCGAGTGCGGGTAGCGGCCCACGATCTCGGCGGCGTCGGCGGCCAGGCGCGCGTACGTCTCGTCGTCGTAGCGGCACGCGGCGGTGCGGCGGGCCAGCTCCGGGCCCTGGGTCTCGGCGGTCATCGGTCCACCCCTCCGAGCACCGGGTCGAGCGAGGCCACGGCGACGACGACGTCGGCGACCTGACCCCCTCGCACAGTGCCGCGACGGCTTGCAGGTTGTTGAACGAAGGATCACGGAAGTGGGCACGGTAGGGCCGCGTCCCGCCGTCCGACACCAGGTGGACGCCGAGCTCGCCGCGCGGCGCCTCGACCGTCTGCCAGGCCTGCCCGGCCGGGACCCGGAAGCCCTCGGTGACGAGCTTGAAGTGGTGGATCAGGGCCTCCATCGACTGGCCCATGATCTCCCTGATGTGGTCCAGGGAGTTGCCCTGGCCGTCCGAGCCGATCGCGAGCTGTGACGGCAGCGCGATCTTCTTGTCGCCGACCATCACCGGGTCGCCCTCGGTCGCGTCGAGGCGCTCGAGGCACTGCTCGACGATCTTGAGGGACTGGAAGCACTCCTCGAGCCGCAGGACCACGCGGGAGTAGGAGTCGCAGTCGGTCGACGTGGGGACGTCGAAGTCGTACGTCTCGTACCCGCTGTACGGCTGCGCCTTGCGCACGTCGTACGGCAGGCCCGACGACCGGAGCACCGGCCCCGTCATGCCGAGCGCCATGTTGGCCGCGAGCGACAGGTGCCCGACGCCGACGAGCCGCGCCTTGAAGATCGGGTTCGCCAGCATCAGGTCGGCGAGGTTCCCGATGTACTCGCGGATCTTCGGCAGGGCCGCCCGGACCTGGGCCGTGAAGCCCTCGGGTGCGTCCTGGACGACACCGCCGGGCCGGATGTACGCGTGGTTCATGCGGAGCCCGGTGATGGCCTCCAGGAGGCGCAGGATCTCCTCGCGGGCCGTGAAGCCGACGGTCATGACCGTCGTCGCGCCCATCTCGTTGCCACCGGTGCCGATGCACACGAGGTGCGACGAGACGCGGTTGAGCTCCATGACGAGCACGCGGATGATGCTGGCGCGCTCAGGGACGTCGTCGGTGATCCCGAGCAGCTTCTCGGCGGCCAGGCAGTAGCCGGCCTCCTGGAACAGGGGCGCGAGGTAGTCCATGCGGGTGCAGAACGTGACGCCCTGCGTCCACGTCCGGAACTCCATGTTCTTCTCGATGCCGGTGTGCAGGTAGCCGATGCCGCAGCGGGCCTCGGTGACCGTCTCGCCGTCGATCTCGAGCATCAGGCGGAGCACGCCGTGCGTCGACGGGTGCTGCGGACCCATGTTGACGACGATCCGCTCCTCGCCGAGGTCGGCCGCCTCGGCCGCGATGTCGGCCCAGTCGCCCCCGCTCGCCTCGAAGGACGGGATCGAGCTGTCGAAGTCGCCCGACGCGGCGCGCGTCGCGCGCGGGGTCTGGGCTCCGGTCGAAGTCACGAGTAGGACCTCCTCTGGTCCGCCGGGGGCACCGTGGCGCCCTTGTACTCGACCGGGATGCCGCCCAGCGGGTAGTCCTTGCGCTGGGGGTGCCCGGGCCAGTCGTCGGGCATCTCGATCCGTGCGAGCGCCGGGTGCCCGTCGAAGACGATCCCGAAGAAGTCCCACGTCTCGCGCTCGTGCCAGTCGTTGGTCGGGTACACCGACACGGTCGACGGGACGTGCGGGTCGGCGTCGGGCACGGCGACCTCGAGCCGCAGCGACCGGGAGTGGGTGACGGACGTCAGGTGGTAGACGGCGTGGAGCTCGCGGCCCGTGTCGTGCGGGTAGTGCACGCCGCTGACGCCGAGGCTCAGCTCGAAGCGCAGGTCCTGGTCGTCGCGCAGCGCCTGGCACACCGCGACGACGTGCTCGCGGGCGACGTGGAGGGTGAGCTCGGCGTGCGGCCCGGGCGGCGCCACGACGACGCGCTCCACGGCCGCGGCGAAGTCCGTCCCGCTCTCGGTCAGGACCTCCTCGAGCACGTCGACGGCCTCGTCGAACCAACCGCCGTAGGGCCGGGTCGCGGCAGGGGCCATCGCCACCGGGCGCTGGAGCCCGCCGAACCCGGAGGTGTCGCCGGTGCCGTGCGCACCGAACATGCCGGCGCGGACGTCGACGACCTCGATCTCGGGCCGTCCCTCGGCGCCCGGCGCCACGGCGTCGGTCCCCGTCATCGCAGGAGCCCCTTCATCTGGTGGGTGGGCGTGGCCTCGAGGGCCGCGGCCTCGGCGGCACGCGCCGCCTCCTTGCGGTTCGCGCCGAGCGGCTCGTTGCCGATCTGCTCGTGCAGCGTGGTGATCGCGTTGATGAGCATCTCGGGCCGCGGCGGGCAGCCGGGCAGGTACACGTCGACGGGGACGATGTGGTCGACGCCCTGCACGATCGCGTAGTTGTTGAACATGCCGCCGCTGCTGGCGCAGACGCCCATGGACAGCACCCACTTGGGCTCGGACATCTGGTCGTAGACCTGGCGCACGACGGGAGCCATCTTCTGGCTCACCCGCCCGGCGACGATCATCAGGTCCGCCTGGCGCGGCGACGCGCGGAAGACCTCCATGCCGTAGCGCGAGAGGTCGAAGCGGGACGCGCCCGCCGCCATCATCTCGATCGCGCAGCACGCGAGGCCGAAGGTCACCGGCCACAGGGACGCCTTGCGGAAGTACCCCGCGAGGTCCTCGACCGTCGTGAGCAGGAACCCCGACGGTGCCTCTTCGATACCCATCCCTCTACCTCCCTGCCGTTCGTGAGCTCAGGCTGCCGGACGCGCCGGCCGTGCGGGTCGTCGGACGCACCGCGATCAGTCCCACTCGAACCCACCCCGTCGCCACTCGTAGACGAACGGCACCGTGATGAGCACCAGGAACGACATCATCGCGACGAGCCCGAAGACGGCCAGCTCAGCGAAGTCGACGGCCCACGGGTACAGGAAGACGACCTCGATGTCGAAGACGATGAACGTCATCGCGACCAGGTAGTACTTGATCGGGAAGCGCCCACCCCCGATCGCGTGGGGCGTGGGCTCGATGCCGCACTCGTAGGCGTCGAGCTTGGCGCGGTTGTAGCGCTTGGGGCCGATGATCGCGCTCGCGCCGACGCCACCGAGGGCGAGCACGGCACCGATGCCGATCAGGAACAGGAGCGGCACGTACGGGTTGCTCATCGGAGGACTCCTCGTGAAGTGGCCAGGATCGAGGTCATGAGGCGGGCACCACCCGCGTGAGCCCGGCGATGACGCGGTCGACCCAGTCGCCGCCGTGGGGCTCGTAGCAGTCGGAGAGCAGCTTCAGCACGAACTTCATGATCACGGGGCGCGGCAGCCCGTAGCGGGTGCACAGCCGCATGATCTCCGGGTGCTCGATGAGCCGCACGAAGATGCGCCCGAGCGTGTAGTACCCGCCCAGCTCGGACGACATGATCTCGGGGTAGCGCTCCAGCGCGCGCTCGCGGGCACCGACGTGGGACCGCGTCCGGGCCTGCGCGATCGCGTCGGCCGCGACGCGCCCGGCCTGCATCGCGTAGGCGATGCCCTCGCCGTTGAACGGGCTGACCATGCCGCCCGAGTCGCCGACGAGCATCACGCCGCGCGTGTAGAGCGGCTTCCGGTTGAACCCCATCGGCAGCGCGGCACCGCGGACGGGGCCGATCTGGTTCTCGGGCGTGAACTCCCACTCGGCGGGGGCGTTCGCCATCCACTTCGCGAAGAGGTCCTTGTAGTCGACGTTCTGCGCGGACTGGCGGCCCGGCGTCGAGCTCACGGAGCCCAGCCCCACGTTCGCGGTGCCGTCGCCCAGGGAGAAGATCCAGCCGTAGCCGGGCAGCAGGTTCGACTCCTGGGGCTTGCCGTCCCAGAGCTCGAGGTGGCTCTCCATCCACGCGTCCTGGTGGCGCGGGGTGGTGAAGTAGGTCCGGACGGCGACGCCGACGGGGCGGTCCGCCCGCTTCTCGAGGCCGAGCGCGAGCGCGAACCGGGACGAGACGCCGTCCGCCGCCACGACGACCGGTGCGCGATAGGTGACCTCGTCGCCGCTGCGCCGGCCGCGCTCGTCCACCGGCCGGGCCGTGACGCCGACGACGCGACCCGTGCGCTCGTCGAGCAGCGGACCCGTGACGGCCGTGCGCTCCATGAGCTTCGCGCCGGTGCGCTGCGCGTGCGCGGCGAGGGTGTGGTCGAGGTTCTGGCGCGACCGCGCCAGCCCGTACGAGGGGTAGGCGGCGAGGTCGGGCCACGGGAGCTCCCAGCGGCGCCCGCCGGCGACGACCCGCAGACCGTCGTTGCGGATCCACCCGTCCTCGGTGTCCGGGTCGACGCCCATGCGGGCGAGCTCGGCGACCGCGCGAGGAGTCAGCCCGTCGCCGCAGATCTTGTCGCGCGGGAACGACGCCTTCTCGAGCAGCAGGACCGAGAGTCCGGCGGCGGCGCAGTAGTGGGCCGCCGCGGAGCCGGCCGGGCCTGCGCCGACGACGATGACGTCCGCGTCATCGTTCGTCCTCGCCTGCACAGTCGCTCCTTCGTCGTCAGACCGTCGCCCGTCGGTCGCCCCGTCGCGCGGGACCGAGTGAGCACCCGCACCCCAACGATCCCCCGAGTCGGGCACATCCGCGCGGCGGGATTGTGAAGGCGCTCACAACGATCCGGTCACACCTTAACCACGAGTCCTGACGACCGGTACCAAGGTGAACCTTCCCTCAGCGGCGCCGACCGGAGACCGGCCCGCGCCGGGGCCGAGGGGTCACGCCGGACGGGTCGCACGGTGCAGTGCCACGATCCCCGCACTGAGGTTGCGGTAGGCGACCGACTCCCAGCCGGCGTCGATCATGAGACGGGCGAGCGCAGGCTGGTCGGGCCACGCGCGGATCGACTCCGCGAGGTACTCGTACGACCCCGGGTCGCGCGTCATCGCACCGGCCACGGCGGGCAGCGCACGCATCAGGTACTCGACGTACAGCTTGCGGAACGGCGCCCACGTCGGGTGCGAGAACTCGCAGACCACCACGCGGCCGCCCGGGCGCACGACCCGGAGCATCTCGCGCAGCGCCGCCGAGGTGTCCACGACGTTGCGGAGCCCGAACGAGATCGTCACGGCGTCGAAGCTCGCGTCCGCGAACGGCAGCCGCGTCGCGTCGCCCGCGACGAACGGCAGGTCGGGGCGGCGCTTCTTGCCCTCGGCGAGCATGCCGATCGAGAAGTCGCACGGGATCACGTCGACCCCGTCCGCGTCGAAGGGCTCGCTCGACGTGCCGGTCCCCGCGGCGAGGTCGAGCACCCGCTCCCCCGGCATCGCGGCGACCGCGTCGACCGTCGCCGTCCGCCAGCGGCGGTCCTGCCACAGGGACAGGACGTCGTTCGTGATGTCGTACCGACGGGCGATCCCGTCGAACATCGAGGCGACCTCGGCGGGCTTCTTGTCCAGGCTGGCGCGCGACATGGCGCCATCGTTTCACGTCTACCCTGGTCCACGATGAACGCCGCACCCGCCGAGCCCGTGGCGCCCCGCCTGGTCGTGACCACCACCCGGATCCCCGACCTCCCGGACGGCCCCGGAGCACTCGTCGACCTCCTCCCCGACACCGCGCCGCTGGTGTGGGTACGACGCGGCGACGGGATCGTCGGCTGGGGCGAGGCGCTCCGGCTCGAGACGTGGGGGCCGGGCCGGTTCGCCGACGCCGAGGCCGCCTGGCAGGAGGTCCTGGGCCGCGCCCAGGTGCAGGACGACGTCCGCGTCCCCGGGAGCGGAGCCGTCGCCTTCGGCTCGTTCGCGTTCGAGGACTCGCCGCTCGGCTCGGCGTCGCTCGACGAGCCCGGGGACGACCTGCCCGCCGCCGGCGTCGTGATCGTGCCGCGGGTCGTCGTCGGACGCCGCGGTCCGGACACCTGGCTGACGACGCTGGACCTCCTGCCGGACCTCGTGCCGGGCGGCAGCGAGAACGGCCCCGAGGACAGCACCGAGGAGAGCCCCAGGGACGCGCCCGCAGCCGTACCCCCGGCGGACCCCGCACGCCTGCTCGACCCCGCCCGCAGGCTCCCGGTCACCGCCCCGGGCGCGGTCCACACCCGCGAGGGGTCGCTCTCGACCGAGGACTGGAAGACGGCGGTCGAGACCGCGACGGCACGCATCCGGGCGGGCGAGCTCGACAAGGTCGTGCTCGCGCGCGACGTCGTCGCCACGACCGAGCACCCCGTCGACCCGCGCCACCTGCTCGGCAGGCTCGCCAGGTCCTACGACGCGTGCTGGACGTTCAGCGTCGACGGTCTCGTCGGCGCCACGCCAGAGCTCCTCGTCCGCTCCGAGAAGGGGCTGGTCACCTCGCGCGTCCTCGCGGGCACGATCCGCCGCTCGGGCTCGTCGGAGCCCGCCGGCCCCGCTGCGGACGACGACGGCCACGACCCCGCGCTCTTCCTCGCCCGGTCGTCGAAGGACCTCGAGGAGCACGAGTACGCGGTGCGCTCGGTCGCCGACGCGCTGGCCCCGTTCTGCTCGTCCATGAACGTCCCCGAGGCCCCGTTCGTGCTGCACCTGCCGAACGTGCTGCACCTCGCCTCGGACGTGACCGGCGTGCTGCGCTCCGACCCGGCGCCTCCCGTCGACACCCACCAGCACGCGCCCGCGGAGCGGCGGACCCCGGCGGCCGGCGCCCCGTCGAGCCTCGCCCTCGCGGCGGCCCTGCACCCGTCCGCGGCGGTCTGCGGGACGCCGACCCGCGCGGCCCGTGCCGTGATCCACGACGTCGAGGGCCTGGACCGTGGCCGCTACGCCGCGCCCGTCGGGTGGTTCGGCGCCGACGGCGACGGCGAGTGGGGCATCGCGCTGCGCTCGTGCGAGATCTCGGCCACCGACGCCCGCACAGTGCGGCTGTTCGCCGGGTGCGGGATCGTCGCGGCCTCGGACCCGTCCGCCGAGCTGGCGGAGTCCGAGGCGAAGCTCGAGCCGATGCGGGGCGCGCTCGGCGCCTGACGACCTGCCTGGTCGCCCGCCTGGCCCCGACGGCGTCGCTGGTATTTTGTGCGGTATGCCACACCTGACCCAGGCCGGCGACCCGCCCGAGCCGCCGCAGCTCGACGGTCTCGTGCTGCGCAGGGCCACGAGCGGCGACCGCGAGGCGGTGTGGCCGCTCGTCCGGCAGATCCCCGGCGACCAGCCCGACCGCGGGTCCTTCGACCGCTCGTTCGGTCCCCTGGTCAGCCTCCTCGACACGTATCTCGTCGTCGCCGAGTCCCCGGACGAAGGGCTCGTCGGCTACCTGCTGGCCAACTTCCACCGCACCCTCGCGGCGGGCGGGTCCGTCGTCTGGGTCTCGGAGGTCGCCGTCCTGCCCTCGGCCCGCCGACAGGGCCTGGGCCGCGAGCTGGTCCGCGCCGCGGAGCGCTGGGCACGGTCCGTGGACGCGGTCAGCGTGAGCCTCGCGACACCGGGGGCGGGCGACTTCTACCGAGCCCTCGGGTACGTCGAGGACGCCACCTACTTCAGCCGTTCGCTCGCCTGAGCAGACGCACCGGCCCGCCCCCGATCGAGGGGGCGGGCCGGTGCGTGTGCGGTCCGGACATGTCCGGACGCGTGCCGGTCGGTCCGGGACAGGCTGGCGGGTCAGCCCTGGTTCTGCTCCTCGAAGAGCTTCTGCAGCCAGTCGGGGATGTTGTTCGGCTGGCTCTGGTCCGAGCCGTCGCCCTGCTGGCCCTGCCCGTCTCCCTGCCCGTCTTCCTGGCCGTCGCCCTGGCCGTCCTGCTGGCTCTGCCCGTCGCCCGGGACGACGCTGTCGCCACCGCTGCTGGACTGCTCGTCAGCAGGTCGCGTCGCGAAGGTGACGTCCACGGTCTGCGACGAGCCGTCGCGCACCAGCGTCAGGGTCTCCTGCTCGCCGGCCTCACGCTCGCGGACGAACGCCGTCAGGGACTCGGCACCGTTCACCGCGTCGTCGCCGATCGCGACGATCACGTCACCGGTCCGGATGCCGGCGTCCGCGGCGGGCGAGCCGTCGCTGACCGCGGCGACCTCGGCGCCGCGGCGGGTGACGCCGTCCGCGGTCGCCGAGGCGTCTGTGAGGTTCACGCCGAGGAACGCGTGCTCTGCCGTGCCGTTCTCGATGAGCTGCGCGCTGATGTTCTTGGCGAGGTTCACCGGGATCGCGAAGCCGAGGCCGATCGACCCGGACTGGGACTGCCCGCTCGACAGGCTGGCGATCGACGAGGTGATGCCGATGACGTTGCCCTCGGCGTCGAACAGCGGCCCGCCCGAGTTGCCGGGGTTGACCGCGGCGTCGATCTGGATCGCGTTCGTGACGACCACGTCAGAGGTGTCCTCGCCCGAGGCCGAGACCGGCCGGTCGAGTGCGGACACGATGCCGGTCGTCGACGTGTTGGCCAGGCCGAGCGGGTTGCCGACCGCGAGCACGGGCTCGCCCACGGCGACCGTGTCCGAGTCGCCGATCGACGCGGGCTGCAGGTCGTCCGGAGCGTCCTTGAGCTTGACCACGGCGAGGTCGGTGGTGGGGTCCGTACCGACGATCTCGGCCTCGTAGAGGCGGCCGTCGCTGAGCGTCACGCTCACGGACTCGGCACCCGAGACGACGTGGTTGTTCGTGACGATGTGACCGTCGGTGTCGATGACCACACCGGACCCCTCGCCCCCGCCCTGGGCGGTGGTGACCTGGATGGCGACGACGGACGGGGAGACGGCCGTCGTGACCTCCTCCCAGTCGGGGTTCTGCGACGTCGAGCTCGTCACGGCCGACCCGGTGCCCTCGCCGCTCGTGGAAGAGCCTGAGCCGCCGACGTCGGCCAGGGAGGCCGAGGCCGACGTCGACCCGTCGAAGGCGCCGGTGAGCGCTGCGGTCCCGAAGCTCGCGAGCAGGGCCCCGCCCACGGCGGCTGCCGTGACCGGCAGCCAGATACCGCGGCGGTGCGCGGCCTCCCCGGTGCCGGACGGCGTCCCGGCCGGAGCGCCCGACCCGTTCTGCGGCGCAGCCCACGGGTCGTGGGGGTCGGTGGCGCCCTGCTGGTTCTGCTGCTGCGCGGCATAGCCGTGCTGGCCGGCCTGCGCGTAGTGCGCGGTGTGCTGCGGGGCGGCGCCCTGCTGCTGGCCGGGGGCCTGCTGCCCGTACTGCTGCGGTGCGTACGCGCCGTAGCGCGGCTGCTGCTGAGGCGCCTGCTGCTGCCCGGCTCCTCGATAGGCCGCGGCGTCGGGCCGCGGCGGCTCGCCGCCGGGGCGCTCCCCCAGGCCTGGGGAACCTCGACGGGCTGCGTCGGGTTCACCTGCGGGTGCTGCTGCGTGCTCGTCGTGTCCTGGGCCGGCTGCTCCGGCGTGCGCTCGTCGTTCATCAGGTCGCCTCCTTGATCCGACCTCGATTCAACAGGGGCAGCCTGACGTATGCCTTGGACTTTCCTGGGAGTTCCCTAGGAATCCTCGACGGCGGCGCGCAGCCGTGCCTCCTGCCCCTGGCGACCGGCACGTGACACGCGCGCCTCGATCACCTCGACGCCCGCCACGGGAGCCGCGAGCTCCGACGCGAGGTCGTCCCCCGTCGAGACCCGGGTGTGCCGGACGCCGTAACCGTGGCACAACGCCGCCAGGTCGGCCCCGTGGGGGTCGCGAAGACACGCTCGAAGCGTGCCGCCGCCGTCTCGCTGCGCGCGGCGAGCGCGCCCTGCTCGAGGGTCGCGAAGATCGAGCCTCCGTCGTCGTTGACCACGACGACGCGCAGGTCGGGGGCGGGTTCGCCGGCACCTCGCAGGAGTCCGCCGATGTCGTGGAGGAACGTGAGGTCGCCGAGGAGCACCGTCGTCGGGCGGCCACTGCTCAGGGCCACCCCGGTCGCGGTCGAGACCACGCCGTCGATGCCGGCGAGCCCGCGGTTGGCCACGACGGTCAGGGGCGCCTCCGCGTGCTCGGCGCCGACGGCATCGATCCCGGTCACGAGATCGAGGTCGCGCACGGGGTTGGAGGAGCCGACGATCAGCACCGGTCGCTGCCCGGCGACGCGACCCGACGTGGAGGCGGCGACCGCGCGCGCCACGCCCAGACCTGACAAGCCCGACGAGCCCGATGCACCCAGCGGTTCACCGGTGTCGCCCGCCTGCCGCGGCTCGCGCGCGAGCTCGTCGGCCACGACCTCTGAAGCGCGGCGCCCGGCCCGCACCCATCGTGCGCACCAGGTGGCATCGACGGCGCCCACGGTGCCGGCGGTGTCGGCGGTGCCCGCGGTGTCGGTGGAGTCGGCAGCGCTCGCGGTATCGGTGGAGTCAGCGGTGCAGCTCTCGGACCACGCGCTCGGGCGGCCGGGCAGCACGACGTCGGCGACCCGCCCCGGGTCGACCCAGGGTGCCGCGCCGGGAGCGACGACGAGCACCGTCACCTCCGGGCGCCCGAGGAGGCGCTGCACCGGGCGGGAGAGCGTCGGGCGACCGACCACGACGACGCGCCGCACCTCGCCCGCGAGCGACGTGTCGAGCAGCAGCCGGTACGCGCAGACCTGGTGCGGGCCGCCCGTGGCGCCCGACGACGGCTCGGCGAGCACGGGCCAGCCGCGGTTCTCGGCGAGCCCGCGCACCCATGCCCCTGCCCCGTCGCCGGCGACCACGACCGTCGGCGGTTCGTCCGGACCCACCCGCACGAGGTGCGCGACGTCGTCCGGCACCTCGACGACCGGAGGACCGTCGGACGGCGGCACCGACCGCACCACGACGCCGCGACCCGGCGCCGGGTCGCGCGACGGCAGCGAGGCTCCCGGGACCTCGGCGGACGACGCGTCGACGGGGTCCGACCCCGCCGCGCTCTCCCCGCGAGCGGCTGAACGTCCTCGTGCCCGGGTTCGTGCGGACTGTCGCTCGGCACGAGCGGGTCGCGGTACGACAGGTTCAGGTGCACAGGCCCGGGGTGCTGGGTGCGGGCGCCGAGCGCCGCCGCGAGCGCCCGGGTGAGCACGGCGCGCAGGTCTCGGTCCTCGCCGGCCGCCCCCGACGGGGCGGGCACGTCGGCCTCGTACCGCACGGCGGACGCGTACAGCCCGGGCTGCGCGGTGGTCTGGTTGGCCCCGGTCCCGCGCAGCTCGTGGGGCCGGTCCGCGGTGAGCACCACGACGGGGACCCCGGTGTGGTGCGCCTCGAGCACGGCCGGGTGCAGGTTCGCGGCCGCGGTGCCGGACGTCGTCGCGACGGCGACGGCCTCCGGCTCGCCCGCGAGCGCCGCGCCCTTGGCCAGACCGAGCGCGAGGAACCCTGCAGAGCGCTCGTCGACGCGGACGTGCAGCCGCAGCTCGCCGCGGGACTCGGCGTCGGCGAGCGCGTAGGCCAGCGGCGCGCTGCGGGAGCCGGGGCTGAGGACGACGTGCCGCACCCCGTGCGCGACGAGCTCGGCGACGAGGACGCGCCCCGCGCGGACCGCGGGCGAGTCGGTCATCGGACCCCTCCACGACGGGACCGCTCCCGGCCGGTGCTGCGGCGGCCAGCCGCTCGACGCGCCCGACCCGGTCGCGCCACCAGCGCTCGGTATCGGGGTCTGCGGCGAGGGCCGCGAGGGACGTCGCGTCGGGGTCCGGTCTGCCGACCGGGATCTGCCCGTCGACGGGCGCCAGCCGGTGCGGCACGGCGTCCTGGGCGAGCAGGGAGGTCGTCGCGAGGCCGCACGCGTGCGGCAGCTCGGGGAGCGCGGCCGCGAGCGCCACGCCTGCGGCGATCCCGACGGAGGTCTCGATCGCCGACGACACGACGACGGGAAGCCCGACCTGCTCGGCCAGGTCGAGGCACGCCTGCACCCCGCCGAGCGGCTGCACCTTGAGGACGACGATGTCGGCGGCCTTCGCGCGGACCACGGCGAACGGGTCCTCGGCCCGGCGGATCGACTCGTCGGCGGCGACGGGCACGTCGACGGCCCGGCGCACCGCCGCGAGCTCCGGGACGTTGGCGCACGGCTGCTCGACGTACTCGAGCCCTCCGGCGGCGCGGTCCAGCACGCGGATCCGGGCGACCGCCTCGTCCGCCGCCCAGGCGCCGTTGGCATCGATCCGGACGAGCCCGCCCGGACCGAGCGCGGCCCGGACCGCCTCGAGCCGGGCGATCTCCGCGCCGACCGGCTCGTACGACCCGTCGGCGAGGCGCTGCGCGACCTTGACCTTCGCCGTCCGGCACCCGTGGGAGGCCACGACGATCTCGTGGGCGCGGTCCGCATCGACGGCGGGGACGGTGACGTTCACGGGGACGGCGTCACGGCGAGGGGCGGGCCAGCCCACGTCGGCCGCCTCGCGGGCCGCTCGCCACCAGGCGAGGGCCTCGGCGTCGTCGTACTCGCGGAACGGCGAGAACTCGCCCCAGCCCGCAGCCCCGCGGACGAGGACGCCCTCCCGCGCGTCGACGCCACGAAACCTCAGGCGCAGGGGTGTGCGGTAGACGACGAGCCCGCTCGCTGCGGGCCCCGCGGGTTCTGGCGACACCTGGCCAGCCTAGTGCCGCGAGCTCCCGCGGACCGGCGACGACGCTGTGACCCGACCCGCCAGACCGGTCCCGATCCCAAGGTCAGGCGTCCGTGAGCACCTGACCGACCAGGTCGACGGCCAGCGCCCGGACGTCCCGGCCCTCCGCGAGCGCCGTGACGGCCGCGCCGTCCACCACGGCGACCAGGACCTGGACGCCCGGCCCCACCCCGAGGACGTCCGCGAGCTCTGCGATCGCGACGTCGAGCGCCTCCCGGCCCGCCGCGTAGGCGGCCTCGAGCGCGGGGTTGCGCCCCGCTCCGGCGAGCTGCTCGTAGAAGCCGCGGACCGCCGTCCGGTCCCCGTCGGGCACGATCGCGTCGACGAGGATCTCCGCGCTGCGCCGCCTCCCGGCGACGGACGGGCCGACCTCTCCCGAGGCCACGGCGCGGCGCGCGACGGCCACCTGCGCCCCGGCGCTCTGCGCCCACCCGGCCGAGAGCACCCGCCCGGCCTCGGCGACGATCTCATCGAGGCCGGCGAAGTAGTAGGTGGTCGCGGCGAGGGGCACGTCGGCCTCCGCGGCGACGCTGCGATGGCTGAGGGCGCCGGGGCCGTCGCGCAGGATCAGGTCGGCAGCGGCCCGCACGATCGCCGTCCGGCGTCGTACGCCCCGGGCCTGGCGGCGCGGCGGGGCGGCGTCGTCGCGCGCCTGTCCGTCCGCCTGCTCGTGCGCCTGCCCGTCCGAACGGTTCTCGACGTCGCCCATCAGTGGCCCCCGCCCGCCAGGTTGAGCCCGACGACCCCCGCCACGATCAGGACGAGCGAGACGACCTTGAGCACGGAGAGGGACTCCCCCATGAAGACGATCGCCAGCACCGCGGTGAGGGACGCCCCGATGCCGACCCACACCGCGTACGCCGGCCCGACGGGCAGCGTGCGGAGGGCGTAGGCGAGGCCGAGCATGGATGCGGCGAGCATGACGCCGAAGCTCACGCTGGGCCAGAGCCGCGTGAAGCCCTCGGACGCCTTGAGGCTCAGCGCCCACCCTGCCTCGAGCACCCCCGAGAGGATCAGTACCGCCCATGCCATGACATGCTCACCTCGCTCCGTCCCGACCACCGGGTCGCCGAATAATGGTACGAGCGTACCAGTCTTGCTCGCGGGCGAGACTCCCGGTCTAGCCTTGCCAGCGTGACCGAACTCCCCCGCACCGTGTCCGAGACCTTCGACCCCACCCGCTGGCGCGAGGTCGCCGGGTTCGACGACCTGACGGACATCACGTACCACCGCGGGGTCGACCGCTCCGGCGACGCGGCGCGCGACCTCCCGGTCGTGCGCATCGCGTTCGACCGCCCCGAGGTCCGCAACGCGTTCCGCCCCCACACCGTCGACGAGCTCTACCGCGCGCTCGACCACGCCCGGATGACCTCGGACGTCGGCACCGTCCTGATCGCCGGCAACGGCCCGTCGCCGAAGGACGGGGGCTGGGCGTTCTGCTCGGGTGGGGACCAGCGGATCCGCGGGCGGTCGGGCTACCAGTACACGACCGCCCCCGACGGCGGCGGCGCCGCACAGACGGCCGACCACGTCGACCCGGCCCGCGCCGGCCGGCTCCACATCCTCGAGGTGCAGCGCCTGATCCGGACCATGCCCAAGGTCGTCGTCGCCGTGGTCGACGGGTGGGCCGCCGGGGGCGGGCACTCCCTGCACGTCGTCGCGGACCTGACGATCGGGTGCCGGCAGCACGCACGGTTCAAGCAGACCGACGCCGACGTCGGCTCGTTCGACGGCGGCTACGGCTCCGCGTACCTGGCCCGGCAGATCGGCCAGAAGCGTGCCCGCGAGATCTTCTTCCTCGCCCGCGAGTACTCGGCCGACGACGCCGAGCGCTGGGGTGCGATCAACGAGGTGGCCGAGCACGACGACCTCGAGGCCCTCGCGGTCGAGTACGCGCGGATCATCGCGACCAAGTCGCCCCAGGCGGTCCGCATGCTCAAGTTCGCGTTCAACCTGCCCGACGACGGCCTCATGGGTCAGCAGGTCTTCGCCGGGGAGGCGACACGGCTGGCCTACATGACCGACGAGGCGGTGGAGGGCCGGGACGCGTTCCTCGAGCGGCGGGACCCCGACTGGTCCGGGTTCCCGTACGCGTTCTGAGCGGACGCTCCCGGCCTACGCTGTGCTGATGCACGCCGTTCCCGCGCCCGAGGACGCCCACGCCCTCCGGGCCGCGATCGCGACGGCGTTGGACGGCGGCCCTCCCGTCGCGACCGACCTGCCCCTGCCGGGCCCGGTCGGCGCTGCCGTCGTCCCGGAGGGGACGGCGCTGCTCGTCACCACCTCGGGGTCCACGGGCACGCCGCGGACGGTGGCGCTGCGCGCGGACGCGCTCGTCGCGTCCGCGACCGCGACCCACGCGCGCCTCGGCGGTCCCGGCCAGTGGCTGCTCGCCCTCCCCACGACCCACGTCGCCGGGCTCCAGGTGATCGTGCGTTCGCACGTCGCGGGGGTGGACCCGGTGGTGCCGACCCCGGACGGCCCGCGCGGCACCGGACTGCTCGTCGACCTCGTCCGCCGCGCCGGGCCCGGCCGGCGGTACGCCTCGCTGGTGCCCACCCAGCTCCACCGCGTCCTCACCGGCGCCACGGCGGGGCACGTCGACGGGCTGGAGGCGCTCGACGCCCTGCGGACTCTCGACGCGATCCTCGTGGGTGGGGCCGCGACGCCACCGGCGACGCTCGCGCAGGCCCGCGACCACGGGCTCCGGGTCGTCACCACCTACGGCATGTCGGAGACCTGCGGCGGGTGCGTGTACGACGGCGTCCCGCTGCCGGGCGTCGACGTGCGGCAGGTCGGCGGTGTCCTGGAGATCGCCGGGCCGGTCCTCGCGGCCGGGTACGTCGGTCCGCCCGGGACCCCGCAGGGCGGGTTCACGACCGACCCGGCCACCGGGCGCCGCTGGTTCCGGACCAACGACCTCGGGACGGTCACGCGGACCCGGGCGACGCCGTCCGACCCCTCGGGGTCGACGCCGTCGAGGTCCTGGGCCGCGCCGACGACATGATCGTCACGGGCGGCGTGAACGTCGCCCCCGCCGCCGTCGAGGCGGTGCTCGGCGAGCTCCGCGGGATCGGTGAGGTCTGCGTGGTGGGCGTTCCCGACGAGGAGTGGGGCACCGCGGTGGTCGCCGCCATCACCCTCGCCGACCCGGCGGGCCGTAGCACCCTGTCGCTCGAGGACCTGCTCGGCCTGGTCCGCACCCGCGTCGCGACTACCCTGGGTTCGCCGTCGGCACCCCGGCGGCTGGTGGTCGTGGACGGGCTGCCGCACCGCGGTCCCGGCAAGATCGACCGCACCGCGGTCGCCGCGCTGGCGGCCGGGACGACGAGCGACGAGGACGAGATCAGCAGATGACGACGGCCGCCGAATGGCTCCAGGGCGCCCGCCCCCGCACCCTCCCCGCAGCGGCCGCCCCCGTGCTGGTCGGGACGGGCGCCGCCGCGCAGATCGACGGGTTCGCGCTCGTGCCGGCGATCCTCGCGCTCGGCGTCGCCCTGGCCCTGCAGGTGGGCGTCAACTACGCCAACGACTACTCCGACGGGGTCCGCGGCACCGACCTCGACCGGGTCGGCCCGCTGCGGCTGACCGCCACCGGCACGGCGCCGCCGTCCCACGTCAAGGCCGCCGCGATCGGAGCGTTCGGCCTCGGCGCGCTCCTCGGGCTCGTCCTCGTCGTGATCACCGGGCACTGGTGGCTGCTCGCCGTCGGCGCGGCCTCGATCGCCGCGGGTTGGTACTACACCGGCGGGCGGTCTCCCTACGGCTATCGCGGTCTCGGCGAGGTCTTCGTCTTCGTGTTCTTCGGCCTCGTCGCGACCGCCGGGACCACCTACGTCCAGGCCGGGACCGTGCCGTGGACCGCATGGCTGGGCGCCGTCGGGATCGGACTCATCGCCTGCGCGATCCTCATGGCCAACAACATCCGCGACATCCCGACGGACGTCGTCGCGGGCAAGCGGACGCTCGCCGTCCGGCTCGGCGACTCCAAGGCCCGCCGCGCCTACCTCGCCGGGATCCTGCTGCCGATCCCGCTCGCCGCGGTGTGCGCCGCGGTCGCGCCGTGGTCGCTGCTGACCCTCCTGCTGCTGGCGCCCGCCGCCATGCTGTCGGTGACGGTCGTCGCAGGAGCGCGCGGCCGCGCCCTCGTGCCGGTGCTCGCGGGCACCGGGGTCTACGAGCTCGCCTACGGCGTGCTCCTGGGCGTGGGCCTCGCGCTCTGAGCCCTCGGCCGGGACCGGCCGGGCTCAGCGCCTCGCGGCAGGGCCCGACGGGCCGTGGTCCTCGCGGTCCGTCGCCGCGTCCCGCGCGTCCTGATACCGCGCGTCCCGATTCCGCGCGACCGCGTCGTCCGGTTCCGCGTCCGGCCTGCCGTCCGACGTGTCTCCCGACGCGCCGTCCGACGTGTGGCCCGATGCGCCGTCCACCGCGGCGTCCTCGGCTGCGGCGTCCACGTCGGACGCCGCCCCTCGAGCCGTGCGCGCGCTGCGCGCCTCCTGCTTCTGGGCCAGGTAGCGCGACGCGGCGTCGCGCGGACGGGCGAGCGCGAGGTAGCTCACCATCAGCGCGATCGCGGCCGCGACCACGACGAGCAGCCATCCCCGCAGCCCGGCGAGGTACAGGCCACCGAGCGCGACGGCGAACAGGAGGAGGCGGAGGACGGAGTACAGGACGAGGGGCACGGCACCCAGGGTAGGCGCCTATCCTGGAGGGATGATGCGCGTCCTGATCGTCCTCGTCGCGGTCGGCCTGGCCGTCTACGCACTCACCGACTGCGCCAACAGCGACGAGCGTGAGCGGGGCGGCATGCCCAAGGGCCTGTGGATCCTGCTCATCATCGTCCTGCCCTACTTCGGCCCGCTCGCGTGGATCGTCGCGAAGCGCTCCCGGACGGCGCGCGTCGCGGGAACGGGCCCCGCGGGCTCCCCGGACGCGGCTCCCGGTCGAACGGTCGAGGGACGCGTCCGCGCGCCTCCGGGCCTGTGGCCCCGGACGACGACCCGGACTTCCTGTGGCGGCTCGCCCAGGAGCAACGCCGCCGTCAGGGTCCCGCCGACGGTGGTGCCGCCGGCGGTGCTGCTGCGGGACCTGGCGACGCGGACCCGAGCGGCGCGGACGAGAGCCAGGCTGCGGGCGACCTGGGCGACGATCGCCCGACCAGCGAGCCGAAGGACACCGGCGACGAAGCGCCCCGCGAGAAGGACGACAGCTCGGGAACCGACGACTCCGGCGACGACGACCCGCGCGACGACACCCGCGGGTAGGTCCCGCGAGGACCGGCCACGCCGAACGTCTGACGCCCTCGGGCACGGCCCGCGCGACAGTCTCGCCGCCAGTCGGAAGGTGCCGGTCTGAGCGCCAGTCGGTCTGGGCGTCACCCGGTCCAAGCCTTCGACGGCCTGAGCGTCAGCCGGTCCAGCCGTCAGTCGGTCGGCACGCCCGAGTACGAGTGCAGGCCGTTGAAGATCAGGTTCACGCCCGTGAAGTTGAAGATGACGCACGCGTAGCCGACGAGGACGAAGTACGCCGCGCGGCGACCGGACCAGCCGCGGGTCGTGCGTGCGTGCAGGTACGCGGCGAACACGATCCAGACGACGAAGCTCCAGACCTCCTTGGGGTCCCAACCCCAGTAGCGGCCCCACGCGTGCTCCGCCCAGATCGCGCCACCGATGACGGTGAACGTCCAGAGCACGAACGCGACGGCGTTGAGCCGGAAGCTCAGCGCCTCGAGCTGCACCGGTCCTGGGGTGACGTCGAGCCACCCGAAGGCCTTGCGGTTCAGCAGCACCGAGCCGGAGTCCCTGGAGTCGCGCAAGAGCTGGAGCAGCGACGTGACCGCCGCAACCGTGAAGATGCCCGTCGCGATGATCGCGACGCCCACGTGGATCACGAGCCAGTAGGACTGGAGCGCCGGCTGGACGCCGTCGGCCGGGACGAACAGGTTCACCTGGGCGACGGCGAGGAACAGGACGGCGAGGCCCGTGACGAACGCACCGAGGTAGCGCACGTCGCGACGCGAGTTGACGCCGAGGAACACTGCGAGCGCCACGAACGCCCCGACGACGGCGAACTCGTACATGTTGGCCCACGGCGCCCGACCGGCGGCGAACCCACGGGCGACGATCGCGAACAGCAGCAGCCCGGTGGCGAGCCACGACGTGGAGATGCCGATGCCTGCGGCCTTGGAGCGGCGCCTGCCGGGGGCGCCCGTCTCGTCGGCGTCGGCCGTGGTGGGGCCCGAGGTCGCGTCGACCGGCGCGTCGACGCCACCGGCCGGCTCCGCGCCCGCGGCAGCGACCGACACCTTCTCGTCGGCCGTGCGCCGGGAGGTCTCCCCGGCGTCCGGAGAGCTGCGCGAGGTCCACGGCGAACGCGACGAACGCGATCGCGAGAACGGTGGCGGCTGCCCAGACGAGGTCTGTGCTCAGCTCGGCGACGGTCATCCTTCGGCCTTCTCTCGTTCGGTCGTGCTGTCAGGTCGGTTCTCGGTGCCGGGGTTCTCGCTCCGGCGGCTCGCGTCCCGGCGGGGACCGGTCGAGCCGGCGCCGCTCGGGTCGCCCGATGCCGCCACCCCGGGGATCGCCGCGACGAGCGCGTCGACCTCGCCCTGGAGCCCGGCGTCGTCGTGCCGCGCCAGCCCTGCCACGGAGATCACGGTACGCCCGGACCCGTCGGTCGTGGGCGTCACGCGGAGCCAGACGCGACGACGGGGCATGAAGAGCGACAGCACCAGGCCACCGAGCGCGGCGAGCGCGAACGTCAGGATCCACGCGAGCGCCGGGTCGTACCGCAGGTCGAGGCCCACGAACCGCGGCAGCTCCTCGAAGGTCAGGGTGCCCATCCCGTCGGGCAGGTCGACCGTCTCGCCGGGCGCGACGACCAGCGTCACGCGCTCGCCGTCCTCGTCGACGGCCGCGGTCATGTCGTCGGTGTCGAGGCGGTACACGTTCTGCGGGGCGCCCTCGTCGAGGCCGAGGTCGCCCGACCAGACGTCGAGCACCAGGCGCGGGTTGAACGGCTGCGGGAACAGCGACAGCGCGCCGTCGTCGGTGATCTCGGCCGTCGGCAGCAGGTACCCGACGAGCCCGATCTGGTCGAGTCCGGGCGACACGTCGGGCACCTTGATGACACCGCGCGACGTGTACACGTCGTCCTCGGGGATGAACGGGACCGCGCCCGCGAAGGCGACCTCGCCGTCCGCGTCCGTGACCGTGACCTGCGGCGCGTACCCGTTGCCCTGGAGGTAGACCTTCGCTCCCCCGGCGGTCAGCGGGTGGTTGACCTTGATCGTCTCGGCGGACGACGTCCCGTCCGGGTCCGTCACCGTCACGTTCGCGGTGAAGTCGCGCGCCTGCGCCCCGGCCGTGAACTGCGACTCGAACGAGTCGAGCGTCATCGTGAACGGGACCAGGGTGCTCGGGCGGAACAGCGCGCCGTTCTCGAACGAGTCGTAGTCGACGACCGAGTTCGCGAAGCCGCGGCCCTCGGTGATGATCGCCTGCCCGCGGTAGTGGAGCAGCTGCCCCGTCGCGACCGACACGAGCAGTCCGAGCAGCGCGAGGTGGAACACCAGGTTCCCCGTCTCGCGCAGGTACCCGCGCTCGGCGGCGACCGTGCGCTCGCCGTCCGCGCCCGGGTCCTCGGTGACGACGCGGAAGGTCGGCAGCCACCGCCACCTCCCCGCAGGTGCCGGACGGCGGCCCCCACCACCTCGTCGGTGGTCGCGTCGGTCGTCGCCCCGGCCCGCGCCGGGAACCGCTCGAACCGGCGCGGCGTGCGCGGCGGGCGCGCCCGGAGCGCACGCAGGTGCGCGGCGGTGCGCGGCAGGATGCAGCCCACGAGGGAGACGAACAGCAGGAGGTAGATCGCGGAGAACCAGACCGACGAGTAGACGTCGAACATCTGGACGGCGTCGAGCCACGGGCCGGTGGTGGCGTGGTCGTCGAGGTACCGCTGGACCGCCGCAGGGTCCTGGGAGCGCTGCGGCAGGACCGACCCGGGCACCGCGGCGACGGCGAGCAGCATCAGCAGCATGAGCGCGACGCGCATGCTGGTGAGCTGGCGCCAGACCCAGCGCAGGGACCCGCGCCAGCCGAGCGACGGCAGGGTCGGTGACTTCTGCGCCGTGCCGTTCGTGGCCGCCGAGGCCGTCGAGGCCGTCGTGTTCGAGTCCGTCGTGCTCGCGCCTGTGGCGCCCGTCGTGAACGCGTCGTCGATGCCCTCGGGCCGGTAGGGCCGCTCCGTCCGTGCCATCAGATCACCGGCTCGAAGCCGCCGACCCAGCCGGCGATCTGCGCGCTCCACGCCTGCCAGACCCCGGAGACGAGGAGCACACCGAGGACGACGAGGAGCGCGCCGCCGGTACGCATGATCACGACCCGGTGGCGGCGCATGAAGGCGACCATCCGGGTGGACGACTCGAGGCCCAGGGCGATCGCGAGGAACGGCAGGCCGAGACCGATGCTGTAGGCGAGACCGAGCACGGCGCCGCGCGCCGGCGAGCCGCCGTCGAGCGAGAGCGCCATCACGGCCGCGAGGGTCGGCCCGATGCACGGCGCCCAGCCGAGCCCGAACACGAAGCCCAGGACGGGCGCGCCCCACAGCCCGGCCCTCGGGGCGACGTGGAGCCTGCGCTCACGCTGCATGAAGCCGAACGCCCCCATGAAGACGAGGCCCATCGCGATGACGACGACGCCCAGCACCCGCAGGATCACGTCCTGGTGGGCGAGGAGCTGGGAGCCGATCGCGCCGGCGACGACCGTCAGGGTCACGAACACGACGGCGAACCCCGCGACGAACAGGGCGACGCCGAGGAGCACGCGCCGGCGCGCCGAGCGGGTGTCCGGGAGGATCCCCGTCGCTGCGGGAGGACCTCCGACGGGAGCAGCCGAGGGCGCGACGGAGGCAGCAGCCGAGGCGGTGGCGGAGGCGGCCGCGGTGCCGACCGACGGGACGGGACCACCCGACCCGGGCGCCGCCGTCCGACCCTGCCCGGCCGGGCCCGCGGTCGCTCCCGCCATGCCGCTGAGCAGGCCCAGGTAGCCGGGGACGAGCGGCAGCACGCACGGCGAGGCGAACGAGACGAGCCCTGCGAGCAGGGCCACCGGGAGAGCGAGCAGGAGGTTGCCCGAGTACGCGGTGGCCGCGAGGTCGCCGCCCATGTCAGGACGCCTCGGCGAGCACGTCGTCGACGAGCGAGTCGAGGGTCGAGGCCTCCGCCTCGCCGATGACGCGCGCGGCGACCCGGCCCTGCGCGTCGAGGATCACGGTGGTCGGGACGGCCTGGAGGGGCACGGTGCCCTGGAGGGTCGCCACGGCGCTACCGTCGGTGTCGGCGATCGACGGGTACGGCACGTCGAAGGTGCGCTCGAACGCCTGGGCGGCACCGGCGTCGTCGACCCGGTTGATGCCGATGATCTGCACGTCGTCAACACGGTCGTCGGCGAGCGCGACCAGCGTCGGCGCCTCTGCACGGCAGGGCGCACAGCTCGCATACCAGGTGTTGAGCAGGACGACCTGGCCGCGGTGCGCGGAGGTGTCGACCGGGTCACCCTCGAAGTCGGTCCCGGTGACGGTGACCGGCTCGGAGCGCTCGTCGACCTCCCAGGTGCGGACGGACCCGTCGCCGGACACGTACCCCTGGCCGATCACGTCGTCCGCCCCGGTCACGCCGGAGTCCTGGACGCAGCCCGCCAGCACGGCCACGGCGGTCAGCGAGACCGCGCACGCCGTGAGGACGGCGCGGGCCGGGCGTCGGGTCACGACGGCAGCCTGTCCGAGGTTCCTGGGTCGCGCCTGAGAACCGTGCGCGCGGTCCGTCCTCACGCCCCGGCGGTGGCCGACGCGCCCGGGAGGAGGTCGGCGGCGGGTTCCGTGTAGGAGAGCCCGACGAAGCGGTTCCCGTCGAAGCGCAGCGACGTCAGCGAGGCCAGCGAGCACTCGCGCTTGCGGGGGTCGTGCCACAGGCGCCGGCCCTCGATGCTCAGGCGGGTGATCCAGACCGGCAGCTGGTGGCTGACGAGGACGACCTCGCGGCCGCGGTGCGCGTCGCGCGCGTCCTTGACGGCTGCCGCCATGCGCTCGACCTGCTCGGTGTAGGGCTCGCCCCACGACGGCCGCATCGGGTTCCAGAGGTAGCGCCAGTGCTCGGGGTGGCGCAGGGAGCCGTCGCCGACACCGAAGGTCATGCCCTCGAAGTGGTTGCCGGCCTCGATGAGCCGTTCGTCGGTCTCGAGGGCGACCCCCAGGGCCTCGGCGACCGGCGTCGCCGTCTCCTGGGCGCGCTGCAGCGGCGACGCGATGACGGCGGCGACGTCCCGGTCGACCGTGGGGTCGGCCAGGTGGTGGGCGACTCGGCGGGCCATCTGGTGGCCTCGCTCGGAGAGGTGGTAGCCGGGGATGCGTCCGTAGAGGATCCCGTCAGGGTTGTGGACCTCGCCGTGGCGCATGAGGTGGACCGTCGTGGTGACCATGCCCCTAGTCTCCCAAAGACTTGGCGGACGACGGACCACGCGAGGCGGGATCTGCGGCACACCCCTGGGCGACCTTGGCCATGATGCCGCCGAGGGCGGCCAGCTCGTCGTCCGTGAGCACGTCCACGAGATAGCGCCGGACGGCGGCCACGTGGGCGGGCGCCTCCGCCTCGAGCATGCTGCGACCCGCGTCGGTGAGGCTGCAGACGATCCCTCGTCCGTCGCCGGCGACCGCGCCGCGCCGGACGAGCCCCCGGTCCTCCATGCGTCGCACGGTGTGCGTCGTCCGGCTCCGCGAGTACGCGAGGCCGTCGGCGAGGACCGACATCCGCAGGGCGCCCTCGGGAGACTCGGAGAGCCGGACCAGCACCTCGTACTCGGGGAGCGAGACGCTCAGGTGCGCGTCGTGCTCGCGGTCCAGCGCGTCGAGGAGTCTCGCGTTCCCGTCGAGATAGGCCCGCCACGACCGCTGCTGACCGCGGTCCAGCCAGCGTGGTGGTGCATCGTGAGCAGCCTTCATGTCGCTCTCCTCGGGCGCTCGGACGGTTCGGGAACAGATCCGAGGATACGTGCGTTAGGGTAGTTGACAGTTCAACAACACGAAGGAGACAGACGATGGCCACCACCCTTCCCGCCGGGCTCACCGCCGGTACCTACGCGATCGACGCCTCGCACTCGCAGGCGACGTTCACCGTCCGCCACGCCGGCATCTCCAAGGTGCGCGGCACGCTCGCGATCACCGAGGGCACCGTCTCGATCGCCGAGACCGTCGAGGACTCCTCGGTCGCGGCCACCATCGACGCCGCGTCGGTGAGCACCGGCGACGAGAAGCGGGACGGCCACCTGCGCTCCGCCGACTTCTGGGACGCCGACAACAAGCCGACGTGGACCTTCACCTCGACCGGCGTCGAGGCCACGGACGACGGCTTCGCCGTGGTCGGCGACCTCACCATCAACGGCGTGACCCGTCCCGTGACGCTCGCGACCGAGTTCTCCGGCACCGCCACCGACCCGTTCGGCTACGCCCGTGCCGGTTTCGAGGCCGCCACCACGATCTCCCGCAAGGACTTCGACCTGACCTGGAACGCCGCGCTCGAGGCCGGCGGCGTCATGGTCAGCGACAAGGTCACGATCACGCTCGACATCTCGACCATCGCCCAGGGCTGAACCAGCGCCGCTGAGCCAGGACGACGACCCGGGACGCGCACCGCGCCCCGCCTCCGCTCGTCACGCTCAAGCCGAGCCCCTGACGAGCGACCACAGACCGACGGACGTCGGCCGGACCCCCTGCCGGCCGGCGTCCGTCGCTGTGTCCGGCGGGCCGCCCATGACCAGGCCCGGCCGGTGTCGCCTCGTGCAGCGGCCGCGTCGACGGACCGCCCGCCAACGGCAGAACTAGACCCGGTCGGTGTCGCCCGCGGCCGTCGCCCCCGGCACCCGGGTGGGGATCTGGCCCGCCTGCAGGTGGAACGCGAGGATCTGGAGCTCGCTGCTCACGTCGATGGTGCGCACGTCGACGTGCTCGGGGACCTGGAGCGACACCGGCGCGAAGCTGAGGATCCCCCGGATCCCGGCCTCGACGGCCTCGTCCGTCGCCGCCTGCGCCACCGAGGCAGGGGTGGCGATCACCGCGAGAGTCACCCGCTCCTCCGCGAGCACGCGCGCGACGTCGCCGCGGCCGTGCACGACGATCCCGGCGACCTCCGTGCCGATGATCTCGGGGGCCGCGTCGAACAGCGCCACGACCTCGAAACCGCGCCGCGAGTACCCGGGGTAGTTCGCCAGCGCGTGCCCGAGGTCACCGATCCCGAAGATCGCGACCCGGTGCTCCGTCTCGATCCCCAGCGTCGCGGTGATGTACTGCGCGAGCTCGCTCACGTCGTAGCCGACCCCGCGGGTCCCGAAGGACCCCAGGAACGACAGGTCCTTGCGCAGCTGGGCGGGGCTCACCCCGGAGAGCTCCGCGAGCGCGGCCGACCTCGTGCGCTCCTCGCCACGTTCGGCGAGCCCGTGCAGCGCCCTCAGGTACGACGGGAGTCGACGGACGGTCGCGGGCGGGATCGGCGCCTCTGCCACCCCGGCGTCGGAGTCACCCCTCGAGTCCATGCGTCCACCTTCCGTCGCGACGTCGCACCGGAGCGACGTGCTCGTGGAGTTTTTCACACGTCACCCGGTTTCGGCGGGCGAGTCGCGGGCGACCCGGCGATCCCTGGGCCACGCCGGGGCGACACCGGGACCGATGCCGGGGCCTACGCTCTCAGCGCGGTCGGGCCCCGCGGGCCAGCGCGCGGGCGAGCCGGCCCGCGTCGACCCGCCAGAACCCCTGCTGCCGACCGTCCACGAGCACCACGGGCACGTGCTCACCGTGCTCCTCCCGCAGCGCCGGGTCCGCCCCGGGCGCATCGATGTCGATCTCGTCGAACGACTCCCCCGCGTCCGAGCAGACCTGCACGACGACGTCCCTGGCCTCGTCGCAGAGGTGGCAGGCGGCGCGGCTGTAGAGCAGCACCCTGGGCGCGCGGCCCGACGGATCACCTGTGGTCATCCCTCGAGGGTAGCGATCGTCCGGCGGTCGGCGGACCCGCAGGCCCACCCGCTCAACTAGGGTGAACGCCATGATCGAGGACCCGGCGGACACCCAGGACGCACCTGGCTCCCAGGACCCCGGCACCCCTCGGGTGGCAGCGTTCTTCGACGTCGACAACACGATCATCCGCGGCGCCTCGGCCGCTCATCTCGCCCGCGCGCTGTACCAGCGGGAGTTCTTCGGGATCCGCGACCTGTGGAGCCTCGGGCTCCACCACCTCCGGTACATGACCCTCGGCGAGAACCGGCGGCAGATCAACACCGTGCGGTCCCGCGCGCTGTCCATCGTGGCAGGTCACACCGTCGCGGAGATCGTCGCGATCGGCGAGGAGGTGTACGACCAGGTACTCGAGCTGCGGATCTTCCCCGGCACCAAGCGGCTGCTCGACGAGCACGTCGCCGCCGGGCACGAGGTCTGGCTCGTGTCGGCCACGCCGATCGAGATCGGCACCATGATCGCGCGGCGGCTCGGCGCAAACGGCGCGCTCGGCTCCGTCGCCGAGTCCGAGGGCGGCGTCTACACGGGTGCGCTCGTCGGCGACATGATGCACGGCCGGCACAAGGCCGCCGGCGTCGCCGAGCTCGCCGCCCGTCGCGGGATCGACCTGGACGAGTCCTTCGCCTACGGCGACTCCATGAACGACCTCACCATGATGCAGACGGTCGGCCACCCGTGCGCCATCAACCCTGAGCCGCGCCTGCGCCGCCACGCCGCCCAGGTGGGGTGGCCGGTCCGCGAGTTCCGGGGCAGGCCCGCCCGCGCCGCCCGCAGCGGCGCGAAGACCCTGAGCCTCGCCGGCGCCGTGTGGGCGGGAGCGCTCGTGGTCCGCCAGATCGGCAGGACGATCCGCGGGCGCTGACACTGCCTGCCTGCCTGTCTGCCTGCCTGCCTGCCTGCCCACGATCACACGCAGAGACGACTCGAGCCCGGCCCCTCGAGGGGCCGGGCTCGTAGCACGTCCGTGCGCCGGCTAGCGCCGGCGGCGGTTCACTTCTTGTTGCGGCGCTGGTGGCGCGTCTTGCGAAGCAGCTTGCGGTGCTTCTTCTTCGCCATACGCTTGCGGCGCTTCTTGATGACGGAGCCCATAGGTCCCTCGCAATACTTGTCGGCAGTCGGTCGACCTGAGTCGGTGATGACCGGGTCACGGATCCCGGCCGGGGTACCCGACCGTGAGAAGTCCAGCGACCATCCTACCTCGCCCAGGGCAAGCCGCGGGACGTCAGTGCTGCGGGTCCAGACCGAGCCCCGGGAACACGGCGTTGCGGGTCGCCTGGATGGACCGGTCGAGGTCGGACCCCGGGTCGTAGCCCGCCGACCAGCGCGCGAAAGGGACCTCGATCGCGTCGACGACGTCCGCCGTCCTCTCCCCCGAGATCTCGTCGACGTACGCTCGCCACCCCTCGGGGACGACGGTCCCGTCGGACACCGGCACGTGCGCCGCCTCGGCGAGCAGGTGCATCCACGCGAACGGCACCACCCGGCACACGGCGTACCCGCCACCGCCGAGCGAGACCCAGCGTCCCTCACAGAGCTCGTGCGCGAGCTCGTGGACCCACCGGTTCGCCGTGCGCAGCGCCGGCAGGGTGGTCCGCAGGTCGGACAACGGGTCGGCGCGGTGCGAGTCGCACCCGTGCTGGCTCACGATCACCTGAGGGTCGAACGACCGCAGCGCCTCGGGCAGGGTCGCGTCGATCGCGCGGAGCCACCCGGCGCCCTCCGTCCGCGGCGGGAGGCAGACGTTGACCACGGTCCCCGGCGCGCCCCCGGTGTCGGTCGGGAACCCCGTGCCGGGGAACAGGGTCAGCGGGTTCTGGTGCACCGAGTAGGTCAGGACCCGTGGATCGTCCCAGAAGATCGCCTCCACCCCGTCGCCGTGGTGGGCGTCGAGGTCGACGTAGGCGACGCGCTCCGCGCCCTCGTCCAAGAGCTGACGCACGGCTCCCGCAGCGTCGTTGTAGACGCAGAACCCCGCCGCCGCGCTGGGCATCGCGTGGTGCATCCCGCCGGCGAAGTTGCAGGCATGGACGGCGGCACCCGACCACACCGCGCTGGCAGCGTCCGTGGACGCCCCGAAGATGCGGGCCGCGGCCACGTCCATCCCGGGGAACACCGGGTCGTCCTGCGTGCCGAGCCCCAGGTCCTCCCGGGAGGGACCACCGGCGGCGACGTCGTGGACCGCGGCGACGTAGTCCGCGTCGTGGACCCGCCGCAGCGAGTCGTCCGACGCGGTGACCGGCGCGACGACGCGGAGGCCCGGCGCGTCGAGGATCCCGAGCTCGCGCACCAGCCGCACCGTCAGGTCGAGCCTCGTCGGCGTCATGGGGTGCCCGAGACCGAAGTCGTAGCCGAGGAAGTCCGGGGTCCACATCACCCGCAGCTGGTCGGGAGAGCCGGGCGGCAGGGACGACACGGGCGGCTCGGGCGACTCGGGCATGGTCAACGGTAAACCCGCGCAGCGACGACACGTGCCCTCGCGCACTCCCCCGTACTCAGCCGCGCTCGTCCGCCGATCGTGGCAGAGTTGCGGCGACACGGCGTGCGACCGCGCGCCGGGCGGACCGGCGACCGGCCGGGACCCAGCGGTGACGGCAGCACGGGACGGAGGGGGTCGATGGCGCGCAGCATCTCGACCAGGTTCTTCGCCGGCCGTGAGCTCGTCGACCGCGTCGCCCGGCAGGCCCCTGCCAGGCTCGCCGTCAGCGTGTTCGGCGCCGTCGTCATGATCTTCACGTTGCTGCTCATGCCGCCCTGGGCCACCGCGTCCGGCCGGCACGCGCCGTTCGTGGACGCCCTGTTCACGGCGACGTCCGCCGTGTGCGTCACCGGCCTGGTCGTCGTCCCGACCGGGACCTACTGGTCGACCTACGGGCAGGTCGTCATCATCGTGGCGATCAAGGTCGGCGGCCTGGGCGTGATGACGCTCGCGTCGATCCTCGGCATGGCGGTGTCCCGGCGCATCGGGCTCACGCAGCGCCTGTTGACCGCGGCGGAGACGAAGACCACGAAGCTCGGGGAGGTCGGCTCCCTGGTCCGCGTCGTCATCGTCACGTCGACAGCGATCGAGCTGGCCATCGCGCTCCTGCTCTTCCCCCGCTTCATCGTCCTGGAGGAGTCGGTGGGCGAGGCGGCGTGGCACGCGCTGTTCTACGGGGTGTCGGCGTTCAACAACGCCGGGTTCGTCCCGACGGCCGAGGGGCTCGCCCCCCATGTCAGCGACTGGATGCTGCTCCTGCCCATCGTGATCGGTGTGTTCATCGGGTCGCTCGGGTTCCCGGTGATCCTCAACATCCTGCGGTCCCGCCGCAACACCCGCCGGTGGAGCCTGCACACGAAGCTCACCCTCACCATGAGCGCCATCCTGGTCCTCGTCGCGATGGTGCTGTTCGCGGTGTTCGAGTGGCGCAACCCCGACACCCTCGGGCCGCTGTCGTGGCCGACCAAGCTGCTGACGATCCTCTTCGCCGGGGTGATGCCGCGCTCCGGCGGGTTCTCCACGATCGACGTCGGCAGCATGCACGAGTCGAGCTGGCTCATCACCGACGCGCTGATGTTCGTCGGCGGCGGGTCCGCCTCCACCGCCGGCGGCATCAAGGTCACGACGCTCGCCGTCATGCTCATCGCGATCGTCGCCGAGGCGCGCGGGGACCGGGACATGGACGCGTTCGGGCGCAGGATCCCGCGCGACACGCTGCGCCTCGCGATCGCCGTCACGTTCATCGGCGCCACGGCGGTGCTGCTGTCGAGCATCCTGCTGCTGGAGATCACCGGGTGGACGCTCGACGTCGTCCTCTTCGAGGTGATCTCGGCGTTCGCGACCGTCGGGCTCTCGACCGGGGTCACCGAGTCCCTGCCCGAGGTCGGCAAGTACGTCCTCGTGGTGCTCATGTTCGTCGGCCGCACGGGGACCATGACGTTCGCCGCGGCGCTCGCGCTGCGCGACCGACGACGTATCGTGCGGATGCCGGAGGAACGACCGATCATCGGGTGAGCGCGACCGCGACCCAGGGCGACCGACCCTCCCTGCCCACGCGACGCCGTCCGACACCCGACCCGCAACCCGCAACCCGCAACCCGCAACCCGACAGCCACCCGACCGCCACCGGAACCGACACACCGCCGACCGACCCGAGAGGCCCGACGTGCCCAACAGGAACGACAAGAAGGAGCGCGAGCGCAACGACGGCGTGCTCGTCGTCGGGCTCGGCCGGTTCGGCTCGTCCCTCGCCGGGACCCTGACCCGGCTGGGGCAGGACGTCCTGGCGGTCGAGCGCGACCCCGACCTCGTCGCGCAGTACTCGGGCCAGTTCCCGCTCGTCGAGGCGGACGCGACGAACCCGACGGCGCTCGAACAGCTCGGGGCGAAGGACTTCCCCGTCGCGGTCGTCGGGGTCGGGACGTCGCTCGAGGCGTCGGTCCTCGTGACCGGCAACCTGGTCGACCTCGAGACGCCGCAGATCTGGGCGAAGGCCGTGTCCGTCGAGCACGGACGCATCCTCACCAGGATCGGCGCACACCACGTCACGTTCCCGGAGGCCGACGCCGGCAACCGCGTCGCGCACCTCGTCTCGGGCAAGCTTCTCGACTACATCGAGGTCGAGGACGGCTTCACGATCGTCAAGATGCGGCCCCCGAAGGAGCTCCAGGGCTTCACGCTCGCCCAGACGAAGATCCGCGAGCGCTACGGCGTCACGGTCATGGGGGTCAAGCCTCCGGGCGAGGACTTCGTGTACGCCGTCCCGGACACGCGGATCATGGCGAACGACCTGCTCGTGGTCTCGGGCCACGCCGAGCTGCTCGAGCGGTTCGCAGCGAGGCCCTGACCGCGTCGCCCGGCGCCGTGCGGGCCGGGCGACGGGTCAGGACCGTCCGGGGATCAGCCGGCGCAGGTCCCGGCGATCTCGAACGTCGTCGCCTCGGCGCCCGGGTCGGCAGCGCCCCCGAAGCCGGAGGCGGTGAACGAGCCGTCGTCACCGATCTCGAACATCTCGACCGTGCCCTCGAACTCCGACCCGCCCGTCACCTCGACGCTGCCGGTGCCGCCGGCGACGTCGACCATCACCGTGCTCGTGCCGTCCGAGAACTCGAGGTCCAGGTCCGCCTCGTCGGGGTTCGTGCAGGTGGTCGCGGCACCCGAGACGTCGGCGCTGCCGTTCGCCGTGGTGAGCGTGACGTCGCCCGCGGCCGAGTCGCCGGCCGCGTCGCCGCCCGCGTCACCGGACCCGCCGGCGTCGCCGCCCGTGCAGCCGCCGAGCACCGTGAACGCGGTGGCGGTCGCGGAGTCGTCCGCGGCGCTCCCGGTCCCGGTGATGTTCACGGTCCCGTCGTCGCCGATCTCGAACATGTCGGCCGTGCCCTCGAACTCCGGGCCGCCGGTCACGGTCACGGTCCCGGCGCCGTCGGCCACGTCGATGTCGACGGTGGCGTCGCCGTCGGTGAACGAGACGGCGAGGTTCTCCTCGTCCGCCGAGTCGCACGAGGACGCGGTGCCGTCGAGGTCGACCGCGCCGTCGGCGGTCTTCATCATGAACTGGAGCGGGTCGACCGGACCGGACAGCGTCGGGGGCTCGGCGGGAGCCTCGGTCGTGGCCTCGGCGGTGGGCGTGGGATCCGCCGACGCGCCCGGGTCGGCCGCGTCCCCGTCATCGGCGCAGCCCGCGACGACACCCACCGTGAGAAGGGCGGTCAGGACCGTGGCACTGCGGAAAACCCTCATGCTGGGCCTCTGCTCCTGGTGATCGATCACCATCGGTGGGTGGCTCCACAGCCGACCCGATAGCCAGAAAGTAGCGGCACCAGCGCGATGCCGCGCGGCGACGCGCAGGCGGACCGGACGGACTCGGCAGCCCCGCTCCAGCGGCACCGCTCGGCGTGGACGGTGCGCTGAGGGCCGCGACCCGGCAGACTGGCCGCCAGGCGACGTCCGAGCACGATCACGGACCTGACGGGGCCCGGCCGACAGTGCCGGACGACGAGCGAGGAGCGGGCAGATGTCGAGCGTTCTGCTGTGGGCTGTGCTGCTGACCGGGATCGTCGTCCTGACGCCGCTCTCCGACCGCCTGCGCGTCCCCCAACCGGTGCTGCTGACGATCTTCGGCCTCGCCGTCCCGCTGTTCCCCTTCACGCCGGAGCTCCGCCTCCAGCCGGAGTACATCCTCCCGGTCGTGCTGCCGCCGCTCCTGTTCGCCGCCACGCAGCGGACGACGGCCCGGGAGTTCCGCAACAACGCCCGCCCGATCGCGATCCTGGCGATCGGGCTCACGATCGCGTCGGCGGGCGCGGTCGCGTGCGTGGCCCACTGGGCCGGGCTCGACTGGGGGCCTGCGTGGGTGCTCGGGGCGATCGTCGCGCCGCCGGACCCGGTCGCAGCGACAGCGGTCGCCCGCCGGCTGAGGCTCCCCGGGCGGATCGTGACGGTCCTCGAGGGCGAGGGCATGTTCAACGATGCGACGGCCCTCGTGCTGTACCACGTGGCGGTCGCGGCCGTGGTGACCGGTGAGGTGACGGCTGGGGGCGTCACGCTCGACCTGCTGCTCGCCGTCGTCGGCGGCATCCTCGTCGGTCTGGTCGGCGGGTGGCTCGGGCACCTGGTCCTCGGACGGCTGCACATCGCCGCCGCCGAGACCACGGTGACGATCGCACTGCCCTTCGTCGCCTACCTGCTCGCCGAGGAGATCGGCGGCTCCGGCGTCCTCGCCGTCCTCACCCTCGGGCTCCTGCTCCGCTCCGTGAGCCACACGTCCGTGACGTCCGGGGGATGGCTCGTCGGCCGCGTCGTCTGGGAGTACCTCGACTACCTCATCACCGCCGTCGTGTTCGTCCTCATCGGCTTCGAGCTCACCGCGGTCATGGAGTCGAGCCCCGTCGCCAGCACCGCGTTGCCTCTCGCCCTCGGTGTGATCGGGGTGCTCGTCGTGCTGCGCTTCGCGTGGATGTTCCCGAGCGTGCTGCTGGTGCGCAGCATCGTGCGCAGGCGAGGGAGCACCCGCGAGACGTTCACCAACCCGGAGGCGTTCGTCATCTCGTGGGCGGGCATGCGCGGCGTCGTGACCGTCGCGTCCGCGCTCGCGCTGCCCTGGGCCGCCGAGGGATCATCCGGGTTCCCGGACCGGGACACGATCGTGTTCGTCGGCCTGGCGACCGTGCTGGCGACCCTCGTCCTCCAGGGGCTCACGCTGGCTCCGGTCGTCAAGGCCGCCAAGGTGGGCAGCGAGGTCGACGAGGCCGCCGAGGCCGCGGCCCTGCGCGAGCGCGCGACCTCCGCGGCGCTCGACGCCGCCCGCGCACGACAGGACGTCCCCGCGCTCGTCCAGCGTGCCGTCGTCGAGCAGTACGAGGGGCGGCTCGCCACGCTCGAGCTGCGCCGCTCGATCCGGACCGGCGAGGCGGAGTCCCTGACCGAGCCGCACCCGGAGACGCTCTCCGAGCTCCTGCGGGAGACCACCGAGGTCGAGCGCGAGCTCGTCATCCGTGCGCGCAACCACGGCGAGGTCAGCCCCGAGGTCGCCGACGAGGTGCTCCACGAGATCGAGGAACGCGCGGTGCGCGAGGGCGAGTGAGCGGGTCGAGGCGACCCCGCGCGTCTCACCTGCGGAGACGCCTCCCATCGGTTCCCCCCAGAAGGCTGACAGCCCGGTAAGCCTGTGGCATGATCTCGTCAGCCCGACGCGAACCTTCGTGATTCCTTCACATCTTCTTCACACTCTGCGTCGGTCCAGGCTCACCGCCCGCCCCGGAACCAGGGAGAACGATGCAGTTCAGGAGAAGGATCGCCGCGATCGCCGCGGCCTCAATGCTGGCAGTGGGGGTCGCGCCCGCGCTCGCCACGTCCGCCGCCGCGACGACACCCGAGTGGATGGGCACGCCCTGGGGGCCTCTGCTGTCCCCCGCGCACCCCGGGTGGTTCGTCGAGCGCGACGACGTGCAGCCGACGCTGGCGTCGGACGGCCTGCAGTTCACCGGAGCCGCCGCAGCCGCCGGAGGCATCAACAAGAACGTCGACGTACCGCTCTCCGACCTCGCCGACGTGGCCATGTCCTACGCGATCACGTCCAACATCGGCGGCAGCACGCCGTCCTTCCAGATCGTGCTCGACAAGGACCCCGAGATCGAGGGCGCCAGCGGTCACTACTACCGCATCTCGTGGGACGTCGGCGTGAACGGCGAACCCGCCACCGGCACGTACTCCGACCTCGAGGACGGCACCTGGACCAAGGCCGGGCAAGACCCCCAGAGCCTCGCCGACTGGTCCGACGAGTTCCCGAACGCCGTGGTCAAGGCCTACAGCGTCCATCAGAGCTCCAACACCGCGGGGAGCACCTCGGTCCTCACCGACGTGACGTTCGGTGACGAGACGTCCACGTTCGGCGGCGCCGCCATCGACGCGTCGCTCGTCTGCACGGACACCGCAGCGGTGCACGCGACGAACCTCGACGAGCAGGGTTGGTCCGGGAAGGGTCAGTACGCGAAGAAGGGCCTGCGGTTCCGCGTCCCCGGAGGCTGGGCCGAGAAGTCCAGCTCGCTCGATCTCCCGGCCGGCACCACCCTCGCCGACGTCGCCCGCGACCTCGACATCGAGGCCGAGGACACCCAGTACGTCGGGATCAAGCTCACGACGTCGATGGGCACCATCACCTACGAAGAGGCTCCGGGCTACGGATACAGCCTCTGGTCGAAGGACGCGTTCCCCGAGCTCGTCAGCTCCACGAGCTTCTACCCGGCTTTCGCCCCCGTCTCCGAGTGGGTCTACCGCTACGGCGACCTCGAGGTGACGAAGGCGTCGGTCCTCGTGACCAGCGACGTCCAGAAGCAGAACTTCATCACCGGCCTCTCGTTCGGCTGCACCGACTACACGTTCGGCAAGGCCACCGAGGTCACGCCGACCACGCCCACCTTCACCGACGTCTGCAACGCGGACGACACCACGTCCAACATCACGGGCCGGCCGTTCCCCGTGGTCAAGGGCGTGACCTACAGCGAGAAGCAGACCAAGCAGGGCGTCGTCGTCGTGGCGGTCCCGGCCGGTCCGGAGTTCGCCCTCAGCGACAAGCCGTCGGCCACCAAGAACCCGGACCGCTGGCAGTGGGCCCGCGGCGACTCCGGCGCGTCCTGCGACGACCTCGTCGTCCTCGTCGCGCCGACCGCCGACATCGACGATGCCGGCGTCCCGACCGTGTCGTGGGGCTTCGACCTGCCGACCGGCTGGGACTTCCCGGCCGAGTGGCTGGCCGACCCGGAGAACGACCCCGAGCATCCCGTGGACGTGACGTTCTCGGACGACCACGGCAACGCGGTCACCTACCCGAGCCAGGACCTCGTCGGCTCGATGGTCTGGCCCGGCTGGACCGAGCTCGAGGACGGCACCTGGGCCCCGACGGACACCGACCTCGCGTGGACGACCGAGGGCACCATCACGGTGACGTTCTCGGTCAACCCGGGCTCGACCGCGACGGTCACGTACCCGGAGGGGGCCGCGGCGTTCGCCGTGGCGGACCCGGCCGCTCCGGCGGCGGGCGACGACTCCACGACCGACACGGCGACCGACACGGAGAGCGACACGGGCTCGGCGACGGTCACCTCGGCCGAGCTCGTCTCGGCGGAGACCACCGGTTCGACGGGCTCGTCGCTCGCCGCGACCGGTGCGTCGGTGGCGCTCTACGGCGGTATCGCCCTGCTGCTCGCCGCGGCCGGCGGCGCGGTGCTGTTCGTGCTGCGCCGTCGCCAGGCCTGACAGCAGGCGCGACGGCGGACGAGATGCGAGCGATGCTTCGCAGACCGACACGCGTGTGAGGCGCGCCTGACGCATGACGAAGGGCTCCGGGGTCGCCCCCGGAGCCCTTCGTCATGCCGTCACATGCCCTGCGCGAGCCGGTAGTAGACCTGGTTCCACCGCAGCTCCTGCTGGAACCCGCGCGGCGTCGTCCCCTCGTCGATGACGGCGAGCTCGACGCCCGCGATCTCCGCGAAGTCCTCGAACGCGTCGCGCCCCAGCGCGGTGGTCATCACCGTGTGGTGCGCGGCCCCGGCCATGAGCCACGCCTCAGCGGACGTCGCGAAGCTCGGCGCCGGCTCCCAGACCGCCCGCGCGACCGGGAGGTTCGGCAGCTCGTGCCCTGCCTCGACGACCTCGACGACGTTCGCGGTGAGGCGGAACCGGTCGCGCAGGTCGCTCATCGCGACGACCACGGCGGGTCCCGGGTCGGTGTCGAACACGAGGCGCACGGGGTCCTCGCGGTCCCCGATGCCGAGCGGGTGGATCTCGAGCCTCGGGCGCGAGGTGGTCAGCGACGGGCAGATCTCGAGCATGTGGGCACCGAGGATCCGCTCCTGGCCCGGCACGAGGTCGTACGTGTAGTCCTCCATGAGGCTGGCACCGCCCGGGAGCCCGTGCCCCATGACCTTCGCGACGCGCACGAGCACGGCGGTCTTCCAGTCGCCCTCGGCGCCGAAGCCGTAGCCGTCGGCCATCAGGCGCTGGACCGCGAGGCCGGGGAGCTGGCGCAGCCCACCGAGGTCCTCGAACGTCGTCGTGAACGCGGTGTGCCCGCCCTCCTCGAGGAACGAGCGCATGCCGAGCTCCTGGCGCGCCCCGTAGCGCAGCGACTCGTGGCGCTCTCCCCGGCCCGCAGCTCAGGGACGACCTCGTAGAGCTCCTCGTACTCCGCGACGAGGGCGTCGACGTCGGCCTCGGCCACGGCGTCGACGCGCTCGACGAGCTCGTTCACGCCCCACGTGTTGACCGAGACCCCGAGCCGGATCTCCGCCTCCGTCTTGTCGCCCTCGGTGACCGCGACGTTGCGCATGTTGTCGCCGAAGCGGGCGAGGCGCATGTGCTGCGCGGCGTCCCACCCCGCGGCGGCCCGGGCCCAGGTCCCGATGCGGCGCTGCACCTCCGGGTTGCTGACGTGACCGACGACCGTCTTGCGGGCCACGCCGAGCCGCGTCTGGATGTACCCGAACTCCCGGTCGCCGTGGGCGGCCTGGTTGAGGTTCATGAAGTCCATGTCGATCGTCGACCAGGGCAGCTCGACGTTCGCCTGCGTGTGCAGGTGCAGCAGCGGCTTGCGCAGCGCGTCGAGACCGCGGATCCACATCTTGGCGGGCGAGAACGTGTGCATCCAGGCGATGACGCCGAGGCACGCGTCGTCGGAGCCGGCGTCGAGCATCGCGCGCTGGATCGAGTCCGACTCCTTGAGCACGGGCTTCCAGACGATCTTGACCGGCACGGGTCCGGCCGCGTCGAGCGCCGTCGCGATGGCCTGCGACTGCTCGGCCACCTGGACCAACGTCTCCTCGCCGTACAGCCCCTGGCTGCCGGTGAGGAACCAGATCTCCTTGCCCTCGAACGGGTTCTGCATCACTTCTCCTGGGTGTCGTCGGCGGACGTCGCGGCGCTGCTCTGGCCGTAGACGTTCTGGTAGCGGGCGTACAGCGAGTCGATCTTGTCCTGCGGGATCGGCAGGGGGTCGCCGAGCTGGCGGGAGACGTGCACGGTGCGCGCGACCTCCTCGCACATCGCGGCAGCCTTGACGGCAGCCTTGCCGTCCGTGCCGATGGTGAAGGGGCCGTGGTTCTGCATGAGCACGGCGGGGCTGCGCGACCCGCGCAGGGTCTCGACGATGCCGCGGCCGATCGAGTCGTCGCCGATCAGCGCGAACGGGCCGATCGGGATCGGCCCGCCGAACTCGTCGGCCATCATCGTCAGCACGCACGGCACCGGCTCGGCGCGCGCGGCCCACGCGGTCGCGTACGTCGAGTGCGTGTGGACGACGCCGCCCACCTCGGGCATGTGGGCGTAGACGTAGGCGTGGGCCGCCGTGTCGGACGACGGCGCGCGGCTCCCCTCGATCAGGTTCGCCTCGAGGTCGCACACGACCATCGAGTCAGGGGTGAGCGCGTCGTACGTGACCCCGGAGGGCTTGATGACGAGCAGGTCGGTCGAGCCGTCGCCGCCCGGCACCCGGACGCGCTCGGACACGTTGCCGGCGGTCCACACGACGAGGCCCCACCGGGGCAGCTCGGCGTGCAGCGCGGCGACACGCTCCTTGGCGGCGTCGACGGCGGAGCGGAGCCCGGGCGGGATCTGGCTGGTGGGTTCCTCGGTCATCTGGGTCTCTCCGTTGCGCGTAGCTGGGGTTCGGGTGTGGTTCGGGCGGCGTCTCGGCGGGCGGGGCGGCGGGCGTAGCGACGTCCGGGTCGCGGTCCGCGCCGCCGCGAGCGCCGTCAGAGGGACTCGGTGGCGGCGCGCTCGACGGGGAGCCCGGCCTCGAAGCGCTCCAGGTACCGGGCGAACCCGGCGACGTCGTCCTGGTCCGGCGCGACGGTGTCGAGCTCGGCCGTGGCGAACACGTGCTCGGCGAGGTACGTCCCGAGGTCCTGCCCGGGTGCCGCACGGAGGTAGTCGGCGAGCACCGCGATCCCCCAGGCTCCGCCCTCGCCCGCCGTGCGGCCGACCGTGACGGGCGCGTCGGTCGCCGCCGCGAGGAACCGCTGCGCGACCCCGGCGGTCCGGAAGACGCCGCCGTGGGCGAACATCGCGTCGATCGCCACGCCCTCGCTCGCGAGCACGCGCATGCCGAGCGCGAGCGTCGCGAACGCCGTGTAGATCTGCGTCCGCATGACGTTCGCGAGCGACATGGTGCTGTCCGGGGTGCGGACGAACAGCGGGCGTCCCTCGTCGAGGCCGGCCACCGGCTCGCCGGAGAGGTAGTTGTACGCGACGAGTCCGCCGCCGTCGGCCTCGCCCTCGAGCGCCGCGCCGAACAGGGCGGCGTACACCTCGTCGGTCGTCGCGGGGCTACCGAGGGCTGTCGCGAACGCGCCGAACATCTCGACCCAGGCGCGCAGCTCGCTCGCCCCGTTGTTGCAGTGGACCATCGCGACGAGGTCCCCCGCAGGGGTCGTCACCAGGTCGAGCTCGTGGTGCACCTGCTCGAGCGGCCGCTCGAGCACGACCATCGCGAAGATCGACGTGCCGGCACTGACGTTGCCGCTGCGCGGCGCCACCGAGCCCGTCGCCACCATCCCGGTCCCGGCGTCTCCCTCCGGCGGGCACAGCGGTAGCCCCGGGACGAGCGAGCCGGTGGGGTCGAGCCAGGCGGCACCGTCGGCGGTCAGCTCGCCGGCGGCGGCCCCGGCGACGAGGACGTCGGGGAGGACGTCGGCGAGGCGCCAGGCGACGCCGCGCGCTGCGACGAGGCGGTCGGCGCGCTGCAGCAGCGCGGCGTCGTACCCCCTGGTGCCGGGGTCCACCGGGAACATCCCGGAGGCGTCACCGACACCGAGGACCTTGCGGCCGGTCAGCCGCCAGTGCACGTACCCCGCGAGGGTCGTGAGGAACGCGACCTCGGGCACGTGCGCCTCGTCGTCGAGGATCGCCTGGTAGGCGTGCGCGACGGACCAGCGCAGCGGGATGTTGCAGCCGAGCTCCGCCGTCAGCGCTGCCGAGGCACGGCCCGTGCTGGTGTTGCGCCACGTCCGGAACGGCACGAGCAGGCGGTCGTCGGCGCCGAACGCCAGGTAGCCGTGCATCATCGCGGAGACGCCGAGCGCACCGAAGGTGGTGGGGCGGACGCCGTAGCGCGCCTCGACGTCGTCGACCAGCCGCGCGTAGCAGTCCTGGAGCCCGGCCTCGACGGCGTCGAGGAGTACGTCCACACGCCGTCGACGAGCTGGTTCTCCCAGTCGTGCGCACCGTCGGCGACCGGGGCGCCGTCCGGCCCGATCAGGCACGCCTTGATGCGGGTCGAGCCGAGCTCGATGCCCAGGGCGGTCCGACCCTCGAGGATCGCCGACCGCACGTTTCGGGGATCGTCCTGCTGCGCCATCGCCGCTTCTCCGCTCCGAGAAAGATGTTAACGCTCACATCATGCCATCGTCGAAACGTCACGGCAACCGTCACGTCATCCGGGTGGCGGACCCGTGCTGGCCCGGACGACCAGCGTCGGCGGGATCGCCGGGTGCCGCTCGGACCCGCCCCCCACCACGTCGAGCAACGTCGCGAGGCTCGCGCGGCCCAGCTCGTCGAACGGCTGCCGCACCGTCGTCAGCGCCGGGATGAAGTACTCGCACCCCTCGATGTCGTCGAACCCGACGACCGAGACCTGCTCGGGCACGCGCACACCGCGCTCCCAGAAGGCGCGGAGCAGACCGAGCGCGAGCTGGTCGTTCGCGGCGAACACCGCCGTCGGGCCGCCCCCGCCACCACCTGGTCGGCAAGCTCACCACCCACCCGGTAGCCACGGGCCGAGGTCCAGTCCCCCTGGCGCAGCGTCCCCTCGGTCCCGGCCGCGGCGAGGGCCTCTCGCCAACCGGCCACGCGCTCGCGCGCGTCGAACCAGTCCTGCGGTCCGGCCAGGTGGAGCACCTCGCGATGGCCCAGACCTGCCAGGTGCGCGGTCGCGGCCCTCGCCCCCGCCCTCTGGTCGACCGCGATCTCGTGCGCCTTGCGCGCCGGGTCCGGCTCGCGCGCCGCGACCAGGACGAGCGGCACGTCCGCCGAGAACCTCTCCACGGCCTGAGCGACGTCGTCCTGCGGTGCGATGACGACGACGCCCTCGACCGCCTGGTCCAGGAAGTGCTCGAGCGCCGTGTGCACGGACGCCGCGTCGAGCGACGTCAGCGTGGCCACGCCGACGAAGTACCCGGCGTCGCGGGCGGCACGCTCGATCGCGACGAGGGTGCTCGTCGGGCCGTACAGCGCAGACCCGGTGGTGACGACGCCGATGGTCGCCGACCGGCGCGTGACCAGGGCGCGCGCGGCGCTGTTGCGGCGGTAGCCCAGCCGCTCGATCGCGACGAGCACGCGGTCCCGCGTCTCGGGGCGGACGCTCGGGTGGTCGTTCAGGACCCGCGAGACCGTCTGGTGCGACACCCCGGCCTCGTGCGCCACGTCGGACATGGCCGGCGGTCGCGGCTGGGTACCACCTGTGCCGGCCATCCGGCTCACTTCCCTTCGAGCTGAGCCGAGAGCTCGGCGGAACGGTCCTTCGCGGCCACGAGCGCGTCCACGAACGAGGCACGGACGCCACCGGCGTCGAGCTGCCGCAGCGCAGCGATGGTGGTGCCCCCGGCGAGGACACCTTCTCCCGGAGCACCACCGGGTGCTCGCCGGACTCGTCGGCCATCCGTGCCGAACCGAGCACGGTGGCGGTCGCGAGCTGCCGGGCGAGCGCCCGGGGCAGACCCATCAGGGTGCCTGCCTCGGAGAGCGCGTCGAGCACGTAGAACACGTAGGCCGGGCCGGAGCCGGACATCGCGGCGACCGCGTCCTGGTCCTTCTCCGCGACCCGCACGACGAGCCCGGTCGCAGCCAGCATGCGCTCGACCAGGCTCAGGTGGTCCTCGGTCGCCGCCGTGCCGGCGCTGATGGCGCTGACCCCCGCACCGATCGAGGACGGCGTGTTCGGCATCACGCGGACGAAGGGGTGCCCTGCGGCAGGCGGGCCTCGTAGAACGCGCAGGACAGCCCGACGGCGACTGTCAGGACGAGCGTCCCCGGCTCGACGTGCGGCGAGATCTCGTCGAGGAGCGCCCCGATGTCCTTGGGCTTGACCGCGAGCACGACGACGTCGGCCTCCGCGACGGCGGCGCCGTTGTCCCCGCTCGTGCGCACCCCGTGGGTCTCCTCGAGCTCTGCGGCACGCTCCGCCCGGCGCGCGGTCGCCACGACCCTCCGGGGCGACCACCCCGCGGCGAGCACCCCCGTGAGCACCGTCTCACCCATGACTCCGGTGCCCAGCACGGCGACCCTGGGCTGGTCCTGCTGGTCGTCCGTGCGGTCGTCCGTGGCGGGGGCGGATGCGGTCGTGTCGTTGCTCAACGGTGCGTCTCCTCGTGAGGTCGATGGTGCGTGCTGGGCCGCCCGCGACGCTAGAGGGGGAACGCCGCGTAGAACGACGGCATGTCCTCGGTCGGCCCGACGGCCCGGAGCACGACCGTATCGTTGCGCCACACGACCGTCGACGTGCCCGACCCGCCGTCGAACCGCTGGTACTCGCCGACGACCTCGTCGTCGACCAGCACGTCCCCGGTCTCCACGGCGGTGCCAGCGGTGTCGACCACGCTCCCGTAGGCGTCCGCGGCGTCGCTCCCCTCCGTCCACTGCCCGACCTCGACGGTGACGGTCGACGCGCCGTCCCCGACGTCGGGCTCCGAGGTCTCCGCGGGTTCCGCGCCGTCCTCGCCCTCCGCCTCGGCGTCGTCTGAGGTGTCGGCACTGTCGGCACTGTCGGCGCTGTCGGCACTGTCGGCGCCGTCGCTGCCCTCACCGTCCGTGGCGCCCTCCGCGTCGGCGTACACCGCGCGCCATGCGTCGTGCGGGTCCAGGTCGTCGAAGACGACCGTCTCGCCCTCCTCGACGAGGGCGAAGCGCAGGACGGTGTCCGGCAGCGCCAGCGCCAGCGCGTCCGCGTTCTCGGCCCGCGGGACCGGGTCGAAGGTCGGCTCGGTGGGTCTCGGCTCGTCGGTCGAGGCCCCGGTGGACGCCGCGCTCGTGTCGCCGCCTTCGCCCGGTGAAGATGCCTCGGTAGCGAACCCCGGCCACACGAAGGCGAGGAAGAGCGCGACGGCCGCCACCACGACCAGCAGGCCGGTGCCCGCGACGATCCTGCGCCGCCGGAACACGGCCGGGTCCGGCGCGGCCTGCCCGCCCGCTCGACCCGGCCGGCCGGAGGGGCCTGAGCCCTGCGGCCGCCCCTGCCCTGCCCGGTCCTGCCCGCCACCCCGACGCTCGTCGTCCACCTGGCTCCTGCCCTCCCGACCCGCGAGTCGCTGCTCGGCCGAAGGCCGTCCGTCTGCGCGGTCAGCCTAGTGGCGCCGGTCCCGCGTCGGTGGCAGCCACTACCGTCGGGCGCGTGAAGACGACCACGCGCGCCACGGCCAAGACCGCCCGTCCCGCCTACCGGTGCAGCGAGTGCGGTTGGACCACGGCCAAGTGGGTCGGCAGGTGCGGCGAGTGCCAGGAGTGGGGGTCGGTCAGCGAGGCCGGCGCGGCCGCCACCGGGCCTCGGACGACGGCGGTGCAGCCCACGCGCGGGCCGGCCCGCCCGATCGGCGAGATCGACGTCGACGCGACGCGCGCGGTGCCGACCGGGGTCGGCGAGCTCGACCGCGTCCTCGGCGGGGGTCTCGTCCCAGGAGCCGTCGTCCTCCTCGCCGGCGAGCCGGGGGTCGGCAAGTCCACGCTCCTCCTGTCGGCGGCGAGCAACGTCGCCGCGGGCTCCGCCTCCGCACCCGCGCGCACGGTCCTCTACGTCACCGGCGAGGAGTCGGCCGGTCAGGTACGGCTCCGCGCCGAGCGCATCGGAGCCCTCGCGCCGCGCCTCCTCCTCGCGGCCGAGACCGACCTCGCGAGCGTCCTCGGCCACATCGAGGCCACGGACGCCGACCTGCTCGTCGTGGACTCGGTCCAGACCATCGCGTCGACGGAGGTCGACGGCGCGCCCGGCGGCGTGTCCCAGGTCCGCGAGGTCGCCGGCGCGCTCATCGCTGCGGCCAAGGACCGGGACCTGCCGGTCATCCTGGTGGGGCACGTCACGAAGGACGGGACCGTGGCCGGTCCGCGGACGCTCGAGCACCTCGTCGACGTCGTCTGCCAGTTCGAGGGCGACCGGCACTCCCGGCTCAGGTTCGTCCGGGCCACGAAGAACCGCTACGGACCGACCGACGAGGTCGGCTGCTTCGACCTCTCGGAGTCGGGGATCGTCGGCCTCCCCGACCCGAGCGGGCTGTTCCTCTCGCACGGCGCGGCCCGGACACCCGGCACCTGCCTGACCGTGACCCTCGACGGCCGTCGCCCGCTCGCGCTGGAGATCCAGTCCCTCGTCGTCCCGAGCCCGCTCGCCAACCCGAGGCGGACGACCTCGGGCATCGAGTCGAGCAGGCTCGCGATGATCCTCGCCGTCATGCACCGGCACGCCGGTGCGCGGCTCGGCGACCACGACGTGTACGTCTCCACGATCGGCGGCGCCCGCGTCAGCGAGCCGGCAGCCGACCTGGCGATCGCCGTCGCCACCGTCTCCGCCAAGGAGGACGAGGCGCTGCCCCAGGGCACCCTCGCCTTCGGGGAGGTGGGCCTCGCGGGCGACATCCGGCCCGTCACGGGGCTGGACCGCAGGCTCAACGAGGCCGCCCGGCTCGGCTTCACGCGGGCGATCGTCCCCGCCCGGTCGGGAGCCCGCCCCCGGCGGGCATGACGGTCCTCGAGGCTCGGCACGTCGCCGAGGCCGTCGAGCTCGCGCGGGCCGGTTCACGGTGAGCAGACGCCGCTCCAGCCGCTCCGGCGGCTCCGGCGGCTCCCCTGCCCCTGTCTGCCATGTCCGCTCCGCCTGCTCGGTCGGCAGGGTCGGGTCCGTCGGATCCGTCGGCTCCGTCGGCTCCGTCGGCCCAGTCGACCGCTCCGCGGCGAGCCGTCACGAATGGATCACAAAGACATCGGCGGGGCCTCCCCACCCGGCCTCGTGCACCGGTCGGCCGTAGGATCGGCCCGTGCCACAGACTCCCGCCACGCCCGACGGACGACTGCGCGAGACCCTGGCGGCAGTCGCCCCCGGGACCGAGCTCCGCGACGGCCTCGAGCGCATCCTGCGCGGCCGCACGGGCGCACTGATCGTGCTCGGCCTCGACGACGTCGTGGAGCAGATCTGTTCCGGCGGCTTCGTGCTCGACGTGGAATTCTCCGCCACCCGCCTCCGGGAGCTGTCCAAGATGGACGGCGCCGTCGTCCTCGACAGCGGTGCGACCAAGATCCTCCGTGCCGCCGTCCAGCTCCTGCCGGACTCGGCGATCACGACGACGGAGTCCGGGACCCGGCACCGCACGGCCGAGCGCGTCGCGAAGCAGACCGGGTTCCCCGTGATCTCCGTGAGCCAGTCGATGAAGATCGTCGCCGTGTACCTCGAGAACCAGCGGTACGCGCTGGAGGGATCCGACTCGATCCTCGGCAGGTCGAACCAGGCGCTCGCGACGCTCGAGCGCTACCGGTCGAGGCTCGACGAGGTCAGCGGCACCCTGTCCGCGCTCGAGATCGAGGACCTCGTCACGGTCCGCGACGTGTGCGTCGTGGTGCAGCGCCTCGAGATGGTCCGCCGCATCTCCGACGAGATCGCCGGCTACGTCGTCGAGCTCGGCACCGATGGCCGACTGCTCGAGCTCCAGCTCGACGAGCTGATCGGGGGCATCGGAGCCGACCACGACTACGTGATCCGCGACTACGTCGACCTCGACCGGTCGGACCGGACGGTCGACCAGGTCCGCGCCGTGCTCGCCGACGTCAACTCGACCCAGCTCCTCGACCTGAGCCACATCGGCAAGGTCCTCGAGCTCCCGGGCGCGGGCGAGGCGCTGGACGCCGCGATCGCGCCGCACGGCTACCGGCTCCTGTCGAAGGTCCCGCGCCTGCCGAGCGCCGTGCTGGACCGGCTCGTGGACCGGTTCGGCAACCTCCAGAAGCTCCTTGCCGCCGGGGTGGACGACCTCATGGCTGTCGACGGTGTGGGCGAGCAGCGGGCACGCGCGGTCCGCGAGGGGCTCTCCCGGTTGGCCGAGTCGAGCATCCTGGAACGCTACGTCTGACCGCTCCGGCGTCGGACGGCGTCCGACCGTTCCGCAGGCGTGCCCGCCTCGGGCAGTACGACAGTCCCCGTCCGGCAGTCTCGGGCGTCAGTTCCCACCCGGCCGGCTCGGGTGTCAGCAAAGGTCCGGGATCCGCGGGCGTCAGTCCGCGTCCGACGGCTCCGCAGCCTCGGCCTCGTCGGACGGCTCCTCGGTCTCGTCCGAAGACTTGTCAGCCTCGTCCGAAGGCTTGTCAGTCTCGTCGGTGGAATCGTCCGACTCGTCGGACGACGGGGTGGACGACGGGGTCGGCTTCGGCTCGGGCTTCGCTTCGAGCGTGAACCGCACCGGCTCGCTGGCCGTCCCGTCGACGCCCGCGAGCGCCGCCACCGCCTGGTAGGTGCCGGGGTCCGCGGGATCACCGGGGTCCGGGCACCCGTCGGCCGACGGGACCCGGTCCCACCGGACCTTCTGCTCGTCGACGTCACCGCGGGCCATCAGGATCGTGCGCTCCTCGGTCGAGCAGTCCGCGGACGACCAGGTCCGGGCGTCCCCGGAGGTGATCGTCACCGGTCGACCGACCGCGGAGGACTCGACGAGGCACGGCGTCCGCCCGACGTGCCGCACCGTCACGGTGAAGAGCGGCCGCCGCGGCGCGACGTACTCGGACGCGTCGGCGTCGATGCTGACCTCGACGTCGTCCGGTCCGCAGGTGACGGGCGCTCCCAGCGGCTGGGGCGTCGGCGGGGCCTGCTTCTCGGCGGCGGCCATCTCGGGGAGGGCCTCGGTGCCGCTGCCGTCGAACGCGCGGACCAGGACGACGACCCCGGCGACGACCGCGGCGAGCACTGCCGCGAGGACGACGAGAGCGATGGTGCGCCGGAGGAACAGCACCGCCGGCCGAGGTCGGGCGGACGCCGAGACCACTCCCACGCCACCTCCCCGCCTCTGCTCGCACCTGCACCTGACCCGCCGCCGGTCCGGGCGGCGACGTCGCGCTCGACCGTCGGACCGGCGCAGGACGACAGATTACGAGGCGCAGCGCCGCCAGCCGCACAGCCTCGCCGTCGACGGCGCCGATCGTGGAGAATGTCACGTCATGCCCGCCGTCTCCCGATCCCGCGCCCCGCGGCTGCCCCACGTGCCGAGCGCAGCGGGCCCGCCGGAGCGTGCGGTCGCTGCGCCCGAGCTCGCGGAGCTGCGGGAGACGACCGTCGACTGGTACCGGACGGCGGCGCGCGACCTGCCGTGGCGCCGTCCGGACTGCTCCCCGTGGGGGTCGTGGTGAGCGAGGTCATGCTGCAGCAGACCCCCGTCTCCCGGGTCGAGCCGCGGTGGCGCGAGTGGATGGAGCGCTGGCCCACGCCCGCCGCGCTCGCCGCGGCGACGACGGCCGACGTCCTGCGGGCCTGGGACCGGCTCGGCTACCCGCGTCGTGCGCTGCGGCTGCGGACGTGCGCCGAGGCGGTCGTCGATCGCCACGGCGGGCGCGTGCCCGAGACGGAGGCTGAGCTCTTGGCGCTCCCGGGCATCGGCACCTACACGGCCGCGGCGGTGGTGGCCTTCGCGTTCGGCGGGCGCAGCGTCGTGGTCGACACGAACGTCCGGCGGGTGCTGGCCCGCACGGTGGTCGGGACGGCGCTGCCGCCGCCGACCCCGCGCGCGGCGGAGCTCGCGCTCGCCGCCCGCCTCGTGCCCGACGACCCCACGGCGGCCGCCGCCTGGGCAGCCGCGTCGATGGAGCTGGGCGCGACCGTGTGCACGGCCCGTGCACCGCGGTGCCCCGCGTGCCCGGTGGCCGACCTGTGCCGGTGGCGCCTCGCCGGCTCTCCCCGGACGAGCACGCTGCCCGACGCCGGGGGCAGGCCTGGGCGGGGACCGACCGTCAGGTCCGGGGCAGGGTGATGGCCGAGCTCCGGCGCAGCGCGCACCCCGTGCCGCGCACGGTCGTGCGCGGACTCTGGTCCGACGCTGCGCAGCTCGAGCGGTGCGTGGCGAGCCTCGTCGAGGACGGCCTGGTCGAGCAGGACGGCGACGTCTACCGGCTGCCCGACTGACGCCGTCAGAGCTCGAGCAGCATCCGCGTGTTGCCCAGGGTGTTGGGCTTGACCTTGGCGAGGTCGAGGAACTCGGCCACGCCGACGTCCGTCGAGCGCAGGAGCTCCGCGTAGACGTCGCTCGTGACCGGCGTCCCCTCGATCTCCTGGAACCCGTGCTGGGAGAAGAACTCGGCCTCGAAGGTCAGGCAGAACACCCGTCGCAGCCCGAGCCCACGGGCTCGGTCGAGGAGCTCGGCGAGGATCGCGTGGCCGACGCCGCGGCCGCGCCACGCCGGGTCCACGGCGAGGGTCCGGACCTCCGCGAGGTCCTCCCACATGACGTGCAGCGCGCCGCAGCCCACGGTGGCACCCGCGCCCTGGCCGTCCTGCTCTGCGGTCCCGGTGTCCCCGGCCCGCTCTGCGGGGACGGCGGCCTGCGCGACGACGAACTCCTGGACCGACTCGTAGTAGCCGACGAGCTCCTTGGCGAGGAGGATCCGGTCGGTGGCGTAGGGCACGACGAGGTCGCTGATGCGGCGCACGTCGCCCGGCAGGGCCGGTCGCAGCCGGAACGGTCGGGACTCCTCGGGGCTCGCGCGCATTGGGCGAAGATACGCCGGGCTGGGCGGCCGCGCCGTCCGCCTCACCCCATGAGGCGCGCGGCGGTGACCTCGTCGATCACGAGGTGGGTCACGGCCCCCGCGTTGAGGGCGGCGCGCAGCGGTCGCACCTTGTTGTCCCCCGACACCGCGCACACCCGGCGCGGGATGCGCCGCAGCTCGGCGGGCGAGGGCCCGGTGGCCCGGTCGTTGAGGGCGATGTCGCTGTAGGTGCCGTCGGCGCGCAGGAACACGGTGCAGACGTCGCCGACGACGCCCTCCGCGTCGAGCACGCGCAGGTCCTCGGGCTCGAGGTAGCCCGCCGAGTACACGTGGCTCGGCACGACGCCGGAGATCGCCCCGACCGAGAAGACCGCGATGTCGGCCGCCCGCTGGACGTCGAGCACCCGCCGCACCGAACGCTCGCGCCACATCGCCCGCTTGGTCCCCGCGTAGTCGAAGAACGCCGGCACGGGGAAGTAGTGCTCGCTCGCTCCGAACGCGCCGGCGAAGGTCGCGATGAGGTCGCTCGCGTAGCTCACGCCCGTCGTGCGGGTGTTCGCCGCCCCGTTGAGCTGGACGACGGCGCTCCCTCGCGTCGGCTTCGCCGCCAGATGGTGGGCCACGGCCGACAAGGTCGTGCCCCAGGCCACCCCCAGGACCATGTCCGAGTCGAACCAGCCGGTGAGAAGTCGTGCAGTCGTCACGGCGACCTGATCGAGACGCTGGGCCTGCGACGCGCGGTCGGGGACCGGGACCACCCAGGCGGCGACGCCGAACGCCGCCGAGATCTGTTGGCCCAGACCGGGAGCACGGCCGTGCGGCGCCCGCACCTGGATCTCGACGAGCCCGGTCTCCCGCGCGCGCTTGACCAGCCGCGACACGGTGCTTCGTGACGTGCGCAGGTGCTTCGCGATCGCCTCCATCTTCATGTCCTGGAGGTAGTACATCGACGCCGCCCGCAGCACGTCCTCGCTGTCGTCCACCGTGATCCCTCTCCGTCCGCGCCGTCCGTGTGCCCGGGCCCCCTCGAAACGCGGCAGGACTGCTTAGCACGCATTCCCGACCTCTGCAGTGTCGTGCACATATGTGCACCCCGGTTGCAAGAGTGTTCTACCGCTGCCCAAGGTAGTACCGATCACGCCGCCGCACCTCCAGGCGACCCGCACGCACCGAACGAGGGGTATCCATGGCTTCCACCAGACTCACCGCCGAGTCGCGCCGTCAGTCGCTCGACGCTCTCGCGGCCACCACCGAGCCCCAGCACGAGCTGGACGTGCTCGTGATCGGTGGTGGAGTCACCGGAGCCGGGATCGCGCTCGACGCCGCCACCCGCGGCCTCTCCACCGCGATCGTGGAGGGCCAGGACTGGGCCTCGGGCACCTCGAGCCGGTCGAGCAAGCTCGTCCACGGCGGGCTGCGCTATCTGCAGATGCTCGACTTCCACCTCGTCCAGGAGGCGCTCACCGAGCGCGACCTCCTGCTCAAGAAGCTCGCGCCGCACCTCGTGCGCCCCGTCCCGTTCCTCTACCCCCTCGAGCATCGGATCTGGGAGCGCGCCTACGTAGGCACCGGCATCGCCCTCTACGACACGCTCGCGAGCCTCGCCCCGGGCAAGCGCGCCCTGCCGCTCCACCGCCACCTGACGCGGGCCCAGATCGCCCGCAAGTTCCCGGACCTCGCGCACGACGCCGCGATCGGCGCCGTGCAGTACTGGGACGCGTCGGTCGACGACGCCCGCCTCGTGACCAGCATCGTCCGCACCGCGACGTCGTACGGCGCCCACGCGGCCTCCCGCACCCAGGTCGTCGAGCTCACCAAGGGCCCGACGGGCGCGGTGAACGGTGCCGTGCTCGTCGACCTGGAGTCCGGGCGGGAGATCACCGTGCGGGCCCGCGCCGTCATCAACGCGACGGGCGTGTGGACCGAGGACACCGAGGCGCTGGCCGGCGACGAGGGCGGGCTCAAGGTCCTCGCGTCCAAGGGGATCCACATCGTCGTGCCCCGCGAGCGCATCAAGGGGCGGGTCGGCCTGATCCTGCAGACCGAGAAGAGCGTGCTCTTCGTGATCCCGTGGTCCCGGTACTGGGTGATCGGCACGACGGACACCCCGTGGGAGCAGGAGCTCACCCACCCCGTGGCGACCTCGGCCGACATCGACTACGTCCTCGAGCACGCGAACGCGGTGCTCGCCAAGCCGCTCACGCGCGACGACGTGATCGGCACCTGGGCAGGCCTGCGTCCGCTCCTGCAGCCCGGCACCAAGGAGGGCACCGGCTCGGCGAAGGTGTCGCGGGAGCACACCGTGGCCAGCCCGACGACCGGTCTCACGGTGATCGCCGGCGGCAAGCTCACGACGTACCGCGTCATGGCCAAGGACGCCGTCGACTTCGCCATCGGCCAGCGCGCCTCCGCCCTGCCGTCGATCACCGACGACATCCCGCTCACGGGCGCGGTGGGTCTGGCCGCCGTCCGACGCCAGGCCAGGACGTGGGCGCAGCGGTACGGCTGGACGCACGCCATGGTCGACCACCTGTTGCACCGCTACGGCTCGAACCTGCGCGAGATCGTCGAGCTGTGTCTCGGTGACCCGGGGCTCGCGCAGCCGCTCGAGGCGGCACCCGCCTATCTGCGGGCCGAGATCGCGTACGCCGCCGAGCACGAGGGCGCGCTCCACCTGGAGGACGTGATGCTCCACCGCACGCGGCTCAACTACGAGGTCGAGAACCGGGGACTCGGTGCCGTCGAGGAGATCGCCGGCATCATCGCGCCGATCCTCGGCTGGGACGACGCCACGAAGGCCGCCGAGATCGCCTCGTACACCGCTCGCGCGGAGGCCGAGGCCGCCGCCGAGCAGGAGCCCGACGACGCGGCCGCCGAGGTCGCCCGGCTCGCGGCCGAGGACATCGCGCCGCTCCAGGACCTGCGCACCTGATCCTCCGTCCCCCGGGCTACCCGCCCGGGGGACGGCAGTCCCGCCGCACGACCTGAACGACCTGAACGACCTGAACGACCTGAACGACCTGAACGACCTGAACGACCTGAACGACCTGAACGACCTGATCCACCCCGCGACGACGCAACCGTCCGACAACGAAGTTCGAGAAGAAAGTGAGACAGACATGGACGTCTGGTCCGATCTGATGCTCCCCGAGTTCCTCGGGACAGCGATGCTGCTGCTGCTTGGTGGTGGTGTGGTGGCGAACGTCATCCTCCCCAAGAACAAAGGGTTCGACTCCGGCTGGATCGTGATCTCGTTCGGCTGGGGCCTCGCGGTCTTCGCCGGTGTGTTCGTCGCCTTCAAGTCCGGTGCCCACATCAACCCGGCCGTCACCTTCGGCATCTGGGCGAGCGGGGCCGAGGAGTTCGCCCCGGGGATCCCGGTCACGGCCGCGAACGGGTTCTACTACGTCACCGCGCAGATGGCCGGTGCCGCCGTCGGTGCGCTGCTCGTCTTCCTGGCCTACAAGAAGCACTTCGACGAGGACGCCGACCCGGCCACCAAGCTCGGCGTCTTCTCCACCGGCCCGGAGATCCGCTCCTACGGCTGGAACTTCGTCACCGAGGTCATCGGCACGTTCGTCCTGGTCTTCGTCGTCCTGAGCTTCGGCAACTGGCCGGGCGACATGGGCCCGCTCGCCGTGGCGCTGCTCGTGGTCGGTATCGGTCTGAGCCTCGGTGGCCCGACCGGCTACGCGATCAACCCTGCCCGTGACCTCGGCCCCCGCATCGCGCACTTCCTGCTGCCGATCAAGGGCAAGGGCTCGAGCGACTGGGGCTACTCCTGGGTGCCGGTCCTCGGCCCGATCACCGGTGGCGTCATCGCCGGTCTCTTCGCCGGCGCCATCTACTAGGCCGTCCCGCGACCGTCGCCCGACCCCTGGGGTGCCGGACGCCGTCCGGCACCCCGCAGACCAACGAACCCATCACTGCAGAAGGACTGAGAACACATGGCTGACTACGTCCTCGCGATCGACCAGGGAACCACCAGCTCCCGGGCCATCGTCTTCAACCACGCCGGCGAGATCCACTCGACCGGGCAGCTCGAGCACGACCAGATCTTCCCGAAGGCGGGCTGGGTCGAGCACAACCCGGAGCAGATCTGGAGCAACGTCCGCGAGGCCGTCGGGCTCGCCCTGACCCGCGGCAACGTGACGCACTCCGACATCGCCGCCGTCGGCATCACCAACCAGCGCGAGACCGCGGTGGTCTGGGACAAGAGCACCGGCAAGCCCGTCTACAACGCGATCGTCTGGCAGGACACCCGGACCCAGAAGATCGTCGACGAGCTCGGCGGCGACGAGGGTGCCGACAAGTACAAGTCGATCGTCGGCCTCCCGCTCGCGACCTACTTCTCGGGCCCCAAGGTCAAGTGGATCCTCGACAACGTCGAGGGCGCCCGCGAAGCCGCCGACCGTGGCGACCTGCTGTTCGGCAACACCGACACCTGGGTGCTGTGGAACATGACGGGCGGCCCCGAGGGCGGCGTCCACGTCACGGACGTCACCAACGCGTCGCGGACCATGCTCATGGACCTCGACACGCTGTCGTGGCGCGAGGACATCGCCTCGGACATGGGCATCCCGATGTCGATGCTCCCCGAGATCAGGTCGTCCTCCGAGGTGTACGGCAAGGGCCGCCAGCGCGGCATGCTCCCCGACGTGCCGATCGCCGGGATCCTCGGCGACCAGCAGGCCGCGACGTTCGGCCAGGCGTGCTTCGAGGTCGGCCAGGCCAAGAACACCTACGGCACCGGCAACTTCATCCTCATCAACACGGGCACCGAGAAGGTGATGAGCAAGAACGGCCTGCTCACCACGGTCTGCTACAAGATCGGCGACAACGACCCGGTGTACGCGCTCGAGGGCTCGGTCGCCGTGACCGGCTCGCTCGTCCAGTGGATGCGCGACAACCTCGGCATGTTCGAGGACGCCCCCGACGTCGAGTGGATGGCGAAGAAGGTCGACGACAACGGTGGCGCGTACTTCGTGCCCGCGTTCTCCGGCCTGTTCGCGCCGTACTGGCGTTCCGACGCGCGCGGCGCCCTGGTCGGGCTCACCCGGTTCGTCAACCGCAACCACATCGCCCGCGCGGCGCTGGAGGCCACGGCCTACCAGTCGCGCGAGGTCGTGGACGCGATGAACGCGGACTCCGGCGTGGACCTCACCGAGCTGCGCGTCGACGGCGGCATGGTCGCGAACGAGCTGCTCATGCAGTTCCAGGCCGACCAGCTCGGGGTGGACGTCGTCCGCCCGGAGGTCGCCGAGACCACGGCGCTCGGTGCCGCGTACGCGGCCGGCATCGCGGTCGGCTTCTGGGACGGCGAGCAGGACGTCATCGACAACTGGAACGAGGGCAAGCGCTGGTCGCCGAACATGGACGGCGACGAGCGCGACCGCCTGTACCGCAACTGGAAGAAGGCCGTCACGAAGACGATGGACTGGGTGGACGACGACGTGGAGCAGTAGCCCGCACCACCGCCCGGCGGCGAGGGCGATCCTCCCGCCGTCGGGCCCCGATCAGTTCGGAGGTCCCCCGCGAGCGACACTCGCGGGGGACCTCCGCTGCGTCCGGGCGCCGCAGACCTCGCCCTTCCTCACCCGGCAGAGCGGGACCGGGATCAGCGGGACGGGGGTCAGGTGTCGGACGACGGCGCGTGCCGGTCCAGGAACCGGTAGACCTCCGCGTCGTCCACCCCGGGGAACGCGCCGCGCGGCAGGGCTGCGAGCACCTGCTGGTGCATGCGGGCGCTCGGCCAGGCCGCACCGTTCCACCGACCGTCCGCCTCGGCGTCGGGCCTGCGGCAGCAGGACTCGTCGGGGCACGTCGAGACCTTGCGGGCCGTGGTGTCGCGGCCGCGGAACCAGCGGGCCGACCCGAAGGGCACCCCGACCGTGATCGAGAACTCCCCGGCCGCCGTCGCCCCGGTCTGGGTCGAGCACCAGAAGGTCCCCGCGGGGGTGTCGGTGTACTGGTACGACTCGGTCGCCCGGTCGCGGTGCGCGAACGCCTCGCGCGCCGCCCAGCGCCGGCAGACGAGCTGCCCCTCGATGGCGCCGGTCACGTCGGCCGGGAGCGGCAGGCCGTCGTTCGCGTACCCGCGGAACAGGGCGCCGTCGTCCCCCACGCGCATGAAGTGCAGCGGGATGCCCAGGTGCACCGTCGCGAGGTTCGTGAAGCGCTGCGCCGCCGCCTCGTGCGTCACCCCGAACGCGTCCCGCAGGTCCTCGACGGCGAGGTCGCGCGCCCGCTTGCGGGTCTCCAGGAACTCGACCGCCGCGGACTCGGGGATCAGGCAGGCGGCGGAGAAGTAGGTGATCTCGACCCGCTGGCGCAGGAACTGCGCGTACGACGTCGGCCGCTCGTGGCCCAGCACGCGGTGGGCGAGGGCCTGGAGCGCGAGGGACCGCAGCCCGTGGCCGCCGGGGATCGACGCCGGGGGCAGGTAGATGCGGCCGTGGTTGAGGTCGGTGACCGTCCGGGTCGAGTGCGGCAGGTCGTCGACGTGCCAGATCGTGAAGCCCAGCTGCTCGGCCATCCGCGCCACGGTGCGGTGGGTGAGCGCGCCCACGGTGTACCCCGCGGCGCGCGTCATCTTCTCCGCGAGCGCCTCGATCTCGGGCATGTGGTTGTCGCGGCGCTGCCGTTCGAGGCGCAGCTCGGTGTTGGCGCGGCGGGCCTCCTCCGGGGTGGCGATCGCCTCGGTGGCGCGGCGGGTGAGCTCGCGGTGCAGGCCGACGAGGTTCTCGAGCACGGGCAGCGCGAGCCGGCTGCCGGCCCGGACGGGCGCGAGGCCGAGCGTCCCGTAGAGCGGGCCGCGCTGCGCGCGGTCCAGCTCGATCTCGAGGGCTGCGCGCCTCGAGGAGGCTCCTCGGCGAGCAGGTCCGCCACGGTGACGCCGAGGGCGGGGGCGAGCTGTTGGAGCAGCGAGAGGCGAGGTTCGCGGCGGCCGTTCTCGATCATGGACAGCAGGCTCGGGGCGACGCCGACCGCGGCCCCGAGCGCGTCGAGGGTCAGGTCCCGCCCGGTCCGGAAGTGTCGGATCCTGCGGCCGAGGGTGATCAGGTCACCGTGATGCAGTTCACCCGTCATGGCTTCACGCTACGTGAAGATCATCATTTCTTCACGCGCGCGCCACGGTGAAGTCGGCGCCGCACGCTGGAAGAGTCGAGGCATCAGGACACGAGCGAACCACGCTGCACCCGCCACCCGGAGGACCCCGATGACCATCAGCGCGAACCCCCGCCGCACCCGCCTCTCGTCGACCACCCCTGACGACTCGGCGTTCTCCGGCTCGAACGCCGTCCGCGCCACCGAGTGGGTGCGCGGCGTCGCCGAGCTGACCCGGCCCGACCGGATCGTGTGGTGCGACGGCTCCGACGAGGAGCGGCAGGGCCTGATCGCCGAGATGGTCGAGACGGGCACGCTCCTGCCGCTCGACCCGGACCTGCGCCCCGGGAGCTACCTCGCGCGCTCCGACCCCGACGACGTCGCCCGCGTCGAGTCCCGGACGTTCATCTGCTCGGAGGACCAGGCGGACGCCGGACCGACGAACAACTGGCGCGAGCCCGCCGCGATGCGGGCCGAGCTCCAGGAGGTGTTCCGCGGGTCGATGCGCGGACGCACCATGTACGTCGTGCCCTTCTCGATGGGGCCCGTCGGCGGGCCGCTGTCGCAGATCGGCATCGAGATCACCGACTCGCCGTACGTCGTCGTCTCCATGGGCACGATGACGCGCGTGGGCCGCGAGGTCATGGACCTGGTCGACGCCGGAGCGCCCTTCGTCCCCGCGGTGCACTCCGTCGGCGCGCCGCTCGTGACGACCACCGAGGGCACGGGAGACGCGCCCGAGGCGCCAGCACCGGACGTCCGCCACGACGACGTCCCGTGGCCGTGCAACGAGACCAAGTACATCGTCCACTTCCCCGAGTCCCGCGAGATCTGGTCCTACGGGTCCGGGTACGGCGGCAACGCGCTGCTCGGCAAGAAGTGCTTCGCGCTGCGCATCGCCTCGGCGATGGGCCGTGACGAGGGCTGGCTCGCCGAGCACATGCTGATCATCCGGGCCACCTCCCCGCGGGCCGCGCGTACCACCTGGCCGCGGCGTTCCCGTCGGCGTGCGGCAAGACGAACCTCGCGATGCTCCGTCCGACGATCCCCGGCTGGACGGTCGAGACCATCGGCGACGACATCGCCTGGATGCGCCCCGGACCCGACGGCACCCTGCGGGCGATCAACCCCGAGGCCGGGTTCTTCGGCGTCGCGCCCGGGACCGGCGACACGACGAACCCGACGGCCGTCGCGACCTTCACGCGCGACACCATCTTCACGAACGTCGCCCTGACGGACGACGGCGACGTCTGGTGGGAGGGTCTGACCGACACTCCCCGGCGCACCTGACCGACTGGCAGGGTCGCGACTGGACGCCGGCCGACGGCGAGGCGGGTCGCCCCGCGGCGCACCCGAACTCCCGGTTCACGGTCGCGGCCGCGCAGTGCCCCTCGATCGCCGACACCTGGGAGGACCCGGAGGGGTCCCCCTCGACGCCATCGTCTTCGGCGGACGCCGGGCGACCAACGTGCCGCTCGTGGCGCAGGCGTTCGACTGGGGCCACGGCGTCTTCATGGGAGCCACCATCTCGTCGGAGCGCACCGCCGCCGCCGAGGGCACCGTCGGCGAGCTGCGCCGCGACCCGTTCGCGATGCTGCCGTTCTGCGGCTACGACATGGCCGACCACTGGTCCCACTGGCTCGAGGTCGGCGCGGCCGTCGCCCCCGAGCACCGGCCCCTGGTCTTCCAGGTGAACTGGTTCCGCAAGGGTGACGACGGCTCGTTCCTGTGGCCCGGGTTCGGCGAGAACTCGCGCGTCGTCTCGTGGATCACGCAGCAGGTGGACCGCGCCCGGCGTCGCCGCACGGACGTCGGAGCGGTCGCGTCGCCCGTGGGCCTGGTCCCCGCGCCCGGTGCGCTGGACGTCGCCGGGCTCGACCTGCCGGACGGCGCCCTCGAGGCCCTGTTCGACGTCCCGGCCGGGTCGTGGCTCGCGGAGGCCGACCTCACCGAGGAGTTCTTCGACCGGTTCGGCGACCGGGTCCCGGCGCGGCTGCGGGAGGAGCTGGCGGACCTGCGGGCGCGGTTGCGCGCCTGATCGACCTCTGGTCGGCGCGAGGGTTCGTGTGTACGATCAGCGGACCCACCATCGATCGGCGATCGAAGGTTCCGGGCCCGTCCGCCCCCATGGCGGTGACGATCCGGCAGTCGTACGACTGCTCGGGACAGGGCGCAGGGTCGAGCTGCACCGGCGTCCGCCGGCGGCGAGACCCTTCCTGATCGCCACCTCACCGGAGGAGCCGTCATGACGGAGTCCCTGCTCATCACCCACGCCCACCTCGTCGTCGACACGGGGTACGAGATCGCCGACGGCTGGGTCGCGATCACCGACGGGACGGTCACCGCCGTCGGACCCGGGAGCGTGGCGCCGCCGGCGGCGCCCGCAGGGCCCGGCGGCACGCCCGGCGAGCGCCCCGTCATCGACGCCGGCGGGCGCCTGGTCACCGCGGGCCTGATCAACACCCACCACCACATGTACCAGAACCTGACGCGCGCGTTCGCGCCGTCGGTCGACGGGACGCTGTTCGAGTGGCTCACCACGCTCTACCCGGTCTGGGCCGGGCTCGACGAGGAGTCGGTCTACGTCTCGACGTACGTCGCGATGGCCGAGCTCCTCATGGGCGGCTGCACCACGTCCATGGACCACCAGTACGTGCACCCGCGCCCGAACCTCATCGACGCGCAGGTCCGCGCGGCCCGGGACGTGGGCTTCCGGTTCCACGCGACCCGCGGCTCGATGACCCGCAGCGTCGAGGACGGCGGGCTGCCGCCGGCGAGCGTCGTCCAGGACAAGGACGCCGTGCTCGCCGACAGCGAGCGCCTGGTCTCCGCCTACCACGAGCGCGGCGCCGGGGCGATGATCCAGGTCGCCCTCGCGCCCTGCTCGCCGTTCTCCGTCCAGAAGGACGTGATGATCGAGACGGCGCAGCTCGCGGAACGCCTCGACGTCCGCCTCCACACCCACCTGGCCGAGGACCACGACGAGGACGACTACTGCCTGGAGACCTACGGCGTCCGACCGGTCGACTACTTCGAGGAGGTCGGCTGGCTGACCGACCGCTCGTGGGTCGCGCACTGCGTCTACCCGGACGACAGCGAGATCGCCCGCCTCGGCGCGGCAGGGGTCGGGGTCGCCCACTGCCCCAGCTCGAACATGATGCTCGCGGGCGGGACGGCGAAGGTCGCCGAGATGCGCGCCGCAGGCACCCCGTCGGGCTCGGGTGCGACGGGTCGTCGTCGAACGACGCCGCGTCGCTGTGGCTCGAGGCCCGCACCGCGCTGCTGCTCTCGCGCTACCGCCAGGGCCCGGGCACGCCGACGGCGCTGAACGCCCGCGAGGTGCTCGACGTCGCGACCCGCGGGTCGGCGCGCTGCCTCGGCCGCGACGACATCGGCCACCTGCGCCCGGGGGCGTCCGCCGACCTCGTGGTCTGGGACGCGCACAAGATCTCGCTCGCCGGTGCGCACACCGACCCGGTCGAGGCCTGGCTGCGCACCGGTCCCGCGCGGGCGATGACCACGGTCGTCGCGGGCGAGGTGCTCGTGGACGGCGGCGAGCCCCGCCTGAGCGGCCTCGGCGACGCGCTGACCGACCACCGCCGGGTCTCGCGCCGTCTGCAGCGTCTCACCGACTGACGCACGGACGGGCGCAGCTCCGGAGCCGGGCTGGGAGGATGGGCGCGTGAGCCACACCGACGATCACGCGCCCGTCCCCGACCTGTCCCTCATGCCCGAGGACCGGGCCCCCGACGGCAACGGGGCGCCCGCCGCCCGGGCCACGCCCGTGCCGCACCTCGCGTTCTTCGAGCCCCGGATCGCCGGGAACACGGGCAACGCGATCCGGCTCTCGGCCGTCACGGGCGGGACGCTCCATCTCGTCGAGCCGCTCGGCTTCGACCTCTCGGAGCCCAAGCTCAAGCGGGCCGGGCTGGACTACCACGACCTGGCGAGCGTCGTCGTCCACCCCGACCTCGAGGCCCTGCTCGCCGCGCTGCCCGGCTCGCGGGTGCTGGCCTTCACGACCCAGGCGACCACGCGCTACACGGACGTCGAGTACCGGCCGGACGACGTGCTGCTCTTCGGCCCGGAACCCACCGGCCTACCTCCGGAGGTCCTCGGGCACGCGAGGGTGACGGACCAGGTACGCATCCCGATGCTCTCCGGGCGACGCTCGCTCAACCTCACGTCGAGCGCGTCGATCGTCAGCTACGAGGCGTGGCGCCAGTCGGGCTTCGCGGGAGGCGTCTGAGATGGGCCTCGCGCAGCGGTCGGGTCGGGTGGACCCGTGACCACCACGACTCTCGCCGTGCTCGCCTGCCTCGTGCTGGTCTGGGCCGTCGGCTCGGGCGCGCTGCAACGCCGTGAGATCACGGGCCCGCTGGTCTTCGTCGCCGCAGGGGCGCTGCTCGCCAACGACGCGTGGGGGCTCGTGCCGCTCGACGTCGAGACCGGAGCGGTGCACACGCTCGCCGAGCTCGCGCTCGCGCTCGTGCTGTTCGGCGACGCCGTACGGATCGACCTAAGGGCCCTGCGCAGCACGGCGGCGCTGCCGGCCCGGCTGCTGCTCCTCGGGCTCCCGCTCACGCTGCTCGCGGGGACCGGGGCAGCGCTCCTGCTGCTCACCGACCTGCCGTGGGAGCTCGCGCTGTTCGTCGCCGCCGCCCTCGCACCGACCGATGCCGCACTGAGCTCGCAGGTCATCACGGACACACGGGTGCCGACCCGGCTCCGAGTCGCGCTCAACGTGGAGAGCGGGCTCAACGACGGGCTCTCCACCCCCGTCGTGACCCTGGCGATCGCCCTCGCCGGGGTGAGCCTCGGCGTCGGCTCCCTCGAACGGCACGGGCTCGGTGGTGCGGCGCTCGAGATGCTCGTCGCACTCGGCATCGGCGCCGGGGTCGGAGCAGCAGGGGCCTGGGGCCTCGCGCTGTCCTCCCGGCGCGGGTGGGCCGCAGGCGGAGCCCTGCGCATCGGGACCCTGGCCACCGGCATCGCGGCCTTCGCGCTCGCCGTGGCGGCCGACGGCAACGGATTCGTCGCCGCGTTCGTCGGCGGACTCGTGTTCGGGCTGGTCACCGACCGTGAGCAGTGCGAGACGCACCGGACCACCGAGCTGGTCGAGCTGGGCGGTGAGCTGATGACGCTCGTGGTGTGGTTCATGTTCGGTGCGGCGCTCGTCCCCATGGCGGTGGAGCACGCGTCCTTCGCGACGGTCGGCTACGCGGTCGCGAGCCTCACCGTGGTCCGGCTGCTCCCGGTCGGCGCGGCGCTCCTCGGCTACCGGATCCCGGCGCGCGACGTCCTGTTCCTCGGGTGGTTCGGGCCACGAGGGCTCGCGTCCGTGGTCTTCGCGCTGCTCGCCCTGGAACAGCTCGGCGAGGGCCCCGTGGTGACGTCCGCCGTCGCGACGGTCGCGACGACCGTGCTCCTGTCCGTGGTCCTCCACGGCGTGACCGCCGGGCCGGCCGCGTCCGCCTACGCGCGCGGCGGCCCGGAGCACCCGTCGTCGCCCGAGGCCCGCGGGAGCTACCTGAACTGAACCGGCCCGAACCGGGCTGAGCCGGCGTTGGCCGGCGTCAGCCGGCCCGGACCGTCAGACCAGGTCGCGCACCGCCGCGTACTGCTCGCGGACCACGGGCTCGCCCTCCGCCTCGTAGACCGTGGCGGACGACGTCGTCCACCGCGGCGCCGACGCCTCGCCCGACAGCACCCAGGCGGCCTGGCGGGCCGCGCCGTCCGCCACGTACTCCCCGGGCTCCGGGACCGTGACGGGCATGCCGAAGACCTGGGGCGCGATGCGCCGCACGGCCTCCGACTGGGCACCGCCGCCGATGAGCACGAGGCGATCGACGGCGACGCCGAGGTCGCGCAGGGCGTCGAGGCCGTCGGCCAGGCCGCAGAGCATGCCCTCGACGTGCGCCCGCGCGACGTGGGCAGGGGTCGTGTTGCCGAGCCGCAGCCCGTGCAGCGTGCCCGTGGCGTCGGGGCGGTTCGGGGTGCGCTCGCCCTCCAGGTACGGGACGAGGACGAGTCCGTCGGAGCCGGCGGGCGCCTGGAGCGCGAGGCGGGAGAGGCCCGCGTGGTCGACGCCGAGCACGCGACGGGCGGCGTCGAGCACCCGGCTGGCGTTGAGGGTGCACGCGAGCGGCAGGTACGCACCGGTGGCGTCCGCGAAGCCGGTCACCATCCCGGTGCCGTCGGCGGTCTGCGCGGCCGCGATGGCGGAGACGACACCCGAGGTGCCGATCGACACCGCCACGTCGCCGGGGACCATCCCGAGGCCGAGCGCGGCCCCGGCGTTGTCGCCCGCACCGGGGCCGATCAGCGCGCCGCCCTCGACCTGGGCCCCGGCGACCGACCCTGCCGCGACCCCGCCGGACTCCCCCGGGCCGAGGACGCGGGGCAGCACGATCGCGTCGACGTCCGCCGCCCCGCGACGCAGCGCGAGCCCCAGCAGGTCGCGGCGGTACGCACCGCTCCCCCGTCGGCCGAGGCGTCGAGGTAGCCGGTCCCCGAGGCGTCGGAGCGGTCCGTGACGAGCGCCGACAGGTCGGGCTCGAGGCCCTCGCTGCGCGGGCCGAACCCCGCGATGCGCCAGGTCAGCCAGTCGTGAGGCAGGGCGACCGCCGCGATGCGGGCGGCGTTCTCGGGCTCTGCGTCGGCGAGCCAGCGCAGCTTCGTGACCGTGAGCGAGGCGACCAGGACGGAGCCGACGGCGTCCGCCCAGGCCTGCTCCCCCGCCGTCCCGGTCGACTCCCCGAGCTCGGAGATCAGGGCCAGCGCGGCGTCGGCCGAGCGCGTGTCGTTCCACAGCAGCGCGGGCCGGATCACCTCGCCGTCCTCGTCGAGCACGACCATGCCGTGCTGCTGACCGCCGACCGCGATCGCCGCCACGTCGTCGAGCCCGCCCGCCGCGGCCGAGGCCTCGCCGAACGCGACCCACCACGCGGCGGGGTCGACCTCGGTGCCGTCAGGGTGCGGTGCCGTGCCGGAGCGGACGAGCGCCCCGGTCTCGGCATCGCGGACGACGATCTTGCAGGACTGCGTGGACGAGTCCACGCCGGCGACGAGGGGCATCGGTGCTCCGGGGTCTGTGCGGGCGTTCGGTCGGGTCGGGCAGGTCGGGCGTCAGGTCGGCTCAGGCCGCGTCAGGTCCGGTCAGCGACGTGGCGCGGCGTCCGCCCCGCCGCTCCGGGGCCGGACGCCGGCGCTCACGACGAGCGCGACGACGTCCAACCCCTGAGCGGACGAGCGGGACGGGTGGTGCTGGTGGTGCTGGTGGTGCCGGTGGTGCCTGCTCAGCCGATGAGGTGCTTGAGCGCGAGCTGGTGCAGCCGCACCAGACCGTAGTCGCGGGTCGCCGCACCCTCGACGTCGAAGTCCTCGTAGGCCGAGCGGTCGGCGAGGAACGAGTCGAAGGTCTCGTCGCCGCCGAGGGTCGGCTCGCCGAGCTCGAAGAGGCCGGCGTGGGCGAACGCCTCCTGGACCTCGCTGTCGGCGCGGTACTGCGCGGACTTGGCGGCGAGCATGGAGTACGTCTCCATGTTGGCCTTGGCCGACTCCCAGACACCGTCGAGGTACTCGGTGCGCGACGGCTTGTAGTCGAAGTGCCGCGGGCCCTCGTAGCGGGGTCCGCCGTTGGGGAACCCGTTCTCGAGCATGTCGACCGTGAAGAACGCCGAGAGCAGGTCGCCGTGGCCGAACACGAGGTCCTGGTCGTAGCGGGGGCCGTGCTGGCCGTTGAGGTCGATGTGGAAGAGCTTGCCCAGGTGCAGGGCGAGCGCGAGGCCGTGCGTGTAGTTCAGGCCGGCCATCTGCTCGTGGCCCGTCTCGGGGTTGACGCCGACGATGTCGCCGTTGTCGAGCGAGTCGATCAGGGCGATCGCGTGCCCGATGGTCGGCAGGAAGATGTCGCCGCGGGGCTCGTTCGGCTTGGGCTCGAGGGCGATCCTGAGGTCGTACCCGCGGTCCTTGATGTACGCGGCGACGGTGTCGATGCCCTCGGCGTAGCGCGCGTGGGCGGCGTTGAGGTCCTTCGAGTTGTCGTACTCGGTGCCCTCGCGCCCGCCCCACATGACGAAGGTGCTGGCGCCCATGTCGGCGGCCAGGTCGACGTTCGTGAGGACCTTGCGCAGGCCGTAGCGGCGGATCCCGCGGTTGTTCGACGTGAACGCGCCGTCCTTGAAGATCGGGTGGCTGAACGTGTTGGTCGTGACCATCTCGCAGACCATGCCGGTGTCGGCGGCGGCCTTCTTCACGGAGTCGATGTGGGCCTGACGGTCGGCGCCCTCGGTGCCGAACGGGAACACGTCGTTGTCGTGGAACGTGAAGCCCCACGCACCGAGGTCGGCGAGCTTGCGGACGGACTCGGCGGGGTCCAGCTCGGGCCGGGTCGAGGGGCCGAACGGGTCCGTGGCGCTCCAGCCGACGGTCCAGAGTCCGAACGAGTACTTGATGTCCTGCGTGCTGGCCACGAGCTTCTCCTCATCGAGTGGTGCTGCACCGGCCGGATCCTTCCGGACCGATTAGTTGTACGGTTAAACATAAATGACCGGCCCGATAGGGTCAACCCGTGATCACGCACCAGGGGGACGAGGACGTCCGGGAGGATCCCGTGGGATCCCGCCCGCCGAGCGCCGTGGGCGGGGCGACGAACCGCAGTGCCGCCGCGCGCCAGGGCTCGCTGCGCGAGCACAACCTCGCCCTCGCGCTCCGCGCGATCCTCGGTGCCGACAGCCCGCCGTCCCGCGCCTGGGTCGCCCGCGCCACCGGCCTCACCCGCCCCACGGTCTCCACGCTCGTCGACCAGCTCGTGCGGGCCGGGCTGATCGCCGAGCTCGCGCCGCTCCCCAGCCAGGGCGCCGGTCGTCCAGCGGTGCCCCTGAGCGCGGCGCCGCGCTCCGTCGTCGGGCTGGGCCTCGAGGTGAACGTCGACTACATCGGCGGCCGGGTCCTCGACCTCACCGGCGACGTCGTCGCCGAGGCGGTGCTGCCGGGCGAGTTCCACGACGCCTCGCCGGCAGCGGTGCTGGGGCGCCTCGGCAACCTCGCCCGGGACCTGCTCGCGAGCGTCCGGCAGGAGGGCATGGTCCCCGTCGGCGCGCGACTCGCCCTCCCCGGGCTCGTCGACCTGCGGGAACGACGCCTGCGGGTCGCCCCGAACCTCGGGTGGTCGGGTCTGGACCCCGTACCCCTCCTCGGCCTGCCCGACGACCTCGACGTACAGATCGCCAACGAGGCGAACCTCGCCGGGGTCGCGCAGCTCAGCAAGGGCGGCCCGACGTCGTTCCTGTACGTCTCCGGCGAGGTCGGCATCGGTGCCGCGATCGTCCTCGACGGCGAGCTGTACCTCGGCCGGCACGGCTGGAGCGGGGAGATCGGGCACGTCGCCGTGGACCCGGCCGGGCCCCGGTGCCGGTGCGGCGCGCACGGCTGCCTGGAGCAGTACTCGGGCAAGGACGCGCTGTGCACGGCCGTGGGACTGCCGGTCACGGCGAGCGCTGCGGACCTCCTCGACCGGCTCACCCGCGAGGACACCGCAGCCCGGGCAGCCGCCGCGCGCGCCGGCACCGCGCTCGGGCAGGCCGTGGCCGCGACGGTCAACCTCTTCGACGTCGACACCGTGCTCCTCGGTGGGCTCTACGCGGACCTCGCCGACCTGCTGCTGCCCCACGTCCGCGCGGAGCTCGACGCCCGCGTGCTGGCGACGCCGTGGTCGCCGGTCGACGTGCGGCGCGCGCCGGTGGCGTCGCACGCAGCGCTCAGCGGGGCGGCGCGGCTCGCGCTCCAGGGCGTGCTCGACGACCCCGGGGCCTACGTCACGCCGTGAGCCGCCGGCCGGCTCGCCGTCACGAGCCGGCCGGCGTGCCCGGGGTCAGCGCCCGGTGCCGTCCACGGCGTACGGCTCGATCGCGGCGATCTCGTCGTCCGTCAGCGCCGGCGCGTCGAGGGACGCGACCGTGTTCTCGAGCTGGCGCACGCTCGACGCGCCGACGAGCGTCGACGTCACCCGGTCGTCACGACGCAGCCATGCGAGCGCGAGCTGCGCCAGGGTCTGCCCGCGACCCTTCGCGATCTCGTCCAGCGCCCGCACCCGCTCGAGGTAGTCGTCGGACAGGTTCTTCGACGACAGGAACGGGGAGTCGGACGACGCGGCCCGGGACCCGGCCGGCGCCTCACCCGAGAGGTAGCGGTCCGTGAGCAGGCCCTGCTGCAGCGGGGAGAAGGCGATCACGCCGACCCCGAGGTCGCCCACCGCGTCGAGCAGCGACTCGGACTGGACCCCGTCGTACGCGTCCTCGTGCATCGGGTTCTCGACGTGCCGGTTGAACATCGAGTAGGACGGCTGGTGGATCGTCAGCGGCGTGCCGAGGTCGGCGAGGACGCGTGCCGCCTCGCGGGTGCGCGCCGGCGAGTAGTTCGAGACCCCGACGTACAGCGCCTTGCCCTGCTGGACGATCTGGTGGAGCGCGCCCATGGTCTCCTCGAGGGGCGTCGCCGGGTCCGGGCGGTGGTGGTAGAAGATGTCGACGTAGTCGAGGCCCATGCGCTGCAGGGACTGGTCGAGCGACGACACGAGGTACTTCTTGGACCCGAAGTCCCCGTACGGCCCGGGCCACATCCCGTAGCCGGCCTTGGACGAGATGATCAGCTCGTCGCGGTACGGCGCGAGGTCCTCGGCCAGGACGCGGCCGAAGTTCTCCTCGGCCGAGCCTGCGGGGGGCCCGTAGTTGTTCGCGAGGTCGAAGTGCGTGACGCCGAGGTCGAACGCGCGACGCAGCGTCGCGCGCTGCGTCTCGAGCGGGTTCAAGTGGCCGAAGTTGTGCCAGAGGCCCAGCGAGAGCGCGGGCAGGTCGAGCCCGCTGCGCCCGCAGCGGCGGTAGGTCATGGAGTCGTACCGGGTGTCGTCCGCGAGATATCGCGTGGTGGCTGCCATGCCGCCATGATGCCAGCCGCCGGGGACACGACCTGCGGCCCGATCGTCCCGCGTTGAGGCGGCTCGCCCAGGCGAGTCGCGCACCACGGCTCAGGCGGAGTCGCGCACCACGAGCACGGGGTCGAAGATCGCCGACCGCGGGGTCGCAGTCCGGTCCGCCAGCAGGTCGAGCAGGATCCGTGCCATCTCGGCCGCCATCTCCTCGACCGGCTGGCGCACGGTGGTCAGTGCCGGGCGGCACACCACGGCCGGGGCCGCGTCGTCGAACCCGACGACCGCGACGTCGTCCGGCACCCGCAGCCCCGCCTCGACGGCGGCGTGGACGGCCCCGACGGCCATGTAGTCGTTGGAGGCGAACACCCCGTCCACCTGGTGCTCCTCGATGAGCCGAGCCATGCACTCGCGCCCGGAGGGCAGCGAGAACGCCCCGCGCTCCACCGGCGCCCACCCGAACCCGTGGCGGGCCATCGCCTCGCGGAACCCCGCCAGCCTGTCCTCCGCGCCCGGGACGTCGAGCGGACCGGTGATGATCCCGATGCGCTCGCACCCGCGCCCGACCAGCCGGTCGACGGCGAGCGCCGCCCCCTGCTCGCTCGCGACGTCGACGTAGCTCAGCCGCATCGGCGTCTCGGGACGGGAGAACAGCACCGTCGGCACCCCGGAGGCGGCGAGCAGCCCGGGGAGGGGGTCGCCGGCGTGGCCGGACACGACGAGGACGCCGTCGGCCCGGCCCTCCCGCAGGTACGACAGGACCCGTTCCCGCTCCACCTCGGAGGACGCGACCATGAGCACCGGGTGGACGTCCCGGGGCTGGAGCGAACCCATGAGCCCGCCGATCACCCGCCCGAAGAACGGGTCGGCGAGCACCTGCCCCGGGCCCCACGGCCCGTCGGGGCCGTCGTCGCCGCCCCCGGACACGACGACCAGCACGGTCCCCGCCCGGCGCGTCACGAGCGAGCGGGCGGCCTGGTTGGGTGCGTATCCGAGGCGGCCCACCGCGCCGCGCACGGCGGCGACGATCTCGGGGTCGACCCCGGCCTTGCCGTTGACGACGCGCGACGCCGAGGCCCTCGAGACCCCCGCCGAGCGCGCGACGTCCTCGAGGGTGACGGCCGCCGTCCGACGCGGGGGGCCACCGTGCTCGCTCCGCGGGGACGTGGGCTTCGACGTGGGCACCGACGCAACCTAGCAGCGGGCGCACGACCCCGCCGGGACGAGCCGGACGAGCCGGCTCGAGCTCGATGCAGCACCGCCGACGACCACGCCGATCCTCACGATCGGGTCACAGCCGTTGCCTTACAGCCCAGTAACACTTAATACTGTGTAAGCGTCCAGAGAGCGCTCTCTGGATCCGTGATCACGAAGCCGTGCCCACGACGCCCCGGTCGACGACGACCGGCCCTGAGGAGGACCGATGACCGTTCCGTCCAGATCCGCACCGACGCCCCGGCGTCGCGGCCACCGGAGAGGCCTGGCGTCGCTGACCGCGCTCGCCGTGACGGCCGCCGGGGTCGCGGTCCCCGCGGGTGCCGCCTTCGCCGCCGACGGCGACGACCCGACGCTCCTGTCCGAGGGCAAGCCCGCCACCGCCTCGTCCTCCCAGTGGGACCTCGCCACGAACCCCGGCGAGGCGTTCGACGGCAACCCCGGGTCGCGCTGGTCCAGCCTGGCGACCGACGACGAGTGGATCCAGGTCGACCTCGGCGCCGAGGCCGCGCTCGACCGGGTCGAGCTCGACTGGGAGGGCGCGTTCGGCAAGGGATACCTGGTCCAGGTCTCGGACGACGGCGCGGCGTGGGACACGTACGCGACGGTCACCGACGGGGACGGCGCGGACGACGTGGTCTCCGCCGACGACGACGGCGACACGACCGGACGCTTCGTCCGGCTCCAGGGCACGGAACGCGGCACGGGGTACGGCTACTCGCTCTGGGAGTTCCGGGTCTTCGGTGCGCTGACCGGGTCGACGGGCGAGCCCACCGACGAACCGACCGACGAACCGACCGACGAACCGACGGACGAGCCGACCGACGAACCGACGGACGAGCCCACCGCGGAGCCCACGGGCGCCACCGTCGAGGTCGTCGAGACCGGTACCGACCGGTGGGAGCTGCTCGTCGAGGGCGATCCCTACACGGTCCGGGGCATGACCTGGGGCCCGAGCGTCCCCGAGGCCGCCGAGCGCATGCCCGACCTGGTCGACATGAACGTCAACACGATCCGCACCTGGGGCACCGACGCCTCGTCGCAGACGCTGTTCGACGCCGCGGCCGACAACGGCATCCGGACCATCGCCGGCTTCTGGCTGCAGCCGGGCGGAGGCCCGGGCAGCGGCGGCTGCCCCGACTACGTGACGGACGCCGAGGGCTACAAGGCCCAGTCCCTCAGCGACATCACGACCTGGGTCGCCGAGTACAAGGACCACCCCGGCGTGCTCATGTGGAGCGTCGGCAACGAGTCGATCCTCGGCCTGACCAACTGCTACGAGGGTGATGAGCTCGAGGCGCAGCAGGCCGCGTACACGACGTTCGTCAACGACGCCGCGGTCGCGATCCACGAGATCGACCCGAACCACCCGGTGAGCTCCACCGACGCGTGGGTCGGTGCGTGGCCGTTCTACGACGAGTACGCCCCCGACCTGGACCTGCTCCAGATCAACTCCTACGGCGCCGTCTGCGACATCCAGCAGGCCTGGGTCGACGGTCCCGCTGGGGACGGTGACTCCTACGACCTGCCGTACATCCTCACCGAGGGCGGGCCCACGGGTGAGTGGGAGGTCGACGACGACGCCAACGGCGTGCCGCTCGAGCCCTCCGACGTCGCCAAGGCGCAGAACTACGCGGACTCCTGGGACTGCCTGATGGACCACGAGGGCGTGGCCCTCGGCGCGACGATGTTCCACTACGGCACGGAGTTCGACTTCGGCGGCGTGTGGCTCAACGTGCTCACCGGCGGCGACCGCCGCCTCGGGTACTACACGATCGCGGACATGTACGGTGCCGACGCCCCGACGAACACTCCCCCGGTGCTGGACGCGCTCGACGTGCCCGACTCCGCGGCCGTGGCCGCCGGCGCGACCTACACCGTGAGCACGACGGCGACCGACCCCGACGGGGACGACGTCACCTACGCCGTCTACCACTCGGGCAACTACGCCACGAACGACGGCTCGCTCGTCGAGGCGGAGTTCACCGAGACCTCGGCCGGGACCTTCGAGGTCACCGCTCCCGAGTTCCCCGGCGTCTGGAAGGTCTACGTGACCGCCGAGGACGGTCAGGGCAACGTCGGCATCGAGACCGCGTCGGTGAACGTCGTCACGGAATCCGTCGACGGCGTCGACCTCGCGCACGGGCAGCCGACCGACCAGTCGAGCTTCCAGATCTGGGGCGCCAACTACTCCGGTGCGATGGCCGTCGACGGCGACCTCTCGACCCGCTGGTCGAGCGGCCCCGCCGAGGGCGAGGACCCGGACGACCAGTGGGTCCAGGTGGACCTGGGTGAGAGCCTCCCGTTCCACACCGTGCAGATCGTCTGGGAGACGGCGTTCGCGTCGAGCTACGCGATCCAGACGTCGGACGACGGCGCGACCTGGACCGACGTCGTCACCGTCACCGACGGTGACGGCGGGATCGACACGCTGGCCGCCGAGGCGACCGGACGGTACGTCCGCATGCAGGGCATCAACCGCGCGACCGAGTGGGGCTACTCGCTCTACGAGCTCCGCGTGTTCGGCGACGCGCCGGGCGACGGCGGAGGCGACGATGGCGGCGACGGCGGCGGCAGCAGCGGCGATCCCACGATCGCGTGCGTCGACAACGTCGCGGTGGGCGCGACGGCGACCGCGGGCATCGCCAGCGTCGGCGGACAGGGACCCGAGCTCGCGGTCGACGGCGACGCCGAGACCCGCTGGGGCACCGAGTGGGGCGGCGACGCCGACTGGCTCCAGGTGGACCTGGGCGAGACCCACGAGGTCTGCGGCGTGAAGATCCTCTGGGAGGGCGCCTACGGCAAGGACTTCGACATCGAGGTCTCGGTCGACGGCACCACGTGGGAGACCGCGGCGGAGGTCCGCGGCGGCACGGGAGGGGCGCAGACCGTCACCTTCGACGAGCCCGCCACGGTGCAGCACGTCCGCTGGCAGGGCATCGCCCGCGGGACCGAGTGGGGACACTCGATGTGGGAGTTCCAGGTGCTCACCGAGGGTGAGCTCGCGCCGTTCCCGACGAGCGACGTCTTCGGCCGGAACACGATCGTCTTCACCGACGACATGGACGACGCCGACATCCAGTCGGTGCTCGACCGTGCGTACGAGCAGCAGGAGACCGACCAGTTCGGCGAGGGGCGCTACCAGTTCCTCTTCGAGCCCGGTGACTACGACGTCGTCCCGCAGGTCGGCTTCTACACGTCGGTCAACGGCCTCGGCCAGGACCCGGACGACGTCCGGCTCAGCGGGCTGAACGTCGACGCCAAGTGGTTCGGCGGCAACGCCACCCAGAACTTCTGGCGCTCGGTCGAGAACTTCTCGGTCACCGAGGACTCGCGCTGGGCGGTGGCGCAGGCCGCTCCCTTCCGTCGCATCCACGCCCTCGGCGACATCGCGTTCGACTCGTCGTCGTACGGGTGGGCGTCGGGCGGGTTCGTGGCCGACTCCACGGTCGACGGCACGGCCAAGGCCTACGCCCAGCAGCAGTGGTACACCCGCGACAGCACGCTCGGCGCGTTCGACGGCGGCCTGTGGAACTACACGTTCTCGGGCGTCGAGGGCGACCTGCCCGAGGCGCATACCGGACCGGGCACCCAGGTCGTCGACCTCGACACCACCGGGGACCTCGCGGAGAAGCCCTACCTCTACACGGACGACGCCGGCGACTACGCCGTCTTCGTGCCGGCGTCGCGGGAGGACTCGCGCGGTGCCACGTGGAAGGACGGGTCCACGCCGGGCGAGTCGATCTCGATCGACGAGTTCTTCGTGGCCGACCCGGACGACTCGGCGGCGACCATCAACGCCGAGCTCGCCTCCGGTCGGCACCTGATCCTCACGCCGGGCGTGTACCGCCTCGACGAGACGATCGAGGTGACGAACCCCGACACGATCGTGCTCGGCCTCGGCTACGCGACGATCATCCCCGAGCACGGCGGAGTAGGTCTCCAGGTCGCCGACGTCGGCGGTGTGCAGGTCGCAGGCATCCTGTTCGACGCCGCGGTCGACGAGTCGCCGGCCCTCCTGGTCGTCGGGGACGAGGACTCGCACACCGACCACTCCGCGAACCCGACCTCGGTCCACGACGTGTTCATGCGCGTCGGCGGTGCCGTGGCCGGCAAGGTCGAGACGGCCATGATCATCAACTCCGACGACACCGTGGTGGACCACGTGTGGTCGTGGCGCGGTGACCACGGCGAGGGCATCGGCTGGGACCTCAACACCTCGGACTACGGCTTCGTGGTCAACGGTGACGACGTCCAGGCCTACGGCCTCTTCGTCGAGCACTACCAGAAGGAGAACACCGTCTGGAACGGGAACGGGGGCCGCACGATCTTCTACCAGAACGAGCTGGCCTACGACGTCCCGAGCCAGGAGGCGTGGCAGAACGGCGACCGTCGCGGGTACGCGGCGTACAAGGTGGCCGACGACGTCACGACCCACGAGGCGTTCGCGATGGGGTCGTACTCGAACTTCACCTCCGACACGGAAGAGGACGAGATCACGGTCGACGGCGCCTACCAGGTGCCCGACACCGACGGGGTCGTCCTCAACAACGTGCTCGCGGTCTCCCTCGGCGGCGAGGGCGTCTACGACCACATCGTGAACGACTTCGGCAACCGGGTCAGCACGACGGCTCCGGGCTACGTCGTCCGCTACAGCAACGGCGTCGGCGTCAACGGAGGCGGCGGTGACGGCGAGCCGAACGGCACGTGCAACACCAACGTCTCACCGCTCGGCACCGCGACGGCGTCCTCGGGGACGGCGAAGCTCGGTGCCGACGGCAAGCTCGACACCCGCTGGGAGTCCGCGTTCAGCGACCCGCAGTGGTTCGAGGTCGACCTGGGTGTCGAGCAGGCGCTCTGCGGCGTCCGGATCCGTTGGGAGGGTGCGTACGCGACCGACTACACGGTCTCGGGCTCCTCGGACGGCGACGACTGGACCGTGCTGGCCACGGTGACCGACGGCACGGGCAGCTCCGGCGACGGCGCGCTGGTCGAGACCTTCGACGTCGACACGGCCGGGACCCGGTACCTGCGGTTCGAGGGCACCGAGCGCGCCACCGTCTACGGGTACTCGTTCTACGAGCTCGAGGCCCTCGTGGAGGACGGGACCGAGGTCGACGTCCCCGACCTCGAGCTGCCGACCTCCGACCTGTTCGGCGAGAACACGCTCGTGTTCACCGACGACATGGAGGACGCGTACATCCAGAAGGTCGTCGACACCGTCTACGCCCAGCAGGAGACCGACCAGTTCGGCGAGGGGCGCTACCAGCTCCTCTTCGAGCCCGGCTCCTACGACGTGAACCCGGAGATCGGCTTCTACACGTCGATCAACGGGCTCGGACAGGACCCGGACGACGTCGCGCTCGGCGGGCTGACCGTCGACGCGATCTGGTTCGACGGGAACGCCACGCAGAACTTCTGGCGCTCGGCCGAGAACTTCTCGGTCGCCGGGGACGCCCGCTGGGGCGTGGCGCAGGCGGCACCGATGCGGCGCGTGCACGTCGAGGGTGACCTCGCGGTGCACTCCTCCTGGTACGGCTGGGCGTCGGGCGGCTACCTGGCCGACTCGGCGGTCGACGGCGAGATCAACGCCTGGACCCAGCAGCAGTGGTACACCCGTGACAGCGAGTTCGGAGCGTGGAACGGGACGCTGTGGAACCAGGTGTTCTCGGGCACCGAGGGGACGCTGCCGAGCACCACGGAGGTCACGGACGAGAACGGCGACACGGTCGAGGTGCCCGGCGCCTGGCCGACGCCGCCGGTCACGGACATCGAGCACACCGGTGTCATCCGTGAGAAGCCGTACCTCTACACGGACGACGACGGCGCCTACCGCGTCTTCGTCCCCGAGCTGCGGGACGGCACCACCGGCACGACCTGGGCCGACGGGTCCACGGCGGGCGAGTCGATCTCGATCGACGAGTTCTTCGTGGCCGACCCGGACGACTCGGCGGCGACCATCAACGCCGAGCTCGCCTCCGGTCGGCACCTGATCCTCACGCCGGGCGTGTACCGCCTGGACGAGACGATCGAGGTCACGAACCCCGACACGATCGTGCTGGGCCTCGGCTACGCGACGATCATCCCGGAGCACGGCGAGGTCGGCATGCACGTCGCCGACGTCGACGGGGTCGAGGTCGCGGGCATCCTGTTCGACGCCGACGTCAACGAGTCCCCCGCGTTGTTCGTGGTGGGCGACGAGGGCACGCACACCGACCACTCGGCGAACCCGATCTCGGTCCACGACGTGTTCATGCGCGTCGGTGGCGCCGTGGCCGGCAAGGTCGAGACGGCGATGATCGTGAACTCCGACGACACGATCGTCGACCACGTGTGGTCGTGGCGCGGGGACCACGGAGAGGGCATCGGCTGGGACCAGAACACGTCCGACTACGGCTTCGTGGTCAACGGTGACGAGGTCTCCGCCTACGGGCTCTTCGTGGAGCACTACCAGAAGTACAACACCCTCTGGAACGGGAACGGGGGCGCACGATCTTCTACCAGAACGAGCTCCCCTACGACGTCCCGAGCCAGGAGGCGTGGCAGAACGGCGACGTGCGCGGGTACGCGGCGTACAAGGTGGCCGACGACGTCACGACCCACGAGGCGTGGGGGCTCGGGTCCTACTCGAACTTCACGTCCGACACGGAAGAGGACGAGATCACGGTCGACGGCGGCTTCGAGGTGCCCCGCACCCCGGGCGTCTCGATGCACCACATGGCGGTCGTATCGCTCGGCGGCGAAGGCATCTTCGCGGCGGTGATCAACGGCGTCGGCGACAAGGCCGACGGCGTCGAGACGATCCCGAGCTACGTGGAGCACTACGTCACGGAGGGGCCGACGGAGCCCGCGCACCCGGCATGGGACGCGTCCGCCGTCTACCTCACCGGGGACCTCGTCACCGTGGGCGACAGGGTCTTCCGCGCATCGTGGTGGACGCAGAACCAGGAGCCCGGCCTCACGGCCTACGGCCCCTGGGAGGAGATCGCCACGACCGACGACGGCACCGCGGTGTGGACGGCGTCTCGCGTCTTCGTGAGCGGCGACGTCGTCGAGCACGACGGGGCGACGTACCGCGCCAAGTGGTGGACCCGCAACCAGGCGCCCGGTGACCAGTGGGGCCCGTGGGAGCTCCTGGGGTGACCACCGCCCGCGGTGGGGCTGCGTCTCGACAGCAGCCCCGCCGCAGGCGGCGAAGGGCCTGACCGCCCGGCCGGATCCAGCGATCCCCGCAACCCTCTGAGCTTCAGGCGGTTGCGGGGTTCGTGGTTTCCGGGGAGTCGAGGACTCGGTTCGTCGAGGCCCTCGAGGATGGGGATGGGAACGACGCGGATCAGGCCGAGTCGCGCTCCACGAGCGTCGGGTCGAGCACCGCGGACATGACGCGGCGCTCTGGCTCGTCGACGAGCTGCATGAGCAGGTGCGCCATCTCACCCGCCATCTCCTCGATGGGCTGGCGGACCGTCGTCAGCGGCGGGTCGCTGAGCGCCGCGATCGAGCTGTCGTCGAACCCGACGACGGAGACGTCCTGCGGCACCCGGCGGCCGGCACGACGCAGCGCCTGGATGGCGCCCACCGCCATGAGGTCGTTGCAGGCGAAGACGCCGTCGAGGTCCGGGGAATCGGCGAGGAGCTGCTGGACGGCCGCGTCACCACCCTCCACCGAGAGGTCGCCCGGCGAGGCCGCGACGTAGGCCACGCCCTCACGGGCGGCGCCGTCCCGGAACCCGTGGACGCGGTCACCGAGCGCCGGCATGTTCAGCGGACCGTGGACGGAGACGACGCCGAGGTTCCGTCGGCCGCGCGAGATCAGGTGCTTCGCCGCGAGCCGACCGCCGTCCGCGTTCCCGGCGTCCACGAAGCTGATGGGCAGGTCACCGGAGGGACGGGCGAAGACGACCGCGGGCCTCCCGAGCTCGACGAGCTGTCCCGGCAGCGGGTCGTCCACGTGCGTGGAGACCAGGAGCGCGCCGTCGGCGCTGCCGTGCTCGAGGAACGCGAGCACCTGCGAGCGGGCGCGCACCGTGTCGGCGAGCATCAGCACCGGGTGGACGTCGAGGGGCCGCAGCGCCCGCACCACGCCACCGGCGACGCGGCCGAAGAACGGGTCGGAGAACATGCGCGCGACGTGCGAGCCGTCGTCGTCCTCGGGCGCGAGCCCCGAGACCACGACCACGACGGCGCCGGCCTTGCGGGTGACGAGCGAACGGGCCGCCCGGTTGGGCACGTAGCCGATCTCCTCGACCGCCGCCATCACGGACTTGCGGACCGCCGGCGCGACGCGGCGCTGCTGGTTGACGACGCGCGAGACCGTGGCGCGCGAGACGCCCGCGACCCGAGCGACGTCCTCGAGGGTCACGGATCGCGTCGCCCGCTCCTTCGCAAGAGGCGATGAATCGACCATCTGTGGACGGTATCATTCGGAGAGCGCTCTCCCACAGAGCGAGATGGCGGGGAGATGTTTCGGACAGATGTCCGGCACCGGCAGCGATTCTGACCATCGCCACAACAATCACTCTGACCTGCACGTTCGTGTGCCGCAGCGGGTGGCGGCGCCCCTAGCCAGGCGCGCCCGGACGGATGTATGGGCGATTTGTGGCGTTGACAGCGGGTGAAGTTGAGGGGAACACTCACGGGACGACGGTGTAAGAGCGCTCTCCCGCTCTTCTCACCTCGCAGGAGTTCAACGGCGAATGGACCCGGCACGGGTGTCGACGACGACGCCCCCCAGGTCTGCGAGAGGCAGGACACCATGCACACCCAGTCCAGGAACCCGGCGCGAGCCAGGTCGCGAGGGCGCGCAGCCCTCGGAGCGACCGCAGCGGGGGCGCTCGTCGCCACCGCGCTCGCGATCCCGGTGGCCGGTGCGGCGAACGCGGCCGACGCCGTGCTGCTGTCTCAGGGCAAGGACGTCTCGGCCTCCTCGGTCGAGAACGCCGACTACACGCCCGCCAGGGCCGCGGTCGACGGAGACACGAGCACGCGCTGGGCCTCCGAGTTCTCCGACGACCAGTCGCTGACGGTCGAGCTCGACGAGATCTCGACGCTCGAGCGCGTCGAGCTCCAGTGGGAGGGCGCCTACGGCAAGGCGTTCGAGATCCAGGTCTCCGACGACGGCAGCTCCTGGTCCACCGCGGCGACCGTGACGGACGGCACCGGGGGCACCCAGACGGTGCAGCTCGACGGCGCGACCGGCAAGTTCGTCAAGCTCGTCGGCACCGAGCGCGGCACCGGCTACGGCTACTCGCTGTGGGAGTTCCAGGTGTTCGGCACCCCTGGCGCGAGCTCGGGTGGCGGCGAGACCGGTGGTGACGGCGGAACCGGCGAGTGCTCGGACGAGAACTCCGCCCTCGGCGGCGCGACCACGGCGTCGTCCTTCGAGAACGAGGACTACTACCCCTCGGCCAACGCGGTCGACGGCAACAACGAGACCCGCTGGTCGAGCGCCGCGAGCGACGACGAGTGGCTCCAGGTCGACCTGGGCAGCGTCCAGGAGATCTGCGGCGTCGACATCCTCTGGGAGGGCGCCTACGGCAAGGCCTACACGATCGAGGTCTCCGAGGACGGCTCGAGCTGGGACGTCGCCGGCACGGTCGTCGACGGCGACGGCGGCCAGGACGCGGTCGACGCCTCCGGTGCAGGTCGGTTCGTCCGGCTCGCGGGCTCCGAGCGCGGCACCGGCTACGGCTACTCCGTCTACGAGCTCGCCGTGCACACCACGGACGGCGGCAACGACACCGGCGGCGGTGACACCGGCGGTGGCGACACGGGTGGCGGCGACACGGGTGGCGGCGACACCGGTGGTGGCGACAACGGCGGCGGCGACGAGTACGGCAACCCGTACCCCGACTACGTCAACGCCGGCTACCCGAACGTGCCCGTCGTCGAAGGACGGCCCAGCAAGGTCGAGGTGACGGGCACGCGCGGCAACTGGGTGCTCGAGGTCGACGACCAGCCGTACACGGTCAAGGGCCTGACCTGGGGGCCGTCGTTCGACTCGGCGGACCACTACATGAAGCCGCTCGTCGACATGGGCGCCAACACCGTCCGCACGTGGGGCACGGGTGACGACACCCGCAAGCTCCTCGACTCCGCGGCCGCCAACGACATCCGCGTGGCCATGGGCTTCTGGCTCGTGCCCGGCGGCGGCCCCGGCTCCGGCGGCTGCCTCGAGTACACGACGGACACGCAGTACAAGGCCGACACGATGGCGCACATCCTCCAGCAGGTGGAGAACTACAAGAACCACCCGGGCGTCCTCCTGTGGAGCGTCGGCAACGAGTCGCTCCTGGGCCTGACGAACTGCTACTCCGGCGACAAGCTGAAGGCCGAGCAGGAGGCCTACGCGACCTACGTCAACGACGTCGCCAAGGAGATCCACAAGATCGACCAGAACCACCCCGTCACCTCGACGGACGCGTGGCTCGGCGCCTGGCCCTTCTACCGGGACTTCGCCCCGGACCTGGACCTGCTGCAGATCAACTCCTACGGCGACGTCTGCAACATCGCCGACGCATGGGAAGAGGGCGGCTACGACCGCCCGTACATGGTCACCGAGGGTGGAGCAGACGGTGAGTGGGAGGTCGAGGACGACGAGAACGGCATCCCGAACGAGCCCACCGACATCGCCAAGGGTGCGGCCTACGTGAACTCGTGGGAGTGCATCATGGAGCACAAGGGCGTCGGTCTCGGCGCGACCTTCTTCCACTACGGCATCGAGGGCGACTTCGGTGGCGTCTGGTTCAACGTGATCCCGGGCGACAACAAGCGCCTCGGCTACTACGCGCTGGCCAAGACCTGGGGCAAGGACATCGAGGCGATGAACACCCCGCCGGAGATCCAGGGCATGTCGATCGCGGGCAACACCAAGGTCGAGGCCGGTCAGAAGCTCACGGTCCAGCTCGACGTCTCGGACCCCGAGGACGACCCGATCAACTACGTGTTCTTCGTCAACAGCAAGTACATCGACGGCGCGGGCGGTCTCCAGTGGGTCGAGTCGACCTCGCTCGGGGGCGGCGCGTTCGAGATCACCGCTCCGCAGGGCCTGGGCGTCTGGAAGGTCTACGCGTTCGCGGAGGACGGCCAGTCCAACGTGGGCGTCGACACCGAGTCGATCCGTGTCGTCGCACCTGAGGTCGCCGGCACGAACGTCGCGCTCGGCAAGTCGGCCGACGCGTCGAGCTTCGACCCCTACAACGGCGACTTCACCCCGAAGCAGGCCTTCGACGGCAACCAGTCGACGCGGTGGTCGAGCGCCTGGAACGACGCCGAGTGGATCCAGGTCGACCTCGGCAGCAAGACCTCGTTCGACAAGGTCCAGCTGATCTGGGAGACGGCGTTCGGCAAGTCGTACGAGATCCAGGTCTCCGACGACGGCAGCTCGTGGCAGACCGTCAAGGCCGTGACCGGCGGCGACGGAGGCGTCGACACCATCGACGCGGCCGGGTCGGGACGCTACGTGCGCCTCGCCCTGAGCGAGCGCGGGACGGAGTGGGGCTACTCCCTCTTCGAGATGGGGATCTACGCGAGCTGATCCCTCGAGAACGTGGCCCGGGCGGGGCGCCCCAGAACCCCCGCCCGGGTCACCACCAGAGCGTCTCGGCACCGATGCCGGGGCGTGGACGACAACGGAGTCGACAAAGGAGATTCGCATGCTCCGCACCACCAGTGCTGCCGCCGCGGCCGCAGCACCGACACCCGGCGCAGGCAGGTTCCGCGCCGCGCGGGCAGGGTTCGCGGCCATCGCCGCAGGCGCCCTGGTCGCCACGACCCTCGCCGTGACGGCGAGCACGGCGGACGCCGCCGACGACGCGAACATCTCGCAGGGGAAGCTCACGGACTCGTCGAGCACCGAGGGCGGCTACACGGGCTCCCGCTACGCCGTCGACGGCGACATGGGGACGCGCTGGGCCAGTCAGTTCAGCGACGACCAGTGGCTTCGCGTCGACCTCGGATCCACCTCCGAGATCGACCGGGTCGACCTCGCCTGGGAGGGCGCGTACGGCAAGAAGTTCGAGATCCAGGTCTCGGACGACACGCAGAGCTGGACGACGATCGCCACCGTGAACGACGGCACCGGCGGCAACCAGTCGCTCGACGTCGACGGGACCGGTCGCTACGTCCAGATGAAGGGCATCGAGCGCGGGACCGGCTACGGCTACTCGCTCTACGAGTTCCAGGTCTTCGGCGACGGGGACGTCGCCGAGGACAACGACGTGCCGGTCTTCGACGACCCGGTGACGCACCGGGAGTTCCAGGCCAACTGCGAGTTCTCGCACTTCGAGTTCGACGACCCGATCGTCTTCCCGGGCGAGGACGGCAGGTCCCACCTGCACACGTTCCTCGGCAACGAGAGCACCGACGAGAACACGACGATCCAGTCGCTGTTCGACAACCCGTCGACCACGTGCACCAACCCGAACGACCACTCGGCCTACTGGTACCCGACGCTCTACAACGACGGGCAGCCGGTCGAGCCGAACATCCACCAGACGATCTACTACAAGTCCGGCATCGAGGACTTCCGCAGCGTCCAGCCGTTCCCCGAGGGCCTGCGCTTCATCGCCGGCGACATGATGGCGACGCCCGCGTCGTTCGAGAACGCGCCGGGCGCCGTCGAGGGCTACGAGTGCGGGTCGATCTCCAAGAGCTGGAGCATCCCGGACTACTGCGACCCCGGGTCGCAGCTCAACATCCGCTACCAGGCTCCGAGCTGCTGGAACGGCGTCGACCTCGACTCGCCGAACCACAAGAGCCACATGGCGTACCCCGTCAACGGTGAGTGCCCGCTGACGCACCCCGTTCCGGTCCCGATGATCGAGTTCAAGATCGCCTGGCCTGCGAGCGGCGACCTCACGGACGCCTACCTGGTCAGCGGGTCCGACCAGTCGTGGCACTACGACTTCATGAACGGCTGGGAGCCCGAGATCCTCGACGCTCTCGTCCGTCACTGCATCAACGGCGGCCTGCAGTGCAACCCGCAGGGCTACGACCTGTACAAGCCGCACCGCGGCTCCGCCCTGACGGCGGACTTCGAGCTGCCGTAGCACCAAGGGTGGGTCGCGACACGACCGACGCTCGTTCCGGGCGACGTCGCGTCGCGGCCCACCTGTCTACCTGGCCCCCGCCTCTCCCGGGGCCGCCCCCACGGTGACGGACGCCGTCCGCCACCAGTCACAGAGAGATGTGAGATGAGACAACCAACACGCCACATGAAGACGGCGGGAGCACTGGCGCTCCTGGTCGCGGCGAGCACGCTCGCCGTGCCGGCCATGGCGGCCGAGCCGGTGCTTCTGTCCCAGGGCAAGGACGTCGAGGTCTCCTCGACGGAGAACGCCGACTACACGCCCGCGCGGGCCGCGGTCGACGGCGACCTCGGCACCCGCTGGGCCAGCGAGTTCAGCGACGACCAGTCGATCACCGTCGACCTGGGCGCGGTCCACTCGATCCAGCGCGTCGACCTCGTCTGGGAGGGCGCGTACGGCAAGAAGTTCGACATCCAGGTCTCCGACGACGGCACCTCCTGGACCACCGCGAAGTCCGTGACCGACGGCACCGGTGGCGAGCAGTCCGTCGCCGTCGACACCTCCGGGCGCTTCGTCCGCGTCCAGGGCGTCGAGCGAGGCACCGGCTACGGCTACTCCCTCTGGGAGCTCCAGGTCTTCGGTGACGGGGACGCCACCGATCCCGACCCGGACCCCGAGCCCACCGACGAGCCCACCACCGGGCCCGGCGAGTGCACCGACGACAACGCCGCGCTCGGGGGCGACGCGGCGTCGTCCGCCATCGAGGGCGACTACGCCGCTGCCCGCGCGTTCGACGGGAACACCGACACCCGCTGGTCGAGCACTCCCGCCGACGACGCCTACGTGCAGGTCGACCTCGGCAGCGTCCAGGACATCTGCGGCGTCGACCTCCTCTGGGAGGGCGCGTACGGCAAGGAGTACAAGATCCAGGTCTCCGACGACGGCAGCTCCTGGACGACGGCGACGACCGTGACCGACGGCAAGGTCGGTGCCAGGTCCATCGACCTCGACACCTCGGGCCGCTACGTCCGCATGCAGGGCGTCGAGCGCGGCACCGGGTACGGCTACTCGCTCTGGGAGTTCGCTGTGCAGACCGGGACGGGCGGGTCCGACCCGACACCCACACCGACGCCGACCACCACCGCTGGTCCGATCCAGGGCGGCGGTGACCTCGCGGACTACGACAACGTCTACGTCTTCGACGAGAGCACCCCGACGGACGAGATCCAGTCGATCCTCGACGACGCCTACGAGATCCAGGAGTCGAACCAGTTCGGCCAGGAGCGCTACCAGTTCCTGTTCAAGCCGGGCACCTACGACGTCAACGCCAACATCGGCTTCTACGAGTCGATCAACGGCCTGGGCCAGAACCCTGACGACGTGCTGATCAACGGCGGCGTCTGGGCGGACGCGAACTGGTTCGGCGGGAACGCGACGCAGAACTTCTGGCGCTCCGCCGAGAACCTGTCGATCGAGCCGCTCGGCGACGAGAACCGGTGGGCCGTCTCGCAGGCCGCGCCGTTCCGCCGCATGCACGTCAAGGGGAACCTGGCCGTGCACTCCAGCCAGTACGGCTGGGCGTCGGGCGGATTCATCGCCGACTCGAAGATCGACGGCCAGGTCCGCGCCTGGACCCAGCAGCAGTGGTACACGCGCGACAGCTCGGTGGGCAACTGGGCCGGCACGCTGTGGAACATGACGTTCTCGGGTGTGAACAACGCACCGCCGACGACCTACCCCGACCCCGCGGTCACCACGCTGGAGAACACGGGCCAGGTCCGCGAGAAGCCGTACATCTACTGGGACGGCGACGACTACGCGGTGTTCGTGCCCTCGATCCACGACGGCACCAAGGGCGCGTCGTGGGAGAACGGCGACACGCCGGGCGAGTCCATCTCGATCGACGACTTCTACATCGCGTCGCCGGGTGACTCGGCCGCCACGATGAACGCGGCGCTCGCCCAGGGGCTCAACCTGCTCCTGACCCCGGGCATCTACAAGACCAGCGAGACGATCAACGTCGACAACCCGGACACCGTCGTGCTCGGCCTCGGGTACGCGACGATCATCCCGGAGAACGGCCAGATCGGCATGCAGGTCGGGGACGCGTCCGGGGTCAAGATCGCCGGCGTGCTGTTCGACGCCGGTCCGAACGAGTCGCCGACCATGCTCACCGTCGGCACGAAGGGCTCGAACGCCGACCACTCCAGCGACCCGATCTCGATCCACGACATCTTCGTGCGGGTCGGTGGCGGCGCACTCCTCGGCAAGGTCGAGACCGCCATCGAGATCAACGCGGACGACACGATCATCGACCACATCTGGTCCTGGCGTGCCGACCACGGCGACCACGTCGGCTGGGACGTCAACACGTCCGACTACGGCCTGATCGTGAACGGTGACGACGTCAAGGGCTACGGCCTGTTCGTCGAGCACTACCAGAAGTACAACACCCTCTGGAACGGCAACGGTGGGCGCACGGTCTTCTACCAGAACGAGCTCCCGTACGACCCGCCGACGCAGGAGGCGTTCAACCACGACGGGATCCGCGGCTGGGCCGCGTACAAGGTCGCGGACGACGTCACGACCCACGAGGCGTGGGGGCTCGGCTCCTACTGCGTGTTCCTCAACGACGACGAGGAGGGCAAGCCCGCCATCGTCGTCGACAACGGGTTCGAGGTCCCCGAGGTCCCGGGCGTCAAGCTGCACTCGCTGCTGACGGTCTCCCTCGGCGGCCAGGGCACGTACGAGCACGTCATCAACGGCGTCGGCCCGTCGGCCCAGGGCACGGACACGATCCCCGCGACCGTGACCACGTTCGGCGGCTGAGCGCCGGCAGAACAGCAGGACCAGCAGGACCCGCAGCACCCGCTGCACAGGACGACGGGCCGTCCCTCCGCACGGAGGGGCGGCCCGTCGTCGTGCGGTGTCCGTGCGGTCTGTCCGCGCGTCCCGTCCGCGCGTCCACCGCTCCCGAGCGTGTCGTTCGCGAGGTCGCGGGGCACGCCTGAACCCCGCGAACGACACTCTCGACGGTCGTCAGGCCAGCCCGGCCCGCGTCGCGTCAGGGCAGGGCAGGTCGTCAGCCCGGCGCGACCCGGGTCAGGTCACGTCACCGTCCCGAGCTGCCACGGGACGAACTCCTCGCCCCCGACGTCGAGGTCCTCGCTCGACGTGAGCTCCCCCGACGCCACGGCGAGGATCCGCTCGAAGATCTCGTCCCCCACCTCTTCGAGGGTCGCGACACCGTCGACGATGCGGCCACAGTCGATGTCGATGTCGTCGGCCATGCGCGCGTAGAGCTCGCTGTTGGTGCCGAGCTTGATCGAGGGCGTCGGCTTGCAGCCGAAGACGGATCCGCGGCCGGTCGTGAAGCACACGACGGTCGCTCCCCCGGCGACCAGGCCGGTCACCGAGACCGGGTCGTAGCCCGGGGTGTCCATGAAGACGAAGCCTGGCGTCGTCATGGGCTCCGCGTACTCGTGCACGGCGGCGAGGTCGGCCTGACCGCCCTTCGCGACGGCACCGAGGGACTTCTCGAGGATCGTCGTCAGGCCGCCGGCCTTGTTGCCGGGGGACGGGTTGTTGTCGAGGCTCCCGCCGCCCTGCGCGGCGTAGCCCTGCCACCAGTCGAGCCGGTCGAGCAGCTTCTGCGCCACGGCGGGCGAGGTCGCGCGCGCGGTGAGCAGGTGCTCGGCGCCGAACACCTCGGGGGTCTCCGCGAGCGCCGACGTGCCGCCGTAGGCGACGAGCCGGTCGGAGGCCAGGCCGAGGGCGGGATTGGCGGTGATCCCGGAGTACCCGTCGGAGCCGCCGCAGTTGAGGCCGAGCACGAGCTCGGACACGTCGCACTCCTCGCGCGTCCAGCGCCCGTCGATCTCGTCGACCATCTCGCGGACCGCCGCCACACCTGCCTTGACGGTGGCCCTGATGCCCCCGGTGTCCTGGATCGTCAGGGTGCGCACGACGGTGTCGGGCGAGACGTCGGCACCCTGGACGACGGAGTCGACCGCGATCATCTCGCAGCCCAGCCCGAGCACCAGGACGCCGGCGACGTTCGCGTGACCGGCGTAGCCCTGCAGGGTCCGCAGCAGCGCCTGCGCGCCCGGCGACGTCGGGACCAGGCCGCAGCCCGACTGGTGGGTCAGGGCGACGACACCGTCGACGTTCTCGTAGGCGTCCATGGCGAACCCGCGGAACTGGTCGGCGATCATCTTCGCCGTCGTCGCGGAGCAGTTCACCGAGGTGACGATCGCGACGTAGTTACGGGTGCCGACCTTGCCGCCGGCGCGTCGGTAGCCGCGGAACGTGGGCCGCGGGCCGTCGGGCACGGGGAGCTCGTGGTGCTGGGTCGCGAGCTCGTGCTCGCGCTCCGCGTCGTCCATGCCGAGGTTGTGCGCGTGCACGTGGTCGCCGGCGACGACGGCCGCCGTGGCGACGCCGATGGACTGTCCGTACTTGCGGACCTGGCCGCCGACCGGCACGTCGGCGAGGGCGACCTTGTGCCCGCGCGGGACGTCGTCGCGCACCCGCAGCGTCACGCTCCCGTCGGGGGCGGGGCCGGGCAGCGCCACGACCTCGTCGGCGTGGAGGTCTCGGGTCGCGACCGCGACGTCGTCCCCCTCGCGCAGGACGAGCAGGGGCACGGCCGCGGCGTCGGGCGTGCAGGAGCCGTCGCTCGTCATGCGCTCACCGAGCCCTGGAGGGCGGCCGTCAGGTCCGGGAGGCCGAGCTCCGAGACGTCCACGAGGCGACCGGTGCGCGACGAGAGGTTCGCGGCGATCCCGACGGACGTGGCGGCGAGGCCGTCCGCGAGGCCGGCGGCGCGGCCGAGGGGTCGCGCGTCGCGCCGCGGAAGAGGTCGCTCAGCATCACGGCGTCGCCGCCGCCGTGGGCGCCGGCGCCCTCCGGGATCTCGACCTCGCGCGCGGCCCCCAGTGGGTCTGCACGACGAGCCGGTCGCCGCGGTGGCGCACCGCGTCGGGCGTGGCGTCGGCGACGGCGCTCGGGTCCACGACCGGGCGCTGCCCGTCCGCGAGCACGATCGCGGCGCGCTCGACGACCTCGAGCTCGGCCCGGCCCTCGGTGCCCGTGACCGAGACCCGGTACCCCTCCCAGGGCCCGTAGGCGGTGAGCGAGTACGTCAGCGTCGCGCCGCGCGAGTAGCCGACGAGCACCGACATCGTGTCGTCGATCGTCACGCCTGGGCCGAACACGTCCTGGTCGCGGCGGTAGCCGTCGTGCTGCTCCGCCTCGAGGTACAGGGCGGCGAGCCGCGGGTCGTCGTTCAGGTCCAGCAGGAACGGGTCGGACGCCGTCCGGCCGGTCGGTCCGTCGGGTGCGCCCGGCGTGCCTCGGGCGGGCCGGGTGGGGCCGTCCGGGGTGTTCTCCTCGCCGTAGAACCGGCGGGAGGTGTGGGCGGTGACGGTGGTCGGGACGTCGTCCACCCACCACCCGACGAGGTCGAAGTGGTGGCTGGCCTTGTGGATCAGGAGCCCGCCGGAGATGTCGCGGTCGCGGTGCCAGCGACGGAAGTAGTCGGCACCGTGGACGGTGTCGAGGACCCATTCGAGGTGGACGGCGGTCACCTCGCCGATCTCCCCGAGGCGATCACCTCACGCAGCGCGGTGTTGCGCGGCGAGTAGCGGTAGTTGAACGTCAGCACGAGGTCGCGGCCGGTCTCGGCGAGCGCCGCGGCGATCTCGCGGCAGCCGTCGTCCGAGATCGTCATCGGCTTCTCGAGGATCACGTCTGCGCCGGCGCGCAGGGCCCGCGAGACGACGGACGCATGCAGGGCGTCCGGGGTCGTGACGATCACCCGGTCGACCTGCCGCTCGGCGATCATGCGCTCGAGGTCCGCGGGCAGGTACGTCACGGGTGTGACGCCGTCCGGCCCCGACCAGGCGGGTGCGGCCTTCGCGACCAGGTCGTCGTAGTAGGCGGCGCGGACCGGGTTGGGCTCGCACCACGCGACGATCTCGCCGACGTCGGCATGCGGTCCGCAGAGCGCCTCGACGTACATCTGCGCGCGGTGCCCGGTCCCGACCACGGCGTACCGGAGCCTGCGGGTCTGGTGCGTGGATCGGGTGGGCTGCTGCATCGTCTCTCCTCGTCGTGGCCCCCGGGTCGTGCCGGGGCGCCGGGTGGATCTCGTTCGTACGGGCCGGCGCGAGCTCGTCGCGCGAACCGGTCGTGCGGACGGGGCGGGCACCGTCGCCGGTGACCGCCCCGCCCCTGCTCACACGTGCGGTGTCACTGACCGATGGCGCCGTTCGCCTCGGACGTGAACTGCTCCGCGGCCTCCTGCGGGCTCATCCGGTCGAAGATGACCTCGGTGTTGATGCGGCCCGAAATCTCGGGGATGTCCGCAGCGCCCTCCGGCGGCACGGCCGGCCCGTCGACGATCTCGTCCTCGAGGTCCTTCAGGAAGTCGGCGACCTGCTGGTCGACCGGCGACAGGTCCCCGGCGATGGCCTCGCGCACGTCGGTGTTCGACGGCAGACCGCGGTCCGAGAGGATCAGGGCCCCGGCCTCGGGGTCGTTGACGAGGAAGTCCACGAACTTCGCCGCCGCCTCGGGGTGCTCGGTGTCCTTGGCGACCGAGTAGTACATGGCCGGCTTGAAGTACATGCCGGTCCGGTCGAACTCCGACTCGCCCGGCACGCGCAGGAGCTCGAGGTCGCGACCCGCGGCGTCGGAGATCGCGCCGAGCTGGTTGGACCACCAGAAGCCCATGGCGCCCTTGTTCGTCCCGATGAGCGACTGCTCAGGGCCGCCTTCCGCGATCTCGACGCTGCGGGCCGCGTCGGGCTCGCCGCCGCCGTCGATCAGGTCGACCGTCGTCTGGTACCACTCGGCGAGGAGCGCGTCGTCGTAGCCGAGCGTCCCGTCGGGCGTGTACAGCGACTGGCCGTGCTGGCGGGCGAAGATGCTGAAGCCGGCCTCGTTGCCGCCGAACTCCTGCACGCCGAAGGTGTCGTCCGGCGTCGCCTTCGAGATCTCGTTCGAGACGTCGACGAAGTCCTGCCAGGTCCACGTCGTGTCGTCGGGCATGTCGACGCCGGCGTCCTCGAAGGCCTTCGGGTCGGCGACGATCGAGTAGGCGTTGACGCCGGTCGCGACGCCGTAGAGGCCGTCGGCGACCGTGCCGGACTCGATGACGGCCTCGTCGATCGCGCTCGTGTCGAGCCCGATCTCATTCAGGTCGGCGAGGACGCCGCGAGCGGCGTAGTCCGTGAGGTACCGCTCCTCCTGCGTGATGACGTCCGGCGTGTCACCCCCGGCGACCGTGGTCGCCAGCTTGTCCCAGTAGCCGCCCCAGTCGGTGAAGTCGGGGACCACGGTGATGTCCGGGTTCTTCTCCTCGAACAGGTCGATGACCTGCTGAGTGGTCTCGTGGCGGGTGTCCGAGCCCCACCACGCGAAGCGGATCTCGACGGGGCCGTCGTCCTCGGCCGCCTGGGTCTCGCCCCCGTCGTCCTCGGACCCGCTCGAGCCCGCGCCCGCGTCTCCCGAGCACGCGCTCAGCGCGAGCGCCCCGGCAGCGAGCACCGCGCCGGTACGCCACCAGGTGCTGCGGGCCGTGCGGATCCTGCTGGTCGAGCTCTTCATCATCCTTCTCCTTCGTGATCGAACGTCGTTGTTCTGGTGGTTCTCGCAGCGACCGGGTGGCCGGCTGCTACTTGATCCCCGTCGTGGCGATGCCCTTGACGAGGTACTTCTGGCCGAAGAGGAAGACCAGGAAGATCGGGAGGAGCGAGACGATCGACATGGCGAACAGCGAGCCCCAGGAGCTCTCGGCCGTCGCGTCGATGTAGGTGCGCAGTGCGATCGGCACCGTGTACATCTCGGGTCGTGTCAGGAAGATCAGCTGGCTGAAGAAGTCGTTCCAGGTCCAGATGAACGTGAAGATCGCCGTGGTCGCGAGCGCCGGCAGCGAGAGCGGGAGCATGATCCGCAGGTAGATGCGGCCGTGCCCGCAGCCGTCCAGCCGGGCGGCCTCGTCCAGCTCCGTGGGGATCCCGCGGAAGAACTGGACCATGAGGAAGATGAAGAACGCGTCCGTCGCCAGCAGCTTCGGCACGATCAGCGGCAGGAACGTGTTGATCCACTGCAGCTCGGAGAACAGGATGTACTGCGGCACGATGATCACGTGGATCGGCAGCATGATCGACATCAGCATGATGGCGAACCACAGGTTGCGGCCGCGGAACTGCAGCCGGGCGAACGCGTAGGCCGCCATCGAGCAGGCCACGAGGTTCCCGAGCAGCGAGCCGAGCACGATGATCGCCGAGTTCATCAGGTAGTGACTGAACGGGTGGAGGAGCGCGTTCCACCCCTCCGTGTAGTTGCCGGTGGTGAACTCGCTCGGGATCAGCCCGGGCTCGCGGAAGATCAGGTCGTTCGGCTTGAACGAGCTCGAGATCATCCACAGCAGCGGGTAGAGCATGATCAGCCCGAAGAGGATCAGGCCGAGGTGCTTGAGCACCGACCGGGTCCTGGACCGCCAGTAGGTGGGCTTCGCGCGCTCCCTGGGGCCGGTCGCGCCGTCCCCGTTCTCGGGGCTCACCGGACCGGAGCCGGACGTCGGGCTGTTCGTTGCGGAGGGCGCATCGTCGCGCACGGTGACCTCAGTCATTGTAGAAGACCCAATACTTGGAGGCGAGGAAGTTGACGGCGGTCATGCCGGCGACGATCGCGAGCAGGAGCCAGGCCATCGCCGAGGCGTAGCCCATGTCGAGCGACGCGAAGCCCTTCTGGTACAGGTACAGCGTGTAGAACATCGTCGAGTCCGCGGGACCACCGGTCCCGCCGCTGACGACGTACGCCTGGGTGAAGGTCTGGAACGCGTTGATGACCTGGAGCACGAGGTTGAAGAAGATGATCGGGGTCAGCAGCGGCATGGTGACCGAACGGAACCGCCGCACCTTGCCCGCCCCGTCGATCTCGGCGGCCTCGTAGTACATGCGCGGGATCTGGCGCAGGCCGGCGAGGAAGATGATCATCGGCGCCCCGAACGTCCAGACGTTGAGGATCATCAGGGTCCCGAGCGCGGTGTCCGGGTGCGACACCCACCCCATGCCCTCGATGCCGAAGTAGGCGAGGAACTGGTTGACGAGGCCGTCGGCCCCGAACACCTGACGCCACAGGAGCGCGATCGCGACGCTGCCGCCGAGCAGCGACGGCAGGTAGTAGACGGACCGGTAGATCGCCAGGCCGCGCAGCCCCCGGTCGAGCAGGAGGGCCAGCGCGAGGGCCGCGGCGAGCTGCAGCGGCACCGACACGAGCACGTAGGTGAACGTCACCTGCAGCGCGTTCAGCAGGCGCGGGTCGTCGAACATGCGCGTGTAGTTGTCGAGGCCGATCCAGCTCGGCGGCTCCAGCAGGCTGTAGTCGGTGAACGACAGGTAGCCGCTGGCGATCATGGGGCCGGCGGTGATGACGATCAGACCGACGAACCACGGGGCGAGGAACACGAGAGCGGCACGCCCGTCCCCGCGGTGGGCGGCGGACCTGCGCTTGCTCCCCGGGGTCTTGGGGCTCTTGCCCCCGGACGTGCGACGGAGCTCACTGACGACCGACATGGCGCACCGCCTCTCGGTCAGCGCGCGGGGGCGCCCGTACTGATGCGTCCCGCTCATGGGATACCTCCGGATCTTCGTCGACCGGCCGGCCCTCATCGACGAGAAACCGGTTTCGTCTGAGGAACGTATCACATCAGCAACCGGTTTCACATCGTGTATGGTCACAACCAGAGAACGGTTCCCCACCTCGCGCCCCGGGCCTCGACGACGCGGCCCCGCCGGTGGGAACCATGTCAGGGAGGTCTGGTGCCGAAGATGGCGAAGCAGCACACGGCTGCGACGATCTCCGACGTCGCCGAGGCGGCGGGGGTGTCGCGCGCGACGGTCTCGCGCGTGATGAACGGTCGCTCGACGGTCGACGCGCAGATCAGCGAGCGCGTCCGCGAGGCCGCGGTGAAGCTCCAGTACCGCCCCTCGAACGTGGCCAGGAGCCTGTCGCTCGGGCGGACGAACACGGTGGCGCTCGTCGTCCCGGACCTGTCCAACCCGATGTTCCAGCAGATCCTGCGCGGGGTGACCTCGGCCGCCTCGTCGGTCGGCTACCGCGTGCTCGTCGCCGACACGGCCGAGAACCCGCGCGACGAAGCAGCGATCGCCCTCGAGGCACGGCTCCGCTGCGACGCGCTGGTGCTCGCGTCCCCGCGCATGGCCGACGCCGAGCTGGTCGACCTGATCCCGAAGGCCTCCCCCGTCGTCCTGGTCAACCGCACGGCCCCGGGCACCTCGGCGCCGGCGGTCGTGGTCGACTACCGCGCGGGCGCCGCGGCCGTGCTCGAGCACCTCGTCTCGCTCGGCCACCGCCGGGTCGTGTACCTCGCGGGCCCGCCCGCCAGCGCCTCCGACGCCCAGCGCCGCCTCGGCCTCGAGGACGTCGCCGCCCGCCACGCCGTCGAGATCATCGAGATCCCCGGCGGGTCGACCGTCGGCGCCGGGCACGGATCGGTCGAGGACGTCCTCGCGACCCGCGCCACCGCCGTCGTCGCCTTCAACGACGTCGCCGCGTTCGGGCTGCTCGCCGGCCTCAACGAGTCCGGGGTCGCGGTCCCCGGCGACATCTCCGTGACCGGCTTCGACGACATCGAGCTGGCCCGGTACGCCACCCCGTCCCTCACGACCGTCGCGGTGCCCCAGCACGAGCTCGGTCGCCACGCCTGGCAGGAGCTCCGAGCCGTGATCGACCCCGAAGGCCACCCGTCCCCGACGACCCGGTTCGCGCCGCGACTGGAGGTGCGGGCGAGCTCCGGGCCGGTCCCCCGGTCCGTCGCCGAGGGCGGGCTCGCGCCGGTACAGACCGGTGCCTCCGCCGGCGGCTCGGCGACTGCCTCACCGACGACGAACGTCTCAGCGACGGCCACGGCGTCGGCCGGGACCGCGACCGCCACCGGGAGCCGGACCGAGCCCCGAGCCGAGCCCCGGACCGGGACGTCCGCGCGGACCGGCGGGGCGCCGTCCGACACCGCGACCACGACCAGCTCGAACGGCAGCACCGGGACCTTCCGCTGGCGCCCGGACGGCGAGGCCGTGCTCCTCGAGCACGACGGCGAGCGCCTCGCCCGCTACGAGAAGGGCGACCGGCTGCCCCCGGTCCACTCCCGCCGCCCGTACCTGCACCCGGTCCACACCCTCGCGGGCGTGCCGCTCACGGACGCGGGTCCCGTCGACCACCGGCACCACTACGGCGCCTCGATCGCCGTCGCGGACGTGAACGGGACCTCGCACTGGGGCGGTCGGACGTTCGTGCAGGACGTCGGGCCGACGCTCCTGCAGAACCACGGTCGCCAGGTGAGCGCCGGGGCGCGCGTCGACGACACCGACCCGCACGTGCTGCACGACACCGTGCGCTGGTACGACGAGACGGGCGTCCCCCAGCTCGACGAGGACCGGCGGCTCTCGGCCCGGCCCGTGGGCGACGACGGGTGGGCCCTCGCGTGGCGTACGGTGCTGCGCGCCGACCACGGCGCCCTCGTCATCGGGTCGCCCTCGACGAACGGGCGACCCGGCGCAGGCTACGGCGGCTGGTTCTGGCGCCTGCCGGTCGCGGGCGACGCGCGGGTGCTCAGCGAGTCGGGCGAGGGCGAGGGGCTCGCGCACGGCGGCAGGTCGCCCTGGGTCGCGTTCGTCCAGCAGCACGGGGGCGGACGACGACGCTCCTCGCCGTCCAGCAGGGTGAGCCCCGCCCGTGGTTCCTGCGCGCCGCCGAGTACCCGGGCGCGGGTCCGTCCCTCGCCTGGGACGAGCCGCTCACGGTCCCCGCGGGCGGCACGTTCGAGCTCGGTGTCACGACCGCGCTGTTGGACCGGGCGCTCGACGTCGACGAGGCCGCCGCGATCGCGCGGGCCCTGCGATGAGCGGGTCGGGCGCTCGCCCGCCGCTCCCGCCGGCGGTCGCGATCGTCGGCATCCACGGCCACGGCGCGTCCCACGTGCGTCGCGCCCGTGCGCTCGAGGAGCGCGGCGTGCTGCGGCTGTGCGCCCTGGTCGACCCTCGCCCCGACGAGAGCTCCGCCGTCCCGGCGACGGGCGGGGTCGGCGCGCTGCGCCACGGGGAGCACGCCACCGGCGACGCGATCCCGTGGTTCCCGACCCTCGGCGATCTGCTGTCGGCTCCCGAGCCCGAGGTGCGGCCCGACGTCGTCGTCCTCTCGACCCCGATCCCGACGCACCTCGCGCTGGCCTCGGCGGCGATGCGCGCGGGCGTCGACGTCCTGCTCGAGAAGCCGACGACGGCGTCGCTCGCGGAGCACGCCGAGCTCGTCGCGGTGGCGCAGGAGACCGGGCGGCTCTGCCAGGTCGGGTTCCAGACGTTCGCGTCCCACGCGGTCGCGGCCGTCGAGCAGGCGGTCCGCGAGGGCCAGATCGGCGAGGTGACCGGCGTCGGCGCGGTGGGGACGTGGGTGCGGACCACGGGCTACTGGCAGCGCGCGCCCTGGGCCGGCAAGCGGCGCACCGGCGGGCGCGACGTCGTCGACGGGGTCGTCACGAACCCGCTGGCGCACGCCGTCGCGACGGCTCTGCGCATCGCGGGGGCGACGACCACGGCCGACGTCTCGGACGTCGACGTCGACCTCTTCCACGCCAACCCCATCGAGGCCGACGACACGTCGTCGGTCCGCGTGACGACCCGCAGCGGGCTCCGGTGCGGCTTCGGCCTCACGCTGTGCGCCCCGGAGCGCACGCCGGCGACGATCGTCGTGCACGGCACCGAGGGCCGCATCGAGCTCGCCTACGAGACCGACCGCGTGCGGGTCGTGACGGGCTCCGTCGACCTCGACAAGCAGTACGGGCGCGACGAGCTCCTCGAGGACCTCCTCGCCGCGCGGCGCGAGCCGGGCCGGCGGCTGGCGTGCGACGTCCGGGACACGGGCGCGTTCATGCGGGTCATGGAGGCCGTCCGCACCGCGCCCGAGCCGCGCCAGATCGCCGCCGAGCACATCACCTGGCACGGCGAGGGGGCGGACCGCCACCCCGTGGTCACCGACGTCGCGCGGTGGTGCGAGCGGGTCGCCGTGCAGCACCGCACGTTCACCGAGCTCGGAGCCCCCTGGGCCCACGCTTGACCGACGTCCTGGCGGCGCTGGCCACCATGGCGGTGGTGATCGCGGCCGGCTGGGTGCTGCGGGTGCGCGGCGTGCTGGGCGACGACTCGGCCCGGGTCCTCGCGACGGTCTGCTTCTCCGTGGCGGGCCCGTGCCTGCTGTTCTCGACGGTCGCCCGCGCCGACCTGGGCCGTCTCGCCTCCGGCGGGGCGGTCGTCACGTGGGCGACGACCCTCGCGCTGGCCGCGGTCCTCGCAGCGATCTGCCGCTGGGGGCTGCGGCTGCCGCCGGGGCGCGCGGCGATCACGACGCTCGCCGGCAGCTACGTCAACGCTGGGAACCTCGGCATCCCGCTGGCCGTGTACCTGTTCGGGGACGCGCTCGTCGTCGTCCCGACCATGCTCGTCCAGCTGCTGCTGCTGGCTCCGCTGGCGTTCGTCGCGCTCGACCGGGCGGGCGGGCCCCAGGGGCCGTCCGGCCCGGGCGTCGGACGACGTCGCTCGCCCCTGCGCACGGCCGTCACCAACCCGATCACGGTCGGGACGCTGCTCGGGCTCGCCGTGGCGGCCGTCCCGTGGACGCCGCCGGACGTCCTGCTCGCCCCGGTCGAGCTGCTGGGCTCTGCCGCTCCCCGCTCGCGCTCCTGACGTTCGGCATGGCGCTCGCCCCGGTCAGGGTCCCCGGAGCGCCGGTGGACCCGCCAGCCCGCGGCCCGTTCGTCCTGGCCACCGTCTCGAAGTCGGTGGTCCACCCGGCCCTCGTGTGGGCCGTCGGGACGGCCGCCGGCCTCGAGGGCACCGCGCTGACCGCCGTCGTCGCGACGGCGGCCCTCCCGACGGCGCAGAACGTCGTCGTCTACGCGACGAGGTACCGCTGCGCCGTCGGGCTCGCGAGCCGCGTGTGCCTGGTCACCACGATCCTGGCCGCACCCGTGCTGGTGCTGGTGGCCGGGGTCCTGGGGTCCTGAACCGCTGTCGCGGGGCTCAGACCCAGGGCGAGTCGATCCCGAAGGTCCGAGCGGTGTCGCCGATCTCCTGGTCGGTGAGGCGCTCCCCGGCCCCGCCGGCGGCGAGGTTCATGTACTCGTACTTCGCCCCGGTCTCGGCGTACTCGACCCGGTCGATGGCGCGCGTGACGGAGATGTCCGACCTCGACATCGTGCCGTGCTTCGACCACAGGGTGATGTCGGCGTCACGCAGACCCGCGACGTTGGCGGCCATCATCTCGGCCGACCCCGGGACGAAGAACGGCAGCACGCGGATCCCCTGCGAGAGCGCCACGACCGACTCCGGCTCCCAGCGCAGGATCCGGCGGTTCATGTACTCGTCGTCCCGGTACGCCGGGATGTGCGAGAGGTAGGTCAGGTGCGGCGGCTGGGCGTGGACGACGGCCTGGAAGTCGATCCCGCGTCGCGCGACCTGGTCCTGGTGGACGCCCAGGTGCGAGTTGAACTCGCTCGTCAGCTTCTCGAAGAGGCGCCGCGGTGACGAGTGGAGCGTCGCGGTGAGCCCGCCCTCGTGGATCTTCAGGGCGCCGACGCAGGCCTCGGGGTCGGACTCGATCTGGCGGAGCCGCCGTCCGGAGCCCGTGACCAGGACCGTCCCGCCCGCGAGCGCCGGGGCGGCGTCGGGCAGCTCGATCTCCTCCGTGAGCGGGAACCGGCGGCGCACCTCGGTGTCCCACCCGAGGTAGACGGAGATGTTGCCCGCGCCGGCCTCGGCGGCGTCGATCTCGCTGATGCGACGGCCCGCGTCGCCCATCGCGTGCAGGACCTCGCCCAGGCCTGGACGGATCGGTCGCTCGCTCATCGTTCGTCCTCCTCGCTCGACGGGTCCGGGCTCGTGCTCGGGCCCGGGTGCTGCGGTCTGTGGCCTGCCCTTGCGCGGACGCTCACGGTTCGTAGGTCACGAGCGTCGACGAGCGCCGGACGACGCCCCGCAGGTCGGTGAGCGTGCCGGTGAGCAGGCCCACCCCGCGGGCCGCGACGACGGCGTTGCCGAGGGCCGCGCCCTCGGTCGGGCCCGCGACGACGGGCAGGCCGGTGGCCTCGGCGGTCAGCCGGCAGAGCAGGGCGTTCTGCGACCCGCCACCCACGACGTGGATCGCCGTGACGGCGTCGCTGCCGCGCCCCGACAGCTCGGTGACCTGGTCGACCGCGCGGGCGTAGGCCGCCGCGAGGGAGTCGAGCACACAGCGCACGACCTGACCGACGCCGTCCGGCACCGGTTGGCCCGAGGCCCGCGCGGCCTCGGCGAGCCGCGCGGACATGTCGCCGGGGGCGAGGAACTGCGGTCCGTCGACGTCCACGACCGTGCGGCCGGGCTCGGCGGTCTCCGCCGCGGCGAGCGCCTCGGCGAGGGAGACGTCCCGGCCCGACTCGCGCCAGGTCCGCAGGGTCTCCGAGAGCACCCACAGGCCCATGACGTTCTTGAGGTAGCGCACGGTGCCGTCGACGCCGAGCTCGTTGGTCACGTTCGCCTCGCGCGACGCCTGGGTCAGCACGGGCGCGTCGAGCTCGACGCCGACCAGCGACCAGGTGCCCGAGGAGACGTAGGCGAAGCGGTCGTCGGCCGCCGGGACCCCGACGACCGCGGACGCGGTGTCGTGGGTGCCGACCGCGACCACCGGCACCGCCCCGAGCCCGGTCAGCGACCGCACGCGGCCCGTGAGGTGCCCGACGACGTCCCCCGGCTCGACGAGGTCGGCGAGCCGGCCGCGCAGGTCGCCCAGCGCGGGGTACGCCCGCACGAGGCCGTCGATCACGGTGGGCGACCACTGCCGGGTGGTCGCGTCGACGAGCCCGGTCGTCGACGCGTTGGTGACCTCCGCGACGACGCGGCCCGTCAGCCAGGACGCGAGCAGGTCGGGGATCAGCCGGACGCTCGTGGCGAGGGGCCAGACGGCGTCCTGCGCCCCGGCGACGAGCTGGAACTCGGTGTTGAACGGCTGCGTCTGGAGCCCGTTCACGCGGTAGTGCGCCTCGGCGCCGAGGGTGTCGAGGACCTTCTCGGCGACGCCCTCGAGGCGAGGGTCGCGATAGCAGCGGGGGTTGCCGAGCAGGGCGCCGTCGGCACCCGTCAGCCCGTAGTCCACGGCCCAGGAGTCGATGCCGATCGCGCCGAGATCGAGGCCGCGGGCGGCAGCGGCGACCCCGGCCGCCCGCAGCCCGTCGAGCACGCCGCGCCACAGGTGCAGCAGGTCCCAGTGCAGCGCGGCGCCGTCGCCCTCGGGAACCTCGACCGGGCCGTTCGCGAAGCGCGCGACCTCCTCGAGCTCGACGCGCTCCCGCCCCGGGTCCCCGTGCAGGAGCGCGAGCATGACGCGGCCGCTCGTCGCACCCAGGTCCACCGCTGCGACGGCCGCGACGGGCGCGACGGCCTCATCGGCCGCGACGGTCTCATCGGCTGCTCGGGCCGGACCGCGCGCCCCGGCGGGCAGGTCCTGCCCGCCGGGGACGTCGTCGTGGTCGGTCATCTCGGTCTCGGCTCAGCGCGCGTCAGCGCAGGAACGCCGCGGCGACGCCGGAGTCCACGGGCACGTTGAGCCCCGTGGTCTGCGCGAGATCGGGACCGGTCAGCGCGAACACCGCGGCGGCGACGTGCTCCGGGAGCACCTCGCGCTTGAGCAGCGTGCGCTGCGCGTAGTACGCGCCCAGCTCGTCCTCGGGCACCCCGTAGACCGCGGCACGCTTGGCGCCCCAGCCCCCGGCGAAGATGCCCGAGCCGCGCACGACCCCGTCCGGGTTGATCCCGTTGACGCGGATCTGGTGCCCGCCGAGCTCGGCCGCGAGCAGGCGCACCTGGTGCGCCTGGTCGGCCTTGGTCGCCGAGTAGGCGATGTTGTTCGGCCCGGCGAACAGCGCGTTCTTCGACGCGATGTAGACGATGTCCCCGCCCATGGCCTGGTCGATCATCACGCGCGCCGACTCGCGGGCCACGAGGAACGAGCCCTTGGCCATCACGTCGTGCTGGAGGTCCCAGTCGGCCTCGGTCGTCTCCAGCAGCGGCTTCGAGATCGAGAGGCCGGCGTTGTTGACGACCAGGTCCACGCCACCGAAGGCGAGGGCCGCGGCGTCCACCATCGCGGCGACGTCCGACGAGGACGTGACGTCCCCACCGACCGCGACGGCGACGTCGGGCCCGCCGAGCTCGGCGGCGACCTCCTGCGCACCCTCGAGGTTGCGGTCGGCGACGACGACGCACGCGCCCTCGGCCGCGAGCCGCTCGGCGATGGCCCTGCCGATGCCCGAGCCCGCGCCGGTGACGAGGGCGACGCGCGTCGCGAGCGCCTTCGGCTTCGGCATCCGCTGGAGCTTGGCCTCCTCGAGCGCCCAGTACTCGATGCGGAACTTCTCGGCCTCGTCGATCGGGGCGTACGTGCTGATCGCCTCGGCGCCGCGCATCACGTTGATCGCGTTGACGTAGAACTCGCCGGCCACGCGCGCCGTCTGCTTGTTCTTGCCGAAGCTGAACATGCCGACGCCCGGCACGAGGACGATCGCCGGGTCCGCGCCGCGGATCGCGGGGCTGTCGGTGTCCGCGTTGCGGTCGTAGTAGCCCTGGTAGTCCTCGCGGTACTCGGCGTGCAGCTCGCGCAGGCGGGCGACCGTGTCCTCGACGGACGCGTCGGCCGGCAGGTCCACGACGAGCGGCTTGACCTTGGTCCGCAGGAAGTGGTCGGGGCAGCTCGTGCCCAGGGCAGCGAGCTCGGCGAGGCGCTCGCGCGCCAGGAAGTCGAGGACGACGTCGCTGTCCGTGAAGTGTCCGAGCTGCGGTGCGTCGGTGGACGCCAGTCCACGGATCGTCGGGGCGAGCGCCGCCGCCTTGGCGCGGCGCTCCGCGGCAACGAGGGCACCGAACCCGGGACGCTGCGCGCCGAACGGGTGCTCGCCCTGCTCGGCGAGGGACGCCGTCCGACCCTCGATGAACTGCTCGGCGCGACGGATGATGTCGAGCGAACGGGCCTCCGCCTCGGCGCTCGTGGCGCCCCACGCCGTGATGCCGTGGCCGCCGAGGATGCACCCGACCGCCTGCGGGTTGGCCTCCTTGATCGCCGCGATGTCGAGGCCGAGCTGGAACCCGGGACGACGCCACGGCACCCAGACGACGTCGTCGCCGAAGATCTCGGCGGTCAGCGCCTCGCCGTCGGCGGCGGTCGCCACGGCGATGCCCGAGTCCGGGTGCAGGTGGTCGACGTGCGCGGCGTCGACGAGGCCGTGCATGGCCGTGTCGATGCTCGGTGCCGCGCCACCCTTGCCGTGCAGGCAGAAGTCGAACGCCGCGACCATCTCGTCCTCGCGGTCCACGCCCGGGTAGACCCCGACCATCGCCCGGAGCCGGTCGAGGCGCAGCACCGCGAGGTTCTTCTCGGTCAGCGTGCCGAGATCCCCGCCGGAGCCCTTGACCCACATCAGCTCGACCGGGTCACCCGTGACCGGATCCGTCTCGGTGCCCTTCGCGGACGTGTTGCCGCCCGCGTAGTTCGTGACGCGCGGGTCGGAGCCCAGGCGGTTGGAACGGGCGACCAGGTCGGCCACCGCGGCGGTCCCGGTCGTGCTCACGGTCGTGCTCGTCGTTGCAGTCATGCTCATGCTCCCCATCCGGCCTGCGCGCCACCGACGCGCTCGGCTGCGATCGTGTCCAGGTATCCCGAGGCGGCGATGGCGGCCATCGGGTTCGGGTCGAGCCCCTTCTCGGCGCGCAGGTCGGCGAGCAGCCCGCGCACGTCGGTGTTGTACGCGTCCATGAGGACGCCGTTCGCGCCGAGGACGTCGCCGGCGGTCTGCGCCGCGAGGAGGGCGTCGGCGTCGACGAGCAGCGCCTTGGCCGTGGCCTCCTGGACGTTCATCACCGAGCGGATCTGCCCCGGGATCTTGTCCTCGATGTTGTGGCACTGGTCGAGCATGAAGTTCACGCCCGAGTCGGGGCGCAGCGCGTCGGCCTCGACGATCTCGCGCATGATCCGGAACAGCTGGAACGGGTCGGCGGCGCCGGCCATCAGGTCGTCGTCCGCGTAGAAGCGCGAGTTGAAGTCGAACGCGCCGAGGCGACCCTGGCGCAGCAGCTGCGCGACGATGAACTCGATGTTGGTGCCCGGCGCGTGGTGGCCGGTGTCGAGGACGACCTTCGCCTTCTCACCGAGGGCCAGGCAGTGCAGCAGCGACGTGCCCCAGTCCGGGACGTCCATCGTGTAGAACGCGGGCTCGAAGAACTTGTACTCGAGCACCATCCGGTGGTCGTCGTCGAGGGCCGCGTAGATCTCCGCGAGCGAGTCCGCGAGACGGTCCTGGCGGGCACGGATCGAGTCCTGGCCCGGGTAGTTCGTGCCGTCGGGCAGCCAGACCTTGAGCTCCTTGGAGCCGGTGGCCCGCATGACGTCGACGCACTGCACGTGGTGGGCCACGGCCTTGGCCCGGACGCGGGCGTCAGGGTGGGTGAGCGACCCGAGCTTGTAGTCGTCGTCCTGGAAGAGGTTCGAGTTGATCATGCCGATCGTGACGCCGAGCTCCTGCGCGTGGCGCGAGAGCTCCGTGTAGTCGTCGACCAGGTCCCACGGGATGTGCAGCGACACGCGGGGCGCCGCGCCCGTGTAGCGGTTCACCTGGGCGGCGTCCGCGAGCTTCTCGAACGGGTCGCGCGGGGTGCCGGGGGTGCCGAACACCTTGAAGCGGGTGCCGCTGTTGCCGAACGCCCACGAGGGCAGCTCGATGGTCTGGTTGCCGAGCGCCTCACGGAGCCGCCCGTCCAGGGTGGGTGTGGTCACCGTCATGGTTCCTCCTCGCCCGCGCATCGGTGCGGGGCTCCGGGGCCGGGTCGGCCCGCCGTGTGTTGAATCGATTCATAACTTACGTGCAACTCAGATCCGCGTCAACCGGCCCCCTCGCCGCGACCGACCCGACGCCCCGCGCGCCGTGGCGGCGCCGGCCGTGCGATCACGCTAGAGATCCTGCGGATCCCGCGGTCCGCCCGACGGCTCGGCCCCCGCGGGGTCCCCTCCCCGAGCGGCGGCGAGCTGGGCCTCGAGGTGGAACACCTCGTCGAGCACCACGAAGCCCTCGTCCGGCCGCCCCGGTGACGGCTCGAAGAACTCCCCCATCTCGGCCTGCCACCGGTCGTTGACCTCGCGCGCCGCCATGTCCTGCTGCGCGCGCTCGAAGTCGTCGGTCTGCAGGATGCCCACCAGCAACCCGTCGTCGGCGAGGAACAGCCGGTAGTCGCGCCACCCGGTGTCGGCCAGCGCCGCCAGCATCTCGGGCCACACAGCGGCGTGGACCGCCCGGTACTCGTCGATCCGGTCCGCGCGGACGCGGGACACGAAGCACACCTGGGTCATCGTCGACCTCTTTCGTGAATCGGTTCAGATAGGATGCCGAACCTAGCACCACCGCGGAGATCGGTAGGGTCGCACCAGGGTGCGCCCCGACATCCGTCGGAGGTCGGCGTAGCAGACGGGCACGCGACGAGGCCGCCCGCAGGACGAGGGGATCACATGAGCACACCGGTCCAGCGACGCCGGGCGTCGATCAGCGACGTCGCGAAGCTGGCGGAGGTCTCGGTCGGCACCGTCTCCAACGTGCTCAACCGGCCGGACCGCGTCTCCCCGCACACCAGGGACCGCGTGCTCGGCGCGATCGACGAGCTCGCGTTCATCCCCAACGGGTCGGCCCGCCAGCTGCGGGCCGGCACCATCACCACCGCCGGCGCGATCGTCCTCGACATCGCCAACCCCTTCTTCACCGACGTCGCGCGCGGCATCGAGGACCGGCTCGACCAGGACAGCTACACGGTCATGCTCGCGAGCTCCGACGAGGACCCCGCTCGGGAGGCGCGCTACCTCCGGCTCTTCGAGGAGCACGGCGTCCAGGGCGTGATGGTCGTCCCCGCCACCCGGGACATCGACCACCTGCTCGCGCTCCCCGGTCGCGGCATCGGCGTGGTGCTCCTCGACCGCACCTCGCCGGTCCCCGAGCTCTCGTCCGTCGCGGTCGACGACGTCGCCGGTGGCCGGCTCGCCGCCCAGCACCTGTTGGACCAGGGCCACGTCCGCATCGCGTTCCTCAACGGCCCGCACGACATCCGTCAGGCCGCCGACCGCCACGAGGGCGTCGTGAGCGCGATCGTCGCCGCCGGCCTCGACCCCGACGAGGCCCTGCTCGAGATCACGCTGCCCGCCCTCAACGCCGACGGGGGCGAGCGCGGCATCCTCCAGGTGCTGGGCGCCCGGGACCGCCCCACCGCCACCTTCTGCGTGAACGACCTGACGGCGCTCGGCGCGATGCGGGGGCTGCGGCGCGAGCAGGTCCCCGTCCCGACGGAGATGGCCGTCGTGGGGTACGACGACGTGACGTTCGCCGCCGAGCTCGCCACCCCGTTGACCTCCGTCCGGCAGCCGACGCACCGGCTCGGGTACCGCGCGGCCGACATCCTCCTCGCCGGGGGCGACACCGCGACCAACGTGGTCTTCCAGCCTGAGCTCGTCGTCCGCGCGTCGAGCACGTCGCGCGCGTGAGCAGCACCTGTGCGCCCGCGCCGCTGTTCCGCGACCCCGTGCAGGACGGCGCGACCGACCCCGTGCTCGTCCGCCACCTCGAGCGCGGCGAGTGGTGGTTGCTCTACACCCAGCGACGCGCCCAGGCCCCGGGCCCGGGGGTCGCGTGGGTGCACGGGAGCGACGTCGGCGTGGCCGTCTCCACCGACCGGGGCCTGAGCTGGACGTACCGGGGCGCGCTGGGCGCGGCCGCGGGCCTGCCCGGCGACCCGACGGCTCCGTGGCGCCGGGACACCTACTGGGCGCCCGAGGTGGTGCACGCCGCCGGCGAGTACCACCTGTTCCTCACCGTGATCGCGGGTGTCCCGGACGCGTGGGCGGGCCACGACCGCCGCATCGTGCACCTGACGAGCCCCGACCTGGAGCGCTGGACCGACCACGGGCCGCTCCCCTGAGCTCCGACCGCGTCATCGACGCGTGCGTCCACCCCGTGCCCGGCGGGTGGCGGCTCTGGTACAAGGACGAGGCGGACGGCTCGACCACCTGGGCGGCCGACAGCCCCGACCTGTACCGCTGGGACGTCGTCGGGCGGGTGATCGGCGGGCGGCCCCACGAGGGTCCGAACGTCTTCCGGCTCGGCGGGCACGGCTGGATGATCGTCGACGAGTGGCGCGGACAGATGGTCTACCGCTCGGACGACCTCTCGACGTGGGAGCAGCAGGGGCTGCTGCTCGACGGCTCCGGGTCCAGGCCCGACGACACCGGCCCCGGCCTGCACGCCGACGTCGTGCCGGTCTCGGACGACGAGGCGTGGATCGTGTACTTCACGCACCCCGGCCCGGAGTCGGGCGCCCCCGGCGCACCGGTCGTCGACGAGGGACGAGGGCTCGACGACGGTCCCGGGGGCGTCGCGGCCGACCGGCGGTCGTCGGTCCAGGCCGCCGTGCTCCGGGTCGTCGACGGCGTGCTCGTGTGCGACCGGGACGCACCGGTCGAGACCTTGCTGCCCGGCTGAGCCGCGCCGTCCGCCACCCGGGATCTCAGCCCGCCGTCGCCAAGGCCACGGCCGCGGCGACGGCCACGGGCCCGGCTCAGCGCGCGAGCACCCGATGCGCGAACCGCACGTGCTCCGCGTCCTGGAACGGCCCGCCGTTCTCGTGGCCGTTGTACGAGTAGACCTTCATCTCCTTCTCGACCGACGCCAGGTGGTTGTAGACCGCGTACACGGCCGACGGCGGGCACACCACGTCCCGCAGCCCCACGGAGCTCAGCACCGGCGCGGAGATCCGAGGCGCGAAGTTCACCCCGTCGAAGTACGACACCGTCCGGAAGGTCTGCTCGACGAGGTCCCGGTGCGCGAAGAGGTACTGGACGATCTCGGCGTACGGGAGCGCGTCCGTGATCTCCGTGCACCGTCGCACGTGGGAGAGGAACGGGACGTCGACGATCACGCCGCGCAGCGGGACGCCGCGCGCGGTGCACAGAGCGGCGGACGCGAGCGCCATCGCTCCACCCTGGCTCCCACCCGAGAGGAGCACCCGCTCGGGGTCGACACCGGGCATCGAGCGCGCGACGTCGACGGCGCGCACCGTGTCGACGAAGAGCCGGCGGTAGTAGTACGTCTCCGGGTCGTCGATGCCCTGGGTGAGGAACCCCGCGGCGTGCGGCCCCGAGGCTGCCACGTCGCCCGTGTGCCCCAGCTGGTGCGCGCTGCCCTGGCCCCGGTTGTCCATGACGAGGACGGCGTAGCCCGCCTGGGCGAGCAGCGTGTGCTCGTGGGACAGGCCGCGCCCGCCGCCGTACCCGATGTAGGTGACGACGATCCCCAGGTCCTCCGTCGCACCTGCGGGCCGGTGGAACCACGCCTTGATCGGCTGCCCGCCGTAGCCCGTGAAGGTCACGTCGTCGGTGTCGATCGCGACCAGACCGGTCTCGACGCGCTCGGCGACGTACGTGAGCGGGTGCGCGGCCTCCTGCTCCGCGAGGGTGCGCTCCCAGAAGTCGTCGAAGTCGGCGGGCTCGTCGCGCTCGGGGCGGTAGTCGACGAGAGCGTCGAGCGGGAGGTCGAACTGGGGCACGGGGGCTCCTCGTCAGCGGTGGTCGTGGGGACGGGTCGAGTCTCGGCCGAGGCCGTCAGTCGCTGCCGCCCGTAGGGACGTCGAACCGGCGCAGCATGCCGCACATGCCGAGGCGACGGCCCGGCAGGGCGTCCCGCTCGGCGACCGAGCCGGCCGCCAGGTGTGCGGTCGCGACGCCCCCACCGGCCGCGATCGCCGCCAGGGCGGCCGCGCTCCGCTCCCCGCCTCGACGCCGGCGGGGCTCCGGGCCCAGCTCGCCGTCTGCGGTGCGACCAGGCGCGCCGCGGCCTCGTGCAGAGGGCCGAGGGCACCAGGCCCGTCGTCCTCCACCGAGCTGAGCAGCGCTCGGTAGCCCTCGAGAGCGAGGTCGCGGCGCCGCCGGGCAGCCCGCTCGCGGACGTCGTCCGGCACGCTCCCCGGTGCGGGGAGCGTCACCGCCGCCCGGTACGCCTCGGGGTCCGCGAGGACGTCCGGCGGGAAGGTCAGGACGGCGTCCCCCGCCTCCGGGAGCCCGGAGTCCGACATGAGGACGACGATCTCCAGCCCACCCCGGTTCAGGAGCCGGTGGACCACCCCGGCCGTGAACCAGACCACGCGGCCCGGGACGAGGTCCCGCTCGGCGAAGCCCTCGGCCGAGAGCGTCTGCACCGCGCCCTCGCCGGCGACGACGACGTAGGCCTCCGAGGCGACGGTGTGCAGGTGCGGGCTGCCGCTGCCACCGGGGGCGTCCGGCGCGGGCCAGTCGTAGACGCTGAGGAGGCTCGCCGACGAGCCACCGGGCAGGAGCGGGTCGCTCATCGCGCCGCTGCTCCCGAGATCCGTTCCACGACCGCGAGCGCCACGGCCGCGAGCTGCTCGGCCCGCTCGGGGTCGGCGGCGCCGTCGGCCACCGCGACCGCGTACCGGAAGGTCCTGGTCGAGCCCGCCGGGAAGTCGACCTCCGTCGAGAAGAACGGGGCCGGGCACAGGCACGCGAAGTTCTCGTTGCGTGCGAACCACTGCGGCACGCCGCCGGGGTTGCCGGGGACGTCCACGATCACGAGGCTCGACGCCGTGGCCGTCCCGTCGTGGACACCTGTGAAGCCCATCCAGGGCAGCCGCTCCCCGCGCAGCTCCTCGCCGCCGGCGACGCCGGGGGCCAGGAGCGTCCCGTCCGTGAACGAGCGCGGGCCGCGCCAGAAGAGGCCGCCGTACCCGGCGTTGTCGCGACCGTTCGTCGTCGGGCTGCCGAACGGGAGGGCGCCGCCCGAGACGTTCGTCAGGTGGGAGGCGAACGAGAGGTACCAGACGCCGTCCGCCACCTCGACGTGGATCTCGCGCTCCTCGCGGACGACGGCGTCGCCGGGCCCCGCGTCGGACGGCGGCGCGCGCCAGACGAGGTCCTCGACGACGGTGGCGGCGTCGCCCTCGACGCGGACGTCGCGGAACCCGTCGTGCTCCATGGACCCGTCGTTGTCGAGCTGGACGTAGCCCTCGTCGCGCACGTACGTCGGGCCGCCCCAGAAGTTGTACGGGCCCACGTTCGGCAGGGACCAGGCGATCCCCTTGTGCCAGACGTGGTCGTGCGGGCGGAACAGCGAGACGAGGTCGCCGCCGAGCGTGCGGACGGGGTGGAAGTACGGCCGGGGGCTCTCGAGCTGGACGTCCGTCGGTCGGTAGACGTAGGAGACCAGCGGCGCGCCGTCGTGGGAGACGACGAGCGTCCCGGTCTCGTCCCGGACGGAGAGGCCGCTCATCGAGCGCGTCCCGTCGGCGCGGGCGCGGGGCCGGGAGGCGGCTCCGACGGAGTCCCGGCCCACGGGGCCCCGGAACCCTCCATCGAGCGGGCGAACGGGTCGTCGGGCCCGATGTTGCCTGCTCGGACGGTCTCGCCGGTGAACGCCGAGCGGTAGATCGCCGCTGCGAGCTCGAGCGTGCGGCGTGCCTCGGCGCCCGAGACGGGTGGCGGCTCCCCGGCGGCGAACGCCGCATACGTCGGCGCGAGCTGACCGAGGTGCCCGCTCTCCGGCGCCGACGCGTCGGGGACCCACAGGTCGGCGGCGTCGTCGTCGCCAGGTGCCGGGGTGAAGGTCCAGTGCGAGTCGTCGTAGCCGTAGAGGTGCTCGAGCTCGACGGTCGCGCGCTCGGTGTCGATGCGCACGACGGAGGTCTCGCGCGGTGAGAGCGTCGAGTTCACGACCGAGGCGACGGCACCGTTGTCGAAGGTCACGAGCGCCATCGAGACGTCCTCGGTCTCGGTGTCCCGGGCCTGGCGCGCCGCGATCGCCCGGACCTCGGACCACGGGCCCAGCAGCGAGAGCAGCAGGTCGAACTGGTGGATCCCGTGACCCATCGTCGTACCGCCGCCCTCGGTCTCCCACCGACCGCGCCACGGCACCTCGTAGTAGGCGGGCGCCCGGAACCAGAGCGTGTCGCACACCGCGACGAGCGGACGGCCCAGCGCGCCCCGGGCGATGAGGTCGCGCAGCCGCACGGCCCCCGCGCCGAAACGGTGCTGGACGATGACGGTCAGCGCGGCGGACGACGCCGCCTCGGCCGCCAGGAGCACGTCCATCTCCGCCAGCGACAGCACGGGCGGCTTCTCGAGCACGACGTGGACACCGGCCGCCAGCGCCGCGACGGCGGCGTCGAGGTGCACGGACGGCGGGGTGCAGACGTGCAGCACGTCGACGTCCCCCGCGGCCAGCGCCGCACCGACGTCGGTCCCCACCGACGTCGCGCCGAAGGCCTCCGCCAGCTTCTTCGCCCGCTCGTGGTCGACGTCGACCACGCCGGTCAGCGTCGCCCCGTCGATCTTCGCGAGGGCATGGGCATGGGCGTGGGCGATGGCGCCCGCCCCGACGATCGTGGCTCTCATGCGGTGATCCTCTCCTTGCTGTCGTCCGTGCCGTGTCCCAGGTCGATGCCGAGGCCGAGATCGGCGATCGCGACCGGCTCCCCCGACGCGAGCGACCGGTTCGCCGCGTACCCGACGGCGGAGGCCCGGATCCCGTCCAGGTACCCGGCGGCGCGGCCGAGCCGGTCGTCGCTCGGCGGTCCCACGAAGACGTCGTCGAGCAGGAAGGCGTCGCCGCCCCCGTGCCCGCCGATCCCCTCCGGGATCACCCGCTCCTGCGCGCGCTCCCAGTGCCGCTGCACCACGAGCCGCTCCCCGAACGGGCGGACGTCGTCCCCCGCCCATGCGGCGGGCGTGGCGCTGGGATCGAGGATCGAGCGGCCCGAGTCGTCGAACTCGACGGACCCGCGCTCGACGACCTCGAGGTCGGCGCGACCCTGCGTGCCGGTGACGGAGACGCGGTAGCCCTCGAACGGGGCGTGGGCCACGAGCGAGTAGGTCATCACCGGACCGCCCTCGTACTCGACCAGGAGGGCAAGCGTGTCCTCGAGCTCGATCCCCGCGTCGAAGACGTCGCGGTCACGCCGGTAGCCGTCCTCCGCCTGGGCCTCGGCGCCGTACATCGCTGCCAGCCGCGGGTCCGACCCGAGATCCATGGCCCACGGGTCGATGCCGCGCTCACGGAGCGCCGACTCCCCCGACGACGCCTCGTAGCCCTGGGCGTGCGCCCCGTCGTCCCCGTAGAAGCGCCGGCCACCGGCAGCCGTCACGCGGGTCGGGACACCGTCGATCCACCAGTTGACGAGGTCGAAGTGGTGGCTGGACTTGTGCACGAGGAGCCCGCCCGACACGTCCTTCTCGCGGTGCCAGCGACGGAAGTAGTCGGCGCCGTGCACCGTGTCGAGCGCCCACTCGAAGTGGACCGCGAGGACCCGGCCGATCTCGCCGGACGCGATGACGTCGCGCAGCGCAGCGTTGCGGGGCGCATAGCGGTAGTTGAAGGTCATCGTCAGGTCGCGGCCCGTCTCCTCGACGGCCTCCGCGATGCGGCGGGCCTCCTCGGGAGTCGTCGCCAACGGCTTCTCGACGACCACGTCGACGCCCGCCCGCAGCGCCGCGCAGACGTGGTCGACGTGCGTCGTGTCGGGGGACGTGACCACGACCCGGTCGACGCGCTGCTCCCGGATCGCGCGCACCAGCTCGTCCGCGCCGTAGCGGGGGCGGGTCGCGCCCTCACCGGCACCGCCAGCACCGCCGGCACCGCCGACGGCGCCCGCGACCTCCGCCTCGTAGAAGGCTGCCCGGACGGTGTTGGGCTCGACCCAGGCGACGATCTCGCCGCGGTCCGCGTGCGCGCCCGTCAGGGCCGACACGTACATGTGGGCACGGTGACCGGTCCCGACGACGGCGTAGCGGGTGCGGGACGCGGTGCCCGAGCCCCCGTCCTCGGCGGCCGCTCCCGGCGCGGTGGCGAGGGTGGACGGTGTCGGCTGCGACATGTTCGGCGATACCTCTTCGGGGTGGTCAGGCGTAGGACGGGTGGTTCGGTGGGGGCGGTTCGGTGTGCTTCGGCGTGGGTCGGTGCGGTTCGTTGACGGTGCAGGTGCAGGTGCGGGTGCAGGTGCAGGTCGCGCTCGGTCACCGACGGTGGTCGTGGCGCACCTCGACCGCGACCACGGCGAGGCACAGCAGACCCGGGACGACGACGGCGAGGATCACCAGCATCCAGACGATCACGGAGCACGCCGCCACGGCAGCCAGGAGCAGCACCGACCCTCCGAGGTCGTGGGCGGCCCGGGACGCGCCGGTGCGGATCAGCCGCCGCGTGCCGGAGACGGCGCCCGCGAACCCGGAGCGACCGCCGACGACGTCGCGCTCACCCTCGGGTCCCGACCAGGCACCGACCGCGCGCAGGACCACGACCAGTGCCACGGCGCCCACGCCCAGGGACACCCAACGGACGAGCGCTCCGCCCGGGAGCACGCCCGACGCGGCGAGCTCGACGTTCCCGGCGAGCAGGACGGCCACCATCGGCGCCAGGACCCCGAGAGGCCAGAGCACCCGGGTCGCTGCCCATGTCTCGCGGACGAGCCTCCCCACGCCCACGTCGCGAGCAGCGACCTGGCGACGCAGGTGCGCGGTCCCGGCCGCGAGCGCGCCGGGCGCCGTGACGACGAGCAGGCTCCCGACCGCGACCAGCAGGCCGGCGAGCACGGTCTCGCCGAACAGCGCCAGCCCCGCGCCCCGCTCGCCACGCGGGCGAGGCGGACCGGGAGTCTGCGAGTTCACGGCCGTGCCGTGACCGGCGGGGGTGTCGCGCCCGCCGCGGGGGTCGCCGTCGGCGCGGTCGAGGCCCAGCACCGGATCAACCCTTCAGACCCTGGGTCGCCACGCCGGCCACGATGTACCGCTGGAACGCGATGAAGAACAGCAGGACAGGGATGAGGGCGAGGACGGCCATCGCCATCTGGGCGCCGTAGTCGGAGACCGAGGTCTGGTCGACGTAGATGCGCAGCGCGATCGGCAGCGAGTACAGGTCGGGCTGCTTGAGGTAGAGCAGCGGTCCCAGGAAGTCGTTCCACGACCAGATGAAGGCGAAGATCGAGCTCGTGATGATCGCCGGGCGCATGAGCGGGAGCATGATCGATCGGAAGATCCGGACGTGGCCCGCTCCGTCGATCCGCGCTGCCTCGTCGAGCTCACGTGGCAGGTTCCGCATGAACTGGACCATGAGGAACACGAAGAACGCCTCGGCGGCGAGGAACTTGCCGAGCAGCAGCGGCCAGAACGAGTTCACGAGGCCGAGATTGTTGAAGATGATGTACTGCGGGATGATCACGACGTGGAACGGCAGCAGCAGCGTGCCGATCATGATCGCGAAGAACACCCCACGCCCAGGGAAGTCGATCCGCGCGAAGGCGTAGGCACTGACGGTCGCCGACAGCACCACGCCGACCACGGACGCGACCGCGAGGATCAAGGAGTTCTTGAAGAACGTCCAGAACGAGATCCCGGCGATGCCACCGAAGGCCTTGGTGTAGTTGTCGAACGTCCACGTCTCAGGAATGACGTTGATGTTGCCGATGATGTCGCTCGACGGCTTGAAGGACGACATGAGCATCCATACCGCCGGGTACAGGATGACCACGACGAGCGCGAGCACCGCCAGGTGGTACACGAGCCTCTTGCCCGCGCGACGGGTGCGGGCGGACCTGCGCGCCGTGCTCTGCTGCTCGGTGCGGTCGTCCGTCGGGTGACCGGCCCCGCGGGCCTCGGTGGTCAGGGTGGGGGTCTCGCTCACGGTGCTCACTTGGCCTCTCCGCTGTAGTGGACCCAGGTCTTGGACGTCTTGAAGAAGATCGCCGTGATGATGCCGACGACGACGACCAGGACCCAGGCCATCGCCGAGGCGTAGCCCATCTGGAAGTCCGTGAACCCCTTGATGTAGAGGTACAGGGTGTAGAAGAGCGTCGAGCCGGCGGGCCCGCCGGTACCGCCCGAGATGATGAACGCCGAGCTGAAGACCTGGAACGCGTTGATCGTCTCCAGCAGCAGGTTGAAGAAGATCACCGGGGAGAGCATCGGGAGGGTGATCCTGAGGAACTTGCGGACCGGACCGGCACCGTCGACGGAGGCGGCCTCGTAGAGCTCCGCCGGGACCTGCTTGAGCCCGGCGAGGAAGATCACCATCGGCGCACCGAACTGCCAGACGGCGAGCAGGATCATCATCGGCATGGTCATGCTCGGGTCGCCGACCCAACCGCCCGGGCCGAACCCGAAGAACTGTTGCACCGTGTCGACGATCCCGTCGTCGGAGAACATCGCCTTCCAGACGATCGCGATCGAGACGCTCGCGCCGATCAGCGACGGCGCGTAGAAGATCGACCGGTAGGCACCCTGGCCGCGCGAGGCGACGTTGAGCAGCATCGCGACGGCCAGCGCCGCGACGAGCTTGACCGGGGTCCCGACCAGCACGTAGATCGCGGTGACCTTGCTCGACTGGATGAACCGCGGGTCGTCGAAGAGCCGCTGGAAGTTCTCGAGGCCGATCCACTGCGGGTCACGGAAGAGGTTGTAGTCCGTGAACGCCAGGTACAGCGAGGCGAGCATCGGTCCGGCGGTCAGCAGCAGGAAGCCGAGGAGCCACGGGGCGAGGAACGCGTAGCCAGCGCGGGTCTCGGGCCGCCGCCAGCGGGACCTGGGGGCCGCACGAGGGCCGTGCCGGCCGCACTCGTCGGCGCGACCGCGTCAGGGAATGTCGTCACGGTGGGGTATCCGATCAATCGTCGTCGTCTGCTCGGGTGCGTCCGTCGTCCTGGTGGGTGCCGACCTGATCGGGCCGGCACCCACCGGGACGGGGCGAGGGCTCAGCCCTCGTCGCGACGGGTCAGGACTGCGGGATCGACTGCTCAGCGCTGGCGAACCACTGCTCGACGAACTCGTCGACGGTGATGGTGCCGTACTGCAGCTCCTCCGAGAGGCGCAGGTACTCCGCCTCGACGGCGCCGAAGCCCTCGACGGGCAGGGGCGCGGTCTCGGTGATGAGGTCCGCGATGGACTCCTCGTACTCCACCACGCGGGCGTCGACCGAGCCGTCCTCGACGCCCATGGCGTCGACCTGGGCCTGGACCGCCGGGACACCCTTCGACGTGCCGAAGATCGTGCCGACCTCGGGGTCGTTGACCAGGAAGCTGATCAGGGCAGCGGCAGCGTCCGGGTTCTCCGAGTTCGCCGACGGCGCGAGGAGCATCGACGGCTTCGGGAACATCTTGGCGCCGTCGTCGCCCGCCGGGATCGGGAGCATCGCGATGTCCTCGGTTCCCGAGTCGGCGACGTAGCCGGCGAGGAAGTTGTCCCAGCTGATCTCCGTGGCGGACTGGTTGACCGTGAACCCGCCGAGCGGCTCGATCTGCTTGACCTGGTCGATCGGGAAGGTCGCGCCCGCGTCGCGCAGCGGCTGACCCTTGTCGAGCCAGGCCGTCATGTCCTCCGGCGTGAACCCGAGCTGTCCGTCCTCGGTGAACGGGTCGATGCCCTGCTGGATGAGGTTCTGCAGGAAGAGCCAGAACACGGCCGTGGGGTCACCGGCACCGTAGAGCTGCGGGTCCATGTCGGCGCCCGCCGCGCTCGCCTCCTCGATCCAGGCGAAGTAGTCGTCCCAGGTGTATCCCTCGGCCGGCAGGTCGACACCGAGGCTCTCGACGAGCGCCGGGTTGTAGAACATCGCGAAGGTGTTGACGCTGGTCGGGATCGCGTACTGGGTACCGTCGACGGTGCCCGACGCGAGGAGCGACTCGTCGAATCCGCTCACGTCGAGGTTCGTGTCGATCTGACCCGAGAGGTCGGCGAGCTGGCCGGCGGCGGCGTACTGGCGGAGGTAGGACAGGTCCATCTGCATGACGTCAGGGAGCGACGAACCGGCGGCCTCCGTGTTGCGGGCCGTCCAGTAGTCGGGCCAGGACTGGAACTGCTCCTGGACCGTGATGTTCGGATTGGCCTCCTCGAACAGGTCGATCGACTGCGCGTACTTGTCCGCGCGGTCGTCGTTGCCCCAGAAGGCGAACGTCAGGGTGATGTCCTCCTCGGTGTCCACGGGAGCGGCGTCGTCGCTGCCCGCACCGTCCGAGCTGCCGGAGCATGCGGTGAGCGCGAGCGCGAGGACCGTCGCGGTCCCGAGTCCTGTGGCCAACTTCGTGCGTGCAATCCTCATCGGAGCCTCCTTGCTCGTGGGCGGCGTCGACTTCGACGCCCGGTCTTCGATCTCGCTCGGCAGTGCCGCGGTGAACCGAATGAAACGATACAACACCGAGATGGCGCCCCTTGTCCAGCCCTGCGACACCCAGATTTGGTAACGATTCAAACCGATCGGCGCAGATCGTTGGAATTCCGGGAGAACGCTTACCCGAGGGGTGCGAGAGTCTTCGGGAGAACGCTTTCCCTCGTGGCGTGAAGGACGTATCGTCCCGGGGGTGACGCCACCCCGACAACTTCCACGTCCACGCCGACGTCCGCGCCGACGCCCACGCCCGCGCGCACCGCGCGGCCTCGCCGACCTGTGGTCCGTCGTCCCCTACCGGTACTTCCTCAGCGCCCAGTTCGTGACCGGGTTCTCGGTCTGGATGCAGCGCCTGGTGCAGGACTGGCTCGTCCTCGAGCTCACCGGCAGCTCCGCCGCGGTCGGCGTCACGGTGGCGCTGCAGTTCCTGCCCATGCTGCTGGTCGGCCCCGCGTTCGGTCTCGTCGCCGACCGGCACGACAAGCGGCGGCTGGTCCAGATCGCGACCGCGGTCGCAGCGCTCCTGGGCTTCGCGCTCGCCGCGCTCGTCCTCAGCGGGTCCGCGCAGCCGTGGCACCTCTACGTCTTCGCCGTGCTGCTCGGGCTCGTGACGGCGATGGACCAACCGACGCGCCAGGCCCTCGTCGGCGAGATCGTCGGCGACTCCCGGCTACGCACCGCGGTGAGCACCAACAACGTCGTCGCGCAGCTCTCCGGGATGATCGCCCCCGCCGTCGCCGGGGTGCTCATCCACTCGGTAGGCGAAGGGTGGTCGTTCGTCGTGACCGCCTCGCTCGCCCTCGTCGGGCTCGCCCTGCTGAGCCTCGTCCGCACCGCCGCGTCCGACGTATCGCACCGGCTCCGTCCCGCGCCGGGGCAGATCCGCGAGGGGTTCCGCTACGTGGTGCAGCACCCCACGCTGCGCTGGGTGTTCGTGCTCGCGGGGTGCATCGGGGCCTTCGGCATGAACGGTCCCGTGGTCCTCACCGCGTTCGCCGAGACCGAGTGGGGCTCGGGGGCGACCGGGTTCGGGCTGTACAACTCGGCGTCCGCCGTCGGGGCGATGACGGGCGCGGTGATCGGCGCTCGAGTCCGCTCGCTCGACATGCGCCTCGTGGTCTGGGCCGCGGCGATCTTCGGTGCGGTCGAGATCGTCGCGGCACTCATGCCCACCGAGCTCGCGTTCGTCGTCGCTCTCATCGCCGTCGGCGCCGCGACGCTCCTGTTCATCACGAGCGCCGCAAGCCTGGTCCAGCTCACCGCACCGGCGGCGATGCGTGGCCGGGTGCTCGCGATCTACTCCCCCGTCCTGCTCGGGGGCCACGCGGTGGGCGGTCTCGTCGCCGGCGCGCTCACCGAGTCGATCGGCGTCCGCGAGGGCCTGGTCGTCGTCGGTGTCCTGGCGATGGTGTCGGCGCTCGTCACGGCGATCGCCGTCCGCGGGCGGCGCGAGGACGGCGGCGCTCCCCCGCCGCACTGACCGGCGGGCGGTCGGATCCCGACCGGCGAGCGACCGGCACCCGCCGGCAGCCGCCGGCACCCGACCGAGCAACCAACCAGCACCGGACCGGACCGCACCGACCCACACCCGTGCCGGCGTCCGACAAGCGCCCGTGCCGACGCCAGAACGCGGGCTGCCGCCCCCGGATCGCATGATCCGGGGGCGGCAGCCCGCTTCTCGACCGACACCTGCGGTCAGGGTCAGCCGTCCAGGCTCAGCCCTGCGCCTCCCACGGACCCGAGGTCGAGGCCCCCGGCTCCTGGCTCCGCGTCCACCACTTCGCCGCGTACGTCACGCCGTCGTGCTCGACCACGTCACCGGCCACGAACACCCGCGACGGGGTCCACACCGCGGTGCCGTCCTCCGTCACCCGGTGCTCCTGCCACGCCCCCCACACCGAGGCGCCCGGGACCTCCCGCGTCCACCACGACGCGACCCACTCGGACTCCCCGTACGAGACCCGGTCACCCGAGGTGTACGTCGCGCCCGCGTCCCACAGCGGCACACAGGTCGCGCCCGTGTCCCCCTTGGTCCACGTCCACGAGTCCGGGTTCTTCGTCGCCGACGGCTTGTCCGTCAGCACGTACCCCGGCATCGGGACCGCGACCACCTTCACCCCGCCGTCGTTCTTGCGGGACTCCGTGTAGGTGACGCCCACGACCACCGGCAGCGGCGCACCGGTCACGTTCGCCGCACCGCACGGATCCACCCACGTCGGGGCGACCGGGGTCACCTCGACGAGGTCACCCCCACCGTCCGGATCGACGAGCTCGCCCAGGACCTCGTCCGTCGTGTAGGCGATGGACGGCGCCGCAGGCGTCTCCATGCCCTCACCGAGGAAGTACCCGGTGTGCGGCGGCTGGTTGTACGAGGTGTTCTGCCACGCCACACCGAGGCGGTAGACCGGGTCGGACTGCAGCGTGCGCAGCCGGTGGTCCGTGAGATCCACCGTCGTGGCGATCCGCAACGCCGAGGAGTCCTCGAGCCGCGTGACGATCTCCTCCCGCCAGTCACCGAACAGATCCGCCTGGAGCGCCAGGTTGCCCTTCGTGTCGTTGCTGGTCAGGGTCCCGGACGCCCGATAGACCTCGACCGTCTCCTCGGTCTCCCAGTCCCACTTGCCGATCGTCGGGACACCCGTGCGGGTCTCCTCCGTCCAGTCGTGGTCCTGGATCTCTCGCAGGAGGTCGCCGTCCCACCACGTGACGCCGTTCGCCGCGGGGATCGAGTTGCTGATCAGCTCACCCTGAGCCGAGTGCAGGAACCCCTCGACGTCGTTCCACGGGCCGCCGTCGGTGACGTTCCACGCCTCCGCGCCGACGTACCGGGGGTCGATGTCGCCCGCGGTCCCACGACCGGTGTCCTTGGTGCCCGGAACCGACCACAGGATCTCGCCGGTCCCCGCGTCACGGAACGTGGCGATGAGGTTGCCGTTGTGCCCCGGGTCCTCGTGAGGTCCGAAGACCTCGAGGCCGTCCCGGGTCGGGTCGAGGTCGGAGACGTGGAGCGCGTCCCCGTGCCAGAGCTCGGTGTTGTAGAGGGGCGAGCCGTCGTCGTCGATGGTCATCGCACCGAACACGATCTCGTCCTTCTGGTCGCCGTCGACGTCGGCCACGGAGAACTGGTGGTTCCCCTGACCGCGATACTCGTCACCCGCCACGTCCGAGTCGAAGACCCATCGCTCGGTGAGCTCCGTGCCGTCGAAGTCGTAGGCGGCCAGCACCGTGCGCGTGTAGTAGCCGCGGCTGAACACGAGCGACGGACGCTCCCCGTCGAGGTACGCGGTGCCCGCGAGGAACCTGTCGACGCGGTTGCCGTAGGTGTCGCCCCACGCGCCGACGTCCCCGCGCGGCGGCGTGTAGTCGATCGTGTCGAGCGCAGCACCCGTCGCACCGTCGAACACCGTGAGGTACTCCGGACCGGTGAGCACGTAGCCGCCCGAGTTCCGGTAGTCGGCACGCGGGTCGCCGACGACGGCGCCCGCCCCGTCGACCACGCCGTCCGCCGTCTTCATCGTGACCTCGGCGCGACCGTCACCGTCCAGGTCGAAGACCTGGAACTGCGTGTAGTGAGCGCCGGCCCGGATGTTCTTGCCCAGGTCGATGCGCCACAGCCGCGTCCCGTCCAGCTCGTAGGCGTCGACGTACACCGTGCCGGTGTACCCGCCGCGCGAGTTGTCCTGGCTGTTCGTCGGGTCCCACTTGAGGACGATCTCGTACTCGCCGTCACCGTCGACGTCGCCGATCGACGCGTCGTTGGCCCGGTACGAGTAGGGCTGGCCGTCCTTGGTGTAGTCGTCCGCCGGCTTCTCGATCGGGACGTCGAGGGTCTGGTCGTCCCAGGCCTCGAAGTCCTCGGTCGCCCAGCGCTCGACGTCGTCGACCACCGAACTGACCCGGTAGGTCGCCTCCGTCGAGCCGTCGGCGTCGAGCACGTTCGTGCTGCCGGCGACCGGAGCGTCGGTGATCTTCTCCCCGTCGCGGTAGACGTTGAACGCGATCGACTCCGGGTCGAGACCGAGCATGCGCCACCCGAGGTAGACGCCCTCCTCCGTGTCGACGGCGACCGGCGAGCGGTCGATCCGCTCCGCCTGGCGCACCAGGGTCGTGACCGCGGGCGACGTGACCGACTCGGACAGGTCCGAGACGCCACCTGCGTTGACCGCAGCGACCGCGTACGTGTACTCGATCGTCGTCAGCACGTCCGTGTCGGTGAAGACCGCCGCGTCGGCGCGCCCGACGAGCGCGAGGTCCTCGCCCGGCTCCGCCCGGTAGACCTGGTAGAACAACGCCTCGTCCGAGCCGTCCCAGGTGAGGGTCACGTCGTTCTTGTTCACGTCGCCCAGGGTGAGCCCGGTCGGGACCGGAGCCTTCGCGACGTCCGTGTCGACCGTCGTCAGCTCGAGCGCGTTCGACGCCACCGACTCGGTGCCGGCCGCATCGAGCGCGACGACGGTGTAGGTGTACTCGAGGCCGACGTCCGCCGTCGTGTCGACATAGGTCGTCTCGTCGACGTCCGCGAGCGCCTCGGCCTCAGGGGCAGAGGCCGACTTGCGGTACACGCGGTACGCCGTCGCGTCCTCAGTCCCCGTCCAGCTCAGGGAGACCGAGACGTCGCTGCTGTCGATCGAGATGTCGTCGAGCGCGAGGCCCGACGGCGCGAGGAGCAGCGGCGTGATCTCGATGCCGTTGAGGCGCGACGACGAACCCGTCATGACGAGGTTGATCTGGCCGTCCGTCACGAGCACCGGCTGGCTGATCTTCTGCGACACGGAACCGCGGCCCGCGTTCGAGGCACCGAAGTCCTTGCCCTCGATCTGCACGTTCGAGCGGCTGGTCCCGATCCAGTCGCCGTTGTAGGTCTTGACGGCGTACGTGCCGTTCGGGACGTCGACGACGAACTCCTGCTCGCTGGACGGGAGCAGGAAGTCCCGCTCGATGTCGTTCGGTGCCGGGTCGTAGCCCGTGCCGCGGTCGCGGCCGCCCATGCCGCCCTCGATCCAACCCCAGCCCTGTTCGGCGGAGTAGATCGTGGACTCGCTGACCTCGGTGTACCCGGGCATCAGGGGGTCGCCGGTGCGCTGCACGTCGAACTTGTACAGCGGCGCCTTGGTCGTGGCGCTGACCGTCGCGGACGGCGCGGAGTCGCCCCGGCCGTTGACCGCCACGACCCGGAAGTCGTACGACGCGCCCTCGGCGAGCCCCGTGACGGCGGCCTGCGCGATGGTCGACGTGGTCACGAGCGCGAAGTCGGCGTCAGGTGCGCCGCCGTCCTTGCGGAAGACCTTGTAGATGTCGGCGCCCTCGACGTCGGTCCAGCTGAGCTGGGCACCCGCGTTCGAGACGTTCGAGACGACGACACCGGCCGGCGCCTCGGGAACCTCAGCCGGCGGGTCCACCTCGACGATCTCGTCGGCGAGCGGGTCGTCGAGCGACGCCACGTCGGTCGCGACGAGGCGGGCCATCTGGATGGCGCCGTACTCCTGGAAGTGCGTGTCGTCCTGGGTGCCGTTCGGGCGCCCGGGGTACACGCCTGCGGGAACGTGCAGGAAGACGGACTTGGCCTCCTCCGGCCCGATCTCGTTCAGGTACGCCCGGCTCGACGCGGAGAGGTCCACGAGCGCGGTGCCCGTCTCCTGGGCGAGGTCGGTCGCGGCCCGGACGTAGTCGGGGAACGACACGTTCGCCGTCCCGTCCGCGGCGTACGACCTGCGGGACACCGGCGTCACGAGGATCGGGGTGGCGCCGCGCTGGCGTGCCCCGTCCACGAACGTGCGCAGGTACTCGTAGTAGTCGTCCGGCGCGGCCCAGCGGTCGTCGACCCCGTACGAGTTGTCGTTGTGGCCGAACTGGGCGAAGAGGTAGTCACCGGGGCGGACGGCGAGGAGCACCTCGTCGAGACGGCCCTGGCTGATGAAGTTCTTCGAGCTGCGTCCACCGATCGACTTGTTCTCGACCGTGACGTCGTCGCCGACGAAGCGCTCGAGCATCTGGCCCCAGCCCGCCTGCGGCGCGTAGTCGGCGGTGTAGGTCTGCACGGTCGAGTCGCCCGTGATCCAGAGCGTCGGCTCGTCCCCCGCGTCACGCGCGCTCTGCTGGGTGATGACGAGCGAGTTGAGGTTCGCCGCCGTCCCCGCGAAGTCGAGGTTGAGCTGGCCGTCGACGACCGCGATGTCGAACGACATCTCCAGGTACTCGCCGGCGGCCTGCGCCGACTGCTGCACCTTCGCCATCTGCTCGACGGTGATCGCGACGTCGGTGCCCGCCTCGGCGTCGCCGGCGATCAGGTCGACGGTGTAGTCGCCGTCGGGGACGTCGACGACGAGCTCGGTGTCGCCGACCGTGACGAAGTCCGTCCGCACCGCGTCGTCGGTGCCGCGGTCGGTCGAGGTGACCTGGGCGACGTCGACGAAGCCCGCGCGGTTCTCGGCGTCGTAGGCCGTGTCGGCGCCGAGGAGCGTCGCCCCGGGGGCGAGCTCGCCGTCACCGAGGTCGAACGAGAGCACGCCGTCGGCGGGGAGCTCGACCTGCGGACCGGAGAGGCTCGAGACCGCGGCGACCGAGGGTGCCGAGAGACCGTCGGCGTCCCGCGCCTGGACCCGGTAGTAGTGCACCGCGGTCGTGTCGACCTCGTCGGTGGTCTGGACCACCCTGGCGGCGGTCTCGTCGACCTGCGTGTACTGGCCGTCGACCGCGTCGGAGCGCGACACGACGTAGCCCGTCGCTCCGTCGACCTCGTCCCACCGCAGCGTCACGGCGTCGTCGGTGACGTGCGACATGCGCACGTTCGCCGGGGCAGCGATGCCCGACTCCGGAGGATCGGTCGGGTCCGTGGGGTCCGTCGGCTCGGGGTCGGGGGCGTCCCCGGTCCCGGTGACCTCGATCCCCGCGACATACGCAGCGCCCTTGCCCGTGAGTCCGATGGTCAGCTGGCCGTCCGTGACGGTGGTCGACAGGGTCTGCTCGGCGCTCTGCGCCGGGTCCGCGTAGATGTGGACCGGGTCGGCACCCTCGAGGACGACGCTGGTCCGCGTCTGGCTGGTCCCCGGCAGCAGGTCGCCGACGATGGCCCGGACCTCGTAGTCGCCCGCGGGCACGTCGACGAGGAACTCCCACCCGTCCCCGAGGACGAAGTCGCCCGCGATCGGCTGCGACGCGTCACGGGTGCGCGCAGCGAGATCGAACGATGCCGCTATCCCGTAGCCTGTCTCGGCCGCGTACCGGTTGGCCGGGTCGATCCCGGTCCACCCGTCTGCGACGGGCCCGCCGGCCTCACCGAAGTCGAACGCCGCGTGGAACGGCGGGTCCTCCGTGTCGGCGCTCGCGGGGATCGCCATGAGCGGGAGTCCCGAGAGCGCGAGCGCCGCTCCCGTGAACCCCGCGATGGTCCGACGCGCTCTCCGCGCGCCCGGTCGTTCGTCAGTCATTGCTTCACCGTTCGTCTCGTCCTTGAGATCGTGCTCGGTCCGCCAGGTATCGATCCAAGAATGAATCGATTCACTGCCCCTGTCGTTTCGTGCTGCCCCTGATGTCTACCCTGGGTCGGCGCTCGTGGCAACCCCTTTCCGGGCTTCGAGCGCCACTCCGCCTCCGCTCCGACCCTCACCTCTGGGCGAGCCGTAGCGCTACGCCAGACCGGCGCAGAACGACAGGACGCGCGACCACAACAGCTCCGCCGACTCCGGGTCGTGCTCGTCGGGCAACGACGGGTCCGTGAAGAGGTGCCCCCTCCCGGGGTAGTCGAAGGTCTCGACCGACGCTCCAGACGCACGGACCGAAGCGACGACGGCGTCGATGCCCGCCTGGCTGCGGAACGGGTCGTCGACCGTGTAGTGGATCTGGGCCGGGACACCGGCGGGCCACGCCTCCACGCCGATCATCGCCAGGTCCAGCGCTCCCGCGAGCATCACGACCCCCGACACCTCGCGTCGGGTCGCCACGTACTCGGCCATACCGCCACCGTTGGAGAAGCCGGCGACGAGGAACCCGTCGGGCAGGTCACGGACGGCCGCCTCGGCGAGGCCCATGAGCGCCGGGTATCCGATCGACTCGGCATAGCGGCCGGCCTCCTCGTAGTCGTCGAACACCCGGCCCTCGTACTGGTCGACGACGAGGACGTCGTGGCCTGCGGCCCGCAGCCGGTCCGCGGCGTCGTGAACGCCCGCCCGGACGCCGAGGACGGAGTGGAACAGAGCGATGTTCGTCATGACCGACAGTCTGCCCCGGGCGTCCGACACGTCGCCCGACAGCAGAATGAAACGATACAATCCTACGACGGCTACCCACCACCAGGCTGGCACCAGGCTCGCGACCACGGCTGCGCGGACGACGCGCACCACCGGCCCGGGCCTGCCAGGCTGGACCGGACCGAGCTCGACGAGGAGACCACATGCGCATCGCCCTGACCGCCACCTGCGTGGCGGACTCGATGTTCCCGCAGGCCCCGCGCGCCACCGTGCGCCTCCTGGAGCGCCTCGGCCACGAGGTGTTCTTCCCCGCCTCCCAGGCGTGCTGCGGCCAGATGCACATCAACACCGGGTACATGGACGAGGCCGTCCCGGTCGTGCGCAACCACGTCGAGTCGTTCTCGCCCGTCCTCGACGGGGAGTGGGACGCCGTCGTGGTCCCGTCCGGCTCCTGCACGGGGTCGATCCGCCACCAGCAGGGCATGGTCTGCCGCCGCGCCGGCGAGGACGCTCTCGGCGCGCGCGCCGACGCGGTCGCCGCGAAGACCTACGAGCTCTCCGAGCTGCTCGTCGACGTCCTGGGGTTGTCGGACGTCGGCGCGCACTTCGCGCACCGCGTCACCTTCCACCCCACGTGCCACTCGCTGCGCATGCTCGGCGTCGGCGACCGGCCCGAGCGGCTGCTGCGCGCCGTGGCGGGCCTGGAGCTCGTCGACCTGCCGGGCGCCGACGGGTGCTGCGGGTTCGGGGGCACGTTCGCGCTGAAGAACGCCCCCACCTCGGCCGCGATGCTCGACGACAAGGTCGCGGCCGTCCGCTCCACCGCCGCCGAGGTCCTCGTCGCGGGCGACTACTCGTGCCTCATGCACATCGGGGGCGGGCTCTCCCGGCAGCACGCGGGCATCGGCACCATGCACCTCGCCGAGGTCCTGGCGAGCACCGTCGACGACCCGACCCCGCTTCCCCACGCTCCAGCACCCCGAACCCGTACGGCCGGCGCGGAGGTCTCCCGATGAGCACGTACCTCGGGCTCCCGACCCTGCGACGCAAGGGCGACGCCGGGGGCCGCGCGACGCCGTCCGGCACACGACCCGACGAACCGTTCGGTCCCGTGCCCCACCCGGACGACCCGCTCCGCTGGGGTGAGACGTTCCCGCAGGCAGCGCGCGCCGCGCTGGGCAACGACCAGATGCGCGCCAACCTGGGTCACGCGACCTCGACGATCCGCGCCAAGCGCGCGTCCGTCGTCGGCGAGGTCCCCGACTGGGAGGCGCTGCGCGACGCCGGCGCCGCGATCAAGACGCACGTCATGGCCGGTCTGCCCGACCTCCTCGAGGAGCTCGAGCGCAACGTCACCGCACGCGGCGGCGTCGTCCACTGGGCGCGCGACGCGGCCGAGGCCAACCGGATCGTCGCCGAGCTGGTCCGGGCCGCGGGCGTCGACGAGGTGGTCAAGGTCAAGTCCATGGCCACCCAGGAGATCGGCCTCAACGAGGCCCTGGCAGAGGCCGGGATCGCCGCGACCGAGACGGACCTCGCCGAGCTGATCGTGCAGCTCGCCGACGACATGCCGTCACACATCCTCGTGCCCGCGATCCACCGCAACCGCGAGGAGATCCGCCGGATCTTCCTCGAGCGCATGGCGGACGCCCCCGCCGACCTCACGGACGCGCCGCGCGAGCTCGCGATGGCGGCGCGCGCTCACCTGCGCCGCAAGTTCCTCACCGCCAAGGTCGCGATCAGCGGCGCGAACTTCGCCGTCGCGGACACGGGGACGCTGTCGGTGGTGGAGTCCGAGGGCAACGGGCGCATGTGCCTGACGCTGCCCGAGACCCTCATCACCGTCATGGGCATCGAGAAGCTCGTGCCGACGTTCACCGACCTCGAGGTGTTCCTGCAGACCCTCCCCCGCTCGTCGACCGGTGAGCGCATGAACCCGTACACGTCCCTGTGGACGGGCGTCACCCCGGGCGACGGCCCGCAGAAGTTCCACCTCGTGCTGCTCGACAACGGCCGCACCCGCGCCCTGGCCGACGACGTCGGCCGCGCCGCCCTGCACTGCATCCGCTGCTCCGCGTGCCTCAACGTGTGCCCGGTGTACGAGCGGGTCGGCGGCCACGCCTACGGCTCCGTCTACCCGGGGCCGATCGGTGCGGTCCTGACCCCGCAGCTCACCGGGTCGAGCGGGCACGGCGACCCCAACTCGTCCCTGCCGTTCGCGTCGACGCTGTGCGGTGCCTGCTACGACGTCTGCCCCGTGAAGATCGACATCCCGTCGCTGCTCGTCCACCTGCGCGCCCGCGTCGCCGACGAGGACCGCGGGCGCCGCGTCCCGACGGGGTGGGGCGCCGCCATGAAGGCGGCGAGCGCCGTGATGTCGGACGGCGGCCGGTTCGCCCTCGCGGAGAAGGGCACCGTGGTCGCGCGGATCCTCGCAGGGCGCAAGGGATACGTGCGGCACCTGCCGTTCCCGGCGTCCGCATGGACGGCGTCGCGCGACCTGCCCGCTCCCGCGAAGCAGACGTTCCGCGACTGGTGGGCGAAGGAGCACGAGCAGCCGGGCGAGAGGAGCGACCGATGAGCGCGCGCGACGAGGTGCTGACGCGGGTGCGCGCCGCGCTGCAGGAGTCCGACGGCGCGGCGGCACCCGAGCTCCGCGGGGCGATGTCCGCGCAGGCGCCCGTGCCGCGCGACTACCGGGCCGCGGGCGAGGACCCGCCCGGGTCGGCCGCCGTGATCGACCTGCTCGACGAGCGCGTCGCCGACTACCGCGCCGAGGTGCACCGGGTCGCCCCGCACGAGATCGGCACGACCGTGGCGAGGATCCTCGAAGGGTCGAGCGCCGTCGTCGTCCCCTCCGGGCTCGACGCGGGCTGGACGAGCGAGCTGGCGGCGTCCGGCACCGCGCTCCTGACGGACTCCCGCGAGGCGCCGCTCGACGTCCAGACCCTCGACGGCGCCGACGGCGTGGTGACGGCCGCCCGGGTCGCGATCGCCGAGACGGGGACCATCGTGCTGGACGGGGAACCCGACCAGGGGCGCCGCGCGATCAGCCTGGTCCCCGACCTGCACGTGTGCGTCGTGCGCCACGACCAGGCCGTGCAGACCGTCCCCGAGGCCGTCCGTCTGCTGGCCGAGCACCCGGAACGACCGCAGACCTGGATCTCCGGGCCGAGCGCCACGAGCGACATCGAGCTCGTGCGGGTCGAGGGCGTGCACGGACCGCGCACCCTGCACGTGCTGCTGGTGGGTTGAACCCTCCTGGCAGGTGCGCGAAGCGCGCGCACGCGAGATGCGCGGAGCGAGCGGCACGCGAGATGCACGAAGCGAACGGTACGGCGAGAAGCGCGGCGCGAGCGGTCCCGGCCTTGCGGTCAGGCGTTCGGTCAGTCGCGGGGGTCAGGTGGGACGTGCGGTCGGGTGTGGACGGTCAGCGGCTCGGGGTGCGCACGACCTGCCCGGCCCACGCGAAGCCGCCGCCGAACCCGAAGAGCAGCGCGTTCGCGTCGGCGGGGATCTTGCCGGCGTGCCACCACTTCGAGAGGCCGAGCGGGATGCTCGCGGCCGAGGTGTTGCCCGACTCGGTGATGTCGGTGACGACGACCTTGTCCTCGAGCCCGAGCGCCTTCGCCATCGGCTCGATGATGCGCAGGTTCGCCTGGTGCGCCACGAGCACGTCGATCTCGTCGAGCGGGACCCCGGAGCGGTCGACGATCTGGCGCGCGCGGTCGGCGGCCTTGGTGATGGCCCACCGGAACACGGCTCGCCCGTCCTGCACGAACTTCTCCCCGGGCGCCTCGATGAGGACCGCGGGGGTGATGGCCCGCTCGGAGCCCCAGACGACCGGGCCGACCCCGGGCTCGTCGGCCGCGCTGAGCACCGCCGCCCCGGCGCCGTCCGCCGTGAGGATGCAGGTCGCGCGGTCGGACCAGTCGGTGAAGTCGGTGAGCTTCTCGGCGCCGATCACGAGCGCCGTGGTCGCGGAGCCGGCCCGGATCGCCTGGTCGGCGAGGCCCATGCAGTGCGCGAACCCGGAGCAGGCGGTGTTGACGTCGAGGACCGCCGGGGTCCCGGTCGCGGGGTCCCCGAGCTCGAGGGCGTAGGCGACGCGACCGGCGGTGTTGGGCGAGCGGTCGCGCGCCGTCGCGGTCGCGACGATCACGAGGTCGACGGCCGAGGCGTCGACTCCGGCGTCCGCGAGCGCCATGCGTGCGGCGTCCGTGGCCATGTCGGCGACCGTGACGTCGTCGGCGGCGACGTGCCTGGTCACGATGCCGGTGCGGGACTGGATCCACTCGTCGTTCGTCTCGACGAGCTGCGCCACGTCGTCGTTGGTCATGACGCGCTCGGGCTGATGGTGGCCGAGGCCGACGATGCGTGAGCCGGGGGCGCCCGTGGGGATCAGCATGCCCCGATCATTCCCCCGAACGGGGCCTGGGCCAAACGGGGTGGCGCGCGCGTGGCGGCGGGAGCCCGCGAAACGGTGCGTCGCAGACCTGGCAAACACTTTCCTCGCTCGTACACTGACCGGATGAGCGGACCCGTGACACTCAGCGACGTCGCCCGCGAGGCCGGCGTCTCCCTCGCGACGGCGTCCCGCGCGATCAACGGGAGCGCGACCCGCGTCGTCCGCCCCGAGCTGCGCGAGCGTGTCGTCGAGACCGCCGAGCGCATGGGCTACATGCCGGACGCGAACGCCCAGGCGGTGGCGCGGGGCCGGACGACGTCGGTCGCCCTGATCGTCCACGACATCGCCGACCCGTACTTCTCCTCGATCGCGGCGGGGGTCGCGGCGGCCGCCGAGGAGTCCGGCCTGGTCGTCACGCTGGCCTCCACCCAGCACAGCGCCGAGCGTGAGCTCGCCTTCGTCGAGCTCATGCGCCGGCAGCGGGCCCGGGCGATCATCGTCGCCGGCGGTCGTCTCGGGGGTCGGACGACGCCCTCGTCGCCGCGCTGACCGCCTACCGCTCCCGAGGTGGCGGGGTCGCGGTCGTGGGCCGGCCCCTCGGCGACCTGCCGGCGGTCGAGGTGGAGAACGGCGCCGGTGCCGCCGACCTCGCCGCGGCGCTCCACGACCTCGGGTACCGGTCGGCCGCGGTGCTCGGCGGACCGGAGGGGCACCGCACGGGCGAGGCGCGGCGCGCGGGCTTCGCCGACCGGTTCGCTGCGCTCGGCGGCTCGGTCACGACCGAGACGTGCGCGTTCACCCGCGACGGCGGGTACGAGGCGATGGCCGCGGTCCTCGACCGCGACGAGCGGCCCCGCGTGGTCTTCGCGGCGAACGACGTCATGGCGGTGGGCGCGATGGCCGCGGCGCGGGACGCGGGCGTCGAGGTGCCCGGGGACATCGCCGTCGCCGGGTTCGACGACATCGTGACCCTGCGCGACGTGACCCCGAGCCTGACGACGGTGCGCCTGCCGCTCGTGGAGATCGGGCAGGCCGCGACCCGGCTCGCGCTGGCGGAGGAGGACACGTCCGGCGACACCGAGACGCACTTCCGCGGCGAGGTCGTCGTGCGCGACTCGACGCCCCCGTTGCACGAGGCCTGACGACTCCTGGGTGTTGACGGGAGGTAAGCCCTTTCCTACACTTCGGGAAAGCGCATTCCGAACAGCCGGGCCCAGCCCGACCAGACGACGACGGAGACCACCATGACGACCCCCACCCGCACCCTGCGCATCGCGATGAACGGCATCACCGGTCGCATGGGCTACCGCCAGCACCTCGTGCGCTCGATCCTGCCGATCCGCGACCAGGGCGGCATCGAGCTCGCCGACGGATCGCGCATCCAGGTCGAGCCGATCCTCGTCGGGCGCCGCGAGGGCAAGATCCGCGAGCTCGCCGAGCTGCACGGGGTCGAGCACTGGACCACCGACCTCGACGGCGCGATCGCCGACCCGACCGTCGACATCGTGTTCGACGCGTCCATGACGAGCCTGCGCGCCAAGACCCTCACGAAGGCCATGCAGGCCGGGAAGCACGTCTACACGGAGAAGCCGACCGCCGAGACCCTCGACGAGGCGATCGAGCTGGCACGCCTCGGCGAGCAGAGCGGCGTCACGGCCGGCGTCGTCCACGACAAGCTCTACCTGCCGGGTCTCGTGAAGCTGCGCCGCCTCGTCGACGAGGGCTTCTTCGGGCGCATCCTGTCGCTGCGCGGCGAGTTCGGCTACTGGGTCTTCGAGGGCGAGCACCAGAGCGCCCAGCGCCCCTCGTGGAACTACCGCAAGCAGGACGGCGGCGGCATGACCACCGACATGTTCTGCCACTGGAACTACGTGCTCGAGGGGATCCTCGGCACGGTCCGCACCGTCAGCGCCCAGACCGCCACGCACATCCCGACCCGCTGGGACGAGCAGGGCGAGGCGTACGACGCCACGGCCGACGACGCCGCCTACGGCGTCTTCGGCATCGAGACGCCGGACGGCGACCCCGTGGTCGCGCAGATCAACTCGTCCTGGGCGGTGCGCGTCTACCGCGACGAGCTCGTCGAGTTCCAGGTCGACGGCACGCACGGCTCGGCGGTCGCCGGCCTCAACAAGTGCGTCGCGCAGCAGCGGGCCCACACCCCGAAGCCCGTGTGGAACCCCGACCTGCCCGTCACCGAGTCGTTCCGCGACCAGTGGATGGAGGTCCCCGCGAACGCCGACCTCGACAACGGGTTCAAGCTGCAGTGGGAAGAGTTCCTCGCGGACGTCGTCGCCGAGCGCCCCCACCGGTTCGGTCTGCTCTCCGCCGCGCGCGGAGTCCAGCTAGCCGAGCTCGGGCTGCAGTCGTCCGCCGAGGGCCGCCGGCTCGACGTCCCCGAGATCACGCTGTGAACGCCGCGGAGCCCGTGGGCGCGGCGTCGGGTGGCCTCGGGTCCGGCACCCGCTCGGCCGTGGCCGCCGCTGCCGGCACGGCGGGCGAGACCGGACCCGGGAGCGCGACCGGTGCCGCGCCGTCCGACAGCCCGGACCTGTCCCGCTGCTCGCTGAACACGGCGACCGTCAAGCACGCGACGCTCCCCGAGGCCGTCGACGCCGCGGCCCGCGCCGGCTACGGGGCCGTCGGGCTGTGGCGCGACCGCGTCGCGGAGACGGGAGCCGCGCAGGCGGCCGAGATCGTCCGGGCCGCCGGCCTGCGCGTCTCCTCGCTGTGCCGCGGCGGCTTCCTCACGGCGTCGGACGACGCGGGCGTGCGCGCCGCGCTCGACGACAACCGGCGCGCGATCGAGGAGGCCGCGACCCTCGGCACGAGCGAGCTCGTGTTCGTCGTCGGCGGGTTGCCGGGCTCGGCGCCCGAGACGGCGCCGGCACCGGGGACGGACCGCGACATCGTCGCGGCCCGCGCCCGGGTCGCCGACCGCATCGGCGACCTCGCGCCGTTCGCCGCCCAGCACGGCGTGCGGATCGTCCTCGAGCCGCTGCACCCGATGTTCGCCGCCGACCGCGCCGTGATCTCGACGCTCGGGCAGGCGCTCGACCTCGCGGCGCCGCACCCCTCGGACGTCGTCGGGGTCGTGGTCGACACGTACCACGTGTGGTGGGACCCGGAGCTGCAGAAGCAGATCGCCCGCGCGGGCAAGGGCGGCCGCATCGCGTCGTACCAGGTCTGCGACTGGTCGCTCCCCTTCGCGCCGCTGGCCCTGAACTCCCGCGGGCACGTGGGCGACGGGTACATCGACTTCGCGTCGATCTCCGGGTGGGTCCGCGACGCCGGGTACACCGGTGACGTCGAGACGGAGATCTTCAACGAGGAGATCTGGGCCGCGCCCGTCGACGAGACGGTCGCGACGGTGGGCGCGCGGTTCGCGGAGCACGTGCTGCCGCACCTCTGACCCGCGGGCGGCGCTCGACCCGGTCGACCCGCCACGGCCCTCCAGACTGCCGATGTCGACGTTCGCGGCCCTGTGCCCGAGACGGAAGCCCGGCAACGTCGATATCGGGGTCTCACGGCCGGCCCACGACGTCGTCCACGGGACCCTGGGCACCAGCACTCGCCACAGCTTCGGCGCGAGGCACGGTTCGGTCGTGTCGCAGCGGGCAGGCTCGCGCTGGTGGCCACCGACCAGACCCGCACCGCCGACGTCCCCGCGACCAAGGGCCTGCGGCGGGCGGGTCCGGTCGCCAGGACCCTCTCGACCCGGGCGCCGTTCACGCGAGCGGCCGGTCTCGAGCACGTCACGCCCGACATCCTCGAGGGGCCGCGCTATCGGCGTCTGACCCGCGGCATCTACATCGACGCGCGCGCGGCTGTCGATCACGGCACGCGGATCCGCGCGGTGCGGCTCGCCATCGGTCCTGATGCCGTGCTCACCGGGCGGAGCGCGGCGTGGGCGCTCGGCTCCAGAATGGCGGCCCCCGACGATCCGGTCGAGCTCACGATCGGGAGGCGCCACCGGGCCCGACCCCGACCCGAGCTCCTCCTGCGGTACGAGACGACCCCCGCGGAGTCGACGATCGTCACGGGCCTCTACGGCCCCGCGACGACCCGGGATCGGACGGCCGCCGACCTGGCGCGCCGACTGCCCCGGACCCGGGCCGTCGCCGCCGTCGACGCGCTGCTGAACGGGACCGCGACCCGGATCACCGACGTCCGGTCCGTCTTCGACTCGATGTCCGGGGCCCGTGGGGTCCGCCAGGCACGCACGGTCCTCGATCTCTGCGACCCGGGAGCCGAGTCACCGCGGGAGTCGGCGCTGCGACTCCTGCTCGTCGACGCTGGCCTCCCCCGCCCGGTGACGCAGCACGTGGTGCGGGACGCCGAGGGTCGCTTCGTCGCCCGGGTGGACCTCGCGTGGCTGCGGGAACGGCTCGCGGTCGAGTACGACGGCGCGCACCACGACACTCCCGAGCAGATCCGCCGGGACCGCGACAGGCTCAACCGCCTGCGCCTGGCCGGCTGGACCGTCCTGGTGATCGACCGCCACCAGATGCGCGACCCGCACCGCGTCGTCGCGCAGGTGCGCCATGCCCTCGCCCGCTGAGGCACGGGGCGAGCGCGTCGAGGCACTCTCGGGCGGGTCGTGTCGGGTCGCGATCGCGTCGAGGTCGCGTCGAGGCCGCGTCGAGGCCGAGGTCGACGTCGAGGTCGACGTTCGCGGTCCTTCACCGCCCGATGCGCCCCGGCAACGTCGACTTCGAAAAGCAAGACGGACGAGTCGACGTCGAGGAGTCAGACGGAGGAGACCTCGGCGTCCGGGCGACCGAGCAGCCATCGGACCTCGCGCTCCAGCAGCCGCCGCCGGGCCGGCGTCCGGTAGCTCCCGACATCGTGGCCGAGCGCGTCGTACACGACCCTTCGCCCGTCGCCGTCGCGGACCCAGACCACCGGATGGTCGACCCCGTCGTGGACCTGCGTGACCAGCACCCGGCTCGCGGGGTCGACGTCCAGATAGGAGTAGCGCTCGTCGTCCACGACAAGCGGCCCGAGACCCGCGGTCACCGGGTGCTGGGCGTCGCCGGCGCCCGCGGTCGCCGAGTGCTGGCCGCCGCAGGCGCGGCCCGAGCCCGAGCCCGAGCCCGCACCAGCACCAGCACCAGCACCAGCACCAGCACCAGCACCAGCACCAGCACCACCGACCACGTCGAACGTCGCGACCCCCTGCTCGGGGTGCATCGAGGTGCCGGGGACCCATCGACCGCCGAGCGCCGTGCGCCACTCGGGCACGTCGTCGAACGAGTTCGCGGCCTGGTGCAGCCCGAGCAGCGGGACGCCCGCACGGATCGCGGCGGCGAGCGCCCCTCGGACGCCGGCCCACGCAGGGTCGTCGGCCTGCGACGCCGGGTCGCGCAGACCCGTGTTGACGACGAGCAGGTCGAGGTCGTCGAGCCGGCCGACCCCGCCCTCGCTGTCGGGGAACGTGGAGCGCACCTCGACGTCGAGCCCGACCTCGGCCAGCACGACCGCGACCTCGTGCGACGTCGCGGCGTGGTCGTGCCACGGGTCCTCGTAGCGCCCCCGCCCTGCGAGCACGACGGCCCGCCCGAGCGTCCCGCGGTCGCTCCCAGCAGCAGTCATCAGTACACGTTCCCGTGCTCCCGGAACTCGCGCCACACGTTCTCGAAGAAGTCGTCGTCCTCGGGCAGCGGACGCCGCGGTCGCCACCGGAACACCGGCTCGCCCGCCCGGTCCGCGGGGTCCCGGGCGACGACGGGCGCGAACCCGGGTCCGCCGTCCGACACCTCGGGGACGGTCTCGGACGGCGCGACCCACGCGGTCTCCTGGACCACCTCGTCGAGGTCCCCGCCGTCGAGGCTGAAGCGGAACAGCTCGGGCAGGTCGAGCTCGCGCTCGGCGTCGTCCCCGTGGCCGACGAGCGGCAGGCCTCCGTCGGGGTCGGTGTAGAGGACGGACCCGCGGGAGCGTCCGCCGTGGGCGACGTAGTCGGCCATCGCCGAGAGGTACACGTAGGCGCTGGTGAGGATGTCGCGGACGAGGAACGTGCGGTTGACGGAGCGGCGCGAGGAGCCGTCGGCGGCGACGAGCCCGTCGTACGCCTCGAGCCACTCGTGCACCTGGACCAGGGCCTCGCTGATCGACTCCGACGAGCGCACGGGGCCGGCCTTCGCGCTCATGAGCTCCTGCACCTCGCGCAGCAGGTCACCGGTGTTGTCGTCGGCCCCCTCGGCGGCGCGCGAGGTCGCCCCCTGCACGAGCGCGACCGCCTCCGCGAGCACCGGCGCGGCGGCGGCAGCGAAGTCCGCGTCGTCGCCGGCGGTTCCCGTCGGGGCGTCCCCGCGGCGCGCGACGACGAACTGGGCAGCCCGCGTCGCCCCGACCTGCCCGCTGTTGAGCGCTGCGCCGCCCGGCCGGTAGACGCCGTGCGCGCCGCCGGCCTCGCCGACCGGGAAGAACCCGGCGACGTTCGACTGCCACCACGCGTCGACGAGCAGCCCGCCGTTGTTGTGCTGGGCGCAGACGTCGACCTCGAGCATCTCCTGCTCCAGGTCGACCTGCGGGTTGCGCTCCAGGTAGAAGCGGTAGGCGGGTTCGTTCATCTTGCGGAGCCGCTCGATGGGCGTGCCCGAGAGCACGTCGGCGCGCTCCAGGTACTCGTAGGCCTCGGGGCTCAGCGCGCTCGGGTCGAAGTCGGGCCGCACGGGGTTGCTGCGGTAGTCGAGCCACACGCGGCGCCCGCGCAGCACCGTCTCCCGGTAGACGAGCAGGTCGACGAGCGACGAGCCGTCGCGGGCCTTGCGGATGTCGAAGGGCCACTGGTAGCCCTTGAGGAACACCATGCTCATCAGGCGGCCGTAGTCCGGGATGCCCTCGGTGAGGAACTCGCGCTCGTCGCCGCCGTCCTGGTCGGTCGACACGAACCGGGGCACGACCTGCATGTACGTGCCCGAGACGTTCCACTTGGGGCGCACCGACGCGAGCCCGAACTGCCACTCGGTGAGGTTCTTGCCCTGGACGCCTGCGCGGTAGGCGGCGCCCGACGCGCCCCACTGGCCGTTCGGGAACACGCGGGTGCCGTACATCCCGGCCGGCCCGCCGGTCGCGTAGACGATGCTGGTGCAGCGGAACAGGAGGAACGGGCTCACGTCGCCGTCGTACGGGACGTCGGTGCGCAGCACGAGGAGGCCCGCGACCTCGCGGCGACCGTCCTCGCCAGGGCGCGTGACGACGTCCACCACCCGGCACTCGTCGTAGACGCGGGTGCCGTTGCGCTGCACCTTCTTCTCGAGCTGGGTGACCATGCTCCGCGACGTGTAGGGGCCCACCGAGGTCGCGCGCCGGCGGGGGTCGTGGTCGGTCTTGTAGCCGATGAACTCGCCGTACCGGTTCTGCGGGAACGGGACGCCGAGGTCGACGAGGTGCAGGAACCCTCGCGCCGACAGCGCCGCCTCCGCGAGGGCGTTGTCGCCGTCCATCGCGCCGCCCGAGTAGAGCGTCTCGGCCATCTCGCGCACGGAGTCGTCGTCGCCGCCCGAGAGCGTGAGCTTGTAGTAGGTCTGCTTGTCGGAGCCTGCGTTGCGGCTCGCGCCGGCGCCGATCTTGTCGGCGACCATGACGACGTCCTCGTGGCCCCACTCGACGAGCCGCTCGGCCGCGCAGTACCCGGCCGAGCCGGTCCCGACGACGACGGTCGTGGCCGTGACGACGGGGACGTCGTGGCCGCCGATGCGGGCGGTGGTCGGCTCGTGCGTGGTGCTGTCGCTCATGAGGTGCGCCTTCGGTTCGGGGTGCGGCTGGGTGCGGGTGTCGGACGGCGGTGCGAGGGCGGGCAGGTCCGTTCGCCGATCGACGGCGTCGGGTCGTGCCCGCGCGGCCTGCTCGCTGCTCAGAGCCGCGGGATGTGCATGCCGCCGTCGACGTGGAAGACCTCGCCCGTCGAGTACGGCGTCTGCCCGGCGGCGAGCGTCGAGACCGCCCCGGCGACGTCCGCCGGCCGACCCCAGCGGGCGATCGGCGCCATGCCGCCGGCGAACATGTCGTCGTACTTCTGCTGGACGCCCGAGGTCATGTCGGTCGCGATGACGCCGGGGCGCACCTCGTAGACGACGATCCCCTCGGGCGCGAGACGCACGGCGAACAGCTGCGTGGCCATGCCGACGCCCGCCTTGGAGACGCAGTACTCGCCACGGTTCGTCGAGACGGACGTCGCAGAGATGGACGAGACGTTGACGACCGTGGCCACGGGGCCGTCGGGCGGCTCGGGCAGCGCGTCCAGGTCGCCGCGCAGCGCGATGACGCGGTTGGCGAACGTCTGGGTGAGGAAGTACGGGCCGCGCAGGTTGATGCCGAGCACGCGGTCGAACGACTCGGGGTCGGCCTCGAGCAGGTCGGCGCGCGTGCTCGGGGCGACGCCGGCGTTGTTGACGAGCAGGTCGAGCCGCCCCCACGCGCCGACGGCGTCGTCGACGTAGCGGGCGTGGTCGTCGAGGTCGGCGACGGAGCCGCGCACGTACCGCACGAGGGACGAGTCGCCGGCGAGCGACCGTAGCTCGTCGAGCACCTCGGTCGGCTCCTCGCGGGTGGCGAGGATCGAGACGGCGTAGCCGTCCGCGAGCAGACGACGGCTGATGCCGAGGCCGATGCCCCGGTTCCCTCCGGTGACCAGTGCGACGCGGGGCATGGGGTTCCTCTCGGTTCTTCTGCTGGCTTCGTCCGGTCGAGGGCGAACGGTGCGCAGGGGCCCGAGGGCAGGGCACCGATGCTCTCGTCGGCCGATCGTCGCACGCGACGCACGGAGTTGGCAAGCGCTTTCCCGTAGATGCGCACGCCGCGGCGACCGGCCTGCCGGCGACGCGCCGCGTGAGCGGCCACCCCTCGCACCACGCCCACGACGCCCGGCGCCGGACACCCGGCTCACTAGGATGTCCGGGTGACCGTCACCCCGACCGAGCCGCCGCAGCGATCGCTGCGCGACCACGCGTACACGACGCTGCGCGACAGGATCATCGGGCTCGACCTCGCCCCCGGCGAGCGCCTCGTCGAGCGCGACCTCGCCGCCGAGATCGGAGTCTCCCGCGTGCCGCTGCGCGAGGCCCTGCGCATGCTCGAGAACGAAGGCCTGGTCGTGGTGGTGCCACGCCAGGGGCGCTGGTCGCGCCGTTCACGCGGGACGACGTCGTCCACCTGTTCGAGGTCCGCGAGAGCGTCGAGGTCCTCGCCACCCGGCTGGCCGCGCTGCGTCGCACCGAGGCCGACCTGGCAGAGATGGCTGCGCTCGTGGACGAGGCCAGGGCCGCGCTCGACGCGCACGACGACGCCCGGACCGCCGCGGCGAACGCCGCCTTCCACACGGCGATCCTGCGCACCTGCGGCAACCCTCTGCTCCAGTCGATGATGGCGCCGCTCGAGTCCCGGGTCCGTTGGCTGTTCCACCTGACGAAGCGCCGGGACACGCGCGAGCAGTGCGAGGAGCACGCCGAGATGCTCGCGGCGATCGCCGCGCAAGATCTCGAGCTGGCGAGCGACCTCGCGTTCCGGCACGTCGCCTCGGGCCGCGAGCCGACCCTCGCGCTCGCCGCGACCTGGGCCTCCGACCCGGTCGACCCGATCGAGCTCACGCGCAGCCGCAACCGGAGCCAGCGGGACGCGGGAGCCGGTCGCGCGACGCGCACCGCCTGACCCTCGCGAGGACGCCCGGCCCGAGCTGAGCTCGCGGCCCGCTCGCACCTCCGGTCGCACGCCCGAGCCGGCCCGGGTCGCGGCCGATCGCGAGCATCGCTCCAGCCGCCCCTCCGGCCGCCCGCACCGGGTCATGCATCATTTACGGCCAGTTCACACGACGAAAACAAACGGCGAGCAGACTCCTCGTTAGTGGTATACCACTAACGCCAGCTACCGAGGAGTCCCGATGCGCCCCATCAGCACCGCTCGCCCCACTGCCGCCAGCCGCTCGAACCGCGCCGCCCGCCGCGCCGCCACCGGCCTCGCCGCGGTCGCGACCGTCGGCCTGCTCGCCGCCTGCGGCACCACGGCCGACGCCGCCGAGTCCGGAGACTCGAACGACACCGACACCGCCGCGGCGGAGTCGACCGACCCGTTGGTCGTCGGCGTGTTCCTGCCCGGCTCGATCTCGGACACCGGGTTCATGCAGTCCGCCCACCTCGGCGTCGAGCGCGCCCAGGAGACCCACGGCGACGCCATCGACGTGACCTACGTCGAGGAGGTCGCGGCGTCCGACTACGAGCAGGTGCTCGTGCGCTTCGCGAGCGAGTCCGACCTCGTGATCAGCGTCGGCGGGCAGACCGACGCCGACGTCCGGGCCGTCGCCCCGCAGTTCCCCGACGTCACGTTCGTCGAGATCGGCGGCCCCTCGGACGCCGAGCCTCTCGACAACCTGGCCTACTACGACCCCGAGCAGGCCGAGGCCGAGTATCTCTCCGGTGCGGTCGCCGCCCTGTCCTCCGAGTCGGGCTCGATCGGGTTCATCGGCGGCGTCGAGCTGCCGGCGATCGTCAACGCGTCGGGTGCGTTCGCCAACGGGGCCGAGGCCGCCGTGCCGGGCACCGAGGTCGTCACCGCGCAGTTCCTGGGCGACTTCAACGACCCCGCCAAGGCGAAGCAGGCCGCCGCCGCCAACTTCTCGGTCGGCGTCGACGTCATCGGCCAGATCGTCAACCTCGGCAAGACCGGGATCGAGCAGGCCGCCCAGGACGCGGACGCGTCGATGATCGGCGGACCGATCCCGGGCGAGTGCGCCGACCCCTACGTCGGGTTCGTCCGCACCGACATCGGCACCGAGGTCGAGTACGCGATCGACAGCGTCCTCGACGGCTCCTGGGAGGCCGCGCAGGTCCCGTTCGGGCTGACGACGGACCGCGAGGGCACCGAGTTCGTGCTCTGCACGGACGACGCCGAGACCGCCGCCTCGCTCGCCGAGATCGAGGAGTCCGTCGCCTCGGGCTCCGTCGAGCCGTACTGACCGGCACGGTCCACCGGAACCGGCCCCGGCACCACCGGGAGGGGCGGACGACGGCCCGCACCGCCGTCCGCCCCTCGCCGACCGGATCACGCGCCGTACCGCAAGCACCAGCACCAGCACCAGCACCAGCACCAGCACCAGCACCAGCACCAGCACCAGCACAGGAGATCCCGATGACCGCACCGCCAGCAACCGCGCCAGCGGTGGCCCCTGCGCTCCGGCTGAGCGGGGTGTCCCGGACCTTCGGGGCGACCGTGGCCCTCGACGCCGTCGACCTCGAGGTCAGTCCCGGAGAGGTCCACTGCGTGCTGGGCGAGAACGGCGCGGGCAAGTCGACGCTGTGCAACATCGTCTTCGGCTCGCTGCGCCCCTCGTCGGGGTCGGTCGAGCGTGACGGCGAGCCGTTCACGCCGTCGAACCCCGCCGACGCCATCGCGTCGGGCGTCACGATGGTCCACCAGCACTTCAGCCTGCTGCCGAACCTGACGGTGCGCGAGAACCTCCTGCTGGGTCGTGGCGGGGTGCGGCTCGACCGGGCGGGGCTGGCTCGTCGGCTCGCGGAGCTCGAGGAGGCCTACGGCCTCGCCGTCGACCCGGACGCAACCACGGGCGCGCTGTCCGTGGGGGCGCGCCAGCAGGTCGAGATCGTCAAGGCGCTCCTCCCCCGACCCGACCTGATCCTGTTCGACGAGCCGACCGGGGTGCTCGGACCCGCGGAGATCGCGGGGTTCCTGAGCACCGTCCGTCGGATCGCGGACGCGGGGACGGCCGTCGTCCTCATCACGCACAAGCTCGCTGAGGTCACGCAGGTCGGCGACCGTGCGACCGTCCTGCGTGGCGGTCGGGTCGTCGGCGGCGGCCCGCTCTCCGAGCTCACGTCCGACGACCTGGTGACGCTGATGATCGGGCGCGAGGTCGGCGGCCTCGACTCCGTGCTCGCCGCGAGCCTCGGGCTCACGTCGCCGGAGCCTGTGGGCTCTCCGGCCGCCACGACCGGCGCAGCCGCAGAGGCCCCGGAGCCGGCAGGGAGCCCGGTTCCCGCGGCCGGACCCGCCGTGCTCGAGGTGCGTGACCTCGTGGTCGACGCCACCGACGGCGCCCGCACCGTCGACCACCTCGACCTCGCCGTCCCCGGCGGGTCGATCGTCGGGATCGCCGGCGTCGAGGGCAACGGCCAGAGCGAGCTCGTCTCGGTCCTCTCGGGCGCGCTGACCGCGAGCGCCGGCACCGTGACCCTCGACGGCACCGACGTGACGGCGGCCGGGCCGGGCCCGCGGGCGGCGCTCGGGCTCGGCGTGATCCCGGAGGACCGGCACCACGACGCGATCGTGGGCGAGCTCACGGTCGCGCAGAACCTGCTGCTCGGGCGGCTCGACGAGCTGCGGCGCTTCGGGATGCTCGATCGGCGGGCGATGCGCCGCCGGGCCGAGGACCTCGTCGCCCGCTACGACGTGCGCACCGCGGGCACGGACGCCCCGATCTCATCGCTCTCGGGCGGGAACCAGCAGAAGGCGGTGCTCGCTCGCGAGCTGAGCCTCGACCCGCTGCGGTGCGTCGTCGCGGCGCACCCGACGCGCGGCCTCGACCTGGGTGCCGTCGACGGCGTGGTGCGGCGGTTGCGCGAGGCCGCGGCGTCGGGCGTCGCGGTGCTGGTCGTCTCGAGCGAGCTGTCCGAGCTGCTCGCGCTCTGCGACGTCGTGCACGTCGCCTACCGGGGCCGGCTCCTCGGCCCCGTCCCCACGGACGACCCCACGGCGCGCGACCAGGTCGCACGCCTCATGACGGGAGCAGTCGCATGAACCTCCGCCACCCGCTGAGCCTCGGGCTCCTCGCCGCGGCAGCGGCTCTGGTCGTCAGCGGCCTGCTCGCGACCCTCGCCGGGTCCTCACCGACGGAGGCCGCCGTCGCCCTCTGGGACGGGATGTTCGGCAGCGCGTACGCGATCGGCTCGTCCCTCAACGCTGCTGCGGTCCTGCTGCTCGTGGCGACGGGGTTCATCATCGCGTTCCGCGCGAACCTGGTGAACGTCGGCGGCGAAGGTCAGATCTGCCTGGGCGCGATCTTCGCGGTGACCGTGGGGACCCGCGTGCTGCCCGACTCGACCCCGGCGTTCGTCGCCCTGCCGGCGGTCCTCGTCGCATCGGTCGTGGGCGGCGCGCTGTGGGCGTCGATCGCGGCGGTGCTGCGGGTGCGGCGCGGCGTCAGCGAGGTCATCACGACGCTGCTGCTGAACTTCGTCGGCCTGGCCCTGCTGCTGCTCGTCGTCCACGAGGAGATGTTCCTGCGCCAGCCGATGTCGAGCTCGGAGACGCTGCCGCAGTCGCTGCCGCTCGTCGACGGCGCACACCTGCCGCTCCTCGGGATCCCGCGCTCCCCCGCCACCGCCGCGGTCGCCCTGGCCCTGCTCGGCGCGGTCGTCGCCGCGGTCGTCCTGCACCGCACGTCGACGGGGCTGCGGCTGCGGTCGGTCGGTCTCTCGGCGCCCGCGTCGCACCGGCTCGGCGCCCGGGTGGACCGGCTGCGCCTCGGGAGCCTGACGACGGCCGGCGGGTTCGCGGGCCTCGCGGGCGGCGTCCTGGTCGCGTCGGCTCCGCACGTGCTGGCCGAGGGTGTCTCGTCCGGGTACGGGTTCTCCGGCCTGGTCGCGGGCCTCCTGGCCCGTGGGTCGTTGGCCGCGGCCGTGCTCGTGTCCGCCGCGCTCGGTCTCCTCGTCTCCGGTGGCATCAACCTCCAGCTCGCCGCCGGCATCCCCGCGTCGCTCACGCAGATCACCGAGGCGCTGCTGATCCTCTTCATCGCAGGCTCGGCCCTGTGGACCACGACCGGGCCCCGGGGTGCGGGGCGCCGCAGCGCCGGGTGGCCGCGACGCCGTCCGGAACCCGACCGGTCCGGACCGCCACCGGGTGGCGCGTCGGAGCCCTCTCCCGGGCCCGCGACCGCGACCGGGAGCGGGCCGGACGGCGACCCGGGTCCCGCAGCCCGCCCCGCAGACCGCCCACGCACCACGCACCTCGAGGAGACCCGGCGATGACCAGCATGCTCACGGACCTGCTCGTCGCGAGCGTCTCGCTCACGATCCCGGTCCTCGTCGCGGCGAACGGCGAGCTCGTCAGCGAGCGCGCCGGGGTCCTGAACATGAGCGTCGAGGGCATGATGCTCACCGGCGCGTTCGCGGGGGTCGTCGGCGCCACGAGCACCGGGTCGCCCGTCGCCGGCGTGCTGTGCGGGCTCGCCGCAGGGATCGTGCTGGGCGCGGTCCAGGCGCTGCTGAGCGTGACGCTCCGCGCGAACCAGATCGTCACCGGCATCGCCCTGACGACGCTCGCGATCGCGGCGACGACGTTCGGCGCTCGGCTCCTGCTCGCCGACCGAGGGGTGTCCGTCCCCGGCTTCGACCGGCTCGCGGTGCCGGTCCTGAGCGACATCCCCGTGGTCGGCCCGGCGCTGTTCGCCCAGACCGGCCTCGCGTACGCGCTGGTCGGGGTCGTCGTCGTGCTGGCGCTCCTGACGTCCCGGCGCACGGGCTGGGGCCTGGCGATCGACGCGGCCGGCGAGGACGCCACGAAGGCCGACTGGGCCGGTGTCCCGGTCCGCCGGGTGCGCTGGCTCGCAGTGGTCGGCGTCGGCGCGCTCTCCGGCCTCGCCGGCACGCAGCTCGCGCTGTCGGAGGTCCACACCTTCACCGACAACATGACCGCCGGCATCGGCTACCTCGCCGTCGTCGCCGTGATCGCCGGTCGCTGGAAGGCCGTCCCCGTCATGGTCGCGTCCCTCGTCTTCGGGGTCGCGCAAGCGCTGCAGTTCACGCTCCCCGCCCTCGGCGTCGACGTGCCGTTCGCCCTGCTCGTCATGCTCCCGTACGTCCTCGCCCTGCTCGCCGTCGGCGGCCTGGTGACCCACAGCCGACCCCCGTCGGCGCTCACCGTCCCGTTCGTGCGCGCAGGCGCCTGACCTCCGGAGTCACCCATGACACTGATCCTCGACCGCAGCTCGCTCGACGGGCTCGTCCCCCTTCCGCGGTGATCGACGCCGTCGACCGGGCGCACCGCGCCCTGCGGGCCGGCACGGCGCACCAGCCCCCGGTCCCCGTCGCCGCGACGCCTGGCGCGGACGCGCACTTCCTCGCCATGACCGCGGTGTCGGACGACGTCGGGCTCGCCGGGTCCAAGCTCCTCGCCGACATCCCCGGCAACCGGCAGCGGGGCCTGCCGACACAGCGTTCGGTCGTCGTGCTCGCCGACTCCCGCACCGGGGCCTGCGAGGGCGTGCTCCACGGGGCGATCCCGACCCGGCTGCGCACCGCCGCGACGACGGCCGTGGCGACCCGGGCCCTCGCCCGACCCGGCAGCACGGTGGTCGGGCTGGTCGGCGCGGGCGCGCTCGCCGTCGAGCACGTCGACATGCTCGCCGAGGTGCTGCCCCTCGAGCAGGTCGTGGTCTGGACGCGCCGGGACGCGACCTTCGAGTCGTTCGCGGCGCGGGTGGCCGAGCGACGACCTGGCGTCAAGGTCACCCGCGCCGACTCGGCGCGGACGGCCGTCGAGGCGGCCGACGTCCTGTGCACGCTGACGCCGTCGCGCGAGCCCGTCGTCGAGGGCGCCTGGTTCCACGCCGGGCTGCACGTGAACGCCGTCGGCTCCCCTCCGCGTCCCGATCACCGCGAGGTCGACTCGGCCGCGATGGCGGTCGCGCGGATCGTCGTCGACACCCGGGAGTCCGCGCTGCACGAGTCGGGCGAGGTGGCGCTCGCGATCGCCGACGGCGCGATCACCGCGGACGACTGCCGCACGGACCTGGCCGACGTGCTCACCGGGGCCCTCGTGCGGACCGGACCCGACGACATCACGCTCTTCAACTCGGTGGGCCTCGGGATCCAGGACGTCGCCATCGGCCGTCTGCTGCTCGATGCGGCGCGCGAGCGCGGTGTCGGCCTCGAGCTGGACCTGAGCGCATGACCGCGCCCGACGAACGGGAGCACCTGGAGCGGTCGCTCACGCTCGCCCGGGAGGCGTCGGCGTCGGGCGACAACCCGTTCGGGGCCGTGCTCGTCGCCGCCGACGGGGCGGTCCTCGCGGAGGGGCGCAACACCGCGACCTCGACGGGGGACGTGACGGCGCACGCGGAGATCGTCGCGCTGCGTTCCGTCCCGCCGGAGCGTCGGCACCTGGTCGTCGGCGCCACCGTGCACGCGAGCGGGGAGCCGTGCCCCATGTGCGCGGCGGCGCTCGTGTGGGCGGGGGTCGGGCGCATCGTCTTCGCGGCGGCGACCGTCGACTTCGGCCCGCTGCTGCCGCCCGGCCCGTCGTTCTCGCTGACCTGCGCGCAGACGGTCGCCGCGTCGTCGGGCCAGGTCGAGGTGGTCGGCCCGGTCCTCGGCGCCGAGGGGCTGGAGCCGTTCCGGCCGTCAGCGGGTGGAGTCGCGCAGCGCGAGCCGTGACGGCAGGACGACGTGCCGCGGCTCGAGCTCCGCACCGTCCGCGTCGATCCGACGACGGACGAGCTCGACCATCGCGTCGACCATCGCGTCGTGGTCGGGGTCGACCGACGTGAGCCTCGGTACCAGGTGCTCGCCGATCGCGAGGTTGTCGAACCCGACGACCTGGACGTCCTCGGGCACCGAGAGACCGGCTCGGTGCAGGCCCGAGAGGACACCGGTGGCGACCTCGTCGGTCACGGCGAAGACGCCGTCGACGGCGAGCCCGCGCTCGAGCATCTGCTCGACCACCGCGGCGCCGGCCCAGGCCTCGACCTCCGGGATCTCGATCAGGAGGTCCGGGTCGGGGGCCATCCCGAGCGACTCGTGCGCGAGCCGCCAGCCGAGCGTGCGCCGGGACCCCATCGTCCGTGACGGGGTGCCGACCTCACCGCCGACGATCGCCACCCGACGGGCGCCGCTGCGCAGCATGTGCTCGACCGCCTGCCGGGCGCCCTCGACGTTGTCCATCGTCACGTGGTCGAAGCGCGGCGGCAGGTCGCGCTCACCGATCAGGACGACGGGGACGGTGCTCTGGATCCGGTCCACGGCGGCGGCGTCGAGCCCCACGACGCTGAGCAGGACACCGTCGTACATCTGGAGCCGGGCGAGCGACAGCGCAGCGAGCTCACCCTCCGGGGAGGCCCCGCTCTGCTCGACGACGAGGTGCAGCCCCACGCTCTCCAGGCCGGCGGTCAGCCGGGCGGCGAGGCCGCCGAAGTAGGCGTGGTCGAAGCGGGGCACGATCAGTGCGATCGTCCCCGTGCGGCCGGCGCGAAGGCCGCGGGCCGTCAGGTTGACCTGGTAGCCGAGCTCGGCGATGACGCCGAGGACGCGCGCCCGGGTGTCCGGCCCGACCCGGGGCCGGCCGTTGATGACGTTGGAGACCGTCATGACGGACACCCCTGCGGCACGCGCGACGTCGCTCATCGTCGTCGCCACGCCACCACCGCCTCTCTCGCACCCTCGCCGACCGTCCCGACGGCCGGGCAGTCGTCGGACGGCGGTCCACCGACCGGCGGTCCGTCACGGGGACATCCTGCCAGGCCACGGCCCGCTCGAGATGTGATCGTTATCATCCGCATGATTCCGCCCTCTTGACGAACCAGGATCTGTCCTGCACTCTGTTCGTCAACGGGCAGGTATAACGATAAACCTTCCGAGCTCGACCGGGACGCCAACGACGGCGTCTCGCACAGATCATGGACGAAGGAGTTCCAGATGCGTCGCACACTCATCGTCGGGGCCGCCGGTGCGGCAGCCCTCGCACTGACCCTCACCGCCTGCTCCGGCAGCGACAGCGGCGAGTCGGACGGCGTCACGACCGTCACGCTCCTGTCCTGGACCGGGGAGGAGCAGATGACCCCGGTGATCGAGGACTTCGAGGCGTCCAACCCGGACGTCAAGATCGAGGCCTCGTACTCGCCCCCGGTCGCGGAGTACATCCAGACCCTCCAGACGCGCGTGCTCTCGGGCACCGCGCCCGACGTGTTCCTCATCGCGGCCGAGAACAAGACCAACCTCATCGACGCCGGCAGCGTCATCGACCTCGCCGGCGAGCCGTTCATGGAGAACATCGCCGAGTTCAACCGCGAGACCTACGGCCGCGACGGCGCCGAGTACGGCCTCTCGACGTCGTCCTGGGCCGCGGGCTACGCGTACAACAAGGAGATGCTCGCCGAGGTCGGGTACGACGGGATCCCGGAGACCTGGGACGAGTTCCTCGAGATGTGCAAGAAGCTGCAGGACGCCGGGCACACCCCGTTCCTCGAGAGCGTCGACCAGATGCCGACGACCGTCTCGGCGATGGTGGGCGCGAAGACGGCCGAGATGGACCCGTCGGTCGACGACCTGATCTTCTCGGGCGAGTCGACGTTCGAGGAGCAGTGGACGCCGATCGTCGAGGAGTACAACCGGCTCTACACCGAGGGCATCGTGTCGTCCGACGTCGTCGCGCTCGACGGCGACCAGGTCCGTGACGAGTTCGCGAACGAGCGCGTCGCGATCATCAACGCCGGCCCGTGGATCATCGGCGCGGTCAAGGAGGCCAACCCGGAGCTCGACTTCACGTTCGGCCAGATCCCCGGGCTCGCCGACGGCGCGCCCTACCAGGCCGGTGCCGCGTCCCCGGGCTACGCCATCAACTCGGCGTCCGACGAGGCGCACCAGGAAGCCGCCAAGACGTTCCTCGCATACCTCTCCTCCCCGCAGGGCGTCGAGGTCATGCAGGCGCAGACGAACGACGTCACGGTGACCGACGACTTCGAGCCCCCGGTCGACCCGGTCTTCGAGCCGATGGTCGAGCCGATCCGCTCCGGCGACCTCTACCTGCCGATGATCTCGTGGCAGCGCAGCGAGGACATCCTCAACGTCGAGGCCGTCGCCCAGATGCAGCGCATGATCCAGGGGCAGATCGAGCCCGTGGACGTCACCAAGGCCATGGACGCCAAGCTGGCGACCTCCTAAGTCGCTCCGGACGGCCTGCGGGCGCCCCGACGGGCGCCCGCAGGCCCCGGGGAACCTCCGGAAGGACTTCTCCATGGCTAGCCCCACCGCAGCACCCCCGCCACGACCGCGTCCGCACCACGACGCGCCGCACGCAGGCGCACCGTCGAGGGCGGGTGGAAGCAGATCGCGATGAACCGGGCGTTCCTGATCCCCGCGATCGTGGTCTTCGTCTTCCTCTTCGTGATCCCGCTCGGTCAGTCGTTCTACTGGAGCCTGACCGACTTCACGGGCTACGACCCCGAGCTGTCGTTCATCGGCCTCGCGAACTACTCGACGATCCTCAACGACCCCTCGATGCTCGCCGGCCTCGGCTTCACGCTGATGTTCGCCGTCGGCACGATGGTCGTCGTCACGCTCGTCGCGATCCCCCTCGCCGTCCAGATGAACAAGGCGTTCTTCGGCAAGAACTTCGTCCGCTCGCTCTGGTTCTTCCCGGCGGTGCCGTCGATGGCGATCCTCGGCCTGGTGTGGTCCTACATCCTGTCGCCGCTGCCGTCGGGCGTGCTCAACACGCTGCTGAACCGCTGGTTCGGGGTCGACGCCGTCTCCTGGCTCTCGGACGACACGCTCGCCCGGTGGTCGGTCGTCTTCGTGGGCGTCTGGGCCCAGGCCGGCTGGCACGCGGTGCTCTACCTCGCGTACCTGCAGTCGATCCCGCACGAGTACTACGAGGTCGCCAAGATCGACGGGGCTTCGCCGCGGCAGCAGTTCTTCGGCATCACGCTGCCCCTGCTCACGCCCGCGATGGTGATCAGCTCGTTCCTGCTGCTGACCAACGGCCTGAAGGTCTTCGACCTGCCGTACACCCTGACCGGTGGCGGGCCCGGCTTCTCCACCTACACGATCACCCAGTCGATCATCGTCTCCGGCGTCAGCCAGGGCCGCTACGGCCTCGCCTCGGCTCTCGCCGTGATGTTCACCGTCGCGGTCGGCGTGATCGGCTTCAGCCAGCTGAAGCTCACGAGCGTGATCTCGAGGAGGTTCGTATGAGCACCCCCTGTGGCGGCGCGTGCTGCTCAGCATCGGCATGATCGCGGCGGCGATCCTCATCGGCGTCCCGCTGTACTACATCCTCGTGAACAGCTTCAAGACCCAGGCCGACATGGTGACGTCACCGCTCGGGCTGCCGCAGGAGTGGTTCTTCGGCAACTGGCAGGACACGCTCACGGACGCCGGGATGTACCGGTCGTTCGCGAACACGATCTACGTCACGGTGCTCGGGGTCGCACTCCAGCTCGTCGTCGGCGCCATGGCCGCCTACGCCATGATCATCTCGTCGAGTCGAACGACGAAGATCCTCGGCGCGGTCCTCCTGCTCGGCTTCATCGTCCCCGGCCAGTCCACGATGATCCCGCTGTACCGGACGCTCGTCGGGTTCAACCTGGTCGACGACCTCAACGGCCTGGTCGTCATGTACCTGGGCGGGTCGATCTTCTGCTACTTCCTCATCCAGGGGTACATGCGGACGCTGCCCTTCGAGGTGATCGAGGCGGCCCGGATCGACGGGGCGAGCGCCAACCAGATCTTCTGGCGCATCGTCCTGCCGCTCATCAAGCCGATCCTGGTCACGGTCGGGGTGTTCCAGACGATGTGGGTCTGGAACGACTTCCTCCTGCCGACCGTCTTCATCTCGTCGCCGCAGAAGAAGACCGTCGTGCTCGAGGTCTACAACGCCGTCTCCGAGTTCACGACCGACTGGCCGGCGTTCATGACCGTGACCGTCGTGGCCCTGATCCCGATGGTCGTCTTCTTCATCTTCACGCAGCGACACATCGTCAGCGGCCTGCTCTCCGGCAGCGTCAAGGGCTGATCCGCCCGGGGCAGCCGTCGGCAGCTCGCCACGGCGCGACCGCGACAAGCCCCCGACCCCGCCACTGCTCCCTCCGCACCGGACGACCCGGCGCGAGCCACGCCGTCCGACACCCGGGTGGCGGACGTCCCCGACGCCCGCCACCCGGCCACCCAACCAATCCGAGGTACCCATGTCCCCCGAGACGACCCAGACCACTGCCGTCATCAACCTCGACCTGCCCGGGCCCACGATCTCGCGGCACGTGTACGGGCACTTCGCCGAGCACCTGGGCCGCTGCATCTACGGCGGCTTCTGGGTCGGTGAGGACTCCCCGTGCCGAACGTGCGGGGGATCCGCTCGGACGTCGTCGAGGCCCTGCGGGCCCTGGCGATCCCGAACCTCCGCTGGCCGGGCGGCTGCTTCGCCGACGACTACCACTGGCGCGACGGCGTCGGCCCCCGCGAGGACCGGCCCCGGGTGGTCAACTCCCACTGGGGCGACGTCGTGGAGGACAACTCGTTCGGGACCCACGAGTTCATGGACCTGTGCGAGATGCTCGGCGCAGTCGCGTACGTCAACGGCAACGTCGGGTCCGGGACCGTGCGCGAGATGAGCGAGTGGGTCGAGTACCTGACCCGCGGCGACGACTCGCCCATGGCGGCGCTGCGCCGCCAGAACGGGCGCGACGAGCCGTGGACCGTCCCGTTCTGGGGCATCGGCAACGAGGCGTGGGGGTGCGGGGGCAACATGCGCGCCGACGCCTACGCCGACCTCGCCCGCCAGTACGCGACCTACCTGCGGGACCAGGGCGGCAACACCCTGTACCGGATCGCGGCCGGCGCCCACGACGACGACTACGCGTGGACCGAGGCGCTCATGCGGTCGATGGGGTGCATCGGCTGCGGGACCGGGCCCACCGGCCCCTACCAGGCCGTGTCGCTGCACTACTACACGATGACCGGGCCCTGGGAGGACAAGGGGGACGCCACCCGGTTCGACACCGACCAGTGGTACCTGGCGCTGGCCCGCGCCCGTCACACCGACGAGCTGCTGACCCGCCACTCCACCGTCATGGACCGCTACGACCCCGACAAGCGGATGGGTCTGGTCCTGGACGAGTGGGGCACGTGGTGGAACGTCGAGGACGGCACGAACCCGGGCTTCCTGTACCAGCAGAACACCGTACGCGACGCCCTCGTGGCGTCCGTGCACCTGGACACCTTCCACCGCCACGCCGACCGCCTCGTGATGGCGAACATCGCCCAGACCGTCAACGTGCTGCAGGCCATGATCCTCACCGACCCCGACACCGGCGCCCTCGTGCTGACCCCGACCTACCACGTGTTCGAGATGGGCACCGGGCACCACGACGCCCAGAACCTCGACGTCCACCTCACCGGCGACGTGACGACCCGCGAGGTCGACGGCAAGCCCCTGCCACTGCTCTCCGCGTCGGCCTCGACGAAGGACGGCACCGCCCTGGTCTCGCTGTCCAACCTCGACGCCGACCGGGCGACGACCGTCGTGCTCGACCTGCGCGGGCGCGACGTCACCGGGCACACCGCGCGGGTCCTGACCGGACCCGCCGTGGACGCCCACAACACCCCCGACCGGCCCGACGCCGTCGCGCCCCGCCCGTGGGACGGCGTCCGACCCCACCCCCGCGGCCTCGAGGTAGACCTCCCCGCCCACGCGTACGTCACCGTCTCCCTCGACCTGGGCTGACGGCCGCACACCCCACCGACCGACCCGACCTGAACCCAGGAGCCGAACATCATGTCCAGCACGACCGCAGCACCCGCCCCCGGCGGGACCACGATCACCTTCCACCCCGAGTTCCGGGTCGGGACCGTCGACCGCCGCCTGTTCGGGTCGTTCGTCGAGCACCTCGGCCGCGCGGTCTACACCGGCGTCTACGAGCCGGGGCACGCGACGGCCGACGACCACGGGTTCCGCCAGGACGTCGTCGAGCTCACCCGCGAGCTCGGGGTCTCGATGGTCCGCTACCCCGGCGGCAACTTCGTCTCCAACTACGACTGGGAGGACGGCGTCGGCCCGGTCGAGGACCGCAAGCCGTTCCTCGACCTCGCGTGGCGAACCGTCGAGCCGAACCTCGTGGGCACCGACGAGTTCCTCCAGTACTGCGAGCGCACCGGCATCGAGCCGATGATGGCGGTCAACCTCGGGACCCGAGGGGTCGCCGCCGCGGTCGGGCTCCTCGAGTACTGCAACGGCGAGGCCGGCACCAGGTGGGCCGACATGCGCATCGCCAACGGCCGGGAGAAGCCCTACGGCGTCAAGCTGTGGTGCCTGGGCAACGAGATGGACGGCCCGTGGCAGATCGGCCACAAGGACGCCCACGAGTACGGCAAGCTCGCGGCCGAGGCCGGCAAGGCCATGAAGCTCGTCGACCCGTCGATCGAGCTCGTCGCGTGCGGGTCCTCCTCGATGTACATGCCGACGTTCGGCGAGTGGGAGCGCACGGTGCTCTCGTACACGTACGACATCGTCGACCACATCTCGATGCACGCCTACTACGAGGAGCTGAACGGGGACCGCGCCTCGTTCCTCGGCTCCGGGACCGCGATGGACCGGTTCGTCGAGCGGGTCGTGGCCTCGGCCGACGCGATCGGCGCGCAGAAGCGCTCCGACAAGAAGATCACCATCTCGTTCGACGAGTGGAACGTCTGGTACCTCGAGTCCCGGTTCCCGGGCGAGGAGAACCTGCCGATCCAGCGCGACGCCCCCCGCATCATCGAGGACGTCTACTCCGGGCTCGACGCCGTCGTCGTCGGTGACCTGCTCGTCACGCTGCTCAACCACGCCGACCGGATCCCGGTCGCCTGCCTCGCACAGCTCGTCAACGTGATCGCCCCGATCATGACGGAGCCCGGCGGCGCGGCCTGGCGTCAGACGACGTTCCACCCGTTCGCGGCGACGGCTCGCCTCGCGCAGGGCGCGGCGCTCGACCTGCGGGTCGCGTCCCCGTCGATGCCGACGACGAAGCACGGGGACGTCCCCACCGTCACGGCCGCGGGCACCGTCGACCCCGGGACCGGCGCCGTCGGCCTGTTCGTCACGAACCGCACCGACACCGAGCAGCTCGTGACCCTGCGGCACCCCGGGTGCGCGCTGCGGATCGACGGGGGCACCGCCGTCCTCGCCGACCACGAGGGCCCCCGGGAGGGCAAGGAGAGCGCGGAGTCCTACGTGCCCGTGGAGGTCGAGGCCCCCGAGCACGGCAACGGGACGATCACGCTGCGGCTCGCGCCGGAGTCGTGGACGGCGTTCAGCGGCGCCGTCGAGGCCGCCGAGGACTGAGTGCCGCGTCGAGAGTGTCCTTCGCGGGGTCCGCGGTCGCCAGGGACCCCGCGAACGACACTCTCGCCGCACCGCCCCGCGCTCCCGAGACAGGGGTCGTCCGCGCTCGATCGGTAGCGTGTCCGGCATGACGCCCGCCGCACCCGACTCGTTCGCCCCGTACGGCGCCGACGCCGTCGCGGCGCTGCGGGCGCTGCCGCCGCTCTCGCCTCCCGGTGAGCGGGCTGCGGCCGTGGCCGACGCGCTGGGCGTGCGCGACCTCGCCCCCGCGACGACCGTCCGCGAGTCCGCACCCGTGCGCCAGGGCCGGGTGGACGTCGTCCGGCTCTCGTGGGAGACCGGGTTCGGGCCGACGACGCAGGCCTGGCTGGCGACGCCGGCCGGGGCCCGCGCGGCCGACCTGCCAGGGGTCCTCGCGTTCCACGCCCACGGCGGGGTTCGCACCGTCGGTGCCCGCGTCCTCGTCGACGACGGCGAGGCCGCCGAGAGCCGTCTCGCCGAGGTCCGGGACGCCCACTACGCGGGCCGGACCCCGGTCAACGACCTCGCAGCCCGCGGGTTCGCGGTCCTGGTCCACGACGCGTTCTCCTGGGGCAGCCGGAGGCTCGACCACGCCGACGTCGCGCCCGCCGACTACGACCGCGTCTCCAACCGGCGCGAGCGCGACCTCGTGATCTGGGCGTCGCTCCTGGGCACGAGCCTCGCGGGTCTCGTCGCGCAGGACGACCTGGTGGCACTCGACGTGCTCGCGGCCCGCACCGCCGGGCCCCTCGGGGCCTTCGGCCTCTCGGGCGGCGGGGCCCGCGTCGTCCACCTCGTCGCGCTCGACGCACCGCTCGACGCGGCCGTCGCCAGCTGCGCGGTCGCACCGTGGTCGTCGATGGCCCCCACCACGCCACGCGCCACTCGAGCCTCAACCTGCCCCCGGGCCTCCCCCGCGTCGCCGACCAGCCCGACCTGCTGTGCCCAACCGGGGGTCGGACGGCGGTGCTCGCCCAGTTCGCGGCGCACGACGAGCTTTTCCCGGACGAGGGCATGCGCGCGGCGGACGCGCGGATGGCGGCGAACCGCGCCCGCGACGGCGGTGGCCGGTACGTGGGACGCCGCTACGACGCGGGGCACCTCATGACCGCCGAGATGCAGGACGACGCGTGGGACTTCCTCGCCGCGGAGATCGGCAGACCGTCCCGGCCGCCCGCCGCGCGCCCCGCCTCACCGGGGACGGCGTCCGCGGCCTGATCACGACGATCTCGCCGTTCGAGGGCGACAGCACGGTTCGCCGGCGTGCCGTAACGTCGTCCGCGGCGCACCGGTGGTCGCGCGCTCGCTGCCCCGGGGCCGCCCACCACGACCACGCGAGACCGCGCCCGACGCCAGACCAGCGAGGAGCCCCATGTCGAAGAACGCCGCCACTCTGCGCGCCACGGATCTCTGGGCGGGCGAGGGGATGCACGACGTCGTCCGCGGCGTCTCCCTCGAGCTCACCACGGGCGACGCCCCGGTGGGGATCATCGGCGAGTCGGGGGTCGGCAAGTCGACGCTGGTCCGCGCGCTGCTCGGCCTGCTGCGCCCGTCGCACGGCACGGTCACGTGGGACGGTCGCACCGCGTCGAAGCTCGGGCGTCGCGACAAGAAGGTGTTCCGCAGTCGCGTGGCGCGGGTGTCGCAGAACGGCCTCGTCGACATCGACACCCGGGACACCGTCGCCCGCGCCTTGACCCGGGCGCTCGACACCGCGCGCAAGGCCGGGCGCGCCAGCAGCCGCACGGTGCCCGAGCTCATCGACCTGGCCGCCCTCGAGCCCCGTCACGCGGAGCGCAAGATCCACTCGCTCTCGGGCGGCGAGAAGCAGCGGCTCGCGATCGCTGCCGCGCTCGCCCCGCGCCCGGACGTGCTGATCCTCGACGAGCCGCTCTCCGCCGTCGACCCCGCGATGCGCGGCGAGGTCGCGCGCCGGCTCGCCACCGTCGCCGAGACGGAAGGGACGGCGCTGCTGGTCGTCACGCACGACCTCGAGCTCGTCGAGCGGCTGTGCCCCACGGTCCACGTGCTCGCGGACGGCGAGTTCGTCGCGTCGGGCAGCCTGCGCGAGGTGTTCGCGCGCTCGGAGCACCCCTCGGTGCGCGGCCTCGCGGAGGCCGCGCCGCTCGCGGCGCAGCGCTTCCGCTAGGCCGGATCAGCCGGCGAGCTGCTCCGCGACCCGCTCGACCATCGCGTCGCGCACGTCCTCGGACAGCAGTCCGGGGAGCGACAGCAGCGCCCGGGCTGCCTCGGCCTCGACCACCTCGCCGCCGGCACCAGCGCTCGCGCTCGCACCCGCCACGGCCGCCCGCAGCTCCTGGGCCCGCGGGTCGACGAGCGGCAGCCCGTCGTCCTGCACCGCGCGCACCACGAACCGCACCCAGGCTGCGAGACCTGCGGCGACGCCGTCCGCCGACCGCCCTGCGGCGAGGCTGTCGGCGGCCACGGGCGCCCAGCGGAACGGGATCTTCTGCGACCCGTCCATGGCGACCTGGATCGTCGTGTGGCCGGTCCCGGGGTCGGCGAACCGCGCGAGGATCTCCTCCCCGTACGCCGGGAGGTCCATGCCGGGGACGTCGACGCCGGGCAGCGCGTCCTCGAACAGGTACGCGCGGGCGGCCTTCTCGATGGCGGGGTCGCGGACGGCGTCCGCGATCGTGACGTGCCCGGCGACGGCTCCCGCGTACGCAATGAGCGAGTGGGTGCCGTTGAGCATCCGCAGCTTCGCGCGCTCGTAGGGCGCCACGTCGTCGACGATCGTCGCGCCGCCGCGCTCCCACGCCGGTCGGGGTCCGGCAAAGGAGTCCTCGACGACCCACTGGAAGAACGGCTCCGCGACGACGAGGCCGTCGTCGCGGACGCCCGTCACGGCCTCGGCCCGGCGCCGGTGCTCGTCGGTGGTGGCGGGGACGATCCGGTCGACCATGCTGCACGGGAACGTCACCGAGGTGTCGAGCCAGGCCCGCAGCGCGTCGCCCTCGTCGCCGGGCAGCGCGTGCCGGACGGCGTCGCGGACCAGCGCGGCCAGCACCCGCCCGTTGTCGACCATGTTGTCGCAGGTGAGCACCGTGATCGGGGAGCCCCCTGCCCGGCGGCGGGCCGCGAGCCCGCGCACCAGCAGGCCGACGGCCGACGTGGACGGCACGGGGTCAGCACCGGCCGTCCTGCCCGTCTCCTCGTCGCGGAGCGCTGCCAGGTCCGCGCCGACGAGCGCCTGGTCGAGCCCGCCGTCCGGTCCCCGGGAGTAGCCCTTCTCGGTGACGGTCAGCGTCACGAGGTGCGTCGTCGGTGCGGCGATCGTGTCGAGCACCCGCCGGGTCTCGGTGGCGGGGTGCGCGGCGTCGACGACGGCGCCGATCACCCGCACGGAGTCCTGCTCCCCGGTCGTCAGCACGCCGTACGCGCCGCCCTGGGGTCGCAGCTGGTCGACGACGGTCCGCGAGCGCTGGGTGACGCCGAGGATCCCCCAGCGCAGGTCGACCGTGGCGTCCATCGCGTCCTGCGTGCACACCGCCTGGTGCGCACGGTGGAACGCGCCGATACCGAGGTGGACGATCCCGACACCCGTGTCGGACGGCGCGGCGACCGGCCTGCGGACCTCGTCGGGCAGCGCTGAGGTTCGGTCGAGCCGGGGCAGCGCGGGAAGCGGCGTCGCGTCGGGCTTCGCCGTGGTGGCGGTCGCGGTCGTGGCAGTCGTCGTGCCGGCGGTCGCCGTGCCGGCGGTCGCCGTGGGCGGCAGCGTCATCGTGGGCTCCGTTCAGGTGCGTCGGTGGTCGAGTCCCGCACGACGAGCTCGACGGCGAGCTCGACGTGCTCGTGGTGCAGGTCCTGCCGGGGGACGCCGCCACCTGCGGGTGCGTCACCGGCGGGGCGGGAGGCTGTGCGGCGCGCCGAGAGCAGGCCCCCGAGCAGGTCGACCGCCCGCGAGCCCATGCCGCGCAGGTCGGCGCGGCACGTGGTGAGCGGCGGCTGGGTCAGTGCCGCGACGAACGTGTCGTCGAAGCCGACGACGCTCAGGTCGTCGGGGACGGTGATGCCGCGGGCGCGGAGCCGGCGCAGCAGTCCCGTCGCGACGAGGTCGTTGAACGCGATGACGGCGGTGGCGCCGCTCGCGACCGCGAGGTCGGCGGCGGCCGCTCCCCGTCGACGTGGGGCACGTACGGACCCAGCTCGACGACCTCGACCTCGGGGTACGCGGTGCGGGCGCGCTCGACGCCGAGGTGCCGGTGGCGCTGCGACCAGGAGGCGTCAGGCCCGCCGAGCACGGCGACGCGCCGGTGCCCGAGCGCCCGCAGGTGCTCGATCGCCCGGACCGTCCCGCCGGCGTGGTCGGACGCGACCGACGTGACGCCGTCCACCAGGCGGTTCACGAGGACCGTCGGGGCGAGGGAGGCGACGGCGAGGACGTCGTCGTCCGGCACCCGCGGGGAGCACAGGATCACGCCGTCGGTCTGGCGACGGACGTTGCCGACGAGGGTGCGCTCGAGCTCGGGGTCCTCGTCGGTGTCCACGACGAAGACGGCGTAGCCGACCTCGCGGGCGCGCGCCTGGACGCCCTTGGTGATCGAGGCGAAGAAGGGGTTCTCGAGGTCGGGGACGACGAGGCCGAGGGCGCCCGTGCGTCCGGCCCGCAGTCCGCTGGCGGCTCGGTTGGGCTCGTACCCGAGCTCTGCGGCGGCGGCGACGACGCGGGCCCGGGTCGAGGCGGCGACCCGCTCGGGCGCCGCGAGCGCCCGCGAGACCGTCGAGATCGAGACGCCTGAGGCGCGCGCGACGTCGTGGACGGTGACCATCGCCGACCTCCGGGTGGTTCGTGGGCGCGCACCGGCCGGTGCGGCGGCCCGGGCTCGTGACGAACCCGGGGCTTGCAAACGATTGTAGCGGCACTGTTCCGGGGGCGCTCACAAGTCATGGAAACGATCAATGGCGTACGATGCAAACGTTCGCAGAGAAGCGCACCGACCTCGAGGAGCACCGTGACCGCACGACCCGATCCCACCGGCCCCCGCGAGCTGAGGCTGGACCCCGACCGGGCGTTCCCCGCCGAGCCGGGCGTGCGCTCGATCGCCCGCGAGATCCACGCCGCGACGGCCGACCTGCCGATCGTGGCGATGCACGGTCACGTCGAGGCGTCGCTGCTGCGGCGCGACGAGCCGTTCGACGACCCGGCCCGACTGCTCGTGACCCCGGACCACTACCTGGTGCGGATGCTCGTCTCGCAGGCGGGCGGCGCGCGCGCCGTGCCCGGCGTGACCGGTCCGCACGACCTGGGCGTGCGGTCGTCCGACCCGGCGGTCTCCCACGAGACCGACCCCCGCGAGATCTGGCGCCGCTTCTGCGCCGGGTGGCCGCTGTTCCGCGGGACGCCCACCCGGTTCTGGCTCGAGCACACCCTCGTCTCCGTGCTCGACTCGCCCCTGCGCCCGTCGGCCGAGACCGCCGACGAGATCTACGACCACCTGGTCGAGCGCCTCGCGAAGCCCGAGATGCGGCCGCGCGCGCTGTTCGAGCGGTTCGGCATCGAGATCCTGTCGACCACCGACCCGGCGCACGCGTCGCTCTCGGAGCACAAGGCCCTGGCTGCGGAAGGGTGGGGCGAGCGCGTCGTGCCGACGTTCCGACCCGACCCGCTGCTGCACGTCGACCGTCCGGGCTGGGTCGAGCAGGTGCGGCTCCTCGGCGAGGCCGCTGGGTCCCCCGTCGACACCTACCCCCAGTACCTCGACGCCCTGCGGACCCAGCGCGCCGCGTTCGTCGCCGCCGGGGCCAGGGCGACCGACCACGGCCACCTGCGCGCCGACACGACACCTCTCGACGACGTGACCGCGGGTCGCATCTTCGACGCCGCGCTGCGCCGGTCCGCCACGCGCGCCGAGGCCGAGGCGTTCTCGGCGCACATGCTCTTCCAGATGGCCGCGATGTCGTGCGAGGACGGTCTCGTGATGCAGCTGCACCCCGGCGTGCTGCGGGATCACGACCGCCAGGTGCACGACCGACTCGGCCCGGACGTCGGCTACGACATCCCGACCCCCACCGAGTACGTGCACGGGCTACGCCCGCTGCTCGAGGCGTTCGGCCACCACCCGCGGTTCCGCGTGGTGCTGTTCACGGTGGACGAGACCGTGTTCTCGCGCGAGCTCGCGCCGCTCGCCGGCGTGTACCCGGCGGTCCGGCTCGGGGCGCCCTGGTGGTTCCTCGACTCCCCCGACGCCATGCGTCGCTACCGGGAGGCCGTCACGGAGACCGCCGGGTTCTACAACACGAGCGGCTTCGTCGACGACACCCGTGCGTACTGCTCGATCCCGGCGCGCCACGACCTGGCCCGGCGCATCGACGCCGGCTACCTCGCGCGCCTGGTCGCCGAGGGCCGCCTCGAGCAGGACGAGGCGACCGAGACCGCCGTCGACCTCGCGTACCGGCTCCCGCGGGAGACGTACCCGGCGCTCTGAACGAGCGGTCGCGGTTCCAGACCCAGCGACAGACCGACCGACCGGTCCTACCCGCCACCCGAGCCCACCCACGCCCACACCCGGCCGCGCCCCGGCCAGGTCGCAGCCCGGCCGCGCGGGAGCAGGGAGGTGCGGGACGCCGTCCGGCACCTCCTGGCAAGATGTCCCGGGTGAGCGACAGCACGCCCGCGGGGCCGGACGCACCGACCGAGACGGACGCGCTGTTCGACGTCCCGCCCGGGGCGCGGACGCCCGGGACCCGGATCGTCCTCCTGACCGGCGCGTCGGGCTCCGGCAAGACGTCGCTGTGCCGACGCCTCGGGCTCCCCGTGATCGAGCTCGACGACTTCTACCGCGACCACGACCACCCGGGGATGCCCCTGCGGTTCGGGATCGTCGACTGGGACGACCCGGCGAGCTGGGACGCCGACGGCGCGCTGAGCGCGCTCGTCGAGCTGTGCGCGACGGGCGAGACCGATGTGCCCGTCTACGACATCCCGACGTCGCGGCGCACGGGCACGACCCACGTCGACGTCGCCGGGGCGCGCGTCGTCGTCGCCGAGGGGATCTTCGCGGCCGAGCTCGTGCGCCGAGCGCGCGCCGAGGGGATCCTGGCGGACGCCGTCTGCCTCGCCCGGCCGGCCGTCGTCACCGCCTGGTTCCGGTTCCTGCGCGACATGGGTGAGCGGCGCAAGCCCCCGCTCACGCTCGTGCGGCGGGGCGTGGGCCTGATGCGCGACGAGCCCCGGCTCGTGCGGGGCTGGACGGAGCGCGGCTGCCGGCCCGTCACCCCGGAGCAGGCCGAGAAGGACATCCGGGCGCTGCTCGCCTGAGCGGTGTCGGCTCCCCCGGTAGCGTCCCTCCCATGCGCATCCTCGTCACCGGAGCCCGCGGACGCGTCGGCCGGGCCGCCGTCGTCCACCTCGTCGAGCACGGCCACGAGGTGACCGCGACCGACGTGGTCCCCGTGGTCTTCAGCCCTCCCGCAGGCCCGTCCACCCCGACCTCGGTGGCGGACGACGTCCCGTACGTCCAGGCCGACCTCGCCGACGCCGGTCAGGTCTTCTCGCTGGTGGGGGCTGGGCCGAGCGCGAGGGCGGCCCCAAGCCGGGTCGCTTCGACGCCGTCGTCCACGCGGGAGCGTTCCCCGCGCCCGGGCGGCACGCGCCCGACGTCCTGTTCCGCAACAACGTCATGGGCGTCTTCAACGTCGTCGAGGCCTGCGTGCGCTGGGGCGTGCCGCGGATCGTCAACATCTCGAGCGAGACGGCGCCCGGCTTCCCGTTCGCCGAGCGGCCGACGTGGCCGCAGTACCTGCCCATCGACGAGGAGCACCCGCTCGAGCCCCAGGACCCGTACGGGCTGGGCAAGGTCGTGGGCGAGCAGATCTGCGACGCCGCCGTCCGGCGCTCCGACCTGCGGGCGATCTCGCTGCGGCCCACGTGGGTGCAGGAGGACTCGACGTACGAGCCGTTCCTCGGGCCGATCATCGCCGACCCCGACGCGCAGATGAAGAACGGCTGGTCGTACATCGACGCCCGCGACCTCGCCGAGGCGATCCGGCTCGCGGCGACCACCGACCTGCCCGGTCACGAGGTCTTCTACATCTCGGCGGCCGACACCGTCGGCGGCCGGGACCTCCACGAGTCCTGGCGTCGCGTCTTCCCCGACGCCCCGACCGAGCTGCGCGCCGTCGACCGGCCCGACGCAGGCGGGACCTCGACCGCGAAGGCCCAGCGGCTGCTCGGGTGGGCGCCGCGCCGGTCGTGGAGCGACCACCTCGACGCCGACGGACGACGCCTCGACGCCTGACCGTCGACCGTGCGGCCAGCACCACGACAGCCTGGCACGATGGCGAGCATGAACCCACAGAGCATCCTGTTCGTCGGCGGCAGCGGCATCATCAGCGCGGCGAGCGTGACCCGGGCCGTCGAGGCGGGCCACCGCGTCACGGTCCTGAACCGCGGCGCGTCGACGACGCGACCCCTGCCCGCGGAGGTCGAGACGCTGCGGGCCGACGCCGAGGACTCCGCGTCGGTCGACGCCGCGCTCGGGTCGCGGGAGTTCGACGTCGTCGCGCAGTTCCGGGCCTTCTCCCCGGTCACGTCGCCGAGGACGTCGCGCGCTTCACCGGCCGGGTCGGTCAGTACGTGTTCATCAGCTCGGCGTCGGCGTACCAGAAGCCGCCGTCGCGCCTGCCCGTGACCGAGTCGACGCCGCTGGTCAACCCGTTCTGGCAGTACTCGCGCGACAAGGCCGCGTGCGAGGACGTGCTGGTCGCGGCGCACCGCGAGGACGGGTTCCCGGCGACGATCGTGCGCCCGTCGCACACCTACGACCGCACCCTGCTGCCGACGTCCGGCGGCTGGACCGACGTGGCCCGCCTGCGCGCGGGGCGCCCCGTCGTCGTCCACGGGGACGGGACCACGCAGTGGACGCTCACCCACACCCGCGACTTCGCCGTGGGGTTCGTCGGGTTGCTCGGCCACCCTCTCGCCGTGGGCGACGCCTTCACGATCACCGGTAACCACGCGCCGACGTGGGACCAGATCTACCGCTGGCTCGCCGCGGCCGCGGGGTCGACGAGCCCGACCTGGTGCACGTCGCCTCCGAGACGATCGCGGCGGTCGACCCCGAGCTCGGTGCAGGGCTGCTCGGCGACAAGGCGCACTCGATGGTGTTCGACTGCTCGAAGCTGCGCGCCCTGGTCCCGGAGTTCGGCACGACGATCCGCTACGACCAGGCAGCCCACGAGCAGATCGCCTGGTTCGAGGCGAACCCGGAGGCCCAGCGCGTGGACCCCGGGCTCGACGCGACGTTCGACCGGCTGGTCGCGCACGCGCGCAGCATCTGACCCCGCGACCCGCTCAGGTCGAGTCGCGCACCACGAGCGACGTCTGCAGCGTGATCGCCGCCGGGTCCTGCCCGTCGATCACGTCGAGCAGCAGCCGCACCATCTCCGAGCTGATCCGCTCGAACGGCTGCCGCATCGTCGTCAGCGCAGGGTGCAGCGACCCCGCGACGCCGGAGTCGTCGAACCCGCCGACGGCGACGTCCTCGGGCACGCGCCGTCCGGCCGCGAGGAGCGCGACGAGCGCACCGGCGGCCATGAGGTCGGACCCGACGAACACGGCATCGAGGTCCGGCCGGCGCTCGAGGAGCTCCGCCATCGCCCGCCGCCCGCTGTCGCGCGAGTAGTCGCCGTGCGCGACGAGCGACTCGTCGTACAGGTCGCCGAGCTCCTCCCGGAACCCCTGCAGCCGCAGCGTCCCGCCGGGGGTGTCGAGCGGGCCCGTGATCATCGCGACGCGCCGCCGCCCGGAGTCGAGCAGGTGCCGCGTCATCGTGCGCCCGCCGCCGAGGTCGTCGGCCGCGACGAACCCGACCTTGCCCTCGAACCCGAGCGGGACCCCGACGGCGACGGTCGGGACGTCGTGCTTGAGCAGCTCGCCGACCATCGGGTTGTCCTGGTGCGAGCTGATCAGCAGGACGCCGTCGACGTGCCCCGCGGCGACGTACGCGCCGATGCGGCGACGCTCCTGCGGGGTGCCCGCCACCATGAGCAGCAGCGGCATCTCGCGCTTCGCGAGCTCCTCGGCGGCCCCACGCAGCAGGACCGAGAAGTTCGGGTCGTCGAACAGCAGGTGGTGCGGCTCGGTGAGCAGGAACGCGATCGAGTTGGACCGCCCCGTCACCAGGCTGCGCGCGTGCTGGTTCGCCGAGTACCCCGTGCTGCGGATCGCCTCGTTGACCGCCGCGAGCGCGTCGGGCGAGACCCAGTGGCCGCCGTTGATGACCCGGGAGACCGTGCCGCGGGAGACCCCGGCGGCGGCAGCGACGTCCCTGATGGTCGGACGACGGCGCGCACCTCGCGCCTGCTCGCCCCGCTCCGCCGTCGGCTCCACGGGACGCGAGTCTACGGACACGTCGCACCTGCCGCGTCGCGACGGGGCCCCCGGGAGCGCCGCGCGCGTCGGCCCTCCGCGGGTGGGCAGGTCCTGCCGGTCACGCCTTCACACCGCCTGCCGCCAGGTCGACCTGCCAGAACCGCTGGAGCAGGAGGAACAGCCCGACGAGCGGGATGATCGACAGCAGGGCTCCGGTGATGACGAGCGTGTAGAGCGCGGGCTGCGACGCACCCTGGTTGAGCAGCCCGGAGAGGCCGACCGTGAGCGGGAACAGCTTGTCGTCGCCGAGCATGATGTACGGGAGCATGAAGTTGTTCCAGATCGCGACGAACTGGAAGAGGAACACCGTGACGAGCCCGGGCAGCATCATGGGCACCGCGATGGCGGCGAAGGTCCGCGCCTCGCTCGCACCGTCGGTGCGGGCGGCCTCGACGATCTCGTCGGGCACCGACGCGGCCGCGTAGATGCGCGCGAGGTAGATGCCGTAGGGGCTGATGATGCTGGGCAGCAGCACCGACCAGTAGGTGTTGGTCAGCCCGATCTGGGCGAGCAGGAGGTACTGCGGGATCGCGAGCACGACCCCGGGCACCAGCACGCCGGCGAGGAGCAGGTTGAACACGACCGTCTTGCCGCGGAACCGGTACTTGGCCAGGGCGTACCCCGCCATCGCGGAGACGATCACCGACAGCGCGGCGCCGACGCCGGCGTAGATCGCGGTGTTGAGCATCCAGCGCCAGAACAGCCCGTCGCGGTACGCGTTGAGGTCGCCGACGTTGTCGAGCAGGTGCGTCGACGGCGCGAAGGTGAAGGTCGAGAAGAGCTCACCGCCCGACTTCGTGGAGGCGACGACCACCCAGAGCACGGGCAGCAGGCAGTAGGCGGCGCCGAGGAGCAGGATCCCCGTGCTGACCGCGGACGGGCGCTCGCCCACCCCGCGGTCGGCCTTGCGGCCGGGACGGGGGCTGGTCGGGCGGCGCGTGCCCGACGAGGCGGCGGGGCGGGAGCCCGCGCGCGGAGCGCTGGTGGGGGCGTGGGTGGTCATCACTTCTCCTGACCGAAGGCGCGGCTCTGCACGAGGCGCAGGAACCCGAACGAGAGCACGAACGTCGCGAGCGCGATGATCACCGAGGTCGCGGCGGCCGAGTAGAGGTCGCCGCGGACGAACGCGTCGCGGTAGACCTTCATCAGCGGGGTCCACGTGCTCGAGATGGTGTTGGACAGGGGCTTGAGCGTCGTCGGCTCGGCGAACACCTGGAGCGTCGCGATCATCGAGAAGACGGACGTCATGATGATCGACGGCACCACGATGGGGATCTTGATGCGCAGCGCGATCCCCTTCTGCGTGCACCCGTCCAGCTCCGCGGCCTCGTAGAGCTCGCTCGGGATCGCCTTGAGAGCTGTGTAGATGACGACCATGTTGAACCCGGTGCCGCCCCAGACCGCGATGTTCGCCACGGCGAACATGACGAGGTCGGACGAGAACAGCGAGGGGACGTCCCAGCCGAGCTGGTCGAAGACGTAATAGAAGGGGCTGACGCCCGGGAGGTAGAGGAACCCCCACAGGAGCGACGAGATGACCGCGGGGACGGCGTACGGCAGGAAGATCGAGATCCTCGAGAAGCCTCGGGCGCGCGTGCGCCGCGAGTCGAGCAGCAGCGCGAACAGCAGCGCGAGGCCGAGCATCGTCGGCACGACGAGCAGGCCGTAGATGCCGACGCGCCCGACGGACGCGAGGAACTCGGGGTCGGCGAGCGACTGTGCGTAGTTGGAGAAGCCGTTCCACACCTCGGTGCGCGAGTCCGCCCCGAGCCCGAGCCCGCTGACCTGCTCGGTGCGGAAGCTCATGTACACGGAGTAGAGGATCGGCAGCGCGAGGAAGACGACGAACAGCGCGATCGCGGGCGAGAGGAATGCCCAGGGCGCGAGGCGCCGTCTGGTCCGGCGGGCCGGTCTGGTCGTGCCGGTGCGCGGCGGCGACGTCGTGGTGGTCACAGGGGCTCCTGGGTCGGGCGAGCGGTTCGTTCGTGGTCGGTGCGGTGGCACCGGTCGGTCGCAGGCGTGTCCTGTGCCCGACGGCGGCCGGCCGCCCGGGTGGTCCGGGCGGCCGGCTGGTGGGTCACTCCGAGACGTTGAACCCGGAGTTCTTCAGGTCGTCGAGCGTGGTCGACTGCATGGTGTCGACCGCGTCGAGGAACTCGGCCTGCGACTTCGACTCGGCGGCCTTGCCGAACGCGTCGTTGTACGCGGAGAACGCGACGTTGACGTTGGGTCCGTACGTGAAGCTCCCGGCCGTGTCGGCGATCTCACCGGCGAGCTCGTAGAAGTTCTCCTGGTTGGAGAAGAACGCCGGGGGCTCGGCCAGCGCCTCGGCCTGCGCCGGGGTGTAGGCCGGGTAGATGCCGGCCTCCTTCACGAGGGCGTTCACGGCCTCCTGGTCGGTGTTGAGCCAGGTGATGAACTCTGCGGCCTGCTCCGGGTGCTCCGACTGCGTCGTGACACCGGTGGCCGAGCCGCCCCAGTTGCCGGTCGCGGGCGCCGAGGCGTCCCACTGCGGCATGGCGGCCATCTCCCACGTGCCGGCGGTGTCGGGCGCGTTGCCCTCGAGGACGCCGGGCGCCCAGACGGCCGAGAGCCACCCGATCTGGGTGCCGTCGTTGAGGGCTGCGTTCCATTCCGGCGTGTACATCGGCTTGTTGTCGATGACGCCCTCCTCGACGAGGCCACCCCAGTAGTCGGCGACCTTCTTGGTGGCCTCGCTGTCGATGTCGACGCTCCAGGCGTCGCCGTCGATGCCCCACCACGAGGCGCCGGCCTGCTGCGAGAGCCCGGTGAACCAGCCCGCGTCGGTGGCGGAGAAGGTGCCGAGGTACATGTCCGAGTCAGCCTCGTTGACGGTGCGCGCCGCGTCGGCGAACTCCTCCCACGTCGTCGGGACGTCGAGCCCGAGCTCCTCGAACACGTCGGCGCGGTAGTAGAACTCCATCGGGCCGGAGTCCTGCGGGACGGCGTAGACGGCGTCCGACCCGAGGGTCACCCCGTTCCACACGCCCTCCGGGAAGCCGGAGGCGACGTCGTCGCCGACGTTCCCGGCGATGTCCGCGAGCGCGTCGGACGACACGAGCGTCGGGATCTTCTGGTACTCGGCCTGCATGATGTCGGGCGCGCCGCTGCCGGCCTTGATCGCGGTGAGGAGCTTCGTGACCGCAGGGTCGCCGCCGTCCTGCTTGTTGACCGTGACCTGGATGTCGGGGTTCTCGGCGTTCCAGAGGTCGACGACCTTCTCCATGTTCGGGGCCCAGGTCCAGAACGTGAGGTCGACCGGACCCGCTGCAGCGGTGTCGCCGGAGTCGCCGGCATCCCCCGAACCCGCGCTGTCGCCGGCGTCGGAGCTGCTGCACCCGGCAGCAAGAAGTGCGGTGGTCGCGAGCAGTGCCGCGACCTTCGTGCCTGTGGTCAGGCGCATGTGTCCTCCTCGTCAAGGAACCATCGCGCCGTCGCGGATGGTTGCGGGTCGAGACGAGGCAGAACGCCCCGTCGAGACTGTGCACGGTCACAGTAGCCGCACACTGTGCGGTCTTGTCAAGACTTGTGATCGTGGTGTTACCTAGGGCTAGTGCGGTTTCACAGACTGGGATCGTGCACAGCGAAGTGTTCGAGGAGTCCACATGAACCCCATCCACGCCGTCCGGCCCGATGCCGGTCCGAGCACCCTTGCCGCCCCCCGAGACCCGGACGCCGGTGATCACGCTGCCGGCGGTTCCGTCGACGGCGTCGGCGCTCCCGGCGACCACGGTGCTGCCACGACTGCCACGACTGGCGCAGCCGCCCGGACCACCGCGATGCCCACGCAGGCGGCCCCCGGCCCCGCGTTCGACGGCTGGCTGCCCGGCATCGACGCCCTCTGCTACGGCGGCGACTACAACCCCGAGCAGTGGCCGGAGGAGGTGTGGGCCGAGGACGTCGCGCTCATGCGCGACGCCGGCGTGAACCTCGTGAGCATCGGGATCTTCAGCTGGGCGCTCCTCGAGCCGCGCGAGGGCGAGTTCGACTTCGGCTGGCTCGACCGGCTCTTCGACCTGCTGCACGCGAACGGCATCCGCGTCGACCTCGGGACACCCACCGCGTCCCCGCCGGCATGGTTCTTCCACACGTACCCCGACGCGCGGGTGGTCGCGCGGGACGGCACTGTCCTCGGCTTCGGGTCCCGCGGCATGGCGTGCCCGAGCTCCCCGACTACCGCCGCGCCGCCGTCCGGATCACGACCGAGCTGGCCCGCCGGTACGGCTCGCACCCCGCCCTCGCGCTGTGGCACGTGCACAACGAGTACGGCGCCCCCGTCTCGGACGACTACTCCCCCACGAGCGCCGCCGCGTTCCGCACCTGGTTGGCCGACCGCTACGGCGATCTCGACGGCGTCAACCGGGCCTGGGGCACGCGGTTCTGGGGACAGGTCTACGGCGCGTGGGAGCACGTCGACGTCCCTGCGGTCGCGCCGTCGGTCGTGAACCCGGCGCAGCGCCTCGACTTCGCCCGCTTCACGAACGACGCGCTGCTGGCGTGCTTCGTCGCGGAGCGCGACGCGATCCGCGCCCACTCGACGGTGCCCGTGACGACCAACTTCATGGCCGCCTCCTGCCCGTCGACCGACCTGTGGGCGTGGGGTCGCGAGGTCGACATCGTCTCGAACGACCACTACCTCGACGCCGCGGACCCCCGTAACGAGGTCACGCTGGCGCTGGCCGCCGACCTCACGCGCTCCGTCGCCGGCGGCAAGCCGTGGCTGCTGCTCGAGCACTCGACGTCGGGGGTCAACTGGCAGCCCCGCAACGTCGCCAAGCGGGCGGGTGAGATGGCCCGCAACGCCTTCTCGCACCTGGGCCGCGGCGCCGACGCGATCATGTTCTTCCAGTGGCGGGCCTCGCGCTCGGGCGCCGAGAAGTTCCACTCCGCGATGCTCCCGCACGCCGGGACGAGCTCGCGGGTGTGGCGGGAGGTCGTCGAGCTCGGTGGCGCTCTCGCGGGCCTGGACGAGATGCGCGGCAGCCGCGTCCGGGCCGACGTCGCGATCCTCTGGGACTACGAGTCCTTCTGGGCGCAGGACCTCGAGTGGCGGCCCAGCGAGGACGTCTCGCACCGCGAGCGCATCGAGGCGTTCTACGACCGGTTCTGGCGCGACGGCCTCACCGTCGACATGGCGCACCCGGGCCAGGACCTGTCCGGGTACCGACTCGTCGTCGCACCGGCGTCGTACCTCCTGACCGCGGACGACGCGGCGAACCTCACCGCGTACGTCGCGGGCGGCGGCACCCTGGTCACCTCGTTCTTCTCGGCGGTCGTCGACGAGCACGACGCCGTCCACCCCGGAGGGTTCGTCGCGCCCCTGCGCGACGCCCTCGGGCTCACGGTCGAGGAGTTCCTGCCGCTGCGCGAGGGCGAGCAGGTGCGGGTCTCGCTCGACGACCGCGTGTTCGGCACGGCTCGCACCGAGATCGTCGCGGACGTGTGGGCGGACGACGTCGCGCTTGCCGGGGCGGAGGTCGTCGCCGGGTACGTGGACGGGCCGGCCGCGGGCGGACCCGCCGTCACCCGCAACGCCCACGGCGCCGGGACCGGCTGGTACGTCTCGACCCGGGTCGACGTGGACGCGCTCGCCACGCTCCTGGCGCCGGTGTACGCCAAGGCCGGGATCACGCCGTCCGACACCCCCGAGGGGCTCGAGGTCGTGGTGCGCCACGGCGACGACGCGAGCTACACGGTGGCGATCAACCACCTCGGGACCCGCGCCACCCTCGGGACGCACGGGACGGACCTGCTCACCAACGAGACCGCCGACGGGTTCGAGGTCCCCGCGGGCGGGGTGCGGGTGGTCCGCACGCCGAACCCGAGCCACTAGCACGACGCACCCGCCGACCGCGGGTGACGCACACGTCAAGGAGGACGTATGAGGAGCACACGACGGATCACGATCGCGGCCGGGGCGCTCGCCGCTCTGGCGGTCGCACTGCCCGGCGCCGCGCTCGCGGCACCCGGGGACGGGGAGCTCGTGAACCCCGGCTTCGAGGACGGGCTGTCCGGTTGGACGGTCTCGAGCACGACCGGGGACGACGCCGCGGCGAAGGTCGAGGGCGACGGCCACGAGGCGTCGTCCGGCCGGCTCACGCACTGGGCCGACGAGGACTACGCGGTGACCACGAGCCAGTCCCTCGACGGGCTCGCCACCGGCTGGTGGACCGCGAGCGCGTGGGTCAAGTCAGGCGGCGCCCTCGACGCGACGCGCCTCGCGCTCACGGGGTGCGGGGTCGACGACTCGACCACCACACCCATCACCGAGCAGGACGACCGGTGGGTGCGTCTCGCGGTCTCCGCCTACGTCACCGACGGCGACTGCACGCTCTCGGTCGCGACCGACGGCGCGGCCGGCGCCTGGGCAACCATCGACGACGTCGTCCTGGAGCGGGGGCGCGTCACGCGTGAGGTGCGGGGCGGCGACCTGTCCGGCGTCGCGAAGAACGAGGACGTCGGCGCGACGTACGCCGACGCCGACGGGGCGCCTGGTGACCCGTACGAGATCCTCGCGGACGCGGGCATGAACCTCGGCCGTCTGAAGGTGTGGGTCGACCCGGCCGACGGGTACAACGAGATCACGCACGTGGTCGAGTCCGCGCGACGGATCACCGACGCGGGCATGGATCTCATGGTCGACTTCCACTACTCCGACCGGTGGACCGATCCCGGGGCGCAGGAGCCCCCGCCGCGTGGGCCGCCGACGCCGAGGCGTCCGACGACCCGACCGGCGTCATCGCCCAGCACGTGTACGAGCACACGCACGAGGTGCTCAGCGCCCTCGCCGACGCGGGGATCACCGCCGACTACGTGCAGGTGGGCAACGAGATCAACCCGGGCATGATGGCGCCCTACGGCCAGACCTGGAGTTTCGCCGACGACTCCGGGGCCCACTGGGACGACCTCGCCGCGTTCCTCACCGCCGGGTACGACGCGGTCAAGGACGTCGACGCGAGCACGCAGACGATCCTGCACCTCACGAACATCAACAACGGGATCGGCTCGCTGACCTGGTGGTTCGACGAGGTGACCGCGCGCGACGTGCCGTTCGACGTCGTCGGGCTCTCCTACTACGGCTACTGGCACGGCAGCCTCGGCGACCTGCAGGACGCCGTGACCACGCTCTCGGACCGCTACGACCGCGACGTCGTGGTCGTCGAGACCGCCTACCCGTTCACGCTCGAGGACGACACGGACTCCTCCTGGGAGAACGTCATCGACCGCGAGAGCGAGCTCGTCCAGGGGTACCCGGCGACGATCGCAGGACAGGCCGCAGCCCTGCGCGCGGTGCAGGACACGGTCGCGTCGGCCCCCGGCGGCCGCGGGATCGGCTCCGTCTACTGGGAGCCGGCCTGGACCGATGCCGCAGGCAACGGCTGGGACCCCGAGGACCCGACGTCGGGCAACGCGTGGGAGAACCAGGCGCTGTTCGACTTCGACGGACAGCTCCTCGCCGGCGCCTCCGAGCTCGCCCCGGACGCCGCCGACTCCGCCTGGTCGAGGGCCGCGGTCTACGACACGGGTGACGTCGTCCTGCACGACGGCGCGGCCTACCGGGCGGGTTGGTGGACGTCCGGCGACGTGCCCGGCGCCTCGCCCTGGTCGGCGTGGCAGTCCGTCGCCGAGTCGGACGACGAGGGGTCCGCGGCCTGGTCCACGACGACCGTGTACGACACCGGTGACGTCGTGTCCTTCGACGGTGCGTACTGGACCGCGAGATGGTGGACGAGGAACCAGCAGCCCGGCTCGACGCCGTACGGCCCCTGGGTGCGGACGCCGTAGCTCCTCGTCGCCCTCCCTCCCCGCCGACCCGCACACCGCGCGGGTCGCGCTCGGCCTGTCGCCGCAGGGCTCGCGCGCTCTGGGAGGGCGGGCGGAGGCCGGCGGGTACGACGAGGCCCCGACCCACCTCGCGGTGGGTCGGGGCCATCGTCGTCGTTCAGGGCGCTACGCGCCGGACGGCGTCAGGCGCCGGCCTGCATGCCGCCCGTCGGCGGCAGGTCGCGGACCTGGATGCCGGTCGGGGCGTCCAGCGTCGCGGCCGCGCCGACGCTCACCGGCCCGCGGTCCTTGTCGGTGCGCGGGACCCCGCGGAACGTGAACTCCCCGAGCAGACCCTCGCCCTCGGCGTCGACGATGATGACCTCGCCGGAGCTGAGCTCGCCGAACAGGATCTTCTCGGACAGGACGTCCTCGATGTCCCGCTGCAGCGCGCGGCGCAGCGGCCGGGCACCGAGCACCGGGTCGTAGCCCTTCTCGGCGAGCAGCAGCTTGGCCGGCTCCGTGAGCTCGATGCCCATGTCCTTGTCGCGCAGCCGTGCGTCGAGCTTCGCGACCATGAGGTCCACGATCTGCACGATCTCCGGCTGCGTGAGCTGCGGGAACACGATCGTGTCGTCGACACGGTTGAGGAACTCGGGCCGGAAGTGCTGCTTGAGCTCGTCGTTGACCTTGGCCTTCATGCGGTCGTAGGACGTCACGAGGTCGCCGCCGGCGTTGAAGCCGGTCTGGACGCCCTTCGCGATGTCCCGCGTGCCGAGGTTCGTGGTCATGATGATCACGGTGTTCTTGAAGTCGACGACGCGGCCCTGCGAGTCGGTCAGGCGACCGTCCTCGAGGATCTGCAGCAGCGAGTTGAAGATGTCCGCGTGCGCCTTCTCGACCTCGTCGAACAGGACGACGGAGAACGGACGACGCCGCACCTTCTCGGTGAGCTGACCGCCCTCGTCGTAACCGACGTACCCGGGAGGCGAACCGAAGAGCCGCGAGACCGTGTGCTTCTCCGAGAACTCGGACATGTCGAGCTGAATCAGCGCGTCCTCGTCGTCGAACAGGAACTCCGCGAGCGCCTTGGCGAGCTCGGTCTTACCGACACCCGTGGGGCCGGCGAAGATGAACGAGCCACCGGGACGCTTCGGGTCCTTGAGCCCGGCGCGCGTGCGACGGATCGCCTGCGAGAGCGCCTTGATCGCGGTGTTCTGGCCGACGACCCGCTTGTGCAGCTCGTCCTCCATGTGCAGCAGCCGCGTGGACTCCTGCTCGGTGAGCTTGACGACCGGGATGCCCGTCGACATGGCGAGGACCTCGGCGATCAGGTCCTCGTCGACCTCGGAGACCGTGTCGAGGTCGCCGGCCTTCCAGGCCTTCTCCTTCTCGGCGCGCTCGGCCGTCAGGTTCTTCTCGTTGTCGCGCAGACCCGCGGCACGCTCGAAGTCCTGCTCGTCGATCGCGGACTCCTTGTCGCGGCGCGCGTCGGCGATCTTCTCGTCGAGCTCCTTGAGCTCCGGCGGCGCGGTCATGCGGCGGATGCGCAGGCGGGCTCCGGCCTCGTCGATCAGGTCGATCGCCTTGTCCGGGAGGAACCGGTCGTTGATGTACCGGTCGGCGAGCGTCGCCGCGGCGACGAGCGCCGAGTCGGTGATCGAGACGCGGTGGTGCGCCTCGTAGCGGTCGCGCAGGCCCTTGAGGATCTCGATGGCGTGCTGCAGCGACGGCTCGTTCACGTGGATCGGCTGGAAGCGGCGCTCGAGCGCCGCGTCCTTCTCGATGTGCTTGCGGTACTCATCGAGCGTCGTGGCCCCGATGGTCTGGAGCTCACCGCGCGCGAGCATCGGCTTGAGGATCGAGGCCGCGTCGATCGCGCCCTCCGCGGCACCGGCCCCGACGAGGGTGTGGATCTCGTCGATGAACAGGATGATGTCGCCGCGGGTGCGGATCTCCTTGAGGACCTTCTTCAGGCGCTCCTCGAAGTCACCGCGGTAGCGCGAGCCGGCGACGAGGGCGCCGAGGTCGAGCGTGTAGAGCTGCTTGTCCTTGAGCGTCTCGGGGACGTCGCCGCGCACGATGTCCTGCGCGAGGCCCTCGACGACGGCGGTCTTGCCGACGCCGGGCTCGCCGATGAGGACAGGGTTGTTCTTGGTGCGGCGCGACAGGACCTGCATGACGCGCTCGATCTCGAGCGGGCGCCCGATCACGGGGTCGAGCTTGCCCTCGCGGGCCGCCTGCGTGAGGTTGCGGCCGAACTGGTCGAGCACGGCGGAGCCGGAGGGCTGACCCTCGGCGGGCCCGCCCGCGGCGACGGGCTCCTTGCCCTGGTAGCCGGACAGGAGCTGGATGACCTGCTGGCGGACCTTGTTGAGGTCGGCGCCCATCTTCGTCAGGACCTGCGCGGCGACACCCTCGCCCTCGCGGATCAGGCCGAGCAGGATGTGCTCGGTCCCGATGTAGTTGTGGCCGAGCTGCAGGGCCTCGCGCAGCGAGAGCTCCAGCACCTTCTTGGCGCGCGGCGTGAACGGGATGTGCCCGCTCGGTGCCTGCTGGCCCTCACCGATGATCTCGGTGACCTGCGAGCGCACGCCGTCCAGCGAGATGTTCAGGGACTCGAGCGCCTTCGCCGCGACCCCTTCACCCTCGTGGATGAGGCCGAGCAGGATGTGCTCGGTCCCGATGTAGTTGTGGTTGAGCATCCGCGCCTCTTCCTGGGCGAGGACGACGACCCGACGGGCACGGTCGGTGAATCTCTCGAACATGGCTGCTCCTCACGAGCGGCGTACGCCCGCACCGGTGGTGCTCAGGCCTGACCGCAACGACTGTATAGCGGCCCAACGGCCCCGACAGCCTCGGTATGCCCTTGTTCGCCAGCGGCATACCTGTGGCCGATCCGTGACCGTTCCGGGCTGCACGGCGGTCCGGTTCGCGGGATTCTCGAAGGGAGCGGTCGGTCGTCGGCGCGCCTCGGCGTCCGCCGGACGCCGCGGGGCAACCTGGGAGCGGAGCGCGAAGCACGTCGGCCCGAGGCAGAACGGGGAAGCATCGTGGACATCGAACCGGACCCGCAGGACGCGCCCGACGCGCGCGTCACACCGTCGGACGACGTCCCTCGCCGAGAGGCTCCCCCGAGTGGGAGGGGCTCGTCGAACGCTTCGCCGCGTTCAGCGGCCTGGTCGGCGAGGTGACGGACCCGTTGGGCTGGGGCATGGACCTCACCGAGGAGACGTTCTCCGAGGAGGTCCACGACGACCCGACGAGCGAACGGTTCACCCGGGGCTACCTGACCTTCGGCGGTGAGCCGTTCGGCGTCGAGACGCTGCGCGCACCCGCCCCGACCGAGGAGCGGGACGACGTGCTGCGGGCCGCGCTCTCGTCGGCGATCGCCGCGCCGCTGCACACCGACATCCGCCCCGGGGTGCCGACCGTCCACGACGGCCACGACGACGGTCCGGCCGTGACCGACGACTTCGTGGACGCCTACCAGGACTACCGCTCGGCGATGCGCGCGGTGTTCGACGACGCCGCGCGGGCCACGATCGAGACCTCGCCCACGCGCAGCGAGGCCGGCGTGGGTCCGGCGGCGAGGGCGTCGGCGCGCGGCATCACGGCCCAGTACGTCGAGGTCGCCGGCCGGGCGCTGATCGTCACCGGGCCGACGGACCTGGTCGAGCAGGTCCAGGTCGTCATGCGTCCGATCCGCAACCTGCTGCACGACGAGGACGGCCCCCGGTTCTGACCGGCCCAGGCCGCTGGACCGGCCGAGCAGGCCGGCCGCGGAGGCCGCTGCCGGATCGCACCACCGAATCGTTTCGACAACGCGTTCGCGGCGCGCCAGGATGGACCCGTGACAACGCTCGAGGACACCTATGACGGCGCGCACCCGGTCCGGACGGTCGTCGAGCTCTACCGACCCCAGCGGGGCCGGCTGGCGATCGCCGCGGTCGCGTTCGCGATCAAGCACTCCCCCATCTGGGTGATCCCGGCGATGACGGCGACCGTCATCGACATCGTCGTCCAGCACCGCCCGCTGCACGAGCTCTGGATGACCGCGGCGATCATGGCGGCGGTCGTGATCCAGAACTACCCGCTGCACGTGTTCTACATCCGCCGCCTGTCGCTGGCGATCCGCACGGTCGAGACGGGCCTGCGCATGGCGCTCTCGCGCCGCCTCCAGGAGCTCTCGATCGGCTACCACCGCAGGGTGAGCGCCGGCGTCCTGCAGGCGAAGATCGTGCGGGACGTCGAGAACGTGGTCGAAGGCTCCCGCACGACGTTCGACGCGGGCATGGCCGCGGTGACGACCCTGGCCGGCGCGATCGCGCTGACCGCGGTCAAGGTGCCCGAGTTCCTGCCGATCTTCGCGCTCACCGTGCCGGCGTCCGCGTGGCTGGTCATGAGCATGCGCAAGCGCATGGCGCGCCGCAACGCGGCGTTCCGCGGCGAGGTCGAGAACATGTCGGCCCGGGTGACCGAGATGACGCATCTCATCCCGGTGACGCGGGCCCACGCCCTCGAGGAGAACGAGCTCGAGCGCATGGGCGTGACGCTGACCCGGGTGCGGGACGCCGGGATCCGCCTCGACGTGGTCAACGGGCGCTTCGGGGCCCTGGCCTGGATCCTCTTCCAGGCGCTCTCGGTCGCCTGCCTGATCGGCGCGGCGTGGGTCGCCTGGACGGGGACCTTCGACGTGACCGCCGGGGACGTCGTCATGCTGTCCACCTACTTCGTCACCCTCACCGGGTCGGTCACCGCCCTCATGGGACTGGCACCGATCATCACCAAGGCCCTCGAGTCGGTGCGGTCGATGGGCGAGGTGCTCGGCGAGCCGGACCTCGAGCGTAACGCCGGCAAGGACCGGGTCGACGACCTGCGCGGCGAGGTCCGCTTCGAGGACGTCTCGTTCGCCTACGACGACTCCGCGGGCCCGGGCGAGGCCCCGGTGAACGCGGTAGAGGACCTCGACCTGTCGGCGCGCCCGGGCGAGACGGTCGCCCTGGTCGGCGCCTCCGGCTCGGGCAAGTCGACCGTCCTCAACATGGTCATCGGGTTCCTCGCCCCGACGCGCGGGCGGATCCTCCTCGACGACCACGACATCACGCAGATCGACCTGCGCACCTACCGCAGGTTCCTCGCCGTCGTCCCGCAGGAGTCGATCCTCTTCGAGGGCTCCGTCCGCGACAACGTCACCTACGGCAACGCGGACCTGTCGGACGACGCGGTGCGCTCGGCTCTGGAGGACGCGAACGCCTGGGAGTTCGTGCGGGAGATGGGCGGGCTCGACGCCGTGATCGGGCAGAAGGGCGGCCGGCTGTCCGGCGGGCAGCGGCAGCGCCTCGCGATCGCCCGCGCCCTGGTGCGCGACCCCCGGGTGCTCGTGCTCGACGAGGCGACCTCCGCCCTGGACACCACGTCGGAGCGACTGGTCCAGGAGGCCCTCGGCCGGCTCATGCGGGGACGCACGACGTTCGTCGTCGCCCACCGGCTCAGCACGATCCGCGGCGCCGACCGGATCGTCGTGATGGACCACGGCCGCGTCGTCGAGGTCGGGACGCACGACGGGCTGGTCGCCGCCGGCGGCGCGTACGCCCGGCTGCACGAGCTGACGCCGCCGAGCTGACCTGCCGTTCTGACCTGCCGACCTGCCGTGCCGACCTGCCGTGCCCGGCAGCCGGTGGCACGATGGGCGCGACGCACGTCGGCGGCACAGACCGGAGGCACCATGGCACGGCTCGACAGCACGGCGGCGGACCACCTCGGCAGGGCACGGACCGACGCGCACGGGCGCAGCTCGACGATCGTCGTCCACGACGGGCCGCTGCGGCAGTCGGTCATCGCCCTCGCGGCCGGGACCGTGCTCGGCGAGCACAACGCACCGCCCGCCGCGAGCCTCTACGTCGTCGAGGGGCTCGTCCGGGTCACGGCCGCGTCGGGCGACACCGAGGTCGGAGCCGACGAGATCGTGGAGATCACGCACGAGCGGCACTCGGTCGAGGCCCTCGAGGACTCCGTGTTCCTGCTGACGACGGTGACCAGCATCCCCAAGGACTGACCGGCCGCGTGCCCCGGTCAGTCGACCCGGACCTCGGCACCGAGCGCCTCGGCCAGCACGACGGCCTGGTCGATCGAGATCAGCGCGCCCTCCAGCACCGCCGACGTCGGGTCGAGCGACGACAGGTCGCTGCCCCGCAGGTCGGCGCCGGTGAGATCCGCTCGCGCCCACGCCGCCCCGGAGAGGTCCAGGTCGCGCAGGGTCGCTCCGCCGCAGCGCGTCTTGGAGAGGTCGGCCTCGCGGAACCGCGCCCCGACGACGACCGTCTTGCGCAGGTCCGCTCCTGCGAGCGAGACGAACGACCAGTCGCCGCCCTCCACCCGCAGGAGCTCGAGGCGGCAGGCGTCGAAGACGGAGCCGGTGAGCTTGCAGCCGTCGAACGCGGCGTCGAACAGCACGCACGCGCTGAATCTGCAGTTCACGAACGCCGTGCCTGTGTGGCGCGAGGCGTTGAACCGCACCCCGCGGAACGTGCAGCCGTCGAACCGCGCCCCCGAGGTCGTGATCTCGCTCAGGTCGCAGTCGACGAGCTCGACGCCCTCGAAGACCTCGCCGACGACGTCGCGTCCGCCCCAGTCCTCGCGGCGCAGCACGTCGCCCGGCCGGCCGGCCACCCCGCTCAGCGCCGGTCTGCGGGCGGGTCGAGGTCGAGCGGGCGCTCCAGCACCAGGTCGTCGGCGGGCGCCGAGCCGACCCTGCCACGGCGCGCGTCCGCGGGCTCGCGGGCGAAGACGGCGTCGACGACGTCCATGACGTCGGCGGCGTCGCTCACGTCGATGCTCTCCACCAGCTCGGCTCCCGAGTCGTCGGCGCCGGCGTCGGCCACGACCGCGATCTCGTCGCCGGTGAGGTCGACGTCGCTCCCGATCAGGTAGGGCTCGTCCTCGTGCCGGACGACGACCGTCACCTCGGTCTCGGCGCTCTCGTCGGGCCCGCGACCGGGCGCGCACGCGAGCACGGTCAGCCCGAGCGCGACGGCGTCCTCGACGAGCGCGGCCTGCCAGTCCGGGACCCGCCCGACGTTCCGGGCGCGCCACGCGGCGCCGGCCGTCGTGCCGAGCGCGGCGGCGAGACCGCCGACGACCATCGGCACCAGGGGTCGCGCACCGACCCGACGGGAGAGGGCGAACGCGCCGAGGGCACCGCAACCGACGCGCACCTGCGGGCCGGGCGGGTCCAGCCGGCTGGGCGTGGCCGGGTGCTTGTCGCCGACGAGCTCGAGGGCGACGCCCGCGAGGGCACCGACCTTCCGGACGACGGACCCCGGCCCCGTCGACCGGGACGACAGGATCGGACCGGCGAACGCGAGCGACGACCGGGCGCCCGCGGCGAGACCGAGCAGACCCGAGCGAGCGACGAGCCCGGCCGACGGCCGTTCGGCCCGGTCGGCGTCGTCCTCCAGCGCGTCCAGCACGAGGTGGGTGGTGAGCCCGTAGGCCAGGTGCGGGACGGCGTCCGACACCCAGTCCTGGCGCGTCCAGGTCCGCGGGTCGCTGACCCCGAGGGCCTCGATCGCGGTGTCCGTCGTGGCCATGGCGCCGGCGCCGATCAGCGCGGCACCTGCGACGGGGCCCGTCCGGAACCCGGCGGACCGGGCGCAGGAGGCGAGGACGCCGATGCCGACGCCCGCCTTGATGCCGGCGATCGCGCCGAGGGCCTCGCGACGGTTCGCGCCCTCGGCGCCGGAGCCGATGAGGCCGCCGACGGTGAAGGAGCCGTGCTCGGCGAGGACGGCGTCCACCCGGTCGGCCGCCGCCGCGACGGTCTGCGCCGGGGCCTGCGACGCGGCGCGCCCCCGCACGACCATGTCGAGGTAGCTCACGAGGTTCAGGACGGTGGTGCCTGCTGCGCCGGCGGCGAGGCCGCGCCCGACTGGTCCGTTCAGGGGTCCGCTCATGGGACCACCCTTGTCCTCGCGAGGCCCCGTGGCAAACGGCGACCTGCGATGCTGGGCGAGTGACGCCGTCCGACACCACCCCTGACCGCGCGGCGGACCCGACGGGCCGCGAGCCCGCGCGAGCGACCCCCGGCGCGCTGCTCCTGACGCCCGGCGCGGGCGGCGGGCTCGACCACCCCGCGCTCGTCGCAGTGGAGCGCGCGGTCGCCGAGGGGCCCGCGCCGATCCCCGTCCGGCGGGTCCAGTTCCCGAACCGGACGGCGGGCAAGCGGGCCCCCGACCGCCCGGGGCCCGCGGTCGAGCACGTGCGCGCCCAGGCCGCGGACCTCTGCGCCGAGCACGGCGTCGACCCCGCGGCGCTCGTCCTGGGCGGGCGCTCGTTCGGCGGGCGCATGTGCTCGATGGCGGTCGCCGAGGGTCTCCCGGCCGCCGGGCTCGTGCTGCTGAGCTACCCCCTGCACCCGCCGGGCCGGCCGGACCGGCTGCGCGTCGAGCACTTCGGGGACATCGCCTGCCCCGTGCTGTTCGTCTCGGGCCGCAACGATCCGTTCGCCCGCCCGGAGGAGCTCGACGAGCACGTCGCCGCGATCTCCGGACCGGTGTCGCGCGTGACCTTGCCCGGCGCCCACGACGTCAAGGGCAAGGACGCCGAGGTCGCGGCGGCCGTCCGCGACTGGCTCGTCGGGCTCCGCGGCTGAGGTGGTGAGCACCGGCGGCTCCGGACCGACCGGACCAGCACGGGGTGGCAGCGTGAGGCAGGGTGAGGACATGACGCCGAGCCTGACGAGCTTCGAGAGTCGCCCGTACCCGGGCCGGGTCCCGCCCTACCCGTACACGGTCCGCTCCGGTCACGTCGTCCGCCTCGCGTGGCCGCCGGAGGCGGTGCAGCTCCCCGACTCCCCCGTGTCCCTCCTCACCTACGGGTCCAACGCGTGCCCCGGACGGCTGGCGGAGAAGTTCGGACACGAGGCCGACGGGATCGTCGTCCTCCCCGCCGACCTGCACGGCACCCGCCGCGTCTTCGCCTGCTCGCCCTCTCGCGGGGCGCTCCCCTACACGCTGCGCGCCGACCCTCCGCACCGCGAGGCCGTCCACGTCGTCGTCGTCCCTGGCCGCGTCGGGCACGCCCTCGACACCACCGAGGGGCGGGCGACCGAGCACTACGACCTCGCACGTCTCGACGACGCCGTCGTCCACCTCGGCGCGCACCGCTGGCAGCGCCCGCTGACGTACCTCGGCAAGGGCGAGCGCGGACCGGCCGAGCACCACGGACGCACGCTCGACGTCGACGGGTGGAGCACCGAGGCCGCCGAGAGCCTGATGAGCGAGCTGCGCGGCGACGACACCCGGCTGCCCCCGCACACCGTCGTCCCGCTCGACGTCGCGCTCGCCGACGCCGTCGACGCCGGTGACCGCGCGCTGCTGGCAGCGCTCGCCCTACCCTCGGGGTCATGAGGGACGACGCGCGGGCGCCGGACGCCGAGACCGACCTGCCCGATCTTGGGGACGGCCGGGAGCGCGCCGTACACACGACCGCGAAGGGCGACGCAGCATGACCGCGATCGATGTCGGGCGCGTCCTGCTCGGGCTGGTCGTCCTGGTCGGCGGGGCCGAGCTCCTCGTGCGCGGAGCGACCGCCCTCGCGACCCGCTGGGGCATGAGCCCGCTCGTGATCGGGCTGACCGTCGTGTCCGTCGGGACCTCGGCGCCCGAGCTCGCCGTCAGCACGGGAGCCGTCCTGAGCGGCGAGACCGACCTGGCCGTCGGGAACGTGGTCGGCTCCAACATCGCGAACATCCTGCTCGTCCTGGGGGTGTCGGCCCTCGTGCTGCCCCTGGTCGTCAGGGCCCAGCTCGTGCGGATCGACATCCCGGCGATGATCCTGCTGTCCGTCGCCCTGCTGCTGTGCGGCCTCGATGGCGCCATCACGACCTTCGACGCGCTGCTGCTCCTCGGGCTCATGGTGGCGCACTCCGCGGTGACCCTGGTCCTGGGCAGGAGGAGCGGCTCGGCCGCCGACGGCGCCGCGGCGGGGGCCGAGGGCGTCGCCTCCCCGCGGGCGACGGAGAGACCGAGGCGTCCGGACCGTCGCGAGCACGCTCCCCGTGGGTCGACGCGCTCCTGGTCGTCGTCGGGATCGCGCTGCTCGTCGTCGGCGCCGAGCTCCTCGTGACCGGGGCCAGCAACATCGCGACCTCGCTCGGGGTCAGCGGACTGATCATCGGTCTCACCGTGGTCGCGATCGGGACCTCGCTGCCGGAGCTCGCCACGTCGGTGATCGCCGTGCTCCGAGGTCAGCGCGACCTCGCGGTGGGCAACGTCGTCGGGAGCTGCATCGCGAACATCGGGCTGGTCCTCGCGGTACCCGCGCTCCTCAGCGCCGACGGCATCCCGGTCCCCGACGCCGCCCTCGCCCTCGACATCCCGCTGATGGTCGCGGCCGCGGTGGCGCTCGCGCCGGTGGCGTTCACCGGGTTCACCGTGCAGCGGTGGGAGGGCGCGCTCTTCGTCGGGCTCTACGCCGCCTACATGACGACCGTGGTGCTCGACGCCGCCGGGCACGACGCCCTGTCCGGGTTCACCTGGGTGATGACAGCGTTCGTGCTGCCCCTCGTCGTCCTCACGCTGGCGACGACGGTCGCCTACGACCTCGGGCGTCGCGCCGCCGCTCGGACGCCGACCACGGATCCTAGGGTGAGCGAATGAGCACGGAGAGCAGACCCACCCACGACGCCGACCGCGAGAACCGCCGCGACCGCGCCACCCCGCTGCGCGCGTTCGTCTGGTACGCGGTCGGGCTCGTCGCCGTCTACGCCGCCGGGTTCGTCCTCTTCTCGCCCCCGAGGGCGAGCTGCCGACGAACGCCCTGTTCTTCGTCCTCATGGCCGCCCCCGCCGTCGGGGCCCTGTGCGCGCTGCTCTTCGGACGCGGACACATCCGGTGGGGCCGCCCCGGCTGGTGGCTCCTCGCGGGCCTGCTCCCGACGGTCGTCGCGCTCGCCGCGTTCCTGATCGCGAGCAGCGTCGGGTGGATCACCGAAGACGCCGGCGTGCTCACGACCGCCCTCATCGCGGCACCCCTGGCGATCGCGTCCGCCTGCACCTCGGCGCTCGGCGAGGAGATCGGGTGGCGAGGGTTCCTGTGGCCCGCGCTGCGCGAGCGCTGGGGGTTCCTCCTGACCGCCCTCGTCGTCATGGTCGTCTGGTGGCTCTACCACCTGCCGGCGATCCTGCTCGGGTGGTACGGCTCGATCGACGGCCTGCTCGCCTTCACGGTCGCGGTCGCCGGCATCTCGCTCTTCCTCGGGGTGCTCACCGACCGCTCGCGATCGCTCTGGCCGAGCGTGGTGGCCCACGGCGCCTGGAACGCTCTCGTCGCGACGAGCTTCGCCGTGACCGAGGACACGGGGACCGTCCCAGCCTTCGCCGGCAGCAGCGCGCTGCTCGGCGAGTTCGGCTGGCTCGCCGCCGTGTCGATGATCGCGCTCGGCGTCGTGGCCGCCGCGTGGCACCTGGCCCGCGGCGGCGGCGCGCGCCGACCGGTCGTGGCGTCGCCCGGCTCCGACACGACGACGGACGCCGCCGCCCCCGCCTGAACCGAGGGACCAGCGGCGGCGCGTCAGGACGACGACGCCCCGCCCCCTGGTCGGACCGGAGCGAGATACGCGAGAAGCCCGGAACCTCACGGTTCCGGGCTTCTGAACGAGCCGCCTATCAGAATCGAACTGATGACCTATTCATTACGAGTGAATCGCTCTACCGACTGAGCTAAGGCGGCGTGCGCGCTGCTGGACCGAAGGCCCCGCCGCAGCGAGCGAGCCAACTGTACCCAACGAGGGCACGAGACTCCAAAGCGAGACATCGTGAGGATCCCCACGCCCCACGCGACCCGGAGAGCGCGCGGCCCGCGCCGGGCGAGGCCCGCGCGCGGCGTCAGCAGGTCGTGCCCACCTCGGGGACCGTCCCGTCGACGAGGAACGCGTCGACGGCGCCCGAGACGCAGTCGTTCGAGCTCCCGTACGCGGTGTGGCCCTCGCCCTCGTAGGTCAGCAGGGTCCCGGAGTCGAGGGTCCCGGCCAGGCTCTCCGCCCAGGCGTACGGGGTCGCGGGGTCGTTCGTCGTGCCCACCACGAGGATCGGCGGGGCACCGGCGGCGCTCGCGTCGAAGTCCTGCTCGACCTCGGGGACCGGCCAGTCCGCGCACGTGAGGCCGTCGTACGTGAAGAACTCGCCGACCGTCGGGGCCGCGGCCTCGATCTCCTCGGCCTGGGCGTCCATGAACGCCATGTCCGGGTTGCCGCTGTCGTCCAGGCAGTTGATCGCCCGGAACGCCTCCGCAGAGTTGTTCGCGAAGGTGCCGTCGGGGTTGCGGTCGTTGTAGAAGTCGGCGAGGTACAGGAACGTCGTGCCCTCGCCGGTCGTCGTGATCTCGTCGAGCGCCTGGGTCAGCAGCGGCCAGTTGCCCTGGCTGTAGAGCGGCAGGGCGATGCCGTAGAACATCAGCGTCTGCGTGAGGTCCCGGTCGGAGTCCGTCGGGAACGGCCGGTCGAGCGCCTCGTCGAGCAGGGTCCTGATCTGCTGCATCCCGTCGTCGACGGAGCCGGTCAGCGGGCACTCGCCGCTCTGGCAGTCCTCGACGTAGGCGCGCAGGGCGTTCTCGAAGCCGACCGCCTGCTGCGCAGAGACGTCCGCCGAGCTCGTCGTCGGGTCGAGCGCACCGTCGAGGACGAGCCTGCCCACGCGCTCGGGGAAGAGGCCCGCGTAGGTCGCGCCCAGCTTGGTGCCGTACGAGAACCCGAGGTAGTCGAGCTCGTCCTCGCCGAGCGCCGAGCGCAGCATGTCCATGTCGCGGGCCGCGCTCTGCGTGTCGACGGTGGCGAGCTGCGGCCCGGTGTTCTCGGCACAGGCCTCGCCCCACGCCCGGAGCTCGGCCTGCGCGCCCTCGAGGCCCGCCTCCGTCTCCGGGAAGTCCTTCGACAGCGACTCGTCCTTGCGGGCGTCGTCGAAGCAGACGATCGGGGAAGACGCACCGACGCCGCGGGGGTCGAAGCCGACGACGTCGTAGGCGTCGAGCACGGGCTCGCCGAACCGGCCCTCGGCCCCCTCGACGAACTCGATGCCGGAGGCTCCCGGACCACCGGGGTTCACCAGCAGGGAGCCCTCGCGGTCTCCGGACGCGGGGAGCTGCTTGAGCTCGAGATCCATGCTGCCGGACTCCGGCTCGTCCCACGAGATCGGCACGGCCACCGTCGCGCACTCGAAGCCGCCCTCGCAGCCGGACCAGTCGATCTGCTGCTCGTAGTACGACTCGAAGCCCTCGGGAGCGCCCGTCCCTGACGGCGCGCCCTCGCCCCCGTCACCCGGCGACTGCGGCGAGGCGGACGTCGCCTCCGGCTCGGCCGACGGGTCCCCAGGTGTGCAGCCCGCGAGCACCGTCGCGATCACCGCGACACCTGCGACGGCCGCCCACGCGGTCGGGACGGCGGTCTTCGCGGGTCGCCACCTCGGGGTTCGGGACGGGCGCATCGAGCGGTGAGAGGGTGAGGTCACGGCGTAACCGTAGTCGGTCCTGCTGACCGCGCGCCGCGCGCTGACGGTGTCGCTGCTCAGCCCTGCGGGCGCAACGAGACCGCCATCGCCTCCACCGCCAGGAGCGGGGCGACGTTCGCGTCGAGCCTCTCCCGCGCCTGGCCGATCGCGTCCATGCGACGCAGGGTCTGCTGCGGCGTCGAGTCCTCAGCGATCACCCGCACCGTCGCCGACATGCCCTCGTTCACGAGGTCGACCTCACCGCCGAGCTGGACGACGAGCACGTCGCGGTAGAGCGACAGGAGGTCGAGCATCGCCCGGTCGAGCACGTCGCGCTGGAACCGGGTGGCTCGACGCTTCTGGTCCCGCTCGAGCTCGGAGACCTGCGACCGCAGCCGCGGCGGCAACGTCTGGCCGGCCTCGGCGCCGAGCGCCCGCAGCAGCGCTGCCTTCTCCTGCGCGTCGCGCTCCTCGGTCGACGACCGCGCCTCGGCCTGGGCCACCGCGACGAGCCGACCGGCCGCTACCACGGCGTCCCCGACGCCGCGGATGCTCCGGGCGATCTCCAGCGTCTCGGTCCGCCGTGCGCGCGCGTCCGGGTCGCGCGCGAGGCGACGCGCGATGCCGATGTGGCTCTGGGCGGCGCGGGCGACCTCGAGCGCGGTCTCGGGGTCGACGGCGTCCCGGTCCTCGAGGAGGGCCGCGACGGCCTCGACGGGCGGGATCCGCAGGACCACGGAGCGGCAGCGGGAGCGGATCGTCGGCAGCACGTCCTGCGTGCTGGGGGCGCACAGGATCCAGACCGTGTGCGGCGGTGGCTCCTCGATGGACTTGAGGAGGACGTTCGTGGTGCGCTCGAGCATCCGGTCGGCGTCCTCGACCACGATGACCTGCCACCGACCGCCCGAGGGGCGCCGCGCGGCCTTGCCGACGAGGTCGCGCACCTCGTCGATGCCGATCGTGACCTTGTCCGTCGCGACCACCGTCAGGTCGGCGTGCGTGCCACCGAGGGTCGTCGTGCAGGCGGCGCAGTGCCCGCAGCCGCCCGCCTCGCACTGCAGGGCGGCGGCAAAGGCGCGCGCCGCGACCGACCTCCCGGAGCCGGGAGGCCCCGTGAAGAGCCACGAGTGCGTCATCGAGCGCGGCTCGGCCACCGCACCCTGGAGCACGTCGATCACGTGCTCCTGCCCGACCACGGAGTCCCAGACGCTCACGAGCGCCCCTCCCGTCCGAGCACGGCCCCGGCGCCGTCGTGGTCGGTTCGCTGGTCGGTTCGCTGGTAGGCCCGGCGCTCGGCCACATGGCTGGCCTCCTCGACGACGGGAGTCAGGTCGAGCCGCGCCGCCAGGTCCACACGGATCTGGCTCTGCACGTCGTCGAGCCCGGCGGAGGCGTCGACCACGAGCCATCGTCCCGGCTCGGCCGCGGCCCGGGCGAGGAACACCTCGCGCGTGCGCCGGTGGAACTCGGACCCCGCACGCTCCAGCCGGTCGGGCGCCCCGGTGAGCCGGGCCGCTGCTGCGGCCGGGTCGAGGTCGAGCAGCACCGTCGCCGCGGGCATGAGGTCCTGGACCGCCCAGCGGTTGATGAGCTCGACGCTGTCGTCGCCGAGCCCCCGGCCGCCCGCCTGGTAGGCGATCGACGAGTCGAGGTAGCGGTCGGTGATCACCACGGCGCCGCGCTCGATCGCGGGCCGCACCAGCGTCGCGACGTGGTGCGCGCGGTCGGCGGCATAGAGCAGCGCCTCCGCTCTGGGGTCGACGTGGTCCCCGTGCAGGATCGCCTGCCGGAGCACGCGCCCGAGCTCGGTGCCCCCGGGCTCACGGGTGAGGACCACCTCGCGGCCTGTCACCTCGCCGATCCAGTCCCCGAGCAGCCGCGACTGGGTCGACTTGCCGACGCCGTCGCCCCCTCGAAGGAGATGAAGTACCCGGGTGCGTCCACGCGCCAACGATAGCCGCGGCGTCCGACAGCAGATCGTGAACCTCTAGTGAAAGTCTTCACATTTGGGTATCCTGAGGTCCCGCACCCGGGCGGGGCGCGTCGAGCGACCGAGGCGCGACCGAGGCGTGACCCAGACGGAGGACGATCATGGACGGGACGAAAGCCGTAGACAGCCGCAGCACCGGCAGACACTCTCTCGCGTACGGCGAGTCCGAAGCCGGCACGGGGTTCCGCGCGCTCACCGAAGACGAGTCGTACGCGCTGGTCGCGACGCAGGAGATCGGGCGCCTCGCGGTCAGCGCCGCAGGGTTCGTCGACATCTTCCCGGTCAACTTCGCGCTCGACGGCAAGGCGGTCGTCCTGCGCACCGCCGAGGGCAGCAAGCTGCTCGAGATCACGATCAACGAGCGCGTGGCCTTCGAGTGCGACGCCTGGGACGAGCAGACGGCACGCAGCGTGGTCATCAAGGGCCGGGCACGACGCCTGGACCGTGACGAGGACATCGAGCACGCCGCGACGCTCGGCCTGCACCCGTGGTCGTCGACCCCGAAGACCATCTGGATCCGCATCGAGCCCGAGCACGTGACCGGGCGCGAGCTCCTGAGGTAGCAGGAGAGCCGCGCTGCGAGGGCGCTGCGACGGCGCGGCAGCGACGCGCGGGGAGCGCGTCAGGGAGCGCACTGCACCACGCTGCCGGACGACGTCCCGACGTTCCGTAGGCTCGTGCCATGCCCGTGGACCAGACCCCGCCCGCCGCGACCGAGCACCCCGGTCCCGTCACGCTCGGCGCGCTCGCCGGCCGCACGTTCGCCGCCGTGCTCTTCGACCTCGACGGGACCCTCGTGGACTCGGTCCCGGCCGTCGAGCGCAGCTGGCGGCGGTGGGCCGCCGAGCACGACGTGCCCGGCGCCGACGACTTCGCCATCCCGCACGGGGTCCCGGCGCGGCAGACCGTGGAGAGCCTGGTCCCTGCCGACCAGGTCGAGGCAGCGACCGCCCGCATCGCCGAGCTCGAGCTCGAGGACGAGGACGGCGTCACCGCGATCCCGGGCGCCGCCGACGCCCTCACCGCCCTGGGCGACGCGCGGGCCGCGATCGTCACGTCCTCCACGCGGGAGCTCGCGGCCCAGCGGTTCCGGGCGTCGGGGATCACCCGCCCCGCGCACGTCGTGACCGCGGACGACATCACGCGCGGCAAGCCCGACCCCGAGCCCTACCTGCGCGGCGCCGCTGCCCTCGGCGTGGCCGCGGCGGACTGCCTCGTGGTCGAGGACGCGCCCGCCGGGCTCACCGCCGGACGCGCTGCCGGGTGCGCGACGCTCGCCGTGCTCGGCACCCACACGGCGGACCAGCTGGACGCAGACGCCGTCGTCGCCGGGCTCGCCTCGGTCCGCCTCGTCGTCGGCCCCGCTGGGGTCACGGTCCTCCCCGCTGACCGGCCGGGGACCGACCGAGCAGGGACCGACCGAGGGACGGCGTCCCGCTACTCCCCGGGTAGACGACCCCGACCTGGCGCCGCACCTCGTCCATCGTGCGCATGACCGCGAGCGTGTCGTCCCAGGTCATGCGCGGGCTCTCGGTGAGGCCGGCCGCGACGCACCGGGCGACCTCGGCGGCCTGGTACTCCTTGCCCTCCCCGTCGAAGCCCGAGTACGACCAGGACGAGCCGTCGTCGCGCACCACGCGGAAGCTCGTCGGCGTGTAGAACCAGCCGTCGACCTCGATCCGGCCCTGCGAGCCCGTGATCACGGCGCCGTTCGCGCCGATCGCCCAGAGGCTCGTCTGGAGCGTCGACTGGGCGCGCGGGCCGTGCGAGAGCACCATGCTGATCTGCCCGTCGACCCCGGTCTCCGTGAGAGCGCCCACCGCCACGGTCGCGTCCGGCGCGCCGAGGATGTCGTGCGCGAAGGACACGGGGTAGACGCCGAGGTCGAGGAGAGCGCCCCCGGCGAGCGCCGGGTCGTAGAGGCGGTGGGTCGCGTCGAGCGGGAAGTTCTGGCCGTGGGCGGCGCTGACGTTCACGACGTCGCCGATCTCGCCGCGCGCGATCGCTGCCCGCAGCGCAGCGACGTGGGGCAGGAACCGGGTCCACATCGCCTCCATGACGAAGGCCCCCGCGTCACGGGCCGCGTCGAGCACCTCGCGCGCCTCCGCCTCGTTGCGCGTGAACGCCTTCTCGACGAGCACGTGCTTGCCCGCGGCGATCGCGAGGAGCGCGTGCTCCCGGTGGTGCGAGTGCGGCGAGGCGACGTAGACGACGTCGACGTCCGGGTCCGCGACCAGGTCCTCGTAGCTCCCGTGCGCGGTGGCGCCAGGGGCGTGCTCGTCCGCGAACGCCTGCGCCTTGGCCCGGTCGCGCGAGCCGACGGCCACGACGGTGGACCGGGTGCCGCGGCGCACCGAGCCCGTGAACACCTGGGCGATCCCGCCTGCGCCGAGGACGCCCCACCGCACGGCGGGGGCCTCCCGCGGGTCGGGGGCGGCACCGAGCAGATCGTCCTGAGCAGCAGTCATGGCCTCACCGTAGCGCTGCCGCGACCGCCGCCCGCAGCGGTCTCACTCCCCGGGGTAGACGACCCCGAGCTGCTCCCGGGCGAGGTCGAGCACCCGCATCAGGTCGAGCGTCTCCTGCCAGGGCATGCGGGCGGACTCGACCGCACCCGCCGCCAGGCAGCGGGCGACCTCGGCGGCCTCGTACTGCTTGCCGTCCGGCGCGAAGCCGTCGAACTCCTTGCGACCGCCGTCGGCCCACTCGACCGTGAAGGTCGTCGGGCCGAAGGCGTGCTCGGCGATCCGGATGCTGCCGGACGTCCCGCCGATCGTGAACGTGGCCGGGGTCGGCGTCCGCACCGACGTGCTGAGCGTGGCGGACGCCCGGTCCCCGTAGCGCAGGACGACGGTCGCCTGCGCGTCGACCCCGGTCTCGGTGAGGTAGCCCGTCGCGACGACGTCCTCCGGGGCGCCGAGCAGGTCCATCGCGAACGCGATCGGGTACACCCCGATGTCGAGGAGCCCGCCGCCCGCGAGCGCCGGGTCGAAGATCCTCGACGACGGGTCGTACGGGAACGCGGCCTCGTAGCTGCCGGACACCGCGACCACCTCGCCGATCTCGCCGCGCGCGACGAGGGTGCGGATCGCCGCGACGTGCGGCAGGTGCCGGGTCTTCATGGCCTCCATGACGAACACCCCGGCGTCGCGGGCCGCGTCGAGGACCTCGACGGCCTCCGCACGGTTGCGGGTGAACGCCTTCTCGACGAGCAGGGGCTTGCCGGCCGCGATCCCGAGCAGCGCGTGCTCGTGGTGGTGCGAGTGCGGCGTCGCGACGTAGACCGCGTCCACGTCGGGGTCGGCCACGAGGTCCGCGTAGCTCCCGTGCGCGGTCGCCCCGGGCGCGTGCTGCTCGGCGAACGCCGCGGCCTTGCCGACGTCGCGCGAGCCCACCGCCACGACGCTCGACGCCGTGCTCTCGCGGACGGCGTCCGAGAACGAGCCGGCGATGCGGCCGGCCCCGAGGACCCCCAGCGGATCGCCGGCGCGTCCATGGGGTCGGGCACTGCGTCGAGCACGGAGACGATCGTCATGGGACCGACGCTAGTCCATAGCGTGGAGCACGGACCCGGGTGAAGATGGGCACCGGCCGACACCCGCCGCACCGATGGCGGACGGGTCCGGGCCCGACGGCAGAGGAGCCCGCATGTCCACCCGCGCGTCCGCACGCGACCTCGTCAAGGTCTACGGTCAGGGCGACACGCGCGTCCGCGCGCTCGACGGCGTCGACGTCGACCTCGACTCGGCGCACCTGACGGCGATCATGGGCCCCTCCGGGTCGGGCAAGTCGACGCTGATGCACTGCATGGCCGGGCTCGACAGCGCGACGTCGGGCACCGTCGTCGTGGACGGGCAGGACATCAGCCGCATGAGCCAGCGCCGGCTCACGGCGCTGCGGCGCACCCGCATCGGGTTCGTGTTCCAGTCGTACAACCTCGTGCCGACCCTGACGGCGGAGGAGAACATCACCCTCCCCCTGGACATCGCGCGCAAGCCCGTCGACCGGGAGTGGTTCGACGAGGTGGTGGGCGCCGTCGGGCTCGCGGACCGCCTGCACCACCGGCCCGCCGAGCTCTCGGGCGGCCAGCAGCAGCGCGTCGCCTGCGCCCGAGCGCTCGTCTCCCGCCCGTCCGTCGTCTTCGCCGACGAACCCACCGGGAACCTCGACTCGCACTCGTCGGGCGAGGTGCTCGCGTTCCTGCGGCGCTCGGTCGACGAGCTGGGCCAGACCGTCGTGATGGTCACGCACGACCCGCGGGCGGCGTCCTACGCCCACCGCGTCCTGTTCCTGGCCGACGGGCGCATCGCCGGCGACCTCGCGGCACCCTCCCAGCAGGACGTCCTCGACGCCCTCGGCGCGCTCACGTGATCCGGGTCGCGCTGCGCGGGGTGCGCGCGCACCTCGTGCGGTTCGTCCTGTCGGTCCTCGCCGTCACGCTGGGGGTCGCGTTCGTCACGGGCGCGTTCGCGTTCCGCTCCATGCTCTCGTCGACGTTCGACGACATCATCGCCACCACCCTCGTCGGGGACGCGTACGTCCGCGGGTCCGAGCCCGCCCCCGACGCACCCACCCAGGGCGGCTCGGGCTCGACCGGGTTCGGCAGCCCCCGCACCCCGATCCCCCTCGACCTCGTCGACGACGTCCAGGCGGTGGACGGCGTCGCGCGCGCCGCGGCGGACGTCGCCGGCACCGTCGTGCTCGTCGGCGCGGACGGCACCGCCGTGATCACCACCGGCCCCCGAGCACGGCCTTCGCCGTGAGCCCGCAGGACCCCGGGCTGAGCCTGTCCTCGGGCGCCTGGCCGCAGGGACGCGACCAGATCGTCCTCGAGGACTCCGCAGCGACGACCGCCGGGCTCACGACCGGGGACACCACGCAGGTCGTGCTCGGCGACGGGCCGCGCGACGTGACCGTCGTCGGGACCTTCTCGATCGAGGCCTCTGCGGCGGGCGCGATCCTCGTCGGCCTCGACGAACCGACGGCCGTCGAGGCCTTCGCACCGGACGGGACGGTCTCGACGATCGCCGTGTACGGCGAGCCGGGCGTCGAGGAAGCCGATCTCGCGGATCGCGTCGCGCAGGTGCTCCCCGCCGACGCCGAGGCCGTGACCGGGGACCAGGCCCGCGACGAGGCGAGCGAGAGCGTCGAGCAGATCCTCGGGTTCGTGGAGACGTTCCTGCTGATCTTCGCGGCGATCTCGCTGTTCGTCGGCGCGTTCATCATCACCAACACCTTCACGATGTCGGTGCGCGAGCGGATGCGCGAGCTCGCCCTCCTGCGGGCCCTCGGGGCCTCGCCCCAGCAGGTGTTCCGGTCGATCCTCGCGCAGGCCGTGGCGGTCGGGATCCTCGGCGCCGCGGCCGGGATCGTCGCGGGCGCCGGGCTCGTCGCCCTGATCCAGCGGGTCCTCGCCGCGCAGGGCATGGAGTTCGCCGGGAGCGTGCCCCTCGGCCCGGCACAGCTCACCGTCGCGATCGCCGGCGGGGTCGGCGTGAGCCTCGCCGCGGCTGCCGTCCCCGCCCGGCGGGCCGCCACCGTGCCTCCGGTGCAGGCCATGCGGGACGACGTCCGCCCCGAACGCGGGGTCGGCCTGCGCGCGGTCCTCGGGCTCGCCGTCGGCGCGGTCGGAGCGGGCCTCCTCGTCCTCGCCGCCCAGCTCGGCTCCGCCGCGAGCGACACACCCACCGGATGGGCGTTCGTCGACGGGCTCGACCCCCGATGGCTGCTGGGCGCGGGCGCCGCGGCCACGCTCGCCGGGGCCCTCGTCGTGTCCCCCGCGCTCGCCCGACCCGTGCTCCGGGTCGTCGGATGGCCGGTGGTCGTCGCCCTGCGCCCCCTGGGGCGGCTCGCCACGGGCAACGTCACCCGCAACCCCCGACGCACCGCGAACACCGCCGGGGCGCTGATGATCGGGATGGCGCTCGTCAGCGTCACCGGGGTCATCGCCGCCTCGACGGACGCGTCGGTGCGGTCCATCGTCGACACCGAGATGAGCGCCGACTTCCTCGTCGACTCGGCCAACTTCGCCGTGCCGCAGGACGCCGCTCAGGCCGTCGCCGAGGTGCCTGGGGTGGAGCGCACCGACGTGGTCGAGCTGGGCGCGGTGGACGTCGATACGCCCGGCGGGTCCGGGGACGGGTCGGACGACGAGGGCGGGTCGGGCGATGGCACCGCGTCCGACGGCGGCGCAGCGTCGGACGACGAGGCCGATCCGGACTCGGCCTCCGCCGCCGGGGTCTCCCCGGGTTCTTCTCCGCCGCCCTCGACGTGGTGGTCGTCGACGGGGACCCGGACGCGGCGCTCGCCGAGGGGCGCGCCGTCGTCCGACGCCTGCCCGCGCGGGAGCGGGGTGGGAGGTCGGGGACGCGGTGACCCTCTCCGGGGTCGACACGACGATCGGCGCCGTCATCGACTCGCAGGTCGTCAGCACCGACGTCGTGCTCGACGAGGCGACGTTCGCCGAGGCCGTGCCGGCCGCGCAGCGAACACTGCGCGTCGTGTACGTGACGGCGTCGCCCGGGACCGACCTCGACGCCCTGCGCGCCGACCTCACCGACGTCGTGCGCCCGTACGTCGTCCTGTCCGTGCTCGACCCGGAGCAGGTCGCGTCGTCGTTCGCCGAGCAGGTCACGCAGGTGCTGAGCATCCTCTACGCGCTGCTGGCGCTGTCGATCGTCATCGCCCTGCTGGGCATCGTCAACACGCTCGCCCTGTCCGTGATCGAGCGCACCCGCGAGATCGGGCTCCTGCGCGCGGTCGGGCTCGGGCGGCTGCAGCTCGCCGGGATCATCGCGATCGAGTCCGTGCTGATCTCCGTCTACGGCACCGCGCTGGGCGTCGCCGTCGGCATCGGGATCGGCGCCGCGCTGCCCGGCGTGCTCTCCTCCGAGGGCCTCACGACCCTCGCGGTGCCCTGGGACCAGGTGCTCGCGGTGCTCGGCGCGGCCGTCGCGATCGGGCTGGTCGCGAGCATCTGGCCCGCGGTGCGCGCCGCGCGCCTGCCCGTGCTCGACGCCGTCACCGTCGACTGACCGCTGCCGCTGCTAGCCGGCGCTCTTCTTCGCCGCCGGCTTCTTGGCGGCGGGCTTCTTCGCAGCGGGCTTCTTGGCCGGGGCCTTCTTCTTCGCCGCCGGCTTCTTCTTGGGGCCCTGGGCCCGCTTCTCGGCGAGCAGCTCGAACGCGCGCTCCGGGGTCACCGAGTCGGGCGTCAGCTCGCGCGGCAGGGTCCGGTTGGTCTCGCCGTCCGTGATGTACGCACCGAACCGTCCGTCCTTGATGACGACGGGCTTGTCGGTCTCGGGGTCCTGGCCGAGCTCGCGCAGCGGCGGCGCCGCCGTGCGGCCACGCCCGCGCTTCGGCTGCTTGTAGAGCTCGATCGCCTCGTCGAGGGTGACCGTGAACATCGCGTCCTCGCTCGGGAGCGTGCGCGAGTCGGTGCCCTTCTTCAGGTAGGGCCCGTAGCGGCCGTTCTGCGCCGTGATCTCGTCGCCCGACTCGGGGTCGGTCCCGACCACGCGGGGCAGCGAGAGGATCTTCAGCGCGTCGTCGATCGTCACCGTCTCCAGCGACATCGTCGACAGCAGCGACCCCGTACGGGGCTTCGGCTGCGCCGCCTTGGCCTTCTTCTGCGCCGCGGCCGAGAGGGACGTGTCGATCGGCGGGAGGTCGAGCACCTCGGTGACGTACGGACCGTAGCGACCGGCCTTGGCGATGATCGTGCGGCCCGTCTCCGGGTCCGTGCCGAGCTCCTTGCCGTCGTCCGCGCCCGCGGCGATGAGCTCACGCGCCTTGGCGACCGTCAGCTCGTCGGGCGCGACGTCGTCCGGCACGGAGGCGCGCGGCGGGTTCTCGCCCTCCTTGACCTCGGTCGAGAGGTCCTCGACGTACGGGCCGTAGCGGCCGACGCGCAGTTGCAGGCCCTCGCCGAGCGGGATCGAGTTGATCCCGCGGGCGTCGATGTCACCCATGCCCTCGATGAGGCCGCGCAGCCCGCCGGTCTCGCGCGTGTTGCTCTCGTCGCCCCGGTAGAACGTGCTCAGCCACTCGACCCGGTCCTTGCGGCCGGCGGCGATCTCGTCGAGGTCCGCCTCCATGCCGGCCGTGAAGTCGTAGTCGATGAGCCGCCCGAAGTGCTCCTCCAGCAGCCGGACCACGGCGAACGCGACCCAGCTCGGCACGAGCGCCTGCCCGCGGGACAGGACGTACCCGCGGTCCATGATCGTCGAGATCGTCGACGCGTAGGTCGAGGGTCGCCCGATGCCGAGCTCCTCGAGAGCCTTGACGATGCTCGCCTCCGTGTAGCGCGGCGGCGCGGACGTCGAGTGACCGTCGGCCGAGAGCTCGTCGCCCGTCAGCGCGTCGCCCTCCGCCATCTGCGGCAGCCGGGCGTCCTTGCCGTCGCCCTTGCCCTTGCCGGCGGTGTCGATCGAGTCCTCGGCGTACCGGTCGGCGTCGGACGACTCCTCGTAGGCCGCGAGGAACCCGCGGAACGTGATCACGGTGCCGGACGCCGCGAAGACCGCGTCCCCGAGCGCGTCCCGGCCGTCGGTCGCCGCGACCGCGCCCACGAGCCGGACGGACGCCGTGGAGCCCTTCGCGTCGGACATCTGCGACGCGACCGTGCGCTTCCAGATCAGCTCGTACAGCCGGAACTGGTCGCCGCTGATCTCGCGGGCCACCTGGGCGGGCGTGCGGAACGAGTCCCCGGCGGGGCGGATCGCCTCGTGGGCCTCCTGCGCGCCCTTGCTCTTGTTCGCGTAGACGCGCGGCTTCTGCGGCAGGTAGTCGGCACCGTAGAGCTCCGCGGCCTGACGGCGGGCGGCGTCGGTCGCCTCGCCGGACAGCGCCGGCGAGTCGGTACGCATGTAGGTGATGTACCCGTTCTCGTACAGCGCCTGGGCGGTCCGCATCGCCTGCCGCGAGGACATGCGGAGCTTGCGGCTCGCCTCCTGCTGCAGCGTGGACGTGGTGAACGGCGCTGCCGGACGGCGCGTGTACGGCTTGGTCTCGAGGCTCCGGACGGCGAAGCTCGCCTCGGCGAGACCCGCCACCACGGCCTGGGCGGTCGCCCCGTCGAGGTGGGCGACGCCCTTGGCCGACGCCTTGAGCTGCCCTCGGTCGTCGAAGTCGCGACCGGCCGCGACGCGGGTGCCGTCGAGCTCGACGAGCCGCGCGCCGAACGCCTTGCCCGCGTCGTCGTGGCTGCGGTCGGCGAGCTCGAACGTGCCCGTCACGTCCCAGTACTCGGCGGCGACGAACGCCATGCGCTCGCGCTCGCGCTCCACGACGAGCCGGGTCGCGACCGACTGGACGCGCCCGGCCGAGAGTCCCTGCCGGACCTTGCGCCACAGGACCGGCGACACCTCGTACCCGTAGAGGCGGTCGAGGATGCGGCGGGTCTCCTGGGCGTCGACGAGGTCGGTGTCCAGCTCGCGGGTGTTCTCGAGGGCGCGGGCGATCGCCTCGCGGGTGATCTCGTGGAACACCATGCGCTTGACGGGGACCTTGGGCTTGAGCGCCTCGATGAGGTGCCACGCGATGGCCTCGCCCTCGCGGTCCTCATCGGTAGCGAGGTAGAGCTCGTCGGCCTCCTTGAGCGCCCGTCGGAGCTCGGTGACCTTCTTCTTCTTGTCGCCGTACACCTCGTAGTACGGGTCGAAGCCGTTGTCGACGTCGACCGCGAACTTCTTGTACGGGCCCTTCTTCATCTCCGCCGGCAGCTCGGACGGCTGGGGGAGGTCACGGATGTGCCCGACGCTCGCCTCGACCTCGTAGTCGTCGCCGAGATAGCCCTGGATCTTGCGCGCCTTGGTGGGCGACTCGACGATCACGAGCTTGCGTCCTGCGGACATCCGTACCTGCTTCCTCAAGTCGTCCGGCGCACCGGTGGCGCGCGGCAGTCAATGACGTTACGCCACACCTGCAAGTGGTGAGGTCCTCCGGCTGCGTGGTCTGTGGAGGGACGGTGGAGAGTTCACGCGCGAGGCGCGACGCCCGACGGCGGCCCGACGGTCCCCGGCACGGGCACCCGCGGGCAGGCGGTCGCCTGCCGCAGGACCAGCATCACGCCGAAGGTCAGGAGAGCGGTCGCGACGACCGCGGAGGCGCCCGCGAAGTACGCCGTCACGGTCGGGCGAGCGGCGTCCGTCGACACGAGCACCTGCTCGGCGCCCCACCAGGCGACCGCTCCCGCGACGGCGGCGCCGAGCCACAGCAGGCAGCCCGTCGCCCAGGACGCCGGCCCGACGACGCCCCGGTGCTCGGGCGCCGGGTCGAGCCCGGACCGAGGGGTGAACGCCAGCACCACGCAGCCCCACGCGAGGACCACGAGGGCGGCGGCGATCGCGTCGCTCGGCCGGTGCCACTGGGCCACGAGGGTCGAGACCCCCATCGCCACCGTGTAGGCGGCGCCCAGCAGCGCGACGAGCGGCCGCGCGCCCCGCGGCACGGCGATGAGCAGGGCGACCGCCACCGACGCGGCGACGGTCGTGTGACCCGACGGCAGCGCGTTCTCGTACGTGAAGCCGCCGATCAGGTTGTCCCGGTGGAACACCTGGTGCTTGAGCAGCTGGGTCGTGACGTTCGCGCCGCCGACGAGCACGGCCACCTGGACCGCGAGGCCCCAGCGCCGGCGGATCAGCGCGACCACCATCGCGGCGCCCAGCCCGGCGACGACGAAGGTGACCGAGACGACGTCGAGCACCGGCTCCGCGAACGACCACAGCCGACCCTGCCCGTACGTCGCCCCGTCGAAGGCCATCTGGTCGAGCCGCTGGCCCGCGTAGGTGTCGACGAGCAGCCGCCACGTCACCCAGACGAGGACGAGGGACATGAGCCCGACGGCGCCCGCGACGACGCGGGGCGCCAGGCGGACGACCGCACCGCTCGGCGCAACGACGGGCCGCGCGCTCGGTGCGGGACCACTGCCGGCGGCGCTCACTGGGCACCGCCTCTCGGGCTGCAGGTGGTCATAGGGAGAACGGTAGGCCACGGGACCGACCCTCCGGTCACCGCGCGTCGCCGTCGGTCACCGACGGTCACCGACGGTCACCGACGGTCACGGACGAAGACCTGCCCGGGGTGCCGGACGTCGTCCGGCACCCCGGGCAGGACCGTTGCCCCTCCGGCGCTGTCGTGGGGTCAGCGCAGGACGAGCTGCTCCGGCAGCGGCTGCGGCTCGAACCCGGCGTCGACGACCGCCTTGGTGTCGTGCCGCAGGCACGCGACCTGTCGGGTCGGGGCGTCCCCGCCGACCCCGGGGTGGATCAGCTCCGGGGTGATCGACGAGCACGCGTCGAACGCGAAGGCGCAGCGGTCGCGGAACGGGCACCCCGACGGCAGGTTGGACAGGTCCGGGGGCGACCCCGGGATGCCGCCCAGCTCGCGCCGCGGGCCGCGCAGCGGCGGGAACGAGTGCAGCAGCGCGTCCGTGTACGGGTGCCGCGGTCGGCGGTACATGTCCTGCGACGAGGCCTTCTCCACGATCTCGCCCGCGTACATGATCGCGATGCGGTCGGCGATCTCGATGAGCAGGGAGACGTCGTGCGTGATGAAGATGACCGAGAAGCCGAGCCGCTCGCGCAGGTCGGCGATCTGCTCGATGATCTGCCGCTGCATCACCACGTCCAGCGCGGTCGTCGGCTCGTCCATGATCAGCACCTGCGGGTCCAGCGACAGCGCCATCGCGATCATGACGCGCTGACGCATCCCGCCGGAGAGCTGGTGCGGGTAGGACCGCAGCCGGTCGGCGGAGATCCCGACCATCTCGAGCATCTCGGCCGAGCGTTCCATCGCCTGCGCCTTCGACATGCCCGGGCTGTGCGCGAGGATCCCGTCGGAGATCTGCTTACCGATCCGGTACACCGGGTTGAGCGAGTTCATCGCGCCCTGGAAGACGATCGACATGTCTCGCCAGCGCGACGCCCGCAGCTCGGCGTCGTTCAGCTTGAGGATGTCCGTGCTCGACCCGTCGCGGTCGTGGTAGATCACCTCGCCGCCGGTGATCAGACCCGGCGGCGGGAGGAGCCGCGTCGCCCCGTACGCCAGGGTCGACTTGCCGCAGCCGGACTCGCCGGCCAGCCCGAGGACCTCGCCGCGGTTGAGCGTGAGCGACGCCTGGCGCAGCACGTGCGTCGGGTTGTCGTCGAAGCCGTAGTCGACGGAGAGGTTCTTGATCTCGAGGACCGGGTCGCCGGTCTTCGCCGCCGCCGGCGTGGCCGCCGGTGACGTGGTTGCCGCGCTCATGTGCGGTCCTCCTTGGCCTCGTAGACGACCGGCGTGAAGCCGATCCGCGGGCGGATCCCGCGGCGGCGCAGCGAGCGGGCGTGCAGGCCCGTGCTCCGCAGCCTCGGGTTGACGAACTCGTCGATGCCGAAGTTGATGAGGGTCAGCGCCATGCCGAGCAGGGCGATGCACAGACCCGCCGGGACGAACCACCACCACGCTCCACGCTGGAGCGCGAGGTTGTTCTGCGCCCAGAAGAGGATCGTGCCCCAGTTCCAGTCGCTGACCGGGGTGATGCCGATGAACGACAGGGTGACCTGCGAGAGCACCGCGAAGGTGACCGTGCCGACGAACCCTGCCGCGATGATCGCGGTGAGGTTCGGGAGCACCTCGACGAGGATGAGGCGCCAGCTGCGCTCCCCGTTCGCCCGCGCGGCCTCGACGAAGTCGCGTCGCCTCAGCGACAGCGTCTGGGCGCGCAGCACGCGTGCGCCCCAGGCCCATCCGGTCGCGGCGATCACGAGTGCGACGGTGACCCCGCCCGCGGTCGGCAGCTGGCCGGCGATGATGATGATCAGCGGGAGCTGCGGGATCACGAGGAAGACGTTCGACAGCGCCGAGAGCGTCTCGTCGCCGATCCCGCCGATGAAGCCCGCGGTCACACCGACCACGACCCCGACGATGGTCGCCCCGATCCCGGCGATGAACCCGACGACCATGACGCCCCGGGTGCCGACGATGATCTGCGACAGGATGTCGCGCCCCAGGTGGTCGGTGCCGAACCAGTGGGTCGACGACGGCGCCTGCAGCAGGTCCTTCGACACGTCGCCGGCGCCGTAGGGAGCGATCCACGGCCCGATGATCGCGAGGATCGCGAAGAAGGCGAGGATGCCGAGGCCGGTCATCGCCTTGGAGTTGCGGAGGAAGAGGAACTTCTGCGGCTTGTTCTTCTTCTTCGGCGCGGTGCTGCTCACGACCTCGGCGGCCGGAGTCTCGAGCGTGGTGTCCGTGGCCATGTCAGCCCTCCTGCCGGGTACGGGGATCGAGCGCCGCGTAGACGAAGTCCGCGATGATGTTCGCGCCCAGGACCGACAGCGTGATCACGAGGAAGCACCCCTGCATCAACGGGTAGTCCTGCGACGACACGGCCTGGAACAGCGTGAATCCGATGCCCTGGTAGGAGAAGACCATCTCCATGATCAGGGTGCCGCCCACGATGAACCCGAGCGACAGCGCGAAGCTCGACACCTGCGGAAGGATCGCGTTGCGCGCCGCGTAGCCGAAGACGACCGTGCGCTCCTTGAGGCCCTTGGCCTGCGCCACCGTGACGTAGTCCTCGGACGAGACGGTGACCATCATGTTGCGCATCCCGAGGATCCAGCCCGCGATCGAGGACAGGATCACCGTGAGCGCCGGCAGGGTCCCGTAGTAGATCACCGAGCGGATGAACTCCCACGAGAACTCCGGCACCAGGCCGCGGTCGTAGCTGCCGCTGGACGGGAACCAGCCGAGCCAGACCGCGAACACGGCGATCGCGATGAGACCGAGCCAGAAGTACGGGACCGCCGAGAAGAACGTGGTCACCGGGAGCAGGCCGTCGGCCCACGTCCCGCGACGCCAGCCGATGCCCATCCCGAGGAGGGTGCCGATCGTGAAGGCGATGATCGTCGAGACCCCGACGAGGCCGATCGTCCACGGGAGCGTCTGGCGGACGATGTCGATCACGGGCGTCGGGAAGAACGTGAAGGACAGCCCGAGGTCGCCCTGGAACAGCAGCTTCCAGTACTCCACGTACTGCTGCCAGATGTTCATGTCCTTGTCGAGCCCGAAGAGGATGCGGATCGAGTTGGCGGCGTTCGAGTCGATCCGGCCCTGCATGCGCCCGATCAGGGCGATCACGGGGTCGCCGGGCATCATGCGCGGGATCAGGAAGTTGATGGTCACGGCCGCCCAGGCCGTGAGCGCGTAGAACGCGATGCGTCGCGCGAAGAACTTCATCGGGCCGCCTCCTCGGAGTCGTGCGCAGCCGCGGACGCTGCGACCGTGGGCCGCTCGCCGTACGCGTCGAGGACGGAGCCGAGCTCGGGACGGTCAGGACGGTCGGAGTATCCCCAGCAGGCCGCCTTGCGGCCCTCGCCCACGTCCATGAGCGGCGGGAGCTCGGTGCGGCACAGGTCGGTGGCGAACGGGCACCGGGGGTTGAAGCGGCATCCCGGGGGCGGGGTCACGAGGCTCGGCGCCTCGCCGCGCGCTCCGCGCGCCCGCGCCTCCATGTCGTCCGGGTCCGGCGCGGAGCCGATGAGCAGCTGCGTGTACGGGTGCTTCGGGTCCTGCGTGACGGACTCGCTGTCGCCGCTCTCGACGACCCGGCCGGCGTACATCACGAGCGTCTTGTCGGCGAAGTACCGCGCGGATGCGATGTCGTGCGTGATGTAGAGGATCGCGATGCCCAGACGGTCCCGGAGGTCGCGCAGGAGGTTGAGGATCCCGAGCCGGATCGACACGTCGAGCATCGAGATCGGCTCGTCGGCCAGCAGGACGTCAGGGTCCGCGGCGAGCGCGCGTGCGATCGCGACGCGCTGCCGCTGCCCGCCCGAGAGCTCGTGGGGGTACTTGTCGACGTAGCGGTCGACGGGCGTGAGGTGCACGCGGTCGAGCAGCTCGTCGAGCGCCGCCTCCATCTCGGCGCCCTTGAGGTTGCCGCGGTGGATCCGGATGCTGCGGGTCAGGTGGTAGCGCACCGTGTGCACCGGGTTCAGCGACCCGAAGGGGTCCTGGAAGATCATCTGCACGCGCTTGACGTACCGACGGAAGCTCTTGCGGCCGCGGGCGGTCGCGTCCTCGCCGTCGAGCAGGATCTGCCCGGCCGTCGTCGGCATGAGCTGCGCCAGGAGCCTCGCGATCGTGGACTTGCCCGATCCGGACTCACCGACGAGCGCGACCACGCGACCGGCGTAGAGCTCGAGGTCCACGTCGTCGACGGCGTGGACGACCTTGTCGGACCGGAAGCCGCGCACGGGGAAGTGCTTGCGCATCTTCACGGCGCGCAGCACGGGCCGGGCGTCGCCCTCCGTGTCGTGGGGATCGCCGGCGCGACGCGAGGCCGCGTCGGTGGCTGTGGGCGGGGTGGGCATTGACATCACCTGAGATCTGACGGTCCGAGCCCGCTCGTGCGAGCGGGTCGGCGCGCGTGCGTCGCGCGGGGCAGGGGGTCGTGGCAGGTGCTCGGCGGGCGGGCCGTCGAGCTGCCGTCCGGGGTGACGGCGCGAGCGTGCGCGCCGTCACCCCGGAGCGGCCCCGGACCGGTCGTCAGACCGGGCCGGGACCGCCGGGCAGAGCATCAGCCCTCGTCGTTGACCTGCAGCTTCATGACGATCTGCGCGGCCTGCGAACCGGTCGGCTGCGGCTGGTTGTACGGGTCGTCCTCCGACGGCCAGCCGGTGTAGTTCAGCGACGAGTACTGCGCGGTCGCGGGGCGCGACCAGATGGCGAGCGCCGGGACCTCGTCGACGAAGACCTGCTGGACGGTGTTGAGAGCCTCGGTGCGCTCCGCGTCGTCCGTGGTCGACGCGTAGGTCTCGAGGGCCTTCGTGACGTCGTCGTTCTGGAAACGACCGAAGTTCCAGTTCGCCGGCTCGCCGAGGGGCTGGTACTGCGCGCCGTCCATGATGTTCGCGTACATGTCCCACGGGGTCGCGCCACCGTCGGTCCAGTGCAGCGTGGCGTCGAAGTTGCCGAGCGGGATCGTGTCGGCGAACCAGCCGTCCTGGTTCGTCGGGTTGACCGTCGCCTCGACACCGAGGGTCGCGGCAGCGTTCTTGATGAGGTCGAGCGCGGTCAGGTAGTCGTTCCACCCGGCCGGGTTGATGAGCTCGAAGGTGACGTCCTCACCGTCCGGGTCGACGAGCTTGTCGCCCACGCCCGTGTAGCCGGCGTCCTCGAGGATCTTCTTGGCCCCGTCGAGGTCCACCGCGAACTCGTCGGTGATGTCGGGGTTGAGGAAGTCCTGACCCGCGGGCATCGGCATGCCGGTGACGCTGGTGAGCGCCGGGTTGACGCCCGACGTCGCGATGTCGACGAGCTCCTGGCGGTCGACCACCATGTTGAGCGCCTTGCGGAAGGCCAGGTCGTCGAACGGCTTCTCCTCGTTGTTGAGGAACAGCGCGTCGATGCCCAGGCCGGCGGCGGCGTACTGGTGGTAGTGGTCGGGGTCCTGCGCGATGTAGACGTTCTCGTAGTCCGCGATGAACGTCCAGCCCCACTGTGCCTCACCGGTGGTGAGGGCGGTCGTGAGGGCGTTGTTGTCCGTGTAGGACGAGTAGCGGATCTCGGGGACCGCGGGCGTGCCGCCCCAGTAGTTCTCGTTGGCGACGACGGTCGCGGCCTGCGGCGTCCACGACTTGAGCGTCATGGGGCCGGTACCGATCGGGTCGGTGTTCTCGAAGGTCGTCGGGTCGTCGACGTCCTTCCAGATGTGCTCGGGGACGACCAGGAGGTCGGCGAGCTTGGCCTGGTTGACGAACTGCGGGGCCTCGAAGGAGACGGTGACCGAGTCGCCGTCGACCGTGACGTCCTTGTAGGGCAGCGCGGCGGTGTTGAGCGCCTCGTTGTCCTTGCGCAGGTTGATCGAGAACGCGATGTCGTCGACCGTCATGTCCTCACCGTCGGACCACTGCACACCGGCGTGCGGCGTGATGACGGCCTCGGTGAAGTCCTCGTTCCACTCGATGCTGTCGGCGAGCCACGGGAGCGGGTCGTCCGAGGGCTTGGCGTCGTTGAGCATCATCAGCGGCTCGTAGATCACGAACGCGTAGCCGAGCGAGAGGGCGGACGAACCGGTCGCGAACGGGCTCTGGTTCTCGGTCTGCGTGCCGTTCGGCATGCCGACGGTCAGGACCTCGCCCTGCGCGGTCTCGCCGGACGAGCTGGAGCTCTCCTCGGTCGTCGAACCTTCGTCGGTGTCGCCCGAGGTGCAGCCTGCGGCCACGAGGGCCAGGGATGCGGCGCCGACAGCGATCGCACTGAGCTTACGGATTCTCACAAGTGCCTCCTTGCACGGTCCGGCGTCACGGGCGTGACGCCGGAGGGTTCTACTTCGGGGTGGGGGTGTTGCTGTCTTCCTGCGGGTCGAGCGGCACCACGGCGTCGAGCCGCAGGTCGCCCACCGAACGGCCTACGCGCAGCGCGTAGTCGCCCGGGGTGTGGCCCACCGGTGCGTACCGGTGTCCCAGATCTGGAACGCGCGCCGCGGGATGCGGACGTGCGCGGTGACCGTCTCGCCGGCAGCGGCGTCGACGGTGGTGAATCCCCCAGCCAGCGGCTCGGGCGGTCGTGGGGGCGCCGGGCGCCTCGAGGTAGGCCTGGACGACCTCGCGCCCGGACCGGGCCCCGGAGTTCGTCACGGTCACCGACACCGTGACCGCGTCCTCGTCGGTGGCCGTCGTGAGCGAGTCGTAGGACCAGGTCGTCCAGCCGAGCCCGTGGCCGAAGGGCGCCGCAGGGTCGAGCCCGTCCCGGACCCAGGCGCGGTAGCCGACGTGGACGCCCTCCGTGTAGTCGACGATGCCCTTGACCGGGATCGCGTCGGGGACCGGGACGTCGGCAGCCCTCGCCGGCAGCGTCCACGGGAGCCGACCCGACGGCTCGGTGGAACCTCCGAGGACGTCCGCGACGGCGCCGCCGCCCTCCTGCCCCGGCAGCCAGCCCCACACGACCGTGGCCGCGTCGTCCAGCCAGGGCAGGAGCACGGGTGCCCCGGCGTTCACGACGACGACGGTCCTCGGGTTGGCGTCGAGCACGCGCCTCACGAGCTCGTCCTGGTTTCCGGGGAGCGCGAGCGACGGACGGTCGTAGCCCTCGGACTCGACCTCCTCGGTCGTACCGACGACGACGACGGCCACGTCGGCCGCGGCGGCCGCGGCGACGGCCTCGGCGAGCTCGTCCTCGGCCGACGGGCCAGGGAGCGCGTGCACCAGCTCGGCCCGGGTGAACACGCCGTAGCCGACGGTGTGGACGACCTGCAGGTCCGCCTCGAGCCGCACCACCCGGGGCGCGCCCTCGGCGACCTCGATCTCGACGGTGCTCGCGAGCGGGTGGTTGTGGCCGGAGCTGAGGACGATGCCGACGTCGACGACCGTGTCACCGGTCGACACCCGGACCCCGTCGACCCGGACGTCGTGGACGCCGACGGTCCCGACGCCGAGGCTGTGCACCCCGGGCTCGCTGAGCAGCACGTCCGCGGAGAGCCGGAGCACGACCGCGTCGGTGCGGATCTCGTGCCGCCAACCGTCCCAGGGCTGGGCCGCGAGGTCGTCGAGCACGGTCCCGTCCTCGGCGAGCAGCTCGATCCGCACACCGCTCCCGCCGGACACGGGGTCGGTGCACGCGGCCGCGACGTCGAGCAGCGGCGGGTTCTTGCGTGGACGGGCTCCGGCGTGCAGCGTCAGCTCGGACCCCGGGAGCGCGGCGCGCAGCTCCTGAGCGAGGTCCGTGACGTGGTCGGGGACCACGAACGACGAACCACCGCCCTGGAGGAAGAGATCGACGGCGCCGGGCCCGATCAGCGCGACCCGGCCCGTCGATCCCTCGCCGACCCCCTGCGTCGGCGAGTCCGTGAGCGGGAGGAGCCCCGCGTCGTCCTTCAGCACGACCATCGAGCGGGCCGTGAGCTCGCGCAGGTAGGCCGCCGACGCCCGCGTGGTCCCGAACTCGGGGAACTCGCCGTCGGTCGGCTCGCCGGGTGCAGAACCGTCGAGGCGCAGCGCCCCCACGCGGACGGCGAGCCGCAGCAGCCGCTCGACCTTGTCGTCGAGCTCGTGCTCGGCGACGTCACCCGCGAGGACCGCCGCGTGCAGGCCTTCGCCCCAGACGCCGTCCGGCCCAGGCATCTGCAGGTCCAGACCGCCGCGGACCGCCCCGACGACCGACTTCGTCGCGACCCAGTCGCTGACGACGACGCCGTCGAAACCCCACTCACCCTTGAGGACCCCGGTCGTCAGGGGTCGGTGCTCGAGGGCGGGGCCGGCGAACCGGCCGTCGTCGACCCCGCTGTAGGCGCCCATGACGCTCCACGCGTCGGCGTCCTTGACGAGGCGCTCGAACGGGGCGAGGTAGACCTCGCGCAGCGTGCGCTCGTCGACGCGCGCCACGTAGCGCGTGCGGTCGGTCTCGGAGTCGTTGGCGACGTAGTGCTTGACGCACATCCCGACGCCGCGCTCCTGCGCCGCCCGGACCAGCGCGACGGCGATCTCCGCCGTCAGCACCGGGTCCTCGGAGAAGCACTCGAAGTGGCGGCCGCCGACCGGCGTGCGCTGGATGTTGACCTGCGGGGCGAGCACCATGTCCACCCCGTGCCGGCGCGCCTCGGCGGCGAAGAGCTCGCCGGCCCGGCGCGTCAGGTCGAGGTCCCAGGTCGCCGCGAGGGCGCTGGGCGCGGGGAACATCGCCGAGGTCTTGACCCCGGAGTCCTCGGTGCCGCGGACGCCCACGGGGCCGTCCGACATGATCATCGGGCGCAGGCCGATGCGCGGCACGCCCCGCGTGGCCCACATGCCGGCGCCGACGACGAGGCCGACCTTCTCCTCGAGGGTCAGCTCGCCGACGAGCGTCTCCAGCTCCAGACCTCTGTCGGTCGGGGCCGTGGTCTCCAGTGACACGCGAGCTCCAGTTCAACGTCGTTGGTGATGCCGGTCGATCGGGTCCTGCGGTAGTTCGGACGGACCGCTTACTGACTTGTCAGTAAGTGACCGTGGACACATCTAAACACACTTACTGACGGGTTAGTAACTCCCGAGAGGTCACAGTATGGTTGCGACATGAGCGAAGTGATCGTCACGGGCGACGAGGCCCGATCCGGAGCCCGGACCAGCGGCACGGCACGTGCCCGCAAGCCGCGCAAGGCCACCGCGGAGCGCCGTGAGGAGATCCTGCGGGCCGCGATGCGCACGTTCGGCTCGAAGGGCTACCACAACGGTTCGCTCTCCGAGGTGGCCGAGCAGGTCGGCATCACGCACGCGGGCGTGCTCCACCACTTCGGCTCCAAGGACCAGCTGCTCATCGCCGTGCTGGAGTTCCGCGACCGCGAGGACGTCGAGCACCTCGAGGGCCAGCACATCCCGGGCGGCATCGAGCTGTTCCGTCACCTCGTGCGCACCGCCGCGATGAACGCCAACCGCCGCGGCATCGTCCAGACCTACACCGTCATCACCGCGGAGTCGGTCACCGACGACCACCCCGCCGGCCCGTGGGTGACCCGTCGCTTCGCCGGCCTGCGCGACGACCTCGCCAACGCGTTCCGGGAGATCCTGCGCGGGTCCGCCGACGCACCGGAGGACCCCTCCCGCCCGGCGCAGTCCGACGCGGCCCTCGACGTCGCCGCCAGCACGATCATCGGCGTGATGGACGGGCTGCAGACGCAGTGGCTCCTCGACCCGGAGGCCGTCGACCTCGCGGGCACCTCGGGATTCGCCATCGAGGCGATCGTCAACGCGGTCCTCGAAGGGGACGACCGGGCCCGCCCGCTCGAGCCGCTGGGCCCCCGCTCATGCCCCCCGGCAGCCACACCGCCCCGCCCGCTGCCGAGTCCTGACCGACCGGCACGCCCGCACGCGTGCCGTGCCGCGCCCGTCCGCCCGTCCACAGGTGACGCACAGGTGCAGCACAGGCGCACCGGAGCCCGCCGCGCCAGACTGACGGCGTGACGAACCCCCATGCAGCGCCCGACCCCCAGCACACCGCGACCAGCACCCCCGAGGCGCTCACCCGCCCGGACGGGTCCCCGGTACGGGTGCTCGTGGTCGACGACGAGCCGAACCTGGCGGAGCTCCTCACCTCGGCGCTGCGGTACGAGGGCTGGGACGTGTCCACGGCGCTCGACGGGCAGTCCGCGATCCGGACCGCCCGGGAGGTGTCCCCCGACGTCATCGTCCTCGACGTCATGCTCCCCGACCTCGACGGCCTCTCCGTGCTCCGCCGGGTGCGCAGCGTCCAGCCGGACGTCCCCGTCCTGTTCCTCACGGCCCGCGACGCCGTCGAGGACCGCGTCGCCGGCCTGACCGCGGGCGGCGACGACTACGTGACGAAGCCGTTCAGCCTCGAGGAGGTCGTGGCTCGCCTCCGCGGCCTGATGCGCCGAGCCGGGGCCACGGCTCGCGCGGGGGCGACCCTCGTCGTCGGCGACCTCACCCTCGACGAGGAGTCGCACGAGGTCGCCCGCGCCGGCACGCAGATCTCGCTCACCGCGACGGAGTTCGAGCTGCTGCGGTACCTGATGCGCAACGCGCGCCGGGTGCTCTCGAAGCCACAGATCCTGGACCGGGTGTGGAACTACGACTTCGGCGGCCAGGCGAACATCGTCGAGCTGTACATCTCGTACCTGCGCCGCAAGATCGACGCGGGCCGCGAGCCGATGATCCATACCCTGCGCGGGGTCGGGTACGTCCTGAAGCCCGCCGCCGAGGCCGGATGAGCGCCTCCGCACCCCGGACGGGGCGGCCCGGGCGGCCACTCACGCTGCGGCGGCGCCTGGTCGTCGTGGTCGTCGTCGTCCTGGTGGCGTTCTCCGCCGCGCTCGGGACGACGTCGGCCCTCGCCCTGCGGTCGAGCCTGGTCTCCCAGCTCGACGCCGCCCTGCAGAGCGCGAGCCAGCGCACCGAACGGTTCCGCGACGACCCGCCCCTGCCCGCCGACGAGCAGGGACTCGGGCCCGCCGACGAGCGCGCGGGCGACAGCGGGACCGGCGGGACCGGCGACGACCTCCGGCCGGAGCCGATCCCCGGTGACCAGGTCGACCCACCTCCGGGGCAGTCGGCCGGGACGATCAACATCGTCCGGTCGGGCACCGGCGAGGTCGCGGCCGCGGGCTACGTCGACGAGGCGGGCGACTGGCAGCCGTTGACGGGCGAGCAGTCGGACGCGTTCGCGAGCGTGCCGGACGACGGCGCCGTCCACGTCGTCGACGTCCCCGGGCTCGGGAGCTACCGGACCGTGGCCCAGGAGCGACCGGACGGGTCGTCGTCGGTCACCGCGATGAGCACGGCGGAGCTCGACCACACCGTCAGCAGGTTCGTCGTCGTCGAGCTCTCGCTGGCGCTGGTCGGGATCGTCGCGGCAGGTGCGCTCGGCGCGTGGCTCGTGCGGCGGTCGCTGCGCCCTCTCGACGCCGTCGCGGACGCCGCCACCGCGGTCTCCGAGCTCCCGCTCGACCGCGGCGAGGTCGCCGAGATCCCGCGGGTCGACGCCTCGCTCGCCGACGACCGCACCGAAGTAGGTCGCGTCGGCGCCGCCCTCAACCGCATGCTCGGGCACGTCGAGTCCTCCCTGACCGCGCGGCACGACTCCGAGACGCAGGTCCGGCAGTTCGTCGCGGACGCCTCGCACGAGCTGCGCACCCCGCTGGCGTCGATCCGCGGGTATGCGGAGCTCGTGCGCCGGTCGCCGGACGAGGTCCCGGAGGGGACGAGGCGCTCGCTCGACCGCATCGAGTCGGAGTCCGTGCGCATGGGCGCGCTCGTCGAGGACCTGCTGCTGCTGGCGCGGCTCGACGCCGGCCGCGCGCTCGAGCGTGTACCGGTCGACCTCGCAGCGCTGGCCGTCGACGCGGTCATGGACGGCCACGCCGCCGGCCCGGACCATGTGTGGGAGCTCGACCTGCCCGAGCCCGACCGTGAACCCGACCGTGAGCCCGACCGTGAGGGTGGCGCCTCGGAGGGCGACCACGAGGTCGGCGACGGAGGGCTCGACGTCCTCGGCGACGAGGCGCGGCTCCGGCAGGTCTTCACGAACCTGGTGGGCAACGCCCGCGTCCACACGCCCGCGGGGACGCGGGTCGTCGTCGGCCTCCGCCCCGAGGAGGCGTGCGTGGTCCTCACGGTGTCGGACGACGGCCCGGGAGTCCCCGAGTCCCTCGCGCCCTCGCTGTTCCAGCGGTTCTCCCGCGGCGACTCGGCGCGCAACCGCGTGAGCGGCTCCACGGGGCTGGGCCTCGCGATCGCGGACGCCGTCGCCCACGCGCACGGCGGGAGCATCGCCGTCCGATCCCCCGGGGACCTGGCGTCGAAGGGCCGGCCCGGCACGACGTTCGAGGTCACGCTGCCGCGCGAGTAGCGGTCGCGAGGCGGTCTCCGACCGACCGGGGTGCGGCTATCGCTGGGCCGGTCAGGCCTGGCGACCTTGCCGAGCCATCGAGCGCGCGGCCCGTCGCATCATCGACTGGACGATCGGGCCGTGAGCGAGCTGGACCGGGGCGAAGTAGGCACGTCCTCGCCATCCGTGCAGCCGCACCGCCGTGGTCACGCGCACCAGCCGCGCGGAGCCGTCCACCGCGACGCCGCACCGGAAGTCCAGGTGATCGTCGTCCGCGACGATCAGCGCCTCCTCACCCTCGACGCGGGCGACATCGAAGACGCCGGACTCGCCGGGAGGCACGCCGATGAGCGGCGCGAGCGCCTGCCGCAGGACGAACGCGCCACGCACCCAGACCGGGGCTGCGCGGACGTCGAAGATCGCGCGCGCCCACGCTGCCGGGTCCACGGGGGCGCCGTCGGGCAAGGGCACGAGGGCGACGTCCGCGAAGTCCGGGCGCGGGACGTCGTCGAGCGCGAGGGACGAGAAGCACGGCGTCGTACTCGATGCCGGCGAGGGTGCTGGGCTCATCGGGGACCTTTCTCCACGGTTCCGTACGCCACCGTACGGATATCTGTACGGTACCGTATGGATCATGTCCCCCGCAGCCCGACGCGACGCCTCGGCGTGGGTCGACGCCGCCTACGACGCCTTCGCGTCGGCCGGCCTCGAGGCGGTCAAGGTCGAACCGGTCGCCCGAGCGCTGGGCGCCACGAAGGGCTCCTTCTACTGGCACTTCACCGATCGGCAGGCCCTCGTCGACGCGGTGCTCGCCCGCTGGGAGACCGAGACGGAGGAGATCATCTCGGAGGTCGAGGCGGCCCCCGGCGGACCGACGGAACAGCTCGCCACGCTCTTCGCCGCCGTCACCCGGCGCCGCTCCCCCGGGTGGGCGAGCAGCTCCTCTACGCCCAGGCCGAGCTCCCCGGGGTCGGCGAGACCCTGACCCGGGTCACCGAACGGCGGCTCGACGTCGTCACGCGCCTGCTGACGTCCGCGGGCTTCACGCCCGACGAGGCCCGTGCACGCGCGACCATCGCTCTCGCCACGGTCGTCGGTGCCGAACAGCTGGCGCTCGCCACACCGGCCCTCGTCCCGACCGGCGCCGACGCACGACGGGTGCGGGAGCTCAGCCTCGCCATGGTCGTCGGCCGCACCGCGCCGACCGCACCGGGGTCAGGACGCGCGGAGGAACCCGTCGCGGACGAGATCGCGGACGGCGGGCAGTAGCTCCGCAGCGAGCTCGTCGGCGCGCACCTCGAACAGCGACGCGAGCGCGCCGACGATCTGCCCGACGCTGAGCTCGCCGTCACACACGCCGACGAGCGCGGCGAGCGGCGACGACGCGTGGACCCCCGACCGAGTCCGCCGCCCTGCCGGATCACGACGACGTTCGGGTCGCTCTGCCCGGGCGCGTGGAACCGCTCCTCGCTCACGTCGGCCGCGACCACGAGGCGGGCCTCGGCGAGCGCCGCGTCGGTGCGGCCACGGAGCCAGTCGTGCGCCGCGAGGGACGCGGCGACGTGCCCGCCGAGCGGCTGGTGCACCGCGCCCGAGTGCTCCTCGAGGCGACGCAGCCGTGCCGCCTCCGGGACGCCCTGGGCCTCGGGCGGCCGGCGCAGCGTCACGATCCCGAAGCCGATGCCCTCGACGTCGCGCGTCGCGAAGTCGTCGAGCCACGCCCCGTAGGCGGACGCCCAGGCCGCCGGCTCGCGCTCGGGAGTCGTGCCCCCGTCCCGGATCCACGTCTCCGCGTACTCGGCGGGGTCCTGGACCTCACGCTGGATCACCCACCCGTCGAGCCCCGACTCGTCCAGCCAGCGCCCCACCCGCTCGGTCCACGGTTCGCCCCGGCGGTGCTCCCAGTTGCCCAGCATCTGGGCGACGCCGCCCGGCGCGAGCACCGCGCCCACCCCCGTGACGAGGTCGCGGACGACGTCGTCACCCGCGCGGCCCCCGTCCCGGTACTCGTACTCCGGGATCCCCGCGGCGGCGTCCGCCGACGACCCGGACCCCGACCGCCGGGGCGTGATGACGAACGGCGGGTTGCTCACGACGAGGTCGAACCGCTCGCCGGCGACCGGGTCGAGCATCGACCCCTCGCGCAGGTCCAACCGGTCCTCGTCGAGGCCGGCCAGCGCCCGGTTGAACGCCGCGAACGCCAGCGCCCGGCGCGAGATGTCGGTACCGACCACGGCCCGTGCGTGCCGGGAGGCGTGCAACGCCTGGATGCCGCACCCCGTCCCGAGGTCGAGCACCCGGTCCACCGGCTCACGGACCGTGACCTGGGCCAGGGTCGTCGAGGCACCGCCCGCGCCGAGGACGTGGTCACCCGCGAGCCGCCGACCGGTGGCGAGCTCGCCGAGGTCGGAGGCCAGCCACCAGGACACCTCGCCCGCGGCGTCCGCGGCGGCGTACGGACGCAGGTCGATCGCGGCCCGCACCGCGTCGTCGGCGCCCTGACCGGCGCGGCGGACGAGGCCGAGGCGCACCGCGCCGTCCACGCCGACGGACGGCAGCGCCCGACCGAGGACGGACGCGGGGACCTCGCCCCCGAGCAGGAACAGCGTGGAGAGTGCGGCGACGGCCTCACGGGGGCGGGCGTCGTTCGCGCCGAGCACGTCGGCGAGCACCCGTCGCGCCGGCACGGTCTGCTCGCGGTGCAGCGCGGCGGCCGCGACGGGGCCGAGCAGCCCCTCCACCCCGTCGACGGTGAAGTCGGCACCGACCAGGTCGGCGCGCAGCGCGGCGACGGTGCCGGCAGCGCTACCTGGCCCGGCGGGTCCGGGAGTGTCGACGGACGGGACGTTCGAGGGCTCGGTCACGCACCGATTCTCCCCCGGCCGGGTGTCCCGCTGCTGCCTGAGGGGGCGAGGGCGCCGAGGTCCAGGAGCGGATCGGGGCGGTGGACGCCGCGGGGTCGGTACCCGAGGTCGTCGGCCCGGTCGATCAGGTCGGCCGCGTACCAGGCGAGCGCCAGCCACATCTCGGTGCCCTGGAGCGTGGGCTCCAGGCCCGGAGCGAACGGGAGGCCCCGACCCGGGACCCACGCACCGGTGGCGAGGTCGAGGACGTGCGCGGCGACGTCGGCCACCTCGCCGCTCCGGTGGTCCGGGTCGACGCGTCGGGACCACCACAGGAGCTGGACGACGTCGAGCGCGTCGCAGGCGGTCCATGTCCCGCGTCGTAGCTCGGCGGCACGTCGGAGCACGGCGTCCACGAGGGCGCGCGGCCTGCCGACGGGCAGCCCCCACAGGTGCAGCGTGCCGCGCAGGGCCCGGTAGGCGCCGTTGACGGGCTCGCGCAGTCCGTCGCGCGCGGTGCCCCACAGCCCTGTGCCCGCGCTCTGGCGCGTGGCGAGCCAGCCGACGACCGCCTCTGCCGCGGCGGACCGCTCACCGCCCGCGAGCATCGCCCAGGTGAGCGCGGAGCCGACCGCGTCGACGTGCGCACCGGCCCCCACGCGCCCGAGTCCCACGGCAGCCGGTCCAGGAGCGCCAGCAGGTCCCCCGGGGCGGCACCGACGATCGCCGCGACCGGGTGCGCGGGCCGGGCACCGAGGAGGTCCAGCGCGTGGCCGACGCAGAGCACGTGGTACGCCTGGTCGTCGCGCGGCAGCGACCCGTGGGTCGTCCCCGTCCGCCCGGGGACAGCGGCAGCAGCGCCGACGGATCCGGCGGCTTCGGCGGCTCGACGGACGCCGCTCCCGAGCTCGGGCACGAGCCCCGTCGCCGGGTCCTGCCACCCCTGCAGGAGCGCCACGTGCTCCGTACGGGACAGCGGCGACGGAGCCGCTCGGGCGATGAGGTCGGCGAGCTCGACCGCGTCGCAGTGTGCGCGCACCGTCGCGGCCGAGCCCGGCCCGTCGTGGAAGGCGCCGTCGCGCCACGCCGCGTCGAGGATCGCAGGGACGTCCGCGCGTGCACGCTCCCCCAGGTCACGCACGCCGATCCGGGACGGCCGGCCCGAGGCCCGCCGTCCGCTCCCGCTCGGTCCGCCGGTCGCCGTCGACCCGGCGACCCCGCTGCGGCCGGGCCGCCGGTCGCGGACGACGCGGGCCGGGTTCCCGACGACGACCGCCCAGTCGGGCACGTCCCGGGTGACGACGGAACCGGCACCGACCACCGCGTGCGACCCGACGGTGACGCCGTCACGGACGACGACGTGCGCACCGATCCACACGTCGTCCCCGACGGTGATGCCCTGGCTGCGCAACGGCTGGCGGAACATCTCGGTGTCCGGGTCGTCGAAGGTGTGGTCGAAGCCGAGGATCGACGTCCCCGCACCGATGCGCACCGCCCGGCCGAGCCGCACCCTCCCGCGCACGGTCACCCGGACGTTCACGGAGCAGTCCGCGCCGACGACGACGTCGCCGCCGACGTGCGCGTCCGCCGCGACGTAGCTGCGGTCACCGAGCTCGAACCGCTCGGCCCGGACCGCGGCGCGGGACGAGACGACGCACCCCTGCCCGATCACGTGCCCACGGTCGCGCAGCGCAGCGAGCCGTGCGCCCTGCTCCGCCTTCTGCGCGTCGGTCGCGAGCTCGTCCCACGCCCACACCTCGACGTCGGCGACAGCGTGGTCGTGGCGCGGACGCGACGCTCCCGCGGCACCGACGACCGGGGCGCCGTCCTCGTCGAACGGCCCCGCGGCGTCCGGCACCCGCGTCACGCGGCCTCGGCGCTGCCCGGGAGCCGCTCCACGGCGAACCGACCGTTCGCCCACACCACGTAGAGCAGCGGCGCGGCCGCGAGCCCGATCGCGACCGCAGGCTGCGCGGCGAACAGGGCGAAGAGCAGCCCGGCCGAGAACAACGAGAGCGCCGTCAGGTACCAGCGGCGCAGCGCGAGGTACGGGGCGACCCGCAGCACGTCGCGCAGACGCAGGTCCGGCCGCTCGGCGGCGACCACGACGAGCACGGGGACCGTCGCGACGACCAGGGCGATCAGGACGGCGAGGACCGGGATCGCCACCGCCCCGACCTGCATGCCCCAGACGGCGCGGACGTCGACCCCGAGGACGACGAGGGCGCCGACGACGACGGCACCGACGGCCAGCGAGCGACGGAACCCGGCACGCCAGGCCGCGGCGAAGGTGCGCACGACCGTGGTGCTGCCCTCCTGCGAGAACGCCCGGTACACGGCGCACACCGCCGTCAGGGTCGGGAACGCGAACGGCGCCGCGAGCGCCAGCAGCAGCCACGAGCGTGTCGGGTCGGTCGTCACGAGGAGGACGACGAACGGCAGCGAGCCGACGAGCAGCAGCAGGTTCGTCATCAGCCCGACGTACGCGACCCCGAACACGGTCTCGAGCGCGCCGTGGGTGAGGAACCTCCGGCGCGGCGCCCGGGCGGCGGTGACCACGGCGCTCATCCCTTCAGCCCGCTCGTCGCGATGCCCTCGATGAAGTAGCGCTGACCTGCGAGGAAGATGATCGCGATCGGCAGCACCGAGATCACCGACCCGGTCATGATGAGCGCGTAGTCGGCGTTGTACTGGCCGATGAACGTCTTGAGCCCGAGCTGCAGCGTCCAGAGGTCGGGGCTGCGCAGGTAGATCAGGGGCCCGAGGTAGTCGTTCCACGTGTTCGTGAAGGTGATGAGCGTGAGGCTCGCGATCGCGGGGACGGACAGCGGGATCATGATGCGCCGCCAGATCCCGTACTCGGAGAGCCCGTCGATGCGTGCCGCCTCGCTGAGCTCCTCCGGCACCGTCTCGAAGAACTGCTTCATGAGGAACACGCCGAACGCCCCGAACGTCTGCAGCGCGAGGATCGCCCACAGGGTGTTCGACAGGCCGATCTTCGACAGCATGACGAACTGCGGGATCATGTACGCCTGCCACGGGACGGCGATCGTCGCCACGTAGATCAGGAACAGCGCGTCGCGGCCGGCGAAGCGGACCTTCGAGAACCCGTACGCCGCGAAGCTGCCCGTGAGCACCTGGAGGAACGTGACGCTCACGGACAGGATCAGCGTGTTCTTGATCCACGTCGTCATGTCCGACTTCTGCCAGATCTCGACGTAGTTGTTCCAGACGAAGGGGTCGGGGATCCACTGGATCGGGACCGTGAACACGTCGTTGTTGGTCTTCAACGACGAGATGACCATCCAGACGAACGGGAGCAGGACCGCGGCGGCCGCGAGGGCCAGCACGACGTAGAGCACGCCGCGGCCTGCGCGCTTCGCCGGGGTGGGCCGACGCGGGCCGCGCACGACCGGCCCGCCCTCGATCTGCGACACCGGGAGGGTCGCTGCGGTGGTGGCGCTCATCGGGACTGCCTCCTGTTCACGGCGAACTGCACGATGGTGACGGCGATGCAGATGAAGAACAGCGCGACGGACACCGCTGACGCATAGCCGAACTGGTTCTCGACGAACCCCTTCTCGTAGATGTACTGCGAGAGCACGAGCGTCGACTGGCCGGGGCCGCCGTCCGTCATCAGCAGGATCAGGTCGAAGACCTTGAGGCTGCCGATGGTGAGGATCACCGTGATGAAGAACGTGGTCGGCCGCAGGGACGGGAGCGTGATGCTCCAGAACCGCTGCCACGCGTTGGCGCCGTCCATGCGTCCGGCCTCGTAGAGCTCGCGCGGGATCGTCTGGAGGCCCGCGAGGAAGAGGAGCATGTAGTAGCCCATCTCCCGCCACACGCCGACGATGATCACCGCGGGCATCGACCACGCGGCGGACGTCGTCCACCCCGGGGGTTGTCGACGCCGAAGAACCGCAGGAGCTGGTTGATCGGGCCGAAGTCGGGGCTGAACAGCATGTTCCACACGACGGCGATGGCGACCATCGACGTGATGTAGGGGAAGAAGGCCGCGGTCCGGAAGAACGCGACGCCCTTGAGCTTCTGGTTGAGGAGCAGCGCGAGCCCGAGGGACGCCATGAGGGTCAGCGGGATGTGCAGGCCGGAGTAGTACAGGGTGTTGAGCAGCGCCCTGCGGAAGCTGTTGTCCTCGAAGAGCCTCGTGAAGTTGTCGAGACCGACCCACGGGGCCGCGCCGAACGCGTTCCAGCTCGTGAACGACAGGTAGAAGAGGGCGATCACGGGGATCAGGGTGAGCGTCCCGAAGCCGAGGAAGTTCGGCAGGATGAACGTCCACCCGATGAAGTTGTTGCGTCGCCGCAGCCGGGTTCCCGGCTTGCTCCGACGGTGTGCGGTCGAGGGTGTCTCGACGGACGTCGTCGCCATGGGGCGCTCCTGTCGATCAGTGGATGGGGCGGGGTCCGGCGCGACGGCGACCGCTCGGCGCGCTCGGCGCGCTCGGCGCGTCACGCCGGACCCAGGTGCAGCGGAGGCTGCGTCAGCCGATGTCGGCCTCGCTCTTGGCGCGGTCCTGCGCCTCGGCGATGGCGTCGTCGATCGACGAGGTCCCGGACATGATCGCGGAGTGCATGTCCCCGAGGATCGCCTGCACCGTCGCGACGTTCGGCGCGACCGGGTTCTCCGGAGCCGTCTCGTGGGTGGCGAACGTGAACTTCGACAGGTCGTCGCCCGGCACGCCGTCGACGGCGAAGTACGCGTCGACCACCGAGTCGGCCTGGTACGCCGGGGTGATGCCGATCTCCGCGAGCGCGGCGGCCGCGTCCGCCCCACCGATGAACGAGAGGAACTTCTTCGCGGCGTCGGCCTTCGACTCGTCGATCGCCGGGTTGATCCCGACACCGGTCGGGTCACCGAAGGTCACGGGGTTGTCGGTCGTGCTCGCGTCGAGCTGCGGCGCCGGGGCGATGCCCCACGCGAACTCGTCCGCGTCGCCGCTCTCCACCTGGGCGAGGAGCGTGGCCACGTACCAGCTGCCCATGAGCATCATGGCGGTCTTCTGGGTACCGAACTGGGCCTGGTAGCTGAGGCTGTTGGTGGTGGCGGTGCCGTAGTCGACCTGGGCGCCGGAGTCCTGGAGGTCGACGGCCTTCTCGTAGTACGGCTTGAAGTACGCGTAGTCGCCGCTCAGGATGTCGCCGTCAGGGCTCTGCGAGTTCGCGAACCCCTGCAGGGTGGACTGCCACGTGTGCTCGTAGGTGCCGTCCACGCCGTCGCCGAGGGCCCCGTCGAGCTCCTTCGCCGTCGCGACGTAGTCGTCCCAGGTCCACGAGCCGTCCGGGGCGTCGACGCCGGCCTCGTCGAACAGGTCCTGGTTGTAGTAGAGGTACCAGGAGTCCTGGCGGTACGGGACCGCGTACGTGACGCCGTCCACCTCGTACGCCTCGACGCCCTTGGTGTCGTCGTCGAACCCGCCCGCGACGTCGGAGACGTCCATGAGCTGGCCGCCGCCCTGGTACGTGGTGAACCCCGCGAGGGTCTTCTGCGCGTACATGTCGGGTGCGCTGCCTGCGGCGAGGTCGGCAGTCATCTGCGTGTCGTAGTCGTCGGCGCTGTACTCCTGGAGCTCGACGGTGATGTCGGGCTCCGCCTCGTGGAACGCGTCGGCGAGCACCTGGAACTCGGGCGTGGTCGACAGGCTCCACCCCGCGAGCGTGAGCTCGACCGGGCCGTCGGCCGCGGCGTCGCCGTCCCCGCCGCCCGAGTCCCCGTCGCCGCTGCAGCCGGCGAGCACGAGCGATGCCGCTGCTGCCAGGCCGACCGCCGTGGTCAGTGAGCGCTTCATGTCGATATCTCCTTTGAAATCGCCGACCCGGGGCCCGGGCCGTGCCGTCCACCGGGTCACCTGGTCGGCGTCCGGCGTCGTTCGTGGTGGTGCGTCTACGTGGTCGTGCTGGTCCTCGTGCCGTCCGGCCAGACGACGTCGGCCACGGGCCGGTCCTCAGGCCCGCCGAGCGTGCAGGTCACCGTGAGGTCCGCGGCGACCTGCGGCTGCTCGGCGACGTCTCGTCGGAGCTCGATCAGGACGGCGGACCACTCCCCGGCAGCGCCGGGAAGGCCATCGCCGGGACCGCAGCGGCGTCGCCGAACGGGCTGCCGTCGGAGCGACCGAGCACCTCGGGTCGCCCCGCGCCGAGGACGGAGACCACCGTCGAGCGCAGCGCGCCGGCTGCGGCCGCGGCCTGCCGGTCGCCGGACGTCGTCCCGACCTCGTCGGGCTCGCCGGCCACGGGCCAACCGCTGATCCGGAGCTCGGGGGTCGTGCCGGGCTCGGCGCCCTCGATGCCCTCGATGCGCTCGACCCGCACGAGCCGGAGCTCCCAGGGTCCGCGCAGCAGCGACACCACGCGGAGGTCCCCGGCCGCTCGAGGGGTTCCGGTGCGCCCGGACCCGTGGTCGTGGCCGGCGGGTTCGACGTCGAGCCAGTGCGCGGAGACGTCGGACGCCGCCACGGCGACCGCCGCCGCGCTCCCGTCGTCCGGCCGGTCGACCCGTGCCTGCAGGCAGCGCATCCCGGCGCGGTGCGTGGCGCGGCCGTGGGCGTCCAGCAGGACCACCGACTGGTCCGACGGGTCCGTCGTCGACGCCTCGTCGATCAGCGGGAAGGTCGCCGTCGAGTAGCCGATCCGTGCGTAGAGCGGCGAGTCGCCGACGAGGTCGCCCTCGTGGGCGTGGTCGGTCCCGTGGTTGGCGATGCGGACGACGCCGTCGGCCCGGGTGCCGCTGACGACCCAGCCCGCGGGGCCCACGGCGCGGAGGGCGTCGCCCTCCTCGACGGGGAGCGCGGCGTCGGGCGCCGTCCACACGGGGTGCTCGGCGGGCAGCGCTATGCCGAGCATGCCCTTGGCCGCCCAGTACGGGGAGCCGGTGCCCGAGTAGGTCTGGGCGATGCCGCGCCACGGACGGTGCAGCCCGAGGGTGAGCAGCCCGTCGCCGTCGGGCGAGCCGCGCTGCGCGAAGTGGTCGACGATCCCGGTGCCGGCACGACGCAGCAGCCCCGGGGCCGTGCTCGGCACCTCGGCGATCGCGCCGGCCCAGAACGGCGCCGCCGCCGCGAACTTGTAGGTGAGGCTGCGTCCCTGGAGCAGCGGGCCGCCGTCCGCCCCCACGAGGTGGACCGCGTCGAGCAGGAACCGGTCCAGGCGCGCGACGTCGTCGACCGCCCGGCCCGGCGCGAGGTCCGCGGTGAGCTCCGCCGCGCCCTGCATGCGCGACCAGAGCACCGGGTAGAGGTGCATCGCCCACCCGACGTAGTGGTCGAACGACCGCTCCTCCCCGTCGGAGAACCAGCCGTCGCCGCGGTAGTAGGAGTCGTGCTTCGCGAGGTCGTCGGCGATGTCGTCGGCGGACCAGTGCCCGCCGACCGACCGCAGGAACGTCTCGACCGTGACGCGGAACCAGAGCCAGTTGTTGCGCGGGTACGTCGTGTCGCCGACGACCTCGGCGAGGTAGTCGACGACCTGCTCCTGGACGAGCGGTGCCAACCGGTCCCAGATCAGGGGGCGCGTCATGTCGAGGATCAGGGCGAGGGAGGCCGCCTCGACCTTGGCCTGCCCGTGCTCGCTCGGCCGGACCCAGCGCTCGGCGGAGTGCGGGTCGGTGCCCGCCGCGAAGCCCTCGGCGTACCACTCGGCGAGACCGTCGGGGTCGGCGTCGGGCTCGCCTGCGAGGCGGAACCCGGCGAGCAGGAGCGTGCGGGCGAAGCCCTCGAGGCCGTCGACGTCCGTGCCGTAGCCTCCGGGCGCGCCGGGGAGCGTGATCCGGGCGTGCCCCGGGGAGCCGTAGGGGCGCGCGGCCCGGAGCATCGTGTCGGCGAGCGCCACCATCTCGGTGCGCGTGCGGACCCGGGTCATGCGCTCACGTCCAGGTGCTCGCGGGTCACCGGGGCCAGCGGGGCCTCCCCGGCGATCCAGCGCTCGAGCTCGTCGAGCGCGTGGTCGCTCATGCGGCGGGTCTCGGACCCGAGGGAGCCGGCGATGTGCGGGGTCACCATCACGTTCGACCGGGTGTGGAGCGGGGAGGCCGCCGGCAGCGGCTCGGGGTCCGTGACGTCGAGGATCGCGTCGATGCGACCGCTCGCGCACTCGGCCTCGAGGGCCGCGGTGTCCACGAGCGACCCGCGCGCCGTGTTGATCAGCGTGGCGCCGTCGGGCATCGCCGCGAGCTCCGCCGCACCGATCATGCGGTACGTCGACGGGAGCGCCGGGGCGTGCAGCGAGACGATGTCGCTGCGGCGCACGAGCTCGTCGAGCTCGACGAGCTCGGCGCCCAGCGATGCGACCTCGGCGGCGTCCACGGTCGGGTCGGCGACGAGCACCGCACCGGTCTCGAGGATCCGCAGCAGGTCGAGCACCTTGCGCCCGATGCGCGAGAGGCCCACGAGACCCACGGTGCGGCCGCGGTTCGAGAGCTCGCCCTGCTCGCCGGCGACCGACCAGCCGCGCCCGGCGGTCCCCGAGTCGGCGGCGATGAACGGCGCCTTCTTCCCGGCGAGGATGATCGCGGCGAGCGTGAACTCGGCGACCGGGCGCGCGTTCTCGTCGGCCGCGGAGGTCACGAGGAGCCCGTGGTCCCACGTCCGGTCGGGGAGCACCCCGCGGACGGTGCCGGCGCAGTGCAGCACCGCGCGCAGCCTCGGCGCCCGGGCCAGCCGCTCCGCGGTCAGTGCCGGAGCACCCCACGAGGTGAGGACGACGTCGGCCTGCGCGAGGAGGGCGATCGCCTGGGGCGAGTCGAGCTCGCTGATGCACACGGGGTCGGTGGTCTGCGCGAGACCGGCGAGCCGGTCGAGCTGCTCGGCGTGGAACTGGAGATCGAACGTACGGCGGTCCATCAGGAGGAGCGCCGTCGGCCGGTCGCTACGGGTGCCGCTCGGGGCGTCGTCCACGGGCCTGCCTTCCTCGTCGAAGTTCGGGCCTGTTCGTTCAGGCCCCGCAGGACGATCATCAGTGATCGAAACCGTCCGGTGCCTAGTTAAACGTGCAGGATCGAAACGGTCAAGACGGGAATGATGCTAAGATTCGATCAGAAACGATCATCCACCGCTCGACGAGGAGCCCCCGTGCGTGAGACGCCACCGACGGACCCTGGCAGGCACCCGGTCCGAGCCCGCAGCAGCGCCCTCCCGGCGATCCACGTGCCGCCCCGCGCCGGTTCGGCCGACGCGACGAGCCACCGGACCAGCGAGGCGCCGCAGCGCGCCGACCTCCTCGACCGTCTGCTCGCGCAGGCCGACGCCGAGCGCGGCACCCCGTGGCCGCAGCCGCTCGCCCACCAGTACGCCCGGTTCGTCCGCGACGGCGACCGCGAGGAGTACCAGGACGTCGTCTTCGCCCGTGAGCAGCGGCTCTCGCGCGCGGTCGTCGCGGCGCTGGCCGACCCGACCGCGGCGCGCGTCGACGAGGTCGCCGACGGCGTCGTGCTCCTGTGCGAGCAGAGCTCGTGGTGCTGGCCGGCGCACGACGACGCGTCCCACGACCGCGGCACCGTCGTCCCCTCGGTGACCGAACCCGTCCTCGATCTCGGCGCCGGAGAGGTCGCCGCGCAGCTCGGGTGGATCGACCACGTGCTGGGTGACCGCCTCGACGAGGTCGCCCCCGGCGTCCGGGAGCGCCTGCGCCACGAGGTGCGCGGCCGGGTCGTCGACCCGTTCCTCGAGCGGACCGACTGGTGGTGGCTGTCGCCGCCGCTCATCAACTGGACCGCGTGGATCCACGGGAACGTCCTCGTCGCGGGGCTCGCCACGGTCGAGGAGCCCGAGGTCCGCGCACACCTCGTGGACCGCGTGGCCGCGGGGATCGACGCGTATGTCGCGTCGCTGCCGGACGACGGCGCGATCGACGAGGGGTACGGGTACTGGTGGCAGGGGGCGTGCCGCGCGCTCGAGGCGCTCGAGGTCCTCGACCACGCGACCGGCTGCACGCCCGACGCCGCGGCTCGACCCGGGCTGCGGGCCCTCGTCGAGTTCCCGCACCGCATGCACCTCGGCGGGGCCTGGTTCGTCGGGTTCGCCGACGGGAGCGCGCGGCCCTCGCCGGACCAGCCGTGGGACGTCGTCCAGCGGTGGGCACGCCGGCTCGGGGCGGTCGACGCCGAGCGGCACGCGACCGCGATGCACGAGCTCGCCGAGCGGACCGCGGCGGACGGCCCCCGGCCGGCGACCGACATGCAGGGCCGACAGCTCGGGCTCGGCCGGCTGCTGCGGGCCCTCGCGCACCCCTGGGACGACGCCGCCTCCCTCGGGACGGGTGCACCGCTCGTCGCCGACGTGTGGCTCGCCGGGACCCAGGTCGGCCTCGCCCGGCAGTCCGCCGGCACCACGGACGGTGTCGCCTTCGCCGTCAAGGGCGGCCACAACGCCGAGTCCCACAACCACTGCGACGTCGGGTCGGTGATCGTCGCGCTCGACGGCGTGCCCGTCGTCGTCGACCCGGGCCGCCCCACGTACACGGCCCAGACCTTCGGGCCGGACAGGTACTCGATCTGGACCATGCAGAGCTCGTGGCACTCCGTCCCGGAGCCCTTCGGCACCCCGCAGGGCACGGGACCCGGGCTCCGCGCCCGCTCCGCCGGGCTCGACGTGTCGGACGACGGCGCGACGGCCCGCGTCGACCTCACCGACGCGTACCCCGTGGAGGGGCTGAACGGCCTCGCGCGGACGGTGCACCTCGACCGGCCGGACGGCCGGGTCGTGGTCGACGACGCCTGGGAGGCCGACACGCCGGCGGTCGAGGGGCCGGACGGGACGGTCGTCGTCCACCACGTGCTCGCCGGCGAGGTCGACACGACGACGCCCGGCCGCGCCGTCGTCACGCCCGTCGCAGGGACGCGGCGCGCGCTGCTCACCTGGGACCCGGCGACCACACGGGCCCGCACGACCGGACGGCCGCTCGACGACCCGCTACTCTCCGAGATCTGGGGCGACCACCTCACGCGCCTGACCCTCGAACCCGTCGAACCCGCGAGGGTCCGCAGAAGCGGTCACCTCACCCTCACCGTGGAGGTGCACCCATGACGTCGCCCGTTCTGCCGACCACCCGGCGCGACCAGCTCCTGGCCGCCTTGCGCGAGGACGGGACGGTTCGTGTCAGCGACATCTCCCGCCGGCTCGGGGTCACCCCCGTGACGATCCGTCGGGACATCACGCAGCTCGCCGCCGAAGGGCTGGTGCGCCGGGTCCACGGTGGCGCGACGCTCGTCCCGGGCACCGACGCGGGTGGGAACGACCCCGCGTCCCCGGCGACGGGATCACCGACGGTCGAGACGTCGTCGGGCACGCTGCCCGGCGACACGCCGGAGCAGGCACGACCCACCCGGACGCTCGGCATGGTCGTCCCGTCGCTCGACTACTACTGGCCCGGCGTCCTCCAGGGCGCCCGCGAGACCGCGACGGCCCTCGGTGTCCGGCTCGTCCTCAGCGGCTCGTCCTACGACGTCGACGTCGACCGCCGGCAGATCGCCCGGCTCGCGGAGTCGGTCGGGGTGGACGGCCTGCTCGTGGCGCCGAGCCTCCGGGCACCGGGCGGCGACGCCCTGCTGGCGTGGATCCAGTCGCTCGACCTGCCCGTGGTGCTCGTGGAGCGCAGCGCGACCCGGCCACCCAACCAGGCGCCGATGGAGTCGGTCGTCAGCGACCACGCGCTCGGCGCGAGCATGGCGGTGCACCACCTGGCCGGGCTCGGGCACCGACGCGTAGGGCTCGTCGCATCGGGAGAGAGCCCGACGTCGCGCCCGGTGCGGGCCGGCTGGTCGCAGGCGTGCGAGGACCTCGGGCTGACCCGCGACGGCACCCCGGACCTCGACTCCGTGGACTACTCGCACCCGGACTGGCAGCAGGCTGCCGACCGAGCGCTCGATGCGTGCCTGGAGTCGGGGACCCACGCGCTCCTCGTCCACTCGGACCCGGAGGCCATCGCCCTGACCGAGCGTGCGCAGGAACGCGGGATCAGCGTGCCGGACGACCTGTCGATCGTCGCCTACGACGACGAGGTCGCCGGGCTGTCGAGCCCGCGCGTCACGGCAGTACGCCCGCCCCGCCGCACCATCGGCCGCGCGGCGGTCGAGCTGCTGCACCGACGGCTGGACGACCCGGGGCGGCCCGTGCACCGGGTCACCGTGAGCCCCGAGCTGTACGTGCGGGAGTCGACGGCGCCGCCGCCCGCCTGAGCCCCACGGACGTCGATCGCCTGATTCCCGCCGTCGCCGCTCGGACGGCGCTCGGGCGGCGCTCGGGCGGCGCTCGGACAGCACGGACAGTGCCGTCCTGGCCGACCTCGGCCGTCAGACGACGGCGTCCGCCTCGATCTCGGCCTCCTGCTCGCGGTCGACGCGCGATGCACGGAGCCGGGAGAAGATCACGGCCCCGAACGCGATGCCGGCCGCCACGACGGCGATGCCGATGCGCAGCACGGTGTTCGCGTCCTCGGGTGCGCTCATCAGGACGACGGCCGGGGCGATCAGCACGGAGACGAGGTTCATCACCTTGATCAGCGGGTTGATGGCAGGGCCCGCGGTGTCCTTGAACGGGTCGCCCACGGTGTCGCCGATGATCGTCGCCTCGTGCGCCGGCGACCCCTTGCCGCCGTACGCACCGTCCTCGACGATCTTCTTCGCGTTGTCCCAGGCACCGCCGGAGTTGGCGAGGAACACCGCCATGAGCACGCCGGCGCCGATCGCCCCGGCGAGGAACCCGGCGAGCGGGCCGACGCCGAGGCCGAACCCGACAGCGATCGGCGCGAACGCCGCGAGGAGGCCCGGCGTCGCGAGCTCCCGCAGCGAGTCGCGGGTGCAGATGTCGACGACCCGCCCGTACTCGGGGCGCTCCTCGTAGGTCATGATCCCGGGGTGCTCGCGGAACTGGCGACGCACCTCGTAGACGATCGCCCCGGCCGCGCGGGTCACGGCGTCGACGGCGAGCCCGGAGAACAGGAACACGGTCGCCGCTCCGAGGATCACGCCGACCAGGGTCACCGGGCTGATGATCTCGTAGGTGAGCATCGACGTGACGAGCCCGGTGCCCACGGTCTCGACCTCGGCGAGCGCCCCCTCGACGGCGTCCGCGTACGAGCCGAACAGCGCCGTGGCCGCGAGCACGGCCGTGGCGATCGCGATGCCCTTGGTGATGGCCTTCGTGGTGTTGCCGACGGCGTCGAGGTCCGTGAGGATCTGGGCGCCCTCCTCGTCCACCTCGCCGGACATCTCGGCGATGCCCTGTGCGTTGTCGGAGACGGGGCCGAAGGTGTCCATCGCGACGATCACGCCGACCGTCGTCAGCAGCCCGCAGCCGGCGAGCGCGATGAGGAACAGCGACAGCCAGATCGAGCCGCCCGCGAGGAGGAACACCCCGCAGATCGCCGCCGCGATGATGCCGGCGGTGTACACGGCCGACTCGAACCCGACGCCGATGCCGGAGAGGACGACGGTGGCCGCTCCCGTCCGCGACGTGGCGGCGACGTGGAGGGTGGGCTTCGAGGTGGTGCCGGTGAAGTAGCCGGTGACGGCGAGGATGATGCCGGCGAGCACGACGCCGATGACGACGGCGAGGCTCGCGACGACCCTCGGGTCGGCCTTGACGTCGCCCAGGTCGGCGGTACCGGAGAGCTCGGAGAACGACGACGGCAGGTAGACGAACGCGGCGATCGCGGCGAGGACCGCGCCGATCAGGGCGGAGACGTAGAAGCCGCGGTAGATCGCGGTCAGCCCGCTCTCCTGCCCCTTGACCCGGGTGATGAAGACGCCGAGCACGGCGACGAGCGCACCGACCGCGGTGACGACGAGCGGGAACACCAGGCCCTGCTCCCCCATGACGGCCTTGCCGAGGATCAGCGCGGCGACCAGCGTCACGGCGTAGGACTCGAAGAGGTCAGCGGCCATGCCGGCGCAGTCGCCCACGTTGTCGCCGACGTTGTCCGCGATCGTTGCCGCGTTGCGCGGGTCGTCCTCCGGGATGCCCTGCTCGACCTTGCCGACCAGGTCCGCGCCGACGTCCGCCGCCTTGGTGAAGATGCCGCCGCCGACCCGCATGAACATGGCCAGGAGCGCGGCGCCGAACCCGAAGCCCTCGAGGACCGACGGCGCATCGCCCTGGTAGATGAGCACGACGCCTGCGGCGCCGAGCAGCCCGAGGCCGACGACCGACATGCCGACGACGCCGCCCGTGCGGAACGCGATGCGCGCGCCCTCGGTGCGGCCGCCCGGCCGGGTCGCCGCCGCGGCGACGCGGACGTTCGCGCGCACGGCGAGCCACATCCCGAGGTACCCGATGCACGCCGAGAAGCCGGCGCCGACGAGGAACGCCACGGAACGCCCGACGCGGACACCGCCGTCCCCCGGCAGCAGGAACAGGAGCCCGAAGACGATCACCGCGAACAGCGCGAGGGTGCGGAACTGCCGGTTCAGGTACGCCGAGGCGCCCTCCTGCACCGCCTGCCCGATGTCCCGCATCTTCTCGGTCCCGTTCGGTGCCGCGAGGACCTGGCGCCGCAGCACCAGCGCGAACACGAGGGACACGACAGCGATCGCTGCGATGACAGCGACGATCGTCATGCTGGTGGAGCCGAGCTCGAGCATCCGTCCTCCTCGACGACTGCGATGTGCACCCGGCCTGCGCCGACGCGCCGAGCCGGAGGCGTGCGCCGGCCACGCTGCCGACGCACGCCGTGACCATACCCGGAACGTGACCTGCGCCACGAACGGAACGGGGGCCTCACCAGGATCGTCACCGGAACGAGACCCGGGCGGGTCAGAGCTCGAACGGCTCCGGCTCCGGCGGGTGCACCCCGGACAGGACGCAGAACTCGAGCCCGGCGGGGTCCGCGAGCACCACCCACGACACGTCGTCGCCCTGACCGATGTCGACCCGGCGCGCGCCGAGCGACTCGAGCCGGGCGACCTCCTCGTCCCGCGTCGTCCCGACGGACGACAGGTCGAGGTGGATCGGGGTCTTGGCGCTCTTCACGTCGTCGGACCGCAGCAGCAGGATCGTCGGCACCCCGGGCGCCCCGGTGAGCTCGACGCCCTCCTCGTCACGGTCCGTCACCCGGTACCCGAGCGCCGCGGCCCAGAACTCGGCCGAGGCCTCGGGGTCGGGGCAGTCCAGGCAGATCTCACGCAGTCGCAGTCCCATGCGCGAGAAAGTAGTCCCGCGCGTCGATGCTCGCTCGCCGTCACAGCCGTCCCCGCGACCCGACCGGGCCCGTCCGTCAGAATGTCCCCGTGCCCACACAACCCGACGACGACGAGATCGAGCTGATCCGCCGCTCCGGCGTCGCCCTGCGCGCCGGCCGCCTGAGCCTGTCGGCCGGGACGGGCTCCTACCGGGTCAAGGCCTCCATGTCGCGGGTCGCGCGCGCCGTCGGCATCGACCGGCACACGGCGCACGTGACGCTCACGGAGATCACGGCGACCTCCCACCAGGGGCCGAGCTTCCGCACCGAGGTCACCGAGGTCCGCACGGTGGGCGTGAACACCGACCGGCTCAACGAGCTCGAACGCCTCGCCCAGCGCCTCGAGGAGCGCGGCCACGCGTCGACCGTCGACGAGGTCGCGCACGAGCTCGACCGCATCCAGAACAAGCCCCCGCTGTACCCCGTCGCGCTGAACGCGCTGTGGGCCGCGATGGCGTGCGCCGGCTTCGCGTTCCTCAACAACGGCGGCTGGCTCGAGGTCGTCGGCGTGTTCTTCGGCGCAGGGTTCGGCCAGGCCCTGCGCCGCGTGCTGATCCACCGCGGCTGGAACCAGTTCGGCGTCACGATGTACGCCGCCACCCTGGCGTGCCTGACGTACGTCGTGTTCCTCCTGGCGGCCCAGGGGCTCGGCGCCGACGCCGCGAGCCACGAGGCCGGCTACACGTCCGCCGTCCTGTTCCTCATCCCCGGGTTCCCCCTGGTCACGGGGGCGCTCGACCTGGCCAAGCTCGACTTCTCCGCCGGCGTCGCGCGCCTCACCTACGCGTTGATGATCCTCACGTCGGCGGCGCTCGCGGTGTGGGCCGTCTCCGGGGTGGCGGGCCTCGACCCGGTCCCGAGCGACCCGCTCCCCCTGAGCACGGGCGTGCTCTGGGGCCTGCGGATCCTCGCCAGCTTCGTCGCCGCCCTCGGCTTCGCCCTGATGTTCAACAGCCCGTGGCGCATGGCGCTCGCGGCAGGGTGGATCGGGGCGGTCGCGAACGCCGTCCGACTCGCGCTCGTCGACGGCCACCTGCCCGTCCAGGCCGCCGCGGCGATCGCCGCGCTGCTGGTGGGGCTGATCACGGCGTACGTCGCCCCACGCCTGAACTTCCCCCGGATCACCACGTCCGTGCCCGCCGTCGTCATCATGATCCCGGGCTCCGCCGCCTACCGGGCGATCTTCCACCTCTCCAACGGGGAGACGACGGAGGCCCTCGCCTACGGCGTCGAGGCGGGCCTGGTGATCGCGGCGCTCGCGATCGGCCTCGCCTTCGCGCGCATGCTCACCGACAAGGAGTGGGCGTTCGAGCGATAGCTCAGGCCGTGACGCCGATGCGCCGCGGCAGCCCGGCCTCGAGCGCGAACCGGGGCCGGTGGGCGCCGGCGGGCCGCTCGCCCCGCACCGCCTGCGCGACGACGTCCGGCTCGATCAGCGGGAACAGGTGCCCGTGGCGGCGGAACGCCCACACGTCCGCGCCCGACCGGACCGCGAGGTCCCGCTGGTCCCGCAGGAACGACGTGCCCGCGAGCGCCTGCATCGCGACGAGGTGCAGCGGCGGTCGAACGAGGCCCGTGAGCCGGTCGGGGCTCTGCGCCCACAGCTCGCCGACCGCACGCTCGTGCGCCCAGCTGTGCGTGAACTGCCCCCAGAGCCCCGGCCACTGGGCGACGTCGCCGTACCTGGCCCGCACCTCGTCGTCCGACATCGTGTCCGCGACGCCGCCCACGGTGCGGAAGCCGAGCTGGCGCGCGGCGCCGCCGACGACGTCGGGCGCCCCCTCGGGGATCGCCCACCGCGCGAACCGGTCCAGGTGCCCGTCCGGGTGGAGCACCGGGTAGTTCTTGCCGAACGGCGTGGTCGGGTCGAGCATCACGAGGTCGGCCACCTCGTCGGGGTGGCGCAGCGTCCACTCGAGCGCGGTCAGACCGCCGGCCGAGTGGCCGATCACCCCGAGCCGCTCGCCGTCGCGGATACCGAGCTCACGGCGGATGGCGTGGACCGGGCCCGTGATCGGCACGTTCCAGGCGTCGAGCACCCTGACCTGGTCGGCGATCCCGTCCCGGCGCAGGACCTCGACGAGCTGGTCGTAGTCGGACGGCGCGAGGGCCAGTCCGGGCAGGATCACCCAGCTCGTCGGCAGGTCGGGCGACGACTGTGGAGACGGCTCGGGCGACGACTGTGGTGAGAGGTCGGGTGACGACTGAGGTGGGAGGTCGGGTGACGACTGTGGTCGGCCGGTAGCGGCGGCGTCGGTCATGGTCCTGAAACTACCCCCGCCCGGCCGAACCGGGGGTCATGTTCGATCCTGGCCTCGGGACCGCGCCGAACCACCGGTTCGAGAGGACCGAAGCACCGGTTCGGCGGAGGTGGGAGCCCGGGTGGCAGGATCGACCGCATGACCGACACGCCTGTCACCCCGACCTCGCAGACCGCGCAGACCACGCAGACCACGCACGCCGCGTCCCCGCACGACCCGCAGCCCCCGGACGTCGCGCACGCTTCGCAGACCCGGACCTCGCCGGCCACGGCTGCCCCGGCGGACGCGACGGCCAGGGCGCACGAGCACGTCGCCGACCTCGCCCGGTTCGTCCAGGCCTCCCCGTCGTCGTTCCACGCGGCGCAGGAGGTCGCCCGGCGCGCCGAGGCAGCAGGGTTCGTGCGGCTGGACGAGGCCGACGCCTGGCCGGCGAACCGGCCCGCAGAGCAGGGCGCGTCCGGCGGGTCCGGTCGCACCGAGGGGTCGGACGCCGTCCCGGACCCCGTGGACGTCGGCGCACCCGGGCGCTACGTCGTCGTCCGCGACGGCGCGGTCGTCGCGTGGGTCGTGCCCCCGGGTGCGACGCCCACGACAGGGTTCACGATCCTCGGCGCGCACACGGACTCCCCCGGCTTCAAGCTCAAGCCTCGGCCGACGACCGGGCGCGCAGGCTGGTGGCAGGCGGGCGTCGAGGTCTACGGCGGACCGCTCCTGAACTCGTGGCTCGACCGTGAGCTGGAGCTCGCGGGCCGCGTGGTCGTGCGCACCACCGACGACGAGCAGGGCACCGAGCGCACCGCAGACGCCGGCACCGGCACAGGCACAGGCACCAAGGAGCACCTGGTCCGCACCGGCCCGCTGCTGCGCCTGCCGCAGCTCGCGATCCACCTGGACCGGGGCGTCAACGACGGCCTGACCCTGGACAAGCAGAAGCACACGCAGCCCGTCTGGGGTCTCGGCGACCTGGCGGAGGCCGATCTCGTCGCCGAGCTCGCCGCGACCGTCGGCGCCACGGGGGCCGACGTGCTCGGCTACGACGTCACCGTCGCCGACACCCAGGAGCCGCGGACGTTCGGCGCCGGCCAGGGGCTCTTCGCCTCCGGGCGGCTCGACAACCTCCTGTCGGTCCACGCCGGTCTCGTCGCGCTGCTGGAGCATGCCGAGCACGTCGCGGCCGGCAGCGAGGGCGCCCCGCGGGTCGCCGTGCTCGCCGCGTTCGACCACGAGGAGATCGGCAGCGCGAGCCGCTCCGGCGCCGCCGGACCGTTCCTGGAGGACGTGCTGAACCGCGTGAGCGCCGGGCTGGGCGCGAGCACGGAGGACCGTGCCCGCGCGCTGGCCGCCTCGCTCTGCGTCTCGAGCGACGTGGGGCACTCGGTCCACCCCAACTACACCGAGCGCCACGACCCGGCGAACCAGCCCCTCGCGGGGCAGGGGCCGATCCTCAAGATCAACGCCAACCAGCGCTACGCGACGGACGCGGTCGGCGCGGCGGCCTGGGCGGCCGCGTGCGCGACGGCGGGCGTGCCGTCGCAGGAGTTCGTCTCGAACAACGCCCTGCCGTGCGGCTCGACGATCGGCCCGATCACCGCGACGCGGCTCGGGATCCGCACGGTCGACGTCGGCGTGCCGATCCTGTCGATGCACTCCGCGCGCGAGATGTGCGCGGTCGAGGACCCCTGGTACCTGTCGCGGGCCGTCCGCGCGGCCTTCGCCGGCTGACCGTGCGCGCCACCTCGGCCGCGCTCTGGGAGACCGTCCACGCGGAGCGACGACATCTCGTGGCGGACCTCGCAGGTCTGGACGAGGACGAGTGGGCCACGCCGTCCCTGTGCCCGGGGTGGGACGTCCACGACGTCGTCGCGCACCTGGTCGACACGGCTCGCACCGGTCGCCTGGCCTTCGTCCGCGAGATGCTGCGAGCACGACTGGACTTCGACCGCGCGAACGAGACCGGGATCGCCCGGGAGCGGCGGGAGGATCCCCGCGAGACCGTCGCCGCGCTCCAATCGGTCGCCGACCTGACCCGGACGCCGCCGGCGAACCTCGCGACGCGCCTGGTCGAGGCGATCGTGCACGGCGAGGACGTCCGACGGCCGCTGGGCATCGTCCGCCGCTACCCCGAGGCCGCGGTCGCCCAGGCGCTCGGGTACCAGCGGCGCACAGCGGTGTCGTTCGGCGGAGGGCGCGAACGGGCCGCGGGCCTTCGGCTCGTCGACCGGACGACGGGGGCGACGTGGTTCGACGGCACGGGCGCGGGCCTGTCCGTCGAGGCCGACGCGCTCGACCTCCTGCTCGCGGTGTCAGGCCGCCCGGTCGCGCCGGAGCGCCTCGAGGGGCCCGGGGCCTCTCACCTCGTGCGGGCGTCGCCCTCGGGCCGGGACGACCCCGAACAGCGGTGAGGCGACCCGCGAGGCCTGACGCGCGAACGCCACCTTTGGGCTCCTGCCTGCACGGCCGCGGTTCCGCTGGTCCTCGGCGAGCGCGAACCTCTGGTCCTCGGCGAGCGCGAACCTCTAGTCCTCGGCGAGCGCGATCCGGTAGCCGCGCTTGACGACGGTCTTGACGAGCGCGCGGTCGCCGACGGCCTCCCGCAGCCGCGCGACCGCGACCTCTGCGGCGTGCGGGTCGCTGGACGCCCCCGGGAGGGCCTCGAGCACGTCGTCGCGGCTCACGACGTCGCCCTCGGCGGCCGCGAGGACCCGCAGGACCTCGAGCCCGCTCGGTGAGAGGGGAGCACGCGCCCGTCCAGCACGGCGACGCGGGAGCGGATCTGCAGGCGCCCGGCCACCGTGCTGAGCGCGACCGTGTCGGCGTGCTCGTAGTGGGCCACGAGCGTGCGCACGAGCGCCCCGAGCCGGCCGCGCTCGGGCTGGAGCGTCGTGACGCCCCGGTGCTCGAGCGGCTTGGCGGTGATGGGTCCGACGGCCGCGGCGACCATCGCGCCCGAGCGGAAGCGTCCGACGACGGACCGGAGCAGCCCTTGCTCCTCGACCGCGCGCATCCATGCCTCGGCGCCGGGCGCGGACGTGAAGACCACGGCGTCGATCTCACCGGTCGCGGCGGCCTCGACCGAGGTCGAGAGCGCGACCGGGTCCGGCGGTGGGCCCCAGCGGTAGACGACCAGGCTCGAGACCTGGGCGCCCCCTCGGCGAAGACGACGTCGAGCCCGTCGGCCCCGGCGCCGTGGTGCTGGACGGCGATCTTGAGCCCGCGCACCCCCTCACCGAGCAGGACGTCGGCGATCTCCCCGGAGGTCTCGGACTCCGCGACCCAGTCGGCGGTCAGCCCGGCCGCCTGGATGGCGCCTCGCGCCTTGGGTCCGCGGGCGACGATCCGGGAGGCGTCGAGCACCTCGAGCAGCGGGTCGGCGAGCCCGTGGGCGTCGGCGGCCTCGACCCACGCGCGGAACCCGATGCCCGTGGTGACCACGACGACGTCGGGCGGATCCTCGATGAGCGCCCTGGTGCCCTCGATCAGCGCGACGTCGTCGACGTGCGGCACCATGCTCAGGGCGGGCGCGTGCACCGTGTCCGCGCCACGGCGCTCCAGGGCCGAGCGCAGCTCTGCGGAGCGCCGGTCGGCGGTCACGAGGACGGTGCAGCCGGCCATCACCTGGCCGAGCGCGGGTGCTACGGGTCGAGCGGCCGTCCGATCCTCAGCCACGCACACCCTCCAGCAGGTCGTCGGCAGCGACGTCACCGATGACGATCACGGCCGGCGAGCGCACGCCGACGTTCTCGGCCGTGCGCACCACCGCGTCCAGCCGGGACCGCGTGACACGCTGCTGCGGCGTCGAGCCGTTCTCGACGACCGCCACGGGGGTGTCGGGTGCGGCACCCGAGGCGACGAGCTGCCCGACGATGGTGCCGAGCACCGAGACCCCCATGAGGATCACCAGGGTAGCCGCCCGGTCGCGCACGCAGGCCAGCGAGGCCGCGTCCAGCCCTTCGTGGCCGCTCGTGACGTGGAACGAGGCGACCGTGCCGCGGTGGGTCACGGGGATGCCCGCGAGCGCCGGGACCGAGAGCGAGCTGCTGATGCCGGGCACGACCTCGACGGGGACCCCCGCCTCGCGGCACGCGACGACCTCCTCGCCGCCGCGGCCGAACACGAACGGGTCGCCGCCCTTGAGACGCACGACGCGGCGTCCGCGCTGGGCCTGCTCGACGAGGATCGCGTTGATCTCGTGCTGCGGCACCGCGTGGTTGCCGGGCACCTTGCCGACGTCGATGACCTCGACGCCGGCGGCGAGCTGGTCCAGGACCTCGGTCGGCCCGAGGCGGTCGGCGACCACCACGTCGGCCTCGGCGAGCTCGCGGCGCCCGCGCACGGTCAGCAGGTCGACCGCTCCGGGGCCGCCGCCGACGAGCACGACGCGGCCGGGGCCGGGGCGGTGGCGGCGCTGATCGGCCTCGCCGGAGCGCAGCAGCTCGGCGATCGCGTCGCGCACGGCGACCGTGCGCCGCGGGTCCGGCGTGCGCCGGGTTCCTGCAGAGGGCCGGGTCGCAGCCGCCGGCTCGTGCGCGGCGCGGGTCGCCGATCCTTGACCGGAGGGCTCCGGGAGGCCGTCGATGCCTGCGTCGTGGGCCCGCACGTCGGTGACGACGCCCACCAGAACGTCGCCGCTGCGGGTCGTCGCCGGGGTCCGGGCGCTGCCCTGGTCGGCGGCGCCCGCGTTCACGCAGAACAGCCGCCGTGCGTCGGCCCAGCGGACGAGATCGGCGTTCGTCGCGGAGTCGTCGGTCGCCGCGTGCACGAGCCACGCGCCGTCGAGGTCGTCGGCGCGGACCTCGCGCTGCGCCCAGGTGACGCGTCCACCGGCGACCGACCGGACGTCGTCCGACGCGAGCAGGTCGACCATGTCCTCGCACACCCACGGTGCGACGACGCGCACCAGGGCGCCGTCGTCGACCAGCGCGGCTGCACGCCGCGCGGCGACCGGGCCTCCCCGGCGACGAGCACCGGGCGACCGGCGACCTCGACGCCGAGGAGCGTCGTCACTTCACGTCCTGCGCCGCGTCGTCCGCCACCGCGGGAGCGTCCGGACCGTCGGCGGCGCCGCCGGACCCGGCCGGGTCGAGCACGACGTCCGGCAGCACGGCGGGTCGCGCCACGGGCTCGACGAGCACGACGCCGTCGCGCACCTCGACCGGGTGCACGCGCAGCCGCGGCTCGTGCCCGGCGACCGGCTCGTACCCGGCGCGCTCAAGGCACTCCCCGGTGTGCAGCGAGTACACCTGCTTGTACATGGGGCCGGCGACCGTGGGCTCGCCCGAGCGGGTGCCCACGATGCCCCGGGACATCACGTTCGCCCCGCTGAACGGGTCGACCTGCTGCACGGCGTGGACCGACCCGTCCGCGAGCCTGAAGAGCGCCACCTGCACCGTGCCCAGCAGCGCAGCAGCACCGCGCTCGACCGGGAGGTCCCGGGCGAGGCACACGCGCACGGCGGCGTCGGTGATGCCGCTCGTGCGGCTCCCGGGGGTCGCGTGCTGAGCTGTCGTCTCGGCGCTCATCGGCGCACCTCCAGGGTGGGACCGGCGATGAGCGGCGCGCCGAGCGAGTCCGCCCCGGCTGCCTTCTCGTCGGCGTTGGCGGGTCGGATCTGGCCGCGCTCGGCGACGTACGCGAGGTCGGGGTCGGCGGTCTTGGGGGCGTTCACGAACGACCCGAACCGCTGCAGCTTGACCGGGTCCTCGAGCACGGCGCGCCACTCGTCCTCGTACGCGTCGACGTGCTTCGCCATGGCGGCGTCGAGGTCGGCACAGATGCCGAGCGAGTCCTCCATGATCACCTGGCGCACGCCCTCGATGCCGCCCTCGACGTCCTCGACCCACGGCGCCGTGCGCTGCAGGCGGTCGGCGGTGCGGATGTAGTACATGAGGAACCTGTCGATGGTCCGCAGCAGCTCCTCGCTGGTCAGGTCCTCGGCGAACAGCTGGGCGTGGCGCGGCGTGAACCCGCCGTTGCCCCCGACGTACATGTTCCAGCCCTTGTCGGTCGCGATGACGCCGACGTCCTTGCCGCGGGCCTCGGCGCACTCGCGGGCGCAGCCGGAGACACCGAGCTTGATCTTGTGGGGTGAGCGCAGCCCGCGGTACCGCAGCTCGAGCTCGACGGCCATGCCCACCGAGTCCTGGACGCCGTAGCGGCACCACGTCGACCCGACGCAGGACTTCACCGTGCGCAGGGACTTGCCGTACGCGTGCCCCGACTCGAAGCCGTGCTCGACGAGGCGCCGCCAGATGTCGGGCAGCTGCTCGATCCGGGCGCCGAACATGTCGATCCGCTGGCCGCCGGTGATCTTCGTGTAGAGGCCGAAGTCCTTCGCGACCTGCCCGATGACGAGCAGCCCGTCCGGGGTGATCTCGCCGCCGGCGATGCGCGGGACGACCGAGTAGGTGCCGTCCTTCTGCATGTTCGCCATGACGTGGTCGTTCGTGTCCTGGAGCGTGGCCTGCTCGCCCTCGAGGATGTGCCCGTTGCCGAGCGACGCGAGGATCGACGCGACGGTCGGCTTGCAGATGTCGCAGCCGCGCCCGGGGCCGGCGGGGCTCGACGAGACGGCGCCCTCGACGGGCTCGGGGGCGTGGCCGAACCGCTCGATGATCTCGCTGAACGTGTGCAGGTCGGCGACGCGGACGGCGTCGAAGAGCTGGGCGCGGGACATGTCGAAGTGCTCGCAGAGCGCGGTCGAGACCTCGATGCCGGCCTTCTCGAGCTCGGTCGTCGTGATCTTCTTGACCAGCGGGAGGCACGAGCCGCAGCTCGTCCCGGCCTTGGTGCAGGCCTTGACGCCCGGCAGGTCGGTGCAGCCGTGCTCGGTGACCGCGGCGCGGATCGTGCCGGCGGAGACGTTGTTGCAGGAGCAGACGCCCGCGTCGTCCGGCAGGTCGAGCTGCGGGGCTCCCCGCCCGACCCCTCGGGGAGCAGGAACGCTCCCGGGTCGCCCGGCAGCTCGCTGCCCACCATCGGTCGCAGCGACGCGAACGGCGTCGCGTCACCGACGAACACGCCGCCCAGGAGGGTGCGGGCGTCGTCCGACAGGACGAGCTTCTTGTAGACCCCGGCGACGGGGTCGGCGTAGACGAGCTCCATCGCCCCCTCCGTGCGGGCGAACGCGTCGCCGAAGCTGGCGACGTCGACGCCCTGGAGCTTGAGCTTGGTCGCCGTGTCGGCGCCGGGGAACGTCGCCTCGCCACCGAGAAGGCGGTCGGCGACGACCTCGGCCATCGCGTAGCCCGGCGCGACCAGGCCGATGCAGCGGCCCTCGATGCATGCCACCTCGCCGACGGCCCAGACGTTCTCGTCCGACGTCTTGCACGCGAGGTCGACGACCACGCCGCCGCGCTCGCCGATCTCGAGGCCGGTCTCGCGGGCGAGCTCGTCGCGGGGGCGCACACCGGTCGCCACCACGACGATGTCGACGGGGAGCTTGCCGCCGTCCTTGAAGTCGAGCCGCGAGACGCGGCCGGACGTCCGGTCGGCGCGCATCCGGTCGGTCACGGAGTCGCAGCGGACCGCGATGCCCATGTCGTTGATGAGGCGCTTGAGCGCCTGCCCGCCACCGAGGTCGATCTGCGCGTCCATCAGGTGCGTGCCGAACTGGATCACCGTCGCCTGGGCGCCGAGCGCCTTGAGGGCGCCCGCGGCCTCGAGGCCGAGCAGACCACCGCCGATGACGGCGCCGCGGACGGGGCGGTCGAACGCGTCGCCCTCGCGGCTGCGCCGGACCTCCTCGACCCAGCCGCGCAGCGCCGCGACGTCGTCGACCGTGCGGTACACGAACACGCCGGGCAGCTCGTGGCCGGGGATCGGCGGCATGAACGCGTACGAGCCGGTCGCGACGGCGAGCTGGTCGTAGTCCCACACCCGGCCCAGCCGGTCGGTGACCTGCTTGGCGTCGCGGTCGATCGTGTCGACCTTGCAGTCGCGGTGCAGCGTGACCCGGGGGTCGTCCCACATCGCCGGGTCGCCGAGCACGAGCTCCTCGGGGTCGCGCGCCGAGAAGTACGACGTGAGGGCGACGCGGTCGTACGGGAGCCGGGGCTCCTCGGCGAAGACCGAGATGCTCCAGGTCCCCGCGGTGTCCCGCTCGAGCAGGGCCTCGACGAGGCGCTGGGCGACCATGCCGCCGCCGACGACGACCAGGTGCTGGGGGAGCTCTGGAGCTCGGGTGCTGTGGTCATGGCGTCGACGCTACGAACCCGGCGTTTCGGCACCGTGCGTCGCCAGTTTCGGCTCCGTAAGGCTTTTCTCACCAGCGGTGCCGGACGACGGTGAGAAGTCCGCGCGCCCCTCGCCCTGGTCCGGTGCGCCCGCCGCCGCGCCGACCGTGCTCGCGTCCTCGCCGGGCTCCCCGGCTGGTCCGGCTCGCCCGGCTCGATCGAGGAGAGCCAGTCGAGCACGCCGCACACCGTCTCCTTGCAACCGCCGCAGCCGCTCGTCGCGCGGGTCGCCGCGGCCACGTCGTCGACCGAGCGCGCACCGGCGTGCCAGCAGTCCGAGATCTCCCCTTGCTCACCCCGTTGCACCGGCACACGGTCGCCGAGTCGGGCATCGTCGAGGGCGACGTGGCGGGCGCCGCGGTCGGCATGACCGAGGTCAGGAGCAGGTGCGCCGGGTCGGCCGGGACCGGGGTGCGACGCGTGTAGGTCGCGGTCAGGTCGGCACCGACCCGCGCGTCCCCGACGCACGTCGCGCCGACGAGCAGCCCGTCGGCGACGACGACCTCGACGTACCGGCCCGCGGCCGGGTCCGCCAGCGTCACGGAGCGGTGGGCCGGGTCCGGGGTGCGCCGCGCCCCGCACACGCCCATCGTCACCACCGGGACCTCGCCCTTGACCTTGACGACGTCCGTTCCGCGGGAGGAGATGCCCGCGTCACCGGGGGCGCGCGAGACCAGCGGCGCACCGAGGCGCGCCGCCATGCTCGGCCGGCCCTGGGTGCCCGGGATGCGCAGGTGGACCCGCGGCGCCTCGGCGGCGGGCGCGTCCTGGGCGGCCCCGTCGTCGATCGCGTCCGCGCCTCGGGGGCCTCGGTCGGCTCCTGCCGCACCACCAGCGAGACGAGGTGCTGGGCGAGGCGACGGGACTGGTCCCACCCCTCGGCGACGAGCCCCTGGGAGCCCTCCGGGGGCTGCGCGCAGTCCCCGATGGCGAAGATCTGCGGGTCGTCGGTCGACAGGTCGTGGCCGACCACCACGCCGCGCTCGACGGCGAGGCCCGCCTGGGCCGCGATCTGCGTCTCCGGGACCGTGCCGCACGCGAGGACCACGAGATCGGCGTCGACGATCTCGCCGGGAGCGTTGGTGCGACCGTCGAGACGCACGCCCGAGACCCGTCCGTCCTCGTCCCCGACCAGGACCTGGCTGGGCCGGGCACCGGTGCGACAGGTGACGCCGAGACCGGCGAGCTCGCCGGCGAGGACGCCACCCGCACCGTCGTCGAGCTGGCGCTCCATGAGGGCGTCTGCCCCGTGGACGAGCGTCACGGGGACGCCGCGGCGCGCGAGCCCCAACGCGGCCTCGACCCCGAGCACACCACCACCGACGACCACGGCGCTGCGGGCGTTCATGCTCGCCGCGACGATCTCGCGTGCGTCGTCGAGCGTGCGCAGCGCGTGCACACCGCCCGGCAGCGGGGCGAGGCCGGGGACGTCGGGGACGCGGGCGGCGGACCCGGTCGCGAGGACGAGGGCGTCGTACGGGTGCAGCGAACCGTCGTCCGTCATCACGCAGCGCGCGTCGCGGTCGATCCCGACGACGGCCGCACCCCGACGCACCGCGGTGTGCGCCGCCTGCTGCGAGGGGAGCGTGATCGTGGCGACGTCGGCGCGGCCGGCGACCACGTCGCTGAGCAGCACCCGGTTGTACGGCTCGTACTCCTCGGCCCCGAGGACGGTGATCTCGAAGGAGTCGCCGTCACGCTGCAGCAGGTCGTCGACGAACCGGGAGCCGACCATCCCGTTGCCGACGACGATCACGCGCGACCGGACACGGGACTGCGTTCGGACGTTCATGCGGTGACCTCCTGGTCGAGGCGGGGGCCCGACGACGCGCCGGGCTGCCTGTGATCGGGTGGGGTTTCGGCGCGGCCGGGCACCGTGCTCCCGGTCGTGCTCCCGGCGGGGGCTGCGGGCGCCGGGGGCGCCGGAGGCGCCGCAGTGACCGACACCGCGCAGACCTTGAACTCGGGCATGCCGGAGATCGGGTCGGTCGCGTCCGTCGTGATGCGGTTGACGCTGCCCTCCCCGCTCCAGTGGAACGGCATGAAGACGGTGTCGGCCCGGATCTTGTCGGTCCACCGCGCGGCCGCGTGGATCACGCCACGCGCGGACTCGAGCCGCGCCCGGCCGCCGTCCTCGATGCCGAGCCGGAACCCGAGGAGGGGTGGATCTCGACGAACGGGTCCGGGACCGCCTTCTCGAGCTCGGCGACGCGGTGCGTCTGCGCGCCGGACTGGTAGTGCTGCAGCACCCGGCCGGTGACCAGGTAGAGCGGGGCGTCGGCGCGGACGTCGTCGCTCGGCCCGACGTGGTCGACCACCACCATCCGGGCCCGGCCGTCCGGCGTCGGGAACCCGTCGAGGAACATGCGCGGGGTCCCCGGGTGCTGGGCCGTGCCCGGCGGCGCGGCCGCACCGGCCGCCGGGACGGGCCAGAAGTACCCGGGACCTGCGGCGTCCTCGTCGGCGTCGAGCACCTCGTGGCTGAGGCCGCTGTAGTCGGCGGGCCCGCCGGCCGAGGCCCGGGCGAGCTCGTCGAAGACCGCCGCGGGGTCGGTCCCCATGAGGTGCGCGGGCGAGCCGAGGCGGGCGGCCAGCTGCGCGAGGATCCACAGCTCGGAGCGCACCTCGCCGGGTGCGTCGACCGCCTGACGACGTCGGATCACCCGCCCCTCGAGGGAGGTCATGGTGCCCTCCTCCTCCGCCCACTGGGTGACGGGGAGGACGACGTCCGCGAGCCGGGCGGTCTCGGACGGCACCACGTCGCACACGACGAGCAGGTCGAGCGCGGCGATGCGCTCGCGGACGTGGTCGGCGTTGGGCGCCGAGACGACGACGTTGGAGCCGTGGACCATCAGGGCCCGCGGGCCGCCGTCCCGGCCGAGGGAGTCGAGGAGCTGGACGGCGGGCTTGCCGGGACCGGGGATCGTCGCGGGGTCGACGCCCCACACGCCGGCCACGTGCTCGCGCGTCGCCGGGTCGTCGATCTTCCGGTAGCCGGGCAGCTGGTCGGACTTCTGGCCGTGCTCGCGGCCGCCCTGGCCGTTGCCCTGGCCGGTGATCGCGCCGTAGCCGCTGCCGCGCCGGCCCGGGAGACCGAGGGCGAGGGCGAGGTTGATCGCGGCGGTGACGGTCGCCGTCCCCTGCGACGACTGCTCGACGCCGCGGCCCGTCAGGACGTAGGCGCCCGTCCCGCCGCGCGACGGGGAGGCCGCGGCGAGGAGGCGAGCGGTGCTCCGCAGGTCGTCCGCGGGGACGCCGCACACGGTCTCCGCGCGCTCGGGCCACCACGCCGCGACCGACCGGGTGACGTCGTCGGCGCCGGACGTCCGCTCCTCGAGGTAGTCGGTGTCCGCGAGCCCCTCGGCCATGATCACGTGGAGCAGCGCGAGCAGGACCACCAGGTCGGTCCCGGGGACGGGGGCCAGGTGCCGGCCCGCGCCGTCCTCGGTGAGCTGCGCGGTGACGCTCAGCCGCGGGTCGACGACGACGAGGCCGCCCGCGGACCGCGCACCGGCGAGGTGCAGCACGGACGGCGGCATCGTCTCGGCGACGTTGCTCCCGAGCAGCAGCACGGCCTGGGCACCGCCCAGGTCCGCGAGCGGAAAAGGGAGCCCGCGGTCGACGCCGAAGGCCCGGTTGCCGCCCGCGGCCGCGCTGGCCATGCAGAAGCGGCCGTTGTAGTCGATGTTCGGCGTGCGCAGGACCGTGCGCGCGAACTTGCCGAGCATGTACGCCTTCTCGTTCGTCAGGCCGCCGCCACCGAAGATCGCGAGGGCCTCGGGGCCGCTCTCGGCGGCGATCCGGGCCAGGCCGCCGGCGACGACGTCGAGCGCCTCGTCCCACGTCGCGCGGGCGAGCTCGCCGTCCGCGCCCCGGACCAGGGGCACCGTCAGCCGGTCGCCGGTCGTGAGCACGCTCGCGCTCGTCCAGCCCTTCTGGCACAGCCCGCCGCGGTTCGTGGGGAACTCACGCGGGGCGACGGTCAGGCGAGGTCGCGCGCCGGCGTCCGGCACCCCACCCCCACCGTCGGGGGACGTCGGGACGGGCGTCAACGCCATGCCGCACTGCAGCGCGCAGTACGGGCAGTGCGACCTGACGGCCGGCCCGGTCGTCGCGGGCTGGCTCGTCGTGCTCGGCGCGCTCATGGTGGTCCCTGCCTCCGGTGTGGTGCGGAGCCCTGCGGTGCGGAGCTCGGCGGTGGGGAGCACGCCGACCGACGCGCCCGCGAGGGGCGCGCCGGTCGGCGTCCGGTGGTCGGTCACGTCAGACCTTCGCTGCGCCCATGACCGAGCTGCCGCGCAGGTACACGGACCAGCAGACGACGGCCATGACCACGTAGACGCCGATGAAGACGACCAGCGCCGGGATGATCGAACCGCCCAGCGTGTTCGAGGCCGCGAACCCGCGGGGGATCAGGAACCCGCCGAACGCGCCCACCGAGCCGGCGATGCCGATGCACCCGGCCGCCGCCTTCGCCGCGGCAGAGCGGGCCGCCCTGACCGCGCCGTCGTCCTGGCCGGCCGTGCGCCGGCCGGCGGTCGTCCGGAAGACCGCGGGGATCATCCGGTAGACCGAGCCGTTGCCGATGCCCGTCGCGACGAACAGGAACATGAACGACCCGAAGAAGAGCCAGAAGCTGTCCGTGCGGATCGCCTGGATCGCGCCGACCGCGCCGATCCCCATCGCGGCGTACGACCAGATCGTGATGCGGGCCCCGCCGAGCCGGTCGGCGAGGATCCCGCCGAGGGGGCGGGTGACGGAGCCGACGAGCGCGCCCATGAAGGCGATCGACAGCGCCATCTCCGGGAACTCGTTCTTCAGCAGCAGCGGGAACGCGCCGGCGTAGCCGATGAACGAGCCGAAGGTCCCGATGTAGAGGAACGAGATGATCCAGGTGTGCTTGTCGCGGACGGCGACGCCCCAGGCGCGCGGGTCGGCCTTCGCCGTCCCGAGGTTGTCCATGAAGCGCCACGCGAGGAACGCGGCGAGCAGGATGAACGGGATCATCATCAGGCCGGCGCGCTCCAGCGCCACGCCGGCGCCGACCGCGATGACGATCGGGACCGCGAACTGGACCGCCGCCGAGCCGATGTTGCCGCCCGCCGCGTTGAGGCCGAGCGCCTTGCCCTTCTCCCTCTCCGGGTAGAAGAACGAGATGTTCGCCATCGAGGACGCGAAGTTGCCGCCGCCGAAGCCCGCGAGCGCCGCCACGGCGAGCATGACGCCGAAGCTCGTGTCCGGGTTCTGCACGACGATCGCGAGCGCCGCCGTCGGGATCAGCAGGAGGAGCGCCGAGACGATCGTCCAGTTGCGGCCACCGAACACCGGCACCGCGAACGTGTACGGGATGCGCAGCGTCGCACCGACGAGGCTCGGGGCCGCGATCAGCCAGAAGAGCTGGTCGGTCGTGAAGGCGAAGCCGGCGCTCGCGAGCTGCGGGACGACGATCGACCACATGCCCCAGACCGCGAAGCCGAGGAACTCGGCGAAGATCGAGATCCACAGGTTGCGGTTGGCGATCTTCTTGCCGCCGTCGTGCCAGAACGTCTCGTCCTCCGGGTCCCAGTCGTCGATCCAGCGGCCGCCGAGGCGGCGCGTGGGCGCGACGGGAGCGGTGGTGTCCCCACCGACGAGCGGTGCGGCCGCGCCGTCGGGCACGGTCCCGAGCGCACCGGCAGTGCTTGGCGCGACGTTCGAACCGTCGTCGTGCGTGGTCGGAGCGGACATCGTGTCCTCCTGCGATCAGGGGTGGTCAGGTACCCATGACGCTAGGGACGCGATGTTTCGCCGCTGCGCGGCTGCCGTTAATCGACCGTAAGGAAGTTCGCACAGTCGCGGGCGCGGGGAGTGAGAGAAGTCCGCCGCGCGGACCGTGCGGCCGCGCGGCTCAGCGGGCCCGCGCGAGGTGCACGACGCCGTCCCGCACGAGGACGTCGAACGTCGCCAGGTCCGTGGGCTCGCCCGGCCTGGGCGACCGGCCCGACGCGGCGAGGCACTCGCCCGTCCGCAGCGAGAAGACCTGCTTGTAGATCGGTCCGGCGACGGTCGGCTCGCCGCCCCGCGTGCCCACGATCCCGCGGGCGACGACGTTCGCGCCCGAGTAGGGGTCGTGGTGCTGGACGGCGAGCACCTCGCCGTCCGCGAGCCGGAAGACCGCGACCTGCACCGCAGACTCCCCGCCCCCGAGGTACGCGGCCACGCCGCACTCGGGACGCAGGTCGTCGTACCGGCAGACGGGTTCCCAGGTCGGGCCGATGTCGTCGGTGGTCGTCGTGATCGACGGGGTCTCGGTGGTCATCGGATCGTCTCCAGGTCGGTACGGGCGGCGGTCGGCGAGCGCAGGAGCGTCGTCCCGGAGGCGTGGTCCTCCGGGGTGGCGGGGCGGATCTGCCCGCGGCGGTCGGCCCACGCGAGGTCCGGGTCCGGCATCGCGGGCGCGTTGACGAACGACGAGAACCGGCGCAGCTTCTCCGGGTCGTCGAGCACGGCCTTCCACTCGTCCTCGTAGGCGTCCACGTGCCGTGCCATCGCGGCGTCGAGGTCTGCCCCGATCCCGAGCGAGTCCTCCAGGACGACGCGACGCAGCTCGTCGATGCCGCCCTCGAGGTCGGCGACCCAGGCAGCGGTGCGCTGCAGTCGGTCCGCGCACCGGATGTAGTACATGAGGAACCGGTCGACGGCCCGGAGGAGGTCGTCGTCCGACAGGTCCTCGGCGAGGAGGTCGGCGTGGCGCGGCGTGAACCCGCCGTTGCCCCCGACGTAGAGGTTCCAGCCCTTCTCCGTGGCGATGACCCCGACGTCCTTGCCGCGGGCCTCGGCGCACTCGCGCGCGCAGCCCGAGACACCGATCTTCAGCTTGTGCGGCGAGCGCAGGCCGCGGTACCGCAGCTCCAGGAGCACCGCCATGGACATCGAGTCCTGGACGCCGTACCGGCACCAGGTCGACCCGACGCAGGACTTCACGGTCCGCAGCGACTTGCCGTACGCGTGGCCCGACTCGAACCCGTGGGCGACGAGGCGGCCCCAGATCTCGGGCAGCTGTTCGGCGCGCGCACCGAACATGTCGATGCGCGCCCCGCCGGTGATCTTCGTGTAGAGGCCGAAGTCCTGCGCGACCTCACCGATCGCGATGAGGCCGGCGGGGGTGATCTCGCCGCCGGGGATGCGCGGGACGACGGAGTAGGTCCCGTCCTTCTGGATGTTCGCGAGGAGGGCGTCGTTCGTGTCCTGGAGCGTGGCCTGCTCGCCCTCGAGGACGTGGCCGTTGCCCTGGGAGGCGAGGATCGAGGCGACCGTCGGCCTGCAGATGTCGCAGCCGCGCCCCGGGCCGGCCGCGTCCTCGGGGACCCGACCGAACCGCTCGATGATCGCGCTGAAGGTGTGCAGCTCGGCGACGCGGACGGCGTCGAAGAGCTGGGCCCGCGAGAGGTCGAAGTGCTCGCACAGCGCGTTCGACACCTCGACCCCGGCCCTGACGAGCTCGGTGTTCGTCAGCTTCTTCACGAGGGGCAGGCACGAGCCGCAGACGGTGCCCGCGGTCGTGTGCGACTTGACGGACTCGACGTCCGTGCAGCCGTGCTCGGTGACCGCCGAGCGGATCGTGCCGGCCGTGACGTTGTTGCACGAGCAGACGGTGGCCTCGTCGGGAAGCTCGAGCGCGGGCGCGCCGGTCCCTTCGGGCAGGAGGAACGCGCCCGGGTCGCCCGGCAGCTCGCGGCCGAGCATCGGCCGCAGCGACGCGTAGGGCGCGATGTCACCGACGAACACGCCACCGAGAAGGGTGCGGGCGTCGTCCGACATCACGAGCTTCTTGTACGTCCCGCCGATCGGGTCGGCCCAGACGATCTCGACCGCGCCCTCGGTGCGGCCGAACGCGTCGCCGAAGCTGGCGACGTCGACGCCCTGGAGCTTGAGCTTGGTCGCGGTGTCGGGCGCGGGGACCGTCGCGTCGCCGCCGAGGAGGCGGTCGACGACGACCTCGGCCATCGCGTAGCCCGGAGCGACAAGGCCGACGACCTTGCCGTCGATGCAGGCGACCTCGCCGATGGCCCAGACGTCCGGGTCCTGGGTGCGGCAGCCCTCGTCGACGATCGCGCCGCCCCGGGCCCCGGTCGCCAGCCCGGCCGATCGGACCAGGTCGTCGCGCGCGGTGATGCCCGTCGCGACGACGACCACGTCGACCGGCAGCGTGCCCCCGTCGGCGAAGTCGAGGCGGGCGACGTCCTGGCTACCGCGCCGTGGGCGCATCTGCGTGGTCTGGGAGTTGCAGCGGACGGCGATGCCGAGGTCGTTGATGCGGCGCTTGAGCGCCTCGCCGCCACCGAGGTCGATCTGGGCGCCCATGAGGTGCGTGCCGAACTCGACGACCGTGGCCTGCGCGCCGAGGGCCCGCAGCGCCCCGGCGGCCTCGAGCCCGAGGAGCCCTCCCCGATGACGGCTCCGCGGACAGGGCGCTCGAAGCCGCTGGTCCGGTTCGCGGCCTGCGTCGCCCGGACCCAGTCGCGCAGACTCTCGACGTCCTCCACGGTGCGGTAGACGAACACGCCTGGTCGGTCGTGACCGGGGATGTGCGGCATCGCGGCGTCGGAGCCGGTCGCGAGGACGAGCTGGTCGTACGCGTGGACCCGGCCCGTCGCGTCGAGCACGGCGTGGGCGTCGCGGTCGATCGAGAGCACCTTCGTGCCGAGGCGCAGGTCGACGCGGGGGTCGTCCCACAGCGCCGGGTCGCCGAGCGTGAGCTCGGCCGGGTCGTCGACGGTGAAGAACGACGTGAGGTGGACCCGGTCGTAGGGCAGTCGTGTCTCCTCGGCGAGGACGGTGACGCGCCACGCCCCGGCGTCGTCGCGCGCCAGGAGCGCCTCGACGAATCGTTGGGCGACCATGCCGCCGCCGACGACCAGGACGTGCTGCGGGCTTCTTCTGCTCATATTTCTATGCTAAGTGCGTGAATAATCTGACAGAAGACATCTCGCGGACATGTTCTGTGAAAATGTTCACAAGCGTCTGCGGGGCGGGCGATGTCAGGAGTGCCCACTACGGTGACCGGGTGAACCAGGAGTCCTGCCGAGAGCCGGCCCGAGTGCCGGCGCGCTCGTCGGGCGGCGCGTCGGGCGAGCCGCCGCGCTACGACGCCGTGGTCCTCGCCGGTGGCCGCGCCGCGCGCCTCGGGACCCCGAAGCCCGGGCTCGTCGTCGACGGTTCGACGCTCCTGGACCACGTCCTGCGCGCGACGGCCGGGGCCGACCGGGTCGTGGTCGTCGGGCCGCCCGACGTCGCGCGCCCTGGCGTGGAGGTCGTCCGCGAGGACCCGCCGTTCGGCGGCCCGGCGGCAGGGCTCGGAGCGGCGGTACGCGCTCTGGATCGTGAAGGTACGCCCCCATGGCTGCTCGTCCTGGCGTGCGACGTCCCCCGCGCCGACGAGGCCGTGCCCCACCTCCTTCGGTGGGCAGCGGCTGGCGCGGAAGCTCCCGAGGGCTCGCCGGGTACGGGTCGAGCGGACGGCGCGGTGCTCGCCCGCGAGGGACGGGACCAGTGGCTCGTCGGGCTCTACCGCACGGCAGCGCTGCGCACCACCCTCGATCACGCCCGGACACCGACCGGCAGCCTGCACGGTCTGCCGTTCCGCGCGGTCGTGGGGCAGCTCGATCTCGACCGCATCGACGACAGCGAGGGCGTCACCGACGACATCGACACCCCGGCCGACCTGGCCCGCTGGGCCGGTCCCGACCGATGACACCCGTCGGGACCGACGCGTCCGCGAGCGACGCCTCCTCGCCAGGGCTCACGCACCCGCTCCTCGACGTGCTCCTCGCAGGCGGGCGCCGCCGCGACCGGCTCACCCACGCGAGAACGTTCCCGGCCCGGGAGGGCACGCCCGGCGCGTGGCCGGCCTGGGCCGATCCGTCGCTGGTGGCGGGCTACCGGAAACTCGGGGTCACGGCCCCGTGGACGCACCAGCAGGTCGCTGCCGAGGCCGCGTGGGCGGGGCACGACGTCGCCCTCGCGACCTCGACCGGCTCGGGCAAGTCCCTCGCGTTCTGGCTCCCGGCGCTCTCGTCGGTGCGCGCGGACACCGCCGCCACCGTGCTCGACGCCGGGCGCATCGAGTCCACCGCCGGCCGGGGCGCCGTGCTCTACATGTGCCCGACCAAGGCCCTCGCCGCCGACCAGCTCGCCGGGCTGCACCGGCTCCTGGACGCCGCCGGAGCACGTGACCTGCGCGTCGCGACGTGCGACGGCGACACCCCGGTCGAGGAGCGACGCTGGATCCGCGACCACGCCGACGTCGTGCTCACCAACCCCGACTTCCTCCACTACTCCCTGCTGCCTCAGCACCAGCGGTGGACGAGGTTCCTGCGCTCGCTGCGCTACGTCGTCGTCGACGAGGGGCACGCCTACCGCGGCGTCTTCGGAGCGCACGTCGCCCAGGTGCTGCGCCGCCTGACCCGGCTCGCCGTGCACCACGCACCGAGGCGGGCACCCGCGAAGGGCTCCCCGCTCGCGTCGCGTCCGGGACGGCGTCCGACGTTCGTCGTCGCGTCCGCGACGACCGCGGAGCCGGCGACGACCGCAGGGCGATTGGTCGGGGTCGCTGCGGACCAGGTCGTCGTGGTGTCGGACGACGCCTCGCCCGCCGGGGCGCGGACGTTCGCCCTGTGGGAGCCGCCCGAGCAGCCGCGGTACTCCGGGGCGGGCGGCGCGCCGGGGCCGGGGTCGGGGCCGGGCTCGGGAGACACCGCCGGGGCCGACGGCGCCGCGGGGGCCGACGATGACGAACCGCAGGTCGCGGCGGACCACCTCGAGCATCCCCGACGGACGGCCACCGCCGAGACCGCCGACCTCCTCGCCGACCTGGTCGCCCACGGCGCTCGCACCCTCGCGTTCACGCGGTCGCGGCGCGGCGCCGAGTCCGTCGCGTCGACGACGCGCGATCTGCTCGGCGCCGTCACGCCCCGGCTCGCGGACCGGGTCGCGGCGTACCGCGGGGGCTACCTGCCGGAGGAGCGGCGCGAGCTCGAGGAGGCTGTGCGCGACGGCAGGATCACGGGCCTCGCGACCACGAACGCGCTGGAGCTCGGCGTCGACATCTCCGGGCTCGACGCGGTATTGGTCGCCGGGTGGCCGGGGACGCTCGTGTCGCTGCGGCAGCAGGCCGGACGGGCCGGGCGTGCCGGAGCCGACGGGCTCGTCGTGTTCGTGGCCCGCGAGGACCCGCTGGACACCTACCTGGTGCACCACCCGGAGCGGGTCTTCGACGCTCCGCTCGAGGCGACGGTGTTCGACCCCGCCAACCCGTACGTGCTCGCACCGCACCTGTGCGCCGCGGCGTCCGAGCTCCCCGTGCGGACGGACGACCTGCCGGCGTTCGGCAGGCCCGCGGACGTGCGCTCCGTCCTCGACGTGCTCGTCGCCCGCGGAGCCCTGCGTCGCCGGAGCTCCGGGTGGTACTGGACCCACGGAGGCAGCGCGTCGCACCTCACCGACCTGCGGGGCGCAGGCGGCGCGCCGGTCCGGGTCGCGGAGGTCGGCACCGGACGACTGCTCGGGACCGTCGACGCGTCGTCGGCCGACGGCCAGGTGCACCCCGGTGCCGTGTACGTCCACCAGGGCACCAGCTACGTCGTCACCGAACTCGACCTCACGGACGGGATCGCCCTGGCGGTCCGCCGGGTCGTCGATCACGGGACCTGGTCCAGGGACGTCACCGACATCTCGATCGTCGGCGCCGCGGACGACTCCGCAGACGTCGGCAACATCGACGACGCCGACGCACCGGCCGCACCGGCCGTGCCCGCAGAGATCGACCGGTCCGGGGACCCGGACCTCGCGGCGGGACCCGACTCAACCGACGCACCCGGGCCTGCGGACCACCCCGACGAGACCGACGCACCCCGGCCCGCGGACCACCCCGACGGCGTCGACCGGCCGACGACCCGGCGCTGGGGGCCGGTCACCTGGGGCGTGGGCCGGGTCGACGTCGCCTCGCAGGTGGTCGGGTTCCAGCGGCGCCGGCTGCCCGACATGGCGGTCCTCGGGACCGAACCGCTCGACCTCCCCGTGCGCACGCTGTCGACCGTCGCGGTCTGGTGGACCGTCACGGACGAGCTCCTCGAGAGCGCCGGGATCGACACCGCGACGGCGCCCGGCGCCCTGCACGCCGCCGAGCACGCGTCCATCGGGCTCCTCCCTCTGCTGGCGACCTGTGACCGCTGGGACCTCGGCGGCGTGTCGACCGCGATGCACGTCGACACCGAACAGGCCACGGTCTTCGTCTACGACGCGACGCCCGGCGGAGCCGGTTTCGCCGAGCGGGGGTACGAGCTCGGCGAGACCTGGCTGCGCGCCACCCGGGACGCGATCGCCGGTTGCCCGTGCACCGACGGCTGCCCCGGCTGCGTGCAGTCCCCCAAGTGCGGCAACTTCAACAGCCCTCTCGACAAGGCGGCGGCCGTGCGGCTGCTCGACGCCGTCCTGGCCCACGCCCCGGGCTGATCACGACACGGGCCGCGGGCCCGCCCTCGCCGTCGCCTGCGCGCTCCCGAGCACGCCTGCGGCAAGCTGCGGGGCGCGGGCCGCCCGGACGCCGACGATCCCGCCACCTTCCAGCTCGCACGCGACGAGGTCCGCGCCGTTGCGCCGGACGGCCTCCGCCGCGACCGCGCAGCCCGGACCACCCGCCCGGACGGCCTGGGCGCCGGCGATCGCGCCGAGATCGGCGGCGGACCGGGCTGCGCCCCTCGCCGCCTGCACCGACCCGAGAACCGCGGTCGCCGACCCGAGCACCACCAGCACGGCCACCATCGCCAGCACGAGCACCGTCCCGGAGCCGCGCTCCCCGCGCAGGGCTCGGGAACGCGGCCCCGAGGGCCGAAGGCACCGACCGGGCCGTCCGGGACGGCCCTCCCGGAGGCGCACGAGACGTCGCCGGGAGCGAGCAGACGGGCGGGCAGGCGGGCGGGCACGAGGGCTCACGGCTCGGTCCGGGCGACCGCGTCGGCCTCTGCCTCGAGCGGCCCGAACGGCAGCGCGCTCACGACCGGGACGGTGACGGAGACGGTCACCCACTCACCGTCCTCCGACGTCGACAGGCCGGCTCCGGCGCCCGCCACCCGGGAGACGACCTCGCGAACCACCTCCGGGTCCTCGCCGAGCGCGACCGCCCGAGCCCCCGCCCTCGCGGCGTCCGCCGCCCGCATCTCGGCCGTCGACGCCGCGGAGAGGGCGAGCAGAGCCACGAGGACGACGATCACCGCCGGGAGCGCGACGGCGAGCTCCGCGGTCGCCGCACCCTCGTCACGCGGCCTGCGGCGCCCACGCAGTGCCAGTTCCCGAACCCGAACCCGAGCCCGAGCCCGCGCCCGCGCCCGCAATCGCAATCGAACCCTCGCCCGAGCCGTCGCGCCCACCGCTCAGCCGACCGAGAGCGCGCCGCGAACGATCCCCATGAGCAGCTCGGACACCGTGCCGCTCTTGAGGACCGCGATGAGGAGCCCCGCGAACCCCACGGCAGCGACCGTCGCGACGGCGTACTCCGCGGTCGCGAGCCCGGCGTCACCGGTCGCGCGGACTCGGTCGATCCGTCGCGCGGGCCGGACTGCCAGGGCTGACCCAGCGACCGGGCGCGTGACCGGCCCGGCGGCCGGCGGGATGGACTGCCGCGTGACCGACCGGGCCAGCGGCCGCGTGACCGGCCGGCCGGCCGGACGCGAGGCTGACCCGTCAAGCGGTCGGGCAACCGAACCGGAGAACGGCCCTTTGCGCGCCGACGGCGGGCGACCCGGTCGGCACGCTCTGCCCCCTCGGTCTGCTCGGCCCGTCTGCGCCTCCGTGGTGGTGATCCCCATGACTTTCCCTCCCGGCCCGCACCCTGCGGGCCTGAGAACGAGAGTTGCCGTCCGCGGGCTCGCGCACCGCGGTCTCCAGGCGGCAGGTGGATCGAGCACCACCAACGCGGGCTGTGGACGAGAGCAACCGCCCAAGAGCAAGGCCACTCTGGACCCGGAACTGGGCTACCCGGCATCGAGCAGTCCCGCGCCGAGCGACATGAGGACGGGGACGATCCCGACGAGGACGAACGCCGGCAGGAAGCAGACGCCGAGGGGCAGGACCAGTCGGACACCCAGCCGCGCCGACGCCTCCTTCACCCGCGCACACGCCCCGCGGGTCAGCTCGTCGCCCGCGGTGCGCAGCGCCCCACCGGGCGACACTCCTGACTCCCAGGTCGCCCTCAGCGCGTCCGAGATGACGCCCAGCCTCGCTGGGCTTCCGTCCCAGGCCTCGCCCCAGGACGCACCGAGCACGAGCGCGGACCCTGCGCGCCGCAGCGCGGCACCGTCCTGCGCACCGATCGCCGTCCCGACCGTATCGAGCGCGCGCGGCAGGCTCGCTCCCGCACGGACGGCCGCACCGAGCAGCTCGATGAGCACGCCGAGCGCGATCGGACCGTCGGCGCCTTCCGGGACCGCGGAGCGGTCGACCGGCGACGCCCTGAGGATGCGCTTGATCCGGCGGCGGGCAGCCCCGGAGCCCGAGGTCCAGGGCGCAGCGGCCAGGACCACCAGAGCGCCCACGGTCCACAGCGCGGCAAGGTCCCAGGTCGCGGGCGATCCCGTCACGGCTCCGCCCCTGCCTCGCGGGCGCTGCGCACCAGGCGTCGCGCCCAGCCGGCGCCTGTGACGGTGCAGAGCACACCGCCACCGAGCGCGAGCGACCCCACCCCGCCGTCGAGGAGCACACCGACGGGATCCGCGCCGAGCAGCGCGCCGAGCCCGATGCCCACGACGGGGAGACACACCAGGAGGCGCACGGTCGTCAGCGGACCGGCGAGGGCCGCGTCGCGGTCCCCCCGCGCCTCGTCCCCGGCGGCGAGCGAGCGGGCGACGGCCTCGAGCACCTCCGCGACCGGAGCACCGACGTCGCCCGCGACCCGCGACGCCGCGACAACCGGGGCGACGTGGCGCCGGGACTCGACCCCGACCCAGACGGCGCAGAGCTCCGGAACGTCCGGGACGCCGTCCGCCGAGCACCGGACGCCCGCGCCGAGCTCCCAGGACTCACGGACCGAACGGCCGGCACGCAGGTGAGCGCCGACCCCGGCGAGGTCCGCCGCGGGTCTCCCCGCCGACGCCGCACCAGCGCGCCGCCACCGGCCGCGGAGCCCCGCCCGACCACCGGCGTCCGACATGCGCACGGACCAACGCGCCGGCGCACCCCGGCCACCTCGTCGACCGCTCCCCGGCGGGCCGAGACCTCGCGCTCGCCGCCCGCTAGGACGCAGTGCCCGCAGCGCTACCGGGGCCGCGAGGACCACCGCGACGACGATCGGCCCGACGGCGGCCCAGCCCGTCACCGTGGCGCCCACCGCTCCGACAGTGCGGACCAGCCCTCGGACCCGACCACTCCTCCCTCACCGTCCCAGGTCGCCACGGCCACGACGGCCGCCGCCCCGTCCGGCGACCGCGCGGTCACGCCGACCTCCGAGATCCAGCGGCGGCCGGCACGACGTCGCAGGTGCAGCACGACGTCGAGGGCGCCCGCGGTCTGCGCCCAGACCGCCTCGCGCGTCATCCCGGCGAGGCTGCCGAGGGCCTCCAGCCGCGGCACCACCTGGGACGCGGCGTTCGCGTGCAGCGTCGCGCTGCTCCCGTCGTGTCCCGTGTTCATGGCCATGAGGACGTCCCGCACCTCGGCGCCGCGACACTCGCCCAGCACGATGCGGTCGGGCCGCATCCGCAGCGATGCCCGGACCAGCACGGGCAGGTCGACGGCTCCGGCACCCTCGACGTTCGCCCTGCGCGCGGTGAGCGGGACCACGTGCGGATGGTCGGGCACGAGCTCGCGCGCCTCCTCCACGCAGACGATCCGCTCGTCGCGCGGCACCAGCGACAGGAGGGCTGCGAGGAGCGTGGTCTTCCCGGTACCGGTCCCGCCGGAGACGATGAGGTTCGCGCGACCGGCGACGAGTCCCTGGACGAGCCCGGCCCATTCGACGGGCACGGTGCCGCTCGACACGAGCTGGTCGAGGGTGAGGGCGCGTCGGCGCAGGACGCGGAGGGAGATGACCGCGCCCTCGGCGCAGACCGGCGAGACGATCGCGTGCAGGCGCGTCCCGTCCGGCAGCCGGGCGTCGACGACAGGAGAGGCGTCGTCGAGCCGCGCGCGACCGGCGGCCGCGAGACGGACCGCGAGGGCTCGGACCGCCGCCGGGGTACCGAGGTCCACCTGCGTGCGCTCGATCCCGCGACCACGGTCGATCCAGACGTCGGAAGGTCCGTTGACCAGCACGTCGGTGACACCGGGGGTCTCGAGGAGCGCCTGCAAGGGCCCGGCACCGAACAGCTCCGCTCGCGCACGTCGAGAGAGCTCGTCGAGGGCCTCGCTGCCGAGCAGCCGTCCCGCGCCGGCGAGCGCTGAGCGCACCTCGGACGCGCCCCCACCGGCCATGCGGCGCCGGACGTCTCGCAGGAGCGCGTCGTCGGCGGTGTCCCCAGCGACCGGCGCGGGCGCACGCACCGGCACCGTCCCCACCGAAGCACCCGCCGACGGCGCCCACCCGGGATTCTCTTCGTCGTACCTCACCGCGCGGTCCCACCGACCGGCCGCCCGACAGACCGCGAGACCCCGTCAACGAGGACCGACACCGCCCGGCCGGTCGCCGACCGGCGACGCAGCACCGGGCCGGCGCCCCGGTCCACCGCGGCGCGCAACGCGCGGTCGTCGGCGAGCACGACGCACGGGTCGACGCCGAGCGACCTCACCAGGTCGCCGTCCCCGATCCCCGAGCGAGAGACGGACCGCGCGACGACGAGGGCGCCGCTGGCCCCGCGCTCGGTGCGTGCTGCAGTGCGGCGACCGCGCCGGCGACGCCGCGGAGCTCGAGCGGCACCACGAGGACGTCGACGCTCTCGGTCACCTCCGGGTCGTCGGGCGCTGCACGACGGCCCGAGCAGTGCGGGGGTGCGTCCACGACGACGACCGCGACCCCGCGCAGGGCCCGCAGCACGTCCGCGACGACGCGCTCCGGACCCGGCCGCAACCGGTCGGCGCTGAGCACCGGCAGACCCCGCCACGTCGGGAGCGCCTCGACGATCTCTCGACCGTCGATGGCCCCCGGACGTCTGCGAGGTCGGGCCAGCGGGCACCCGGCTCGGCCTCGATCCCGAGCAGCACGTCGAGCCCGCCGCCCGGACCCAGGTCCACGAGCACGGTCGGGCCCCAGGAACGGCGCCCCGCGTCGGCGAGCACGGCGGCGACCGTGCTGGCCCCGGCGCCGCCGCAGGCCCCGCGGACCACGACCTGCCGAGCCTGCCCGGCCCGTCCGACGGGTCCTCCCGGGCCGTGGCGGCTCCCCTGCGCCTCGGAGCCCGTCCGTCCGACCGTCGTCCCAGAACCCATGCGACCCACCCTCGCGGCCTGGTGCACCGGTGCGTGTCCCCCGACGGCAGCGCTGGGGACGTCCTCCGTGGCCCGCACGCTGGGGACGGACGAGCGGGCCGGCCGGTGGGCCCGGCGGCCCCGCACTCCACCGGTCGATAGGCTCGGTCCGTGAGCGACACGGCGAACCGTCCCTCGAGCCCGAGCCCCACCGAGGGGCCTCGGCGAGTCGCTGCGTTCTTCGATCTCGACAAGACGATCATCGCGACGTCCTCTGCCGCAGCCTTCTCCCGCCCCTTCTTCGCGGGCGGGCTCATCACCCGGCGTGACGTCCTGCGCAGCGCCTACACCCACTTCATCTTCATGCTCGGCAGCGCGGACGCGGCCCAGACCGAGCGGATGCGGGTCCACCTCTCGTCCCTCGTCTCGGGCTGGGACGTCGCCACGGTCTCGCAGATCGTCGCCGAGACGATCCACGAGCACATCGACCCGGTCGTCTACTCCGAGGCCGTCGAGCTCATCGAGCACCACCACCACCTCGGGCACGACGTGGTGGTCGTCTCGGCGTCCGGGGCGGAGCTCGTGGAGCCGATCGCCGCGGTGCTGGGCGCCGACCACGCGATCGCGACCCGGATGAAGGTCGCCGACGGCCGGTACACGGGCGAGATCGAGTTCTACGCGTACGGCGAGAACAAGGCGGCGGGCGTCCGCGAGCTCGCCCAGGAGCACGGGTACTCGCTCGCCTCCTCCTACGCGTACTCCGACTCGGTCACGGACGCGCCGATGCTCGAGGCCGTCGGCAACGCGTTCGTCGTCAACCCGGACCGCGGCCTGCGCCGGATCGCAGCGGAGCAGGGCTGGGGCGTCCTGACCTTCGCCCGGCCGGTCCAGCTGCGCGGTGGGCGGTGGCCGACGGCGGCCCTCGTCCTGGGTGCGGGCCTCGCCGTCGCGGCCGGCGTCGTCGCGTATCGCGCCGTCGCGCGCAGGGCCGCGCAGTAGGTCGCTGATTTGTCAGCACCGCGTCCAAACTGTGGTCGGGGTGATGCGGGTCACGGTGCGAGGTCTAGACTCGCCGACGTCGAGGCCTTCGCCACGACCGACCGGACGACACCGCGCCCCGCCGCGGGACGCCGTCCGACACCAGCAGGACCCTGCACCAGAGCCGATGCGACCGGAGGACCCACGTGCCCCACGACGAGCCGACCACCGCTGCCGGAGCCCGCGCGACGGACGACCCGAGCACCCAGGGCGGCGAGCCCGGGCTCGAGAACCTCCTCCACGAGACGCGGACCTTCCCGCCGAGCAGCGGTTTCGCGGCCCACGCGAACGCCAAGGCCGACATGTACGACGCGGCGCGCGAGGACCGCCTGGCGTTCTGGGCGACGCAGGCGACGGAGCTGGTGTCCTGGCAGAAGCCGTTCACCGAGGTGCTCGACTGGTCCGGGGCGCCCGTCGCCCGCTGGTTCGGCGACGGGCGGCTCAACGCCGCCTACAACGCGGTCGACCGACACGTCGAGGCGGGCCACGGCGACCGCGTCGCGCTCCACTTCGAGGGCGAGCCCGGCGACACCCGCACCGTGACGTACGCCGACCTCCAGCGCGAGGTCTCGCGGGCGGCCAACGCCCTGTCGGCCCTCGGTATCGAGACCGGCGACCGCGTCGTCATCTACCTCCCGATGATCGTCGAGTCCGTCGTCGCGATGCTGGCGTGCGCCCGCATCGGGGCGACCCACTCCGTCGTGTTCGGCGGGTTCTCGGCCGACGCGCTGCGCAGCCGGATCTCGGACGCCGGCGCGAAGCTCGTCATCACGGCCGACGGCGGGTACCGCCGCGGGTCCGCCTCCGCCCTGAAGCCCGCGGTCGACGCCGCGGTCGCGGAGAAGGAGGGTGCGGAGCCGACGACGGTCGAGCACGTCCTCGTCGTCCGTCGCACCGGGCAGGACGTCGAGTGGACCGAGCACCGCGACGTCTGGTGGCACGACGCCGTCGAGGCGGCGGACGTCCAGCACACGCCCGTCTGGGTCGACGCCGAGCACCCGCTGTTCATCCTCTACACGTCGGGGACCACGGGGAAGCCCAAGGGGATCCTGCACACCACCGGCGGCTACCTGACCCAGGCCGCGTACACGCACAAGTACGTCTTCGACCTCAAGGCCGACAGCGACGTCTACTGGTGCACGGCCGACATCGGCTGGGTCACCGGCCACACCTACGTCACCTACGGTCCGCTCGTGAACGGCGCCACCCAGGTGATCTACGAGGGCACCCCCGACACCCCGCACCAGGGCCGCTGGTGGGAGATCGTCGAGAAGTACGGCGTCTCGATCTTCTACACGGCACCGACCGCGATCCGCGCCTGCATGAAGTGGGGCGCCGAGATCCCGGAGAAGTTCGACCTGTCGTCGCTGCGCGTGCTCGGGTCGGTGGGCGAGCCCATCAACCCCGAGGCCTGGATGTGGTACCGCCGGGTCATCGGTGGCGACACCGCGCCGATCGTCGACACCTGGTGGCAGACCGAGACCGGCGCGATGATGATCTCCCCGCTGCCCGGCGTGACCGCGGCCAAGCCCGGCTCCGCCCAGGTGCCGCTGCCCGGGATCGTCGCCGACGTGGTGGACGACGAGGCTCGCCCCGTCCCCGACGGTGGCGGCGGGTACCTGGTGCTGTCCGAGCCGTGGCCGTCGATGCTGCGCGGCATCTGGGGCGACCTCCAGCGCTTCAAGGACACGTACTGGTCCCGCTTCCCCGGCATCTACTTCGCGGGCGACGGCGCCAAGAAGGACGAGGACGGCGACGTCTGGCTCCTGGGCCGCGTGGACGACGTCATGAACATCTCCGGACACCGGCTGTCGACGACCGAGATCGAGTCGGCGCTCGTGTCCAACGAGCTCGTCGCCGAGGCGGCCGTCGTGGGGGCCGCCGACGAGATGACGGGACAGGCCGTGGTCGCCTTCGTGATCCTGCGCGGCGAGCACGCCTCGCGCGCCGAGACCGACGAGGGCTCTGCCGAGATCGAGAAGGAGCTGCGCGACCACGTGGCCCAGCAGATCGGCCCGATCGCCAAGCCCAAGAAGATCCTCGTGGTGGCCGAGCTGCCCAAGACGCGCTCGGGCAAGATCATGCGCCGGCTGCTGCGCGACGTCGCCGAGAACCGCACGGTCGGGGACGCGACGACGCTCGCGGACTCGTCGGTCATGGAGCTGATCCAGAGCGGCCTGGCGAAGCCGGCGGCCGCCGAGGGCTGACGTCCAGGTCTGCAGTCCAGCCCGCCGACCAGTCCAGCCCGCCGAACCGGCGGTTGTGTGCGATCACGGCCTCGGGATCACACACAACCGCCGGTTCGGCCGGTGGGATCGCCGGTTCGACGTCACAGAGTCGGTGTCCCGAGATCGATGCTCCGGGCTCGGCGTCACAGTGTCGGCGCCCAGGGTCGGAGCCCCCGAGCCCCCGAGCCGGCGGCCGGTCAGGTCAGCGCGGCGACTGCGAGGCGTCGGGAGCCTCCGGCGCGTCCGGCGCCCCGGCAGCCCCCGGAGCACCAGCCGCCCCCGGAGCACCGGCAGCCCCGGCAGCACCTGCAGCCCCCGCAGTCTCCGGCGCCTCGGCCGCGGCGTTCGCGGGGCTCGCAGCGAGCACGATGCAGCCCGCGATCGCCAGGAACACCGCGATGCCGGTCTGGATCTCCCAGCCGGGCCGGACGACGTCCCCCAGCACGACGAGCCCGATCACCCCGGGCACGACGACCTCGACCACCGCGAGCACGGCCGCCATCGTCCCGATCGCGCCCTTCTCGAGCGAGCGCAGGTACCCCAGGGCGCCGGCGACGCCCATCACCACGATGACGATCGCGAGCGGCTGCATGATCGTGTCGACGATCCCGCCCGACGAGTGCGCGGCACGGGCTCCGAGGGCAGCCCCCGAGTACCCGAGGCCGCCGACGACGGCGAGCGCCACGGGCGGCCCGGACCGGTAGAGGACCAGCAGCAGGACCACGACGACGCCCGACGCAACGAGCATGAGCGTCGCGAACCCGTCGGGCGGCTCGACGGCCGGCTGCTCGCCACCGGCGGCGCCGAGCATCACGAGCGCGAGCACGACGGTGACGACCGCGATCGTGTCGAGCCTGCGCAGGTGCGCCTTGAGCACGAACCGCGCCAGGATCACGGTGACGACGAGCGCGCTCGCGAGGATCGACTGCACGACGAACAGCGGCAGGTGGTCGAGCGCCAGCAGCGACACCGCCCAGGCGACGATGTCGAGCGCGAACGCGGCGATGAGCAGCGGCTGCTTGACCACCCCGAGCCCGGAGGCCCGTTGCGCCGCCACCGCCTGCATGACGGTGCTGACGCCGTAGCCGATCGCGGCGGCGACGGCCGCGACGAGTCCGAGGATCATGCCGCCGCCCCCGCCCGAGGGACCTGCCGACGACCGGGATCTCGGTCACATCTTCTGCGTCACCCATGACAAGTCCTTGCGTCGCGACGAACTCGGCGGCGTCGAGGACGACGTACCGAGGCACCAGGCCGGGCCGAGCTTCTCGTCGGACGTGCTCGACGAGGACATCGGCATCGCGCCATTGTGCCGTGTCGGGCGGTCACGCGGGGACGCCGCGCCGCGACCGCCGGGCGAGCCCGCGCAGGAGCAGCACCAGGTAGACCGCGACGAGGGCCGACGCCCCCCAGGCCAGACCGGAGTACGACGTCACGGCGATCACGACTCCCGCGAGGACGCCGCCGACGGCACCGCCGGCGTTCATCAGCAGGTCCGAGAGCCCTTGCACGGCGGTCCGCGACCCGGTGGTGGCGTCCACGAGGAGCGCCGACCCGGCGATCATGCCGCACGACCAGCCGAGCCCGAGGAGCACGAGCCCGACGGTGAGACGCACGGAGTCGTCGCTCGGGGCGCCCGCCACGGTGACCGCCGAGACGAGCAGCAGGACCGGCCCCAGGACGAGGACCTGGGCGTGACCCCAGCGGTCGGCGAGCCACCCGATCACAGGGCTGAGGGCGTACATGCCCGCGATGTGCGCGCTGATGACGATCCCGATCACCTGCAGGCTCGCGCCCCCGTGGCCCATGTGGACGGGGGTCATCGACATGAGCCCGACCATCACCGTGTGCCCGAGCACGATGCCTCCCAGCGCGACCTGCGCCGTCGGGGACGCCCGCACCGCGGCCCACCCCTCGCGCAGCTCGTCCCGGAGCGTGGGGCCCTGGGGAGCAGCGGTGTCGGACGGCGCAGCGACCCCCGGCAGTCCTGTCACCCCGGTGTCGCCCGCAGCCGCACCGGCGGGGGCAGCCGGACCGGCCCCCGTGCCCGGAGCGCCCGCCCGCAGCACCTGGAGCGGGTCCGGCCGCAGGGCCACCGCCACGACGAGCCCGGCGGCGACGAACGCTCCGGCGGCGAAGACGTACGGGAAGGCCGTCGGCGCGGTCCCGGACGAGCCGCCGCCCGCGGTCGCCATGCCGAGCCGGCGGCCGAGGTCGTTCATGACGGGCGCGACGTTCGGCCCCAGCACGGACCCGATCGTCGTGGCCCAGATGACGATCGACAGGTCGGTCGCCCGGCGGGCCGGCGTCGCCAGGTCCGTCGCGGCGAAGCGAGAGGCCAGGGCCGTTGCGCTCCCGGCGCCGAAGAGCAGCATGGACACGAGCAGCAGCGGCCAGCTCCCCACCGAGGTGGAGAGCACCGCCAGGACGGCTCCGGCCGCGGCGGTGGCGTAGCCCGCGGCCACGGACGGACGCCGACCGCGCGCGGAGGCCAGCCGTGCGAGCGGCAGCGCGGCCAGCGCCGCGCCCACGACGGAGGAGGTCTGCGCGAGCCCGGCGACGACGTCCGACCCCGAGAGCTGCGCCGCGATCAGCGGGCTGACCGAGATCCCGGTGGCCACACCGATGCCGCCCAGCACCTGGGAGACGGCGAGGACGACGACGGTCCGCCGCTGCACCCGGACCACGGCCCGCTCGCCGGGCAGGCCTTCGTTCGTCGTCGCATCCACACCCGGAGCCTAGGACGCCTGCGGGTGAGGCGGGCCCTCCGTGACCCCGAGGGGCTGCCCGGCGGATCCCGCGACGGACCGATCGGCCCGGGTCTCGAGCGGACCCGCGACGAGGCCGTCCGGGTCGAGCCTCGCCCGGACCGCGGCGATCGAGTCGAGCACCCCGGGCCGGAAGCACGAGGGGAGGAGCTCCGGCGTCCGCCGCAGGTCGAGCTCTCCCACGTAGTGACCGGCCCACCAGGGTCGGACGGCGTCCAGCACCTGTCCCGGCCAGGCACGGTTGGCCTCGTCGTCCTGGCCCGGCGCCCATGCCGCGTACGCAGCGACGGTGATCGTCCCGAGCGGGAGGTACGCCATGTCGCGGGCGGGCGGCTCCGCCCGCCGGTACGACGCCGAGCTCACGAGGACCGAGTTGTGCGCGGACGGTGCCGCCCCGACCGTGGCGAGCAACGGGGGGACGACCGTGGAGTAGGAGGTGTCCGTCCAGGCCTGCTGCGCGGCCATCCCGAGCCCGGGCGGGAGGGTCTGGGCGTCGAGCATCGACGGGATGTCGGTCGGGGCGCGGTCGATGCGCAGCGCAGACTCGGGTGCTCCACGGAGCACCTGCCGCGCGAGGGTCTCTGCCGCGGCCGGGCTCGCGCAGAACGCCGTCGCCGACACGGTGACCGTGGAGCCGTCGGTGAGGTGCGCGTGCTGCCCGCCACGCGGGGCGAGGTAGACCGTGAGCTCGATCTCCGGCGGGACGGACTCGCGGAGGCGGTCGGCCCAGGCGCAGGCCTCGGCGACGTCACGCCCGTCGAAGACCGCGACGGAGCGCACGACCGCAGGTCTCGGCCGCAGGTGCAGCTCGAACGCGGTGACGACCCCGGGGAACCCGGGGCCCGCGCCGCGCAGCGCTGCGAACGCCTCCGGGTCTGTCGTGCGGTCGATCCGGTGGGTGCCCGGGCCTGCCACCGCGGAGCCGGCAGGCCCGCCCGGGAGCACGACGTCCGCCGCGCGGATGCTCTCGGCGGCGCTGCCCCACACGCCCTGGTTCCAGCCGTTGCCCCCAGCGAGCAGGAATCCCCCGAGTCCGACGGTCGCCTTGTGCCCGACGGGGAACGCGAGACCCTCGGTGTGCAGCGCCTGCGCGAGCGCCAGCGAGGTCACCCCGGCGCCGACCCGCGCGGTCCGCGTGCCGCGGTCGACCTCGATCGAGTCGAGCCCGGAGAGATCGAGGACGACGGCTCCCTCGCGGAACGCGGTGAACGACAGGCTGTGGCCGCCGCTGCGGACGCTGACGGGGCGCCCGCAGCGTCGCGCCCACCCGAGCGCCTCGGCGACGTCGGCGGGCGTGCGGACACGGACGAGGGCCCAGGGCCTCGTCGCGGGCACGACCCCGGATGCCGACAGCGCACGTCGCCGGCGCTCGTAGACGCCCTCCGGGCCGTCCACCGCGACGTCCCCCGGACGAGAGCTGTCGGGCCGGCGCAGGACGTCGAGGCCGACCGGTACCGGCGTGGCCGCCAGGGAGACGGGCATCCCGGCCACCGTCACGGGATCTCCGTGGGCATCCCCACCTGGTGGAAGCCCCGCTCGAAGTAGACGAGGCCGCGCGGCTCGTGCCGGCGACCCGAGGTGACGCCGACGACCTGGCCGATCAGCAGGATGTGGTCGCCCGCCTCGACGGTGTCCCAGTGCTCGCACTCCACGACGTAGCGGGCGTCGCCCGTGAGCACCGGGGTGCCCCGCTCGGTCTCGTCGACGTCGAGCCCGGCGAACTTGTCGGTCGACCTCGACGCGAAGACTCCTGCCGTCTCCGCGCGGTCGTGCCGGAGCACCTGGACCGCGAACGCCGACGCATCGAGCAGCGCCGGGAGCGACCGGCTGGTCCGGCCCACGGCGACGCCGATCAGGGGCGGGTCCATGCTCACGCTCATCACGGCGGTGGTCGTGAGCCCGACGGGACCGGACTCGCCCCTCGTCGTCACGACGCACACGCCACTGGCCAGTCCTGCCATCGCGTCCCGGAACCCGGTGAGAACCCCTGGGAGCGATGTTGATGTCATCAACATTTGTCCATCATCACCCCCTGGTGTTTCCCTCCCGTGAACGCCGTGTCGGAATCCTGTTACACCTGCCCGCAGCGCTCGTCGGGGGCATAGATTGTGCTGACATGAACACTCCTCGGGCCACGGCGCCGCCACGGGCAGGGGCGAGCCTCGACTCGACCGTCGTCTCGCTCGGCGCGAGGATCCGGGACCTCCGCAGGGCTCAGGGGACGACGCTCGTCGAGCTCGCAGCCGAGACCGGCCTGTCCCACTCCTTCATCAGCCAGGTCGAGCGCGGACTGGCCAGACTGAGCATGTCGTCGCTGTTCCGCGTCGCCCAGGCGCTCGGCACCACCCAGCACGAGCTCCTCGCGGGCGACGCACCGGCGTCCGGCGGAGCGCACACCATCGTGCGACGGACCGAGGACTCCCCCGCCTCCGTGGGCGACGGCGGGGTGCGCGCCCTCGCGCACGGGGCCAGTTACACCTTCGTCCCGCTCGAGTTCTCCGGGTCGTCGACGGACCTCGGCGAGTACTGGGCGCACGACGAGGGCGAGTTCGCCTACGTCGTCCTCGGGAACGTCGTGATCGACCTGGACGGTGCGGTCGAGGTGCTCGCCCCCGGCGACTCGACGTTCTACGCCGGGGGCGTCGGGCACCGCTGGGCGAGCGCGGACGGCGAACCGTACCGGGTGCTCGTCGTCAAGGAGCGGAGCCCGCGAGACGCTCCCTGAGCGCCGCCGCGACCTCCCGCTCGTCGTGCTCGACGAGCTCGCCGTCCCGCACGACGACGCGGCCACCCACGACCACGTGCCGCGGTCTGCGTCCCGGCGACGCCCAGAGCAGGCCCGCTACCGGGTCCGCGACGCCAGCGTCCGCGACCCCACCGACGTCCCACACGCACAGGTCGGCGCGAGCCCCGGCGCGCAGGTGCCCCAGGTCGTCGCGGCCGAGCCCCGCCGCGGAGCCCTCGGTCGCCGCGGCGAGCACCTCTCGCGCCTCGAGGGAGCGCCCGACGAGCGGCGCCACCTGCATCGCGAGCCGGGCGTCGGCCAGCAGGTGCCCGCCGTCGTTGCTGCCCCCGCCGCTCGTACCGAGGCCGACGGTGATCCCCGCGTCGGTGAGCGCTGCAACGGGCGCGACACCCCACCCCATCGGCAGGTCGCAGCCGGGTGCGTGGGTGGCCGACACGCCGGCCTCCGCGAGCCGGTCGATCTCGTCGGGGGTCACCGCGCACAGGTGCGCGAGCGTGACGTCCGGAGCCAGCCAGCCCCACGCCTCGAGGAGGTCGATCGGACGCTTCCCGTAGCGCTCGAGAGCGATCGCGACGTCGACCTGCTCGTTCGCCTGGGTCCGGCGGCGAAGCCCGCGGGCGGCCGCCACCTCGCCCATGAGCCGGAACGTCTGCTCGCCGTCGCTGTGCACGCCGGCAGGTCCGACCGCGACCTGGAGCCCGCCGTCGGCAGCGACCCCGCCCGGCTCCCCGCCGACCAGCGCGGTCGCGACGAGGTCGGCGCTGCGCGCGGCGGTCGCGGGGTCGTCGCGGGCCGAGCCGCGCACCAGCACGAGCCGTCCGCCGATCGCGGCAGCGGCCCCGGCCGTCGCGAGCGCGAGCCCCACCGTCTCCTCGGGCGCCATGCCCGCGGGCCAGGTGAGGTGATGGTCGGCGATGGTGGTCACGCCGCAGAGCAGGCCTTCTGCGACCCCGACCCGGGCTGCGGCGTCGAGCGTCGTCGGGGTCACCCCGACGCGGTCGTAGGCGGCGGCCATGGTCGGCAGCCACTGCGCCATCGGGACACCCCTGGTCCCCGGCAGGGTGCGGAACGCCGACTGGAGCAGGTGCGCGTGCGCGTTCACGAGGCCTGCGGTCACGATGCAGCCGGTCGCGTCGAGCTCCTCCGTGGGGCCGGATGCCGCGGCGTAGCGCCCCGGGCCGGTGTCCGTCCCCGCCGGGCGGGCTGCGCTCGCCGCGGCCGCCTGCCCCACCGACGCGACCCTGCCTCCGACCACGCGCACGTCGCCGGGTACCTCGTGCGTCCGGTCGACGACGACGGTCGATGCTCCACGCACGACCAGGGAGCGCGCGCCGTCCGTCATCGCGGGGTGAACGTCGAGGCCTCGACGATGACGCGCGCGAGCTGGTCGACGGCAGCCTCGAACTGCACCTTGCCGATGTCGGCGGTGGCGGTCGTCGGGTCACCGACGTGGCCGTCGGGCCCGAAGTCGTCCGAGAGCCAGCCGAACGAGACGGGCTTGCCGAAGCCGATGTGCTCGTACGCGAGCAGGTTCTCGGGCACCCGCCGTTCGGCGAGCTCCATGTGCACGAGCTCCGGTCGCAGGTGCAGCATGAACGAGGTCTCCGAGTGACCGCCGTGCACCCCGAGACCGTGCTCGCCGTCGCCGGACGTCGTCCCGCCCTGGTCGGTGGGGACCGACAGGTGCGAGAAGAAGGTCTGGAGACCGAACCGCCGTCGCAGCTCGCGGTTGGCGACCTGTCCCAGCGCGGAGTTCCCGCCGTGTCCGTTGACGAAGAGCAGCCGCGTGATGCCCGACGTCTGCAACGAGCGGCCGATGTCGACGAGCACGCGCATGAGCGTGTCCCACGACAGCCAGATGGTGCCGGGCGACCAGGCGTGCTCGTCCGACTTCGTGTACGCGAGCCCTTCGAGGAGCACCACGGACGCCACACCTGCCGAGGCGACCGACGCGACCGCCGCCTCGGCGGTCTCCGTGGAGGTCACGTAGTCGGTCGAGACCGGCAGGTGCGGGCCGTGCTGCTCAATGGCGCCGAGCGGGAGCACGGCGACCGTGTCCTTCGGCAGCGCCTCGATCTCCCGGAAGGTCATGTCCATGAAGCGGGGCGCGCGCGGGCGCGCGGGTGTCTGGGTCATCATCGGACTCCGATATTCACGCGCGTGTCGGCAGGCGCGTCGGCGACGAGCTTGCCCGGGTTGAGCAGGCCCTTGGGGTCGGTCGTGCGGGCGGTGGCGCGGGCGAGCTCGACGTTGCGGTCCACGAACCACTGGTGCGGCGAGTGGACGCCGAGCCCGGTCGCTTCGAGCCGCGGGATCCCGTCGAGCACGTGCTCCTCGTCGATGTACGGCGCGACCACCATGGCGAGCGGCGCGGTGCCCATGAGCTCCAGGTGCAGGTGGACCTCGCCGTCGTACGCGGCGCGGACGTCGTCCGGCGCCTCCCAGTGGGCCCGGCCCCCGGTCTCCATGTGGAACCAGGTGCGGTCGGGGTGCGCCTTCTGGAGGAAGAAGACGGGGTGGTTGTACGACATCGACGAGACCTTGTCGCACTGCTCGTAGTCGTCGAGGGTGGCGACGACGGAGCCTCCGGCGGCCCGGACCCGCTCGAGGATCTGCGGCACGGTCGACGACTCGGCGATGACCCGCAGGCTGTGCTGCGTCGGGTCGAGGTCGACCGGCGCGGGCAGCGAGGGGACGAGCGCCGGCTCGTCGCCCGAGGCGAGCCGGGGCAGCACGGGCAGGTCGAGCAAGGAACGGTGGACCTCCGTCATCGCAGCCCACGAGCCGAAGGACGCGTAGACCGCGGTCCAGTCGCGTGCGGGGTCGGTCTCGATCTCGACCTCGACGACGACGCCGGTCACGCCGTAGGCGTGGACGTACGGGGTGACGTCGTCCCCGCGGACGGTGAAGGTCGACCCGGTCCCGTCCATGGGGGCGACGGTCACCGCACGGACGTACCCGTCCGTCGTCGTCCCCCGTTGGATCGTTCCCGTGCCGGCGCTCCCGCCGCCGACGAAGCCGCCGATCGTCGTGCCCTTGGTCGACGGGTAGATCCAGATGTCCCGGCCCGCCTCGCGGGCGACCGTGTCGATCACCGAGATCTTCGCCCCGGCGCCCGCGGTGATGCTCCCGTCGTCGTTCACGACGATCGTGTCGAGCGCGCGCAGGTCGAGCACGATGCCACCGTCGAACGGTGTCGCCTGACCGTAGTTCCCGGTGCCGGAGCCTCGGGGCGTCACCGGCACGTCGTGGGCGTAGGCCGCCGCGAGGACCGCGGCGACCTCCGCGTTCGTCCGGGGCCTGACGACGGCGTCCGCCAGGTACCGCCCGGCCGGCACCTTCTCCTGGAGCACCGGGGACATGCGGGACCAGTCCGAGGACATCTTGAGCACGAGCTCGGGGTCGGTGGAGACCAGCTCGGCGCCGAGCTCGTCGACGATCTGTGCCGTGGCGGTGCGGGTTCTCTCAGCGATCGTGCTCATGTCGTCCTCCGACGGGTGGTCCGGCTGGCTTCGTTCTCGTCGTGCGGGTGGTGGCCCGGCGCACCGTCCGAGGTGCGCCGGGCCGTACGGGTCGTCAGCCCAGCGAGATCGACGGGTCGATGAACTCGTTGGAGTAGAGCGACTCGGGGTCGACGTCGGCGTCCGGGATCGACCCGGCGTCGACGAGGATCGGCCCGAAGGTGTCGACGATCTCCTTCATCCGGTCGGGGTCGAGCTGACCGAACACACCGGAGGCCGGGTCGTCGGAGACGATCCCGAGGTCCTTGATCGTCTGGGCGGAGTACTCGGCGACGCCCTCGGAGTACGTCCACCCCGTCTGGTACTGGTCGACGAGGTCGACGATCAGCGCGTTGGTCGCCGCCGGGTCGTCCAGGTAGTCGATCTGCGCCTGCTGCATGATCGGGACGAGCTTCGTCAGGCAGTCCCGGTGCTCCTCGAGCTTGTCCGCGCGCACCACGAGCGGCTCGGGGTAGACGGAGTAGCCGACGTCGGCGAGCAGCTGGTAGCCCACGGGCTTGCCCCAGGCGTCGATCTCGTTCTCGTACACGTACGGCTCGGCCGTCGCGAAGCCCTGCTGGAGGATGCTCGGGTCCGAGACGAAGCGCTGCGGCGTGCCCTCGTAGCTGAGGTCGATCTGCGACTCCTCGATCAGTCCCTCGGACTCGAGGAGCCTCGGGAAGATGTCGCCCGAGCTAACGACCGGGTCCCCACCGGCAGCGGCCTCGGCGATCGTCGAGGCGCCGCCGTGGCTCTCCGGGTCCCACATGAGGATCTGCGGGCTCTTCGTGAGCTGCGAGACGACGGCTACGGTGGGCTGGTCGGCGGCAGCCACGATCGCGGCGTCGGTCGTGACGGCCCCGAGGAGGATGCTGTCGTCGAGATACATGAGCGACGGGACGGGCTGGAAGTTCACGTTCGGGCCGCCGGGCCGGACCTCGACCTGGACGCCCGTGTCGACGCCCTGGGCGATCAGGGATCCGGTGACGGTCTTGGCCCCGGTGTCGACCGTGTAGTCGTCGCCGACCAGGCTGTACATCGCTCCGTGCTCGGCCTCGGGCTGCCAGTCCTGCTGCAGCACGACGGTCTCGGGGCAGACGCTCGCGAGGTCGAGCGGCCCGTCGACCTCGGCTGCGGCGGCGTCCGGGGCCGCCGACTCCGCGGAGCCGGCGTCCGTCGAGCCCGCAGGCTCGGCGTCGGCGCAGGCCGTGAGCCCGAGGACGGCGACGGCGACGAGCGCCCCGGTCGTGGTGAACCTTCTGTTCATGATCTCTCCAGTGCGTGAGGAGGGGTGGACGGGGCCGAGCGCACTCGGTCCCGGGCATGACTGAGCAGCGGGAACAGCGGTGGTGGGGACAGGTGGACGGTTGGCTCTGTGCCGAGGTGGCCGGCCGGCGGTGAAGGACGAGGAGGGTCAGCGGCGGTCGGTGGAACCGAACCAGCGGCCGATGACGATCCGGTCGAGGGCCGCGAAGACCGAGAAGACGACGACCCCGAACACCGCGGTCAGGATGATGGCCATGAACAGGGCGTCCATGTTGAGACGCAGCGTGTAGGTGCGCAGCAGCCCACCGATCCCGGGGTCGCCCTGCTGGAAGAAGAAGTCGCCGACGATCGCCCCGATGACGCTGAGGCCCGCGGCGTTGCGCAGGCCGGTGAAGATCGCGGGCAGCGCGGCCGGGAGCTGCAGCTTGCGCAGCCGCTGCGCCGGGGTGGCCCGGTTCAGCGTGAACAGGTCGTGCGCCGCGGGCGTCGCCGACATCAGCCCGAACAGCGTGTTCGAGATCATCGGGAACAGGGCGATGATCACGCACACCACGATCCGGGCGCTGAACCCGTATCCCATCCAGATCCCGATCAGCGGCGTGAGCGCGAGGATCGGGATCGTCTGCAGGATCACGGCGTACGGGTAGAGGATCTTCTCGACCCAGCGCGACTGCGACATGAGGATCGCGTACGTCATGCCGATCACGACGGCGAGCGCCAGGCCCACGATCGCGACGCCGACGGTCTGCCAGAGCGCTGCGAGCATCGGGTTCATGATGTTCGGGTTGCCGAGCGTGCTGCCCAGGACCTCGTGGGGCGGCGGCAGCAGGAACCTGCGGTCCGCACTGAGGACGACGTAGCTCACCAGGTACCAGATGCCGACGATGCCGAGGATCGCGGCGACCGTCGGGAGCACCTTGTCGACGACCACGCCTCGCCGCAGGCGCACGACGCGCGGGCCGGACGGCACGGGCCTGGACGCCTTCGCGGGCGCGGCCTTCCCGTCCTCCGGGACGGGCGCCGTCGTCGGGGCGACGGGTCCTGCCGCGGCAGGACCGCCGTCAGGCGTCGAGGTCCCGGCCCCTGGCGCGGTGGCCGCGACGGACCCGGGGGCCTTGCCAGAGGTCGCGGTCTCGAGGACCGTCGTGTCGCGCTCGCTCATGAGTGCTCTCCCAACGCCTTGGAGACCTCGCCGACGACGGCCGCGAACTCGGGTTCGTAGCGCAGCTCGGGGGTCGTGGGTAGGACCACGGGATCGGGATGTCGGCCACGATCCGTCCGGGGCGACCGCTCATCACGAGCACCCGGGTCGACAGGTACACGGCCTCGGAGACCGAGTGGGTGATGAAGAGCCCGGCGAACTCCTTGAGCCGGAACAGCTTCTGGAGCTCCGTCTGCATGTGCAGCCGGGTGATCTCGTCGAGCGCCCCGAACGGCTCGTCGAAGAGCGCGAGGTCCGGGTCGGCGACCAGGGCGCGGGCGATCGAGACGCGCATGCGCATGCCGCCCGAGAGCTGGCGCGGGTGCTGCTTCTCGAACCCGGTGAGCCCGACCAGGTCGAGCGCCTCCTGCGCCTTGGCACGCCGCTCCGAGCGCAGGCCGCCGCTCAGCTCGCCGACGAGCTCGACGTTCTTGAGGGCGCTGCGCCACTCGAGGAGGGTCGCCTCCTGGAACACGTAGCTCGTCGAGTGCGCGTTGACCTCGATCGATCCCGTCGTCGCCGCGTCGAGCCCGGAGGCCAGGCGCAGCAGCGTCGACTTGCCGCAGCCCGAGGGCCCGACGACGGACACGAAGTCCCCGGCGCCCACGGTCAGGTCGACGTCCTCGAGAGCGACGGTCCCTGTGTCGAACTGCTTGGACACGCCGTCGAGCACGAGCGTCCGGGTCATGGAGAGCGGGCGCTGGGCCGCACTGGTGGTGCTCACTGCATCGATGCTCACTGCGTTCACCTCGTCGAGGTCGTGGTGGGCTGGGAAGGGGTCGAGCGGTGGGTCCCGGTCGAGGTCGTGCCGGGTCCGGGTGCGGTAGCGAGGGCGCCGGTGCGGTGCAGCGCGGTCGTGCGCCGGACACGGGTGTCGGCGACGACGGTCCCGCCGCGGACGACGACCCGCGCGTCGGTGGCGCCCGCGAGGACGTCTCCCAGGTCGACGTCGGGCACGAGGACCAGGTCCGCCGCGTCGCCGGCGGCGAGGCCGGCCGGCGCCAGGCCGAGCACCGAACGGGCTCCGGAGGTGACGGCGGCCAGCGCGTCGTCGGGTCCGAGGTGACCTGCCGTCATGAGCAGGCTGGTCGTCTCGAAGGGGTCGGCCCGACCGGCGGGGTTGAAGGGGTCGCGCAGGTTGTCGGCGCCCGCGGCGAGCGTGATCCCGGCGTCGAGGATCTGGCGCAGCGGCGCGATGCCGCGCGGGACGAGGTGCGTGGCGTCCCACCCCTGGAGGTAGAGGTTGGTGATCGGCAGCGTGACCAGGCCGAGCCCCGCGCGAGCGACGAGGTCGAGCGTCGGCGCGAGCCGTTCGGGGGTCAGGGAACCGAGCCGGACGACGTGGCTCGCCGTCACTCGCTGCACGAGTCCCCGGTCGATCACCTGGGCGGCGAGGTCGACGACGTCGAGCCCGTCGAGCCCGGTCTGCTCGTCCGTGTGCAGGTCGACGGGCAGCCCGTGCCGCTCGGCGACGTCGAGGAGCCGCGTGGTCTCGGCCCCGGGCTCCGGGGCGAGGTGGGGGCAGCCGCCGAGGACGTCCACGCCGTGCCGCGCGGCCTCGTGGAGCACGTCGGTAGGGGTCGCCGACGACGCGAGGAGGCAGACCTGGAGGGTCATGACGTCGGCGACGCGGTCGCGGACGTCGAGCAGCGCGTCGACGAACCGCAGGGGGTCGCCGTCCGCGGGGACGTCGACGTGGGTGCGGACGGCGGTGACGCCACGCGAGAGGTAGCGGTCGAGGGACGCGAGTGCGCGCTCGGTGACGTCGAGGGCGTCGACCGACGCTCGCACGCGGTGCCACTGCTCGATCGCACCGACGAGGTCGTTGCCGCCGGGGGCCGCGTCGCGGTCCGCCGTGAGCGCCTTGTCGAGGTGCGCGTGCGGCTCGGCCGCTGCGGGGAGCACCCGCCACCCCGTGGCATCGAGCTCTGCACCGTCCTGGTTCTCGCCGGCACCGCACTTCGAGGCCGCCGCGCCCGGACCGGCCGGGGCGCCGGTCGGAGCGACGTGACCCACGAGCGCACCGTCGAGCACCACGGTGCCGAGGGTGCCGTCCGGCAGCCGGACGCCGCGCAGGGCGCGCACCGGGGTGCGGGTCAGGTCGTCGGTGCCGTCGGGTCGTCCGACCGCACGCGAACCCTCGAGGACTGACATGGCACCTCCGGCTCGGCTCGTCCCCAATGTTGATATGAGGAACATTCCTGAACCGTAGGGACCGCCTGTTTCCCGGACGTGTCCGGGACGGCGCGCCCGTGTGAACTTGCTGACCGCGAAGCCTGCTCTCCGATCGTCGAGGAGGCTGTGCCACACGTCCCGGACGTGGTGGGATGTCTGCATGCGCACCCTGCTCTCGGTCGGTGTCCCCGACGGGGCCACTGCCGATTCCGTCCGCTCCCTCGCCCGCGACGCCACCGAGGCGGACGGCGTCGCACCCCTGTCCGAGCAGCCGCTGCTGCGCCTCACCGACGAGACCGCCGACCTCACCCATGTCGTCGCGCTCGACGAGGACCAGCGCGTCGTCGGCTATTTGCAGGTCGACCGCAGCGGCGACCCGGCCTCGGCCGAGCTCGTCGTGGCCCCCTCGGCCCGGCGCCACGGCGTGGGGCGTCTGCTCCTGCGCACCGCGGAGCGCGACGCCACCCTGCCCGCACGGTCGGGCGAGCCGCGCGGCTCCGCGCACAGCCTCCGGGTCTGGGCGCACGGGGACCTGCGGGCCGCGCGCGCCCTGGCGAAGGACGCCGGGCTCGTCCCCGTCCGCGAGCTGCTCAAGCTCGGCCGCGACCTGGCGGGCCATTCGTCCGTGCCGGCACAGGTCTCGCCTCCGGCGGGACACGCCGTCCGCCCGTTCGTCCCGGGGGCGGACGACGCGGCGTGGCTCGCGCTCAACGCGCTCGCCTTCGCGGACCACCCCGAGCAGGGCCGGCTGACGCTCGCCGACCTGCACGCGCGCGCGTCGGAGGACTGGTTCGACCCCGCGGGGTTCTTCCTGCTGGAGGACGTCTCGGGGACCGACGCGCGGCTCGTCGGGTTCGTCTGGACCAAGATCCCGACGGGGCAGGACGACGCGGTGCGGGAGGGCGAGATCTACGTCGTCGGCGTCGACCCGGGGGCGCAGGGCCACGGGCTCGGCGGGTACCTCACGGCGATCGGCACAGCCCACCTCGAGGCCGCCGGCTGCGCCCGTGCGGCGCTCTACGTCGACGGCGACAACACGGCCGCGGTCCGCGCCTACGCCCGCGCCGGGTACGGGCGCGACGCGGTCGACGTGCAGTACGCGCGTCCACAGGCACCACCGCCTCCACCACTCTCCTCGCTCGACTCCCCATCGGTCCCGAGTGATGCCACGATGTCCCCATGACCGAGTCGACCACCCGCCGCCCGCTCGCTCCGGACCTCGCCGCTCACATCGCGGAGCACATCGCGGAAGAGGCGACCCCGGACGCCACGGCCCCGCGGGAGCTCGCCCCGCTGCCCGACGACCGGTTCGCGGACCGGGAGATCAGCTGGCTCGCGTTCAACGAGCGGGTGCTCGAGCTCGCCGAGGACTCGAAGCTGCCCCTCCTCGAGCGCGTCCGGTTCCTGGCGATCTTCGCCTCGAACCTCGACGAGTTCTTCATGGTCCGGGTCGCCGGCCTGAAGCGGCGCATCGCGACCGGTCTCGCCGTGACCGCGGCCTCCGGCCTGAGCCCGCGCGAGGTGCTCGCGGCGATCGGCAAGGGCGCCCACGACCTGATGTCCCGGCACGCCCAGGTGTTCCGCAACGACGTCCAGCCCGCGCTCGCCGCCGAGGGCATCACCCTCGTGCACTGGGACGAGCTCGAGACCCGCGAGCAGGAGCGGCTCAACAAGTACTTCCGCAAGCAGATCTTCCCCGTCCTCACCCCGCTCGCTGTCGACCCCGCGCACCCCTTCCCGTACATCTCAGGGCTCTCGCTGAACCTCGCGGTCGTCGTCGGCAACCAGGCGTCGGGCAAGGAGCACTTCGCCCGGGTCAAGGTGCCGCCGCTGCTCCCCCGGTTCATCGCCGTCGACGCCAAGGGTCGCCCGAGCGCACCGGGTCAGGCTCCGACGTCGAGCAAGAAGCCCACCTCGTACGTGCCGGTCGAAGAGGTCATCGCGCAGCACCTCGACCAGCTCTTCCCCGGCATGGACGTGTACGAGCACCACACGTTCCGGGTGACCCGCAACGAGGACGTCGAGGTCGAGGAGGACGACGCCGAGAACCTCCTGCAGGCGATGGAGAAGGAGCTCCTGCGCCGCCGGTTCGGCCCGCCCGTCCGGCTCGAGCTCGCCACCGGCATCAGCCCACGCATCCGCGAGCTGCTCATCCGCGAGCTCGGGGTCACCGAGTCCGAGGTCTACGAGCTCCCCGCCCCGCTCGACCTCACCGGCCTGAACGTCATCGCGGACCTCGACCGGTCCGACCTGCACTACCCGTCGTTCGTGCCGACCACCCACCGGTTCCTCGCCGAGGTCGAGAGCGCCAGCCCCACCGACGTGTTCGCCGCGATCCGGCAGCGCGACATCCTCCTGCACCACCCGTACGACTCGTTCTCCACGTCGGTGCAGACGTTCCTCGAGCAGGCCGCCGCGGACCCGAAGGTCCTCGCCATCAAGCAGACCCTCTACCGGACGTCGGGCGACTCGCCGATCGTCGACGCCCTCATCGACGCCGCCGACGCCGGCAAGCAGGTCCTCGCCCTGGTCGAGATCAAGGCTCGCTTCGACGAGCAGGCCAACATCTCCTGGGCGCGCAAGCTCGAGCAGGCCGGCGTCCACGTCGTCTACGGGATCGTCGGGCTCAAGACGCACTGCAAGCTGTCGCTCGTCGTCCGCCAGGAGTCCGACGGCCTGCGCCGCTACTGCCACGTCGGCACCGGCAACTACCACCCCAAGACCGCGCGCCTCTACACCGACCACGGGCTCCTGACGGCGGACCCGGACGTCGGCCAGGACCTCACCCGCCTGTTCAACCAGCTCTCCGGGTACGCCCCGCAGTCGCGGTTCCACCGCCTGCTCGTGGCGCCGCGCATGGTGCGCATGGGGCTGATCGAGCGCATCGAGCGCGAGGCCGAGGCCGCGCGCAACGGCAACGAGGCGTGGGTCAAGATCAAGGTGAACTCCGCGGTCGACGAGAAGACGATCGACGCGCTCTACCGGGCATCGCAGGACGGCGTGAAGATCGACCTCATCGTGCGCGGGATCTGCGCGATCCGCCCCGGCGTGCCGGGCCTGAGCGAGAACATCCGGGTCCGCTCGATCCTCGGGCGGTTCCTCGAGCACTCGCGGATCTTCGCCTTCGCGAACAGCGAGGGCAAGCAGATCGGCGAGAACACCACCGAGGGCCCCGAGGTCTTCATCGGTTCCGCCGACCTCATGCACCGCAACCTCGACCGCCGCGTGGAGACGCTCATCCGCATCTCCGACCCCGACCAGGTCGCCGAGCTCGTCGACCTGCTCGACACGTCCATGGACGCCCGCACGGCCACGTGGCACCTGCACGACACCGAGTGGGTCCCGCGCAACGAGGACGACGAGGGCCCGTACCTGAACCTGCAGTCCAACCTCGTCAGCCGTCAGCGCCGCCGCATGAGCGCGGGGCGCTGACGACCGTGGTCGCCGCAGCACAACGGGCTGCCCCGCTGCGGGCGGCCCTCGGCCCGACGCACGTCGAGCACGCCCCCGTGATCGAGACTGCGGGTGCGCTCGTCTGGCGGATGCACCGCGACCGGCTCGAGGTCCGGTTGATCCACCGGCCCAAGTACGACGACTGGTCGTGGCCCAAGGGGAAGCTGGACACGGGCGAGGCCTTCCAGACGGCAGCGGCGCGCGAGGTCTGCGAGGAGACGGGCCGCCCCGTCATCCTCGGTGTCCCGCTCCCCGGCCTGCAGTACCTGACGGCCGAGGGCCGCGTGAAGCGGGTCCACTACTGGGCGGCGCGCCGCGCCGACCCGGCGCGGGACGCCGCGCCGCTGGCGGCCCGCGCCCCCGTGCACCCGGTGTCCCCCCAGGAGATCGACGACGCCGTCTGGCTCCCGATCGACGAGGCCGCGGACCGGCTCACCCGGTCGGCGGACCGGATCCCGCTCGACGCCCTGGCCACCGAGCATCACCACGGCCGCCTGGACACCCACGTCGTCGTGATCGCCCGCCACGGCCGCGCGACCGCCCGCAGCGGGTGGTACGGCGACGAGCACGACCGCCCCTGACCCCCATCGGCGCCGGTCACGCCTCCGCGATGGTGCCGGTCCTCGCGGCGTACGGGATCAATCGCGTCGTGACCAGCCAGTGGGAGCGCTGCGCGTCGACGATCGCGCCCTACGCCGCCGCCGCCGGGCTCGACACGGTGCGTCGCGACAGGCTCACGGAGGCCCAGCACGAGCGCTCCCCCGGCCGGGTCGGCGCCACGGTCCGCGAGCTGCTGGAGGACGACGTCTCGACGGTCCTGTGCACGCACCGACCCGTGCTGCCGACGGTCCTCGACGTCCTCGGCCAGCACGCGAGGCGCAGCGTCGCGAACGCGCTGCCCACGACCGACCCGTTCCTCGAGCCCGGCGAGCTGATCGCCGCGCACGTCACCCAGACGGAGAAGGGCCCCCGGGTCGTCGCCGCGGGCAAGGTGTCCCCGCCGCTGCACTGAGCGGTCCTACCTCTGAGCGGACCTCGCCCCCTGACCTGAGCGGCCCCGCCGCTGCACCGGGCGGTCGCCCGTGCGGGAGCCCGACTCACCGACGCCTGACCCCCGCCTCGGCGGAGCGGGCGTCCGTCACCGCAGGATCGGCCAGAGGATCCAGTAGACGACGGCGGCGACGAGCGCCGCCGCGGGGATGGTCAGGACCCACGCCCCGCCGATGTTCTTCGCCACGCCCCAGCGCACGGCCGAGACCCGCTTGGTGGCGCCCACGCCCATGATCGCCGACGTGATGGTGTGCGTCGTGGACACGGGCGCATGGAGGATGAACGCGTTGACGTAGAGGACGACCGCCGAGACCGACTCGGCGACAAAACCGCGGGCCGGGTCGAGCTCGATGATCTTGCGCCCGAGGGTCCGCATGATGCGCCAGCCGCCCGCGTACGTGCCTGCGGAGATCGCGAGCGCCGCGGAGATCTTCACCCAGAGCGGGATCCCCTGCGCCTGCTCGCGGAACCCACCGGCGACGAGGGCGAGCAGGATCACACCCATCGTCTTCTGCGCGTCCTGGAGCCCGTGGCCCAGGGCCATCGCAGCGGCGGAGGCGGTCTGCGCGATGCGGAACCGGCGGAACGTCGGGCCGGGCTTCGCCTTCCGGAAGATCCAAAGCACCGCGACCATGACGGCGAACGCTCCGATGAACCCCACCAGCGGCGACACGATCATCGGGAGGACGACCTTGTCGACGATCGCGCTCCAGTAGACGGTCACGCCCGAGGCGATACCGACCCCGGTGAGCCCGCCGATGATCGCGTGCGTCGACGACGACGGCAGACCGAACCACCACGTGATCATGTTCCAGGTGATCGCCCCGATCAGGGCCGCCAGGACGATGACGAGCCCTTGGTGCGGCGGCGCGTCCTGGATGTCGATGATCTCCTCGGCGATCGTCGTGGCGACCTCGGTGCCCAGGAGCGCCCCGACGAGGTTGAAGAACGCGGCCATGATGAGCGCTGCGCGGGGTGTGAGCGCGCGGGTCGAGACCGACGTCGCGATCGCGTTGGCGGCGTCGTGGAACCCGTTCGTGTAGTCGAAGCCGAGCGCGAACGCGACGACCACGACGACGAGGGCGACCTCCACGGGTCAGGACTCCTTGAGGGCGATCGTCTCGACCATGTTGGCGACCCTCTCGAAGGCGTCGGCCGCGTGCTCGAGCACCTCCACGATCTCCTTGAGCTTCATCAGCAGGATCGGGTCCGAGATCTCGTCGAAGAGCTGGGCGATGAGCTTGCGGTGGATCTTGTCGGCCTGGTTCTCGAGCCGGTTGACCTCGATCCAGTAGTCCTGCAGCCCGTCCATGGCGCGCAGCCGCGGCATGGCCTCTGCCGTGAGCTCGGCGGCACGGCCGAGCACCTGCACCTGGTCCGAGACGCGCGCCGGCAGCTCGTCGACCTTGTACAGGACGATGAGGTCGGCTGCCTCCTCCATGTCGTCCATGCAGTCGTCGAGCGCCGAGGCCAGCGCGTAGATGTCGTCGCGGTCGAACGGCGTCACGAAGGTCTGGTTGAGCCGCCGCATGATCGCGTGCGTCGACTCGTCGGCGGCGTGCTCGACCTCGCCGAGCTGCTTGGCGATGGCCTTGCGGCCGGGCCGGTCCGCGCCCAGGAGCTCCGCGAGGAGCTGTGCCCCCGTGACGAGGTGCCCGGCGGTGACGCCGAGCAGGTCGAAGAACGAGGTGTCGCGCGGTGTCAGGCGCAGGCGCACGGGAGGGCTCCGGGAGACAGGGTCTGGTGGACGTCCTCAGCGTAGGGCAGAGGATCCGAGAACGGCGATAGGTGCCGCGTGGCACGAGTTAGATGCGACGCCGGACCGGGAGCGCCTCTCGGCGCGGGGCCGCTCGTAGCGGCTCTAGTTGGAGCCCGGGGCTACCGCGGCCCGACGTCGCCCGACCATGCTACGCCCGGCCACGGGGGTGCACGTCATCACTCGAGCAGGCTGCCCCGCCACAGGGATGCCGCGTGCGTGAGGTCGTCGGCCGTGCGCAGGAGCGCCGACGCGCCGCGGGTCATCCGGTCGGCGGTCGGCCCGTCCACGGCCTCGTGGGCGTCGGCGTCGTGCGCGGCACCGAGCGCCAGGACCCGGCAGAAGCTCCCCGCTCTGTCGAGCGCCACGTCGAGGTCCCCGACGAACGCGCCGGAGAGCACCGCGTCGGCCAGCTCCCGCACCTGGTCGGGGGTCGGCGCGTCCCCCACCCCGACGACCACCTCGCTGACCGACGGCGCCCCGGGGCCACCCTCGAGCCCGCGCCGGTACCGCACGCTCACCGCGGCGGCGTCACGGCGCACCCACTCCCGCAGCACGTACAGGCGCCACAGAGCACCCGGGAGCGACGTGGCCGGGCTGTCGGCCCAGAGCGCGGCGACCTGGTCGAGCCCCTCACGCTCGACGAGCCGGACGAGGCGGTCGACGACGGCCGGGTCCTCGGTCGCGCGCGCGCCGTCGATCATCGCGGCGGCGGTCGTGTGGGCGACGGCGTCGCGCCGCGCAGGGTCGACCCCACCGGGGAGGTCCTCGGCGGCGTGCGGGTCGAGCATCGCGGGCCGTCGTGGCCGGGGCCGGCCGGCCGGATTGGTTGAGCTCATCACGCCAGTGTGCCGCGTGGGGCACCGGATGCGACAGGCACACCGCACGTGGGACACGCCCGCGTGGATCGCGTGTGCCGCCGGTCACACCGGACTATGCTCCGGGTCATGATCAAGTTCCTCATCCGGACCGGCGTGTTCCTGCTCGCCGCTGCCGTGGGCATCATCGTCACCTCGTGGATCTTCTCCGGGTTCGACCTGGAGGGCTTCGACCTGATGTGGAGCGAGCCGATCGGCTTCGTCGTCGCGGTCGTCGTGTTCGCCGCGGTCCAGGCGATCATCTCGCCGTTCATCGCCCGGGTCGCCCGTCGCAACGCTCCCGCCCTGCTGGGTGGCGTCGGCCTCATCAGCACCGTGATCGCGCTGGTCGTCGCGGTGCTCGTCACCGACGGCCTCGACATCTACGGGGTCCTGGGCTGGGTGCTCGGTTCCCTGCTCGTCTGGCTCGTGACGATGCTCGCCACGCTCCTGCTCCCCGCGATCCTCATCAAGGACGCAGTGGAGAACAAGCGCGACGACGACTGACCGGTTCGCGCTGCGCCGGTCACCCTGACCCGCGCACGACAGGCAGCACGAAGGGGTCGGACGCGACGGCGCCCGACCCCTTCGTCGTCCCCGGGGACCTGTAGCGCTGGCTACGGGCCCCTGGACCCAGGACTACCCGCTACGGCTTCGGCGTGAACTCCAGGCTGACCGAGTTCATGCAGAAGCGGTCGCCCGTCGGGGTCTGGGGGGCGTCGTCGAAGATGTGCCCCAGGTGCGACCCGCACCGGGCGCAGCGGACCTCGGTCCGCACCATCCCGAGGCTCCGGTCCTCGATCAGCTCCACCGCGTCATCCGCCCGCGCGGCGTAGAAGCTGGGCCAGCCGCACCGGGAGTCGAACTTCGTCCCGGCGTCGAACAGGTCGTTGCCGCACGCGCGACAGCTGTAGGTGCCCTCGCGCTTCTCGTCGAGCAGCTCGCCGGTCCAGGGGCGCTCGGTCGCCGCCTGGCGCAGCACCGAGAACTCCTGCGCGGAGAGCTTGTCGCGCCACTGCGCGTCGGTCCAGGTCACTTCATAGGTCATGTCGATACCTCCACCCGTGCCAACCAGGGCCGGACGGCGGACATTCCGTGGCGCGTGCCCGCGGCGGCACGCGAGGTGCGCTCAGCGCGCCGACTGACCGCCGGGAGCGCCTGCGCCGCGGGACGAGCGACCGCGACCGCCGCGACGGGGACGGGGCTGCGCCGCGTCGTCCGCCCGGGACTGCGACGGGCCCGCGGGCCCGTGGCTCGCGCCGCCGGTGCTGGACGACCACGCGAGCTGCGTGCCGCCGCGCGGGGACTGGCCGCCCTGCGAGCGCCCGCCCTGCCCACGACCGCCGCCGGAACGCCGACGCGAGCCGCCCTGCGAGCCGCCGGCCGAACCGCTGCGGGCGCCCTGACCGGCGCCGTCACGACCGGAGCCGCCCTGCGAGCGCCCGCCCTGTCCGCGTCCGCTGCCACCCTGACCGGCGGCCTTCGGCTTGCGCGGCTGCTGGACCTGGTTGTGGATCGGCTCGGGCTTGACGTACGGGGCGACGTCGCCGACGAGCCCGGTGATGGTCTCGTCGCCGGGCGCCGCGGGCTTCGGCTGCGCGGTGATGCGCGCCTTGCGGGTCAGGTCGCGGACGTCGCCGCGCTGCTCGGGGAGCATGACCGTGACGACCACGCCCTCCTCGCCCGCGCGGGCCGTGCGACCCGAGCGGTGCAGGTACGCCTTGTGCTCGGCCGGCGGGTCGACGTGGACGACGAGCTCGATCTCGTCGACGTGGATGCCGCGCGCCGCGATGTCGGTGGCGACCATGACCTTGACGGAGCCGTTCGAGAACGCCTCGAGGTTGCGCTCGCGGGCGTTCTGCCCGAGGTTGCCGTGCAGGTCGACGGCCGGGATCCCGGCCGCGGTGAGCTGCTTGGCGAGCTTCTTGGCCTGGTGCTTGGTGCGCATGAACAGGATGCGGCGTCCGGTGCCCGAGGCGAGCTGCTGGACGACCTCCTTCTTCGCGTCCGCGTCGCGCACGGCGAGGATGTGGTGCGTCATCTTCGGCGGGGCCGACGCGGCGTCGTCCACCGAGTGGCGCACGGGGTTGTTCAGGTACAGCTTCACGAGCTGGTCCACGCCGTTGTCGAGGGTGGCGGAGAACAGCATGCGCTGCCCGACCTTCGGGGTGCGGGCCATGATGCGCTTGACGCCGGGCAGGAACCCGAGGTCGGCCATGTGGTCGGCCTCGTCGAGCACGGTGATCTCGATGCCGTCGAGCGTGAGGACCTTCTGGTTGAGCAGGTCCTCGAGGCGGCCCGGGCAGGCGATGACGACGTCGACGCCCGCGTTGAGGGCGTTGACCTGGCGCGACTGGGCGACGCCTCCGAAGATCGTGGTCGTCACGAGGCCGAGGGCCTTCGCGACGGGCTCCATCGTGGCGTTGATCTGGTTCGCCAGCTCGCGCGTCGGGCAGAGCACGAGCGCGCGGGGTCGGCGCGGGTGTCGCGAGGTCGGCGCGCGGTCGAGCCGGGTGACGAGCGGCAGGGAGAACGCGAGCGTCTTGCCCGAGCCGGTGCGGCCGCGGCCGAGCACGTCGCGCCCGTCGAGCGAGTCCGGCAGGGTCGCGGTCTGGATGGGGAACGGGGTGGTGATGCCCTGGCGCGTCAGGACGTTGACGGCAGGGGTGGGCAGACCGAAGTCGGCGAAGGTAGTCACAGGTGCATGGCCTCTCGGGCGAAGTGCAGCCCGGATGCACGCTCGGTGCGCCGGCACTGCAGTGGTGGTGGCAGCTCTCGCTGCACGGGTCGGGGTCCGCCGCACGACAATCCGGGGGATCTCCACGACGCCGGGGCGCGCTCCTGCGCTGCCCTCGTAGGACCAGTCTCTCACGGACGGCGCCGCGGCGACGGGACTGTGACCCGATCGACGTCGCGAGCGGCGCACGCGGGTGGCGGGCGGGTGGCACGCCACCGAGGTTGCCGCGTGTGGTTCCATAGCGCCGTGATCGTCACGTGAGCGCGCTGGCGGCCGTCGCCGCGAGCGACGGACCGGGCGGCACCGGGTTCTTCGCCTCGGTGTCGGACGTCGTCGCGCACGTCTGGACCGCGGCCACCACACCGGTGGACCCGCCCTCGGCGGCCGTGGTCGTCGTCACCGCGGCCATCGCCCTGACGATCGTGGTGGTGACCCCGGTCTGGCGGGTCGCCCGCCATCTCGTGACCATCGCCCACGAGGGCGGGCATGGGGTCGCCGCGCTCGTGACGGGTCGCAAGCTCACCGGGATCCGCCTGCACTCGGACACCTCCGGCCTCACGGTCTCCTACGGGCGCCCTCGCGGTCCGGGCATGATCTTCACGACCCTCATGGGGTACGTCGCGCCCGGGCTCGTCGGCCTCGGCGCCGCCGCCCTGCTCCGTCAGGGGTACGCCGTCGGGCTCCTGTGGTTGCTCGTCCTGCTCCTGGCGCTGCTGCTGCTGCAGATCCGCAACTGGTTCGGGCTGTGGTCGGTGCTGGTCAGCGGCACGGCGCTCGTGCTCGTCTCGTGGTTCCTCGAGCCGGCTGCGCAGTCCGCGGTCGCGTACGCGGTCACGTGGTTCCTCCTGCTCGGGGCCGTGCGCCCCGTCCTCGAGCTGCAGGCGGAGCGCGCGGGCGGTCGCGCGCCGACGTCCGACGCCGACGCTCTCGCCAGGCTGACCGGGGTCCCCGGGCTCGTGTGGGTCGGGGTGTTCCTCCTCGTCACGGCGGGCTGCGCCGTGCTCGGCGCCGTCTGGATCCTCGGCCCCGCACCTTTCGGCGCCTGATCGCGCTCGCCGGCGCGCATGACGAGCCCGCGCACCCGGCCGGCCGGATCTGCGTGCCGTCAGGGGCCCGACCGACTACCGTCGGCCCCATGCCGTCAGCCGACTCCCCCGCCGCCCCGACCGCCGCTGCCCTGGGCCTCGCGGGCGCGCTGACCGTGACCGGCGTCCTCCACTTCGTCCACCCCCGGACCTTCGAGCGGCTGATCCCCGCGGCGCTCGGCTCGCCGCGCGCCTGGGTCCTCGGCAGCGGCGTCGCCGAGCTCGCGTGCGCTGCGCTCGTCGCCGTCCCCGCGACCCGGCGGGTCGGCGGCTACGCGAGCGCCGCCCTGTTCGTCGGGGTGTTCCCCGGGAACGTGAAGATGGCCCTCGACTCGCGGCCCGACGCCCGCTCCTGGGCGATGCGCCCGGCCGTCGCCTGGGGGCGCCTGCCGCTGCAGGTCCCCCTCGTCGCGTGGGCGCTCCGCGTGGCCGGACGGCGTCGCGCGGCCGGGGAGGACGCGTGAACCGCCGTAGGGCGACGGGTGTCGCCGCGCTGGTGCTGAGCGCTGCCGTGGCCCTGGGCGCCTGCACCGACGGGCGCGGCGGACCCGACGAGCGGGGCGCCGTCTCCGCCGACAACGACGGCGCGACCGCCGGTCACCTGCTGATCAAGGGCGGCGCGAACGGACTGACGTTCCGGACCGACGCCTCCGAGGGGACGCTGGTCTCCGTGGGTGCGACCGACGCGAACACGGCACCGCGGCTCGGTGAGATCCAGGGTGACGACGGCTCCGAGGGGAACCCCACGCCGTCCAGATCGACGGCGGAGAGGTGACGATCCACCTCGACGCGGGCGTGGCGTGGACCATCGAGATCGAGGCGGGCGTCGAGAACATCGACGCCGACCTGGCCCGCACGACACTGGCGCGGCTGACCCTGGCGAACGGGGCGTCGTCCGGCACCTTCGAGCTGCCACGACCGAAGGAGGTCGTCCCCATCGAGCAGACCGCGGGCCTCGACTCGCTGGAGATCGAGATCCCCTCCGACGTCGGGCTGCGCTGGTCGACGTCCGCGGGGGCGGGCACGGCGAAGATCGCCGGGGAGACGCTCGAAGGGATCGCTGCGGGCACGGAGACCACGACGCCCGGGTTCGACGAGTCGGGTCCGTACTACGACCTGAGGAGCGCTGCCGGGCTCGGGTCGCTGGTCGTCTCGTACCCCTGATCTGCCGGGCCGCGCACGCGCGACGACGGGCCGCCCGCCGGTGGCGGACGACCCGTCGTCGAAAAGCTCTGGTGCTGCTACCTCAGCCCGCGGCCTGCTGCGGGGCGAGCACGAACGCCGGACCCTGCGCGTTCGGGTCCGTGTCGAGCTGGAGGTTGTCGAGCGTCGCCACGGTGGCGGTCTCGACGAACACCTTGGCGTCCCCGTTCTCGACGACCGCGTCGTCAGGCTGAGGGGACGGCACGAGTGCGAGCTCGAAGCTCCCGGACTGCTCGGCGGACTCCGCGATGCGCAGGCCACCGCCCTCGGGTACTCCGGCCTGGGTCGTCAGGTCGTTCACTGCGGTGCTGGCACTGTCGGTCATGGTGAGCACGAGATCTCCTCTCGTCGCCGGGGGAGGCGCTGCGGGCACTGCCGGCATCTGCCGGCCGCACTTACCGTCCGCAGCCCTCTCGGTCACTCCCCAACAAACCAACGACGGCTGCCGGGCGCAAGAGTGGACAGCGATGTGCGGCGTGTCTCTCGCGCAGCAAGACAGCGCGTGACAGGACGGCGGCGATCGACGTAGCCTCCTCCGCTCCGTGCGGGTGCGGCCCGGGGCGGCCGATCGCGTAGCCTTGGCGCCGGACCCCGCGGCGCTGCCGCGCAGGTCCAGGGCCTCTAGCTCAACTGGCAGAGCTGCGGACTTTTAATCCGTAGGTTCCGGGTTCGAGCCCCGGGGGCCCACCCACCGTCTCCCGCGCCGTCGCTCACGCGATCCCTGGCACGCGGCACCTTCGCCGCCGGCGGCCCGTCGAGGCCCCCGCTGAACTCGTTCGCACCGCACGAACCGGCGCGTAGACTCACGAGGTCGGGCGCGCCAGCACCCGTCCCCGCGCCCGACCGTGACGAACCACGACCGACCGCATGCACGACGGGGTGCACCGCTCCCGCCCGTCCGATCGGATCCCTATGCATCTCGCCATCGCCACGACGTCCTTGTTCGACGTCAGCTCCTGGCTCGAGAGCGCCGGGGTGTGGGCCCTCGTACTGGTCTGCGCGATCGTCTTCGCCGAGACGGGCCTTCTCCTCGGCTTCTTCCTCCCGGGCGACACGCTGCTGTTCGTGACCGGGGTCCTGACCGTCTCGGGCGAGATCAGCCAACCACTGTGGCTCGTGCTGGTGCTGGTGACCTCGGCGACGATCATCGGCGGCGAGCTGGGCTACGAGATCGGACGCCGCGGCGGCCCCGCCGTGTTCGAGCGCAAAGAATCGGGCTTCATCAGCAAGGAGAGCGTCGCCCGCGCCGAGCAGTTCTTCGACCGGTTCGGCCCGGCGACGGTCGGCCTGGCCCGGTTCGTGGCCGTCGTCCGCACGGTCGCCCCGGTCGCCGCCGGCGTCGGGCGCATGCCGCGGCGGTCGTTCTCCGCCTGGAACGCCGCCGGCGCGATCGCCTGGGTCGGGCTCCTCGTCACCCTCGGCTACGCGCTGGGCAGCATCCCGGGCGTCTCGCACTTCGTCAGCACCTACCTGGACCTCGTCCTCGTCGGGCTCGTCGTGCTCTTCGTGACGCCGGTCCTCGTGCGCGTGCTGCGCGACCGCCGCAAGCACAAGCACGCCGAGGCTCCCGACGGCAGGGCAGACGGCTCCGACAGCGAGCCCGGGACCTCAGCATCGGCTTCACTGGACGCGTGAACCACCGCCCCGTAGTCCTCGGCCATCGCGGCAGCTCGGCCGCCGCCCCCAGAACACCCTCGCCGCCTTCGAGTCGGCGGCTCGGTCCGGCGCCGCCGGCACCGAGCTCGACCTGCGGCGGACGACGGACGGCCAGATCGTCGTCATCCACGACCCGGTCGTCGACCGGGTCACGGACGGCTCGGGCGCTGTGGCAGACCTCGACCTCGCGGAGGTCCGCGCTCTCGACCCGGGAGCGAAGCACTCCCCGCGTTCGCGGGCCAGCGCATCCCCACGCTGGACGAGGTCGTCGACCTCGCGCTGCGCCACGACGGCTTCGAGCTGCTGCTCGAGCTCAAGGGGCCTTGGAGCGCCGACGAGATCACGCCCGTCGTCGAGCAGGTCCACGCCGCGGGCCTCGACGACCGGGTGCTCCTCAAGTCGTTCCGGCCGGACGTCGTCGCCACCGTCCGCGAGGTCGCACCGCACCTGCGGCGCGGGCTCCTGGTCGAGGACCACGACCCCGAGACCGTGGCACGCTGCCTCGACCTCGGGGTGTGGACGTGCAACCCGGACCACCGGCTCCTCGCCGACCACCCCGAGCTCGTCGGGGACCTGCACGACGCCGGGATCCGCGTGATGACCTGGACGCCGAACACCGCCGACGACTGGGCCCGCGTCACGGCCCTCGGCGTCGACGCGATCATGACCGACCACCCCGAGCGGCTGGTGGGCTGGCTGGACGGTCGCTCCAGCGGGGCGGACGGCGCGGAACCCCACGTCACCGGCATGTGAATTCTTGTCGCCCCGGCGGCGCTACGTGCCCGGCACCCGTGACAGGGGGTCCCGGCGCCCTACGCTCACGGTGCATGACGAGCGACGCGCCGCCCCCGCCCCGGACCCCCAAGGTCTGCGTCCTCGCCCTGGAGCCCCAGCTCACCGTCGAGATCGAGCCGTCGGGACCTGACGAGACCACTCCCGAGGTCCACGTGCACGCGGGCGGGCAGGGGCTCTGGCTCGGACGCATGGCGTACTCGCTCGGCGCCGAGGTCGTCGTCTGCGGACCGTTCGGCGGGGAGGCCGGCTCGGTCGTCGCCCACCTGGCCCGCGCGGAGAACCTCGACCTGCGGACCACCACGACGTCCGCGAACGGCGCCTACGTCCACGACCGCATGGACGGCACGCGGCAGGAGATCGCCGTCATGCCGCCGCACACCCTCGACCGTCACGAGCTCGACGACCTGTACGGGACCGTGCTCGTCTCGGCGCTCGAGTCCGAGGTCTGCATCGTCACGGGGGCGAGCGCCCAGGTCGGCGTCCCGTCGAGCTTCTTCGGTCGTCTCGTGCGCGACCTCGACGCCTCGGAGCGTCTGGTCGTCGCCGACCTGTCCGGCAAGCAGGCCGCCGCGGCCGCCCAGGCCCCGGGAGCCGTACTGAAGATCAGCCACGAGGAGCTCGTCGCCGGCGGCTTCGCGGCGAACGGTGACGAGAAGGAGCTGCTGCGCGCGGCCCGCGAGATGCTCTCGGGCGGCCCGCGCGCGATCGTCGTCTCCCGCGCCGAGAAGCCGACGCTCGTGGTCACCCCGGACCGCACCCTCATGCTCAAGACCCCGCGCATCACCACCGTCGACCATCGCGGGGCGGGCGACTCGATGACGGCCGGCATCGGGGTCGGGCTGGGCCGCGGGCTGGACCTGACCGACGCCGTCCGCCTCGGTGCCGCTGCCGGAGCGCTCAACGTGACCCGCCGCGGCCTCGGTACCGGGCGGCGTGACCAGATCGAGCGCTTCGCCCGGCGGATCAAGGTCCGCACGCTGGACTGAGGCGGGCACGCGACCAGAGCCGTACGACCCACGACCCACGACCCACGACCCACGACCCACGACCCACGACCCACGACCCACGACCCACGAGACAGCAGCGGACGAGACAGCACCGGACGAGGAGCACCGTGAGAGCACTCATCACGAACGACGACGGCATCGGTTCGCCCGGGCTGGCGGTCCTCGCGGGCGCCGCGCAGGACGCCGGGTTCGAGGTGGTCGTCGCCGCCCCCGCCCGCGAGTCCTCGGGCGCGAGCGCCTCGCTGCTCGGCGCAGAGAAGGACGGCCGGCTGGTCGTCGACCAGGTCGATGCCCCCGACCTGCCGGACGGCGTCACGTCCCTCGCCGTGCGCGCCGCCCCGGCGCTCATCACCTTCGTCGCCGCCTACGGCGGGTTCGGCCCCAAGCCCGACCTGGTGCTCTCGGGGGTGAATCTGGGCGCGAACACGGGCAACGCCGTCCTGCACTCGGGGACCGTCGGCGCGGCCCTCTCGGCGATGACCCACGGCATCAAGGCGGTCGCGGTCTCCATCGACTCGTCGACGCCGCAGCACTGGGCGACCGCCCGCTCCGTCACCGACCACGGGCTCGCGTGGGCGCTGGAGAACGACCTGTCGGGGCGGGTGCTCAACCTCAACGTGCCCGACGTCGCCCCCGACCGGCTGCGCGGGCTGCGCCAGGCGCCCCTCGCGACGTTCGGCGCGGTCTCGGCGCGCATCCACGAGCACGACGACCGCAACCTGACGCTCCGCTACACGGGCACGGACGTATCGCTCGAGCCGGAGTCGGACGCCGGACTGCTCGGCCGCGGCTGGGCGACGGCCACGCTGCTGCGCGGCCCCTACGCGGACCGCGCCACCGCGTTCCCGGAGATCGGGGCCCCGCCGCGTCGCGAGTGACCTCAGCCCTCGCCCGGGCTCCCGTCGCCGCCCTCGCTGCCGGTGGCGTCGCCGCCGCGCGGCGCACGGCGGCCCTCGGGGTCGCGCCGCTTCGCCTCCTGCGGGCTCAGCCCTTGGAGATCGTCGGACGACGTCCCGCCGCCCAGGTCCGGGTCGCCCTCCTCGGGTGTCGCGTCGGCAGGGACCTCGCCGGTCTCCCCGGACCGGCTGCGCTCGGCCTCCTCGCGCTGGTGGTAGACGTCGTCACCGGGACCGGCGAACGCCTTCGACCGCTCGATCCCTGCCTCGCTGCCGCTGAACAGCGCGGACTCGCGGAGGGTCGGCGACACCTCGTACTCGCCGGTCTGACGGGCGCCGACGGCGGTCTCGTCCTGGGTCGCGTCGGCGGCGGCCGCTGTGGCGCCCCCTGACGAACCGGCGCTGAACGATCCCTCGGAGGCGGGCTCCACACCGTTCGGGCCGCTCGCGCCCGGGGTGCTCGTGCCCGTACCGGCGCCGGCCGATCCGGTGGAACCGGTGCGCCCGTGCGCGTCGTGCTCGGTCCGCTCGTCGTTCGCGTTGTCCTCGTCCTGCCGGCCCCGCTCGTCCTTCGGGGCGGCGGAGGACTCGTCGCCCCGTGCGTCGGGTGTTGCGTCGGACGACGTGTCGGTGGACGCGTTCACGGGGCGACCGTCCAGGCGGACGTCGGTGTCGCGGAGCGGCACGTCGGCGGCGCTCAGGACCGTCGTCGCATCGTCGCTCGGCGTCGGTCCTGAGACGGACAGGACCGCGGCCTGCTCGGCGTCGGCCCGGACCCGGCGCAGGTTGCGCCGACGCCGCCACGACGACCGGCCGGGGTGCGCGCCGCGCAGGTCGAAGACCGGTTCGCCGTCGGCCTGCTCGACCGGGGCCGACTCCTCCTGCGGACCGCTCGCAGCCCGGACCCCGGCGGTCGACCCGGGGATCACGCCGTCCACCCGGGCGGCGACCGCCTGGACGTCGCTCGTCGGTGCGGAGATCTGGGGGCCTCGTCCCGGGTCACCGAGTCACCGAGCCTGGTCCGGGGCAGCGCCTGCGGGGCCCACTGGTGCAGCCACGAGACCAGTCCTTCGCGGACGAAGCAGCGCAGGTCCCACAGCGTCCCTGCGTCGGCGGCCGAGACGGTGGCGCGCACCGTCACCCTGCCGCCCGTCGCGTCGGTCACCTGGATGACGCCGACCCGCTCGTCCCAGAGCCGCGACTCGACGAGGAGGCCCTTGAGGACCGAGCGCATGGCGTCGAGGGGCACCTCCCAGTCCAGCTCGAGCTCGACCGTCCCGAGGAGCGCGGACTGCCGCCGCGTCCAGTTCTCGAACGGGGTGGTCGTGAAGAAGGTGGACGGCAGGATCAGCCGCCGGTCGTCCCACAGGTGCACGACGACGTAGGTCAGGGTGATCTCCTCGATCCGCCCCCACTCCCCCTCGAGCACCACGACGTCGTCGACCCTGATCCCGTCGGTGAACGCGATCTGCATCCCGGCGAAGACGTTCGACAGCGTGGTCTGCGCCGCGAGACCCGCGATCACGGAGACCAGGCCGGCCGACGCGAAGAGCGACGCGCCGGCGGCCCGCGCGCCGGGGAACGTCAGGAGCGCACCGCCGATGCCGATGATCACGACGGCCGCGACGGTCAGGCGTCGGATCACCTGGATCTGGGTCCGTGCCCGGCGGCTGTGCCGGTCGTCGGCGGAGGCACCCTCGGGGGTCACGGTGAACCGGTCGAGCATGTGGTCCTCGAGCACGAGCGCGAGCGCTCCCAGGAGCCACGCCCCGAAGCCGATGAGCACGATGACGAGGACGTGGTTCACGGGCGCCCGCCACACGACCTCCTCGCGCGGCACGGACACCTGGACCGCGACGATCAGGGCGATCGTCGCCAGCACACCCTGCATCGGCCGCCGCATGCGCTCGGAGACGCGCCGGGCCAGCGGCGCTCGGCGGCCGATCCGGCGCATCACCACCCCGAGGATGATCGAGATGACGAGCGCCGCAGCCAGGCCGATCGCCGCGATCACGAGCGTGACGACGACGTTGTAGGCCTCCTGCGCCGCCTCGGAGATGTTCGGGTCGTCCATGCCTGAACCCTAACGAGGCCCGCTGGACCCGGGCTGAGGGCCGGCACCGCTCGGAGCACTACTGACAGTGTGCCCACGACGGCCGAGACACATCTGGTCGGCGTGTGGAGCGTCTTCCGTAATCGCTCCGTGACCTGAAGCGCCCGACCTTCACGTTCTCTCCACGCGCTCCCCGCAGAGCCTCCTCCACACCGGCCCTGAATGGGGACAACCCACCGTCAACTGTCAGACACCATGGATGCACGACCCGCAACGACGAGCTCGTACCCCTCGTCGAGTGCGGGTCGAGCCATGTCCCGAGGAATGGATGCCGAGCGTGACCCGAGCCACAGCGACCAGCCCCGACGCCGCCGAGCGCACCTTCGGCGCGCCCCGGCGAGGGCTCGCCTGATGGGCCGGCACACCGCCGAGCGGCAGCCCCTCTGGGCGGGGCTCGCGACGTCCGCCACGCGCTCCGTCCGCGCCGCGTGCTCGGCTCGGCCCACGTCCCGCTCCCCTCTCGGCCTCGGTGCCGGGGTCGCGATGGCCGCCCTCGGGGTCACCGGGGCGTCGGCGGCGCTCGTCCCGGGTTCCCCGATCCCGATCACCGCAGAGGGCGAGTCCTCCGCCGGCGAGAGCGAGGAGCGTCGCCTCGACGCGCGGACCACTGCGATCGTGGACGACGCGTCGTCCGCGCTGAGCCGCGCGCGCTACGTGACGTCGACCGCCTCCGTCGCCGACGAGGACACCCTGGCCGAGATCGCCGCGGCCCAGGAAGAGCTCGAGAAGCTCGTCGAGGCCGCGCCGACCGCCTCCACCGACACCGCTACCGCCACCGACACCGACACCGCGACGGACACCGACGACGCCCAGAGCGCGGACCGGACCGACGACCGCGCCAGCCGGACGGACGCTCGCGAGTCGCTGGACGAGGACTCCTCGACCACCGCGAGCGCGTCCGACGACGCCGGGTCGGAGCAGGCCGGGGCCGACGACGCGAGCACGGACGGCGACGGGGGCGACAAGGCTGACGAGGTCGAGACGCCCGCCGACCCGGAGGCCACCTCTGACGAGGTCGATGCACCGGCCGACGACCAGGCTCCCGCTGACCCGGAGGTCACCTCCGACGAGACCGACACCGACACCGACACCGGGGCTGCCGCCGACGAGTCCGGTACCGAGGCGGCCCCGATCACGGCCGAGATCGAGAAGGCCACTCAGGATCTGCGCGCCCTGCTCGACTCCGCTCCGGTGACGGCGCCGATCAGCGTCACGCCTGCACCCACGGAAGAGGAGATCGCGGCGGCGAAGGCCGAGAAGGAAGCCGCGAAGGCCGAGAAGGAGGCCGAGGAGGCCGCCGCGAAGGCTGCGAAGGAGGCCGAGGAGGCCGCCGAGGAGGCTGCGATGCTCGCCGAGATGGCGACGAGCACCGAGGGCTACTCGAACGGCCAGATCCCCTCGTCGATCCTCTGCACCCCGGACTTCGCACCGGGTCACCTCGTCCGCTGCGACGCGGCGCACGAGCTCGAGGCGCTCAACAACGCCTACAAGGCGGAGTTCGGCGTGGACATCGCGATGTCCGACTCCTACCGCTCCTACGCCGGCCAGGTGGCCGCCAAGGCGTCCCGCGGCCGGTTCGCCGCCACGCCGGGCACGTCGAACCACGGCTGGGCCGTCGCCGTCGACATCGGCAACGCGATCGGCGGCTACGGCGACCCGCGGTACCTCTGGATGCGCGAGAACGCTCCCTCGTACGGCTGGGACAACCCGAGCTGGGCCCGGTCCGGCGGCTCGCTCCCCGAGCCGTGGCACTGGGAGTACGGCGACCCGTCCTGACCGCCCGAGGGTCTACGCCCAGTTCGCGGCGATCAGCAGCATCGTCACCAGGAAGCCGGTGGCGAGGTTGAGCCACAGGAAGACGCGCCACCCGGCGTTGGTCCGTTCCGCGTCGTCGTCGCCGACGTTCGCGAAGCGCAGCACGTTCACCAGGTACGGCAGCGGGAGCACTGCGGCCAGCACCCCCGGCCAGGGCAGCACCAGCAGCACGAGCCCGGCGAGCAGGTAGGCCGCGCCCGAGACCAGGACGGTGCGCCGGGCGCCGATGACGGTCGCCACCGAACCCAGGCCCGCGGCGCGGTCCGGCAGGACGTCCTGGACGGCCCCGAAGGCCTGCGACGCGGCCCCCACAGCACGAACGCCACGAGCACCGGCCAGACGTCCCGAGCACCGAGCGGCGCGCCCACGAGCACGAGCGCGTACAGCAGCGGCCCGACGAAGTGCATCGCTGACGTGAAGGAGTCGACGAACGCCCGCTCCTTGAAGCGCAGGCCGGGCGCCGAGTACGCGATCACGAGGAAGACGACGACCGTCAGCACGAGGTTCGCGGCGAGGTCCCCCACGGAGAGCAGCCAGACGAGGAACGGCAGGTTCGTCGCCACGGCCGCGAGCAGGATCCGCCGGTGCGTCGCCCGCGCGACCTTGCGGTCCACGAGCCCGCCCTCGATGCCGCCCTTGCGCGGGTTCCGCAGGTCGGACTCGTAGTCGAAGACGTCGTTGATGCCGTACATCAGCAGGTTGTAGGGCACGAGGAAGTAGATCGTCCCGAGGACGAGCGTGAGGTCGATGCGCCCACCGGTCGCCACGAGGTAGCCCGCCGCGAACGGGTACGCCGTGTTGACCCAGGAGAACGGTCGGGACGCGGCCACGACCGCTCGCAGGGAGGCGTACCTGTCCGGGGTCCGGGCGTCGGCGGTCACTCCGCGGCTCCGATCGTCGGCCCCGAGCCGTCGGCCGTGCCGGTGGTGCTACCCGTGCCGGTGGTGCTACCCGTGCCGGTGGTGCTACCCGTGCTGGCGGCGCCGCTGGTGCGCCTCTCCATGAGGGTCCAGAGCGCCGGCACCAGCAGGACCGCCGCGAGGGGTAGAAGAAGTCCTCGATCGGAGCACCCCAGATCCAGACCCCGAGGATCTTGTCGGGCGCGTACGTGTACAGCCCGACGGCGATCATGATCGTGTCGAAGACGAGCGTGAGCAGCAGCATCACGAGTGCCGCGACGAGCAGCGGCACCGTCCGGGTGCCGGGGTCCGTCGGCGCAGCACCGGGACGCAGATCACGGCGAGCACCGCGACGACCGCGACGTTGAGGACGATGTTCGTCATGGCGTCCCCCTCCGTCCGGCGACCTTCCGGTCGGCCGCGCGCCACACCAGCAGCGTGCAGTAGCACAGGAGCGTCAGGAACACGGCTTCCTCGACGGGCAGCTCGGGGGCCAGCAGGATCCCGGTCATGTGCGGAGAGTCCCCGCGGGCGAAGATCCCGAGCGCCAGCCCCGCGAGGTCCCAGAGGAGGAAGAACGCGACGCCCACGGCGACGCACACCGCCGTCCGACCGGGCCGGTCCCAGAAGGCCAGGCCGAAGCGTCGGTCCAGGACGGCGAGGCCCCCGAGCGAGACCGCGAGCGCGCCGAGGTAGACCAGCCCGACCGGGTCGAACTCGCTCACGCGCGCGTCCGGCGGCGGGACGCGTCGAGGAACCCGGGCCGCAGCGGCGTCGGCAGCGGGCGCGACGACGTCTCGCCGAGCAGCTGCTTGGCCACGAGCTCGGCGCTGATCACGCACATCGGGAGTCCCACGCCGGGGATCGTGCCCCCGCCGACGTGGAAGAGCCCGTCGACACGCCGTGAGCGGTTGCCGAGGCGCATCATCGCGGACTGCCGCAGCGTGTGCTCCATGCCGAGCGCCGTCCCCCGCCACGCGTGCAGGTCCTGGTGGAAGTGCGCGGGCCCGACGACGCGCCGGGTCACCACGCGGCCGACCAGGTCCGGGATCCCGGCCCAGGCCCCCACCTGCTCCAGGTACGCGTCGGCGAGGGCCTCGAGCCGCTCCTGCGAGGCGCCGTTGGCGCCGAGCCGCTCGTCGGCCGGGAACGGGACGAGGACGAAGATGTTCTCGTGCCCCGCCGGGGCCGCAGGCGTGTCGGACGTCGCGGTGTCGGTCGCGGACGTCCGTGACACGTAGAGCGACGCGGGCAGTGGCACCTGGAGGTCGGCGACCGGGCTGCCCGGGCCGTCGCCCAGCACGTCGGCGAAGTTCTGCGGCCAGTCGTGGGTGAAGAACAGGGAGTGGTGCGGCAGCTCCGGCAGCTCCCCGCGCACGCCCGCCATGACGAGGAGCGCGGAGATCCCCGGACCCCGCCGCTCCCAGCTCGCGGCCGGGTGGTCGGCGAGCCCGGGGGCCAGCAGCTCGGTCTCGGTGTGGAACCGGTCGGCGCCGGAGACGACGACGTCCGCCGGGATCACCTCGCCGTCGGCGAGCTGCACGCCGCTGACCCGGGCCCGCGGACGGGACCCGGGGATGCGCCCGGCGACCAGTCCCCTGACCCCGCCGTGCTCGGACCGGACCGGCTCGGTCTCGATCGCGACGACGTCCGCCCCCGTCCGGACCGCGACGCCCGCGTCGCGGGCGAGCTTCTCGACGGCCTCGATCAGCGTGAACATGCCGCCCCGCGGGTAGAGCACACCGTCCCCGAGGTCGAGGTGGCTCATCAGGCTGTAGAGGGCCGGGACCCGGTAGGGGGACGACCCCAGGAAGACCGCGTGGTAGCCGAGGACCTGCTGGACGCGCGGGTCGGAGGCCGCCCGGCGGACCTCCGCGTCGAGGAGGTCGCCAGGAGACGCGCGAGGCGCGGCAGCCGGCGGAGCGTCGACGCGCCGAGCAGCCGGTCAGGGCGCTCGAAGGTGGTGTACAGGAAGTGGTCGAGGGCGAGCCGGTAGGCCTCGCCGGAGCGCTCCACGTACCGGCGCACCCGTTCGCCCGCCCCGGGTTCCAGGCGGTCGATCGCCCGCCAGTTCGCCGCGCTGTCGCGCCCGATCGTGAGCTGCTCGGCGTCGGTGCTCGGCCCCGGCTGCTCGGGCTCGTAGAACACCCGGTACGCGGGGTCGAGCGGCACCAGGTCGAGGTGCTGGGAGACCTCCTCGCCGAAGAGTGCGAAGAAGTGCTCGAACACCTCGGGCATGAAGTACCACGAAGGTCCGGTGTCGAAGCGGAAGCCGTCGTCGGTCCGGGTCCCGGCACGACCGCCCAGCACGTCCCGCCGTTCCAGGAGGGTCACCTCCGCGCCGCCGCGGCCGAGCAGCGCAGCGGTGGCGAGACCCCCGATCCCGCCCCCACCACGACGACGCGCTGCGGCTGCGTCCGGGAGCCGGTCACCGGGCGCGCACCGCGGCGAACGCCGCCACCGCGAGCTTCTCGGCGTCGGGGACACGCACCCGGCGGTTCCACAGATCCTCGGGCGACGCGGCCTCGAGCCGCGTCAGGAGACGGTCGTAGAGCGCGAGGGTCGCCGCCACGGCGGCCCGCGGGCGGCGCGCGAGGGCGGGCAGCGCGGCGCGCGCGTCCGCGACGTCGGTCCGGATCTCGGCGAGCAGCATGTCGAGAGTCTCCTGGTCGAAGGTGTCGGGGCGCACCCCTGGAAAGTAGCTGCGCCCGAGCTCTGCGTCCTCGCGAAGGTCCCGGAGGAAGTTGATCTTCTGGAACGCGGCACCGAGCGCCTGCGCGCCCTGGGCGGTCGAGGCGTCCGGTCGTCGGGGCTCCTCACCAGGAAACTTCCCTGCCGCGTTGAGGAACACCTGGAGGCACATGAGGCCGACGACCTCCGCCGACCCGTAGACGTATCGCTCGTAGCTCGCCTTGTCGTGGGCCCGCACGGTCAGGTCCATGCGCATCGAGTCGAAGAACGGCACCGTCTCCGTGTCGCGGATGTCGACCGCGCGCGCCGTGCGGGCGAACGAGTGGACCACGAGGTCGGAGGACCATCCCGTGGCCACGGCGCTGGTCGCCTCCGCCTCCAGCCGGTCCAGGGCCTCGCCGGCGCCCGGGCCGCGATAGGTGTCCACGATCTCGTCGGCGATCCTCACCAGCCCGTAGACCGCCTCGATGTGGCGCCGCATCGACGGGCCGAGGAGCCGGGACCCCAGGCCGAACGACGTCGAGTACTCGGAGAGCACGGCGTGCGACGCGCGAGCCGCCGCGCGGTCGTAGAGGTCGGCGCCCGTCGGGCGCTTCATGCGGCGCGCTCCGTCAGCCGGTGCGTGAGGCTCGTCAGCTCGTCCCGCAGTGCGGGCGGCAGGGCGTCCGTCGCGTCGAGGGCTCGCCGCACGAGCTCGTCGACGCGGTCCCGGACGGCGTCCACCGCGCCGTGGCGCACCATCAGCCCGCGCACCTGCTCGGCGCCGGTCTCGTCGAGGTCGGGGTCACCCACGAGCCGGTCGAGCAGCTCCCGGTCCCGGCCGTCCGCGCGTCGGTACGTGATGGCGAGCAGGTGGGTCCGCTTGCCCTCCCGCAGGTCCGAGAGGACCGACTTGCCCGTGACCCCGGGGTCGCCGAACACGCCGAGCAGGTCGTCGACGAGCTGGAAGGCGATGCCGACCGGGTCGCCGAACGCCTCGAGCGCGCGGCGCTCGGCCGCCCCGGCGCCCGCGAGCACCGCCCCCGACAGGAGCGGGACGGTGCAGGTGTACGTGGCGGTCTTCAGCCGTGCGACGCGCTCGGTGTCGACCGACTGCGCGCCCTGCGTCTGGCTGACGATGTCGAGCAGCTCGCCCGCGACGGTCGTATGGATCGAGCGGACGAGGAGGAGACCAGCTCCGTCTGGATGGCGGGCGCCAGCGGCGCGCGCAGCACGATCTCGACGGCGGCCGAGATCGCGAGGTCCCCGCCGAGGACCGCGGCGGCCTGGACACGGTCGTCGGACGCCGCGGGGTCGCGACCTGAGTCGCGGTCGCGGGCGCGCTGCATGCCGGCGAGGTTGGGACGCCCGCGCCGCTGCTCGTCGTGATCCAGCAGGTCGTCGTGGACGAGCATCGCGGTGTGCAGCAGCTCCTGTGCGGCCGCCACCGCGGCCACGCCGCCGCTCTCCGACGCCAGGGGCGGGACGCCGTCCGACGCCGGACCCTCACCGTCGAGCAGGCCGTGGTACGCGGTCAGGACGAGCCGGGGCCGCACCAGCTTGCCGCCGATCTGCTCGGCGAGGTCGGACCACAGCCGCCCGGCCACGGGGTGGAGCGCCTCCGCGACGCCCGAGGACTCCGTCATGTACGCGTCGAGCGCCCCGCGCACGTCGGTCAGCCGCCGCTCGACGAGCTCCCCGAGCGAGGGCTGGCCCTGGCGGGGAGCACCGGGTCGAGCTCCGGGTCGAGAAGTAGGTCGAGCAAGGCCCGTGGGCGCGGCGACGACCCCCGGCGACTCGACGGCCGTCCCGCCGTCGCGGAGATCCGGCCAGGCGAGTCCCGAGCGCGGGCCGGCATGGTCGTCGAGCATTTACTCAGCATACTGAGGACTTTGCGCCGAGCAACCGTTGTCAGGCGTCCGTCAGACGTCGATGCGTCGCGGGCCGGCCTGCCACGCCTCCCATGCGGACGCGATGATGACCGGCAGGTCGCGCTCCGCCTGCCAGCCGAGCACGGTGTTGATGCGCTCGGGAGAGGCGACCAGCTGCGGCGGGTCCCCGGCGCGGCGCGGCAGGACGTCGGCCGTCACGTCGAGGCCGGAGACGGCACCGATCTGGTCGATCACCTCGCGCACCGAGGCCCCCGTCCCGGTGCCCACGTTGAACACGTCGTGCTCCCGCTCGGCGGACTCCAGGTACTGCAGGGACGCGACGTGGGCGTCGGCGAGGTCGCGCACGTGGATGTAGTCGCGGATGCACGTGCCGTCGGGCGTCGGGTAGTCGTCCCCGAAGATCTTGGGGCGCTCGCCGCGCTCCAACCGGTCGAGCACCATCGGTACGAGGTTCAGCACCGCGGGGTCGCCCAGGTCGGGCCACCCGGCCCCGGCGACGTTGAAGTAGCGGAGGGCGACGAAGCGCAGGCCCCACGCCCGGGCCGCGGCGCGCGCGAGCCACTCGCAGATCAGCTTGGTCTCCCCGTAGGGGTTGATCGGCTCCGCGTGCAGCTTCTCCTCGACGAGCGACACCGCAGGCATGCCGTAGGCCGCAGCGCTGGACGAGAACACCAGGCGATCGACCTTCGCGACCTCCATCGCGGTGAGGAGGTTGGTGAGCCCGCCGACGTTCTGCTGGTAGTACCAGGCCGGCTTCTCCACCGACTCGCCGACCTGCTTGCGCGCGGCGAAGTGGACCACGGCCGTGACCGAGTGCTCGCGCATGACGCGCTCGAGCAGCTCGGGCGCCTCCGGCGCGGCCAGGTCGCACTCGACCAGCGGCGCCTCGCCCACGCGGTCCGCGCGACCCGTGCTCAGGTCGTCGACCACCACGACGCGCTCGCCGCTCTCCTGAAGGAGGCGCACCACGTGTGCCCCGATGTAGCCCGCTCCGCCGGTCACCAGAATCGTCATGCCGTCAGGCTACCGCCGATGCGGCGATTTGTTCAGCATTGTTGGATTACGTTTGTTTGTGTCAGCCCCATCCGAGGGCGTGGAGCCGCTCGTCGTCGATGCCGAAGTGGTGCGCGATCTCGTGCACCACCGTGACCGCGACCTCCTCGACCACCTCGTCGCGATCCTGGCAGAACGCCAGGGTCGGGTTGCGGAACACCGTGATGCGATCAGGCAGGGCGCCGGCGGCCCACCCCAGGTCGCGCTCCGTGAGGGGGACGCCCTCGTAGAGCCCGAGCAGGGTCGGGTCCTCGGACGGGGCATCGTCCTCGACGAGCACCACCACGTTGTCCATCTGATCGGTCAACTCTCGGGGCACGAGGTCCAGGGCGTCGCTGACGGCTGCCTCGAAGTCTTCGCGCGTCATCTCCACCACCGCACCATCGTCCCCCATCCGGAGTGCAGCCCGGGCTTTGCGCGGCGCTCGCGCGCCGCCGTATGCTGAGGTCCGTCCTTGCCGCACCCCGGCGACCCTCGGCCGATGCCGTCGGCCCGGGAGGCCTCGGACGGGCCCCCATCGTCTAGCGGCCTAGGACCCCGCCCTTTCACGGCGGTAGCACGGGTTCGAATCCCGTTGGGGGTACGGTTCGGAAAGGCACCAGGAGACGTGGACCGGCCAGCCCCACCCCCGAAAGCGATGCTCGACGGAGCGGGGAGCCAGTGTCTCCGAGCGCCACCCACACCTGCTCCACCGCGGTCGACAGACGATTTTAAGTCTGCGCCCCACGTGGGGTAAGGTTCTCTCGGTTCGCACGGCGGACCAGCAAGGCCCTGTAGCGCAGTTGGTTAGCGCGCCGCCCTGTCACGGCGGAGGTCGCGGGTTCAAGTCCCGTCAGGGTCGCTCGGCAAGTCCGCCCGGTCATCATGACCGGGCGTTCGTGTCAGGGCTCTGTAGCTCAGTTGGTAGAGCGTTCGACTGAAAATCGAAAGGTCACCGGATCGACGCCGGTCGGAGCCACCCACCACGAAGGCCCCGGGATCACTCCCGGGGCCTTCGTCATGCCCGCACACCTCGAATACCTGGGCTCACCCGGCCGACCTCACCGGACCGCCGAGACCCCAGCGACTTGCGTCGGCCACCGGGTCCCTGTTGAGTGGTCCCGTCGGTGGCCGTGGCTGGAAGGGTGACACATGAGTGACTGGGACGACGGCCGAGAGCCGCCCAAGCCCTCGATCGGCACGCTGGTCGAGCGGCTGTCCGAGCAGGCGACACGTCTCGTCCGCTCGGAGATCGCGCTCGCCAAGACGGAGCTGACCAAGAAGCTCACGCACGCGGGCATCGCCATCGGGCTCTTCGTGGCCGCTGGTGTGCTCGCGCTCTACGGACTCGGCTGGCTCTTCTTCGCCGCGTACGCCGGCATCGCCGAGGCGCTCGCGCCGTGGCTCGCTGCCCTCATCCTCGGTGTCGCGATCCTGATCGTCGTCGCGGTCCTCGCGCTCGTCGGCAAGAAGCAGCTGTCCCGCGGCGTCCCCCGACGCCCGAGACGGCCATCCAGAGCGTCAAGGACGACATCGCGGCGGTGAAGGACGGGGCCACCGGCCCCGCGGCGGACAACGGGACGAAGGTGGGCAAGTGAGCAACGACTCCCAGGCGGATCTCGAGTCCGAGATCTCGCGCACCCGCGCTGAGCTCGCAGCCACGATCGACGAGCTCACCACCCGGCTGCACCCCAAGACGCAGGCCAAGAACGCCGCCGACGCCGCGAAGCAGGCCGCGGACGACGCGAAGGACTTCGTCACGGGGCAGGGGCTCCCGGGCGTCGACAACCGTGACCGCAACGCCAAGGTGCTGCTCGCGACCGCGGCCGCCGGCGTGGCCCTCGTCGTGGCGATCGTGGTGCGCGCGACCCGGTCCTGAGTCGCCCCGGGTCCGCCTGAGACCCGGACCACGTCGTTCGGGACGATTCAGCACGTCGTTCCGGGCGGTCCAGGCGCTCTTCAGGACGGTGCAGCCTGGTCCAGGCCTAGGATCAGCCCTGGTTCTCGTCGGCGCCTAGATTCAGGCCTGGTTCTCGTCAGCGTCCTCGCTGGCCGCTCCGAGCAGCGCCCGGACCTCGGACTCCTTGTACCGGCGGTGCCCGCCGAGCGTCCGGATCGAGGAGATCTTGCCGGCCTTGGCCCACCGCGTCACGGTCTTCGGATCGACCCGGAACAGCGCAGCCACCTCAGCAGGAGTGAGCAAGACCTCGGGATCTCCGTGATTGGACATGACGCGCCTCCGGTCCGGCCACGGTCCCGACGACCCCCACGGTCGATGACACAATGGATCGCGCCCAAGCACCATTGTCCCAGGATGGGCGGATTCCACCTCTTGGGAAATGGGTGAACTTATAGGGGTTTGAACCCTCCGCCCGCTCTCCCCGCAGAACGGTGCACCTCGGGGCGGTCGGCAGAGCAGAACGGGACACGCGTCACGCTCGGCCAGGTGGAGGGAATAGCCCGGGCCGTTGTATCGTTGCCCCGGACATACGACAGTACATTCCGGGGCCGCGCGTGGAAGCACGCAGCCGCCCCGCTCCTAGTTGAGGGGGTCGGAGCCATGGGCCGCGGCCGTCAGAAGGCAAAGCACACCAAGGTTGCACGGGAGCTGAAGTACTACAGCCCCGAGACCAACTATGCGGCGCTCGAGCGTGAGCTCGGTCATCCCAGCACCGGGGTCGCGACGGAGTCCCGTCGCCCGTCCGACGACTCGGACACCGAGGACGACGACTACTCGCGGTGGTCCGACGAGCGTTGACGCTCCGGCGTCTCCATGTCGCGCGCAGCGGCTGATCTCACGGTCGACGTACGCCTGTGGTTCCGTCGCCGACCTCAGGGTCGGCCCTTGGCCGGCCGAGGTTCTTGACGATCGCGCCGGGAGCTCGGGCCGGTCGCCGTCCGGCACCGAGCCGACCAGGCCGGGCAGCCGGTGCGCTGGGCGCCCGTCTCTCCTGACGCGACCGGGCTGGGAGCCCGTCAGCCCCGGTAGTCGTTGACCAGCCGGACCGCTCCGGCATCGACGCCCTTCGTGCCCGCCACCAGGCCGCTACGGTCGGCCGCGGGGTCGTCCTGGTCCACCTGGCCGAGCACCCACGCCGGGACGCCGAGGGCCGCGCAGCGCGCCAACGCGTCGTCCGCCCCCTCGCTCCCCACCACGGCGACCATGCCGACACCGAGGTTCAGGGTGTTCTCCAGGTCCGTGCGGGGCACCGCTCCGAGGTCGCGGACGACGCGGAACACGGGTGGGACGTCCCAGCTCGCCCGGTCCACCGTCGCGACGAGGCCTGCCGGGAGCACCCGCGCGAGGTTCGCGGCGAGCCCGCCACCGGTGACGTGCGTGAACGCGTGGACCTGAGCCTTCGGGTCGCGCGCGAGCGCGAGGCAGTCAGCCGAGTACACGCGGGTCGGCTCGAGCAGCTCCTCGCCGAGCGTCCGGCCGAATTCCTCGACGTGCCGGTCGAGCGTCCAGCCGGCGTGGCCGACGACGGCCCGCACCAGCGAATATCCGTTCGAGTGGATCCCCGAGGCGGCCATCCCGATGAGGACGTCGCCGGCTGTCACCTTGTCCGGCCCCAGGAGGTCGTCGGCCTCGACGACCCCGGTCGCGGCACCCGCGACGTCGTACTCGTCCTCACCGAGCAGTCCGGGGTGCTCGGCGGTCTCGCCACCGACCAGCGCGGTGCCGGCGACCTCGCACGCTGCGGCGATCCCGCGGACGACGTCGGCGATCCTCTCCGGGTGGACCTTGCCGCACGCGATGTAGTCGGTCATGAACAGCGGCTCGGCGCCGACCACGGCGATGTCGTCGACGACCATGCCGACGAGGTCGAAGCCGATCGTGTCGTGCACGTCCATGGCCTGCGCGATCGCGACCTTGGTACCGACGCCGTCGGTCGACGTGGCCAGGAGCGGACGGCGGTAGGACGACACCGCGGAGAAGTCGTACAGTCCCGCGAAACCGCCGACCCCGCCGAGCACCTGGGGGCCGTGCGTGCGCCGGACGGCGTCCTTCATCAGCTCGACGGCCCGGTCCCCGGCCTCGGTGTCGACTCCGGCTGCGGCGTAGGTGATGCCCTCGGGCGCGTCGGTCATGGCTGTCCTGTCGTTCGGTGGGCGGGTCCCGGGCAGGTCGGCTGCTCAGCGGCTGCCGCGCCCTGCCGTGCTGGTCATGGGGCTAGGTCAGGGGTGACGGGTCATGGGTGGTCGAGGGCGGTGCCGCCCCCGGCCCCGACGCTGAGCGAGTGCAGGCCGTCCTCGGGCGAACCGAGCGGGAGCTCCGCCTGCTCGAGCAGGCCCTTGCCCAGCTGGTGCTCCGGCGGCAGCGTGATCGGGTAGTCCCCCGTGAAGCATGCGGTGCAGAGCTGCGACTCCGACTGCTCGGTCGCCGCGATCATGCCGCTCTCGGAGATGTAGCCGAGCGAGTCCGCACCGAGCGACGAGCCGATCTCGGCGGGGCCGAGCCCGTTCGCGATGAGCTCCGCGCGCGACGCGAAGTCGATGCCGTAGTAGCACGGCCACTTCACGGGGGGCGAGGAGATCCGCACGTGCACCTCGGCCGCCCCGGCCTCGCGCAGCATGCGGATCAGCGCGCGCTGGGTGTTGCCCCGGACGATCGAGTCGTCGACGACGACCAGGCGCTTGCCGCGGATCACGTCGCGCAGCGGATTGAGCTTGAGCCGGATCCCGAGCTGCCGCAGGGTGTCGGACGGCTGGATGAACGTGCGCCCGACGTAGGCGTTCTTCGTCAGGCCCTGGCCGAAGGGGATCCCGGAGGCCTGGGCGTAGCCGACCGCCGCCGGGGTGCCGGACTCCGGCACGGGCATGACCAGGTCGGCCTCGACGGGGTGCTCGTTGGCGAGGACCCGCCCCATCTCGACGCGTGCTGCGTGCACCGAGCGGCCGTTGATGGAGGTGTCGGGCCGGGCCAGGTAGACGTACTCGAAGACGCAGCCGGCGCGGTCGATGGGGGCGAACCGGGTCGACCGGAGTCCCTGCTCGTCGATCGCGATGAGCTCACCGGGCTCGACCTCGCGGACGAAGGACGCGCCGACGATGTCGAGCGCGGGAGTCTCGCTGGCGACGACCCAGCCGCGCTCGAGCCGCCCGAGCACGAGCGGACGCACGCCCTGCGGGTCGCGGGCCGCGTACAGCGTGCGCTCGTCCATGAAGACGAGCGAGAACGCGCCGCGCAGCTTGGGCAGGACCTCGAGCGCCGTGGCCTCCAGCGTGTGGTCCGCGTCGCCCGCGAGGAGCGCGGTGACGAGCGCCGTGTCGGTCGTGTTACCACGCGCGAGCTCGCCGCGGCGCTGCGCGCCGTAGCGTTCCGCGACGAGGTTCACGAGGTCGGCGGAGTTCGTCAGGTTGCCGTTGTGCCCGAGCGCGACCGTGCCGTTGTGGGTCGCGCCGAGCGTCGGCTGCGCGTTCTCCCAGGTCACCCCACCGGTCGTGGAGTACCGGCAGTGCCCGACGGCGAGGTGCCCCTGGAGCGCGCCGAGCGCGGTCTCGTCGAACACCTGGGAGACGAGACCCATGTCCTTGTAGACGAGGATCTGCTCGCCGTTGCTCGTCGCGATGCCGGCCGACTCCTGGCCGCGGTGCTGCAGCGCGTAGAGACCGAAGTAGGCGAGCTTGGCGACCTCCTCGCCGGGAGCCCAGACCCCGAACACCCCGCAGGCGTCCTGCGGGCCCTTCTCGCCGGGCATCAGGTCGTGACTGAGTCGTCCGTCTCCGCGAAGTGGCACACCGCCATTGTCCCACAGCGACCGCGAGCGGCCGAGCCCCGTCCGTGGCCGACGACGCCCCTGATCACAGGCCTGTCAGCGGGAGGAGCGCCCGCGACGGCGCAGGCTGCGACGGTCGGCGAGGAGCACGAGGACCCCCGCCAGCAGCACGGTGAAGGTGGTGGTGCCGAGCACGATCACGGTCAGGAAGACCCCGGGCTTGAGGAGTCCGTCGCCACCGTCGCCCGCGAGCATCGAGAGCCCGAGCGCGAGACCGAGGACGATCCCCGCCAGGGCACCGGTCCAGAAGAACGCCTTGTACCGGGGGGCACGGCGCACGGTCGTCACGTCGACGACGTCCTCGACCTCGGCCTCACCCAGGTCGACACCGTCCACCTGCTCGGGCGACCCCTCGGACTGTGTGTCGGGTCGGTCGCCGGATCCGTCGCTGCTCACCCGACGAGGCTACCTGCGGGTCGGCCCCGCCGGTGACCGTCACGACCGGAGCCGACACCCGGCCGAGCAGGCACCGGCCCGGGACGCGCGACGGCACCGCGGTCCGGGAGGACCACGGTGCCGTCGCCGTCAGGGCAGCTCGTGCTGCTGAGGGCTGCTCAGAACCACCGCCCGAAGAAGCTCTTCAGGTAGTCGAGGACCTGCTGCCAGAACGGCTGACCGCTCGCGGGCGGGGCCGGGGTGCAGTCCTGGGCCTCGAACGAGGCCTGGTAGACCTCGTAGTGACCCTCGCCGTCCCAGTAGTAGGCCGCGACCGTCGCCTCGCCCGCGTCGAGCACCTTCTCCTTCGTGTTGAAGGTCTTCGACACGGTCTTGCCCGGCTTCACCTTGGAGAACTTCTTGTCGCCCCACTCGGTCGTGAGCCGGACGTCGATCGCCACGTCGCCGGTGTTCGTCGCCGACACCGTGACCCGGCCCTTCTTCCCGACGCACTGGGAGGTCGCCGACACGTCGACCGGCACCTCGTGCTCGGGTGCGCCGGCCTCCACCGTGAGCGGGAGGCGAGCCGTGGTCCCGGCCGGGTCGACGACGACCCACAGGTCGTGCTCCCCTGCCGCCGTGCCCGACGGGACGTCGACCGTGAGGGTCGCTGCGCCGTCCGACGGCGTCGCCGAGCCCACGGGCTCGCCGGGCGACGCCGCGTCGAACGCCTCGCCGCGCGGCACCAGGTACCCCGTGACGTCGGTGTTCGCCGGGCTGCCCAGCGACGTGAGGTCGAGACGCGAGAGGTCGACCGAGGTCGACTCCCCCGCCGTGACCGTCCCGGGCAGCTCGCCGACGACGGTGCTCGTGCGGGCGAACGACGGCGACACCGGGGAGCTCTCCCCGAGGTAGTCGATCCACGCCTCGCGGTCGACCAGACCCGAGTCGCGCGCGTCCGTCCCCTCGGTGAAGACCCGGAAGTTGTCACCACCGGTCGCGAGGAACGAGAACGTGGCCACGCGGTACTCGCCCGCCGGGTCGAGGGGCTCACCGTCGATCGTCACCGAGGTGACGTGACCGCCGGGCTCCGCGTTCCGGTCGGCAGTGTCGACCGTGTAGCTGACGTTGTCCGAGAGACCCAGCGCCAGGTAGGGCCGCGACGGCCGGTTGCCGTTCGCGTCCGTCTGCCACTGCTGCTCGAGGAGCGTCACCACCTGGTCGCCCGTGAGGGTGACGGTCCAGAGGTTGTTGACGAACGGCAGGACCGCGTTCGCCTCGGCGTAGGTGATCTCGCCGTCGTCGCCGTAGTACAGCTCGTTGCGCAGGCCGCCCGGGTTGACGACGCCGAAGTCGGCGCCGCCGCGGTCCGGGTCGGCGAGCGTGTCGCGCAGCGCGTTCGCCACGAGGTTGCCGAGCGCGGACTCCGACATGCGGTCGTCGCGGCCACCACCGGAGTAGAAGCCGTCGACGTAGTCACCGTCGGCGAACGCCGTGGTGATGTCGGCCGTGACCTCGCCGACCTTCTGCGCGCCGATCACCTCGGCCTCCGCGAGCGCCGCGTCGACGATCGTCTTGACCTCGCCGACGACGGGGTACTGCGCGACGAGGTCGGCGACGGGAGCCGTCGAGGCCGCGACGTTCTCGGCCTCGTACGAGACCACGTCGCCGCTGGCGGTGTCGTAGTCCAGCGAGATGTGCCCGACGAACTGGCCGTAGCTGCCGGTCTGGACGATCGGACGGGTCCGGTCGGTCCCGGTGATCGGGGCGTCCCACGCGTACTGCTTGTGGGTGTGCCCGGTGAAGAACGCGGCGACCCGCGGGTCGGTGTCCTCGACGACGTGCGCGAACACGCCACCGGCGGCCACCTCCTCGTCGATCGTCGCGCCGTCCGGCGTGCCGGCGCTCGCGCCCTCGTGGAGCAGCGCCACGACGACGTCCGCCTCACCGTTCGAGTCGTCACCGTCGCTGAGCTGCTCGGTCACGCGGTTGATCGCGTCGACGGGGTCGCCGAAGTCGAGGTCCGCGATGCCCGCGGGCGTCACGAGCGTCGGGGTCTCCTCGGTGACGGCGCCGACGAAGCCGACGTCGACCCCGTCGATGTCGACCACCGCGTACTCGTCGAGCGCCGGGGTGTCCGTGCCCTTCTCGTAGACGTTGGCGCCGAGGTACGGCCAGTCGGCAGCGTCGGCGACCCGACCGGTCAGGTCGTCGACGCCCTGGTCGAGCTCGTGGTTGCCCACCGCGGAGGCCTCGAGCCCCAGCGTGTTCAGGACGTCGATCGTCGGCTGGTCCTGCTGCAGCGCGGAGGCGAACAGCGAGGCCCCGATGTTGTCGCCGGCGGAGACGAAGGCCGTCCCGTCCGGGTTCTGGCTCTCGAGCTCGGCGATCGTGCCGGCGAACCCGAGGGTCGGGTTGGTGATGACGCCCGTGTCACGGTTCGTCGAGTAGCCGTTGATCCGACCGTGGAAGTCGTTGATCGCGAGCAGGTCCAGCTGCTTGACCGTGCCGTCACCGGCGCCGCCCAGGTCCAGCCCGACGAGGATCGGGTCGTGGTCGGACGACCGGTACGGCGTCTCGTCGTACAGGTCCGTGACGTTGTAGTTGTACCGGCTGTACTCGTTCGCGACCGGCTCGTAGGCGTTGATGTTCCAGATGTCGGTCCCGGTGACGACGCCCGCGGCGGCCTCGGAGGCGAAGACGTGGTCGAGCGATCCGACCTGCCCGCCGAACGAGTACGTGTACTCGCCGGTGGTCGCGCCGAGGTCCGTGTAGCCCGCGTCCTTGACGACCTCGAGCGGGTCCTCCATGTCGTAGGCGTTGAAGTCGCCGGCGAGGAGCACCTTGTCGGTGCCCGCCGCTGCGGCGGTGTCGTCGGCGAACGCCACGAGCGCGGTCGCCTGGGCGACGCGGGACGCGTTGGACGCGCCCTGCCCGTCGCCCTGGTCGGCGTCGTCGCCCGAGCCGGAGCCCTTGGACTTGAAGTGGTTCGCGATGACGACGACCTCCTGGTCGGCGTCCCCGCCGGCCGGCCGGAACGTCTGCGCGAGCGGCTCCCGAGCGTTCGAGAACGCCGGGTCGTCGAGGAGGATCGTCGAGCCGCCGACCGTCTCGGCCGTGGCCGTCCGGTAGACGAACGCCGTGCGGATCACGTCCTCGTCCGCCGGGGTGGCGGACGGCGAGGCCACAGCAGCCCAGGTCCCGTCGCCCTCGACGCTGTTCAGCGCGGCGACGAGGTCGTTCAGCGCGGTGTCGCGGTCCTTGCCGAAGGCGGCCGAGTTCTCGATCTCCTCGAGCGAGACGACGTCGGCACCCAGGGCGGTGATCGCGGCGACGATCTTGGTCTGCTGGCGCTCGAGGTTCTCGGCGTCGGCGGCACCGCGGGCGTCGCAGCCACCGCTGACCGAGATGGGGTCGCCCACGCGGTCCGTGTAGTACGTGCAGCCGGTGAGGCTGTCACCCGTCGTCGTGAAGTAGTTCAGCACGTTGAAGGTCGCGACCTTCAGGTCACCACCCACGTCCTCGGGCTGCGCGGTGCGCGTGTCCTCGAACGTCGCGGGCTGCGCGTCGGAGTCCCCGACGAGCTGCTCGAGCGGCTGGAAGCCCCAGGCGGAGTACCGGTAGTCGAGGACCACGGGCGACGTGAACGTCACCGCGGCACCGACCCGCACCGGGTCTCCCCGGTCAGGTACGGCAGCGGCGAGTTGCGCGCGTCGCCGCGCGTGTAGTCCCAGGTCGACCCGTCGTCGAGCAGGACGCCGCGGGCCGCGTTGTCGGCGACGGCCGCTGCCGCCTCCGCGCTGCCGGGACGTCCGACGGCGGTCGGCTGGACGAGCGGGCTCGTGCCCGACGCCAGGCCCACGTAGCCGTAACGGTTGGTGCTGTAGGTGTCGGTCGCCGTGAAGTCGCCGGTCGGGGCGAGCAGCATGCCCTCGAGGGACTCCCGGTCTGCCTCGTCGGACGGCCACGCGACGGCGGCCGGCTTCACGGCCTCGGCGGGCTCGTCGAGCACGGTCCAGCTCGTCGCCTCGACCTCGGTGAGGCCGAAGAACTCCTTGGCGAGGCCCGTCACCTCGACGTGGTCGCCCACCTGCACGGCGGCCGCGCCGGCGGCGGAGTAGACGAAGACGGCGTCGGACGCGTCGTGCGACGCGAGGTCCAGGTCGCCGCCGGTGCCGGCGGTCTGGAGGTAGAAGCCGTCGAACCCGCCCGTCGGGTACGCGGCGGTGACGACACCGCTGGTCGTGACGGTCTGACCGGCGAGCGGAGTGGCGTCACCGGTGCCCTGGATGTCGCTGATCGCGACCTCGGTGGGATCGACCGGCGGGTCGGTGGGCTCGTCGGTCGGCGTCTCGGTGGGCTCCGGCGCTCCCCCGCTGTTCTCGGGCGTGACCGTGCCGAGGAACCGGAAGTCGGCGGAGTTGTCGTCGGTGTCGACCGCGTCGGTCCGGTTCAGGGAGCCGACGACGCCGGTCCCCTGGCCGGCCGGCGCGGCGGCGGTCTCGAACGTGTTGCTGCCGCCGTAGCCGAGCGTGTCCACGACGCCCGCCACGCTGCCTGCTCCGGCCGCGACGTCACCCGTGGGGACGTCGACGTCGTCGGACAGCAGGACGAGGGTGCCCTGCGAGCCCGACGGGGAGAGGCCGCCCTCGGCGTCGGGCGCGGGGAGGTCCTCCCCGCGAACGACGACCCGTTGTTGGACCCGCCCTGGACCAGGTAGTGACCACCCGCAGCGATGCTGCCCGTCAGCTCGACCGAGCTGCTGAGGCCGCCGGTGCCCGAGGCCGAGCGGTAGCCCACGCGCCAGCCGTCGACGTCGACGGCCCCGTCGGTCGGGTTGAACAGCTCGACGAACTTGTGCGAGTAGGGCTGGACGTTGCTCCCACCGACGAGGTACGCCTCGTTGATGACGACGTGCGCGCCGTCCTCGGCGGTCGCGTCAGCGGCGACCGCACCCGTGGCCGTGAGGCCGACGGCGGGGACGCACAGCGCCACGGCGAGGGACGACGCGGTGAACGCCGAGATCCCTCGTCCCCGTGGGCTCGCGGGTGCGGGTGGTCTGGTGTGGCTGGAGGTCACGCGTGCTCCTTCGCAACAGGTCGGGGTCACCGACGCAGGTCGTGGCGGCCGCTCGACGCAGCCACCCAGTGCAGCGAACCGGGCGGGGATGAACAGCGGGTGACATCGGCGTCACGATCGCGAAAACAACCTCTGACCTGGGGTGATACCCGAGAGCCCGGCACTGCACGGAGCCCTCCTGAGGACTCCGTGGCCCGCCGCTTCGCGGGCCGACCGGGGCAGCGTACGCGCGACCTCCGGGACTGGCATCCCGAGACCGGCCGGGGCGACGCTCAGCGCTCGCGGGCCGCCTGGAGCGGGAGCAGGTGGGAGACGTCCGCGCGGTCGCCCGAGGCGGAGACGGCGCCCGCGGCGCGGGCCTCCTGCCACGTCATGGACCCCGTCACGAGGCGCAGCCACGTCTGCGGATCGGTCTCGACGACGTTCGGCGGGGTCCCGCGCGTGTGCCGGGGACCCTCGACGCACTGCACGGCCCCGGCCGGCGGGACCCTCACCTCGACGGCGTGGCCGGGCGCGACCTCGGCGAGCTCCTCCAGCGTGAAACGCACGGCGGTCGCCACGGTGCGGCGGTCGACCGCTCCGCCACGCCAGTCCGCGAGGGCGCGACGACCGTCGGCGGGGTCGGTACGGCGGCGCGGTGGCACGTCAGCCGACGACGGACGCTGCCGCGTCCGTGAGTGCCCGTGCGGCGGCGAGCGCGATCTCGGGGTCCGTCGTCTCGTACCCCGCACCGGCGCCTCCGCCCGGACCCCCGGGGTCCGGGACGTCGCGCTTCGCGGAGAGGTGCACCGCGTCGACGCCGGCCGCGCGCAGCGCCGCGACGTCCTGCGGGCGAACCCCGCCGCCCGCCATCACCTGCAGGCGTCCCGCGGCCCGCTCGACCATCGCGGCGAGCCGGTCGACGCCGTCGATCGCACGCGCAGCGCCGCCCGAGGTCAGGACGCGCGTCACCCCAGCACGGACGAGCGCGTCCACCGCGGCATCGACGTCCTCGACCACGTCGACCGCCCGGTGGAACGTGACCTCCGCGCCGTCGGCGGCGAGCACGAACGACTCGAGCGCCCGCTCGTCGACGCGACCCTCCGAGGTGAGCGCGCCGACGACGACGCCGTCGGCCCCGGCATCGACCGCGGTCGCGATGTCCCGCTCGCACACGTCGAGCTCCTCGCGATCGAGCACGAAACCCCCGGGGCGCGGTCGGATCAGGGGTGCACACCGACGTCGGGCGCCAGGTCGAGCGCCGCGGAGAGCAGGCCCGCGCTCGGCGTCAGACCCCCGGTCGCGCCGAGCCCCGCGCACAGCTCGACCCGCTGGGCACCGACGTCGACCGCGACACGGACGCCCGCGACGTCCTGCACCGCGATCTCCAGCACGCACTCCCGCATCGAACCCTCCGAGGTCCCGTCGACACCGATCTGGCAGTCACCCTAGACCGAGCGGAGGGACGGCCGGTCACAGGAGCACAACGTTGTGGGCACGGCTGCCGCGCGGATCACGATCCCGACCGACCTGGGGATCCCGCTGCTGACCGCCGCGCGGATCACGACCGACGCACGCCCCGGGGCGTGCGTCACCAGGTCCATCCTCGAGCGCTGAGCTCGACCTCCTCGCGCAGCCGCTCCGTCGGGTCGTCGCACCGGCCGGCGAGCAGCACCCGGTGGGACACCGGCAGCCCCGCGAGGTCGCACGCCTCGCGCAGCAGCGCGTCGTAGGCGCCCTGGACGGCGAGGTAGTGGTGGGCCCGCGCGAAGGCTTCGCGGTCGGTCTCGATGCGCCGCATCTCCAGAGCGAGCTCCGTGAGCCGGACCTGGACCCGCAGCGACCGCATGGGGTCGACCTCGGGCGGACGACGGCGCGCAGCGAGGATCGCCAGCGCGGCGCCCAGCAGGGCGAGCGCGCCGGTCACGAGGATCACGAGCAGCAACACCATCGAAGCGGCTCCTCACGCGAGGCTCCCCCAGGATATGCCTGGTCCGCGCCGCTCACCAGACGTTCGCGGACGGCGGCGCGACCTGCTCAGCCGAAGATCGCCGGCAGGGTCCCCCGGTACGCGGCGTCCGCCTCGGCGAGCGGGATCGTGAACAGGCCCGCGACCTCCAGGGCCTCGACCGACCCGGCGTCGCCCTCGGCGGGCTCACCAGTCTCGGCGTCGATGGCGTGACCCGTCGAGCCGATCTTCAGGTACGGCACGCCGCGCGCGACGCAGGCGTCGACGAGCTTCTGGGCCTGCGCACGCGGCACCGACACGATCGCGCGGGCCGTGGACTCCGAGAACAGCGCCTCGAACGGCGTCACGCCGTCGCGCTCGCAGACGGCGTCGAGCGAGACCTTCGCTCCCGTCCCGAAGCGAAGGGAGGACTCGAGCAGCGCCTGCACGAGACCGCCGTCCGACAGGTCGTGCGCGGCCGAGACGACGTGGTCACGACCCGCGTTAACGAGGACGCCCGCGAGCGCCCGCTCGGCAGCGAGGTCGAGCTGCGGCGGGACCCCGCCGAGGTGACCGTGGACGACGTCCGCCCAGGCGGAACCGTCGAGCTCGCCGCGCGTCGTGCCCAGGAGCACCAGGTGCTCCCCGACTCGCGGAAACCGGACGGCGTGGCTCGCGCGACGTCGTCCAGCACCCCGAGCACACCGACGACCGGGGTCGGGTGGATCGACGAGTCGATGCGGCCCGGCTCGCCGGTGCCGTTGTAGAGCGAGACGTTGCCGCCGGTGACAGGGACACCGAGCTCCTGGCAGCCGTCGGCGAGGCCCTCGATGGCCTCCACGAGCTGCCACATCGAGTCCGGGTCCTCGGGCGAGCCGAAGTTGAGGCAGTCGGTGACCGCGAGGGGTCGCGCCCCGGTCGCGGCGACGTTCCGGTAGGCCTCGGCCAGCGCGAGCTGGGCACCCGTGCGGGGGTCGAGCTTCGCGAACCGGCCGTTGGCGTCCGTCGCGAGGGCGACCCCGAGCCCGGTCTCCTCGTCGACCCGGACGACCCCGCCGTCGTCCGGCTGCGCGAGGGCGGTGTTGCCCTGGACGAACCGGTCGTACTGGTCGGTGACCCACTCCTTGGAGGCGTGGTTCGGGCTGGCGAGGACCTGCAGCGCGGTGGCCCGGAGCTCGTCCGCCGTGGCCGGGCGGGCGAAGCGCTCCGCGGCCTCGGGCGTCGAGATCGAGTCGGCGTTGAGGCCGTCCATCCAGGCCGGGCGGGCGTAGGGGCGGTCGTAGACCGGGCCCTCGTGCGCGACCGTCCTGGGGTCGACGTCGACGATCCGCTGGCCGTGGTGGTCGATCGTCAGGCGGCCGGAGCCGTTGACCTCGCCGATGACGGAGGTCTCGACGTCCCACTTGCCGGTGATCGCGAGGAACGCGTCGAGCTTGTCGGGCGTGACGACCGCCATCATGCGCTCCTGCGACTCCGACATGAGGATCTCGCCGGCGTTCAGGGACGGGTCGCGCAGCAGGACGTCGTCGAGCTCGACGTGCATGCCGCCGTCACCGTTCGAGGCGAGCTCGGACGTGGCGCACGAGATGCCCGCCGCGCCGAGGTCCTGGATGCCCTCGACGACCTTCGCCGCGTAGAGCTCGAGGCAGCACTCGATGAGCACCTTCTCCATGAAGGGGTCGCCCACCTGGACGCTCGGGCGCTTGGCCGGGACGCCGTCCTCGAACGTCTCGGACGCGAGGATCGACGCACCGCCGATGCCGTCGCCGCCGGTGCGCGCGCCGAACAGGATCACCTTGTTGCCGGTGCCCGAGGCGTTGGCGAGGTGGATGTCCTCGTGGCGCAGCACGCCGAGGCACAGCGCGTTCACGAGCGGGTTGCCCTGGTAGCAGGGGTCGAACACGAGCTCGCCGCCGATGTTGGGCAGGCCGAGCGAGTTGCCGTAACCGCCGACGCCGGACACGACGCCGTGCACCACGCGCGCCGTGTCGGGGTGGTCGACCGCGCCGAAGCGCAGCTGGTCCATGACCGCCACCGGGCGGGCACCCATCGAGATGATGTCGCGGACGATGCCGCCCACCCCGGTCGCGGCACCCTGGTAGGGCTCCACGTAGCTCGGGTGGTTGTGCGACTCGACCTTGAACGTCACGGCCCAGCCGTCGCCGATGTCGACGACACCCGCGTTCTCACCGATGCCGACGAGCAGGTGCTCCTTCATCTCGGGGGTCACGCGGTCGCCGAACTTGCGCAGGTGGTTCTTCGACGACTTGTACGAGCAGTGCTCGGACCACATCACCGAGTACATCGCGAGCTCGGCGGCCGTGGGGCGCCGCCCCAGGATGTCGACGATGCGGGCGTACTCGTCGGGCTTCAGGCCGAGCTCGGCGAAGGGCAGAGCCTCGTCGGGCGTCGCAGCGGCGTTCTCGACCGTGTCGAGCACGGGGCGGGGCTGGGCGTTCGTGGGGGCGCTCATCGGATCCCTCGTCGGTGGCGTGCCGGGCAGCCGCCACGACGACGCCCCGCCGGGATCCGGCCGACCGTGAAGGACGACCGGCGGGCGAGCGACGAACGGCGCGGGCTGCGGAGTCGGCGCCAGTCTATCCGGGCTCACGGAGCACGATCCGCACCGTCCCACGGGCCGCCCGCCGCCCTAGGCTGGCGACGTGCGCCCCGCCCTCCCGCTCGCTCGAGTCCCGGCCCCCGGCCGGGCTCGGGTGATCCTCGCTCTGGTCGCCACGCTGTCCCTCACGGTTCTGGCCGGGTGCGGGACGACGTCCGGCACCCCGACCACGCCGGCGACGCCCGATCCCGGGACGCCGACGTCCACCCCGATCCCGGTCGAGCCCCCGGCGACGGAGGCCCTCGCCGTGGGTGAGGTCGGGCTCGCGGTCGAGGCGATCGGCGCCGCGGGCACGCCGTCGGTCGCGGTCGCCGAGGGTGCACCGCACAGCCAGGTCGCGACGGTCGGCGGCGCGTCGGTGGTCACCCTGACCCCGAGGCGCCCGCCGGCGCGACGTTCGAGCGCAACGCCGACGGGACGGTCTCGGTCCTGGGCGACGAGGGAGCCGTGGTCGGCGGCCTCGACGTCACGGCGACCGGATACGACGTCGCGGTCGAACCCACCGCGCTGACGATCCGGGCCGCAGCGGAGACCGCACCCACCCCCACCGACCTGCCGACCGACCTGCCGACCGACGGCGGACTCGAGACCGCACGGCCGCCGTCCGACACCGCGTCGGCGGCGACGGCGACGGCGACGCCCGGGGCCGAGGGCGAGCCGGGCGACGACGGACAGGCCGGGGACGAGGTGCTCGTCACGCTCGGGGCCGACCCGCTGGAGTCGGCCACGTGGGGCACGGCGGAGGGCGGGCGCTCGCTGGCCGTCGACCCCACGGAGTGGGCGCGCCACGCGGGCGTCGCGGGCCTCGACGCGACCTGGGCGGCAGTCGTCGCGGCGCAACCCGACGCGGACACACCCGGCATGCGCGACCAGCTCGAGTGCCACGCGCTCGGCGCCCCGGACAAGGCGACGTGGAACCTCGAGCCGTGGCGACCAGACGTCGGGCTGGTCGAGGTCGCGCTCGCCCGCTGCAACCCGGTCTGACCCACCCGCGGCTGCCGGCTGCCGGCTGCGCACGGATTGCGACGACGTCCGTGCGGCCGGACGATGCCCCCGTCGGAGGGAGGCCTCATGAGCAACGACGCTCAGCAGTCCGTTCAGCACCAGCCCGAGCTCCGGCGCGTGATGGGGCCGAAGCTCCTGCTGCTCTTCATCGTCGGGGACATCCTCGGCACCGGCGTGTACGCGCTGACCGGCCAGGTCGCGGGCGAGGTCGGCGGCGCCGCGTGGCTGCCGTTCCTCGTCGCGTTCGTGGTGGCCACGATCACCGCGTTCTCGTACCTCGAGCTGGTCACGAAGTACCCGACCGCTGCGGGCGCGGCGCTCTACACGCACAAGGCGTTCGGCATCCACCTGCTGACGTTCGTCGTCGCGTTCATGGTCATGAGCTCGGGCATCACGTCGGCGTCCACGGCGTCGGACGCCTTCGCCGGCTTCGTGTCCGACGGGTTCGGGCTGGACCTCGAGCTCGGCGGCACCGGCCGCATCGCGATCGCCCTCGGCTTCATGACGCTCGTCGCGCTCGTGAACATCCGTGGTGTCTCGGAGAGCGTGAAGGCGAACGTCGTCCTGTCGCTCGTCGAGCTGTCCGGTCTGCTGCTCGTGATCTTCATCGGCCTCTGGGCGATGACGCAGGGTCGCGCCGACTTCACGGAGGTGATGATCTTCGAGAGCGCCGACGACAAGAGCGTGTTCCTCGCCGTGACCGCCGCCACCACGCTCGCGTTCTTCGCGATGGTGGGCTTCGAGGACTCCGTGAACATGGCCGAGGAGTGCCGGGACCCCGTGCGCGACTTCCCGCGCATGATGCTCACGGGGCTGTCGATCACGGGCCTCATCTACGTCGCCGTCTCGATCACGGCCGTCGCGCTGGTCCCGGTGGGAGACCTCGCCGACGAGACCAAGGGATCCGCGCTGACCCAGGTCGTCGCCGCCGGGGCGCCCGACCTGCCGTTCGACACGATCTTCCCGTTCATCGGCATGTTCGCCGTCGCGAACTCGGCGCTCATCAACATGCTCATGGCGTCCCGGCTGCTCTACGGCATGGCGAACCAGGGCGTGCTCCCCCGCGCGTTCGGCAAGGTGCTGGCGAAGCGGCGCACGCCGTGGGTGTCGATCCTGGTGACGACCGCGATCTCGTTCGCGCTCATCGTGTACGTCGTGCGCCAGTCCGCGACCGAGGGCGGGGCCAACTCGATCGCCCTGCTCGGCGGGACCACCTCGCTGCTCCTGCTCGTCGTCTTCGCGATCGTCAACGTCGCCCTGCTCGTGCTGCGCCGCGACACCGTCGACCACGATCACTTCCACACCAAGGTCCCGCTCGCCGTCCTCGGCGCGCTCACCTGCGCCTACCTCGCCGGGCCCTGGGCGCGCAGCGACGAGCAGCAGTCGCAGTACCTGATCGCCGGCGCGCTGGTCGCCGTCGGCGTGCTGCTGTCGTTCATCACGTGGCTCTACAACCGGTCGCACGGCACGAAGACGCAGTTCGAGGACGTGAGCACGCTCGACAGCGACCGCTGACCAGGCTCTCGCCCGCCTGGCGGCGCTGGCTGCGGCAGATACCGTCGAGCATCCGACCGACGGAGGCCCCATGACGGACGACGATCGCGAACACCGGCACGCCGCCTTCCGCGTCCACGGCGATGTCCAAGGGGTCGGGTTCCGCTGGACGACCCGTCAGGAGCTCGACCGGCTCGGGCTCGACGGCGAGGCGACGAACCTGCCCGACGGCACGGTCCGCGTCACCGCGTCCGGTCCGGCGCCCGCGCTCGACCGGCTCCGCGCGTGGCTCGAGGGCGGGTCGACTCCCGGCACGGTCACCGGCGTCGACGTCGAGTGACCCGTCCACGTGTCGACACACGACCGGCGCGCGATCGGTCGGGCCGGACGTGAGTCCGCCCGACCGATCGCCGGGCCGGCGCAAGGTCGCTGCCGGGCGCCGGGCGTCAGCGCCGGGACGCGCCGACCTTCGCCTGAGCCTTCTTCTGCGACTTCTCGCTCACGGGCGCGTCCCCGCTCGCCCGCAGCTCCCGGTAGTACGCCCGCGCCTCGTCCTGGCGCTCGGCCTCGGCACCCGACGCGATCTTGGCCCGCAGGTGCTCGGGGCCGAAGCCCCAGGCGTCGACGAGGTCCTGCGCGTGCGGGCGCAGCCGGACGAGCAGCCGCTCGATGTAGCTCGTCACGGTCCGGGCGCGCTGACCCGACAGCCGACCGTTGATCAGGTACCAGGCGAGGTTGCGCTCGACGAGCGTGAGCCCGAACAGGTCGCGCACTCGGGTCAGCACCTCGCGGGTGCCCGAGTCCTCGATCTGCGTCAGCGCCTGCGTGAACGCCTCCCACCGCAGCAGGTCGGCGTGCGCCTTCGCGGCCTCGACGAGCTCCGCCTGGTGCGCGTCGAAGATCCGCGCCGCCTCGACGGGCGCGGCCTTCTGCGCCGGCCGCAGAGCGGTGGCGAGCTCCTCGACCATCGTGTCGACGCGGTCTGTCAGGAGCGCGCGCTGCGTGTCGGTCTCGCGCAGGTGGCCGGCCGCGCGCCGGGCGGAACCCTGGTCGGCGAACGCCTGCGCCGCCCGCTTGAGCGGGGTGCGGTGCAGGGCGGCGGATGCCGCGCGGTCGACGACGTAGCGGGCCATGCCGCCCGGCGTCGCGCCCTTGAGCTCCTTGGCGTAGTCGCTGAGCAGCCGCTTGCCGACGAGCTGCAGCAGCACCGTGTTGTCGCCCTCGAACGTCGCGTAGACGTCCATGTCGGCGTGCAGGCTCGTGATGCGGTTCTCGGTGAGGAACCCGGCACCGCCGCACGCCTCGCGGGTCTCCTGGAGCGTGTCGAGCGCGAACCGGGTGCTCGACGCCTTGAGCGCCGCGGCGGTCGTCTCGAGGTCCTCCCGGGTCTCCGGGGTGTCCTCCTCGCCCGAGAACACCGTGTGGAAGAGGTCGAGCAGCCGGTCGTGCGCGAAGTGCGTCGCGTACGCCTCGGCGATCGCGGGGATCAGGCGGCGGCGGTGGGTCCCGTAGTCGAGGATCACGACCTCGTCGGTCGCCGAGGCGCCGGTGAACTGGCGTCGCTGGTTGCCGTACGTCACGGCGATCTGCAGGCCGATCTTGGCGGCGTTCGAGGCCGCGCCGTCGAGCGAGACGCGACCCTGGACGAGGGAGCCGAGCATGGTGAAGAAGCGGCGCCCGGGGCTGTCGATCGGGGACGAGTAGGTCCCGTCCGCGTCGACCGAGCCGTAGCGGGAGAGCAGGTCGCGGCGGGGCACGCGGACGTGGTCGAAGTGCAGGCGACCGTTGTCGACCCCGTTCAGCCCGCCCTTCTGCCCGTCGTCCTCCCCGCCGATCCCGGGCAGGAACTCGCCCGCCCGGCCGTCCTCGCCGGTCGTGCGGATCGGGACGTAGAAGCAGTGCACACCGTGGTTGACGCCGCCGGTGACGAGCTGGGCGAAGACCGTCGCCGCGGTCGCGTGGACGGCCGCGTTGCCGAGGTAGTCCTTCCAGGCCGCACGGAACGGCGTGTGGAGCACGAACTCCTCGGTCGCCGGGTCGTAGGTCGCGGTCGTGGCGACGCTCGCGACGTCCGACCCGTGACCGGTCTCCGTCATCGCGAAGGCGCCCGGCACCGACAGGTCCATCGCCGCGGGCAGCAGACGGTCCTGCTGCTCCTCGTCGCCGAGGTGCAGGATCGCCGAGGCGAAGAGGCCCCACTGCACGCCGGCCTTGATCTGCAGCGACGGGTCGGCGGCGACGAGCTCCTCGAAGCCGGCGAGGTTCGCGCCCGGGTTGTCCCCGCCACCGAGGCGCTCCGGGAACGCGAGGTGCACCTGGCCCTTGGCGGCGAGGGCGCGGCACTGAGCGAGCACGCGCTCGCGGTGCTCCTCCTTGCTCAGGCCCTCGACCTTGTGGAACTCCGGGTCGCCGGCCGTCGCTCGGGCCGACGCGCGCAGGTCGGCCCAGCGACCGAGCAGGTGCCGGGCGAGGCTCTCGACGTCGACGTGCGCGTCACCGCGCTCGTCGCCCGCGGAGGACGGCGTGCCCGCCCCGGTCCGGACCGGGGACGTGCGGACGTCGCCGTCGACGGTGCCGGCGGTCGTGTTGGTGGTGGTCTCCCCCGCGCTACCTCGGTCTCGGCGGGTGCAGCGGAGTCGGGGGTCGTGTCAGACGTCGTGGTCATCGGTTCTCCTCGGGTGCGGCGGGGTCAGGGGTGTCGGACGGCGCAGCGGCCGTCGGGTTCGGGGCGGCGTGCTGGGAGAGGACCCCGACCGGGCCGAACCACAGCCAGTCGGCGACCTGCCCGGTGAGCTCGTCGAGCGTCGGGGCGCCGGGGTCGGTGCGGTGCTTGAGCCACCACTCGCCGGAGCCGCGGACGAACCCGACGGCTCCCGCGGCCCACGACGAGGCGACGACGTCGGTCACGTGCGCGACCTGCGCGAACGGGCGCGCCACGAGCTCCGTCACGGAGTCGAGGAACGCGTCGAGGGGCACCCGGGCGCCGGCACCGGCGCCGTCCGTGCCGGCGACAGCCCCGGTCCGGGCGACGAACCAGTACACGTTGGGCGACTGGTCGACCATCTCGAGGTAGACGCGCACCATGGCGCGCAGCGCGCGCTTGGGCGTGCCGGCCTCGTCGGCCGCGCTGCTGAGCGCGTGGTGCATCTGCACGCCGACGTCCTCGCCGACGGCCCGCTGGAGCCCGGTCTTGTCGTCGAAGTACCGGTAGACGATCGACTTGGAGGTGCCGCACTGGGCGGCGATCTCGTCCATGGACGCCTCGGGACCGTGCTTGTGCACAGCCTTGCGCGCGAGAGCGAGCAGCGCGGCTCGTCGGGTGGCACGATGCTCGTCCCACCTCGTCGAGCGTCCGTCCGCGACGGTCTCGTGGGTCACTGCGCCTCCCGCGTGCCCGACGTCGGTGTCGTCCGCCCGTCGTGACGCCCTCGCTCGGAGGTCGTCCCGTCCGGGACTCTCCGGCGACGTGGGCACTGCAAGCGCCGCCGGGGATGTGGCACCTATGACGGTACTCACATGAAACTGAGAGTATCAGGTACTCTGAATCTCGGACACCCCTGCGGGAGCCGAGCACCGACGACGCGGCCCGCAGCGCACCCGAGCGAAGGAGCACCGGCCGTGGCCGACCAGACGAGCACGACACCCCCACCTCCCGTCCCGGTTCCCCGACCGGATCGACCGGCGCCTCCCGGGACGCCGTGATCATCGGCGGGAACCGCATCCCGTTCTCGCGCGCCGGGGGCAAGTACTCCCGCGTGAGCAACCAGGACATGTTCACCGCCGCGCTCGAAGGGCTCGTCGCCCGGTTCGGCCTCCAGGGCGAACGGCTCGGCGAGGTCGTCGGCGGCGCCGTCCTCAAGCACTCCCGCGACTTCAACCTGATCCGCGAGTCGGTCCTCGGCTCGTCCCTGTCGCCGCAGACCCCGGCCTACGACCTGCAGCAGGCGTGCGCCACCGGCCTCGAGGCCGTCGTGACCATCGCCAACAAGATCCGCCTCGGCCAGGTCGAGTCCGGCATCGCCGGCGGCGCCGACAGCATCTCGGACGCCCCGATCGCCGTCAGCGAGGGCCTGCGCCGGGTGCTGCTCGAGGCCGGCCACGCACGCTCCACCGGGTCGCGGATCAAGGCGTTCCTCAAGCTGCGCCCGTCCGACGTGGCTCCGCTGACCCCCAGCACCGACGAGCCGCGCACCGGGCTGTCCATGGGCGAGCACCAGGCCGTCACGACCGCCCGCTGGGGCGTCACCCGCGAGGCGCAGGACGAGATCGCGCTCGCCAGCCACCTCAACCTCGCGGCCGCCTGGGAGTCGGGCTTCTTCGACGACCTCGTGACCCCGTTCCAGGGCCTCACCCGCGACCAGAACCTGCGCGCCGACTCGTCCGCCGAGAAGCTGGCGAAGCTCAAGCCCGTGTTCGGCAAGCGGCTCGGCGGGCCCGAGGGCGAGGGCCCCGAGCCCACCATGACCGCCGGGAACTCGACCCCGCTGACCGACGGCGCCTCCGCCGTCCTGCTCGGTTCGCGCGCGTGGGCCACCGAGCGCAACCTTCCCGTCCTCGCTCGCGTCGTCGACGCCGAGACCGCCGCCGTCGACTACGTCCACGGCCACGAGGGCCTGCTCATGGCGCCGACCCACGCCGTCGCGCGCCTTCTCGCCCGTCAGGGGCTGACCCTCCAGGACTTCGACCTCTACGAGATCCACGAGGCCTTCGCGGCGACCGTCCTCTCGGCGCTGGCCGCCTGGGAGGACGCCGACTTCTGCCGCGACGAGCTCGGCCTGGACGCCCCGCTGGGGTCGATCGACCGCGCACGGCTGAACGTGCACGGGTCCTCGGTCGCCGCCGGTCACCCGTTCGCCGCGACCGGCGGGCGCATCGTCGCCACGGCTGCGAAGCTCGTGGCCGCGAAGGCCGCCGAGACCGGCCGCACCGCCCGCGTCCTCATCTCCGTCTGCGCCGCCGGCGGGCTCGGGGTCGCCGCGATCCTGGAGGCCGACCCCGACGACGCCACCGCCGCGACCGGCACCACGACCACCGCACAGGAGGGCTGAACCATGACCGACGCCTACCTCGACGCCGTGAACAGCGGCTTCATGAAGGCCGTCGCCAAGAAGCTTGGCCTCCCCCAGCCCGTCGTCCTGCGCCGGCACGAGCCCGGGGCGCCGCTGGTGCCCGGACCGGTCCTCGTCGTCGGCGGCCGCCCCGACCTGTCGGACGACGCCGACCAGGTCGCGAAGGCCCTCCTCGCCTGGGACCTCGACGTCCGCCAGGTCCGCGGCGACGCCGCGGCCGAGGGCGTCGACCGCTGGGGTGCGATCGTGGTCGTCCTCAGCGGGGCGGAGTCCCCGAGGACCTGCACGACCCGGTGCTCGCCGTGGGCGCGAACCTGCGCCGGCTCGCCGCGGGCGGTCGTGTCGTCACGATCTCGCACGCCGCGACCGACGGCGACACCCCCACCGTGGCCGCCACGCGCCACGGGGTGACCGGGTTCCTGCGCTCGCTCGCCAAGGAGCTCCGCAAGGGCGCCACCGCGAACGGCATCCAGCTCACCAGCGACGCCCGTCCGACCGACCCGGCCGCGCTCGCCGCGCTCCACTTCTTCCTCTCCGGGAAGTCGGCGTTCGTCGACGGTCAGCTGATCGAGGTCGGCGACGGCCCCGCCTGGGACGCGACCGGGTTCGACTGGTCCCGGCCCCTCGCGGACCGGGTCGCCGTGGTCACGGGCGCGGCCCGCGGCATCGGCGCCGAGGTCGCGCGGACGCTCGCGCGCGACGGGGCGAAGGTCGTCGTCGTCGACGTCCCGGCCGCCGGCGAGCAGCTCGCCGCGGTGGCCAACGAGATCGGTGGCACGGCCCTCCAGCTCGACGTGACGGCCGACGACGCGGGCGCCCGCATCCTGGAGCACGCGCGCGCCCGGCACGGCGGGCTGCACGTCCTCGTGCACAACGCGGGGATCCTGCGGGACAAGCTGCTCGCGAACATGAAGCCCGCGCAGTGGGACTCCGTGGTCGCGGTGAACCTCGCCGCGCAGCTGCGCATCACCGAGCACCTGCTCGAGGTCGGCGGCTTCTCGGACGCCCCGCACATCGTCTCCCTCGCCTCGACGTCCGGGATCGCGGGCAACCGCGGGCAGACCAACTACGGCTTCTCCAAGGCCGGCGTGATCGGCCACACCCGGGCCACCGCCCCGCTGATGGCAGCGATCGGCGGCACCGCCAACGCCGTGGCACCGGGGTTCATCGAGACCGACATGACCGCGTCGATCCCGCTCGTGCCCCGCCAGGTCGCGCGCCGCGCGTCCTCGCTCCAGCAGGGCGGGCAGCCGATCGACGTCGCCGAGGCCATCGCGTTCCTCGCCTCGCCCGGCTCGACCGGGATCACCGGCCAGGTGCTGCGCGTGTGCGGTCAGAACCTGGTGGGCCGGTGACGGCGGGCGCACCGGAGGGGTACCGCGTCGAGCGGCTCGCCGCGGTCCCGGGCCTGGGCGGCCTGTACGCGAAGGGCGCCACGTCGTCCGCCCGGATCGCGGCGACCCGCGCCCTGCCCGGGTCGGTGCGCGGGGGCCGGGACGGGAGCGACCCCACCCTCCCGTCGGTGGCCCTGCGCGTCGACCACGTCGCGACCGACCTGCCGGACGTCGCGGACCGCCTCGCGCGCTACCAGCGCCTGGTCGGTGAGCGGGTCGGGGACACGATCCCCGCCGGGTTCCTGCACGTCCTCGGGTTCCCCGTCGCGACCGGGCTGATGACCCGCGGCGACTTCCCGCTGCCGCTGCTCGGCATGGTCCACACGGCGAACAGCGCGTCCCTGGTGCGACCGGTCCGGCTCGGCGAGACCCTCGCGGTCGAGTCCTGGGCCGAGGGTCTGCGGCCGCACCGGCGCGGCGTGACCGTCGACCTCGTCACCCGCGTGCTCGTCGACGGCGAGCCCGCCTACCGCGGGGTCTCGACGTACCTGGCGAAGGGCGTGCACCTCGGGTCACGAGCGTCGGACGACGGGAGCGCTCCGTCGGCCGACCGGTCGCCCCACGCGGGGCTCCCGTTCGTGCCCACCGGTCGGTGGCGCCTGGGAGCGTCGACGGGTCGGGACTACGCGGCCGTCTCCGGCGACCGGAACCCGATCCACATGTCGGCGCTCTCGGCGAAGGCGTTCGGCTTCCCGCGCGCCATCGCCCACGGGATGTACACCGCGGCGCGCGCGCTCGCCGAGGTCGGACCCGCCCGCGGGGAGACGTACGACTGGTCGGTCGAGTTCGCGAAGCCGGTGCTCCTGCCGTCGACGGTGGACGTGTCCATCACCCGCGGCACGGCGGGCGACGAGGGTGCCGCCGGGCTCGACCGGTGGTCGTACACCGTGCAGGACTCCCGCCGGGGCAGGACGCACCTGCGCGGCGCGGTCACCCGGCGCGATCGAACGCACGACTGAAGGCACGACTGGAGGACTCGGCCCAGAAGGTGACTGCCGAACGCCTCGGCCGACGCGACTGCCGGGCGGAGTCCGACCGCGTGCGAGTCACGCGCCGCGTGCCTACGTTCACCCCATCACGGCCGACACGGGCCGCGACTCAGGAGGGAGCACTCATGGGACTCGACGACAAGATCTCGAACGCGGCCGAAGACGCCAAGGGCAAGGTCAAGGAGGGCGCCGGCAAGGCGTCCGACAACGAGCGCCTCGAGGCGGAGGGCAAGGCCGACCAGGCCTCGGCCGACGTCAAGCAGGCCGGCGAGAAGGCAAAGGACGCCTTCAAGCACTGATCTGCGCACCGCGCCGCCGAGCTGATCGGTGACGCGCACGAACCGACGGCTCCGTCTCGACTCCCCTCGGGCGGGGCCGTCGTCGTGCCCGAGGCGGTACCGCCGCCTGCCGCAAGAAGCAGCGATCAGCAGCCATCAGCAGCGAGAGGACTACGAACGAGCCGCGGCAGGTCTGCGACGACGCCGGTGACCGAGCCGCCACTGCACTACGACGGGGCTGCGACGGGCTTGGAGCAGGCTCAGCCGTCGGCGGGGACCGGGCCGCAGCCGGCGGACTCGCCGACGAACCCGGCCGCCGCGGTCGCGAAGAGGCCGCTCAGACCGGAGCCGGCGGGCACGGGCCGCGGGTCGTCGGTCACGGTCCAGCAGCCGTCGACGACCGCGTACTGCGCACGCGGGCCCTCGGCGACGAAGCTGCGGAGCGCGCCGACCAGCCGTTCGATCTCGTCGCCCGAGGTGCCGACGCCGACCGACGCGCGGATCGCCCCGCCGTCGAGGCCGAGCCGGGACAGCAGCGGGTGGGCGCAGAAGCGGCCGTCACGGACGCCGATGCCGTGCTCGGCCGACAGGTAGGCCGCGACGAGGCCGGGGTCGTGCCCCTCGACCCCGAAGGTGACGACGCCGACCGGGTCGGCCGCGTCGTCCCACACCTGCACGACCTGGACGCCGTCGAGGTCGCTCAGCCCGTCGACGAGGCGTGCTCGCAGGGTGCTCTCGTGCTCCAGGGCCTCGTCCGGGTCGACGGCTGCGAGGGCGTCGCACGCCGCCGCGAGGGCGACGGCGCCGATGACGTTGGGCGAGCCGGCCTCGTGCCTGGCCGGGGCCGGGTGCCAGGTGGTCCGGTCGACGCCGACCTGGCGCACGGCGCCGCCGCCCGCGAGGAAGGGCGTGCCGGCGTCGAGCCAGTCACGACGGCCCACGAGGGCGCCGGCCCCGAAGGGCGCGTAGGTCTTGTGCCCCGAGAACGCGACGTAGTCAGCGCCGGTGTCCTCCAGGGAGAACCTGCGGTGCGGCACGAGCTGGGCGCCGTCGAGCACGACCCGTGCGCCGGCGTCGTGGGCGACGCGCACGACCTCGTCGAGCGGCAGCCGCTCTCCCGTGACGTTCGAGGCACCCGTGATGGCGAGGAGGGCGTAGGGCTGCAGGGCGAGCTCGTCGCGGATCGCGTCGACGGTCGCCGCGACCGAGTCGCGACTGGCGACCACCGTCGCGTCGGCGGAGCGCCGCCAGGGCAGGAAGTTCGCGTGGTGCTCGACGTCGAGGACGAGCACGCGGCCGGGCCCCCTGTCCGCCCGAGCCGGGACGCACCCAGCGAGGAGGTTGAGCGAGTCCGTGGTGTTGCGGGTGATGATCGTGACGTCGTCGGCGCGGGCCCCGACGAAGCCGCCGATCGTCCGGCGCGACGCCTCGTACAGCGCGGTCGACACCTGCGAGAGGTAGCCCGCGCCGCGGTGCACGCTCGCGTACAGCGGCAGCACCTCGGTGACCCGCTCCGCGACGCTCGCGAGCGCCGGCGCGGACGCGGCCACGTCGAGGTTCGCGTAGGGGACGCTCCGGCCGTCGACGAGGGGCACGAGGGTGTCGCTGCCGACGACGGGCAGCAGCGGGGTGACGTCGGCGACGTGGGCGATGCCGGTCGCGCCGGGGGCCTGGGTCGAACAGCGGGTCTCGATGGTGTCGGCAGTCATGCGGTCCTCCGTGGTTCAGGGGACCGGCCCGCCGGCCGCCCCGCGCTTGCCCCCGCGCCGTTCGACGGAGGGCCTGGTCGTCACCCGGGGCACCCCACCGCGAGAGGAGGGTTGCCGGCCAGCAAACCGGGGTTTCACGCTGGCACTCATGACCTGTCATCAAGAATCACCGAGGCCACGAAGCGCGTCAACCGACCGTCCACGTCGTCTCACATCATGGTCATCCTGGCCTCTGCGGGTGTCGGACGGCGTCCCGGGTGCCGTAGCATCCGGTTCACCATCCAGAGCGGCCGAGTGACATGGCACGACGACGCCGCAGCAACCCCCTGGTCCACGTGGTCCCGGCACGCCGGGTCCCGAGGTCCGGGCGAGGGTGCTACCGCCACGATCGATGGAGGAGAGCATGACGTCCCCCCACGCACGACCCGACCAGCCCGCCGCGAGCGGACCCGGCGACGCGACGCCGTCCGACGACCGGGCGGGCGGCGAGCCGCAGGTGACGCCGCGGCCCGCGGACGGCTACGCCGGCGACCTCACGCCGCAGCAGGCCTGGACGCTCCTCGCGCAGGACGAGCGCGCCGTGCTCGTCGACGTCCGCACCGAGGGCGAGTGGGCGACGATCGGCGTGCCCGACGTCTCCGACCTCGGCAAGCAGGTCACGTACGCGCAGTGGGTCACCCCGCTCGGGCCGAACCCCGCGTTCCTCGACGAGGTGCTGGGTTCCGGCCTGGCGCCCGGCGACGGCCGGCCGGTCGTGTTCCTGTGCCGGTCCGGGCAACGCTCGATCGGGGCCGCTCGGGCCGCCACCGGCGCGGGCCTCGGCCCCGCGTACAACGTGCTCGACGGCTTCGAGGGCGACGCGGACGCCGCCGGGGTGCGCGGGCACCGGGGCTGGCGCGCCGTAGGACTCGCGTCGACCACCTGGAGCCGGGCATGAGCACGCCCGGCGGGTCCGGGCACGGAGACCTCCCGGCGGGCGTGCGCCCCGCCACGCTCGCCGTGCGCGGCGGGCACCAGCGGACCGGGTTCGACGAGACCAGCGAGGCGATGTTCCTCACCCAGGGGTACGTCTACCCGCAGGCGGCCGACGCCGAGGCCGCGTTCAAGGGCGAGTCGGACCACTTCATCTACTCCCGCTACGGCAACCCCACGGTCCGCACGTTCGAGGAGCGGCTGCGGCTGCTGGAGGGCGCCGAGGCGTGCTTCGCGACCGCGACCGGGATGTCGGCGGTGTTCACGTCGATCGCCGCCCTCGTGTCGTCCGGGTCCCGGATCGTCGCGGCTCGGGCGCTGTTCGGCTCGACGATCGTCATCTTCGACGAGATCCTCGCGCGCTGGGGTGTGCAGACCGACTACGTCGACGGGCACGTGCTCTCCGACTGGGAGGAGGCGCTCGCGACCCCCGCCGACATCGTCTTCTTCGAGACGCCGTCCAACCCCATGCAGGACATCGTCGACGTGCGGGCCGTGTGCGACCTCGCGCACGCCGCCGGGGCCACCGTGATTCTCGACAACGTGTTCGCGACCCCGCTCCTGCAGCAGCCGCTCGAGCTCGGCGCCGACGTGGTCGTGTACTCGGCGACGAAGCACATCGACGGGCAGGGGCGCGTGCTCGGCGGGGCGATCCTCGGCTCGCAGGAGTACATCACCGGGCCGGTCCAGACGATGATCCGCAACACCGGGCCGTCGCTGTCGGCGTTCAACGCGTGGGTGCTGCTCAAAGGTCTCGAGACGCTGCCGGTGCGGGTGCGCGCGCAGAACGCCGCCGCCCTGCAGGTCGCCGAGGCGCTCGAGGCGCTCCCCGGGATCACCGGCGTCCGCTACCCGTTCCTCGCCTCGCACCCGCAGGTCGAGCTCGCGAAGGCTCAGCAGTCGGGCGGCGGGACCGTCGTGACCTTCGACGTCGAAGTCCCTGACGGCACGGACCCCGAGACCGCGAAGAAGCGCGCCTTCGCGTTCCTCGACGCCCTGCAGGTCGTCGACATCTCGAACAACCTCGGCGACGCGAAGTCGCTGATCACCCACCCGGCGACCACGACGCACCGCAAGCTCGGCCCCGAGGGCCGCGCCGCCGTCGGGATCTCCGAGACCACGGTGCGGCTCAGCGTCGGGCTCGAGGACCCGCTCGACATCATCGAGGACGTGCAGCGGGCGCTGGGCGTCGCGTAGACCGGGCGTGGCGCGCCATCAGGGCGAGCACCAGCCCGAGCGGCGCGAGCGACTGCGCCCCCGCGGCCAGTCGCTCGGTCAGGCCGGTGGCCGCACCGCCGTCCGGCGTCAGACCCTGCAGCTCCAGGACGAAGACGACCACCAGTCCCACCAGGACGGCGCTCGTGACGACCAAGGGTGCGCGGCGCGGCCTGCCCGAGCCGCGCCGTCCGCCCGCGAGCGCCGGCCAGAGCGCGAGCGCACCGAACCCGACACCCGCGGCGATCCCGTGGGCCTGCGGGTAGAGATCGACAGGGAGCGCCGCCACGGCTGCGGTCGAGACCCCACCGAGCGCGAGCAGCACGCGCCCCGGCGTCGCCGCGCCACGCAGGCCGAGCGCCGTGGCGACGTGGCACGCACCGGTGACGGCGAGCCCCGCGGTCATCACGCCGGGGTGGGCGGAGGGCGCCGCCGCCAGCGCGGAGATCGTCTCGCCGACCGCGTCGAACGAGGACTGGAGGGCGGCCGCGAGCGTCCAGCCGCCGATCATCGCGACCGGCGCGAGAGCGGCCGACAGGACCGCGAACCGCGGTACCGACCGGGCCCCGGGGGTGGGTCCGCCGACGGGCACGACGCCCGACACGCTGTCGTCCCGGTCCGCGGAGGGCTCGTCGGTCGGCACCGTCAGAGGTCCAGGCCGAGGCAGAACGCGGAGTCGAACGCGTCGTAGGGCGGGAACGGCAGCACCGGCCGGTACCCGCGGCGGCGATAGGTCGCGAGCGCCTCGGGCTGGCGGGGACCCGTGCCCAGGAGGAGGCGTTCGACCCCGTGCGCGCGGGCCGCCGCCTCGATCGCGTCGAGGAGCGCCGACGCCACGCCGGTGCGCCGGGCCTCGTCCCGGACGAAGACCTTGGAGAGCTCGGCCGCCCCGGCCGGGGACCCGGCGTCGGCCCCTCGCACGGACGCGCAACCGAGCAGCCGGTCGCCGCGGCGGGCGACCAGGGTGACGATCGCGCTCTCGCCGAGCGCGGCGTCCGACGCCTCGAAGGCTCCGGGCTCGACGAGGTGCCCGAAGTCCTCCGGGTAGCGCGCGAGGTTGGTGGTCTCGAACATCTCGCGGCGCAGCAGGAACGCGTCGGGGTCGCCCCACGGGACCTCGGTGACGACGATCGGCGCCGGGAGCGACGTCGCGACTGCTGCCGACTGCCGGTCCGCCGTCCGAGACCCTGCCGGCCGCAGGTCCGCCGTCCGAGGCCCTGCCGAACCGGCGCCTCCAGCGGCCGAACCGGTCTCTAGGTGTGATCCCGGGGCTGACATCGCACCGGATCCCCGGTTCGGCGGAGGGTCGTGGAGGTCCTTCGCGAAGCACCGCGACTCGGTGGAGTCGATGTACGCCCCGTACCGGGCGATCGGCGCGTAGCCGAGGGCCAGGTACAGCCCGATCGCCTGGGGCTGGCGGACGCCGGTCTCCAGCACGAGGCGGTCGAGGCCGTGGTCGACGGCCCGCGCCTCGAGCGCGGCCATGACGGTCTTGGAGAGGCCGGCACCCCGGTGGCCGGGGACGACGTAGACCCGCTTGACCTCGCCGGTGCCCTGCGGGTGCGTTCCCCGCGGCCGTCGGGCAGGCCCGAGACCTCCCGGACGGTGCCGCAGGCGACGGTCGCGCCGTCGAGGCTCACCAGCACCGTGGCCACGGCCGTGTCAGCCGTGACGGGGTCGCCGACGTCGCTCTGGCCCGGCTCGACGCCGTAGGTCGCGGCGAGCTCGATCTGCTGGACGTCGCGCAGCCGAACCGCTTCGTGGTGGTCGAAACCGACGACCTCGACCAGCGGCGCGGCCACCGCACCAGGTTCGACGGACACGGTCACGCGGAGACGAGAGCGCCCAGCACGGACGTGAAGAACCCGAGACCGTCGGTCCCGGCCCGGGGCCCGGCCTCGGACGCCGGCCCGAACCCGGCCTCGACGGCGTGCTCCGGGTGGGGCATGAGACCCACGACGTTGCCGCGCGCGTTGGTGACGCCGGCGATGTCGCGACGCGACCCGTTCGGGTTGGCGTCGGCGTACCGGAAGACGACCCGGCCCTCGCCCTCGAGCTCGTCGAGCGTGCGCTCGTCCGCGACGAACTGGCCGTCCTGGTTCTTCAGCGGGATCGTGATGCGCTGGCCGCGGGTGTAGTCGCGGGTCCACGCCGTCTCGGCGTTCTCGACCGTGAGGACCTGCTCCCGGCACGCGAAGTGGAGGTGGTCGTTCTTGATCATCGAGCCCGGCAGCAGGTGCGACTCGGTCAGCACTTGGAAGCCGTTGCAGATGCCGAGCAGCGGGAGCCCGCCCTTCGCGGCGTCCACCAGGACGTCCATGACCGGGGCGAAACGGCTGATGGCCCCGGCCCGTAGGTAGTCGCCGTAGGAGAACCCGCCGGGCAGGACGACGGCGTCGACACCGTGCAGGTCGGCGTCACCGTGCCAGAGCGAGACCGGCTCGCCGCCGGCCAGACGCACGGCACGCGCCGCGTCGCGGTCGTCCAGGGTGCCCGGGAACGTGACGACACCGATCCGTGCCGACGCGAGAGCGCCCATCAGGCAGGGACCTCGGCGTCGACGTCGGAGATGTCGGCGACCCGCACGACGTCCTCGATGATCGGGTTCGAGAGCAGGGTCTCGGCGGCCTCGCGCGCGGCGGCGAGGACCTCGTCGGTCACGTCGCCCTCGACCTCGAGCTCGAAGCGCTTGCCCTGGCGGGCGCTGGTGAACTGGGTGAACCCGAGCCGCGGCAGCTGCCGGACGACGGCCTTGCCCTGCGGGTCCAGGATCTCGGGCTTGGGCATGACCTCGACGACGACGCGTCCCACGGGGGCTCCTCGAGCACTCGGTTCGGGGGCGGCGCGCCGCGGCCTCCGTGCGGAGGGGCGGGACGACGCCGGGATTGCGCGGCCAGTCTAGCCGGGCGCACGCACGGCTCCCGCGCCGCGTTCATGGCCTCCCACGACCGACGGCCTCGGCTCCTAGGGTCCAGGGCTGGTCAGGTCCGCGAGGATCGAGTATCTTCGAACACGTGTTCGACGGGCGTCGGCACTACGCCCCCACGAGGTGCCGGCGCCCGCGAACATCCAGAGCGCTGCGATCTGTGGCCGCGCCAAGGGCGACGGGCCCTGAGCCGGCTCAGGGACGACTCAGAGCCGGCACAGGGCCGTCTCAGCCCCGCTCCCGGCCCGGCTCAGCGCAGCGGTGCGCCCGTGATCCGCTCGAAGGCCTCGAGGTACCGGTCGCGCGTGCGGAGCACTACGCCGGTCGGCAGCTCCGGAGGCGCACCGTCGAGCGTCCGGTCCCACCCCGACTCCGCGGACGTGAGCCAGTCCCGGACGTATTGCTTGTCGAAGCTGGGCTGCGCGCCGCCGGGCTTCCACAGGTCTGCCGGCCAGAACCGCGAGGAGTCGGGCGTCAGCACCTCGTCGCCGAGCACCACGACCCCGCTCATCGGGTCGATCCCGAACTCGAGCTTCGTGTCTGCGAGGATCACCCCGCGGTCCCGGGCGATCGTCTCGGCGCGCGCGTACACCGCGAGCGTGAGCTCCCGCAGCCGGGAGGCTGCCTCGGGCCCGATCGCCTCGACGACGGCCTCGAAGGTCACGTTCTCGTCGTGGTCTCCGTACTCGGCCTTGGTCGCGGGGGTGAAGATCGGCTCAGGGAGCCGGGAGCCGTCCTCGAGCCCGTCCGGCAGCGGGACCCCGCACACGGCCTGGCTCTCGCGGTACTCCAGCAGCCCGGACCCGGTGAGGTAGCCGCGGACGACGCACTCGACCGGGAACATGTCGAGGCGGCGGCAGACCATCGCCCGACCTACAACGACGTCGGGGACGAGCCCGTCGCCCGGCTCGGCCGACACCTCGGTCGACACGACGTGGTTCGGGACGACGTCCGACAGCTGGTCGAACCACCACAGGCTGAGCTGCGTCAGCACGACGCCCTTGTCCGGGATGCCCGGGTTCAGGACGTGGTCGTAGGCCGACACCCGGTCGCTCGCGACGACGAGGACGACGTCGCCCAAGGGGTGCACGCCGCCGAGCGCCGGGAGGTCGGGCTCGTAGAGGTCGCGGACCTTGCCGGAATAGACGTGGCGCCATCCGGGCAGGTCGAGCGCACCGCCGGGGAACCCTGTCGCGGCGCTCACGGCGCCACCACCTCGCCGGCCGCGGCCCTCGCCGCGATGTCCGTGCGGTGCTGCGACCCGTCGAGACCGATCAGCGCGACGCCCGCGTAGGCCCGCTCGCGTGCGGCGTCGAGGTCGTCACCCTGCCCGACGACGGACAGCACGCGCCCGCCCGCGCTCACCAGCGTGCCGCTCGCGTCGGTGGCGGTGCCGGCGTGCAGCACGTGGACCGCGTCGAGGTCCTCGGCGGCGGCGAGGCCCGTGATCGGGTCGCCCGTGCGGGGCGTGGCCGGGTAGTTCTCGGAGGCGACGACCACCGTCACGGCCGTGCCCGCCGACCACTGCAGCGGCTCGAGGTCCGCGAGCCCGCCGCGGGCCGCGGCGAGCAGCACCCCGGAGAGCGGCGTGCGCAGGCGGGAGAGCACGACCTGCGTCTCCGGGTCACCGAACCGGGCGTTGAACTCGACGACCCGGGTGCCGCGGCTGGTGAGCGCGAGCCCCACGTACAGCACGCCCGAGAACGGGGTGCCCCGGCGCGCCATCTCGTCGACGGTCGGCTGCGCGATGCGCGTGACGACCTCGGTGACCAGCCCGTCGGGCGCCCACGTGAGCGGGCTGTACGCGCCCATGCCACCCGTGTTGGGGCCCTCGTCACCGTCGAGCGCACGCTTGAAGTCCTGCGCCGGTGCGAGCGGGACGACCGTGGAGCCGTCGCAGATGCAGAACAGGGACACCTCGGGCCCGTCGAGGTACTCCTCGATGACGACCCGCCCCGGACCCGCCGCCGAGTCGAGGCAGGCGCGCCCGTGCGCGAGCGCCTCGTCGCGGTCCTCCGTGACGACGACCCCTTGCCCGCGGCCAGTCCGTCGTCCTTGACGACGTACGGCGGGCCGAACGCGTCGAGCGCGGCCTCGACCTGCGCGGCGTCCGTGCAGACGAGGGCGAGGGCCGTGGGCACCGACGCGGCCGCCATGACGTCCTTGGCGAAGGCCTTCGAGCCCTCGAGCTGCGCGGCCTGCGCCCCGGGACCGAAGACAGGGATCCCGGACTCGCGCACGGCGTCGGCGACGCCGGCGACGAGCGGAGCCTCCGGCCCGACGACCACCAGGTCCGCTCCGATCTCAGACGCGAGCGCGGCGACCGCGGCGCCGTCCAGCGCGTCGACGGGGTGGAGCGTCGCGAGCTCGCCGATGCCCGGGTTGCCCGGGGCCGCGTGCAGCTCGTGCTCGTCACCGCCCGGGAGGTCGACCTCGTGCGCGAGGGCGTAGGTGATGGCGTGCTCGCGGGCACCGGTACCGACGACGAGGATCTTCACGGTCCCGGAGTCTACCGACGCCACCCCGGGTGCCGGGCGGGCGTCCGCTACGTCCCCGCGGTCCCCTGCTCCTGCCCCGGGTACTCGACCGTCATCCGGACGTCGTTGCCCGCGATCGCGAAGACGGTGACGGTCGCATCGACCGTCGGGCCGCCGTCCGCCGGGGTGAGGCGGCACGTCGTGGACTGCCGGAGCAGAGCGATCATGCCCTCGTCGCACTCGATCTCGGGGCGTTCGCCGCCGAGCTGCACGACCGAGGTCTCGGCGTACTCCGCGACCTCGTCACCGGAGAGCGTGCGGGCGCCGACCCCGCAGGACGTGAGCGCGACGACACCGACGACGCAGGCCACGACCGACGCCGCCGGGCGCCCAGCGCGCCGCCGGGCGCGCGGGCGACCGGAGGTCACCGGGCGTGGATCAGGTCGTGCACCGGGATGATCTCGTCGCGTCGGGGCCCGACGCCGATCGTCGAGATGCGGCAGCCCGAGAGCTCCTCGAGCTTGCGGACGTACGCCTGCGCATTGGCCGGCAGGTCCTCGAAGGTGCGGCACTGCGAGATGTCCTCCCACCAGCCGTCGAACTCCTCGTAGACCGGCTTCGCGTGGTGGAACGCCGTCTGGTCGATCGGCATCTCGTCGTACCGGACCCCGTCGACCTCGTACGCGACGCAGACCGGCACCTTCTCCATGCCGGTGAGCACGTCGAGCTTGGTCAGGACGATGTCCGTGAGCCCGTTCACGCGCGTCGAGTAGCGGGCGATCACGGAGTCGTACCAGCCGCAGCGGCGCGGCCGGCCGGTCGTGACGCCGAACTCGGCACCGGTCTTGCGCAGGTACTCGCCGTCGTCGTCGAACAGCTCCGTGGGGAACGGCCCCTCCCCCACGCGGGTCGTGTAGGCCTTGATGACACCGATCACGGAGTCGATGCGCGTCGGCCCGACGCCCGAGCCCGTCACGGCGCCGCCAGCGGTCGCGTTGGACGAGGTCACGAACGGGTACGTGCCGTGGTCGACGTCGAGCATGGTCGCCTGACCGCCCTCGAACAGCACCGTCTTGCCCTCGTCGAGCGCCTTGTTCAGCACCAGGCCCGTGTCGGCCACCATCGGCTTGAGCCGCTCGGCGTAGGTGAGGAGCTCGTCGAGGGTCTCCTGCACCTCGATCGCCCGCCGGTTGTAGACCTTGACCAGCAGGTGGTTCTTCTGGTCCAGCGAACCCTCGATCTTCTCGGCGAGGATCTTCTCGTCGAAGAGGTCGGTCATGCGCAGACCGACGCGGTTGATCTTGTCGGCATATGCCGGGCCGATCCCGCGTCCGGTGGTGCCGATGCGCCGCTTGCCGAGGAACCGCTCGGTGACCTTGTCGACCGTGCGGTGGTAGTCCGCGATCACGTGCGCGCCCTCGGACACGAGGAGCTTCGACACGTCGACGTCCCGCTCGATGAGGGCGTCGAGCTCCTCGAAGAGCACCTCGATGTCGACGACGACGCCGTTGCCGATGACCGGCGTCACGCCCGGCGAGAGGATGCCCGAGGGCAGCAGGTGGAGCGCGTACTTCTCGTCGCCGATCACGACCGTGTGCCCGGCGTTGTTGCCGCCGTTGAACTTCACCACGTAGTCGACACGGGACCCGAGGAGGTCGGTCGCCTTCCCCTTGCCCTCGTCACCCCACTGGCCCCCGATGAGCACGACGGCTGGCATGCGATCCCTACTTCCTACGGTCGTCGGCGGGGCTCCACCTTCAGGGGCCGCACCGGAGCGCGACGGGTCGCGATTGCGCGCCCGGACCCAGCGAGTTTACAAGTCATCGACCCGGGAGCCACGTGAGCGCCCGAACAGGGCGACCCGGGCGCCCGGATGCCGGGACGACGCGCTCAGCGGAGCGTGCGGACCTCGTCCTCCGAGGTGCCCGAGTCGGCCAGGAACTGGCGGCAGCGGGCGGCCTCGTCCTCCTCCTGGATCTCCTCCGCGGCGTCCGCCAGTGCGAGCATCGCGCGCAGGAAGCCCTGGTTGGCCCGGTGCTCCGCAGGGATCGGCCCCTGGCCGCGCCAGCCCGCGCGACGCAGCGCGTCGAGGCCGCGGTGGTAGCCGGTCCGGGCGTAGGCGTAGGCAGCCACCGGGTCGTCCGCGTCGAGCGCCTGCTCGGCGAGCACCGCCCAGACGTAGGACGACGCGGGGAACCGACGCGCCGCGTCGTCCACCGAGGTGCCCGCCTCGAGGACGGACCGCGCCTCGAGGTCCGGGTGGTCGTCGCCGAGCAGGGTCGGGGCGGGCCCGGAGAGCAGGTCGCGGGCGGGGGCAGGGCGTGAGGGTGTGTCGGTCATGGGCCCATCCTCGCAGGGACCGACGGGCCCGAGAGGGCGGACGGGCCCGACAGGCGCGACGGGCCCGAGTGAGGACCGATGGCTGCGTGAACCTCCCCGCCTGTCTAGAGTCGGGGCATGATCGAGATCGCTACGTCGCCCGCGACGACCACGCTCGCCATCAGCGGCGATCTCGACCTCGCCGAGCGAGACCAGTTCCCGGAGATCGCGGCTCGCGTCGTGGGCCTGCGCCGCCAGCTCCTCGTCATCGACATGTGCCGCGTGACGTTCATGGACTCGACCGGCGCGGCCTTCCTCATCTCGCTCGCGGACTCCGGGCGACGCCGGGGCGGCGCCACCGTGCTGCGCGGGTGCGACGACCGCGACCTGTTCGTCCTGGAGGTCTGCGGCGCGCTCGAGCTGTTCCGCATCGACAGCGACCACCACTGCACGCCCACGCCTCCGCGCGCGGGCTAGCTGACAACACAACTAGCGGCGCAGCGCTCCGGTCCGGACGCCTCGCGCCGGGAGACCGGAGCGATCGCCGGGCGCCGGGAACCGTCAGCGGTCCCCGAGCCGCACCCCGGGTCGGATCCTCGCCCAGACGATCTTCCCGCTCGGGGACGGCCGCCAGCCCCAGTCGGCGAGCCGCTCGACGATCTGCATCCCGAACCCGCCGGCACGGTTCGCGTGCCCCTCGGTCGTGATCGGCGGCGCGGGGTTCGAGTCCTCGACCTCGATCCGCAGGCCGTCCCCGGTGTCGAAGAGCCGCAGCGCGATGTGGCCCCAGCCGTGCAGGACGCCGTTGGCCACGATCTCGGAGACCACGAGCTCGGCGCTCGTCACGCTGTCGATGTCCCACGCCCGGCATGTACGCCGCACAGCGTGCCGGGCGCGCGCGATCGACGCGACCTCGCTGGGGAGCAGCCACCGCCTCGACCGGGGGCTCGCCACGGGGGCCTCGGCGTCGGTGTCCGGGTCCGGCACCCGGACGACGACGACCGCGACGTCGTCCTCGGGCGCCTCAGCCAGGCGCGTCAGCAGCTCCTCGCCGATCCCGGCGGCGTCCCGCGCCTCGACCAGGCCGATCGTCTCGACCAGGGCGTCGAGGCCGACCCGGAGGGCGCGGTCCCGGCGCTCGATGAGTCCGTCCGTGTAGAGCAGCAGGACGTCGCCGGGGTACACGTCGGCCTGGCCCGTCGAGCGCGGCCGCGACCCGAACCCGATGAGCGGCCCGCCGGCGTCGCTGAGCAGCGTCACCATGCCGTTGCGCACGAGGATCGGCGGGAGGTGCCCGGCGCGGCTGTACTCGAACGACCAGGTGGGGACCGCGTCGTCCGCCCCCTCGGGCCGAAGCCCGGCCGCCTCCGGGGGCGCGACCCGGCTCAGCGTGCCGTAGACGAGGCTCGCCGAGCGGGAGATCCGCATGCCTGCGACCAGAGCGTCGACCCGCTCCAGGACGGGCGCGGGCTCCTGGCGCTCGAACGCGTAGGACCTCACCACCGAGCGGAGCTGGCCCATCGCGGCCGCGGCCTCGACGTCGTGCCCGACGACGTCGCCGATCACGAGCGCGACGACCTCCGTGGTCACCTGCAGCACGTCGTACCAGTCCCCGCCGACCTGCGCGTGCTCCGAGTTCGGTGCGTAGTACGTCCAGACGTCGAGCCCCTGGACGTCCGCGAGCTCGGGGAGCATCGCGCGCTGGAGGGTCTCGGCGAGCCGGTGCTCGCGCGCGTACAGACGCGCGTTGTCGATCGCGAGTCCGGCGCGCCGGGCGCTCACCTGGAGCACGGAGGCGACGTCCGCGACGTCGACGTCGGGCGAGCGGCGTCGGACGACGACCATCACCCCGAGCACGCGGCGTCGCCCCGGCACGGGGTGCACCTCGACGACGCGCCCGTGCAGCCCGGCGGGCAGCCGGTGGGCGAGGTCGTCGGCGAGCCAGCCGGAGGCGGAGCCGCGCGCGTGCGCGGCGTCGGTGAGCACGACCGGCGACGACATCACGCCGTCGAGGAGGTCCTGCACGGCGTCCGGGACGTCAGGACCGGGTTCGCCCACGCCGGTGGCGACCCCGGGCAGCAACGAGTCGCCCAGGGCGTCGACCTCGACCGGACCGCCCGAGCGCGACCCGGAGCGGCGCACGTGCCGGCGGCCGCGGCCGCTCGGCGGCGCCTCCACGTCGACGTCCTCCGCGAACCTCAGCCCGCCGTCGTTCATGTAGAACCCGGCCCACGAGACCACCGAGCCGCCGAGCCGCTCCGCGATGCGGCCGAGCACGTCGGGCCGGTCGAGGTCGGCGAGGAGCTCCGAGACCTGCCACACCGTGTCCAGGTTGGTCCGTTCGCGGCGCTCGATCGCGAGGGTCTCGGCCTGCTGGGCCTGGGCGACCATGAGGGCCGTGACGTCGACGACCACCCCGGCCCAGGACCGGAGCGCTCCCGTCTCGTCGCGCATCGGGTCGAGGTGGAGCCGGAACCACACGTCGCCCTCGGCCTCGCCGGGGGCCGACACGGTGACCGCGGCGGGGCGTCCCGCACGCATGATGTCGGTCATCGTGACCATGTCGACCGGCCGGAGCAGAGAGCCCGAGAGCACCGAGGTCCCGCGGCCGACGAGACCGGCCAGCGGGACGTCGACGAGCTCGGCGAACGCGGCGTTGGCCCAGCCGAGCACCGGTTCGCCCTCGTCGAGGCCGCGGACGAGGAACATCGGCAGGCTCGACCCGGTTGCGGCCCGAGCCGCCAGACCGGGCGAGATCTCCGCGACGAAGGGGTCGACACCGGGCGTCGAGCTCATCGGTGTGCCGGACATTTCACCCCCGTGCCTCGTTCGGATCCGCGACCCTTGCTGTTCCGAACGGCTATTCAACCGTAGATTGGTCCCCGGTGAACGCCGGGCGGCCCGGTCGTCGTGAGAGGAGCATCGTGCACGAAGGTCCTGAGTCCTCCCTGAACAGCCCGACGGACGGCGCGAGCGCCGGGACAACGGACGGCGGCTCCGCCGAGACCGAGCGCAGCGAGCCCGCGACCGTCCACGTCATCGTCGGGTCCGCCCGCGCGCGGATCGTCCTCTCCGGGGAGATCGACGCGGACCTCGCCGGCGACCTGCAGGAGGCGTCGGCGCACGCCGAGGCCACGAGCCTCCCCGTCGAGATCGACGCGCACCACGTGACCTTCATGGACTCCTCGGGCGTCGCGTTCCTCGCCCGCCTGGCGTCGCGCAGCCCGCACCGCGTGCGGATCCTGCGCGCGCCCCCCACCGTGCGTTTCCTGCTCGAGGTCACCCGGATCGGCGAGCTCCTCGACATCGCGGACGACGACCCCGGCTTCGAGGTCTCCGGCAGCGTCTCGACGCTGCGCCCGAACCGCAGCTGAACGTCCGGGCCGGCAATCCGCCGCCCCACAGCACGGCCGGACGTACGAAGGCCCCGCCCCTCGCATCGAGCGCGAGGGTCGGGGCCTTCGTCCTGCGGCGCCGGTGACGGGCGCCCCGAGGGGCCGTCCGTCACCGGCGGGTGCAGAGGGTCGTCACATCTTGTGGCCGGCGGAGCGCAGCTGCTGCGCGGCCTCGACGATGCGGGCCGCCATGCCCGCCTCGGCCAGCTTGCCCCAGGCGCGCGGGTCGTAGGTCTTCTTGTTGCCGACCTCGCCGTCGACCTTCAGGACGCCGTCGTAGTTGGCGAACATGTGGGCGGCCACGGGACGCGTGTACGCGTACTGGGTGTCCGTGTCGATGTTCATCTTGATGACGCCGTTGTCCACGGCCTCCGAGATCTCCTCGGCCGTCGAGCCCGAGCCGCCGTGGAAGACGAGGTCGAACGGGTTCTCCTTGCCGATCTTGGCCCCGACGCCGTCCTGGATCTCCTTGAGGAGCGACGGACGCAGCTTGACGGCACCCGGCTTGTAGACGCCGTGCACGTTGCCGAACGTGAGAGCCGTCAGGTAGCGGCCCTTCTCGCCCGAGCCCAGGGCGGCGACGGTCGCGAGGCCGTCCTCGACCGAGGTGTAGAGCTTCTCATTGATCTCGGCCTCGTGGCCGTCCTCCTCGCCACCGACGACGCCGACCTCGATCTCGAGGATGGTGCGCGCGGCGACGGAGAGCTCGAGGAGCTCCTCGGCGATGACGAGGTTCTCGTCGAGCGGCACGGACGAGCCGTCCCACATGTGCGACTGGAAGGTCGGCAGGCCGCCGTTCTTGACCTGCTCGGCCTCGAGGGCGAGCAGCGGGCGGACCCAGGAGTCGAGGTTCTGCTTCGCGCAGTGGTCGGTGTGCAGCGCGATGTTGACGCCGTAGTTCTTCGCGACCTCGGTCGCGTACGCCGCGAGCGCGAGGGAGCCGGAGACACGGTCCTTGATCGTCGAGCCGGACGCGTACTCGGCGCCACCGACGGAGACCTGGATGATGCCGTCGGACTCGGCCTCGGCGAAGCCCTGGAGGGCGGCGGTCACGGACGACGAGGACGTGATGTTGACCGCGGGGTAGGCGAACGAGCCTGCCTTCGCGCGGTCGATCATCTCGGCGTAGACCTCGGGGGTTGCGATAGGCATCTGCAGAACTCCAATGAGGGAGGGGATGCGGGTGACGCGTCGAAGCTGGGCGTGCACACCCGGATGTCGTCTCTCATCTTGTCACGACCTGACGCGCGGGTCCTTGCTGTCTGATCCTCGGACGCCGGAGGACCACGCCGGGCGTGGAGGCCTCAGGCCGGAGGGTCCGCGTGCTGTCGCACCCAGGCGTGCAGCGCGATCCCCGCGGCCGCTCCGGCGTTGATCGACCGGGTCGACCCGAACTGGCTGATGTGCAGGACGGCGGTGCACGCGGCGAGCGCCTCGGGCGTCAGCCCCGAGCTCTCCTGGCCCAGCAGCAGGACGCACTCGCGGGGCAGGTCGTACGTCTCGATCGGGACCGACCCGGGCACGTTGTCGACGCCGATCACGGGCAGCCCCACGCCGCCGCCCGCTCCACCGGCCCACGCGAGCAGCGCGGACACGTCGTCGTGGTGGCGCACGTGCTGGTAGCGGTCGGTGACCATCGCGCCCCGCCGGTTCCAGCGCCGGCGGCCGACGACGTGCACCGCGGCCGCCGCGAACGCGTTCGCCGTGCGGACGACCGACCCGATGTTGAGGTCGTGGTGCCAGTTCTCGATCGCGACGTGGAAGGGGTGCCGGCGGGTGTCGAGGTCCGCCACGACGGCCTCGACCGTCCAGTACCGGTAGCCGTCGACGACGTTGCGCCGGTCGCCCTCGGCGAGCAGCGTCGGGTCGTAGCGCGGGTCCAGCGGGTCGTCGGGGTCGGACGACGGCGCGCCCGTCGCGTCGACGCGCGGCCAGGCCGCGGGTCCGCCCGGCCACGGACCGACCCCCACCTGCTCGCGACGGACGGGGACGTCGTCCGGCACCGGCGGGGGTGCCGCAGGTGGTGTCTCAGCTGGCGGATCGACGGGCGGTTCGGATGAGGGCACGGTGGACGGCACGGCGGGCATGTCGACGATTCTCCCGCCTCCGACCCCCGGTCCGGACGGTTCCTGGACTGTCCCGGGGGCAGCGGACGGCCCACGGACGGGGACTACGCTCGGTTCCATGAGCGAACCGCACCGGGAGATCACGAGCTGGCTCACCGACATGGACGGCGTGCTGGTGCACGAGGGGCGGGCGATCCCCGGCGCCGCCGAGTTCGTGCGCGCGCTGCGGGACGCCGACCGGCCGTTCCTCGTGCTGACGAACAACTCGATCTACACGGCGCGCGACCTGTCGGCACGGCTCGCGCAGTCGGGCATCGAGGTGCCCGAGGAGTCGATCTGGACGTCGGCCCTCGCCACCGCCGTGTTCCTCACCGACCAGGTCCCGAACGGGAGCGCCTACGCCGTCGGCGAGGCCGGGCTCACGACCGCGCTCTACGAGGCCGGGTACACGCTCACCGACTCCGACCCCGACTACGTCGTGCTCGGGGAGACGCGGACCTACTCGTTCGAGGCGATCACCAAGGCGGTCCGGCTCATCAAGGGCGGCTCCCGGTTCATCTGCACCAACCCGGACACCACGGGCCCGTCGCCGGAGGGGCCGCTCCCCGCGACCGGCGCCGTGGCGGCGATGATCACCGCCGCGACCGGCCGGGAGCCCTACTTCGTGGGCAAGCCGAACCCGATGATGTTCCGGTCCGCCCTCAACCGGATCGACGCGCACTCCGAGGCGACGGCGATGGTCGGCGACCGCATGGACACCGACGTCGTCGCCGGGATCGAGGCGGGCCTCTACACCTACCTCGTGCTCAGCGGCTCGACGCGGCTCGAGGACGTCGACAAGTTCCCGTTCCGGCCGAGCAGCGTGATCGACTCCGTCGCGGACCTGGCCGGGCTGGTCTGACGGCCCGGCCGGACCGTCAGAGGCCGAGGTCCGCCAGGTCGAACAGGTAGCGGTACGGGACGCCGAGCGCCTCGATCTTCTCGCCCGCACCCGTCGCGCGGTCGACGATCGTCGCGCACGCGACGACCTCGGCGCCCTGGGCGCGAGCGGCCTCGATCGCGGTGATCGGCGAGCCGCCCGTCGTCGTCGTGTCCTCGAGGACCACGACGCGCCGACCGGTGATGTCCGGGCCCTCGATCTGGCGCTGCATCCCGTGCGCCTTGGCGGCCTTGCGGACGACGAACGCGTCGAGGTCCTGACCGCGGGACGCCGCAGCGTGCAGCAGCGCCGTCGCGATCGGGTCGGCGCCGAGGGTCAGGCCGCCGACCGCGTCGACGTCGGCGGTGCCGAAGCCCCACTCCTCCAGGGCGTCCAGGAGGACGTGGCCGATCAGCGGCGCGGCGCGGTGGTGCAGCGTCGTGCGGCGCAGGTCGACGTAGTAGTCGGCCTCCTTGCCGGAGGAGAGCGTCACCTTCCCGTGCACGACCGCGATCTCGCGGACGAGGTCGCGGAGCTGTTCGCGGGGCGTGGGGCCGAACTCTGAGGACTCTGCCGTGGTGGTCACGGGCGACAGGATATCGAGGGTCAGCGGCCGGTCGAGCGCATCGACCGGCGCGGGCTGCGCTCGAACGCTCGCACGGCGGACCGCGGGAGGACCCTGAGCAGACCGGACGCCAGCGTGTAGCGCAGCGACGGCGTGGAGATCACCGCGCCGCGGCGCACGTCGGCGAGCGCCGTCGCGACCACCGGGCCCGGCTTCAGCCACGCCACCTCGGGGAACGTGTCGTCGCGCAGCCCGGCCCGCGCGTGGAACTCGGTGCGCACGAACCCCGGGCACAGCGCGGTCGCCGTCACCCCGGTGCCGTGGAGCTCGACGGCGAGGCCCTCGGTGAACGTGCGCACCCACGCCTTGTGCGCCGAGTAGGTGCCGCTCGCGGTCAGCGCGGCGACCGACGCCACGTTGAGGATCGCGCCCCGCCCGCGAGACACCATCTGCTGGGCGGCGGCCTTCGACAGCACGAGCACCGCGCGGACCATGACGTCGAGCGCCGCCTCCTCGGCGGCGACGTCACCGGTGACGAGGCGCTGGTGGACCCCGTAGCCGGCGTTGTTGACGAGCAGGCCGACGGGCCGGTCCGCCCCTGGTCGGGGCCACCGGAGGAGGCGAGCCGCGCGGCGACCCGCGCCACGTCGTCCGGCACCGAGAGGTCGGCGCGCAGGACCTCGACGTGGACCCCGGCGGCGGCGCGGAGCTGGTTCGCGACGCGTTCGAGGCGCTCCTCGTCGCGGGCGACGAGGACGAGGTCGTGGCGCGCGGTCGCGAGCTGCCAGGCGAACTCGAGCCCGAGTCCGGCGCTCGCGCCGGTGATCAGTGCGGTACCCATGCGGGTCAGCGTACGGCCGGGGGTGGGACGTCGGCGCCCACGGCTAGGGTGGCGGCCGTGCGCATCGCTACCTGGAACGTGAACTCCGTCCGCAGCCGTGTCGACCGGGTGGTGTCGTGGCTCGAGCGCACGGACACCGACGTCCTGGCGATCCAGGAGACCAAGTGCAAGGACGAGCAGTTCCCGATGCTGCCGTTCGAGGCCGCCGGGTACGAGGTCGAGCACCTGGGGCTCAACCAGTGGAACGGGGTGGCGATCGCCTCCCGCGTCGGGTTCGAGGACGTCGAGCGCCACTTCCCCGGCCAGCCCGCGTTCGGCGACCCCGCCGTCGTGGAGCCGCGCGCGATCGGCGCGACGTGCGGGGGCGTGCGCGTGTGGAGCCTGTACGTGCCCAACGGGCGCGAGCTCGACCACCCGCACTACGCGTACAAGCTCGAGTGGCTCGCCCGCCTGGAGGAGGCGGCGTCCGGCTGGCTCGGGGCGGACCCCGAGGCGCAGGTCGCGCTCATGGGCGACTGGAACGTGGCGCCGCTCGACTCGGACGTGTGGGACCCGGCGCTGTTCGTCGGCAAGACGCACGTCTCGCCCGCCGAGCGCGACGCGTTCGCGGCCTTCGGCGCCGCCGGGTACACCGAGGTGACGCGCGAGCACGTGCCCGACGAGAACCGCTACACGTACTGGGACTACCAGCAGCTCGCGTTCCCGAAGAACAAGGGGCTGCGCATCGACTTCGCGTGGACCACGCCCGCCCTGCGCTCGCGCGTCGAGGGCGTCGTCATCGACCGCGAGGAGCGCAAGGGCAAGGGCGCGTCCGACCATGTGCCCGTGATTCTCGACCTGGTCGACTGAGGGCTACCGTTCTGCCATGAGCTACCCGCCTCCGCCCTCGGGGAACGAGCAGAACCCGCACGACGACGACACCAACCCGTACGCCCCGCCGAGCGGGTCCGGCGCAGGCGGCGACGACCGCCCGCAGCCGAGGTACGGGCAGTACGCACCCGACCAGGCCGCGAGCCCGTACGGTGGCGCGCCCGGCTACGGTTCGGGGCCCGGCACCGGGCAGCAGCCCGGCGCTCCGGGGTACGGGCAGCCGCAGCCCTACGGGCAGGCGCAGGGGTATGGGGCTCCGCAGGGGTACGGCGCTCCGCAGCCGTACGGGACGCCGCCGAACGGCGGGGCGCCCTACGGTCAGGGTCCGTACGGACAGGCCCCGCAGGAGACCCCGGGATACGCGGGCTATCCGGGCCACCCCGGCCAGCAGCCGCAGTGGGGCCCGCCGCCCGCGCGCAGCGGCATGGCCATCGCCGCGATGGTCTGCTCGATCGCGGGACTGCTGACGTGCGGTCTCTCGGGCGTCGTCGGGCTGGTGCTCGGCATCGTCTCGATGGTGCGGATCAACCGCAGCCGCGCCGAGGGCCGGCCGCTGCTCGGCTTCGGCATGGCGCTCACCGGCATCATCGTGGGAGCCGTGTTCACCCTGTGGTTCCTTCTCTTCCTCCTCGGCGGCGGCCCGGAGGCGTTCATGGAGGGGTTCACTACCGGCATCGACTCCTCGGGCGAGTTCAACATCTGACGAACGACGACGCGGTACAGGATCAGTCCATGACCGAGCGGGTACCCGCATGAGCCGGGTGACGGCGTCCGACGCCTCGTTCGACGCGATCGTCGTGGGTGTGGGGTCCATGGGCGGCGCAGCGCTGAACGAGCTCGCCGCCCGGGGGCTGCGGGGGCTCGGGATCGAGTCGTTCGCCCCGGGGCACGACCGGGGCTCCGCGCACGGCGGCAGCCGGATCGTGCGGCAGGCGTACTTCGAGGGCGAGGAGTACGTGCCCCTGCTGCGCCGCGCCTACGAGGGCTGGCGCCGGCTCGAGGAGTCGTCGGGACGAGACCTGCTGACCCTGTGCGGCGGGATCAACATCGGGGACCGGGCATCGAGCACCTTCGCCGGGAGCCTCGCCGCCGCGCGAGCCCACGGGCTCGAGCACGAGGTGCTGGACGCCGCCGAGATCCGCTCGCGGTTCCCGACCATGGACCCGCCGGACGACGCCCTCGGTCTCTACGAGGCGGCCGCCGGCTTCGTGCGGCCCGAGGAGACGACGATCGCGAACGCGGAGGTCGCCGTCCGGCACGGCGCGACGCTGCGCACGGGCGAACGCGTGCGGTCGTGGCGCGCGACGCCCGGCGGCGGGGTCGAGGTGACGACCGACGCGGCGACCTACGGCGCCGACCGGCTGGTCGTCACCCCGGGCGCCTGGGTGCCCGACATCCTCGCCGACCTCGGGCTCCCGATCGTCGTCGAGCGTCAGGTCTTCTACTGGTTCGCCCCCGACACCGCGCGCGTGCCGAGCGCCGCGTGGTCGCACGAGCAGCACCCGGTCTACATCGAGGAGACCCACGGCAACGGGCAGGTCTACGGGTTCCCGCTGACCGACGGGCCGGACGGCGGGTTCAAGCTCGCGTTCTTCCGTCACGGGCGGCCGACGAGCGCCGACGACCTCGACCGGGTGGTGACGGAGGACGAGGTCGCCGCCATGCGCGTCCGCGCGGTCCAGCTGTTCCCGGACCTCACGGGGCCGCTGCTGCGGGCAGCGGCCTGCATGTACTCGACGACGCCGGACGAGCACTTCGTCGTCGGCCCGCACCCGGAGCACCCGCAGGTGTCGATCGCGTGCGGGTTCTCCGGGCACGGGTTCAAGTTCGTCCCGGTGATCGGTGAGGCGCTGGCCGATCTGGTCGTCGACGGGCGCACCGACCTGCCGATCGGGCTGTTCGACCCGACCCGCGAGGCGCTCCGGCGCCCAGCAGGGGCGTGAGGGGTCGGACGGCGGCGCGTCACCCGAGGGTGACGACGACCTTCACCTCCGCGCCCTCGGGCTGGACCGGCACGGGCCGGTCGGCGGGGTGGTCGACCCCGTCGACCGTCACCGACACGACTCCCTTCGAGACGTGGTCCGGGTTGCGGACCTCGATCTCGTAGACGGCTCCGCGCCATTCGCGGCGCACCTCGAAGCCGTCCCAGGCCTTCGGGATCGACGGGTCGACGACGAGGCCGTCGAGCGCCAGCCGCACCCCGAGGACGTACTTGGTCGCCGCCGTGTACATCCACCCGGCGGTGCCGGTGAGCCACGGGTTCTGCGCCTTGCCGAACCACTCGTGGTCACGGCCGTAGAGGAACTGCACGTAGGCGTACGGCTCGGCGCCGCGGACCTCGATGTTGTCGTTCTGGTTGTACGGCAGGATCGCGTCGTAGAACTCCACGGCCTCGTCGCCGCGGCCGAGCATGGCCTCGGCGATGATCGGCCACGCGTTGGGGTGGCTGAAGATCGCGGCGTTCTCCTTGATGCCCGGGTACACGCGGGTCACGAACCCGACGGTGTCGTCGACCTCGGTGAACGCCGGCCAGTTCAGGTGGTTGCCGTACTCGGAGCCGAGCAGCTCGCGCACCGAGTCCATCGACCGCTCGCCGCGCTCCTGCGACGTGATGCCGGCGATGACGGGCCAGGCCTGGTGCTCGAGGAAGATCTTGCCCTGGGTGTTCTCGGCGGAGCCGACCTTGACCCCGTCGCGCGTGTAGCCGCGCACCCACCAGTCGCCGTCCCACAGCTCGGCGTCCGCGACCTCGGTGATGCGGGCGAGCTCGGCGCGGTACTTCACGACGTCGGCCTCGGCCCGCGGGTCGCCGGCGGCGGAACGGTGCTCGGCGACCTCCAGGAACGCCCGGATCGCCCAGGCGTGCAGGAACGTCACGAGCGCCGTCTGGCCGCCCCCAGGTTCAGGCAGTCGTTCCAGTCGGCGCGCAGGCCGAGCGCGACGCCGTTCTCGCCGACCTGCTGGGTCGAGAAGTCGAGCGCGCGGGTCAGGTGCTCGTAGACCGTGGCGGGCTCGCCCTCGGCGAACGGGATGACCTCGTCGAGGAAGTCGAGGCGGCCGGTCTCCTTGACGTACTCGACGACGGACGGCACGAGCCACAGGTGGTCGTCCGAGCAGGTGTCCTCGAGGCCGTGGATCAGGTCGTCGAGCGACGGCGTCGGGACGATGGTGGGCGACGGGACGTCGGGGAGCTTCTCGGCGTCAGGGTCGAAGCTCTTCGGGTCGAACAGGTGCAGCCCGTAGCCCGCCTGCGTCTGCGCGCGCAGCAGCTCGACGATGCGCTGGCGCGTCTTCGTCGGGTTCGTGTGGATCACGCTCATGACGTCCTGCGCCGTGTCCCGGTACCCGAGCCCGGCACGCCCGCCGACCTCGACGAAGGACGCGAACCGCGACCAGACGACGCACGTCTCCGCCTGGAGCAGGGTCCACGTGTTGATCATCGTGTTCATGCCCTCGTGGGGCGTGCGGATGCGCAGCGTGTCCTGCTTCGCGGTCCAGTAGGCACGCAGGCGGGCGCGCTCGGCGTCGACGGTCGCGACGTCCGCGTACTTCGCCTGCATCTCGCGGCCCGCGGCGTCGCGCGACCCGTAGCCGAGCATGTAGACGAGCCGCTTGGTCTCGCCGGGCTGCAGCGTGATCTTGTGCTGCAGGGCCCCGCAGTGGTTCTGCGTCGTCGCGGACCGGTCGGTCCCCTCGCCACGCTCGACCGCGATGGGGTTCGACTCGTCGCGGTACGCCCCGATGAAGTTGTCGCGCAGCGAGTCGTACGACGACGGCGTCTCGCTCGACCCGAACCAGTGGAACGTCCACGGCTCGTAGTAGAAGTCGTACTCGATGATCCCGTCTTCGTACGAGGAGCCGGACGCGTAGAGCGACATCTGCAGGTTCTGGTTGTCGATCGTGATGGTGTGGAAGCTGAACTCCACGTACCCGGCGACCGTGAGCTCGCGGACCTCGTCCGTGGTGTTCGTGAGCCGGACGTCCCAGACCTCGACGTCGTCGTCCAGCGGGATGAAGATCGTCTGCTGCGCGTCGATGCCCTTGTAGCGCGACTCGAAGGTCGAGTACCCGAGCCCGTGGCGGGTCGTGTACCGCGCGGTGCCGTCCGCGGGGTCGGCGTCGCCGTCCGCCGCCAACGGCTTGCCGACCGGCTGCCACGAGACGGACCAGTAGTCCCCGTCCGCGTCGTCCCGCAGGTACACGTAGTGGCCCGGGCGGTCGAGCGGCACGCCGTTCTGACGGAACCGGCTGATGCGGCCGTACTGCGAGGACTTGTAGTACGAGTACCCGCCCGCGTTGTGCGACAGCACCGTGCAGAGGTTCTTGGTGCCGAGGTAGTTGGTCCAGGAGACCGGGACGTCGGGGCGCTCGACGACGTACTCGTCGGCGGCGGTGTCGAAGTGTCCGTAGCGCATGTTCTCAGGGTCCTTGTTCGTTGCAGCTCGTGCCTGGCGGGTGGCCGGCTCGTCGCGGGTGCGGGGCCGGTGCAGGCCCGTGCGTGGTTGCCGGCGGGTGTCGGACGACGGTGGAGGGTCGGCTCAGACGCCGGCGGTGACGAAGCCCTTGAGCCAGTCGAGGAGCTCCTCGGCCTTCTCGGGCGAGTCGGCCTCGACGGCCATGCGCAGCACGGGCTCGGTGCCGGAGAAGCGCAGGAGCGCCCAGTTGTCGTTCTCGAGGTAGATCTTGGTGCCGTCCAGGTGCGAGACGTCGACCACCGGGTACGGACCGATCGCGGTGAGCGGCTCGGCGTGCAGCCGGCGCGGGACGGCGACGCGCATCTCCGGCGTCGCCGGGACCCCGGCCTCCGCGGTGTACAGGCGGCCGGTGATCTCGTAGATCATCTCGCGCAGCTCGGAGATCTTCTTGCCGGTGCGGGCCAGCATCTCGGCGACCAGGGCGCACGCGAAGATGCCGTCCTTGCCGAGGATCCAGCCGCGCACCGTGAGCCCGCCGGACGACTCGCCGCCGAGCACCGCGTCGATCTTCTCCATGCCGGCGGTGACGTGCTTGAAGCCGACCTTGCACTCGTAGGACTTCTCCCCCAGGTGCGCGGCGAGCCGGTCGAGCAGGTGCGTGGTGGACAGGTTGCGGACGACGCCGCCCTTCTCGCCCCGGACCTCGTGCAGGTACCAGAACAGCAGGAGCAGCAGGTCGTTGCTGGTGATGTACTCGCCGGTCTCGTCGACGATGCCGATGCGGTCGGAGTCGCCGTCGGTCGCCATCCCGAGGCCGTAGCGGCCGTTGCTCTCCTTGATCATCGAGATCAGGGCGCTCAGCCGCTGCAGGTCGGGAGCCGGCGCGATTCCGCCGAACAGCGGGTTGTGCGTCTCGTGGATGAAGTCGGCGCGCACGCGCATGTCGTTGAGGATCGTGCCGAGCGTGAGCTGGCTGGTCCCGTACATCGGGTCGACGGCCACGACGAGCTCGGAGCCTCGGACCGCCTCGATGTCGATGATCTTCTCGATCGCGTCGACGTACGGGTCGGTGAGCACCTTGTCGACGACCATGCCCGCGCGGCGCGCGATCGCCATGTCGAGGGTGATGACGTCGTCGACGCTCATCGCGTTGGCCTCGTCCTGGTAGGCGTCGGTCTCCTCGTCGAGCGGGAGCGACCCGTCGCGGCGGAACACCTTGATGCCGTTCCACTCGGGCGGGTTGTGGCTGGAGGTGACGATGATGCCGAGGGCCGCGTCGAGGTACGGGGCGGCGAACGTCACGAGCGGGGTCGGGACGTCGTCCGGCAGGAGGGTGACCGGGATGTTGTTCCCGGCGAAGACCTCGGCGGCGGCCTCGGCGGACTCGCGGGAGAGGAACCGGCGGTCGCCGCCGATGACGACGCCGTGCGGCTCGAGACCCTGCCGGACGACCGAGTTCGCGATGGCCTGGCTGAGCCGGCGCACGTTCGCGAGCGTGTAGCCCTCGCCGATCACGGCGCGCCAGCCGCCCGTGCCGAAGACGATCTTCGTGTCCGTGTTCTTCTTCGGCACGAACAGCCGCTTCATGACGATGTCCGCAGCCTCGGCGAGCTCGGCGTCGGTGTTGATGCCACGGACCTCGTCGGTGTCGTAGATCCGGTACGACGTGATGCGGCGCCCGTCCGCGATGACGCGGCGGGCCAGCTCGGTGAGGCGGTACTCCCCGCCTCGGCGATGGCCTCGAGCTCGCGGAAGAGCAGGGCAGGGGCGGCGACGTACGCGCCGACATTGATCTCGGTGAGCGTCCCCTCGGCGGCGGTGCGGTCCTCGGACTCGAGGATCGCGGTGATCTCGTGGTCGGAGCGCTCGATGCGCCCGTAGCCGGGCTCGGGGTCGTCGACGACGGCGGAGAGCAGGGTCAGGTCGGCGTCGGTGAGCGTGTGGCGGGTCAGCAGGCCGAGGAGGGACTCGGTGCGCAGCAGGGGTGTGTCGGCGTAGGCGACGAGGACGGTGGCGTCGTCGGCGTCGGCCCCGAGCACGTGCCCGACGGCGGTGCGTGCCGCGAGCACGGCGTCGCCCGTCCCGCGGGGCGTGAGCTGGGTGACGTAGGTGACGTCGTCACCGAGGACGCGGCGGATCTCGCGGTCGCCCGGGGCGACGACCACCACGATGCGCTCGGCCGGGACGACGGACCGCACGTTCGCGACCGCGAGCTCGACGACGGTCGCGTCACCGAGGCTGTGGGTGAGCAGCCCGCGCGAGACGTCGTCGTGGCCTGCGGCGAGGATCACCGCCGCGCGCACGGTCGTCCCGGTCTCGCCGGGGGTGGTGGGTGCGTCGAGCCGCTCTGCCATGGGAAGACCTCACTGTGTGTGCCGTCACCGCGTGTGCCGTCGGCAACCTGTCGCCAGGACCCACTCTGACATTAGAACGGGCTCCTTGCAAACCCCTCGACTCTTCAGCTTCGCACTCTCTCGTTCTCGGTAGGACTTATCCCTACCGGTCGGTAGGGTTTTGCGATACGCTGAGGTGGACGCACCGACGCGTACCAGAACAGGGAGTGACCCAGACGTGACCCAGACGACCGAGACCACCACCCGTGCCGGCGGCCAGCCGTTCGACATCGAACGCACCCTCGCCGCCCTCACCCTCGAGGAGAAGGCCGGGCTGACCTCCGGCCACGACTTCTGGAACACCAAGACCGTCCGCCGCCCCGGTGACCAGGGGCAGGACGAGGGCCAGGACGCCGTCCTGGTCCCGGGCGTCATGGTCACCGACGGCCCCCACGGGCTGCGCAAGCAGCGCGCCGACGCCGACCACCTCGGCATCGGCGACAGCGTCCCCGCCACCTGCTTCCCGCCCGCCGTCGGCCTCGGCTCGACCTGGGACCCGACGCTGCTGCGCCGCGTCGGCGAGGCGCTCGGTCGCGAGACGGCCGCGAACGACGTCGCCGTCCTGCTCGGCCCGGGCATCAACATCAAGCGCTCCCCCTGTGCGGGCGCAACTTCGAGTACCTGTCCGAGGACCCGGTCATCGCGGGCGACCTCGGCGCCGCGCTCATCGAGGGCGTCCAGTCCCAGGGCGTCGGCACCTCGCTGAAGCACTTCGCCGTCAACAACCAGGAGGCCGACCGCATGCGCGTCTCGGCCGACGTCGACGAGCGCACCCTGCGCGAGATCTACCTCGCCGGCTTCGAGCGCGCAGTCACGAAGGCGTCACCGTGGACCGTGATGTGCTCGTACAACCGCATCAACGGCACCTACGCCTCCGAGAATCACTGGCTGCTCACCGAGGTCCTGCGCGACGAGTGGGGCTACGACGGCCTCGTCGTCTCCGACTGGGGCGCCGTGAGCGACCGCGTCCCCGCGCTCGCCGCGGGGCTCGACCTCGAGATGCCCGCGAACGGCGGACGCACCGACGCCGAGATCGTGGCCGCGGTCCGCGCCGGCGAGCTCGACGAGGCCGTCCTCGACCAGGCCGTGCGCCGCGTGCTGCAGCTGCTCGACCGGTCCCTGCCCGCCGTGCAGGCCGACGTCACCTACGACGTCGACGCCCACCACGCGCTGGCGAAGGAGGCCGCAGCCGCATCGGCCGTCCTGCTCAAGAACGACGCGGTCGGCGACGCCCCGCTGCTGCCGCTCACCGGCGGTGAGGACCTCGCCGTCGTCGGCACGTTCGCGACCACACCCCGCTACCAGGGCGCAGGCTCGTCGCAGGTCAACCCGACCCGCCTCGACGACGCCCTGACCGCGCTGCGCGCCGCGACCGGGGTCGAGGTGCCGTTCGCCGCCGGATTCACGGTGGACGCCGACCCGACCGAGGCCGCGACCTCGGACCCGGAGCTGCTCGCGGAGGCCGTCGAGGTCGCCCGCGCCGCCGGCACCGTCGCCCTGTTCCTGGGTCTGCCCGCGTCCTTCGAGTCCGAGGGCTACGACCGCGCCCACATGGACCTGCCGGCGAACCAGCTCGCGCTCGTCGAGGCCGTCACCTCGGTCAACCCGCGCGTGGTCGTGGTCCTCGCCAACGGCTCCGCCGTCGCGGTCTCCGGCTGGCAGGACGCCGTCCCCGCCGTCCTCGAGGGCTGGCTCGGCGGCCAGGCAGGCGGCAGCGCCGTGGCCGACCTGCTCCTCGGCGCCTCGGTGCCGTCGGGCCGGCTCGCCGAGACGATCCCCCACCGCCTCGAGGACAACGCGTCGTTCGGGAACTTCCCCGGCGAGCTCGGCCACGTCCGCTACGGCGAGGGCATCATGGTCGGCTACCGCTGGTACGACGCGAAGAAGATCGACGTCGCGTACGCGTTCGGTCACGGCCTGTCGTACACGACCTTCGGGTACGGCGACGTCGTCGCCACGGTCGCCGGCGAGGGCAGGACCGCGCAGGTCACCGTCACGGTCCCGGTCACCAACACGGGCTCCGTCGCCGGGGCCGAGGTCGTGCAGGTCTACGTCGGCGACCCGGCGTCGCAGGTCCAGCGCCCCGAGCGGGAGCTCAAGGCCTTCGCCAAGGTGTGGCTCGAGCCCGGCGAGACGACGCAGGTCGAGCTCACGCTCGACGCCCGCGACCTGTCCTACTGGCACCCGGTGCTGCGCCGCTGGGTGATCGAGGGCGGCGAGTTCGTCGTGTCGGTCGGCGCGTCGTCGCGCGACCTGCGCGGCTCGGTCACGGTCGACGTGACGGGCGAGCCGGTCGTCACCCCGGTGACCGAGTGGTCGACGTTCGGCGAGGTGCTCGCGCACCCGGTCGGTGGCGAGATCCTGCGCGGCGCGATGGCGGCCGCGGGCGACGGCGCGGCGATCCCGGACGACATGCTCAAGATGGTGCTCGACATGCCCATGCGCGTGATCGCCGGATTCGAGGGCATGGCCCTGGACCACGCGCAGCTCGAGCAGCTGATCGCGGCGGCGAACGCCCCCAGGGCTGACACCTCCGTCCCGACGGACGCCGGCCGCGGGCCCTCGACCGACACCCGTCGGGAGAGGGGCCCTTCGCCGTCCGGCACCGGTGGGCACCACCTACGTCACCCGCACCAGTCGTGTCACGTGCGCCACGTGCCGCACCGAGCGACACCGGGTGCCGCACGTCAGCAGAGCCCGAGCTCCCGGAAGATCGTGACGAGCCCGGCCTGACGCGGTCCGGGACCGACCCGGTCCGCCGCGGCGAGCACGCGAGGGTCCGACCCTTCGATCGCGACACCGATCCCGGCGTGCTCCAGCATCTCGAGGTCGTTCAGGCCGTCGCCCACGGCGACCACGTGCTCGCGCGGGACGCCCAGGTGGGCCGCGGCGGCCTCGAGGCCGACCGCCTTGTGCACGCCGACCTGGAAGAGCTCGCCCGCCCACCCGGTCATCCCCGGGATAGACGAGGGCACCACGTCGATGCCGGGGCCGATCTGCTCGACGAGCTCGGCGCTCTCGACCGGCGAGGCGAAATAGGCGATCTTGCCGAACGACCGGGCGGCCGGGTCGGTCGTCGGCTGCAGGGCGGCCAGCAGGTCCGCGGCGCCGCCCCGCTCCGCGTCGGTGGTCGCCGGGGGCGGGCCGCCGCCGAGGAACTCGGTGAAGATCGGGGCGAGGCGTGCGCGCGCGGCAGGCCGGCACCACAGGTCCGCCGGCGCCTCGAGGATGTACGGGATGTCGTGCGCGTCGAGCGCCGCGACCGCCCGGCGCGCGAGCTCCGCGGGGATCCGCCGGTCCGCGACGACCTCGCCGGCCACCTCGACGTAGGCTCCCGCGCCGGCGACGATCCCGTCGAACCCGGCGGCCAGGAGCGCCGGCGGGAGCATGGCCTTGGGCCGGCCCGTGCAGAGGAGGACCGCGTGCCCCTGCGCGCGGGCGGCGCGCACCACACCGACGTGCGCCTCGGGGACGGCGCCCTGATCGGCGTAGGTGCCGTCGACGTCGAGGAACACGGCGCGACGCGCGCCGTCGACGACGTGCGTGCTCACCGGGTGCTCACCGGCTCAGGCCCGGGCCGGAGCGGCGTCCGAAGCAGGAGCCGGGACGGCCACCGTCATGTCGATCCGCGCGACGAGGCGCAGGTGGTCGAGGAGCACCTGCGCCATGTCCACCCGCGGCCCCTGCGCGTCACGCCCGAGGAGCCACTGGATCTGCAGTCCGTCCATGAGGGCCACCACCGCACGCGCGGTGGAGTCCGGGTCGGTGGCGGCGGGCATCTCCCCGGCGGTGATCCGCGACTCGATCTCCGTGCGCATCGCGGTGATCGTCATGTCGTACCGGTTCTGGAAGTACTCGTGCGCCGGGTGCCCAGGGGACGTGGCCTCGGCCGAGAGCGAGCTGTAGAGCTCGACGATCCCGGGCCGCTGCTGGTTGCGCTCCACGAGGCGGACCAGGGCCTGGAAGAAGTCGTAGCCGCCCTCGAGGTCGGCCTGGAGCAGCTCGTTGTCGGCCTCGTCCCGGTGCTGCAGGACGGCGGCCAGCAGGTCGGCCTTGGTCGGGAAGTGGTGCAGCAGCCCGGGGTGCGAGATGCCGACACGCGCCGAGATCTCGCGCAGGGACGCGGAGTTGTAGCCGACCTCGCCGAACATCGCCGTCGCCGACTCGATGATCTGCTCGCGCTTGCGCCTCCCCTTGGCGTAGCCGCGCGGGCCTTCCGGGGACTTCTCGGTGGGCATGGGGTGCTCCTGTCGGAGGTTCGCGGGGGTCTCCCGCGGCTCGTTGGTCGAAGGCTCGTTGGTCGAAGTGCGACGGTACCGCGCGGCCGCGGCCGAACCCTTCCCATGATACCGACCAGGTGGTAGCGTATTACTTACCAAGCGGTCGGGTTTGCTCGACACAGGGCTTCGATACCGGGCCTCTACGCAGAGTCTCGACGCAGAGACGACCGCACAGATCGCGACCCGACGGCGGGTCGCCGGCACAGGAGCGTCACCGATGACCACACCTGCCCCCGCAGTCGAGCCCGTCCTGCCCCTGGACGCCGGCCCGGCGAAGGCCCCCAAGGGCTACCTCCCGGGCGTCTCGTTCGCCAGCTTCGGCGTCTACCTCGCGCTACTGACCCCCGTCATGGTCGCGATGGCCTTCAAGATCCAGCACGTGGACCCCGAGAACGCCGTGAGCAGCCTCGGCCTCGTGCTCGGCGTCGGCGCCTTCTTCGCGCTCGTCGCGAACCCGCTGTTCGGTCGGCTCTCCGACCGGTCGATGTCCCGCTTCGGCCGCCGCCGGCCCTACATCGTCGGGGGCGCACTCATCGGGGCCCTGGCACTGACGGTGATCGGCTTCGCCGAGAGCGTCACCGTGATCCTCGTCGCCTGGTGCGTCGCACAGGCCGGGTTCAACGCGACGCTCTCCGCCGTCATCGCGACCCTGCCCGACCAGGTGGCACCGGCCGGGCGGGGCAAGGTCTCCGGCATGATCGGCATCGCCACGCCGATCGCGATCCTCGCCGGCTCGCTCGTCGCCAACGCGTTCCAGTCGGACGTCCTGCGCTTCGTCGTCCCGGCGGCGATCGGCCTCGTCGCCGCGATCGCCTTCGCCCTCGTGCTGGACGACAAGCCCCGCCAGACGCCGCCCGCCGAGAAGTTCAGCGCCAAGGAGTTCTTCGGCTCCTTCGTGTTCAACCCGCGCAAGCACCGCGACTTCGCGTGGACCTGGCTGACGAAGTTCCTCGTCATGTTCGGCTACGCCGGCATCGCGACCTACCTGCCGTTCTACCTCACGGACCGCTTCGAGCTCGCGGAGGCCGAGGCCACGAGCGTCATCGTCCTGGCGAACATGGCCTCGGTCGCGATGATGATGATCTCCTCACCGCTCGGCGGCATCCTCTCGGACAAGATCGGCAAGCGTCGCCCGTTCGTCGCGATCGCCGGCGGCATCATGGTGGTCGGCCTGCTCCTGCTGGTCGTCGCCCCGACCGTCACCGTCCTCATCGTCGCCCAGGCGATCATCGGGCTCGGCGCCGGAGCATTCCTCTCCGTCGACCAGGCGCTGGCCACCCAGGTCCTGCCGAACCCGGACGAGGCCGCGAAGGACCTCGGCGTGCTGAACATCGCCAACGCCCTGCCCCAGTCCCTCGCGCCGGCCATGGCGCCCGCCGTCATCGGCTTCGGCACCGCGATCGGTGTCGGCGGCTACCAGACCTGGTACCTCTTCGGCGCGCTCGTCGCCCTCGCCGGCGCAGTGCTCGTCTACCGCATCAAGGGAGTCAAGTGATGACCGCAGTCACCAGCACGACGAGCACGACCGGGACGGCCGGGACGGCCGGGACGAGCAGCACCGGGTCGCCCGCACCGGTGCCGGTCGACGCCCCCTACCGGGACCCGGCGGCCCCGGTCGACGAGCGGGTGGCGGACCTGCTCGACCGCATGACCCTCACCGAGAAGGCCGGGCAGCTCTTCCAGACCATGGTCGAGATCGGCCCCGGGGGCACGATCGCCGACGGCCCGTCCGCGATGGGCGTGCCCACGGCGGCCGACATGGTCCTGGGACGATCCATGACGCACCTCAACGTGCTCATGGCGCCCCCGACGGCGCGCGAGTTCGCACTGTGGCACAACCGGCTGCAGGACCTCGCGGCCTCGACGCGGCTCGGGATCCCCGTCACCGTCGCGAGCGACCCGCGCCACTCCTTCACGGACAACCCCGGTGCGGCGCTGCTCTCCGGCCCGTTCTCCCAGTGGCCCGAGACGCTCGGGCTCGCGGCGACGCGCGACGAGCGCCTCATGGAGGAGCACGCGGACGCGGCACGGCGCGAGTACGTCGCCGTCGGGATCCGGACGGCGCTGCACCCGCAGGTCGACCTCGCCACCGAGCCCCGCTGGTCCCGCGCCGCGGGCACCTTCGGGGAGGATGCCGAGCTCACCGGCCGCATGGGCGCCGCGTACGTGCACGGGCTCCAGGGCACGGGGGACGTCGCGCGCGAGCAGGGGGTGACCGGCGACTTCGGTACCGCGTCGGTCTCGACGATGACCAAGCACTTCCCGGGCGGCGGCCCGCAGCAGGACGGCGAGGACCCGCACTTCGCGTACGGCCGCGAGCAGGTGTACCCGGGCGGCGAGTTCGCCCGCCACCTCGAGCCGTTCAAGGAGCTGCTCGCCGCCGGGACCCGCCAGATGATGCCGTACTACGGCATGCCCGTTGACCTCGAGACGAGCATCGGCGACGGAGCCCCGGAGCGGATCGAGCAGGTCGGCTTCGGCTTCAACAAGCAGATCCTCACAGGGCTGCTGCGCGACGAGCTCGGGTTCGACGGGATCGTCTGCACCGACTGGGGCCTCGTCTCGGACGCAGAGATCATGGGCCAGCCGTTCCCCGCGCGGGCCTGGGGCGTCGAGCACCTGGCCCCGATCGACCGGGTGGAGAAGATCCTCGCCGCAGGCGCCGACCAGCTCGGCGGCGAGGCCTGCCCCGAGCTCGTCGTCGAGCTCGTGGAGTCCGGTCGCCTCGACGAGGCGCGCATCGACGCGTCGGTCGCCCGGCTGCTGCGCGAGAAGTTCGTCCTGGGGCTCTTCGACGACGCCCGGTACGTCGACGTCGAGAAGGCCGCGGACGTCGTCGGGCACCAGGACCTCGTGGCCGCCGGCCGGCTCGCCCAGTCACGCTCGGTGACGGTCCTCGCCACGGGCGCGGGTCCCGGGTCCCACGGCGCCCCCCACCTCCCCCTCGCTCGGAACCTGCGGGTGTACCTCGAGGGCGCGACCGACCTGGGTGCCGCTCCCGTCCTCGACGGGGCGGACCTCGTGGGCTCGCCCGAGGAGGCCGACGTCGCGATCCTTCGGCTCAAGGCGCCCTACGAGCAGCGGGGCACCGGGTTCGAGGCCTTCTTCCACGCCGGGTCGCTCGACTTCCCGCGCGAGGTCGTCGACCACGTGACCTCCGTCGCCGCCGTCGTGCCGACCGTCGTCGACGTCTATCTCGACCGACCGGCGATCCTCGAGCCGATCGTCGGGCCGGTCGTGGACGGGGGCGGCAGCGTCGTCGTGAACTTCGGCGCGAGCACCCCCGCGCTGCTCGACGCGCTCACCGGCGCCGTGCCTCCCGAGGGCCGGCTGCCGTTCGACCTGCCCCGGTCGATGGCCGCCGTCGAGGCGTCGCGCGAGGACGTCCCGTTCGACACCGTCGACCCGCTGTTCCGGTTCGGCCACGGGCTGACGGTCTGACGTCGGCAACGGCCGCACTCGACGCCGCCGCCCTCGATGCCGCGCTCACTCGCGACCAGTTTGCCCGGATACACACAGGTCGCACACAGTCCCACCCCGTTCTCGGCACAGGATGCACGGATGGGGTGGTAACGAAACGGTTACGGTCTAGGGGATGTCGGTGACCACGCCGGCATCCCCGTGGCCGCACGCCGAGCGCTGCCGGTGGCCACGGCCCATGACCCAAGGCAGCGACGGGGGACCCACGTTCTCACGGGAGACACGCGACACCGCGTCGTCGCCCTCGGGGTGAAGCCGCGCGGACCACGTCCGCACGGCCGGGCCGACCTCAGGCCCGAACCCGACAGCTCACCTCGCAGGCGACGAGAGGCACCCATGACCAGCAGCACCTCCCTGGACCCCGCGCGCCCCCGTGCCGCGACCGACGAGTCACGGCGCAGCCGCGCCGGCCGCCTGACGCTCAGCGCCCTGCTCGCCACCGTGCTCGTCGGGGGTGCGTCGCTCGCGGCGTCGCCCGCCGTCGCCGCACCGGCCACGACCGGCGCAGCGGCGAGCGTCGCCGCCGCGCCGGTCGCCATGAAGTCGACCGCCGCCAAGCCGAAGCTCAAGCTGTACAAGTCCCGCAGCTCGATCATCTACAAGAAGAAGAGCCCGAAGATCAACCTGCGCGCGACCCACAACGGCAGGGCCGTCAAGGGCCAGGCCGTCATCAAGGTCTCGGGCAAGACCGTCAAGCGGATCTCGCTCTCGAAGACCGGCCGTGCGAGCTACACGCTCTCGAAGAAGATCAAGCCTACGAAGTCCGGCAAGCGGACCATCCGCGTCTGGGTCGTCCCCTCGAAGGGCCAGGGCCTGAAGGCCACGAACAAGGCCTTCAAGGTCAAGGTCTCGAAGACCGGCTCCCGCGTCGTCGACCAGGCGGCGAAGCACGTCGGCACCAAGTACCGCTACGGCGGCACCACCCCGAGCGGCTTCGACTGCTCCGGCTTCACCAAGTACGTCTACAAGAAGTCCGGCGTCAAGACCCTGCCGCGGACGTCGTCCGCCCAGCGGCACGCCGGCAAGAGGATCTCCAAGAAGCACGCCAAGCCCGGCGACCTCATCTGGGCCCCCGGCCACGTCGCCATCTACGCCGGCGGCAACACCATGATCGACGCACCGCGTCCGGGCAAGACGGTCCAGTTCCGGAACATCTACATGTCGAACCCCACGTTCCTGCGGGTCAGCTCGAAGGCGATCAGCATCTGACGCCGCACGATCAGCGGGTCGCGGCAGACAGCGACCCAGCAGCGCACGAGCCCCCCGGACCGGTCGGTCCGGGGGCTCGTCGTCGCCGTGCGGGCGTGGGCACGCCACCTCAGCCGACGCGGAGCTCGAGCCCCCGGAGGAGCCCGCCGCCGGCCCTGAAGCCGGCCCTGCAACGGGTCCTGGCGAGCCGACGAAGACACCCTCGTCCGCCGCACCGGCACGCTCGACCGTCACGTGGGCGCCGTCCGCCACCTCGCCCGCGAGCAGGAGCCGCGCGAGCCGGTCGCCGATCTCCCGCTGGACGAGCCTGCGCAGCGGCCGCGCGCCGTACGCGGGGTCGAACCCCTCCAGCGCCAGCCACTCGCGCGCCTGCGTCGTCACGTCGAGCGTGATGCGCCGGTCCGCGAGCCTCGCCGCGAGCCGCTCGACGGCGAGGTCGACGATGCGCCCCAGCTCCTCGAGGTCCAGCGGGTCGAAGATCACGACGTCGTCGAGCCGGTTCAGGAACTCGGGCTTGAACGACGCCCGGACCGCGGCCATCACGGCGTCGCGCTTCTCGGAGTCGTCGAGGGTCGGGTCGACGAGGAACTGCGAGCCGAGGTTCGACGTGAGCACGAGGATCACGTTGCGCAGGTCCACCGTGCGCCCCTGCCCGTCGGTGAGCCGACCGTCGTCCAGCACCTGGAGCAGCAGGTCGAAGACCTCGGGGTGGGCCTTCTCGACCTCGTCGAGCAGCACCACCGAGTACGGGCGCCGCCGGACCGCCTCGGTGAGCTGGCCGCCCTCCTCATAGCCCACGTACCCCGGGGGCGCACCGACGAGGCGCGCCACCGAGTGCTTCTCGCCGTACTCGGACATGTCGATGCGCACCATGGCGCGCTCGTCGTCGAACAGGAAGTCCGCGAGCGACTTCGCGAGCTCCGTCTTGCCGACGCCCGTCGGCCCGAGGAACAGGAACGAGCCCGTCGGGCGGTCCGGGTCGGCGACCCCCGCCCGCGAGCGCCGCACTGCGTCGGACACCGCGGCGACCGCGGCGCGCTGGCCGATGAGGCGGCGGCCGATCTCGTCCTCCATGTGCAGCAGCTTCTCGGACTCGCCCTGGAGCATCCGGCCCGCCGGGATCCCGGTCCAGGCGGCGACGACCTCCGCGATCTCGTCGGCGCCCACGCTGTCGGCGATCATCGGCGCCTCCTGCCGGACGCCGCGGCCCGCGCCGGCCTCGGCCGTCGCGCCCTCGGGGGCATCGGCCTCCGTGGCGGCACGGTCGGCGCTCTCCTCGGCCTCGGCGTCGGCGAGCTCGCGCTGCACCTGCGGGATCTCGCCGTACTGGAGGCGTCCCGCCGTCTCGAGGTCGCCCTCGCGGACCGCCCGGTCCGCGGCGGTGCGCAGCTCGTCGATCCGGGCGCGCAGGTCACCGATCCGGTTGTGCCCGGCCTTCTCGGACTCCCAGCGGGCGGTCAGCGCGGAGAGCTCCTCGCGCCGGTCGGCGAGGTCCGCGCGCAGGCGGGCCAGCCGCTCGACGGACGCCGCGTCGTCCGACTCCTTGAGCACGACCTCCTCCATCTCGAGGCGCGTCACGGCGCGCTGGAGCTCGTCGACCTCGACGGGCGACGAGTCCATCTCCATCCGCAGGCGGGACGCCGCCTCGTCGACGAGGTCGATGGCCTTGTCGGGGAGCTGGCGGCCGGTGATGTAGCGGTCCGAGAGCGCGGCGGCGGCGACGAGCGCGGAGTCGGCGATCGTCACCTTGTGGTGCGCCTCGTAGCGCTCCTTGAGGCCGCGCAGGATCCCGACGGTGTCCTCGACCGAGGGCTCGCCGACGTACACCTGCTGGAAGCGGCGCTCCAGCGCGGGGTCCTTCTCGACGTGCTCGCGGTACTCGTCGAGCGTGGTCGCCCCCACGAGCCTCAGCTCGCCGCGCGCGAGCATGGGCTTGAGCATGTTGCCGGCGTCCATGGACGAGTCGCCACCGCCCGCGCCCGCACCGACGACGGTGTGGAGCTCGTCGATGAAGGTGACCACCTCGCCGTCCGACGAGGAGATCTCCTCGAGGACCGCCTTGAGGCGCTCCTCGAACTCCCCGCGGTACTTGGCGCCCGCGACCATGGCCGCGAGGTCGAGGGATACGAGGCGCTTGCCCTGGAGCGACGTCGGGACGTCGCCGGCGACGATGCGCTGCGCGAGGCCCTCGACGACGGCGGTCTTGCCGACGCCGGGCTCGCCGATGAGGACGGGGTTGTTCTTGGTGCGGCGGCTCAGCACCTGGACGACGCGGCGAATCTCGGAGTCGCGGCCGATCACCGGGTCGAGCTTCCCGTCGCGGGCCTGCGCGGTGAGGTCGACGCCGTACTGCTCGAGGGCCTTGTACGTGCCCTCCGGGTTCGGGCTGGTGACGCGGCCGCTGCCGCGCACGGCGGGCAGCGCGTCCCGCAGGGCCTCCGCGGTCGCGCCGGCGGCGGCGAGGATCTGCGCAGCGGGCGACGAGCCGGCGGCGAGGCCGATGAGCAGGTGCTCGGTGGACACGTACTCGTCGCCGAGAGCCTCGGCCTCCTTGCCGGCCAGGTCCATGAGGGTGCCGGTGGCCCGCGAGGCGGTGGGCTTGGAGACGGCCTCGCCCGAGGCGCTCGGCAGCGCGACCAGCTGGGCGCGGACCTTCTGGCCGATCGCCTGGGTGTCGGCGCCGACGGCGTCGAGCAGCCCGGCGGCGACACCGCCCTGCTGCGCGAGGAGCGCGGCGAGGACGTGGACGGGCTCGAGCTGGGGGTTCTTGGCCGCCGACGCGCTCTGAATCGCGTCGGCCACGGCCTGCTGCGACATGGTGGTGAACTTCGTGTCCACGGACCCTCCTGTACGGGTGCTGCGGCCGGGCCCGCTGCCCGGCGCTGTCTCTGCTGGTGCCAACCTCGGCAGAGTTGAGTCTATTCCGCTCAACCCTGCTCCGCCCAATGTGGCGCCACGCTCCACGGCCGCGTCCGATTCCCGCTAGCCCTGCCGGACGGCGGCCCGCAGGATGGTCCTATGACCTCGGCAGCACCCACTCCGGCAGCACCCACCGCGGCAGCGCCCACCCCGGCAGTGCCCGCGGCCGGGGACCTCGCGCCCGACCGCGTCTTCGACGACCGGTACCGCGCGATCGACGCGCGCGACCGCCGGTTCGACGGCCAGTTCGTCACCGCCGTGCGCACGACCAGGATCTACTGCCGCCCGTCCTGCCCGGCCCGGACCCCGCGGCGCGAGAACGTCACGTTCTACCGCACGTCCGCCGCAGCCCACGAGGCCGGGTACCGCGCGTGCAAGCGCTGCCTCCCGGAGGCGGTCCCCGGGACACCGGACTGGAACGTCACGCACGACGTGGCGGCCCGCGCCATGCGACTCATCGCCGACGGACTCGTCGACCGCGAGGGGGTCGGCGGCCTCGCCCGGAGGCTCGGCTACTCCGAGCGCCACCTCGGCCGCGTCCTGACCGCCGAGCTCGGAGCCGGCCCGCTCGCCCTAGCCCGCGCCCAGCGGGCGCAGACCGCACGCACCCTCGTCACGTCGTCCGACCTGTCGTTCGCACAGATCGCGTTCGCGTCGGGCTTCGGGAGCATCCGCCAGTTCAACGACACCGTGGCGGCGGTGTTCGCGACGACCCCGAGCGAGCTGCGCGCCGCCCGCCGGACGACGGCCCCACGGCCCACGCCGTCCGACACCCCAGTGCCGTCCGACACCCCACCGCCGTCCGACACCCCACCGCCGTCCGACACCCCACCGCCGTCCGACACCCCACCGCCGAACCGGTGGTTGAGCGCGGTCGCGCCGCCAGGATCACGAGATTCCACCGGTTCGGCGGCTGGAACGACCGGTTCGGCACGCCGCACCGACCCGACGACACCGTCCGACGATCAGGACCGACCGCTCACCGTGGACCTCACGCTCCCGCTGCGCGAGCCCTTCGACGCCGCGGGGGTCTTCGGGTGGCTCGCGGCCCGCGCGCTTCCCGGTATCGAGATCGTCGAGACCAGCGAGATCGCCGAGACCAGCGAGACCGTGGAGACCAGCGAGATCGTCGAGACCACGGAGACCGTCAAGACCGCCACATCCGCCGCCGGCACCTCGACCGGCCCGAACTACCGCTATGCCCGCACCGTCGCGCTCCCCCACGGTCCGAGCGCGATCGACGTCCGCTGGCTCCCGGACGCCTCCGCCGGCCGGAAGTTCGTCCTGCGGCTCCACCTCGCGTCGCTCGCGGACCTGCCCGCCGCGGTCGCGCGGACCCGGCGGCTCTTCGACCTCGACGCCGACCCGACCGCCGTCGACACCGCGCTGGCGCGCGACCCGCACCTCGCCGGGTCGGTGAGCGCGACCCCGGGTATCCGGGTCCCCGGGGCCGTCGACCCGCACGAGATGGTTGTGCGCGCGATGGTCGGCCAGCAGATCAGCGTGGCTGCGGCCCGCACCCACCTGACCCGGCTCTCGGAGGCGGGCACCCGGGTCGACGTCGGCGTCCCCGGCCTGGACCGGCTCTTCCCCGACCCCGCCCAGGTGGCCGAGCACGCGCCCGCGCGCCTGACCGGACCGCGGCGCCGCATCGACGCCGTCGCCGCCACGGCGGCGGCGCTGGCCGACGGCTCCCTTGCCGTGACGAGCGCCGAAGACCCCGCGGCGATGCGCGCCGCGCTCCTGGACCGGCCCGGGATCGGCCCGTGGACCGCCGACTATCTCGTGATGCGCGTGCTCGGCGACCCCGACGTGCTCCTCGCCTCGGACGTCGCGCTGCGCACCGGCGCGAAGACCCTGGGGCTCCCGGACCCGCGGGGGCGCGGGGCCTCGTACGACACCCGGTCCGACACCCGGTCCGACACCCGGTCCGGCACCCGGCACGACACCCTGCCCGCCCCCTACGCCGACTGGGCCCCGTGGCGCTCGTACGCATCGATGCACCTGTGGCGCGCGGCGTCACCCGCCACGCCCCGGCCGTTCACGCCCCGGCCCGACTCACCCCAGCCCGCCGCACCCCAGCCCACCGCAGCGGGCACGAAGGAGAACCCATGAGCAGCACGACGAGCAGCACCACCGTGACGAGCACCGCCGTGATGAGCACGACCCTGGCCACCCCCGACGGCCCCTTCACGGTCGTCGCCCGCTCCGGGGGCGCCGTCCTCGCCTCCGGCTGGACGGACGACGTCGCGAGCCTCGTCGCGCTCGTCCACCCGAGCATCCGCCCGGTCGACGTCGAGCAGGTGCCGGACGGCGCGGCCGCCCTGGCAGGCCCGGTCGCCGCGGTCCGCGCGTACTACGCGGGCGACCTGGCCGCGCTGCGTGCCGTCGACGTCGAACAGGTGTCGGGGCCGTTCCGTCAGTCGGCATGGGACACCCTGCGGGACGTCGACCCAGGAGCCCCGGTGACCTACACGGAGTACGCGCAGCGGTGCGGCAGGCCGGCGGCCGTGCGCGCCGCGGCGGGTGCGTGCGCCCAGAACGCCGCGGCCCTGTTCGTCCCGTGCCACCGGGTGCTGCGCTCCGACGGGACGCTGGGCGGGTTCCGCTACGGCCTCGGCGTGAAGGAGTCGCTGCTCGCCCGCGAGCGCGAAGCGGACCCGGCCGGCACACCTGCTGCCTGGGCCGGGCCGACGGTCACGCGCTGAGCGACGCGTCCTCGGGCGCCGAGACCGTGAGCACGGCGCCCGCGACGACCTGCTCGGCTGCGAGCCCGCGCTCGATCACGGCCAGCCGCCGCCCGACGTCGGACTCGGCGTCGTCGCCCTCCAGGTCGACCGCCGCGACGACGTACAGGGAGCGGGGGCCGACGAACTCGATGCGCAGGTAGGTGACGCGCACGACGCCGTCGCACTCGAGGATCCGCTGCAGCACGAGGACCCGGGTGCGGGGCTCGACGCCTTCGCCGACCAGGAAGCGGCGGTTGCGGTCGATGAGGATCACGGCGACGACCCCGAGCACGAGCCCGACGACGATCGACCCGATGGCGTCGGGGACCGGCGAGCCGGTGATCTGGTGCAGGCCGACCCCGACGAACGCCACGAGCAGCCCCACGAGCGCTGCGGCGTCCTCCGCGAAGACGGCGCGCACCGTCGGGTCGGAGGTCCGCAGGACGTGCGAGAGCAGCTCGCGCTCGCCCGCGCGCGCCTCGGCCCTCGACTGCTTCACGGCCTGGAGGAACGAGAACCCCTCGAGCAGGAACGCGAACCCGAGCACCGCGTACGCGATCCCGTAGTCGTCGGCCGGCTCGGGGTGGACCAGCTCCTGGATGCCGTGCGTGATCGACACCCCGGCACCGATCGCGAAGAGCCCGATCGCCGCGAACATCGACCAGACGTAGGCCTCGCGGCCGTGCCCGAGCGGGTGCTGGGGCGAGGCGGGCCGCCGGGCGCGCTTGTCGGCGATCAGGAGGAACACCTCGTTCCCCGTGTCCGCCCACGAGTGCACGGCCTCCGCCATCATCGACGCGGACCCCGTGAGCACCGCGGCGAACGACTTGGCGACCGCGATGACCGCGTTCGCGGCGAACGCGATGACCACCGTGAGCGTGCTCTCGGTGGCCTCGCCGTCACTGCTCGCGCCGACCGAGCCCGCGAGCCTCGCCCCGGTCGTGACGTCGCGCTCCGGGGTGTCGGACGCCGGCCCGGGGGTCGGGTCCGTCGGCTGGGGCTGGGTCATGGGATCCGTCCTACCACGCGCCCGGCGCGCAGGCCGGGGACGCTCATCGCTCGTCGACGGTGCCGGAGCCGCCCACGTCGGCGTCTTCAGCCCCGTCGGCCTGGTCAGCCCCGTCGGCCCGGTCAGCGTGGTCGGAGGTGCTCGACCCGCCCTGGTCGGTCCCGTCGCGCTGCGTCCGGACGGCCTCGGCCTCGACGGCCCGTGAGGCGTCGGCGGCCTCGCGCTCGGCGGTCGTCTGGTCGGGGCTGAGCTCGTCGAGCGCCAGCAGCTCGGTCCGGACCTTGCCCGTGCGGAAGCCCGCCCGGCCGACCATGTGCGCCGCGACGGGGGCGGTGAGCAGCTGGAACACGGCGACCAGGACGAGCATCCCGACGACGGTCCAGGAGTGGACCCGCAGCCCGACGCCGCAGAGCAGGAGGATCAGCCCGAGCACCTGAGGCTTGGTGGCGGCGTGCATGCGGCCCAGCAGGTCGGGGAAGCGCGCGACGCCGACCCCGGCGGCGAAAGTCAGGAACGCGCCGCAGAGCATGAGCAGGCCGGCGACGACGTCGGCGGCCACGGCCCAGCCGTCCCAGTGCAGGATCTCGCTCATCGCACCTCCCCTCGGGGTTGCCGCCGTGGTGCTCGGGGTCGATCGCGGCCTCCCGCTCGGCCTCGCGCTCGCGCTCGACGGCCTCGAGGCGGGCGGCGTCGTCGGCGGCGACCTCTTCCGCCGTGCGGATGCGCCCCTCGCCCTCGGGCTCGACGGCGGCGAACCGGGAGATCAGCACCGAGCCCACGAAGCCGACCAGGGACAGGACGACCAGGATCGGGATCGTCTCGGTGCGGCGCGAGAACGCCGCCTCGATCGCGATGGCGCCGACCAGGGTGGCGGTGAACACGTCGAGCCCGATGGTGCGGTCCAGCATCGACGGGCCGCGCTCGATCCGGACGATCGCGAGCACCGCGGCGGTGGCGACGAACGCCGCGCACACGATCGCGACGACGACGGCGACGGTCGCGGTCATCGGCCCTCCTCCGGGTCTCGGCCGGTCCTCGGCCCGTCCTCGGGTCCCGCTGACCAGGGCGATGGCTCCGGGGTGTCACCGGCCATCGCGGCGCGCGCCTCGTCGTCCGCCACCGTGAGGCCGGCCGGCCCGAGGCCGGCGCGGGCCAGCTCGCGGTCCGACGCGAAGGCGCGCAGCACCCGCTCCTCGAGGTCGTGGATCTCGCGTCGGACGGCGTCCGGCCCGCCCGACGACTCGAGGTCCAGCACGTGGACGTACAGCACGCCGGTGAGCCGGTGCGCCTCGATGATGACGGTCCCCGGGACCAGCGACGTGAGGATCGACGCGACCGTCAGGTAGAGGTCGCCCGCGTTGCGCATCGGGACCCGGACCACCGCACCGTGCGGAGTCCACCCGACGCGCAGCGCCTGGGCCGCGACCTGCACCGACGCCACCGCGAGGTCGCGCACGAAGTGCCCGACGAGCCGCAGGAACCCGCCGACCCTGAACTGCCCCTGGAAGTCGATCTTCGGGAGCGGCATGAACGACACGACGAGCACCCCGAGCAGCGCGCCCACCAGCAGCGTCCCCCACGCGACGCTGCCCCACAGCAGCGCCCAGACGACCATCAGCCACAGCGCCGCGTGCCACTGCGTGCGCACGCGGCGACGCCAGCGGAACCAGTACCCGGGGCTCACTCCGCACCTCCCGGTCCCGTGTCGTCCGTGCCTGTGGACGAGCCGACAGACGTGCGCGCAGACGTGGGTTCGGGCGTGCGCGGGTCGCCCGGTTCCGGGGAGACGATCGACCCCGGCGCCGTCGTCGGCTCCTCCTCGGGCTCCGCGTCGTCGCCGTCGATGCTGCCGTCCACCTTCTTGCCCTCGTCCGACTCCCCCTCGCCCCGCAGCGCCCCGCCGGGGAACACGGCGTCCACGTAGGACGTGCCGTCCATGAGTGTCGCGGCGGCCCGCTCGGAGTACGAGTACAGCGGGCCGGCCACGACCGTGATGCCCACGCCGAGGACGACGAGCGCCGTCGTCGGGCCGACCATCGCGCGCGGCAGCCGCACCGGCGGGAGGTCCGCGGGTGGCGTCTGCCAGAACGCCTTGTTCCACGCCTTGACGATCGCGTACAGCGTGAGAAGCGACGTGACCACGCTGCCGACGACGAGCACCCAGACGAGCGGGGTCCCCTGCCGTGCGCCCTCCTCGAGGAGCCCGACCTTCCCGAGGAAGCCCGACAGCGGCGGGATGCCCGCGAGGTTCATCGCGGGGACGAAGAAGAGGATCGCGAGCCCCGGCGCCGCCCGCGCCAGGCCTCCGAGCCGGTCGAGCGACGTGGACCCGCCCCGGCGCTCGACGAGCCCGACGACGAGGAACAGCGTGGTCTGGACGGTGATGTGGTGCACGACGTAGAAGATCGCCGCCGACATCCCCGCCTCGGTGGCGAGCGCGATCCCGAAGACCATGTAGCCGATGTGGCTGACGAGGGTGAACGAGAGCAGGCGCTTGATGTCGTTCTGCGCGACGGCTCCGAGGATCCCGACGATCATCGTCAGGAGCGCCAGGACGAGGAGCACCGTGTCGACCCGGCCGTCGGGGAACAGCAGGGTCTGTGTCCGGATGATCGCGTAGACGCCCACCTTGGTGAGCAGGCCGGCGAAGACGGCGGTGACGGGCGCGGGCGCGGTCGGGTAGGAGTCCGGCAGCCATGCGGAGAGCGGGAAGATCGCCGCCTTGATCCCGAACGCGAGCAGGAGGAGGAGCTCGAGGATCAGCCGCGTGCTCGGCTCGATGTCCGGCATGCGCTCGGCGAGCTGCGCGAGGTTCACGGTCCCCGCTGCCGCGTACGTCAGCGCGATCGCGACGAGGAAGACGACGGAGGACACGAGCCCGACGACGACGTAGATCGCGCCGGCCCGGATGCGCTCGCCCGTGCCGCCCAGCGTCAGCAGCACGTAGCTGGCCGCGAGCAGCACCTCGAAGCCGACGTAGAGGTTGAACAGGTCGCCGGAGAGGAACGCGTTCGACACCCCGGCCGCCAGCACCAGGTAGGTCGGGTGGTAGATCGCCACCGGCGCGGCCTCGTCACCGTCCGCGATGCCCTGCCCCAACGAGTAGAGGAGCACCGCGAGGAGCATGACCGACGAGACGACCAGCATCAGCGCCGAGAGCCGGTCGGCGACGAGGTTGATCCCGACCGGGGCCGACCACCCGCCGACGTTCACGACGAGCGGGCCGTCGTCCGCCGCCACGAGCAGGCCGACCGCCGCCAGGACCATGAGGACCAGGGTCGTGACCGAGATGATGCGCTGCGCGCGGGGGAACCGCCACAGCGCGAGGGTGAGCCCCGCGGCGAACAGCGGCAGCATCACGGGCAGCGGGACGAGCGTCTGGAGGGAGTAGCTCACGACGGGTCACCGCCGGAGGTCGTGCCGGAGCGCCCAGGCTGCGTGCCGTGGTCCTTCGGGTGGTCCTTGCCGTCCCGGTGCCGACGGTCGTCCTCGCCGAGCCTGCTCGTCTCGTCGCGCACCGTCGACGCCTCGTCGTCGAGCGACGTGTTGTCGGCGGCGTCCGAGTCGTCGTACGCGGGCTCGTTCGTCGCTGCGATCCGCGCGACGCGGCGGTCCTCGAGGTCGTCCTGGACCTCGTCGTGGCCGTGCAGCTGCCACGACCGGTACGCCATGGCGAGCACGAACGCGGTGAGCCCGAGGGTGATGACGATCGCCGTGAGCACCATCGCCTGGACCAGGGGGTCGCTCATCTCCCCCACCGGTGTCAGGCCGACGATCGGGGCGCCTCCGGCACGTCCGCCCGCGACGAGGAACAGCAGGTTCGCACCGTTGCCGATGAGGATGAACCCGATCAGCACCCGCGTCAGGCTCCGCTCCAGGAGCAGGTAGACCCCGGTCGCGAACAGCACGCCGATCGCGAGGACGATCGCGAGGCTCGGGGTCATGCCGAAGCCGGTCTCGGGGTCGGCTCGTCGGTCGACGCGGGCAGGACCCCGCCGACCCGGGCGGCGACGTGGCCGACCCGGCCACCGAGGGACTCGAGGACGTCGGTGATCACGGCCGCTCACCGCCGATCACGGTGGGGTCGAGCGCCTCGAGCTCGGACTCGGGCCCGGTGTCGAGGTCGCCGTCGGTGATCTCCGCCTGCCGGTCGAGCTCGCCGCCGAGCGAACGCAGGATGTCGAGCACGAGGCCGATCACGAGCAGGAACACCCCGATGTCGAAGAACAGCGACGTCACGAGGTGGACCTCTCCGAGCACGGGGACGTGGAGGTCCAGGATCACGCTCTGCAGCACCTCGCCCCCGGCCAGGAGTGCGAGGAGACCCACGCCGGCCGACAGGAACAATCCCGTACCGAGCAGCAGCCCCGGGTGGACGGGGGCCGCCTCGCCGAGCTCGTACCGCCCGCCCGCCAGGTAGCGCACGAGCAGGGCGATCCCGACGAGCAGGCCCGCGGCGAACCCGCCGCCGGGCGAGTTGTGCCCCGAGAACAGCAGGTAGAGCGCGAAGACGATCATCGAGTGGAACACGAGGCGCGTCACGACCTCGAAGATCACGGACCGCCGTTGCGGTGCGAGCGTCGACTCGGCCCGCAACCAGGGCCGCATCGCCGGGCTGGCACCCTCGCGGGCCCCGGTGCCCCGGGTCCGCAGGGCACCGCCGGGGTCCGGCGTGCCCGACCAGACCTTGGGCTGTCGCGTCGAGAGGTCCTCGGTCGCCCGCAGCCTCGGGATCTCGCCGCTCCTGCGCCGCAGGAACACGAGCGACGCGACGCCCGTCGCCGCGACGAGCAGCACCGAGATCTCACCGACCGTGTCCCACGCACGGATGTCCACGAGGGTCACGTTGACGACGTTCTTGCCGCCCCCGAACTCGTCGGCCTCGCTCGGGAAGTCGATGGAGACGGGCAGCGCCGTGCGCGCCAGCGGGGCGACGATCGCGAAGCCCATCATGACGACGCCGACCGCGACGCCGATGCCGAGCCGCACGTACCGGCTGACCGCGAGCGGCCGGTCGGAGAAGTACGGGGGCAGACGGCGCAGCACCAGCACCATGACGGCGAGCGTCACGGTCTCGACGAGCACCTGCGTCATGGCGAGGTCTGGCGCTCCGTGCAGCAGGAAGAGCGCGGCGTTGCCGTAGCCGGCGGCCCCGACGAGCAGGACGGCCTTGAGCCGACGGCGCGCACGGGTCGCGAGGATCGTCGCCACCGCGATCGCCACGACGACGACCATCTGCGCGGGCCGGTCCCACAGCTTGACCTCCAGCTCGCCGCGCCACCCGGCCAGGCCCGCGATCCCGGGGCCGATCACCATGACGACGAGGATCGCTCCGAGGTAGAACGGCAGCGAGCCTCGCTGCGTGGCCGCGGTGACGTCGGCCGCGATCTCGTCGAGGCGCCGCATGGTGCGCCGGTAGACGACGTCGGCCTCGACGACGTGCGGGGCCCGCGCCTGGAAGCGCTCGACGCGTTCCCGGGCCCAGAAGAGCAGCGCACCGACGACATAGACGCCCAGGGTCAGCACGACCGGCAGGCCGAACCCGCCCCACAGGGTGAGGTGTCCAGGCTCGCCCTCCGGGTACGTCTCGGCGTACGGCCCGAGGATCGCCTCGCCCAGGTGCGGGAGGAGCGCGGCGGCGAGTCCCAGGAGAGCCAGGATCGCGGGCGGTCCGACGAGCAGCACGGACGGCCGCTCGACCTCGCCCGGGTCGACGGGGTGCTCGACGTCGCCGCTGCCGGTCCGCCGGTCGGTCGCCGCGCCGCGCTCGGTCGCCGGACCCTTGGAGGCGAACGCGCCCCACCAGAACCGGAGGCTGTACGCCACCGTCAGGACGGAACCCACGACGAACGCCCAGAGCACGACCTGGTCGACCCACCCGTCCTCGGCGCCGTGGACCAGGGACTCCAGCGCGGCCTCCTTGGCGACGTACCCGGCGAACGGCGGGAAGCCCATCATCGACAGGGTGGCGAGCGCGGCGGCCGTCGCCGTGACGGGGAGCCGGCGCCCGACGCCGGTCAGTCGGCGCAGGTCGCGGGTCCCGGTGGCGGCGTCGACGATGCCGACGACGAGGAAGAGCGCCGCCTTGAACATCGCGTGCGCGCCGATCATCGCAAGCCCCGCCAGGGCCGCGCCCCGGGTGCCGAGGCCGACCAACAGGATGATCAGGCCGAGCTGGCTCACCGTCCCGAACGCGAGGACGAGCTTGAGGTCGTGCTGTCGCAGCGCGCGGTAGCCGCCCAGCAGCATGGTGCCCGTCCCGAGGGTGATCACCATGACCTGCCACACGGGCAGCTCCGCGTACGCCGGGGCGAACCGGGCCACGAGGTAGACGCCGGCCTTCACCATCGCCGCCGCGTGCAGGTAGGCGCTCACCGGGGTCGGCGCGGCCATCGCCGCGGGGAGCCAGAAGTGGAACGGGATCAGCGCCGACTTCGTCGCGGCGCCCACGAGCAGCAGAGCCACCGCGACCGGGACCGCGCCGCCCTCAGGAGGGTGCGCGACGACGTCCGACAGCCGGTAGGTCCCCGCGGCCTCACCGAGGATCACCAGGCCCACGAGCATGGCGAGCCCGCCGGCCGTGGTGACGACGATCGCCTGCATCGCGGCACGGCGGCTCGCCTTGCGGTCCGCGTAGTGGCTGATCAGGAGGTAGGAGAAGACGGTCGTGAGCTCCCAGAACACGAACAGGAGCAGCAGGTCGTCGGCGGTCACGAGGCCGACCATCGTCCCCGCGAACGCCGTCAGGACCGCACCGAAGCGCCGCAGGCCTGCGGCGGTCCGGGAGAAGTACGCCGAGCAGTACACGAGGACGAGCGCGCCCACCCCGCCCACCAGCAGCAGCATGAACCACGAGAGCGTGTCGAGCCGGAACGCCAGCTCGAGACCGAGCGACGGGACCCACGCGACGCTCTCGGTCGGGAAGTCGCCCGCCATGACCTGCGGCGTGTGGGCTAGGGCGTAGGCCGCGGCGGACGCCGGTGCGAGGGCCATGACCCAGAACGCCCTGCGGTGGAGCACGCTGACGAGAAGAGGCGCGGCGAGCGCCATGAGGAGGTGGGCCACGAGGAGCAGCAGCACGTCCGCTCCGTCCTGTGGGCGGGTGGGCGAGAGGAGTAGGTTACCAACCGGCCCGGCGTCGCCGCAGGTCGGACGGCGTCCCTGCGACAGCGGTCAGCGCCTCACCGTCCGTGCGCCTCCAGCTGGACGAAGACGCAGGTCAGAGGTCGTCCGGCTCGACGAGGAACCCGGCGTCGTCCGCGATCTCGCCACCGACCGCGCCGTGCAGGACCCGGGCCAGGTCGGCCACGAGCTCCGCCGCACGCTTGCGCGCCACGCGGAAGTCGAGCGAGGGGTGCTCGTCCTGCGACGCCTCGAGGTCGGACGGCTCCCAGCGGACCCGGTAGGCGACCGCGCCGCCCTGGGTCCACGGCAGACCGCGCAGCAGCAGCGGCAGCTCGTCCTGGCCGTCGACCTCCACCGCGACCATGCCGTCGACCCCGAGGTCGAGGAGCAGCCCGTAGCCGTCGAGCGGCTCGCCGCTCGTCAGGGCCCGGATGTCGACCTCGTCGGCCGCCGCGTGGATGCGCCTGCGGGTCTCGGCCTCCATCTGCTCGCCCCGGTACAGGGGCAGGTCCGCGATGCCCCGCGGCGGGCCGCTCCACTCCGCCCCGTCCATCGCCAGGCGGATCCGCACGTCGACGGCGGAGAGCACGGACTGCGCGGCGTCGGGGTCGAGCCACACGTCCGAGTAGACCGTCATGTCGACCGCGACCGAGGGGTCGGGGGTCAGCACCACGGCCGCGCGGCCGTCGGCGGTGGCGTCCAGCGCCAGGTGCCCGCCGAGGCGGCGAGCGGCGTCGACCAGCCAGGCGACGACCCGGCCCTCCTCACGGTGCGGCAGCCCGTGCGGGAACGCCCTGCCGAGCCCGTCGCGGTCCCCGCCGCCCGGGTAGGGAGCCTCGCCACGCTCGCGCGGGACCGTCACGTCGAAGACCGCGCTGGACCCGTGCGGCAACCCCGGCACCGGGGCGAACGGCCCCGTGAGCGTCGTGTGGCGGGAGGTCCGCAGGACACCGGGCTCCCCCGGTCGCGCGACGCGCGGCGCGGCCGCCGCAGGCACGACCCCCGTCGGGACGACGTCCCAGCGTGTCCCCGCGAAGCGGGACAGCGCGAGGGTCTCGACCTCGTCGACGACCACGTCGTCGGGCAGGACGAGCAGGTGCCGGGCCTGGTACCCGGCCGGGGACGTCGCGGGCAGGGACGGGAGCGAAGGAGGGAGGGTAGGCATGTCTCTTCTCGGGGCTCGGTGCAGTCTGACGCGTCGGGGGTTCCGGTCGGCGGCCATGCGGTCGGGCGGCGTCAGACCTGGGTGCGGTGGAAGCTCTGGAACGACCGCGACGCCGTCGGGCCACGCTGGCCCTGGTACCGCGAGCCGTAGACGCTCGACCCGTACGGGTGCTCGGAGGGCGACGACAGACGGAAGAAGCACATCTGGCCGATCTTCATGCCAGGCCAGAGCGTGATCGGCAGCGTCGCCACGTTCGACAGCTCGAGCGTCACGTGACCGGAGAACCCGGGGTCGATGAACCCGGCCGTCGAGTGGGTCAGCAGGCCGAGTCGCCCGAGGCTGGACTTGCCCTCGAGGCGCGCCGCGACGTCGTCCGGCAGCGTGACCGCCTCGTACGTGGAACCCAGCACGAACTCGCCGGGGTGCAGGATGAACGGCTCGTCGCCGTCGACCTCGACGAGCCGCGTCAGCTCGGGCTGGTCCTCGCGCGGGTCGATGAACGGGTACTTGTGGTTGTCGAACAACCGGAAGTACCTGTCGAGCCGGACGTCGATGCTCGACGGCTGGAGCATCCCGGGCTCGTAGGGCTCGAGCTGGACACGGCCGGCGTCGAGCTCGGCCCTGATGTCGCGGTCGGAGAGCAGCACGGGCTCACGCTAGCGGAGTCGGCCGGTGTTGCGGAGGCCCCGGCCCACCGAGACCGACCGTTTCGAGAATCGGGGCCCGATGCGGTTATGATCGGTGCGCGCGATCGACCGGGGCTCGGGTTGAGCACCACCGAGCATGCCCCCAGGATCGCTTCGCGGGTGTAGTTCAATGGTAGAACATCAGCTTCCCAAGCTGATAGCGCGGGTTCGATTCCCGTCACCCGCTCTCTCAGCATCATCGCAGGTCAGAGTGCGTATCGCCCCCGTTTGGGGCCGCTCTGAGGCGCGAGGGTTTTCGCCTCTTGCGCCCTAATGCGCCCTTCGCGGCGCGGATACGCACGGAGCGACCGCATGAACACCACCACCCGCGCCACCTCGGCCCCTCGAGCTGCCACCACGCCCTCACGCCACGCTCGACGCGGCTACGGACAGGTACGCCAGGAACGCTCCGGGCGCTGGCGAGCCCTGTACACCGGCCCGGACGGCACCCGCCGCAGCGCCGGCACCCATGACACGCGCGCTGAGGCCGAGGGCGCGCTCGCAGCCGTCCTGACCGACGTGTACCGAGGCTCCTACCGCGCGCCCGACCTCGGGGCGCTGACGCTGAGCACCTACGCCCGCCGCTGGCTGGCCCGCCAGGACGGTCTGGCGCCCCGCACGCTCGACCTGTACCGGCGCCTGGCCGACCGCTGGCTCCTGGCCCCGATCCCGGCCACCGGCCGCTCGAGCATCGCCCTGGACCTCGGCGCCCTCGAGGTGCGGGCCCTGACGCCCGGACTCGTGGCCGACTGGCACGCCGCCGTCGTGGCCGCAGCTCGCACCTCGGCCACCGCCCGCGCCGAACGCGCCGCCACCGTGACCACCGCCCAGGCCGTGCGCGCATGGGCGCTGGACTACGGGCACCCGTGCGCCGTGACCGGGCGCCTGCCCGCGGCGCTCGTGGCCGACTGGCAGCGCGCCGGCGCGCCGATGCCCGCCGCCCCTACCCCGGCGCCGAACGCCGGCCGCACCCAGGCCGCCCAGGCCTACCGGCTCCTACGCACCATCTGCTCGGCCGCCGTGCGCGAGCGCATGCTCTCGGCCAACCCGTGCCAGGTCCGACGCGGCGGGCAGGTGCGCGCCGCCGAGCGCACACCGGCCACGCCCGCCGAGGTGGAGCTGATCGCCGCCGCCATGCCCGAGCGATACCGCGCCGCGGTGCTCGTGGCCGCGTGGTCCGGCCTGCGCGCCTCGGAGCTGTTCGCCCTCGAGCGCCGTCACATCGACCTCGAGCACGCCACCGTGCGGGTAGAGCAATCGCTGATCGAGGTGAACGGCCAGCCCATCACGTTCGGCCCGCCCAAGAGCGACGCCGGCCGGCGCACCGTGGCCCTGCCCCCGGCCACCGCGCGCGCCCTGGCCGAGCACCTGGACCGGTTCACCGGCCCCGGCCGGCGCGCTCTGGTGTTCGCTACCGCCTCGGGGCGCCCCGTCCACTCGAGCACCCGCAGCGTGGCATTCGGACGCGCCCGCGCCGAGGCCGGCCGCCCCGATCTGCGCTGGCACGACCTGCGCCACACCGGCGCCACCCGCGCCGCCGAGGCCGGCGCCACGCTGGCCGAGCTACAGCGCCGCCTGGGCCACTCGACCGTGGCCGCCGCGCTGATCTACCAGCACGCCACCGACGCCTCGGACCGCCGCCTGGCCGCGCGCATGGCCGACCTCGAGCACCCGGCCAACGTGCTGCCCCTGCGCCCACGGGCCAGCGCATAGACCTACACGATTTCAGTTGTCCCTACCTAGCGATAGGTTCCGAAACATGACCCGCAGCACGCCGCCCGACGAGCGCACCGCAGGCGCGGCCGCTCGCCAAGCCAAGCGTGCCGAGCGTCGGGCATTCGCCCGCGAACTGGCCCGTGCTTCGCCTGACGAGCCTCGCCGAGTACGGCGCGCCCTGTGCGTTACGCGCGCCCGTAATGCGCCCTCGCTCGACCTGCGCCTACCTCGCGTCGCCCAGCTGACGCACCCCGAGCGCGATGCTCGGGGCGCGTTCGCGACCCTGACCTCGGCTCGAGCTGAGGCCGCCCTGCTGCTCGCCATGCCCGAGCCCGAGGCCCTGCAGCGACTATCCCGCGCCGCGCTCGCGCATTTCGTGGGGGACGTGCACGAGTACGGGCGGCCGGTCACCGAGGTTCCCGGCATGCTGCTCGCCGCGGTCCGTGCCCTGCGCGCGCTCGGGGCCCGCACCGACCTGAGCGACGCGGGGCGCGCCGAGGCTTACGCCGCGCTCGCAGACCTCGGCTTTCCCCTCGAGGGCACGCATGTGTGGGCCGCCTACGGCATCGGATCGCCGGCCGACCTCGAGGCGCTCACCGACGCGCTCGCCTATGAGCTCGAGGCCTACCTGGCGTCGATCGTCCAAGCACGCGCCGAGCAACTGGTGACCCGGATCGCCATTCGCGCCGAGGCGCGGACCGCCCTCGAGCGCCAGCCGCACGACGACGACCCGGACGCGACACCCGCCGATGCCCAGCGGGCCGCCGCGGACCTCGAGCGGGCCGCGCATGACCCCGATCCGCCACCGGCGCTACTGGCTCTCACCGAGTGCGTGCTGACCGCCGCCCCGCCGCTCACGCGGGCGCGAGCGACGCACGCTGCCTGACCCGCACACCCCGGCCCCGCGCACCTCCGCGCGCCCGCCGTCGCCCGCTACGCCCTACCTAGGCCGGCTCACGCCGAACGAAGGTAGAGACACCCGTGAACACCACGACCACGCCGGCACCGCGTGCCCTGGCGAGCACCACCGAGGCAGCACCCCCGAACGCTGACCCGCTCCTGACCGTGCGCGATGCGGCCGAGTACCTCAACGTGCCCGAGCTCGCGGTACGCGAGCTGATCCGCACGCACCGTATCGCCGCCGCCAACCTCGGAGAGCGGCGTATCCGCCTGCGCCGGAGCGAGCTCGAGCGATTCATCTCCGCCGCGACCCGGCCGGCCACAGCCCGCCCGAGCGCATGAGCGCCGCCAGGCACGCCGGCCACGCACCGCGCGTGGTCGGCGCCCGCGTCGCGGTACTGACCGGCGACCACGCGCCCGAACTGGCCGCCAGGCTCTCTACCGGCTCGGACGTGCGGATCAACCTCGAGGCGCTCGCCGCCGCCCTCGGCGACACCGCTGCACCCCACGTGCGCCACGTGGCCCTCGGCGCGCTGGCCGGCGCCCTCGAGCGTGCGACCCGCCTACGCGAGCCGGTCATGGTCTGGATCATCCACCCAGACCCGAGCCCCGAGGTTCTCGAGGACTACCACCGCCGAGGCTTTGCCCTGCTCGGCCCGCGGGCCGTAGTCGGCGACGCCGGCCCCCGCGTGGGAGCCGGCGCACCTACCGAGGCCCTGAGCAAGCCGCACGGTCCCGCCATGATGCACGGGGCCCACGACACTGGGCGGCACTGATGGGTGGGCTACTGGTCAGCGCGGTATGGGCGGACTCGAGACACAAGCGGCTCGGCCGCGCCGCGCGGCTCGTGCTACTGCGGGCCGCGCACCTGTGCCGGGACGCTGATGCCCGCACACCTGAGGGCGCTCGCTACTGGGCGGGCTCACCGATCCTTGCCGACGCGCTCGGATACACCCTGCCCGAGGAACCCGACGCCGAGGACACGAGCCCCGAGGCAGCGGACGCGCGAACACTCCACCGCAACGCCGAGCGGGCGGTACGAGCGGCGTGGCAAGAGATTCGCAGGGCGGGCATGGCCGAGCGCATCCGGGCCGGCCAGGGACACCACCGCACCGAGCATCGGTTGACGCTCGAGCTCAGCGCCTCACGCACCCAGGCGGAGACTGAGCCACCGCCTCAGGCGGAGACTGAGCCACCGCTCAGGCGGAGACTGAGCCACCGCTCAGGCGGAGGCTCAGCCACCGCCCTAGGAGAAGTGAGGAACCTACAGAGGAATACCCCAGGAACAATCGCACCTCAGGCGAGCACCTCACCTGCGAGCCGCCGCGACGCCGAGCAAGAGGGCATCGAACGCGCCGCTCTCGAGAAGCTCGGACCGAACCACTACCCCCGCTATCTCGAGCGTGCCCAAGCCGACCTCGGCCAGGATGCTCCCGGCTCTGAGGTGGTCCGGCATGCCCTGGCACTCGCCCGCGGCGGTGCGGCATGACACCGCGCCGGCCTGGGCCGATCACCTACAAGGGTGCGCACCGCCGCGTCGGGCGCCGCCGAGGCCGGGCACGCGACCACGGCTGCGTCGATTGCGGTGGCCCTGCCCGTCATTGGTGCTACACCCATGACGATCCCGCCGAGCTCGAGGACGGCCGAGGGTATGAGTACAGCCCGGACCCGCAGCGGTACGAGCCCCGGTGCGTGAGCTGCCACAAGCACGTGGACCTGGCACGCCTCGAGGGCCGAGTGCTAACCGCCCCATCGCCGGCGCCCCTACAGCCGATGCTTTGGATCGAATGGCCCACGGTTTGAACGGTCTTTGACTGGCTCGGTAACCCACGCAAGCCGTCCGCTCTCATTTCTCTTTCTTGGTGACCATGTATAGGGAAGGCCGCGTTTCTTTAAGTGAGCAATGCGGAAACTCTCGCGCCTACTCCTCCCTTTCTCTCCCGATTGTGTTGAAAAACGGGCAAGAATCGGCCAAGCGCGACCCGAACCGGGCCGATCCGGCCCGGTTCGGGGCCCCGGCCACTCCGCGCACCTGCTCCGCGGCTCGCAGCTCGGCCCCTCGAGACACGACCGGAGCGCCCTGCGCGGCTCAGATTTCAGACCGAGCTGATGCAGGCCGTTTCATCCGCACCATGCCCGGACCACGCCGCGGCGACCCGCGATGGGGCATCGTCGCAGGTCAGCCCATGCGGCACTTGGTCAATCGTGAGCCACCACGCCCGCGCCTCCGCAGGTTCATCGCCGGCCGAGCGACCCCCGTGCGCCCTTCGGAACTCCTGGACGGCCACGCCTCCGACGCGCACCCACCTCGAGAGCCAGGACTCCGGTGCGGCATCGTCGCAGGTCAGCCCATGCGGCAGCGGCCCCGCGAGGCCCGCTCACGAGCTCGCTCGAGCCCCAAGATTTGCGCCCTAATGCGCCCTTACGCGCCCCTAGAGAGCATGTCTTAGGCACCCTTAGCGATAGTGAGCGATAGAGTAATCCCAGGTCAGCGGCTTGCAGCCGCCTGGCCGGCCACCTAGAAACGTGCAATAGGCAGATTCCCAAGCTGATAGCGCGGGTTCGATTCCCGTCACCCGCTCCACAGCATGTCAGTGCAGGTCAGAGCCGCTTCCGGACGTCGTCCGGGGCGGCTCTCGTCGTCCCTGGACCGTCCCCGTGCCACGGCCGCCGAACCGGTGGTTATGGTCGATCCCGGGCCTCGGACGACACCGAACCACCGGTTCGGCGCGAAGGAACCACCGGTTCGGGACGGGACCGCCGGACGCGCCCGGCCGGTTCCTGATAGGTCGTCAGGCCCGCCGACGCGGGCGCAGCCGCACGTCCGGCAGCCGTGGCGCCGGGAGCGGCGGACCGTCGTAGCCGACGGTCTCGCCGAAGCGCATCTCGTCAGCGCCCTCGACGAAGCCCGTGACCCGACCATCAGGCGCGTCCGAGCCGTCAGACCCGCCAGACCCGTCGGCGCCGCCCGACCCGCCAGAGCCGTCGGAGTCACGCGACCCGGTGGCGAGCTGGGCCGACCAGGCCGCGCGAGCCTCGGCCACGTCCTCGTGCGTGCGCCCGACGAAGTTCCACCACATCACGACGTCCTCCTCGAACGGCTCGCCGCCCAGGAGGATCATCCGGGCGGGCCCGTCGGACGACGCGGCCACCGTCAGCGACGTCCGTCCCGTCCCGACGTACGCGAGCGAGGACGGCGGCACCCGGACACCCTCGAGCGTCACGTCGCCGGCATCGACGAGCAGGCCGTGCTCGAACCCCTCCGACACGTCGAGCGTCACCTCGCTGCCGGGGTCGAGGTCGACCTGCGCACCGACCAACGGTGTGTGGACCATGGCCGGGGAGGTCACGACGCGCCCGCCGAGCCCGAGGGAGCCGACGAACACCTCGACGCGCGCCCCGAGGGCGAGCACCGTCGGGAGGTTCGACCGGTGCTCGAACGCCGGTGGGCCGCCGGCGCGGGACGACGGCAGCGCGACCCAGAGCTGCACGCCGTGGAGCCGCGCCTCCCGGCTGCCGCGCGGCGTCTCCTCCGAGTGCGAGATGCCGCGGCCGGCGGTCATGAGGTTCAGCTCGCCGGGGCGCACCGTCTCGAGCGACCGGAGCGAGTCGCGGTGCAGCACCTCGCCCTCGAACAGCCAGGTGACGGTCTGCAGACCGGTGTGCGGGTGCGGCGGGACCTGCATGCCCGGGCCGCGCGAGACGTCGTCCGGCCCGTAGTGGTCGCAGAAGCACCAGGCGCCGACGAGCGAACGGGCGCGCTGCGGGATCGTGCGCCGCACGTCCATGGCCCGCGGACCGCCGAGCGGCACGTCCCGGTGCGTGAGGACCTCGATGCCCGCGCGCGGATCGCCAGCGGAGCACAGGCGTTCGTCGGGGTCGCGCTCCTGGTTGCTCATGGACCGAGCGTAGGCACGCGTGTCGGCCTCCGTGCCGACGCCTGGCCCACCTGTGCGGACCACGAACCTCGACGAGGTCCTGGACAAGCGTCAGCGGGCCGCTCGGAGGTCGAGTCCGAGGGGCCCGCTGTCGACCCCGTGCCCCAGCAGAACAGCGGCAGGCCGGTGCGGCCGGTCACGGTGGGGCGCCGCAGTGACGTCACGGCTCGGTGCGGTCGCGGTCCGGCGGGCTCAAGGTCCGTCTCACCACAGTCGACACCTCTCGTGGTCGTGCTTCCGGGTCCGGCAGGACTGCGCCGTCACACGCCTCCCCAGCAGGACACCAGGGGGTCGAGCCGTTCTCCGGTCGATCGACACTGCGACGCACCCCCGTCGACCGTCCGGCCGAGCGACTGCGTCCACGGTGCCGCTAGAGACGTTTTAGTCCTCTCGGGCGGCACGTGCAACAGGTCCGGGGGCGCCGCGAGCACCGGACGGCGTCGTCCACCGGTCGTCCACAGGCGGAGCGGCCGAACGGCCACACGACCCACAGGCATGTGTACAAAATCTGTGGAAAACCTCGGTCGCCGACAGGCTGGACCTCAGCCTGAGGGTTAGCACGGATGTCCCGTTCCAGCACATTCTCGCGGAAAATCACCCGCGCTGGGCTGATCGCACGCCGTCCACAGCGCGGTCCACAGCGCTGGCCTGCTGTTTCGGGTTATACACACAGGGTTGTGGACAACCTCTGTGGACAACTCGTCACACCCAGACGCTCCCGCCGCGCGACATCTCCGCCCGCGCGCGCAGCTCGTCCGACCCGACGACGAAGCCGCTGTCGCTCACCACCGTCCCTCCGATGCGCGCGGTCAGCGCCACGGACAGCCCTGCGATCGCCGAACGGACCCTCTCCCGCGCGATGAGATGGGTGCCCGACGGATGCTCGACGTCGAGCTCGAGCGGCTCCGCGGGCCGCCACATCATCCGGTACTCGAACGGGCCGTACTCGCGCCACGCCCGCCGCTGCAGCGCCAGCGGGACGTCGGTCGCTCGCTGCAGCCAGACGTGCAGGTCGCCGTCGTACGGGGACTCACCCACGAGGGTGAACGCCGCCGGTCCGCGCTCCACGCGGCTCTCGTCCACGACGCGCGCGCCGGGCTGGACCTTGCGCAGCATCGGGAGCACCTGCCCCGCCGTCAGGGCGTGGGCGCTGTACAGCGTGAGGTCGACCGAGGACCGAGGGTCCGGCGTGACGACCTCGTTGGTGCTGGTCACCAACGAACCCCGCACCGCACGGGCCACGGCGACCGCCCAGCGCAGCGCGCGGAGCTCGGCGCCCACCGGCATCGCCGGACCGAAGGCGCGGACGAGTCCGTCCCGGTCCTCCGCCGCGGCCGCGGGACCGCCCCTCGCGGGCGGCTGCGCCGCGTGGAGCGCGTAGCCGATGGCGCCCTGTTCGACGTCGAGCGCCTGGGTCTGGGCCGGGGTCAGCGGGAACGGGCCGACGGCGCAGAGCTCGTCGTCGAGCGTGAGGATCCCCGGACGGGCCTCCGCACGGACCTGAGAACCCCGGAAGCGCGCCCCGACCGCCCGCGGCATCTCGGCTGTCGCCTGCACCGTGGAGACCGGCTCGCGAGCCCAACCCGCGTCGAGGTAGCGCGACCGAGCGTATTCCGCGAGGTCGGTGCCCTCGGGCACGACGAGTACGTGGTCGTGCGCGAGCTCAGCGGGTAGCGCCCCCGCGACACCGAGAGTCATGGCCGGAGGCTAGCGGGAGCAGGCTACGGCCATGTTTCGTGGTCACCGCCCGGAGCCGCCAACGGTCGGCGGCACTGGCGCGCCGGTCGGCGCCCCGGGATCAGTCCGCGTCGACGTCGTGCAGGTGGTGGACGACGTCGTGCACGAAGTACTGACCCAGCGTCCGGACCGTGAACTGCGACCCGTTGGACCGGCGTCCGGCACGGTCGAGCTGCTCCGGGGCGACCGCGTCGAACGACGCGGCGACCGCGGCGCCCGCGGCCGCGAGCTCGACGGCCACCACCCCCGGGTCCTGGAGCGCGTACTCGCCCGCGACCGCAGCGGTGTCCTGGTCCCAGTTGTCGAAGTCCGGGGTGTCGTAGGCGAGCATGAGGGCGAGCCGCTCGTCGAAGACGCCGAACACGTCGCGCACGTGCGCTGCGTACTCGAGCGCCGACCACGTCCCCGGGTCGGGGCGCACGGCGACGTCGTCCCGCTCCAGGACGGCGACGTAGCGGGGGACGGCGGCCGTCACGGCCGCACCGACGGCGCCGGGCGGGAGTGCCCCGGCGTCGAAGCCGCAGTCGGGGCACGGGCGGTCGAGAACCCAGGTCCAGTCCTTGGTGTCCGGCTCGATGGAGTCCATGCGCCGAGCATAGGGGCGCGTCGGCGCTGGGTGCGGACCTCCCGCCGCTGCCGTCAGAGCGCGTCGGCGGCCAGGAGGCGGTCCAGCTCGGCGTCCGAGAAGATGCGCGACCGGATCAGGAACCGCACGCCCTCCGGCGCCTCGAGGCTGAACCCGGCACCTCGGCCCGGCACGACGTCGATCGTCAGGTGGGTGTGCTTCCAGTACTCGTACTGGTTGCGGCTCATCCACACCGGGACCGTCGCCTGCTCACCGGGGTGAGGGCCGTCGTCCGACCCTACGAGCGACAGGTCGCCGAGGTGGACGTCCGCATCGCCGGTGAGGAAGTCGCCGAGCGGGTAGCACATGGGTGAGCTGCCGTCGCAGCAGCCGCCGGACTGGTGGAACATCAGCTCGCCGTGCTGCTCACGCAGGCTCAGCAGCATCTCGGTCGCGGCGGCGGTCACCGCGACCCGCTCGGGGACGGGGCGCGCCTCGTCCTTGATCTCGTCCACCATCGTGGGGCTCCTCTTCTCGAACCGGTGATCGTGTACCCGCGAACCGGGGGTCGTGGTCGATCCGACGGGCAGGATCGACCACGACCCCCGGTTCGGCAGGAGGGGTCTAGAAGAAGCCGAGCTTGTCCGGCGAGTAGCTGACCAGGAGGTTCTTGGTCTGCTGGTAGTGGTCGAGCATCATCTTGTGGTTCTCGCGCCCGACGCCGGAGCCCTTGTAGCCGCCGAACGCCGCCGCCGCGGGGTACGCGTGGTAGCAGTTCGTCCACACGCGGCCCGCCTGGATCTCGCGACCGGCGCGGTACGCGGTGTTCGCGTCCCGGGACCAGACGCCGGCCCCGAGCCCGTAGAGGGTGTCGTTGGCGATCGTCATGGCGTCGTCGAAGTCGCTGAAGCTCGTGACCGCGACGACGGGACCGAAGATCTCCTCCTGGAACACCCGCATGGAGTTCTTGCCCTCGAAGATCGTCGGCGTCACGTAGTAGCCGTCGGCGAGGTCGCCCCCGAGGTCGGCGCGGTGACCGCCCGTGAGGATCTTCGCGCCCTCGTCACGACCGATGTCGAAGTAGCTGAGGATCTTCTCGAGCTGGTCGTTGCTGGCCTGCGCGCCGATCATCGTGTCCGTGTCCAGCGGGTTGCCCTGGACGACGGCCTCGGTGCGCTTGATCGCGTCGCCGAGGAACGAGTCGTAGACCGACTCCTGGATGAGCGCCCGCGACGGGCACGTGCACACCTCGCCCTGGTTCAGGGCGAACATCGTGAACCCTTCGAGCGCCTTGTCGTAGAAGGCGTCGTCGGCCCGCGCGACGTCGTCGAAGAAGATGTTCGGGGACTTGCCGCCGAGCTCGAGGGTCACGGGGATGATGTTCTGGCTGGCGTACTGCATGATCAGCCGGCCCGTCGTCGTCTCGCCCGTGAACGCGATCTTCGCGATGCGCGGGCTCGACGCGAGCGGCTTGCCCGCCTCGACACCGAAGCCGTTGACGATGTTCAGGACGCCCGGCGGCAGCAGGTCCCCGATGAGGTCCATCAGGAACAGGATCGACGCGGGCGTCTGCTCGGCGGGCTTGAGCACCACGCAGTTGCCGGCCGCGAGCGCCGGTGCGAGCTTCCACGTGGCCATCAGGATCGGGAAGTTCCAGGGGATGATCTGCCCGACGACGCCCAGCGGCTCGCTGAAGTGGTAGGCCACGGTGTCTCCGTCGATCTCGGAGATCGAGCCCTCCTCGGCGCGGATCGCCCCGGCGAAGTAGCGGAAGTGGTCGATCGCGAGCGGGATGTCCGCGGCGAGCGTCTCGCGCACGGGCTTGCCGTTCTCCCACGACTCGGCGACCGCGATCATCTCGAGGTTCGCCTCCATGCGGTCGGCGATCTTGTTGAGGATGATCGCGCGCTCGGTCGCGGAGGTCTTGCCCCACGTCCGTGCGGCGCCGTGGGCGGCGTCGAGGGCGCGGTCGATGTCCTCCGCGGTGCCGCGCGCGACCTCGGTGAAGGTCTTGCCCGTGACGGGGCTGGGGTTCTCGAAGTACTGGCCCTTGGCGGGGGCGACGTACTCGCCGCCGATCCAGTGGTCGTACCGGCTCTTGTACTCGACGATGCTGCCGGCGGTCCCCGGCTGGGCGTAGACGGTCATGCGTGCCTGCCTCCTCGCGTCGGTCGGCGCCTCGTTGCGCCGTCCTGCTCGGACGGTAGGCCCGCAGGGGTTGCAGGAGCGTTGCAGGTCTGCCCGAGGCTCGCCGTGCACCCGATGGCGACTCTGCTTGGATAGGCGGTGGGCGCCGCAGACGGCGGAGCCCGACGCCGAGGTCGGAGGGCGGGCATGACCCGGTTCGATTCATTCACGACACTTCTGGGCACCGCGTCGTGCTGCGCGCTCCTCGTCTCGTGCTCCACCGGTCCGGACGACGACGCCCGTGCAGCGTTCGAGGACCGCCCAGTGCTGCCCTCCTGCGGCGAGCTGAACCTCAGCCAGGGCGAGGAAGAGCCCGCGTCCGCGCGGGAGTGCCTCGACGAGGCCGGGACAGCGGGGGCGGAGCTCACCGTCACCAGCCCGACCACCGAGGGCGACCCCATCACCACCTACTTCCGCGTCGGGCCCGGGATCGACGGGATGGAGATGTGGGTGGATGCCACGCAGGACGCCTACGGCTCCGGGGAGTGGGAGCTCTGGCGGTGTCCTGAGACGGTGACGGCAGTCGACCCGCTCGGCTGCGAGCCCGCAGCCGAGCCGATTGCTGCCGGCGTCGGCTGACCGGTCAGCAGAGCGAGCGGTCCAGCAGGGCGAGCCGCGCGCGGGCGCGGGTCGCGGCGGGCGAGCCCGTGGCCGCGACCCGGGAGAGGTGGCGCCAGGCGTCGTGGTCGTCGGCGCCCTCGCGGCTCGCCAGCCAGCGCTCGACCGCGCCGGCGTCGGACGACGCGAGCACCGCCCCGCGCAGCTCGGCCGACAGCTCCGCGCGGATCGCCTCGACGCCCGGCGCGACCGACCGCGGGAGCACCGGCCCCGGGTACGCCGCGAGCGCCCCGCCGAGGTCCCCGACGGCGAGCAGCGACCGGACGAGGGCGACGTCGGTCGCGAGCGGACGCGCGAGCCGGTAGGGGCGTGACTCCCCCAGCAGCGGCCCGACGGCGCGGCGCAGCCGCGAGACCTCGGCGCGCACGGCGACGTCGCTCAGGGTTCCCGGGTGCAGCAGCACGGCGAGCTCGTCCGCGGTCAGGCCTCGCGGGTCCTCGGCGAGGAGCAGCAGGATCTCCGCGTGCCGCAGGCTCACGTGCCGGTCGCGGCCCGGCCCGTGGTGCAGCGATGCCCCGCCGAGCACCTCGAGCCAGGTGCCGGACGTCGTCCCGCCGGCCGGGTGGGCGGTGCCGGGCAGGAGCAGCTCGCCTGCCGCAGCCAGGTCCGGTGCTCCCGGCGACGCGCCCTGGCCCGCCCGCCAGGACCGCTCGACGAGCTCGGACTCGACGGCCGCGACCGAGGCCCGGACGAGCGAGAGCACGACCCCGGACGCCGCGGACCCGCCGCCGGTCACGTCGAGCACGCCGACCACGCGCCCGTCGACGCCGCGGATCGGCGCCGCCGCGCAGTTGAACGCCTGGACGGGACGCGTGAAGTGCTCGGCACCGAGGACCTGGACGGGGCGCCGGGTCGTGAGCGCCGTCCCCGGCGCGTTGGTGCCCACCCGTTCCTCGCGCCACACGGCGCCCTCGACGAACCCGACCTGCCCCACGGCGTCCCGCACCCCGTGGTTCCCCTCGACCCACAGGAGGCGACCGACGTCGTCCGTCACCGCGACGACGAGCCCGTCCGTGACGGCGGCGTCCACGAGCAGCTCGCGCACGACGGGCATGACCGGGGCGAGCACGTGCGCGGCGCGGTACTCCGCGAGCTCGTGGTCGGAGAGCTCGACCTCGGGGTGCGGCGACTCCGGGTCGACCCCGTTGCGCAGGCTCCGTGCCCACGACTCGGCGACGAGCGGGCGGACGCCGGGCGCGAGGTTGCCGGTGGTCACGTAGGCCTCGTGGGCAGCGCGCACCCGTGCGGGGTCCTCGCTCGGGACCGTGCTGCGCATCGTCGCGCCTCCGGCTGCTGGTCGTCGGCGCCCCGTCCACGTCGTTGCGGCGCCTCGGCTCCACTGTAGGCACTCGGGCGCCGACGTGGGGTCTGCCGGACGCACCGTCCTGCACCATGTCGCGCCCGGGGCGTATCGCCATCTGTCGTCGTGCCGGTCGGATCGTGAAATTCTTTGCAAAGTACGGATGTGATTTCAGACACGTTTGCAACGGCGAAGGTCGCACCCCACCAGGTGAAGGACCGCGCCCCGATGCCCTCGTCCGGCCTCTCACCTGCGACGACGCGTCTGTGCACGCGCCCGCCCCCGACGCGATCGCGCCCCGCCCGCCCGAGCCGCGCGCCGTCGTCGGACGCTCACCCGCCGGACGGATCGCGCTTTTCCAGTGATCCGGGCCGACGCCCCGAGTACCGTTGAAGGGTGACGAACCCACCCATCGCGATCCGCGAGAACACCGTCGAGAGCTTCACTCGAGAGTTCCTCCGGGAACTGAACTTCGGGCAGGGGTGGACCTCCTCCAGGCCTCGGTCAACGACAAGTACCTCGCCCTGGCACGGACGGTCCGCCACTACCTGATGACCCGATGGCTCGAGACCGAACGTCGCCAGACCGAGCTGCAGTCCAAGGCCGTCGCCTACCTCTCCGCAGAGTTCCTGCTCGGCCGCCAGCTCGACAACAGCCTCCTGGCGACCGACCTCGAGGAGATCGCGGCCGAGAGCCTGCAGGGCCTCGGCATCGAGCTCGACGAGCTGCGCACCGTCGAGGTCGAGCCCGGGCTCGGCAACGGCGGCCTCGGGCGGCTCGCCGCCTGCTTCATCGACTCGCTCGCGACGCTCGACGTGCCGTCGATCGGCTACGGGATCCGCTACGAGTACGGGATCTTCAAGCAGACCTTCGTCGACGGCCGCCAGGTCGAGCAGCCCGACAACTGGCTCGAGCTCGGGTCGCCGTGGGAGTTCCCGCACCCCGAGGCCGCGGTCACCGTCAACTTCGGCGGTCACACCGAGAAGACCGCAGACGACGACGGCCGCGAGGTCAGCCGGTGGGTCCCGGGCTGGTCCGTCGAGGGCGTGCCCTACAACTACATGGTCCCCGGCTACCAGAACGGCCGCGTGAACACGCTGCGTCTCTGGAGCGCCCGCGCCACCAAGGCGTTCGACCTGCAGATCTTCAACGCCGGCGACTACACCGAGGCCGTGCGCGCCCAGACGTTCGCCGAGAACATCTCGAAGGTGCTCTACCCCGAGGACTCCACGCCCCAGGGCAAGGAGCTGCGGCTCCAGCAGCAGTACTTCTTCGTGGCCTGCTCGCTCCGCAACTTCATCGAGGACGTCCTGCCCGCAGGCTACGACCTCCACAAGCTGCCCGAGCGCATCACCTTCCAGCTCAACGACACGCACCCGGTCATCGCGATCCCCGAGCTCATGCGGATCCTGATCGACGAGCGCGGCTGGAACTGGGACGAGGCCTGGGACGTCACGAACCAGGTCTTCGCCTACACCTGCCACACGCTGCTGCCCGAGGCCCTCGAGGTGTGGCCGACGTCGCTGCTCGAGAAGCTTCTGCCCCGGCACCTCGAGATCATCTACCGCATCAACAAGGACTTCCTCGCCCGCGTCCGCGAGACGTACCCGGGCGACGAGATGCGGGCCCGGCACATGTCGATCATCGCCGAGAGCCCCGAGCGCGCGGTGCGCATGGCCTACCTCGCCACCGTCACCGGGTCCAAGGTGAACGGCGTCGCCGCCCTGCACTCGCAGCTCCTGCGCGACAAGGTGCTCAAGGACTTCTCGGACATGGAGCCCGAGAAGTTCACCAACGTCACCAACGGGGTCACCCCGCGGCGCTTCGTCCGCCTCGCGAACCCCGGCCTGTCCGGGCTGATCACCGAGGCGATCGGCGACGGCTGGGTCACGGACCTCGACCGGCTCTCCGAGCTCGAGCCGCTCGCCGACGACTCCGGGTTCCTCAGCCGCTTCCGCGAGGTGAAGGCCGCCAACAAGGCGCGGTTCGCCGACGTCATGGAGGCCCGCGACGGGATCCGGGTCGACACCGGCACGATGGTCGACGCGATGGTCAAGCGCCTGCACGAGTACAAGCGGCAGATGCTCAAGGTGCTGCACATCGTCTCGCTCTACGAGCAGGTGAAGTCGGGCGCACTGCCCATCGAGAAGGTCACGCCGCGCACCTTCGTGTTCGGCGCCAAGGCCGCACCGGGGTACCGGATGGCCAAGGAGATCATCGCGCTCATCAACGCGGTGGGCCGCACCGTCAACGACGACCCGGCGATGCAGGGCCGCCTGACCATCGTGTTCCCGCCGAACTACAACGTCACCCTCGCCGAGAAGCTCATCCCGGCCGCCGACCTCTCGGAGCAGATCTCCGTGGCCGGCAAGGAGGCGTCCGGTACGGGCAACATGAAGTTCGCCCTCAACGGCGCCCTGACGATCGGGACGGACGACGGCGCGAACGTCGAGATCCGCGAGCTGGTCGGCGACGAGAACTTCTTCCTGTTCGGCATGTCGGAGCCGGAGGTCGAGAGGGTCGTCTCCGCCGGGTACGAGCCGGCGTCGTTCTACGACAAGAACGCCGCGCTGCGCCGGGCGCTCGACCTCATCGCGTCGGGCGCGTTCTCCGACGGCCGTCGCGGGGAGTTCGAGCCGATCGTCGCGAACCTGCTCGAGCAGGACCGGTTCCTCGTCCTCGCCGACTTCCAGTCGTACATGGACGCGCAGGCGAGGGTCGACACGGCCTACGCGGACCAGGACGCCTGGACGCGCAGCGCCGTGCTCAACGTCGCCCGGACCGGGTTCTTCTCCTCCGACCGCTCGATGCGCGACTACCTCGACCGCATCTGGCACGCGGAGCCCGTCTCGATCGACGTGAGCAGCATGCAGGGCTGACGGTCCGGCCGCTGCCGGACCCCAGCGAGGGCCGCCGCAACCCACGGGTGCGGCGGCCCTCGCGCGTCCACCGATCTGACATTCAGGGCTTACGATGTCAGCATGCCCAAGATCATCGGCGGATCGCTCCACGAGCACCGGGAGCAGACCCGACAGAAGCTGTTCACCGCACTGTCGACCCTGATGGCCGAGAAGGGCTTCGACGCCATCTCGCTCGCCGACATCGCCTCGGCGGCCGGCGTCGGCCGCACGGCGGTCTACAACCACTTCGCCGACAAGGAGGCGCTGCTGCTCGGGTTCATCACCCACGAGACCGAGCAGTACGTCCGCACCCTCGAGCGGTCGCTCATCGGCGTCTCGGACCCGGTCGAGCAGCTGCGCACGTACATCCGCCAGCAGGCGCGCCTCACCCGCGTGTTCCACCTCGCCCCCGGGCCCGACCTGCGCCAGGTCCTCTCCCGCGCCACCCGCCTCCAGCTGCGCGAGCACATCGTGGTGGTCGAGGCGATCCTGCGGCAGATCATCACCGCCGGCATCGCCGTCCGGGAGTTCCCCGCTCAGGACGTCCAGGTGACCGTCGGCCTCGTCAACGCGTGCCTCTCGGGGCGCCTCGTCCCCGAGGAGCCCGAGGCGCGCGAGCGCGCGATCGTCGCGACCGAGGCGTTCGTGCTCCGGGCCGTGGGCGCCCGGGTGCCGGTCCCGGCCCGGTAGCGGACCGGCCACGGGCCGAGCAACAGGACCCGTAGGGGGCCCGCCTCTCAGACCCGCCGGGCCGCCCACTCCAGCAGGGCGTCCCGGACGAACCGCGCACCCTCCTCGCCGCCGTAGTTCGCCGCGAAGCGCTCGTCCGCGACGTACATCTCCCCGAGCCCGACGACGTAGTCGAGGTCGGGCTCCTCACCGGCGCCGGGGGTCCCGGGGATCGCCCCGAGCCAGGCGACGTGCCGCTCGGCCAGCGCCTGGCCCTGCGGCCCGTGCGGGTCCGCACCCGACCTCGCCGCGGCGGCCCAGTCGGCTCCGAGGCTCGCCGCGTCCCGCTGCCAGTCCGCGCGCTCGTCGGGCGACATGCCGCGCCACCACGAGTCCCCGGCCGCGTAGGCGTCGGAGCCCCAGCGCCGCTCCACCTCGTCCTTGTGCTCGGTGTGGTCGAACCCGTCGAGCATGTCCTTCGCCATGATGTCTCCGTCCTCCGGCGCACCCAGGTGCGCGATCGTCGTCTCGACCGACGCGATCTGCCGCGCCAGCCTGTCCTGCTCGCCCCGCAGCCACCCGAGGTGCGTCCGCAGCGCGGCGCGCTCGTCGGACTGCCCGTCGAGCGCCTCGGCGACAGCCGGGAGCCCGAGCCCGAGCTCGCGCAGCAGCAGGATCCGCTGCAGCCGGACGACGGCCGCGGCGTCGTAGTAGCGGTAGCCGTTGTGCCCGACCCGGCTGGGCGCGAGCAGCCCCTCGGCGTCGTAGTGGCGCAGGGTGCGGCTCGTCGTCCCGGCGAGCCGGGCGACCTCCTGGATCGACCAGTCCTGCCTCGTGGTGTCGGACGGCGCCCTCACGCCGTGCGCCCGGCCGTCTCGTGTCGTCATGGGTACGACGGTAGGACTTGACGCTGCGTCAAGGTCAAGGTCCTAATCGGGCCGCGGTCGGACCGCGGTCGGATCAGCCGACGGGTCGGGACGTGCCGAGCAGCAGCGTCCCGAGCTCCTCCGGGGACCGGACGACGGCGAGCGCACCGGCGGCCTCGACCTCCCCGGGCTCCGCGTAGCCCCAGGCCACCGCGACGGCGGCGAGCCCGTGGGATGCGGCGCCGTGGACGTCGTGCTCACGGTCGCCGACCATCACGACCTGCTCTGCGGGCGGGACCTCGTCGAGGGAGCCGAGGGCGTGGGCGATCACGGCGGCCTTGGAGCTGCGCGGACCACCGTCCGTGTCGGCGCCGAACACCCCCTCGGTCCCGCCCTCCATGAAGCGGTCGAGCCCGAAGTGGCTCGCGATCTCGCGGGCGAGGACCTGGGGCTTCGACGTCGCGACAGCCATCCGCACGCCGGCGTCCTGCAGCCTGGTCAGAGCCGACTCCATGCCGGGGAACACCGAGTTGCCACCGAGCATCCCGCCCGCACGGAAGAGGCGGCGGTAGACCGCCACGACGTCGTCGACCCGATCCGCCGGCACGCCCCTCTCCTGGATCCCCTGCGCCAGGGGAGGCCCGACCATCGAACGCAACCCTGCGGCGTCCGGCACCGGGAGCCCGAGCTCCGCGAAGGCCGCGGCCATGGACGATGTGATCCCCGGGGCGGAGTCGGTGAGGGTCCCGTCCAGGTCCAGGAGCACGAGGGAGGGCCGCCGACCCGGCGTCCAGCGGGGCGCTGAGTCGGGTCGCGCGTCGGGTCGGGGGTCGGCGTGCCGGGTCATGCGACCAGGGTGCCACCCCGCGACCTCGCCCAGTGTCGCCGCCCGCTCCGCTCCGTCCACACCCGGGCGTCGCGTCCCGATCCTCGGACGACGGCGCGCGGGCCGCGCGCTCACCGCCCGCGGGCGCTACGTTTCCCTCAGCAGCGAACGGCAGGACGACGGAGGCAGCACGATGTCGCAGGACTCACTCAGCCAGACCACCTTCGAGGTCGCCAAACGTGTCTGGGCACCAGCACTGGTCCGCGGCGCGGTGTTCCTCGTCATGGGGCTCGTCATGTACGTGTGGCCCGACCTCGGTCAGAGCGTGCTCAAGTGGCTGCTCGCCGTGGTCTTCGCGCTCCAGGCCGTGATCCTGCTCCTCGAGTGGAACAAGATGAAGGCGACCGACGAGTCCGGCGCGCAGTGGCGGCTGGGCGTCGGCATCACCGCTGCGGTCGCGGCCGTCGCCGTCGTGATCTGGCCGGAGTCGACCTTCACGGTCATCCTGCGGATCGTGGCGATCTGGGCGCTGGTCGCCGGCGTGATGGGGCTCGTGTCGGGGATCAGGGCGTTCCGAGCCCGGCGCAGGGCCTGGGACTGGGAGATCGCAACCGCGCTGCTGTGGACCTTCTTCGGCGTCATGGCACTCATCAAGCCGCTCGAGGACATCCAGACCATCACGCTCGGCCTCTCCGTGTTCTTCGTCTTCAGCGGCATCACGCTGACGGTCGCCGGGTGGTCCCTGCACGTGAGCAACAAGGACGGACGGAGCGCCGGCGCCTCGGTCGCATCGGACTCGTCGCCAGCGTCGGACGCCGGGGCCGCTTCCCCGGCGAGCGCTCGGGCGGCACGGTCCGCGAGCAGCACCGCCGCAGGAGCCCCGACCGGGATCAGCACGTCCGGCGGCAGCGCGTCCGGACCGACGGCGGGCGGCACGACGGGCAGCACGACGGGCAGCACGACGGGCAGCATGGACGAGCACGCAGGCGGCGCCGAGGGCGAGGCTCCCCCGGGTTCGACCTCCTGACCCTGGTGGCAGGGGCGGCGTCGGGCGCCTACGTGCCCTCGCCGACCGTGGCTGCCTCGGTGCTCGTCCGCGTGCACGCGTCGTCCGACCCGCAGGCGAGGTGCTCGCGCGCGAACTCCAACGACTCCTGGAGGTCGCCCATGCGCTCGGCGTCGTCCTTGGCCTTGCGCGTCCCGATCTCGACGACGACGTCGCCCGTCCAGCCGCGACCGCTCAGCTCGTGGAGCACCTCGGCGCACTTCTGCGTGCCGCGGCCCGGGACCCGGTGCTCGTCGAGCACGTTGCCGACGCCGTCGGCCAGGTGGACGTGCTTGAGGCGTCCGCCGAACACGTGCACGAGCTCGAGCGCGTCCTGCTGGGCCACCGCCGTGTGCGAGAGGTCCAGCGTCACGGACTCGTACCCGTGCTCCGACGGGTCCCACCCCGGCAGGTAGGCGACGACCTCGCGCTTGCCACCGCGCCACGGGTACATGTTCTCGACGGCGATCGTCACGTCGGTGAGCCGGGCGAGGTCCTCGACCTGCTGCTGGAACCCGCCCGCGTACTTCTTCTGCCACCGGAACGGCGGGTGCACGACGACGGTGTGGGCCCCGAGCTCGACCGCCATGTCCGCGGTCCGGGTCAGCTTCGGCGCCGGCCCGCCCTTCCAGACCCGCTGGCTCACGAGCAGCGTCGGCGCGTGAAGGCTGCGGATCGGCATCGAGTACCGGTCCGAGAGCTCCTGCAGGGCGGTCGCGTCCTGCGTCGACTCGTCGCCCCAGATCATCACCTCGACGCCGTCGTACCCGAGGTCCGCGGCGGCCCGGAACGCGTACTCGGTGCGCTCTGGGTAGACCGACGCGGTCGAGAGCGTGACGTGGCTCCGGAGCTCACCGGACGCGGCGTCGAGCGCCCGCTCCGCCGCCGCGGCCGCTCGGCCGAACACCTCGTGCTCACGTCGTCCCGCCGTCGGCTCCACCATGCCGCAACGATAGACGGCGCGGCTGGGACTCGGGTGAACGGGAGGCGTCAGGCCCGGAGCGGGAGGGTGAGCGTCGTGGTCGGGCCGGGCTCGTGCGCAGGGCCGACACCCGCACCAGCACCACTACCGGCACCGCCCCCGGCTCCTGCGCGTCCGGTGGACCCGGTGGGGCCGGCGCCACGACCCGGACCGGCACGCCCCAGTCCTGCTGGGCGAGGTGGCAGGCCGGGAACCAGTCGTCCGGTGTTTCGTCCGAGTCCGCGCCCGACCCCGAGCCCGAGGTTGGTGGCGCGTCGCACGACGCCGCCCGCGCGCTCACGTGCAGCACGCCCTCACCGACCGCCGGGTCGATCACAAGGTCACGACCCAGCGCGGTCCCGGTCCCGGCGCCCTCGAGCAGCAGCTCGGGCGGCGTCGCGCTGACGTCGAGGCTCGTCGAGGGGCCGTAGCGGTCGTCGAGCTTCTGTCCGGGCGCGGGGGTGAACGGGACCTCCAGCCGCAGCGGCCCGCCCACGATCTCCGTGACCGGCCGCTGCGTGCGACGGGCCTCGCCGTCGAGGACCTCGCCCGCGAGGGACGCCGGGACGGGGACCCTCGTGAGGCGGTGCGCGGCGGACTCGACGACGAGGAGGTCGAGGCGCGCCCCGACCGGCGGGGCGGCGTCCGTCGGCACCCACGGCGCACCGTCGACGAGGACGAGGACGTCGCTCGGCTCGGCGAGCCCGGTCGCGAGCGTCGTGACCTCGCCGGGCGTGGCCGCCCCCTCGGCGGGTCGCGCGGCGCCGGGCTCGTACCGACGCAGCGCCCCGTTGTAGGTGTCTGCGACGACGGCGGACCCGTCGGGCAGCACGGCCACCCCGAGCGGGTGCTGCAGCAGGGCCTGGTCGGCGGCTCCGTCGCGGTGCCCGAAGTCGAAGAGCCCCTGCCCGACGGCGGTGCGGACCGGCGCGTCCCCCACCCCCGTCGCGGCGTCGGCGGGCTTCGCGACGAACCGGAGCGCCGACGTCTCGGCGTCCGCGATCCAGACGGTGCCGTCGGGCCCTTCAGCGATCCCGGACGGCTGGGCGAACCACGCCTGCGGGAGCGGCTCGTCGAGCAGGCCCTCGTTGAGGGTCCCGCCGAGGTGCGCGATGCGTCCGCGGCCGAAGGCCCAGAGCGAGTGGTTGCCGGCCATGGCGACGACGAACGCGCCCATGGTGTCCGACCAGACCACGTCCCACGGCGACGAGAGCCTGACCGTGAGGGCCGCGTACGAGTCGTCGAGGTCGAACGGCTGCCCCACCGACTCGCCCCGCGCGTCGACCTGGTTGTCCCGGCCGCCGACCATGAACTGCTCGCCGGTCCCGGCGACGGTGGTCGTCACGCCGTCCGCGAGCCGGACCCCGCGCAGGGCGTGGTTCACGGTGTCGGCCACGAGCACGTCGTAGCCGAGCGCGTCGCGCAGCTCGGCCGGGACGAGGCACAGCCCGCCTGGCTCGCTGAACCGGGCGACGTCGGGAGTGCCGTCGACGAGCCCGCGCTCACCGGAGCCGATGCGCCGGACCAGGGTCTCGCCGTCCGCCGTTAGCTCCACGAGGGAGTGGTGACCCGCGTCCGCGACGAGGAGCGTCCCGCCGGGCAGCGCGACGACCTTCGACGGGAAGCGCAGGGTGCCGGACGACGGGGCGGCGGGCACGTAGAGCGGTGCGCCCTGGTCGTCGCTCCCGTCGCCGTGCCCGTCGCCGTTCCCGTCGCCGGGACCGCCCGAGCCGCGCAGGGTTCCCTTGGCGCGGTGCTCGACGACCAGCTCCTCGACGAGCGCGGCGAGCGCCGAGGCGTGGCCCTCCCCCGCCATCTGCCACACGACGTATCCCTCCGGGTCGATCACGACCAGCGTGGGCCAGGCACGCGCGGTGTACGCGGACCAGGTGACGAGCGAGGGGTCGTCGAGCACCGGGTGGCGGACGTCGTAGCGCTCGACCGCGGCGGCGAGGGCGTCCGGGTCGGCCTCGTGCGCGAACTTGGGCGAGTGGACCCCGACGATCACGAGGTCCTCGCGGTGGGACTCCTCGAGCTCTCGCAGCTCGTCGAGCACGTGGAGGCAGTTGATGCAGCAGAACGTCCAGAAGTCGAGGACGACCACGCGTCCCCGCAGGTCGGCGAGCGAGAGGTTTTTGCCGCCCGTGTTGAGCCAGCCGCGGCCGACGAGCTCGGAGGCGCGGACGCGGGGCAGACGGGCTGTGGGCTCAGGTGAGGCGGGCACGCCTCCATTGTCCGCGAGGTCGCCCGTGGTGGATGACCAGCGCGCGACCGCGCGCCAGACCACTGTGACGCAGCCGACACTTGCCCCGCTCGGCAAATAAGGGCAGGCTAACCATTACGAGGGTAGGCAAGCCTTATCAAACGCGCTATATTTCATGACGACCCGTCATGACGATCTGCCGGCCACGCCCTCCCCGACCTGGAGCCCCCATGAAGACCTCGACAGCCACCTCCGCGACCGAGCGAGCACCGCTCTCGCTGATGCTCCGCGAGGGGACACGCGCCGACCACGAGCGCGCGGAGTCCTCGGGCTTCGTGGAGATGCTGATGAAGGGTGCGCTCGACGTCGCGGCCTACGCGGACCTCGCTGCTCAGCAGTACGCGATCTACGGCGCCCTCGAGTCCGCGAGCACGCGGATCCGCCAGGACCGCCGCGGCGCGACGCTCGTGTTCGACGAGCTCGAGCGCGTGCCCTCGATCGAGCGCGACCTGCGGTTCCTGGTCGGCGACGACTGGGCCGAGCGGATCACGATCCGGCCCGCGACGAAGACGTACGTCGCGCGGCTCCTGGAGGTCGGCGACTCGCTCCCCCGGTACGCGGCCCACGCCTACACCCGCTACCTCGGCGACCTGTCCGGCGGACAGATCGTGCGGCGCATGCTCGAGCGCCACTACGGGCTCGGCGACGACGGGCTCGAGTTCTACGCGTTCCGGGAGATCCCGAAGTCGAAGCCGTTCAAGGACGTCTACCGCGAACGCCTCGACGCGCTGGACCTCGACCCGGACGAGCTCGAGGTCGCGGTCTCCGAGGCCCAGCGCGCGTTCCGCCTCAACTCCGGGGTCTTCGCCGACCTCGGAGCCGTCCACTGCGAGAACCGCACGGGCTGAGACCGCCGGGCGCCCCGCCGTCCGGCACGACGACGCCGACGACACGGCCCTGACACCACCCGACCGCCGACCCGACACGCCACCCGGCCACCGCGCTCGAACACCGCGCTCGAGCAAGCTGCCCGACCGATGCACTGGAGCACCATGACCCGCGAACCCGCACGCCTGAGGCGAGCGATCGTCGCGACCGCCGCGCTGGCCGGTCTCGCCGTCACGGCGGCGAGCACGGCGGCGTGCGCCCCGATCGACACCGCAGCGAGCGCCGATCCGGCAGCGAGCCCGGCGGCCACAGCTGCTGCCACAGCCACGGCCACCGCGGACCCCGCCGACACCGGCACCGCATCCGCCGAGTCGACGCCCACCCCGTCGGCGGCGCCGTGCGAGCCGTCCGGCGACGCGGTCTCGGAGCTGCCCGACGGCCCCCGCACGGCGGTCGTGGCCGACGAGGCGATCCGCCCGGTGTCCGCCGGGACCCCGGGACTGCCCGTGACCGTCGACTCCGCGGACGGCGGCGAGGTCACCGTCACCGACACGAGCCGGATCATCGCGGTCGACCTGTACGGCACCCTCGGCGAGATCGTGTGGAGCCTGGGCCTCGGTGACCAGGTCGTCGGCCGGGACGCGTCCACCGCGTTCACCGAGGCCGCCGACGTCCCGGTCGTGACCGGCGACGGGCACGCGCTCAACGTCGAGGCCGTGCTCGGCCTGGACCCGAGCGTGATCCTCGCCGACGACTCGATCCTGACCGACGCGACGAGGACCCGGCTCGAGTCCTCCGACGTACCCGTCGTCCTGTTCGACGCGACCCGCACGCTCGACGGGATCGAGCCGCGCATCGAGGCCGTCGCGACGGCGCTCGGCGTCCCGGACGCCGGGACCGAGCTCGCCGAGCGCACGGCCGCGGAGATCTGCGCGGCCGTCGCGACCGTCCCCGCGGAGACCGGGGACCCGACCGTCGCGTTCCTGTACCTGCGCGGCGGCAACATCAAGCTGCTGTTCGGGCCCGGGTCCGGGGCCGACGAGCTGCTGGCGGCGGTCGGCGCCGTCGACGCGGGGACCGAGATCGGGCTCTCCCGCGAGTACGAGCCGATCACGAGCGAGGCACTCATCGCGTCCGCCCCGGACGCCTATCTCGTCATGTCGGGCGGCCTGGAGTCGGCCGGCGGTGTCGACGCGCTCTGGGCGATGCCGGGGGTCGGGCAGACCCCGGCGGGCGAGGGGCAGCGGGTCGTGGACGTCCCCGACTCCGACCTCCTGACCTTCGGCCCGCGGACCGCGGCCACGATCGTCGCGCTCTCCGCGGCGCTCTACGGTTCCGCGTCGTGACGGCGACGGACGACCGGGTGCGCACGGCGGCGCCCGTCGGGAGGGCCCCGGCACGCCCGAGGCCGCGGGCGAGCGCCGCCCGGTCGCGCGCCGCTCACGCCGGACGGCGTGGGTCGTCGGCGGCCTCACCGTCGCCCTGGTCGGCCTGGTCGTCGTGTCCGGGATGACCGGCCAGGTCCCCGTCAGCCCGGCAGAGGTGCTCGGCTCGCTCGCCCACCACCTGGGCGTCCCGGTCGGGCCGCTGCCGGCGCACCCGCAGGGCGAGAACACGCTGTGGATCGTGAGGTTCCCGCGCGTCGTGCTCGCCCTCGTGGTCGGGGCGTCGCTGGCGTGCGCGGGCGCGCTCATGCAGGGCGTGTTCGGCAACCCGCTCGCCGAGCCCGGTGTCATCGGTGTGTCGGCCGGCGCTGCGGTCGGCGCGGCCGCGGTGATCGTTACTGGCGGCGCCCTCGTGAGCGGCACCTGGATCGCCGCGGCGGCGTTCGCGGGCGGGCTGGTCACGACGGCACTCGTCTACGTCCTGGCACGCGCGAACGGACGCACCGAGGTCGTCACCCTGGTCCTCACCGGTATCGCGATCAACGCCTTCGCGGGCGGGCTGCTCGCGTTCTTCCTGTTCGTGGCCGACAGCGCGGCGCGCGAGCAGATCGTGTTCTGGCAGCTCGGCTCCCTCGGTGCCGCGACCTGGGACGCCGTCGCCGTGGCCCTGCCGATCGCCGTCGTCGGGATCGCCGCGGCGATGCTCATGCGCGGCCGCCTGGACCTCCTCGCCCTCGGCGAGCGCGCCGCCCGCCACCTCGGGGTCGACGTCGAACGGCTGCGGATCGTCGCCATCGCCGTCGTCGCGCTCCTCGTGTCCGCCGGGGTCGCGTTCACCGGGATCATCGCGTTCGTCGGGCTCGTCGTCCCGCACCTCGTGCGCATGGCGCTCGGCCCCAGCCACCGGACGCTGATCCCGGTCTCCGCGCTCGCCGGGGCGACGCTCCTTCTGGCTGCGGACCTCTTCGCGCGCACCGCCGTCGAGAACGTCGACCTGCCCCTCGGCATGATCACGTCGCTCGTCGGTGGCCCCTTCTTCTTCTGGCTCCTGCGACGCACGCGCGCCCGCCAGGGCGGGTGGGCGTGATGAGACTCGGTCCCCGCCTCCTGTCCCGCACGCCACGCGTCCCGCTGCGTCCCGAGCCCGGCGCCGTCGTGGCCCAGGTCCGCGGTGTCTCGCTGCGGCTCGGCGGTTCGCCGGTGCTCGAGGACGTCGACCTCGACGTCCGTGCCGGTGAGGTGCGCGCGCTGATCGGCCCCAACGGAGCCGGCAAGTCCTCCCTGCTCGGTGTGCTCACCGGCGACGTCGAGCCCGACGCGGGCGACGTCGTCGTGCACGACCGCCCCGCGCACGCGTGGAGCACGACCGAGCTCGCGATGCGGCGTGCGGTCCTCATGCAGAACGTGTCGCTCGCGTTCCCGTTCACGTCGGAGGCCGTGGTCCGCATGGGCCGCGCGCCCTGGCAGCGGACCCCGGCCGAGGACGAGGACGACGACGCGGTCACCGAGGCGCTGCACCTGACCGACACCACGCACCTCGCCGGCCGAACGTTCCCCACCCTCTCGGGGGCGAACGCGCTCGCGTGGCGCTCGCCCGCGTCCTCGCCCAGCGCACCGGCACCGTCCTGCTCGACGAGCCGACCGCCGCCCTCGACCTCGGCCACCAGGAGCTCGTGCTGCAGATCGCGCGGGCCCGTGCTGCCGCGGGCGACGCCGTCGTCGTCGTGGTCCACGACCTGGGGCTCGCGTCCGCGCACGCGGACCAGGTCACCCTGCTCTCCCACGGTCGCGTCGTCGCCGACGGACCGACCCGCGACGTCCTCGACGCCCGGCTCCTCAGCGAGGTCTACGACCACCCGGTCGAGGTCCTCGCGCACCCGGGGGCGGCGCACCGATCGTCCTCCCCTGCCGCACCTGAACCACCCTCCATGCCTCACCCGCCCTACCGCTCCGCACCCCGATCCGCACTACCTAAGGACAGGCTCACCTTGCTCACCGGACATCAGCTCACGCCGCCGGGCTCCCGGCCCGGCGCCTCCGCAGGCACCTCGCCCCTCGTGCCGGACGGCGCCGCTCACCTCGGCCGGTTCCGCAGCCTCGCGATGGTGCTCGTCGCGTCCCTCGTCGCGGCGCTCGCGCTCGTCGGCGTCGGGCCGGCGGCGGTCGCCGCGGCGCCCGCGGCCGACCCGCACCTCACCGTCTCGCCCAGCACGGTGACCGACACGTCGGTCGACACCGAGCTCACGATCACGGGCACCGGGTACACCGGGGACGGCGCGGCGTCCGGTGCGTACGTCGCCGTCGGGCCTACGTCGACCTGGTCCGGCGGTGCGCCGTTCACGGCCGAGGGCTGGCTGGCGACCGGGTACGTCCCGGTCATCAGGGACGGCGCGTTCACCACGACGCTGACGGTCCCGGCAGGATCGCTCGACGCCGGGACCGAGTACCACGTGGCGAGCAGCGCGGCCCACGGCCTCTCGGTCACGAACCGCTCGCTCGACGCGTTCGCGGCCATCAGCGTCGCCGCGCCGGAGCCCACGGCCGAGCCCACCACTGAGCCGACGACCGAGCCCACCTCTGAGCCCACCACTGAGCCGACCGCCGAGCCCACCACTGAGCCGACCGCCGAGCCCACCACTGAGCCGACGGCTGAGCCCACGGAGGAGCCGACGGCTGAGCCCACCGAGCAGCCCACGCAGGCGCCCGGCGAGACGTGGGACCCGGCGCTCGAGGTCTTCGCGACCGACGGCACCACCCCGCTCGACGACACCGAGGTCTCCGTCGGCGACGAGATCGTCGTCCACGGCACCGGCTACGACCCCGAGGGCAACGTCGGTGGACGCGGCGTCCCGCTGCCCGTCGGACCGCAGGGCACCTATGTCGTCGTCGGGTCGACCCTCGAGACGTGGCAGCCCTCCCAGGGCGCACCGCCCAGCTCCCGTGTCTCGGGCAGCCAGGCCTGGGCCCTGACCCGGACCGTCCTCGACACCGTCCCCGAGCGCTTCCAGGCCACCGTCCGCGCCGGCTGGACCGAGCTCTCCGACGACGGAGAGTTCACCGCGCGCCTCACGGTCGAGGAAGCCGACCTGGCCGACGGCCGCTACGGCGTCTACACCTACGCCGCCGGCGGGACCACGAACGCCGACCAGGAGATCTTCGTCCCGATCGGGCTCTCCGAGGGTGCGCCGGATCCGGAGCCCACCACCGAGCCGACGGCTGAGCCCACCACCGAGCCGAGCCCGGAACCGACCACCGAACCCACGACTGAGCCGACCACTGAGCCGACCACCGAGCCGACCACCGAGCCGACGACGGACCCCACGACGACCGGCGCCCTGACCTGGGGCGTCAAGGAGTCGTTCCGCGCGTACGTCACCGGCTCGATCGGGGCCGGCACGGTCTCGGCGTCCGACGGCGCCGCCGCGGTCACGGGCGGAGCGTTCCGGTTCCCGCAGGCCGACGCCGACCTCAGCTCGTCCCGCACGGGCAGCGCCGACTACCGCGGCACCGTGCGGTTCAGCGCGCACCACGGCCAGCTCGACCTGAGGCTCTCGAACCCTCGCGTCGAGATCTCGAGCTCCACCCGGGCGACCCTCGTGGTCGACGTGCGGTCCACGAGCCTCGACGGCACCACAACGAACGACACCTCCGTGGACTTCGCGTCCCTCGCGCTCGGGTCCGCAAAGGTCACCGCGACGAACGGTGCCGTGACCTGGGCCGGGGCCCCCGCGACGCTGACCTCGGCCGGCGCCGAGGCGTTCTCGGGCTTCTACGAGGCCGGTGACGCCCTCGACCCCGTGACGTTCACGGTCGGCGCGGACGCCGCGAACGACGGCTCCGGCTCAGCCTCCGGTTCCGCCGGCGGCTCGACCGGTGGGAGCAGCACCGACTCCGGCGGCTCGTCGGACGACGACCTCTCCGCCGCGACCCTCTCGTCGTCGCAGGTCTCGCCGGGTGACGACGTCACGATCTCCGGGGCCGGGTTCGGCGCGAGCGAGCGCGGGATCGTCGCCGAGGTCCGGTCGACCCCGCAGGTCCTAGAGACGGGCATCACCGCTGACGCGAACGGCCGCGCGGCCGCCACCGTCACGATCCCCGCGGACCTGCCGGCCGGCGAGCACACGCTCCTGCTGATCGGCGCCGACCACACGGTCTCCGCGCCGATCACCGTCGTCGCCTCCGCCACCTCGGCGGGCGCAGGCGTCGGCACGGCGGACGTTCCGGCCTGCACGGCCTCGTCGGTCTCCGGCGCCACCCTCGCCTGGGGCATCAAGAGCTCGTTCCGGGCCTACGTGACCGGACCGATCGCAGGCGGATCGGTCAGCACGAGCGGCGCGACGTCGTCGGGCGACGCCTACCGCTGGGCCGGCGGCTCAGGCAAGTTCAACACGGACCGCACCCAGGGCTACGCCTCGTGGTCGGGCACTGTCCAGTTCTCGGGGCACGACGGGCTCCTCGACCTGAAGATCTCGAACCCTCGGGTGCGCGTGACGAGCGCGTCGTCGGCGAACCTCGTCGTCGACGTCGCATCGAGCGACATGTCGGGCGTGAAGTCCTCTGCCTCCGGAGTCGTCTTCGCGACCCTCTCGCTCGCCGGCAACGGCGGTGTCTCGGGTTCGACGGCCTCGTGGACGAACGCCCCGGCGACGCTGACCGCCGCGGGCGCAGCGGCCTTCGCCGGGTTCTACGCGGCGGGCGACGCGCTCGACCCCGTGTCGTTCTCCCTGCCGCTCGGCGGGGACGTGGCCTGCGACGCGGGCACCGGTTCGCTCGCGTCGACCGGCTCGGACCTGACGGCGGCGTGGTTCGCGCTGCTGCTCGTCCTCGCGGGGACCGGTCTGGTCGTGGTGCGTCGCCGGTCCGCGGCACGCGTCTGATCTGACGCACCACCTCCGCAGCACGGACGCCCGGCCCTCGATCGAGGGCCGGGCGTCCGTGTTCCCGGCAACGGCCCACCGTCGCGCGGGTCGTCCGGTCAGGTCCCCGGGTGCGTGAACGGCCGGGTCGTCGCGACCACGTGGAAGCCGAGCCGTTCGAGGATCGGGCGGCTCGACGGCAGGGCGTCGACCTGCAGGTGCTCGAACCCGCGGTCCGCGGCGATCCGCGCCCGGAAGGCGACCATCGCGCGGAACACTCCCCGACCGCGCCACCCGTCCACCGTGCCGCCGCCCCAGATGCTCGCGAACTGCGTGCCGTGGTGCAGCTCGACCCGCCCCGCGGCCACGGGCCGACCCTCCGACCGCGCGACGACTCCCACGACCGACCTCGGTGACGCGTCGAGATCGGCGAGCACCGCGCGTCCGACGAAGCCGTGGTCCCCGCCGAACACGTCGTCGTGGACACCGACGAGGTCGGCGGCTCCCGCGGCGTCACGCACCTCGTCGACCGACACACCTCGCGGCGGGCGGACCTCGAGGTCGAGGTCGGCGATCCGCGCCACCATCAACGCCTCGTCGGGTCCACGGGTCAGCCCAGCCGCCACGAGACGTACCGGGAGGTCCGCAGGCAGGTCGTGCGAGTAGTGCTTCCACTCCCACGGGAGCCCGGCCCGGCGGAACCGCCGCACCTGGCTCGCGATCTCGGCATCGACGTCGGCCCCGCTCAGGCCCCGCAGGTCGGACCACGCCACCGCGTTCCACCCGTCGAGCGGCGAAAGGACGCGCACGACGACCCCGGTGTCCTCGACCGTCACGTCCGGCACCCCCGCGGCAGGGCGGCGGCGGACCTGCTCGTCGAAGGCGTCGAGCACCCGGGGGGCATCGACCGGGACCGTGGCGCGCTGGACGCTCGGGTCCGGGCCGGTCCCGAGCGTGCCAGGCAGAGCAGGCTGGGCAGGCTGGGCGGGCTGAGCGGGCTGAGCGGGCTGAGCGGGCCGAGCGGGCACTGACGTCATGGTCGAAGTCGATCAGAGACAAGCCCCGCTGTCATCGAGATTTCAGCGGGAGGCGGCGCCGTCAGCGCGCCTCGTCCTGTGACTGCTGCGGCTCCTGGGCCTCCTGCACGTCGATGTGCCCCACGACGCGGATCCTGACGGCCACCCCGTGCATCTCGGGCGGCACGTCGGTGGTCACCGTCTCGGTCTCGACGTTGACCTGCAGCACGTAGTCGACGCGGCTCGCACCGTCGCGCGCGCCGTCTGCATCGTGTGCGCCGTCTGCATCGTGTGCGCCATCCGAGTCGTGCGTGCCATTCGAGTCGTGCGCGTCGCCTGCCTCGTGCGGGCCGTCTGCCTCGTCCACGCCCTCAGGGGCGATCCCGACCCCGGCGATGCCTCGGCGCCCGGCGAGGACCTCGCGCAGCGCAGCCTTGGCCTCACGCGCCTCGTCGATCGTCGCCACGGGGCACCTCCTGACGTGCGTCGCTGCGTGCGGGGGCGGACTGCCCGACCAGCCCGCGCTGCGCCGCCGGGTCAGCCGGTGACGAGCCGCACGCCGAGGGCCTCCAGCACGACGTCGATCGGGTTGACGTACGTCAGCCCGTAGCCATTCTGGCCCCCGCGGTCGGAGCCGGCAAAGAGGAGGCCGAGCGCGACGCCGTCCGACCGGTAGACCAACGACCCGGAGTCGCCGCCCAGCGAGAAGGGCGCGTCCTGCGTGGGCTCGACCTCGATCTGGTCGTCGAAGCGCAGCACCCCGAGCCCGTCGCCGTAGCCCACGGCGACGTCGTCGAGCTCGATCGCGGTCACCCGGCCCGCGGTGGTGCCCGTGGTGCGACCGATCTTGCCGACGCTCTCGCCGCCGAGGGCGACCGCGGTGGTCGTGATGCGACCGACCGGGTAGTCGAGCTCGACCTCTGCCTCGTCGAGGAGCGCCAGGGCGCAGTCGGTGGTCGCCGTCCGGCCGGCCACGAGCTCGACGAACGCCGCGAGCGTCCCGACGGAGTCCTGCGGCGCCGCGCCGCCGTCGGCGGGTCCCGGCTGGAGGACGAGGTCACCGACCGCTCCCTGCGGACCGCCGACGAGGACGTGGTAGTTCGAGAGGGCGAACCTCGCGCCCGCGGGCGCCCCGCCGGGGGCGACGGGCTCGACGAACGCACCCAGGGTCCCCGCGGTGACGGCGACGTTCGCGATCGAGACGCCGGGCCGCAGCGGGCGGACACGATCGGTCTCGCCCAGCGCCTGCGCGGAGACGACCGGGGGCGCGGGCTCAACCGCTCCGGGGACTCGCCGGACGGGTCCGCGCCGGGGGCGCGACGTCGTCCGACCCGCCGGGCCGCAGCGCGCGCACCGGACCCGTCTCGCGCACGTCGACCGCAGGGCCCAGCTGGGCGACCAGGGACTCCGCGATGCCCCGGACCTCGGGGACCTCGTAGCGGACGGCGATCTCGAACGACTCCTCGTCGTCCGGCCCGGTCGGGGCCAGGCCGATCGCGAGTCGCGGCGACGCGCCCGTCCCTACGGTCCGTGCGGCGATCTCCTCGCCGCGCGCCACGTAGAGCTCCGCGGCGTAGTCGGCGAGCTGGGCCTTCATCTGGCGTGCAGCGTCCCTGTCCATGTCCCGAGTCTTGCGGGTGCCACCGACGTACGCAGGCCGAGCGGTCCGCCCAACAGGTAGTTGAAACTGATCGCATCCAGGTGCATCCGAACGCCGCACCCCACCGGAATGAGCGGTTGTCAGCAGCACGAGCGGCTCGGGCACAGAGGCCCGGGCCGGCAACAGCACCAGATCACCTGGAGAACTCATGCGAACGATCCGCCGCACCACCGCAGTCCTCGGCGCCACGGCCCTGACCCTCGGGGCCGGCATCGGTGCCGCCCTGCCCGCGAGCGCCGCCGACGGCGACGCGATGCTCTCCGTGTTCCACGGCGTGCCGGACCTGACGGTCGACGTCTACGTCAACGGCGAGCTCACCCTCGACGACTTCGAGCCCGGCGACATGGCCGGCCCGCTCGAGCTGGCCCCCGACACCTACACGGTCGCGATCACGGCCGCCGACGCCGAGGACGACAGCGACCCCGCGATCGGCCCCGTGGACCTGCCCCTCGAGGCCGACACGAACTACACGGCGGTCGCACACCTCGGTGAGGACGGGTCGCCGACCGCGACGCTCTTCACGAACGACACGTCGAGCACCGCAGCGGGCGAGGGGCGGCTCACCGTCCGGCACGTCGCCGCGGCCCCGGCCGTGGACGTCCTCGCCGGCGACTCGCCCGTGATCGAGGGGCTCGCCAACCCTGACGAGAAGGTCCTCGACCTCCCCGCGGGCACCGTCTCGGCGTCCGTCGCGGCCGCCGGCACCACCGACCCGGTGATCGGCCCGGCCGACGTCGACGTCGCCGAGGGCGTCAACACCATCGCGTACGCGTGGGGCAGCCTGGACGACGACAACCTCGCCCTCGCGGTCCAGACCGTCGACGGCCTGCACTCGTCGCCCTCGGGTGTCGACGCCGGCCAGACCGGAGCGGCCGCAGGCGTGGACGAGAGCCGCTTCGCCCCGATCGCGGTCGGCGCGCTCGGCAGCTTCGTGGTCCTGCTCGTCGGCATGGCGTCCTGGATGGGTGTCCGCGCCGCACGCGAGCGGAAGACCGCGCACGCCCGCACCGACGTCTGAGGAGCCGACGCACCACGATGGACGACGCAACTGACGCGACGAGCCCGGCCGACCGGTCGGCACGGCTCCACCGGAGCACCCGGCCCCGCGCCGGGATCGGCTCCCTGAGCCTCCCGGTGGCCTCGGCCGGGCTCGTCGCACTCCTCGCCGCGGTCGCCCTCGTCGCCGTCGTCGCTCTGGGGACGGTCGGGGGCCCGGCATCCGCCGGGCTCCCCGGCCAGCTCCCGGACCGAACCCTGGGCAGCGGGTCGACCACCGGTCCCGAGGACCCCAGCACCCCGCCGCCGGACGACGGACCTCCAGCCGCGTCCGGCGGCGCGGGCCAGCCGGACACCGCGGCCCGCTCGGCGGCCCGGTCGGCAGAGCGGTCCGCGGCGGCGCCCGCCCGGCCCGCGATCGACGTCCCCGTCTACGAGGCCACCCCGCCGCCGGTCCCCGACGCGCCGCCGGACCCCCGACGGCTCGAGATCGGCGGGCTCGACATCGACATGCCGGTCGAGCCGCAGGGGATCGACCCCGACGGGACGATGCAACTCCCCTCCAGCGGGGACGTCGCCGGCTGGTACCGGTACAGCCCGGCACCAGCGGCCGACGCCGGGACCACCGTGATCGCCTCTCACGTGGACACCCGGGGGGATCGGGCAGTTCGCCCGGCTCCGCGACATCGAGGAGGGCGAAGCGGTCCGGGTGACCGACGCCGCAGGAGAGACCCACAAATACACAGTGAAGAAGATCGAACGGGTGCCGAAGGCCGACATCCCCCTCGATACCGTCTTCGATCGGGACGGCGACCCCCGGCTCGTGCTCGTGACGTGCGGTGGCGACTGGGACGCCGGCACAGGGCACTACGTGGACAACGTCGTGGTCACCGCCGTACCGGTCGCAGGTGCCGGGTGACGACGGTAGTTTTCCCGCAGGACCACCCGCCACCGACCCCGGAGAGCCCGTGACCGCTGCCGACGTGCCGTCGACGGCTCCCGGCACGCCCGCGCACGGCTCGCACGGGCCCGGGGCGGCCGCCCCGGACCGTGCCACCGAGGACGCCCGGGTGACCGCGGCCTTCACCGCCGGGGACGAGGCCGGTCTCGCGGAGGCGTACCGGCGCTGGTCGACGCTCGTGAACACGGTCGCCTACCGGTCGCTCGGCAACCGGGACGACGCCGAGGACGTGACGCAGCAGGTGTTCGTCGCGGCCTGGCGCGGGCGCGAGGGGTTCGACCCGGACCGGGCCAAGCTCTCGACCTGGCTCATGGGCATCGCCCGGCACAAGATCGCCGACGCCCACGAGGCCCGCACCCGGGCCCGGAAGCAGGAGCACGCCGCGCAGGTGACCGCTCCGAACCCTGTAGGGGAGTCCGACCCGGTCGGCGGTCGTATCGCGGACCGGGTGGTCGTCGCCGACGAGCTCGAGCGTCTCGGCGACCCGGGACGCACGATCCTCGAGCTCGCGTTCTTCCGAGACCTGACGCACACCCAGATCGCCGCGGAGCTCTCGCTCCCGCTGGGTACCGTCAAGAGCCACGTCAGACGCTCTCTGACACGGCTCCGCACACGATTGGAGGTGGATGGTGCACCACGTTGACCCGGAGGTCCTCGCGCTGCTCGCGCTCGGCGAGCAGCCCGACGACGTCGCCAGCATCGACGAGCGCGACCACCTCGACGTGTGCGCGCCCTGCCGCGACGAGGTCGCGTCGCTCGCCGCCGTGGCCGCCACCGGTCGTGAGGTGACGCCCGACGACGCGCCGCGCGCCCCGTCGTCCGACGTCTGGGCCGGGATCCACCGTGAGCTCGGGCTGTCGGACGACGTCCGCGAGCTCGGCGACCTCGGTCGCCCTGCCGACTGGGCCACCAGCGCGCCGACGGTCGCCCCGATGTTCGGGGTCCCGGCGCGACCCCACGAGCCACGAGGCCAGGACGCGCCGCAGCCTGCCGACCCCGGAACGATCGACCTCGCGGCCCGACGCGAGCGCCGCGCCGCTGGCCGCCGCAGGTTCTCCGGCGGCCTCGTCGCCGCCGCGGCGAGCGTCGCGCTGGTCGCCGGCGTCGCCGGCGGCGTGCTGTGGGCCGGACGCGACGGGGGCGTCTCCGGCAGCGAGACGATGCTGGCCGTCGCCACGCTCGACGCGCTCCCCGCGTGGGACGGCTCCTCCGGTCAGGCGTACGTCCAGGAGGCCTCCGACGGCACCCGCCAGGTCGTCGTGCAGATGGAGGCCCCGTCGTCCGACGAGGGGTTCCACGAGGTGTGGCTCATCAAGGACGACCTCAGCGGGCTCGTGAGCCTGGGTGTCCTCGACGGGAGCGAGGGCACGTTCCCCGTCCCCGACGGCCTCGACCTCGACCAGTACTCGCTCGTCGACGTCTCCGAGGAGGGCTTCGACGGCGACCCTGCGCACTCGGGCGACTCGATCGTGCGCGGCGGGCTGACGCCGGCCTGAGGCCCCAGCCCTCGCTGCTCTCCCCTCCAGGTGCTTCTCCGGCGCCGTCGCTGACCCGACCGCCTCTCGCCGCCTGCGTCCGCCACGACCGAGGCCACCGCTGCGGGAGGTCCTAACGGTGAGGTGCGGTCGTGGGTCGCGAGACCGGACCGAGGTGCTTGGAGAGCACCCGGTTCCACGGCGTCGCGGGGAGCTCGGGGCGTAGTACGGCGAGCCCCGACCCGAACTTGGAGATGCGCACGGGTCGGTGGCCGTGCCCCCAGAGGATGCGGTCGAACGCCGACGGCGTCGACCCGGTCTTCGTCTCGACGACCGCCAGGCCGTCGAGCGTGGTGGAGCCGGTGACGCTCGCCGGGCGGGATCGCCCGGCGCCCGGGGCGCCCCCGTCGGGTCGATGCTCCAGCCGAGCCCGGTGTCGATCGTGACCCTGCTCGGAGCGAGCGGCTCCCGCCCCTGGTCTCCCCCGGTGCGGGGCGCCCCGCTGCCCAGCAGCAGCGTCGTCCGGCGGTATCGGGTCACGAGAGCCGGGGTCAGCGCCGCCACGTCGATCGCCGGGACGCCCGCGCCGTCGAGGGTCGACGCGACGAAGCCCTGGGCGTCCGAGGTGAGGCGGCTCCGGGCGTCCGGCCCGCAGACCACGCGCTGCTTCACGGTCGTGCCGCGCGGGCCGCGGGTCTTCACCTCGAGGAACGAGTCGCCCGAGTCGAGGTACGTCCGCGTCCTGACCTTGAACCGCCGCCGACGACGGTGCGCCGTCAGGTGGTAGCTCGTGAGCTCGGGCGTGTCGAAGTAGACGGACTCGTAGGCGAACGCGCGGACACCGTCGATCTCGAGGACCGCGGACGCGGGCTCCCGGCGGACGAGCTCGCCCAGAAGGCCGTCGAGGTCCGCGACCGGGACCACGTACTTGCGGTCGACCCTGGTCTGCAGCGCCGCCTGGGAGTTGAGGGCGGCCAGGTCGACGGTGGCGAGGTCGGCCGTCGCCGCGAGCGTGGCCGCGTCGGCCGAGGTCAGGCTCGTCGCCGACGCGGTCATCGCCCGGTCCCGACGAAGCGGTCGCCGTCGGCGACGGGCGCCGAGACCGGCGGAAGTCCTTCGGTGCCCGGCGCGTAGCGGACACGCGGCTCCGGGGCGACGGGCCGGCCCGAGCCGCGGGACGTCGTCCGACCCTCGGGGACCTGGAACCGGACGGCGACCAGGGTCGTGTCGTTGACGAGGTCGACGCGCTGGACCGTCACGGAGCGGATCTGACCGCCGAGGAGACCGGCCAGGTGCTCGGTGAGCCGGACCTCGTCGGTGATCGCGGTGTCGAGGAGCATCGTCTGGCTGCGGTAGCTGCCGAGCAGGCGGGGGTGGTCGACGACGAACATCACGACCACGATCGCGGCCATGAGGACCGGCGCGAGCCAGACCGGCAGGCCGCCGAGGCCGCCCAGTCCGCCGAGCAGACCGAGCGCGAGGGCGGAGAAGTAGTAGGCGACCTCGTGCTGGGCGATCTCCGAGGAGCGCAGCCGGATGATCGACAGGACGCCGAAGAGCCCGAGCCCGACCCCCGCTCCGATCGAGGCCGACGACAGCGCGCCGGCCACCGCGAGGACGCCGACGTTGAGCCCGACGTAGGCGACGACGAGGTCACGGCGGCGGTGACGTGGGAAGTAGACGCCGAACGCGAGCAGGGAGATCGCGACGAGGTCGGCGACGAAGAGGGCGAGGTGGGTCACGGTGTCCTCCGGGGACTGGGGTCTCGATGAGTGATGACCCCATGAAGCGCCCGGAATCTGTGCGTGGGCTTTGGACACCATGGGCGCCAGATTCGACTTCCCGTCGCCCGCCGCCCCGGCACGCTGGTGCCGTCAGCGGCCGTCGCGCTCCGCGAGCCGCTCGAGCATCTTGTTGTACTCGTCCATCTCGACGTCGCCGGCGCGCGCGACCTTCCGGTCCCGGCGCCGCGCCTCCTTCTCGTCGGACCTCGACCAGGACAGCGCCACGATCATCGCGAGCGCCAGCGTCGGCAGCTCGCCGATGCCCCAGGCGATGCCGCCGCCCTTCTGCTGGTCGACGATCGCGCTGGGCCCCCATGGCCTGCCCGTCAGGCCGAACCAGTCGGCCACCAGCAGCGAGTCCCCGGTCATGATCGTGACCCCGAAGAACGCGTGGAAACCCATCGTCGCGAGCAGGAGCAGGAGCCGCTGCGGGTACCCGAGCCGCTTGGGTCCCGGGTCGATGCCGATGAGGGCGTTGACGAACATGTACCCCACGAGCGTGAAGTGCACGATCATCAGCGCGTGCCCCAGGTGCGCCTCGAGCGCGAACCGGAACGCGGGCGTGAAGTAGAAGACGATCATCGACCCGGCGAAGTTCACCGCTGCGACCACGGGGTTCGCGAAGAAGTGCCCCCAGCGGGAGTCGACGAGGCCGAGCACCCACTCGCGCGGCCCCTTGGTCCCGTCCTTGCGGACCGGTACGGCGCGCAGCAGCAGCGTCACGGGGGCCGACAGCACGAGGAAGATCGGCACGATCATCGCGAGCGTCATGTGCTGGATCATGTGCGCGCTGAACAGGAGGTGGCCGTACATCGCGGCGCCACCGTTCGTCACCCACAGCAGCGTGATCATGCCGAGCACCCAGGAGACGGCACGAGCGGCCGGCCACGTGTCGCCGCGGCGGCGCAGCCGCACGAACCAGCGCAGGTAGACGACGATCCCGGCGAGGCACGCGAAGAGCCACAGCGGGCTCACCTGGTGGCCGAACGCCCAGTGGAACAGGTCGGGCTCCGGCGGCAGCGGGTAGCCGGTGACGAGCTCGGCCGGGCTGGACCCGGCGCCGAACTCCTCGTCCGGGACCGGCGGCGCCGTCGAGCCGAGCGCCACGGCGACACCCGAGACGGCACCCATGACCAGCAGCTCGACCGCTGCCAGGCGCCAGAACAGCCGCGTCACGGCCTGGTCCGGTCCGCGGTCGGGTCGCTCGCCGCGGGGCCCGGTGCCGGACGTCGAAGCACCGGTTCGCGCGCCGGTCACCGCGGCCGGGACCTGGGGACCGTGGCCGTCGCGCGCGTCACCGAGCGAGCGCAGCCTGCGGATCACCGCGCCACGGTGCACGTACCCGAACGTCCCGAGCACGACGAGCAGGACCACCTTGACGACCAGCAGCAGGCCGTACGGAGTCGCGAGGTCGGCGAGCGACGAGACCCGGATGACCGCGTTCCCGATGCCCGAGGCGCCGACCATGACGTAGCACCACGCGGCGATCACCGAGTATCGGGCCACCGCAGAGGCGAAGTCGGCCGTCCCGAGCGCGCCGCGGACCCGCCCGACGAGGAGCCCCGCCAGGCCGCCGATCCACACGGCCGCGCCGACGAGGTGCAGGAACATCGACGAGACGGCGAGGTCGTGGTTCGCCGAGCCGGCCGCGTGGCCCGTGCTCGCCTGGATCCACAGGGCGGCCGTCGCGAGCAGGGCCGTGACCATGGCGCCGTTGGCGGACCGCACGGCCATCGCCACCGCCGACGTGAGCGCGACGGTGAGGATGATCCCCAGGTAGAGCTGGCCGAGCTCGATCTCGGTGACGAACAGCCCGAGCTCGCCCCCGAACGAGGGGTCGGTGATCGGCGTGCCGGCGATCGTCGAGTACCGCAGCACGAGCTGGACGACCGCGAGGACCGCCCACGCCGCCGACGCGGTCCCGGCCGTCGCGAGCGCGCGCCGCCGCGGCCGGCCCGGCCGGAGCACCACGGCGGCGAGGACCAGCGAACCCGTGGTCACGGCGGCGCTCAGCTCGACGAGCACCGTCGACACCGGCAGCCCGTACATGGCGAGCGCGCCCGGGTCGACGAAGGTCGGGACGAAGATCTCGGAGAAGGTGCCGGCGGCGAGGACCGCCAGCACGGCGACGAGGACGGCAGCGGGCCCGGCGGCGACGAGCCACCACGGGGTGCCCGGCGCGACGACGGGGTCGGGGTCGGGCACGACGTCGGAGCCCTCATCGAGGGGCTGCTCGCGCGCGAGCGCGCGGTCGTCGACGTCACCCGACCAGGGTAGGTCGCGGCGGGGCCGCCGACGGACGCGGATGCGGCGTTGTGACGGGCGCCTCTCCGCGACCCGGCTCAGGCGGGAGCCGGGGCCCCGTCCAGCGCACGGAGCTCTGCGGCCCCCGACGCGTACCGGTCGAGCACGATCGCCGTCAGCCGCGGGTCCGGCGCGAGCGGCGCCGTCACGACGTCACCGCCGGCCTCGCGGACCCGGTCGAGGAAGAACCCCGGGGCGAGCAGGTAGGCGGCGACCACCACGCGCGGCGCCGTCGCGCGGGCCGCGGCGATCGCGTCGGCCACCGTGGGCCGCGCCATCGAGCCGTACCCGACGGTCACCTCGTTCGGCAGCTGCTCCCGGACCCCGGCGAGCACCTCCTCCACCGCGCGTGCCGCGCGCTCGTCGCTCGACCCTGCCGCGGCGAGGACCACCGCGTCGTCGGCGTGCAGGCCCGCGTCCCGGAGCCGGTCGAGCAGCACGTCGACGAGCCTGGGGTCGGGGCCGAGCGCGCCGGTGCGCACCGCGTCGCCCGTCCCCGGACCACGGTCGGCCACGGCCTCGGTGACGTCGACGTGGACGTGGAAGCCGGCCGAGAGCAGCAGGGGGACGACCACCGCGTCCCGCGGGGACGTCGTCCGACCCTCGTCACCTGGTGCCCCGGGGACCACGACCCCGTCCACCACGTCGCCCACCTCCGGCTCCTGGACGTCGACGAACGCCTCACGCACGTCGAGGTCGGGGCGCGCCGCGCGCACGTCGTCGAGGAGCGCGCGGATCGCGGCGCGGCCGGCGTCGTCGGCCGTGCCGTGCGAGCAACCGACGAGTACCGCACGCTGATCAGCGAGCGGGGCTCCACCGGCCGGACCGCGTGCGTGCTGGGGACCCTGCTGCGACATCGGCGCTCCTCCCGAGGCGTGCTCTTCAGGACTGCAACCGTAGCCTGCGCGCGGCCCGTCAGACCCGAGCAACTTCACCCTGAGATTTGTGCAGCGACCCTGTTCAATCCGGATGACCGCGGCCTAGACTCAGCCGTCGCCGTCACCAGAGAGGACCCGGAAGTGCCCTCACACCGCACCCTCCGCCTGTTCTCCGCCATCGTGGTGAGTCTCGTCGTCGCCACCACCGTCCGGCCACGACCCGAGCGCGACCTCGCGCCCACCCCGGACACCGCGTGCCGTGCGTGCGGCTGGGAGCTCGGCGAGCCCGCCTGGTCCTGCACCGGCCCGCACTTCGTCGTCTGCGACTGCTGCGGCGCCGAGAGCGGCGTCGACGACCTCACCCCCACGCAAGCACGGGACTACCGTCGCCGGTGGGTCGAGAACGGCGCCGTGTGGTTCGACCCCGAGCGCCGGCCCGAGAGCTGGGACCTGTACGCCCAGCTCTCGACGCTCCCGGACACCGGAGCCTGACCCCGGCCCGACCTCCGCTGACGGCTCTGGACCGCTCAGGCCGGGCTCACGACCCGCCGGCTCACGACCTGCCCGCTCAGGACCAGACGAGCGCCTGAGCCGGGTCCTCCAGCACACGGGCGACGTCGGCGAGGAACCGCGAGCCGAGCTCGCCGTCGACGAGCCGATGGTCGAAGCTCAGCGCGAGCTGCGTCACCCAGCGCGGCTTGATCTTCCCCTTGTGCACCCACGGCTGCTGCCGGATCGCGCCGAACGCCAGGATCGCGGCCTCACCGGGGTTGAGGATCGGCGTCCCCGTGTCGATCCCGAACACGCCGACGTTGGTGATGGTGATCGTGCCGTCGCTCATCCCCTTCGGGGTCACCTTGCCGGCGCGGGCCGTCGCCGTGAGGTCGGCGATGCCCTCGGCGAGACCCTTGAGGTCGAGCCGGTGCGCATCCTTGATGTTCGGGACCACGAGCCCGCGCGGCGTGGCCGCGGCGATCCCGAGGTTCACGTAGTGCTTGTAGACGATCTCCTGCGCCTCGTCGTCCCAGCTCGCGTTGATCTCCGGGTGCCGGTCCACCGCGAGCATCAGGGCCTTCGCGGTGACGAGCAGCGGGGTGACGCGCACGTCCTTGAACTCGCGGTCCTCACGGAGCTTCGCGACGAGCCTCATGGTCTTCGTGACGTCGACCGTCACGAACACGCTCACGTGCGGGGCGGTGAACGCGCTGGCGACCATCGCCTCCGCGGTGCGCTTGCGCACCGACCGCACCGGGACGCGGGTCTGCCGGCCGTCGACCGTGACCCCGCCCTGCTGCAGCCACGGCTCGTCGCCCTCGTAGGTCGCGAGCTCGCGGGCGCTCCCCGCTCGTGGTGCGCGACGACGTCCTCGCGCGTGACGATCCCGCCAGGTCCGCTCGCGTGGACGCTCGCCAGGTCGACGCCCAGGTCCTTCGCGAGCTTGCGGACCGGGGGCTTGGCGAGCACGCGCTCGCGGTGGCCGGCCGGGACGCCGCCGTCCCCGGTGCCGGTCTGGCTGCCGGTCTGGGTGTCGGACGACGTCCCGACGGACGGCGCCGACGGTGCGGACCCGGCGGGGGTCGCGGGCACAGGGGCCGGTGCCTGCTCCGGCGCCCGCTCGGATGCCTGCTCCGGTACCGACGCCGGGGCAGGCGGCTGTGTGGCGGCGGCCGGTGCAGCGGCGGGTGGTACGGCGGCAGCCGCGCGACGCGCGCGCCGCGAGCTGCCGTGACCGGCGACGCCGTACCCGACGAGCACAGCGCCGGACGCCTCGCCGGACCCGTCGGTGGACGACGCCTCGGCCGAGGTCGCGCCCGCCTCCGGTTCGGGCTCAGCCGGCGCGGCACCGTCCGGGTCGGTGTCGACGACGAGGATCGGCGTCCCGACGTCCACGGTGGCCCCCTCGGGGACGAGCACGTCGTGGACCACCCCGGCCCACGGGCACGGCAGCTCGACGAGCGACTTTGCCGTCTCGATCTCCACGATGTTCTGGTTCACCGTGACCGCGTCGCCCGGCGCGACGTGCCACTGCACGATCTCGGCCTCGGTGAGACCCTCGCCGGCGTCGGGGAGACGGAACTGCTCGTAGGTCGGCACGGTGTGCTCCTGTGCTTGTACGGGTACGGGTGTCGGGACGGGTCCGGGGCGGTCCTCGTGGCCGGTGGCCGGGATGCCCTGAACGCTAGTGGCTGAGCAGCCGGTCGACCGCCTCGAGGATCCGGTCGACGCTCGGCAGGTAGTCGTGCTCGATCTTCGACACCGGGTACGGGGCGTGGAACGCCCCGACGCGCAGCACCGGCGCCTCGAGGGAGTAGAAGCACTCCTCGGAGACCCGGGCCGCGACCTCGGCGCCGGGACCGAGGAACGTCGCCGCCTCGTGGACGACGACGCAGCGGCCCGTGCGGCGCACGCTGGCCGCGACGGTCGCCGTGTCGAGCGGGGACACCGCACGCAGGTCGACGACCTCGACGCTCGTCCCCTCGGCGGCAGCAGCCTCCGCGGCCTTGAGAGAGACGTGCACGGCGGCGCCGTAGGTCACGAGGGTCACGTCGGACCCGGGCCGCACGACCTGCGCCGCGTCCAGCGAGGCCCGCGACGCGTCGGTGCCGAAGACCGAGGTGTCGACGTCGCCCTTGTCCCAGTAGCGGGCCTTCGGCTCGAAGTACAGCACCGGGTCGGGCGACGCGACGGCCTCCCGGATCATCGTGTACGCGTCCTGCGGCGTCGACGGCGCGACCACGCGCAGGCCGGGGGTGTGCGCGAAGAGCGCCTCCGGGCTCTCGCTGTGGTGCTCGACTGCCCCGATGCCCCCACCGGACGGGACGCGGATCACGACGGGGACCTGCAGCCGACCCTTGGACCGGTTGTGGATCTTGGCGAGCTGGGTCGTGATCTGGTCGTACGCCGGGAAGATGAAGCCGTCGAACTGGATCTCGCACACCGGCCGGTAGCCGCGGAGCGCGAGGCCGATCGCGGTCCCGAGGATCCCGGACTCCGCGAGCGGCGAGTCGACGACCCGGTCGTCGCCGAAGTCCTTCTGCAGGCCGTCGGTGACCCGGAAAACCCCACCGAGGGCCCCGATGTCCTCGCCCATGAGCAGGACCTTCGGGTCCCCCTCGAGCGCGTGGCGCAGGCCGGTGTTGATCGCCTTGCCCATGGTCATCCGCTGGGTCTCGCCGCTCATCGGGCCACCTCCGAGGTCTCGAAGCCGGCCTCGTACTCGGCGTGCCAGGCTCGCTCCGCCGTCACGGTCCCGTGCTCGCTCGCGTAGACCGTGTCGAACATCGACGAGGCCGGCGGGGCCTCGAGCGCTCGGACGTAGGTGCGCAGGTGCTCCCCCAGCGCGTCCGCCTCGGCGGCGACCTGCTCGGCCCAGCCCTGGTCCCACGCGCCCTCGGACTCCAGGTGCTTGCGCAGCCGGTCGATGGGGTCGCGCTCACGCCAGCTCTGCTCCTCGGCGCGCGACCGGTAGCGCGTCGGGTCGTCGGACGTCGTGTGAGCACCCATCCGGTAGGTGAACGCCTCGACGAAGGTGGGGCCGCCGCCGGACCGCGCCCGCTCGAGCGCCTCGTCCATCACGGCGTAGCTCGCGAGGACGTCGTTGCCGTCCACCCGGACGCCCGGGATGCCGAACCCGTCGCCCCGCCGGTAGAGGGGGACCCTGGACTGCTTCGTGGTGGGCTCGGAGATCGCCCACTGGTTGTTCTGGCAGAAGAAGACCACGGGGGCGTTCGTGGTGGCCGCGAACACGAGCGCCTCGTTCACGTCACCCTGGGACGTGGACCCGTCACCGAAGTACGCGACCACCGCGGTGTCCCGGTCGGGGTCGCCGGTGCCGACGAGACCGTCGCGCTGCACGCCCATCGCGTAGCCGGTCGCGTGCAGGGCGTGGGAGCCGATGACGAGCGTGTAGAGGTGGAAGTTGTGCGCCTCCGTGTCCCAGCCGCCGTGGTCCACACCGCGGAACTGCAGGAGGATCTGCGCGAGGTCGAGGCCACGGGTGTGCGCGACGCCGTGCTCGCGGTACGACGGGAAGACGTAGTCCTGGGCGGCCAGCGCACGACCGGACCCGACCTGCGCGGCCTCCTGCCCGAGGCACTGCGGGAACAGCCCGAGCTCGCCCTGTCTCTGGAGCGCCGTCGCCTCGTCGTCGAACCGGCGCACCAGGACCATGTCCTCGTAGAGGCCTCGCAGCGCATCGTGATCCAGGTGCGCGACGCGCTTCGCGTACGGGGCGCTGCCGCCCTCGGCCGTGCGCTCGCCGCTCGGTGTCAGCAGCTGGATCATCTGCGCGTCGGTGGGGTGTGCGCTGCTCTCGGCGACATGCTCGGCAGCCGGGGTCTGCTGGTCCACTCGGGCTCCTCCGGACTCGTGCTCTACGGCTGCGCACCCGTGGGGTACGCACCTACGCTTCCGTAGGCTACGCCAGCGTAACCTACGGCACCGTAAGTTACGAGGCTCCCCGACCGGCCTTCAGGTTCCGAGTTGTCGGGCGCCTCCGACAGCACCGTACTGCCGCACCCCCGCGCACGCCTGAGCCCGGACGACGAAGGCAAGTCGTCGTTCGTTGCCCACGAATGAACGACCAGGGCGAGCCGGAAGGCTGAGCTGCGCGAGCAGCTCAGGCTCGTGGTCGCGACTCGTGTCCCATCATCGTGCGAGCCACCCTCCGTCTACTGCGAGCACCTGTCCGTGCACGTACTTGGCCGCCTGCGAGGCGAGGAAGACGACGACGTCGCCGACGTCGTCCGGCTCACCCCACCGACCGGCGGGGATGCGGACCGACAGCTGCGCGAGGCGGTCGGGGTCCGCGAGAAGTGCGGTGTTCATCTCCGTCGCCATGTAGCCCGGCGCGAGCGCGTTGACGTTGACGCCCTTGCCCGCCCACTCGTTGCACAGCGCCTTCGTGAGCTGGGCGACGCCGCCCTTGCTCGCCGCGTACGCGGGGACGGTGAGCCCACCCTGGAAGCTCAGGAGCGAGGCGAGGTTCACGACCTTGCCCGCGCCGCGCTCGAGCATCGGTCGGCCGAAGATCTGGCAGAGCTGGAAGACCGAGCGGAGGTTGACGTCCATGATCGCGTCCCACGCGTCGAGCGGGAAGTCCACCGCGGGGTACCGGTCCTGGGACCCGGCGTTGTTGACCAGGATGTCGACCGTATGGTCGGCGAGGACCTGCTCGCCGGCTGCCGCGATCGCGTCACCGTCGCCGAGGTCCACGGGGACGTGGCTGACCGTGCGGCCGAGGCCGGCGGCGTGGTCGGCCAGCTCGGACGATATGTCGGACCGGCTCAGCACGACGACGTCGGCTCCCGCCGCGAGCAGTGACTCGGTGATGCCGAGGCCGAGGCCCCGGCCCCCGCCGGTGACGACCGCGGTGCGGCCCGACAGGTCGAAGGGCGTGCTCATGCGTCTTCTCCTTCAGTGGGGGTGACGAGGACCTTGAGGCAGTCGGCCCCCGACGCGGCGGCGTCGAACGCCTCGGTGATGCGGCTGAGCGGGAAGGCCTTCGTCGGGAAGAGGTCGAGGCCGAGGGCGTCGTCCGCGATGAGCTCGATGGCCCGGCGCACGTCGGCGGTCGTGTACACGCGCACACCGACCATCGACAGCTCCTTGAAGCACACGGCCTGCAGGTCCACCGCCGTCGGCTTCTTGTAGACACCGACGATGACGATGCGCCCGAGGACGCGCGTCGCCGCCGTCATCTCGGCCGCGACGGACGGGTGCGCAGCGCTGTCGAACGTCGTGTCCGCGCCCGCACCGTCGGTGAGCTCGTTCACGACGTCGGTGATGGTCGAGCCCTCGGGGACCACCGTGAGACCCATCGACGCGGCGACCTCACGCCGCCAGGCACTGGGCTCGGTGATCACGACGTGCGAGGCACCCTCGTGGCGCGCCACCAGGGCGGTGAGGATGCCGATCGGACCGGCACCGAAGACGGCGACCACGTCGCCCTTCTCCATCCCCGAGCGGCTCACGGCGTGCACGGCGACGGCGAGCGGCTCGGCGAGCGCGGCCGTCCGAGCGTCCACCGACGAGGGGACCTCGTGCAGGACCTCGGGGGCAGCGCGACGTACTCCGCGGCGCCACCCGGGGAGTCGATGCCGTAGAGGCCGAGGCGGGCGCAGACGTGCGCCTGCCCGTGCATGCACGAGCGGCAATCGCCGCAGGAGATCAGCGGCTCGACGACGACGAGCGCCCCCGCGGCGGGACCCGATGCGCCCGCGGTCTCGACCCAGCCGGACATCTCGTGGCCCAGGATGATGCCGTGCTGGGCGCGCGGGTGCGTGCCGTGGAAGATCCCGAGGTCGGTCCCGCAGATGCCGTTGTACGCCATCCGCACGAGGGCCCAGCCCTCGGGGACCTCGGGGCGCGGGACGTCGTGCGCTCCGACCTCGTCGGTGCCGGTCCAGACCGCGGCTTTCATCGAGCTCATCGAACCGTTCCTTCCTGCTGGGGGACGGCGCTGCAGCGCCCTGGGGCCCCGAGCACCTCGGGGTTGACGATGTTCCGGGGAGCGCGGCCCGCGCAGACCTCGACGACGTTCTCGACGGTCCGACGCTTGAGCTCCTCGTACGACTCCTCCGTGTACCAGGCCAGGTGCGGGGTCAGCACGACGTTGTCGAACGCCATGAGGCCATGACCCACCGGGACAGGCTCCTCCTCGTGCACGTCGATCCCGGCGCCGGCGATCGCGCCACGCTCGAGCGCGTCGATCAGCGCGTCCGTATCGACGACCCCGCCACGGCTGGTGTTGACGATGATCGCGTCCGACCGCATCCGAGCGAATTCGTCGGCGCCGATCATCCCGCGGGTGTCGTCGTTGAGCGGCGTGTGCAGCGAGATGACCTGGGAACGCTCGATCAGCTCGTCGAGGCTCACCGACGGGAAACCGCGGAACGTGTCCTCGCTCGGGTCGGCGGCGCTGTCGTAGCCGATCACCTCGTAGCCGAGACCGGCCGCCTTGCGTGCCGTGACCGAACCGATCAGGCCCATGCCGATGATGCCGAAGACCCGCTTACCCGTCTGGTAGAGAGGGCGGACCACCGGAAGGTCGAACGATCCGGCGCGCACGCCGCGGTCGAGGCGCGGGATGCCGCGCGCGACCGAGAGCGTCAGTCCCAGCGCGTGGTCCGAGACCGCCTCGGTGCCGTAGTCAGGGACGTTGCAGACCGCGATCCCACGCTCGGTCGCCGCAGCGATGTCCACAGAGTCGACCCCGACGCCGTAGCGCCCGATGACCTTCATCTCGGGCAGGGCGTCCATCACCTCGGCAGTGATCTTCGCGTACTGCACGACGATGCCCTGCGCACCGGCGCAGTTCTCGACCAGAGCGTCGGAGGTGAAGGACTGCGTGATCCGCAGCTCCCCGCCACCGGCCTCGACGACGTCCTGCTCGATCGCGAACGAATCGTGATCGCACTCGGTGATCGCGACGAGAGGTCCCTTTTCCTGCGCCCCGCTCACCGAGCCCGATCCGGAACTCGGCCGGCTCGTCGTTCCTGATGGTGTACTACCGAATGCACCGATCTTCCCCATCGAAAAACTCCTTCGTCTCGTTGCGGCGCGGCTCTCGCGGCATGCATGGGTGGTGACATCGGCCTCGTCGCCGCCGGCCTAGCCGCACTCTTGACTAGAAAACCGGTTCACCACTCGCACAAGACTAGTCGATCGTGCAGACAGGATCAGGACGCCAGCTGTCAGCGCCAGCTGGCGGAGACCTCCAGGAGGAGGTCCGTCGCCTCCGGCTCCCCGACGCTGACCCGGATCCCCTCGCCCGCGAACGGGCGCACGAGCACACCGGCCGCGGCCGCCTCGGCGGCAGCCGCCACCGTGCGCTCGCCGAGCGGGAACCACACGAAGTTCCCCTGGGCGTCGGGCAGGTCCCACCCCCGGTCACGGAGCAGCCCGACCATCCGGTCGCGCTCCGCGACCACATTCTCGACGCGTACGAGGAGCTCGTCCCGCGCCGCGAGGGAGGCGATCGCGGCGTGCTGAGCGAGGTGGTTGACGCCGAACGGGGTGGACGTCGCGCGGATCGCGCGGGCCAGGCGCTTGCGCGCGACGGCGTAGCCGACCCGCAGCCCGGCGAGCCCGTAGGCCTTCGAGAAGGTGCGGACCAGGACGACGTTGCGGTGCCGGTCCAGGGTCGCGAGCCCGTCGACGACCCGCGGGTCCCGGACGAACTCGACGTACGCCTCGTCCACCACGACGAGGACGTCGCTGGGGACGGCGTCGAGGAACGCGTCCATCTCGTCCTGCCGGACGGCCGGTCCCGTGGGGTTGTTGGGCGTGCACACGAGGACTGCGCGGGTCCGGTCCGTGACCGCAGCCGCCATCGCGGGCAGGTCCAGGCGGGCGTCGTCGGTCAGGGGGACCGGCACCATCTCCCCGCCCGCGACCGCCACGACGATGGGGTAGGCCTCGAAGGACCGCCACGGCACCACGACCTGGTCGCCGGGTTCGAGGACGGCCTCGAGCACGTGCTGCAGGACCGCCACGGAACCGTTGCCCACCACGACGTTCTCCGGCGTCACCCGGAACGGGGCGACCTCGGCCGCCAACGGGTCCTGCGCCGACGACGACGCCAGGTGATCGGCGATCGCGGCGACCAGCTCCGACGCGTACATGTCCGGGTACCGGTTCACGTCGTCCGCGGCGTCCGCGATGGCCGCGACGACGGACGGCAGCGGCGGGTACGGGTTCTCGTTGGACGAGAGCTTGTAGGCCGCGGCACCGACCGGGGTGCGGGCGCCCGGGACGTAGGCAGGGAGACCTGAGACGGACGGACGGACGGGGACGCGAGGGGCGCGGCGTGCGGTCACGGTGCCAGGATGCCACGGCACGCCGCCGGTACGCGGTCGCGGTGCTCGTCGGGCGGTCGCCACGCGGCCGTCGCGGTCGCCGCGCGGCCTGTCGTCCGCGCCTGCCAGAATGGCCGGATGAACTTCCTCGTCCGCGCAGCGATCATGGCGCTCACGTTCTGGCTGACCAGTCTCATCATCGACGAGCACTTCTTCATCGTCGACAACGGGACCATCGCGGGAACCGTCATCGTGATCTTCGTCGTCGCGTGCCTGTTCACGCTGGTGAACATGATCGTGAAGCCGATCGTCCAGATCATCTCGATCCCGCTCTACATCCTGACCCTCGGTCTCTTCCACCTGGTCATCAACGCGCTGATGCTCATGTTCACCGCGTGGATCACCGAGGCGGTCGACTGGGGCATCCGGCTCGAGGGCGGCTTCTGGTGGGCTGTCTGGATCGCCTTCATCATCGCCGTGATCAACCTGGTCATCACCGGGATCGTGCCCGGGGACCAGAGCGGCCGGCGCCGCTGACGCGTCACGGCGCGCCGTCCGAGCCCGGACGACGCGGGCCGGACGCCGCGTCCGCCGGAACCAGGTGGCCCTCGAACACCCGCGACTCGACCATCGCCCCGCTGAGGAACTCGGCCACCTCACGCTCCTGACGCGCGAGCCCGACGTCACCACGATCGAGGGCGGCCCGCAGGACCCGCAGGTGCGACTCCATGTCGTGCGGGAACCCCGAGCCGCCACCGTCGGGCTCCGCGAGACCCTGGACGAGCACCTGGTTATCCGACGGCTCGTTCGCGCGCCCGTCGAGGGCGTCCACCACCTCCCCCACCACGTCGAGCTTCGTCGTCTCGACGTCGCTCGGGATCTCGTAGCCCCCGGTCGGGGCTCCTGCGAGCGCCAGGCGGCTCACCGTGAAGCCGGAGTCGGGCATCCCGGCGATCACCGCGGCGATGAGACCCCCTTGGCTGTGCCCGGCGATCATCACCTCCTCGTCCGCGCCGATGCCTGCCTGCCGCATCGCCTCCATGACGGCCTGGACGCTCCCGGTGATCTCGCGCCGCTGCGGGTCCGGTGACATGAGGTCGAGGTTCTGCGGCCACCCCCGCACCGCACCGCTCTCGTTCTCCGTCCCGGGCACGGTGACGAGCCAGCGGGTGGTCCCGTCGTCGTCGACGTACTTCTGGACGCCGATCGACCCGGTGGGCCGCAGGTCGGAGCCGCTGTCGTAGAGGGGATCGATCCCGGCGAAGACATCGGTCATCGTCTTGGCATCGGCGAGCTGAGACTGCTCGGGCGAGAGCTCGGTGACGACCGGCCGGTCGTCCCAGCGGTCACGCAGACCGTCGAGGACCCAGCTCAGCTCCTCCGCGGCGCCGGCCGCGTCCAGACGCACGGGGCCGCCTCGCCGGCCGGTCTGCCGACCGTCACCGTCCGTGGGTGCCGGACCAGGGATCTGGCCCGCCGTCCGGCCGGGCACAGTCACCCGCCCCAGCCGCGACCGGAGGTCCGTCAGCAGCACACCCAGCACGCCCGCCATCCCCGGTACACCACCGATCCACTGCGGTTGACCTGACCACGGCAGCCCCGGCGGACCGGGCAGGCCAGGCGGGCCGGCCAGGACGGGCATGCCTGGGAGCCCCGGGAGACCTGGGAGCCAGGGCGTGGCCGACCCAAGAGGCAGGCCGGGCAGACCCGGCACCCCCGGCACGGGCGGCACCCCCGGCACTTGCGGCACCAGCAGCCGCTGGTCGTCGAGGAGCCAGAGGCCGCCTCGTCGGACCGTCGACCTGCCGCCGAGCGCCTCCCCCGCCCCGCCCGTCAGCAGTCGCCCGGTGCGGCCGACCAGCCGTCCGCTCGCGTCCAGCGTGGCGGTTCCCCACCGGTACGCGGCCCCCGACACGGCGCCGCCGACTGCGAGGTAGGGGGCGAGGCCCCGGATCACCGGCTCGTACATGACGCCGGCCGACGACGCGAAGTGCCCCATGTCCCACCCGTCGCCCAGCACCCAGTGCCCGACCACCGAGGCGAGACCCACGTGGACGGTGATCATGACGGCGGTGACCGGGGCGAGGAGGCTCGCGATCGTCACGATCCGGTCCGCGTCCCGCGACAGCCCGTACGAGACGAGGCTCTCGGTCTCGTCGTACCGGCGTGCGGCGAGCGCCATCCGGTCGGACACGATGCGGATGCGCTCGGCGAGGTCGCATGCGGCGTCGCCTGCGGCGAGCGCGTCTGCGACGAGGTCGTCGCGGCATCGCCGCAGGGTCACGGTCGACACCGCGCCGGCGGCCGTCGGGTCCGCCCACACGGGGGTCACGTCGTCCGCCCCGAACGACGCGGCTCCCGCAGCGCGCACGAACGACTCCTCGACCGTCAGGACCGCCGCGGTGCAGCGTGACGCCACGTCGTCGGCCGCTGCCGCGGATCCCGCGAGACGGAGAGCTCGGTGGCTGATGGCCTCGGTCTCGGCGGACGTGGCCCGGCCGCCGACGACCCAGGTCCGGCCGATCGGGTCGGTGCCGTCGGAGCGGACCGAGGCAGGCATGGTCACCACCCTCCGACGACCGCCGCCCGCACCGCAGCGGCACGGCCCTCGTCGATGTCCTGGGTCAGCGCGTCCCATCGACGCGCTGACTCCTCAGCGGCGATCACCAGGAGCGCGAGCCTGCGCGCTTCAGCCGCGAGGTCGCCGAGCTCGCGGGCGTAGGCTTCCGCGGCGCGCCCGGTCCAGTCGACGCCCTCTGCGTGCGTGACCTCCCACGCCACACCGTCGACGAGCGCCCGCGCCTCGGTGAGCGACGCGACCACGCCGGACGGGCGCACCGGGTCGAAGTAGCTGTGTCCCATGTCCGGGACGCTAGGCGGCAGGGCGCGACGACCTCGCGCCCAGGGAGCCCTCCGCGGACGGACGGCCCCCAGCCTGCCCTGTGGACGGCCAGCGCGGCCGGTGCCCACGCCAGTACCGATGCAGGTGCCGATGCAGGTGCCGCCGAGCACCGTGGAAGAATCGGTGCCGTGTCCGAGAACCTGAACCAGAGCCCGGCGGGTCCTGCCCGCGCCCGCCTCGCCGACGCCGAGCCCGCCATCGCGCTGGGCCCGCTCGACGGCCGCTACCGCGGGGCCGTCGCCCCTCTCGTCGACCACCTCAGCGAGGCCGCGCTCAACCGTGAGCGGATCCACGTCGAGGTCGAGTGGCTCATCACGCTGTGCGACGGCGTCACGGGAGTCACGGACGGCCCGGTCGTCCCCGGCGCACCCGGGCTGACGGACGCGGACCGCGCGTACCTGCGAGCGATCGTCACCGACCTGGACGCCGACGGGATCGCCGAGCTCAAGGAGATCGAGCGCACCACCGTCCACGACGTGAAAGCCGTCGAGTACTTCATCAAGCGGCGCCTCGACCGCGCCGCCGAGACGCTCGGCGGCGAGACCGCGCTCGCGACCGTCGGCGAGCTCGTCCACTTCGCCTGCACGAGCGAGGACATCAACAACCTGAGCTACGCGCTCATGGTGCGCGACGCCGTCCGACAGGTGTGGGCGCCCGCGGCGCGCGACCTCACCGACCAGCTCGCCGACATGGCCCGCGAGTCCGCGGCGGTCCCGCTGCTGAGCCGGACGCACGGGCAGCCGGCGACCCCGACGACGCTCGGCAAGGAGATCGCGGTGCTCGCGCACCGCCTGCGCCGCCAGCTGCGCCGCATCGACGGCGCCGAGTACCTGGGCAAGCTCAACGGAGCGACCGGCACCTACGGGGCGCACACGGTCGCCGTCCCCGGTGTCGACTGGCCGGCCGTCTCCCGCGCGTTCGTCGAGGGTCTCGGGCTGACCTGGAACCCCCTGACCACGCAGATCGAGTCCCACGACTGGCAGGCCGAGGTCTACGCGGACGTCGCACGGTTCAACCGGATCCTGCACAACCTCAGCACCGACGTGTGGACCTACATCTCGCTGGGGTTCTTCACGCAGATCCCCGTCGCCGGGGCCACGGGCTCGTCGACCATGCCGCACAAGGTCAACCCGATCCGCTTCGAGAACGCGGAGGCGAACCTCGAGATCAGCTGCTCGCTGCTCGACACGCTCTCCGCGACCCTCGTGACCTCACGGCTGCAGCGCGACCTCACGGACTCGACGACGCAGCGCAACATCGGACCCGCGTTCGGGCACTCGCTGCTGGCGATCGACAACGTCGCCCGCGGCCTCAAGGCGCTCGCGGTCAACGCGCCCCTGATGGCCGACGACCTCGACGCGAACTGGGAGGTGCTCGGCGAGCCGATCCAGTCGGCGATGCGCGCAGCCTCGGTCGCGGGGGTGCCCGGCATGGAGAACCCGTACGAGCGGCTCAAGGACCTCACGCGCGGGCACCGGCTCACCGGGGACGAGATGCGGGAGTTCGTCGCGGGGCTCGGGCTGCCGGACGACGTCACGGCCCGCCTGCAGGCCCTCACCCCGGCGACGTACACGGGAATCGCGGAGCGCCTGGTGGGCGAGTACCTGGACTGACGCCCCAGCAGACCCCTCTCTGACGCCGAACCGGCGGTTGTGCGTGATCCGAGGCTCAGGATCACACGCAACCGCCGGTTCGGCGTTGTAGAGGTGCCGGTTCGGCGTCAGACGCGCGCGGGCTCGTCCTCGCGGCGGCCGCGGTCGCCTGCGTCGTCTGTGCTGTCGGTGCCGCTGCTGTCGCCGTCCGAGCGCTCACCGGTGCCGTCGGTGCGATCGCCGCTACTACGGCCGCCGGCCTCGCTTGCGTCGTCCGTGTGATCGCCGTTGCCCGCCGCCGGGTCGAGCACGACGTTGCTCGCGCCGTCGACCTCGAGCGACTCGGGGAGCACGTCGCGCTCGATGCGGGTGGCGAGGGCTTCTCCTCGACGAAGAGCAGCGCCACGAAGCCGACCACGAGGAGCGGAAGGATGTAGAGGAACACCGGTGTCAGGGCGTCGTTGTACGACCCGACGACGATGTCCTTGAGCTCGTCGGGGAGCTGCTGCACCATCGCCGGGGTGAAGGAGTTGGTGTCCGCGCCGGACGCCGAGGCGGGCAGGCGCTCCGCCATGAGGTCGGCGAGGTTCTGCACGAACAGGCTGCCGACGATCGCGGAACCGATCGAGGCGCCGATCTGGCGGAAGTAGTTGTTCGCCGCCGTGGCGGTGCCGACCACGCGGATCGGGAACGTGTTCTGCACGATGAGCACGAGGATCTGCATGCTGAGCCCGAGCCCGAGGCCCATGACCGCGAGGTAGGCGCACACGACCCAGACGGCCTGCCCGGCGTCGAGCGTCGAGAGCAGGAAGAGGGAGAGCGCGACGAAGCCGACGCCGAACACCGGGAAGAACTTGTACCGCCCGGTCTTCGACACGAGCCGGCCCGAGACGACCGAGGTCACGAGCATCGTCCCCATCATCGGGATCATGAGGAGCCCGGCGACGGTCGCGGACTTGCCGGTGACCATCTGCAGGTAGGTCGGCATGTAGGCCATGGCCCCGAACATCGCGATGCCGATCGTGAGTCCGGCCACCGTGGTGAGGACGAAGTTGCGCTCCTTGAAGAGGTAGAGCGGCATGACGGGCTCGGCGGCCCGCTTCTCGACCAGCACGAAGGCGACGCCCGCGACGACCGCGCCGGCACCGAGGGCGAAGATCTGCGCCGAGGCCCACGCGTAGGTGCTGCCGCCCCACGTGGTGATGAGCACGACGCAGGTCGAGGCGAGTGCGAGCAGGACCATCCCGGCGACGTCGATCTTGGGGCGCGAGCGCTCGACCTTCGGGAGGTGGAGGAACTTCGCGGCGGAGATGAGGGCGAGCACGCCGAGCGGGAGGTTCATCCAGAACGCCCAGCGCCACCCGATCGACTCGGTGAACCAGCCGCCGAGCAGCGGCCCGGCGACGGAGGCGAGCGCGAAGACGCCACCCATGATCCCCATGTACTTGCCGCGCTCCCGGGCGGGGACGACGTCCGCGATGATCGCCTGGGCGAGGATCATCAGGCCACCGCCACCGAGGCCCTGGACGGCGCGGCCGGTGATGAGGGTCGCCATGTCGGTCGAGAGCCCGCCGATGACGGAGCCGACCATGAACAGGCCGATGGCCACCATGAAGAGGGTCTTGCGACCGACGAGGTCACCGAGCTTGCCGTAGACCGGCATCATGATCGTCGCCGCGAGGATGTAGGCGGTCGTGACCCAGAGCATGTGGTTCACGCCGTCGAGCTCGCCGACGATGGTCGGGAGCGCGGTCGCGAAGATCGTCTGGTCGAGGGCGGAGAGGAGCATCGCGACCATGAGGCCGGCGAACACGAGCAGGATCGAGCGGTGGTCGCTCGCTGCCGTGGAGTCGTGCGTGTCGGGTCCGGTGCTGTTCTGCACGCCCGTAGAACTGTTCGTCATTCGGTGAACGTACACCCAACATGAACTATTCGGGAAGCCGAATCAACAGTGGTACTGTTCACACCGCCGGCCACCAGCGCCGCGAGGGACGAGACCGGAGGACCGATGACCGACGCGCGCAGGGCGCTCCTCGACGAGGTGCAGCACCTCGAGGCCGAGGTCAACTACGCGAAGAACCTGGAGCAGACGAACGAGCTGCTGTCGGCGAACCTGACGATCCAGCAGGTCCGGGGCCTGATCTTCGTCGCCCGCGAGGGCTCGATGACGAGCGGTGACCTGGCCGCGATGCTCGGGGTCGCACCCAACGTCGCGACCGGGATCATCCAGCGCCTGGTCGAGCGCGGGCTCGTCCAGCGCTACGAGGACCCGCACGACCGGCGGGTCAAGCTCCTGTCGACGACCGACCACGGCGAGACCCTGCTCTCCGACGTCCGCGGCGCCGCCCAGGCCCAGCGTCGCCTGCTGCTCGAGCACCTGTCGGACGACCAGCTGGCCTCGCTCCACGAGATCCTGCAGGTCCTGGCCCGGGCCGCCCAGGCGGCCGGCGCACCGACCTCTCCACGACCGGTGCCCGCGACGGCCTCCTGAAAGGCCGCCCGGCGTACCGTCGGGGCATGGCCCGGACCGACCCCCTCGCCGCCGTCCTGCCCGTACGGGACCTCGCGCTCGACGCCGTCGGAACCCTCCGCACCGCCGCCGAGCGCGCCGCCGGGATCCCCGCAGCCCCCTGGACGAGCGACGGATCGCCGCCGCCTTCGGCAGCGACCGCGTGTTCAGCGTCGACGGCGCGGCCCCCGAGGCGTTCGCCCCGGCCTCCGGCTTCTTCCGTGCCCGCGACGGCTGGGTGCGGACCCACGCCAACTACCCGCACCACCGCGCGCGCCTGCTGGAGGTCCTGGGGTTGCCGGACGACGCCTCACGGGACGGCGTCGCGCTCGCGGTCGAGCGACGCGCGGCCCAGGACATCGAGGACGCCGCGGTAGCCGCCGGCGCGATCGCCGTCCGCGTCCGGCACGAGGACGAGTGGCGAGGGTCGGCGACGGGCCGCGCCGCGGGACATGGACCCCGCGTGCGCACGACGGTCCGCAGCGACGTCGTCGAACCCCAGGACCACGCCCGTGCGCCCTCGGTCCCGGTCCCCGCCCAGCGCCCCCTCCGGACCACAGGCGCCACGGCCGTGACCGTCCGACCGCTCACAGGTGTCCGCGTGCTCGACCTGACCCGGGTGATCGCGGGTCCCGTCGCGACCCGTGCGCTCGCGCTGCTCGGCGCCCAGGTGCTCCGCCTCGACTCCCCTCCCTCCCCGAGATCGGGTGGCAGCACCTCGACACGGGCCAGGGCAAACGCTCCGCCCTGCTCGACCTGCGGGCCCCGGGGGCCTCGCCTCGGCGCAACGGCTGCTCGACGCGGCCGACGTCCTCGTCACCGGCTACCGACCCGGCGCCGTCGAGACGCTGGGGCTCGAGCTCCCGCCCGGGACGGTCCGCGCCCGGGTCAGCGCCTGGCGTGGGCTCGGCGTCGACCCGGGTCCCTGGGCCGGACGGCGCGGGTTCGACTCGATCGTCCAGGCTGCCTCGGGCATCGCGATGATCGAGTCGGGCGACGGCTCGACGCCCGGGGCCCTGCCCGTCCAGGCGCTCGACCACGCGACCGGCTACCTGCTCGCGGCGGCGGTGGTGGACGCGTTGACCGACCGGCGCGCGGACCGCCGGGGCCGCGACGTGGACGCGTCGCTCGCCCGGACCGCCGCGTGGCTCCTCGCGACGCAGGGCCGTCGCCCCGGGCTCGTGGGTGCGGCCGGCGGGCCGACGACCGTGCCGCCGCCGGACCGCCGCCTCACGACGTCGTGCCGGGTCGGTGCCGACGGGCCCCTGGTCACGACCGCGCGGCCGGCGCTCGCCGACGTCGACGACCACCCGTGGCCCGCGCACCCGTGGGGGACGGACGAGCCGTCCTGGCAGGACGGACCGGCAGCCGCCCAGGGCTGATCGACGGGTGCTCCGGCACACGCGCCGGTCCCGCCTGTCGGTGTGGGCGGCCTACGGCTTCTTCGACGAGAGGTACTTCGTCGAGACGTAGCCGATCTTGCCGCTCGCGGTGACGAGCGCCCACCCACCCGAAGGTGACTTCAGGTGCCGCACCGCCTTGCCCTTGGGCAGCGTGGTGATCCGCGTCGTCGACGTCGAGGGACCCTTGCGCATGCTCAACGAGCTCGCCGTGACGTACGACAACGAGGTCGACGGCTTCGTCGTCGAGAGGTACTTGGTCTCGACGAAGCCGTAGTAGCCGCTCGCGGTCACGGGCAACCACCCGCCCGAGGCGGGTCCCGTCGGCCGCACGGCTTTGCTCTTGTAGAGCACCGTCACCGTGGATGCCGACCGCGAGGCCGTCTTGCGCAGGATCAGCGTGCTCGTGGTGACGTACCGCAGCGAGGTCGCGGTCACGGTCCCCGGCTTCGTCGAGGTCAGGTACTTCGTGGAGACGTAGCCGACCGTGCTGCCGTACTTGACGCGCACCCAGCCGTTCGACGACGTCCCGATCAGGCTCACTGCCTTGCCCTTGGGGATCGCCGTGAGGATCGACCCCGACGTGCTCGCGCTCGACCTCAGGTTCAGCGAGCTCGCGGTCACGTAGCGGGTCCCGAGCGACGTGTAGGTCGGCGAGACGTAGTCCCGGTGCATCCAGCCCGTGGTGCTGCCGTACGTCACCTTGCGCCAGTAGGTGCCGGACGACGCACCCGGCTTCGCGGTCATCCGCCCGTTGACGGGGACGGTCCGCAGCACCGAGTAGGAGGTGCTCGGCCCGGACCGCAGGTTGACCTTCGCCGCCGCGTAGTAGGTGCAGGACGACGGGACGGTCCGCGTCGCGACCCTCGTCGCCCCGGCCACGAGGTCGATGCCCCGCGCCTTGAGGAAGGGCAGCGGGTCCGTCGCCGTCCCTGACGGGTAGCGCCCGCTCCAGATCTCCAGGTGCAGGTGGTTGCTGGTCGAGGTGCCGGACGAGCCGACGTCGGCGATGTGCTGGCCCTTCGAGACCTTCTGGCCGACCTTGACGTACTTGTCGCCGTCGACCATGTGCCCGTAGACCGAGGAGAACTGCACGCCGCCGACGGTGTGGTCGATGACGATCCACTGCCCGAACCCGCCGGACGTCGTGCCGGCCCGGGTGACGGTGCCGGCGGCGACCGCGTCGATGTCCGTCCCTCGAGAGGCCTCCATGTCCTGACCCAGGTGATACGTCGACGACCCCTTGACCGGCATGCAGCGCGGCCCGTAGTAGGACGACAGACCGTACGACTTCGACGGCAGCGGGTTCGCCACGGTCGCGGCGGCGGACGCCGCTCCGCCCGGGACGACCAGCGCCAGCGCGACGGCGAGCAGGACGGCGACGACGCGCACAGGTGCACGGAGCATGGGCTTCTCCTCAGGTGTCCCGGTCCGGCGGCCGGGGCGCGGCGACGGACCTGATCCGTCGACGGTAAGCGCAGCGGGTGAAGTTCGCGCGCGCTCAGATGTGGTCGAGCCGGCGCAGGATCGCTCCCTCGCGCAGCGCCCAGGGACAGATCTCGAGTTCGTCGACCGACAGCGCCCGCATGGTCTCCTCCGCGACGACGGCCCCCGCCACGATCTGGAAGGTGCGCTCGGGCGTGATACCGGGCAGCGCCGTCCGGCCCTCGCTGTCGATGCGCACGAGCCGAGGCACCCAGTCCGAGAGCTGCGAGCGGCGCATGCGCCACCGCTCGTCGGGGCCGACGACGTCGACCTGCATGCCCGCCAGGCGGGCGAGCGAGCGGAACGTCTTCGAGGTCGCGACCACGTGGTCCGGTCCCGGGAGGGCGCGCAGCGCCTGCACGGTCTCGCGGAGCGTCGAGCGCACGTGCGCCCGCAGCGCGTCGACCTGGTCGGACGACGGCGGGTCGTCCGGGAGGTGGTCCATCGTCATGCGGCCCGCACCCAGCGGCACGGAGACCGCGAGCTCGGGCTCCTCGTCGACGCCCGCGGCGATCTCGAGCGAGCCCCCGCCGATGTCGAGGGCGAGGAGCCGCCCGGCGGCCCACCCGTGCCAGCGGCGGACGGCGAGGAACGTCAGACGGGCCTCGTCCACGCCCGAGAGCACCTGGACGTCGACCCCGGCGCGCTCGCCGATCGCGGCGAGGATCTCGGGGCCGTTCGTCGCCTCCCGCAGCGCGGACGTGGCCATCGGGAGGATCTCGTCGACCCGCGACGACCGGGCGTGCGCGACGGCGCGGTCCACGGCGTCGAGCAGCGCCGAGACACCGTCGGGAGAGATCGAGCCGTCGGGCTGCAGGTAGCGCATCACGCGGACCACGGTCCGCTCCCCCGCCGCGGGCACGGGGCGGGCGCCCGGTGCCGCGTCGACGACAGCCATGTGGACGGTGTTGGACCCGATGTCCAGGACACCGAGACGGAGCACCGCGCTGCGGTCGGGGGTTGACGTCACGCGGGACAGGCTAGCGAGCGGGCAGCAGGACGGCGCGCTCGTCCGTCAGCCCGCGACCTGCTCCAGGATCGCGTCCACGTCGATCGCCGCAGGCTCCGTGCCTTCGCGCACCGCCGCGCGCACCCGCACGATCGCGCGGTGCAGCAGCGCTCCCGCGAACCGGCGCAGCGACCGCTCGTGCGCCTCTCGGTCGGCCTCGGTGCTGAACGACCGGCGGCTGCGGGCCAGCTCGGCCACGAGCTCGTCCTCGATGCGCGCACGCAGGCGCACGATCGCGCCGTCGGCCTCGCGCAGCGCCTCGCGCTCGCCGAACTCCGCGACCGCCCGGGCGACGACCTCGTGCGCGGACCGCACGCGGTCGCTCGCCTCCGACGGGGCGTTGGCGCGCACGGCCGCGAGGTCGAGCAGCAGCACGTCGTCCTCGTCGGCCACGGCCGGGTCCACGTCGTGATGCAGGGCCAGGTCGAGGACGACGAGCCCACGGGCCTCGGGGAGATCGCCCGCCCGGGCCGTTGCGCGGGCTCGCGCCTGGACGACGGCGGCGGCGTGGATCAGGTAGTCGAGCGAGTCGCCCGTGCGCGCCGCGGTGCCGGAGCAGGAGACGACGACGTCCGCGTCGCCGAGGGCCTCGATCAGGTCGTCGGCCGGCAGCACCTCGTGGGACTCGGCGAACTCGGCCGCCCGCCCGGACGCCGACCAGACCCGCACGTCGGTGCAGCCCCGTGCCCGCAGCGCGGCGACCGAGGCGCCGGCGTACGCGCCGGTGCCGACGATCACGGCCCGCGCGGCGCGCCACGGCGGCACGCTGCGCTCGGCGAGGTCGAGGGCGACGGAGACGACCGACCGCCCGTCGGCCCCGAGGTGGGTCCGCGCGGCGACGGCCTTCGACGCCCGCGAGGCGTGCTGGAAGACCCGCTCGAGCGGGGCGCTCGTCGTGCCGGCGTCGTGCGCCGTCTCGAGCGCGCGCCGCACCTGGCCGGCGATCTCCCGCTCGCCCAGGACCATCGAGTCGAGACCGGAGGCGACGTCGAAGAGGTGGCGGACGGCGTCCTGCCCCGTCCGGACCGTGAAGGCGGAGACGGCCTCGTCGAGGGTGACCCCGGAGGCCTCGGCGACCAGGCCGGCGATCTCGCGGGCCGCGTGCTCCGTCGCGAGCTCGGTGAGCCGGCCGCCGGACTCGTCGACGTCCAGGTACAGCTCGAACCGGTTGCACGTCGCGAGGGCGACGGAACCGGTGATCGCCTGGCACGTGCGCACCGCCGACCCGGCCACGGTGTGCGCGCCGGACGAGAGGACCTCCAGCGCGTCGAGGTCGAGATCGTGGTGGCTGGCCGTCATCGACATGAGCACCACAGTCCGTCGATTGAACCATCGTGCCCGGGCCGAGGCAGAATCGGTGACGTGAATCTCCCCTCTCAGCACCCGTTGGTGACCGGTCTCACGTCGAAGGCCCCGCTCGTCCGTGCGATCCACGGCGACCGGCCCGAGCGCACGCCCGTGTGGTTCATGCGCCAGGCGGGACGGTCGCTGCCCGAGTACAAGGAGGCCCGCGCGGGCGTCGGCATGCTCGACTCGTGCCTGCGCCCGGACCTGGCGTCGGAGATCACGCTGCAGCCGGTGCGCCGCCACGGCGTCGACGCGGGCATCTTCTTCTCGGACATCGTGGTCCCGCTGCGGCTCGCCGGCGTCGAGGTCGAGATCGCCTCGGGCGTCGGCCCGGTCATGGGTCAGGCGTGGCGGACGGCGGACGACGTCGCGCGGCTCGTCGACTCCGAGCTCACCGACGAGGCGCTCGCCCCGATCACGGAGGCGGTCGAGCGGACCGTCGCGGGTCTCGCCGAGATGGCGTCGGTCGACGGGCTCGACAGCGGCACCGTGACACCCTCATCGGCTTCGCCGGAGCGCCGTTCACCCTGGCCGCCTACCTCGTCGAGGGCCGACCGTCGCGCGACCACCTCGCCGCCCGCACCCTCATGCACGCCGACCCCGAGACGTGGGACCGGCTCGTCACGTGGGCCGCCGACATCACCGGAGCGTTCCTGCGCGCCCAGGTCCGCGCCGGTGCCAGCGCCGCCCAGCTCTTCGACTCCTGGGCCGGCTCGTTGTCCCGCGCCGACTACGAGCACGCCGCGGCGCCCGCGAGCGCCAGGGCGCTGTCGCACGTCCACGACCTCGGCGTGCAGGTGATCCACTTCGGCACCGGCACCGAGCACCTCCTGCGGTCCATGCGCGCGGTCGGCGCCGACGTCGTGGGGGTCGACCACCGCACCCCGCTGGACGAGGCGAGCACGATCCTCGGCGGCGACGTGCCGCTGCAGGGCAACATCGACCCGGCGTTCCTCGACGCCCCGTGGCCGGTGCTCGAGGCGCACGTGCGCGACGTCGTCGAGCGTGGCCGGGCGGCCCCGGCCCACGTGGTGAACCTGGGGCACGGTGTCCCCCCGACGACCGACCCGACCGTCCTGACCCGCGTCGTCGAGCTCGTCCACTCGCTGTGACCCCCGACCCCGACCTGCGGCGGCCCGACGCCCCGCGTGGGCCCGACGCCCCGCGCACGACCCGGGGCGGCAAGCAGATCTGGGACGTTGCGGTCGTCGGCGGCGGCGTCGCGGGGCTCGCGGCGGCGCACCGGCTCGCGCAGCGGGGCCTGCAGGTCCTGGTCCTCGAGTCCGAGCCTCGCTGCGGCGGGCCGGTCGCGGGCGCGGAGCTCACCGCCGGCGAGGACCCGAGCAACGCCAGGCGCAGGAGCACGAGTACAGGCACGAACCCCAGGACGGGTGCGGCCGAGCCCCGCCCGACCCTGTCCGTGGACGTCGGTGCGGAGTCGTTCGCCGCGCGCGGGGCCGCGGTCGCCGAGCTCGTCGCCGAGCTGGACCTCGAGGTGGTCCCGCCGTCGGGCGCCGCGGCGTGGGTCCGCGCGGCGGGCGACTCGTTCCCGCTGCCGGCGGCCGGGGTGCTCGGCATCCCGGCGCGCCCGTGGGAGCCCGACGTGCAGCGGGTCATCGGGCGCAAGGGGGTCGCGCGCGCGTCGCTGGACCGGGTGCGTCCGCGCGACGACGTCGACCTGTCGAACCTGGGGACGTTCGTCCGGTCCCGGTACGGCAAGCGCGTCGCCCAGCGTCTCGTCGCGCCCGTCGCCGCCGGGGTGCACTCGGCCCCGCTCGACGCCCTGGACGTCGACGCGGTGGCGCCCGGCCTGCTGGCCGCGTACCGGGAGACCGGGTCGCTCGGGCGTGCGGTGGAGTCCCTGCGCGCCGCGGCGCCGGCCGGGTCGGCGGTGCGGGGCGTGGTCGGCGGGATGCACACGCTGGTGTCCGCCCTCGTCGGCTCGGTCCGGACGTCGGGCGGCGAGGTCCGCACCGAGTCGGCCGTCGTCGGGGTCAGCCGCGCCGCGTCGGGCTGGTGGAAGGTCTCGGTCGCCGGCGACGCCACGGTGCGCGCGCACCGGCTCGTCGTGGCGACGCCGGGCGTGGTGGAACAGATCCTGGGTACTGCGCCCCAGCGTCCCGAGGGCACCGACATCCATCTCGCCACGCTCCTCCTGCGGGCGCCCGAGATCGACGACGCACCGCGCGGGACGGGGGTGCTCGTCGCCCCGCCGAAGCCCGGCACCCAGGTCACGAGCAGCCTCGCCGTCCTCGGCGACCACGAGCCGAGGGCGAAGGCGCTCACCCACTCGACCGCGAAGTGGCCGTGGCTCGCCGAGCGGGTCCGCCGGACGTTCGGCGAGGGGCGCCACGTCGTCCGCCTCTCGTACGGACGTCTCGGGACACCGACCCGGGCGCCGAGCGTCGAGGAGGCGCTCGCCGACGCGTCCCTGCTGCTCGGCGTCGACCTCACCGCCCGGGACGCCACGGGCGCGGGGCGCGTCGAGGCGCACGTGATGACCCGGTGGGCGGGCACCCTGCCGCCGCCGACGCCCGCGTACCGCGAGGCCGTGAAGGCGTACGTCGCGCAGGCCGACCCCGTCGAGGGGCTCGCCGTCACCGGCGGCTGGGTCGCGGGGACGGGCCTCGCCGCGGTCGTCGCGCACGCGACCGCGGCGGCCGACTCGCTCGCGTCCTGACGGCTCGTCAGTTCGACCTCACAGCGTCCGGGCGTCCAGGACTTCGACAAGTCCACCCGCGGCACGGGAGAATCGCCCGGTGACGATCCGGGTCGGGACCAGAGGCAGCACGCTCGCGACCACCCAGTCGGGTCAGGTGGCCGAGAGGCTCGCCGTCCTGACGGGGCGCGAGGTCGATCTCGTGCGCATCCGCACCGACGGCGACGTCCTGACGGGGCCGCTGAGCCAGATGGGCGGCACCGGGGTCTTCGTCACGGCGATCCGCCAGGCGCTGCTCGACGACCGGTGCGACGTCGCCGTCCACTCCCTCAAGGACCTCCCGACGACGCCCGCGCCCGGGCTGCGGGTCGTCACGCCCGCCCGCGTCGACCCGCGGGACGCGCTGTGCGCCCGCGACGGGCTGACCCTCGCGACGCTCCCGACGGGCGCGAAGGTCGGCACGGGCTCCCCGCGGCGCGCCGCCCAGCTGCGCCTCGCGCGGCCGGACCTCGAGATCGTGGATATCCGCGGCAACGTCGACACCCGCCTCGCCCGGGCGACCGGCCCGGACGCGGACCTCGACGCGGTCGTCCTCGCCGCCGCGGGCCTCGCCCGGATCGGACGCACGGCGGCCGTGACGGACCTCCTCGACCCGACCCTGCTCGTGCCCGCACCCGGGCAGGGGGCGCTCGCCGTCGAGGTCCGGGACGAGGCGTTCGACGACCCCGGCCTCGCCGAGGCGCTCGGAGCGCTCGACGACCGGTCGACGCGGCTCGCCGTGACGGCGGAGCGTGCCCTCCTGCGCCGGCTGGAGGCGGGCTGCTCGGCGCCCGTCGGTGCGCACGCGACGGTCGAGAGCGGTGCCCACGGCGACCGCCTCGTGCTCCGGTCCGTCGTGGCCCGCGTCGACGGCGGGGCTAGCGTCCGCCGCGAGGACGAGACGGACCCGGCCGGCGGGGACGACGCCGCGACGGCCCTGGGCGTCCGGGTCGCCGACGGCCTGCTCGCCGCAGGCGCCGCCGACCTGGCACCGCTGCGCGAGACCGGAGCGGGCGCATGACCGGCGGCCACCTGCGCGACCCCCGGGACACGCGCGGGCTCGCCGAGGCGCTCGACCGGGCGCGCGAGGCCCGCGCGCAGGCAACGGCGGGCGATGCGACGACCCGCGACCCGTCCCCCACCCTCACCCCGGCCCCCACCCTCGCCGGCATCACGGTCCTGGTCCCCCGCTCGCCCGAGCGCGCCGCCGGCCTGCGCGCGCTCCTCGAGGAGCGCGGCGCCACCGTTCTCGTCGAACCGGCCATCACGCGCGCACCCGTCGACGACCTCGCCCCGGTGTCGGACGCCGTCCGCCGCCTCGCGGACGGGACGTTCGCCTGGGTCGTGGTGACGAGCGTCAACGCGATCGACGAGCTCCGGGCCGCCGCGGAGCGGATCGGGACGGCGCTCGCGGACGTGCCCGCCCGGTGGGCCGCCGTCGGCCCCGCGACGGCCCGCGAGCTCGAGCGCGCAGGCGTCGAGGTCGCCCTCGTGCCGGCGGAGAACTCCGCCCGCGGCCTGCTCGACGTCTTCCCGGCCCCGGAGTCCGCCGCGCCCTCCGTGCTGGTCCCGCAGGGTGACCTCGCGGCGCCGACCCTCGCGGGCGGCCTCACCGCTGCCGGGTACCGGCCCGAGGTCGTCACGGTCTACCGCACGCTCGCGCACCCGCTCGGTCACGAGGTCCAGCAGGCCTGGCTCGGCGGCCGGGTCGACGTGGTCGTCCTGACCTCCGGCTCGGTCGCCCGCGAGGTCGCCCGCCAGCTCGGAGCGCACGGCAGCGTCGCGGGGGTCGCGATAGGGGCACCGACGGCGCGTGCCGCCGCCGAGGTGAACCTGCGCATCGACGCGACCGCCGCGACGGCGGACGACGAGGGGCTCGCCGCAGCGGTCGCGCGGGCGGTCGGCGCAACGGAGCCCGCGAGCACCCCAGACACCCCAGACACCCCAGACACCCCAGACACCCCAGACACAGTCAGCACGCCCGTCCAGCACGAGGAGCGACCATGACCGACGCACCCGGAGCCGCACGCGACGCCTACCGCCCCTACCGCCCGCACCGCCTGCGCACCACCCGCGCGATGCGCCGGCTCGTCGCCGAGACACGCCTGCACCCGGGGGACCTGGTCCTGCCGCTCTTCGTCAAGGAGGGGCTCGACGCGCCGGTCCCCATCAAGGCCATGCCCGGTCAGGTGCAGCACACCGAGGAGACCCTCGCGGACGCGGTGCGCGCCGCTGCCGACGCCGGGGTCGGCGGCGTGATGCTCTTCGGCATCCCGGCCGAGCGTGACGCGACCGGCTCGGCCGGGGACGATCCCGACGGGATCCTCCAGCGGGCCCTGCGCGCCTCGCGCGAAGTCTCGGACGAGGCTCTCGCCGCGGGCGGCACCGGGGTCGTCGTCATGGCCGACACGTGCCTCGACGAGTTCACCGACCACGGCCACTGCGGCTTGCTCGACGAGCAGGGCCGCGTCGACAACGACGCCACCCTCGAGCGCTACGCGAGCATGGCAGTCGCCCAGGCGACGGCGGGCGCGGACGTCGTCGCGCCGTCCGGCATGATGGACGGCCAGGTCGAGGTGATCCGGGAGGCGCTGGACCGCGCTGGGTTCACCGACGTGAGCGTCCTCGCCTACTCGGCGAAGTACGCGAGCGCGTTCTACGGTCCGTTCCGCGAGGCGGTGGACTCGGCGCTCCAGGGCGACCGGCGCACCTACCAGATGGACGCGGGCAACCTCCGCGAGGGCCTGCGCGAGGCCGACCTCGACCTCGCCGAGGGCGCGGACATGGTCATGGTCAAGCCCGCCGGCTCGTACCTCGACGTGCTGGCCGCGGTCGCGGAGCGCTCCGAGGTGCCGGTCGCGGCGTACCAGGTGTCGGGCGAGTACGCGATGATCGAGGCCGCGGCCGCCCACGGATGGATCGATCGGGAGGCCGCGATCGACGAGTCCGTGCTCGGCATCAAGCGCGCGGGCGCCGACGTGATCCTCACCTACTGGGCCCTCGAGATCGCGGGCCGACTGACGAAGGGACCCCGATGACCGACACGACGGGCGCGGGCGCCCAGCTCGCCGCGGCAGGTGCCGCGCTGACCTCGACCGACAACCACGACGCGTTCGTCCGGGCCCAGCGCGTGCTGCCCGGCGGCGTGAGCTCGCCCGTGCGGGCCTACGGATCCGTCGGCGGCGACCCGCGGTTCCTCGCCAGCGCGAGCGGCCCGTGGGTCACGGACGTCGAGGGCCGCGACTACGCCGACCTCGTGTGCTCGTGGGGTCCTGCTCTCCTCGGGCACGCGCACCCGGAGGTCGTCGCCGCGGTCCAGGAGGCCGCGTCGCGCGGGCTCTCGTTCGGCGCCCCCACCGTGGGCGAGGTCGAGCTGGGCGAGGAGATCCGTCGCCGCGTCCCCGCGGCCGAGCGGGTCCGGCTCGTCTCGACCGGGACCGAGGCCACCATGACGGCCGTGCGGCTCGCGCGCGGGGTCACCGGCCGGTCGCTGATCATCAAGTTCGCGGGCTGCTACCACGGGCACGTCGACTCGCTCCTGGCCGAGGCCGGCTCCGGCGTCGCGACGCTCGCCCTGCCCGGGTCGGCCGGGGTCACGGAGGCGAGCGCCGCCGAGACGTTGGTGCTCCCCTACAACGACCTCGCCGCCGTCGAGGAGGCGTTCACGGAGCGCGGGTCCGAGATCGCCGCCGTCATCACCGAGGCGAGTCCCGCCAACATGGGCGTCGTGCCCCCGCAGCCCGGGTTCAACGAGGGCCTGCGCCGCATCACCTCCGCGCACGGCGCGCTGATGATCATGGACGAGGTCCTGACCGGGTTCCGCGTCGGCCCCTCCGGCTGGTGGGGCCTCGAGAACCGCCTGCTGCTCGACGAGGGCGCGCAGCCGTCGTCCGACACCGGAGCGGTCTACACGCCCGACCTGTTCACGTTCGGCAAGGTCGTCGGAGGCGGCATGCCGGTGGCCGCCCTGGGCGGCCCGGCCGCGATCATGGACCAGCTCGCCCCGCTCGGCCCCGTCTACCAGGCCGGGACGCTCTCGGGGAACCCGGTCGCCGTGGCGGCGGGCCTCGCGACGCTCCGGCTGGCGGACGACGCGGTGTACGCACGGGTGGACGAGGTCTCGTCGGTCCTGTCGACGGCCCTGGGCGAGGCGCTCGACGCCGAGGGCGTGCCCCACGCGATCCAGCGGGCCGGTTCGCTGTTCTCGGCGTTCTTCGGCCCGGCGGCCGCGGCCGCCGGCGTGCGCGACTACGCGCAGGCCCAGGCGCAGGAGGGGTTCCGCTACAAGGCGCTGTTCCACGCGATGCTCGACGCCGGGGTGAACCTGCCCCCGTCGGTGTTCGAGGCCTGGTTCGTCAGCGCGGCGCACGACGACGCGGCGGTGAACCGGATCCTGGAGGCGCTGCCTCTCGGGGCGCGGGCCGCAGCGGCCGCCGGGCGCTGACCGTCGCGTATTTTCACACGATCGAGCCAGTTGGACACCTGTTCAACGGGTGAAGTTTGTGCGAATATGCACAGATGGCTGGACGGCACGCACACACCGACGACAGGCACCTGTCGGGTCTGAGCGGCGATGGTGGCGGCGTCGGCGTCGCGACCATCCGCGAGGCCCAGGGGGCGGCACGGACCATCCTCTCCAGGCCGCCGTTCCTGCGACCGTCGTACCGCGCGCTGACGGCCCACGACCCGCTGCCCCCGAGGGTTTCCAGGTCACCCGGGCGATACCCACGACGTCCGACATCCGGGTCGCCGGCTCCGACCCCCGGACGCGCTACGTGGTCGCGTTCATGAACCAGACCGCACGCGACGTGTCGGCGCTGTCCCCGGATCCGTGGAGCACCGAGGTCGCCGTGCTCTCCGGCGCGGTGTTCGGCGCCGCGTTCTCGTTCCGCCCGACCGGCACCCGGTTCGACGTCCTCGTCGCGACCGAGCTCGTGCGGGAGCCCGGGCCGGAGCCGTCCTGGCCCGTGGACGACGACGGGATCGAGCAGCTGATCGTCTCGGCGCTGCTGCGGCCGGGCTGCCGTCCGTCGCCGAGCGCGACCGGTACCGGGGCGCGATCCCGTGCCGGCCGCTGCGCGACTGACAGCGATGCGCCCTCGACGTACCCCGCACCCGCTCGGCCGGGGCAGACTGTTCCCATGAGCAACGACATCGCCGACGCCGTCCTCGCCCTGCCGCCGTTCTCGGGGATCTCCTACCGAGCGCTCCGCGCGACGGACGGGATGCCCCCACGCTCTTCCTGACGAACGTGGCGATCCCGAGCTCGAAGGACATCACCGAGGTCGTCGCCAACGACGGCGTGGTGGCGGTCGTCGCGTTCCTCAACCGCACGGCGCGGGACGTGTCGTCGCTCCTGGAGGGCCGCTCGAACGAGGTCGCACTCCTCCCCGGGGCGGCGTACCACGCGGTCGGCAAGTTCAGCCCGATCGGCCACGACTTCGACGTCCTCGCCGTCGAGGAGATCCTGCACGAGGACACCCAGGCGCCCGCCCCGCAGTGGCCGCACGAAGGAGCGAAGATCGCCGACCTCATCAGCGAGGCGCTCTCCGGCGACGCCGGGGAGCCGACGACGGAGGTGGGGCGGTACGTGGGCCCCCTCCCGCTGACCGCGGCGACCGCGAAGAAGAACGACGACGGCTCGGACGGCGGGCCGGACGACGACGCGGCCGACCCGGAGGCCCCGGCAGAGGGCTGATCCCGGCTCGGGTGACGGGCCTGGTAGCGGTTCTGGTGACATGACGGTGGCGACGGGCTTGCGCCCGTCGCCACCGTCATTCGCTGCTTGGTTCTTGGTACTTCGTGCTCGTCACTCCTCGACGATCTCGCCCTCGACGACCTCGCCCGGCTTCGTGCCGCCGACCGCAGGGCCGGCCGTCGCCTCGACGGGGGCGCCGAGCGTGCGCAGCTTGAGGCCGAGCACGATGAACGTGACACCGATGACGATGGCGAAGATGCCGATGAGGAGGACGATCAGGTTCGTGACGCCCTCCGGCTGGGCGAAGCAGGTGATCGACAGCGCGACCAGGAGGATCCCGACGATCAGGCTCCACACCCACGACTTGCCGGAGCCACGACGCATACCCAGGGCCAGCGTGATCTGGAAGATCCCGAGCAGCATCGCCCAGATGGCGACGAGGATCAGGACGATCCCGATGAAGACCTTGGGGAAGATCAGCAGGACCGCGCCGAAGATCACGGCGACGACACCGAGCCCCGTGTTGAACGATCCGGCGGCGGAGCCCTTGCGCCGCAGCCCGTCGATCAGGCTGACGAGCCCGTCGACGATCACGAAGATGCCGAACACCTGGACCAGCGCGGTCGCGGTCGCGTTCGGCGACACGACGGCGATGATCCCGAAGATCGCGGTGAGCACACCGCGGATCACCGGCCAGTACCAGATCTTGTGCGCCAGCTCCGCGAACGCGGCGGGGGCTGAGCGGGGAAGGTGTTGCTGGCCATGCGTGGCTCCTCGACGTCGGTCCGTGACGACCCCGCCCGTCCGGCGGGTGTGCGGCGACAGCATCATCCCGCGTGCGGGCGCGCGACACCAACACCGCGCCCGTGTCGTGGGCTGCCGACGTCCACCGCGACGACGCTCTAGGCTGGACGAGGAGCACGCCCGACGGTGGGTGCGCTCGCCGACGAGGAGGGACGAGCGATGACCACGGTGACCAAGCTCGACGTCCACGACGTGACGGGGAGCGACGGCGTCGCCCGCATCCAGTCCACGCTCAAGGCGACCGACGGCGTCGGCGACGTGATCGTCGAGATCCGCGGGGGCGGCACAGCACGCGTGACCGTGCTGTCCCACGACTCGCTCGACGCCGAGGACCTCGCACGAGTCCTGCGCGACGCCAGGTTCGACGTCGACGGGACGAGCACGACGGCCGACGCGGTGGCGGCGGAGGCCGCCGAGCAGTCCGGCGCCCGTCAGGCGGCGCACGACGAGGCCGCGCACACGTCCTGACCGTCGCCCGGTCGGCCGCCCCTGGTCGGCGGACCCGAGAGCCCGCCGACCGGGGTCGACTCAGTCCAGGGACCGCAGCCGCGCCAGCTCGGTGCGCCGCGCAGCCTGCAGCACCGGGTCAGGGACCGGCAGCGACGCCAGCAGGCGCTGGGTGTACGGGTCCTTCGGCGAACCGAGCACCTCCTCGCCCGTCCCTTCTTCGACGACCTCGCCGCGGTAGAGCACAGCGATCCGGTCGGCGAGCAGGTCCACCACCGCGAGGTCGTGCGAGATGAACAGGCACGCGAACCCGAGCTCGGCCTGGAGCTCGGCGAACAGCTCCAGCACCCGCGCCTGCACCGACACGTCGAGGGCCGACGTCGGCTCGTCGGCCACGAGCAGCTCGGGCTCCAGCGCGAGTCCCCGTGCGAGCGACGCCCGCTGACGTTGCCCGCCGGACAGCTCGTGCGGGAACCGGTCGCCGTACGCGCGCGGGAGCTGGACGGCCTCCAGCAGCTCGTCGACCCGCGGCCGTGCCTCGCGCAGGTCACGGGCCCGGCCCTGGACGATCAGCGGCTCCGCGACGCCGTCCGCGATGGTCAGCAGCGGGTTGAACGTCGACGACGGATCCTGGAAGACGAACCCGATGCGCTCGCGGACCGGGCGCACCTGCCGCGGGCGCGCGCCGTTCATCTCGACGCCGAGCACCGACAGCGAACCGCCGGTCACCGGTGTGAGCCCGGCGATCGCCCGTCCGATCGTCGACTTCCCGGAACCGGACTCGCCGACGAGGCCGAGCACCTCGCCCGGTCGGATCGTCAGGTCCACGCCGCGGACGGCCGGGAACCCCGGCCGGCGGAACCGGCCCGGGTAGGTGATCTCGAGCCCTCGCGCCGCGACGACGGGGGCGCCTCGGCCCAGCCGTCGGGGCGGGCAGCAGCGCGGGCGGCCGTGCGCTCCCGCGCCTCGCCGATGCGTGGGACGGAACCGAGCAGGCGCTTCGTGTAGTCGTCCTGCGGGTCGGTGAACAGGTCGTGCGACGCGGCCTGCTCGACGACCTTGCCCTGGTACATGACCGCCACGGTGTCGGCGAGGTCGGCGACGACACCCATGTTGTGGGTGATGAGCACGATCGCCGTGCCGAACTCGTCGCGCACGCGCCGCAGCAGGTCGAGGATCTCGGCCTGCACGGTGACGTCGAGCGCCGTCGTGGGCTCGTCGGCGACGATGAGACCCGGGTCGAGCACGAGCGCCATCGCGATGATGATGCGCTGCTTCTGCCCGCCGGAGAACTGGTGCGGGTAGTGGTCCACCCGCTCCTCGGGGTCCGGGATCCCGACCCGCGCGAGGATCTCGACGGCCCGCGCCCGGCCCTCCTTCGCGGAGACCGCGCCGTGCGCCCGCAGTCCCTCGGTGATCTGCCACCCGATCGTGAACACCGGGTTCAGCGCGGCCGACGGCTCCTGGAAGACCATCGCCACGTCGGTCCCGCGCACCCGCCGCAGCTGCTTCGGGCTGAGCGCGACGATGTCGTGCTCGTCCGTGCCGGCCTTGTTCGACAGCACGACGGCGCCGCGCGTCGTCGCGTTCTCGGGCAGCAGCCCGAGGATCGTGGACGCGGTCACGGTCTTGCCCGAGCCGGACTCGCCGACGACGGCCAGCACCTCGCCCGGCCGGACCGTCAGGTCGACGCCGTCGACCGCGCGGACCGCGCCGGCGTCGGTGGCGAACGACACGGCGAGGTCACGGATCTCGACGACGTGACGGACGTCGTCCGACGCCGCGGGCGCGCCCTGGGTGGTGGTCGTGGCGCTCATGAGCGTCCCTCCGTCGTGTCGCTGGTCCGGCCGGGCCGGTCGGCCGGGTCGCGCAGCGGGTCCCCGATGGGAGCGCCCGGCTCGGTGACGTCGACGACGACGCCGCCCTCGACGGCCACCGACGTGCTGGCGACGTCCCCCGAGACCTGCTTGCTCGCTCGCCGCGACCGCAGCCGCGGGTCGGCGAGGTCGTTCAAGGACTCCCCGACGAGCGTGATCCCGAGGACGGCGAGCACGATCGCGAGCCCGGGGAACAGCGCCGTCCACCAGATGCCGGACGACACGTCGGCGATCGCCTTGTTGAGGTCGTAGCCCCACTCCGCGGCGGCGGTCGGCTCGATGCCGAACCCGAGGAACCCCAGACCGGCGAGGGTCAGGATCGCCTCGGAGGCGTTGAGCGTGACGATCAGCGGCAGCGTCCGCGTCGAGTTGCGCAGCACGTGACGCACCATGATGCGTCGGTGCGGGGTGCCGATCACCCGGGCTGCGTCGATGTACGCCTCGGTCTTGATGCGCACGACCTCGGCGCGGATCACCCGGAAGTACTGCGGGATGAAGACGACGGTGATGGACAGCGCCGCCGCGAGGATCCCGCCCCAGAGGTTGGACCGCCCGCCCGAGATGACGATCGCGGCGAGGATCGCGAGCAGCAGCGACGGGAACGCGTAGATCGCGTCGGCGACCACGACGAGCACCCGGTCCAGCCAGCCGCCGAAGTAGCCGGAGACGAGCCCGATGAGGATCCCGAGGAAGATCGAGGCGACGATCGCCACGATGATCACGAGCGCCGCGGTCTGCGCACCCCAGATCACGCGGGACAGGACGTCGTACCCGCCCACGGTCGTCCCGAGCCAGTGCTCGGACGACGGAGGCTGCTGGGCGCCGAACGCGCCCTCGGGGGTGCGCAGCTGGGAGAAGCCGTAGGGCGCCAGCACCGGCGCGAGGACGGCCACGAGCAGGAAGACGCCGGTGATGACGAGGCCGGCGACCAGCATGAAGCGCTGGAGGCCGACGCTCTGGTTCAGGTGGCTGACGACCGGGAGCCGGGAGAACAGGGAGGGTCGGCGCGCCGGGGCCGCCGCGGGCGCGGGCGATCCGTTGGAGGCGTGCGCCGTGGCGCTGGGGTTCTGGCTCATGTCAGTACCTCACCCTCGGGTCGATGAGCGCGGCGACGACGTCGACGATGAAGTTCGTCAGCGCCACCACGACGGCGATCAGGACGACGATGCCCTGCACGGCGACGAAGTCGCGCGCCTGGAGGTACTGCGCGAGCTGGAAGCCGAGCCCCTTCCACTCGAAGGTCGTCTCGGTGAGCACCGCGCCGGAGAGCAGCAGCGCGATCTGCAGCCCGATCACGGTGATGATCGGGATCAGCGCGGGTCGCCACGCGTGCTTGCGCAGGAGCCGGCCCTCCCCCACACCGCGAGAGCGCGCGGCCGTGACGTAGTCCGTCGAGAGCGTGCCGATGACATTGGTCCGCACGAGGCGCAGGAACACCCCGGCGGTCAGCAGGCCGAGGGCGACCGCCGGGAGCACGGCGTGCATGAGGACGTCGCTGACCGCGGCGGGGTCGCCGGTGCGGATCGCGTCGATGAGGTAGAAGCCGGACGGGTTCTCGAGGGTCTGGAGCTGGATCTCGGTGCCGGTGGACGCTCGGCCTGCCACGGGGAACCAGCCGAGCCCGACGGAGAAGACCAGCTTGAGCAGGAGGCCCGCGAAGAACACGGGGGTCGCGTAGCAGAGGATCGCGAAGACGCGCAGGAACGCGTCCGGGAGCCGGTCGCGGCGCGAGGCGGCGACGAGCCCGAACGGGATGCCGACGAGGAACGCGACGACGAGGGCGTACGCGGCGAGCTCGAGCGTCGCCGAGCCGAACGTCGTCAGCACCTCGGTCACGGGCCGGTTGTCGCTGAGGGTCGTGCCGAAGTCCCCGCGGACGAGCCCGCCGAGGTAGTCGAGGTACTGGACCAGGATGGGCCGGTCGTACCCCGCGGCGTGGATGCGCTCCTGGAGCTGGTCGGGGGTCAGGCGGCCGCCGAGCGCCGCGGTGATCGGGTCGCCCGTCGCGCGCATCAGGACGAAGACCGTCGTGACGAGGATGAAGACGGTCGGGATGATGAGGAGGAACCGGACGACGATGTACCGGCCGAGCCCTCCCCCGCTGCTGCGCTGCTTCGTCGCCGGGGCCGCGGCTGTCGCCGGGCCGGCTGGTGCTTCTGTGCTCATGGGGTCCTTCCGAGAACTGCGCCGAGGCGCACGCCGCCCGCGTCCGGGCGGCCCCTCGATGGAGGGACCGCCAGGACGCGGGCCTGGTGGCGGATCAGCCGGGGATCAGCCCTTGGCGAGGGCGGCGTAGCGGAACTTGAACGACGCGTCGAGGGTGTCCTCGGCGCCGCTCACGTCCTGTCCCACGACCGCGACCTGGGCACCCTGCAGGTACGGCACGGTGGAGAGGTCGGCCGCGACGTCGTCCTGGATCTTCTCGATGAGCGCCGTGCGGGCGTCCGGGTCGACCGTGACGGCCTGCTCGAGGATCTCGTCGTTGACGGCCTGGTTCTCGTAGTGGTTCCCGAGGAAGTTCTCGTTGAGGAAGAACGGCGTCAGGTAGTTGTCGGCGTCCGAGTAGTCCGGGAACCAGCCGAGCTGGTAGGCCGGGTAGACGTCGGCGGTGCGGTCCTTGGAGTACTGGACCCACTCGGTGGTCTGCAGGTTCACCGTGAACAGGCCGCTCTTCTCGAGCTGGTCCTTGATGAGCGCGTACTCGTCGGCGGACGACGGACCGTAGTGGTCGTTCGAGTACTGCAGGTCGAGGGTCACCGGGGTGTCGACGCCGGCGTCCTCCAGGGTCTTCGTCGCCTTGTCGGCGTCGGGGGCCCCGGAGCCGTCGCCGTACATCTCCTTGAGCGACTCGGTCGCCCCGGTCAGGCCGTCGGGCACGTAGGAGTACAGGGGCGTGAACGTGCCCTTGTAGACCTGCTCCGCGATCTCGTCGCGGTCGATGAGGTCGGCGACCGCCTGGCGCACGGCGAGCGCCTTGGTCTCGTCGGCGTCGTCCTGCTTCGCACCGTAGGGCTGGGTGTCGAAGTTGAAGGTGATGTAGCGGATCTCGCCACCCGGGCCGTCGACGACCTTGACGGCGTCGTTCCCGCGCAGGTCGTCAATGTCGGTCGCCGACAGGCTGCGGAACGCGACGTCGATGTTGGACTCCTGCACGTCGAGCTTGAGGTTGGACGCCTCGTCGTAGTACTTGACGTTGACCTGCTCGGTCTTCGGGGCCCCGAGGAGGCCCTGGTAGTCCGGGTTCGCCGCGTAGGCGATGAGGTCGTTCTGCTTGTAGCTGGTGATCGCGTACTGGCCAGCGAAGGCGTTGCCGTCGACGATCTCGGTGTCGGGGGTGATCGCGTCCGCCGCGAAGACGTCCTCGTCGACGATCGGGCCCGCGGGGCTCGAGAGGATCTGCGGGAACACCTGGTCGTCGGCGCTCTTCAGCGTGAAGACGACGGTGGTGTCGTCGGGCGCCTCGGTGCTCTCCAGGTTGTACAGGAGCGACGCCGGCCCGTTGGGGTCGTTGATCGCGACCATGCGGTCGAACGAGAACTTCACGTCGGACGCCGTCAGGTCGTTGCCGTTGGCCCACGTCAGGCCCGGCTTCAGCGTGACCGTGTACTCGGTCGGCGAGGTGAACTCCGCCGACTCGGCGATGTCGGGCTCCACGTCGGGGCTGCCGTACGGCGTGTTCATGAGGAACGGGTACACCTGGTTCATCACCGCGAACGAGCCGTTGTCGTACGAGCCGGCAGGGTCGAGCGAGGTGATCTTGTCGGTGGTGCCGATCGTGATCGGTCCACCCCCGCCGGAGGCGGCGCCGTCGGACGTGCCCTCCTCGTCGCTGCTGCTGCCGCCGCACGCGGTCAGCACCAGCGCGACCGTCGCCATACCTGCCGTCGCGGCGGCGATCCGCCGTCCGCTCCTGCGCATCGAGATCATGGATGAACCTCTCGTCCCGCGCGCCAGGCGTCGATCCCGCCTGTGCGCGCCCCTTCGAATCCGGGTCGGCGTGGACTCCTGCCGACCCGTCCCGCTGTTGCGGGTGAACGATTCGTAGCACACCGAGAGGCGCCGATTGTTACCTGGAACACTCGTGCGGATCACAGCGACACAACCGTTACCCGGTTTTGAGGTATCGGGTAGTCCTCATGGTGGAACCGTGATTCGACGCAGCCCTCAGCGGAACCTTCGACCCTCGTCACGGCGGTAGGCCCAGACGGCGAGCGCGGCGAACGCCGCCGTCCAGCCCAGGAGCACGAGCCACGCACCGGAGTACGCGGGCTCCCCCGTCAGCGCCTGGATCACGAGGTCGCGCCCGGCGCGGGTCGGGGTCGCCATCGATATCCCGTCGAGCCACGACGGGAACATCTGGGGCGGCAGGAACAGGCCGCCGGCGAACGCGAGCGGGAACAGGATCACCTGCACGACCGGCAGCGCCGCCTTGGCGGACAACGAGTAACCGACACCCATGCCCAGCAGCGTGAAGGGCACCGCCACGAGCAGGACCGTCGCGATCCCGGCGAGCAGCTGCAGCGCGGTGACCGACGCCTCGGTGAACAACCACCCGATGAGCACGACGGGGACGATCCCGAACAGCGAGAAGATCGCGCCGTTGAGGACGCGGCCGATCATGCGCGGCGCGGGGCCCGCGGGCAGCGACCGCACGAACGGGTCGAACGGCTGCTGCCGGTCCTCCGCGACACCCAGCCCGTAGGTGAACAGGCTCGCGGAGCAGATCGCGAACAGGCTCAGCCCGGCGACCGCGACCGTCGCGAAGAGCGGGTTCCCGGCGACCGCCTCCTGCGGGACGACGAAGAAGAACATGGCGAGCGCGGGGAAGATCAGGTTGCCGAGCACCGCGATCGGCACGCGCACCGTCTCGAGGAACTGGAACCGCAGGTGCAGCCACGACAGCGCCAGCAGCCCGGGTAGCGCTGCGCTCTCACCTCCCGCATCTCCCACGGTTGTCGTCGGCGTGCCGGACGGCGTCGCGGCCGTCGGGGTCTGGCCCCTCGCTTCTCGCCGGGTCATCGCGCGCTCCCCTCGTTCGTGCCGCTCGTGCCGCTCGTGCCGTCCGAGCCGTCGGGCACCGCGACCATCTCCTCGAAGGCCTCCTCGAGCGACGCGCCGCGGATCTCGAGCCCGCTGAACGTCACGCCCGAGGTGACGAGCTCACGGACCAGGGCGTCGGCGTCGGGCGTGTAGAGCTCGAACCGGTCGAGGCGGCCGCTGCCCGTCGTCGCGGGCGACCGCTCCGACCGGACGACCCCGGGGAGCGCGTCGAGCGGGGCGGAGCTGCGCACCACGACCCGGTGCAGCGCGACGCGCGCGAGGATCGCGTCGAGCGAGTCGTCCGCCCGCACGACCCCCCGGTCGATGACGACGACCCGCTCCGCGAGCTCCTGCACCTCCTCGAGGTAGTGGCTCGTGAGCAGGACCGTGCCCCCGTCGGCGTGGTAGCGGCGGATCGCCGCCCACAGCGCCTGCCGGGCCCCGACGTCCAGACCCGTCGTCGGCTCGTCCAGCAGCACGACCCGCGGTCTGCCCACGAGCGAGAGCGCGACGGCGAGGCGTCGCCGCTGGCCCCCGGAGAGCGATCCCGTCTGGCGACGGGCCAGGTCGCTGATGCCGAACTCGCCGAGCAGATCGGCCGTGTCGACGCGGTGCGGGTAGTGGCGACCGACGAACTCGACGACCTCGCGCACCTTGAGCGTCGGGGGCAGCCCGGTCTCCTGCGGCGTGACGCCCAGCGAGACGCGCGCGGAGGCGTCGCGCGGGTCCGCACCGACGAGCCGGACGGCACCGGCGTCGGGCCGTCGCTGGCCGCCGACGAGCGACAGGAGCGTCGACTTCCCGGCTCCGTTGGGGCCGAGCATCCCCACGAGCTCTCCCGCGCCGACGGTCAGTGAGACGTCGTCGAGCGCGACGACCTCCCCGAAACGCTTGGTGACGGACTCGACGGAGACGACCGGGACGTCGTCCGGCGCTCCTCGCCCTGGCTGCACCTGTGGTTCGGTGCCGAGCCCGGCGCCGAACCCGATAGCCCTCGCAGTCATGACCCTGCTCCCTTCAGCAACGCGGTCAGCTGTTCCTGGTACTGATCGAACGCCCGCCGGCCGCGAGGCGTGAGCTCGATGTATGTCGCTGGGGTCCGGCCCTCGTGCGTCTTGTGGACGACGACGTAGCCCGCCTCCTCGAGGCGGCGCAGGTGGGTCGAGAGGTTGCCGGCCGTCATGTCGAGCAGCTTCTGCAGGCGGGGAAAGGCGATCTGGTCCCCGACGACGAGCGCCGCGAGGGTCGCGACGACGCGCAGGCGCGAGGCGGCGTGGATCACGGGGTCGAGCGGTTCGTCAGGCACGTGGGGCCTCGCGTTCCTCCCGCCGACCGCGCACGACGGCCAGGTGTGCGACGGCGGCCATCACGAGGAACCCGCCGCCGCCCGCGAGCGCCATGACCAGGTAGGTGGCCGGCAGGCCGAAGAGCGAGGCGACGCCCCCGACGAGGAGGATCCACGCGCCCAGGACGTACAGGCGCAGGTCCTCCCAGAGCAGCGCGCTCATCAGGTAGGCCATGCCGACGACGAGGCAGGCGGAGCCGTTGGCGACCCGGGCCACGACGTCTGCGCTCGCGCCGCTGGACGCGATGCCGGCCACGAGCAGGGCCATGACCAGGAATCCGAGGAACCACGACCACCCGTAGAGGGCTCCGGTGCGGGCGCTGGGGCCGCGGACGCCGGCCCCGCGCCGGACGCTGTGCACGATCGTGACGGCGATCGCGGCGGCGATAAGGACCGAGTACACCGCGAAGGCCCACCCTGCGGGGAGCGCCGCCGGCACCTCGGCCGCGTCGGGCGTCCAGGCGAACCCGGCCCCGCCGCCGGTGCGTGAGCTGCCCCAGAGGACGACGAAGCCCAGGAGCCACGCCGCGCCCCAGACCAGGTAGAGGAGTCGCCCGTCGGGGATCAGCGCGCCCGCGCGCTGCTGCTGGTCGCGGATGAGGCGCAGGCTCTCGGCAGGGTCGAGCGGCGCGTCGTCGGTCTCGCGCCGGTCGGCAGGCTCGGGCTCGGCGTCGGGCTCGGTGGGCATCATCGCTCCTGAGGTTTGTACTGCAAACTACTTTGCAGCCAACCACACGATCGGTCGGTCCACAAGAGGGGCCGCTCGCGGCGCCTGGTCGCGCGCCCTCCGCGCGGGGCTTGGGAGCCGCGCGCACCGTCGCGGTGCCTGGTCGAGCGTCGCCAGTGCGGAGGGCGTGGGAGCCCCGGGCACGGGCCGAGGGCGGCAGGGAACGGGAGAGGGGCCGGTCAGCGGGCGGGCCGTCGGCCGACGTCGATCAGGGGACGGGCGTCGGGCTGCTGCTCGTCGAGGTCGTCGGCGCCGGGGTCGGCACGGAGGCCCCATCGTCGCCCGAGCCGGCCGAACCGCCGAGGCCCGTGTCTGTACCCGTTCCGGTGTCTGTGCCAGTACCCGTGCCTGCATCGGTGCCCGTACCGGTCCCGCCGCCCGTACCTGACCCGGTGTCGGTGCCGGTTACTGACCCCGACCCCGAGCCAGAGCCGGTGCCTGAGCCGTTGTCGGTGCCGCTGCCGGTTCCCGTGCCAGAACCAGAGCCTGAGCCGCTGTCCGTGCCCGCGCCCGTGCCCGAGCCCGTGTCCGACCCGGAGTCCGCACCCGAGCCCGTATCGGCACCCGTGCCGGCGTTCCCCGTCGACCCGGATCCGCCGGACGAACCGTCCGTGCTCGCCGAACCGCCCGCTCCGTCGTTCGCGTCGGCGGCCCCGGAGCGGGCATCCTCGGTCGTCGACGTGCCGCCCCCGGCGGTCCCGGAGCGATCGTCGGGCGACCCGTCGGAGGCCGCCCGGTCGACGAACCCGCCCGACGAGCCGACGACCGTCGAGATCGAGGAGCCCGAGCCCTCCTGGCCGTTGAGGACGTCGGTCAGAGGCTTGCCCACCACGAGCTCGAAGGCCGTGACCGCGGCGAGGATCACGCCGAACAGCGCGACGCTGGCGACGACGATGCGACGCCGGGTCGACCACCCGGCCGGGCCCCGGGCCCCGGGAGCGGGAGCGACGCGGTCCGACTCGTCCGACTCGCCTCCCGGCACCACAGCATGGCCGCAGGTGCAGCCCACCGTCTCGAGCCCGGGCAGCGTGTCCTGCACCGCGGTGTGCCCGCGGTGGTTGCCGTCCGGGGTGCGGTCGTCCGAGCCGCCCGAGCCGGCTGTGCCCGCCGCAGGCTCTCCGCCGCTCGTGCCCGTGCGGGACCTCGACGTCGGTACGAGCGCCTGCACGCGCCGCCGCGTGTGCAGCAGCGAGTGCGTGTACAGGAAGTTGCCCACGACCGTCATGACGCTGGCGATCCCGGCACCGATGATCGTCCCGGCGACGCCGAGGTACGAGAGCGCGAGGGTCGAGCTCACGGCCGCGAGCGCGCTCGCGATCACCTGGGTCACGGAGATGCTCGGCGGCGCGGGGGCGGGGCGGGGGTCCGCGGCTCCGCCGGTCGACGGATCTGCACGGTCGGCTGCTCCCGGGTCTCGGGAGACGGGTCGAGGATGGTCACGGCGACACGCTAGGTCCCGGATCCGGACGAACCCTGAGGAGCCGGGGACGGTTCCCGGGCGAACCTGTGACGGGTCGGTGTGTGTCCCGTACGCGGCCGGCGGCGGCAGACCGGGGGATCACCGGTGCTATAACCGGGAGGTGCCCGACGACCAGCCGCCCGTGCAGACCACGGTGACCGAGCCGCCGTCCGGCACGCCGTCCCGCCGCCGCATCGCGACCGAGATCTGGATCGTCCTGGGCCTGAGCCTCGGCCAGTCGGCCGTGTACGCGGTCGTGAACATCCTGTCGCGGCTCGCCCAGGAGACGGCGCTCGCCGACCAGTCGACGCAGCTCAACCCGACCCGGTCCCCGCGTCCGTACCTCGACCTGGCGTACCAGCTGCTCGGCATCGCGTTCGCGCTGGTGCCGGTCGCGCTCGCCCTGTACCTGCTGTCCGCGCGCGGGCGGTCGGCGCGAGCGGCGCTCGGGCTCGACGGGAGCAGGCCGCTGCGCGACGTCGGCTGGGGGTTCGCGCTGGCCGCCGCGGTCGGGATCCCGGGGATCGCGTTCTACGTGGCGGGGCGCGCGCTCGGGATCACCGTCGAGGTGCAGGCCTCAGGGCTCGACGCCTACTGGTGGACCGTCCCCGTCCTGATCCTCGCGGCGCTGAAGAACGCCCTGCTCGAGGAGGTGATCGTCGTCGGCTACCTGTTCGAGCGGACCGGCGACCTCGGGTGGGGCCGCGTGAAGTTCGTCGTCGCGAGCTCGCTGCTGCGCGGCTCGTACCACCTGTACCAGGGGTTCGGCCCGGCGCTCGGGAACGTGGCGATGGGCGTCCTGTTCTCCTGGTTCTACACGTCCCGGTGGGGCCGCCGGCGCGTCGTCCCGCTCGTGATCGCCCACACGCTGCTCGACGTGGTCGCGTTCGTCGGCTATGCGCTGCTGCCCGCGTCGGTCCGGGCGGCGATGGGTCTCTAGACCGAGCGTTCAGTCGGCGTCCCGGTGCCACGGCATGCGGCGCGCCGGGCGATCCTCGCTGGTCTCACTGGTCCCCACGACCGGGTCCGTCGAGGAACCTGTGGTCGGGCCCGTCGTCGTCCCCGGCTCGTCGGGGGTGCCGGACGGCGTCCGGTCCGTCCCGCTGTCCGGTGCGCTCCCCGCGGCCCCAGGCGCTCGATCGAGCGGCGTGGGCTCCGACGCGGGCGAGTCCGTCGACGGCGGGGTGTCCTCAGCGGCGGGTGAGTCGTCCCGGGCAGGCGCAGGATCGAGCGGCGTCGGCTCCGGGGCGGGTTCGGGCGCAGCGGTCGGCTCGGGCGCGCGCTCGGGCGACGGCTCCCCCGTGGGCTCGCCCGCGGCTGCCGGTTCGGGCGCCGGCTCGGTGTGCGGGGCCGCGACCACCGGGGCGACCGCCGCGCCACCCAGCACCGAGCCACCGGTCACGACGACCCCCGCGGCGACGGCCTGCTCGCGCAGCTCCCGGAGCTCGCGGGCCATCGCACGCACCGCGAAGCCGGAGACGAGCAGCACCGCCCCCGCGACGACGGCGTAGAGGCTGAACACGATCGCGACGAACAGCAGACCTTCGTCACCGAGGTTCTGCGTGAGCAGGGTGAGGCCGAAGAGGGTGGAGACGAGGCCGAAGGCGAGCATCCAGGACCCGGCGAGGTCCCGGTTCCTCGTGAGGAACGACGCGCCGATGATCGCCGTCACGCCGATCACCAGCACCCAGACCACGAGCAGGTAGTAGAGCGCGACCTCGGTGATGTTCGGCCAGAACGCGATCGCCACGCCGAAGCCGAGGTTCACGACCGCCTGGACGACCCACCAGACCGACCCGAGCTGCTTGCGCTGCACCAGACCCTGGAGCAGCAGGAGCACCGCGTCGACCACGAGGAAGCCGCCGAAGATCCACGGCACCTTCTCGAGCGTCTGCATCGGCTCGAGGAGCAGGACGAGACCCAGCACCAGGTGGACGAGGCCCCGCACGACGGGGATCCACCACACCCGGCGGAACGCGCGCGGCTCCTTCGCGGCCTTGCCGTTCGTGCCGGCCTTCTCGGTCGACGTCGTGCGCGCCATGTGAACCTCCGCCTGCTCCGCTCGTGACCCGCCTGCTCCGCCGACTCCATCGCCGGACGGACCACCGACAGAACTGCTGGCACTGTCGGCGTGACCATCTTGGCAGGAGACGGCGCCGCACGCGGGCTCGACGGGCCGGGCCCGCCTAGACTCATGGCATGCGTGGTAGGGGAACCGAGACCGGTGCGCCCGGGTCCGTGACCTCTGGCGCCCCGACGGCCTCCACCGACCCACCGACGGACCCACCGACCGAGCTCGCGGCGGACACCACGCCCGGAGGTCCGGTGGACACCTCGCCGCAGTCCACGGACGTCCTCGCGACGCCTGCGACCGAGGTGTCCGAGGCCGTCGAGTCCGTAGAACCCCCGAGATCGCCACGACCGTCGTCGACACCGACGAGAAGAGGGTCCGCAACCCCTCCGACATGCTCGCGCTCGTCGCCGCCGCGGTCGGCTGCGTCGCCGTGCTCCTGCTCACGGTCTTCGCCCACGGGACGACCAGCGGCGTGACCGAGGACGTCCGCGGGTTCTCGACCCTGCTCGGTCGACTCCTGATCTTCCCCGTCCAGGTGCTCCAGCTCGTCGTGATCCTGCTCGCCCCGGCGGCCGTGCTCGTCGAGCTCGGGTTCCGGCGTCTCGGACGGCAGGTCGTCGAGTCGATCATCGCGGTCGCCGCCGCCTTCGTCCTCGGCGCCCTGCTCACCGAGGCGATCCACCTGTGGGGATCACAGGCCCTGATCGCCGACCTGTCCGTCGGGTTCGGCGCCGACCAGACGCTGAGCCTCCCCCTGTACGCGGCGTCCCTCGGCGCGCTCCTGACGGTGGCGGGTCCCCGCACCCGACGCCGGACCGTCGCCTGGTCCTGGAACCTCCTGTTCTTCACGCTCGTCGTCCTCGTCATCACGGGGCTCGTGTCGCTCCCGGGCTCCCTGCTCGCCGTGCTGTTCGGCCGGGTCGTCGGCTTCGCCGTCCGTTACGTGTCGGGCGTGCGGTCGGAGCGCGCCTACGGCCCGGACCTCGTCGCCGCCGTACGCCGGGCCGGCTTCACCCCGTCGACGATCGTCCGCGTGCGAGACCTGTCGTCCGACGCCGCCCGTGCGGAGGCCGCGACCGACGACGTCACCCGCCTCGACCGCGACGGCGTGGTCATCGACCGGATCCAGCTCGGGCCCGTCCTGCGGGACGGCGTCCCGGTCACCATCACCGAGGACGCCACGATCGTCCCCGGGCTCCTCCCCGAGGCCCGGCGCGACGACCCGGCCGACACCGCGTCGTCCGACCCCTCAGCCATCGCCCTGAGCCGCGCGGGCGACAAGCGGGTCTACTCGATGTTCACGCCGTACGGGAAGCGGCGCGACGTCGTCGTCCTCGACGGCGACCGCCAGGTCGTCGGGTTCCTGACCCGGTTCTGGCGGGCGCTGCGGCTGCGCGGCCTCGGGAACCGCGCCGCGATCTCGCTGCGCGCCGTGGCCGAGCGCGACGCGCTGCTCTCGTACGCCGCGACGTCCGCCGGGGTCCGCACGCCGCGCCTGCTCGGGATCGGCGAGGCGACGGACTCGATGGTCCTCGTCCAGGAGCACGCCCCGGGCGTCTCCCTGCGCGACCTCGACCCCGACCACGTGACCGACGCGGTCCTCGCCGAGGCGTGGCGGCAGATCCGCACGGCGCACTCCGCAGGGCTCGCGCACCGCGCCCTGACCTCCGACATCCTGCTGATCGACCGCACGGACGACGCGCGTCCCAAGGTGTGGCTGACCGGGTGGGAGCAGGGCGACGTCGCGTCCACCGAGTTCGCCCGGCGCATGGACATCACCCAGATGATCGCGCTGCTCGCGCTGCGGGTCGGTGCGGCGCGCGCGGTCGCGTCGGCCGTCGACGTGCTGCCGGACGACGAGATCGCCGCGATCGGCCCGCTCCTGCAGCCGATCGCCCTCCCGCGCACGACGCGCGAGGAGATCCGACGGGACAAGGGGCTGCTCGCGGACCTGCGTGCCGCCCTCGTCACCGAGCTGCCCGAGGCCGTCGTCGAGCCGGCGAAGATCGAACGGTTCGGCGCCCGCACGATCATCATGCTGACGCTCGGCATCGTCGCCGCCTTCGTGATCCTCGGGACGATCAAGCTCGACGAGATCACGGCCGCCCTCGCGCAGGCGAACCCGTGGTGGGCGCTCGCCGCGTTCGGCCTCGGCCTGTTCACGTGGATCGGCTCCGCGATGAGCTTCGTCGCGTTCTCGCCGGTGAAGCTGCCGTGGTCGCGGACCATCTACACGCAGGCGGCCGGGTCCTTCGTGGCGCTCGCCGCCCCGGCCGGTGTCGGCGCCGCCGCGCTCAACCTGCAGATGCTCACGCGGCGCAAGGTCAAGACACCGCTGGCCGTCGCGACAGTGACCGTCGTCCAGGTCTCGCAGTTCGTCGTGACGATCCTGCTGCTGCTCCTGCTGTCCGTGCTCACGGGCGAGGGCGGGCTCGTCCAGCTGCCGTCGACCACCGTGCTCTTCGTCATCGCGGCCGTGCTCGTCGCGGTCCTCGCGACGATGCTGATCCCCAAGGTGCGGGTCTGGGTCCTCGCGAAGGTGCGCCCGACCGCGCAGCAGATCTGGCCGCGGCTCAGCGAGATCCTCGGGCAGCCCTGGCGGCTCGTGCTCGGGGTCGCCGGCAACGTGATCCTCACGCTCAGCTACGTGCTCGCGTTCGACGCGTCGCTCGCCGCGTTCGGCCAGGACCTCACCCTCATCGACGCGGCCCTGATCTACCTCGTCGGCAACGCCGCGGGCGCTGCCGTCCCGGTGCCCGGCGGCATCGGCGCGATCGAGATCGCGCTCACCACCGGCCTCACCGCCGCCGGCATCCCCCTCGGTATCGCGACGGCCGTGACCGCCGTGTTCCGCGTCGCCACGTACTGGGGACGGATCCCGTTCGGCTGGGTCGCGATGCGCTACCTGCAGCGTACGGGCGACCTCTAGTCACGCTCTCGTCGCACCGTGCCGGACGGCGGAGCCCCGCACGGCGACGGAGCCCCGCCCGGCCTCGATGCTCAGGCCGAGCGGGGGCCGGCTCGGCTCAGGCCGTCCGGACGACCATCTTCCCGGTGTTCTCGCCGCGCAGGAGGCCGAGGAACGCCCCGACGGTCGCACCCACGTCGCCCCGCGCGTCCACCACGGTCTCGTCGTGGACGACCTCGCCCGAGGCCAGCCACGGCCCCATCGCTGCGTAGAACGCGGGCGCGTGGTGCATGTAGGCCCCGAGCGTGAACCCGCGCAGCCGCAGGCTGTTCTTGACGATGTTGACCATGTTGTCCGGGCCGCGCTGCGGCTCGGTCTCGTTGTAGCCGGAGATCGCGCCGCACAGCGCGACCCGCCCGTCGGGGTTCAGCACGTCGAGCGCCGCCTCGAGGTGGTCGCCGCCGACGTTGTCGAAGTACAGGTCGATCCCGTCGGGCGCCGCCTGCGGCAGCTGCTCGCGGACCGGTGCCGCCTTGTAGTCGAACGCGGCGTCGAACCCGAAGCGCGACGTGAGCCGCTCGACCTTCTCGGACGAGCCGGCGCTCCCGACGACGCGGCTCGCCCCGAGGAGTCGCGCGATCTGGCCCGCGGCGCTGCCCACGGCCCCGGCAGCGCCGGAGACGAACACCGCGTCGCCCTCCTTCAGCGCCGCGATCTCCTGGAGCCCGACCCACGCCGTCAGACCGGTCAGGCCGAGGATCCCCAGATACGCCGAGAGCGGGACGCCCGGGATCTCGTCGACCTTGCGGAACTGGTCGGCACCGGCCTGGGCGACGTCGCGCCAGCCGAGCTGGTGCGTGACGGCGTCCCCCACCGCGAGCGCGTCGGAACGCGACTCCACGACGTGGCCGACGGCCCCGCCGGTCAGCGGCTCGTCCAAGGCGAACGGCGCGACGTACGACTTCACGTCGTTCATGCGGCCGCGCATGTACGGGTCGACCGAGCAGAACTCGTTGACGACCCGGACCTCGCCGTCCGCGAGCGCCGGGAGGTCGACCGTCTCGACGCGGAAGTTCTCGTCTGTAGGCCAGCCGTGAGGGCGGGCCGCGAGCAGGACACGGGTGCTGGTGCTGTTCGTCGTCATCGTTCGACGATGGCACGCCGCCGCGGCGGTCGCGACCATCGGGGGCGCTCGGGCGGTGTGAGGATCACGACCGTCCGCGCAGGAATACGAGACCCCGGCGCACGACGAGACCCCGGGGCGCAGCTGCGCCCCGGGGTCCGAGGTCTGACGGCGTGCGCCGTCGGGCGGTGCGCGTCAGCGCACCGCGGGCGTCACTTCTGGACGGCCTTCTTCAGCACGGAGCCCGCGCTGACCTTCACGCCGTAGCCTGCGGGGATCGAGATCTCCTCGCCGGTGCGGGGGTTGCGGCCGGTACGAGCAGCGCGCTCGACCCGCTCGACCGAGAGCAGCCCGGTGATCTTCACTGCCTCGCCCTTGCCGAGCGAGTCGACGAGAACGTCCTGGAGGGCGCTGACGGCCTTGTCGGCGTCGGCCTTGGACAGGCCGGCCTTCTCAGCGATAGCAGCGACCAGATCAGACTTGTTGAGCGCCATGAGGTTCCTCTCTAGTTCACGCGTCCGTGGGCGGTTGCCCAGGTGCGACGGGCACCACTCTGACACGGTTCGGCGCAAGATTCGGCATGAACACTGGGTTTTGAGCCCATTTCTCACCGATTCGGCGCGTCGAGCGGTGAGTCTCGGCACATTCGGGCCCCGACAGGGCCGATTCTGGCCCGGTTCTGGCCAGGTTCGGGCCCGGTTGCAGGCCTGTTGCGGCCCGGTAGCGGCGGTCAGGACCCGTCGGCCTGCCCGGACCCGGGGCCGTCGTCCGCGCCACGGGTCAGGCCGGTCCGTGACCGTCGCACGAGCAGCACGACGACCGTGCCGCCGATCGCGAGCCCCAGCACGACCGCGACCACGATCGGCACGACCGGGACGTCGCCGGCAGCATCGTCCGCGGCAGGGGTCTCGGTCGCGTCGGTGGCTTCGTCGTCCGCGGGGTTCGTCGCGATCAGCCCTTCGTCCCCGCCGAGGAGCACGGCGCTCGGCTCCTCGGAGGGCTCGTCGGACGCCGCCGCACCGCCCTCGTCCGTCGAGTCGCCGCCGTCGGCCGGCTCGGGCTCCGGCGCACCGGCGACCGTGAACTCGAACGACCCGTCGATCGGGTGGCCGTCGGCCGAGACGACCCGCCAGCTCACCGCGTAGTCGCCCGCACCCGCGTCCGCGGCGAGCGGCTGGACGACGTCGGCGCCCTCGACCCTCGGGTCGCCGTCCGCGACGTCGGTCCCGTCGGCCGTCTCGACGATCACCTCGGGCGAGACCTCGAGCACCGAGTCGCTGAACGTGAGGGTGATGGCGTCGGGCGGCAGGTCCACCGTCGCGCCGTCCGCCGGGTCGGACTCCAGGAGCTGGTCGTGGGCGGCCGCGGGCCCGGCCGCACCGAGCAGCAGCAGACCCGTGAGGGCGGTGACGGTGCCTCCCGCAAGGGCATGACGGACGGCGGTTCGGCGCATGGGGCTCCTTCGACGGACGCCCGCCCGGTCGGGGCGGGCACGTGCTGTGGGCAGGACCGCGCACGATGTCGGACGGCGCAGGTCGCGTCCCAGAATAGTCGTCGCCGCGGTGCGTCAGGGCGAGATGTGCAGGCGCACGCGTTCGGCGCCGTCGACCCGGACGGCGGCCCGGCCGAGGTCCGCACGGACGGGGATCGTCGCGGCCGTCTCGAACGACCCGTCGGCACCGATCGTGACCGACCCGAGCTCCGTCGTCCGACCACCCTGCTCGAACACGACGGTGAGGTCCGTCCCCGCGGCGAGCGCGCCGCCGTCCTCGTCCCGGCAGCCCCCGCTCGGCGCGAAGTCACGCCCGGTCACCACGACGTCGTCCCCCGCGGCCACGGCGCGGGGCTCCACGGTGATGAGCGGTGGCGCGCAGGTGTCCTCACCGTCCGTCCCCGCGGCCGGGTCCCCGGTCGCCGAGCAGGCGACCAGCACCGACGCGCCCAACACCGCGCCCAGGACCGGGACGAGAGCGCGCGCCGCGGCCGGTCGCCCGGTACGCGCCGGCCCCGCTGGTCGTCGCGCTCGGTCGGGGCGGCTCATGCGCCCATGATCGCAGAGGCGGTCTCAGGCGCAGCCGACGCAGGCCCGCGCCGTCGGCCGCGCGTCGAGCCGCGCCGCCGGGATGCGCTCCCCGCACGCCTCGCACACCCCGTAGGTGCCCCGGTCCACCCGTGCGATCGCCGCGTCCACCTCGGCCAGGAGCGTCTGCGCGTCGCGGGTGAGCGCCAGGACCTGGGCCCGCTCGAACGCGACGGTCGCCCCGTCGGGGTCGTGCTCGTCGTCGCCGTTCTGCCCGCGCGCGGCCTCGACGATGTCGGCGGACTCGGCGCGCAGCGACGCGAGGCGCGACGTCGTCGACCGGCGCAGGGCGTGCAGGGACTCGAGCTCGGGGCGCCGGCCCGCGGCCGGGTCGGTCACGGGCACCGGCACCGGCACCGGCACCGGCACGCACGCCGACACACCGGGCGGCGAGGTCTGGTCGTGGTCCACGAGGGAAGAACGTCACCGGCCTGCGAGTCCTTCCCGGCCGCCCTTCCCGGCTGTACTTCCCGCCGCCATCCCGGCCGTACTTTCCCGCTGCTGCCCGCCGCCCGGGTGTCGGCCCCGCCGCACCGGTGCCAGAGTGGACCGATGAGCACCGTGATCACGTACGGCACGTTCGGCGGACCCGAGGTCCTCGAGGTCTCCGACGAGGAGGTCCCGGAGCCGGGATCGCGCGAGGTGGTCGTGGCGAACCGGGCGATCGGGGTCAACCCGGCGGACTGGAAGGCGCTCGCGGGCGGGTTCGGTCCGCAGCGGTTCCCGGCGACCCTCGGGTTCGAGGCCGCGGGCGTCGTCACCGCCGTCGGCGACGGCGTCGACGCGCCCCAGGTCGGCGACGAGGTGATCTGGCACGGCACCGGCGCGCAGCGCGAGCACTCCCTCGTCCGCGCGACCCACGTCGTGGCCAAGCCCGCCAACCTCTCGTGGGCGCAGGCCGCCGTCCTCCCCGTGGCCGGGGCGACCGCGTTCTCGGCGCTGGTCCAGGTCGACGTCGGCCCCGACGACACGGTGCTGATCCACGGCGCGTCGGGCGGCGTGGGCTCGATGGCGGTCCAGATCGCCCTCGCGCTCGGCGCGAAGGTGATCGGGACGGCGTCCGAGGCGAACCACGACTACCTGCGCTCGCTGGGCGCGGACCCGCTGGTGTACGGGGAGGGGCTGGCCGCCGCGGTGCGCGAGCACGGCGGCGTGACGTGCTCGGTCGATCTCGCCGGGACAGCGGACTCCGTGGCGACGACCGTCGAGGTGCTCGACGATCTGGAGCGGGCGGTGACGATCGCCGGATCGCCGGAGTCGGAGGCCGCGGGCATCCGCGCGAAGACGGACCAGAAGGGCGCCCTCGCCGAGGTCGTCGCGCTGGCAGAGGCCGGGCGCCTCGACGTCGAGATCTCGGCGAGGTTCCCGCTCGCTGAGGTGGCCGAGGCCGAGGCGCTCGTCAAGGAGGGGCACACCAGGGGCAAGGTCGTCCTGACGATCTAGGAGGTCGGGGCACGATGGCGCACCCGAAGATGTATGAGGACGAGGACCGGCACCTCGCGATGCTGCGCGAGCTGTGCCTCGCGTTCCCCGAGGCGCGCGAGCGCGTGTCCCACGGCCGGCCGAACTTCTACGCCCGGGTCACGTTCGCGTACTACGGCGGCTCCGTGAAGAACCCGGAGCCGGGCGGGCCGATGACCCCCTACGACCACGCCGTCCTGTTCCGGCCCTCTGTCGAGGACCGACCCGCGCTGGAGCAGGACCCGCGCACGTTCGTCCCCGCCTATCTCGGGTCCCACGGCTGGCTCGGCCTCGACCTGGACGCCGCGCCGGTGGACCGGCAGGAGGTCGCCGAGCTCGTCGACGCCTCCTACCGCGAGGTCTCCGGGCCGAGGCTGGTGCGGCTGCTCGACGAGGCCGGGTCGCCCGCCGACCGCTGAGCCGGGGCGCGCAGCCCGATCATCGCTCCGGCGCCGACGACGAGGACCGCCGCGGCAACGACTAGGCCGACCGCGAGCGACGTCGCGCCGGCGAGCGCCCCGATCGCGAGGCTCGCGACGACCCCGCCGACCTGCAGCGCCATCGAGTTCACCGACAGCATGGTGGCCCGCTCGCGCGGCCCCACGGACCGGTGCGTCAGCTCGTCGAGCAGCGGCCCGCCCATGCCCAGGAACAGGTAGAACAGGACGAACGCCGCCGCCGCGACGCCGATCACGGGGACGCCGATCGCGGCGAGCGCCCCGGCGGAGAGCACCGCGGTGATCAGCACCCCGCGCGACGACCGCCCGGCCAGCCGGGCCACGAGCGGCGCGAGGCTCGACCCCGCCGCCGACCCGAAGAAGCCGAGCGTCACGAGCACCGCGTACGGTGCGGCGGCGCGGGACTCGCCGCCGAGCATCTGTGCGAACGCGTTCGGGGCGAGCAGCTCGATCGCGGCGAGCGCCACCCCGAACGCGAGCATGAAGCCGACGATCCGTCGCAGGACGGTGTGCCGGACGGCGAGGCTCGCCCCGTGCGCGACGGTCGCCGGCACGTCGCGGAGCACGTCTCGCAGGGTCGCCCGGCGGGCACGCGGCGGGTCGTGGACCCAGGCGAGCAGGAACACCAGGTGGGCGACGCCCAGCAGCGCCGCGAGCAGGAACGGGGTCGAGAGCGCGATGAGCGGAGCGCCGGTCGTGGGGAGGGGTGAGACGGCGACCAGCGCGCCCCCGGCGAGCGCGCCGATCCCGAGACCGGAGGACTCGGCGACGCCCGCGCGTGCGAGGCCGGGCTTGAGGTCGGCGTCGAGGTCGACCGCGTGGACCTGGTCCACGTACCAGGCCTGCAGCGGGCCGGAGTCGAGAGCGCGGGACACACCCCAGAGCGCGTAGGCGCCACCGAGCGCGAGCGCGCTCGTCCCGAGCGCGACCCCGGCGACCGCGACGATCGACAGCACCGACGAGACCACGAGCACCGGGCGGCGTCCGACGACGTCCGCCAGGCCGCCCGTCGGGAGCTCGAGGGTGACGGTGACCGCGCTGTAGACCGCCCCGAGCAGCCCGACGGTGGCGAGGTCGAGGCCCCGCTCGCGCATGAGGAGCACCATGACCGGCACGGCGACGCCGACCGGGAGCCACCGCAGGCCGGTGAGGACGACGAACCGCCGGCGGGCCCGCCGGAGCTCGTCGAGCGCATCCCCGGCGACGCTCGCTCCGGCCGAGCGGCCCTCTCCCCCGGTGCCGCCGGTCACGGGGCTGCCTCGAGGTCCGCGGTGGACCCCGGGTACGCGTAGGCGAAGAACCGCACGAGGCTCGCGTCCTGCGGGCGCTGCGACGGGTCGGCCTCGCGGTGCTCGTACTCGCCGAAGACGTCGTAGATCTTCTGGGTGACGGCGCGGAGCTCGGCCGGGGTCAACCAGGCGAGCACGTCCGTCGAGAGCGCGGACCGCCGCCACTCCTCGGGCTGCTCGGCCCGCACGGCCCGGAACCGGCGCCACGACTCGAAGCGGTGCTCGTCGACGGTCTCCGCGAGGAGCCTGCCTGCGGCCTCCCCGGCGGGGCTGGACTCGTCCCAGCGGATCCCCTCGTCGCGCACCTTCCACGGGCGCTGCCGACCGGTGCCGCCCTCGGCGGGCGTCACGTGCCCGTACCGGGCGAGCTGCCTCAGGTGGTACGAGCAGCTGGCCGGCGACTCCCCGAGCCGCTCCGCGCACTGCGTCGCGGTGAGCGGGCCCTCGGCGAGCAGGTCGAGGAGGGCGAATCGGGTCGGGTGGGCGAGCGCGCGCAGCTCGCGCGGGTCGGTGATCTCCCGGACGGGCCATGGCGGTGCGGGCTCGTCCCGACCGGTCGAGGGCTCGGGGGTCGCGTCAGGCTGCGCTCGGTCCATGAATCGAAAATAGTCTTTCGAAAGGTTCTTTGCAATAGCGCCTCGGCGCCGACGACCGTGCCGCCCGGACGGGATCGCGGGAGAGGTGCCGCCCGGACACCGCGTTCGCGGCGTCCGGGCGGCCTTCGTCTCGCTCAGCGTGCCGGCTCGAGGTCACGCTCCTCCGCTGCCGGCGCGGCCACGACCTCGTCCTCGACCTCGTCCGCGTCCGTGTCGTCCTCGACGAACAGGTCCTCGGTGTTCACCGAGTCGTACTGCTCGACGTCGAGGATCCCCTCACGCTTCGCGACGACCGTGGGCACGAGCGCCTGCCCGGCCACGTTCACCGCGGTGCGGCCCATGTCCAGGATCGGGTCGATCGCGATGAGCAGCCCGACGCCCGCGAGGGGCAGCCCGAGCGTCGAGAGCGTCAGCGTGAGCATCACGAGGGCGCCGGTGAGCCCGGCGGTCGCGGCCGAGCCGACGACGGAGACGAACGCGATGAGCAGGTAGTCGGTGATCGACAGGTCGATGCCGAAGATCTGCGCGACGAAGATCGCCGAGATCGCGGGGTAGATCGAGGCGCAGCCGTCCATCTTCGTGGTCGCGGCGAGCGGCACCGCGAACGACGCGTACTCGCGCGGCACCCCGAGGTTGCGTTCGGTGACGCGCTGGGTGACGGGCAGCGTGCCGATCGAGGACCGGGACACGAACGCGAGCTGGATCGCGGGCCACGCGCCCTTGAAGTAGCTGCTGATCTTCAGGCCGTTGCTGCGCAGCACGATCGGGTAGATGACGAACAGGACCACGAAGAGGCCCGTGTAGATCGCGAGCGCGAAGGTCCCGAGCGGCGCGAGCAGGTCCCACCCGTAGGTGGCGATCGCGTTGCCGATGAGGCCGAGCGTGCCCAGCGGGGCGAGCCGGATGACCCACCACAGCACCTTCTGGATCACGGCGAGCGCCGACCGGTTGAGGTCGATGAACGGGTCCGCCTTGCGCCCGACCTTGAGCGCGGCGATGCCGATGACGAGGGCGATCACGACGATCTGGAGCACGTTGAAGCTGATGGAGGTGCTCGCACCGGACGCTGAGCCGTCCGCCCCGGTCTCCAGGCTGGTGCGCGCACCCAGGCCCAGATAGTTGCCCGGGATCAACCCGTCGAGGAAGTCGAGCCAGGTGCCGCCGCCGCTGGGCTCGGAGCCCTCGGCGGGGGTGAGCGAGGACGCGTTGCCCGGCTGGAACAGCAGGCCGAGACCGATCCCCACGGACACCGAGATCGCGGACGTGATGGCGAACCAGAGCAGGGTCTGGCCGGCGAGCCGCGCGGCGTTCGTGACCTGTCGGAGGTTGGCGATCGACGCGACGATCGCGGTGAAGACGAGCGGCGGGACGATCGCCTTCAGGAGCGTCACGAACGACGACCCGATCGTGTCGAGCGTCGTGGTGAGCCAGTTCGCGGTCTCGCCGTCGGGGCCGTCGACCGGCCCCATGGACAGGGCGACCCAGCCGAGCAGGACACCGAGGACGAGGCCCAGGACGATCTGGACGGAGAACGAGGGCATGCGGAGCCAGGTGGGCCGACGCCGGCGAGGCGGGTCGGTGTGGGCGGTGGCGGCCGCAGCGCTGGTCTGAGGATTCTGAGTGGACAAGGTCTGACCTTTCGAGACCTCCCCCGTGAGCACGGGATCGAGTACCGGACGGCGCACCGCAGGTGGCCGCCCGCGCTCACGGGAGATCGGGGGAAGAAGGGGCCGGGCGCGCGCTACCGAGGTCGGACGGCGCGGCGGGGCCAGGAGGGGACGCGGTCACCGCCGGTGGCGGGACGCGTCCGGGGCGCAGGCTCGACGGCCCGCGCAGGAGCGAGGGGTCAGCGACAGAGCGCGCTGGCGACCCGGTGCAGGTCGACGGCGCGGCGCTCGGTCAGGTTCCACGTGATCACGCGGAGGACTCCCTCGGTCGGTGGTTCGTCGTCAGGTGCAACGCGCTCGGCCTCCGGCCATTCCCCGAGCGACCGTGACCCTCGTCACCGACCGGGCAGCGGGCCTGCCACCGATAGGCTCGGCCGGAGGCGCCGACCCCGGCCCCGACCCCGACCCAGCAGGAGGACGCGTGGCACACCGCATCCCCTCGCTGCCCGGACGGCGGCGGGCCGCCGAGCGCCCGAGCGCCGTCGAACCCGCAACGACAGCCCGGATCACGGAGTACCGCGACGGGGTCCCCGTCGGGACCCTCGACCTGGACGTGCCCGCGGCGATCGCCCACGCCGCCCGGAGCGGCAGCATCGTGCTCGTCACCTACGACCACCCGCACGAGTCCGAGGTCGCGGCCCTCGCCGAGACCCTCGACCTGTCCCCGCTGCTCGTCGAGGACCTGATCCACGGCAAGCAGCGCCCCAAGCTCGAGCGGCACGGGGACGCGCTCTTCGCCGTCGTCCGCTCGGCGGCGTACGTCGACGACGCCGAGGACGTGGTCCTGACCGAGCTGCACGTGGTGCTCCACGGGCGGACCGTGGTCGTCGTCCGGCACGGCGTCGAGCGGGACACGCCCTGGCCGACGATCGACCACACCCCCGTCGAGCCCGACGTCCTCGACCTCGGCCCCGAGTCGTTCCTGTACGCGATGCTCGACCAGGTCGTCGACGGTTACAGCCCCGTGCTCGACGCGATCAGCACCGACGTCGACGAGATCGAGCGCCAGGTGTTCACCGGCGACGACGCCGCCCCGGAGCGCATCTACCGCCTCACGGGCGAGGTCATCGATTTGCAGCGCGCCGTCGTCCCGCTGCGCGACGTCGTCGCGAGGCTCCGCCGCGGGTTCACGGCCCACGAGGTCCCGACGGAGCTCCAGGACTACCTCCAGGACGTCGACGACCACCTCCAGCGCGTCGCAGAGCACGTCGCGGAGGTGCGCGACAGCCTCGACCGGATCCTCACCGTCAACGCGACGCTCGTCGGGCAACGGCAGAACGAGGACATGAAGCGCATCTCCTCGTGGGCCGCGATCCTGTTCACCCCGACGCTCATCGCCGCGGTGTACGGCATGAACTTCGCGTGGATGCCCGAGCTCGCGTGGCGGTGGGGCTACCCCGCGTCGATCGTCCTCATGCTCGTGCTCGGGCTCGGTCTCTTCTGGGCGTTCAAGCGTCGAGGCTGGTTGTAGCCGCCGGGGACCGTCCCGCGCGCTAGCCCTGGGCGGCGGCCTCGAGGAAGTCGTGCAGGAGTGGGCCGGCGGTGCCCGAGCCGCTCTCGCCGTCCTCCACCATCACCGCGACCGCGAGGTCGTCCTGGATCGCGATCATCCAGGCGTGCACGCCCGAGCCCTCGCCGTGCTCGGCGGTGCCGGTCTTCGCGGCCAGGTCGCCGGGCAGGTCGGCGAGGGCCCTGCCGCTGCCGTCCGTGACGACGCCCCGCATCAGGTCATGGAGCGCCGCCGCCTCGTCGGGGGTGAGGTCGTTCGGCGGTGCGACCTGCGCCTCGCCCGCCGTGTCCGGCGCCTCAGCCGCTGCGTCCGTCGGGGTCGCCTCACTCGCGTCCTGCACCGGGTCCTGGGCAGCGCCCTGAGCAGTGTCCTGAGCAGCGGGGCGCACGAGCACAGGCTCGACGCGGTGACCGGCCGCGACGCTCGCTGCGAGCGTGGCCATCGCGAGGGGTGAGGCGACGACCTCCCCCTGGCCGATGAGCGCGGCGGCGTGGGCCGTCCCGTCGGCGGTCTCCGGGACCGAGCCGTAGGCCGCGGGCACCCCGAGCCCGGGCGCGACGACGCCCAGGCCCAGGTCGGCGGCGGCGTCGTGCAGCGCCTCCTGCGACACGATCCCCGCCTGCGAGATCATCGCCGTGTTGCACGAGTGGGCGATCGCCTCGCTCAGCGGGATGTCCCCCAGGGACGACTCCGGGTATCCCGGCACGTTCTGGAACTCCCGGCCGTCGACCGTGATCGTCGGCGTGCAGGGCAGGATCGAGTCGGGCGTCAGGCCGCTGCGCAGCATCGCGAGCGCGGTGGCGACCTTCAGGGTCGAGCCGGGCGCGTACTGCCCGAGTGTCGCCGTCGAGTAGCCGTCGCCCCCGGTCCGCTCGCCGCGGCGAGGACGTCGCCCGTCGGGACGTCGATCGCGACGATCGCGCTCGCACCGTCGACGTCGGCCAGCACCTGCTCGGCGGCGAGCTGGTTGTCGACGTCGAGGGTCGTCGAGAGCGGCACGCCCGCGACCGGCTCGGTGCTGAAGATCTCGTCGTCGCCGTCGGTGGTCCCGTCGAGGCCCTCGCCGTGGACGACGGACACCGTGACCCCGGGAGCGCCGCGCAGCTGCTCGTCGGCGGCGGCCTGCAGTCCCGAGAGCCCGACGACGTCCCCCGCCTCGACCGACCCGTCGGAGTCCTCGATCGCCTCCGCGGTCGCCTCCCCCGCGCGGCCGAGGAGCGGCGCCGCGAAGCCCTTCGACGGTGCGAGCGGCATCGTGTCGGCGAGGACGTTCACGCCGGGGATCCGGCGCGCCCACTCCGCCGCGGCCTGCGCCTCGTCCTCCCGGAGCGTCACGAGCTCGACGAAAGCCTTGTCGCCCGCAGCGGCGACCTGGGCCGCGAAGGCGTCGGCGTCGTACCCGAAGCCGTCGGCCAGGGCGCGCGCAGAGTCCTCTTGGTCGTCGGCGTCGATGTGCGTCTTGTCGATGCCGAACCGTTCCACGGGGCGCTCCTCGACGATCGGATCCCCGTCCCGGTCCAGGATCCCGGCCCGCTCCGCCGCGACGCGGTCGAGCCGCAGGGTGTCGCCCGCCACCAGCCCCGGCACGAGGGCGTCGGCGGACCAGTCCACCTGCCAGGCCTCCGCGTCGGCCGCCGCCTCCGTACCGGCGCTCTCGGCGAGCTCGAGGGTGACCTGGGTCGAGTACTGCCAGGGGACCGCGGACGAGACGTCCCACGACCAGTCGAGCGTCGCCGTCGCCGTCGCCGGGTCGCCGTCGCCCGCCGACGGCTGGTCGAGGACGACCGCACCCACCTCGACAGAGCGGCCGAGGTCGCCGAGCGGCCCGAGTGCTGCGGCGATGTCGGCGGCGACGTCGGACGCCTCGCTCCCCGCGAACGGGACGTCCGCGAGCGCCGCGGCCAGCGCGGCGCCGTCCACCGCAGAGTCGTCGGGTGCCTCCGGGGGCGCGCCGTGGAGGTCGAGCGCCGCAGCGAGCGCCTCGGCGGTCGGTGTGGGGCTCGGGTCGTCGTCGGTGCAGCCCGCGAGCCCGGCGACGAGGACCGCCGCGCCGGTGACGGCCAGCGCGACGGGACGCCGACCGGTCACCCGCGACCGCCGACGGCGCGCCCCATGCGCTCGACGGCCTCGGTGAGGACCGCGGGCGACGTCGCGAGGTTCATCCGCACGAAGCCCGCGCCGCCGGTGCCGAAGGTCGTCCCGTCGTTGAGCGCGACGCGCGCCTCGTCGTGGAAGAACCGGAACGGGTCCTCGCCGGCGCGCCCGGGGAGCGCGCGGCAGTCGAGCCAGGCGAAGTAGGTGGCTTCGGTCGGCGTGCCGGGGACCGTGGGCAGGTGGTCGGCCAGCAGGTCCACGAGGAGACGCTTGTTGCGGGCGATGCCGGCCAGGGTCGAGTCGAGCCAGTCGACGCCGTCGCGCAGCGCTGCCGAGTGGGCGATCACCGCGAGGTGGGAGACCCCGTGGTACGCCACCTCGGGGATCCGGGCGAGGTCTGCCGCGGCGTCCGGCCCGGCCACCGCGACCGCCGTCTTCAGACCCGCGAGGTTCCAGGCCTTGGAGGCCGAGAGCACGGCGACCGCGCCGGACGACCCCTCGACGGTCAGCAGCGGTGTGTAGCGGGGCCCGTCGGTCCCGAGATGGCCGGCGATCGGCGCGTGGATCTCGTCCGAGACGACGCGGACGCCGTAGCGCTGCGCCAGCGCGAGCAGCGCCTCCAGCTCGGGGCGCGTGTGCGCGACACCGGTCGGGTTGTGCGGGTTGCACAGGAGGTACGCGGCTCCCTTGCCGTGGCCGGAGCCGCGGCCGAACGTCCCGGCGCCCGTGACGTTCGCGAAGACCGTCTCCAGGACCCCGAGGTCGAGCCGTCCGTCCGCGCCGAGCGGGGCCTCGACGACCTCACGGCCGGCGTCGGCCGGGAACGCGAAGAACGGCGGGTAGACCGGCGGGGAGACGACGACGGCCTCGCCGGGTCGGGTCAGGACCCTGAGGACCTCGGTGATCCCGACCATGACGTCGGCCAGCGGGCGGGCGTGCGCCACGTCGAACGACCAGCCCCACCGCTGCTCGGCGAACTCGGCGAGGGCCTCCTGGTACACGGGACCGTAGTTGTACCCGGTGTCGCCGTCGCGCATGGCCCGCGCGACGGCGTCCTGCACCGCGGGTGCGATCTGGACGTCCATCTCCGCCACCCACAGCGGGAGGACGTCGGGCGCGTAGGCGCGCCACTTCACGGAGGTCCGACGTCGTAGCTCGTCGAGCGAGTAGACGTCCAGGGGGTGCTCAGGTCGGTCGGGGCGAGCCCGGGGGTGTCGATGGCCACCCGAACACGCTACGCCGGTCCCGCGGCGCCGCGTGTCGTGCCAGGTGGCACGCGTCAGGCGAACCCGAGCCGGGCGAGGGGCTCGACCAGCTCCCGCTCCTCGTACGCCAGGTGGGACAGCAGGGTGTCGCTCATCAGGTCGACCGCGGCACGGAGCCTGCGGAGACCTGCCGTCCGGTCGTCCTCCCCGACCATGGCGACCAGGGCCTGGTCGACGCCCTCGAGCACGTCGTGGATCGCCCGGTGCTCCTCCTCGAGCCGGTCGACGACGGGCCCGAGTCCAGGGTCCGCGCGCCGCAGGGCCGGGAACATGCTGCGGTCCTCGATCGTGTGGTGCGTCGTGACGAGGCGGCAGTAGGACTCGCAGTACGTCCCGAGGGTCCAGCTGTTCTGCCGCATCGTCATGGTGTTGATGTGCGAGCGCGCGGCCCCGACACCGATCGCGCCGCGCTCGACCTGGGCGATCAGGTCCTCCACCTGCGTGAGCTCGGCCCGCAGGTGGTCGTGCACGTCCACGAGGTGCCGGCCGTCGGCGTTCTCGTGGTCGGTGTACTCGTGGCCTTCGGGCGCCGCCGGTGCCGTGGGGCGCGTGGACTCGTCCCAGACGCGGACGCTGCTGCGGCGGGTGCCGTCGTCGGGCGTCGGGACCACCGTGAAGGCACCGTCGCCCTGGCGTCGCAGGGTCGTCGGCCCCCGCGCGGTCTCGGCATCCTCTGACTCGTCCGCCCGGTCGCTCGCTCCGGTGAGCCGCTCCGCCTCGACCTGCTCGCGGACTGCGGGGGCCACCTCTGCGGCGAAGCGGCGGATCGTGTCGGCGTCGTCCGAGGCGAGGACGAACGCGCTCGTGCCCTGGCCGAGCGCCAGGTCGGCGAGCTGCTCCGCCCACACCGCCGGCGGACCCTGCAGGAGACCGCGACCCGCGCCCGCCGGACCCGCCGTCATTCGCCCGGCGATGTTGTAGAGACGTCGGACGTCGGACGGCGCCCGGCCGGCCGCGAGCGCGGCCTCGTCGATGCGCTCGTTCGCCTCGGGCAGCTTGTCGGGGCCGAGGTATGCCATCGACGGCAGCCAGCCGTCGGCGACGCGGCCGATGACCCGCTGCATCCGCGGCCCGACGGCACCGATCCAGATCGCCATGTCGTGGGCGGGCGCGGGTCCGGCGTGCGCACCGTGCACGTCATAGACCTCGCCGCGCACCCGGGCCGGGCCGCCGTCGACGTCCCAGAGCGCGCGGGTGATCGCGACGGCCTCCTCGACCGAACGCACCGTCTCGCCGGGCGTGCGCCGGGGTCCGCCGTTCGCCTGGATCGCGTCCCAGAACGCCCCGCCCCCGAGTCCTAGCTCGACCCGACCTCCCGTGATGCGGTCGAGGGCGGCGTGGCTGCGGGCCAGGACGGCGGGCGGGCGCAGCGGCAGGTTGGCGACGTTCAGCGCCACCGAGACGTGCACCGTGCTGGTCGCGATCGCCGTCAGCAGGGTCCACGCGTCGAGGAACCGCGCCTGGTACGGGTGGTCCTGGACGGTCACCAGGTCGAGGCCGACCTCGTCGGCGACCTGCGCGAGACCGATCACCGCCGCCGGGTCGGACGCGTCCGGGGTGAGGAAGCTGCCGAACAGCAGGTCGTGGCCGTAGTCGGGCATGGAACCTCCGCGCGCACCGGTTGAAATCTCAATGACAACGGTACGCCGGCGTCGGACCGAAGGGCGTCGCGCGGCCACCGGCCCCGGCTGCCGCGCCGGACCGGTGCCCGCCCCGGATCGGGTCTAGCATCGGCCCGTGCCGGGGAAGAGAAGGTGGCGGTTCGGGCTGCTGCGGGGGCTGCACCCCGCGCAGGTCATCGTGCTCGGCTTCTTCCTCACCCTCGCGGCCGGGACCGCGGCGCTGATGCTGCCCATCGCCCGGGCCGGCAAGGGCAGCGCCTCGTTCATGGAGGCCCTGTTCACCGCCGCCTCGGCCGTCTGCGTGACCGGCCTGTCGATCGTCGACACCCGGACGTTCTGGACGCCGTTCGCCGACGTCGTGATCCTGGTCCTCATCCAGATCGGCGGGCTGGGCGTCATGACGTTCGCGACCGTCCTCGGGATCGTCGTCGCCAGGCGCATCGGTCTGCGGACCCGCATCACCGCGGCCGCGGAGACCAAGACCCACGGCATCGGCGGGATCCGCGCCCTGACGCTGCGCGTCATCAAGACGGCCATGATCATCGAGGGGATCATCGCCGTGATCCTCTGGCTCTGGTGGTGGCTGTTCCACGGCGAGCACCCGCTGCACGCCCTCTGGCTCGGGATCTTCCACGCGGTGTCCGCGTTCAACAACGCCGGGTTCTCGCTGTTCTCCGACTCCCTCGTCGGCTACGCCACGGACCCGATGATCGTGCTGCCGATCTGCGCCGCGGTGATCATCGGCGGCATGGGTTTCCCGGTGCTGCACGAGCTGCACCGCACCTACCGCCGGCCGGTGCACTGGACGATGAACACGCGGCTGGTCCTCGTCGTCTCGGCCGCCCTCCTCGCCATCGGGACCGGGTTCTTCCTGTTCTCCGAGTGGCGCAACCCCGGCACGATCGGCGACATGAACTTCGGCGGCAAGCTGCTGACGTCGTTCACCCAGTCGACGATGGCGCGCACGGCGGGCTTCAACAGCGTCGACACCGGCGCCATGACGTCGACGAGCTGGTTCGGGACCGACATCCTCATGTTCATCGGCGCCGGGCCGGCCGGCACCGGCGGAGGCATCAAGGTCACGACCTTCGCCGTCCTCTTCTTCATCATCTTCACCGAGGTCCGCGGCGAGGTCGCCGTGAACGTGTTCGGCCGGCGCCTGCCGCGCTCGACCCACCGCCAGGCCATCAGCGTCGCGCTCCTCGCGGTCGCCGCGGTGGTCGGCTCCACGATGCTGCTGCTGACGCTCGAGGACTTCGGGCTCGACCGCACGCTCTTCGAGGTGATCTCGGCGTTCGCCACCGTGGGTCTGTCCACGGGGATCACCCCGGACCTCCCGACGGCCGCGCAGCTCGTGCTCGTCGCCCTCATGTTCATCGGCCGCCTGGGGCCGATCACCCTCGCCACCGCGCTCGTCCTGCGAAAGCGCGGCAGACTGTACGAACTCCCGAAGGAGAGGCCGATCATTGGCTAGGTCGTCGAAGTCCGGCTGGTTCGGCCAGCACCCTGCAGAGCGGCTCGCGGACGCCGACTCCGTCGTCGTGCTCGGCCTCGGGCGGTTCGGGCGCTCGCTCGCCCGCGAGCTCGTGAAGTCGGGGACCGAGGTCCTCGGCATCGACGCGGACGAGGACGTGGTGCAGTCCCTCAACGGTGTGCTGACCCACGTCGTACGGGCCGACACCACGAAGGACGAGGTGCTGCGACAGCTCGCCGTCCCCGAGTACGACCGCGCCGTCGTCGGCATCGGCTCGAACCTCGAGGCGAGCATCCTCACGACGTCGCTGCTGCTCAAGTACGACAACATCGAGATCTGGGCCAAGGCGATCGGCAACCCGCACGCGGAGATCCTGCGCCAGCTCGGGGTTCCGCACGTGATCCGCCCGGAGCACGACATGGGCAAGCGCGTCGCGCACCTGGTGCGCAGCACGATCCAGGACTACATCGAGGTCGAGTCCGGGTTCGTGATGATCCGCCGGACGGCGCCCGCCGAGTACCTCGGGGTACCCCTCGGCACGTCCGACCTGCGACCGAAGTACGACGTCACGATCGTCGCGGTCCGCACGGCCGCGGGGAACTGGTCGTACGCGAGCAACACGACCGTGCTCGCGCCGGACGACACGATCATCGTCGCGGGACAGGTGGCGAAGGCCGAGGCCTTCGCGCGGCTGCGCTGAGCGCTCTAGACGTCGACCCCCGCGGGCCGGACGACGTCACGCCAGTCCTCGGGGGCGAGGTCGGGTACGACGACCCCGGTCTCGCCGGACCACTCGCGGCACAGGCCGATCACGTCGTCGAGCAGGTCGTAGAGGACCGCGTCGGTGTCGAAGACGACGGCCTCGGCGAGCGACTGGACGGAGACCGCGACGATGCTCGGGGCCGCGTCGCGGACGAACCGCGACGGACGCACCTTGCCGCCGATGCAGAACTCCTCGGCCCACGCGGCGGAGACCGGTGCCGCGGCGAGCGCCTGGGCGGAGGCCTCCTCGCGCGTCCCGGCCGGGCGGTCGTCGAGCACGTCGAGCATGCGCTCGCACCCGAGGATCGCGACGGCCAGGGTCTGCTGGCGGTCCGCCGGCGCGACCGGCAGCGACCGCTGAGCGGCCCGCAGCGCGATCCGCACGGCCCATCGCGGGTCCTTGCTCGTCAGCCCGATCACCGAGGGGACGAGCGGCGCGAGCCGTGGCCGGCTGGCGTTCGAGGTGAGGTCGTTGACCGCGCGCGCCGTCATGGCGAGCAGCGGGTGGGTGCACGCGGGGTGGTCTGACCACTTCTCCCCGCGAGGTAGGACGCCAGCTCCATGAAGCAGGCGCCACGCTTCGGGTTGCGGTGCTTGCCGCGCCCCAGCATGGGAAGCATGTCGAACGAGCCGATCGCAGTCACGCCGGTCACCCCCGGGCGGAGTAGTAGGACCTCCAGTCTGCGACCGTCGGCGCGAGCCTGCAACGGGTGGTGACCTTGTGAAGGACCTCTCGAACGCGCAGAACCTACGCCACCGTAAGTTACGGTTGCGTAGTGAATCCTGAGACCGCGACGCCGACCCACCGTTCGCGACCGTGGCTCGCCCACTACGCCCCGGGCGTGCCCGCCACCGTGACCGTCCCCGACGAGGACCTCACGAGCGCCCTGGTCCGGGCCGCCGAGCGCTGGCCCGACCGGGTCGCGGTCGACTTCTTCGGCGCCACCACGACGTTCGCGGAGCTCGCCGACGAGACCGCGCGAGCCGCCCGCGTCCTGGCGGACCTCGGGGTCCGCGCCGGGGACCGGGTCGCACTCGTCATGCCCAACTGCGCCGCCCACGTCGCCGCCTTCTACGGGATCCTGCGGCTCGGCGCGATCGCCGTCGAGCACAACCCGACCTACCCCGTCGACCAGATGCGCCACCAGCTCACGGACTCCGGGGCCACCGTCGCCCTGGTCTGGGACGGCGCGGTGGCGACGGTCGTCGAGGCCTGCGACGGCACCGCCGTCCGACACCTCGTCGCGGTCGACATGACCCGCGACCTGCCGACCACGAAGCGTCTCGCGCTGCGCCTGCCCGTCAGCGCCGCGCGCGAGACCCGCACAGCCATGACCGGGCCCGTGCCCGCCGGCACACGCCGCTGGCACCGCCTCGTCGCCGCGGCCGAGCCCCTGCCGCTCGACGCCCTCGACGAGCGCCCGCGCCCGTCGTCGGACGACGTCGCCCTCCTGCAGTACACCGGCGGCACCACGGGCGTCCCGAAGGCAGCTGTGCTCACCCACCGCAACCTGGTCGCGAACGTCGTCCAGGGCCACGCGTGGGCGCAGTTCCGACCCGGCGAGGAGGTCGTCCACGGGGTCCTGCCGTTCTTCCACGCGTTCGGCCTGACCCTGTGCATGACCCTCCCGGTCGCGATCGGGGCGACCCTCGTGCCGTTCCCGAAGTTCGACCCGGACGCCGTCGTCGCGTCGTCGCGCCGGCGCCCCGCCACCTTCATGGCGGGCGTGGCTCCCATGTTCGACCGCCTCGTCGACGCCGCCGAGCGCTCGGGGCACCTCGACGCGCTCACGTCGATCCGGCTCGCCTTCGCGGGCGCCATGCCGATCTCGGCCGCCACGGCGGCGCGCTGGGAGGCCGCCACCGGCGGGCTGCTCATCGAGGGATACGGCATGACGGAGACGTCCCCGGTCGCCGTGGGCAACCCGTGCACCGCCGAGCGCACGCCGGGGACCCTGGGACTGCCGTTCCCGAGCACGGACGCGCGCGTCGTCGTCCAGGGATCGCCCGACGAGCCCTCGGGTCCGGTCGACGCGGAGCCCGGCGCCGACGACGGGCCCGAGGCGGGCCTCGTGCGCGGCGAGCTGCTGCTGCGCGGCCCCCAGGTCTTCTCCGGCTACTGGCAGCGCCCCGACGAGTCCGCCGGCGTGCTCCTCGACGGCGGGTGGATCCGCACGGGTGACGTCGTCACCCAGACCCCCGAGGGCGTCCTGACGCTCGTCGACCGGGTCAAGGAGATGATCATCACCGGCGGCTTCAAAGTCTTCCCGTCGCAGGTGGAGGACGTCCTGCGCGGCATGCCGGGCATCGACGACGTCGCGGTCGTCGGTATGCCGGACGCCGGGGGCGCGGGGTCCGGCGACGGTTCCGGCAGCGGCGGGGCGGGCGGCACGGAGCACGTCGTCGCCGCCATCGTCATCTCCGGCGTCGCCCCGACCCTCGAGGCCGTGCGCGCCTGGGGCGAGAAGCACCTCGCCCGGTACGCGCTCCCGCGCAAGATCGTCGTCGTGCGCGAGCTGCCGCGCTCGCAGATCGGCAAGGTGCTGCGCCGGGTCGTCCGCGAGGACCTGCTGCGGCGGCCGTGACACAGCTCTGACGGAGCGCCGGAACTGCTCCGGACCTGCTCTGACGCAGCACCGACACCCGACGGCGCGCACGGTTCTCGACCATACTGACGCCATGACGGACGCGAGCGCCCTGCGCGACCTCCTGGAGACAGGGCTCGGCGAGGCCACGCGCGACGTCTCGTTCGACCGGCTCGCCCGCGTGCTCCAGCGCGAGCTGCGGACCATGGGCGCGGCCGTCGTCCTCGTCCTCGCCGACCGCCGGGTGCTCCCCGGCGCGTGCGGGCTCCCCGAGCAGACGCAGCGGAGCCGCCAGCTCCCGCCCGGGCCGGCCTTCAGCCAGTTCGTGGTGGCGGACGACGCCCCGTACGTCGTCGCGGACACGCGCCAGGACCCGCGCATGGGCGACCTGCGGATGATCGACGCCCTCGGGATCGGCGCGTACGCCGGGTACCCCGTGCGCGACCTCGAGGGCCGGGCGGTGGGCGCCCTGTGCGCGGTCGAGGACCGGCCGCGCGACTGGTCAGCTGCCGACCTCGCGGCGCTCGAGGACGTCGCCGAGGCGTGCAGCGCCGAGCTCCGGCTGCGCGCCGAGCGCGAGCGGGCGCGCCGCATCCAGCACGCCGCCGTCAGCGCCAACCGCCAGAGCCGGGCCCTGCTCATGCTCAGCGAGGCGTTCGCCGAGGCGGCCTCGATCGCCGAGGTCGAGGAGACGCTCGCGCACGTCGCGACCTCCGGGCTCGGCGCCCGGTACACCGGGCTGGCACTCCGGGTGCCCGGCGCGCACACCGTCGCCTACGCCTCCAACACGTTCCTCCCGCCCGGCGAGGCGGCGGCTCCGCTCGTCACGGCCATCGACGCCGACTCCCCCGTCGCCGAGGCCGTCCGCACGCGCGAGCTGGTCTCGTACCGCGACGCCGCCGCGGTGGCCGCGGCCCACCCGGACGTCGCTCTGGACGCGGCGACGGGGGCCCGCGTCCTCGCGCCCATGACGTCGGGCGGTGAGGTGACCGGCGTCGTCCTCCTCGTCTGGGACTCCGCGCAGGAGGCCGGCAGGGAGGACCGCGCGGTCGAGCAGGCCCTCGCCCGCTACACCGCCCAGGCGCTGGACCGCGTGCGGATGCTCGAGGACCGCCGCCGGGTGGCCACCACCCTCCAGTCCGCGATGCTGACGGACCTGCCGCCCGTCGCGGGGCTCGAGCTCGCCGCGACCTACTCGCCGGCGACCCGCGCCGACCAGGTGGGCGGCGACTGGTACGACGCCGTGGTGATCGACGACCAGGCCTCCGTGCTCATGATCGGCGACGTGACCGGGCACGACATGGGTGCGGCAGCCCTGATGGGACAGCTCCGGTCGATGCTCCGGACGTTCGCGTGGAGCCAGGACGAGGCGCCGTCCACGCTCCTCGGGCTGCTCGACCGCGCGAACAAGGGGCTCGGGCTCGACGCGACCGGCACCGCCGTCGTCGTCCGCCTGGACCGTCACCCCCGCTCCGGCGCCTACACGATGACCTGGTCGAGCGCCGGGCACCCGGCGCCCGTCGTCCTCGACGCCGAGGGCAAGGCGCGGCCGCTCGACGGTCACCCGGACCTGATGCTCGGGATCGTGCCGACGGCGCTCCGGGAGGACCACGTGACCGTGCTCGAGCCCGGGGACACCCTGCTGCTCTACACGGACGGCCTGATCGAGGACCGCACCGCCGCGACCGGGACGGACGTCGAGTCCGTGCTCACGTCGCTGGAGGCCCACGCCGACACGCCCACCGGGGCGCTGCCCAACTCGCTCGTGCGGCGGGTCGTAGGGCATCGTCAGCGGGACGACGTCGCGGTGCTCGTCGCCCGGGTCCGCGACGGCGCACCCGACCGGCTCGCGACGAACCAGCACCCGCTCCACCGGTCGCGCGCGATCGAGACCGGTGCGGCGGCCACGGGACGGGCCCGGCGCTGGGTCGACGACCTCCTCGAGAGCTGTGCCGTGAGCCCGCGGGTCCGCCGCGACGCCATGCTGCTCACCAGCGAGCTCGTGACCAACGCCCTCCGGCACGGGGACCCGCCCGTGAGCATCACCGTGCGCGTCGACGACGACCTCGTGCACATCGAGGTCTCGGACGGCTCGACGGAGCTCCCCGTCCTGCGCGACCCGCCGCCCGAGCAGCCCGGGGGTCGCGGGATCCAGCTCGTCTCGCGGTTCGCCACCGACTGGGGGACGGCGTCCCTCGAGGAGGGCAAGTCGGTGTGGTTCGACCTCGGCAGGGAGGCCCCGACGAAGCGACGGTCGTCGCTCCCGCTGCGGCGGTGACCTGACACTCCCGGGTCGCTCCCTGGTCGCTGGATGGTCGGGCAGGGTCGGCCCGGACCGGCTCCGGACATCGCTCGTAGGCTGGTCCGGACCGACAGATGGAGGCGTGACATGACGCAGACGACGCTCCCCGCCTCGGGCTGCCTCGTGGTCGGGGTGGACCCGGGCCACTGCGAGGCCGTGCTCCGCGGCGCCGCTCGGCTCGCCGAGCGCCTGGGCGCGCGGCTCGTGTGCGTGTGGGTCGACCCGACGGCGGCCGTCGAGACCGGCCCGGACGGCGCCCCGGTGCTCGTCCCCGTCGACCCGGACGCCGGCGGCGAGGGCGACGGTCCCGAGGTGAGCGCACGCGTCGAGCGCGAGGTCGCAGCCGCCGTCGGCACGTCCGTCGCATGGGACTTCGTCCGTTCCGCCGGCGAGGTCGCCCACGGTCTCGCGTCCGTCGCGCGCGACCGCGACGCCCTCATGATCGCGGTGGGGGCCCACAAGCCCGGGCTCTCCGGCTGGCGCGAGCGGTTGATCGGCGGCTCCGTCGCGGGCCACCTCGCGCACCTCCAGGAACGGCCGGTCGTGATCCTCGCGAATCCTGGCGCGGCGGACGACCAGTGACGGGCGACGCCGTCCCGCACCCTCGACCCGCCCACCTGGACCCGGCGCTGATCGGGCTCGTGCTCGCCGGCGGCGCCGTCGGCACGGCCGGGCGCTACGGGCTGAGCCTCGCGATCCCGGTCGTCGGTGGATGGCACGTCGCGACCCTGGTCGCGAACGTCGTGGGGGCGTTCGCCCTCGGGTTCCTGCTCGAGGCTCTCCTGAGACCAGGCGCCGAGTCGAGGCGCACCCGACGGCTACGCCTGGGGCTCGGGACCGGGCTGCTCGGTGGCTTCACCACGTTCTCCAGCCTCGCCTTCGAGATCGAGCGGCTCTTCGCCGACGGCGACCCCGGCACCGCGCTGGCCTACGCCGCCGCGACCCTCGTGCTCGGCGTCGCGGCCTGCGTCGCGGGCATCGTCCTCGGCGCGCGGGTGTCCGCGATGCGCACCGACACCGGCCCGGGCAGCGCCGACCCGAGCGGCGGAGCGGCCAGGTGACGGGGGTGCTCGGGTTCGTCCTCGTCATGGTCTGCGGCGGGCTCGGCGCAGCCGCGCGGTTCGTGGTGGACGGTGCGGTCCGAGCACGCCGGCGCACGGCGTTCCCGTGGGCGACGGTCTCGATCAACGTTGCCGGCTCGTTCCTCATCGGCGTCGTCATGGGCGCCGTGCTCTTCCACGACGCCGCCGAGACCTGGCACCTGCTGGTGGCCACCGGGTTCTGCGGCGGGTTCACGACGTTCTCGACGGCGATGGTCGAGACGGTGCGCCTCGTGCGCTCGGACCGCGCGGGGCTGGCAGCGCTCAACGCGCTGGGGACCACGGTCGCGGCGGTCGCTGCCTGCGCCGCAGGGCTCGGCCTCACGGCAGTCCTCTAGGCGTGCCTCTGCCCTGCGGGGCGCCGCAGCCGCTACGTTCACGGCACGGCAGAGCACGGCAGCGAGCAGCGAGACCGGAGGGCAGCGCGATGCGAGTCACGCCACGGGTGTGGATCGCCCTCGTGCTCGTCGCCGTCCAGGTCGCGGTCACCACGGCGCTCCTCGCCACCGTCGACGTCGACCCCGGCGCGTCCGCGGCCACCCGTCCCGCGCTCTTCGGTGCCGTCGTCATCCCGGCGCTCCTCAGCGCGGTGGTCCTGACCCTCCTCACGAGCGCCCTCGGCTGGTGGCGGCCGGTCGCCCTCGACGACCCGGGGCGACCGCGCCTGCCGCGCGCGTATCTCGCGGTGCCCGCGCTCGTGGTGCTCGCCGGTGGTGTCGGTGTGGCCGCCGTGCCCGGCGTCGGCCCGGCGGGCGCCGAGACGGGCCTCCCGTACCTCGTGACCCTGGTCGCCGCCGTGCTGCTCACCGCCTACGCGCACGAGCTGCTCGCCCGCGGCATCGGCGTCGTCGCCCTGCGGTCGAGGCCCGGCGAGGCCCACGTCTGGCTGGTGTCGACGCTGCTGTCCTGCGCGCTCGCCCTGCCGTGGATCGCCACGGGCCAGGGCCTCGGCGCGACCTCCTCCAGGTCGCTCTCGCGTTCGGTCTCGGCACCGCGCTCTACGTGACGCGACGGGCGACGCGGTCGCTCACCTGGTGCGTCGTGGTGCACGCCGTGTGGTCGTGGGGGATCGTCACGGCCGGGGACGGCTCGTTCGTCGTCACCGGGCCCGGTGACGTCCCGGTGGTCGGCTACGTCGCGCTCGTCGGCGCGCTCGTCGCCCAGCGGCTGCTCCTCGTGCGCGACGGCCGGTCGGCCGCCGCGGTCACAGGTCCGCGCCGATGACGGACAGGACGTTGCCCGCGGGATCCTTGAACCAGGCGATCTCGGGTCCGGTGCTCTGACCCTCCTGCACGTCCATGTTCTTCCCGCGGGAGACGCCGTCGTCGTCCACCTCCATGGGCGTGCCCGCGTAGGTCTCGAACTCGACCCCGCGGGAGCGCAGCTCGGCGACCGCGGCCGGGACGTCGTCCGACACCAGGTTGAGCACGGTGAACGACGCCGGGACGTGCCCCTCCCCTTGTCGTACAGGAGGTGCTCGCGGCCCGGGGAGAGCGTCACGCGCATCGTCGTGCCGCCCATGCCGAGCTCGACCGGCAGGCCGAGGACCTCGGCGTAGAACGCCCGCGCCGCGTCCATGTCGTCGACGGAGTACCCGCCGAATCCCGTGCGGAAGGTCCCGGTGAACCCTGTGCTCTGCATGCTGCCTCCTCGGTGGTGGTCGACTCCATGGTGCGCCGCGCAGGTCGCCCCCGCAGCGGAACGGGCCGTGCGAGGCTCTTCCCCGTGCCGTCCTACCGTGTCGTCGTCGCCGTCGGCGTCCTCAACCCGTCCACCGACCCCGCGGACGTCGTCCCGTCCGCCGCGCAGGCCGCGGGTGCGCTGGCGACGGTCGAGGCGACCGACCTCGACGTCGTCCGCGGCGAGGCCCGGGTCACCGTGCGCTTCACGACGGACACCGACGTCGCCGCCGCGCAGGTCGCGCAGGCCGTGTACCACCGGGTCGAGGAGCTCGCGGAGTCCTCCCCGCCCCGGGTGACGCGCCGCTGGGGCAACCGGTGGTACCGGTTGGGGCGCTGACGGCCCGGAGAGCCGTTCGAGCGTAGGTTGGGCGCCATGGCCGAGACCCGCGAAAAGCTGCTCCTCCTCGACACCGCATCCCTGTACTTCCGGGCGTTCTACGGGGTGCCCGACAAGATCACCGCGCCCGACGGGACGCCGGTCAACGCGGTCCGCGGGCTGCTCGACATGATCGCGACGCTCGTCACCGACCACCGGCCGACCCGGCTCGTCGCCTGCTGGGACGACGACTGGCGACCGCAGTTCCGGGTCGACGCGATCCCGAGCTACAAGGCGCACCGCATGGCGGGCGCGAGCACGGGCACGGGCACGGGCACGAGCACGAGCACCGGCACGGTCGGGCCCGCCCCGGCGCCCACCCACGGCGCCGGCAGCGCGTACGCCGAGGAGGTCCCCGACCTCCTGACGCCGCAGGTCCCTGTGATCGTCGACGCCCTCGCGGCGCTCGGCATCGCCCGGGTGGGGTGCCCGGGCTTCGAGGCGGACGACGTGATCGGCACCCTCGTCGCCCGCGAGATCACGGCCGGCTCCGGCACGCCCGTGGACGTGGTCACGGGCGACCGCGACCTGTTCCAGCTCGTCGACGACACCGCGCACGTCCGGGTGCTCTACACGTCGCGGGGCATCAAGAACCTCGACGCGATCGACGAGGCGCGCCTCGCGGAGAAGTACGGGGTGCCGACCGGGCGGGCGTACCTCGACATGTCGATGATGCGCGGAGACCCGTCCGACGGGCTGCCCGGCGTCCAGGGCATCGGCGAGAAGACCGCCGCGACCCTCCTGGCGCGCTACGGCGACCTGGCCGGGGTGCTCGCCGCGCGGGACGACCCGGACGACCGCGGCCTGACCGCCACCCAGCGGACGAGGCTGCTCGCGGCGTCCGACTACCTCGACGCCGCCCCCGTCGTGGTGACCGTGGCGCCCGACGCGCCGCTCGGGGACGTCGACGACACGCTGCCGGGCGAGGCCGCGGACCCGGACGCGCTCGACGCCCTGGCCGAGCGCTGGGGGCTCGGGTCGAGCGTGCAGCGCGTGCTCGACGCGATGGCGCTCGGGGACTGACCCCGGCGCACATGCCCCGCCCGGCCGCACCTGCCCCGGACGCGAGCATGCGACCTGCCGGGCGACCGCGAGGTCACCTGACAGGCCGCATGCTCGGCGAAGGGGTTCAGGTCAGCTGAACTTGACCTTCATGGTCGAGCCGTTCTGCTTCGCGACCTTGATCTTGACGCCGACCCCCGGGAGCTTGACGCCGTGGTTCGGCAGCTCGTCGTAGAAGTACTTGTCGGTGTCGTCGAAGACCGGGTTGGCCTTCTGACCGCGGATGTAGTTCGCCTCACCGTTCTGGTGCAGGGTGAACGAGTCCGCTTTCGTCGTGCTGAACGGTGCGTCGTACACCTGGACCCGGGCCCGCCACGGCTCGCCCGTGGTGAGCTGGTAGAACGGCCGCGGGTGCGCGTCGATGATGAGGTTCCGGCCGCTGCCCGGGTGGGCGAACGTGTCGTTGTCGTTGTACGACGTGTCCCAGTAGGAGATCAGCAGACCCTCCTGGTACGCGTAGTGGTCGACGAAGTCCGGCTTGTCGGTGCCCGTGTACCCGAAGTAGTACGGGCCGGTCTCGAGGTACTGGTCGTACGACGTGTACGACCGGTTGCCGGCGATGTAGTAGTTCGAGAACAGCTCGGTCGACGAGGCCCCGACGGCGATGAAGCCGTCCGCGTCCCAGCCGTCGATGCCGTCCTCGGCACCGTCCGAGAAGTCCCCGAGCGTGATGTCGTCGAGGAACAGCCCGTCGGGCAGGTCCGGGTCGTCGCCGGCGACGCCGCCGTCGGTGACGTACCGGAAGCGGAGCGTGACGTCCTGGCCGGCGTAGGCCGAGAGGTCGGCGGTCGCGTCGGTCCAGCCGGCGCTCTGCCCGTCGATCCCGTTCGACACGTCGTCCGTGGTGATCGAGGTCTCGACCGCGGCGAAGCCGGAGCCGTCGTCAACCTCGACGAACGCGTAGTCGTACCCGGTCTCGATGTCGTACCGGGCCTTGAAGGCCAGGGTCGCGTCGCCGTCCGGCACCGTGACCGACGTGCTCATGCTGGCGTCCAGGTCGTCCGCCGAGGTGGAGTAGAACTGCATGTCACCCGACGCGGGGGCCCCGAGCTCACTCGTGACCTCCTTCTTGGGGAGCACGACGACCGCGGCCTGGGCGTTCTTCGTGTTGAACTCCTGCGGCCCGAGGGTCAGCGTGCGCTTCTGCCCCGCGGGGATCACCTCGTAGTCGAGCCAGCCGAGCTGGAGCTTGTTCCACGCGCCCAGGTCGCCGCCGCGCTCGCCGAGCGCCTCGCCCTCGTCGTTCAGGCGGCTCTGCGCCATGAGGGTCCAGTGCTCGTTGTTGTTGTCGCCGCCCGAGAGGACGTTGTAGTCGTCCGGGAGCCCGAGGTCGTGGCCGTACTCGTGGTAGAACACGCTGCGACCGCCGTTCTCCGGCTGGATCGTGTAGTCACCGATGTAGACACCGGTGTCCCCGATCTGGAAGCCGCCGAGCGGGTTCGTCTCGGGACCGACGGTGCCGTTGAAGACCTGGTTGGCGTACCAGCGGTGGCTCCAGATCGCGTCCTCGCCCTGGATCGGGTCGCCGTCGGCCTGGTCGCCGCCCGCGTGCACGATCTGGAAGTGGTCGATGTACCCGTCCGGCTCGTTGAAGTCACCGTCACCGTCGTAGTCGTAGCGGTCCCACTGGTCGAACGAGGCCATGTCCTCGGCGATCTCGTCGTCCGTGCGGCCGGCGGCCTCCTGGTCGGCGACCCACTGCTGGGCGGCGTCGTTGATGAGCGCCCACGTGTTCGAGCAGACGTTGCCGCCGCAGGGGTAGCCGTTCGAGCGGCCGTAGCGCGCCTCGTTGTACTTGACCTTGACCCAGTCCGTGACCTCGCCGTCGACGCTGTAGCGCCCGGACGACTGGGTCTCGTAGTAGTTCTTCAGGGACTCGCCCTCGCCGAAGTACAGGTCCTGGAAGTGCTGCTGGTCGTAGTCGGCCTGCCACACCGTCGAGTTGTCGACCGAGCGGTCGGGCTCGGGGATCGCGTTGTGCAGCGGGCCCTCGAAGGTCGTCGGTCCGGGGACCGAGGGCGCCGTGTCCTGGTCGGGGTAGTTCGGGTGCCGCTCGTCGCCGAACTCGGCGAGGATCACGAAGATCCGGTCCGTCGCCTCGCGCTCGAGCTCGACGTACTGGGACTTCGTCTTCTGCTTCTTGGCCGGCTTGGGGTCGCCCTTCTTGACGCCTGCGGCCTGGGGGCCGATCTTAGGACCGTTCTTGCCGGCCGCCTCGGCCGACTCGCCCTGGACGGTCTCGCCGACCTTGACGACGGTGCTGCCGTTGATCTCCTCGGTCTTCAGGTCCCCGTCGAGGACGCCGGTCACGGCCGTCTCGCGAAGCTCGTTGCGCTTCTCGGCGAGCGGGTTGGGCAGGTCGTCGGACGGCGTGGCCTCGGCCGCGTCGTTGACTGGGGGTTGGTCGGCGGCCGGGGCGGCGTACGCACCCGAGGCCGCGAGGGCGCTCGTACCGACGAGCGAGAGCCCGATCAGGCTCCCGACGAATCTTCTGTGCACGGTTGAACCTCCGCTTTGAGGGAGATCCGGCGGCCTGCGGTGATGGTGCCGACCGCCGGGTCATGTCTGCCTCGCAGGGCCGGCGCGGGCAGGCGCGGGCACCGAGAGGCACGTCCACAGTAGGCAGACATGACGTGGCTCACACAGCGAAAACACATGTTTTGTCAGGATTTGTCCAAGCCCTGACACCCCGCGCACGAGCGGGCCCATATCCGGGCAGAGCCACCTCGCGACGGTCCACGGCCCGGGACGGTCACGTCTGCTTTGCCACTTCGAGGGGTGGCGACAGGAAACAGTGCACACGTCCGACGCAGCTCGCCACCTGAGCGCCCCCGGAGGAGCCGTGGCGACCGGGCGACCGGGCGGCCGTGCCGGCTACCGACGTGGCGCGTCCGCCCGGTCGGCAGGATCGGCACGGTCGGCACCCGGCAGCGCGGTCCGGGGCATCAGCAGCGCGGCGCCGAGGGTCGCGACCGCGGCCACGGCGACCGCGACGAACACCGTCGAGCCGGCCGCCGTGAGGGCCTCGGCCGAGCGCGGCTCGTCGTACCCCGCGAGCACCGAGTTGGCCAGGGCGCCGAAGACGGCGACGCCCACGGCGCTGCCCATCGACCTCGCGAACATGTTCGTCCCCGTCACCACCCCGCGCTCCTCCCAGGGCACCGACGACTGCGCCGCGATGAGGCTGGGCGTGGCGACGAGCCCCAGACCGAGACCGACCACGAAGACGCTCACCGCGACCCGCGCGACCGAGGGGGTGTCGGCGAACAGCGCTACGAGGCTCGTCCCGGTGATCGCGAGCGCCATGCCGATCAGGACGCAGCTGCGGAACCCGATGCGCAGGTACACCCGCCCCGAGAGCGACGCCGCGAGGGGCCACCCGAGGGTCAGCGAGGCGAGCGCGAGACCCGACACCAGCGGGGACACGCCGAGGGCGCCCTCGAGGTAGGTCGGCACGTACGACGTCAGGCCGATGAGGATCGCTCCGACACCGAACGCGATGAGGGCCGTCGTCAGCAGGAGCCGGCGCGAGAACACCCACAGGCCGAGCACGGGCTCGGCGGCCCGACGCTCCACGAGGACGAACGCCACGAGCAGCAGGGCGCCGGCGCCGAAGGCGCTGACGGACTGCCAGGCGCCCCACGCCCAGGCCTGCCCGCCCTCCAGGACGGCGAGGACGATCAGGGTCAGCGCCACCGTCAGCAGCGCGGCCCCGGCGTAGTCGATGCGGTGTCCCTTGCGGTCGACCTGCTCGTGGAAGTTCCGCACGATCAACCATCCGGCCAGGACGCACATCGGCACGTTGACGAAGAAGATCCAGCGCCAGATGCCGAGCTCGGAGAAGACCCCACCGAGCGTCGGGCCGACGACGGACGAGATCGCCCAGACGCTCGCGAGATACCCCTGCACCCTCGCGCGCTCGGCCACGGTGTAGATGTCACCGGCGATCGTGACCGCGATGGGCTGCACCGCCCCCGCCCCGAGGCCCTGGACCGCGCGGAACGCGATGAGCGCCGGCATCGACCACGCGAACCCGCACAGCAGCGAGCCGAGCAGGAACATGCCGATCCCGAAGAGCACGACCGGCTTGCGGCCGACGGTGTCGGAGAGCTTGGCGTAGATCGGGACGGAGACCGCCTGGGCGAGGAGGTACACCGAGAAGAGCCACGGGAACTGCGCGAACCCGCCGAGGTCGTCGACGATCGACGGCACCGCGGTCGCGAGGATCGTGGCGTCGATCGCGATCAGCCCGGTGGTCACCATGAGGGCGACGAGTACCGGCCCCCGCTCGGACCGGAACCCCACGTCGCTGCCGCTCACACCCACCTCTTCCGTCCGCGGTGCCGGCGGCACCCGAAGCGGCAACCGGCGCGGGGCCCGCCGTGTTCCCGCAGGCCGGAGCGCCGCGTCAGTCCGTGGGCACGGCGATCGCGACGTACTTCGTCTCCAGGTACTCCTCGATGCCCTCGGCGCCGCCCTCGCGGCCGAACCCGCTCGCCTTGACCCCACCGAACGGCGCAGCAGGGTTGGAGACGACACCGGCGTTGAGCCCGACCATCCCGACCTCGAGGCGTTCCGCGACCCGCAGCGCCCGGTCGAGGTCGCGCGTGAACACGTAGGCCGCGAGCCCGTACTCCGTATCGTTCGCGGCCCTGATCGCCTCGTCCTCGTCGTCGAACGTCGCGATCGGGGCCACCGGACCGAAGACCTCCTCGCGCAGGATCCGGGCGTCGCGCGACACACCCTTGATCACGGTGGGCCGGTAGTAGTGGCCGGGACCGTCCACCCGCTCACCCCCGGTGACGACCTCGCCGCCGTGCCGGACGGCGTCCGCCACCAGGTCCTCCACCTTCTCCCTGGTCGCGTCGTCGACGAGCGGGCCGACGTCGGTCCCGTCCGCGGTCCCGTGACCGACGGTCAGGTCGCTCATCCGGTCCGCGAGCCGCGCGGCGAACTCGTCGGCCACCGACGCGTGGACGTGGAACCGGTTGGCGGCCGTGCATGCCTCGCCGACGTTGCGCATCTTGGCGAGCATGGCGCCGTCGACCGCCTTGTCGAGGTCGGCGTCCTCGAAGACGAGGAACGGGGCGTTGCCGCCGAGCTCCATCGAGACGCGCAGGAGGTTCGCCGCCGACTGCTCGACGATCGACCGCCCGATCTCGGTCGACCCGGTGAACGAGACCTTGCGCAGGCGCGGGTCCGCGAGCAGCGCGCCGGTGACGTCCCCCGACGAGCGGGTCGTGACGATGTTGAGCACCCCGTCCGGCAGCCCGGCCTCGGCGAGGATCTCCCCGAGGGCGTACATGCTCAGCGGCGTCGCCGACGCGGGCTTGACCACCATCGTGCAGCCGGCCGCGATGGCGGGCCCGATCTTCCGCGTGCCCATCGCGAGCGGGAAGTTCCACGGCGTCACGAACAGGCAGGGGCCGACGGGCTGCTTCATGGTGAGCAGCCGCGAGCCGCCACCGGGTGCGGCCGAGAAGCGTCCCGAGATCCGCACCGCCTCCTCCGCGAACCAGCGGAAGAACTCGGCGGCGTACGTGATCTCCGCGCGGGACTCGGCGAGCGACTTGCCCATCTCCAAGGTCATGATCGTGGCGAGCTCGTCCTGGCGCTCGACGACGAGGTCGAACGCCCGGCGCAGGATCTCGCCACGCTCCCGGGGCGGGGTCGCGGCCCAGCCGGCCTGCGCGGCGACGGCCGCGTCCAGGGCGGCCACGCCGTCCGCGACGCTCGCGTCGGCCACCTGCGCGAGCTCGTCGCCGTTGCCCGGGTCCTCGACCGCGAACGTCCTGCCCGAGGCCGCGTCCCGCCAGGCGCCACCGACGAGGAGCCGGGTCTGCACGGCAGGGAGGGCGAGCTGGGCGGTGGTGTCGATGTAGGTCATGCGCCCACTGTGATCCGGGGCGCCGACACCCGCCAGCGCGGCACGACGTGAACGCACGTACCGTGCGGCGCTCATCCCGTGCCACGCTAGGCCCATGGACGACGAGGACGCGACCCGGCCACCACGGTTCCCCGGCGGGCTCCCGCGCGTGAACCGGCGCAGCGGCGCCGAGCGGGTCGGGGCGTTCCTCGGGTTCGTCGCGATCCTCACGATCGCGATCTCGACGCTCGGCACCCTGCCGACGTACCAGGCGATCCTCGACCAGGGCTTCGACCTGGTGGTGGCCCTGGGCCTCGCGATGGTCGCGGTCGGGGTCGTCGGCGGGATCGCCCTCACCGCGGTCCGGTGGCGGACCCTCGGCCCGGTCTGGCCCTACCCGTGGGCCGGTGCCGCCCTGGCGTTCGCCGGGATCTGGACGGCGTACCTCGGCGTCGGCTGACCTGTCGCGCTCCACGGACGCCCGCCGTCCCCAGGTCGACGTCGGACGTCGGGAGTAGCGTCGGTCACAGCGGCGCCACGGCAGGCGCCACAGCCGAGGAGAATCTGATGCCTGCACGCGTGAACCCTCCGGTCGGGGCCCCGGTCTGGAACGACCTCGGGACGAACGACATCGAGGCGAGCAAAGCCTTCTACCGGGACCTGTTCGGCTGGGAGTACCTGGACTACGGGGAGGAGTTCGGTCACTACGGCGCGTTCCTCCTCGACGGGAAGGTCGTCGCCGGGGTCGGCCCCAACCCGTCCCCGGAGCTCCCGTCCTGGTGGAGCGTCTACCTCCGCTCCGAGGACGCGCCGGCGACCGTCGAGAAGGCCCTCGCGGCCGGGGGTGAGCTCGCCGTCCCGACCATGGAGATCCCCGGTCAGGGCGTCATGGCGTTCGTCACCGACCCGTCCGGTGCGGCCGTCGGGATCTGGGAACCGCGAGGTCACGACGGGTTCGCCGTCGTGGCGGAGAACGGCGCCCCCGCGTGGCACGAGCTCCTGAGCAAGGACTACCGCGCCGCGGTCCCCTTCTACGAGGACGTGTTCGGCTGGAGCGTCACCGTGCAAGGCGACACCGACGAGTTCCGCTACTGCATCGACGAGGTCGACGGCGAGCAGTACGCGGGCGTCATGGACGCCTCGGGGTTCCTGCCCGCCGAGGTCCCGTCGCACTGGAGCGTGTACATCCTCGTCGAGGACACGGACGCCGCCGCCGCGCGTGCGGTCGAGCTCGGCGGCACGATCGCGATGGCCCCCGAGGACTCGCCCTACGGCCGCATGGCCGTGCTGCTCGACTCGCAGGGCGCGCAGCTCAAGATCATCGACACACCCGACAGCGCGGCCTGAGCCGCGGCTGCTGTCCGGACCACCGCCCGGGCCGCGACCCGCGCCGCCGCTCGCACGGCACACGCTCCGACGACCCCGGCGGGGCGCCCCTGGTCTCCCAGGGACGCCCCGCCGGGGTCACGGGCATGTGGCCCGGTCGTGCGCGCCCGGTCGTGCGCAGGTCGCGTCAGCCGGTGTTCTGCAGGCCGGCCGACACCCCGTTGACGGTGAGCAGCAGCAGGTGCCGCAGCTGGTCCGTCGTCGCCTCGCTGAGCCCCTCGTCGCCACCGTTGCGCAGCGCGGAGAGCGCGCGCACCTGGATCAGCGAGAGCGCGTCGACGTAGGGCGAGCGCAGCTGGACGGCGCGCCCCAGGACCCGCCGGTTCTGCAGCGGCCAGGCGCTGCCGGTGATCTTCAGGACCCACTCGCGCGTCAGGCGGAGCTCGCCGAGGACCATCTCGGCGAGGTCGTCGCGGTCCCCGAGCGCGAGGTAGCGCTGGGCGATGCGGTCGTCGGTCTTCGCGAGCGACATCTCGACGTTGTCGATGAGGGTCGCGAACAGCGGCCACTCGCGGTGCGCGCGGCGCAGCTCCTCCACGTCGCCGAAGTCGCGCAGCGCGGTGCCGAGCCCGTACCAGCCGGCCAGGTTGATCCGGGCCTGCGACCAGGAGAAGACCCACGGGATCGCCCGCAGGTCGTCGAGGAGTTCACGGACAGTCCGCGCTTGGCGGGCCGGGAGCCGATCGGCAGCAGGCCGACCTCCTCGAGCGGCGTGACCTCGGCGAACCACTGCGGGAACCCGTCGGCCTTGACCAGCGCGTGGAAGCGGGTCCGCGAGGTGCGGTCGAGCTCGGCGGCCATCGCCGAGAACCGCTCCGTGGCCTCCGAGTTGCGGGCCTCGACCGAGGGCGCGCCCTGCAGCAGCGTGGCCGCCGCGACCTGTTCGATGTGCCGCTCCGCGATGTCCTTGTCGCCGTAGCGCGCGAGGATCACCTCGCCCTGCTCGGTCAGCTTGAACCGGCCCTCGACCGAACCCTGGGGCTGAGCGAGCACGGCGCGGTTGGCGGGGCCGCCGCCGCGACCGAGCGCACCGCCGCGGCCGTGGAACAGCGTGAGGGCGATCTCGTGACGCGCGGCCCACTCCGCGATGCGGCGCTGGGCGTCGTGCAGCGACAGCGTCGCCGAGACGGGGCCGACGTCCTTGGACGAGTCCGAGTAGCCGAGCATGACCTCCACGCGGCGCCCGTTCTCGGCGAGGCGTGCCTGGACCTCGGGGAGCTCCAGCATGGTCTCGAGGATGTCGACGCTGTTGTTCAGGTCGTCGAAGGTCTCGAACAGCGGCACCGCGTCGATGACGGGGGCGTCCGCCGGGTCCGGGAACGCGTACTTCGCGAGCTTGTAGACGGCCGCCAGGTGCTCGGGCGCCTGGGTGAACGAGACGATGTAGCGGCGCGCGGCACGGATCCCGTAGCGCTGCTGGATCGACCCGATCGCCCGGTAGGTGTCGAGCACCTCGCGGGTCCGGTCCTCGAGCGCGCCGTTGACGCCGTTCGCCTCGAGGTCGGCGAGCGCCGCCTCGTGGACCTGGGAGTGCTGGCGCACCTCGAGCTCGGCGAGGTGGAACCCGAAGGTCTCGACCTGCCAGACGAGCTGCTGGAGGTCGCCGTAGGCGGCACGTGGTGCGCCCGCGGCGACCAGGGAGTCCTGGATGGTGCGCAGGTCGCTCTCGAGCGCTCCCGGCTCCGGGTAGGCGAGGTCGGCGTCGCGCGCCTTCGTGGCGGCGAGCCTGGCGGCGACGAACATGAGCGCCGCGCGGTGCGGCTCACGGGGCGACTCGTCGTCGGCGTAGTTGCTGTCCGCGGGCGAGAGCTGCTTCTGCCGCTGGCGCAGCGCCAACAGCTCGGGCGAGGGCGGGGTGCCGTCGACGTCGAGGGTCAGCTTGCCGGCGACCCGCTCGGCCGAGCGGTGCAGCGCGGCGACGGCGTGCTCGGAGGCCAGCGCGGCGGCGGCCCGCGTGACGTCGGCGGTCACGTTGGGGTTGCCGTCCCGGTCGCCGCCGATCCACGAGCCCAGGCTCACGAACGGCTTGGCCAGGGGCTCCTCACGGCCCGCGCCGTCCTTGAGCAGCCAGTCGTCCAGGCGCCGGTAGACGGTCGGGAAGGTCTCGAACATCGTCGCGTTGAAGACGCTCAGCGCGGAGTTGACCTCGTCGAGCACGTCGGGCTTGGCCGCGCGGATCGGCGAGGTGCGCCACAGCGAGTCGATCTCGGAGAGCAGGGCGCGGTCGTTCTCGGCGAGCGAGGTGCCGCCGAGGTGCAGCGAGTCACGCTCACCGAGGAGCACGGAGATCCGGCGCACGGCACGGGACACGGCACGGCGACGGGCCTCGGTGGGGTGCGCCGTCAGGACCGGGCGGAACTCGAGCGCGCGCACCCGGCGCAGCGCCTCCTCGCGGCCGACCTCGCCGACGAGCTGCTCGAACGCGGCCGGCAGGCTGTCGTCGCTCGCGGGGCGGATCTCGGTGGTCGCCGACTCGCGCTCGCGCAGGACGCGTACGCGGTGGAACTCCTCCGACAGGTTCGCGAGGTGGAAGTAGCAGGTGAAGGCGCGGGCGATCTGCTCGGCGCGCTCGAGCGTGAAGCCGGCGACGAGCTGCTCGGCCTCGGCGAGGACGCCCTCGCCGTGCGTGGTCGCGTCGTACTCGTCGTACGCCTGGATCACGAGCTCGCGCAGACGCTCGACGTCGTCGAGCAGGTCCTGGCCGCCGGCCTCGACGAGGACGGTGCCGAGGAGACCGCCGAGGAGGCGGACGTCGTCGCGCAGCGGGTCCGGGACGTCGTGGCGTGCGAGTCCGCGACCGGCGTCGGGCTGGGTCGAAGATGTGTCAGTCACGGTCAAGAGGGTAACCGCTCAGTGTTACGTCCAGGCAAAGTGTCTACGGGCGGGCTGCGGGCCTCCCGTGGGATGCTCGTCCCATGCGGATCGGAGCCCATGTCGACCAGTCGGACGCCGTCGCCCAGGCGCGGGAGATCGGGGCGGACGTCGCCCAGGTGTTCCTGAGCGACCCCCAGTCGTGGAAGGGCTGCGACGTCACCTATCCCGGCGGCGCCGAGGCCCTGCGCGCGGACGCCGCCGCGGCCGACCTCGAGCTGGTCGTCCACGCGCCGTACGTGATCAACGTGGCGTCGACGAACAACCGGATCCGGATCCCGTCGCGCAAGCTGCTGCAGAAGATCATGGACGGCGCCGCGCAGATCGGCGCCCGGGGCGTCGTCGTCCACGGCGGGCACGTCACGGCGAACGACGACCCCGCGAAGGGGTTCGACAACTGGCGCAAGGCGATCGAGTCCCTGGAGACCGACGTCCCGGTGCTGATCGAGAACACGGCGGGCGGCGAGCACTCGATGGCGCGGCGGCTCGAGCGGATCGAACAGCTCTGGGCGGCGGTCCGGTCGGCCGCGGGCGGCGCGCCGGTGGGCTTCACCCTCGACACCTGCCACGCCCACGCGGGCGGTCTCCAGCTGTCGGACGTCGTCGCTCGCGTCCTGGAGATCACCGGCAGGATCGACCTGGTCCACGCCAACGACAGCATCGGGGACTTCGACTCGGGTCAGGACCGGCACACGAGCTTCGGCGAGGGCACGGTAGACCCCGCGGACCTGGTGGCGGTCGTCCGCGACGCCGGGGCACCGGTCGTCTGCGAGACCCACGGCACCGCACCGCGCGACATCGCGTGGCTCCGGGAGCGCCTGGCGGGCTGATGCCCGCAGGACGGACTACGCGTCGTCGTCCATCTCGTGGAGGCGTCCTGCCGCCGCGATCTCGACGTCCTCGAGGTCCTTGGCGAGCATCTTCGCGGTCGCCCGGGAACCGACCGGCCCGAGGACCTTCTGCGCCAGTCGTGCACCACGGGAGGGCTCGGCCTGCACGGCCGCGAACCTGACGACCACCCGGGTCTTGGGGCCGACCTCCTCGAGCGTGAACGTCGTGCTGTACCCGGTGCTGCCGCTGGTCGCGTCGACGCGGGTGGAGACGCCCGGCGTGACCTCCGCGACCCACATCTCCTCGGTCGCGCTCATCCCGAACATCTTGCGCGTCTCGCGCCAGCGGAGGCCCACCTCGTACGCATTGCCGGCCAGGATCTCGATCTTCTCGATGCTGCGCATGCTCTGCGCGGCGCCCTCGATATCGGTGAGGACGCGCCAGACGGCAGCGACCGGTGCGTCGACGACTCGTGTGACGACGATCTCATTCGTACCCATGCTCGAACCGTATCCCCAGGTGGTGGCCACGGTCACGGCGGCGCACCCGCAGGGGCGCGGCGACGGCTCCCCAGGGGCCGTCCGTCACGCTGCGCGAGGGCCCGTCGTCATGCATATTTGATCGCAGGCTCTCGTACCGGGGAGCACCCGGGAACCGCGCCGACCCACTGCGCGACCCATGGACGACAGGAGGAGGCGCGATGACCGCACAGCTCTCCGAGTCGCCTGTACCCGCAGGCTTCGACGAGGTCGCTCGCTGGGCGCTGCACAGCGTCCACGACCTGCACGCCGTCCGCGCCTCGGTCCGCGAGGCCGTCCGCCGGGAGAACGGCGAGCGACCTGCCGCCGACAGCCGTGGCGCCTCCGCACCGCAGCGCGCCCTGACGGTGCCGGGCTCCGCCGACGCGGTCGCCCTCGTCGCGAGCGAGCTCTGCTCCAACGCGCTCCAGCACGGCGGATCGATCGCGATCGTCCGGCTGTGCCACGGCCCCGAGGGCTACCTGCTCGACGTCGTCGACCGCTCCACCGCGCGACCGCCCGAGGTCGCCGGCCAGCGCGGCCCCGGTGAGGGCGGGTTCGGGCTGCTCGTCGCCTCCCGGCTCAGCGCAGGTCTCGGCTGGACGGTGAACGGCCTGGTCAAGCACGTGTGGGCGATGTTCCCGGCACCGGCCCCCTCGCGCTCGCCGGCTGACGGCAGCACGCCCGGAGCTCTGCTCCGCCACCCTGTTCGGGGGTATACCCCACTGTGCTGAGCGGTCTGCGTCGATAGCGTCGACAGGGTGACGACCACCGAGATGCCCCCCGGTTTCCGGGCGACGAGACCCCGCACGTCAGACCCCCGCGCGCTCACGAGCACGTACACCGAACTGTCGCGCGCGGTCCGCGAGGCCGGTCTGCTGCGCAAGACGTACGGCTACTACGGGGTCATGGCCGCCGTCCTCACCCTCGCCCTGGGCGGGCTGGTCACGGCGTTCGTCCTCCTCGGCGACTCCTGGTGGCAGCTGCTCGTCGCCCTGGGGCTCGGGATCGTGATGACGCAGTTCTCGTTCCTCACGCACGAGGCCGCGCACCGGGTCGTCTTCGAGTCGGGGCCGGTCAACGACCGCGTCGGCCGCCTCCTCGCGAACGGCGTCGTCGGCATCAGCTACTCGTGGTGGATGTCCAAGCACACGCGGCACCACGCCAACCCGAACAAGGTCGGCAAGGACCCGGACATCAACCCGGACTTCATCGTCTTCCGCCGCGAGGACGCGGTCGAGGCCCGGGCGTCCTGGCTCACGCGCGTCCACCGGTACCAGGGCTGGCTGTTCTTCCCGCTCCTCACGCTGGAGGGGCTCAACCTGCACGTCACCGCGTACCGGACCCTGCTCGCGCAGAAGAAGTCACGGGACAAGACGCTCGAGCTGTCGCTGATCACGGTCCGCCTGGTGACCGTGACGGCCCTGGTCTTCTGGGCGCTGCCCGTCGGCCTCGCGCTCGCGTTCTTCGCCGTCTGGGGCGCCGTGTTCGGCGTGTACATGGGCGCCTCCTTCGCGCCGAACCACAAGGGCATGAAGATCCTCGCCGCCGACTCGAAGCTCGACTTCCTGAGCAAGCAGGTCCTCACGTCGCGCAACATCCGCGGTGGCCGCGTGATGAACGTGCTCATGGGTGGCCTGAACTTCCAGATCGAGCACCACCTGTTCCCGAGCATGCCGCGACCGCACCTGATCGCCGCCCAGACGATGGTCAAGGAGCACTGCGAGCGCCTCGACATCCCGTACACGGAGACCGGGCTCATCGAGTCCTACGGGATCGTCGTCCGCTACCTCAACGACGTCGGCCTCGGCGCCCGCGACCCGTTCGACTGCCCGCTGTACCAGCAGCTGCGCGGGCGCTGACGGGCGCTCAGCACCACCGGGCGCGCCACCGGTCCCAGGGCGGCGAGACCGCCCAGTTGATGCGGAGCGTCCGCCAGGCGCGATCGAGCCGCCGGCGTCGCTGACGGCGGCCACGGAGCGAGCGCGCCGACACCCCGACGCGCCACGACCTCACCAGGAGCGTGGTCCGGCCCGGCCCGAGACGGAACGCCAGGTCGAGGTCGTCGTGGACCTCCGGGTCCTCCCGGACCACGTCCGCGCGGACCTCAGCCCAGGTGCTGCTGCGCATCGCCATGCACGAGCCCCAGAGCGCCGTGTGTCCCAGCGCCAGGTGACTCAGCAGGTAGTAGGTCCCGAGGTACGCGACCGAGACGGCGTGGCGCGTCCCTCGCGGGAGGTCCCCGAACAGCCCGGTGCCGGTGAGCGCGTGGACGTCCTCGTCCGCGGCCATCCGCTCGACCATCGTCTGCACCCACCGGGGCCCGGGTCTCGAGTCGGCGTCGAGCCGCGCGATCAGATCCCCCTTCGCGGCGTCGTAGCCTGCGGCGGCCGCCGCCGGGATGCCGATGCGGTCCTCCCGCACCAGGATCGCGCCCCACCGCCACGCGACCTCGTCCGTCGCGTCCGACGACGCGTTGTCGACGACGACGACCTCGAGCGGCGCGACGGACTGGACCGCGAGCAGCGCGAGGCAGCGGTCGAGGTCCTCCGCGTCGTCGCGGACGGGGATGACGACCGACACCGTCGGACGTGGGGCGCCGCTCATCGCCGGCCCTCGCGCGCCTCGCGGGCCTCTGACCTGCGCGCCACCACGAGCAGGAGCACACCCGCCGCGAGCGCACCGACGAGGCCGGAGGCCAGGTCGCTCACGGTGTCGTCGTAGCCCACCCCGATCCGGTCGTCCACGAACGTGTGCCCTGCCCATTCACCGAGCTCCCACAGCACCGCGACGACCGCCCCCAGCCCGACGACCGAGAGCACTGTCGCCGCTCCGGGCCGGCCGTTCGCCCTCGAGCCACCACCCGAGACGATCCCGCGACGCACCAGCACGAGGTGCGCCATCACCGCGATCAGACCCGTGGCCGCCGCGTGGACCACGAGGTCCAGCCACGGCACCGCGCGATACCACTCGAGCCGAGCTGCCCACGCGGCGACCAGCAGGGTGCCGCCGTACGAGACGTCGAGGGCCGCACCCACCCCGATCGCCCGCGGCACCATGACTCCACCGAGCACCAGGAGGAAGAGGGCCACGGCGACGAGGTCCCCCGACACGGCCGCCACAGCGACGCTCACCGCCGCGGCGGCGCGGACGCCGTCGCCCGGCACCACGGCGAGCTGTCGCCCACGGGCACCAGGTCCTCGCCCCGCCTCGGGGACTCCAGCACGCAACGCCATGGGGTTCTGCTCCTCGGGGTGGCCGACCGTGCCACATGCTCACACCGCACACCCGACCTCGCACGAGGCCGAGCGTCCGGCCGGATCACGCCCCGCAGCGTCGCTCGACCCCCGGCAGGTCCTCGGGCCGCAGGACGTCGTCCAGCCGTCGTCCCGCGAGCGCCCGGGTGTACCGGTCCGTGGTGCCGTCCGGGCGCGCCTCCTGGAGCACCCAGTCCCGCACCCCGCACGCCCTCAGCCGCGCGCCGAGCGCGAGGACGTCGTCGCGGGTGTGGACGGTCGGGTCGACCGTCGTCCGCACCTCGTGGGCGATGCCGGCGTGCTGGAGCACGGCGAGCGACTCGAAGGCCCGAGCCCCGGACGGGCCGGCGCCCGTCACCGACGTGTACCGGCCGGCGAGGTGCTTGATGTCGAGCCCGACCCAGTCGACGAACGGCAGCAGACGGGCCAGCCGCGCGGGCCAGGCACCACCGGTGTGCAGACCGACGCTCATCCCCAGGGCCCGGACGTCGTCGATCGCGTCGAGCAGCCCCCGGTGCATCGTCGGCTCCCCGCCCGAGAAGACGACCCCGTCGAGGAGCCCGCGCCGCCTGCGCAGGAGCGCCGCGACGTCCGACCACGCGACGACGCCGGGTGTCCGCGCGTCGATCAGCGCCGGGTTGTGGCAGTAGCCGCACCGCCAGGGGCAGCCTTGGAGGAACACGGTCGCGACGAGGCTGCCCGGCAGGTCGACGGTGGAGAGCGGGGTGAGCCCGGCGATCGGCAGCGGCCGGCGGACGTCGGTCATGTCGGTCAGGCCGCGTCGGGCTCACGGAGGGGCAGCCGTTCGGCGTGCTCGCCCTTCTTGCCGACGTTGAACGACGACACGGGCCGGAAGTACCCCATGACGCGCGTCCACACCTCGCTGTCGGAGCCGCACGTGGGGCACTGCGGGTGCTCGCCGGAGACGTACCCGTGGCGGGGGCAGATCGAGAACGTCGGGGTGATCGTGAGGTACGGGAGGCGGAACCGCTCGAGCGCGCGGCGCACGATCCGCTTGCAGGCCTCGGCGTCCGAGACGCGCTCCCCCATGTACAGGTGGAGCACCGTGCCGCCCGTGTACCTGCACTGGAGCTCGTCCTGGCGCTCGAGCTCCTCGAAGGGGTCGTCCGTGAACCCGACGGGCAGCTGCGAGGAGTTGGTGTAGTAGGGCTGCTCGTCGGTGCCGGCCTGGAGGATCCCGGGGAACCGTGCGCGGTCCTCCTTGGCGAACCGGTAGGTCGTGCCCTCGGCGGGCGTCGCCTCCAGGTTGTACAGGTGACCGGTCGACTCCTGGAGCTCGACCATGCGCGCCCGGACGTGGTCGAGCAGGTCGAGCGCGATGCCGTGACCCTCGGGCGTCGTGATGTCGTGGACGTCGCCCGTGAAGTTCCGGATCATCTCGTTGACCCCGTTGACGCCGATGGTCGAGAAGTGCGCGTCGAGCAAGCCGAGGTAGCGCTTCGTGTAGGGGAAGAGGCCGTCGTCCATGAGCTGTTGGACGACGGCGCGGCGCCTCGTCAGCGTGTCGGCGGCCAGGTCGATCAGGCGGTCGAGCTCGGCGTACATGCCGTCGCGGTCGCCGGCGAACCGGTACCCGAGGCGCGCGCAGTTGACCGTGACGACGCCGATCGATCCGGTCTGCTCGCCGGACCCGAAGAGCCCGTTGCCGCGCTTGAGCAGCTCGCGCAGGTCGAGCTGGAGGCGGCAGCACATGGAGCGGACGTCACCGGGCTCCATGTCGGAGCTCACGAAGTTCTGGAAGTACGGGGTGCCGTACTTCGCGGTCATCTCGAAGAGCGCGTCGGCGAGCGGCGACGTCCAGTCGAAGTCCTCGGTGATGTTGTACGTCGGGATCGGGAACGTGAAGACGCGCCCCAGGGCGTCGCCGGACGTCATGACCTCGATGTAAGCGCGGTCGATCATCTCCATCTCCGTGGCCAGGTCGCCGTACGTGAAGTCGGCGACCTGGCCCGCGACGACCGGGTGCTGGTCGGCCAGGTCGGCCGGGCACACGAGGTCGAAGGTGAGGTTGGTGAACGGGGTCTGGGTGCCCCAGCGCGAGGGGACGTTGAGGTTGTGGACGAACTCCTGGATCGCCTGCCGCACCTCGAAGTAGTCGAGCCGGTCGAGCCGCACGTACGGGGCGAGCAGGGTGTCGAACGAGCTGAACGCCTGCGCGCCGGCCCACTCGTTCTGCAGGGTGCCGAGGAAGTTCACGGCCTGGCCGAGCGACGACGAGAAGTGCTTCGGCGGGGCCGACTCGATGGTGCCCGGGATTCCGCCGAACCCCTCGCTGAGCAGCTGTCGCAGGGACCACCCCGCGCAGTACCCGCTGAGCATGTCGAGGTCGTGGATGTGCAGGTCGGCCTCGCGGTGCGCCGCGCCCGCCTCGGCGCTGAAGACCTCGTCGAGCCAGTAGTTCGCGATCACTTTGCCCGCGACGTTGAGGATCAGCCCGCCCAGCGAGTAGCCCTGGTTCGCGTTGGCGTTGACCCGCCAGTCCGACCGGTCGAGGTACTCCCCGATGGTGCTCGCGACGTCCACGGCTGTGCGCTGCCGGGAGGGCTGCGGGTGGGGAGCGATGGTCACGGGATCCTCCGGCGTCGTTGCGACAGGTCGTGCGGGGACGGCTGCGTGACATCACTATATGACGTTGTAACTGATTCAGTCGTGAACAGTTTCACTTTCACTCATCGACACCCCGCCTCGACCGCACAGGGTCGGCGGGGCGCCGAAGGAGCGACCAGGACGACGGTCAGGCGACCGTCGCGTCGACCGTGACCTCGATGTTGCCGCGCGTGGCGTTGGAGTACGGGCACACCTGGTGCGCAGCCTCCACGAGGGCGTCCGCGGTGGCCTGGTCGACGCCGGAGAGCTCGACGTGCAGCGCCACCGCGAGCTGGAAGCCGACATCGCGGGGCTCGACCCCGACCTCGGCGACGACGGCCGAGTCGGCGATCGGCGCCTTCTGCCGGCTCGCGACCAGCTTCAGCGCGCTGTGGAAGCACGCGGCGTAGCCGGCGGCGAAGAGCTGCTCGGGGTTCGTCGCGGGGCCGCCCGCGCCGCCCATCTCCTTGGGGACGACGAGGTCGACCTCGAGGTTGCCGTCGCTCGTGCGCGCCTGACCGTTGCGCCCGTCGCCGGTCGCCGTCGCGATGGCGGTGTAGATCGCAGCCATGTCGTCCTCCTGGATGATCGGGTCACTAGTAGAGTTACTAGTTCGTCTACTAGATCACGGAGCCGAGCAGGATGCAAGGGACCGGCGAGCCGACCTCGCCCTACCTCGACCGCTGTCGCCCCCCTGTCGCCCCCCTGTCGCCCCCTGTGGGACCGTAGGACCGTGAGCACCCCGACCGCAGCGACCGCCCCCGACCGGGTCTCGCCCGTGCGCGCGCGGATCCTCGATGCCGCGACGGAGCTGTTCTACGCCGAGGGCGTCCGTGCGGTCAGCGCCGACCGGATCATCGCGGTCGCCGAGGTCTCGAAGGTCACGTTCTACCGACACTTCCGCACCAAGGACGATCTGGTCGTCGCCTATCTCGAGGCGACCGGCGCCCGTGAGCGCGAGCTCATCGACAGCGCCCGGGCGCAGAACGCCGGGGACGCGGTCGCGACGCTGATGTTCCTCGCCACGCTCGCAGGAGACCTGGCGTGCCGGCCGGGGTTCCGCGGGTGCTCGTTCATCAACGCGTCGGCCGAGTACCCCGACGCCGCGCACCCGGTCCGTGCCGTGATCGCGGCGCACCGCGCCTGGTACACCGAGACGTTCCGGCAGCTCGTCCTCGAGGTCGGCGTCGACGACCCCGCAGGCGTCGCCGACGAGCTCATGATGCTGCGGGACGGGGCGATGATCGCCGGGTACGTCGGCTCCCCCGACTCGCTCACGATGCGCGTCGCGAACGCCGGACGCGCGATCCTGCGGGCGCACCGGCTGTCCTGAGCCGCCTGTCCCGAGCCGCCGCACGGCCCGCTAGCCTCGGCCCATGGCCCTCATGCGCTGCGACTTCTTCTCCGACGTCCTCGAGGTCAGCACCTCGATGACCGTGATCCTCCCCCAGGCGACGCAGCAGCAGATCGGGATGACCGGCACGGCCGCCACGGCCGAGCGCGGCGAGCCCGCACCGCCCGTGCTCTACCTGCTCCACGGGCTCAGCGACGACGACACCGTGTGGACGCGCCGCACCTCGATCGAGCGGTACGTCGCCGACCTCGGGATCGCGGTCGTGATGCCGCGCGTCGAGCGCAGCTTCTATCACGACGAGGCCCACGGTCAGCGGTTCTGGACGTTCCTCACCGAGGAGCTCCCCGCCGTCGTGCACTCGTTCTTCAAGGTGTCGCAGCGACCCGAGGACACGTTCGTCGCCGGGCTGTCGATGGGCGGCTACGGGGCGATGCGCTGGGCTCTGACCCACCCCGACCGATTCGCTGCGGCCGCCTCGCTCTCGGGCGTCCTCGACCCGGCCGAGCCGGGGCTGCTCGAGGCGAGGGGCGACCTCTACGACACCGTCTTCGACAGCCGCCCCGTCGACGGGACCGACAGCGACCCCCTCCACCTCCTGCGCGTCCTGGGCCGGCGGGGGTCGGACGACGGCGTCGCGCCCGGGAGCAGGGGCCTCCCCACGCTCTACGTGGCCTGCGGGACCGAGGACGGCCTGCTGGCCGGGAACGAGCGGTTCCTGGCCGAGGCCGACCGGCTCGGGATCCCGGTGACGCGCGATCTCAGCCCCGGCGAGCACGAGTGGGGACTGTGGGACGCGCAGATCCAGGACGTGCTGCGGTGGCTGCCGATCACCGGCCGGGACTGACAGCCACCGCCGGACCGTCAGTGCGCGACGACGGGAGCCTCCTGGCCGACCGACGCCTCGCCGTCCGACACCCGCTGTGAGGCCCGCGCCTCCTGACGTTCGGCGCGCTGCGCCTTGGTCCTGAACAGGGCCCCGGTCAGGACCGCGCCGACGAGAAAGATCCCCGCCGACCACGCGAACGCGACGTCGTAGCTGTGCAGGGCGGCCTCGGCCTGGACCGCGGGCCCGCCAGCGGCGTGGTCCGCCAGGTAGGTGGCCGCGGCCGTGGTGGCGATGGTGTTGAGCACGGCGGTGCCGACGGCGCCGCCGACCTGCTGGCTCGTGGTGACCATCGCGGACGCGACCCCGGCGTGCGCACGGTCGACGCCGAACGTCCCGAGCTGGAACGACGGCGGCATGGTGCAGCCCATCCCGACGCCCATGCCGATGAGCGCGGGCAGGACACCCACGGCGTAGGTGCTGTCCACGTCGATCTGGGTCAGGTACAGCATCGAGAGGGTCGCGACGCTCAGCCCGAAGGCCACGAGGACCTTGGGGCCGAACCTCGGGAGCGTGAGGTTGTTGGAGATCTGCGCGGTCACCATGATCGTGAGGATCATCGGCAGGAACGCGACGCCCGTGCGCAGCGGCGTGTAGCCCATCGTGGCCTGCAGGTAGTAGGTCAGGAAGAGGAAGACGCCGAACATGCCCGAGCCGGCGACGAAGATCGCGACGTAGGCGCCGCCGCGGTCGCGGTCGGTGACGATGCCCAGGGGCAGCAGGGGGTTGGGCGAGCGGCGCTGCGTGAGCACGAATCCGACGAGGAGCACGACGGCGGCCGCGAGCGGGCCCCACGTCAGCGGCGAGTCCCAGCCCTCGGGCTCGGCCTGCGAGAAGCCGAAGACGAGCGCGAACAGGCCTGCCGATCCCAGGATCACGCCGGGGACGTCGATCCGGTGGCTGTGCGTCTCCTCCTTGCGCGGGAGCAGGACGAACCCGGCGACCACAGCGACGACGGCGAAGATCAGGTTGACGTAGAGGTTCCAGCGCCAGTCGAAGTACTCGGTGAGGTAGCCGCCGAGCAGCAGGCCGACGCCGCCACCCATGCCGGCGATCGCGCCGAAGACGCCGAACGCGCGACCCCGCTCCTTGGGGTCGGTGAAGGTGGTCGTGAGGACCGACAGCGCCGCGGGCGCGAGGAGCGCGCCGAACACGCCCTGCAGGGCGCGCGCGACGACCAGCATCTCGAAGCTCTGCGACGCGCCACCGAGCGCCGAGGCGGCGGCGAAGCCGACCAGGCCGACGAGGAACGTGCGGCGGCGGCCGAACATGTCGGAGAGCTTGCCGCCGAGCAGCAGCAGGCTGCCGAAGGCGAGCGCGTAGGCGGTGACGATCCACTGCCGGTCGTTGTCGCTGAACCCGAGGTCGGCCTGGGCCGAGGGCATGGCGATGTTCACGATCGTCGCGTCGAGCACGACCATGAGCTGGGCGAGCGCGACGGTCGCGAGGACGAACCACCGCCGCCTGTGCGGTGCGGGCGGCGGGGTGGCCGGCGCGGCGGGCTGCTCGGCGCCTGGGTGCTGTGCGGACATGGGTGTGCTCCTGGAAGTCGTCGTCGGTGGCCCCAACCTAATACAGAACTTGCTAGTATCGGAACCCATGAGTTCCGAATCTATTCCGCGAGCCGCGGGGCCGGGCCGGCCGCGAGACGCCGCCCTCGACGACGTGATCCTCGCCGCCGCGCGCGACCTCGTCGTCGAGAGCGGGTTCGACGGCACGACCATGGACGCCGTCGCCGAGCGCGCGGGGACCGGCAAGGCGACCCTCTACCGCCGCTGGGGTTCGAAGACGGAGCTCGTGGCCGACGCGATCAGCCGGTCGACCCCGACCCCGGTCGCCGACGACATCCCCGACACCGGCTCGCTGCGCGGCGACCTCGACGAGGCGCACCGCGCCCTGCACCGCAGCCGGGACCAGGAGCTCGTCTCGGGCCTGGTGTCCGAGGTGCAGCGCGACCCGGTCCTCGCGAAGGCGTTCCACGAACGGCTCGTCGCGAGCAAGACCCGCCTCCTCCGGGGGCTGCTCGAGCGCGCCCGGCAGCGCGGCGAGGTCCCCGAGGGCCACGACCTCGAGCTGCTGGCGAGCATCGTGCCCGCGATGGTGATGTACCGGAAGATGATCACCGGGGGGTCCGTCGACGACGACTACATCCGGCGGATCACGAGCGAGGTGCTGCTCCCGCTGGCCACGCGCCCCGTGTGACCCGCGTGCGAGCAGACCTCGACCGTGGTGCTCTCTGGTGTCTGCCGACCGGCAGCCGAGGAGGAGACCGACATGACCGACATGACCGGACGCCGCGTGCTCGCGGTCGTCACGAACCGCGGGATCGAGCAGGACGAGCTCCTCGTCCCTGTCGCGCACCTGCGTGACGCCGGGGCGACCGTCGACGTCGCCGCCGTCAGCGACGACGAGATCCGCACCCTCGTCGGCGACGAGGACCCCGGCGAGACCACGCACCCCACCACGACCCTCGCCGCTGCGGACGCAAGTGCGTACGACCTGCTGCTCGTCCCGGGCGGCACCCTGAACGCCGACGCCCTGCGCCTGGAGAGCGACGCCGTCGAGCTCGCGCGCGCGTTCGCCGGGGCGGGGAAGCCGATCGCTGCGATCTGCCACGGCCCGTGGCTCCTCGTCGAGGCGGACCTGGTCGAGGGCAAGACGCTGACCTCCTACCCCTCTCTCGCGACGGACATCCGCAACGCGGGCGCCGCCGCCTGGGTCGACGAGCCGGTGAAGGTCTGCCCCACCGAGGGATACACCCTGATCACCTCGCGCACGCCGGACGACCTCGACGAGTTCCTCGGGGCGATCGACGACACCCTGTCGCAGGTGTCGGCATGAGCCCACGCACCGGCGCCGAGCCGGCCACGGACGAGCAGCTGGGGACGGTGCGCGGGATCGTCCGGGACACGAGGATCGCGATGCTGACGACGCTCGCGCAGGACGGCTCGCTCGTCAGCCGCCCCATGGGTGTCCAGGAGACCGAGTTCGACGGGGACCTGTGGTTCTTCGCCGACGCCGACGCGCACGCCGCGGGCGAGGTGGCGCACGACGCGCGGGCCAACGCCGCGTTCGTCGGATCGTCGTCGTGGCTGTCGATCTCCGGCCGGGTCGGCGTGGTGCGCGACCAGGAGACGATCCGTGAGCTCTGGGGCGCGGGCGCCGAGGCATGGTTCCCGGACGGCCCCGAGACTCCTGGCGTCGTCCTGCTGCGGCTGCACGCCGAGACCGCCGAGTTCTGGTCCGCGCCGGGCGGCCGCCTGGTCACCGCGGTCAGCTTCGTGAAGGCCAAGGTGACGGGCGAGCGGTTCGAGGGCGGCCAGAACGAGACGGTCGGTCTCTGACGACCGCAGGCGTCATCCGCCGGCCGTCTCCGTCTCGACGCGCTCCCCCACCGTGTGGAGCACGACGACGTCGGGGTCCAGCGGGACGAGCTCGTCGACCCGGTCCTGGAGCTCCGCGACGTCGGGCAGCGCCTCGGGGCTGCGCACCTGCACCACCACCTGGTCGGCCTGCCACGCCACGTCCTCCACCGACGCCCCGGGGGTGTCGGCGAGCCACTCGTCGGCCGCTGCCGACACCTGACCGGTCCACACGGCCTGGAGCGCCACGGACACCGTGTTCGCCACCATCGGGATCGCGACGACGACGGCCGCGCCACCGATCAGGACGTAGGTGCGCCGTCGGCGCCGGTCGCCCCGCGCGGACGCGGCCCTGGCGACGATCGCCTCCTTCGCGTAGCCGGCGACGGTGAAGACCACGGTCGACGCGATGACGAGGGCGACCACGTTCGAGACGAAGAGCAGCAGCGCACCGAGCGCGAGCGACGGCGCGCCCTGACCGAGGCACACCCCGACGACCCCGAGCGGCGGCACCAGCGAGATGGCGATCGCGATGCCCGGCAGCACGTCGCCCAGGTCCTTGCGCGAGAGCGCGATCGCGCCGGCGAAACCCGTCGCGAAGGCGGCGACCAGGTCGGGGATGCCGGGCGACGTCCGACCCGTGACCTGGGAGTTCGTCAGGACGCTCGTCGTCGCGGGGAGCAGGAGGGCGATCAGGTAGCCCATGAGGACGACGAGCGCGAGCCCCGCGACGACGTACAGCAGGGACCGCGCGACGCGCTTCGGTCGGCCGGTGACGATGCCCAGCCCGACGCCGAGGATCGGCGTCGACAGCGGGGCGATGATCATCGCCCCGATCACCGTGGCGGTCGAGTCCGTGATGACGCCCGCGATCGCGATGAGCCCCGACAGCGAGAGCATCGCCCAGAAGGCGGACCTCTTGGCCTGGGTGTCACCCGAGTCGAGGTCGAGCCGGTCGGCGAGCTCGTCGAGCGCGCGACGCTGCTGCGTCGGGACGAGGCCCCAGAAGCGGCGGTCGAAGCCGAGCCCGGCGGACGTCCCGTCCGGGGTCGCGGGAGGTGTGGAAGTCGTGGTCATGTCTGGCCGTTCGTGCGTGCCGCGGTCCGCGCCGACGGCGGCGGCCGGCCGAGCCGGCGCCCCGCCATCGGGGCGCGCTCGACGTGCCAAGTATTCCGTACGGCGGCGCTCTTCCGGTTCCGTACGGGCACGTGTCCGGCGGCGCATCCGGCCACTCGTCCGGCCGCGCGCCCGGCCGACCGTCCAGCACGGTCAGAGCCCGGCGAGGACCTCCCGCTCGCGCGACGGGTCCAGACCGACCGCGGGCCGGTCCGTCCGCAGGGGCGCGGTCCCGTCGCCGTCCCGGGCGAGGGCGCGCAGCCACGACCACGTGTCGGCGACGGTCGCCTCGACGGGCCGGACGACGAGCCCCAGGTCGAGCGCGGTCGTCACGTCGGAGCGGTGCAGGGCGTCGTGGTCCTCACCCGGGGGCAGCCAGACCGGCAGCTGCGTCCAGGGCTCGACCCCGGCGTCGAGGAGCACCTGCGGGTCGACCCATCGCGGGGTCGCCTCGGGCGCTCCGGTGCGTCGGCGGTGGTCGGACGTCGTCGCGACGCACACGAGCAGCAGCCGCCCCGTGGTCACGGGTCCGGACGGTCCGACGACGTCGACAGGGCCGGGCGGAGCGGGCGTCGGCCGCGACGGATCGACGAGGTCGAGCGCGAACCGGGCGAGGTCCCGCGCGTCGACGAGCTGCACGGGGGCCTCGGCGGGGCCGGGCGCGACGAACGGTCCCCCGCGCGCGACCCGCGTCAGCCACCACGGCAGCCGGCCCACGTCCTCCCGCGGTCCGAGCACGAGTCCCGGACGGAGGATCGTGGCGCGCTCCTCGAACGCCTCGGCGACGGCGAGCTCGGCACCGCGCTTGAGGCGGGCGTACGGGACGTCGGGGCCGTCGTCCGGGGACCCGTCGACGACGGGCCAGTCCTCACGGGCCCCGGCGGCCGGGGCGTCGTAGACGGACCTGCTCGACACGTACACGTACCGCTCGGCACGGTCGGCGAGGAGCCGCGCCGAGTCACGCACCGCCGAGGGCGCCCACGACCAGGTGTCGACGACGGCGTCCCAGACCCCGCCGGCCGGCCCGTCGACCTCGCCCAGCCCGGCCAGCCCCTCGGGACGGGTGCGGTCCCCGACGACCTGCGTGACGCCGTCCGGCAGTGACCCGCTGCCCGATCGTCCACGGTTGAGGACGGTCACGTCCCAGCCGCGCGCGACGGCGTCGTCCACCACCGCGCGACCGACGAACGCGGTACCACCCAGGACGAGGAGCCTCATCCCCCGAGTGTGCCCCAGGGGGCGCGGTCCTCGGTGGAGGTCAGGCCCCCGGCGCTTGCGCGCGACCAGGACGAGCCCGGCGCCGAGCAGGAGCAGCACGCCCGCGCCGACGGCGAACGGCACCACGTCGGCACCGGTCCACGGGAGCGTGCCGCCACCGCCAGGGGGTTCCCGTGGTCCGTGCCGCCGCCCGGGACCACCGCCGGCTCGACGACGACGAGGTCCGCCGAGGCCGTGTCGTTCGCCGTCACCGGGTCGACCGCGGTGGTCGACACGGTCGCCGTGTTGGTGAGCGTGCCCGCGGTGTCGCCCGTCGCAGCGACCTGGACGGTCCGGGTGTCGCCGACCGCCATGTCACCGAGGTCGCAGGCGACGTCCTGACCCGAGAGCGTGCACGAGGCGCCCGGCCCCGCGTCGACCGCGGACGGCGTGACGCCGGCCGGGAACGGGTCCGTCACCGTCGCGTCGGTCGCCGTGCCCGGGCCGAGGTTCGTGACCGTGAGCGTGTAGGTCACGCCGGAGCCGACCTCCACCTGCGGGCGGTCGACCGTCTTGGTGACGGCGAGGTCCGCGGGCGGCTCGACGGCGGTCACCGTCGCCGAGGCCTCGTTGTTCGCGAGGTCCGGGTCGTACGGTAGGGCCTTCGAGCGGTCGGACGTCGCCGTGTTCGTCGCGGTCCCGGCGGCGTCCGCCTTCGCCACGACGGTGAGCTCCGCCTGGTGGGTCGCAGGGTCCGCGTCGACCGTGAGGTCCCCGACGGTCCACAGCCCCGCGGTGGCGTCGTAGCTGCCGACCGTGGCCGAGGACGACACGTAGCTCAGGCCCGCGGGCAGGACGTCGTCGACGGTGACCGCATCGGCGGCGTCCGGGCCGAGGTTGTCGACCCCGACCGTGAACGTCACCTCGTCACCGACGTAGACCTGCGGGAGGTCGACCGACTTCACGACGGCGACGTCCGCCACCGGGACGGTGTAGGTCGCGTCATCGGTGTTGTTCGTCAGGTCGGGGTCGGTGACCTCGTGCGCCGTGATCGTCGCGGTGTTCAGGGTGTCGCCCTGCGCACCGTCGGGGACGGTGACCGTGACCGTCAGGGTCCGGGAGTCGCCGACCGCCAGGTCGCCGACGGTCCAGACGCCCGTGGTCTCCTCGAACGAGGTGCCGGACGGCGCGTCGACCTTCGTGACGTCCGCCCCGACGAGCGCGGTGTCGCCGACGACGACCCCGCGGTTGTCGTTCGGGCCGTCGTTGCGGACCGTGACGGTCCAGTCGACGGTGTCGCCCGGCTGCGCCGTCGGCGTCGAGACGTCCTTCGTCAGGACCAGGTCGGACTCCTCGACGACCTGGACCTGCGCCGAGTCGGCGTTGTTGTCCGGGTCCGTGTCGGTCTGCTTGAGGCTGGTCAGGGACACGGTGTTGTCCTGGACGCCGACGGCATCGGCCGTCGCCGTGATCGTCAGCGTCGCCGCCTCCGCGTCACCGACGCCGAGGGTCGGGATCGTCCACACCCCGGTGCTCTCGTCGAACGTCCCTGCGGACGCGGACGACGCGTCGATGGACAGCCCGGCCGGGAACACGTCGGTGAGCACGACGTCGTCGGCGACGACGCCGTTCGGCCCGCCGTCGTTCGTCGCGGTGATCGTGAACGTGGCCTGGTCGCCGAGCAGGACGGTCGGGCTGTCGACGTCCTTCGTCACGGCGACGTCGAGCTGCGCCTCGTCGGTGTCGACGCTCGCCGACGCGGTGTCGTTCGACGGGTCGACGTCCACGAAGTCGACCTGGGTCGAGTCGATGACCACGGTGTTCACGTGGGTCCCCGACGCGGTCAGCGTCCCGGCGACGGTGAGAGTCTCCGTCTGACCGACGGCGAGGTCGCCGACCGTCCACGTCGCGCCGTCAGCCGTGACCGTCCCCTGCGTCGGGGTGCCCGGCACGGCGGAGACGCCGGCCGGGATCGCGTCGGTGACGACGACGTCCTCGACCGGGTCGGCGCCGTCGTTCGTCGCCTCGATGGTGTAGGTGACCGTGTCGCCGACCTTCGCGGTGGTGCTGTCCTGGCCGTCGACCTGCTTGGTCACGGCCAGGTCGGCGCGCGGGCCGCGCACCGTCAGGGTCGCCGAGTCCTCGTTGTTCGAGCTCACGGTGTCCGTGGGCGTCGAGGTCGTGAGCGTCGCGACGTTCGTGTACGTGCCCAGGGTCGACCCCGTGACCACGAAGTCGTACGTGGCGGACGCGTTCACCGCGAGCGCACCGATGTCCCAGACACCCGTCGCCGCGTCGTAGGTCCCGTCACCGGAGGACGACCCCGGGACGTAGGTGAGACCGGCAGGCAGGGTGTCCGTCAGCGTCACGTCGGTGCCGGCGAAGGGGCCGTTGTTCGTCGCCGTGACGCGGAACGTGGCCTCGTCGCCGACGAGCACCTCGCCCGTGTCCTGAGGCGTCCCGGACGCGTCGAGCACGCCCTTCTCGACCGCGATGTCCAGGGTCGGCGTCACGGGGTCGATCGTGGCGGTCGCTGTGTCGTTGCTCGGGTCGATGTCCACCTGCGTCGTCGCCGTGCGCGTCGCGGTGTTGACGATCTGGGACCCGGCGTCGACCGTCGCGGTGAGCCGCAGCGTCGCCGAGTCGCCCACGTCGAGGCTACCGACGGCCCACGCACCGGACGTCTCGTCGTAGTCCGCGGCAGGGTCGGCCGACACGAACGTCAGCCCACCAGGGAGCGCGTCCGTCACCACGACGCCGTCGGCCACGCTCGGGCCGTCGTTCGTCGCGGTGACCGTGTAGACGACGTCGTCACCGACCACCGGGGTCGGCTCGTCGACCGTCTTCGTCACGGCGACGTCCGTGTAGACCGGGATCGTCGCCTGGTCCTCGTTGGAGACGACCTCCTGGCCGATCGGCGTGCGCGCTGTGGCCTGCGCCGTGTTGGTCAGGGTGCCGTCGGCGGCGACGTCCCCCGCCGCGAGGACGTAGGTGCCGACACAGGTGACCATGTCCCCGGGCTGGATGGTCACGCTCGCGCAGAACATGTTCGCCTGGTCAGGGATCCTGTCGTCGGAGACGGTGAGCGCGGAGACCGTCGAGCCGCCGGTGTTCGTCACCTCGTACTCGTACAGGACGGTCTGCCCGACGGCGTACGGGGCAGGCGTGATCACGCCCTTCGCGAGCTCGATCGACGAGACGAGCGGGACCGTGACCGTCGCCTCGTTGGAGACGATGTCACCCGCGATCGGTGCCGTCGCGTGCGCGGTCGCGATGTTCGTCACCGCTCCGTCCGCGACGTCCTGGTCGGTGACGGTGTAGGTGCCCGTGCAGGTGACCGTCGAGCCGGTGGCCGGCGCCGGGGGCAGAGGGTCGGTGGGGCAGGTGATGTCGGCGGTGGCGATCTTGTCGTCCACGATGCTCAGGGCGTCCAGCGTCTCGCTGCCGGCGTTCGTCACCGTGTACAGGTAGGGGATCTGGGTCCCGGCGGTGATCACGGCCGGGAGCGGGGCGCCGGAGCGGTCCACCTGCTTCTCGAGGTTGAGGTCGTTGAGCTTGACGATCGTGTCGACCGTGACGCCGCGCACCAGGTGGACGTCCGTGGACCCTCCGGTCGAGGCCGAGAGCCCGAACTTGTACGTGTCCGGGCCGCCGATGGGCGCCGCGACGTCGAGCTCCTGCACCCAGTCGGTGCTGCCCGGGTACTGGACCTGCACGATGACGTGCGGCCACCCTGCGTCGCCCGGCTGCGCACCCGGCGTCTTCGGGGTCACCTGGACGTTGATCGTGCGGAAGCCGGCGGCGAGGTCGGCACCGCGGAGCGTCCCGTTGCCGTAGTTCAGGGTGCTGACCGGTCGGTCCGGGTCCTGGATCGGCTGCTCGACCGTCGAGTCGATCCAGCAGTAGCCGTCCGTCCCCGTGCCGGGACCGCGCAGCGTGATGACGTTGGGGGCGGACGGCCCCTCCTGGGCCGTCGGTGCGTGGCTGCCGATCGCGCAGTTCTTCCCGCGCGCCTCGCCGTCGTTGTAGAAGTTGCCGTAGGAGTCCATGCCGACGCCGAGGTAACCGCCCGCGATGCCCGGGGTCCCGTTGCGCTGCGCGTAGCCCAGGCTGCCGCCGTCGGCGCCGGGCGCCGTCAGGTTGGTCGACCCGTCGACGAGGAAGAAGCCGATCCCGTCGGCTCCCGTGCCGCCGTACTGGTACTGGTCGAACGTGAACGAGATGCCCGCGGTGGCGGGGATCGGCTTGTTGTAGAGCACGCTCCCGCGCGCGAACCCGGCGGCGTCGGTCAGCTGGAGGTAGCCGGGTGTGGCGCCGACGGTCGGGGGCCGGGGTTCGACCCCTCGGCGACCTGGTGCGCCGAGCAGTCCCCGATCTGGGCGGCGCCCGCCGGTGGCACCTGACCCGCTGGCGCTCCCGTCAGGCACGTGTCGCCCTGCACCGTCCATGCCGGGTCGAGCACCGTCGCGCCCTCGAACTGCTCGACGGCGACGGAGGTGCCGCTGGTCGCCGGGCCCGTCCCCGTGGTGCTGTCGGCGCTCGCGGGCGTCGCGAGCGCGACGGCACCGGTGAGCGCGGCCGCCGAGATCAGGGCTGCCGAGGTCGCCGAGGCGACCCACGAGCGCGCGCGAGCAGAGAGGGTGGGGCGGGGGTTCATCCAGATCCTTCACGGGTGATGACGACAGGTCCTGCGGACAGGGTATGGGGCGCCCGCCCGACCATGGCTCGATCGGTCGAGATCACGGACACGATCACCCGCTGGACAGGCAGTTCACGCCGAAGATCACCCGTTCGCCGGCGGACCCGGGCGCCCTCAGTCGTGGCTGCCGGGCTCGTGCTCCGCGTGCCGTGCCGTCTCGAGCTGGAAGGTCGAGTGCTCCACAGGGACCGCGAACCGCTCGGCGACGCAGCGCTGCATCTCGTCGAGGATCTGCGGGGCGTGCCCGTCCCGGAAGCAGCCGTCCTCGACGACGACGTGAGCCGAGAGCGTGGGCAGCCCGCTCGCGATGAGCGACGCGTGCATGTCGTGGACCGCCTCGACGTGGTCGACCTCCAGCAGCGCCGATCGCACCTCGTCCAGGTCCAGACCGGGTGGGGTCGACTCCAGGAGCACGTTCGCGGCCTCGCCCAGGAGCTTGAGGGCCCGGGGCAGGATCAGCGCCCCGATCACGAGACCCGCGACCGCGTCGGCCTGCTGCCAGCCGGTCGTCGCGATGACGACCGCCGCGACGATCACCGCGACGGAGCCGAGCGCGTCGTTGAGCACCTCGAGGAACGCGGCGCGCAGGTTGAGGCTCGACCGGCGACCACCGAGGAGCACGGCCATCGCGACCAGGTTCCCCACGAGCCCGACGACGCCGAAGACCACCAGCTCCGTCGAGGGCACCTCGGGCGGGTCGAACAGCCGCTGCACACCCTCGACCAGGACGTACACCCCGACGGCGAGCAGCACCGCCGACTGCGCGAGGGCGGCCAGCACCTCCGCGCGACGGAAGCCCCAGGTCCGCCGGGCGGACGCGGGCCGCAGCGTCAACGAGGCCGCGACGAGGGCGAGCAGGAGCCCGCCGGCGTCGGTGAGCATGTGCGCCGTGTCGACGAGCAGCGCGAGCGATCCCGTGAGGACGGCGCCGACGGCCTGCGCGACGAGGATCGTCGCCGTGATGCCGAACGCGACCGCGAGCCGGCGGCGGTGGTCGGGCGCCGGTGCAGCACCGGCCGGCCCGGGGGTGCCGCTGTGGTCGTGACCCATCCGCCGATCGTACGGACGCCGCGAGGGCTTGTCAGACGTCCTGACCGTGCCTATGATCAAGTTGATGCTTGATCAAGGAGTTGGTTGACCTGAGTGCGACGAAGGACGGATCAGACGGTCTCGACCGTGCGTTCCTGGCGCTCGCCGACCCCGTGCGTCGAGCGATCATCGCTCGCCTCTCGCGAGGCCCGGCGACGGTGAACGAGCTCGCCGAGCCGTTCACCATCACCAAGCAGGCCGTCTCCCAGCACATCCAGGTGCTGGAGAAGGCCGGGCTCATCACCCGGACCCGCGAGGGACAGAAGCGACCGTGCCACCTCGACGCGGCCGCACTCGAGGCGCTGACGAGCTGGATCGACCAGTACCGGCTCGCGACCGAGCGCCGCTACCGCAACCTCGACGGGTTGCTGACACAGATGCAGACGGAGGAACCATGAGCACCAACCCGACCACGGTCACCGCCCCCGAGGGCCTGCCGTACATCGACGTCGTCCGCGAGCTCGACGCGCCCGTCGCGCTCGTCTACCGGGCCTTCACCGAGCCCGACCTCGTCCGGCGGTGGCTGGGCCCGCGGAGCCTGGAGATGGAGCTCGACCACTACGACGCCCGCAGCGGGGGCTCCTGGGCCTACACGCACCGCGACCCCGAGGGCAACGGCTACGGGTTCCACGGCTCGTTCCACTCCGTCGTCGAGAACGAGTCGATCACCCAGACCTTCGAGTTCGCGGGCTACCCGGGTCACGTCAGCCTGGAGACCGTCACCCTCGAGGCCCTCGACGGCGACCGGACGCGCACGCGCACCCACGCCGTCTACCAGTCGGTCGAGGACCGCGACGGGATGGTCGCCAGCGGCATGGAGTCCGGTCTCACCGAGGGCTACGAGCGCATGGACGAGCTGCTCGCGACCCTCTGACCTGCGCGCGGGGCCCGAGCACCTTCGCGCGGCTTCGCTCCGGGCGGCTGAGCCCGCGTCAGGCGACCGATCGGGGCACGAGAGCCGCGCGGAGCGCAGCCTCGAACGCGTCGACGGAACCGTGGAGCTCCTCGAGCGCGGCAGCGTCGAGGAGCACCACGGGGCCCTCGTCCGTCCGCCCGAGCACGACGGGGCTGCCGACCTCCGCGACGACCCGCGCCACGTCGTCCGACATCTCGTTCAGGTGGACCGTGCTCACGGGGACACCGAGCCGCGAGACCATCGCGTCCCAGGACCGCTTGCGCCGCACCGGCGAGTGGGAGACGTCGCAGAGCGCGCAGTGCGCGCGGCCGAGGATCTTGCCCACGACGTAGCGGGCCTCGCCGACGAAGCCGCCGTCGGCGTGGTAGACGCCGACGACCTCGACGACCGGCGCGAGCTCGGGTTCAGTGGTCATCGGTCGACCCTAGGTGCCGGACGACGGCCCGGAGCCTGACGATCGGCGAACGGTCGGGCGACGCGTGGGCCGGGGACGCCGGCCCGGTTCACGCCTCCCGGCGGTGCACGAGCTTCGCCGCCGCCTGGTCGCGCGGCATCATCAGCACCTGGTCGATGTTCACGTGCGCAGGCCGCGTCGCGATCCAGCGCACGGTCTCGGCGACGTCGTCCGCCGTCAACGGCGTCAGTCCCGCATAGACGGCGTCCGCCCGCTCCCGGTCGCCGTCGAAACGCACCAGGGAGAACTCCGTCTCCACGAGGCCCGGGTCGACCTCGCTCACCCGGACGGGCTGCCCGAGGAGCTCGAGACGCAGCACCCGGGACAGCGCCGCGACGCCGAACTTCGCGGCGTTGTAGCCCGCCCCGCCCTGGTAGGCCTCCCGCGCGGCGGTCGAGCCGATGGTGATGACCTGGCCGTCCCCGGACTCCACGAGCATCGGCAGCAGCGCCTTCGTCATCCGGACCGTGCCGAGCACGTTCGTCTCGTACATCCAGCGCCAGTCGTCGAGGTCGGCGTCCGCGACCGCGTCGGCTCCCTTGGCCCCGCCCGCGTTGTTCACGAGGAGGTCGCACCGCCCGTGGTGCCGGACGACGTCCGCCACGAAGGCGTCCACCGAACCCTGGTCGGTGACGTCGAGGGTGAGCGGCGTCCCGCCGCAGTCCGCGGCGACGGCCTCCAGCCGGTCGGCGCGGCGCGCGCCGAGGACGACGCGATAGCCGGCGCCGGCGAGGGCCCGGGCGGTCGCCGCACCGATCCCGCTGCTGGCCCCGGTGACGACGGCGACGGGCGCGCTGGGGTCTGTGGGCATGGCTGCTCCTCCTACGACGTGGGCCGGCGAGCCGGGGTGACGGTGTGCACTGAAAGGTTTGCGAGGGCCGCGGGCCTGGTGGCCGCGGTCAGGCGCGGCTGCGCGCGGGCTCGACGGGAGCCGCGTGGCGACCGGGCGGCGAGGTGAGCGGGCCGTCGTCCGGCACCTGGTCGAGGGCGGTGATCACGCGACCGAGGACGGCGTGCAAGGCGGCGCGCTCCCCGGCGTCGAGGGCGGCGAGGATCTCGTCGTCGACCGCCCTGCCGCGCTCGGTCGCGGCGGCCAGGAGCGCGCGCCCGTCGTCGGTGATCGAGACCTCGGTCCGTCGACGGTCGGCGGCCGACGGGTGCCGCTCGACGGCCCCGAGCGCCTCGAGGTCGTCGATCATCGCGACGACGGCGCTGGGGACGACGTTCAGCGCGCGACCGATCGCCTGCTGGTCGTCCGCGGGGCCCTGCGCGACCGCGGCGAGGAGCCCGTAGTGCTTGGGCCGGATGTCGAGGTCCGCGAGCGCCTCAGTGAACCGTGAGGTCGTCGCGCGGCCGACCTTCGTCACGAGGTACCCGAGGGGCGCCCCCTGCTCGTCGAGGGAGAGCGCGTCCCGGGCCGCGCCGCGCGACGCGGCTCCCGCGACGACCGGGAGCGCACCGGTCGCGGGGCGTTCCGGGAGGGCACGTGCAGGGGCAGGGCTGTTCGACGACGTCACACGCTTAGCCTACGCTGGACGAATGATTCAGTCGGTGAACGAGAATGCGCGGGACGGCTCGGCGAGCGGCCCCCAGCCCGCGGAGCAGCTCGGCGGCGCGGCGTACTGGGCAGCGGCGACGATCACCGTCCTCAGCGCACTGATCAGCCTCGGGTACTCGGTCGCCGGGGTCCTCGGCGACGGCGCGAGCGAGGACTTCGCGCTCTACGCGGCCTCGCGCAGCATCGGGCTGGCGGTCGCGGCTCTCCTCGTCCTGACGTCCCGGTCGCTCAGGGTGCTGCTGGTGGTGGGCGCGACGATGACGGTCGTCCAGGTCTTCGACGGCTTCATCGGCCTGTCGATCGGCGACACGGTCAAGACCGTGGGCCCGTTCGCCCTCGCTGCGCTCACCGCCGTCGCGCTGATGGTCGCGTACCGCGCGCACCAGGCCCGCACCGTCACCCGCTGACGGTGACGGTGGCCACGACGAGGAACGCCACGACCGACACGGGAGTGAGCACGCGCAGCACCAGCTCGACGCGCACGAGCTGCCTGCCGACGGACCCGGCCCGGGCAGCAGCCTCCTGCTGGACGGCCCAGGTCCACCGGATCGCCGCATAGGCGCTCGTGACGTTGATCCGGTCGAACGTCCGGCGCAGCCGGCTCGTGGCCGCGGTACCGGTGGCCCAGGCCGACGACGCGAGCGGGAACGCGAGCACGAACCCGAGCACGATCCCGAGGAACCGCAGCGCGATGGCGATGGCGATGCCGACCAGGGGCGAGAGCAGCGCGGCGATGTACTCGCCCGGGCTGTTCAGCAGGTCGAAGGTCTCGGCCGTGAAGGTCCCCGTGACCCAGGCGATCGTGAGCCCGACGAACAGCGCAGGGTAGAAGCTGCGCCGGACGATCCTCGCGACCAGCAGCGCCGCAGGGTCCAGCGCTCCTGGCCGCAGGAAGGTCTCGGGGCGGATCCGCCCGCCCGCGGGTGTGCCCACGAACACGTACTCGTCCCGCGGACGCCGTGCTCCACGTGCTCCACGGGCCTCCGCGGCGCTCGCTCGCTCGCCCGCCTCCTCGACGGCCACTCCCACTCCCCTCGCCGGTCCGCGCACCCGCGCAGGGCGTGCAGGCCAAGGTACGCGACGGGAGGAGGCGCCTCCGCCTCCGCCGGCGGCCAGGCCGGCGGCTAGGCCGGGACAGCGACGAACGGCGCCGCGATCACCAGCTGCGCCACGCACACCGCGGCCACCCCCATGCTCAGGGTGAACGGCACCCGCGAGCGGGGCCGCACCGCTCCGACGACGCCCGCGGAGACGGCGAGCAGGAGGGCCAGCAGCCCGAGCACGACGGTGAAGGCACCGGGCACCCGGTCGGGGCCGACGACGATCAGCACGCTCGCGGAGCCGAGGAACACCGGGGCGAGCACGCTCGACCAGCGACGCCCGACGCGGTGCGGGAACCCGCGCACCCCCGTCGCGCCGTCGTCCTCGAGGTCCGGGAGCACGTTCGCGACGTGCGCTCCGACGCCGAGCAGCGCCGCCACCGCGACGGTCCACCCCGCGACGACCCGCCCGTCCTGGGCCCCCGCGACGACGAACGCCGGCAGCAGTCCGAACGACACGGCGTACGGCAGCCACGAGAGCATCGTCCGCTTGAGCCACGCGTTGTACGTCCACGCGCTCAGCACGGCGGCGGTGTGCAGCAGACCCGCCTGCCACCCCACCGAGAAGGAGAGCGCGACGCATGCCGCGAGCGCCGCGAACGCGCCCGTCCGGAGCGTGCGGGGGCTGACGGCCCCGACCACGACGGGCTTGTCGTTGCGGCCGACTGCACGGTCGCGCGGCGCGTCGAGCCAGTCGTTGCTCCAGCCGACCGACACCTGGCCCAGCAGCACGGCGAGGGTGACGAGCGTCGTCGACCACCGACCGGCGGAGATCCCGGCCGACAGCGCGAGCGCGAGGAGCGTGACGACGGCCATCGGTCCGGCGTGGGTCGCCACGAGCAGGCCCCGCAGCCGCACTCCCGTCCCCGTCATGCTCGGACGGTAGCGCCTCGCCGTGCATGCGTCCTGAGGGCGGCGGGTAACTTGGGCACGTGGCCAGCAGACGACGTCGCCCCTTCTTCGACGACGACTCACCGCACGTCGACCGGTTCGGTCTGCTCCTCGCTCTGACGTGCGCGTCGGTCGCGATGCTCTCCCTCGTGCCCCTCACGGGCGACCTCGGGTCGGCGGGGCGCAAGGTGGCGATCATCGGGACGACCGCCCTGGTGGCGGCGACCCTGCTGCTCTCGCTCCGGGCGTCCGGCCTCGCACAGCGGCATCGCCGCCGCGCGGAGGTCGTCGTGGGCGTGCTGGTCGCGCTCCTGGCGCTGGCCGTCGTGACCGACCTGTTCGGCCTCGCCGAGAGCGACGCGGCGCTCGGGGTCTCGCCCGTGCTGGCCAGCTTCGCGCTGGTCGCCCCGATCTTCGTGGTCCGCCGGCTCCTGCGCCACCACTCCGTGACGCTCAGCACGCTGCTCGGCGCCCTCACGGCGTACCTGCTCATCGGCGTCGCCTACTACTTCGCGTTCCTGTCGGTGGACGGGATCGGCGGTCAGTTCTTCGGTGAGGCGGAGCCGACGACGACCTTCATGTACTTCTCCCTGACGACCATCACCACCCTCGGCTACGGCGACGTCGCCGCGGCGACGGACGTCGGGCGGCTGCTGGCGACGAGCGAGGCGATCATCGGCCAGGTGTACCTCGTGACCGTCGTGGCGATGATCGTCAGTCTCGGCGCGGCGGCCTGGCAGGGCGGGCGGCCCGGGGAGACCAGCGGCGCCGGCCAGGACTGAGCCGGGACCGATCGACCTGACCGGCCGACCCGACCGGCGGGCACCCGCGCTCGGTGCGACGATGCCCGCATGGCGCGCATCCTGGCCGTCGGCCCCGTCCTCCCCCGCAACACCTACGCCCAGCGCGAGATCACCGCGAAGATCGGACCCCTGCTCGCGGCGCCCGGACCGCGCCGAGCGCTCCTCGAGAAGCTGCACGCGGCGTCCGGCATCGAGCGGCGACACCTCGCCCTGCCGGTCGACGACTACGCCGGCATCACGTCGTTCGGGCTCGCGAACGCGCACTTCGCCCGCGAGGGGACGGCGCTCGCCGAGCAGGCGTGCCGCGCCGCGCTGGACGCGGCCGGGGTCACCCCCGACGAGGTCGATCTCGTCTTCTTCACGACCGTGACCGGGGTCGCCGTCCCCTCGATCGACGCCCGCCTGGTGGCGCGGCTCGGGCTGCGGGACGACGTCGTCCGCGTCCCGTCGTTCGGGCTGGGCTGCGTCGCCGGCGCCGCCGGGCTGGCGCGGGTGCACGACCACCTCGCCGGGCACCGGGCGCAGGTGGCGCTGCTCGTCTCGGTCGAGCTGTGCTCGCTGACGATCCAGCACGGTGACGACTCCACGGCGAACCTGGTCTCGTCCGGCCTGTTCGGGGACGGCGCGGCGGCGGCCGTGGTCGCCGGGGACGACTGGACGCCCCGCCCGCCCGCCCCCGCGGAGGCACCTGCCGAGGCGCCCGCCCTGCGGGTCGTCGACTCCGCGAGCCGGCTCTACCCCGACACCGAGGACCACCTCGGCTGGGACGTGCGCGACACCGGGTTCGGGATCCTCCTGTCCCCCGGCCTGCCCGACGTGATCCGCGAGCACCTCGCCGCCGACGTCAAGGGCCTCCTCGCCCGCCACGACCTCGACGTGCCGGACGTCGGCGCGTGGGTCGTGCACGCCGGCGGACCCAAGGTGGTCGACGCCGTCCGCGACTCCCTCGGCCTCGCCGACGGCGACGTCGCGCGCACCCGCGCCACGCTGCGGGACCAGGGGAACCTGTCGTCGTCGTCCGTCCTGCACGTCCTGGCGGCCACGATGTCGGACGGCGCCCCCGCCCCGGCGAGCACGGCGTCCTGCTGGCGTTCGGGCCGGGGATCAGCGCCGAGCTCGTGCTGCTGCGGCGGGACCCGGAGCCTGCCGCGGACCGGACGCGCGACGGGAGCCGTTGATGCTCACCGCGTACGTGGTGCTCGTCGCGCTGACCGCCGCCGAGCGGCTCGCGGAGCTGGTCGTCTCGGCGCGCAACGCGCGGTGGTCGTTCGCGCGGGGCGGGGTCGAGTCGGGCCGCGGGCACTTCCCCGCGATGGTGCTGCTCCACACGGGTCTCCTGGTCGCGTGCGTCGTGGAGGTCGTCGTCGCGGACCGGCCGTTCCTGCCGTGGCTCGGGTGGCCGATGCTCGCTCTCGTGCTCGCCAGCCAGGCGCTGCGGTGGTGGTGCATCGCAACGCTGGGGCCGCGCTGGAACACCCGAGTCATCGTCGTCCCCGACCTGCCGCTCGTCGCGCGGGGGCCGTACCGGTGGATCCCGCACCCCAACTACGTCGCCGTCGTCGTCGAGGGGTTCGCGCTGCCGCTCGTCCACTCGGCATGGGTGACCGCGCTCGCGTTCACGGTGCTGAACGCGTGGCTGCTGCTGAGGTTCCGGATCCCTGCGGAGGACCGCGCGCTCAGCGCCCTCCCGTCGGCACGGTCAGATCGGCCGTGACCGAGGCCCGCACCGACGTGCGTTCCGACGTGCTGGTGGTCGGTGGCGGACCCGTAGGCCTCGCGTGCGCGATCGAGGCGCGGCTCGCAGGTCTGGAGGTCGCCGTGGTCGAGCCGCGCACCGGGCCCATCGACAAGGCGTGCGGCGAAGGCCTCATGCCCGGCGCGCTGCGCGCGGTGCAGCGGCTCGGTGTCGACCCGGACGGGCACGCGATCGCCGGCATCAGCTACCGCCAGGGCGAGCGCGTCGCGGACCACCGGTTCCGCGCGGGGCCGGGCCGCGGCGTCCGGCGCACGACTCTGCACACGGCGCTGCACGCCCGGGCCCGCGAGCTCGGGGCGCGGTTCGTCGCCGGGAAGGTCGACGCGGTCACGGACGCCGGGGCGGACGGCGTCACGGCGGCGGGCGTCCGCGCGCGGTGGCTGCTCGCGTGCGACGGTCTCCACTCGACGGTGCGGCAGCTCGTCGGGCTCGAGGTCGCGTCCCGCCGCGAGGCCCGCTTCGGTCTGCGTCGGCACTACCGGCTCGCTCCGTGGAGCGACCTGGTCGAGGTCCACTGGGGGAGGACGTCGAGGCGTACGTGACGCCGGTCGCCGACGACGTGGTGGGCGTCGCGATCCTCGGCCGCCGGGGCACCCGCTTCGACGAGGAGGTGGCACGCCTCCCCGAGCTCGCGGCGAGGCTCGAGGGTGCGGAGCGCATCGGTACGCTCCGCGGCGCCGGTCCGCTCCGGCAGCGGACCTCGGCGAGGACGGCCGGGCGCGTCCGGCTCGTCGGGGACGCCTCGGGGTACGTCGACGCGCTGACCGGGGAGGGCCTGCGGGTGGGGCTGGCGCAGGCCCGGGCCGCCGTCGTACATCTGGATGATCCGCAGATGTACGAGCGGGCGTGGCGCGCGGCCACCCGCGACTACCGGGTGCTCACGAGCGGTCTCGTCGCCGCCGCCACCTCGCCGGCGCGGGGCGGGATAGTGCCACTCGCCCGGGCGCTGCCCCCGCTGTACGGGGCGGTCGTCGAGCGGCTCGCGCGATGACCGCTGTCACGCCCCGTCGCGTGCGGCGCGCAGCACCGCGAGGTCGATCTTCTCCATCGGCATCAGGGCGTCCATGACCTGCTGCGCGGTGTCGGGGTCGGAGACGAGGTCGTAGAACTCGGTCGGGACGATCTGCCAGGACAGGCCGAACCGGTCCTTGAGCCAGCCGCACCGGCTCGGCTCCCCGCCCCCGGCCAGCAGCGCGTCCCAGTAGCGGTCGCACTCGGCCTGGTCGGCGCAGTTGACGATGAACGAGACAGCCTCCGTGAACGGGAACTGCGGGCCGCCGTTGATGGCGTTGAACGTGCGGCCCTGCAGCGTGAAGTCGCCGGTGATCGCGACGCCGTCCGGCCCGCGGAGCATCTCACCGACCTCGGTGTCCGGGAACACCGACGCGTAGAACTCGATCGCCTCCTCCGCGTTCATGTCGAACCAGAGGCTGGGGGTGATGGCGGGCATCGAGATCGCTCCTTGGAGTCTCTACCGTCGGTCGGTCTTCGCGACCCAGTCTGCGACGAGACCGCCGCGCTCGCCCGTGCGGAGGCTCGCGGACGCAGGACGCCCGCCTCCGACCCCGTCCGCGAGCGCCGGCACTGCGCGTGCACGCCCTCCACGCCCGGGAGATGACGCGGCAGGCGTGGCGGACACGCTGCTGCGATGCTCTGGGGATGGCTACCCGCAGCGCGCGCCGGGGCCGGACGGCGATCCTCGCTTGCGTCGCGTGCGCCCTCGGCGTGGTGCTCGCCTCGTGCGACGCTCCCGCGTCAGAGACCGGGCACGACGCAGGCCCGCTGCACGACGCAGGCCCACTCCCCGACGGGATCTCGCTCGAGCTGAGGCAGGGGCGCGAGAACTACGCCGACCGCGTCGTCTCGCTGCGCGTGACGAACGACGGCAGCGCACCAGCGACGGTCGTGGACGTCACCCTCGTGTCGGACGGCGCGGGCCCGGCCGGCATGACACGCCCCGGGTCGGCCCCCGTCGCGCGCCCAGGTCGCTACCGCGACGTAGCACTCGCCCTCGGCGGACCGGTCTGCGCGGAGGGAGATGGTGCTGTCGGCGAGGAACCCGGTGTCGAGGAGGACGGCGGTGGCGGCGATGACAGCAGTATCGGCGCAGACAGCGCAGACAGCGCAGACAGCGCAGACAGCGCAGACAGCGCGGGCGACGAGGACAGCGCGGGCGACGAGGACAGCGCGGGCGGTGCCGGCAGTGCTGTCGGCGAGGCTGTCGGCGAGGACCGCGGCGACTCCAGCGCCACAGCCGGCCCCGCGCGGGCCACGCTGACGATCGAGGTCGACGGCGCGACGAGCACGGTCGCGGGACCGGTCGCCGACCCTCGCGGGCACCTGGCTCGGATCCGCGGGGAGGACTGCGCCGCGGCGGCGGTCGCGGAGGGGGCGACGCTGGAGGTGCGTCCTGCGCTCGTGCGCGCGAGCGACCAGGCCGGCGACTCGGCCGCGGTGCTCCTGACGGCGATTGCGGTCCCGGCGGGCCCGCAGGTCGCTGTCGACCTGATCGACGGCACCACCTTGCTCGCCCCCGCAGGGCCCGGCCGCACCGCGGACGGCACGGCCTGGTCGCCGGACGTCACGGCGGGAGCCACGCCGGCCGAGATCGCTCTCGGCATCACCCCGAACCGCTGCGACCCGCACGTCGTCGCCGAGGACAAGCGGGGCACGTTCCTCCCGGTGCACGCGTCGGTCGACGGTGTCGCGCAGCACGTCTTCTACGTCCCGATGCCCGACGAGCTGCGCGCCGCGGTCTACACCTTCGTCGCCGAGGCCTGCGGCTGGGACTAGCGGCGGCTCACGGCTGGGTGTCGGCCGCGCCGGCCGGCGCGCGTTTGCCCAGCTCCGCCGCCGTGAGCAGCAGGACCGCGGTGAGGAGCAGCGCGCCGACCATCACCGTGACCAGCACCTCGGGGGTGTCGACGAAGCTCGTCCCGGCGATGAGGAGTGCCGCCGACAGGTTGCGCTGCGCCGTGCCGAGCGAGGTCACGACGCGCTGCTCGCGCCCGGACCCGCCGAGCACGTACCCGAGCGCGAGGCAGACCGCCGTGAACAGGAGCGTGGCGAGCAGGACCCCGGTACCGATCTGGTCCCAGATCTGCGGCAGCGCGACGAGGATCGCCGCCCCGATCCCGAGGGCCAGCGCGCTCGTCGAGACGGTGTTGAGCACCGGGGCGAGCTTCGCGGCGTCCGGGTACCGGGCGCGGACGGCGAGCGCGACCGCCAGGGGCAGGAGCATGAGCAGCAGGAGCGGCCGGGCGATGTCCCAGGCGCTGACCGCCACGCCGTCGACCAGCAGCGGCAGCATCAGCGGCACGTAGCCGACGGTCACGACCATGAGCAGGACCATCAGTCCCACGGAGTACGGCACCGCGCCCTTCGCCATCTGGGCGAGCTTGGGCAGGAACGGCGCGCCCGCGGCGACCCCGAGCAGCAGCAGCCCGAGGGTCTGCTCGTCGGACAGGCCGAAGACCAGCGCGATCACCCAGGCGGCGGCGGGGGCGACGACGAAGCTCAGCCCGAGCCCGAGCAGCACGAGCTTCACGTCGCGCAGCGGTGTGACGATCTGCCCGACCGTCAGGGACAGGCCGAGGGCGATCATCGACGCGAGGACGAAGACCAGGATCCCGACCTGGGCGAGGGTGGTGAGCACGTCGGTCATGGGTCCTCCGGTGGTGGGTGGTCTCGGGCGGCGCGTTTCCGGCGGCGTTCCTCGACCAGATCGTAGGCCTCGCGCACGGAGCCGAGGAGCAGGTCGGACTCGCCGACCACGGAGTCCTGCAACCGGGTCGTGGCCCCGCCGCGCTCGAGCTGACGTCTCAGGTCGTCGGGGACCCCGCAGACCACGACCTCGACGCCGTGCTCGTGCCAGCGGTCGAGCAGCCGGTCGAAGGACTTGATGAACGTGGACGACGGGATGCCCATCGATCCACGGAACGAGACGACGAGCCCGGCGTCGTGGACCGCGGAGACGTCGGGCCACTCCTCCTCGACCCGGTTGACCTCGGCGAAGTACCCGCTGCCCAGGTAGTGGAGCACCGTCGTCCGCTCGTTGGGCAGGACCGCGGGGGCGTCAGCGAGGGTCCACCCGTCGTCGAGCCGGACGAGCTCGACGAGCCGGCCGCGCCTCGCCGACTGCACCGCGTAGAGCACGATCGACAGCCCGGCCCCGATGAAGATCGCTACCTGGAGGGGCAGCTGGGTCGTCGCCGCGAACGTGACGGCCATCGCCGCGGCCGACTGCCACGAGGTGCGCACGACGAGTCGGACGTCGTCCCACCGGCCCCTGATCAGCTCACCGCCGATGACGATCAGCAGCCCGCCGATGACGGCCATCGGTATGGCGCCGGCGAGCGGGCCCAGGGCGAGCACGAGCAGGATCAGCCATACCCCGGCGAAGATGCCGGCCCACCGCGTCTGGGCGCCACCGCTGGTCGCGACGCCCGTCCTGGACAGCGAGCCGCCGGTGGGGAGCGCCCCGAAGAACCCGCCGGCGACGTTGGCCACGCCCTGCGCGGTGAAGTCGCGGGAGACGTCGGTCCGGGTCCCGTCCGGGTTCGGCACGGCGGCACCGATCCCGGCCGCCTGCGCGAGCGCCACCAGGGCGATGGCCAGGCTGCCGGTCACCAGCGCGGGCAGCGACCCCAGGTCGGGCAGGGTGAACGGCGGCAGCGATCGCGGGATCGCCGCGATGTCGTCGACCGACTCCACGTCGAACCCGGCCACGGCGACGACGACCGTCACCACGAGCAGCGACACCAGGGTCGCCATCTTCCGCAGGCGCCGCACGAGGCCGAGGCCGGCCCAGGCCGCCACGGTCGCCGCCGTCACGGCGACGGTCGGACCGTCCCAGGCGCCTACGTGCGCCACCGCCTCGACGAGCTTGCCCACGGTGTTCGAGGACTGGGGCGCATAGCCTGTCGCGTCCTCGACGACGCCCGCCACGATCTGCACGGCGATCCCGGCCGTGAACCCCGTCATCACGGCCGTCGAGACGAACGACATGACCGACCCGAGCTTCAGCACCCCGAGGAGCACCATCCACAGCCCGACGGCCACCGTGAGGGCCGCGACGGAGCCCAGGTCGCCCGCGTCGAGCCCTGCATCGGTCATGACGCTCTTGGCCGAGAGCGCGATGGCGCTCGTCAGCGTCGTGACCATCAGCACCGTCCGGGAGAAGAACGCCCCGACGATCGTCGGCACCGCACCCGACCACAGGCCCATCGGTGCGGCGAAGCCGCCCACCGTGGCGTAGGCCATGCCCTCGGGGATCGAGAACAACCCCGTCACGAAGCCGGACACGACGTCACGCCCCGTGGGCCGGGTACGCCGGCGGCTCACCAGCCTCCCCGTGCGCTGCACAGCCTGCAGCCAGGTCCCTCACCACCGTGGTCCCCTCGCGTCGTGCTTCGTCAGGTCGACCCGACCGTACCGCCCGGGTCCTCGGACGGCGATCGCGGCCACGACCGCCGTGTCGCCCGCCCGCACCGGGGCGACGCTCCCCGGGCGCCGGGCGTCAGATCGTGGCGGTGTCGATGACGAACCGGTACCGGACGTCCGAGGCGACGACCCGCTCGTACGCCGTGTCCACGTCGTCCGCCCCGATCATCTCGATCTCGGCGCCGATGCCGTGCTCCGCACAGAAGTCGAGCATCTCCTGCGTCTCGCGGATCCCGCCGATGTTCGACCCGGCCAGGCTGCGGCGTCCGCCCACCAGGGACCCGACGCGGAACGTCTGCGCGTCCGGCGGGAGCCCCACGAAGACCATCGCGCCGTCGAGGCGCAAGGTTGCGAGGTACCGGTCGAGCGGGAGGTCCGCGCTGACGGTGCTGATGATCAGGTCGAAGCTCTTGCGGAGGTCCTTGAGGACGGTCGGGTCGGAGGTCGCGACGTAGTGGTCGGCGCCGAAGCGCTCGCCGTCCGCCTGCTTGGAGAGGGTGTGGCTGAGCACCGTGACCTCGGCGCCCATCGCGTGCGCGATCTTGACCGCGACGTGGCCCAGTCCGCCCATGCCGACGACGGCGACGTGCTTGTCGAGCCCGGCCCCCAACGGCGCAAGGGCGAGTAGGTCGTGATGCCGGCGCAGAGCAGCGGCGCGGCGACGTCGAGCCCCAACCCGTCCGGGATGTGCAGCACGTAGCGCTCGTCGACGACGATCTGCGTCGAGTAGCCGCCGTAGGTCTCCTCGCCCGAGTACTGGCGGCCGTTGTAGGTCATCACGGCGCCCTTCTCGCAGAACTGCTCCTCGCCGTGCAGGCACGCGTCGCACTCGCGGCAGGAGTCGACGAAGCAACCGACGCCGACGCGGTCGCCGACGAGGTGGTGGGTGACCTCCGGGCCCACGGCGGCCACGGTGCCGGTGATCTCGTGGCCGGGGACCATCGGGAAGATCCCCTTGCCCCACTCCTCGCGCGCCTGGTGGATGTCGGAGTGGCAGATGCCGGCGTACGCGATGTCGATGAGCACGTCGTGCGTGCCGAGGTCGCGGCGGACGACGGTGGTGCGCTCGAAGGGTGCGCCCGGGGTGGGGGCGGCGAGGGCTGGGACGGTGGTGGTCATCCGTCGAGCGTAGGCCGGGAGGCGCGGCGGCGCGCTCGTCGCGACCCGCGGTGTGAGGAAAGTCATCAGGCAGACTGATCAGTTAGACTGTATAGTGGGTCGCATGCCCGCTTCCACCAGTCCCGCCACGACCACCTCTGCCGCCACGCCCGCGGCCACCCGACCCGACGGAGCGCCCGACGTCGGGACGCTCGCGTTCGAGCTGCGGGGCGCCCTCGCCCCCATCTGGCGCCGGCTGATCCACGAGAAGACACTCCCCCTCGGCAAGTCACGCGCCCTGGTGCGGCTCGAGGCCGTGCCCGACGGCGGAGCGACCTCCGCGAGCCTCGCCGCCTCCGAGCAGATCACCCCGCAGTCGATGGCCGCGATCGTCGCGGACCTCGTCGCGGACGGCCTGGTCGAACGCACCCGCGACCCGCACGACCGCCGCCGCCTCACCCTGACCATCACCGACGCCGGCCGCGACGCCGTCGCGGAGGACCGGCGCGCGACGCACGGCTGGCTCGCCTCCGCGGTGGCCGAGCGGCTCGACGACCAGGACCGGGCGGCGCTGGCCGCCGTCCTGCCCGTGCTCCACAAGCTGACCGACGAGGTCACGGATGTCTGAGCGCCGGGCCGTAGAGACGGCGTCCGACACGTCACCGCAGGGAGCACCGCAGGTAGGGCGCGGGTTCGTCCCCGGGCTCGTCTACGCGGCGCTGTCCGCGGCGATCGTCAGCTCGCTCGGGCTGCTGCTCGTCCCGACGATCGGGGCCGAGTTCGCCGTGCCCGTCAGCACGGCGCAGTGGACGCTGACCGTGAACCTGCTGGTCGGCGCCATCGCGACGCCGGTGCTCGGTCGGCTCAGCGACGGCCCGCACAAGCGAGGGATCCTGCTGGCGACGCTCGCGGTGATCCTCGCGGGTTCCGTGATCGCTGCGACCGCGCAGTCCTTCGCGTGGATCCTCGTAGGGCGCGCCCTCCAGGGCCTGTCGTTCGCGATCACGCCCATGGCGATCACCCTCGCCCGCCGGTACGCGCCCCCGCCAAGGTGCAGGGCGCGATCTCGTCGCTGTCGATCACCGTCGCGACGGGGATCGGGATCGGCTACCCGCTGACCGGCATCATCGCGGCGACCCTCGACTACCGGTACGCGTTCTGGTTCGCAGGGCTGTTCGTGATCTCCGCGATGGTGGTCGTGCTCGTCGTCGTGCCTCGCGGGCCGGACGAGCAGGGACTGCGGGTCCCGTTCGACACTGTCGGCGCGGTGCTGCTCGGCGTAGGGCTCGCCGCTCTGCTCCTCGGGATCAGCGAGGGCCCCAACTGGGGGTGGACGTCGGTGAGCACGATCGCGACCATCGTCGGCGCCGTCGTCGTCCTCGCCCTGTGGGTGGTGCGCGAGACCAGCACCGCGCACCCGTTGATCCGGCTGGACCTGCTCCGCAAGTCCGACGTGCTGCTCGCGAACGTGACCGCGCTCAGCCTCGGCGCGTCGATGTACATCGGGCTGTCCGTGATCAGCCTCATCGCCCAGGCGCCCACCGAGACGACCTACGGCGTCGGGCTGCCGCTCTTCTGGGCAGGGTTCGTCATGCTGCCGCTGTCGCTCGGGAGCCAGACGTCGAGCCGGCTCGCCAAGGTGCTCGTGCGCCGCGTCCCGTTCACGCTGCTGCTGCCCATCGGTGCGGTGTTCGTGACGGTCGCCAACCTCATGCTGCTCGGCGCGCACGACGAGCTGTGGGAGCTCCTCGTGGGGACCTTCTTCTTCGGCGTCGGCATCGGCACCACCTACGCGGCGATGCCAGGCCTCATCGCCCGCGGCGTCGCGGCGCAGGAGCTCGGGAGCGCGGTGAGCTTCAACCAGGTGCTGCGCACCGTCGGCGGATCGCTCGGCTCCGCCGTCGCCGGGGCCGTCCTCGCGACCCACATGGGCACCGACCTGCTGCCCACGGGGCGGGGCATCGACATGACGTTCCTGGTGAGCGGGCTCGCGTGCGCCGCCGTCGCCCTGGGGCTCATCTCGCACGCCGTGGTCTCCGCGCGGCTCGCGCGCCGTCGCGCCCAGGCACGGCACCCGGGGGTCAACGCCTCGCGCGACGAGGTGGTCGAGGGCATCGAGGAGCTCGAGCCGCACGAGACTGTGCGCTAGGCGCAGGTCGAGGTGCCGGCCGGAGCGCAGGTCGAGCGCAGGTCAGGGTGCAGGTCAAGGTGCAGGTCAAGGTGCACGCAGTAGCAGAGCACGACACGCAGCGGGACGCGCGTCAGCGGAGCGCCTCAGAGAGCGCCTCAATAGGCAGGACCGGCCTCGGGCGGGCGAAGGCGAGGTCTTGAGCTCGCGCAGACCCGACGGCCGCCGGCACGGCAGCAGCACAGCCCTCCGGTACGGCTACTCAGGCCCGGAGAGCGACATGGTTGCGGCCGCGCAGAACCTCGAACCGTGGGCGTGGACGTGGGCGCGGGCCCGGGCACGGGCACGGGCACGGGCACGGGCACGGGCACGCTCCGACGCGAACGGTCGCGACGGTGTCAGAAGGGCGGATCCCCGAGCACGCCACCGAGGGCAACGCATGATCGACCCGCAGACCCAGACCCAGACCCAGACCCAGACCCAGACCCAGACCCAGACCCAGACCCAGACCCAGACCCAGACCCAGACGGGATGATCGCACCGAGCACCTCGGGTGGGCGCTCGTAGGTGCCACCCGTCGGGCTCGTCCACGTCGTGACGGCCGTGGAGGGGTCGCGTTCGACCGTCCACCGACCATGTGTCTTGAGTCGATGGTGGTGACGACACAGGGCTTGGAGGTTGTCGGCTCTGGTCGGCGGTCTCGATCCGCGCTCACCCTCCGTGCGAGGGGTCCGGCCGGCGCGTCGACCCGGCGACACCGGGAAAGGTTCGATGTGATCGAGGTCCGAGCGCGAGGCGAGCACCCGGCAGCCCGGGAACGTGCAGGTCGCATCACGGGCCTCGACCGCGGCTCGCAGGGCTGCGGACGGCCGATATGCGGTGGTCCCGACGTCACGCAGGGCCCCGCTCTCCGGATCGGTGAGCAGTCGACGCCAGGTGGCGTCGCCCGCGATCTCGCGGGCCACGTCCGCAGGCACCGGCCCGTACCCGGCGAGGTAGCCCGGTCGCTCGTCGAGTCCGAGCAACGTCGAGGCGGCGACCGTGACCAGCACGAGACGTCGACCGTCGATCCGGCCCTGGCCCTGGCCCTGGCCCTGGCCCTGGCCCTGGCCCTGGCCCTGGCCCTGGCCCTGGCCCTGGCCCTGGCCACGATCCCCCGGCGTCTGGCCTGCGCCGAGCCCCGGAGGCGGCCCGGGGACCGACACCGAACCGAAGCCGAACGCAGGGCTGGCTCCCGACGCCGAGTCGGAACCGCGCACCGGGCCGGGGCCCCACGCGGAACCGCGGCTGCACAGATCCGCGAGGGCATCGGACCTGCGCTCGTCCATGGACCGCTGATCGTCGCCGGCCTGAGCTCGCGCGGCATCGTCGAGCGTGTTCCAGATGCCGCGCGCCTGCTCCGCAGGCAGGTAGGCAGTCAGGCGAGCCATCGCGTCCGGGCACGGCTCGAAGGTCACGCACCGGCGCCGACGCTCCCCGGACCGTCGTCGCTCAGCAGCCTCAGGGTCGAGCTGGATCTCGGCCTTGCGGGCGGCGTCACGTAGTCGCGGAGCGGTCATGCGCGATGCATCGTCCACGAGCGAGGCGATCAGTGCCGCGCGCCGTGAGGGCGAGGCCGTGGGTGCCGCGTCGAGCAGGACTCTCGCGCGCCGCTCGTCGATGCGCCCAGCGATCAGGGCCTGGGCGACCGCCGGATGCTGGCCCAGGCCGACGGCGAGCTCGGTCGTGCGGGAGGCCGCAGCCCGCGTGGTGCACAGCCGTGCGGAGATCTCGTCGTCGACGAACTCTAGGTCCCGCGACCCCGCGCGCCGCGAGAGGAGCTCGCGCACGACCACGGCCTGGCTCGCGGTAGCCCAGGCGCGAACCCTCTCCCAGGCGGCGAGCGCCTCGATGAGCGCCTCGTCGTCGAGGCCTGACGCGTCGACGTCCGCCAGCGCACGGCACAGGCCAGGACCGGGAGCCGCTCCCTCGATGAGAGCAGGACCAGGCTCCGGGGCGGGTGCGCCGGTGGGACCGGAGCCGTCACCGCGGCGCACGGCGCGCCTCGGTGACGTGCCGACCGGTCCGAGTCCGCGCAGCCAGTCCTCGACGGCCTCCGCGAACCTCGACTCCACTGCCGAGCCGGCCACGGGCTCGAACAGGTCGATCGAGCCGAGCGCGCAGCCGCCGGCGCCGAGCGGCCGGATGCGCTGCGGGTGGCTGGCTTCGAACATATGTACACACTAAGTCGAGCCACCGACATCCCGCGGTGCCCTCCACACCTCACTGCAAGGTGCGAGGTCGACACCGGGAGCAACCCGTCCGGAGCGCGCGGCGGGGTCAGCGCCGGCGCCACCATCGACGAGGTCCGTCCCGTTCAACCGAGCGGCCGGAGCCCCCGGCCCGACCGCTCCCGCCCGTGCCAGTCGAGCCCGCGCCGCCCGAACCAGCGGCACGCCGCGCCAGCGACCGCGCCTGCCGCCGTTCGAGCCACCGCTCGACCTCGACGTCCGGGTCCCGCGTGGGCGTCACGACCGGCGGACCGCCCGTGAGCTGACGGCGGGCCGCGACGACCCGGACGTCGAACTCCTCGACCGCCGCGCGGACGTCCTGCGCCGTGAGCAGCTCGTCCAACGCCTCGTCGAGCGCGGCGTCGTCCTTGCGCAGCTGGATCGCCTCGGGCGCGACGCCGGAGATCTGCTCGCGCTCGACGAGCTTCTTGACCCACCAGTCGGGGTCGTGGCTGTCGAGACCGGGGATCGGCTTGCCGGCCAGCGGGAGGTCGTCGAACTCGCCGCGCTCCATCGCCGCCTGGATCTGCCGCTCGACCCACAGGTGGCGCGTCATGACGCGGTCGCGCGCCCTGCGCGCCTCCGCGGCCTTGTCGCGCTCCGCCTGCTCGAAGTCCGCGATCTGCCGCTCGGCGTCGTCCGGGTCGTAGGGCACGCCGGACGAGCGGTCGGCCGTCTGGGCGCGGTACTGCGCCGCCCGGCGTGCGGCGTCGTCCTTCGTCACCGTTCCAGCCTCGTCCGCCGCAGGTGAGCACGCAACGTCGGCGGGCACGCCGCCCGACCGCGTGCGAGCCCGCCCGACCGGCTCCAGGATCGCCTCATGACGCGCTTCGGCTACACCCTCATGACCGAGCAGTCGGGCCCGAAGGAGCTCGTGCGCTACGCGACGAGCGCGGAGGACGTCGGGTTCGACTTCGAGGTGTCCAGCGACCATTACTTCCCCTGGCTCACCTCGCAGGGTCACGCCCCGTACGCCTGGTCCGTGCTCGGCGCCGTCGCCCACGCGACGAAGCACGTCGAGCTGATGACCTACGTGACGTGCCCGACGATGCGCTACCACCCGGCGGTGGTCGCGCAGAAGGCGGCGACGCTCGGACTGCTGTCGGACGGCCGCTTCACCCTGGGCCTGGGCTCGGGCGAGAACCTCAACGAGCACGTCGTCGGTGAGCGCTGGCCCGCCGTCGGGGAACGCCACGACATGCTCGCCGAGGCGATCGAGGTCATCCGTGCCCTCCTGTCGGACGACGGCCCCGTCACTCTCGACCTCGGCCACTACCGGGTCGACTCGGCGCGGCTATGGGACCGGCCGGCCGACGGCGTCGACCTCGCTGTCGCTGTCTCCGGCCCGACGTCCGTCGCCCGGTTCGCCGGCCTGGCGGACCACCTCGTCGCCGTCGAGCCCGACGAGGCGCTGGTCTCGGCGTGGCACGACGAGCGCAGGACGGCGGGGCTCGCCCCGTCCCGCGCGATCGGCCAGATCCCGATCTCCTGGGACACCGACCGTGAGGCCGCGGTGCAGCGGGCCCACGAGCAGTTCCGCTGGTTCGGGCTGGGCTGGCCGGTCAACGCCAACCTCCCCACCACGGAGGCGTTCGAGTCGGCCACCGGGTTCGTGACGCCTGACGACGTCGCGGCCGCGATCCCGTGCGGCCCCGATCTCGACGCGATCGTGGAGGCCGTCTCCGCCTACTGGGAGGCCGGGTTCACCGACGTCGCCCTCGTCCAGATCGGGGACGAGAAGCAGCAGGAGTTCCTCGACACCGCCGCCGGCCCGCTGCTCGACGCCCTACGATCGGCCGCCCCGGGCGAGCGGAGCGCCTCGTGACGGGCGCCGTCCTGCTCGACGTCGACGGCACGCTCGTCGACTCCAACTACCTCCAGGTCATGGCGTGGGTGCGGGCCTTCCGGGACGAGTCGATCGAGGTCGACGCCTGGACGGTGCACCGGTCACTCGGCCAGGCCGGTCCGCAGCTCGTGGAGCGGGTCACCCGGGCCCGCGGCCTCCGGCTCGACGACGACACGACCGAGCGGGTCCTCGACGCCCACTCGCGGCGCGCCGAGGAGTCCTTCGACCTGCTCCGCGCGTTCGACGGCGCGGCCGACCTCGTCCGTGCCGTCCGCCACAGGGGCGCGCGCCCCGTCCTCGCGACCTCGGCGTCGCCGGACTCGCTCGAGCACCTGCGCGGGGTGCTGGGCGTCGACGAGGAGCTGCACGCCGTCACGTCGTCCGCCGACGTCGAGGTCTCCAAGCCCGAGCCCGACCTCGTCCACGTCGCGCTCGAGGCGGCCGGCGTGGGCCCCGAGGACGCCGTGTTCGTCGGGGACTCCGTGTGGGACGCGCTCGCCGCAGCCCGTGCCGGCATCCCGTGCGTCGCCGTCCTCAGCGGCGGCGTCGGCGAGGCGGAGCTGCGTGACGCCGGTGCGGTCGAGGTCTACGACGACGTCGCCGACCTGCTGGCGCACCTCGACGAGAGCGTGCTCGCGCGGGCGTGGACCACCGGGACCTGACCGGCGCGCCCGTCGCCCGGCGGGGACGCACGACGAGGGCCGTACCCCACGCGGGGCACGGCCCTCGTCGTACGTCGGACCGCTCGCGTCAGCGGTTGGCGATCGTCAGGTCGAGGTTCTTCGACGTCGACCGGCCGTCGATCCCGACGGACACGATCTTCACCGTATAGTCCCCGTTCGGGTAGTCCCGGGTGTCGAGCGCCAGCACCGGCTTGGTGCCGGCGTTCGTGCTGCCCGCCGCCTTCGTGTTGTCGGTCTTCCAGACCCCGCCCTGGTTGAGCTCGATGTACGTGTACTTGGGCTCGGAGTCGAGCTTCACGACGATCTTCTGCTTGCCGCGCACGCTGGCCCCGTCGCTGAGGTTCACCGACCGGATCACGGGCGCGCCCGCAGCGGGGGCGTCCGTGTCGAGGTTCAGCGCGTCGTTGACGGTGAAGAACACGTCGGTCTGGTCGGTGAGCCCGACGACGTTCGCTGCCCGCGGCCCGTAGGCGGCGATCCGCACCTGGGACCCGGTGTGCGCCTGCGAGCCGCCCTCCTCGGCGGTGCCGTAGGCGATCGTCATCGGGGCGCCGTCGACCGTGGTGAGCGTGCGCGTCAGGCCCGGCGTCGTGGAGCCCGGGTAGACGATCTGGCTGGAGTGCGCGTGGTCGGCCGTCGCGATGACGAGCGTGTTGCCGTCCGCCTCCGCGAAGTCGAGGGCGGCCTTCACCGACGCGTCGAAGTCGACGGTCTCACCGATCTGCGCGCACGGGTTGGCGGCGTGGTCCTGCTTGTCGATGCTCGCGCCCTCGACCTGGAGGAAGAAGCCCTTCTTCGACGACGGGTCGTCGAGCAGCGAGATCGCCTTGGACGTCATGGCCTCGAGGGTCGGGACGTCGGCCGTGTGGTCGGGGTTCTCGTCGCAGGTCACGGCGGGCTCGGCGCCGCCGGCCTTGGTGGCGAGCGGCCCGTCCCAGACGGTGGGCATGTTGCCCGCGGAGAAGAGCCCGAGCAGCGGCTGCTTCTGGTGCGCGAACGTCACGGCGTCGAGGTCCGCGGCCGTCGTCACGACGTCGTACCACCGCGCCTCGGCCTGCTCCAGCAGCGTCTTGCCCTTCCACTGACCGGCCTGGGCGACGTCGTCGAAGTACTCGAGGCCGCCACCGAGCGTGACGTCGGGGCGGGTGTCGAGCAGCTGCTCCGTGATCGAGCCCAGCCCGCCGTTGCGCAGCAGGTCCGTGTCGGCGCAGGCGGACGACGACGGCGTGTAGCACTTGCGGTGCGAGACGTGCGCGACCTGCACGGCCGGCGTCGCGTCCTGGATCTCAGCGGTCGAGACGTCTCCGGTGCGCAGGCCGTTCGCCTTCGCGATCTGCAGCAGCGTGCGCTGCGGGGCGCCCTCGAGGTCGACGGAGATCGCGCCGTTGTAGGTCTTGGTCCCGGTGGCCCACCCGGTGCCGGACGCCGCGGAGTCGGTGACGTAGTCGGGGAGCCCGGTCTCCCGGTCGAGCGCGTACGTCGTGTACTGGCCCGTCAGGGGCAGCGCGTCGAGCCCGTCGAACCGGCCCGCGGCACCCTCGGCGTAGTTGCGAGCGATCGTGATCTCCGAGTCGCCCATGCCGTCGCCGACGAGCAGGATCACGTTCTTCGCGCGGCCCGCGTCGATCGCGGCACGGACCTCCTTGGACTGGTCGCCGGCGAGCTGTCGGGCGCCACCGTTGACGCTGAGGTCCGCCCCGACGGCGTACGCCCCTGCGGCGCCGAGCACGAGGGTGCCGACGAGGGCGGACGAGAGAGCGATGCGCTGTGCACTGCGTCGCACAGGAATCTCCTTCGATCGTGTGTGGTCGCGACGTCCGTCGCAGTCCGCAGTCGACCGCACCCCGGTGGCTTCCAGGTGTCGTGCGGGTGAGGCGCAGGGGACGGCCGCATGACGGTCACGCTGGGCGAGCGAGCTCCGACCCACGCTCCTACCGTGCGAAGGAGCCGTATCCCCACGACGCGCGAGGAGCATCATGAGCGACAGGCCCACGGACGACCGCACCACCGCGACGAACGGCGCACCCGCCGCGAGCGACGAGCACTCCCTGACCGTCGGCACCGACGGGCCGATCGTCCTCCACGACCACTACCTCATCGAGCAGATGGCCGGGTTCAACCGGGAGAAGATCCCGGAGCGCCAGCCGCACGCCAAGGGCGGCGGTGCGTTCGGCCGGTTCGAGGTGACCGGTGACGTCAGCGCGTACACGAAGGCGGGGCTCTTCCAGCCCGGCGCCGAGACGAAGATGCTCGCGCGCTTCTCGACGGTGGCGGGCGAGCTCGGCAGCCCCGACACCTGGCGCGACCCGCGCGGGTTCGCCCTGCGCTTCTACACCGACGAGGGCAACTACGACATGGTCGGCAACAACACGCCGGTCTTCTTCATCCGCGACCCCATGAAGTTCCAGAACTTCATCAGGTCGCAGAAGCGCCGCGCCGACAACAACCTGCGCGACCACGACATGCAGTGGGACTTCTGGACGCTCTCCCCCGAGTCGGCGCACCAGGTGACCTGGCTGATGGGCGACCGGGGCATCCCGCGGTCGTGGCGTCACATGAACGGCTACTCGAGCCACACGTACCAGTGGGTCAACGCGGCGGGCGAACGGTTCTGGGTCAAGTACCACTTCCACACCGACCAGGGCGTCGAGCACTTCACGCAGCACGAGGGCGACCAGATGACCGCGATCGACACGGACTACCACATCCGTGACCTGTGGGAGCACGTCGCCTCGGGCGAGCACCCCAGCTGGACCCTGCACGTCCAGGTCATGCCCTACGCCGACGCCAAGGACTACCGCTTCAACCCGTTCGACCTCACGAAGGTGTGGCCGCACGCCGACTATCCGCTGATCGAGGTCGGTCGCATGACGCTCGACCGCAACCCGAGCAACTACTTCACCGAGATCGAGGAGGCCGCGTTCGCGCCGTCCAACCTCGTCCCCGGCATCGGTATCAGCCCGGACAAGATGCTGCTCGGCCGCATGTTCTCGTACGCCGACGCCCACCGGGCGCGTCTCGGCATCAACTACCCGGAGATCCCGGTGAACCGCCCGCACGTCGAGGTCCGCTCGTACCTGAAGGACGGCGCCGGCCGCCACCACAACCCCGGCGACCCCGTGTACACCCCCAACTCCGCGGGTGGCGCGTACGCCGACGGCGCCGCGCTCCCGGCGGAGCGCGGGTGGGAGTCGGACGGCGAGATGGTCCGGTCCGCGTACACCGCCCACGCCGAGGACGACGACTTCGTCCAGGCCGGCACGCTGGTCCGTGAGGTGATGGACGACGCGGCACGTGGGCGCCTCGTCGACAACATCGTCGGGCACCTGCTGAACGGGGTGAGCGACCCGGTCCTGGAGCGGGCGTTCGCCTACTGGCGATCGGTGGATGCGGACCTGGGCGCCGCCGTCGAGAGCGGCGTGCACGAGAAGGCAGATCTCATGGACCCGAAGGCCGACGCTCAGGGCAACGATGCGCGGCGGTCCGCGCAGAAGAAGGCCTGACCGGCCCGGTCACGCCCCCGTCGCGCGGGCGCCGTCCCCGCGGGCCGGGCGGGAGCGGGCTCGCCGGCCCGTGGTCGCGACGAGCACGGTGACGCCGACCGCGAGCGCCAGCACGAGCACGTTGCGGACGGCGGCGAGCCAGACGTCGAGCGGCACGGCCGTCAGGAAGTCGTCGTAGTGGTCGGGGAACAGCCGCTGCGTCAGCAGGGCGACGACGAGCAGCGCGGCGCCCAGCCACGGCCAGACCTCGGAGCGCCGGGGCGAGCGCCCGTCCCGTCCGCCCTTCGACCGCGGCCCGGCGAAGGCCGCGAGCGCGACCGCGACCGGCGGCGCGAACCAGGCGACGTACTGCGGCGACCCGACCTTGTTGAACGCGAACAGGCACAGGGTCAGCGCCAGCGTCGACAGGAGCACCAGGTGCAGCACCCGGTCGTCGCGGTGCTCGGCCACGGGCTCGGGCTCGGGCGCGCTCTGCCCGCGCAGGCGCCGGGCGGCGAGCCACGTGGCGGCGGTGACGAGGGCGACCGCGGCGACGAGGAACACGTTCATGGCCCCGGCCCACCACTGCGTCCCTGGTCCGGTGATCTCGAGGACCTTGAGCGGCGCGTCGAAGACCACCTCGATGTCGTCGCGCCAGAGCCTGGCGACGGAGAACGGGGTCGCGGGACCGGCCTCGACCTGCAGCGCCCGGTCGTCCTGCTGGCCCAGGAACCCCCACACCCGCGACCCCGCCCCGCCGACGAGCGCGCCCCCGACCAGGATCGCCGACACGAGCGCCCCCGGCAGGACCACCCGCCGCCAGGGCCGCGGCGACGTGAGGGCCAGGGGGACGACGACGGCGCCCGGCGCGATCTTGACCCACGCCGCGGCCGTGGCGAGGGTCGTGGTCCACACGGTGCGGACGCCGTCCGACACCCGCGGCACCTGCGGCGGCGCCGCGCCACCGCTCGCCGAGGGGACGAGGACCGCGAGCGCGACCACGGTCAGCGCCGCCGCGACCCCGTCGAGGCGGGTGAGCGTGACGGGGCCGAGCGCGGCGAGGAACGCGAGCCACCACCAGGCACCGGTGGTGCGGGCGCCCGAGCGGCGACCCGCGGCGAGCAGCGCCGCGACCCCGAGCCCGTCGAGCGCGACGACCATCACCTGGAACAGGGCCCGGTACGCCTCGGGGTCGAGGGACACGAGCCCCGGGAGCGTGATCGGTGCGAGCGCACCCACGGGATAGACCCAGTCCGTGTCGAGGACGGGCCAGACCCCGTCGACGAGGCCGGACGCCGCCCAGGACCGGTAGAGGTCGACGTCGCCGTCGAGCTGACCCGGGAAGAGCGAGACGGCATGCAGCAGGTAGGCGTGGACGACGACGAACGCGAGCCAGACGCCGATGGGCCCGGTGGCGAGGCGCACCCACCGCGGGACCGACCGGCGGCCAGGGCCCGATCCCGGCCCCTGGCCGTGCCCGCGCGCACGCACGGGCCCTCGCGCTCGCGCGCTCGCTCGCCCCGGGTCGGTCACGGCGCTCACCCTAGCGGCGGCATGGTGCCGGGAAGCGGGCCCGGTCATAAGGTAGGGCCGCGAACTATCCCCGACGGCGAGGAGCGGCATGGCACAGCTCCCGAGCAGGACGGCCGAGACCGCCCACGCCCTCGCGGTCGTGGAACGAGGACACGGCACGCTGGTGTGGACCGGCGAACGCGGGTCCGGTCGGTCCACGCACCTCGACGACGTCGTCGACGCGATCCGCTCCCGACGCTCCGACCGGTGGCCCCAGGAGACGGTCCTCGTGCGCTGGCACCTGGCGCAGGAGCGGCCCGGCGGCCCTCCGCCGGGGTCCGGCCTCTCCGGGCTCGTCGAGGCCGTAGCCGCCGCCACGGGTCGCGCCGCACCCCTCGTCCTACGGACGATCCCGACGCCCCTCGCGAACCCACCCGTCGCCAACCCGTCCGGTGCGCCCGGCACGCCCGAGACCGGGACGACCGACGGCGGCTCGACCGCCGACCCCACGGCCGCGGCCCCGACCGATGCGCTCGCATCGGCGCTCGCCGGGTACGTGGGCCGCCTCCAGCGGCCGCTCGTGGTTGTCGCCGACGACCTCGACCACGCCGACCCGCTGAGCCTGCGCATCGTCCTCGAAGCGCTCGGCCAGGCGCGCGAGCACGTCGCCCTGCTCGGCACGGCACGGGACCGCGCGGCGCTGGACCGGGCCGGGCACGGGGTCGAGGTGCGCCCGCTCCCGCCCCTCGACGGGCCCGACGTCCTGCAGCTCGTCGCCGGGGCGAGCCTGCCCTGCGTCGCCCCCCGCGTCGCAGCCGGCCTGGCCGAGGCGCTGCGCGGGAACCTCGCCTGCGTGATCGACACCGCCACCGCGCTGGGACCCGCCGCGCTGAGCGGCCGCCGCAGGCTCCCCGACCCTCTGCCCGCCGTCGCCGCGGTCAGGACCGTGGTGGCCGGCGCGTGGGAGCGGCTGCGGCCCGCCGACCGCACGGTGCTGCTCGTCGCGTCGGTCGCGACGGTCGACCGGACGGACGTGCTGCTCGAGGCGACCTCGCTGACGATGGACGACCTGCTCGACGGCCCACTGAGCGCGCACCTGCACCTGACCGCCGGGCGGTTCCGGGTCACCGACCCGCGGCTGCGGAGCCTCGCCCACGCCGAGGCGAGCATCGCGTCCCGCAGCGCCGCGCACGACGCGCTCGCCCGCGTCCACGAGGCGCGCCACGAGCTCCTGCTCGGGGCATGGCACCGCGCGCTGTGCTCGCTCGCCGGCAACGAGTCCCTGGTCCCCCCGCTGCTCGACCGCGCCGACGAGCTCCTGGCGCACGGCCAGGCCGAGGCGGCGCTCGCGGTCGCCGTCGAGGCCGAGAGCCACGCGGCCGACCCGGACAGGCCCCGGGCGCGCCGCACCGTCACGATCGCTGCCCAGCTCTCCGGGCTGACCGGTGAGAACCCTGGGGCCGGCCCCGACCTGGTGGCCTCGCTCAGCGGCGCCGAGACCGACCTGGACCGTTGGCCCGCCGACGTCCCCGGCCTCGACAGGGTCCGCGAGTCCGCCCGTGCTCTGGACGCCGCCGTGCGCGCGTCCGTGAGCACGTCCGTGCGCACGTCCGTGAGCACGTCCGTGAGTACAGCGCGCGGGGCCGAGGGTGCCGACAGGGCCGAGGCCGGCCTCGGCGTCCACGACCCCGGTCGATCCCCCGATGCCCCGCTGGTCGCCGCGCACGCCGCGGTGGCCCGGGCGCTGCGGCTCGCCGTCGCGGGCCGGGTCGACGACGCGGCGTCGGAGCTCGAGGCGGCGGCGTGGACCCTGCCCGTCGAGCTGCCCCTCGACGGCGTGGCCCTCCCGCTGGCTCGTCGGCTCGCCGTGCTCCAGGGCGCCCGAGGCTCCGCGATCGGCCCGGTCGCCGAGGCGCTCACCCGGACCGCGGCGCAGCCGTCCCGCGGCGACCGCACGACCCGGGCCCTCGTCGCGTCGCTCGCCGGTGAGCACCTGGCGGCCGCGACGCTCGCCGACGTCGTCGAGCACCAGGCGCACGGCTCCCCGGCTCGCGCCCGGACCCGTGGTCTCTCGTCCCCGGTCTCGACGCCGCCGAGGAGTGGATGCTGGCCGGGCACACCGACTCCGCTCGCCGCGCCGCGCGGCGTACCGCAGACCACCCTGGCGGACCCGGCTTCGCGCCGAGCGACTCGGCCAGGACGCGACGGCTCCTGGTCGTCGCCGACCCGGCCGACATCGACCGCCGGGTGGACGAGGCGACGCTCGCCGCGGAACGGTCCGGCTCCCCGTACGAGCGGGCGCGGACGTCGCTCGTCGCGACCCGGGTGCTCCTGCGGGACGGCAGGCCGCCCGAGGACGTGGAGCCGCACCTCCTGGCCGCCGAGGACATGTTCGAGGAGTCCGGCGCGTGGGCCTGGACGGAGGTCGTCCGCGCGCTCCGCGCGTCCGCGCGCCCCGGCTCCTCCGTGCACCCTGTCCCCGCCGACGGCGGCGACGTCGCTCATGGTCCAGCGTCGGCGCACGTCTGCGAGGTGCCGGACGACGGCCGCGAGGCTCCCGGGGGCACCGGACCGGGGTGGTGGGCCGAGCTCACCGAGCGCGAGCGCGAGGTCACGCGACTGGTCGCGGCGGGCCTGTCGAACCGGCACGTCGCCGAGGAGCTGTTCGTGTCGGTACGGACGGTCGAGGTCCACGTCGGGCGAGTGTTCCGCAAGCTCGGCGTGAGGTCCCGCGTCGAGCTGGCGCTCCTGGTGGACCGCGCCGACAGCCAGGCGACGACGGATGCGTGAGCGCCGGGCGTCCGGGGCCCCACGTACGTGGGACTGCTTATGTTCCCGGATTGGACGGAAGGTGAATCTTGTGGTGATCCCTGATGTTTCGGGAGGACCCCGTTCATAGTCTCGACCGACCGGCAGCCAACGAGGGCCGCCGGCCGACCGAGAGGCTGGACATGCTTTCGATCCACAGGACGATCCGAGCCGGGAGAGCCCTCACGGCCGCGCTCCCCCTGATCGCGCTGATCGGTGCCGGGGCGCTCGTCGCCGGTCCGGCGGCAGCAGCTCCCACTACCGTCGCCGGTACGGCGGCGGCAGCACCCACTCCCTGCGCGGACCCGTGGTCCACGGGGGCGACCTACGTCGGGGGCGACGTCGCGTCGTCCGACGGCCAGAACTGGAAGGCGTCCTGGTGGACGAAGGGCGAGAAGCCCGGCGCGACCCAGTGGGGGCCGTGGACGGCGCAGGGTCCGTGCGGCACGACACCGGACCCCGACCCGACGCCTGACCCGACACCCGATCCCACGCCGGACCCGACACCCGACCCGACCCCGGACCCCACGCCCGACCCCGAGCCGACCGGCACCCCCGGCTCGACCAACCCGGACGAGAAGTGCCGCCCCGACGGTCTCGCGGCCACCCCGGGGCTCGACATCCCCTACTGCGACGTCTATGACGGCGACGGCCGGGAGATCCTGCCGAACGACCTCGACCGCCGCGTGATCGGTTACTTCACGAGCTGGCGCACGGGCGCGAACGACCAGCCCCGCTACCTCGCGAGCGACATCCCCTGGGACAAGCTCTCGCACATCAACTACGCGTTCGCGCACGTCGGCCCCGACAGCAAGGTCTCGGTCAACGCCGACGCCCCGGGCAACGCCGCGACCGACATGACGTGGCCGGGCGTCGCGGGCGCCGAGATGGACCCGTCGCTCGACTACACGGGCCACTTCAACCTGCTCGCGAAGTACAAGAAGGAGAACCCGGGGGTCAAGGTGATCCCCGCCGTCGGCGGCTGGGCCGAGACCGGGGGCACTTCGACGCCGACGGCAACCGCGTCGCGGACGGCGGCTTCTACACGATGACGGAGTCGCAGGCGAAGATCGACGTCTTCTCCGACTCGGTGGTCGACATGATCCGCGAGTACGGCTTCGACGGCATCGACATCGACTACGAGTACCCGACGTCGAACAACCAGGCCGGCAACCCGGACGACTTCGCGTTCTCCGACGCGCGCCGGGCGACGCTCTTCGACGGGTACGTCGACCTCATGCGCACGCTGCGCGAGAAGCTGGACGAGGCCTCGGTCGAGGACGGCCAGTACTACGTGCTCACGACGGCCGCGCCGTCGTCGGGCTGGCTGCTGCGCGGGATGGAGGCCTACCAGGTCGTCCAGTACCTCGACTACGTAAACCTCATGTCCTACGACCTGCACGGGGCGTGGAACAAGTACGTCGGCGGCAACTCACCGCTGTTCGACGACGGCAAGGACCCCGAGCTCGCAGCCGCGGGTGTCTACGGCGCGTACAAGGGCGTCGGGTACCTCAACGGTGACTGGGCGGCGCACTACTTCCGCGGCGCCATGCAGGCCGGCCGGATCAACCTGGGCGTCGGCTTCTACAGCCGCGGCTTCCAGGACGTGCAGGGCGGCACCTACGGCATGGGCGGCACCGCCCCCGCGCCCGCCGGGTTCGCCTGCGCCCCGGGCACGAGCGGCAAGTGCGGCTACGGCGCCGAGGGCATCGACAACCTGTGGCACGACCTCGACGTCGCCGGCAACGAGGTCCCGGCGGGGTCCAACCCGATCTGGCACCTGCTCAACCTCCAGAACGGGATCGTCGGCGACTACACCGCGTCCTACGGCGTCCCGACGACCATCGAGGGCACCTACGACCACCACTTCGACCCGGTGACCAAGAACGAGTGGTGGTGGAACCCGGAGACCAGGACGTTCCTCTCGGGCGACACGACCGTGGCCATCGGCGACAAGGCCGACTACGTCGTCGACACCGGGCTCGGTGGCCTGATGATCTGGGAGCTCGCGGGCGACTACGGGTTCGACGACGCCAAGGGCCAGTACGAGATGGGCTCCGACATGGTCGACCTCATGCACTCGACCTTCAGCGGTTCGAGCAAGTACGGGGCGACGAAGGCAGAGGCGGACCGCCCGATGCCGACGCAGGCCATCGACCTCGACATCGACTACACCGAGTTCGCGCTGGGCGACAACAACTACCCCATCAGCCCGAAGGTCGTCTTCACGAACAACGGCTCCACGGCGGTCCCGGCCGGCTCGACCGTCTCGTTCCAGTACGGGACCTCGGACCTCGGTGACATGAGCGACTGGAGCGGGTTCGGCACCACGACGACGAAGGGCCGCACCGGCCCCAACGTCGGCGGGCTCGGGGCCAACTTCCACACGGCCGAGTTCACGGTCCCGACCGGCGGCATCCCCGCCGGCGGGTCGATCACGAACCAGCTCAAGTGGACGCTCCCGGCAGCGCAGTTCTCGAACGTGATCGTCACGATCGGCGGCGTCGAGTACGCCACGACGTACGACCAGCCGCGTGGCGTCACGGTCGTCGAGCCGGGATCCGGGTCGGACGGCGGCTCCGGCGGCGACGGGACCGGTGGCGGTTCCGGCGGCTCCGGTGGCACGGGCGAGTGCACCGCACCCGCCTGGTCCGCGAGCACGGCCTACAACGGCGCGGCGAAGGTGTCGTACGCCGGGCACAACTGGACGGCCCGCTACTGGACCCAGGGGGACACGCCGTCGGCGGCCAACACCTGGGGCGCGTGGGCCGACGCGGGGAGCTGCTGAGGGCAGCGGAACCGCACCCGGGCGGCGGACCTACCGCCGCCGCCCGGGAGCACGACCAGCAGTACCGGACCAGCACCAGCACGGCGGGCGACGACGCCCGTCGACGAGTAGAGAGCGATCCGATGACACAGACACGACAGGGCAGGACAGAGCCCTCCGCACGACCGGGCGGGCTTCGTCGCCGCCTCACCGCGGCGATCGCCGCGATCGCCGTGGCCGGGACGGGCCTCGTCGGGGCGGGCTTCGCCGCGACGAGCGCCTCGGCGGCCGAGCAGACCGGCGACAGCGCCATCAACGGCTTCCGCAACGTCGCGTACTTCGCGCAGTGGGGCGTCTACGGCCGCAACTTCCAGGTCAAGGACATCGACACGTCGGGCGAGGCGTCGAAGCTGACGCACATCAACTACGCGTTCGGGAACATCCACCACCAGAACCTGACCTGCTTCGAGGCCAACAAGGCGCAGCAGGACGGCCCCAACGGGTCGGACGGCGCCGGCGACGCCTACGCGGACTACGGAAAGAGCTACAGCGCCGCGGCGTCCGTCTCGGGCAAGGCTGACGCGTGGGACCAGCCGCTCGCCGGGAGCTTCAACCAGCTCAAGCAGCTCAAGGCCAAGCACCCGCAGCTGCGGACCCTGCTGTCCCTCGGTGGCTGGACCTGGTCCAAGAACTTCTCCCGCGCGGCGGCGACGGACGCCTCCCGCGAGAAGCTCGTGTCGTCCTGCATCGACATGTTCATCAAGGGCGACCTGCCCAAGATCGACGGGCGCGGCGGCCCGGGCGCAGCCGCAGGGGTGTTCGACGGCTTCGACCTCGACTGGGAGTGGCCCGGCTCGAACAACGGGCTCGCCGGCAACTACGTCGACGAGGTGAACGACAAGGAGAACTTCCGGCTCCTGATCGAGGAGTTCCGCACGCAGCTCGACGCGTACGGCGCCCAGACCGGCAAGGACTACCTGCTGACCGCGTTCCTCCCGGCCAACCCGGCCGACATCGAGGTGGGCGGCTGGAACGACCCCGGAACTTCGAGAACCTCGACTTCGGGAACGTCCAGGGCTACGACTTCGAGGGGGCGTGGGACGGCACCAGGACCGGCCACCAGGGCAACCTGTACGACGACCCGAAGTCGCCGCGACCGGACGCCAAGCGCTACAGCGTCGAGCGGGCGGTCAAGGAGTACACCGACGCGGGCATCGACCCGGCCCAGCTCGGGGTCGGGCTCGCCATGTACGGGCGCGGCTGGAAGGGCGTCTCGGACTCCGCGGCCTGGGGTAGCGCGATCGGCGCGGCTCCCGGCACCTGGGAATCCGGCAACGAGGACTACGACAAGCTGAAGAACCTCGGCACCGGCTACTACGACCCGACCGCCGTGGCGTCCTGGCGCTACGACGGCAACCAGTGGTGGACCTTCGACGACCCGAAGTCGATCGCTGCCAAGGCCGACTACATCCGGTCCGCCGGCCTCGGCGGGGCGATGTGGTGGGAGCTGTCCGGCAACCGGGACGGCGAGCTCATCCACACGCTGATGAACACGCTGGGCTCGGGCGCCTCCGGCCCGGTCAGCGGCGGCGTCCCCGGTGGCCCGACGCCGACGCCGACGCCGACCAGCACGCCGACCCCGACGGGCACTCCCACCCCGACACCGACGCCCACCCCGACCCCGACGCCGACCGACCCGCCCAGCACCTGCGCGGCGGCCTGGTCGCAGAGCAAGGTCTACGTGGGCGGCGACATCGTCAGCCACCAGGGGACCAAGTACCGCGCCGCGTGGTGGACCCAGGGCGAGACCCCGGGCAGCGCGAACGTCTGGGTCAGCCAGGGTGCGTGCGACGGCTCGACGCCCACGCCCACGCCCACGCCGACGACCCCGACCGACCCGGGCACGTGCGCCGCGTGGTCGGCCACGAAGGTCTACACCGGCGGCGACCGTGCGTCGTACGGCGGTCAGGTCTGGGAGGCCAAGTGGTGGACCCAGGGCGACACCCCGGCCGTGAAGGACGGCGGCCCGTGGAAGGTGGCCGCGAGCTGCTGATCTGAGCAGCGAGCAGCACAGGTAGCACCGAGAGGTGGGTCGCCTCCCCGGACCACGGTCCGGCGGGCAGCGGCCCACCTCTCGGCATGTCACGGTGCGTCACCCGACGCGTCGCCGCCGGTCGACGAGCACCAGGGCGATCCCGAGCACCGGCAGGGCCGCCGCGACGAACGGCAGCGCCCCGGCCCCGAGCGCGCTGTCCACCACGACGCCCCCGATCAGCCCACCTGCCGCGTTGGCCAGGTTGAACGCCGAGATGTTCAGCGTCGCGACCAGCTCCGGCGCGGCTGTCCCTTGCTGCATGACCCGCATCTGCATCGGCGGGACGTTCGCGAAGGACGTCACCCCGAACACGAACGCCGCGACGACGAACAGCCACGGCGACGCGGCCACGAGCCCCACGACGACCAGCGAGAGCGACATCGCGATCGGCCACCCCAGCATCGACCGCGCGAGGTTCGCGTCCGCGCTGCGCCCGCCCAGCACGTTGCCCAGCACGAGTCCCGCGCCGATCACGACGAGCACCCCCGTCAGCAGCGACCGGTCGATCCCCGCGACCTGCTCGGCGACCGGCGCGACGTACCCGTAGAACGTCATGAACCCGAGCCAGCCGAGCACCGTGATGGCGAGACCCATGAGCAGCTGCGGGTCGCGCAGCGCGGCCAGCTGGCCACGCACGGAGGTCGTGGCGGACGTCGCCGGGCCGGCACCGGCGTCCGGCGTCCGGACCGCCTGGGGCACCCGGATCACCACGGCGATCGCCACGGCGGCGACGGCCCCGATCGCGGCGACGACGAGGAACGACGCGTTCCAGCCCCACCGTTCCCCGATCCACGACCCGGCGGGGACCCCGAGCACGTTCGCGAGGGTGAGCCCCGCGAACATCTGCCCGACGGCGCGGCCCGCCTTCGACGTCGGGACGAGGGACGTCGCCACCACGGCGCCGATCCCGTAGAACGGCCCCTGCACGAGGCCGGTGACCGTCCGTGCGACGAGCAGCACGGGGTAGCTGTCGGTGAAGGCGGCGACGAGGTTGCCGGCGACGAACAGCAGGAGGAGCCCGACGAGCACCCGCCGCTTGTCGAAGCGGGCGAGCCACAGGGTGAGCACGGGCCCGCCGACGACGATCGCGGCGGCGTAGACGGTGATGAGGTACCCGGCGCGCCCCTCGGTGACGCCGAGCGACCCCGCGACGTCGGTGAGGATGCCGGCGACGACGAACTCGGCGGTGCCGATCGCGAACGCAGCCAGGGTCAGGAGCCAGACCTGGGGCGGCATGCGGAACTTCGGTGCGGCGGGCGCTGCCCTGCCGGTCGCCGGGGCGCTCATCGGGACACCACGACCTTGCCGACGGTGCGCCCGGTCTCGACGAGCCGGTGCGCCTCGCGCAGCCCGGCGGCCGTGAGGTCGCCGACGACGGTCGTCGCCGTCGAGCGGTAGGCGCCCGAGTCGACGAGGTCGGCGACGGCCCCGAGGATGCGCCCCTGCTCGGCGATGTCGGGCGTCGAGAACATCGACCGGGTGAACATGAGCTCCCAGTGCCAGGCGATCGACCGCGCCTTGAGGGGCAGGAGGTCGAGCCCTTCGGGTCGTCGATCGCGACGATCTGGCCGAACGGGTTGACGATCTCGGCGAGCGCGCCGACGGTGCCCGCGGAGTGGGTCGTGAGGACGTGGTCCACACCCTCCGGGGCCACCGCACGCACCGAGGCGACGAGGTCGTGGTGGTCGACGACGTCGTCCGCCCCCAGGTCGCGCACCCATGCCCGCGACTCGTCCCGCGAGGCGGAGGCGAGGACCCGCACGCCCGTGCGGAGCTTCGCGAGCTGGATCGCGGCCGAGCCGACGCCCCCGGCGCCACCGACGACGAGCAGCGTCCCCGTGCTGGACGCGTCCAGGCGCAGACGCTCGAACAGCGACTCCCAGGCGGTCAGCGCGGTGAGCGGCAGGGCCGCGGCCTCGGCGAACCCGAGGGTCCGCGGCGTGCGCGCCACGATCCGGCTGTCGACGGCGTGGAGCTCGGTGTTCGAGCCGGGCCGCGTGATGTCGCCGGCGTAGTAGACCTCGTCGCCCGCGGCGAACCCGGTCGCCTCCGGGCCGACGGCCACCACGGTCCCGGCGGCGTCGAACCCGAGGACCCGCGGCTCGGCGTCACGGAGGTCGGGCAGCCCGGCGCGGACCTTCACGTCCGCCGGGTTGACGGAGACCGCCTCGACCCGGACGAGCACGTCGTGCGGGCGCAGGGCGGAGGTCGGGAGGACGACGTCCACCAGGGCGGCGGGGTCGTCGACCGGGAGGCCGGCGAACGAGGCCACAGCCCGGACGGTCGCGGGAGCGGCCGTGGGTGGCGTGGTGGTGGACGGGTTGGTCGTGGTCATCGGTGTCTCCTGGGGGTGGGCAGGTCTGTGCGGTCGGGGGTGTCGTGCGGCTCGGGGTGTCGTGCGCTTGGGGGCGGCGCCCGGCTCAGGCGAGCCGGGCGCCGCCGTCGACGTGCAGGGTCGTGCCGGTCGTGTACGGGTTGGTGGCGAGGTAGAGGGCGGCCTGCGCGAGGTCGTCGGGGTGGCCGACGGTGCGCGTCGGGTTGGCGTTCGCGACCTCGGTGAGGAACCCCGCCTTGGCGTCGCCGAGCCGGTCCCAGGCACCGGAGTCGACGACCCCGGGCGAGACCGCGTTGACCCGGACCGGGGCCAGCTCGACCGCGAGCGCCTGAGCGAGGAAGCTCGCGGCGCCGTTGGCGGTCGCCATGGCGACCCGCTCGGCGGCGGGCCGCCAGGCGACGACCCCGGAGAACACGGTGAGGGAGCTTGTGATCTCCACGTGCTTCGCGAGCAGCACGGGGCCGACGACCTTGGCGTCGAAGGCGCCGAGCAGCGCCTCGCGGGTCAGGTCGGCAATCGGCCCGTTCGCCGGCGAGGCGGCGGTGCTGATCACGTGGTCCACGCGGCCGACGCGGGACGCGAGCGCGGCGACCGAGCCCTCGTCGGCGAGGTCGACGACCTCGGCACGGATCTCGGCGCGCTCCTCGGCGCCGCCTCGATCGTCGGCTGCGGCGTCGACGTCCGACGCGATCTGCTCGGCGAGACGCTGCGCCCTGGGCAGGTCGCGGCTCGCGAGGGTCACGGTCGCGCCGCCGCGTGCTGCGGCCCGGGCGACGGCCGCGCCGATGCCGCCGGTGCCGACGACGAGCACGGAGCTGCCGTCGATCGAGCGGGGCGGGGTGGTCTTGGGTGTCACGGTGTCGTTGCTCATGTCCGGGTCAACGGGCGAGACGGACCACGACTTCCTCATCTGCGACGTTCTTCGCGATGCTTGCCATAAGATCGGGTTATGCCATCGCTCCGCGCGCTCTCGACGCTGATCGCCGTCGTCGACCACGGGTCGATCACGGCCGCTGCGCGCGCCCTGCACCTGTCCCAGCCCGCCGTCTCGCAGCAGCTGACCGCGCTGGAGCGCGAGGTCGGCACCCCTTTGCTCGAACGACTGCCCCGCGGGGTGCGCCCCACCGCGGCAGGTGCCGCGATGCTCGCCGACGCCCGGGCGGCGCTCGCCGCGGTCGAGCGGTCCGTCGACGCCGGGCAGGCCGTCGCCCGTGGTGAGGCCGGCCGCCTGCGCGTCGCGGTGGTCGAGAGCATGACGGCGCCCGTCGTGGCGCCCGTCCTGCGCGAGTGGCTGGCCCGACGCCCGGAAGTGGACCTCGACATCGTCGAGTCCACGAGCGCCGACGACGTCGCGCGCCTCCTCGACACCGAGCAGGCGGACCTCGGCATCGGCCCGCGGTCACCGGGTTGGACCGGACGCAGGCTCGTGGTCGGCCGGGAGGAGATCCACGTCGTCCTGCCGGGGCAGCCCCGCGTCGGCCGCCCGGACGGACCGGATCTCGAGCATCCGCCACCGGCGGCGCCCGTGACCTGGGACGAGCTCGCCGCCGGGCCCGTGGTCCACTACCACCCGGCCAACAGCCTCGGTGGCTGGCTCGACGCCGCCGCTGCGCGGCACGGCGTCGTGCTGCGCCCCGCAGTCCGCACCCTGCACGCCACGACCGCAGCGGCGCTCGCGCGCGCCGGGCTCGGCCCGGCACTGGTCCCGGCCTCCGCCCTGGCACCGGGCGGCTGGGACGGCGTCCGGCACCTCGCTCCGCGGCTGAGGCGCGAGATCGTCGTCATGGTCGCGAACGACGGCGACGGGCTGGCACGGTCCTTCGCCGACGCGGTCGTCGCCCGCGGGGCGCCGCGCGTCGCGTAGACCGCGCACCCGGTCGCCGGGTGCGCGGTCCGTCGGCACGCTGCCGTCAGTCCTCGCGGACCACCACCACGCCGCGTGCCGGGACCACGGCACCCGACTCGTGGCGGGCGTCGGCGACGAGGTCGTGGCCGGCGACCGCGAGCGTGTGGTCCTCGTCCGTGTGGTTGATCGCGAACACCCACGAGCGCTCGCCGTCCACCCGGCGGACGAGCTCGACCCCGGGCGCCGGGGCGGCGACCGGTTCGATCCCGGCCTCGTCGAGCAGGGTCGCGACGAAGGCCGCGGTCGATCCCGCGTCCAGCCGGGTCGAGACGTACCAGGCGGAGCCGCCGCCCGAGCGGCGGCGGGTCACCGCAGGCCCGCCCTCCGACGGGCCCGACGTGAACCGGCTGACGACGTCGGCGTCCACCGCCGTGAACCGCTCCGTCCACACCTCGCCGACGGACCCGTCGCTGAGCGTGACCGTCCCACCCTCGGGCAGCGGCGCGAACTCCTCGCCCCGCACGCCCAGCAGCTCCCGGAACTCGCCGGGGTACCCGCCGAGCAGCACCCGGTTCGCGGCGTCCACGATGCCCGAGAAGTAGGTCACGACGACCTGGCCGCCGCGGGCGACGACCCCGGCCAGCCGGTCCGCGGTCCCCTCGGGTGCGAGGTACAGGGTGGGCACGAGGACGACGTCGTAGCCGTCGAGGTCGTCGGTCGCCGGGACGACGTCGACGGGCACCCCGGCGTCCACGAGCGCGGCGTGCAGCCGGCGAGCCTGGTCCAGGTAGGTCAGCGACGTCGGCTGCGCGGGCAGTGCGGTGCCCCACCCGGCCTCCTGGTCCCACAGGATCGCGATCCGTGACCGCGGGACGACGCTCCCCCGCAGCTCGCCGAGCCTGCCGAGCACGTCACCGAGGCGGACGACGTCCCGGAACAGCGCGGAGTCGCGGCCCGCGTGCGGGACCATCCCCGAGTGGTACGTCTCCGCACCGGCCCGGGACTGCCGCCACTGGAAGAACAGGACGCCGTCGGCGCCGCGGGCGACGTGACCCAGCGAGTTGCGGAGCATCTCGCCCGGGGCCTTGGGGATGTTGCGCGGCTGCCAGTTCACGGCGCTCGTCGAGTGCTCCATCAGCAGCCACGGGTCGCCGCCGGCGAGCCCCGCACCCGGTCCGCGCTGAACGCGAGGTCCCGCCACGAGGTCGGGTCCTCGGACCACAGGTAGTGGTCGTTCGAGACGAGGTCGACGTGCCGGCGCATGGCGCCGTAGTCGACGCCCTCGAAGTCACCCATCACCATGAAGTTCGTCGTCACGGGGGTGTCCGGCGTCACCTCGCGCAGCACGGCGGCCTCGGCCTCCAGCTGCCCGATCAGCTCGTCCGACGAGAACCGGTGGAAGTCGAGGATCTGGCTCGGGTTGCTGATCGTCGTCGTCAGCCGCGGTGGGAGCACCTGCTCGAACGACGTGTAGTTCTGGCTCCAGAACGCGGTGCCCCACGCGGCGTTGACGGCGTCGATCGACGTGTACCGCTCGCGCAGCCAGACGCGGAACGCCGCGGCCGACACGTCGCAGTAGCAGCGGGCGTTGTGGCACGCGAACTCGTTCGAGACGTGCCACATGCGCACGGCCGGGTGCGACCCGTAGCGCTCGGCGAGGGCCCGCGCGATGCGCAGCGCGTGCTGCCTGATCACCGGCGAGCTGGGGCACCACGACTCGCGGGACCCCTGGCTGTACCGGTGGCCCGACGCGTCGACGGGAAGGATCTCCGGGTAGGCCTGGTGCATCCACACCGGCGGCGCCGCCGTCGGCGTCGCGAGGTCGACGCCGATCCCGTTCTCGTGGAGCAGGTCGATCACGCGGTCGAACCACCCGAAGTCGTACCGGCCCTCCTCGGGCTCGAGGAGCCCCCACGAGAAGATCCCGAGGCTCACGAGGTTCACGCCGGCCTCGCGCATCAGCGCGACGTCCTCGGCCCAGACCTCCTCGGGCCACTGCTCCGGGTTGTAGTCGGCGCCGTAGGCGATGCCCGGCGCCGGCCATCGCACCGCCGATGCGCCGCTCGTGCCGGTGGTGGTGCTGCTGGTCGTACCGCTCATGGTGGTCCTGCCCCTCTGCTCGTCCGTGTGTCTCGCCGCGCTGGTCGCGCTCGCCCTGCTCCCCGGTCCGGTCAGCCCGCCGTCACCGCGACGAGCACGTCCCACGCCCCGAGCGCGACCCGCTCCCCCGCGGAGACCGACGCTCCTGCTGCCGGGACGTCGTCCGCCCCCGAGGTGTCGCCGTGACCCGGTCGGACGACGAGCTCGAGCCCGGCGGGCGCCGTCACCTCGACCCGGTCCCATGACCAGTTGTGGACGACGTGGACGCGTCGGCCGTCGGCGGTCGTGGAGGTGCTGACCGTGACGCTCGCGGGCAGGTCCTGCCACCCGGCGAGCGGGGCCGGCGCCGCCCAGCCGACGACGGCGCGCGCGAGGTCGACGCCGGGCACGGTGCCGACGGTCGTGACGCGCCCCGCGCCGTGGACCCGCGTCGTGACGGCCGCGAACTCGCCGAGGTGCGGGTGGTCGTACCGGGCGAGGACCGTCGCTCCATGCTCCCCGGCCCCGCCCGCCCCGCCGGCGTCCGGGGACCCCGGGAGAAGACAGTCGACCCAGGCCTCGGCGGTGGCGCCCGCCGGGACGTCGAGCCCGCGAGCGCCGTCCGGCGCCCCGTCCGCCCGCTCGCCGGGCGACACGACCCGCACCGGCTCCAGGAGGTTGGTGAACTCCTCGTACCAGACGCCGGCGGCGCCGCTCAGCCGCGCGGGCTGGACGTCGGTGCGCGCACGCGCCTCGTGGTCGGCGTACCCGGTGCGGGGGCCGAGCACGAGGTGCCCGCCGGCCTCCGCGTAGGCGAGCAGCCAGTCGAGCTGGGCGTCCGTCGCCGTGTAGAGCGCCGCCGCGACGAGCACGGGGAGCCGCGCGGCGACGTCCGCGGGCGAGTCGTCGAACAGCGCTGCCGGGCGCACGACGCGGGCCTGGAGCCCGGCGTCGAACGCCCCGCGGTAGAACGCCGAGACGACCCGGGGGTACGTGTTGGTGTCCGCCGTGCCGTCGTCGCGCGTCAGCGACGGCTGCGCCGCGAGCGCCCACCGTGCCTCGGACGAGTAGACGATCCCGACGTCGGCGTCAGGTCGGGCCGAGGCCAGCAGCGGCCCGGCGGTCCCGAGCTCCGCACCGATCTGGGCGAGCTCGCGGTAGGTGCGGCCCGGTCGGCCGTTGTGGGGGACGACGCCGCCCCAGTAGGTCTCGGTGCCGTAGTGGAGCGTGTGCCAGTGCCAGTACTCGACCATGCGGGCGCCGCGGGCCACGAGGGCCCACGCGGCCTGTCGCCACTGCCCGCGATAGGCGGGGAAGTTGTTCTCGGGCCCGCCGATCGCCTGCGCGTTGGTCTCGGTGACGAGGAAGGGCGCGTCCTTGCTGGAGAACATCATGTCGGCCGCCTGGAACAGCGCCCAGGTCCCCCGCACCGTCCACGCCTGGGGTGCGCCGGCGACGCCCGGGTGCTCGAGGGCGTCCTGCATGCCGAAGTACGCGTTGCCGCTGGTGACGTCGAGCGCCCGCGACAGCTCGACGTCCTCCAGCGCCGGGCGGTCGTAGGCGATGCAGGTCGTGACGGCCTGGTCGTCACGGGCGAGGGCCCGCACCGCGTCGGCCTGCCACGCGATCATCTCGGTCGTGAGGCCGGCCTGGAAGCGCCGCCACGCGAGGTCGTACTGGGGCTGGGCGTTGCCGTCGGGCGTCCAGAGGTCGGCCCACGTCGAGAGGCGGTGCGACCAGTACACGAGGCCCCACTCGCGGTTGAGGGTCTCGACGTCGCCGTACTCGGCGCGCAGGTGGTCCACGAACCGCTGGAAGATCCCGTGGTTGTGGAGCAGGTGAAGGCCGGGCTCGTTGTCGACCTGCCATCCCACGACGGCCGGGTGGTCGCGGTACCGCTCGACGATCTTGCGCAGCACCCGCTCGGCGTGGAACCGGAACACCGGGTGCGTGAAGTCGGCCTCCTGGCGCGCGCCCCAGCCCATCCGCCGACCGGTCGCGTCCTCGCCCGCGACCTCCGGGTACCGCCGCACCATCCACGGCGGCAAGGCGTAGGTCGGCGTGCCGAGGACGACGTCGATGCCCTGCTCGTGCGCGCCGTCCAGGACGGGCTGCAACCAGTCGAGGTCGAACCTGCCCTCCTCGGGCTCCCACGTCGTCCACACCGACTCGCCGACGCGGATCACCGTGAAGCCGGCGGCGGCCATCTGGTCGAGGTCCTGGGCGAGCCGCTCGGGCCGCGGGTCCTCCCCGGGCCGGTGGTACTCGTGGTAGTAGGCCGCGCCGAAGCGCACGCGGTCGTCGGTGAGGGACATGGGTGGGGCTCCTGCTCTGGGATGGTCGAGACGATCGTCGGACGGCGGCGCGCCCGTCCTGGAGGGCGGCTGGCGGTCAGCCCTTCACCCCGCCCGTGGCGAGGCCGGACTGCCAGTACCGCTGGAGGAAGAGGAACGCGACCACGAGCGGGATGATCGAGATGAACGACCCGGTGATGACGCTCGAGAACAGGGGCGACGAGCCCGAGCCGCCGGCGGCGGCGCCCTGCCACTGTGCGAGGCCCACCGTCAGCGGGTAGAGCTCCGGGCTGTTCAGCATGATCAGCGGCAGGAAGTAGTTGTTCCACGTGGCCACGAGCTGGAAGAGGAGCACGGTCACCAGACCGGGGACGAGGAGCCTGGCGGAGACCTGGAAGAGGATCCGCAGCTCGCCGGCGCCGTCCACCCGCCCCGCCTCGATGAGGGTGTCGTCGACCGCACCCGCGGCATAGACCCGCATGAGGTAGACGCCGAACGGGCTGACGAGCGACGGCAGGATGATCGCCCACGGCGTGTTCGTCAGGTTCGCGTTCGCGAACAGCAGGTAGGTGGGGATCGCGAGGGCCGTCATCGGGATCATCACGGCGCCGAGCACCACGCTGAACAGCGCGTCCCCGCCGGGGAACCGGTACTTGGCGAAGGCGTAGCCGGCCGCGGTCGCCAGGAGCGCGGCGCCGACCGCGCTGACCACCGAGTAGACGACTGAGTTGCGCATCCACAGCGCGAAGACGCCGTCCTGGGTCGTGAAGACCGCCTTGACGTTCTCGACGAAGCTGTTGGAGTCCGCGAACCAGAGGCCGAAGGTGCTGAACAGGTCGGCGTTGGACTTGGTCGAGGCGATCGCGACCCAGTACAGCGGGAGCAGGAAGTACGCGAGGGCGCAGAGCATCAGCACCGTCACGAGGACGTTGCGCCGTGGCTTGTCGCTCGAGTGCCGGCGGGACCGCGGCGTCCGCTGAGAACCTGCGCCGCCACGAGGCGGTGCCGACGAGGCGTCGGTCCGGTCGGGCGTCGTGCCGACCTGTGCTGGGGCGTTCATGCTGCACGCTCCTTTCGCTGGGCCGAGAGCTGCACCACGTAGGAGACGACCATGATCACGAACCCGAGCAGGAACGCGATGGCGGCGGCGTAGTTCACGTCCCGGTTGATGAAGGCGAGGTTGTAGGCGTAGAGGTTCGGCGTGTAGTCGACGCCGATGACGTTCGGCGCGAGCGACCTCAGGAGGTTCGGCTCGTTGAAGAGCTGGAACGTCCCGATCACGGAGAAGATCAGCGTCAGGATCAGCGCGGGGCGGATCGACGGGATCTTGATGCTCCACGCGGTCCGGACCTTGCCGGCGCCGTCGACGGCGGCGGCGTCGTAGAGCTCCGACGGGATCGACCGGAGGGCCGCGTACAGGATGATCATGTTGTAGCCGACGAACTCCCACGTGACCACGTTCATGATCGAGCCGAGCATCCACTCGTTGGAGAGGAAGTCCGGGGCGGGCAGGCCGAGCTTCTCCGCGATCTGCGCGGCGGGCCCGAAGTCGGGACCGTAGAGGTAGCCCCACATGAGGGCGGCCACGACGCCCGGGACCGCGTACGGAACGAAGATCCCGAGCCGCACGAAGCGCTGGGCGTACAGGATCCCCGCATCGAGCACGAGCGCGAAGACCAGGGCGAGGCCGAGCATGATCGGCACCTGGATGAGCAGGAACTTGACCATGCGCAGGACGCCGCCGAGGAACGACGGGTCCTGGAGCGCCCGCACGTAGTTCTCGAGGCCTACGAACGAGACCCCGCCGACGAGCCGGTCCTGGAACAGGCTCAGGTACCCGGCGTAGAACAGCGGGACGACGAGCATGAGGACGAAGATCACGAGGAACGGCGCGACCATCGAGTAGGCGGCGGCGTTCTGGCGCCGCTTCATGGGGGAGGCGCCGCGCTTGCGGGGCGCCTGGGTGGGTCTGCTGGGTACGGCGGTCGTCTTCGTCGACATCTGTCCTCCGTCAGTTTCGGGTGGGCGGGCGCCGCCCCCGGGGTCGTGCCCCGGGGGCGACGGGCCGGCTCACTGCTCGACCGTGAACCCCTGCTGCTCGGCGTACGCGACCAGCGCGTCCTGCCAGGCCTGGAGCGCGGCGACGAGGTCCCCGCCCTCGGCGATGGCCTTGCCGACGGTCTCCTCGCCCTCCGAGTAGGCCAGGTCCATGAACGGCAGCCAAGCGAAGTCGGCGTCGACCCACGTCGAGTACTCCGCGAACTTGGCGTTGACCTTCTCACCGCCGTAGAACTCCGCCTCCTGGTCGACGAACGCCGGGTCCTCGAGCGTCTCGACGAGGGTCGGGAACAGGAACTGCTCGTTGGCGAGCCGCAGCGTCGACTCGGGGTCGTTGTTGATCCACAGCGCGAGCTGCGAGGCGGCGATGGGGTTCTCGGAGCTCGCCATCACGGCGTCCGACGAACCACCCCAGTTGGCCGAGATCTGCTGCCCCGACTCCCACTGCGGGATCGGGGCCGCACCCCAGTTCCCGGAGGTGTTGCCCGCGGTGCCCTGCAGGAACACCGGGCCCCACGCCGCCGCGGTCCAGCCGGCGTACTTGCCGTTGGCGAGCCCCTGGTACCAGGCGTCGTTGAAGTCGGGGTCGACCGCGATCGCGTCGTCGGCGATGAGGTCGCCCCAGAACTGCGCGACCTGCGTCGCCTCGTCGGAGGTCACGTCGATCGTCACCGTCTCGCCGCCGTCCCAGCCGAACGGCCGGGCGCCGGCCTGCCACAGCAGCGCCGTGAACTGACCCATGTCGTTGCCCGGGAGGTCCGCCAGGTACGCGTCGGGGTTCGCCTCACGGAGGTCGCGCGCCGCCTGGCCGAACTCGTCCCAGGTCTCCGGCACGTCGATCCCGGCGTCTTCGAGGAGGTCGGTGCGGTAGAGCAGGCCCATGGGTCCGGAGTCCTGCGGGACGGCGAAGACCTTGGAGCCGTCGGTCGACTTGATCTGCTCCCAGACCCACGGGACGTACTCGTCGCCCGTCCCCTCGGGCAGGTACGGGGTGAGGTCGAGCAGGTTGTCGCCGAGCGCGAACGACTGGATCATCTGGAACTCGACCTGTGCGACGTCAGGGGCACCCTGCCCGGCCTGGAGCGCGCTGCGGAGCTTCTTGTAGTGCTCCTGCCCCTGACCGACGTTGACGACCTCGACGTCGATCTCCGGGTACTCGGCCTCGAACATGTCGACCTGGTTCTGGATGTCGGGCACCCAGGTCCAGAACGTCAGCTTCGTCGGCGTCGACATCGCCTCGTCGATCTCCTCCTGCGAGACCAGCTCGGCGGTGGCCGCCTCGCCGTCTCCTCCGGAGCCGCCGGACGACGAGTCGTCGGTGTCGACGCTGCCGCTGCAGGCGGCGAGGGCGAGGGTGAGGACGGCGGCACCCGAGACGAGGGCTGCCCCTCGGCGGGAACGGTGGTGCGTGCGGTTCGACATGCTCACTCCTTCGTGATGTGTCCCACGCCCGGGTCTCCGGTGCGCGGCCGTGCTGGTCCTGCGAGGGCGTCAGATGCCCCGGGGTGGTGGAGGTGCGGTGGTCTCCCGCTCGACGAGGGAGATCGGATAGCTCTCGGTGATGTCCTGCCGGCGCGGCGTCTCGATCGCCTCGACCAGGCGTGCGACGCCGTGCCCCGCCATGCCGACGAAGTCCTGGCGGACCGTCGTCAGCGCGCGGGCGAGGTAGGCGGCCTCGGGGATGTCGTCGAAGCCGACGACGCTCACGTCCTCGGGCACGCGGCGGCCCGCCTCGGCGAGCGCCCGCATGACGCCGATGCCCATCTGGTCGTTGGCCGAGAAGATCGCGGTGACCGTCGGGTCGGCGGCGAGCTCGGCGCCGACGGCGTGGCCCGAGCGCGAGGTCCAGTCGCCGTAGCGGACGTCGGGGACCTCCCGGCCGGCGGCGACGAGCGTGTCGCGCCAGCCGATGGTGCGCAGAGCCGCCGAACGGAACGTGGACGGCCCGGCGACGTGGTGCACGGTGCGGTGGCCCAGGTCGAGCAGGTGCTGGGTCGCGATGCGGCCACCGCTGGGCTGGTCGGCGTCGAGCGCGATCTCGGAGGTCGAGATCCCGTAGTGACCGGAGAGGCTCAGCACGGGCCGGTCCCCGACGAGGTCGGTCGGGAGCGTGAACGACCCGACCGGCTCGTTGATGACGATGCCGTCGACGCCCTGGTCGACGAGGTCGGCGAGGGCGGCGCTGATCAGCGACTCGTCCTCCTCGATCGTGTTGACCACCAGCAGCGAGTACCCGGCTCGGCGCACCGCGACCTCCGTGCCGACCATGAGGGCAGACGGCCCGTAGTCGGTGGTCCCGACCGAGAGGAGCCCGATGGTGCGCGTCCTCCCGAGCACGAGGTTCCGGGCGGCGCGGTTGGGGCGGTAGCCGAGCGTCGCGATCACCTCGCGGACGCGCTCCTGCACCGCGGCGCTCACGTGCGGGTCGCCGTTGACGACGCGGGAGACGGTCTTCTGCGAGACGCCGGCAGCCCGGGCCACGTCCATGGCGACGACCCCGCGGTCGCTCCTGGTCGCAGTCCGCGTGGACTCCGCTTTGTTTGCGCTCACATCTGATCCTGTCTGTCGACTCCGTCGTCGTATGACTACGTAGTCAAGACCAGCCTGACTACGTAGTCAACCGGTGCGACATCACGATTCGGTCACGAGCGCGCCTAGGGTGGCCTCATGACCCGCGTCCTCGTGACCGGCGCCGACGGCGGCATCGGCCGCGAGACCGTGCGCCTCCTGACCTCCGACAGCCACTCGGTCACCGGGCTCGTGCTCGAGCCGAGGTCGCCGTCCGCACCGCCCTCGCTCGCCGACCGCACCGTCGTCGGGGACTGCACCGACCCGCAGGTCGTCGCCGACGCGATCGAGGGGGCGGACGCCGTCGTCCATCTCGCCGCGATACCGCACCCCACGCTCGGGACGCCGTTCGAGGTCTACCGGACCAACGTCCTCGCGACGTTCGCCGTGCTCTGCGTCGCCGGGGAGCGCGGCGTCCCGCGGGTCGTCGTCGCCAGCAGCATCAACGCGCTGGGCCGCACGCTCAACCCGCACCGCCCACCACCGCCGTGGTTCCCGCTCGACGAGACGCAGCCACCCGACGCCGCGGACGCGTACTCGCTCTCGAAGCGCTCCGGGGAGGACGCCGCGCAGATGGCGGCGCGGCGCTGGGGCATGACCGTGGTCTCGCTGAGGTTCCCGTTCGTGGCGACCGGCGACCGACTGCGGGACGTGCTCGCGCGGGTGCGCGCCGACCCGTCCGCCCAGGCGGCCGAGGGGTGGGCCTACCTCGACGGGCGGGACGCGGCGCGCGCGATCGAGGCGGCGCTGACCGCGCCGCTGACGGGCGCCCACGTCGTCGGCCTCTCCGCCCGCGACACCTTGCTCGACTCCCCCACCGCCGACGCGCTGGCGACGTACCTGCCCGACGTCCCGCTGCGCCGTCCGATCCCCGGGAACGCGACGGCGATCGACACGAGCCGGGCGCAGGCGCTGCTGGGGTTCCGCCCCAGGTACTCGATCCACGACGAACGGAGCACCCCGTGAACGCCACCTCCCCCGCCGACCCCGCCGACCCGGCCTTCGCGGCCCCCTGGCCGGCGCGCGACGGCACGCGGATCACGGGCGTCCGCGCGATCGTCACGGCCCCTGGCGGCATCGCGCTCGTCGTGGTGCGCGTCGACACGAACGTCCCGGGCCTGTACGGCCTCGGCTGCGCGACGTACACGCAGCGCTGGCACTCCGTCGTCGAGTACGTCGAGCGCAACCTCGAGCGCCTCGTCGTGGGCCGCTACCCGGGCGACATCGGCGACCTGTTGCGCCTGGCCCGGTTCGCCCCGTACTGGCGCGAGGGGCCGGTCGGCAACAACGCGATCTCCGGTCTCGACATGGCGCTGTGGGACATCGCGGGCAAGCGCGCCGGGATGCCGGTCCACGAGCTCATGGGCGGCAAGGTCCGCGACGCCGCGGACACCTACCTCCACGCCGGCGGCCGGACGATCGAGGCGACCCTCGACCACGCGCGCGAACTCATGGCCGCGGGCCAGCGGCACGTCCGCCTCCAGACCGGCCAGACCGGCAGAGGCCACTACGGCACGCCTGCCGACCCCGAGCCCGGCTACCCCGGGGCGCCGTACCCGCACGGCTGGCGGGTCGAGGAGTACCTGCGCCGCACGCCGGAGCTGTTCGCCCGGGCCCGCGAGGAGCTCGGTGACGACATCGAGCTGGTCCACGACGCCCACTCGCGCCTGACCCCGAAGCAGGCGGTGGTCCTCGCGCGGTCGCTCGAGCCGTACCGGCTGTTCTTCCTCGAGGACGTCCTCGCACCCGAGCACTGGGACCGCCTGCCCGAGGTCCGCGCCGCGTCGCCCGTCCCGATCGCGGTCGGCGAGCTCGCGACCTCGACGACGGACGCGGCGCGGCTCGTGCTGAGCGGCGGGGTCGACCTGATCCGCTGCCACATCAGCGCGATCGGGGGCTGACGGCGGCCCGACAGGTCGCGGTCGCCGCCGAGCTCACCGGGGTCCGGACGGCGTGGCACGCCCCCGGCGACACCTCACCGGTCGCGGCGGCGGCGAACGTCGCGCTCGACGTGACCTCGACGGCGTTCGGGGTGCAGGAGGGCCACGTCTACCCGGAGCCGGTGCACGAGGTCTTCCCGGGGACCCTGCGGATCATCGACGGCTGGCTGCGGCCCAACGACGCGCCGGGCTGGGGCATCGACCTCGACGAGGCCGCGGCGGCGCGGTTCCCTGCCGAGCTCGCGTTCCACGACGCCTGGGCCGCGGGCGTGCGTGGGCCGGACGGCGGCCTGATCGCCCCGTAGCGGTCCGGGCCCTTCAGGGTCGACCCGACCGCGGCACCACGAGCGGCGTCCCCGTGACGGGGTCGTCGATCACGACGCACGGCAGCCCGAAGACCTCCTCGACCAGGTCGGCCGTCACGATGTCGGACGGCGGCCCGCTCGCCACGACGGCGCCGTCCCGCATCGCGACGAGGTGGGTCGCGTAGCGCGCCGCGTGGTTCAGGTCGTGCAGCACGGCGACGAGGGTCGCCCCGCCGCGGTGCAGGTCGGCGAACAGGTCGAGCAGCTCGATCTGGTGCGCGATGTCGAGGAACGTCGTCGGCTCGTCGAGCAGGAGGATCGGGGTCTCCTGGGCCAGCACCATGGCCGCCCAGACCCGCTGCCGCTGCCCGCCGGAGAGCTCGTCGACGAGCCGGCCGGCGAGGTCCGTGACGTGGGTCGACTCCATCGCCCGGGTCACGGCGGCCTCGTCGGCTGCGGACCACCGGCTCACGAGCTTCTGGTGCGGGTAGCGTCCCCGGGCCACGAGGTCTGCGACCGTGATGCCGTCGGGTGCCGTCGAGCTCTGCGGCAGGAGCCCGATCACGCGCGCGGCCTCCTTGGCGCGGAACGACGCGATCGAGCGACCGTCGAGGACGACGTCGCCCGCGGTCGGCTTGAGCAGCCGTGACAGGGCCCGCAGCAGCGTGGACTTGCCGCACGCGTTGGGGCCGACGATGACGGTGAACGAACCGTCGGGGATCTCGACCGAGAGCTCCTGCGCGATGACCCGGGTGTCGTACGCGAGGGTCACGTCCCGGGCGCCCAGTCGCGCCCGCGGCGCGGTCTGCTGTTCCACGGAGGGTCCGGTCACCGACGACTCTTCTCTCATAGCTTCTGCCTCGCCTCACGGACGAGCAGACCGATCAGGTACAGCCCGCCGATCACGACGGTCACGAGGCCGACGGGCACGGCGGACGGGAGGGCGTGCTGGGCGACGAAGTCGGCCGCGATCAGCAGCACCGCGCCCGTGAGCGCGGTGTTCACGAGGGGCAGGCCGGCGCTCCCCGCCAGTCGCTGCGCGATCTGGGGCGCGGCGAGGGAGACGAACGCGATGGGGCCCGCGATCGCCGTGACGACGGCGATGAGCGCCACACCGACGACCAGCAGCGCGAGCCGCACCGGCTCCAGCCGCACCCCGTGGGCCCGCGCGGCGTCGTCCCCCAGCTCGAGCTGGCGCATGGGCGCGGCGAGCACGGCGACCAGGACGGCCAGCGCCGCGAGCACCGCGAACGCGGGGACGGCCTGCTCCCAGCCGACGAGCGCGATCGAGCCCGCCTGCCAGAACGCCGCGCTCATCGCGACCTCGAGGTCCGCGCGCAGGATCAGCCAGGTGTTCAGGGCCTGGAGCATCGCGGTCACGCCGATCCCGACGATGATCAGCCGGAACCCGCTGATGCCCTTGCGGTAGGCCAGGAGGTACACGGCCAGCGCCGTGAGCAGTCCGCCGAGCAGGGCACCGACCGTCGTCGAGGCGTACGCACCACCGATCACGATCAGCGCGACGAGCGCGCCCGTGTACGCGCCGGTGGTGAAGCCGATGATCTCCGGCGAACCCAGCGGGTTGCGGGTCATCGACTGGAAGACCGCGCCCGAGACGCCCAGCGCGGCGCCGAACACGAGCGCCACGAGTACCCGCGGCAGCCGCCAGTCGAGGACGACGGTCGTCGCGAAGCCGCCGTCGGTCGCGAACATCGCCCGGACGACCTCGGGCACGGACAGAGGGTAGTCGCCGGTGCCGAGCGAGACGAGGGCGAGGAGCACCGCGACGGCGGTGAGCGCCGCCCCGACGATCGCGCCACGACGGTGGAGGACGACGTCCCCGCCCGGGGCAGGGAGCCGCACCTGTCCGCGCGGGTGGCGGGTGCTGGTCTGCGCCGCGGTCGCGCTCACAGCCCGCTCGCCTTCGATCGGCGCACGAGCGCGATGAGGACGGGCGCACCGAGGAACGCCGTGACCACGCCGGCGGGGACCTCGCCGGGCCGGGCGACGATGCGACCGAGGATGTCCGCGGCGATCAGGAGCACCGGGGCGAGGACCAGCGTGTACGCGAGGATCCACCGCTGGTCGGGGCCGACGATCCACCGTGCGACGTGCGGGACCATCAGGCCGACGAACGCGATCGGGCCCGCGATCGCGGTCGCGCCGCCGGCGAGCAGGGTCACCGCGACGACCGCCAACGTGCGGGTTACGGCCAGGTTCGCCCCGAGGGACGACGCGAGGTCGTCGCCCATCGCCATCGCGTTGAGCGGTCGCGCCAGGGCGAGCGCGACGACGACGCCGACCAGGACGAACGGCAGCACGGTCGTGAGCCCGTCCCACCCTCGGTCGGCGAGCGATCCCGACTGCCAGGCGCGCATCACGTCGAACCGCGTCGGGTCGGCGAGGACCATGGCCGTGGTGATCCCGCCGAGGACGGCGCCGAGCGCCACGCCCGTCAGCGTGAGGCGCGCGGGGCTCCCGCCGCCGCGTCCGGCGGAACCGATCACGTAGACGATCACCGTCGCGGCCAGGGCCCCGCCGAACGCAAACCACACGTACTGCTCCGGGGCCGTGGCCCCGACGACGCCCACGGCCAGCGCGACCGCGAACGCGGAGCCGGAGGTGACCCCGAGGATCCCGGGGTCGGCGAGCGGGTTGCGGGTGACGGCCTGGATGATCGCGCCTGCCAGCCCGAGCGCGAGCCCCGCCGTCAGACCCGTCACCGTGCGGGGCAGCCGCAGGTCGAGGACGACCGTGGCCTCGGTCGACCCGCCGGAGCCCCCGAGCAGGACGTCCCGCACCACGGCGAGCGGGATGTCCCGGGAGCCGATGGCGAGGCTCGCGACCACCACCAGCGCCAGCACCGCGAGCGCGACGAGCAGCCCGAGCGTCCGGGTCCCCGCGGCGTGCGCCAGCCCGGAGCGGCGCTCCGGGGTGGCGGTCGGGGTCGACGTCGCGGACGCCGTGACGGGATGGGACCTCACAGCAGGTAAGTTTATGCTCACCTAAGCGATGCGCCGACGGAGCCGTGTCACCGCAGCCCGAGAACCCCCGAAAGGCCCCACCATGAGGATCTCCCGCACCCGGACCACCGCGGTCGCCGCCGTCGCCGGCGTCTCGCTGATCGCGCTCTCCGCGTGCTCGTCGGACGACTCGAGCGACGCGAACGACACCGCCGAGGCGACCGACGCCGCCACGTCCGACACGACCGGGACCACCGACGGGGAGTTCCCCGCGACCGTCGACACGAAGTTCGGCGAGATCACCGTCGAGGCGGCGCCCGAGCGCGTCGTCGCCCTCGGCTGGGGCGACTCCGAGACGGCGCTCGCGCTCGGCGTCCAGCCCGTCGGCGCGTCCGACTGGCTCGGCTTCGGCGGCGACGGGGTCGGGCCCTGGGCCGACGGCCTGTACGACGCCTCCCCGGAGATCATCGACGCGAACGAGCCCTCGTACGAGGCCATCGCCGCGCTCGAGCCGGACCTGATCCTCGACACCAAGGGCTCGGGCGACCAGGAGCGTTACGACCGCCTGTCCGAGATCGCACCGACGATCGGCGTCCCCGAGGGCGGCGAGAGCTGGCTGACGAGCTCCGAGGACCAGGTCGAGATGATCTCGGAGGCCCTCGGCATGGAGGACGCCGGCGACCAGCTCCTCGACGACCTCGACGCGAAGTTCGAGGCGGCCGCCGAGGCGCACCCCGAGTGGGACGACATGACCATGACGGCGGCGACGCGCTACAGCGAGGGGTGGGGCGCCTACCTCGAGGGCGACGCCCGCTTCGACTTCCTCGAGGAGCTCGGGTTCGACCAGAACCCCGAGGTCGAGAAGCTCGGCGAGGACGTCGACTCCTTCTTCGTCAGCATCTCGTCCGAGCAGCTCGACCTCCTCGACGCGGGCGTGATTGTCGCCTTCCCGATCGGGATCGAGACCACCGAGATCACCGAGGACGCCGTCTGGAAGGCGATCCCGGCCGTGGCCGACGGACACAGCGTCGTCGTGGACGGCGACCTCTCGTCGGCCTACTCCCTGGGCTCCACGCTCTCGACCGCGTACGCGCTCGACGAGCTCGTCCCGATGCTCGAGGACGCCACGAAGTAACCGGACCTCACGACCCGGGGTGACGGACGACGTCCGACACCCCGGGCAGGCAGGCGAAGGGCCGCTCACACGAGTCGACAGACTCGCGCGGGCGGCCCTTCGCCGTGCGCGCACCGCCCCTCGGGATCAGGCTTCGGGGATCGCGCGCCCGAAGGACTCGAGGGTGACGGCCTCGGGTGCGGGGCCGCCGCGCTTCCCGGTGTCGAGGCCGTCGATCTCGGCGAGCTCGTCGTCGCTCAGATCGAAGCCGACGACGTCGAAGTTCTCCTCGATGCGGCTCGGGGTGACGGACTTGGGGATCGCCGAGCGACCCTGCTGCAGGTGCCAGCGCAGCATCACCTGGGCCGCCGTGACGCCGTGCGCCTCGGCGATCCGCCGGACCGTCGGGTCCTCGAGGGTGCTGGTGTTCTCGCCGTCGCGGTAGAACGTGATGCCGCCGATCGGCGACCACGCCTGGCTGACGATGCCGTACTCCGCGTCCGCCGCGAGGACGTCGGGCTGGCGGAAGTACGGGTGGACCTCGATCTGGTTGACGGCCGGGACCACCTCGGTGGCGTCGAGCAGCCCGGCGAGGTGGTCGCGCATGAAGTTGCTGACGCCGATCGCGCGGATCTTGCCGTCGGCGAGCAGCTTCTCGAGCGCCTGGTAGGCCGCGATCGTGAGGTCGAACCGGCTCGGCAGGGCCTGGTGCAGGATGAACAGGTCGATCGTGTCGACGCCGAGCTTCGCAGCGCTCTTGTCGAACGCGTGCAGGGTCTCCTCGTAGCCGAAGTCGCTGATCCAGACCTTCGTCTCCAGGAAGATCTCGTCCCGCGGGACGCCGGAGCGGCGGATCGCCTCACCGACCTCGCGCTCGTTGCCGTAGGCGGCGGCCGTGTCGATGTGGCGGTACCCGGTGCGCAGCGCGGCCTCGACCGCCGTGACGGTCTCCTCCGGCGGCGTCTGGAAGACGCCGTATCCGAGGGCGGGCATCTCGACGCCGTTGTTCAGGGTCAGGGTGGGGATCTCGTTCGTGGTCATGTCCTCACCGTAAGGATGCGCCGCCGCCCCAGGCAGGGCCTGCTGGTACCCCGCTCGTCGACCCAGGTACCACCTGTACCTCTCACGGTCGGGCCGTCGGTCGTACCGTCGGGTCATGGACCTGAAGGCCGAGACCCGCGAGTTCCTCGCCAGCCGCCGCGCCCGGATCACTCCGGACCAGGCCGGGTTGCCCGCGTACGGGGGCAACCGCCGCGTGCCGGGGCTGCGCCGCGAGGAGGTCGCGATGCTCGCGGGCGTGAGCGTCGACTACTACACACGGCTGGAGCGCGGGAACCTGGGCGGCGCGTCCGAGGAGGTCCTGGAGGCCCTCGCCGAGGCGCTGCAGCTCGACGAGGCGGAGCGTGGCCACCTGTTCGACCTGGCACGCACCGCCAACGCGTCGGGTGCCGCGCGCTCCCGGGCGAAGCGCGCCCCCGCAGCGACGCTGCGCCCTGCTGTGCAGCGGATCCTCGACGCGCTCGTCGACGTCCCCGCCTTCGTCCGCAACGGGCGGCTGGACGTGCTCGGCGCCAACGCCCTCGGTGAGGCTCTGTACTCGCCGGTCTACGACTCGCCCGAGCGCGTCGCGAACAAGCCCGTCAACACGGCCCGGTTCAACTTCCTGGACCCGTCGGCGGCGCGGGAGTTCTGGGGCGACAAGGCCGAGCGCATCGCCCGCGACAGCGTCGCGATCCTGCGCTCCGAGGCCGGCAAGAACCCCTACGACAAGCATCTGACCGCTCTGGTCGGCGAGCTGTCCACGCGCAGCGAGGACTTCCGGCGGCTGTGGGCGTCGCACGACGTGCGCTTCCACCGCACCGGCACGAAGGTGTTCCACCACCCCGGTGTCGGGAGGATCGAGCTCGACTACGAGGCGCTCGTCCTGCCCGCGGACCCCGGGCTCCAGCTGAACGTCTACACCGCGACCCCCGGGTCGCCGTCCGACGACGGGCTGAAGCTCCTCGCCGCCTGGGCCGCGACCCGTGCCGCCGAGGCGGCACCGACCGGCCGGACCGGTGCGGCGGCGTCCGACGCGACGAGCCCGACGAGCGGGAGGCGCCCGACGAGCCCCGCCTAGGCGAACGTTCTCCTTTCATGGATTTCACGCTAGAGTGAAATCCATGAAACGGAGCCCAGTCCCTGACGACGCCGCCCTCGCGCAGTTCGTCGAGGACATGGGCCTCTACATGGAGGGCGTGGGCTTCTCCCGCGCCGGCGGGCGCGTGCTGGGCTGGCTGCAGGTCTGCGACCCGCCCGAGCAGTCTGCGCAGCAGATCGTCGAGGGCCTGCACGCGAGCACGGGCAGCGTGAGCACCAACCTCGGGGTCCTCGTCCGGGCCGGGTTCGTCGAGAAGGTCACCCGCGCCGGGGACCGCAAGACCTACTACCGGATCGGCCCCGACGCCTGGGACGTCGTGATGACGTCCGAGATCTCGACCGTCCGCTCGCTCGACGCCCTCACCCGCGCCGGGCTCGACGCCATCGGCGACCCCACCTCCCCCGGGCCGGCCGGCTGGTCGAGGCCAGCCGCTTCTTCGAGTTCTTCGCACGAGAGATCCCCGCGCTCATGGAGCGCTACCACCGCGAGAAGGGCACCACCCATGAGTGACGTCGCGATCCGGACGCACGGCCTCAGCAAGGACTTCGGCGACTTCACCGCGGTCGACGCCATCGACCTCGAGGTCGCGACCGGCGAGATCTTCGGGTTCCTCGGCCCCAACGGCGCCGGCAAGTCCACGACGATCCGCGTGCTCCTCGATCAGCTCCGGCCCACCGCAGGGACCGCGACGATCCTCGGCCGCGACGTGCGCGCCGACTCCTCGAGATCCGCCGGCGCATCGGGTACATCCCCGGCGACCTCGCGCTCTACCCCCAGATGACCGGCGCGCAGACCCTCAAGTACTTCGCCGACCTGCGCGGCGGCGTCGACCAGTCGTACGTCGACGAGCTCGCCGAACGCCTCAAGGCCGACCTCGGCAAGAAGATCAGCGAGTACTCGACGGGCAACCGGCAGAAGATCGGGCTCATCCAGGCGTTCATGCACAAGCCCGAGCTCCTGATCCTCGACGAGCCGAACGCCGGGCTCGACCCGCTGATCCAGCAGGAGTTCATGGAGCTCATGCGCGAGGTCCGCGCCGAGGGACGCACCGTGTTCCTGTCCTCGCACACGCTGTCCGAGGTCGAGCGCGTCGCCGACCGCGTCGGGATCATCCGCCACGGCAGGCTGATCGTCGTCGAGCGCATCGACGCGCTGAAGCAGAAGGCGATCCGTCGCCTCGACTTCGAGTTCGCCGAGGCGGTGCCCGCCGACCTCTTCGCCGGGGTCGAGGGTGTTCGCGACGTCGAGGCCCACGAGACGCACGTCGGCGTCTCCTACGACGGGTCGGTCAACGCCGTCCTCCGGGCCGCCATGCAGCACGAGGTCCTCAACCTCCACAGCCGCGACGCGGACCTGGAGGAGATCTTCCTCGCGTACTACCGCGACGGCGCCGACGAGAAGGACGAGAGCTCCGGACCGGCGGGGCGGACGACGTCCGACGAGTCGCAGGACGAAGCGCCGGCCAGCCGGAGCGCGGCACGGGCCGCGCGCACGGGTGGAGCGGGTGGCATCGGGGGCACAGGGGGCGCAGGCGGCACGCGGCGCAGCACCGGGCGCGACACCAGGCGCAGCGCCGGGCGCAGCACGAACCGGACCCGGCGGGGTGGGGCCGATGTCGACTGAGATCCTGCGCCGCGACCTGCGCGACCGGCGCACGGGGTCCGTCGTGCTCGGCGCTTCCCTGGCGGTGCTCGCGTTCTTCGCGCTCGGCATGTCCGTACCGATGGGCGACCTGATCGACTCGATCACCGCGAGCCTGACACCCGCCATGCAGGCGTTCCTGGGCAAGGACACCCCGGGCGGCTACGTGGTCGGCGAGGTGTTCACGCTCATCGCCCCGATCGCCGTCGTCGCCTACGCCGTGATGGGCGGTGCCTCGATCCTGGCGGGCGAGGAGCAGTCCAAGACGATGGGCCTGCTCTCGGCGCAACCGGTGACCCGGACCAGGATCCTGTGGTCCAAGTCCGTGGCTCTCCTGCTCGGGCTCCTCGCCGCGGTCGCGATCTTCTGGCTCGGGATGTCGGTCGGCTCCGTGGTGTTCGACGCCGGGCTCTCACCGGGACAGGCGGCCGCGGGATGCCTCCACCTGCTGTTCCTGGGACTGGCGTTCGGGGGCTCTCGTTCGGCGTCGCCGCCGCCACGGGCAGGCCGCAGCTCGCGTCCGGGGTCGTGGGCGGCGTCGCCGTCGTCGCCTACTTCACTCAGGCGATGCTCCCGCTCGCCGGCTACGAGACCGCCGCGAAGCTCAGCCCCTGGTACTACTACCTCGGCAGCGACCCGCTGACGAACGGCGTCGACTGGCTGCACCTCGCGGTGCTCGCTGCCGTCGCCGCCGTCGGCCTCGGGCTCGCCGCCCGGTACTTCCCGCGTCGAGACCTGAGGGGCTGACATGACGACCACGACCGACCTCGGCTCGACGCGCTCCGCAGGACGCGCGATCACCACGCGGGCCTTCCTTTCTCCGATCAAGATCGTCGCCGCCCTGGCGTTCTACTGCATCGTCATGGGGCTCGTGATCGGCCTCCTCTGGGAGCCGCTGCAGGACGCGTTCGCCGGCCTGGAGCTCCCCGGCCATGACCGAGATCCTGCCTGGCGCCGACCTGACGACGCCGGCCGGGTGGGCCAACGCGGAGTTCCTGTCCATGGTGGCGCCCGGGTTCCTCATCGCGGTCGCGGTGATCTCCGGCATGCGCGCGACGGCCGCCGAGGAGGAGGCGAAGACGCTCGGCATGTCGCTCTCCGCCCCGGTCTCGCGGACCACGTTCCTCGCCGCCAAGTCGGTGGCGACCGTGCTGCTCGTCGGTCTGATGGGCGTCATGGTGCTCGTCGGCCTCTGGGTCGCGGACCTCAGCGGCGACCTGGGGCTCTCGACGTCCGGGATGGTCGCCGCCGCCCTGCACACCACGATGCTGGGGCTCGTCGTCGGCGCCGTCACGATCACGGCAGGAGTCCTGGTCGGCAGGAAGCGGCCGACGATGGTGATCGGCGCCGGGTTCGCCGGTCTGTCGTTCGCGATCGCGTCGTTCTTCCCGCTGTCCGAGTCCCTGTCCTCGTGGGCGCGGATCAGCCCTTGGTACCACTACAACGCGAGCGACCCGCTGGTGAACGGGGCCGACTGGGGGTCGCTGACCGTGCTGGCGATCACCGCGGTCGTGGTGCTCGCGATCGGGTTCTGGGACTTCCCGCGCAAGGACCTGCGGGGCTGAGCCGCGCGGGCCGCCGGGCCCGCCGTCTGCCGCCCCCGTCGACCAGAGCCGGATCAGCGCAGCCGGAACACGTACGCGAACGCCGGCCTCGTGTACGCGATGCCCTTGCCGGCGGCGCGGATGAGCTCGGCGTCCGCGGCCGCCGGCTTCTTCGGCACGAGGTACGTGTCGAGCCCCTCGCGGTCCAGGCGGTAGTCGTCGCCGCGGTGCTGGACGGCGGCGACGAACTCGAGGCTCTCGTCGAGCGCTGCGAGGCTCGCGTCGCCGTGGCTCGCGTTGGCGAGGAACAGCCCGCCGGGCGCGAGGTGGCGCCGAGGGTGGTCCCACGTGGGTCCGGCGTAGAGCGAGACGATCAGGTCGAACGCGGCGTCGGGCACCGGGAGGTGCGACACGTAGTCGGCCTCGAGGAACTCCACGTCCTCCCCGGCGCCGGCTCCGGTCCGGCCCGCCAGGTCGGCCGCCACCCGGTCCGGGTCGGCGAAGTACCGCGCCGCGCGCCGGTCGAGGTCGACGTACGTGACCGACCGGATCGCCGCCGAGGGCGCGAGGTCGAGGTAGCTGCCGAGGTACAGGGCGCGCTCGGTGCCGAACGCAGCGACCACCTCCGTGAACAGAGAGGTCCGGTCCCCGATGGTCTCCCGATAGGTCGCCCACGAGGGAAGGGGGCGCTGCGCCGTCCGCCGGTCATGCGCCCATCGTCCCATCACGTCGGTCGCGCGGGCGGGCTGTCACCGCCCCGTCGGCAGGTGCTTGCGGTAGTTGGCCAGCAGCACGAACGTCGTCAGGACGGCGAGCGCGACGAGCACCGACAGCAGCACGGTCACGGGGACCCACTGCGACAGCGACGAGAGGATCGCCGGGACGAGGAACCCGCAGTAGGACACCGCGTAGAACACCCCGGTGAGGCCGGCGAGGTCCTCGGGCTCCGCGATGCGCTGGACCTCGAGGAGGCTCGAGACCAGGCCGAAGCCGATCGCGACGCCCACGACCACGGCGGCCACGACGCCCAGCACGAGCGAGTCCCGGGCGACGGCGACGACCACGAGGGAGAACCCCACGACGGTCACGGCGAGGCACGCGACGAGCCCGCGTGCGCTGTCCGGCGAGTCGAGGCGCTTCGCGAACGGCTGGACCAGCGCAGCGACGACGAGCGTGAGGACGGTCAGCAGCGTGGCATAGCCGAGGCCCCAGTCGCCCGAGGCGTCGGAGAGCAGGACCGGCAGGTAGCCGTAGGCGATCGCGGCGCCGCCGAGCAGCCACGGTGACGCGACGAGCACGACGTGGGTGAACCGCTTGTGCCCGGCGGCAGGGATCTTGAGCTGGTTCCAGAGTGGGCCCTGCGTACCGCCGGTGGTGCTGGTCTCCGGGACGCTGCGGAGGATCACCAGGAACGGGAGGGTCACGACCACGTGGATCACGAACGGCAGCCACTCCCCCATCGAGCTGAACTGCGCGATCAGGCCCGCGACGAGCGCCCCGACCGCCGAGCCGAGCGTGAACGCCAGCGACGCCCGACGAGCCCCCGCCTGAGGGTCGGCGGCGAGGTCGTACGGCCCCTCCGACAGCTCCTTGAGCCAGCTGTTGCCGACCGCCATCGCGATACCCACGGTCGCCCCGGCGAACCAGCGCCCGACGAAGATCCCGGTGGTGCCGTACTCGGAGAACGCGAGGCTGACGCTCGCGAGGATCGCCGCGACCGTCCCGGCGTACATGAGGGGCTTGCGGCCGTGCCGGTCGGAGAGGCTGCCGGCGAGCAGCAGCGCCGGGGCGAGACCGAAGACGTAGATGCCGAGGAACTCGTTCACCACGGTCGTCGAGTAGTTCTGGACCTGCTTGTAGAGGAGCAGCAGCGGGGTGAACTGGTTCCCGGCGTACGAGCAGATGAAGATCAGCCAGAAGACCACGAGCCAGGGCTTGCGCGCTGCGGCGGCGCCACGGCGCGCGACGTCCCCACCGGACGAGGTCACAGCGCTCCTCGGTACCGAGCGACGTGCTCGCCGAGCACGGCGGCGTACGCGACGTCGTCCGACGCCCCGAGCGCCGACCTGAGCCGCTCGTGGTCGTCGAGGGACCCGGCGAGGTCGCCGGCGCGCACCGCCAGCAGGTGGTGGCGCAGGCGCTGCTGGTGGTCCCGGAGCCGGGCGTAGAAGTCGGCGACCAGCGCGTTGCCGGCATGGTCGACGACCGCCGCGTGGAAGGCGTCGTCGGCCGCGACGAAGCGTCGGACGTCGCCGCTCGCCACGTGCGCGCGCATCTCGGCGAGCTGCCGGTCGAGATCCGGGAGGACGGCGGCGGTGCGGCTGTCCCGGACGATCCGGCGGGCGGCGCTCGCCTCGAGCGCCTCACGGGCCTCGATCACGTCGGTCGGCTCCCCGGCGGGGACGGGGACCACGACGGCTCCCCGACGGGACTCGAGGCTCAGGAGGCGCTCGGCCGACAGTCGCAGGAACGCCTCGTGGACCGGGGTGCGGCTGAGACCGATCTCGGCGCCGACCTGCGCCTCGCTGAGCAGAGCACCCCCGGCAGCTCTCCGGTGATGATGCGGCTCTTGACGTGCTCGTAGGCACGGTCGACGGCGGGTGGCTGGGGCATGCCCTCATCCTACTGCTTGCATGCAAGGTTGCATGCAAGGCATCTTCCACGGGGCACGCGAACGCCCGGCCCCGCAGTGGCACGATCACCACCGCGGGGCTGGGCGACTACGGTCCCCGTCGGTCGACCTCAGCTCTCCCGGCGCCGACGCGCCACGATGAGCAGGAGCAGGGCGCCCGCCAGCACGAACGCGAGGGCGACCAGCCCCATCGCGAGCGCGTCACTCCCGGTCTGGGCGAGGTTCACGACCGAACCGTGCGGCGTGGGCGCCGGCGTCCTCTCGACCTTCGTCGGAGGGGTGACCGTCCGGTTGACGGTCGTGGTGCCCGTCGTGGTCGGCGGGACGGTCGTGGTGCCCGTCGTGGTCGGCGGGACCGTGGTCGGCGGGACGACGGTGTTACCGACCAGCGTCGGCGGCACCAGGTGCGGCGTCGCCACCGGGGTCGGCGTCGGGACCTGGTTCGGCACGAGCACCGGAGCCTGCGGCAGCGTCGGCGGCACCAGGTTCGGCGTCGCCACCGGAGTCGGGGTCGGGGTCTGACCCGGGACGAGCACCGGAGCGTTCGGCAGGGTCGGCGGCACCATGCCCGGCGTCGCCACCGGAGTCGGCGTCGGGGTGGCCTGAGGAGCCGTGGGCGCCGTCGGCGGGGCCACGGTCGGGGCGTTCGGGTTCAGCGGCGGGACGGTGTAGTTGCCCGGCGTGGGTGTCGGCGTCGGGTCGGTGGGCCGCTGCGGCGGCACGGCGTCGGGGTTCGGGACGAGCGTGGTCGGGTTCTCGAGCGCGATCCGCACCTGACCGTGGCCACGCCTGACGACGATGGACCGCCCCACGATGTCGTTGCCGTCACCGGTGAACTCGGGGGTGCCGAACCACACGCCGTCGACGGTGGCCTCGCGCTCGGTGAGCGTCACGTCCGCTCCGACGGGGATGTCCCGGATGGACTGCCCCTTGCCGTCCGCGACGTGCAAGGTCCCGGTCCGTGCGGTGGCGCCCTGGCCGAACGACCAGTCGACGTCGAACGTCGTGTCCCCGACGAGCTTCTCGCCACCGCCGGTGACGTCCTTGGTGAGCCTCAGGTCCCAGACCGGGGATCCCGACGCGCTGCCACCGGCGGACATCGTGTACTTGACCGTGGCGCTGCTCTGGGGGTGCTGGCGTGCGAGGCGCTCGTCGCCGTCACGCTGTTCTGGAACTGCTCGCCGTCCGTGGCGTCCCGAGGGAGGTCGGTCGTGTAGGTGAGCACGTACCGACCGCCGTCGACGCGGCAGCTCTGGTCGCTGATCGCGACGGTGATGATGTGGTTCTCGGCGTCCGTGTCGTCCGTGGTCACCGCGAAAGCGCTGGCAGGCAGGTCCTTGCCCCTGCCGAGGATCTCGCACCGCAGCTTCGCGGACCCCGGGACCAGGCTCATCCGCTCCGGCTTGTCGGTGATGGTGGCGGTACCGCTACCGAGGCCCTCGGCAGTCAGGTGCACGGTCCAGTCGGCGCGGCGGTGGCTGCTGTCGACCTTGCCGGACTTCGAGAGCTGTGCCGGCGGCTTCCACGTCTGCGAGGCGTGCACCTCGGGGAGACCCTTGATCGTCGCGGAGTTGCGGACCGTCAGGTCCTGGTGCGACCCGGACGGGAGCTGCGTCTTGTAGTTGACCTGGTACGTGCCGTCGCAGTGAGCATCGGTGATCGTGAGATCCATGCCGTGCGCGGTCTGAGCCACGCTGAAGTCCCTGGAGGAGCGCAGCGTCGACCAGCGGCCCTCGTGGACCGCGTGGCAGCGGACCTGGAGCGAGCCCTCGTCGAGCCGGACGCCGGTGTCGGCCCACGAGTCGTGGACGACGAGGCCGTGCTCGGTGCGAGCCGACGCCGGCGCCTCGATGCGCCACGCCATGGTCTGCCTGGTGGTGTCGACGCCCCGGCCCAGCTTCTTGGGTGAGGTGGCCGGGGTGTAGTCGCTGCGCGTGTTGTTGTGGTGGTTCGACGGCGGCCTCTGGGGCTCCGCGGGCTGCGGCTCCACGACCAGCTGCAGCGTGCGGCTGACGCCGGGCGCCACCGTCACGTCGACCTGGCCGGTGCTCTCGACCCGCTGCGCCCGCACGCTGAGCCAGAGGTCGCCCTCGACGTTCGCGTGGTTCACGGCGTAGTCCGTCGTCGTGCACTCGACGTGGGCGTCCCGGACCGTGCAGGTCGCGGCCACGGCAGAGCCGTCCCTGAGGTCGAAGTCGGGGATCGTCCCGAGCTTCAGCAGGTCGGGCACGGTCAACCCGAACCGGGTGCCGGCGACGGTGCCCTTCGGCAGCGACCACTTGGCGTCGAGCTTCAGAGTCCCGCCGTCCCGGACGGTCTGCGTGCTGGCGGTGATGCTCCGGATGGCGTCGATCCAGTCGGGAGCCGGTGCGGGCGCGGCGTCCGCCGCGGGAGCGGGCTCGGACGCCGGCTCAGGAGCAGGTTCCGACGTCGGCTCAGCGGTCGGCTCAGGAGCGGGTTCCGAGGACGCCTTCGCGGCGGGCTCGGGGGAGGCCTCCGAGGTCGGCTCCGCGGTGGGCTCGACGCTCGGCTGAGCGGTCGGCTCGGGCGCCGCCTGCGCTGCATCCGCCGACCCGTCCGTCGCGGGCGAGTCCTGCTGACCGTCGTCGGGAGCAGTCACGAGCGACCCCGTGGCCGTCGGCTGGTTCGTGGGCGCCGTGTCGGCGGCGAGCGCCGGGCCCCCTACTGCGGTGAGGGCGGCGATGCAGAGGGACGCTGCGGCGATCCGCAGCCCTCCGCGTCGACCTGTGCCCGTGGTCCCGATCCGGTGTGACATGACGTACTCCTCCAGCTCTCCGAGGTCTTTCGACGTGGGGCCCGAGGAGGGCCGGTCACGTGACCGGCCCTGGTCCAGCGGGTGACCGATCGGCCACCCGGTGCGCGATCTGCGTCGCGCTGCGATACGTCTATTTATACGCCCGAGTTGCGCGTTTGGGAGGTCGTTTGGCGTATCGAAACTCGATACGTTGCCGAACCGTTACCTAGGGCCGATTTTGTCTCGAAGGGCAAGACGACGGCGATCACGGATGCCGTCTCCGGCCCGCCATTACACCGAAAACGAGCCAACCCGTGCGACGTCTCACGATGCGGGATCGTTCGTGGACCTGCTGGTCGCGGTCGAACACGATGGCCGTTTCGGGGTAGAGCCGGACGAGACGATATCGTGAAAAAGATTCGCCGCAATGCGACACGCCGAACGACCGGATCGACGCCGCCCCGTCACCGCCCCGCGGCCGCCCAGCAGCCACCCCGTCGTCACCCGGTAGTCATACTGGAGCCGTGCCAACATCCCCGCCGCCTCCCGGCGGCGCACGCCGCGCGTTCCACGAACCGGGCTCCGTCAAGGCCGCGTGGCGAGGGCTCATCGCGCTCAGCGTCGCGACGTTCGTCGCGATCACGACGGAGGTGCTGCCCGTCGGCCTGCTCCCCCAGATCAGCGCCGGGGTTGGGGTCACGGAGGCGCGGGCGGGGCTGCTCGTGAGCGTGTACGCCCTTCTCGTCGCGGCGCTCGCGCTACCGCTGACGGTCCTGACCCGTCGACTGCCCCGCAAGCCGCTGGTCCTCGCAACCCTGCTCTCGTACGCGGCGTCGAACGTGCTCGTCGCCGTGGCACCGAGCTTCGCCGTCCTCGCTGCGGGCCGCGCCCTCGGCGGTGTCACGCACGCCGTGTTCTTCTCGATCAGCATCGGCTACGCCTCCCGCCTGGTGCGTCCCGAGTTCACCGGTCGCGCCCTGACGATCGCGACGGTCGGCGGGTCCGCCGGGTTCGTGCTCGGCGTCCCGCTCTCCACGTCGCTCGGCACCGCGCTCGGGTGGCGGGCCGCCTTCGTCGTCCTGGCCGTCGCCTGCGCCCTGACGGCGGCCCTCGTCATCGCGCTCCTGCCGCCGGTCTCGACCGTGCCCACCGCACAGGCGTCGGACGACGCACCCCGCCCCGGGCGCGGGCGCCTCGCCGTGGTCTCGGTGACCAACGCGGTGACGTTCCTCGGTCAGTACACGGTCTACACCTACGTGTCCGTGATCCTCATCGGCGCCGGCCTCGCGGAGACGGCCGTCGGGCCCGTGCTCCTCGGGTTCGGCGCCGCGGGACTGATCGGGGTCTGGTACGCCGGTGCGACGGTCGACCGACGGCCTCGCGCCGGCCTGATCGGGGCGCTCGGCGGCGTCACGCTCGGGCTGCTCGTCGTCTGGGCAGCGTTCCCGAGCCTCGGCGGCGTGCTGGCTGCGGGCATCGTCTGGCTCGCGATGTTCGGGTCGATCCCCGCCATCACGCAGGCTGCCGCGATCCGCACGCGGGGCGCGTCACCCGACATCACGGGCGCGCTGATCAACTCGTCGGCCAACCTCGGGATCGGCGCCGGCGCCGCTCTCGGGTCGACGGTGCTCGCGTCGTCCGGCATCGAGACCCTCACGCTCGTCGGCGCGGCGCTCATGGCCGTCGCCACGCTGATGGTCCTCGTCGCGCGCAGCACGTTCCCGGCCCGCCCCTGACCTGCCTATCGGATGCCTGTGCCTGTGCCCGGCCTCCGCTCGGGCCTGTGCTCCGCCGGCACCGGGTCGCGAGCAGCGATCAGTCGGGGATGAGGCGCTGCCGACGGGCCGCGGCGACTGCCGCCGTCCGCGAGTCGACGCCGAGCTTGTCGTACACGTGCGCGAGATGGGACTTCACCGTCGCCCGCGACAGGAACAGCTCCCTGGCGATCGCCTCGTTCGACCGACCCTGGGCGACGTGCTCCAGGACCTCGAGCTCGCGCAGCGTCAGGGAGACCCCCGGCGCCCGGAGCCGACCGAGCAGACGGCGCTGGACGGTGGGGCCGAGCGCGGTCTCCCCGCCGCGGCCGCGCGGATCGCCGCCGCGAGCTCGGCCGTCGGCGCGTCCTTGAGCAGGTACCCGCTGGCCCCCGCCTCGATGGCGGCGAGGATGTCGGCGTCGGAGTCGTAGGTCGTCAGGATCAGCACCGGCGGGCCGCCGGCGGCGACGATCTGGCGCGTCGCAGCAGCGCCCCCGAGTCGGCCTTCGCCGAACCTCAGGTCGAGCAGCAGCACGTCGGCCGCGATGCCTTCGAGCACATGCTCGACGAGCTCCTCGGCGGTCTCGTGCTCGGCCACCACCCTCATGTCGTCCTGCCCGTCGAGGACTGCGCGCAGGCCCGCGCGGACCACGGGATGGTCGTCGGTGAGGGCGACGGCGATCATCGGGAGACCTCGGGCTCGTCGACCGGGAGCAGGACCGCCACGGCCGTGCCGTCGCCGGGGTCCGACTCGACCGTGAAGCTCCCGCCCAGCTCGACCGCCCGCGAGCGCATCGACGCGAGGCCGAACCCGCCGTCCGACCGCGCCTCCCCGCCGTGGGTCGCGTCCGCCTCCGCGTCCTCCTCCGCGTCCTCCTCCGCCGCCGCCGGCGCTCCCGTCCCGACGCCGTCGTCGACGACGTCGAGCGCGACGGCGTCGCCCAGGTCGCTGACCGTCACGGTCACCCGGCTCGCCCGGGCGTGCTGGACGACGTTCGCGAGCGCCTGCTGCGCGATCCTCAGGAGCGCGGTCTCGACGGAGGCGGGCAGCACCCGATCGAGACCGGCGGTGGACACCTCGACGCGCAGCCCGCCGACGCCCCGGTAGCGACCGGCAACCCGCTCGAGGGCGGCCGCGAGGCTGCCGTCGGCGAGATCGCCGGGGGCCAGGGCGCGGACGACGCGGCGCGCCTCGGCGAGGTTGTCCTGCGCGGTGCGGCGCGCCTGCTCGACCGACGCCCGGGCGAGGTCGTCGTCGCGGCCGACCGCGCCGTCCGCGACCCGCAGCACGAGCTCGATCGCCGAGAACCCCTGGGCGAGCGTGTCGTGGATCTCGCGGGCGAGGCGCTCGCGCTCTGCGGCCACCGCCCGCTCGCGCTCGGTCACGGCCAGGTCGGCCCGAGCGGCGACCAGCTCGTCGAACAGCCGTTGGCGCTGCTCGCCCTCGCGGACGAGGGCCTCGAGACCGAGGACCACACCGACCGCGACCGCACCACCGAGGGTGGGACCGAGGACGTCGCCCACGTCGGTCCGGCCGAGCATCACGCTCGGGATCGCGACGCAGAGGGCGACCGTCGCGACGACCGCGACGACGCCGCGGTGCGGGCCGAGCACGTGCATCTGCAGCACCATGAGCGGGAACGCGATCCACAGCGCCCACGGGTCGAGCACCTGGAGGCCCGCCCAGAGCGTCGTCAGCGCAAGGATCCACGCGCCGTCCGGCCACCACGCACGCCGGGGCGCCGAGATCGAACGGTCCTGCACCCGGACCCAGCGGCGGCCCGCCGCATACACGACGAGGAACACCAGCCCGACGGCCGTCGCGACGGGCGCCCACCCGTCGGGCAGGAACGCCCCGAACGCCGAGCTCACCCGCCACAGGGCGAAGGCGACCAGGCCGACGGTCAGGACGTCGAGGCCGAGCCACAGCGCCCGGACCGTCGAGAGTGCCGGGTGGCGAGGAGGCATGCAGGTCAACCTACCCAGCCGGGACGCGCGCGCATCGGCCGAAAGGTGGAGGAGCACCTCGCCCGCGCGCATGGTGCCGCGGCGTCAGAAACAGGCGATGGTGGGCACAGCACCCGAGAATCACCCGAGCTGCCCTGGAGGCACGATGTTCGTCGCCCTGCGCGACCTGAGATTCGCCCGCGGGCGATTTCTCCTCATGTCGACCGTGATCGTCCTGATCACGTACCTCGTCGTCTTCCTCGCGTCCCTCACGGAGGGGCTCGCGGACGAGTCGACGTCGTCGATCAAGGAGCTGCCCTCGGACCACCTGGCGTTCACGGTCGCCGAGGACGCCGAGCCGGCGGGACCCGGAGGCGGCCCGACGTTCACGGGGTCGCAGGTCACGCAGGACCAGTGGGAGGCGTGGTCCGACGTCGACGGCGTCACCGACGCCCAGCCGCTCGGCATCACGAGCACCCGGGCCACGACATCGAGCACGACCGCGTCGGTCGCGGCGTTCGGCGTGCAGCCCGGTTCCGGGCTCCTGCCGACGGAGGTCGATGCCGACGCCTCGGGCGCCACGACCGGGAGCGCCACCGGTGCGCCCGACGTCGGCGCGGGCACGGTCGTCCTGTCCGCCGGCGCCGCCGACGACCTCGACGCCGCGGCGGGCGACGTGGTCACGGTCGGCACGATCGAGCTCGAGGTCTCCGCCGTCGTCGACGACTCCGCGAGCTACTCGCACCTGCCGGTGCTGTGGACGTCCCTCGACGACTGGCAGGGCATCGGTGCGAACGTCGCCCCCGGCGCGGACGCCGAGACGGTCGCGACCGTCGTCGCCCTGACCGACGACGCGGACGACGACACCCTCGCCGCCGCCGACGACGCCATCGGCACCACGACCCAGAAGACCAGGGCGTCGCTGAGCGCGATCAGCTCGTACGCGTCCGAGCACGGGTCGCTGCTCATGATGGAGGCGTTCCTGCTCGGCATCTCGGCACTCGTCGTCGGTGCGTTCTTCACCGTCTGGACGATCAGCCGACGGGGCGACGTCGCGGTGCTCAAGGCGCTCGGGGCGTCGACCCGCTACCTGATGAAGGACGCGATCGGCCAGGCGCTCGTGATCCTCGTGATCGGCGTCGGCATCGGGACGCTGCTCGCCGCCACGACGGCACTGCTGCTGCGGCCCGTGGTCCCGGTCGTCGTCGACCTCACGACCGTCCTCGTCCCTTCCGTCGCCCTCGTGGCGCTCGGGGTGATCGGCGCGGGGCTCGCCATCGGGCAGATCACCCGGGTCGACCCGCACGCCGCGCTCTCGGCGCGCTGAGCCCACCCGACCTCCGACTCCCAGCCACCAGACCACAGGAGCCCCACCGTGGACCTGCACCTCGAGAACATCACCCTCGTCTACCCCGACGGCGACACGACGCTCACGGCGGTGGACGACGTCTCGCTCACCGTCGCGTCGGGCACGACGACCGCCCTGCTCGGCCCGTCCGGCTCCGGCAAGTCGAGCCTCCTGGCCGTCGCCGGCGGACTCACGCACCCGACGTCCGGCACCGTCCGGTTCGGCGACGAGGCCGAGCCGGTCTTCACGACCGACACCCCCGCGACGCCGCGACCCGGACCCGCCTGGAGCGCATCGGCTTCGTGTTCCAGCAGCCGCAGCTCATCCCGTCGCTCACGGCGGTCGAGCAGCTCGAGCTGCTGAGCCACCTCGGCGGCCGGGCACCGTCGTCCGGCCGCGACCGCGCCCGCGAGCTGCTCGACGCCGTAGGGCTCGGCCCGTGGCAGGACAAGCGCCCCGGCCAGCTCTCCGGGGGCAGCGGCAGCGGGTCGCGATCGCCCGCGCGCTCGTCGGCACCCCCGACGTCCTGCTGGTCGACGAGCCGACATCCGCCCTCGACCACGAACGCGGGTCGGCCGTCATCGAGCTCATCACCAGGCTCGGCCGTGAGTGCGGGGCGGCGACGCTGCTCGTCACGCACGACGAGTCGACCCTCGACACCGTGCCGACGCGAGTGCACCTGCTCGACGGACGGCTCGCCGAGCAGGGCGCCGGAAGCGGTGCGAGGTGACGCGGACCTAGAGGACCGGCCCGGGGTCCGGCTTCGGCGCGTCGGGGTCGCGGTCTACGGTGAAAGCCACGACGTACGCCCCGCCCGCCTTGCTCAGGAAGTGGTACGGGAGCCCGGTCGAGGCGCCACCGACCTTCTCGGAGTAGTCGATCGTCCCCCACGTGCTGTAGGCCAGCAGGTCGTCGTCGGAGAGAACGACCGTCGACCTGCCCACCAGATCGTCGTCGGTTCCGACGAGCCAGTTGAAGAAGTCCGTCACGAGCCCGCTCGCCTTGACGAGGACGAGGATCGGTGACGCGAGCGGGAACAGGAGGCCGGCGACCGCGAGCGCGAGCGTCACCGCAGCGTCGATCTCGTCGCGGAACGCGTCCGGATCCCCCTGGTCGTGCTCGATGACCGTGGTGGTCAACGACATCCCGTCGACGAAGACGTCGTCGGTGCTGGACCAGCACGACGCCCGCGGCCCCACCCGGGTCTCGTGCGAGTCCACGTCCGTGTAGTGGCGCTTGCCGCCCTGCCCGAGCGGATGCAGCTCGGTGCGCACCACGTTCTGGCCCCCGTGGTGATGTGGACGGCGCTCGTCACGACGTACGGCTCGTCGCTGCCGAGCCAGTCGATCCCCGTCTCGTCGAGGCAGTGGAGGCCCTCGTACGTCACCGTGTACCGGGGCGAACGCGCCACCGGACCGATCGGGCCGATCTCGGCCTTGTCCCCGAACCGACCCGAGATCCGCCCGACGAGGCCGGGGAAGCCGGTGACCCCGCCGCCATCGGCGGTGTCGAGCCGCGGCGCCCTGGGCCTGATCGCGTCGACGGTCGGGAGCGCGCGACGACGCACCGATCCCCGCACACGATCGACGCGTGCGAGCATGCGCGCCGCGACCTTCGGGGAGATCTCGACGCCGGCGAGCGCCGCCGCGAGCTGTTGGTCTATCCCGGAACGGGTCGCGGCGGGCTCGAGGGCCCCTCGCAGCGCCCTGACGGCGAGCGCCAGGGCTTCCGGGTCTGTGGTCCTGCGGATGTTCCGAGGCATCGTCGACTCCTGATCGGTACGTCGAGGCACGGTCCGTGTCCCGGGCGGTGGCCGCGGACCGGTCTGAGGCTCCGGCGGCTCCCGTCACCTGCAGGGAGGGGCGGCGACAACGGCGTCGGACGCCGCTCCGGGGTGAAAGCTGGGGCCTGCTCGACCTTCACCCGCCCCGCCGATCCCTCCGCGGGCTGCGCCGTCATGACCCGCCGCGCAGCTCCAGGCTGATCTGGTCGGCGTCCAGCAGGTCGAGCGCCGACTGGAGCGCGGACGAGCTGTAGGTCCCGAGGGAGCGCGCGTCGAGCAGCGCCGCCCGCTGGGCCTCGATGACCCGCAGCCGCAGGTCGTGGAACTCGGCGGTGACCTCGGGCCCCCAGGGCCCACGCTGCACGGCGTCCCCGGTGGAGCGCTCGTCGTCGGACCCCTCCGAGCCTTCGAGCGCCCGCTTCTTCGCGACGATCGCACGGACCCGCTCGACGGCACGCGGGTCGAACGCGCGACGCTCGCCGCCGTCCAGGTCGCGAGCGTCACCGGGCAGACCTCGTCGTGCCGCGGCATCCTTGAGCTCGCCGAACGCCGCCTGCTGCATGAGGCCCAGGAGAGCGGTCCGCTCCTCTGCGGCGCCGGCGTCCGCCCCACCGACACCCAGCCACCGCACGACCGGGCCGAGCGTGCCGCCCTGGACGAACAGGGTCCCGATCGCGACGACGAACGCGACGAGCAGCAGGAACGGGCGCTGCGGCGTGTCGAGCGGGAGGGTCTGCGCCGCGGCGACCGTGACCGCGCCCCGCATCCCGGCCCAGACGAGCACGGTGCCCTCACGCCAGCCGAGCCGGGCCCCGGCGACGTAGTCGATGTCGGCGATCTTGCGCCGCACCCGTCGCTTGGCCTGCTCGATGCGCTCGGGCGACGCCTCGCTCGTGCGCAGGCGCTCCTTGAACGCGGGCAGCTGTTCGCGCAGGGCCTCGCCCCGACGCCGCGTCTGCCGGGCCCGCAGCAGCAGCACCGCGACGTACCCGGCGCGGAGCACCACGATCGCGACGGCCGCGAGCGCCCCGATCCGCACGGCTGCCCACGGCCCCCCGGCCTCGGACCCCACGTCGGTGACGGTCGCGACGAGCTCGAGCCCGACGAGCAGGAACACCCCGCCCTCGAGCAGGAGGTTCACGGTGCCCCAGTTGGAGCGCTCGGCGATGCGGTCCTGCGGGCGCAGGTACTTCGCGGCGCCCCGCCCCGTGACGATGCCCGCCGTGACGGCCGCGACGAGCCCGGAGGCCCCGAGGTGCTCGGCCGGGAGGTACGCGATGAAGGGGGCGACGAACGAGACGGCGGTGCTCGCGGCCTCGTTGCGGACCGCGTGGCGCACCCGCAGGTTCAGCATGCCGACGAGGACACCGATCGCGACCGCGATCACCACGGCGAGGACGAAGTCCCACGCGACGCCGAGGAGCGTGACGCTCACGGCCGTCGCGGCGACGGCCGACCGCAGCAGCACCAGCGCGGACGCGTCGTTGAGCAGGCTCTCGCCCTCCAGGACGGCCACGACGCGCGGCGACACCCCGAGCTTCTTGACGATCGATGTCGCGACGGCGTCCGTCGGGCTGATCACGGCGCCGAGCGCGATGGCGATCGCGAGCGGGATCCCCGGGATCAGCCACCACAGGAGGAACCCGACCGCGACCGAGCTGAGCACGACGAGAACGACCGACAGCCCGCTGATCGCCGCGAAGTCGCGCCGGAACTCCATGGTCGGCATCGACACGGCCGTCGAGTAGAGCAGCGGCGGGAGCACGCCCGCGAGGATCACCTCGGGCGAGAGGTCGACCGACGGCACTCCGGGCACGAAGCTCGCGGCGATCCCCACGGCCACGAGCACGAGCGGAGCCGCGACCCCCGCACGCGGGGCGAGCACGGTCACGGCGACGATCACCAGCACGCCCCCGAGCGCCATCAGTGCGTAGTCCACACGTCCTCCACGTCGTCGCTCCTGCGGGCGAACGGCCCGCCTGCTGCCCCGTCCTCCGCTGCCAGCATTCCGCAGCGCCCGCCGCAGCGCCGCTCAGGCGCGGCGGACCACCAGCGCGGGCCGGTCCGCGTGGTCGACGCGCACGACGACATCCGCCGTCCCCTCCGGGTCGACCTCCCGCCGGTACCTCGCCCAGGCGGGCAGCGCCCAGGCGTCGGACGGCGCGGTGCGGCGTCCGATCGTCGCGTCCCGGATCGCGAGGTGGACGGTGAGGTCGACCGGGAGGCCCAGGCCGAGAGCGAGCGCACCGTCGAGGAGCAGGACGGTTCCCGGTGCTGCCTCGACGTAGCCGGCCCGCGTCGACCGGTCGGTGCGGGGGTCCCGCAGGGTCGGCAGGTAGCGGCCGGAGCCGCCCGGACCGAGGGGACGCAGGACCTCGCGCTCGAGGGCGCCGACGTCGACACGGTCGTCCAGCAGGGCGTCCGGGTCCTGGCGACCGTGCTCGAGCCGCAAGGACGCGGGGCGCAGGAAGTCGTCGGTGCTCACCCGGACCGCCGGGCGCCCGAGCACGCGCAGCGGGTCGACCAGCAGGTCCGCGAGGGCGCCGTGCCCGGTCGTCGGGTGCCCGTCGAGCAGGACGCGCAGCGCCGCCGGCGCCCGCTCCCGGTCCGATCTCGCCGCCCCGGCCCGCGCAGCACCCGTGTCGATCAGCCCCACGAGCCGCTCGACCAGCACGTCGCGGCTCACGGGCTCGGGGACTATGCCCCCGCCCGACGGGACGTGACCGCCTGGAGGCCCACGACGCGCGAGGGGCCGGTCCTGTCGAGCTCGATCATCTCCGGCCTCCTCTCCCCCGCGACCCGAACCCACCCCATCGTCGGCCCGCCGCTCACGACTGTCCAGCCGCCTCACGGCGACCCGACCGCAGCGCCGGGATTCGCCGTCCGACACCACCCCGGGGAAGAATGGCGCGCGACGACGCGCGTCGGCGCCCCGGGCACCCGATGCAGGAGGGCGGGACACGTGACAGGCGAGTGGCTCATGTCGCTGTCCGCGGTCGCCGTGTGCCTCACCATCGCCGCGGTCGTGTTCCTCGAGGCCGCCGTGTTCCTCGGGTTCTTCCTGCCCGCCGAGACCTTCGTGATCGTCGGCGGGATCCTGGCGAGCCAGGGCGTCGTACCGGTCTGGGTCCTGTTCGTCGTCGTCGCCGGGTGCGCGCTGGGCGGCAGCATCGTCGGCTTCGTCGTCGGGCGCCGGGCCGGCCCGCGGCTCCTGCGGTCACGGCTGCTGCGGTCGCACGAACGGCAGGTCTCCTGGATGAACCGCACCCTCGAGAAGCGGGCCCGGACGGCGCTCGTCGTCGGGCAGTTCGTGACGTTCTTCCGGGCGATGATGCCCGCGCTCGCCGGGATCTCGACCATGGGGTTCCGGCAGTTCGTCGTGTTCACGACGTTCGGCACGAGCGCGTGGGCCGCCGTCACCCTCGCGCTCGGGTACTTCGCCGGGGCCAGCCTCTCGCGCTTCCACCCGGCCCTCGGCCCGCTGGTCGTCGCCGTGGCCGTGCTCGGCGCGCTGGCGACCGTGGTCTGGTGGACCATCCGCCGACGCCGGCGCCGCGCCGTCCCGCAGCTCGCGGTCTAGGCTCCGAACAGGTCCCGGGCACGGCGCCCGGACACCCGAGGAAGGACGAGCCGTGCGCTGGACGACATGGACGTTGGCGGTCGGGGCGGTCGCCGCCGTCGCGCTGCCGATCATCGCCGTGCCGATGGACGATTCGAGCGCGCGCAGCGCCCTGCTGGTCATCTGGTGGGTGCTGCTCGCGGCGCTGCTCGTCAGCGCCCTCGCGTCGGCGTTCGTCCGGGGACGGGCCTCCTCGACGTCCGGGCCTGCCGGCCGCAAGGACACGGCCGACGCCGAGGACGCCGCGCAGCGCGCCCGCGTCCACGGCGAGACCGCGGCCTCGATCCGCGCGAGCCAGAACACGCCCGGCGGGGCGTTCTGAGCCAGCCGCCGACTCACGTCAGGTGGTCGTTGTCGCCGTTCGTCCACGCGGCGTGCCGCTCCGCGGAGCGTAGGACGGCGTCCCTCGCCCCGGTCGGTACGACCCCCTCGAAGTTGTTGTACAGCCGGTCGAACGTGAACCGTACGACGTGCGCGGCGACCCGCTGCGCGACAGCGCCGGAGAGCGGGATGCGGTTCGGGTAGCTGCGCATGAAGCTCACCGACGTGCGGTCCGGGTTCGCCATGATCGTGTCACCGGCGAGCAGGACGCCACGCCCCTCGGCCCCTGCGGCCCAGTGCAGCACGGCAGACCCCGGGAAGTGGCCGCCGGGCTGCGTGATCGTCACCCCGGGCAGCAGTTCCCGGTCGCCGGTCCACGTCTCGATCGACGGGTCGGGACGTGCCACCCACCCGGCGTCCGCCTCGGCGACCAGCACCGGGACGCCACCGAGCCGCCGGCTCCACTCGACCTGGACCCCGAACATGTGCGGGTGGCTGGGGACGATCGCGACGACCTCGCCGAGCGCGCGCACGCGGGCCGCGACGTCGTCGTCCACGAACCCGACCGGGTCGAAGAGCACGCAGCCCTGGCGGGTCCGCACCAGCTTGGCGGTCTGCCCGATCCCGACGCCCGGCGACGTGGTGACGGCGAACAGGTCCGGCTCGAGCTCGGCGATCTCCGCGGTGCAGCCGTCGGCGGCGAGAACGGCGAGCGACGTCCACACCTGCCCGCCGGCTGGGACGTACTGCCGCTCGTCCGCACAGATCGCGCAGACCTCGGGACGATCCGCGTGCTCGACGGCGCAGGTCGCGCAGATCGACGTCACCGGTCGGCCCGCCCGTCGTCCGGCCGGTCGTCGTCCAGACGCCCGTCGTCCAGCCGCACGTCGCCCGGCACCGCCAGCGCGACCCACGCCTCGCCCGCCGCGCCCGCCTCGGGGACCGCGGGGCCGGCCCCGGCGAGCGGCGCGCCGACCGGGGCGAGGACGTCGGCTGCGGCGAGCGGCCCGAGGTCGAGGGCGGTGAGCCGCTCGACGTCGCCGACCGGCACCTGGAACGTGCGGAACGGACCGAGCGGCGGCGGGTCACCGGCCGCGAGCGCCGCAGCGGTCGCCCGGCGGGCCGCGCGGGCGGAGGCGTCCGGGTCGTCCAGGTCGAGCAGCGGGGACTGGTCGAGCACGAAGGCCGTGGCGGCGAGCCGCAGCGGCCCCTCACCCGACCCGCCACCCGAGCCGCCGGGACCGCCGGACCCGTCGCCGTCGTCCGGCAGGTCGTCGGGGACAGCCCAGGCGACCACCTTCCAGAACCGGCGCGGGATCGCGATGCCGCGGTAGACGGGGTCGTCCGGCGCGAGGACGGGCCCGGTCTCGACCACGAGACGCCGGCGGTAGGTGCGCGCGTGCTCGAGCACGTGGTCCTCGAGCCCGACCCACAGCTCCTTGGACTGGTTGAACCCCGACGCCTGCGGGGCAGCGTTGGGGTAGGCGAACGTCTCGCGGTTCGCGCGCTCGGCCACCGCCCCAGGCCCCCAGCACGGGTCACGGCGTCGCACGAGGTGCCCGCGGTCGAGGTCGTTGCGCGCGTACAGCTCGGGCCCGGCCTGGTCGCTCGCGGCGACGCGGGGGTCGAGGTGCCAGTCGTCGCCGCGCGGCACGTCGACGAGGTCGGCGCCGTCGACGTCCACCACGGTCGCGGCGGCGAGGCGACGCACCGGGTCGAGCAGCACCGTGAAGTGCGTCGACGGCAGCTCGCGGACCGGCTGGGTCGCGGCCGGGAGCGGGACGTCGGGCCCGAGGAACGTGCGGTCGTGGCCTGCACCGACGTCTGTCGCGGTGTCGCCGGGCGGGGTCTCGTGGCTCACGCGACGAGCCAAGCACGTGCCGGACGACGTCGCGCGCCGTGGGCGCAGCGCCGGCCGTCGCGGACTGTCAGGGCCGGCGGCGCAGCATGAGCGTGTTGTTCAGCCGGGTCCGCGGCTCGCCGTCGGGCCCCGGTGAGACCTCGTCCTCGTGGTCGAGGCAGCGCAGGGTCTCCCAGGCGTCCTCGGGCAGGGCGAGCCCCGCCAGCGCCTCGGCGGCCGTCGGCATGTCGATGTCCGGCGGGTTCTCCAACCAGTCAGGGAACGGTCCGTGCCCGACGACGAGCAGCACCCCACCAGGGACGACCGACGCCGCCGCGCGGCGCAGCACCGCGTCCCGGTCCGAGTCCTCGTCGACGTAGAAGAACTGGGCGCTGACGAGGTCGAACGCCCCGGCGGGGAACGTCTCCCCGAGCGTGTGGCGTTCGAGGCGGACCTCGACGCCCGCCTCCGCCGCGTGGGTCGCGGCGCGGTCCAGCGCGACCTGCGAGATGTCCACGCCCGTCACCGACCACCCGCGACGGGCCAGCCAGATCACGTCCCCGCCCTCGCCGCAGCCGAGATCGAGCGCGCGCCCGGGCGACAGCGCGGCGACCTCGCGCACCAGGGCGGCGTTGGGCTCGCCGCTCCAGATCCTCGCCTGCTCCGCGTACCGCTCGTCCCAGAACGCCTGGTCCCACCGGGGCCGGTCGAACGGGGAGCCTCCGCCTGGGATGTCGTGGTGCGCGGTGGCGTCGGTGGTGGCGCCGGTGGTCTCATGGGCCTGATGGCCGACGTCCGGGGTCATGTCCCCAGTCTCCACCTCGGGTCGGCCCCCACGGGAGCCTCGTGCGCCATACGCAAGAAGTCCGCCGGGCCTACGCGCCGCCGTCCGAAGGCGGTGACCGGTCCGGATCCGATCCCAGTTCCGGGTCCAGGTCGGGCGCGGGGGCGAGCACGCGCTCGAGCGCCTGCGGATACCTGGCGGAACCCAGGTACCGGCCGGCCTTCGCGAGGGCGCGGTCGTTGGCGGCCCACCGCCAGCGCTCCGGGTCACCCGGGACGAGGTCCTCCATGCGGCGGTCCGCGGCGAGCTCGACCCGCAGCATCCGCCGCGCCGAGACGCTCCACGGGGCGACGCGACGCAGGGAGTGGCGGTCGGCCCGCGACGAGTGGCGCCGCAGGCTCGACAGGACGTCGGAGATCTCGACGTCCCGGTGGTAGTCGGCCACCCGGGTGCCGGGGGCGGCGAGCCGCGCCTCCGGGACGAGCTCCATGAGGCGTCCGTGGAAGCGCGCGAGCTGGGTCCGGTTGGCGCGGCGCTCCAGGGCTCCGTGCGCGAGGTGGCCACCGATCCCGACGACCACGAGACCCGTGGAGAAGACGACGAGGAGGTCGAGTGCTGCGTCGAACTCGGGGGTCACCGCCGGCAGCGTCCAGCTCGAATTGACCTGGAGGGCGGAGAGCAGTGCCCACAGCACCGCGAGGCACGCCCCGACGATCGCGGTGTCGGCGCCCCACCGACGCCGGCGCGGCACGTAGCGGCGGCCGCGCAGGCAGGCGTGGACGAACCTCGCGGCGGCGAGCACGACCGACCCGTAGAGGACCGTCCAGTAGGGGATCATCCCCCAGCGCCCGCCCGCCTGGAGGGTCAGGTCGATCGGCTCCCAGGGACCGTTGAGCCAGAAGCACACGACGAGGACCGCGACGCCGACCACCACGGTGATCGCGAGCCGGACGTAGTCGACCCGGCGCCCGCGGTTCAGTGCCGGGACGTACGTCGCGAGGCACAGACAGCCCGCGACGAGGAGCACGTGCTTGACGAGCTCCTCGACGCCCGTGCGCTCCACCCCGAGGAGCTCCGGGACGTAGGGACGCCGCATCTCGGCGGCGAGGACGACGAGCACGACCCCGGCCACCAGCGCGCCGTCGGGCTGGATCAGGTAGCGACGACGGACGGCGACCCACGTGAGCACGCCGACGATCAGGACCACACCCACCAGGGGGTCCAGGGCCGCGATCACGTCCTCCACAGCACGAGGGTGCCACGAGGCGCGGCCGTGCGGGCGGGCGGGCGCGGACCGGGACTACTGTGCGGCCCGCAGAGGCTCAGCGCCGGGCGCACCTCAGGTTCGAACGCGCCTCAGGGCCGCAGGAAGGAGTCAAGCCGTCCGCGCAGACCCCGATGGGCGCTGATGACGAGCATGAGCTCCGACGCGAGCACCTCGACGCGGCGCTCGGTCGGGTCGTCGAAGTGGGTGCGCATGGCGCAGGTCCCGGCGCGCTCGGGGTCGATGTGCGCGTCGAGCACGTGCATGAGCTCGTGCGCGACCACGTGCTCGCGGTGGCGGTCCGAGACGATCGACGACGTGTTGACGACGATCTGGTCGGACTCCGGGAGGCCGAGCCACATGCCCCAGACCGAGTCGCCGAGGTCGGCCGCTCCGACCTCGACCGGCCGACCCCGGAGACCGGCGACGACCTCGATCGCGGCGTCGAGCGACGGCACCCGGTCGAGACCGTGCGCCGCGAGGACGTCGCGGTACCGGTCGGGGCTCATCGGTGGCCGGCGCTGCGAGGGGTCATGGCGACCGCGCTCGTCAGACCGAGGGGAGCTTGCTCTGTGCGCGCAGGTGGTCCATGAAGGCGCTCACGGCGGCGAGCGACTCGGGCGACAGGCCCTCGGCGCGGAGCGCCACCTTCTCGACCCCGGCGCGCGCGACGACGTCGGCGATCGGCTCGGCGCTCTCGTCGTTGCCGAGCAGCTCGCGCGGGTCGACCTCGAAGTAGGCGGCGAGCCCCTCGATGACGCGGAACGACGGCGACGTGCGGTGCCCGCCGCGCAGGGCGGACAGGTAGGCGTCCTTGACGGCGTAGCCGTGAGCGGTCATCCACTCCGCGACCTCACGGTTGGTGACCTTGCGTCCCGCCTCGGCGCGGACGGCGAAGAGGGCGTTCAGCCGGTCCTGGAAGGCGCGGCCGAGCTTGCCCCCGGGGGTGGTCTCTGAGTTCTCTACGGTCATGACACCATTCTGTCAGAAGAAACGAGTGCTCGGGTACTTTTCGCACCGTGAGTTTATGGTGACGTCGCGTACGTTTCCCGGTCGCTCGCCGTCTACCCTGGACGGACGTCGATCCAGGAGAGCCACATGTGCAGCCCCGCCCGTTGCCCCCGTTGCGGCAAGACCACGTGGACCGGATGCGGTCTGCACATCGAGGAGGCGCTCGCCGGCGTCGCCGCGGAGGACCGCTGCACCTGCGCGTGACTCCCGGCTCCTGCTGACCCGCTGCATCCGATCCGCCTCCTGCGCCCGAAGAACGGACCGAGGCACCCGCCGGGTGCCGGACGACGGCGTCCCCGACGCGGTCGTCACGGTTCAGACGCAAGGAGTCGACGATGACGTTCCGACGTACGGCCTGGGCAGCAGGCACCGCACTCGTCACGGGCCTCGGCCTCGCGGTGGCGCCCGCCGCGCACGCCGCCCCCACCGGCACCACCAGCCTCGCCGAGGTGCTCGCCTCCGACGGCGACACGTTCGACCGCAACTGGTACGACTACGACATCCTCGACCAGGCCGTCGCCGCCGTCCTCGCGGCGAAGCCCGACAGCCCCGTGGCGGTCCTCGCGGACGGGACCGTGCCGCTGACGGCGTTCCTGCCGAACGACCGCGCGTTCCAGTGGCTCGCGCTGGACCTCGACCGCCGCTGGTACCGCTCCGAGGAGCAGGTGCTCACCGCGATCGCGACGAAGGTCGGCATCGACGCCGTCGAGCAGGTCCTGCTCTACCACGTGGTGCCGGGAGCGACGATCGACTCCGCCACGGCCCTGGCGTCGGACGGCGCCGCCCTCACCACCGCGCAGGGCGGGACGTTCACGGTCGACGTCCTGTCGAAGAAGCGCGCGATCGTCCGGCTCAAGGACAAGGACCGCAACGACTTCGACCCGTTCCTCGTCCGCTCGAAGCTCGACATCAACGAGGGCAACGCGCAGATCGCCCACGGGATCACCGCCGTCCTGCGGCCGCTGGACCTCTGAGGCCCCCGCCGGGCACGCGATCGGTCAGACCCCTCGGACCACCTGACCGATCGCGCGCTCGGCGCCGATCGGGGCCGGTCGGGGCCGGAACATCTCCGGTTGGTGCAGCGCCGTCAGCGTGCTGGTCCGCGCGGTGCCGGCGCCGTGGACCCGCCCACGACCAGCCTGGTCGCCAACGACACGTGGAGCTCCTCGACCTTGCGGCCGTCGAGGAGCCGCAGCAGGAGCCCGACCGCGATGCGGCCCATCTCCTCGAGGGGCTGGCGCACCGTGGTCAGCCTCGGGGTGGTCGCGCGGCTCACGTCGCTGTCGTCGAACCCCGTGACGGAGAGGTCGTCGGGGACGCGCAGACCGCGCTCCGCCGCCGCCCGCAGGGCACCGAGCGCGATCTTGTCGTTGAAGCAGACCAGCGCCGTCGGCCGGTCCGCGAGGTCGAGCAGCTCGCCCGCCGCGAGGCGCCCGTCCTCGACCGTCGGCTCGACGTGCCGCTGCAGCTCCGACGTCGGCATGACACCTACGGCGACCGCCGCCGCCGCGTGCCCGGCGTCCCGGTCGGCGCTGGCGCTCCAGTCCTCGGGCCCACCGATCACGCCGATCTGTCGGTGCCCGAGCGCGGTGAGGTGCTCCGTGACCTGCCGCGCCCCCGAGAGGTTCGCCGCCGAGACCGACGCGATGTCGGGCAGCAGCCGCGTGCGCGGATCCACGACGACCAGCGGGAAGCCGCGCTCGCGCAGGGCCGCCAGCTCCTGGGGCGACTCGGGGGCAGGATGCAGATCGCGCCCGCCACGTCGCCCCGCTCCGGGAGCCCGTCGAGCGGGCGCTCGCGCTGCGCCGACTCCCCCGCGTCGAGCAGGACGGGACGACCGGCGTGCTCCGCCGTCTCGACGACCGAGGAGACGATGAGGCCGAAGTAGTCGCTGAGCACGTACGGGCAACGCACGTACACCGCGCCCGCCGGTGCCTCGCGCCGGCGCCGCGGCGCCGGGGCTCCCTGGCCCAGCTGCTCGACCGCCGCGAGCACGCGGTCGCGCGTCTCGGGCGCTACCGTGTCGGCGCCGTTGAGGACCCGGGACACGGTCGCGATCGAGACCCCGACCTGCGCCGCGACATCGCGGACCGTGGATCGGCGCTCTGGCTCCATGACTCTCCCTGTCGTCCGTGCAGACCCCAGCGGCCCCGGCTCTACGTGCCGACCATCGACTGCCGACCACCGACCGACGGGAGCCGCTGCGCCCGCGTCGGCGACGCCGTCGGACACCCATGCTCTTGACAGGGGTGACGTCGACTTGGTCTGCTACTCGTTACAGGAACATACCACATTGTTTCATTTGTTCCACACCGGCGGCCGACGGCGGCCGCGCGGTCACGCAGGCAACGATGCTCGACGAGGAGTACACGATGAGACGACGATCCCTGATCGCCGGCACGACGGCGACCGCACTCGCGGTCGGGCTGGCGGCGGCGGCCGGCACGCCTGCCGCCGCCGGCGGGCACCAGGACACCGACCCGAGCGAGGTCCAGGTCTTCATGACCACCCGCGACCGGGCAGAGCTGCTCCAGGAGCGGGACCCGATCGAGTTCTCGACGGGCCGCTCCGACCTGACCACCATCACCGTCGACCCGAAGCAGACGTTCCAGACCATGGACGGGTTCGGGGCCTCGATCACGGACTCGTCGGCGAGCGTCCTCATGGACCTGCCCGCGGCGCAGCGCGACGAGACGATGCGCAAGCTCTTCGACCCCGAGGACGGGATCGGCGTGTCCTTCCTGCGGCAGCCGATCGGCTCGTCCGACTTCACGGCCGAGGACGAGCACTACAGCCTCGACGACGTCCCGGCGGGCGAGACCGACTTCGGTCTCGAGCACTTCAGCATCGCCCACGACGAGCGGGAGATCCTGCCGCTGCTGCGCGAGGCGCTCGAGCTGAACCCCGACATCACGGTGCTCGCGACGCCGTGGAGCCCGCCCGCCTGGATGAAGACCGAGGGCTCGATGGTCGGCGGCAGGCTCATCGACGAGCCGCGGTACTACGACGCCTACGCCCGCTACCTCGTGAAGTTCGTCGAGGCGTACGAGGCCGCGGGCGTGCCCGTCGATCTCCTGACGGTGCAGAACGAGCCGCAGAACCGCACCCCCGACGGCTATCCCGGCACGGACATGGGTGTCGACCAGCAGATCAAGGTCATCGAGGCGCTGGGGCCGAAGCTCAAGAAGGCGAAGCTCGACACGCGGATCCTCGGCTACGACCACAACTGGGCGACGCACCCGAACGACCTCGAGAACCTCCCGGAGGGGCAGGACCCGGAGCCCGACTACGTCTCCGACATCCTCGACAGCGACGCCGCGAGGTGGGTCGCCGGCACGGCGTTCCACTGCTACTACGGCGACCCGAGCGCGCAGACCGCGCTCAAGGAGAAGTACCCGAGCAAGGACATCTGGTTCACGGAGTGCTCCGGCTCGCACGGGCCCGACGACGCCCCCGCCGACGTGTTCCGCGAGACGCTCAAGTGGCACGCCCGCACGATCGCCGTGGGGACCACGACGAACTGGGCCAGGTCGGTCGTGAACTGGAACATCGCGCTGAGGGAGGACGGCGGCCCGCACCTCGGCGGCTGCGACACCTGCACCGGCCTCGTCACGGTGACGGACGACGGCGAGGTCCGCACCGACGCCGAGTACTACACGATCGGCCACCTCTCGAAGTTCGTGAAGCCGGGCGCCGAGCGCGTCGCGAGCACGAACTTCGGTGAGACCGGCTGGAACGGCCAGCTCAGCAACGTGGCGTTCCACAACCCCGACGGCTCGACCGTGCTGGTCGTGCACAACCAGAACGACGACCCTCGCGGCATGGCGATCGCGGTCGGTGACCACGTCGTCGAGTACGAGATGCCGGGCAGCGCGCTCGCCACGTTCGTCTGGGACGGCCTCGACGCCAAGAAGGACAGCCCGACCGAGGTCCCGATCGACGGCGCCACCGCGACCGCCACGAACAACCCCGGCGACGCCGGTCTCGCGATCGACCCGCTCGCGTCGAGCCGCTGGTCCAGCGGCGCCGGCCAGGAGCCCGGGCAGCACCTCCAGATCGACCTCGACCGCGCACGGGCGTTCGACGAGCTGCACCTCGACTCGGGCGGCAACCTCGGCGACTACGCGCGGTCCTGGAAGGTCGAGACGAGCGTCGACGGGAAGCACTGGCGCACGTTCGGCTCCGGCGAGGGCACGGGTCAGCTGACCGTGGTCGAGGGTCGCACGGTCGCCGCCAAGCACATCCGGATCAGCTCGACCGGGTCGGCCGGCAACTGGTGGTCGATCGCGGACGTGCGGCTCTACCGGTAGCCCTCCCCTGCCGAGCATGTGATCCGCCAGGTGTCGACACGCCTGGCGGATCGCATGCTCGGCGTGCGCAGGCGGACGACCCCCGCCCCTCGCTAAGGTCGACGTATGCGGCTGCGCTTCGAGGGAGAGATCTGGGAGTGGGAGTCCCGTACCTCCTGGTACTTCGTCACCGTCCCCGAGAACGAGGCGGACGCCCTGCGCGACCTCCCGCTGCCGCCCAAGGGCTTCGGGTCGATCAAGGTCGAGGCGACCGTCGGCGGCTCCACGTGGCGGACGTCGGTGTTCCCCCAGTCCGCGGACGGCACCTACGTCCTGCCGCTGAAGAAGTCGGTACGGACGGCGGAGGACGTGGGCCCCGGCGACCGCATCGCGGTCGAGCTGCGTCCGGTCGACCTCTGACCGGCCCCGAGCCCCTGGAATAGACGCGGCGCGAGCGGCGTTGCGACGTCCCCGGCGGAGCACCGCCGGGCGCACCCGAGCACAGGAGCGCCTTGACCACGTCGGACGCCGTCCCCGCCCTTCCCCCGCTCGTCGACCAGGCCCGACGCCTGATCGACCTCGGGCTCCCGACGATCGCGGGACTCGCGCCCGCGACGTTCCTCGACCGCGCGGCGGCGCTCGCCGCCGGTGCGCCCGGGACCGACCCGAGCCGGCAGCAGCTGCTCGTCGTCGACCCGGGCCTCGCGCCGCCGTCCGCCCTCGCGTCCCTCCTGCGGCTCGGCGACACGCCGGGCTTCGTCGTCGTGGACATGACGGACCTCGACGCGTTCGCGCCGATCGAGGGCGTCACGGTGCCCGACCAGCCGCTCTACGTCGTCGACGCCCCGGACCGCGGGGACGAGATGAGCAACTGGTCGCCCGACGAGGCGCTCCCAGCGATCACCTCTGCCGGCCGCACCCCGCTCACGGTCTCCGAGGGGATCCACTGGGCGCTGCAGGTGCCGGGGGTCGTCGAGCGCAACCACTGCTTCATGACCATCGGGTCGCGCCTGCGCAGGGCGAACGGGAGGCTCGACGCGAGGACCCCGGCCCTGTGGATCTCCAACGGGACCGGTCGGGACGGGCGCGGGAACCGCGGTGCGCCGAAGGTCGGCTGGTGCTGGGCCGGCAACCGGCACACGTGGCTCGGCTTCGCCTCCGGCGCTGGACGCCGCTGACGCCGACGCCGGCCAGAGATACCGCGCCGGGCCCGGCCGTCAGCCTCGCGAGATCGTGACCGGGGTCGTCAGCACGCGACCCCGGTCCACGAACCGCGGCTCCCCGGTGATCTCGAACCGCGCCGCAGCGGGCAGGTCCTCGCTGGACCGTCCAGCGCCGAGCCCGAACCACCCCGGCTCGACCACGCGGCGACCCTCGACCCCGGTGAACGCCGTCCGGTCCGCGTGCAGCGTGAAGGTCACCGTGGCGGCCTCCCCGGCGGCGAGCGGCACCCGGGCGAAACCGACCAGCCGCCGGACGGGCTGCACGACCTGCGCGACGTCGTCCGACAGGTAGAGCTGGACCGTCTCGACGCCGTCGCGCTCGCCGGAGTTCGCGACGCGGACGCTCGCCGTGAGCGAGCCGTCCGCCGGGACGGACGCCGCCGAGAGCTCGAGATCCTCGTACTCGAAGCGGGCGTACGAGATCCCGTGCCCGAACGGGTACAGCGGTGTCGGGTCGAGGTTCGAGACGCCGTCGCTGAAGCGCCCGAGGACGGGAGCGAGGTACGTGCCCGGCTGCCCGCCCGACGTCCGCGGCACGCCGACCGGGAGGCGCCCGCTCGGGTTCACGGCGCCGGAGAGCACGCGGGCGATCGCCTCGCCGCCCTCCTCCCCCGGCATGAACGCCTGCACGACGGCGGCGCACCGCTCGGCGAGGCCGCCCAGCGCGTAGGGGCGCCCGGAGACGACGACGAGCACGACGGGCGTCCCGGTGGCGAGCACGGCCTCGACGAGGTCGTGCTGGAGCCCCGGCAGCCGCAGGTCCTCGGCGTCGCAGCCCTCGCCCGAGGTCCCGCGACCGAACAGCGCCGCGAGGTCCCCGACCGCGACGACCGCGACGTCGGCGTCACGGGCGGCCTCGACGGCGGCGGGGATGCCGCTCGCGTCCCGCTCGAGGACAGGCACACCGGGGGCGTACGCGATCTCCGAACCGGCGAGCTCGCCGCGCAGGGCGTCCAGGAGGGACGGGATCCCGACCCCGTCGTCCGTGCCCGGGAACCGGGACAGCACGTGGTTCGGGAACGAGTAGCAGCCGAGGAACGTCCGCGGCTCCGCCGCGCAGGGCCCGAGCAGCGCGACCCGCCGCGACTCGCCGGGGTGGTGGGAGCCGAGCGACGCGCCGCCCAGGTCGGTCGGCACGGCGCTGCGACCGAAGGGCCCGGGGCCCAGCGGCAGGGTGCCGTCGTTGGCGAGCAGCGTCACCGAGGACTCCGCGACCTCGCGGGCCAGCGCACGGTTGGCCGGCGGGTCCAGGTCGATCGGGTCGCCCGCGGCCGCAGGACCGGCCGGCACCAGCTCGGGGTCGGCGTCGAGCAGCCCGAGCTCGGCCTTCTGCGTCAGGACGCGGAGCACCGAACGGTCGACGACGGCCTCGGCGAGCTCCCCGACTCGACGAGCGGGCCCAACCGCCTGAAACCGTCGGTCTCGGGGAGCTCGACATCCATCCCGGCCTCGAGCGCCAGCGCACCTGAGCGCGCACGGTCCGCGGCGACCTTGTGCACGAGGTCCAGGAACGCGACGGCCCAGTAGTCGGAGACGACGGTGCCCTCGAAGCCCCACTCGTCGCGCAGGATCTCGGTGAGCAGCGCGTGCGACGCGCCCGCGGGGACGCCGTCGACGTCGGAGTACGAGTTCATCACCGAGCGCACCCCGCCCTCGCGGACCGCCATCTCGAACGGTGCGAGGAGCACGTCGGCCAGCTCGCGGCGCCCGATCGAGACCGGGGCGTGGTTGCGGCCCGCGCGCGACGCCGAGTACCCGACGAAGTGCTTCAGGGTCGCGACGATCCCCGCGGACTGCAGCCCCTTCACGTACGCGGTGCCGAGGGAACCCACGAGGTACGGGTCCTCGCCGATGGTCTCCTCGACGCGTCCCCAGCGGTAGTCGCGGACGACGTCGAGCAGCGGCGAGAGGCCCTGGTGCACCCCGACGGAGCGCATGTCGCGGCCGATCGTCGCGGCCATCCGCTCGATCAGCGCGGGGTCCCAGGTCGCGCCCCACGCGATCGCCGCGGGGTAGACCGTGGCCCCGTAGGTGGTGAACCCGGTCAGACACTCCTCGTGCAGGATCGCCGGGATCCCGTGCGGCGCGTGGTCGATCAGGTGGCGCTGGACCCGCCGGACCTCCGCGACGCCGTCCGACGCCTCGACCTTGCTGGTGCCGAAGACCCGGGTGACGTGGCCGAGGCCGCGCGCGGCGGCGTCCTCGAAGGTGCCGCGGTCGGCGGCGAAGACGTGCTCCATCGGGGCCACGTCGCCCGGCTCGTCCGCCGCTCCGGTGTCCGCCGCGATCGAGTCGGGGCCGCTCGCCTCCTGCTGCCAGTAGCTGCCGAGCTGGGCGAGCTTCTCGTCGAGGGTCAGGACGGACAGGAGGGCGCGGGCGCGGTCGCCCGGGGTCGCCGTGGTGTCGTGCCAGGGCATCGGGTCACGGGTCATGGCCCCAGTCTCGCGCGCGTGAGGGTCAGGCCGCTGCGGCGCGCCGCATCCGCCGGGCGACCAGCCGCCGCTCCGCCACCGTCCGACCACCCCACACGCCACCCTCACGGGTGAACGTGAGTCCGTAGGCGTCGCACTGCTCCAGGGCCGGGCAGCCCACGCAGCGGCGTGCCGCCTGCACCTGGTCGTCCGGGTCCTCGGAGATCCAGACGGTCGAGCTCGTGATCGGCCCGGCACGGCACGGGATCCGCGATCCCGTGCCCTCCAGGCGGTCGAGGGTCTCCATCAGCGAGGCGTGCGCCTCGTCGCGTCCGATCTGCACCACTGCCACCTCCGTCGCCTCGTCCCGTGCAGGGTCCTCGTGCTCCCCGACGGACCGGCCCGCACGGCCGGTACCTGTGGTTCGGAGCCGACCCCCGCTCCGGATGCACCAGACGTCACAAAGTTTCCGCGCGGGTCCGTGCCTGCTGGCGATACCGTTGGACGACCGCACCACACGAACCGGAGGAATCCCCCGTGACCCACGTCGTGCTCTTCCACCACGCCCAGGGGCTCACCGCAGGGGTGCGAGCCTTCGCCGCACGCCTCGAGGCCGCCGGGCACCGCGTCAGTCTGCCCGACCTGTACGAGGGCAAGACCTTCGACTCGCTCGAGGCCGGCATCGAGAACGCGAGCCGGATCGGCTTCTCGACCATCGTCGAGCGCGGCCGCGAAGCGGCGGAGAACATCGAGGACGACGTCGTCTACGCCGGCTTCTCCCTCGGCGCCATGCCCGCGCAGATGCTCGCCCAGTCCATGCCGGACGCCCAGGGCGCGCTGCTGTTCCACGCCTGCATCACGCCGTCCGACCTCGGGTCGTCGTGGCCCGTGGGCGTCCCCGTCCAGGTGCACGGCGCGGAGGACGACGAGCTGTTCGTCGAGGAGGGCGACCTCGACGCCGCCCGCGAGCTGGTCGAGACGGTCGACACGGCTGAGCTGTTCCTCTACCCGGGCGACGGCCACCTGTTCACCGACTCGAGCCTGCCCGAGTACGACGCCGACGCGACGGCCCTCGTGGAAGAACGAGTGCTGGCGTTCCTCGCGAGCATCCCGTGACCGACGCCCCGCCGGCGCCACGGCCCGCAGCCTCCGGCGTGCGCCGGACCGGCGCGACGGCGTGGGCGCTCGTCGGGATCGCGCTCGCGGCGACGATCACCTGGGCGGCGCTCGGCGCCGTGTCCGGCCTCGTCGTGCCGCTCGTCCTCGCGGCCGTCATCGGGATCCTGCTGCACCCGGTCGTCGAGGCGCTGGCGCGCCGCCGGGTGCCGCGCGGAGTCGGAGCGAGCGCGGTGCTCGTCGGCCTGATCGGTGTCCTCGTGCTGGCCGTGTGGGTCACGATCGTCGGCGTCGCGGACCAGGGTGCCGACATCGCCGCGAAACTCAGCTCGGGACTGCTGACCCTCGAGGACCAGCTCGCCGGCACCGACCTGTCCGACCTCGACCTGGGCGGCTCGGTCTCCGGCATGGTCGGCGGGCTCGCCGGGTTCTTCGGCAGCGCGTTCTCGAGCGCCGCCGCCTTCGTCGCGGGCTCGTTCGTCGCAACCTTCTTCCTCTACTTCATGCTGGTCGACTGGGCCCGCATCGAGGCCTGGCTGGGCAGCAAGCTCCAGGTCGGTTCCACCCCGGGACCGAGATCGTCGACGAGTCCGCGACGACGCTCCGCCGCTACTTCGGGGCCATCACGTCGTCGAGCCTCGTGACCGCCGTGCTCATCGGGATCGGCGCGGCGGTCCTGGACGTGCCGCTCGTCATGGCGATCGCGCTCGTCACCTTCGTGACCTCGTACATCCCCTACCTGGGCGCGATCTTCTCGGCGGCGTTCGCGGTGCTCATCGCGCTCGGGGCCCAGGGCACGACCGAGGCACTGATCCTGCTCGTGATCATCCTCGTCGTGCAGAACGTCGTGCAGACGCTCGTCCTGACCAAGCTCACCAGCGACCGGCTCCGGCTGCACCCGATCGTCAACCTCGGGTCCACGATCGTCGGCGCGGCCGTCGCCGGCCTCCTCGGCGCGACGCTCTCGGCGCCCGTGACGGTCATCGTCCTCGACGTGCTCAAGCACCGGCGCGAGGGCCTCGCCACGGGCGCGGCGCCCCGAGCGTCGGACGGCGCGGCTCGCCTCACCGAGGCGGGCGGCGGTCCGCCCTCGGCGCCCGCACCCACGCCCGCACGGACCTCCGCGCCCAGCTCCACACCCGGCTCCACGCCCAGTTCCACACCCGAGGAGTCGGCATGACCTCCGCACCCGCGCTCGTCGTCCTCGACGTGAACGAGACCCTCAGCGACATGTCCGCCATGCCCGCGGCCTTCGAGGCCGAGGGCGCGCCGGGGCACCTCGCACCCCAGTGGTTCGCGCAGATCCTCCGGGACGGGTTCGCGCTCGCCGCCGCGGGGTCGAGCGCGACGTTCGCCGACCTCGCCCAGCAGTCGCTGCGCGCCGTGCTCGCGGGCGCGGGTCCCAGCGACGACGGCGCCGTGGACCGGATCATGGCGGCGTTCACCTCGCTCGGCACGCACCCCGACGTCGCGCCGGGCCTGCGGGCGCTGCGCGCGCTCGGTGTCCGCGTCGTCACGCTGAGCAACGGCGCCACCTCGGTCGCCGACGACCTGCTGATGCGGGCCGGGGTCCGCGACCTCGTCGAGAAGCTCCTGACCGTGGAGGACGCCGAGCGGTGGAAGCCCGCGCCCGAGTCGTACGCCTACGCCCTGGCGCGCTGCGACGTCCGACCCGACGACGCGATGCTCGTGGCCGCCCACCCGTGGGACGTCGACGGCGCGGCCCGCGCCGGCCTGCGCACCGCGTGGATCGACCGGCAAGGCGCCACCTACCCCGGCACGTTCACCGCACCCGAGGTCACGGCGCGGTCCCTGACCGACCTCGCGGAGCAGCTGTCCGGCTGAGCGGCGCGGGCTGAGCGGGGCCCCGAGCCGCCTGCCGACCCGAGCCGATGACCGGCCCGGGGCGCCTACCGACCCGAGCCGGGGCCGAGCCCGCGGACCGGTCCGCTCAGACCGCGTCCCGGACGATCGGGCACGTCATGCAGTGGCCGCCGCCGCGACCGCGGCCGAGCTCGGCGCCCACGATCTCGAGCACCTCGACGCCGGCCTTGCGCAGCAGGTCGTTCGTCTGCGTGTTGCGGTCGTACGCCACCACGACACCGGGCTCGAGCGCGACGAGGTTGTTGCCCGAGTCCCACTGCTGACGCTCCGTCGCGTAGACGTCGCCGCCGGTCTCGATGACGTTGAGCTTCGGCAGCCCGATGGACTGCGCGACGACGTCCGTGAACGGCGCCTTCTCCTGGCGCACGTCCACGCCGCCGGAGCCGTCCGGGCGGAGCGAGAAGGGCACGATCCCGTCGACGATCGCCGGGTACGCCGTGGCGACGTCGACGTCCGCGAACGTGAACACGGTGTCGAGGTGCATGGCCGCGCGGAGCTTGGGCATGCCGGCGACGACGACGCGCTCGGCGGCGCCCCGCTCGAACAGCGATCGCGCGACCTGGCTGATCGCCTGGCGGGACGTGCGCTCCGACATCCCCATGAGGACCACGCCGTTGCCGATGGGCATGATGTCGCCGCCCTCGAACGTGGCCATGCCCCAGTCCTGCTCCGGGTCGCCCCACCACACCTCGACGCCCGGTTCCGCGAAGTACGGGTGGAACGAGTAGATCGCCTTCATGACGAGGGTCTCGTCGTGGCGCGCGGGCCAGTAGAGCGGGTTGAGGGTCACGCCGCCGTAGACCCAGCAGGTCGTGTCGCGCGTGTAGAGCGTGTTCGGCAGCGGCGGCATCAGGTAGTCACGCATGCCGGACGCCTCGCGGACCAGCGCCATGTAAGGGCTGCGGAACTCCGGCGGGAGGTCGGACGTCGAGAGCCCGCCGATCACGAGCCTCGCCAGCTCGCGGGAGTCGAGCCCGTCGAGGTACGCCCGGGTGTCGTCGACGAGCCCGTGACCCACCGTGTTGGGGACGATCTTGCGGTCGAGGAGCCAGGCGCGCGCGTGCGGGAGGTCGAGCACGTCCGCGAGGAGCGCGTGGAGCTCGAGCACCTCGATGCCGCGCTCCTGCATGACGCCGACGAACTGCTGGTGGTCGCGCAGCGCGTTCTGCACCCACATCACGTCGTCGAAGAGCAGGTCGTCGCAGTTCGACGGGGTAAGTCTGCTGTGCGCGAGCCCGGGGCTGCACACCAGGACCGTGCGGAGCCGCCCGACCTCCGAGTGCACGCCCAACGGCCGGACCGCGCCGTGCGTGACTGCTGCCTGCTGCTCCATCAAGACTCCTCCGCCGGGTAGGCACCCCGGGTCGTTCGTCGCAGCGCCGGTCCGGCGCCGCCGGGACCCGGCCACGGAGCCGACTCTTCCACGGGCGGCGACGGGACGCTATCGCCGCGCCGGAGCGCGGCCTCGTGACGGGCGGTCGACCCGCGCCGGGAGCCGGGACCTACGGCGGGTGAGGTGACCGGCCGGCCCGCGGACGCCGTCCGACACTGCGGCAGGTGCCCTGCCCCGCGCCCTGCCCCGCGCCCTGTCCCGCGCTGCATCACCCGCTGTGTCACCCGCTGTGTCACCCGCCGTGTCCCGTACGACGCCCGCACGCCTTTCGCTCGATGCAAAAAACAGACAGCATGATGTAACAACTTGGCAGCACGTCTTGTGAATCCTCGCAGCGCGCCCTACTGTCGGACGCGTCCGGGCAGCGTCGCCAAGGGCTGCCGGGGCCTGACAGGTCACAGTTCCACCCGATCCACCACGAGCTCGACCACCAGACAGACCACAGATCGACCCCAGCGAACGACGAGAGAAGACGAGTCGACGATGACGCGTACAGCCTCCCCGACCGCGCCCGCGCGGCGCCGACGGTCCGCACCACCCACCCGCACCCCCTCGAGAGCCTCGAGAGCCCTGGCGGCCACGTCCGCCGTCGCCGCGACGCTCGCGCTCGTCGCGACGACCGGCGGAGCCGCCGCCGCGAACGGCTGGGGCCGGCCGTCGCCGGCCGACGACCCGGTCGTGACCCGCGCAGCCCTCGACCCCTCGCTCGTGGAGGGGCGCGGCGCCGACGTCGCGTTCGTCGAGCAGGAGGCCGAGAACGTCGCGACGAACGGAACGGTGATCACGTCACGCGAGGCGTACGACCTCGCCGCCGAGGCCTCCGGACGCTCCGCCGTCCAGCTCGAGCGGGGCCAGCACATCGACTTCACGCTCCCCGAGGCGGCGAACGCCATCACGGTGCGCTACTCGATCCCCGACGCCCCCGGCGGCGGCGGGATCACCTCGGAGCTCAAGGTCAAGGTCGACCGCGGCCACACCAAGACGATGGACCTCACGTCCGAGTACTCGTGGCTGTACAACCAGTACCAGTTCTCGAACGACCCCGAGGCGCAGCTGCTGCACCCCGACTGGTGGGTCGTCGAGTGCGACGGCGGCGACGCGGACACCGGGTGCGACCCCGCGACGCGCGAGGTGACCACCCCGTTCCGGCCGATGCACTTCTACGACGAGCAGCGGCTCCACCTGGGTCGCACGTACGCGGCCGGCTCGACGGTGCGGCTCGAGGTGCCGAAGAACGCGAAGGCCGACGTCACCACGATCGACCTCCTCGACTCCGAGAAGGTCGCCAAGCCGCACGTCGAGTGGAAGGCCGCGAACGTCCTGCTGTTCGGCGCCGACCCGCGCGGCAAGAAGGACTCCGCGCCCGCGCTGGACAAGGCGATCGCCTGGGCCAAGAAGAAGGGCCTGCCGGTCTACGTGCCGCCGGGCGAGTACCGCGTGGACCGGCACATCATCGTCGACGACGTCACGATCATCGGTGCCGGGAACTGGTGGACGACGTTCAAGGGCAGCGAGGTCGCCCTCGACGAGCCGAGCGACGACGGCTCGGTGCACACCGGCGTCGGCTTCTACGGCAAGTGGGCCGAGGACGGCGGCAGCAGCGACGTCCACCTCTCCGGCTTCGCGATCCAGGGCGACGTGCGCGAGCGCATCGACACCGACCAGGTCAACGGCATCGGCGGGGCATTCGACGACTCGTCGTTCACGGACCTGTACATCCAGCACACCAAGGTCGGCCTCTGGCTCGACGGTCCGATGGACAACGTCACCATCAAGGACAACATCGTCGTCGACCAGATCGCCGACGGCATGAACTTCCACCTCGGCGTCACCAACTCGGAGGCGAGCAACAACTTCTTCCGCAACACCGGTGACGACGCGATGGCGATGTGGTCGGAGGCCGGCGACGACAACCCGGCGAACGCGAACAACACGTTCAGCCACAACACCGTCCAGACCCCGACGCTCGCCAACGGCATCGCGATCTACGGCGGCGAGAACACCACCGTGGCGAACAACCTCGTCGCCGACCCGATCCGGGAGGGCTCCGGCCTGCACGCCGGTGCCCGCTTCGGCGCCACTCCGTTCGAGGGCACGCTCGACTTCACCGACAACTCGGTGGTCCGGGCCGGGACCTTCGAGCTGAACTGGCGCATCGGCCTCGGGGCCATCTGGTTCTACGCCCTCGACCAGTCCATCGACGCGGACATCTCGGTCACCGGCGACCACTACCTCGACAGCACCTACAACGCGATGATGCTGGTCTCGGAGTGGACGGTGAAGGACGAGGTACGCATCGACGGCGTCAAGTTCAAGGACGTGCGCGTCGACGGGGCCGGGACCTCCGCGGTCTCGGCACGCGTCGCGGGTGGTGCGTCGTTCGAGAACGTCGACGTGCGCAACCTCGGCTGGGCGGGCGTGAACAACTGCGGCTCGTTCAACTTCCCGAACGGCGGGACCGAGTTCGTCCTCACCGACCTCGGTGGCAACGACGGGACGAGCCTCAGCCCGTGGGAGCCGGACCCGGTGAACTGGCTCGGACGGTTCGTGCCCAACGCGCCCAGCTGCAACGACCGCCCGACGGTGGTCGCCCCGCCGGCGCCGTCGGAGTGGGAGCAGCCCGTCGGCTGACCTCACGGTGAACCCTGGATCGCCGAACCGGTGATCCTGCACTGCCGAACCGGTGGTCGTGCGTGGTCCGAGCACCAGGACCGCGCACGATCACCGGTTCGGCGTCGTTCTGGCGGGCCGTGACCGCGGGCCGTCGCCGTGCGGACAGCGCCGGAGTGATGTTCCCTGGGTCACACCGACCGATCGAGGGAGACCCATGCCCCGGACCATCCGACACCGAGCCGTATCAGTCGTCGCACTGGCGAGCACCGCCGCGCTGCTCACGACCGCAGCCCCCGCGCTCGCCGCACCCAAGGCCGACGACGGCACCGATTTCGTCCTCGCCGTCCTGCACAACAACGACGGCGAGTCGGCGCTCCTGCCGTTCGAGGCGAGCGACGGCGCGTCCTACGGAGGTGCTGCACGGTTCGTCAGCCTCCTCGACGAGCTGCGCCACGACGCAACCTCGGGCAAGCCGAGCGTCAAGGGCGCCAAGCGCGGCGCCGTCGTCCTCAACTCGGGCGACAACTACCTCGCCGGCACGGCCTTCCAGGCCTCCCGCGTCGACGGCGCACCGTTCTACGACGCCCTCGTCGCGAACGCGGCCGACTACGACGTGCTCGGGGTGGGCAACCACGAGTTCGACTTCGGCCCCGACGTGTTCGGCGAGTTCGTCCGCGCCGTCGACGACGCCCCGTTCGTCTCCGCGAACCTCGACTTCGGCGCGAACGCCGGTCTCGCGGAGCTTGTGGGCGACCGCCTCGTGGCGAGCACCGTGGTCAAGGAGCGCGGCGAGAAGATAGGCGTCGTCGGCCTGACGACGCCCGCCCTCGCGACCATCTCGTCCCCGATCGACGTCGGCGTCGACCCCGACGTCGTGGCCGTCGCCCAGGAGCAGGTGGACGCCCTCACCGCCGACGGGATCGACAAGATCATCCTCGCGTCGCACCTCCAGGACATCGGCGAAGAGCTCGACCTGGTCGCACAGCTGAGCGACGTCGACGTCGTCATCGGTGGCGGCGGCGACGAGATCCTCGCCGACGACGGCGACGCGCTGCTTCCCGGGGACGACGCCAACGTCTACGGCTCGTACCCGCTGGTCGCGACCGACGCGGACGGCTCCGAGGTCCCGGTGGTGACCACGCCGGGCGCCTACCGCTACGTCGGTCAGATCCAGGTCTCCTTCGACCGGAACGGCGACGTGATCGGCTGGGACGACGACGCCTCCGGCCTCCAGGTCGTCACCGACACCGGGCCCGACGCGGTGGAGCCGGACCCGACGGTCCTGCGCACCGTCGAGGAGCCCGTCGCGGAGTTCCAGGCCGACCTCGCCGCCAACGTCCTCGCCGAGAGCGAGGTCGCGCTCGAGTGCCGCCGGGACCAGGTCCGTACCGGCGAGTCGAACTGCGGCAACCTCATGGCCGACTCGCTGCTCGACGCCGCCGCCGACCAGGCGTCCGCGTACGGGCTGCCGCAGCCGGACGTCGCCGTGCAGAACGGCGGCGGCATCCGGATCGACGCGGAGCTCCCGGCCGGCCCGGTCACCGAGGCCGACACCTTCGGGATCGCGCCGTTCTCGAACTTCGTCGCGATCGCGCCCGACGTCCCCGCCGAGACGTTCCGCCAGCTCCTCGAGGAGGGCTCGGCGTCCCTGCCCGGCTCCGACGGGGCGTTCGTCCACGCCGCCGGATTCTCGTACACCGTCGACACGAGCTACCCGGCCCGGGTCGTCGTCACCGACACCGGCGAGCAGGTGACGGCGGGCGAGCGCGTGCGGTCCGTCGTCCTCGACGACGGCACGGTCCTCGTGGCGGACGGCGTCGCGGTCGCGGGTGCGACCGTGAACGTCGCGTCGAACGACTTCTCGCTCGCCGGCGGCGACGCCTACCCGGCCGTCCCCTTCACCCGCGTGGGTGTCAGCTATCAGCAGGCGCTCGCCGGGTACCTGGTCGAGGACCTCGGGGGCGTCGTCTCGGCAGCCGACTACCCGGTCGGCGGTTCCGGCCGCATCACGATCGGCTGACCGTCACGGTGCCCGGCCGCAAGGCCGGGCACCGTGCCGTCGGGCCCGCGCCATCGACATGGCGCGGTCGGGCCGTGAGGCATCACCACCCGTCCCGCTCGCAGAACGGACCTAGCCCAGCACCTCGACGCCCGGGTCCTCGAGCCGCAGCGCCCTGCGCTGGACGCGCCACCACACGAAGAACCCGACGAGGGTGAACACCCCGTAGAAGACGTACATGAACGCCGACGCGTAGTACCCGGCACCGAGCAGCAGGGGCACCCCCACCACGTCGACCGCGACCCAGATCAGCCAGAACTCCGTCCACCCGCGCGCCATCCCGTACGTCGCGAGCAGCGAGCCGACGAAGATCCAGGCGTCCGACCACACCGGCTCGTACGAGCCGAGGGCCCTGAAGATCGGCGTGAGCAGGAGCGTCCCGCCCACCATCGCCACCACGAGGAAGACGCGCTGCCGCCAGGTGGCCCACTGCGGGACGAAACCCTCCGCGGCAGAGCGGGCCGTGCCGGCCGAGCCCGCGGCGGCCGCGTCGGTCCCGGACCCGGCGGCCGCACCGGCCGCCTCCAGGCGCTCCCGTCGTGCCTGTCGCCAGCGGTACCAGCCGTACACCGACACGGCGACGAACATGACCTGCCGCCCCGCCTGACCGAGCAGGTTCACCGGGTTGGGGGTGTCGAAGACCGCCCCCATGAAGACGGTGAAGAGCAGCACGTTGCCCGCGATACCCACCGGCCACGCCCACACCTTGCGCCGCATACCGCCGAGGGCGGACGCCAGCCCGAAGAGGTTGCCGACGATCTCGCGCCACAGCACGACCTGGTCGCCGATGTGCAGCTGCGCGTCGAACAGCCACTCGATCATGTCCCGGACCCGTTCTCGCTCGGTGCTGGCTCAGTGCTGGCTACGTGCCGGCTCGCACCGGCTCGTACTCGATCAGCCCACGGTCGTGGGCCCGGCGGTGCAACGCTCCCACGCGATCCGTTCATCCCGGGGGCGAGACCCCGGACGCGAGTTCCCTCCGCTCCCGATACTGTCCTCCGATGCCCGAGCACCACGTGCGCACCCGCGCCCTCCTGCGCGCCGCGGCCTTCGGGCTGGCGGCGTGCGTCCCCGTCCTCGGCCTCGCCTGGCTCGTCCGCTCCGAGAACGACGCGGTGCTCGACCTGGACCAGGCGGCGATCACCGCTGCGACCGCGTTCACCCGCGAGCACCCTGCCTTCGAGCAGGCGCTCGTCGTCTACCAGCAGGTCCTGTCCCCGTGGCTCCTGGTCCTCGTGGTCGGGGGCGTGTCCCTCTGGGTGTGGCGACGGCACGGTCTCGCGAGCCGCGCCCTGTGGGCGACCGGCACGACGCTCGCCTCCTGGGGGCTCGCGCACCTCGCCAAGCAGGCCGTCGGTCGCGCCCGTCCGGTGGTGGACGACGCGATCGAGCACGCGCCCGGCTACAGCTTCCCGTCGGGTCACGCGACGTCGTCCGCCACCGTCGCCATCACCCTGACCCTCCTCCTGTGGCCGCTGCTCGGCCGACGCGGGCGCGTGGTCGCCCCGATCCTCGCCGGCTGCGTCATCGTCGCGACCGACCTGGACCGGGTGTTCCTCGGCGTGCACTTCCCGTCCGACGTCGTCGCCGGGACCCTCTTCGGCGCCGCGATCTCGATCGCCTCCTACATCGGCTACCGAGGCTGGAACCCGGCATCCGGCGGCACGCCGGCCACAGACCCCGACGCGGCGACGGTCGCGCGGACCACCCGACCAGGACCGGAGACCCGATGAACACGTTCGTCCACCGCTACGAGCTCGACACGTCCCGCCCGACGGCGAAGACCGTCGCCCGGGACGTCGTCGTCCGCGGGCTGCTGCCCGCCGCGGCGCTCTGGGCGCTCATCACCGGCGTCGGGCTGCTCATCGTGGGCCCGCTCGGCGACCTCCCCCAGGGCGACGCCGTCGAGCAGTGGTTCGAGTCGAACCGGACCGACACCCTCACACCGGTCTCGATGATCGTCTCCGGGGCGGGCATGACGCAGGTGGTCATCGCCATCACCGTCATCACCGTGGCGCTGCTGTGGTGGCGCACCCGCCAGTGGTGGTTCGCGCTCGTCCCGGCGCTCGCGGTCTCGCTCCAGGCGCTGGTCTTCTTCTTCGCGGGGCTGACCGTCGGCCGCGAGCGCCCCGACGTGTCGCACCTCGACGACTCGCCCCCGACGACGAGCTACCCGAGCGGCCACACGGGGGCGTCCTCGGCGCTGTGGTTCACCCTCGCGATGCTGGCCCAGCGGATCACGAACCCGGTGCTGCGCCGGGTCGTGACCGTGGTCTGCGTGCTCATGCCGTTCCTCGTCGGGACGGCCCGGCTCTACCGGGGCATGCACGCGCCGTCGGACGTCGTGATGGCGCTCGTCAACGGCGCCGTCTGCATGGTGATCGCATGGGCGTACCTGCGCCGGGACGTGTCCCGGGTCAGGTCCTGAGCACCGAGTAGATCGCCTGGTCGTGCCACGCGCCACGGCGCCACTGGCCACGCCTCGCCACGCCCTCGCGCTCGAACCCGGCGTTCACGAGCGCGCGCTGCTCGGCGACGTTCGTGACGTCCGTGAACGCCTGGACGCGCTCGGCCCGCGTGTGGTCGAACAGGTACGCGACGAGCAGGCGCTGGGCGGCCGAACCGATCCCCTGACCGCGCCAAGACGGCAGCAGACCGATCGCGATCGTCCAGCACGCCGAGGTCTCCCGAGGCCCCCAGAATCCCTCGAACCATTCGACGCGCCCGGCGCACGAGCCGTCCACGTCGACGGTGAGCACGCCGCCGTCGGGCGCGAGCAGCCTGTCGCGGTCCCACCGCTCGCGCAGCGCCCGGACGTTGCGGTGGCCGAACCACTGGAGCTCGCCCTGACCGTCGGGGGTCTGCGCCGCCTCGAACGACGCCAGGTCGGCCTCGACCACCGGTCGCAGGCCGACGGACCGCTGCGGCGCGCTCACGCCGCGTGCTCCGCGAGCCAGGCGACGTGGCGCGCGAACCGGAACGCCTGACCGCCCTCGTGCCCGTTGAACGGGTGGACGTCGATGTCCTTGACGACCGTCCCCGCGCCCCCGTACCGGTGGAACGCGGAGTACACGGTCGACGGCGGGCAGATCTCGTCCATGAGCGCGACCGAGAACACGGCCGGGGCGGTCGCGCGGGCGGCGTGGTTGGCACCGTCGAGGTACGACAGGGTGCGGAACACCCGCTCCTCGGCACCGCGATGGACCGACAGGTATCGCGTGATCTCGCCGTACGGGTCGGCGCCGGTGATCGTCACGGCCCGCCGGAACGCGCACAGGAACGGCACGTCGACCAGGGCTGCCCGCAGACCGTCGGCCAGCCCGGCGACCGCGAGCGCGATGCCGCCACCCTGGCTGATCCCGGCGACCGACACCCGGTCGGGGTCGACCCCGTCGATCCCGCGGACGGCGTCCACCGCCCGCACCCCGTCCGTGAAGACCCGGCGGTAGTAGTGGTCCGCAGGGTCGTCGATCCCGCGCGTGACGAACCCCGGGCTCGCCGGGCCCGACCCGTGCGGGTCGGGCGTGTCGCCGCCGGAGCCCCACCCGCTGCCCTGCCCGCGGGTGTCCACGAGCAGGTGCGCGTACCCGGCCGCGGCCCACGCGAGCCGCTCCTGCGGGAGCCCGCGCCCACCGCCGTAGCCGACGAACTCGACGACCGCCGGCAACGGGTCCGGGGCGTCCGCGGGCCGGGTCAGCCAGGCACGCACCGGGTCGCCCGCGAAGCCGGGGAACGTCACGTCGTCGACCGACACCACCGTGAGGCCGGCGTCGACCCGCTCGACCGTCGGCGCCGCCCCGAGCGCGCGGGACTCGGCGAGCGTGGCCGCCCAGAACTCATCGAAGTCTGCGGGCTCCTCGACGGGCGGCTCGTAGGCCTCGAGCTCGGGGACGCTGAGGTCGAACTGGGGCACGTCGGGCTCCTTCGGGGCTGTTCCGGGTTCTCGGGTGGGTTCTCGGTCGGTTCTGGTTGGATTCTTGGCCGGTTCTGGTTGTCCGGCACGATACGTCCGCCGAACCGGCGATCATCGTCTGCCGAACCGGGGATCCAGCTCGATCCGAGCCCTCGGATCACACACAACCACCGGTTCGGCGGAAGGGGGACGGGTCAGAGCACCCGGGAGAGTGCATCGAGGGCCGCGATCCGGTCCCTACCTGTCGGCGTGCCGGTCGATCGGTCGGTCATCGTCACAGGCGACGAGTCCTGCCTACCTGTCGGCATGCCGACCGGGATGAGGACGGACGACGTCGCCCCGGCCTCCGCGATCTCGTCGATCCTCGCCCTGACACGCTCGGGCGTCCCGACGAGCGCCAGCTCGTCCACCCAGGCGTCGGGCAGTGCCGCCACGAACGCCTCGACCGACCCGCTCGCCTCCCGCAGCGCAGCGAGCTCGCCCGCGAAGGGCAGCGGCGCGACGTGCGCCGCGCAGTCCACGTCGCCGACGTGGGCCAGCAGGGGGCGGACGGCGTCCCTCGCCGCCGCGGCGTCGTCGTCCACCACCGCGAAGTTGTAGGCGACCAGGGACTGCGGACCCGGACCCTCGGCCCGCTGTCCGGAAGACTCCGCGTCCCCGACCGCCTCTCCGGCCGCCTCGGCGACGACCCCCGCCGCGGACCGCACGTACGCGGGCGCGGCCGGCTCGGCGAGGACGACGCCGTCGGCGCTGCGCCCGGCGACGGCGAGCGACCGCGGTCCGCGCACACCGAGCAGGACCGGCGGCGCCGGCGGGAGGGGCGGCTCGAGCCCGACCCCGTCCAGGTGCACGTAGCGGCCGTCGACGTTCGACGTCTCGCCCCGGAGCAGTCCTCGCAGCGCGTCGGTGTACTCCTCGAGGAGGCCCAGCGGGCTCGCGGGCCAGGCACCGACGTCCCGCATCCAGGAAGGCATCCCGTGACCGACGCCGGCGACGACCCGTCCCGGGAACATCTCCCCCATGGTCGCGATCTCCATCGCGGCGAACGCCACGTTCCGGGCTCCGACGGGCAGGATCCCGATGCCGACCCGGATGCGCGACGTCACGGCGAGCACGGCCGCGGCCTGGGCGACGCCGCCGCGGAACCCCAGGTCCTCGACGACCCACAGCTCGGCGAAGCCCAGCTCCTCGGCGCGGCGCGCGAACGGCAGGACGTCCGCGACGGGCAGGTCGCGCGGCAGCATCACGCCGACCGGGTTCCGTAGTGCAGGGATCGGTCCGTGGCTCATGCTCGTCCTCCGCTCGGCTCGTACCCTTCGACGGGTCCGCTGCTCAGAACGATAGGCGCCGCCCGGGCCCGCGTCGGGCAGGATGGTCCGCAGAGCCGCCCCGGCACGACCGAGAGGACCCCGATGTCGACGCCCCCGCCGACGAGCACCCCCGCAGCGCCCACGGCTGCTGCCGCAGCGGGCGCGGACACCGCACCGCCCGGCCCGCGCGCCGCCCGCGCACGGACGGCGCTCGGGTTCCTGCTGACGATCCCGTTCACCCTGTCGGTCGTCACGGTCATGCTCGTCCTGGGCGTCGCGACGACCGCCCTGTGGTCGCCGTTCGAGGACAGCGCCCTGTTCCCGCACCTCGCGTACGGGGTGCCGTCGTTCGAGGCCGGGCGGTGGTGGACGCCGGTCACCGGCTCGTTCTTCGCCCTGGTTCCCTGGCAGTACGTCCCGGTCGCCGGCGGGTTCCTGCTGCTCGTCGGGTTCGCCGAACGGCGCCTCGGAACGTCGCGCACCGCCGTCGTGGCCGTCGCGTGCCAGCTCCTCGGTGTCCTCGTGACCGCCGGTGTCGTCGCTGCGGGCGCCACCACGACGTGGACCTGGGCGACCGAGGCCGCCACCCAGCTCGACGCGGGGTTCAGCGCCGGGGCGGTCGGCGCCCTCACCGTCGCCGCGGCGACGCTCCGGCGCTCGTGGCGCGACCGCATCTGGATCGTCACGGGCCTCTACGTCGTGCTGTCGACGGTGTTCCTCGGTTCGCTGGCCGACGTCGAGCACCTCGTGGCCTTCGCCGCGGGTCTCGCCGTCGGCCCGTGGCTCGTCGGGCGACCGGCGGCGCTGCGGCTGCACCGCACGACGCGGCGCGAGCTGCGCTCCCTGGCCTCCGGGTTCTTCGTCGTGTCGGCCGTGATCCTTCTGCTCGCGTCGCTCAGCGCCCCCGCGACCGGGCCGCTCGGGGAGTTCGGCGGCCAGTCGCTCGCGACGAACGCCCCCGCGATCGTGCTCGACCTGGTGATCGCCGTCGGGCTGCGTCATGGACGGCGCACCTGGTGGCGGGTCGCGATGGTGCTGTCCGGGCTCGGTGTCGTGCTCAACGCCCTGGCTCTGCTCCTCGTCCTCGCCGCGCTCGACGGTGACGGCGCCCCGCTCGCTGCGCTCGGCCTCCTCCTCGACGTGGGCGCCGTGGTGATCCTGCTCGCCGGACGCCGCGGCTTCCGCAACCGCCGACGCAGCGGCATCAGCACACCTCCTGGTGCCGTGGCCCCCAGCCGGGAGAGCGCGCGCGAGCTGCTGACCTCGCTCGGTTCGCCGAGCCGCCTGTCGTGGATGTCCACGTGGGAGGAGAACTCGTGGTGGAGCCCCGCCACACCGCTCGGGGTCGTCACCTACCAGTCGTACCTCGGCACGGCGATCGGCCTGGGTGACCCGGTCGCCGGGTCTCCGGACGACCGGGCCTCGCTCGCCGTGGCCTTCATGGAGGCGGCGGACGACGCAGGCCTCACCCCGGCGTTCTTCTCGGCCGGGCCGGAGCTCGCGACCGTGGCCGACGTCTACGGGTGGACCCGCGTCCAGGTCGCCGAGGAGGCGGTGATCGACCTGCCCGACCTCGAGTTCCGGGGCAAGAAGTGGCAGGACGTGCGCACCGCCCTCAACAAGGGCAAGAAGCTCGGGATCACCCACCGCATGGTGACGCTCGCCGACGAGCCTCGGGAGATCCGGGCACAGGTCCGGGCCATCTCCGACGCCTGGGTGACCGAGGGCGGGCTCCCGGAGATGGGCTTCACGCTGGGCGGTGTCGACGAGGCGCTCGACCCGGCGGTGCGCGTGGGTCTGGCCGTCGGCGAGGACGGGACGGTCCACGGCGTGACGAGCTGGCTACCGGTGCACGGCGTCGACGGCCGCGTGACGGGCTGGACCCTCGACCTCATGCGTCGGCGCCCGGACGACTCGTTCCGCAACACGATGGAGTTCCTCATCGCGTCGGCGTGCGTGCAGCTCAAGGAGGAGGGCTACCTCGAGGTCTCGCTCTCCGGGGCTCCGCTGGCGGGCGGGCACGAGGACGACGGCTCAGCGACCGCGATCGACGCCGTCCTGCGCACCGTCGCCGACACCCTCGAGCCGCTCTACGGGTTCCAGTCGCTGCACAGCTTCAAGGCCAAGTTCCAGCCCCGGGGTGAACCCCTGTACCTGGTCGCCCGCGACGAGGCCGCGCTCCCGAAGATCGCGCTGGGACTCGGGCGGGCCTACCTGCCCGATGCCCGCATGCGGGACCTCGTCGCCGCGGTGCGGCAGAGCCGGGGCTGAGGCGCTCAGGCGTCGCGACGACGCAGCGAGAGGACCCCGGCGAGCGGCGGGACGACGCCCCAGAGGACGATGACGAGGATCGAGACCGCTACCGGGAGCGAGCTCCCGCCCAGCGGTTGCTGCCCCATGAGCGCGGGCCCGGCGCTCGCCGGCAGGAGCTCTCGGATCGTCACGATCACGTCGACGGAGAACGCGGCCAGGATGACGGGGAGGACGGGAGCGAGCGCGACGACGGTCGTCACCGCGGCACCTGCGCTCCGCATGAGGACGCCGAATCCGAGTCCCATCGTCGAGATCAGGGCCATGAACACCGGGCCGCCGAGGAACAGCCAGAGATACAGCGGGTCGGCGAGGTCCATCGTCGTGCCCGAGCCCGAGTACCGCACGAGGGAGAACGCCCACGCGCCGACGAGGCCGACGATCGTCAGGACGACGGAGATCCCGACGACCACGACCGCCTTGGCGGTGACGAAGAGCGAGCGCCGCGGGACGGCGGTGAGCGAGACCCGCACGAGCCCCGTCGCCCACTCGGACGTCGCCGAGAGCGCGGCGAGGACGGCCAGGACCGCCTGCGCGACGAACAGCCCCGCGGCGAGGCGCGTGGCGAGGTCCTCCTGGGTGACCACGGCCGGGTCGGCACCCGCCGACGACGACGCGCCCATCCCGACGGTGATCGCGAGGAACGCGAGCGCGAGCCAGGGCGTGATGCGCATCGTGCGGATCTTGATCCACTCGCCGCGCACGGCGTGACCGAAGGTCAGGGCCCACCCGGTGGTGTCGGCGGTCGGGTACCCGGACGTCGTGGTGGCGCTCATGCCACGTCTCCCTCGGTCGTGCTGGTGTGTCCGGTCGTGTACTCGACCGAGTCGGCCGTGAGCTGCATGTAGGCGGCCTCGAGGGTCGAGCCCTCGGCGACGAGCTCCTGCAGCTCGACCCCGCCGGCCGCGGCGCACGCGCCGACCGCGGCGACGTCGAGCCCGGTGACCCGCAGGACGTTCGGTTCGGGGCGGGTCGCCTCGCCGCCCTTCTCGGCCAGGAGCCCGGCGAACCGTTCGGCGTCCGGGGTCCGGACGCGCACCGAGGTTCCCGAGGCACCGGCGACGAACTCGTCGGTGGTGGCGTCGGCGAGGATCCGGCCGCGGCCGATGACGATCACCCGGTCGGCGGTGAGCGCGACCTCGCTCATGAGGTGGCTCGAGAGGAACACGGTGCGCCCCTGGGCTGCGAGGTCCTTGGCGAGGGTGCGCACCCAGAGCACCCCGTCGGGGTCGAGGCCGTTGACCGGCTCGTCCAGGATGAGTGTCTTGGGGTCCCCCAGGAGCGCCGTGGCGATGCCGAGCCGCTGCCCCATGCCGAGCGAGAAGCCCCCGACGCGCTTGCGGCGGACCGAGCTGAGGCCCGTGACCTCGATGACCTCGTCGACGCGCGTGCTCGGGATGCCGTGCGTGGCGGCCAGCATGCGGAGGTGGTCGCGTGCGGACCGTCCCGGTGCAGCAGCCTTCGCGTCGAGAAGTGCTCCGACCTCGGTCAGCGGGGACGCGTGCTCGGCGAAGGGACGCCCGTTCACGGTGGCCGTGCCGGCGTCCGGCCGGTCGAGACCCATGATCATGCGCATCGTCGTGGACTTGCCGGCACCGTTGGGGCCGAGGAAGCCCGTGACCGAACCTTCGTGGACGGTGAAGGTGATGTCGTCGACGGCCTTCGTCGACCCGTAGGACTTGCTCAGTCCGCGGACCTCGATCATGAGGACGCCCCCGACGTCCGAGGCTCGGAGCTGCTGTGCTGGACCACGGTGGGCGTGGCGCGGGGCCGGTAGGGCATGGTGGGCTCTATCTCTCGCGTCGAGCGGCGGGTGCCGCGGCCTCGCCTGCCCCTTCGCAGGTCCACCACGGTTGCGAGCACTATAGCGGCGGCGCCGCGCGGACCGGATCATGCCCCGGAGGCGCGCCGTCAGCTCCGCGACAGCAGTGTCAGCACCTCGGCGTGGCCGGTCTGCGGGAACATGTCGAACAGCCGCGCGCGCACCGGCCGCAGCGACGGCATCGCGTCCAGGTCCTTCGCCAGCGACGCCGGGTTGCAGCTCGAGTAGACGACGTGTCGGACGCCGGAGCCCTCCAGCCAGGCGGCCAGGTCCGGGCCCACGCCGCGCCGGGGCGGGTTGACGACCACGAGGTCGGGGACGTCGTCCGACGCCAGGGCGAACGCCGTCGCGTCTCCCGCCTCGAAACGGACGTCGGCGAGATCCGCGTCGCGCGCCGTGAGGCGGGCGCTCGCCACCGCCTCCGTGCTGATCTCCACGCCCAGCACGTCCACCGGCGAGGGCCCCTCGGCGCCCGCCACGTGCAGCGCGAACCCGCCGACCCCGCAGTACAGGTCCCAGACCGAGGCCGGGGCGACCTCGCCGACCCAGGCCGTCGCCTGCCGATACAGCGCTGCCGCGACCTCGGTGTTCGTCTGGAAGAAGCTCTGCGGCCGCAGGTGGAGGTCGAGGCCGTTCACGCGCATGCGCAGCGAGGCCTCGGCGCCCGGGAGCGCGCCCCCGTGGACGGGGTCGCCGCCCGCGTCGGCGGTGCCCGTGAGCAGGATCTCCCGCTCCCCCTCGACGACGGCCCGGTGCCCCGGGAGCAGGTTCACGGAGCAGACGGCGAGGCGCAGGCCGAGCCCTCCCACCCGCGAGACGTCGTCGGCGAGTCCCGGCAGGTGCTTGCGGATGCGCGCGACGGGCTCCTGCGAGCGCAGGACGAACCGGACCATGAGGTCGCCGTCGGGCGACTCGGTGACGAGGACGTTCTTGAGCTCACCTCGCCGCGCGGGCACGTCGTACGGCTCGATCCCGGCGCGGGTGACGAACGCCGCGAGGGCAGGGAGCACGGCGTGGATCCCGGGCGTGTAGAGGCCGCAGCCGCGCAGGTCGACGCCGCGCCCGTCGCTGTCGAGGATGCCCAGGGTCGGCTCCGCCGCCGTGCCGGCGACGACCATCTTGGCCTTGTTGCGGAACCCCTGCTCGCGGCTCGGCTGCGGCGGGAGCCAGGTCAGGCCGGGGCGCTCGCCGAGCGCGGCCCGCGCGGCCTCGTCCTTGTCGGCGAGCTGGGCGGCGTACGGCCGACCCATGAGGGTGCACGACCGGCACCGCCACGCGTCGAAGTAGTCGCACTGCACCCCTGGAGCCTACGGCCGGGCGGCGGAGCTCTCCTCGGCCTCGGTCCCGGCCTCGGTCCCAGCCTCGGTCCCAGCACCGCCCGCGCCCTCGGCCCCTGCCGCGCCCTCGGCAGTCGACGCCCCTGCGCCGGCCCCCGGCTGACCGGGGGCACCCTCGAGCACCACGGCGTCGTCGGCCGGTCCTGCCTCCGTGTCCCCCGACAGCCAGCGCAACCACCCTGCCTTCGGGTCCGGCTCGAGCACCAGCGTGCGGACCAGCAGGGTGAGCGGGATCGCGAGGATCGCGCCGAGCGGCCCGATGATGAACGTCCAGAACACGACCGACATGAAGCTGAGCGTCAGGCTCAGGCTCACCGTGTCGGCGACGAACTTGGGCTGGACGAGCACCTGCAGCACCACGTTCACGACGCAGTACACCGCGACCACTGCGAGCGCGAGCTGCCAGCCACCGACGACGAGCGCCATCACGGCGGGCGGCACGAGGCCGAGGATGAAGCCGATGTTCGGGACGAAGTTCGTGACGAACGCGAGGATCCCCCACACCACGGGAGCGGGCACCCCGAGCGCCCACAGCGCGAAGCCGTCGATGATCGCCACGATCGCCCCGAACGACGCGTTGACCACGAAGTAGCGACGGACGCCGGTGTTGTAGGCGGTGGCGCGCGCGATGACCGGGCCGTGGGTCGTGCCGAACCGCTCGCCCGCGCGGCCGTAGCGGGCCGCGTCGGCCGCCATGAAGATGGCGTACCCGAGGACGAAGAAGAAGGCGCTCGCGATCGACATGACGATCCCGCTCACGGAGCCGGCGAGGGACAGGAGCCGTGACGGGTCGAAGAACGACGAGACGGTCTCCCCGATGTCGCCCTCGACACCGAACTGGTTGAGCAGGTCACCGAGCTGGTTCGCGGTCTGCTCGAGCTCGGGGACGTAGTCGCTGACGAGGACCCCGAAGCGGACGCCGGCGTAGACGAGCATCGCGAGCAGGGCGGCGAGGATCAGGTAGGCCGCGACGATGACCGTCGTCGTGGCCGCCCAGCCCGGCCAGCCGCGAGCCTCGAGCGGGGCGCGCAGGGGCATCACGATGATGACGATCACGGCGGCCAGCAGCAGCGGGCCGAGGATCCCCGCCGCGACGTGCAGGCCGGCGAGCACGATCACCGACGACGCGAGGGTGAGCAGCATCTTGGTCGAGGGGCCCAGCCCCTGCGAGGTCGGGACGGGCCCGGCGGTCGAGCTCATGGTGGTGCTCCAGGTGTGGAGGGACGGATGCGTCGCGGGACATCATCCCTGAGATCGGCGCGTCGCGCGCAGGGCGCGGCGACGATGGACAGCACCACCGGGCAGGTCTACGCTGATCATCAACTGATGATTTAGCGGTCGCACTCACCGGCCGCAGGCGGAGGAGGCCACCCATGCGCGCCATGGTGCTCAAGGAGTTCCGCGAGCTGCGGCGGGACAAGCGGACGCTCGCGATGCTGATCGGGCTGCCGCTGATGCTCCTGATCATCTTCGGGTTCGCGGCGAACTTCACCGTCGACACCCTGGAGGTCGCGGTCGCCGGGTCCGACGCCGACCAGGTGGAGCAGCTCGTCGCGAGCAACCCCCAGGCGGAGGACGAGCTCGACATCGTGGCCACGGAGCCCGGCGAGGGCGAGGCGTGGGCCCGCGACCAGCTCGCCGACGACCACGCCGACCTCGCCGTCGTCACCGGCGACGGGCTCGCCGACGACTCGGGCGGCACGCCGCTCGTGCTGATCGACGGCTCGAACCTCTTCGCGGCGCAGGCGGCGAACGTCGTCGTCGCCGGCCTCGGCGACCAGGTCGACCACGAGGTGCTCTACAACCCCGACCTCACGACCTCGTGGGTCATGGTCCCGGCGCTGATCGGCCTGATCCTGACCTTCATCGGCACCCTGATCACGTCGATCGGGCTGGTCCGCGAGCGCGAGTCCGGGACTCTCGAGCAGCTCGCGGTCATGCCGTTCTCGTCGACCGCGGTGATCCTCGGCAAGATCACCCCGTACTTCCTGCTCGCCTGCGTCGACATGGTGATCGTCACCGTGCTCGGCATGTGGGTGTTCGACGTCCCCTTCAACGGCAGCGTCGTCGCGTTCGTGCTCGGTGCCGGGATCTTCCTGTTCGCGGTGCTCGGCATCGGCGTCCTCATCTCCACCGTCTCGCAGAACACCGGCCAGGCCGTCCAGGTCGCGATGATGACGCTGCTCCCCCAGGTCCTGCTCTCGGGCATGATCTTCCCGCTCGACGCCATGGCCGCCGGGGTCCGGTGGATCGGCTACCTGTTCCCGCTGACGTGGTTCACCAAGATCTCCCAGGGCGTGATGCTGCGCGACGCGTCGTGGGAGTACCTGGCGCTGCCGCTCGGGATCCTCGTGGTCATGGCGTGCGTCTTCTTCGGCCTCGCCGTGCTGCGGCTGCGCCGCTCGATCTCGCCCGCCCGGTCGCACACGCCCCAGGTCGAGGGCGCGGCCGACGGCGTGGAGGCCCGCTGATGTGGGGCGCCCGAGGCGTGCGCGTCTCGTTCGGCGACCTCGAGGCGCTCGCGGACGTCGACGCCGCCCTGCCCCCGGGCAGGTGACCGCGCTCGTCGGCGGCGACGGGGCCGGCAAGACGACGCTGCTGCGCGCCCTGCTGGGTCGTGTCCCGCTCGACGGCGGCTCCGTGTCCGTGCCCGATCTGCGACGCGTCGGCTACCAACCCGCCACCAGCGGCGTGTGGCCCGCGCTCTCCGTCGACGAGAACGTCGAGTTCGTCGGGCGCGCGTACGGCATGTCCGGCGCCGAGGTCCGACGACGACGCGACACGCTCCTCGGTGCGGCGGGACTCGACGCCGCCGGTGACCGCCTCGGCCGCGAGCTCTCGGGCGGCATGCGCCAGAAGCTCGGGTTCTGCCTCGCGATGCTCCACGAGCCCGAGGTGCTGCTGCTCGACGAGCCCAGCACCGGCGTCGACCCGGTGAGCCGGGTCGAGCTCTGGAAGCTCGTCGCCGACGCCTCGACCGCCGGCGCCGCGGTCGCGATGACGACGACGTACCTGGACGAGGCGGAGCGCGCCGCGACCGTCGTCGCCCTCGACGCGGGCCACGTGCTCGCCGCCGGGGACCCGGCCGCGGTGCGGGACGCCGTCCCAGGGTGCGTGACGACGTCCGCCACCCGGCCGCCGGGCGAGCGGACCTGGCGGCGCGGGACGGCGTTCCACACGTGGCACCCAGAGCACCCAGAGCACCCCGAGCACCCCGTACACCCACGCCACGCCAAGGCGGCAGGTGGGGGCACCCCGCACGGCACCGTGATCGAACCGGACCTCGAGGACGCGTTGATCGCGCTCACCCTCGCCCGGACGGCCGCGCGGCCCGAGCAGCGCGAGGAGGCCGTCGCATGAGCCGGACCACAGAAACTGACGGCGGCGCGACGGGCACGACGGGCTCCACCGGCCACACAGGCTCGTCGGGCGACTCGCGCTCCAAGACACTGATCGACGCCCGCGACGTGTCCAAGAAGTTCGGGGAGTTCACCGCCGTCGACGGCATGTCGCTCGACGTCGGTGCTGGCGAGATCGTCGGGCTCCTCGGGGCGAACGGGGCCGGCAAGACGACCCTGCTGCGCATGATCCTCGGCCTGGAGGCGGCGACGTCCGGCGCGATCAGCGTGCTGGGGACCAGCACCGCACGGGCGGACCGGACCGCGCTCGGCTACGTGCCGCAGGGCCTCGGGCTCTACACCTCGCTCACGCTCGACCAGAACGTGGAGTTCGTCGCCGACGCGTTCGGCGTGACCGACATCCCGCCGCTGCCCGCCGCGCTCGCCGCGGTGCGCACGCGCCAGGTCGCGTCGATCGGCCTCGGCCGGCAGCGGCAGCTCGCGTTCCACTGCGCGCTGCTCCACGCGCCGCGGCTCCTCGTGCTCGACGAGCCGACGTCCGGCGTGGACCCCCTCGCCCGCGCCCGCCTGTGGGACACGATCCACGCGCAGGCCGACGCCGGGGTCGGCGTGCTCGTCACGACGCACTACATGCAGGAGGCCGAGCAGTGCACGCGGCTCGCGATCATGTCGCACGGGCGACCCGTGGCCCGCGGCACGACCGCCGAGATCACGGCGAGCCACGAGGCCGTCGTCGTGCACGCCGACGACTGGTCGCGGGCGTTCGCCGCGCTCGGCGAGGCAGGGCTCCCCGTGATGCTCGCCGGGCGGACGTCACGGGTCGCCGGCACCACGATCGAGGACGTCGACGCCGCCCTCGACGCGGCCGCTGTCCCGGCCCGGACCGAGACCGTGCCCGCGACGCTCGAGGAGACGATGGTCCTCGTCGAGCGGGCGGCGCGTCAGGCCGGCTGAGCGCCGGTCGCCCCTGGCTCGGGAAGCCCGTCGAGGTGCCCTTGGACGGCGGGCGCGACCCGGGCGACGACGTCGCCGACGTCGAGGTCCGCCAGCGGTGGGACCCGCACGAGGTAGCGCGTGATCGCGACACCGAGCAGGTGCGACATCGCGAGGACGAAGCCTTCCCTCCCGCCGGGCAGGAGGTCGATGTCCGGCGCGGCGACGACGCCGGAGAGCAGGCCGCGGAAGCGTTCACCCGCCACCTCGTTGCTGAGCGCGGACCTCGCGAGCACGCGCATCTGCCCGCCCGTGGACGGGTCCTCCCAGAGGGAGAGGTACCCACGGGTGAGGCGGACCCCGCGCTCTGCGGCGGGTCCGGCGAGCGCGGTCGCCAGCACCTGGGGCGCACCGGCAGGCAGCTCCAGGGTCGCGGCGAACAGCCCGTCCTTGTTCCCGAAGTAGTGCGAGAGCAGCGCCACGTCGAAGCCCGCGGCCGCGGCGATCGAGCGGAGGGTCGCTCCTCGGTAGCCGTTGGCGGCGAACTCCCGGCGGGCCGCCGACAGGATGACCTCTCGGTTGCTGCCGTCGCTCCCGACCGGTCGCCCGGCACGGGCACCCCCGGTGCGCGCTGCACTCATGCTCCGCATGCTAGCGCCAGAGGTCATCGCACGTTGAGGAGCCCCGTCAGGATCCCTCGTACTCCGCGAACGCCGCCTCGAACGCGGCGGTGTGCGCCCGGTAGCTCGCCGCGATCCGCTGGGCGTCCGTCGCGGCCGCCGTCACGTCCTCCGTGTCGGCCGTGGCCGGGTCGAGGTCGGCGTACGTCTTCTCGTGGGCGGCGAGGTCGCGGTCGTCCTGGTCGATGCCGTTCGACGCGTCACGCAGGGCGATCTCGGCGTCGGTGGCGTAGTGCTCGACGGTGAAGCCGTCGGCGTCGAGCACCGCGTGGGCCTCGTCCTTCGCCGCGCGCGCGTCGTCCAGCGCCGCCGTGTACGCCGCGGCTGCCGCCTCAGGAGACCTCGCCTCGCCGAGCTCGTCGGCCATCTCGTCCGCGACTGCCGACGCGTCGTCGACCTTCGTCTGGATCCGCGAGTTCTCCTCCTCCAGCGCCTCCGCCGACGCGTCCACCGGTGCGAGCGCCGGCGCGACCGTCAGGTCCTGGGTGCTGTCCAGCGTCTCGGAGATCCGGTCGAGGAGGTCGTCGGGGAGACCGGCCGGGCTCTGCCGGAGGGCGTCGAGCTCGGTGTACCCCTGCTCGATCGTGTCGAGCAGCTGCTCGTACTGCTGGACGAGCTCGGCGTTGGTCGCGAGCGCCGCGCTGGTGTCCTCGTCCTGCCCGCAGGCCGTCAGGGACGTTCCGAGGACCACCGCGATGCCGAGGGACGCGGCCGCCCGGGCAGGTCGCGAGCGCCGCAGACCGTGCCCCGAGCCCTGCTCCGAGTCCTGTCGCGCACGGGGTCGCGTGCCGGTGGTGCTCATTCGATCTCCGTCTTCGTGCGGGGTGGACCGGCCGGATCGGGCCGGTCCCGGGTGGCCGCGACCGCCGTCGAGCGGTCCGCGTCGCCGCCCACACCGTACAAGCGACGGCCGCCACCGACAGCACCGACAGCACCGCCTGCACGTGGCCGGCCCCGACCCGCCCGCTGCAGGACCGGCGTAGCATCGAAGGACCATGACGACCCGGACCACGAGCGAGCCGACGCGGACCCTTCCGCGCGCGGGCTGCGCAGGGAGCGGGGCGGCCGTCGCGGCCTGCTCGGCGTCGGCCCTGGCCCGCGCCGCACGCTGAACAGTCCCGGGACCTCCCCGAGCCAGACCTGATCTGCCCCGCTTCCGCACGCCCCCTGTCCGTCACCGGACATCGAGAGGGCGCCGGACGCCGTCGGGCACGCCGGTCCCGACGTCCAGCCTGCGCACGGGTCCCCCAGGACCCTGCCGCCGCCGTCCGACGGACGCGCGCGGCCCCGGACGACGGAAGCCGTGACCCATGGAACCCCTGACCGAGAAGCAGATCCGCAGCTCTTTCATCAATGCCTCGCGCCGCGAGGCGGCGCAGGCGACTCTGCCCGACCTCGATGCGCTCGACTGGACCGCGCTCGACTACCTCGGGTGGCGCGACCGCAAGGCCCCGCTGTCGTCGTACGTCGTGGTCGAGATCGACGGCGAGCCGCGCGGCGTCCTGCTGCGCGCCAGCGACCCGAGCCTGCGCGGGCGGCGCAAGGCCGTCTGCAACTGGTGCGAGGACGTCGTCGTCACCGAGGACGTCAGCCTCTACGTCGCCCGTCGCGGCGGGGCGTCGGGCCGGCGCGGCAACACGATCGGCACGATGATCTGCACCGAGTTCCTCTGCTCGCAGAACGTGCGCCGCACCCCGACCTTCACGGAGGCCGGCAACGACCCGGTCGCCGCCGAGCTCATCGTCGAGCGCCGCGTCGCGGGCCTGCGCGAGCGCTCCGCGAAGTTCGTCGCCGAGGTGCTGAGCACGCGCTGACCCGGCCGGGCACGGCCTGGCGTGAGCACCTCCCGGCTCACGTCAGGCCGCGCGCGCCGTGACGTCAGCGGCCTGCGGCGGCACGGTTCAGCCGGCGAGCTCGACCGGCTCGACGCCGAGCTCGCTGATCAGCGTCAGGACCCGCCCGCGGATCTCGTCGCGGATCGGGCGCACGGCGGCGATGCCCTGACCGGCCGGGTCGGCCAGCGCCCAGTCCTCGTACCGCTTGCCGGGGAAGATCGGACAGGCGTCGCCGCAGCCCATGGTGATGACGGCGTCCGAGGCCTGGACCGCCTCGGTCGTCAGGACCTTGGGCACCTCGGCGCGGATGTCGATGCCGACCTCGAGCATCGCCTCGACGGCGGTCGGGTTGATCTGGTCCGCGGGCATCGACCCGGCGGAGCGCACCTCGACGGCACCTCCCGACAGGGCGCGCAGGAATCCGGCGGCCATCTGCGAGCGGCCGGCGTTGTGCACGCAGACGAACAGGGCGGACGGCGTAGCGGTGGTCTCGGTCATGGTGTTGCCTCCGGGTCGTTCGGGTCAGTCGGTCAGGTCGGTCGGTCAGGTCAGGTCGGTCGGTCAGGTCAGGTCGGTCGGTCAGGACACGTCGGTCAGGTCGAGGTCGGGGACGAGGTCGGCGAGCAGCGCGCGCACACGTGCGTCGATCTCGTCGCGGATCGCTGCGACGCCCGCGGGCGAGGCCAGCGCCGGGTCCCCGACGAGCCAGTCCTCGTAGCGCTTGCCCGGCAGGACGGGGCACACGTCGCCGCAGCCCATCGACACGACGACGTCCGCCGCACGCACGGCGTCGTCGGTCAGCGGCTTGGGGAACGCGTCGTCCACCACGCCGAGCTCGGCGAGGACAGGGCGGACGCCGGCGTGGACCTCGGCGGCAGGCGTCGACCCTGCCGACCGGACCACGACGCGGTCGCCCGCGTACCGGTGGACGAGCGCCGCCGCGAGCTGCGAACGACCGGCGTTCGCGACGCAGAGGAACAGGACCTGCGGGCGGGCGTCGGCAGGGCGCGTGGCGTCGGCGAGCCTCTGCCGCGCGAACCGCTCGGTGAGGGGGACGAGGTGCGCCGAGATCTTCGCCGTGCGCGCCAGCCCGGTGTACGACTCGCGCACGATCCGTCGGACCGCGGGCTCGGGCAGCTCCGGGAACCGGGCGGCGAGCCTTTCCGACAGCCGGTCGAGCGACGCGTCCACGTCGGCGAGGCCCGTGATGTGGTGCGCGGCGTCGTCCGCCTCGGCGCGGGACGTCACCGACAGCGCCGCCGGAGCGAACACGTCGAGCAGCGTGGCGACGGCGCCCCGGTAGTCGGGATCGATGCGGTACCAGACCCAGGTGCCCCGACGCTCGGAGGTCAGCAGGCCGACCTCGCGCATCACCTTGAGGTGGTGGGAGACGGTGGGCTGGGAGACGTCCGTGAGCGCCGCGAGGTCGCAGACGCAGGCCTCGCCCGTCGGTGCGGTCGCGATGAACGACAGCATGCGCAGGCGCAGCGGTTCGGCGAGGGCCTTCAGGGTCGCGGAGACGGTGCCGGCGACGTCCTCCCCGATGGCGTGCGACTCGGGGTGCGGCGTGCAGTCCTCCGCGCCACCGATCTGCTCGGTGGCGGCCGGCGACGGCGCCCTGTCGGTCGCGCTCCGGGTCGGGGTGCTCATGAGCGTGCCTCTTCCGTGAGGGGTGGTGCGGTGTGCGGACGTGCGGCGTCACCGGCCCCGTCGGCGGGGACAGGCGTCGCGTACGGGTCGACGTGGAACCACCGACGACCCAGCCAGAGCGAGACGTAGACGAGGCCGACGAGCACGGGGACCTCGACGAGCGGGCCGACGACGCCGGCCAGCGCCTGGCCGGACGTCGCGCCGAAGGTCCCGATCGCGACGGCGATCGCCAGCTCGAAGTTGTTGCCCGCGGCGGTGAAGGCGAGCGTCGTGGACCGCGCGTAGCCGAGGTCCAGCATCTTGCCCACGACGATGCCGATGCCCCACATGACGGCGAAGTACACCAGGAGCGGGAGCGCGATGCGGGCGACGTCGAGCGGGTTCGAGGTCACGGCCTCGCCCTGCAGCGCGAAGAGCAGCACGATCGTGAACAGCAGGCCGTACAGGGCCCACGGGCCGATGCGCGGGAGGAACCGCTCCTCGTACCAGTCGCGCCCCTTGGCCCGCTCCCCGATCCAGCGCGACGCGAATCCGGCGACGAGCGGTATCCCGAGGAACACCAGGACGTTCAGCGCGATCTGCCCGATCGACACGTCCAACCCTTGCGTGTCGAGACCCAGCCAGCCGGGCAGGACCGTCAGGTAGAACCAGCCGAGCAGCGAGAACGCGACGACCTGGAACACGGAGTTGATCGCGACGAGCACGGCTGCCGCCTCACGGTCACCGCACGCGAGGTCGTTCCAGATGACGACCATGGCGATGCAGCGGGCCAGGCCGACGATGATCAGGCCGGTGCGGTACTCGGGGAGGTCGGGCAGGAACGCCCAGGCGAGGGAGAACATCAGCGCGGGGCCGACGACCCAGTTCAGCACCAGCGAGGAGACGAGCAGCTTCTTGTCGCCCGTCACTGCGGCGACCTTGTCGTAGCGCACCTTCGCGAGCACCGGGTACATCATCACGAGCAGGCCGAGCGCGATCGGGATCGAGATCCCGCCGACCTCCATCGAGGCCAGGACGTCCGAGACGCCCGGGACGAACCGGCCGAGGAGGACGCCGCCGACCATCGCCAGGCCGATCCAGAGCGGGAGCCACCGGTCGAGCGTCGAGAGCCGGCCACGCGGGTCCGCGGTCGCAGGAGAGGGTTGATTCGACATGCGTCTATGTTGACAGATATCAATACAACGCACAAGCGTCCTGGGGCGTGACGGTCGCACGAGGTCTCGCCGGGGCCGCGCACCGGTACCTACCGGGCGGTAGCAGTTCCGCCTGCGGCCCGCTACCCTCACGACGTGCCGACTACACGTGGGCACGAGGGGCAGGAGCGCGCTGCATGGAGAGCATCACCAAGAACCGCCAGTCGACGACGACCTTGCGAGCGATGGTCGAGCGCGCCTACGGCCCGCAGCAGGTGCCGGACGGGGACGACTTCGCCACCGAGCTCTCGTACGGGTTCTTCAACGCCCTCTACCGGGTCCGGCTGCGCGACGGGACTCAGGTGGTGCTCAAGATCGCTCCTCCCGCGGACGTCGCACTCATGACGCGCGAGCACGGCATGATGCGCAACGAGCTCGCCGCGATGGACCTCGTACGCCGCGAGTCGGACGTCCCGATCCCCCGACTCGACTTCGTCGACGTGACCGGCGAGGTGATCGGTGCCGACTACTTCTTCATGGAGCACATCGACGCCCCGTGCTTCGGCATCGCGGCCGAGGCCGGCGAGCTCTCAACCGCCGAGGTCACCGCCGGGTTCGAGGACCTCGGCGCGGTCAACCGACGGCTCGCCGCGATCGTCGGGCCGCACTTCGGGCCGCTCGAGGGCGAAGGGTTCGCGACCTGGCGCGAGGCCGCGACCGCATGGTTCGAGGACGTCCTGACCGACGGCGAGAAGGCTGCTGTCGACCTCGGGTGGGGGTACGGCGACGTGCGCGAGGCGTGGGCCGCGCACGCCGACGCGCTCGAAGCGGTCACCGAACCGCGTTTCGTCGAGGTAGACCTGTGGGCGAAGAACTCGATGATCCGCGACGGGCGGATCGTCGCCGTGATCGACCACGAGCGCGCGATGTTCGGCGACCCGCTCATGGAAGCCGGTCTCACGGGTCTGGACCTGCCCGACTTCCCGGACCCGGCGCCCTTCGCGCGCGGCTTCGGCCTCGGCGAGCTCTCCGACCACGAGCACACACGCCGCCACCTGTACACGCTGTGGCTCGCCGTCACGATGCTCGTGGAGACCACCTATCGCGGGCAGCCGCCCGAGAAGTACCGCTGGGCCTGCGACCAGCTCGACGTCGCCATGAGCCTGCTCGGCCGCTCGAGGTAGTCGGGCCCCGGTCCGCGCCGATCAGTGCCCTCTTAGTGCCCCGTGTACCGCCCGGGGCGATGGTTGAGCGCGAGCACGAGGTTGAGCAGCACGGCCCCGCCCGCCGAGAGCAGCACGGTGTCGACGGGGACGATCGTCAGGGCGAGCAGCACCACGCACCCGTCGAGCACCATCTGCACGTAGCCGGCCCGCCACCCGAGCGTGTCCTGGAGCACGAGCGCGAGGATCCCGAAGCCGCCGACGCTCGACCGGTGCCGGAACAGGATCAGCAGCCCGACGCCCGCGAGCAGGTTCCCGGCGAGCACCCCGTACACCGTGTTCAGGTGCAGCTCGCCGAAGACGAGCGGGTGCAGGGCGCTGAACGCCGACACCAGGACGATGCAGAGACCGGTCCGAAGCGTGAAGTCCCACCCCTTGCGCCGGATCGCGAGCAGGAAGAACGGCAGGTTGACCAGCACGAACAGCACGCCGAAGGGGATGTCCACCGCGTACCCGACGAGCAGGGCGAGGCCCGCCGTCCCGCCCGTGACGGCGCCGACGGACTTGAGCAGGAACAGCCCGAGCGACGCGACGAACGTTCCGGTGAGGATCCCGAGCACGTCCTCGGGGATCGAGTGCTTGACGCCGTCGGGCGGGCTCTCGGGGGTCGCGCGACGCGCGTCGGTCATGGGTTTCCCTCCGGGATGAGGTGCGGGAGCGTCGTCGTCCAGGGGTGTCGGACGGCGGCGCCCATCGTCACACGCTCGGGTGTCCGCAGCGTTTCGGGCACCCCTCCGCCGCGGGTGGCGCGCCGACGCAGGGGGCGAGATGGCCCTGGGGCCCGCGACCGAGGATGATGGAGCAGGTGACTTCCCCCACCCCTTCCCCGGCCGCCGAGACGACCCGCCACCTGCGGGCCGCGATGTTCGTCGACTTCGACAACGTCTACATCGGCCTCCGACGCCTCGACCCTGCCGCCGCGGAGGCGTTCGCGACCGACCCGGGCCACTGGCTCGCCGAGCTCGAGACCGGCACGGACGCCGACGGTGACTTCACCCGTCGGTTCCTGATCCGCTCCTGCTACCTCAACCCTTCGGTGTTCTCGCAGTTCCGCCCCAACTTCACACGCGCCGGGTTCCAGGTCGTCGACTGCCCGTCGCTGACGCAGCAGGGCAAGTCGAGCGCCGACATCAACCTCGTCCTCGACGCCGTCGACGCCCTCGCCGCGCAGACCCGGTACGAGGAGATCGTCATCGTCTCCGCCGACGCCGACTTCACGCCCCTGGCGCTGCGCTGCCGCGCCGACGACCGCCGCGTCACCATCATCACCGCGAGCCCCGCCGCGAGCGCCTACCGCGCCGTCGCCGACACCGTCATCACCGCCGACGACCTCGCCGAGCTCGTCACGGGCACCACGTCGGACGACGTCCCCGAGGTCTCCCCGGCGTCCGGTGGCACGAGCGGATCGAGCTCCGACACGCCCTCCTCGTCCCGGTCCCGCGGCGGACGCGGGCGCCGGTCGGGTGGGACGTCGTCCGACAGCAAGACTGCCGCCGCGCGCAAGACCGCCGGCACCACCGACACCACCGAGGCCGCTGAGACCACGGAGGCCCCCGGCGCCGCCGAGGCCGCCGAGGTTGCAGCTGAGGCCGCGACGAGCGGCACCGCGAAGACCGGCAAGGGCGCGGCGAGCGGGACGAAGTCCGGGGCGACGCGCGGGCGCCGGTCCGCGACCCGCGAGCAGCGCGCCGCCGAGGTGACCCTCCCGGCCGCGGCCGAGCCTGACGCCCCCACCGAGACCGGTGAGGCCTCCGAGACCGGTGAGGCTCAGCCCGAGCGCCGCTCCGCCGGCCCGGCGACGCCGCCGGCCGAGCCCCTGAGCCGCGCCGCCCGCCGCGCCGTGCTCAAGCGCGTGCTCTCCGCCGACCGCCCGCTCACCCTCGGGTCGGTCGCGCAGGCCGCGCAGAAGGCCGACCCCTCGGTCGCCGACGACGGCTGGGGCGGCACCGGCGGGTTCGCCGCGTGGGTCGCCCAGGAGGTCCCGGAGCTCGGTGTCTCGCAGCGCCCGCCGGGCCACGTCTGGGACAAGAACCGCTTCGGCGCCGCCGACGTCCCGGGCGCCGTCGCCGACACCGATCCCAGCGCCCTGCAGCGGCAGGTCGTCAACGTCACCGACGTCCCCGGCCTCAGCCCCGAGAACTACGCGGCGCTGCTGACCACGCTGGCGGACGACGTCCGGCAGCACCCCTTCGAGCGCGCCTCGACCTCGCGCCGGGTCCGCGCCACCTGCCAGGACGCCGACGTTCCCGTGGGCCGCTCCACCGTGAACTTCGTCATCTCCGGGATCCTCTACTCCGGGGCGGACCTCGGCCCGGACTCGACCGCCGCGGGGCTCGCCGACGCGTTCGCGGAGAACGTCGTGGGCCTCTGCCGCGGTGCCCGCATGGAGCTGACCCCCGGCGACGTGTCCGCGTTGCGCGCCTGGGTGGGCGGCGGACTCCTGGACGAGTGACCCGGACCCGCCCAGCACCGCGACCGGAACTCCCCAGGTCCGTCGCGGGACCCGCACACGGTTGACCTACGGTGCGACCATGACTGACCCCTCCCGACCGAGCTATGGGCCGCGCGTCGTCGCGGCGGTCGTCGCCACCGGGGCCGCCGCGCTCGTCTGGCTCGTCTGGCGGTACTTCGTGGGGACCCCCGAGGGGCAGCTGCTCGACGCCGCGGCGTTCGACGGCGCCACCTACGGGCAGGGCCGTCTGTGGCAGCTCGCCGAGCCCGTCCTCGACATCGTCTCCGTCACCTTCGTCGCCGCGGGGATCGTCACCGCCGTGGTGGTCGCGCTCGTCCGGCGCCGCTGGGGGCTCGCCGTCCAGGTCGCGGCGGTCGTCATCGGCGCGAACGTCACGACCCAGCTCCTCAAGTACTCGGTCCTCGACCGCGTCGACCTCGTCGGGGGCTGGAGCGAGTCGACCAACACCCTCCCGAGCGGTCACACGACGGTCGCGGCGTCGGTGGCGGTCGCCCTGCTGATCGCGGTGCCGCGGGGCGGTCGACCGATCGTCGCCCTCCTCGGTGGCGGGTACGCGGCGGCCACCGGGGTCTCGACGCTCGTCGGCCAGTGGCACCGCCCGAGCGACGTCGTCGCCGCACTGCTCGTCGTCCTGGCGTGGGGTGCCGTCGTGCTGGCGCTCACGCCGCGCACAGGGCTCGACCGGGACACCGCGGCTCTCGGCCGCAGCTCCGTCGGTGGGGGCTCGTGGACGGTCGCCGTCCTCCTCCTCGTCGGAGGCGCGGCCGCCCTGGTGGGCGCCTTCGCGGCCGGCTCGGAGGTCCTCGCCGCCCCTGCGGGCGCCACGCCGACGGTGACCGCGTACGTCGGAGGCGCGCTCGGCGTGGTCGGCGTGACCGCCGTCGTCTTCGCCCTCCTGCTCCTGCTGCGCCAGTCCACGGCGTACCCGCGGCCGCTGCAGCACGGGCCCGTCGGGTAGCGGCCGGGAGCAGCGAGCTCTACGTCAGGAGCCGCCGTCCTGGGTCAGACCCCGGCGGCCCCCAACCCGCCGAGCCCGGCATCCCCGAACCGCACGAGCTGCCCGGCGACCGGGAGCACCACCTCGCGGATCTCCGAGCCGTGCACGGTCCAGACCGTCTCACCCGTCCGCAGGTCCACCGCCGTGGTCCTCGTCCGCTCGCCGTCGGGGTGCCCCTGGGAGTGGGACCACAGGACGGCGTCGGTCCCGTCGGTGAAGGCCAGCGCCGTCGTCCACCGGTCCTCGGTCTCCTGCTCCCAGAGCTGCTCCCCCGTCGCGAGGTCGAGCGCCACCAGCCTGTCGCGGACGGCGACCAGGGCGGTCCCGCCCGCCTGCACCAGGACCTCGTCGGGCTCGAGCTCGGACCTCCAGAGCTCCTGACCGCTGGGGACATACGCCGCCAACCCCTTCGACGACGCGACGAGCCGGGTGGCGGTGTCCGCCTCGAGCGAGGCGCGCGGGACCAGGTACGCGCCGGGCACCCGCCAGACGATCTCGCCCGCGGCGTCGAGGACGACGTCGGACGACGTGCGGGACGACGGCCGGTCGCCCTGGTTCAGGGTCGTGCGCAGGTACCTGTCCGGGCCGAGCACGAGCACCCGGTCGTCCGCGGCCGGGTCGTCGAGCCGGACCCCGGAGTCGCTGAACGTGGCGCTCACCCCGCAGCCGGTGATCCCCACGAGCCCCGGCTCGGCGACCTCGTCGCGCGCGTCGATGTCGACGATCGGGTCGCCGTCGACGAAGGACACGCACTCCCAGAAGTTGCCGAGGCGGAACGGGACCTGCTGCTCCCACCGCGTCTCGCCGGAGACCACGTCCGTGACCGTCACGAGCAGGTCCCGACCGCCCGGGATGTCGACGGTCCGGTCACCGACCCACCCGTACGGCACCTCCTCGTCCAGGGACCGACGCAAGCCCTGGCGCACGGCCTGCACCGCGACGCCGTCGCGCGCAGGCGCGACGGTGGCGTCCGCGTCCTCCAGCGCCCGCCTGCCCACGACGGACCCCGTCTCGTCGACGACGACCACCTCGCGACCGTCCTGCGTGGTGACGACGCACACCAGCGTGTCGTCGTCCGGCGTCGACCGGTCGCGCACGCTCATCTGCCCGCAGTCGGCAGGACCCCCAGGTCGAGGGTCCACCGGGACTCCCCGGTGGCCGGATCGATCGCCTGCAGGCCGCCGACGATCTCGTCGACCACCACGACGTCGCCCCAGCGGGCGACGTACCCGGCGCCCCGCACCACGTCGAGCTCCCAGGTCGGCACCGGCTCGCCCGGCACCGGCGCGACCACGCCCCGCGGGGACAGGAACGAGGCCTGCGCAGCCGCATCGTCGTGCAGCCCCGCCACGGCGAAGCCCAGGCCACCCGCGAGCACGAGGGCGGCGCCCACGGGCGCCCCGACGCGGACCGCCAGGCGGTGGGCGGCGGTCTCGGGCCGCGCTCCGGCCGACGGCTCCTCGGCCGAGACCGGGTCGTCCTCGCGGCCCGAGTGGCGGCCGGTGTCGTCCGCGGTGCTCGGTCTCGAGCCGTCTCGTGGGTCGTGCCGTGAGCCACGCCGTGGGTCCTGCCGTGAGTCGTGCCGTGCGTCGTGCCGTGCGTCGTCGTCACCGAACCCGACGGACCAGAGACTCTGGCGACCACCCGTGCGCGTGTCGGTCGCGGTCGTGTCGGTCGTCCCGCTGCCTGTCGGTGTACCGGTCGCGGTGCCGGTCGCGGTGCCGGCCCCACCGAGCGGCCCACCCGCGACCAGGGTTTCAGGCTCAGGCTCGTCCCCTTCGACCTCGACGAGGTCGAAGATCACAGGCCGGTCCGCGCCCCGACCACGCCGTCGCAGGGGCATGCTTCGACCCTAGCGCTCTGTGATCTGGCTCACATGTGCGGGAGCGGGTGAGACTCGTCCCGGAGGACAGCTCACTCCGGACACTCAGACGGCTCAGACGGCTCAGACGGCTCAGACGGCTCAGACGGCTCAGACGACGGTGAAGCCCGCGCTCAGCAGTACCTCGTCGCGCGACGACGGCCCGACCAGCAGCTCGAACGCGCCCGGCTCGACCACGCGGCGTCCGGCAGCGTCGACCAGCGTGCAGTCGGTGACGGGAAGCTCGATCTCGACGACCACGGACCCGCCCGGCGCCACGTCGACCTGGCGGTACGTCTTGAGCTCCTTCTCGGCCCACGTCACGGAGCTGACGACGTCGCGCACGTAGACCTGGACGGTCTCGCGGACGGGACGGTCACCGGTGTTCCGCACGGTCACCCGCGCCCGCACGAGGTTCGCAGCAGGATCCGCCGGCGTGACCTCGGGCGTCAGGACCTCCAGGTCCGCGTACTCGACGGTCGTGTAGCTCAGGCCCTCCCCGAACGCGTACGGCACGCGCTGCGTGAGGTCGGCGTACCGGGTGCCGTGCTGACCCGGGAGCTGGTTGTAGAAGACGGGGAGCTGCCCGACGTGCTCCGCGAACGAGATCGGCAGGCGACCCGACGGCTCGACGAGGCCGAGCAGCACCTCCGCGATCGCGCGCCCACCCCGCATCCCGGGGTTCGCCGCCCACACGACCGCCGCGGCGTCCCGCGCCGAGGGCGGGAGGATCAGCGGCTTCGACGCGATGACGACCACCACCATCGGCGTGCCCGTCGCGGCGAGCGCGTCGAGCAGCGCCACCTGGCCGCCGACGAGGTCGAGCGTCGCGGTCGAGCGACCCTCGCCGACGAGCTCGATGCGGTCGCCCACGACGGCGACGACGTAGTCGGCGTCCTGCGCGGCGGCGACGGCCTCCGCGATCATCGCCTCGTCCGGCTCGGTCGGGACGACGACCTGGGGACGCGGCTGACCGTCCGGGAAGAACTCGCCCTCCGGGTCCGTGCCCACGGTGAGGATGTCGGCACCGCGCGCGTGCGTCACGGTCCACCCCGCCGGCACGTGGTCGCGGAACCCGTCGAGGACCGTCTGCGTCATCTCCCGCGGGTGCCCCTCGGGCATCCAGCTCGCCTGGCCGGAGTTGCCCGACCAGTCGCCGTGCTGGGTGTCGGCGTCGTCCGCGTTGGGCCCGACCACGGCGACGCGACGGGCGACCGGAGCACCGCCGTCCGCCGTCCCGGCCCGGCCCTCGGCGTCCGCCACGAACCCGCCCGCGAGCGGGAGGGTCCCGTCGTTCTCCAGGAGCACGACGGAGCGGCGCGCGACCTCGAGGTTCAGCTCGGCGTGCGGCGCGGAGCCGATGATCTCGGCCTGGCGCGCCTCGTCGGGCAGGCGCGGGTCCTCGAAGAGGCCGAGCTCGAACTTGAGGGCGAGGATCCGCGTGACGGCAGGGTCGAGGTCGGCCTCGGTGATCATGCCCTTGTCGAGCGCGTCGAGGGCGCCGTCGAAGAACTGCGGGGTCGTCATGACCATGTCGTTGCCGGCACGGACCGCGGCCGCGGCGGCGTGGGTGTGGTCGGGCTGGATCTTCTGCTCCCAGACCATGCGGCCGACGTTGTCCCAGTCGGTGATGAGCGTGCCGGTGTATCCCCACTCGCCGCGCAGGACGTCGTTGAGCAGCCAGTCGTTGATCGTCACCGGGACGCCGTCCATCGACTGGTAGCCGAGCATGAACGTACGGCAGCCCTCGCGGGCGACGCGCTCGAACGGCGGCAGGAACCACGAGCGCAGCTTGCGGCGCGAGATGTCCGCCTCGCTGGCGTCGCGACCGCCCTGGGTCTCCGAGTAGCCGGCGAAGTGCTTCGCGGTCGCGAGGATCGCGGTCGAGTCACCGAGGCCGTCGCCCTGGTAGCCGCGCACCATCGCAGAGGCGAGCTCGCCGATGAGGAACGGGTCCTCGCCGAAGGTCTCGCTGACCCGACCCCAGCGCAGGTCACGGGCGATGCACAGGACCGGCGAGAAGGTCCAGTGGTTGCCGGTCGCCGACACCTCGACGGCCGTGGCGCGAGCGACCCGCTCGACCAGCTCCGCGTCCCACGTCGCCGCCATGCCGAGCTGCGTCGGGTAGATCGTCGCGCCCTTGAAGAACGAGTGGCCGTGGATGCAGTCCTCGCCGACCAGCAGCGGGATCTGCAGGCGCGTGCGCGCCACCAGCGCGTGCGCCTCGACCATGCGCTGCGGCGAGGTGTGCAGGATCGACCCGACGAACTGCCGCGTGATCTGGTGCTCGACGTCGTGCTCGGCGCACAGCTGCATCATCTGACCGACCTTCTCCTCGCGCGTCATGCGGCCGAGGAGGTCGGCGACGCGCTCGACGGAGGAGAGCGTCGGGTCGAGGTAGGGCAGTGCGGTGCTCATCGAGGTCGTCCTTGATCGAGTGGCGGTGTGGGAGCGCTTCCGCCCAGGGTAGTCCGGCGCGGCAGCGGGACGCACAGCGCGTGCTCAGCATCGCCTCAGCGCTGACATCCGTACCGCTGGCCCAATGGATGACATGACGACGAACCCAGAGACCAGCATCCACACATCCACCGACTCGCCGGCGCGGAAGGCCCGGCGCCGGCGCACGTTCACCCTCGGGCTCGGGGCCGCTCTCACGGTCGGCGCGCTCACCGGTTGCGCCCTCGACAGCGCCGCCGGGACGGGCACGAGCGACAGCGCCGGCGCTACCTCCACGGACAGCGGCAGCGACACCGACACCGCGGACGGCACCCCGACCTCGACCGTCTGGGACCAGAGCACCGTCCACGACATCTCCCTCGACGTGGCCGAGGAGGACCTCGCGACCGCGATCGACACCTACGTCGAGACCGGCGAGAAGGAGTGGGTCAGCGCCACCGTCACGATCGACGGCACCACGCTCGAGAACGTGGGCCTCAAGCTCAAGGGCAACTCGAGCCTGCGCGGCACGACCTCCGACACCGACCCGGCGACGCTCCCGTGGATCATCCGCACCGACAAGTTCGTCGACGACCAGAACTACGACGGCGAGACCGAGATCGTGGTGCGCTCCAGCGACTGGGAGACCTCGCTCAACGAGACCGTGGCCCTCGACCTGCTCGACCAGACGGGCCTCGCGACCGAGGAGACGTCGTCCGCCCGCTTCAGCGTGAACGGGTCGGACGAGGAGCTGCGGCTGCTCGTGCAGAACCCGAGCGACACCTGGGACGCGGAACAGTTCGCGACGGACGGGCTCCTCTACAAGGCCGAGACGGGCGGCGACTACTCCTACCGGGGCGACGACCCGGCGTCCTACGACGAGATCTTCGACCAGGAGGCCGGCGAGGACGACCTCGTCCCGCTCATGGACTTCCTCGAGTTCGTGAACGAGTCGGACGACGAGACCTTCGCCGCCGAGCTCGACGAGCACCTCGACGTCGACGCGTTCGCGACCTACCTGGCGTTCCAGGACCTCGTCGGCAACGCGGACGACATCGACGGGCCCGGGAACAACTCGTACCTGCGATACGACGAGGAGACCGGCATCATGACGGTCGTCAACTGGGACCTGAACCGGGCGTTCGACGGCCAGGCCGGGCCGGGTGCGGCCGGTGGCGCTGGCGGCGCTGGCGGCGCTGGCGGCGAGCGTCCGGCCGGCGGCCCGGGCCAGGGCGGGACCGATCGGGACCCGGCCGACGCGGAGGCCGGCGCTGGCGGCGGCGCTCAAGCGGGCACGGCCACGTCCACAGACGCTGCCGATGCCGATGCCGATGCCGGTGCACAGCCGGACCTGCCCCCGCAGGCGATGCAGCCGTAGCTGACGGTGCCGCCGGAGCTGCGGCCGGAGCCGCCGGACCGGGCGGTGGAGCCGGAGCGGGCGGTGCGGGAGCGCAGGGTTCGAACATCCTCGTCGAGCGCTTCCTCGCCGACGACGACTTCGCTGCGCTCTACGAGCAGGCCGGGGCCGATCTCCAGGAGACCCTGATCGACTCGGGTGCCGCGGAGGAGACCATCGACGCCTGGGCGTCCGTGCTCGAGGACGAGGCGGCCGACCTCGTCGACACCGCGACCATCGAGGCCGACGCGGAGGCGATCCGGGCAGCCCTCGCCTGACCTCTCCCCCGAGTGCGGGCGAGTCGCGGCGGCCTATCGCCTGCGGACGCCCGCACTCACGTCGTCCGGCGACCTCGGTCCGGTCCGGACCCACCGACCCACCGACCCGCCGACCTGGGGGCGGTCCAGGCACGGCCGTGGCATCGTCCGACGTATGACGGCGCTGCTGGAGACGATCGGATGGGTCGGCTCGATCCTCGTGGTGCTGTCGCTCATGCAGGCCCGGGTGCTGCGCTTCCGCTGGATGAACTTCGCGGGGGCGCTGCTCGCGACCGCCTACAACGCGGCCATCGGCATCTGGCCCTTCGCCGTGATGAACGGTGCGATCACCATCATCGACGTCTACTGGCTCTGGCGGCTCCACCGGGAGGCGCACGACTCGGCGGTGTACGCAGTTGTGGAGGTCGCGTCTGACGACGCCTACCTCCAGCACGTCCTGCACGTGCACGCCGCAGACATCGCTCACGTCCAGCCCGACTTCGTCGCCGAGGCCCCGGTCGGGTCCCCGTCACGCTCGGCGTTCCTCGTCGTCCGCGGCGACGAGACGGTGGGCGCGGTGATCGCCCGCGACGCGGGTGGCGGCGAGGCCGTGGTCGAGCTCGACTGGGTCTCGCCGCGGTTCCGCGACTTCACGCCCGGCGAGTTCGTCTACAGCGACAGCGGGGTGTTCCGCCGCGCGGGGTTCACGCGCGTGGTCGTCGAGTCCCCGCCGGACGGGGCGCAGGAGTACCTGCGCCGGGTCGGCTTCGTGCCGGACGCCGGCCGGTGGGTCCACGAGGTCCCCGCCGCCTGAGCCCGAGCACCGCTGCCTCCGCGCCGACGGCGCCTATCTGAGTACCCTTGGCGCACGTTCGACTTGCGGCGCAGCGGGATCCCCGGCGTCGCCGACTCCAGGAGGAACCATGGCTATGCCCCCGCCCCCGAAGGCTGGACCCGCATGCTCGTCAAGAGCAAGTTCGGCATGGGCCGTGACTTCGCGGCGCTCCACCCCGAGACCGAGGAGCAGATGTTCTTCGTCGACGGGAAGGTCGGCGTCCGCCCCAAGGCGGAGATCCAGGATGCCGACGGCGCGACGATCTACACCGTGCGCGGCAAGATGCTCGCGATCCCGAAGAAGATCACGATCATCGACGCCCAGGGCACCGAGGTCGCGTGGCTCAAGGCCAAGGCGTTCTCGATCATCAAGGACAAGATGACCCTCGAGGTCGCCGATGGTGAGCCGTGGCTGCTCGAGGGTTCGTTCATCGAGAAGAACTACTCGATCTCCTCCGGGGTCGGCGGATCGTCGAGATCACCCAGAAGTGGGTGACCGTCCGCGACAAGTACACGGTGGACGTCGCCCCGGGCACGAACCCCGGTTTCGCGCTCGCTCTCATGTGGGCCGTCGACCGCTGGGTCGAGCGCGACTGAGCGTCAGCCCTGCGGGCGTCCCAGCTCGTCGCGACGCGGCGGGTCGGCGCCGGGACGCGACACGGTGACGGCCGCGGCGCGCGCGGCGTGCGCGCAGACCGACTCGATCTGCGCGCTCGACGCCGCCGCCACGGCCGCCCCGGAGTCGAGGCCGAGGGACAGCAGGCCGTCGATGAGGCCACCCATGTAGGTGTCCCCCGCGCCGACGGTGTCGACGACCTCGACGCGCGGCACGGGCACCTGCGCGATGCGGGCGCCGTCACGGAACGCGACGGACCCCTCGCCGCCGGCTGTGACGACGACGAGCGCCGGGCCGGCCGTCGACCAGGCGGCCGCGGACTCGAAGTGATCGACGTCGGGGTAGAACCACGCGAGGTCCTCGTCGCTGACCTTCACGACGTCGGCGTCGGCGACGATCTGCTCGACCTTCGCGCGGGCGCCGTCGCGGTCGCGAGTGATGCTGGGACGCGCGTTCGGGTCGTACGTCACCAGGCCATGACCGGTTTCGGCGGCTCGGCGGACGGCGTCGCGCACCGCGGCGCCCCCGGGTTCGAGGAGAGCCCCGATGGACCCGACGTGGAGCACGTCGCCCGCCGGGACGGCGTCCGGCACGAGCTCCCAGCCGAGGTCGAACTCGTACGTCGCGGCGCCGCTCGCGTCGAGGCGCGCGAGCGCCGTGGCAGTGCGGTCGATCGGCGAGACGCGTACGTCGACGTCCGACGCCTCGAGCCAGCCGCGCACGCGGGCACCACGCGAGTCCTCGCCCAGGCACGTGACGAGCACCGGCGCCCGGTCGAGGCGACCGAGCGTGATCGCGACGTTCGCCGGGCTCCCGCCGGGGAGCTCCTCGACCGAACCGTCGGCCCGGTGGACGACGTCGACGAGCGCCTCGCCGACGACGACGACCCGCGGACCCTCGGGACGGGCGGCGCGCATCAGCGGGAGCCCGTCGGGATCATGCCGTCGCGCGCCGCGACCGCGAGTCCAGGTGCGATCGGCGCCGTCGGCAGCAGCGTGGACTGGACCGCGTGATACAGATCCGCCTTGCCCGGCCAGACGGTGTCGATCGGCGTGTTGCTCGCGTCGAGCTGGTGGTGCCACGACCCGTGCTCGACGTCGACGACGGACTCCGCGATGTAGTCCCACCACGTGGCGTACAGGGCCGCGTACCCGGCGTCACCGGTGCGGGCGTGCAGGACGGCCGCCGCCGCGGCGGCCTCGGCGGGGACCCAGTGCATGCGGTCGCGCACCACGGGAGCGCCTGCCCAGTCGGTCGTGTAGACGAAGCCGTCGGCCCCGTCGACCGCCCAGCCGTCGCGCGTCGCGCGGTCGAACAGCGCCCGGGCGGCGGGCAGCAGGCCCTCGACGTCGCTGACGTGGGAGCTCGCCTCGAGGTGCAGCAGCAGCCGCGACCACTCGAACCCGTGACCCGGCGTGGCCCCGAACGGCTTGAACGGGTCGTCCGGACGGTCGCGATTGAGGTCGAGATCGGGCGTCCAGGTGGCGTCGAAGTGCTCGGGGATGCGCCAGCCATGAGCCTCCGCAGCGCCGATGACGCGGCGCGCGATGCGCAGCGCGCGAGCGTGCCACGCCGCGTCGCCGGTCACGTCGCCGACGGCGAGCATCGCCTCGACGGTGTGCATGTTGCCGTTGACGCCCCGGTACCCGTCGAGATCGGTGAAGGTGCGGTCCCAGGCGTCGACGCTCATCCCCGCCGCGTCGTCCCAGAACTTCGCCAGGAACGTCGCGGTCGCGTCGTCGAGCAGCTCGCGACCCCCGGGAACCCGGCGGCCGTCGCCGTCGAGGCGGCGAGCATGACGAACGCGTGCTGGTAGGCCTGCTTCGAGGTGTCGACAGGTGTCCCGTCAGGCTCGACCTGACCGAACCAGCCACCGTGCTCCGTGTCGCGCAGGATCCCGGTCAGGCCGGCGAGGGCACCGCGAGCGATCGGCGCGCTGCCGGGCACGCCGAGCATCGCGCCCAGGCCGTACGTGTGGACGGTGCGCGCCGTGATCCAGGTCTGGACGCCGCGGCTCAGGTCGGGCGCGCCGTGGTCGTCGAGCCAGACCGCGCCCCCGGCGGGCAGCGCCGTCCGCCGCCCGAACGCGAGGAGGCGCCCACGCTCGGCGACGAGCCAGGCGCGGTGCTCGGGGCTCGCGGGCCAGGGCTCCATCGCTCCTGCTTCGGCTACAGGTCCCGGTCCGGAGCCGTCGGCGGACGGCGTGGTCGGGTGCGTCTCGGTGCTCACGGATGCCTCACATCGGGATCGACGACAGCGTCAGGCGTCGGGACGCCTGCCGCCCAGCATACATGTCAACGTTGACATCACCAGTCGTGTCAGCGCTAGGCTCTCCTGCATGCCCGGCCACGAGACGTCGTCCGCCCCTCCCCGGGCACTGCCGACCCGGGCGCGACCGGCCCGAACGACGCGACCGACACGGACGCACCGCGTGCGACCGAGCGCAGCGCGTCCCCTGCCAGGCGCGGACCGCGGGCGACGCTGACGGACGTGGCACGCGCTGCGGGCGTCAGCGCCAAGACCGTCTCGCGGGTCGTGTCGGGCGAGTCGAACGTCGCCCCGGCGACCCGGGACTCGGTGCTCGAGGCTGCGCTGGCGCTGCAGTTCCGCCCCAACCGGCTGGCCCGGTCGCTGCGCACGGGCGGGGTCACGACCACGATCGGGTTCGTCGTCGGGGACCTCTCCAACCCGTTCTACGCGGCCGTCGCGGCCGGGGTCGAGCGCGAGCTGGCGCGGCACGGGATGACGATGCTCCTCGCCGCCACCGAGGACGACCCGGCGGCCGAGCGGACGGTCGTCGGCGCGCTGCTCGCCGAGCGCGTGCGCGGACTCCTGCTCGTCCCCACGGCCCCCGACCAGTCGTACCTCGAGGCGGAGCAGCGCCTCGGCACCCCGGTCGTGACCGTCGACCGCCCCGCGCACGGCCTCGTCGCCGACTCCGTCGTGCTGGAGGACGCGCGCGGCGCGCACGAGGCGACGACGGCGCTGATCGACGCCGGCCACCGCGACATCGCGTTCCTCGGCACGTCGGGCACGCGATCCACGCAGCAGCACCGGCGCGACGGGTTCCGCTCCGCGCTCGCCGACGCCGGTCTCGCGGCGCAGCCCGGGCACGACCTGCTCGGGCCCTACGACGACGGGCTCGATGCGGCAGCACGCGACCTCCTGGCAGGCCAGGACCGCCCGACCGCCGTCCTCACCGGCGACAACCGCGCGAGCGCCTCGGTCGTCCGCGCTCTAGGGACGGACCTCTCGACGGTCGCCGTCGTCGGCTTCGACGACTTCGAGCTCGCCGACGCCCTCGGGATCAGCGTGGTCGCCTACGACGCGGCAGCGATGGGGCGGCAGGCGGCGCGATGCCTGCTGGACCGACTCGGGGTGCCCGCAGACGATGCCGAGACGGAGCTCGCCGACGTGCCGCCGCGCACCGTGCTCGTCCCGACCAGGCTCGAGCGCCGAGGCTCGCTCGCGTCGACGAGCACACCCTGACCATCACGCCCTGACGGTCCCACCCGGCCGAGCCTCCCGGTCCCCCGCGCCATCCGGTCGACGGGTCAGCCACGCCACTCGACAGCCGGTCACCCGGCAAGCCCGAGCAGCAGCTTCACCGCGAGCGCCAGCATGATCGCGGCGATGACGCCATCGAGCACGCGCCAAGCCATCGGCTTCGCGAACACGGGTCGCAGCGCGGCGGCGCCGAACCCGAGGACGCAGAACCAGACCGTGCTGCCGAGCACCGCCCCGACCGCGAACCACCACCGCCCGTCCCCTTGCGCGGCGGAGACCGACCCGAGGAGCACCACCGTGTCGAGGTAGACGTGCGGGTTGAGCCACGTCAGCGCGAGGGTGGTGCCCGCGACGGCCCCGAGCGACACCCGAGCGCCCTCCGTCGAGGTGACGAGAGCCCCGGGTCGCAGGGCCCGGCGCGCGGAGAGCACCGCGTAGGCCACGAGCACCGCCGCGCCGAGCACGGTAACGATTGTGAGCACGCCCTGGTGCGCGGCGATCAGACCACCCAGGCCGGCGGCGCCCACGGTGATGAGGACGGCGTCCGACGCGATGCAGATCGCGACCACAGCCCCGACGTGCTCGCCGCGCAGGCCCTGCCGCAGGACGTACGCGTTCTGCGCGCCGATCGCAACGATCAGCGCCAGCCCGAAACCCATGCCCGCCAGCGCGGTCGTCATGTTCTCCACGCCGACGAACCTAAGGTCGTGCACAGCCATAAGACCAGCGACAGTTTCTTAGGTTGCATTAGCGTGGCTTCATGTCAGACGCCGCCGCCCCACACCCCGGCCCAGTCCGCGACTGGGACCTCGCTCAGCTCCGAGCACTTGCCGCCGCCGCCGACCTCGGCACCCTCGACGCGGCCGCTCGGGCGCTGCACGTGACGCCCTCGGCGGTGAGCCAGCGGATCAAGGCGCTCGAGCACGCCACGGGCGCCGTGCTGCTGCGACGGGAGCGACCCGTCCGCCCGACGGCGGCGGGCGAGGCCCTCGTGCTGCTGGCCCGGCAGATCGACGCGCTCACCTCGGACGCGTCGCGCGGGCTGGGCGCTGCGGGCCTGCCGACCGTGCGCATCGCCGTCAACGGGGACTCGCTCGCGACCTGGGTGCTGCCGGCGCTCGCCGCGCTCGCCGCCACCGCCTCGGTCCGGATCTCCCGCGAGGACCAGGACCGGTCGGCCGAGCTGCTCCGCGACGGCGAGGTCATGGCGGCGATCACGTCGCAGGCGAGGTCCGTCCAGGGGTGCACCGTCGAGCCGCTCGGGGTCATGCGCTACCGGCCGATGGCGTCGCCCGGCTTCCGTGACCGCTGGTTCTCGAGCGGCGGGCCGCGCGCCGACGCGCTGTCCGCCGCACCGGTCGTCGTGTTCGACGCCGACGACCGGCTGCAGGACCGCTACCTCACGACGCACGGCGTCGACCCGCACGACCCGCCCCGTCACCTCGTCCCGGCGTCCGCGGAGTTCGTCACCGCCGTCCGGCTCGGCTACGGGTGGGGCATGCTGCCCGACCTCCAGGTGACCGACGACGTCGCCGCCGGCCGAGTCGTCCCGATCGACGAGGGCCCCACCCAGGGGAGGCCGACGTCCCGCTGTTCTGGCAGCAGTGGTCGCTGCGCACCCCGACCCTCGACGCCGCAGCTCAGGCGGTGCGCGCCGGGGCTCGCGGCGCGCTCCTCCCCCGGGGTCACGGGGCCGGCTGTGACGTGCCACCGCGCCCCCGCCTGCTACGTTCGCCCGATGCCGAGGTCGCACGCCGCAGTCCCGGGACGCTCCCGATGAGCACGGCGACCGTGGTGGGCGGCGGCCCCTCCGGCCTGGTCGCGGCCGAGGTGCTCGCCCGCCAGGGCGTGTCCGTCACCCTCTACGACCGGATGCCGTCGGTACCCCGCAAGTTCCTGCTCGCCGGCCACGGCGGCATGAACATCACGCACAGCGAGGACCGCGAGACGTTCCTGACGCGGTACGGCCGCTCCGCCGACGCGCTGGCACCGATGCTCGACGCGTTCGGCCCCGTGGACCTGCAGGACTGGTGCCGCGACCTGGGCGAGCCGACGTTCGTCGGGACCAGCGGACGCGTGTTCCCGCAGTCGTTCCGCGCGACCCCGCTGGTCCGGGCATGGTTGGCACGCCTGGGCGACCTCGGGGTGCGGCTCGAGCGGCGGCACCGCTGGACGGGCTGGGCCGAGGGCGGCGGGCTCCGCCTCGTCGGCGCCGACGCGGCGGTGAGCACCGTCGCATCCGACGCCGTGGTCTTCGCGCTCGGCGGCGCCTCGTGGCCGCACCTGGGGTCGGACGGCGGCTGGGTCGCCCCGTTCGTCGGGCGCGGCATCTCGGTGGCACCGCTGCGAGCCGCGAACGTCGGTCTCCGCGTCGCCTGGAGCGAGGTCTTCGCGGAACGCTTCGCCGGGGCGCCGCTGAAGAACGTCGCGCTGACGGTCCGCGGCGCAGCGACCGCGCCCGCGCGCGGCGACGCGATGGTGACGCGCGCGGGCATCGAGGGCGGCCCGGTGTACGCGATCGGTGCGGCGGTCCACGACGCGCTCGCGGGCGGGCGGTGCGTCGTCGACGTCGACCTCCGCCCCGACCTGACCGTCGACCAGCTCGCCGAGAGGCTCCGGCGCCGCCGCCCGAAGGACTCGGCCTCCAGCTGGCTGCGCCGCTCGGTCGGTCTCGACCCCGTCGCGACCGGGCTGCTGCGCGAGGCAGGCCCCCTGCCGGGCGACCCGGCGCCGATGGCTCGTCTCATCAAGGCGGCGCCCGTCCAGGTCGACGACACGATGCCGATCGACCGGGCGATCTCCACCGCAGGCGGCATCGCGTGGTCGGAGGTCGACGACGCGCTCATGCTGCGCCGGCTGCCCGGCACCTTCATCGCGGGCGAGATGCTCGACTGGGAGGCGCCCACCGGCGGCTACCTGCTGCAGGCGTCGTTCAGCACCGGCGTCGTCGCGGCCCGCGGGGCTCAGGCCTGGCTCGACCGCGCCCGGTAGCCGGCCCGCGTCGGCGCCGGCCGCACCGCCGCTGCCCGGGCTACCCCGCGACGAGACCCGGGGCGACGACGAACTCCGCCGCCGTGCGCTCGCGCACCGTCGCGACGTCGACCTCAGGCGCTGTCGCCGTCAGCACGGGCCCCTCGGGTGTCACGTCGAAGTCGGCGAGCGTCGTGATGATGCGCCGCACAACGCCGAGCCCGGTGAGCGGCAGCGTGCACTCGGGCACGATCTTCGCCGAGCCGTCCCGCGCGCTGTGGTCCATGAGCACGACGACCCGCCGCGCCCCGACGACGAGGTCCATCGCGCCGCCCATCCCCTTGACCAGGGCTCCGGGCACCGCCCAGTTGGCGAGGTCGCCGCGCGCGGAGACCTGCATCGCACCGAGGAAGGCGACGGCGACGTGCCCGCCGCGGATCATCGCGAACGACTCCGACGAGTCGAAGATGCTGGCGCCGGGGTTCATCGTGACGGTCTGCTTGCCGGCGTTGATGAGGTCGGCGTCCTCCTCGCCCTCCACCGGGAACGCCCCCATGCCGAGCAGCCCGTTCTCGCTCTGCAGGGTGACGCGCACACCGGCAGGGACGTGGTTGGCGACGAGCGTCGGGATGCCGATGCCGAGGTTCACGTAGTCCCCGTCGTGCACCTCCTGGGCGGCCCGGGCCGCGAGGTCGTCCCTGGTCCAGGTCATGCCGCTCCTCCCGCCACGGTCGCCGGTCGCACCGTCCGCTGCTCGATGTCCTTCTCGCGCCCCGACCAGCTCACGACGCGGTGCACGTAGATGCCGGGCGTCATGACGGAGTCCGGGTCGATGTCACCGATCTCCACGACCTCCTCGCACTCGGCGACGGTCAGCCGCCCGGCGGTCGCGACGACCGGGTTGAAGTTGCGGGCGGTGAGCCGATAGACGAGGTTCCCGTCGAGGTCGCCGCGCCGCGCGTGCACGAGGGATACGTCGGCGACGATCGCTCGCTCCTGGACGTACGTCACGCCGTCGAACTCGGCGTGCGGCTTGCCCTCAGCGACGACGGTGCCGACCCCGGTGCGCGTGTAGAACGCGGGGATCCCGGCGCCACCGGCCCGCAGGCGCTCGGCGAGGGTGCCCTGCGGCACGAACTCGACCTCGAGCGAGCCGTCGAGGTACTGCGCCGCGAAGCGCTTGTTCTCGCCGACGTACGACGACAGGACCTTGGCGACCTGGCCGCTCTCGAGGAGGACGCCGAGCCCCTTGCCGTCCACGCCCATGTTGTTGGAGACGACCGTCAGGCCGCGGGCCCCGCCGTCACGGACCGCGTCGATCAGGTCGGCCGGGATGCCGCACAGGCCGAAGCCGCCGACGGCGAGGGTGGCGCCGTCCTGCAGGGCTCCCGCGACGGCGTCCGCCGCGGTCGGGTACAGCTTGCTCATCTGAGCTCCTCTCGGTCGGGGACGACGTCGGTGTCGTCCGTTCACCGTGCGGCCGCGGTGACCCGCGGGCGGGGCACCAGGGTCGACTCCTCGACGACGGACTCGAGCGTCCTCTGGAGGTGGGCGGTCGAGGCGGCGACGCAGCCCTCGACGTCGCCCGCGACCGCGGTCGCGAGGATCTCCCGGTGCTCCTGCTGGGAGATCTTCAGCCGCTCGGGCGACGCTCCGTGCCCGGTGGCCTGGTCGACGTGCAGGTAGCTGCGCCGGTACCGCTCGGAGTGGTCCCAGAGGTCGGCGAGCGTGCCCTCGATGCGCTCGCCGGCCCCGGCGTGGACGCCGAGGTGGAACGCGCGGTGGTGCTGCCGGAACGTCTCCAGGTCGTCGGCGTCGATCGCGTCCTGCATGCGGGCGACCTCGTCGACCAGGTGCTGCCGCCGCGGCGGGGTCAGCGCGGGGACTGCGGCGCGCACCGCGACCGGTTCGAGCGCGATACGCATCGCGTAGATCTGGTCGAGGTCGTCGAGGCTGAGCTCGGAGACGCGCATGCGCCGGTTGAAGTCGCCGACGACGAGCCCCTCGCTCACCAGGCGCCGCAGCGCCTCGCGCAACGGGGTGCGGCTGATGCCGATCCGCTGCGCGACCTGCACCTGCGACAGCACCGCTCCGGGCCGCAGGTGCCCCGAGAGGATCTCCTCGCGCAGCGCGGAGTACGCCGCCGCGACGGCGTCGTCGGTCGGGGAGCCAGGGCTCGACCTGGTGGGGCTCGGGGACGTGGCCACCGACGCGAGAGCCATGGATCCTCCTCGAGGCGGCGACGGCGGGTGGCTCGAGCAGCTACCCGCGATACGTAACTGTCTACAGAAAAGTGTAACGTGGGTCACACCGACCGGCCCAAGGAGGTCCCGATGCGTACGACACCTGCCTCCCCCACCCCGGCGCGAGCATCTCGGGCGGCGCATCCACCGACGTGTCGGACGACGTCGTGATCGTGTCCGCGGCCCGCACCCCTCAGGGGCGGTTGCGTGGGGCGCTGGCCTCGCTGAGCGCGGTCGAGCTCGGCGCGGTCGCGGCCCGCGAGGCCCTGCGCGGCGCGGGCCCGCTCGCCGACGACATCGACCAGGTGATCATCGGTCAGGTCCTGCAGGCCGGGGCCGGGCAGAACCCCGCCCGCCAGACCGCGGTCGCCGCCGGCGTCGGGCCGCACGCGCCCGCCATGACCATCAACAAGGTCTGCCTGTCCGGGCTGACGGCGGTCATCGACGGCGCCAAGGCGCTGCGCTGCGGGGACGCCACCGCGATCCTCGTCGGCGGCCAGGAGTCCATGACCGCCGCACCCCACCTGATGCCCGGGTCCCGCGCCGGCCACACGTTCGGCGACATCACCCTCCTGGACGCGACCGCCCACGACGGCCTCACGGACGCGTTCGACCGCGAGTCCATGGGACTGTCCACCGAGCGCTACAACACCGCCGACGTCGCCGTCTCGCGCGCCGAGCAGGACGCCGTCGCCGCCCGCTCCCACCAGCGCGCCGCAGCCGCCGCCGAGGCGGGACGCCTCGACGCCGAGATCGCTCCCGTCGAGGTGCCGCAGCGGCGCGGCGAGCCAGCCGTGGTGCGCCACGACGAGGGCGTGCGACCCGACGCCACGACCGAGGCCCTCGGCCGGCTGCGGCCCGCGTTCCACCCCGACGGGACGATCACGGCCGGCAACGCCTCCCCCATCTCCGACGGCGCCGCCATGCTCGTGCTCACCACCCGCGCCCACGCCGACGCCGCCGGGGTACCCGTCCTGGCCACGGTGCGCGCCTACGGGCAGGTCGCCGGCCCCGACACGTCGCTGCACTCCCAGCCCGCCCACGCCATCCAGCAGGCCCTCGACCGGCAAGGATGGAGCGTCGACGACCTCGACCTCGTCGAGATCAACGAGGCGTTCGGCATCGTCGTCGCCCGCTCGACCACCGTCCTGGGCGCCGACCCCGACACGGTCAACGTCGACGGCGGCGGCATCGCCCTCGGCCACCCCATCGGCGCCTCCGGAGCCCGCCTCGCCGTCCACGCCGCCCACGAGCTCACCCGCCGCGGCCACGGCCGAGCCGCACTAGGCCTCTGCGGCGGAGGCGGCCAAGGCGAAGCCCTCCTCCTCGAACGCTGACGCCGCGCCCACTCGAACACGCGCCGCAGCGCGGTCACGGCTGGCGCCGGTGCACCGCCCACGCTCGCGCCTCGTCGAGGCCGCCCGAGGTGACCCGCGCGTAGACGAGCCGGTCGTGGAGGCGGTTGCGGCGTCCGGCCCAGAGCTCGACCTCGCGGCATGCGACCCGCCAGCCGCCCCAGTCGTCGGGGACGGGGACGTCGTCCGGCGACCCGGTGTCAGGGTAGCGCTCGGCGAACCGCGCGTACGCGGCCTCGAGCGCGGCGCGGCTGGCGACGCCGCGCGACTGGTCGGACGCCCAGGCGCTGATCCGCGAGCCCCACGGCCGCGACACGAAGTAGTCGACGACCTCGTCACGGTCGAGCGGGACGGCGTGGCCGCGGAACCGCACCGCCCGGTAGAGGGACGGCCAGGTCAGGGACGCCGCGATCGTGCCCGTGGTCTCGATCTCGGCGGCCTTGGCCGAGGTCAGACCCGTGACGAACCCGGGGCCGCGGCCGTCGAGGAACCGCATGAGGACGGTGCGGACGTTCGGCATGCCGGTGCGGTCGACGGTCGCGACCGACATCGCTGTCGGCTCCGGGACGTCGCCGCGCTCGGCCTGGCGGGTCTCGGCGGCGTCGAGCCACCGCTGCACCTGCTCGAGCGGCGTCGCGGCGAGCTCGTCCTCGGCGATCCCGTCACCGAGGTAGTCGGTGCGGCGGGCGGTGCGGTGGACGGCGTCGCGGTCGTTCGCGGTCATCGATGCACCGTAGCGCCGACCCGGGGACCTCACAGGTCGCCCCGCGCAGGCTTGGACGCTTCCCGTCCGTCGAGCACCGACGTCAGTTGAGCACCGACGTCAGCAGCAGGCTCGTCTCGCTGTTGACGACCCCCTCGGTGCGCCGGATCGACGCGAGCACCTGGTCGAAGCTCGCGAGCGACTCGGTGCGGATCTCGATCACGAGGTCCCAGCCGCCGTTGGTGGTGTGCATCGACCGGATGCCCGGCACGCCCCGCAGCTTGCGGATCACGTCGTCGGTGTCGCGGCCGCGGACCTCGACGAACGAGATCGCCCGGAGCGTGTCCGGGTCCTGCCCTTCCCGGACGGTCACGGAGAACCCGGCGATCACGCCGTCGGCCACCATGCGGTCCATCCGGGCGTTCACGGTCGCGCGCGTCACGCCGAGCCGGCGCGCGAGGCTCGCGACCGGCTCCCGGGCGTCGATGCGCAGCGCGGCGAGCAGCCGCCGGTCGAGCTCGTCGAGGTCCGCCATGCACAGAACGTACACCGATGACCTACAGAGTGGACAGCGTTCTGGGCGAGATGACGCCCTGTGTTCATTGTCCGTGCATATCGCCCAGCCATAACCTCGTGCCACCAGCACGATCCAGGCGAACTGCGGAGGTGACCGAGATGGTGGCGTTCCTCGATGTGACAGGCATGACCCGGTGGGTGTCCGAGACCGGTCTCGAGCACGTGCTCGCCGACATGGTGGCGCGCGTGCGCGCAGACTTCCGCCGGTGGACCGAGTTCGAGCGCGCCCCGCGCGTCGCGTCGCACAGCAGCATCGGCGTCATCGAGCTGATGCCAACGAGCGACGGCCAGTCCTACGGCTTCAAGTACGTCAACGGCCACCCGGCCAACCCGAACCGCGGCCTCCAGACCGTCACCGCGTTCGGCGTCCTCGCCGACGTGGCGACCGGCTACCCCGTGTTCTTCTCCGAGATGACGCTGCTCACGGGCCTGCGCACCGCCGCGACCTCGGCCATGGCCGCCAAGGCGCTGGCCCGACGCGACGCGAAGGTCATGACGATGATCGGCACCGGCTCGCAGTCCGAGTTCCAGGCGCTCGCGTTCCGCTCGACGCTCGGCATCGAGACCCTGCGCGTCTGGGACACCGACCCCGCCGCCATGGACAAGCTGGCCGCCAACCTGCGCCCCCTCGGCTTCGACGTCACCGTCTGCGCGAGCGCCGCCGAGGCGACCGAGGGCGCCGACGTCATCACGACCTGCACCGCCGACAAGTCCAACGCGACCGTGCTGGCCGACGCCATGGTGCGTCCCGGGGTCCACATCAACGCGATCGGCGGCGACTGCCCCGGCAAGACCGAGCTCGACGGGGCGATCCTCGACCGGGCGCGCGTGTTCGTCGAGCACGAGCCGCAGACCCGCATCGAGGGCGAGATCCAGCAGCGGCCCGCGGACTTCCCGGTCACCGAGCTGTGGACGGTCCTGACGGGTGCGGCCGCGGGACGCACCTCGGCCGAGGAGATCACGGTGTTCGACTCCGTGGGCTTCGCGATCGAGGACTTCTCGGCGCTCTCCCTCGCGTACGCGGCGACCCGCGGCACGCGCTACGTCCAGGACCTCGAGATCGTCGCCGAGCCGGCGGACCCGAAGAACCTGTTCTCGCTCCTGTCCCCGGCCCGGGTCATGGCGTGATCGGGCAGTCCGCCCAGGCACCGTCCGCCGTCGTCACGATCCGCCCGCACCGCTTCTCGCCCAACCCCGCGACGACGACGGACAACGCGTTCCAGGGCACCGACCCGACCCGCGACGAGGTCTCGCTCGCGTCCGACGCGTTCCGCGAGGCGACGGCCGTCGCCGACGTGCTGCGCGCGCACGGCGTGCGCGTGCACATGTTCGAGGACGAGACGAGCGACCGCCCCGACGCCGTGTTCCCGAACAACTGGTTCTCGACGCACGCGGGCGGCCGCATCGCCCTGTACCCGATGTACTCCCCCAGCCGGCGCACCGAGAGGCGGCCGGACGTCGTCCGGCACCTCGTGGAGACCTACCGGGTCCAGGAGGTGGTCGACTACTCCCCGCTCGAGCTGGACGGCACGTTCCTCGAGGGCACGGGGGCGATGGTGCTCGACCACGTCGACCGGGTCGCGTACGCGGCGCGGTCCAACCGCGCCAACCCGGACGCGCTGCACCGGTTCTGCTCGCAGTTCGGGTACGAGCCGGTGGTGTTCGACGCGGCGGACGGCGCGGGTCAGGCGATCTATCACACGAACGTCCTCATGTGCATCGCCTCGGACGTCGCCCTCGTGGGGCTCGACCTCATCACCGACCCGGCACGGCGGGCCCTCGTGGAGGGCCGCCTGCGTGCCTCGGGACGGCGCGTGGTCGCCCTGGACGAGCAGCAGGTCCGGGACTTCGCGGGGAACGCGATCGAGGTCCGCGGACGGCGCGGCCGCCTCCTCGTCATGTCTCGCCGGGCCGCAGCGAGCCTCAGCCCCACGCAGCGGCGCACGATCGAGAAGAGCTGCCCGATCGTCGACGTGGACGTGCCCACGATCGAGCTGGCGGGCGGATCGGTGCGCTGCATGATCGCGGGCGTGCACCTGGCGCCGCGCGAGGTCGGGTCGCGGCGGTCGGCGCGCGCCGGCGCCGTGCACGGGGACGTCGGCGCCCCGGGCTCGCTCGCGTCGGTCTGAGCCGCCCCCAGACTGGACGCATGGGCGACGACACCGCGACGAAGGCCATGCTGCGCAGGTACCTGCAGACACCGCGCGAGGCGCTGATCTGGAAGCTCGAGGGCCTGTCCGAGCGTGAGGCCCGTACGCCTCGCACTCCGACGGGCACCAGCCTGCTCGGCCTCGTCAAGCACTGCCTCGCGGTCGAGATCGGGTACTTCGGCGAGACGATGGGCCGCCCGTGGCCGACCCCGGCGGAGACCCCCTGGGAGGACGCCGACGACCCGCTCGCCGACATGTGGGCGACGCCGGACGAGTCGGTCGCGAGCCTCACGGATCTCTACCGCCGCGTGTGGGTCTTCGCGGACGAGACGATCGACGCCCTGCCGCTGGACGCCGTCGGGCACGTCCCGTGGTGGCCTGCCGAGCGCTCCGAGGTCACGCTCGGGCAGGTGATGGTGCACGTCACGGCCGACATCGCCCGGCACGCGGGCCACGCAGACATCCTGCGCGAGCAGATCGACGGGGCGGTCGGGCTGCGCGTCGACAACACGAACATCCCGGGCATGACCGCCGACGACTGGGCGGCCTACGTCGCGCGGCTGCAGCAGGTGGCGGACGACGCGCGCTGACGCTCCCTGGGGGTCTAAGCCTCCGCCGGCGGAGCGCCGAGCACCGCGAGCGTCTCGCGCAGGACGATGCGCTGCTCGGGGGTGAGCCGGTCGAGCACGTGCCGCTTCACGGCGGCATCGTGGATGGGTCGGGCGGTGCGCACCTGGTCCAGCCCGTGCTCGGTGATCGTGACCTCGGCGGCTCGGCGCACCCGCTTCCGCTCGACGAGCCCGCGCCGCTCCATGCGGGTGACCTGGTGCGAGACGCGCGTCCGGTCCCACGCGAGCTCGACGGCGAGGACGCTCTGTCGCAGCGTCCCGTCGTCCCCGGAGATCGCCAGCGCCATGAGGATCGTGAGGTCCGGCTCCGAGAGGCCGGTCGCTGCGGTGACCTCGTCGACGACCGCGACGCGCACCGTCTCGTGCACCCGCTTCCAGCCGAACCAGAGCGCGATGTCCGTCTCGCTGCTCGCCAGACCATCGGGTGTTGACATGTCCACAAGAGTAGCCGTAACGTTGTTGATACATCAACACCTGCCGTTCGGAGATCGACGACGACCGCCACGGCGCACGAGAGAGAAGTCGTCATGTCGCTGAACACCCTGGAGATGCAGCAGACCAGCCAGGAGCTGCGCGCCAACCTCGGGATCTCGGGCCTCACCGTCCCCGATCTCGCGACCGAGCTGGACATGGAGCCCACCACAGTCGAGTCCGTCCTCGCGATGGACGGATCCGCAGATCCCGCGGACGTCTGGCTCGTCCGAGACCACATGCAGAACACGATCCTCATGCGCCGCCGCACGCCGTTCCCCTACACGCGACTCACCGACGAGATGCGCACGGTCGCGAAGTCGTGGTTCAGCCTGCACGAGGCACCGCTCCCCCGCTGAGCTCACATGCGGCGCGCCTCGGTGCCCGCACCCCGAGGGCGCGGGCACCGAGGCGATCTCCGGAGAGAGGGCCCGAGAGATGGCCTGCGAGTCGGTCAGCAGGCCCCTTCCTGCACCCACGGCCCGTGCGCGGACGCGCCGGCTCCTGGTTGCGCGTCCACCACGACGCCCGCCAGCGCGACCCGTCGTGCGCGACCACGTCGCCCTCGTCGTACACGGCCGACGTCGTCCACTGCGTGCCGCAGGTGCTCGGGGAGCCGACCTCCGACCAACCGCCCCAGGGCGACGCGCCCGGCGTCTGGCCCCGGACCCACCACTGCGCCTCGAACGTGCGGCCCTCGTAGGTCACGCGGTCGCCCTCCGTGTACGTGGCCATCGGGTCGTACAACGGCGCGTCCGCCTGCGGACGCTGGGCGTAGAGGCGGTCACCCTCGGGCCCGGTCCACTCGAGCCGCACGACACCCGGGACCGCCGAGTCCTCGATGACGGACGGGTCGGACCAGAAGCCCTTGTTGAGGTTTCGGAAGAACGTCATCCAGGCAGCGCCCTCGTCGTCCACGAACATGTTGTTGTGCCCGGCGCCGACTCCCGCGGTGTAGCGCGGGGAGTACGGACCCTCGAAGCTGTCCGAGACCGCGACGACCGCGTCGTACTGGTCCTTCGGGCCCGTACCACCCAGGTAGGACCAGCTCGGGTCGCCCGCGGTGCCGGTCGTGTTCGACCAGATCGCGTGCATCAAGTAGTACTTGCCCTCGTACTTCGTCACCGTCGCCCCCTCGATGTAGGGCTCGGGCTGGTACTTCTGCTGGTCGAACGTCGGCAGGTCCGTCGAGGTCTCGAGGTGCTCCATGTCGTCGGTGAACTTCGCGTAGTAGTCGTTGTGCAGCACGAGGTACGTGTCGTCGTCCTCGTGGAACATGCCGCCGTCGATGTGGTATCGGCGCTGGTCGGTGGCACGGACCGGGTCCCCGAACGGCTTGTCGACCGTCTCGGCGATGTTCCGGTAGGGCCCCTCGATGCCGCCCTCGCTCACGAGCCCGAACGAGCCGACGATCTTCCCGGCGTCGCCGATGCAAGCGACGAGGTACCACTTCCCGTCGATGTACTGGAGCTCGGGCGCCCACACCTGTCCCTGGCGCGTCGCCGGGTCGTCAGGGTTCGTGTACGTCTGCCAGTCCGCCACCACGGTACGGTCGGCGGTGTTCTCGTCGGCGAACTCCGGCGACCAGACCTTGCCCTTGGGCTCGTCGGGGCGCAGGCCCGTCGTGTCGACGAGCGTCCACGGTCCGTCGAGCGCGGGCGCGGTCCAGATGTACAGGCCGTCGTTCCACGGCGCCGCCTTGTCCAGCCCTTCGGCGCGGGTGGTCCCCGTCGCGACGTACAGCGACTCGCCGTCGACCTCGAAGCGGTTCACGTACGTGTCGCGCATCCAGACCCGCCCGAGCTCCTCGTCCTGCGGCCGCAGCTCGAGGTCGAGGATCAGCGAGTTGTCCTCCCGCGCCATCAGCTCCGACCGGCCGTCAGCGGTGCCGTACGGCTCGAGGTCCGGCCAGTTCGCCGGGTAGTCACTCTCCGCGGGGTCCGCGACGTCCTGCGCTGCAGGAGCCACGGTGCCGGCGTCCGCGGCGGATGCGGCCGAGCCCAGGCCGGTGACGAGCAGCACGGCCGATGCGACCGTCACGGCCGTCGTCCGTCTGGAGGTCCTGATCCACCCCATGATGAACGTTCCCTTCGTCGTTGAAGATCCCCTGCTCGCCTGAGCCAACCGGCCACGAATTTTTCCGTCAAGAGGTTGACGGAATCGAATTCCCGGGACCCCGCGGCGCCCCTCTCCACGCGCCGTGTCGGACGTCCCCCGAGGTCCTACGCTCGGGGGAGAGGCACGGAAGACGCGCCGGACGTCGTCCGGCACCTCGCAGCCTCACCTGCGGGCCGCCGGCGACGGCGGCGCCGTCCAGCGACGAGAGGAAGCTCAGTGAAGACCTTCACCCTGCCCGGCACCGAGATCACCGCACCCAACGTGGTGCTGGGGCTCATGCGGATCGCGGAGAAGTCGGACGACGAGGTGCGCGAGCTCCTCACCACCGCCCGCGACGCGGGCATCGACTTCATCGACCACGCCGACATCTACGGCGGCTCGATGCACGCCTGCGAACGCCGGTGGGCCGAGGCCACGCGGCTGAGCCCGGCCGAGCGCGCGCGGTGGACCATCCAGACGAAGTGCGGGATCGTCCCGCCCGACGGGTTCGACTTCTCGTACGACCACATCGTCGAATCCGTCGAGGGGTCGCTCGAGGCGCTGAACACCGAGTACATCGACATCCTGCTGCTGCACCGCCCGGACGCGCTCGTCGAGCCCGAGGAGGTCGCGCGGGCGTTCGACGCGCTCGAGTCATCGGGCAAGGTGCGCTCGTTCGGCGTCTCGAACCACACGCCGGGGCAGATCGAGCTGCTGAAGCGCTACGTGGAGCAGCCGCTCGTCGCGAACCAGCTGCAGCTGTCGGTCACGCACTCGCCGATCGTCGCGCAGGGCGTCGCGATGAACATGGCCGGCGAGGACCAGTCGATCGACCGAGGGCTCGGGATCCTCGACTACTGCCGCCTCAACGACATCACGATCCAGGCGTGGTCCCCGTTCCAGGCGGGGTTCTTCGACGGCGTGTTCCTCGGGTCCGACAAGCACCCCGAGCTCAACGCCGTCGTGGACCGGCTCGCCGCGAAGTACGACGTGCCGGCGATCGCGATCGCGACGGCGTGGATCACGCGGCACCCTGCGCAGATGCAGGTCGTCCTCGGCACGACGACGCCGTCACGGGTTGCGGCGGCCGCGAAGGGCTCGGAGATCCCGCTGACCCGCGCGGAGTGGTACGAGCTGTTCCGGGCCGGCGGGCACATCGTCCCCTGACGGCACGGCGCCTGGCCCGCGCGTGCGCCCACGAGGGGCGACGCGCGGGCCGACGGGCAGAGTCACAGACCTCGCGCCCACCGGACGAGCCGCACCAGGTACGACCCGCCCGCACAGTAGTTCTCCCGGTCGTCGACGTCGTGCGCCGAGACCACGGCGACGACGTACGGTCCGGCCTCCCACCACGCGAACATCGGTCCGCCGGAGTTCCCCGGGTTGATGTCGGCGTTCGTGTCCATCGCGCGCGCGGGACCGAAGTCCCAGGCGTGCTCGTCGAGCCACTTGCTGCGCTGCCACACGGGCCAGCTCGCCCCGCCGACGTCGCCGGGGTACCCGAGGTTGTACCAGTAGGGGTCGCGGTCCCAGCCGCTCGAGTAACGGCGCGTGCCGAGCCAGCCGAAGCGTTCGCCGATGGGATCGGCCGTCTCCAGCACGGCGTAGTCCTCGTCCAGCTCGGTCCAGCCGACGCTGCCCGTGACCTGCGTGTACGCGAAGACGCGGCGGATCCGGGAGATCGCGGAGAACGACGGCCCGGCACGGTGCACCTCGACGGTGCCGCTGACCCCTCCGGGCACCGACCAGTTGACGACGTGGCTGGCCGTCAGGACGTGACGCGGGCCCACGATGACGCCGGAGCCGGTCCCGGCGGTCGTGACGACCTTGCAGATGCAGCCCCACGGGTAGGACGTGTCGTTGTACGTACGTCGCTCGTCGGTCCCGAGCACGACCGCCGGCTCGAGCTCCTTGCCCCGGTACCGGATCCTCGAGCGGTAGCCCTCCTGACGCAGTGCGGGGACCGGCTTGCTCCGCACCGCCGTCCAGGCGGGGGCGAACGCCTCGATCGGTTCGGCCGCCACCCGGGCCAGCTCGTCGCCCGAGACGGAGACGACGTCGAACCGCTCGAGGTCGGCGAAGCTGTCGAACTGCCTCAGCTTCTCAGGGATGTCGCCCTTGCCGTCCCGGTCGATCTTCTCGCAGCGGACCTCCGCCATCGGACGGTCCGGGTCACATGCTTCACGCGGTGACATGGTCGTGTCCCTCCACCGGTGACCGGCCGCGCATCGGTCGGTCCGTACGTGGAGAGAGGGGCCGGCCGGACGCGTGATGCCGAGCACGGTGGAACTCACCCGGGGCGGCTACCCGAGCGCGCGCACCATCTCGACCTCGTCGCCGGTGCTGCCCGCCACCCGGTGACCCGTCTCGACGAAGCCGCACCGTCGGTAGGCCGCCGCGGCGCGGACGTTGTGCTCGTTGACGAACAGCCGGACCTGGTCGTGCCCGCGCTCGCGGGCCCGGGCGACGGCCGCCTCGACGAGGCGATCGATCAGGCCGCGCCCCCGCGCGTCGGGTCGCACGTACACCCCGACGAGCTGGACGCCTGTGACCGTGACGGGAGCACCGAAGAAGTCCGTGTCGCCCGCGGTCTCCGCGAGGAGGGTGACGCTCCCGAGCCACGCTCCGCCGTCCGGCAGGTCGTCCGGGCCGTCGCCGGACCCGAGCCGGGCGACGGCCACGAGCTGGTGGAACCTCGAGTCCTCGCCCGCCTCGACCGACGATCCCGCGGCCCGTTCCTGCCAGAACTCGTCCGGACGCCGCGCAGCGTCCTCGTGGGTGTCGAGGAACGCGAGGTGCGCGACCTCGTCGGTCAGGGCGAGCAGCCGCAGGTCGCGCACCCGGCGCCACTCGTGCGCGTGGATCGGCCGGACGACGGGGCGGTGGTCTTCGCTCATCGGTCGACCGTAGCGGTCGGACGGCGCGGCTCGACACGGAATACCGGGGCAGGTGAGGCGTTCCACCAGTGGAGAACCGCGTGGCCCGCCCGGCTTGCCCGCCCCACCCCGAGGAGCAGCACCATGTCCGACTGGAACCAGAAGATCATCGACGAGTTCCGCAGCAACGGCGGGACGGTGGAGACCGCCGGCTTCGGCCGAGGCCTCATCCTCGTCCACCACGTCGGCGCGAAATCCGGCACCGAGCGCATCACCCCGCTCGCCGCGATCCCGCAGGACGACGGGACCTGGCTCATCGCGGCCTCAAAGGCCGGCGCCGACACCAACCCGGACTGGTTCCACAACCTCGTCGCGCACCCCGACATCACGATCGAGACCCCCGACGCCGAGGGGATCAGCACCGTCGAGGTCCGCGCGACCGTCCTGCCGGACGACGAGCGCGACGCCGGGTGGGCGCAGTTCACGGCGATGTCCGACGGCTTCAAGGGCTACGAGGCCAAGACGTCGCGGGTCATCCCGGTGGTGCGGCTCAGCCGCCGCTGAGGCACGCGGACGGCGCGCGTCGAGGCACCATGGGTGCCATGACCTCCCCCGCCCGTTCCGGCCTACCGGTGAGCGGTGCGCTGACGATCCCGCGCGCCGAGCTCCGCTGGCGGTTCTCGCGTGCCTCCGGCCCGGGCGGTCAGGGCGTGAACACCACGGACTCGCGGGTCGAGCTGTCGTGGGACGTCGCGCGGTCGGCGGTGCTGACCGCGACCCAGCGCGAACGGATCACGGAGCGCCTCGGCGCCCGCCTCGTGGACGGGGTCCTCACCGTGACCGCCGCCGAACACCGCGAGCAGCTGCGCAACCGCGCCGCCGCCACGCAGCGGCTGACGGACCTCGTGTCCGCCGCCGTGGCAGCCCCACCGAAGAAGCGGCGTCCGACCCGTCCCACCCGCGGGTCGCAGGAGCGGCGCCTCAAGGCCAAGAAGCAGCGCTCCGAGACGAAGCGGCTGCGGCGGGGCTGAGCGGTCAGCCCTCCGGTCGCATCGGTGCGCTGGCGAGACCCCTGCGCCCCGCGAGGCCCTCGAGCATCGCGCGCAGCACCGACGGCGCGTCGTGGACGGGCGACCACCCCAGGTCCGCGCGCGCCCGCGAGGAGTCCATCACCGGCGCACCCATGCCCATGTCGAGCCACCCGGGATCGGTCGGCACGAGCCGCGCCTGGTACGCGAGGGCCAGCACGCCGCGCACCAGCCCCACAGGGAGCTCGAGCAACCTGCCGTGGTCCACGATCCGGGCGAGGTCGTCGCCAGACAGCACCGGGTCCGCGGCGACGTTGAAGGCTCCGTGCGCCCGCTCCCGGTGGGTCACCGCGGCGACGTACGCGCGCGCGACGTCGTCGGCGTGCGTCACCTGCAGCCGCAGACCTCGAGGCGCCGGCAGCGCGGGCAGCACCCCGGGCGCGAGGAGCCGGCGCGGCACGAGCGACCCGAGGAAGTACCGCCCGATCTCCGCGCCCGCGTCGGCCTGGAAGATCAGCGACGGCCGCAGCCTGGTCACGACGACCTCGGGGTGGGCGGCGACGAACGCGTCGAGCACCCGCTCCTGCGCGGCCTTGTCCACGCTGTAGTGGGAGGTCGGCACCCCGCCGGTCGGCCACGACTCGTCGCGCGGGACGTCGTCCGACACCGGGGTGTAGGCGCCCACCGACGACGCGACGACGAGGTGCGCCACGCCCGCGCGCGCCACGGCCAGCGCGACCCTGCGCGTCCCGTCGACGTTGGCGCGGCGCAGCAAGCCGCGGTCCCGGTTGGGCTGGATCAGCCAGGCGAGGTGGACGACGGCGTCGACCCCGGCGAGGGTCGCGGCCAGCCGGTCCACGAGCGCGTCCTCCTCGGTGGCGGACGACGTCTCCTCCCCCACGTCGAACGTCGCCCAGTCGGCGCCCGCGAACGGCTCCGCGGTGGGATCGGGCAGGCGTCGGGCGAGGCCCAGCACGGAGTCGACGGCGCTGTCCGCCGCGAGCGCCCGCAGCACCGCGCTGCCGGCGTTCCCGGTCGCGCCCAGGACGGCGACCCTCACGCGGCGCCCTCCGTGCCCGCGGAGGGCGACGCGGCAGGCCTCGCCGCCGGGTCGAGCACCACCTTGATGCACCCGTCGGTCTTCTTCTGGAACATGGCGTACGCCTCGGGCGCCGACTCGAGCGGCAACCGGTGCGTGCGCAGGTCGAGCACGCCCAGCGGGTCGGCGGAGTCCGAGACCAGCGGCAGCACGTCGTCGATCCAGCGGCGCACGTTCGCCTGACCCATGCGGAGGGTGAGCTGCTTGTCGAACATGTCCATCATCGGCAGGGGGTCGGCGGCACCGCCGTAGACCCCCGAGAGGAGACGGTCCCGCCACGGCGCACGCTGCTGATGGCCGCGCGCAGCGCCCCGAGCCGGTCGATGCCGGCCTTCTCGATCATCGGGCGTGCCACGGCGTCCGGCAGGAACGTCGCTCCGCGCTGCATCGCCTGCGCGACGGGCGTGCCGTGCGCCTCCATGCCGACGGCGTCGATCACGGAGTCCGCCCCTCGCCCGTCCGTGACGTCGCGCACCGCGGCAGCGAGGTCGTCCGTCTCGCGCAGGTCGAGGGTCTCGACGCCGTGGCGGCGCGCCATGAGGATCCGCTCCGTCACACGGTCGACGCCGATCACCCGGCCGGCACCACGATGGCGGGCGATGCGCGCCGCCATCTGACCGATCGGGCCGAGCCCCAGGACCACCACGGTGCCGCCCGCCGGGACGTCCGCGTACTCGACGGCCTGCCACGCCGTCGGGACCACGTCCGAGAGGTACAGGTAACGCTCGTCCGGCTCGCCGTCGTCCGGCACCACGACGGGCCCGTAGTGCGCCTGCGGGACCCGCAGGTACTCGGCCTGCCCGCCCGGCACCTGGCCGTAGAGCTTGGTGTACCCGAACAGCGCCGCCCCCTTCGACTGCGACGTGACCTGCGTCGTCTCGCACTGGCTCTGGAGGCCGCGCGAGCACATCCAGCAACGCCCGCACGAGATGTTGAACGGGACGACGACGCGGTCCCCGACCTTCAGGTTCGTCGCCTCCGCACCGACCTCCTCGACGACACCCATCGGCTCATGGCCGAGCACGTCGCCCGGGTCGATGAAAGCGCCGAGCACCCCGTACAGGTGCAGGTCGGAGCCGCAGACCGCGGTCGACGTGATCCGCACGATCGCGTCGGTCGGCTCGACGAGCTGCGGGTCGGGCACGTCCTCGACGCGCAGGCTCTCGCGTCCCTGCCAGGTCACTGCACGCATGGTCTCTCCTCGGGTCCGACGGTGACGGACCATCACGATGGTCCGGCGGGACGGAACTCGCAGTCCCGCCGCGTAGCGCTGCGAGCACCGCCGGGAGATGTGAAGATCCATCGTTCGACGCACCGCACGCGGTGCCCGCCCGACGCTCGAGGACGGCCCGTGACCGACCAGCCCCGCACCACCGCACCGGTGGACACCGCCCCGTCCGCCGTGCCCTGGGTCGGTCTGGACAGCACCCGGCCCCCGAAGAGCACAGCGGCTCTCCTGACGCCGACCGTCGACCCCGACGACGTCCCGGCAGCCCTCCGGCTCGCCGAGCGCCTCGGACGCGCGGCGCCGCTCCCGGGCATTGGCAGGACCGGCGAGCTGTGGAGCATCCTCGCGTCGCTCGCCGCCGACGACGTGGGGGTCGCCCGCATCGTCGAGCCGCACCTCGACGCCCTCGCCGTCCTCGCCCAGGCACGGTCGGCCGGGCTCGCGCCCGACCTGGACCGCGTGGGGGCGGACGACGGCGCGACCTGGGGCGTGTATGCCGCCGAGGGTCCGGGAGTACGCCTGGAGGCCCGCGAGACCGCCGACGGCTGGGCACTCGACGGGACCAAGCCGTGGTGCTCGCTCGCCGGCTCGCTGTCCCACGCGCTCGTCACGGCGTGGACGGACGACGGCCGCCGTCTGTTCGCGGTCGGGCTGCGCGGCTCGGGCGTCGAGGCGGCCGACGGTCCGTGGCACGCGCGCGGGCTCGCCCAGGTCGTGAGCGCGTCCGTGCGGTTCGACGGAGCGCCCGCGGTCCCCGTGGGGGACGCCGGCTGGTACCTCGAGCGCCCGGGCTTCGCCTGGGGCGGGATCGGGGTGGCGGCGTGCTGGTGGGGCGGGGCGGCCGGCGTCGCGCGCGCGATGTTCGCCGCTGCGGACCGACCGGGCCGAGAGCCCGACCAGATCGCACTCGCGCACCTCGGCGCCGTGGACACGGCGCTGCACGCGGCACGGACGGCGCTCGCGGCGGCGGCCGTCGAGGTCGACGAGCCGACCGGTGATCCGGCGACGACCGCTCGCCGGGTGCGCTCCGTCGTCGCGGCCGCGGCCGAGGACGTCCTGACCCACGCCGCCCACGCCCTCGGGCCCGGGCCGCTGACCACCGACGAGCGGTTCGCCCGCCGGTGCGCCGACCTCGGCCTCTACCTGCGCCAGCACCATGCCGAGCGCGACCTCGCGAGCCACGGCCGTCACCTGCTCGCCGACGGTGCCGCACCGTGGTGAGCTTCGACCACCGCGAGGAGGGGACCCCCGAGGAGTCCTGGCGGCAGGCCGGGATCCTCGACCGCCCGGTCCGGTGGGACCTGCCGGACGACGTCGCGCACCTCGTCGTGCTCGCCGCCCACCCCGACGACGAGACCCTCGGCGCGGGCGGGCTGCTCGCCCGGGCGGCCCGCGCGGGACTGGCCACCACGGTCCTCGTGGCGACGGACGGCGAGGGCTCGCACCCGGCGTCCGGCACCTACGGACCGGCGGAGGTCGCGAGGCTGCGCCGCTACGAGCTGCTCGACGCCACGCACGCGCTCGCCACCGGCGCCACGCTCCACCTCGCCGGTCTGCCCGACGGCGGGCTGCGCGAGGCCCGGGAACCCCTCGCGCGTGCCGTGCGAGCGGCGATCGCCACCCACCCGGGGCCGACCGTCGTGTGCGCACCGTGGCGCGGCGACCCGCACCGCGACCACCGCGTGCTGGGCGAGGTCGCGGCAGAGGTCGTCGGGTCGGACGAGCTCCTCGAGTACCCGATCTGGGCCTGGCACCGCGCCGACCCGTCCGACCCTGGTGGCAGCGCAGCCGCGCTCCCCTGGGACCGGCTGCGGGGCGTGCGACTCTCGGACGACGAGCTCGGCGCGAAGCGCGAGGCCCTGCGCGCGCACCGGTCGCAGGTCGACGGCCTCTCGTCCGCGCCCGGCGACGAGCCGGTGCTGCACGCCGGGATGCTCGCGCACTTCACGCGGGAGGTCGAGGTGTTCGTCGCCGAGGGCCGCGCCGTCGAGGACGGCGCACCCGGTGCCGCGGCCCCGCCCAGCGCCCGCGCGTCGCTGCCCGAGGAGTTCTTCGCCGCCTTCTACGCCCGCCACACCGACCCGTGGGGGTTCGAGAGCCGCTGGTACGAGCAGCGCAAACGGGAGATCACGCTCGCCGCGCTGCCCGAGCAGCGCTACGCCGACGCCCTCGAGGTCGGCTGCTCGACCGGGGTCCTCACCGTGGCCCTCGCCGCGCGCTGCGACCGGGTGCTCGGCATCGACATCGCCGACCGGCCGCTCGCGGTCGCCCGCGAACGCCTGCCCGGGCACGTCCGCCTCGAGAAGCGGACCACCCCCGACGACTGGCCGGAGGGTCGGTTCGACCTCGTCGTCCTCTCCGAGGTGGGCTACTACTGGGGCGGCCCGGACCTCGACCGGGGCGTCGACCGCGCGGTCGGGTCCCTGGCGTCGGACGGCGTCCTCGTCGCCTGCCACTGGCGGCACCCCGTCGAGGAGTACCCGACCTCGGGGGACGACGTGCACCGCGTCCTGCAGGAGCGGTCAGGCCTGGCGACGCTCGTGCACCACGAGGAGGAGGACTTCGTCCTCGACGTGCTCGTACCGGCGCCGGCGGCGTCGGTCGCCCGGCGGACGGGGCTGCTGTGACGGGGGCAGGGGTGGCCGGGACCGGGGTGACGGAGAACCGAGCGACCACTCCGGAGCGGATCGGTGCGGCCGCGGTCGTGATCCCGGTGCACGACGAGGAAGAGCTGCTGCCCCAGTGCCTGGCGTCCGTCGAGCAGGCGGTCGCGGCCGCCGTGCGCGAGCGGCCGGGGCTCGCGGTGGTGACCGTCGTCGTGCTGGACGCGTGCACGGACGGGAGCGCCGCCGTCCCGGGGCCGGAGGTCACCGTCATGGAGGTCGACGCGCGGACCGTGGGCGTTGCCCGCCACCTCGGCGTCGACCGGGCGCTCGCCGAGCTCAGGGGCGTCGGCGTCGGGGCGGACCGCACCTGGATCGCCTGCACCGACGCCGACTCGGTGGTCCCGCCCGACTGGCTGACGCACCACCTCGACCTCGCGGACGCCGGGGCGCACGTCGTCGTCGGCGCCGTCCGTCCACCGCTCGACGACCTGTCCCCCGACCGCGCTGCCGCCTGGCGGCAGCGATTCGTCCCCGGGCTCGCGACCGGGCACGTCCACGGCGCGAACCTCGGCGTCCGGAGCGACGTGTACGCGGCCGTCGGCGGGTACGCCCCGGTCGAGGAGCACGAGGACGTCGGACTCGTGGAGCGGGTGCGGGCCCTCGGCCACCGCGTCGTGCCGACCGCCGACGCGTGGGTGCTGACCTCCGCCCGGCTCCACGGCCGGACGCCCGGCGGCTACGCGCGATACCTGCGCGAGGACCTCGGACGCGTCGCCGGCTGACCGCTCCCGGGAGCCGTTGTGCGAGGGCAGTCGGTCAGGAACCGATGCGCACCCCGGCCAGACCGTGACGACCGGCGCCGGTGACGATCGCGGAGACCCTCGCCTCGGACGCCGCCGAGAACGGACCACCCGACGCATCGGGCGCACCGCCGGGGCTCGCCTGACCCGCCCGCCCCGTGCCCGCACGATCGGTGCCCGGGCGGACCCGCGCGCGTCGGGCCTCGACCGCGCGCTCCGTGTCCTCGGTGATCAGGTCCATGTTGAGCGCGGCGCCCGCCATGGTGCCGGCGGCCGCGGACGCGCCGACCATCGCCGTCGGATCCGTGACGTTGCCCGCCGCCCAGACACCCGGGACGCCCGTGCGCCCGGTCCCGTCGGCCGGCACGACCTCGCCCATGGGGTGCTCCCCGAGCGATCCGCCGAGCTGCGTGTACAGGTCGCCGCGCACCGCGAACCGTGGCGCGACCACGAGCGCGTCCAGGTCGAACACCGTGCCGTCGGCGAGCTCCACGCCGGCGAGGCGGTCCGAGTCCTGCCCGGACCGCAGCCGGGTCACCTCGCCGTCGACCACCCGCACGCCGAGGGCGGCGAGCTGCTCCCACGCGGCGTCGTCCGGCTCGGGCATGGTGTGGAGGAACAGGGTGAGGTCGTCGGTGATCTGGCTGAACAGGAGCGTCTGGTGCAGCGCGGCGGCCGAGGTGCCGAGCACCCCGACGCGCGAGCCCCGGACCTCGTAGCCGTGGCAGTACGGGCAGTGGAGCACGTCGCGACCCCAGTGCTCGTTCACACCCGGGACGTCGGGCAGCTCGTCGACGAGGCCGGTCGCGAGGACGACGCGACGGGCACGGACGGTCGTGCCTGTGCCTGTACCTGTGCCTGTGCCTGTGCCTGTGCCTGTGCTCAGCACGAAGGCGTGCCCGTCCCGCCGCGCGGTCCGCACCTCGGCGTGCCGCACGTCCACGCCGTAGCCCTCGGCCTCGAGCCGACCGACGGCGAGCAGGTCCAGCGGTCCGACGCCCTCACGTCCGAGCACGTTGTGCGCTCCCTCGGCGGGTGCGTTCCGCGGTTCGCCCGCATCGAGGACGACGACGGATCGCAGCGAACGTGCCAGCGCGATCGCCGCGGCGAGCCCGGCCGCACCACCGCCGACGACGGCGACGTCGTACACCTCTTCATGCGCCTTCTGTACGGAAGCGGACAGCAGGGCGTTCATCGGATCGCCAGCCAGACCGTCCGCCGCACGCGCACCGTCGCGCGCCCGAGCGGGTCGTCCGCACCCGGTACCGGCGGGGTCAGCGCCTCGTCGAGCAGCGCGAGGTCGCCCGCCGGCGCCCGGTCGTCGAGGAACTCCCGTACCCGGCCGAGGTTCAGCCGGGCGTAGCGAGCCATCGTCGCGGCGGGGACAGTCCCGCCCGCGACGACCTCCGCGTCGAACGTCCGCTTCTCGAGCCGGTCGAACCCGGCGTGCCGGACGGCGTCGCTCCAGTCCGGGTGGTGGTTCCACCCGCTGTCGCTGAGCAGCTGGTGACACCGCTCCTCGAGGCTCGGGCCGCCGTCCGACCGCCCGAGGCCGTCCGGGAGGAACCGCGGGAACCCGATCATCTCGACGACCGCCAGGACGCCACCGGGGCGGAGCGCCGCGAAGGCCTCGCGCAGCAGCCGCTCGGGGTCGGCGACGTGGTGCAGCGACGACGCTGCCCACACCACGTCGGGCACGACACCAGCGCCCAGGTCGGGCCAGGCCGCGTCGAGGTCCGCCTCGACCGTCCTGACCCGGTCGCCGGCCCCCTGCTCCGCCGCCCGCACCGCGGTGCGGGCCAGCATCTGCGGGGAGACGTCGACCGCGACGATCTCGGCCGCGCGGAAGCTGCTGGCCAGGAGGGTCGTCCCGGTCCCTGTCCCGGCCCCGAGGTCGACGACCGTCGCGGTGTCCGACGGCGCCCGGTCCGCGATCCAGCCAGCGACCTCGCCGAGGTGGTCGGCGAGGACGAGGGCGTCGAGGTCGAGGAGCTCGGCGAGGGACTCGTGCGCGTCGGCGTGCCCGTGAGCGTGGGCACGGTCGTGGTCGTGGTCGTGGGCACGGTCGTGGGCATTGCCGTGCGCCTGCGGCTCGTCGTGAGTCAGTGAGTGCTGTGTCATGGCTGCTACGGTACGCGCGCCTTGCGACTAAGACATAGACTCTTGCGTATGAAGCAAGAAGAGGATCCGCTCGACGCCGTCGTCCGACTTCGCATCCGTGGCCTGCGCCAGGCCAAGGGCTGGTCGCTCGACGCCCTCGCGGCCCGCTGTTACCTCAGTCCCTCGACGCTGAGCCGCATCGAGACCGGCGGGCGGCGCATCGCCCTCGACCAGCTCGTGCCGATCGCCAAGGCGCTGGGGACGACCCTCGACCAGCTCGTGGAGCCGCTCGAGGACGAGGACGTCGTCATCCGCCCCGCGCCGGCCGACTCTCCTGGCCTGACCACGTGGATCCTGTCCAACGAGGACTCGCTGCACGGGGTGACCGTGGCGAAGATGCGGATCACCGAGGAGCGCGCGTCGGCCCATCCCGAGGGCGGCGTCCACCCGGGCCGCGAGTGGTTCACCGTGCTCTCGGGCACGGCGCGCCTGCGGCTCGGGGAGCGGACCATGCTCGTCCGCACCGGCCAGGCCGCGCAGTTCTCGACGATGGTCCCCCACGCCGTCCACGCCCACGAGGGGACGGTCGAGATCCTCAGCATCTTCGACCACGACGGCGAGCGGGCTCACCTGCACGCGGGCTGATACGCCGCTGAGCGGGCGCGGCGCCTGTGCAGCGGGCACGCTGTCGGTGCGCCATGCGCCGTCGATGCGGAGCCGCGCCCCCTCAGCAGAGCGGCGCAGCGACCCTGGCCACGCGCCCTCAGCAGAGCGGCGAAGCGACCCTGGCCATGCGCCTTCCGCGGAGCGGCGCAGCAACCTCAGGCGTGCACCTTCAGCGGTGCGGCTCAGCAACCTCGGGCATGCGCCTTCAGCGGAGCAGCGCGGCGACCTTCTCCGTGTGCCAGCGGCCGTACTTCGTGCCGTCCCGCAGGGTGGAGACCTTGGCGAGACCGGACTCGATCGCGGTGTCGGTCGGCATCCGGGTCGACGGGTCGCGCAGGCCGGCGGTCTCCAGCAGCTTCCCGACCTCCACGGCCGACAGCCCACCGATCCGCGCGCCGAGGTCGGACTGGTTCCCGAAGGGCCCGCCCTTGGGCCGGGCGCCACCCGAGCCGCCGGTACCCGAGCCCGCGCCGCCACTCGACGTACCGCCAGCCGACCCACCGCTGCCGGACGCGCCGCCGCCCGACCGGCCGCCGCCGGACCCACCACCACCCGTCCGGCCGTCACCCGCGCGCGAGCGCACCGGCTTGTCCTCGCCCGCGGTCGGGGCGTCGACCGAGACGTCGAGCGGACCCTCGTCGTCCGACCCCCACTCCTCGCCGTCGCGGTGCTTCGCCTGCGCCGCCGCGTCGGTGGCGCGGTTGTCGGCCCAGCCGTTCAGCCGGTCGCCCGCGTGCCCACGGACCCACGTGAGCATCGCCGGCGGGAGCCCGGCCGCCGTGCGGGCGTCACGCACCGCGATGAGCTGCTCGATGATCTCTCGGTTCGCGACGGGCTTCTTCGACGCGTTGACCCAGCCCTTGCGCTTCCAGCCGTCCATCCACTTCGTGTACGCGTTGATCACGTACTGCGAGTCGACGCGCAGCTCGAGGTCGGCGACGTCCGCGTGGGACAGGAGCGCGTCGAGCACCGCGGTGAGCTCGGCGATGTTGTTCGTCGCGCGCGCGAACGCACCCGCGCGCCAGACGCCGTCCGCCCTCACCCAGCCCCACCCGGCCGGGCCGGGATTGCCGATGCAGGCGCCGTCGGTCGCGACGACAGTTCGTGCCGACTCGTTCATTCCCGCATCTCCTTCGTGTCCCGACCGTCGTCCACGGAACGGTACCCGGCGCTCCTGCCGAGGTTCACGTCCGGGTCTCCCGGTGAGTCTTGCGTGCTGCGACGGCATCGAGCCCTCCCTGCGCCTCTCAACCCAGTCTCCGCAGGAACTCGCGCGTCGCGTCCCGCTGCGGGTGGTCGAGCACCTGCGTGGGCGTGCCGCGCTCGTGGATGCGGCCCTCGTGGAGGAACACGATCTCGTCGGCGACCTGCCGCGCGAACCGCATCTCGTGGGTCGCGACGAGCATCGTGGTGCCCTCGGCGCGCAGGGCGAGCAGGAGGTCGAGCACCTCGCCCGCGAGCGCCGGGTCGAGGGCCGACGTCACCTCGTCGAGCAGCAGCAGCTCCGGGCCGCCGACCAGGGCGCGGGCGATCGCGGCCCGCTGCTGCTCGCCGCCGGAGAGCTGGTCCGGGTAGGCGCGGGCGCGGTGCGTGAGGCCAACCTTCTCGAGTATGGCGTGGGCGTCCGCCTCGGCGGACGGCCTCGGACGGCGGTGCACCACCCGGGGCGCGAGCGTCAAGTTGTCGAGGACCCGCAGGTGCGGGAAGAGGTTGTACTGCTGGAACACGAGCGCCAGCCGCGCGCGCACCGCGTTCGCGTCCACCCACGGGTTCGCGACGTCCTCGCCGTCCAGCAGGATCTGCCCGTCGTCGATCTCCTCGAGCAGGTCGACGGCGCGCAGCAGGGTCGACTTGCCGGAGCCCGACGAGCCGACGAGCACGACGCACTGGTGCTCGGCGACGTCGAGGTCGATCCCGTCGAGGACGACGTGCTGTCCTGCGCCGGTGCCGAAAGTCTTGCGCACGCCCCGCAGGGAGAGCAGAGGCGCGTCGGGCTTCCCAGGGCGCGCGCCGCCGTCCGACGCCCTCGACACGCTCGGTGCGCTCGGTGCGCTCGGTGCGCTCGGCTCAGGGTTGCTCGTAGGGTCGACCGGACCAGTCACCGCAGGGCCCCCGCTCCCGCGATCCCGCGCATCTGGCCCCGCCATCCCTGCCGAGCCGACCACGCGTCGACGAGGCGGGTCAGCGGGATCGAGATGAGCAGGAACAGCACGCCGGCGACCACGTAGGGCGTGAAGTTGTAGTCGCCGGTCGTGGCGATCTGCGCGGCACGGATCGCGTCGACGGCCCCGAGGATCGAGATGAGGCCGGAGTCCTTCTGGAGTGCGACGAGCATGCTCGCGACCGGAGCGGTCACGTTGCGCACCGCCTGCGGCAGGACGACGCGGCGCACCGCCTGTCCCCGGGTCAGCCCCAGGGAGCGCGCGGCCGCGACCTGCGACGGGTGCACGGACTCGATGCCGGCGCGGAAGATCTCGGCGAGGTACGCCGTGTACGTGAGGACGATCGCGAGCCCGCCGAGGAACGCCGCGCTCACCGGTAGCCACGGCAACCGCAGCGCCGGCAGCCCGAACCCGACGAGCAGCAGGATCAGCAGCAGCGGCACCCCGCGGAACACGTCGACGTACGCGATCGCGAACAGGCGCAGCGGGAACAGTGCGGGGATCCGCGAGGTGCGCAGCACGGCGAGGAGCAGACCGACGATCAGGCCCACGACGCTCGCGACGATCCAGACCCGCAGGTTGAGCCAGAGTCCCGCCGCGACCTCGGGCAGCACCTCGACCGCGCGCTGCGGGGAGAAGAACGCGTCGCGCGCCCGCTCCCACCCCGGCGCGTTCGTCACGACGAGGACGACCGCGCCGAGCACGATCACCGTCGCGACCGCCGCGACGAGCAGGGCTCGACGCCGCTGGGTCCGGCGGTAGGCGGTCCGCGCGCGAGCGATGTCGGACGGCGTCCACGCGCCCTGGGAGCCGCCGTCGCCGTGGGAGCGGCCATCGCCGTGGGAGCGGGCGTCCGCGTGGCCTGCGGTGCGTCCCTCGCGCGCGTCGTCGCTCATGTCAGGTCAGCTCAGTTCGACTCGGCTCGAGTCAGCTCAGGTCGGCGATCTCGTCGGAGTCGAGCCACGTCGTCCGGAGCTCGTCGAGCGTCCCGTCGTCGGCCAGCGTGTCGACGGCCTGCGACACGCACGCGGTGAGCTCGGAGTCCTTGTCGAGCACGAGTCCGAGCTGCTCGGGGTCCCCGACCGAGGGGAGGGTGCCGACGACCGACGTGTCCGGGAAGTAGACGGTCGACGCGGCGACGCCCTGGTCGACGTCCATGACCATCGCGTCGATCGTCCCCGAGGTCAGCGCGGTCATCCCGTCGCCGGCGCCGCTGAACGGCACGATCTCGACCGCGTCGCCCCAGGCCGCCTCGGCGACGTCGAGCGACGTCTGCGAGGCGGTCACGCCGACCTTCGTGCCCTCGAGGTCGGCGAGCGACGAGGCGTCGGCGTACGCGCCGTCGTCCGACACGATGACGCCCTGCCGGGTGGTGAGGTACGGGCTGGAGAAGTCGACCGCCGCGCGACGCTCCTCGGTGATCGTCGTCTGGTAGGCGGCGAGGTCGAACGGCTTGATCGCGGGGCTGACGATCTGCTCGAAGGTCACGGAGGTCCACTCGACGTCGTCCGCCGCGTAGCCGAGCTCGTCGGCGACCGCGTAGACGAGCGCGGACTCGAAGCCCTCGCCGCTGCTCGGTTCGCCGACGTACCAGGGCTCGAAGGGGTCGCTCGCCCCGACCGTGAGGGTGCCGTCCGTGAGGGTCGGGAGGCTGCCGGGTTCGCACGTCGCGGCGTCGTCGTCCGTGGGCTCGGTCGACTCCCCCTGCGCGGTCTCGGCGCCGCCGTCCGCGGCGGGCTCCGCGCCGTCGTCCGACGACGAGCACGCGGCGAGCGTGAGCGCTACGAGAGGAACGAGCGCTGCTGCGGCAGCGGGGCGGGACAAGCGCACGGTGACGACCTTCCGTTCAGGGTGGGACGCCGTCGAGCCTAGACGTGAGCGGGCGTTCGCGGGGTGGTCGTCGCTATGCATCCCGACACACCGGGCCGGTACGGCCGCCTGTGGACGACGCACGCCAGAACTGCCGCGGGGCGTAGCCCTCGCGGCGCAACCAGTGCTCCGTGTAGACGATCCGGTCGGGCGTCACGACCGTCAGCGGGTCGGACGGCGGCGCGTCCAGATCTCGCCCGCGCTCGGCATGGTCGGACTGCCAGCGGAAGGCCTCCCAGTAGGCGTCCGCCTCCGGATCGCGGCGCTCGACGACGCGGGCCGTACCGAACAGCTGCGCACCACGGCTCGACGCCTGACCCACGAGCGGCGCGAAGACACCGACCGAGATGCGAGGGTCGGCGGCGAGGTTCCGCATCTTCGGCGACCGCGGCGCCGCCGTGAACATCAGCTCGAAGCCGAGGTGGTAGTAGCGGACCGGCGTCGCGGCCGGTGCGCCGTCGCTGTCGACGGTGGCGATCACGGCCATGTTCTGGCTGGAGAGCAGGTTCTCGATCCGCTCTTCGAGCCGCTCGCGCGAGAGCCGCGCCGTCGGTGCGTCGCCACTCAGCCAGGGGTTCGTCAGGGGCATCGCGCCAGGGTGCCACGGACCGCCGACGCGTGAGGCGTCACGGGATGCGAGCGCGCGCGGGCCAGGTTCGGCGGTCGACGGTGGTGAGTTCGTCCACAGTCGACGCAGGGCTCATAGCCTCCACAGATCGTTGCAATTCCGGGCGAAACGGTGGCATATCGAACACGTGTTCGATAGAGTGATCGCAGCACGAAGGGCATCCGACCGGCTCGGCATCCGGGCAGTATCACGAGGGGAGATCGCATGACGGCACCGACGCTGGAGCGGCTCGACGCCCGGGAAACTGAGCTGGACACCGCCGACCCCGGGCGCCCTGTCGATCGACGTGCCGACCTCCCCGGCGACGACGTGCGCGACGAGATCAGCTCGACCGATCAACCCGCTGACCCCGTGGCCGACGGTGACGCTCGGGACGCCATCAGCTCCACCGATCAATCTGCCGACCTCATCGCCGACAGTGACGCTCGGGACACCATCAGCACTACCGATCGACCTGCCGACCTCATCGCGGACGGCGGCTCTCGCCGCGGCATCTTCAGCCCGATTGAAGCTGTCAGCCCTGTCGAAGCCGTGAGCCCCGTCGAAGCCGTGATCCCTGTGGAATCCGCAGACCAGCCAGATGACTTCCCGCCGGGCCTCGCTCTGGCGGTCGCCCTGCTGGAGCGCGCCGCCGACCAGTTCGCGGTCGCGGCCGACCCGGCCGTCGGGGCGCTCGCCGAGACGGAGTCCAGCGACCTGGCGGAGCTCCAGCGCAGAGCACGGCGCGCTGCGTCACGCGTCGAGTCGGCGCGCCTCGGCCTGCTTCCGGTGATGGACTCGGACGGGTCGTGGGCCCTGTCCGGAGCCCGGTCGTTCGCGCAGTGGTTCGCTCGTCACGACGACGTCGGCCACGCGACGGCACGCCGCGAGGTCCGCACCGCTCGCATGCTGCGCGACTCACTCCCGGCGACCCGCGTAGCTGCGGTCGCCGGCAGCATCGGCACCGATCACGTCCGCACGATGGTGGACGTCGCGGCCACGTCCGCCGCGCGCCGTGAAGCGCTGAGCGCGACCATCAGCGAGACCTGCGCCGACACGGACAGTGACGACGACGACCACACCTGCAGCTCCGCTTGCAGTCCGGCGCGCACGGGCGAGGCCGTGCTGCTCGAGCACGCCGAGCGGTTCACCCTCGGCACGTTCCGGCGCGTCGTCCACCACTTCGCCAAGGTCACAGACCCGGAGGCGGACGAGCGCGGATTCACGAAGGCCAAGGAGCGCGAGCACCTCGACGTCGCGCCGACGCTCGACGGTTTCCACGTCTCCGGGTTCCTCACCCCGGAGCACGGGCACCTGGTCAAGACCGCGCTGGACGCCGTGATGCGCGCACCAGCACCCGACGACACCCGCACGACGCCCCAACGTCGCGCCCAGGCGCTCGCAGACATCTGCCGGATCGCTCTCGACAACGACGCCGCGTCCCCTGGGGCCCAGATTCGCCCACACCTCGTCGTCACCGTCTCCTGGAGCGAGCTGACCAGGCTCGCCCGGGACCGCGGCGCGAGCAGTGCGGGCTGCGAGTCCGCGCGAGGCCGGTCCCACAGTTCGGCAGCGCCCCAGAGCGCCGTGTGGAGCACGGGCGGCTCGGACCGCACGAGCAGCTCGAACCGCACCGACCGCACCGACCGCACCGACCGCACCGACCGCACCGACCGCACGCTGGACACGGCGGGCCTGCTCTCCGACCCGACGAGCGCCCCCGCACGCTTCCTCGAGGACACCGCAGGAACGGCAGCGATACCCGCGTCGCTGCTGCGACGCATCGCCTGCGACTCCCAGGTCACACGGGTCGTCTTCGGTCCTGATGGTGCAGTTCGCGACGTCGGGAGAGCCCAGCGCACCGTGTCCGGCCAGATGCGACGGGCCGTCATCGCCCGCGACAGACACTGCAGCTACCCGGGATGCGATGCCCCACCGTCACGCTGCGACGTCCACCACGCCGTCACCCACTGGGCCGACGGCGGTGCGACCAGCGTCGACAACAGCGCCCTCCTCTGCTGGCACCACCATGACCTGGTGGACTCCCGAGGCATCACCATGCGCTGGGTGACAGCTCGCCCGTCGACGCCTTCAGAGTCCGGAGCACCCGGAGCACCCGGAGCACCCGGAGCTAGTGCCCCATCACCGAGCGGCTGGCAGTTCCGGCGTGCGAGCGGGGCGATCATCGACGCGGGCCTGAGCGGGCCGGCGGCATGGCTACGCATTGACTGACCCTGGATGTGGCCACGCGCTCATCGACCGTGCAGGTTCAGCCCCAGGTCGGCCGCCGCGCAGAGATCCCGGCGAGGACGACGTCCAGCCCTACGTCGAATTCGTCGCCGTAGGCGTAGCCGGGGGTCATCGCGTGCGCTGCCAGCTCAGCGAGATGAGGCAGAGCTGTGGGCGGCGCGCCGTCAAGCATCGGGGTCACGAGGTCCTCGAGCTCAGCGCCCGGTGCGCCGGACGCGTCGAACGGCAGGCTGACCTCCTGGATGACGAATCCGTAGACGTAGCTGTCCAGCAGCGAGAAGGCGTGCGCGGCACCGACGACCGAGAACCCCGCGTCCCGGAGCAGCCCGATCACCCGGTCGTGATGGTGCAGGGTCGCGGGGCCAGGCGTCGCCCGAGAGTCCATCAGACCAACGGCCCACGGGTGGCGGACGAGCACCGCACGCGCCGAGACACAGCGCCGACGCAGGGACTCCACCCAAGCCTCGCTGCGGCCGGCGTCACCATCCGGGCCGACATCGGGACCCGGGCCGGCACCGTGAACCCGCTCGACGCCGTTGTCCGGGCCAGCATTGCGATCCAGGCTCGCCCCGCCGTCCAGGCCAGCGTCCCGAGAGAGGTCCCTGCCGGCACCCGGCAGCTCGATCTCCGCGAAGACGGCGTCGACCATGCCGTCGAGGATCGCCGCCTTGGTCCGTACGTGGTGATAGATGGACATCGCCTCTACACCGAGCCGTTCGCCGAGGCGCCGCATCGTGACGGCCGCGACGCCCGACTCGTCCGCCAGGCGCACGGCCTCGGCGATCACCGTCCCGGCGTCGAGCTCGCCCCTTCTCGCCGACCTCGCCCCGTCGACGCCCGCTGACGACGGCACATCGGACCTGGGCACAACAGCACCTCCCACCTTCAGCTTCAACTCCCCTCATCAACGTCAGCTCGGACGGACCGTCGAGACCGGCCGTGGGCACCGACACCCGACGCGCCCTAGGGCGCGCCCGTCGCCACACACCGTTGACACGCTTACGACGTAAGGCTAGCGTCATCGAGGGACTTACACCGTAAGGAAGCGCGGGAGGCCTCAGGAGCATGCACGGCAACAGCAACAGCAACAGCAACAGCAACAGCAACGACGCGACCAGCACGCACGGAGACCTGCGGGGAGCCGTGAGACGCCTGTGCGTCGTCGGAGCGTCCGGCAAGCTCGGCCGCTACATGGTGGAGCACGCTCTCGACGCCGGTTACGAGGTCGTCGGGGTGTGCCGCGAGAAGAGCGTCCACAAGCTCGCGGACCTGGCGGACCGCATCACGATCCACCCCGGGCAGACGGACGACCCCACCGTGATCGCACGCGCCGTCGCGGGATGCGACGCGGTGCTCACGGTCCTGGTGCCGTGGGGCGTCCACGACTACGCGAGCGGTACCGCCGACGCGGTGATCGAGCACGCCGACGCCGGGGCACGACTCGTGTTTTCCTGCGGCTGGCACATCAGCAAGGACGGCAAGGACCGGTACTCACGCAGGTTCCTCGCTGGGGTGTGGGTGGCTGCCAGGCTCGCCCGCCTGGCCAGGGTGGTCGACATCGACGACCAGGTGCGAGCCTGCCGCCGGGTCTTCACCTCCGACACCCGTTGGACCGTGGTGCGCGGCAGCGATCTCGAGGAGGGCGAGAGCGAGGGCCTGCCGGTGTGGAGCCGACACGTAGGCGACCCCGTGCTCGCCAGCAACCTCGTCCGCCGCACCGACTTCGCGCTCTTCATGGTGGCGGCAGCATCCGACGACTCGCTCGTCCACGAGGCACCGGCCATCGTCGGCCGGCGCTCCGTGTCGGCCCGAGCGCACGCGGCCACGCCGACAGCGGGTTCGCCGTCCGCCTAGCCCCCGTCCCTCCAGCGGCCCCGTCGGCTAGCCCCACAACCCTCTGGCCAACACGAGCAATCGGCGACCACGCCTGGCCAGCAGGGTTCCCCGCCGTCACGCGAGCGGGAGCACCAGCCGAGTCTGGTTGGCCTCGGGGTCACCGTCCGGGTCGGGCTCCGTCAGGTAGATCTCGGTGAAGTCCCCGCGTGCCGTCTCACCGTGGTCGGCCACCCAACCCATGAGGGCTCCCCACGCGTCGGGCAATCCGTCGTACGAGCCGACGAGCGTCAGGGTCGCCGCGCGGCCACCGACGATCTCCATGACCTCTACGTCGTCACCCAGCGGCCCGTCCTCGAGCCCGTCGACCGGGAACGCCGCCGCGACGTCGGCCGTCTCGGCGGGCATGCGGGCGTACCAGGCGAGCGCGGGCCCCGCGATCTGTCCGCCGCTGCTCCCCAGCGCCCGCGCCACCGCGCTGTAGGCGCCGTCGTAGAAGCCGCGGATCTCGCTCATCGGGACCACTGCCCGGTGGGCGGCGACCGTGACGGTGGGCTCGTCGATGATGCTGATGTCCAGTGCCATGGCTCCACGGTAGGCCGATCGCGGCCACACCGCGCAGCGACGCGTCGCCCCTCCCCCGCGCTCCCGCACCCGCCCACGACGGAGCCCGCCCCCGCACCGCCGGGGTAGCGTTCCTCCGTGACCCAGACCCGGACGCGGGCAGCGCTGCTCGCCGGACTCCTCGCCCTCGTGGTCCTCGCCGCGCTGGCCTTCGCGAGCGTGCTCGCCGTCCGACCGCCCGACCCCGTGACCGCCGACGCCTCGGCGACGGAGTTCAGCGCCGACCGCGCGTTCGCGGACGTCGAGGTGGTCGGTCAGGTCGTCCACCCCCACGGCAGCGACGAGGCGGACGGCGTCCGCGACTACCTCGTCGGCCGTCTCGAGAACCTGGGACTCGATCCCGAGGTGACGGACGGCGTCGGGCAGTCAGGTCGCCTCGGCGGCGCCTCGCAGATGGCGCGCGCCCAGAACGTCGTCGCGACGCTGCCCGGCACGGACCCGACAGCGCCGATCTTCCTGATGGCGCACTACGACTCCGCGGAGGTCTCGCACGGCGCGAACGACGACGGCGCCGGGGTCGCGACCCTGCTCGAGACGGCGTCGGCCCTGCTCGCGTCACCGCAGCTGCGCAACGACATCGTCCTCGTCTTCACGGACGCCGAGGAGACGTGCCTGTGCGGCGCGGAGTCGTTCGTGAACGCGGACCCTCGCGCGGCCGACGGCGGGATCGTCCTCAACTTCGAGGCTCGCGGGTCGTCGGGGCCCGCGATCATGTTCGAGACCTCGCGGGGCAACGCCGATCTCGTCGCGCAGTACGCGAAGGTCCCGTACCCGGTCGGCAGCTCGATGGCCGTCGAGGTGTACCGGATCCTGCCGAACGACACGGACTTCTCGCCGTTCCTCGACGACGGCGGCTACACCGGGCTCAACTCCGCGTACATCGACGGCTCGGCGGTCTACCACGCGCCGCAGGACGAACCCCAGACGATGGACCTGCGCAGCCTCCAGCACCACGGCTCGAACGCGCTCGCCCTCGTCCGGGCCCTCGGGGACGCGGACGCCGCCGCGCTCGCCCAGCCGTCGGCGTACGACTCGACGTACTTCCCGCTGCCCGGCGGGGTCCTCGCCCGCTACCCGGGGTGGCTCGTCTGGCCGCTCGCAGTCCTCGCGCTGGCAGCGGTCGCCGCCCTGGCCGTGGTCACGGTGCGCCGCAAGGAGTCGACGACCGGCCGAGTCCTGCTCGGGTTCGCCTCCGGGCTCCTGCCGATCCTGGGGACGGCCGTCGGGGCACAGCTGTTCTGGATGCTGCTCGTCGCGATCCGCCCCGGGTACGGCGAGATGCTCGACCCCTGGCAGCCGTGGTGGTTCCGCATCGCGCTGCTCGGCGTCGTCGCGGCCGTCGTGACCGGCTGGTTCGTGAGCCTGCGCGGACGCCTCGGGCCGTCCGCCCTCGTCATCGGCGGTCTCGGCTGGCTGGCCGTCCTCGGCCTCGCGCTCGCCGCGTTCACGCCGGGCGGCGCATACCTCGCGACCTTGCCTGCGCTCGCCGGCGCCGTCGCGGGCCTCGTCGCGGGACGGCGTCGCACCCGCTCCGCAGGCATCGCCTGGGCGGCGGGCGGCGCGGCGGTCGGCGTCGTCGTCCTGGTGCCCGTCACGATGCTGTTCTTCCCCGCGCTGGGGCTGGCGACCGGCGCGGCACCGGCGGTGTGCGCGGCGCTCCTCGGCCTCGCGCTGGTCCCGCTCGTCGCGCTGGTCCTCCCTGCCGGACGACGTCCCGGCGCGGTCCTGGTCGGCGCCTGCGCGGTGCTCGCCGTGGGAGCGCTCGGCACCGGGCTCGCCGTCGACGGCTTCGACGACGAGCACCCGGAACCGACGCAGCTCATGTACGCGCTCGACGCCGACACGGGCGAGGCCTGGTGGGTCTCGGGCGAGAGCACACCGAGCCCGTGGACCTCACGGTTCGTGTCCGAGCGGACCAGCATCGAGGACGCGTTCCCGCGCGTGCACGGCGAGGTGTGGACGGGGGCCGCCGAGCCCGCCGACCTGCCCCCACCGACCGTCGAGGTCGTCACCGACGAGACGGTGGGCGACGAGCGCGTCATGACGCTCAGCATCCGCCCCGAGCGCCCCGTCCGGTACGTGGAGATGGTGGCGGACGGCGTCACGTCGGTCGAGGTGGAAGGGCGGGAGGCCCCCGTCGAGGACGGGCACCTGGACACCTCGTTCGCCGCGCCTCCGGCCGACGGGATCGAGGTCGTCCTGACCCTGCCCGCCGGAGACCCTCTCGAGCTCCGGCTGCTCGGCGGCGGCGAGGGCCTCGAGGCGCTGCCCGGTTTCGAGCCACGCCCGGAGGGCGTCGGCGTCATGGGGTCGCACACCTCAGAGCTCGTGCTCGTGGGGACGTCGGTCACGCTCTGAGCGGTGGGCACCCCGCCCAGCGCGCACGGATCACTTTCGACCTTGCCGCCGCCCGGACGCACGGTAGCGCCGCCGCATCTCGCGCGACCGTCGGCGCCGGGCCCGCGGGGTGAGGGCCGCGTAGCCGACGGCCCCGAGGTCGACCTCGCCGCGGTGCTGACGCCGGAGCTCCCTGGACAGCAGGATCGCTGCGGCGGCGATCGAGAGGACCAGGAGGACCGCACACACGGTCCACACCCCTCGGCCGACGCCGCCGGCGACACCGACGGACACCGACGGACACCGGCCAGCAGAGCACCCACGCGAGACCGACCGGGAGGGTCGCCACCGCCGTCGCACCGGTCGGGCTCCAGGCGGAGGTGTAGAAGACCATGAGCAGACGGGTCCACCGCGACGGGCGGACCGGCAGAAGCGACATCGCCACGCTGGTCACACGCGGGCCACCCATCGTCGCGCCGCCCTGCTGCACGGTGCCCGAGAGCGCCTCGTGCGCGTACGAGGGCCGCAACGACCGCCCGACATACGTGAACGCGAGCAGGGCGGCCGAGCCGCTCGCCGCGAACAACCAGTACGCGCCCGGCCCGAAGATCAGCACGGCCAACGGCACCACGACGATCAACCCGAGCCCGTCGACGGCCGACATGTCGGGCAGCAGGGTGTCGTCCGGGCCCCGGTCGAGGACGGCCATCGCGACGAAGACGCCCCAGACGATCGCGAGGACGCCAACGAAGATCGCCGCCCACACCAGACCGATCCCCAGGTACCCCCACGGTCGCAGCGCCAGCACCAGGCGACTCGGTCTCCCGGCAGGGGCCGCGTCGGGCGTGGCGTCGTCGAGGTCCCCATCGTGCCAGCTGCGCACGGCCCTGCGCGTCAGACCTTCTCGCTCTCGGGTTCCCCCGCCGTGACCGCGTGCGGGTGCTTGCGCTCGAGCTTCGCGCCCTCCACGTCGACGTCGGGCAGGATCTTGTCGAGCCACTTCGGGATCCACCACGCGCCGTCACCGACGAGGTGCATGAGCGCCGGGACGATGAGCATCCGCACGAGGAACGCGTCGACGAGCACGCCGAACGCGAGCGCGAACCCGATGGGCCGGATCATCGCGGAGTCCGAGAAGATGAACCCGCCGAACACCGAGATCATGATGATCGCGGCGGCCGTCACGACCGACCGGCCCGCGCGCAACCCCTGGGCGACGGCGACCCGCGCCGGTGCGCCGTGGGCGTAAGCCTCACGCATGCCGGAGCCGAGGAACAGCTGGTAGTCCATCGCGAGCCCGAACAGGATGCCGACGAGGATCGTGGGCAGGAAGTTCAGGACCGGTCCGGGGTTGTCCACACCGAAGACCGACGAGAGCCAGCCCCACTGGTAGATCGCCACGACCCCGCCGAGCGCGGCGAAGTAGCTGAGGATGAAGCCCAGCGTCGCGACGACCGGGACGAAGATCGAGCGGAACACGAGGATCAGGATGATCAGCGAGAGGCCGACGACGACGCTCAGGTAGAGCGGCAGGGCGTCCGAGAGCTTGTCGGAGATGTCGATGTTGCCGCTCGCCGCGCCGGCGACGCCGAGCTCGACGCCTCCGTCCAGCGGGGAGAGGTCGCGCAGCGTGTGCACGAGCTCCTCGGTCGACTCGCTGGTCGGGCCCTCGGCGGGCACGACCTGGAAGGCGAAGACCGTGCCGTCGTCCGACACCGCGGCCGGGGCGACCCCCACCACGTCGTCCTGGGCGGCGATCTGCTCACCGATCGCGACCTGCTGCGCGACGACATCGTCCTCCGCGACCGGGTCGGGGACGTCGGCGACGACCAGCAGCGGGCCGTTGACGCCCGCCCCGAACTCGTCGGCCACGGTCGTGTAGGCCTGGTATGCCGTCGAGTCGGGTGCCTCGGTCGAGCCGTCGGGGAGGTTGATCCGCAGGTCGAGCGACGGGATCGCGACCACCAGGAGCGCGGCGACGCCGAGCACGACGCGGCCGACTGCGGCCCACGTCGACATGGGCCGCACGGCCTTGTGGTGCGGCGCACCGGACTCGGTGCCCTCGGCGACGGGGTCGCCCGCGGCCTCGGCAGCGGCCGACGCCTCGGCGAGCGCCGCGACCCCGGCGCGCTCCTTGCGGCTGAGGATCCGCTCCCCGATGAGGGACAGCAGGGCGGGCGTGAGCGTCACGGCGACGAGCACCGCGATCAGGACGGAGAAGGCGCCGACGGACCCCATGAGCCCGAGGAACGGGATCCCCGTGATGTTCAGTGCGATCAGGGCGATGATCACGGTCGTCCCGGCGAACACGACGGCGTTGCCCGACGTCCCGTTCGCGAGCGCGATCGACTCGCGGACGGCGTACCCCTGCTTGAGCTGGTGGCGGTGCCGGTTGACGATGAAGAGCGCGTAGTCGATGCCGACGGCGAGCCCGAGCATGACGCCGAGCACCGGGGTCACGGACGACATGTCGACGACGCTCGAGAGCGACAGCGCACCCATCGCGCCGATCCCGACGCCGACGAGCGCGGTCACCAGCGGGAGCCCGGCGCCGATGAACGTCCCGAGCATGATGACGAGGACGATCGCGGCGACGACGAGGCCGATGACCTCACCCGGGCCGATGAGCTCGGGGACCTCCTGGGCGATGTCGGACCCGAAGTCGACCGAGACGCCGTCCACCGCTGCGATGCCCTCGGTGAAGGCGTCGATGACGGCGTCCTTGGTCTCCTGGGTGATGTCGAGCTGGGTGTCGGTGAAGAGCACCGTCGCGACCGCAGCGTCGCCGTCGTCCGAGACGGTCTGGATCCCGGAGGCGAGGTCGACGAGCGCGGCGCCCTGCTCGGTCTCCGCGGCGGCCGCGTCGAGCTCCTCGGCGCTCGAGTCGAGCGTGTCCTGCTGCTCGTCGAGGGCGTCGAGCCCCGCGTCGATCTGCGCCTGCTGCTCGTCGAGCTGCGGTGCGGCCGCCTCGGCCTGACCGGCGGCCTCGGCCTGCTCGCGCGCGGCGTCCAGCTGCTCCTGCCCGGCCTCGAGCTCGGCCCGCGCATCGTCGAGCTGGGCCTGTCCGTCCTCGATCTGCGCCCGGCCGTCCACGACCTGCTCCTGGCCGTCCGCGAGCTGCTGCTCCTGCTCGGCGCGCTGCTGCTGCGTGGTGAACGGGTCGACCGTGGCCTCGACCCCCTCGATGTCGGCCGCCTCGGTGACGACCTCGGAGATCGCGTCCTCCTGCTCCTGCGTGAACGCGGAGCCGTCGTCGGTGCTCAGCACCACGGTCCCGGTGCCTCCGGCGAGATCGGGCAGGTCGGTCGCGAGCTGGTCGGTGACCTCCTGCGTGGGGGTGCCGGGGATCGAGAAGGAGTCCTTCAGGGTGCCCGCGCCGACCGCGTACGCGGCGCCTGCGGCCACCAGGACCACGAGCCAGAGCGCGACGAACGTGCGTGCGTGCCCGGACGCGGTGCGTCCGAGCCGGTAGAGGAGCTCAGCCATGATGTCCTTCCGAGGACGTGGGGCGGGTGAAGACGACGTGCGGTCCAGCGATGAAGCGTTCGAGGAGGTCGTGCCAGACGGCCCGGGACTCGGGTCCGGCGGCCGCGTCGGTGGCCAGCAGCCAGCGGCGGTGCAGGACGACGAGACCCGCCGTCAGGGACGCCACCGCCACTTCGAGCTCCAGGCCTTCGACCCGCGGGTGACGGACTTCGAGGACCGCGAAGAGGTCGTGCCCGAAGTCGTCCACCACCTTGAGCAGGAGCATCGCCTGGTGGGTCGGGACGCCGTCGGCCATGCAGGTCGCCGAGAGCCCCAGCCCGCGGGACAGGGAGGCCATGGGCCCGACGACGTCGCTCCCGCGCAGGGCGCGGGCCAGGTCGGACTCCAGGTCGGCCCGGGCATCGCCGCTGCGTGGGGGTCCTGCGCCCCTAGCGTGTCGAGGACCGTCACGAAGGTGTCGGCACCCACGGCAGCCACGACGTCGTCGACCGACGCGAAGTGGTTGAACAGGGTGCGGCGCGCGACGTCGGCTCGTTCGGCGAGGGCGTCGACGGAGAAGTCGAGGCCGGCGCCCTCGTCCATGAGGGCCGCGGCGGCGTCGATGATCGCGCGGCGGGTACGGGCCTTCCCCGCGGCGCGCCGATCGACGCGCGCGCCCAACGGAGCAAGGGACCGGACCATGCGGATGACACTAGGTGCATCAATGCACTCAGTGCCACCAGATGGGTGTGACCTCGCCGACACGTGCCAGACTCTCGCCGTGCCGCAAAGCCTCGTCCGACTCACCGACTGGTCGCCCGACGACGTCGCCCGGGTCTTCGAGCGCGCTCGCACCGTGCGCGCGAGACCGGCGGAGAACCGAGCGCTCGCCGGCCGCTCCGTCGCACTGTTCTTCCCGTCCACGTCCGTCCGCACCCGCGTCACGTTCGAGCGCGCAGTCCACCTGGCCGGCGGCCAGCCGATCCTGTTCCCACCCGAGACGCTCGACAAGCCTGAGGACCTGGCCGACGTCGGCGCGTACCTGGCGCTGTGGGTCGACGCCGTCGTCGTGCGCCACCCGCGCATCGCCGTGCTGGACCGGCTCACGACCGCGGTCCCGGTCGTCAACGCCATGACGGACGTCAACCACCCGTGCGAAGTGCTGTCCGACCTCTTCGCGCTCTCGGTGCGGCGCGAGGACTGGCGCGCGCTGCGGTACGTGTTCGTCGGGGCGAACGAGAACATCGGCCGCGCGTGGTCGGAGGCTGCGCAGGTGCTCGGACTCGACCTGACCCAGTCGTGCCCACGGGGTCACGAGATCCCGGGCCTGCGGGTGGAGCCCGACCTCATCGCTGCCCTCCGCGACGCGGACGTGGTGCTGACGGACGCCGTCGGGCACCTCGACGGCGCCTTCGCGGACTACCGGATCACCCGTGAATCGCTGGCGGCGGCCGCCCCCGGCGTGCTGGTCAACCCCTGCCCGCCGTTCACCCGCGGGGCCGAGGTCACCGTCGAGGTGTTCGACTCCTCCGCGTTCGTCGGCCACGCCTTCAAGGAGCCGCTCGTCGCGGTACAGCGCGCGATCCTCGAGCTCGTCACCGCCCGGTAGCGGCCTACAGCGCTCCGTTGGCCGGGTGAAGCCGCACGAGTTGGAGAATCTCGCGCACCTGCGGCGCGCCCGCGACCTCATCGACCGCGACTTCGCGAGCCCGCTCGACGTCCCGACGATGGCCGCCCGCGCCCTCATTTCTCCTGCGCACTTCTCGCGGCAGTTCCGCGCGGCCTACGGCGAGACGCCCTACAGCTACCTGATGACCCGCCGCATCGAACGCGCGATGGCGCTGCTGCGCACCGGCACGAGCGTGACCGATGCGTGCATGGCAGTGGGCTGTACGTCGCTCGGTTCGTTCAGCGCCCGGTTCACGGAGGTCGCCGGCGAGACGCCGAGCGCCTACCGGGCGCGCGAGCACGCTGCCGTCGAGGCGATGCCCGCATGTATCGCGAAGGTCCGGACGCGACCCGTGCGCACGGGACCCGCTCGGACGAACTCACCTTCGAGGCCGTGCGCGCCTCGGGCGCCGAGGTCCTCCAGGAGCCGATGGACCAGGGCTGGGGGCCACGCGACTGCGCCTTCCGCGACCCGTCGGGCAACACGGTGCGGGTGGCGCAGCGGCAGTAGCCCTCAGGCGACGGCGATGCGCCGGTACTTGCTGGTCTCGCGGACGAGCTCGGCGTCCATGAACCGCTCGAGGAGCTCGGCCCGCAGGTCCGCGTACTCCGGGTCGTCGTAGAGGTTACGGATCTCGCCCGGATCCTCCTGGAGGTCGAACATCTCCCCCGCGTCACGACCCCGGTACAGCGTGATCTTGTACCGCTCGTCGACATAGGTCCGGATGTGGACCTTCGTCGGCTGATGCCGGTTCTCCACGAGCACGTGGTCACGCGCCCTGCCCTGGTCCCCCGCCCACACCGGCAGCTGGTTCACGCCCTGCATCGACTCCGGCACGTCGATCCCCGCCGCAGCCAGGAACGTCGGCGCGAGATCGATCAACGACAGCAGCGACGACGTGGTCGTGCCCGCCGGGATGCGTCCGGGGAAGCGGGCGATCATCGGGACCCGCAACAGGTCCTCGTAGTGGAACGCGCCCTTGGCGATCAGCCCGTGCTGACCCAGGAAGTGCCCGTGGTCGGTCGTGAAGACCACGATCGTGTCCTGCGCGACGCCCAGCGCGTCGAGCCGGTCGAGGATCTCCCCCACCGCCTGGTCGATGAACGAGATCATCCCGTAGTAGATCGCGATGTTCTTGCGCAGCAGGTCATCGTCGATCAGGTGCGACCCGAACCCGTGGTTGGAGTACGGGGTCTCCTGCCACGGCGAGTAGTCAGGGTTCTCCTCCTGCGTGAGCCGGTGCCAGATCGGCATGTTCGCCAGCTCCCCCGGACTCAACCGGCCCGGCTCCACGTCGGCCGGGTCGTACATCGACGCCCACGGCTCCGGCACCAGATACGGCGGGTGCGGGTCGTGGAAGCTCGCCCACGTGAAGAACGGCTTCCCCTCACCCACCGACTTCTCCAGGTCGGCGATCGTGCGCTCACGCACGAAGTTCGTGTAGTGGAACTCCTGCGGCAGGTCCCACGAGTGCTCGCGGGCCGACGCCGGATCCTCCGTCTGGAAGAAGTCGCGCCAGTTCTCCAGGCCCTTGGACTCCATCCACAACGCGTAGTGCTGCCCCACCCACTTCTCGTCCGCGTGGTTGCGCGCGAGCTCGATGTGGTCGAACCCGTAGTACGGCCCCGTGAAACCCCGCCAGAAATCGAGATCCTGCAGAGTCGGCGGCGCCTCCAGAGACGTCTGGTCCGGCTGCGAAGCCAACGGCTGGAAATGGGCCTTGCCGATCAACGAGGTCGCATACCCGTGCTCACCGAAGATCTGACCCAGGTTCTGGTGCTCCTCGTCGAGCTTCGTCCCGATCGTCCAGCACCCGTGCGTCGACGGGTACTGCCCCGTGATGATCGACGACCGCGACGGCGAGCACAACGGGTTCGGGCAGTACGCCCGATCCAGCTGCACACCCTCACCAGCAAGACGATCCAGGTTCGGCGTCTCGAGCACCGACGTCCGCGTACCGATCGCATCGAAGTGCTGCTGATCCGTCGTGATCAACAGAATGTTGGGGCGACTCGTCGGCACGTCGTGCGTCGAATCCCTGGTGGACATCACATTCCCCTTCGCATCGAGTTTTCTTCTCCAGTGAGGCTCTCGGCCGGTCGCAGGTACTCCACGCGGTACGCCAGCTCGTACGTCCCTGCACCGAGGCGGTACTGCGGCAGCACGTCCGGTCCGCACGACCCCGTGCCGACGCCGCGGTGCGCGGCGTCGAGGCAGACCACGAGGCGTTCGTCGTCGACGAGGTCGCTGTCGTTCACCGCGGCGAAGAGCGCGGCCGGCGTGTGGCGCGTCGCCGACCAGCAGAACGGGTCGCCCAGCGTCGTGAACCGGATGCGGTCGCCAGTCGAGGAGTCGACCAGCTCCACCTGTGTCGTCTCGGTGCGCAGCCCGAACTCCTGCGGCAGCAGGTACGGGGAGGCTTCGACGCCGGTCGTCCACGAGCCCACGGTCGCCGACCGCCGGCGGTCCGGATAGTTCTCGTGGGGTCCACGCCCGATCCAGCGGAGCTCGTCGAACCGCGGGTCCACTGTCAGCAGCACGCCCACGCGCGGCAGGTCGACAGCATCCTCGGGCACGTCGAACCGGTGCCGCACCTCCTGGCCCGCCGGCAGGTCCACGACCTCGGACGAGTACCCGACGATCTCCTCGGCAGGGCGGGTGTCGATCCCGGCGTCCCGCCACTGGATGAGCGTGGGTGAGCCCATCTCGCGCACCCGCACCAGGTCCTCGAGCAGCTTGAACCCGTCGTTGTCGGTCGCGGCACGCCAGACGTTCGGTCGGGCCTCGCCCAACGTCCCGGGTTCGAGCCCGCCCAGGTCACCGGCGTCCGACGACGCCCCGCCGGCCCGGAGCGGCGCGTCCCGGAGCGTGAGCTGGTCCCAGGCGACCGCCGACCCGGCAGGGGCGTGCCACGCGTCGGCGCGCGTGCGCCAGGTGACGGTCAGCAGGACCCGCCCGTCGCCGTCGGGCTGGAGCTCGGCGGCTGCGGGCGGGAGCGGGACGACGACGCTCTCCCCCGGCCCGACCTCCGCCACGTCGAGCGCACCCGAGCCGACCGGCACGCCGTCGACCACCAGCTCCCAGCCGGCCACGAGGTCGTCGAGGCCGGTGAAGAACCGGCGGTTCGTGACCTGCACGCCACCGTCGACCAGCGTGCTCACGACCGGGCGGTGCACCCAGGTGACCTCGGCCGCGGCAGGGTGCGGGACGACGTCGGCCGAGACGAGCCCGTCCGCGACGAAGTTCGCGTCGTGCGGGGTGTCGCCGAACTGACCGCCGTAGGCGAGGCGCGTCGAGCCGTCGTCGAGGCGCTGCCGCAGGCCGTGGTCCTTCCACTCCCAGATGAACCCGCCCTGGAGGCCGGGGGTGGTGGTGATGACGTCCCAGTAGTCGGCCAGGGAGCCGTTGCTGTTGCCCATCGCGTGCGAGTACTCGCACATGATCAGCGGGCGGTCCGCCTCACCGGCCGCGACCTGCTGCCCGTAGGCGTGGATCTCCGCGATCGCCGGGTACATCGGGCAGACGACGTCGCTGCCGTGGTGGCCGCCGTCCGCCCACCCGGAGAACCGGATCGCGTCCTCGTAGTGCACCGGCCGCGACCGGTCGGCCCGGCGAATCCAGCCGGCCAGCGCGTCGTGGTTGACGCCGTAGCCGCTCTCGTTGCCGAGGCTCCACTGGACGACGCAGGGGTGGTTGCGGTCGCGGGCCACCATCCGGGCGCCGCGCTCGAGCCAGGTCGCGCGGTACCGGGGGTCGCCGCAGACGTACCAGTTGTAGGCGTGCGACTCGATGTTGGCCTCGTCGACGACGTAGAACCCGAGCTCGTCGCAGAGGTCGTAGAACGCCGGGTCGTTCGGGTAGTGCGACGTGCGGATCGCGTTGATGTTCATGCGGCGCATGGCCACGAGGTCGGCGCGCATGTCGTCGACCGTCACGGTCGCGCCGGTGTCGGGGTGGTGGTCGTGGCGGTTGACGCCGAAGATCCACACACGCTTCCCGTTGACGAGGAAATCGGCCCCCTCGATCTCCACCCGGCGGAAGCCGACCCGAACCGCCGTCCGGTCGACGACGGCGCCGCTCGGGTCGAGGAGCTGAGCCTCGACCGTGTAGAGGGTCGGGCTCTCGGCCGACCAGGCCTCGACGTCCAGGTCGTCCCACCGCGTCTTGGCGATGTGACCCGAGAACGTGTAGGTCTTCGAGGCCAGGTGGGGCACGACGGCGTCCCGCGGCTCCGAAGCCGGGGTCCCGTCGGCCGCGACGAGCGTCGTGCGGACGCTGTACCCCTCGAGCGCGAGCCCGTGGTCACCGAAGTCGACGGTGGCGCGCACGTCGAGCGAACCCACACCAGTCTCGGGGTCGCGGTCGGCGCGGGCGTCGAGGTCGGCCAGCGACACCCGGGGGCGAGCCTCCACCCGCACGCTCCGGTGCAGGCCGGCGAGCCACCACCCGTCCTGGTCCTCGACGAAGCTGTGCGCGGAGTACCGGACGACGACGACGGCGAGCACGTTGGCCCCTGGCCGCGCGGCCTCGGTCACGTCGTACTCGCTGGCGAGGCGCGCGTCCGTCCCGTACCCGACGAACGTCCCGTTGAGGTAGACCCCGTGCACGCTGTCGGCGGCACCGATGTGGAGCACGATCCGCTCGTCCGCCCATCCGGACGGGACGTCGAACGTCGTGCGGTACACCCCGGCCGGATTGTGCTCGGGCAGCTGCGGCGGGGGCTCGGGGAACGGCATCTGGATGTTCGTGTAGTGCGGGCGGTCCCCGACGTCCTGGACGGGCCAGCTCCCCGGCACCGCGATCGACTGCCACTGCCCACCCGCCTCGTCGATCGCCACGGACTCCGCCGGGACGACGTCCGGGGAGTCGAACAGCCGGAACGACCACGTGCCGTCGAGGGACTGCGCCCGGTCACCGGTGGCACCCGGGCGGGCGCGCATCGGGAGCCGGTGCAGCGCGGTGACGGTCGGGTCCGCCCAGGGCCGCAGGTCGCCAAGGAGGGGAGCATGTATTGCCTCTCGTCGTCGTTTACCGGTAAACGGGGTGGAGCTCAGTCCCCGGCCCAGTCGTAGGTCGGCGCGCCCGGCACATCCACGGCCACGCGGTAGAGCAGTCCGTCGGCGGCGGAAGGCTCCGCGCCGCGATCCGCGGCCCCCACAGCGGCGGTCGTGATCAGCAGCTGGTCCAGGTCGTCGCCGACGAACGCGGCGGAGGTCACGTCGACCGCGGGGAGCGTGATCCGCGCGACCAGCCTGCCGTCCGGGGTGTACCGCCGCAGCTGCGAACCACCCCACATCGCCACCCAGAGCAGGCCCTCGGCATCGACGCAGAGCCCGTCCGGATACCCACCGTCGACGACGAACCCGGACGTCCAGGTCGGTACCGTCGGGCGGTAGTCCCAGACCGAGATCGACCGACGCATCGTGTCGACGTGGAACATCGATCGCCCGTCGGGGCTGAAGCCGATGCCGTTCGACAGGGTGAGCTTCTCGCGGATCGTCGTCACCTCCCCGCTCACGTCGACCCGGAGAAGGACCTCGCTCGAGCCCGACAGCACAGAGAGCGTCCCCGCGAGAAGCCGCCCCTGCGGGTCGCACGCCGCATCGTTGAGCCGGCGCCCGGTCGTGGCCGGGAACAGGTCATGCCACGTCGACGTCGACCCGTTTTCGGGCACACGCACGACCCGGGACTCCTCCCCGACCACGAGCCCACCCGCTGCGGCGCGCTGGACGAAGGGGGCCTTCCCGGGTGCGCGGTGCTCGATCGTCAGGTCGTCGAACGCAGGCCAGCGGGCGGACCAGACCTGACCGGCGTCGATGTCGACCCACAGGACCCGGCCGGTCCGGGAGTCCCAGACGGGACCCTCCCCGAGACTGTAGGGACGGGTGGCGAGCGGTGTCGCTTCGGCGCTACGCGTGCCGGGCACCGAGCCCCCGTCCACTTCCCAGCTGGCCCCGGTCACGAAGCTCGCGGCATCAGAGGCGATGAAGACCACGACCTCGGCGATCTCCGCCGGCTGCGCCACGCGGCGCAGGGCGTGCTGCGCCTCGACGCGGGCGAGCTCGCCCGGCCCTGCGGCCTCCATCTGCTCGGCGACCCGCTCGCTCAGCGTCCAGCCCGGGACGACGGTGTTGACGCGGATCCCCAGCTTGCCCACGTCGAGCGCGAGCGTCCGGGTCAGGCCGGCCAGGCCCGCCTTCGCCGCGCCGTAGGGAAAGGCACCCTCGGCGCTCTGGACCGCGTGCAGCGAACCCATGTTGACGATGCTTCCCCTGCCCGCGCGCTCCATCGCCGGCAGGACAGCGCGACTGGCGATCCACGGTGCCTTGAAGGCCAGCGCCATGAACCCGTCCCACTCGTCGCTGGTCATCGTGCGGGCGTCGAACTTCCCGTCCTTGTTCGCGTTGTTGACGAGGATGTCGACCTGACCGTCGACGGTCAGCACCTCGTCGACGAGCGCAGCCATCGCGTCCTCGTCGGTCACGTCCACGGCCCGGAACTCGACCTGCTCCCCCAGGCGCTCGGCGGTCGCCTCCCCCGCCGCTGCGTCGACGTCGAGGATCCACACCTTGCCACCCTCGCGGGCGCCGACCTCGGCGATCGCCGCCCCGATCCCGAGAGCACCGCCCGTGATGATGACGACCTTCCCGGACCAGCACCCGCCGTCCGACATCACTTGACCGCCAGGCTCTCGAGCCGGTCGAAGTCCAGGACGACGCCGTGCCCCGGGAGGTCCGGCGCCGTGACGTATCCGTCGGAGATGGTCATCGGGTTGGCCATGTACTCGTGCAGGCCGAACCCGTGCGCCTCCATGTACGTCCGGTGCGGGACCGCCGCGAGGGCGTGGACGGTGAGGTCGTGCACGCCGTGGGAGGTGAGCAGCATGTTGCTCGCCTCGGCGAGCGCCGCCACCTTGCGGAACGTGGTGTACCCACCGACGTTGCTCACGTCCGGCTCCGGGAGCGTCAGCGCACCGGCGCGGATGTGGTTCTGGAAGTCGTAGATCGTGTGGAGGTTCTCACCGCTGGCGATCGCGTGGCCGCTCTCGGCGACGATCCGGGCGTTGCCCTGGATGTCGTCGGGGATCGTCGGCTCCTCGATCCAGTTCAGGTCGAACGGCGCCAGGGCGCGCGCCGCGCGGATCGCTCCGTCGACCGTCCACCGCATGTTGGCGTCGACCATCAGCGTGAAGCCCTCGCCGAGGTGCTCCCGCATCGCCGCGACCCGGGCGACGTCCTCGCGGAGGTCGGACCGGCCGACCTTCATCTTGATCGCGCGGAAGCCCTCCTCGACGAACGTGTCGGCCTGCGCCTTGAGCTCGTCGAGGGGGAACTCGAGGTCGATCCCGCCGGCATACACGGGGACCTTCGGGTCGTACCCACCGAGGAGCTTCCACAGCGGGGTCTTCGCCCGCACGCCCTGCAGGTCCCACAGCGCGATGTCGATCGCCGAGATCGCGGACGTCGCGTGCCCACCGCGTCCCGCGTAGTGCAGGCGCCACCACATGGTCTCCCAGAGCTTCTCGATCTGGTCGGCGTCCGCACCGATCAGGCACCCGGCGAGATCCTTCTCGATCATCGTCGCGACGGCACCGCCGCCGTAGTTCACCGTGTAGGTGTACCCGACACCGGTGGCGCCGTCGCTGTCGGTGATCCGCACCGTGATGAGCTCGAAGTCCATCATCACGCCGTGCATCGAATCGGTCAGCTGGGTCTTGAGCGGTACGCGGTAGAGGTCCGTGCGCACCCGTTCGATCGTGGCCATCGTGTCTCTCTCTGAGTTGCCGGTCGGGTCAGCGCGGTCGCGGTGCAGGGAGGGCCGAGACGGTCGCCTCCGAGGTCTCGGGGCTCTGACCGCTGACGTAGAGCTCCTTCTGCCGCTCGTCGGCAGCGAAGCCCTGGATGTAGTTCCACGGACCGGTGACGTCGTGGCACAGCCCCCACCGGATGCCGTCGAGCGGAACCTCGGCGGGCCCGTCGAGCCGCAACGGGCCGACGGCGACCGGCGGCTTCTGGATGTACGCCTGGATCTCGAAGTTGAGTCCGTCGGGAGCGAACTGGAGGGTGTTGCGCTCGGGCCCGTCGGTCGTGAGCATGGCCGCGATCCCGCCGTCGTACCTCCAGACGCACGTCTCGTGCCCGCTGTTGGTCACCGGGTTCAGCGGGGACCGGACATAGGGGCCCTGAATGTCGTCCGCGATGGCGACGCCCCAGCGGGTGGTTCGACCGCCGGCCGCGAAACCCTCGCCCATCTGCTCGCCCTTGTAGTACAGGAAGAACTTGCCCTGGTAGGGCACGAGGATCGGGTCGTGGACCTTATGGCTGTCGAAGGAACCCTGCGAGACGACCGCGAGCCTGTTGTCGCCGCCCCCGAGCCACTCGCCGTCCTTCTGCGGTTCCAGGATCGGGGCCGCGGACTTCTCCCACGGACCGTCGGGACTCGACGCCTTGGCGATCGCGATCGACTCGAAGCTGCGCAGGAGATACGGCGAGGCGATGACCTGGTACACGAGGTAGAACGCCCCGTCATGCTCGAGGACCTCGGGCGTGAAGACGCTGCGGTCGTCGTAGCTGCCGTCCTCGCCCTTGCCCAGGGCGCGGCCCTGCTCCACCCAGGTGGCGCCGTCGGTCGACGTGGCGTGCCACACCTCGGACCAGTCCCACGGGAAGACCTTGGCCATCGGGTCGCCGGTGCCGAACCCGTCGGTGACACCCGTCGAGCGGGTGTACCAGACGTGGTAGACGCCGTCGACGGTGAGCACCGAGCTGGGGTCGCGGCGGTGCACGCCCTCCTCGGGCCCCAGCCCGTGGATCGGGAAGGTCCGGAAGTCGGTGAACCACTCGGGGTCGGTGGAGTACCGGCGCCCTCGGATCGTCGCCGCGCTCTCGGTGGGCTGCTGGTTGCCGGTCACTTGATCGCGCCTCCGATGCCGCCGATGGAGAAGAACCTGTTGAGAACTGCGAACACGATCACCGGCGGGAGCAGCATGATCACGGACATCGCCATGACCGGACCCCAGTCGGTGGCGTTCTGCTGGAAGAAGGACTGCAGCCCGATCGGCAGCGTGTAGTTGCTCTGGGTACGCAGGAACACCGTGGCCACCAGGTAGTCGTTCCAGGCGACGAGGAAGCTGAAGATCGCCGCCGAGAGGATCCCCGGGTAGGAGTTGCGGAGCACCACGCGGACGAATCCGCCCCAGATCGTCGCGCCGTCCACCCAGGCGGCCTCCTCGAGCTCGATCGGGATCGAGTCGTAGTAGCCGGCCATCATCCAGCAGGTGACCGCCATGCTTCCAGCGATGAAGATGATCGCGACGCCGGAGAGCGTGTCGGCGAGGCCGAGCGTCGCGAACACCACGAAGAGCGGGATCACGACGATGATCACCGGCAGGCTCTGCACGACGAACAGCGAGAGCGTGTAGCCGCGGATGAATCGACCGCGCAGGCGCGACATCGGATACCCGGCGAGTGCGCCGATGATGACCGCGAACACGGTCGTCCCCAGGGTCACGACGAGGCTGTTGCGCAGGTAGGTGAAGACCGGGGTCCTGGTGAAGATCTCCGTGAAGTTGTCGAAGCTCCACGTGTAGGTCCCCGCCGCCGTCTGCCCCGACCGGACGGACAGCATGAGGATCATGAAGATCGGCGCGAGGATCAGCAGGGTGAGCACGGTCATGACGACGGTCTTGGTCCACCGCTTCGCGCGCTCACGTCGAGCCTTGCGCGCTTGACGCTCGCTGTGCGCGATCACGGGACCGCCCGGACGGACCGGGGAGATGGGTGCTGCTGTGCTGGACATGTCAGCCTCCCTCAGTTGGCCATGGGCGCACGGTTGATGCGCCGGAAGAAGTAGATGGAGATCGCGATGAGCACCGCGGTGATGAGGAACGCGACCGCGACGCCGTAGCCGGTGCGGAAGTCCTGGAAGACCAGCCGGTACGCGAAGACCACTAGCGTCGACGTCGAGTTGACCGGGCCGCCTCCGGTGAGTAGGAAGACGGACGGGAAGTCGTTGATCGTGAAGATCGAAGCCAGCACCCAGGCGATGTAGATCGGCTTGGAGATGATCGGCAGGATCACGTGCCGCACCCGCTGCCAGCGGCTCGCGCCGTCCAGCCGGCTGGCTTCCTCGACGCTCGGATCCACGGCCTGCAGCGCCGAGTTCATCATCATCATCATGAACGGGAACGTTCCCCAGATCTTGAAGATGATGACGATCGCCATGGCCGTCCCGGCGTTGGCCAGGATCTGGACGTCGCCGAACCCGAGAGCCCGCAGGAGCGTCGGGATCGGGCTCGACGGCGTCGCCACCATGAAGTTCCAGCTCGTCGTACTGACGACGACCGGGACGACCCACGGAAGGAGGAGGAGGACCTTGAAGACGGACTTGCCGGGGAACGCCCTACGGAGCACAAGGGCGAACCCCATCCCGATGACCCACGCGACGAACACCGACACGACGGTGAACAGCAGCGTGAAGCGGGCCGCCTCCCAGAACGCCGGGTCCTGCAGAGCCGTCCTGTAGTTCTCGAGGCCGACGAACTCACCCGGACCGGTGATGCCGCCGTCCCGCACGGACTGCCCGACGGCGTAGAACAGCGGGTAGGCGTTCAGTGCGATCAGCAGGATGATCGACGGGAGCAGCATCGCCGCCATCGTCTTCTTGCGCCCCGGGTGCAGGGCCTCCGGATTGCGTTCCCGGCCGCCGGGCCGCTTCGCCTTCTTCGTCGTCGGCTCGCCCGACGTCATCACGTCCGACATGGACGCCTCCTTCTCGTGGGTCACGGGCGAAGCGAGGTCACATGACCTTTTCGATGCCTGCCTGGAGGGTCTCGAGGATCTCCTGGCCCGACTTCTGCCCCTGCGCGATCTCCTGGGCCCACTGCGTGATGGCCTGGCCGCCGTCGACGGCGTTGATCTCCGGGAACGGCTCGGACGCGAGCTGCGTGAGGGACTTGCCGACCGGCAGCCACTCCTCGGTCGCCTTCACCAGGTCGGGCACCTCCTGGACCTCGGGGAGGTCGAGGATGGACTGGCGCACGGGGATCTTGTTGAGCACGCCCTGCTTCCAGTAGTCGGCCATCGCGTCGAGGTAGTAGACGCAGAAGTCCTCGACCAGGCCGTTGTCCCAGTCCCCCGTGTACATCATGAGGTCCGACGTGTACGCCATGGTGCCCTTGGTCCCGTTCGGGCTCGTCAGCGGCGAACCCAGGACGATGTCGTCCTGGAGCGCAGGGTCGTCGAACGAGTTCTTGATGTCCGGCGGCAGGATCGACATCGCTGCGGCACCCGAGGAGATCTGGTCGTTGAGGTTCGCCGTCGAGTAGGACACGCTCCCCGGGTCCAGGATCCCGTCCTTGGCCATCTGGAGCAGGAACTCCATGGTCTCCAGGTTCGCGTCCGTCACGCACTCTGGCTCACCGGCGGCGTTGAACAGCCCGCCACCATTGTTGATCACCAGGGACAGGTAGGTCTGGTACGCGTTGCCGCCGGCACCGCCCGAGGCGATCAGCCCGTACACGCCGTTCTTCTTCAGGGCCTGGCCGGCCGCGAGGAACTCGTCCCAGGTGGTGGGCTCGTCGACACCGGCCGCCTCGAGAAGCGACTTGCGGTAGAAGAACAGGCGCGAGTCGACGTTCCACGGCACCGCCGTGTACGTGCCCTGGTACTGGAAGGCGTCGATCGTGCCGGGGAGGAAGTCGTCGAGCGCACCGCTGGACTTGAGCTTGTCGATCACGCCGTCCGCCGGGTGGATCGCGTCCTGCACGTAGTACTGCAGCGACTGGAACGCTCCACCGGTGGAGATCGCCGGCCCGGTGCCCGCAGCGATGGCCGAGCTGAACGTCTGCAGCCAGCCGTCCCAGGAGATCGACTGGTACTCCGCGGTCCCTCCCGTGAAGCCCTTCGAGATGTCCTGACCCGCGGCCAGGTAGTCCGGCCCGGGCGAACCCCACGGCATGTCCCAGAAGGCGAAGGAGCCCCCGCCCGAACCGCCGGAGCCGCTCGAACCCGACGAGCCGCCCGAGCACGCTGCCAGGAACGCAGCGCCGGCGACACCCAACGACCCACCCAAGAAACCACGGCGAGAGATTCCCGCAGGAACAACCAACTTAGACATCACAGTCCCCTTCGAAGCGACATTGCATCCAGCAAGGCGTCGGAACACCATCGATGGTGAACCGGTTTTCCACACGCTAGAACGACTTCGCACAATTGGCAACCCCTAGTCCGCCCGAAGCCGACCCGGTTCGGTCACGATTGCACAACGGCGCCGGCGGCATGGTGGCAGACCAGCGAGCTCGAGGTCGAGATTGGTGCCCGCGGGGGCATTGCCATCCGGCGCACGCGCGCTATCGTGTTGGTAAACCGGTTATCCGAAGCGCGAACGCTCCGGCCCACAACGCCGTGACCGGCGGAACGGAGACACCCTCGTGACCAGCACCGCCCTCTTTGCTGGCGACGGACTGCTCGGCTCGACACCTGCGAACTTCGTCGCGGGCACGTTCGACCCCGACACCTCGTACGGCACCACCGACGTCGTCAACCCCTCGGACGGAACCGTCGTCGCCACGGTCCCGCACGCCTCGCCCGAGGTCGTGGACCGCGCGGTCCAGGCGGCAGCCACGGCCCAGAAGGCCTGGGAGAAGCGCAGCCATCTCGACCGCGCCGCGGTGCTCGAGGCCGTCCGGGTCTCCCTCGGCGACCACGCGGAGGAGCTCGCCCGGATCCTCGCCGTCGAACAGGGCAAGCCGTTGGCGGATGCCCTCGGAGAGGTCGGAGGGGCGCAGAACTTCTTCGACTTCGCGATCAGCCAGAAGTATCGGGCGGTCGGCGAGATGGTCGCGACGGACCCGGGTCACAGCCTCCAGGTGCGGGAGACGCCCATCGGCGTCGTCGCCGCGATCCTGCCCTGGAACTTCCCCGTCGCGATCTTCGCGCGCAAGGTCGCGCCGGCCCTCATGGCCGGGAACGCGATCGTCGTGAAGCCGTCCGGCCTCACCCCGGTGTCAGCGCTCGCCCTCGCCCGCCTCCTCCAGGAGGCAGGCGTGCCCGACGGACTCGTCAGCGTCCTGTGCGGCAACGGTCGGGACACCGGGAACGCCCTGATCACGCACAAGGACGTCGGCATGGTGACCATGACGGGATCCACGCGGGGCGGACGCGAGATCATCAAGGCCACCGCCGACAAGATCATCCCCGTCTCCCTCGAGCTCGGCGGCAAGGCGCCGTTCATCATCTTCGAGGACGCCGACCTCGACCTCGCCGTGCAGGATGCGGCAGACGCTCGGCTCTGGAACTCCGGCCAGGTCTGCACCTGCAACGAGGTCACCTACGTCCACGAGAGCCTGCACGACGAGTTCGTCCGACGGGTCGCCGAGCGGTTCGCTGCCGTCACCCCCACGAACCCCCTGACCCCGGGCTGCACCATGGGCCCCCTGGTCGCGGAGCGCGAGCGCGTGAAGGTCCAGTCGATGCTCGACGACGCGGTCGCTGCGGGCGCGGTCGTCGAGACCGGCGGCGGCCGGCCCGAGGGCGCGGACTACGCGGACGGCGCCTGGTTGGCCCCGACGCTGCTCTCCGGCGTGACGAGCGACATGGACATCGCCCGCGAGGAGATCTTCGGGCCCGTGCTCCCCGTGGTTCCCTTCGCCACGGAGGACGAGGTCGTAGCCGCCGCGAACTCCACGGACGTCGGGCTCACCGCCTACGTCTACACCAAGGACCTCGCCCGCTCGATGCGACTCATGGATGAGCTGGAGTTCGGCGAGGTCTACGTCAACCAGGTCGGCCCGGAGAAGCCGCAAGGATTCCACACCGGGTGGAAGACGTCGGGGCTCGGGGGCGACGACGGCGCACACGGCTACGACAAGTACCTGCGCCGCAAGACGACCTACGTCCGCTACGCCCGTTGAGCGCCGCAGACCGGACCTGGGAGTCCTTCACACCGTCCACCGGCAGCACGTCGACACCGCGCGCGCACCTGCGCACCGACGCGCGCACCCTCGACCTCGACGGCGCGTGGGGGTTTCGTCTCTCGCCGCGAGCCGACGCCCCCACCGAGTTCGTCGACCCCGCGTTCGATACGACCGCGTGGGACACCGTCCAGGTGCCGCACCACTGGGTCCTCGACGCCGACGGTCGGTACGGGACGCCGATCTACACGAACATCCAGCTGCCGATCCCGCTGGATCCGCCGTTCGTCCCGGACGAGAACCCGACGGGCGACTACCGCACCACGTTCACTCTTGGCGGATGGGACGCCGAACGCACCCTGCTGCGGTTCGACGGGGTGGAGTCGCACCTGACGGTGTGGGTCAACGGGGAACGTGTCGGCACGAGCACCGGCAGTCGTCTCGTTCGCGAGTTCGACGTCGGCCCGCTCCTGCACGACGGCGAGAACACCCTCGCCGTGCGGGTGTGCCAATGGTCGGCGGGGACGTATCTCGAAGACCAGGATCAGTGGTGGCTCCCCGGGATCTTCCGGTCCGTCGCGCTCATCGCGCGGCCCGTCGGGGCCGTCGACGACGTCTGGGTCCGGGCCGGGTACGACCACCTGACCGGCGAGGGCCGGCTCGAGATCGAGGTGGAGGCGGCGCCCGAGGCGTTCCCCGTCGTCGTCCGCCTCCCCGAGCTGGATCGCGAGGTGACGGTCGAGCGGGCAGGGATCACGGTGTCGGCCGTGCCCGACGTCGAGCCCTGGTCCGCCGAGCAGCCACGGCTCTACGCCGTCGAGGTGCAGAGCACCGGCGAACGACTGTCGCTGCGCACGGGCTTCCGCACGGTGTCCATCGAGGGTGATCGGCTGCTCGTCAACGGCACCCCGGTCACGTTCCGCGGGGTCAACCGGCACGAGTACCACCCGGACCAGGGCCGCGTCGTCGATCTCGACGCCGTCCGCACCGACCTGCTGCTCATGAAGCGCAGCAACATCGACGCGGTGCGCACCAGCCACTACCCGCCGCACCCGCAGATCCTGGACCTCTTCGACGAGCTCGGGTTCTGGGTGATCGACGAGTGCGACCTCGAGACGCACGCCTTCTTCTTCGTCGACTGGGTCGGCAACCCGAGCGACGATCCGCGCTGGCGCGACGCGTACCTCGACCGCATCGAGCGGACCGTCGAGCGGGACAAGAACCATCCCTCCGTCATCCTCTGGTCCCTCGGCAACGAGTCCGGGACCGGCCAGAACCTCGCCGCGATGGCCGCGTGGGTCCGAGAGCGGGACCCGGGCCGCCCGGTCCACTACGAGGGCGACTACACCTGCGCCTACACGGACGTGTACTCGCGGATGTACCCGACCCCCGTCGAGCTCGACATCATCGGGGCCGAGGAGGGCGAGATCTTCGCGTGCAGCCCGGCCGAGGCGGCGCGCGTGCGGTCCAAGCCGATGCTCCTGTGCGAGTACGGCGCGGCGCTCGGCACCGGCCCTGGCGGGCTCACCGACTATGACGAGCGCTTCTCCGCGCACGGCCGGATCCACGGCGGCTTCATCTGGGAGTGGCGAGACCACGGTCTGCGCAGCACTGCCCCGGACGGGTCCTCCTACTTCGCGTACGGCGGCGACTTCGGGGAGGCCGTCCACGACGGCAACTTCGTGATGGACGGCCTCGTGCTGTCCGACGGCGCACCCACGGCAGGGCTCGCGGAGTTCGCCGCGGTCAGCGCGCCCCTTCGCGTCCTGGTGCCCGGCTCGAGCGACGCCGGCCACGTCGTCGTGGAGAACCGCTCGCACAGCTCCACGTCGGACGAGTTCGCGCTCCATGTCGCGGTCGCGGGACCGGAGGGCGAGATGCACGCCGAGTCCGTCGCCCTGCCCACTATCTCGCCGGGTGCCACCGCGACTGTCGAGGTGCCGGACGCCGTCGGGCACCTTCTCGATGAGGCGAGTCGCCGGGGTGACGACGCCTGGGCGACCTGGACGGTGGCCCGGCGGGAGGCGAGCGCCTGGGCTCCGGCCGGCCACGTCGTGTCGCGGACGCAGGTCGTGACTCCACAGGCCGCGCCCGGTACCGCCACCCGCCGTCGTCCCGCGGTGACGTCGCGAGCGGCAGCGCCGTCGTCCGAGGCTCTGACGTTCGACGACGCGGTCTTCGATGCCCGGACCGGGCGGCTGGAATCCCTGTTCGGGCTCCCGGTCGACGGGCCTGAGCTCGAGCTCTGGCGTGCGCCCACCGACAACGACGTGGGCCAGGGCGCCGGGTCCTTCGAGCTCGGTTACCCGGAGTCCACGCGCGGGTTCGGCGCACCGGGGCCGTCCGCGGCGGAGCGCTGGCGCAAGCGCGGGCTGCACCGGCTGCGGCGGCGCGTGGAGTCGGTCTCGGCCGACGGTGACTCGGTGCTGGTCAGAGTCACCGTCGCTGCCGCGGACAAGGCGCCGACGCTCGCCGTGACCCACCGGTGGACCGGGCTCGGTCGCACGGACGGCGGCGGCCCGATCACCCTGCGCACCGAGGTGTCGCCCTCACGCGGCTGGGACTGCACGTGGCCCAGGGTCGGCGTGCACCTCGCACTGCCCTCCGGCCTGGAGGACGTCTCGTGGGTGGGCGCGGGGCCCGGTGAGTCCTACCCCGACCTCGCCGAGGGTGCGTGGATCGGTCACCACTCCGCCCACCTCGACGCTCTCGTGACGCCGCACGCCAGGCCGCAGGAATCGGGACACCGGTCCGACGTCCGATCGCTCGATCTGCGTGACGGGGCCGGCTCGGGGCTGCGGATCCGCACCGTGCCGGGACCCGGTGGGCACCGCGCGGGCTTCACGTACTCGCGGCACTCGGTCCACGAGACCACGGCCGCCGAGCACCCGTACGAGCTGCCCGAGTCCCGGGTCAACCACCTCTATCTGGACGACGCGGTGCACGGGGTGGGTTCGCGCGCCTGCGGGATCGACCCGCAGCCGCGGCATGCGTTGTGGCCGGGGGCGCGCTCGTTCAGGGTGACGTTCGAGGCGCTCGACGCGTAGCGAGGGCACAGGGAGACGCGGCACGGCAGCGAAAGGTGTCAGATACGATCGCTGCCGTGCCGAACACCCCTACGCCGGCGGGCGACGAGACCGTCCTGGACTTCGTCGTCCGCGAGCTCGAGGACGTCCTCGTCGCGGCAGCTCCCGGCACCCGGTTGGCGGCGGAGGCCGACCTCGCCGAGAGGCTCGGCGTCAGTCGCCTCACCGTCCGCGAGGGGCTCAAGGTCCTCGCGGGGCGAGGCCTCGTCGACCTCAGCCGCGGGAAGCGGCCCACCGTGCGCACCCCCGACAGCTCGGTGATCGCCCGCGACCTCAGCTTCGCGATACGCCGCGACGCCCGCGCCGAGCACGAGCTCCTCGCCGTCCGACGATCGCTCGAGGTGCTCTCCGCCGGCGAAGCGGCACGGAACGCGAGCCGAGCGGGCACCGCAGCCGTGGAAGCCGCGATCTCGACGATGGAAGCCGTGGCCGCTGACTTCGACGGCTCCCCCGAGGCCGTGCGCGCCTACAACGACGCCGACCTCGGGTTCCACGAGGCCCTCGCGCTGGCGAGCGGGAACCGCATGCTGGCGCACCTGATCGAGGGGCTCTCGGAGTCACTCCGCCAGAGCTTCGACCGCAGCATCGCCGGATTCCTCGCACAGGGGCGCGACCTCCGCGAGGGCGCACGCGAGCACCGCGCAGTGTTCGAGTGCGTCCGTCGCGGCGACGCCCACGCCGCCGAGACGGCGATGCGCGCGCACCTCCGGGCCACCGAGAGAGACCTCGACGCGGCGCCGTGAGGCGTGGTGCCGGCGCGGACCTGGCGATGGCCGGCGCAGGCAGGACGCTGACCGCTACGCCGTGCCGCCGAGCACCGACGCCCCCGCGAACGGCAGCCCGTCGATCGCCTCGATCTCGAGGAGCCGGTTCCACTTGGCGGTGCGCTCGCTGCGCATCGTCGACCCCACCTTGATCTGACCGGCACCCCACCCGACGGCGAGGTCAGAGAGCCAGGTGTCCTCGGTGTCGCCCGACCTGGCGCTGACGACGGTCGCGAAGCCCGCGTCCTGGGCCCGGGCGAGCACGCGGCCCGCGCGCGAGACGCTGCCGGCCTGGTTGACCTTGACCAGCACCGCGTTGGCCGCCGACTCGGAGACGCCCCGGTCGACACGGTCGAGGTTCGTCGCGAACAGGTCGTCACCCAGCATCTGGGTCGCCGGCATCCGCCGGGTCGCAGCCGAGGACCCACGCCAGTCGTCCTCCCCGACCACGTCCTCGATCGAGACGAGCGGGTACCTCTCGGTCCAACCGACGACGACGTCGAGCCACTCGTCGACGCTGAGCCGGTCGCCCTGCCCGGCGAGCACGATGTCGTCCCCGTCCACGAGCTGGCTCGCGGCGACATCGATGGCGATGGACATGGCGTCGGGCGCGAAGCCCGCGCGCTCGATCCCCTCCGCCAGGAGCTCGAGCGCGGCCTCGTTGCTCCCGAGCCTCGCCGAGAGCCCACCTTCGTCGGCCACCAGCGCAGACCAGCCACCGCGGTCGTCGAGCAGCCGGGCGCAGTGTGCGCGGACGTCCGACACCTGCTCGAGCGCCTGTGCGAAAGACTGCGCGCCGAGCGGCACGACCAGGAAGTCCTGGATGTCGACGGCGCGGCCCGCGTGCGCCCCGCCCGAGAAGATGTTGATCATCGGCATCGGGATCGTGGCGCGCCTCGCGCCGGCGTCCCCACCTGCCGGGTCGCCGAGCGTCGACCACAGGGGCCGGTTCTCCGCGGCGCCGTGCGCCACGGTCGTGGCCAGCGAGACCGCGAGCGCCGCGTTCGCCCCGAGCCTGCTCAGGTTCGGCTCGCCGTCGTGCTCCTCGACGGCTGCGTCGATCTCTGCACGGTCGGAGGCGCGCATGCCTCGGATCAGCGGTGCGTACTCGTCGTTGACGGCTGCCACGGCGCTGCGCACGCCCCACCCGCCGTAGCGGGTGCCGCCGTCGCGAGCCTCGTGGGCCTCGTGGCGGCCGGTCGATGCACCGGACGGGACGACGGTCCGGCCGTGCGCCCCGTTCTCGAGCTCGACCCGGCAGGCGACCGTGGGGCGGCCGCGCGAGTCGAGGGCCTCCCACGCCACGGTCCGGTCGATACGGTCGGTCGTCATCAGGAAGTCCTCCAGAGTCGGTCCCACAGGTCGCCGGTAGACGTCACCGGCGTGGTCAACAGGTCGATGGCGGTACGTCGGGTCAGGTCCCGCGCCGCGGCATCGAGGTACTCGGCGGGCGACTTGCCGTCGACCCGGGCGAGCAGGAGCGCACCGACATGAGCACCCAGCGCGGGCGCGTCCACGGGGCCGGTGCGCGCCGTGTAGGCGGCGGCGAACGCGCTCGCCGTGCGGCGAAGGGCTGCGGTACCCGCCGGGCGGTGCACGCCCTTGAGGTGCAGGTGCGTCAGCAGGAACGCCGGGTCGAACAGGGGATCGCCCAGGTGCGCGACCTCGAGGTCGAGGACCCACGCGGAGTTCGGCCCGCCCGCCTCGAGGGGGCCGACGAGAACGTTCTTGGGCGAGAGGTCTCCGTGGACGAGCACCTCGCGTGTGTCGGCCATGCGCTGGACGACGGCGTCCACCGCGTCCCGCACCTCAGGGTTCCGTCGGGCAGCGGTGCGGTGGTACGGGTCGACGCGCAAAGAGATGAAGGTGGCCGTGTCGTCGCACAGGTCCTGCGGCAGGCGGGCGCCTCCACGAGTGCCCTCCTGCCACGCACCCAGTGCGTCGCCCAGCACCGCGCCGACGGACTCGTCGACACGACCGGCCATCAGCTCGGCCTTCCAGTCGACCCATCCTCGGGGTGCGCCGGCGATGGTCATCGTCATGTCGTCGGTGTCGAGGTCGAGCACCTCCGGGACGACGGCCGGCGTCAGCTCGCGGGCGACCCGCAACCCCTGGGCCTCGCGCACGATCCGCTCACGGGGCGCCAACCACTCCTCGGCCACCGCGAGCCGCTCCCTCGACTGCTTGAGCACGACCCGCCGGTCGCCGTCCTGGATCGCCAGGACGACGTTGCTCACGCCCCCACCGAGAAGCTCTGCCGTGGCGCCCTCGCGCACGACGCCGCGTGCGACGAGGTACGGAACCACCGTCGCCGGTGAGAGCAGGCTGTCGTCCGGTGCTGCGCCGTCGGCCCCGCTCAATAGGTGGCCCGCCCGCCCGAGAGGTCGAACGTGAAGCCCGTGGTGAAACTGCACGCCGGCGACACCATGAAGGCGAGCATCTCGGCGACCTCGTCCACGGTCCCGGCGCGGCCCATCGGGATCTTCGCAAACATGTAGTCGAGGACGTCCTGCGGCTGGGTGTCGAGGAACGGCGTCCGGATCACAGCAGGAGCCACGGCGTTCACGGTGATGCCGTGCGAGGCGTACTCCTTGCCCTGCGCCTTGACCATCCCGATGAGCCCGGCCTTGCTCGCGGAGTACCCGATCATGTTGGGGTTGCCCTCCTTGCCCGCGATCGAGGCCACGTGGGCGATACGGCCGTAGCCGCGCTCGAGGAAGTGCGGGACGACGGCCCGCGCGATCACGAGGCCGGCGGTCAGGTTCACGGCGAGGGTCCGCTCGAAGTCGGCGACCTCGACCTCGTGGCTCGGCGTGCCGAGCGGCCCCTGGATGCCCGCCGAGTTGACGACGGCGTGCAGTGCTCCGTCGCGGGCGACGGCGGCGTCGACGGCGGCGCGAACCGACGCCTCGTCCGTCACGTCGGCGGCGACCCCGTGCGCGGTTCCGCCTGCTTCGCGGATCTCCCGCGCGACGGTCTCGGCCGCGTCGGCGTCGCGGTCGGCGACCGTCACTGCGACGCCACGACCGGCGAGCAACGAGGCCGTGGCCGCGCCGATGCCGGCGCCCGCCCCGATCACGAGCGCGCTGTACGGCTGGGGGAACTGGTCCTGGGTGCTCATCGCGTGCCCTCCAGCGGGTGGGCGACGAACGTGTGGCGCTGGCGACCCAGGCCCTCGATCTCGACCTCCACGACCGATCCGGCGCGCAGGAACTTGGGCGGGGTGAAGCCCGACCCGACGCCCTCCGGGGTCCCCGTGTTGATCACGTCTCCAGGAAGCAGCGTCATGAACTGGCTGACGTACCAGACGAGGTGGTCGACATCGAAGATCATGTCGGAGGTCGACGACGACTGCCGGACCTCACCGTCGACGGTCAGCCGGAGGCTCAGTGCGTTCGGGTCCACGTCGTCGGACGCCGGGACGAGCCACGGTCCGAGCGGGTTGAACGTCGCGCAGTTCTTGCCCTTGTCCCACTGCCCGCCCCGCTCGAGCTGGAAGGCCCGCTCGGAGACGTCGTCCGAGATCGCGTAGCCGAGGATGTGCCGGCGCGCGTCCGCGGGGGTCTCGAGGTACTCCGCCGTGCGGCCGATGACGACCGCCAGCTCGACCTCGTAGTCGGTCTTCTCGCTGCCCAGCGGGACGACGACGTCGTCGGCCGCACCCTGCACCGTGTACGGCGTCTTCATGAAGAGGATCGGCTCGTCGGGGACGTCCATCTTGGCCTCGGCGGCGTGGCGCCGGTAGTTGAGACCGACGCAGATGATCTTGCCCGGGGCCGCGAGCGGCGAACCCGCACGCACACCCGAGAGATCGACCTCGGGGAACCCCGCCGGGTTCTCCTGCACCAGCCGGATCGCCTCAGCGAGCCCTCGACGGTCTGCAGGTCGATGCCTCGACCGACCAGCTCGCTGATATCGACGCCGGTCGTGCCGTCCTCGCTGAGGACTGGGCGCTCATCGCCCTGTGGGCCTACACGGAGCAGCTTCACGGATTCCTCCTGGCTCGTTGGGTGGCGCGCGAGGAAGCGCGCCTCGCGACAAAGGTATCAGAGACCTTTCCTCGCCAGACACTGCCATCTGGCCCTTTTCTCATGGAGCAGACCCAAACCTATCTGTTACCTTGAACTGCATGAAGATCGCGAGAGTCGAAACGTTCCTGATCCCACCGCGCTGGTTGTTCGTCCGGATCGAGACCGACGATGGCCTCGTCGGCTGGGGCGAACCCGTTGTCGAGGGACGCGCGGCCACCGTGCGCGCCGCCGTCGACGAGCTCACTCCTGAGCTCATCGGTCGCGACCCGAGCCGGATCGAGGACATCTGGCAGACCCTGACCCGCTCGACCTTCTACCGGGGCGGGCCCGTCCTCTCCAGCGCGGTGGCCGGCGTCGACCAGGCCCTCTGGGACATCGCCGGCAAGCGACTCGGGGTGCCCGTCCACGACCTCCTGGGCGGCGCCGTCCGCGACCGTGCCCGCGTCTACGCCTGGATCGCCGGTGATCGCCCGGGAGACATCGCGGAGGAGGCCGCCGTGCGTCTGGACGAGGGGTTCACCTGCGTCAAGATGAACGGCTCCGCCGAGCTGCGCACCATCGACACACCCGCTGCCCTCGCGCGCGTCGTCGACGGAGCAACCGCAGTGCGGGGCGCCATCGGGGACGAGGCCGACTTCGCCATCGACTTCCACGGCCGCTTCTCCCCCGCCATGGCCCGGCGCGCGCTCCCGCAGCTCGAGCCACTCCTGCCACTGTTCGTGGAGGAGCCCACGGTTCCCGAGCTCGCGCTCGAACACCTGCCGCGCATCACCGCTAGCACGTCGATCCCCATCGCGACCGGTGAGCGCGCCTACTCGCGCTGGGACTTCCGCCCCCTGATGGACACCGGGATCGCCGTGGCCCAGCCGGACGTCTCCCACGCCGGCGGGATCTCCGAGATGCGCCGCATCGCCGCGCTCGCCGAGACCCACGGGGTCTCGCTCGCGCCGCACTGCCCGCTGGGGCCGATCGCGCTCGCCGCCTGCCTGCAGGTCGACTTCGCGACACCCAACTTCCTCATCCAGGAACAGAGCCGTGGGATCCACTACAACAAGGGCTGGGACCTGCTGAACTACGTCGTCGACACGTCCGTCTTCGACATCAGCGACGGGCACATGGCCAGACCGACCGCGCCGGGCCTGGGGATCGAGGTCGACGAGCAGGCCGTGCGTGAGGCGGCCGAGCGCGGGCACGACTGGCACGCGCCGGTCTGGCACCATGCGGACGGCAGCCTCAGCGAGTGGTGAGCCACCGCCGCAACTGACGCGGGCGCACCTCGGGGGCGCAGCCGGCCTGGTGCCGGCTGCGCCCCCGAGCTCTGCCCGAAGGGTCATTCGTTGACCGAGAACCCCTGGCCCTGGCCGTAGGAGACGTTCTCGTCCTGCCACGCCTGCAGGCCCGAGTTGATGTCGCCCTCGTCGAGGTAGACCTTGCCGACCGTGTCCGCATAGGTCGCGTTCGCCTGCGCCTGCCACGGGAGGTACTCCCAGCCCGTGGGAACCGACTTGGCGGCATCGACGAGCACCTCGTTGATCTTCTGACCGCCGAAGTAGTCGTTCTCGACACCCAGGAAGTCAGGCGCCTCGAGCTGGGCCAACGTCGTCGGGAAACCGCCGGCGTCCATCACGATCCCCACCGACGTCTCGCTGGTGTTCAACCAGCGGAGGAACCCCGCAGCAAGGGCCTTGTTGTCGCTCTGCTCGAGCACGGCCTGACCGCTGCCACCCTGCTCGGCACCGACGGCGTCCCCGCCGTCGTACGTGGGCATCGGCGCCACACGCCACTTGCCCGCGCCGTCCGGGGCCGCGCCCGCGAGCAGGCCGGCGAACCAGCCACCGGCCGGGACCGTCGCGATCGTCCCGTCGCCCATGGCCTTGCCCCACTCCTCGGTCCCGCCCGGGATCGCCGCGAGGGAGCCGGACTGCAGCAGCTGGTTCCACATGTCGGCCCAGCGGACCGACCCCTCGTCCTGGAGGTCGATCGAGACCGACTCGCCGTCCGTCTGGAACGGGCGCCCGCCGGCCTGCCAGATCATGCTCATGCCGAAGCCGGAGTATCCGCCGTCGTCGTTGGCCATGTAGACGTCAGGGTCCGCCTCGTGAAGAGCCTTGCCCGCCGCGACGTAGTCGTCCCACGTGGTCGGCACGTCGATGTCGTGCTCCTCGAACAGCTCCGCGTTGTAGAACATCGCCATGGGGCCGGAGTCCTGCGGCAACCCGAAGATCCCGTCGGCGGTGGTCACGGAGCTCCAGGTCGAGTCGGTGAACTGGCTCTTCAGCTCGTCGAACCCCAGGCCGGAGAGGTCGGCCAGAGACCCCGGCAGGGTGAACTGCGGGAAGGACTGGTACTCGAGCTGGGTCGCGTCGGGGGCGCCGCTCCCCGCAGCGATCGCGTTCTGCAGCTTGAGGTTGTGGTCGGCGGCATTCGAGGTGTTGACGAAGTCGACGGTGACCTTCGGATACTCGGCCTCGAAAGCGTCGATCTGGTCCTGCGTCCACGGGGCCCAACCCCAGTACGTCAGTGATCCGCCCTCCTCGAGCGCTGCATCGACCGCGTCGGTGCCGCCTCCTCGGATGCCGAGGTCGCGCCACCGCTGTCGGAGTCCGAGCAGGCGGTCAGGCCGGCGGCAACGAGTACTGCGACCGAAGCCGCGGCTGCCCTTCCTCGGAAGCGTCGTGTGTTCAACATGCGTGTCCTTTCACGTCGTCGTGCATGTATCGATCTGGCTGGTCTTGAGTGGGCCCGGGAGTCACTGCTTGACGCCGCCCGCGTTGAGGCCGGACTGCCAGTAGCGCTGGAGCACGATGAATGCCGCCACGATCGGCAGGATCGTCAGGACGGAGCCCGTGATCACCAGGTTGAAGATCGGGTCTGCACCCGACCCCACGCCGCGCGAGTTCCATTGCTGGAGCCCGATGGTCAGAGGAAAGAGGTCGGGGTCGCTCAGCATGATGAGCGGGAGGAAGTAGTTGTTCCACGTCGCGACGACGGCGAACAGGGCGACCGTCACGATGCCCGGCGAGAGGAGCCTCGCCGAGATCGTGGCGAAGGTTCGCAGCTCGCTCGAGCCGTCGACCCGTGCCGCCTCCAGCAGCTCGTTGGGCACCGAGTCGACCGCGTAGACCCAGATGAGATAGAGCCCGAACGGAGAGATCAGCGACGGGATGATCACCGCCCAGACGGTGTTCGTCAGGCCCATGTCGCTGAACATCAGGAACGTCGGCACCGCGAGCGCCGTCCCCGGGACGGCGATCGCCCCGAGCACGATCGCGAACACGGCCCGCTTGCCACGGAAGGTGTACTTGGCGAGGCCGTAGCCGGCGAGGGTGGCCAGCACCGTGGCTCCGCCGGCCCCCAGGACGACGTAGAGAACGGTGTTCCCCATCCACCGGACGAAGATCCCGTCGTCATAGGCGAGCGTCTGGCGAACGTTGTCGAACAGGGCGAACGGGCCGGAGAACCACAACCCGAACGAGCCGATCAACTCGGACTGCGTCTTGGTCGCGGAGATGAACAGCCACACGAGGGGAAGGATCGAGTAGGCGAGGAAGAGCGTCATCGCGACGGCGAGAACGACGGAGTTCTTGCCTCGTGGAGAACCGTCCCGACCGCTGTCCAGCGTCGGGCGTCGGAGGCGTCGGTCCGGCGCGCCCGCCGATCTGTTCGCCGGCTCCTTGCTCGAGGTCAGGGTCGGGGTCGTGCGGCCCGTCGGCGCGCTCATCGCTCGTCCTTCCGGCTCCCGCGCAGCTGGACCACGTAAGCGATCACCATCGTGATCACTCCCATGATGATCGCGACGGTCGCCGCGTAGTTGTACTGCTGGCCGAGGAAGCTGAGGTTGTAGGCGTACATGTTCGGAGTGAAGTAGGACGGGATCAGGGTCGGCACGATCGACTTGAGGATGTTCGGCTCGTTGAAGAGCTGGAAGCTCCCGATGATCGAGAAGATCGTCGCGATGACCAGCGCGCCTCGCAGGGCTGGGATCTTGATGCTCCAGACGATGCGGAACTGCCCTGCTCCGTCGAGTGCCGCGGCCTCGTACAGATCGCCGGAGACGGCGCGGAGCGCCGAGTAGAAGATCAGCATGTTGTAGCCGACGAACTGCCAGGTGAGGATGTTCGCGATGGCGACGAGGATCCACTGCTGCGACAGCGGCGACAGCAGGTCGAAACCCAACATGTCGTTGAACGTGCCCGTGAGCCCGTATCTCTCGCTGTACAGAAAGCCCCACATCAGCACGGCGACGACGCCGGGAACTGCGTAGGGGACGAAGATGCCCACGCGGAAGAGCCGCATCCCCGCGAGCCGGCCGCTGTCGATCGCCAGTGCCGCGAGGAGGGCGAGGACGAGCATGATCGGCACCTGGACGAAGAGCACGAGCAGGACGCGCCCGACGCCGCCCCACAGCTTCGGGTCGGCGAGGGCCTCCGCGTAGTTGTCCAGGCCGACGAACGAGCTGCCGCCGACGAGCTGGTCCTTGAAGAAGCTCAGATAGACGGAGTACGCGAGGGGCGCCACGAACACCAGGGCGAACACGATCATGAACGGCGCGACGAACCCGTAGCCCGCGCGCGCATACGTCCCTGTGACCGAGCGGCGGGGTCGTCTCGTGACCGGCGTCGCCGATCCGGTGGTCGCTGTCGCTTCAGTCGCTGACAAGATCATCGTCCAATCTCCGCGCCGGACGGCGCGAGTACTGCTTCGGTACGGTCGGTGCGCTTGGCCACGCGCCGGTCGTGCAGCACGCACACACCGAGCGCGACGCCGTAGAGGACGCAGATGGGGAGCGCGACCCAGAGCATGGTGATCGCGTCGGGGGTCGGGGTCATCACGGCCGCGAAGACGAAGGCGATGAGGATCGCCCACCGCCACCCGCCGGCCCAGGTGCGTGCCGGCACGAGGCCGACGAAGTTGATGAGCACCATCACCACGGGCATGAGGCACGCCAGGCCGAAGGCGAGCATCAACCGCATCACGAACGACAGGTAGGTCTGCGCGTCGATGAGGTTGATCGAGTCGTCGGGGACGAACTCGGTGAAGATCTCGACCGCGTGAGGCAGGACCCACCATGCGCCGGCGATACCGCCGAGGAACAGCGGCGTCGCTGCGGCGAGGAACCCGATCGCGAACCGGCGTTCCTTACGGGTCAGACCGGGGGTGATGAAGGCCCAGAGCTGGTAGATCCACCACGGCGAGGAGAGGATCACGCCGAGGAAGAACGACACCTTGAGCCGCATGTCGAACGCCGTCGCGATCCCACCGAAGTTGGTACCGACCGTCATGCCGTTGCGCGCGGACGCGTCGATGAGGGGCTGCTGGAGCAGCGCGAACACCGGGTCGTAGAGGAACCACCCGACGACAGCGGCGACGACGATCCCGACCGACGACAGGAACAGGCGCTTGCGCACCTCCAGCAGGTGCTCCCGGAGCGCCATCCGCCCTTCCGGGGACCGGCGGGCACGCCGCCGGGTCACCGCTGCGCGGACTCGCTGGACGGCTGAGCTGCCGTCCGGCTCGCGGAGCCCGCCGCGTCGACGACCACGTCCGCGTCCTCACGCAGGTCCTTGACCTCGGACTTGAAGATCTTCATCGACTGGCCCACGCTGCGCGCCAGGTCGGGAAGGCGCTTCGCTCCGAAGAGCAGGAGCACGACGACGAGCAGCACGAGCATGTGCCATGGCTTCAGGGCGTTCATGAGCAACCTCGATCACGATTGCACCTCGCGCCGGAGCCCCGGCGGGGGTGTCGAACTCGGTGCGCTGCGCGGATCCCGGATCGCTCCGAGGTCATTCAGCAACGCTGCTGACCTGACGATGGTAACCCGGTTTTCTCAAGGGTCAAGGGGTGCCCAGATGCCCCTGCGCACCGGAGATAGCACTCGATCGTCGATCAATTTTCGTGGCAAAATCGGGCAAATCAGACACCGGTGCTGGCGTGTTCTGGATCACGGGCGTACGTTCCGTCGCATGTCCGGATTCTTCGGTATCAACGGCGGTGAGTTCATCCTCATCGCGCTGCTCGCCGTCATGGTGATCGGCCCGACCCGGCTGCCCCGATACGCCGAGCAGCTCGCGAGGATGGTCCGCTCCGCCCGCCGATACCTCGACCTCGCCCGCGAACGGGCGGACGCCGAGTTCGGCGAGACCGTCGGCGACGTCGACTGGGCGTCGCTGGACCCACGGCAGTACGACCCGCGCCGCATCGTTCGGGACGCACTCCTCGACGACACCCCCGCCCGACGACGGCAGCCCGGCCGTCACTCGGGGTCGGCACGAGGGCAAGCACGGGGGCGAGTGAGGGGGCGCGCACCGAGGCGCGCACCGAAGCCCGCACGGCAGCCGTCGTCGAGCCGGAGGGCCGAGCTGGCACGCTTGGCACTGCGCCGGCCGCGGTGGAAGCGGTGGAGTCGGCCGACCACGCCCCGAGCGTTCCCGAGCGGGGCGTGGTCGAGCTGCAGAAGACTCCGGGCGACTGAGCCCACGCCGCCCGGCCCCCGACCTGCGATCCTGTGTACGGCCGTTGCCAGACACCGACCTGGCAGATAGCCTGTGATAAACCGGTTATTCATGCCGCCCACGACAGAACGGACTGACGTGACAGACACCGCCCTCTTCACCGACGAAGGACTCCTCGGGCCGGTGCCCGCCGCGCTTGTCGCCGGAGTCCGCGAGGACGACCCGTCGCACGGGACCCTCCCCGTCGTGAACCCCGCCACCGGCGCTCACGTCGCGGACGTGCCCCTCGCGCCGGCCGAGACCGTCGACCGCGCCGTCCGCGCCGCCGCCCAGGCCCAGAAGGCCTGGGGCGCCCGCACCCCGTTGGAGCGCGCCGCCGTCCTCGAGGAGATAAGCCGGCTCTTCGCCGTCCACGCGGAGGAGCTCGCGCGGATCGTGACGACCGAGCAGGGGAAGCCGTACGACAACGCGGTCGGCGAGGCCCACGGTGCGCGCACCTTCTTCGACTTCGCCATCAGCCAGAAGTACCGGCCCGTCGGCGAGAAGTTGGTCAGCGATCCAGGTCGGAGCCTCGAGACCGTCGAGGTCCCCATCGGCGTGGTCGCCGCAGTCCTGCCGTGGAACTTCCCCGTGGCGATCTTCGCCCGCAAGGTGGCGCCCGCGCTCATGGCCGGCAACGCCGTCGTGGTCAAGCCGTCCGAGTTCACGCCGCTCTCGGCCCTCGCTCTCGCACGGCTCTGCCAGCTGGCGGGCCTCCCGGACGGGGTGCTGAGCGTCGTCTGCGGCGACGGACGCGTGACAGGTGCGGCGCTCGTCAGCCACCCCGCCGTGGGGATGGTGACCATGACCGGTTCGACGCGCGGCGGACGCGAGATCCTTGCATCGACCGCGCAGAGCATCATCCCGGTCTCGCTGGAGCTCGGCGGCAAGGCACCGTTCATCATCTTCGAGGACGCGGACATCGACCGCGCCATCGAGGACGCCGCCGACGCCCGCCTGTGGAACTCCGGTCAGGTGTGCACGTGCAACGAGGTCACCTACGTGCACGCGAGCATCCACGACGAGTTCGTCCGCCGCGTGAGCGAGCGGTACGCCGCGATCACCCCCAGCGCCCCCGATGCGCCGGGGTCGACGTTCGGTCCCCTCGTCGCCGAGCGCGAGCGCGCGCGGGTCCAGGCCATGGTCGACGCCGCGGTCGAGGCGGGCGCGACCGTCGAGGTGGGCGGCGGGCGCCCCGCGGGCGACGAGTTCGCCGAGGGCGCGTGGTTCGCCCCGACGCTGCTGTCCGGCGTCACGAGCGACATGGCGATCGCGAGGACCGAGGTGTTCGGCCCCGTCCTCCCCGTGATCCCGTTCGAGACGGAGGCCGAGGTCGTCGCCGCCGCGAACTCGACCGCCTTCGGGCTCTCCGCCTACGTCTACACGCGCGACCTGTCCCGGTCCATGCGAATGATCGCCGACCTGGAGTTCGGCGAGGTGTACGTCAACCAGGCCGGCCCGGAGTCCGTGCGCGGCTACCACTCCGGCTGGAAGGACTCCGGGCTCGGAGGCGACGACGGCGCACACGGCTACGAGAAGTACCTGCGCCGCAAGACCGCGTACGTCACCTACGAACGCTAGGTCCTGCGTCGCCCGATCTCGCGGCGCAGGGAGCGACCGTCAGCGCGTCCGCGTCTCGCCGTCCACCGTCACCGTGAGCTCGAGCGAACTCGGGTCGAGGTGGGTCCCGGGGGCGAGCCGAGCTCGACCTCGTAGTCCGTCTTCTCGCTGCCGGGCGGGATGACGACGTCTTCACCACCCTGCACCGTGTACGCAGACTTCATGAGCAGGACCAGGTCCGTGGGCGGCTCCAGGCGACGGCCTTCGGTGTGCGTCTACCAGTCGCCGTGCCCGCCGTCCTCGTGGACGAACACGGGGTTGCGCCAGTCACCGGGGTACCGGCGCTCGACGAAGAGGTCCTCGTCCGGCTGGATCCCCAGCCCCGGCCCGGTGGGGACATCGATGAACCCGTCGACGATCTCGAACGGCTCGCTGAGCAGGCCGACGCCGAGGTCGGCGCCGTCGTCCGCCGTGGGGTGCTCCTGGATCATGAAGTTCGGGGTGCACGCATCGAGCTGCAGGCAGGCTGCCAGCGAGATCGGCCCGAGCGGGTTGTGCGGCGCGACGCTGATGTACTGCGCCTCCGCCATCGCCGCGATCTTCTTGGCCTCGAGGATCCCGCCGGCGTGGCAGAGGTCGGGCTGGATGACGGAGACGGCACGGCGGTCGATGAGCTCACGGAACTCCCACTTGGTGAACCGCCGCTCCCCGGACGCGATCGGCACCGTCGTCGACGACGCGATGTCCAGCATCGCGTCGACGTTCTCCGGCAGGCACGGCTCCTCCACCCACAGCGGGTGGTACGGCTCGAACCCGGCGATGATCCGCTTGGCCGTCGCGGGCGTCGTCCGCCCGTGCATGTCGACCGCGATGTCGAACGCGGGCCCGACGGCGTCCCGCACCGCAGCGAATCGCCGCACCTGTCGATCGACGTAGTCGAGCGACTCGAGGTCCCGTGCCGGGCCGTCGATTCCGATCTTGATGGCGGTCAGACCCCGCGCCTTCGCCCGCAGGGCTGCGTCGACGAAGTCCGCGTCGGTGGTGCCGCGACCGTGCCCGTACATCCGCATCCGGTCGCGCGCACGTCCGCCGAGCATCTCGAAGACCGGTGCCCCGTAGAACTTCCCCTTGATGTCCCAGAGGGCGTGCTCCAGCCCGCTGATCGCGCTCACCCCGACGGCGCCCCCGCGGTAGAAGCCGCCGCGGTACATGACCTGCCAGTGCCGCTCGATCTCCAGCGGGTCCTTCCCGACGAGGTACTCGGCGAAGTGCTGGACGGCGGCCTCGACCACGCGGGACTGACCTTCGACGACCGGCTCCCCGTAGCCGGTGATCCCGGCATCGGTGTCGACGGCGACGAAGGTCCAGCGCGGCAGGACGTGGAAGATGCGGACGGCGGTGACTCTCATGCGGAGGCTCCTACGAGATGTGTCGGTGGGCGCAGACCTCGCGGATCTGCTCGGGGGTGATCGTGCGTGTGGCGCCGCTGAGGGAGACGGCCGACGCCCCGGCGCGGAGGAAGTCTCCGGCGTTGCCTGCGTCGACGCCCCCGGTCGCGACGAAGCGCAGGTCCGGGAACGGGCCGTGAAGTGCGGTGATCATCGCGGGGCCGATGACGCCGGCCGGGAAGAGCTTGAGCCAGCGGTGCCCGGCGGCCCGTGCGGCCTGGACGTCCGTCGGCGTCATGACTCCGGGCAGGTGCGGCATGTCGGCGTCGACGCTCGCTCGCGCGACGGCGTCGTCCCACCCTGGCGCGACGGTGAACGCCGCACCGAGATCGCGGACCCGCACGACGGACTCGACATCCGCGACGGTGCCCGCACCGACCACCCGGTCCCGCCGCCGTCCCTCCTCGACGACCTCCGCGAGGGTGTCGTAGGCGGGCTCCGACGAGACGGGGATCTCCACGAGCCCGAACCCGAGGTCCCAGGCTCGATGGGCGATCTCGATCGTGCTCGCCGTGTCGAGCCCGCGCAGGATCGCCATGAGGGGTGACGGTGCGAACCAGGTGTCGAAGGCGGCGTCCGCCGCGACGACGAGGTCTTGCCGGTCGGTGGTCATGGTTCTCCTCGGTAGGTCGTTGTCTCGGGAGTGACGGCGAGCAGGTCCCGCGGCCTACTTCACCGCGCCGGCTGTCATCCCGCTGATGATCCGCTTCTGCAAGAAGATGAAGATCAGGGTCAGCGGTACGAGTGCGTACAGCGACGCTGCCATCAGGTCGTTCCACTCGATCCGATACTGCCCGATGAGCTGCCCGATCCCCACGGGAACCGTCTTCTTGTCCTCGCTCGAGGTGAGCACGAGTGCGAAGAGATACTCGTTCCAGCCGCTGATGAACGCGTAGATCGCCGTCGCCGCCACTCCGGGCATCGTCAGCGGCAGGATGATCTGGAAGAAGGTCCGGATGCGACCGGACCCGTCGACGGCGGCGGCGTCGTCGAGCTCGGTCGGCACGGACCTGAAGTAGCCGACCATCATCCAGGTGCACAACGGCAGCTGGAACGAGACGTACGCGATGACCAGGGCCGTGCGCGTGTCGATGAGCCCGAGCGTCTGGAACAGCTTGAAGTACGGGATGAGCAGCATGATCGACGGGAACATCTGCGTGAGCAGCAGGAACGTCATCAGCGACCCGCGGCCACGGAACTCGAACCGCGACACCCCGTACCCGGCGAACGTCGCGAACGCGATGGCGATGACCGTCGACGCCGTGACGACCACGATCGAGTTCATGAAGTAGGTCGCGAAGGGGTAGTCGGTGAACACCCTCGCGAACGCGTCGAGCGACGGGTTGAGGGGAAGCCACCGGACCGTCTGCGAGAACAGCTCGTCGGACGACTTCAGCGCCGTCGAGAGCATCCAGGCCACCGGGACGAGCACGACGAGGGAGCTCAGGACGAGCAGTCCGTACGCCACGCCGGACCCGGAGCGGGTTGCGTTACGAGTCATCACGATGCAGCACCTTCTGGTAGATCGCGCTCAGTGCGAGGCAGATGATGAGGACGACGACGGCCGATGCCGCAGCGTCGCCCCACTGGAAGTTCTTGAAGGCACGCTCGTAGATGTCGATGCTCACCACGTTCGTCGCGCCGGCAGGGCCGCCGTTGGTCAGGAGCCAGACGATCGTGAAGTGCTTGAACCACCAGGCCGTCTCCAGCACGATCACCGCGAGCAGCACCGGTCGGATGCCCGGGAGGGTCACGTGGCGGAACTTCCCGAAGCCTCCGGCCCGATCGAGCGAAGCCGCCTCGTAGAGCTCCTTCGGCACCGTCTGGAGGCCGGCCAGCACCAGGACCATGACGAGCGGGTAGCCCTTCCAGATCGCTGCGAGCGCGACCGCGACGAGGGCGAGGTTCGGATCGTCCAGCCACGCGACCGGCTCGTCGATGACACCCATCGCCTGGAGATCGTGGTTGAACAGCCCGTAGACCGGGTTGTACATCCACTTCCAGATGAGGGCGACGACGACTTCCGGGAAGAGCCACGGGAGGATGAGCACCGCGCGGAAGAACGTGGTGAAGCGCAGTCCGCGGTTGAGCAGGAGCGCCAGCCCGGTACCGACGACCAGGTTTCCCGCGACCACCATGAACGCGAAGGCGAACGTGATGACGATCGAGTCGAGGAAGCCCGAGTCCCGGGCCAGCCGCCCGTAGTTGTCGAGCCCGACGAAGTCCCACCGGTTGACGAGGTTCGTGTCGAAGAGGCTCAGACCGATGCCGTACACGATCGGGTAGGCCACCAGCGCGACCGTGACGAGCAGGACCGGGAGCGTGAAGAGCCGCCCTGCCCGCGCATCACGCGTGGCGCGGGTGCCTCCCGCCGGCCGGCGACCACGACGGGTCGCCGGCCGGGGGATCGCTCCTCGAGGAGCGTGCCGCCGGACCTAGCCGGCATTGTCGATCTCCTTGCGCGTGGCTTCCGCTGCGGCGTCTGCGCCCTCCTGCGCCGTGTCCTGCTCGAGGATGACCGCCTGGTACGCCTCGGTCCCGGCGAGCATGACCGTGGAGTAGAAGTCGGCCTGCGGCGGCGCGTAGCCGTACTGGATCGCGTCGACGAAGCCCGCGAGGTCGCCCTCGGCGCTCTGGATCTCGTCGAGCGCATCGGTCCGCATCGGGATCCGGCCGGTGCCGTCGGACCACGCGACCTGGTTCTCCTCGTCGAGGAGGAACTTCAGGTACTCGGCGGCCGCCTCCTTGTTCTCGCTGGTATCGCTCACGCTGTACCCGCCGAGGCCGAGGTTGGCAGCAGGCTCGTGGCCCTCGGCGTGCGGGATCGGGACGGCGGCCAGCTTGCCCTCGAGCTCGGGGTTCTGCGCGAGGATCGCACCGATGGCGTTCGAGCCGCTGACCATCATGCCCGTCGTGCCGCTGCCCATGAGGTTCACGGCCTCGGGGTAGGACGTCGAGAGGGTGCCCACGGGCGTGACCTCGTACTTGTTGACGAGGTCGCCGTAGAGCTGGAAGGCAGCAGCTCCCTCGGGCGAGTCGTAGCTCGTCGTCCAGCTGTCGCCGTCGGCCTCGAGCTCGACCGCACCGAACGACCGGAGGATCGGCAGGAAGCGGCCGGCGCCCGAGAGGTCGGCCGAACCGAGGAGGGCGACGCCCCAACGGTCCGTCTCGCCGTCGCCGTCGGTGTCCCCGGTGAGCTGCTGCGCGACGTCCACGAACTCGTCCCACGTCTCCGGCGGGGTGAGGCCTTCGTCCTCGAACCAGTCGGCACGGTAGATGAGCCCCGTCGGCACCCCGTACCAGGGGGCGAACGTCATCGAGCCGTCGACGGTCGCCTGATCGATCCCCTGCTGATCGAAGCCCGACACGAAGTCCTCCCCCAGCACCTCCGTCATGTCTGCCGGGGCACCGAGGTCGACCGCCTTGGCGGCGAACGCCGGGTCGTTGAAGAAGATGTCCGGCAGCGTGCCGCTGGACGCCATCGCGACGAGCTTCGGCTGGAGCTCGTTGGACGGCACACCGATGAACTCGATCGTGATGTCCGGGTGCTCCGCCATGAACTCGTCGGCGATCGACTGTTCGATGTCGCCTTCCGGGCTCTCGACGATCGTGCCGCTCAGCACTGTCACGGTGGTCGGTTCGCCGCTGTCGCCACCGTCGCCCGACGCGTCGGAGTCCGAGTCGCTGCTCGAGCAGGCGGCGAGTGCCGTTGCCGTGAGGAAGGTCGCCGCTGCTGCGGCAACGCGTCTGGTCGTCTTCATGGTGGGGGCCCCTCGTTCTAGGAGCGCGGCGCGCGCGCCCACGTCGTCGTGGTGATGTGCGTATGTTGCACACTGCTGTGCAACTAATCGCCAATCTAGTAAACCGGTTGTCCATGTGCAAGCCCCGAATTTCGGCGGCCGCGATATTGCTGCCTCCTCGGCGATGTGAGAAGGTGCGCACAAACCGCACACCCTGTGCATGGATCGCACATATCGACAGGAGCACGTCACATGACAGCCGCACCTCCGGGCGCCGAGACAGCTGGCCGAAGGTCAGAGGGACCGGTCCTGTGCGTCGGCGAGACCATGGCCCTCGTCGTCCCACGGGACGGTCAGTCGCTCCAGACCTCGGACGCGCTCGAGCTCGGGAACGCGGGCGCGGAGTCGAACGTGGCAATCTCCCTGGCGCGGCTCGGCACCGTCGGCAGCTGGGCCAGCAGGCTCGGTGACGACCCGCTCGGCCGTCGGGTCGTGGGGCAGGTCGAGGCTCTCGGCGCCACCGTCGACCTGGTCGAGCTCGACCCGACGGCCCCGACCGGCGTGATGTTCAAGGACCCCCGTCCCAACGGGTCCCCCGTGCACTACTACCGCGCAGGGTCCGCAGCGTCCCGCATGACCCCGGACTTCGCCACCGCCGTCCTTGCCACCGACCCCCGCTGGGTCCACACGAGCGGCGTGACGAGCGGACTCTCCCTCAGCTGCCGCCAGACCGTCACCGCGCTCCTCGACGGCGCGCGCGCGCACGGGATCGGCACCAGCTTCGACATCAACTACCGACCCGCGATCTGGCGGGACCTCGCCACGGCCGCGCGCGTGATCGCCGACGCGGCCTCCCGGGCGGAGGTGGTCCTGGTCGGCCTGGACGAGGCGGAGCGTCTCTGGGGGTGCACCACGGAAGAGGACGTGCGGCGCATCCTCCCGGGTGTGCCCACGATCGTCGTGAAGAACGGTGCGCAGGACGCCACGTCTCTGGGCAGGACGGGTCGAACGACCGTCCCCGCTCTCCCCGTCGACGTCGTCGAACCGGTCGGTGCCGGCGACGCCTTCGCCGCGGGGTACCTGCACGCTCATCTGCTCGGGCTCGAGGACGCGGCGAAGCTGCGCCTCGGCCACCTGATGGCGGGGATCGCGCTCCGTTCCCACTCCGACCAGGGCGAGCTACCGACGACCCCGGACGATCTCGTCGCGCGAGCGGTCTCGGGTGAGGATTGGCCAGCTACCGCGCGCACTGCGGAGCTGCGGCCGCCGCTGTGATGGGATTCCACCAGGCCGCGGCATCACGCGCGGCGGACAGCCGACTGCGAAAGGGCAACGCCGATGGGTAGTTCCGTAGACCGGGCCCTCGACATCCTGGAGCGGATCGGTGCGACCCCGCAACGTCCCGGCGAGCTCGGCGAGCAGCTGGGGGTCCACCGCTCGACGGTGCTCAGGATCCTGCAGACCCTCGAGGAGCGCGGGTTCGCTCGTCGGACGGCGGCGGGCGACTGGACCATCGGGTACGAGGTCGTCTCCCTCGGCCAGAGGGCGCTCGACTCCTCGACATCCGACAGGTCGCTCGGCCGCACATCGTCGAGCTCGCCGCCCGGATCGGCCAGACGGTCCACCTGGCGGGCCGCGACGACCATCGGGTCTTCTACATCGACAAGGTCGAGGGTGGTAGCGAGGTCCAGATGCGTTCACGGATCGGCGGCCGCGCGCTCCTCCACACCGCGGGTGTCGCGAAGGTCATCATGGCGTTCGCCCCGGAGTCGGCGCAGGATGCCGCGATCGCGGAGTGCGGGTTCGAGCGGTACACACCGACGACGATCACGAGCGCCGCCGACCTCGCGCGCGAGTGGGCGTTGATCCGTAATAAGGGCTGGGCGGTCGACGACCGGGAGCACGAGGACTGGATCAATTGCATCGCCGTCCCGATCTTCGATGCCCGCGGCGACGCCGTCGCAGGGTTGTCGGCGACCGCGGTACGGGCGATCACCTCTTTGGAGACGCTTCAGACGCACCTGCCGACGATCCTGGAGACCCGCGACGCGATCTCCCTCGAGCTGGGGTGGAGACCGACGCCGTCGACCGTCAGATCGTGATCCACCCGGCGGCGAGTCCCTGGACCCCAGCGACGGCGCCGACCACCACGAGCGCGAAGACGACCCGTTCGGTCGCGCTGAAGATCCTTCGCTGCTGCTCGCGACGGGTCATCACGAAGAGGATCGTGGCGGGCACGAAGACCACGCACGAGAGCAGGACGTACGTGAGACCTGCCGCCACGATGAGGCCGAGCGTGTAGATCACGGCGATGACCGCGATCACGAGATCGGTGCGGCGGACCGATCTCGATGCTCCCTCGTAGGTCTCGCCGGTGAGCCGCAGCCTGAGCGCATAGGCGGCGACGAACAGGAACGGGATGAGGGTGAGCCCGGCCGTCAGCTCGAGGGCGAAGTCGAGGGCGTCCGCCGAGAAGAGGGTGACGACGAGGACGACCTGCACCAGCGCCGTGGTGAGGAACATGGCGGGGACGGGGACGTCGCGGGCGTTGGCCCGGGCGAGGAACCTCGGCAGGTCGCGGTCCTTGGCGGCCGCGAAGAGGGTCTCGCCGGCCGCGATCGACAGGGCGATGTAGGCACCGACGACCGAGACGACCAGCCCGACGCTCACCAGCACGGCTCCCCAGCCGCCGACGGCGGCCTGGAGGATCCCGGCCATCGAGGGCTGGGCGAGCGCTGCGATCTCCGCGCGCGGCAGGATCCCGTAGGAGACGACGGTGACGGAGGCGAACACCGCGAGCACCCCGAGGAACCCGTAGACGGTGGCCCTGCCGACGTCCTTCCGAGTTCTCGCGTGACGGGAGAAGATGCTCGCCGCCTCCACCCCGAGGAACACGAAGACCGTCGCGAGCATCGTCCCGCGGATCTGGTCGCCGAACGCGCCGACGTCTGCCCCGTCCGCCCAGAGGTTGTCCACGAAGACCTGCGGGTCGAGCAGGACGGCGCAGATCACGAGGAAGACGAGGATCGGCACGATCTTCGCGGCGGTCACGACGCGGTTGAGGGAGGCCGCCTCCTTCATGCCACGCCGGATCAGGAGGTGGACGACCCAGAGCAGGACGGTCGACGCGACGATCGCCCATACGGTGTCGCCCTCCCCGAGCTCCGGGAAGACCTGGCCGAGCGTCGACATGATGAGGATCCAGAAGAAGGCGAGCGCAGCGCAGGCCCCCGCCCAGTACCCGACGGCCGAGAGGAATCCCGCGTACTCCCCGAACCCCGCCTTGGCATAGGCGTAGATGCCGGAGTCGAGCGCCGGCTTGCGCACCGCGAGCCGCTGGAAGACGAAGGCGAGCGTGAGCATCCCGAAGCCGGCGATCGCCCATGCGGACAGGGTCCCGACGACGCCGGTCTCCTCGGCGAAGAGCGCCGGGAGGTTGAAGACCCCACCGCCGACCATCGTGCCCACGACCATGGCGGTCAGGGTGACGACCCCGACCTTGGAGCTGACCGGCCGTGCGTCCTGCAGAGACATGAGGGTCCGCTCGTCGAGGGAGTTCGATGCGCTGTGCGCCCGCGAGAACAACTCTACAAACCAGGGCTTGTCCACCGGTTGAGTCCTCCGACTCAGCGGTCCGCTCGTGGTCCGAGCGTGAGCATCGCGACCGCGACGAGGACCCCCACCCGAGGAAGACGAACCACGCGAGGTCGCTCGCGGGGCCGCCCGAGCCGGCGAGCGTGTAGAGCAGGCCACCGACGCTGCTCCCGACGATGCCCCCGACCGCCTGCGCGAGACCGAGGACCCCGAAGTACGAGGCGATCGACCCGCCCTCGGCGAACTCGGAGACGACCGCGTTCATCACGGGCTGGGACAGCATCTGCCCGACCGTGAACATCAGCACCCCGACGACGAGGCCGGCGATCGTGCCCCACAGGCCCATGACGGCGATGCCGGAGCCGAGGGACACTGCGCCGAGCGCGAGGATCCCGCGCGGCGGGAGGTGACGGGACGCGAACCCGGTGAGCGGCAGCATGACGATCACCATGAAGATCGCCGCCGAGGTGTAGACGACACCGATCCCGGTGGGTCCGGGGAGGACGTCGGCCGCACGGACCGGGACGACGAGGTACAGCTGGGTGACCAGCAGCCAGAGCGACGAGGCGAGCACGCAGTACCGCAGGAACCGGCGGTCGCGCAGCGCCGCACCGAACTTGGCGCGCCCTGCACCCTCCGGGGCGAGGTCGGCGGGGAGACCCACGACCGTGACGACGAACGCCGTCAGGAAGAGGCCGGCAGCCCCGAACGCCACCCACCGGAAGTCCACACCGGCGAGCAGGCCGCCGATCATCGGGCCGATCACGAAGCCCACGTTGGAGAACAGCTCGCGCGTCGAGTAGACCCGCACGGGGTCGCGACCCTCGGCGAGCGCCGTGTACGCGGCATAGCTCGCGGGGTGGAAGAGCGCGCCACCGAACCCGGTGAGGATCGACCCGACCACCAGGACCGGCACCGTGGTCCCGGTCCCGAGGACCGCGAACCCGGCCGCGCGGATCAGGACTCCGGCGGAGATCGCCCGGCGGTAGCCGATGCGGTCCGCAGCAAACCCGGAGAGCGGCATCATCCCGTTCTGCGACGCCGAGCGGACGGCCGTCAGCACGCCGACGAGCGCGATGGTCAGGCCGAGGTCCTGCAGGAAGTGGTACGCGAGGAGCGGCACCAGCATGTAGAAGCCCACCGCCATGGTGAGCGTGTCCGCATACAGGACCCACAGTGCTCGGGACGGCGCGCGGCCGGCGCTCACCGCGCCCCGGGGTCGGCAGCTCCGGCCGGCCCGCCGCCCGACCCGCCTCCCGGACCGCCGGGCCCGCCCGCCGGGGACCAGGTCGCCTGCGCGACGTACACCGGGACGGAGAGCAGGACGAACGGCAGGATCGTGGGGAACAGCGCCGCCGTCGCGAGGAGCACGCCGCTGACGACGAGGACGAGCAGCGACCGCAGCGGCGCGAGCGCGACGATGCGCCCGGCCTCCTGGAACCAGGACCGCATGTCGGCGTCGGGCTGACGCGCGGCAGCGAGGGGCAGCGCGACGTAGGCGAGCGCGACGACGGTCGCCACGGGTATCGCCGCGGCCCCGAAGAGGATCGCAGCGCCCTCCTGCGGACCTCCGAGGCGCGTGACCAGGAAGATCGCGTCCGCGATCAGCACGAGCGTCGCCAGGCCGAGCACGATCCCGGCCTTCCACGTGCGCCGCCAGGTGGCCCGCAGCTCGCGCACCAGGTTGGTGACGACGGCCTCGTCACCCTCCTCGCGCCAGGCGGCGAACGACCGCCCCAGCGCGATCGTCGCCGGCAGGGCGGTGACCACGGGGAGGGCGACGACGAACGCGACGAGCCCGCCGAGCACGATGTTCGTCGGGAACATCAGCGCTCGCAGGGCAGCGGCCTCCCAGCCGCCGCCCGCTCGCCGGCCCGCCCCGCGCGCCCGAGGAGCCCTGCGAGCCATAGCCAGTCCTGTCACCGTGCGTCGTCTCGCCGGGCCCGGTCCGTCGTCCGGCCCGCGAACCCGTCTCCTGCGATGTCCGCTTCATCGTGCCCGACGACGGCCCCGGACTCGAGGTGGACCGTCGCCACCTCCGTCACGTCGCCGTGGTCGACGACGACCGTCACCAGGCCGTCGTCCTCCGAGACGGTGACGTCGGCGCCCACCGGGTCGTTCCACGGACGTGGCTCGAGAACCGTGACGAACCGGCCCGTCGTCGTCGGCTCGGTGCTGCGGCGCAGCGTGTGCTGGACCTTCTCGATCGCCAGGCTCGGCGTCGAGGACGTCGGGTTGGCGTGCACCGCCGTCGGGACGACCTCGGACTTCGGGGCGTCGTCGAGGGCGGAGACGAGGAGCGACCCGGTGCCCGCCTCGGCGATCCAGCGGGACTCGCCCGAGGCCCGGGAAGGGTTCTGCGTCTGCAGCAGGCACGTCCAGGTGCGCGGCTCGGACGCGCGCAGGTCGTCCACCAGCACGAGGACGCCGCGGGGCGTCATCACGAGGTGACGGCGGGCCCGGGTGACGCCGAGCGCCCGGTCGTACATCGCCGAGGTCTCGCTGACCGCGTGGACCCACCCGGCACCGACGGTGGTGGTGACCAGGTGCGCCTCGTACTCGTGGCCGAGGTTCTCGAACACGTGGTACCGATCCTCGTTGACGAACCCGTTGCCGTCGACGAGGACCGCGTTGTGGTGCTCCGTGCGCTTGCGGGACGAGTACCCCTCGTCGAGCGCCAGGTAGGCGCCGAAGCCGAGCAGGACGAACGTCCCCGAGTCGGGGTGGTGGTGGCCCGCGTTGAGCGTCGTCCACCCCGTCTCCTGCTTGATCCTGTGCGACGTCTCCCAGGCCTTGTGGCCCCCACCGGGTGACGCCTTGAACGAGACCATCGCTGCGTCGTCGTCCCACGAGGTGCGCCCGACGACGAGCCCGAGGTCGGTGAAGACCCGGCTCGTCGGGAGGCCCTGCGGTCCCTCCGACGGCGCGCTCGGGTCGAACCAGAGGAGCTCCTGGTACGCCTCGGCGCGCACGCCCGGGCGCACCCCGCTCTCGTAGGCCTCGCGCCAGAAGAACTCGTTCGCGACCTTGTCGGCGAGCCACTGGCACTGGGGGATCCGGTACTCGGCGGCGAGCTTGTAGTACATCGCCACGGGGTGCCCGCTGCGGCGGTCGTGGCAGTCCCCGTGGTCGATGATGCGCTCCATGTCCGGGGCGGCCTGGTAGAGCCGGTACCAGAAGGTGTTGCGCAGGTAGTCGCTCGTGGCGAACCAGTCGATGCCCTCCTCGGACTTGAGCACGTCGAGGTAGGTGACGAGCCACGGCACCCCGTAGCGCCAGTAGACGACGCCCTCGTTGTTCGAGCCGTCCTCGGGGAGCATGGAGAGCACGGTCTCGAAGTTGCCCTTCGCGCGCTCGGTCCACGCGCGGGCCGGCTCGTGCTCCTCGCGCAGCGCGTACCCGGCGGTGGCGAGCCCGGCGTAGCAGATCCAGTTGTGGTTCTGCCAGTACGACGACGACCACCAGTCGCCCTCGGAGTCGACGGCGAACTCGTACAGGCGGGTGCCCTGGAGCACGAGCTTGTCGCGCAGGGCGAGGCGCTCGTCGTCGGCGAGCGCGTCGCCGGCCCAGGAGTACGCGAGCGAGAGCCCGTGCAGGAGCCACCCGGCGTCGAGGTCGTGGTCGGGCATGTTCGCCTTGCCCCAGTGCGGGAACGACAGGGCCGGCGTCAGCCAGCGTCGCAGCTCGTCGAGGTAGTGCTGCTGGCCCGTCAGGCGGTACGCGAGCGCCAGGTTGGCGGACGCCGCACCGATGTACGTGATCGAGGCGAGCGGGTGCTCGGTCGGCAGCGCGATCGACGTGTAGCGCTCGCACTCGTCGACGAGGCGACGGAACTGCGGGCTGCGAACGTCGCGGATCTCCTCGCGCAGCACGTCTTCGCGGCCGGCAATGAGCAGGGGCTGTGTCACGGGGCAACCTCGATCGTCGTTTCGGGTCCCGAGTGGCTCGGGCCGGTGGTGGTCAGGTGGAAGGTCGTGGCGCCGTCGGGCTCGAACGTCACGTAGACGTCCGCGTCCCGCACGGCGGGTCCTGCTCCGGGTCCTGCTCCGAACAGGTAGAGGGAGGCGAAGGTGACGCGCTCGCCGTCGGCCACCCAGTCCGCGACCTGCTGCGGGGCTGCGGGGTCGTCGGACGGGCCGCGGCCCGAGGTCTGGACGACCGCAGCCGGGCCGGAGCCCGTCGGGGACGAGGCGACGTGCACACCGCGCAGGGTGGCCGCGCCGTCGGTCCATTCCGACTCCGCGCCCTGCGGGGTCGCGCGGACCCCGAAGGCGGTGGCGGGACGCAGGCCGAGCGAGACGCGGTGGGGCCGGTCGCCGACGACGGTCACGACGTCGGCCAGGTAGCCGGGTCCCAGGACGAGCGAGCGACGCAGCCGGACACCGGCGAAGGGTTCGGCCGACGCGACCACCCGGCCGGCGGCCGGGTCCCACACGTCGATGCTGCCCGTGGCCTCGCCCTGGTCGGCGCCGTCGACACGCACCGTCGGGTGCGCGACGGTCCGGGCGTAGTGTCCGCGGCGCAACGCCGACGCGTACGGCGGGACACCGGGGGCGGGCTGCCACGGGGCCGCGCCGTAGAGGTACACGGCGAGCTTGTCGAGGTGGCCGTGGGCGCCGCCGTGCGGGCCGGCGTCGAGCACGGCCTGGAAGGTGTCCTCGCCGTCCCGCAGGACGGCGTACCCGGCGTCGGCGAAGAGCACGCTGCCGCGGTCGGTGGCCGGGCCTCGCGGCACCTCGACGGGTTCACCGTCGAACCACGGCCCGATCGACGACTCGAGGCCGTCGTCTGCCGCGCCGACGCGTTCTCGGGCGAACCGCTCCACGGTGTCGAGGCCGGTCGGGGTCTGGAGCCCACGAGCGAGCCTGGCGATCTCCAGGACCTCGCGATGCATGGGGACGCGGCTGTACGGGCCGTCGTGCAGCGCCGGCAGCCGGCCGTCGGGGGCTGCGACCTGCGCGAGCACCCGGATCATCGCCGCGAGCCTGCGTCGCGCCGCAGCCGGGATCTCCTGCGGGCGCACGTCGCGCAGCGCGAGGAGGTAGGCCCGCAGGACGAACAGGTGGTAGTAGGCCGCGCCCTCCCACTCCCAGCCGTCGGGGTGCACGGCGAGCTCGATGTGGTCGAGGGTCCGCTCGACCCAACGGCCCGCGTGGGCGACACGACCGCAGCGGGTCAGCGCACGCGCCAGCAGCGCGCCTGCGGCGTTGAGCCAGGCGGTGTAGTTGTTGCGCTCGTCGCCGCGGTCGGTGACGAGGATCTCGCGGGAGTCGTCGATCGTCGTCAGCAGGCTCTCGAGCATCTCGACGACCTGCGGGTCGAGACCCTCCCCACCCAGGACGATGACGGCGTCCGCCACCTGCACGGCCCACTGGGCCTCGGTGAGGGCCTGGGCGAAGAGCCGGCCGCGCAACATCCACGACTCGCCCGCCTCGCTCCACCCGTCCGAGAGCGCCGCGTACACCTCGGCGTACTCCGCGAGCATGCGCTGGGCGCGCTCGCGGAGCTCGGCCCGGTCCTCGGCGCCGGTGCGTGCGTGCACCGACGCCCACGCGAGCCGTCGGATCTCCCGCGCGGCGCCCTGGTGCTCGTAGACGAGCCACGCGGCGTCCGCCTTGGGGCCGGCGATCTCGCACCCGCGGGGGCACAGGTGCCCCCGCGGGCCGGGCCCGGTCAGCTCCGAGCCGTGGGTCGGGCAGACGTAGTCGTGCCACCACCCGCCGGCGACGGTGGGGACCGTGATGTCGCGGTGGCCCGTCAGGAGATCGGTCATCGGAAGTTGAGACCACCGTTGATGTCGATGACCTGGCCGGTCACGTACGCGGCGGCGTCCGAGGCGAGGAACGTCGTCACTCCGGCGACGTCCTCGACCGCGCCCGCGCGACCGAGGGGGATGCCCTTGACGATGTTCGCCTGGGCCTCGGGGGGCGTGAACTTGTCGTGGAACGGCGTGTCACCGATGAACCCGGGCGCCAGCGCGTTGACGGTGACGCCATCGCCGGCGAGCTCCTTCGCGAGACCACGGGTGAGGCCGACGACCCTGCCTTCGCAGCGACGTAGGCGACCGACCCGGCTCCCCCACCGTTCTCCGCGGCCAGGGAGGCCAACGAGATGACCCGGCCGTGGTCGCTCGCGGTGAGGTGCGGCACCGCGGCGCGCGTCACGAAGAACGCGGTCGAGACGTTGACGCCCCAGACCTTCGCCCAGTGCTCGTCGGTCATCTCTGCCACGGTGGACCGGCCGACGAGGTTGCCCGCGTTGTTGACCAGGATGTCGAGCCCGCCGAGCGCCTCGACGGTCGAGGCGACGACGCTCGCAGCGGTCTGCGAGTCCATCAGGTCGCCCTGGACGGCCACGGCGCGGCGCCCGAGCTCCTCGATCTGTGCCACGACCTTCTCGGCCGGCGCGGCGCTGTTCGCGTAGTGGACCGCGACGTCGGCTCCCGCGCGGGCCAGGCCCAGCGCCAGCGCGGCGCCGATCCCGTGTCCCGCGCCGGTGACGAGTGCGACGCGTCCAGTCAGATCCTGCTGCATGATTCCTCTTTCTCTGGTGGTGCCGGGTGGGGCGCGCGGACGACCTACTTGATGCCCGACTGCGTGAACCCCTGGATGAAGTACTTCTGCGCGACGATGAAGAGCAGGACCATCGGGACGGTCGCGAGCGTCGTCCCGGCCATCAGGTAGTGCCACTTCGTTCCGTCGAGCTGCTGGAAGACCGCCAGCCCGACCTGGATGACGCGCAGGTCGTCGCTGGTCGTGACCAGGAGCGGCCACAGGAAGTTGTTCCAGCTCTCCTGGAAGGTCAGGAGCCCCACGGTCGCGATCGCCGGCTTGATCAGCGGCGTGTAGATCTGCGCGAAGATCCGGAACTCACCGAGCCCGTCGATGCGCGCCGCCTCCTCCAGCTCCTTGGGGAGCGAGAGGAAGAACTGCCGGAACAGGAAGATCGACGCCGCACTCAGGCCACCCGGGATCAGCAGGGCCCACCAGGTGTCGAGCCAGCCCGTGCCGCCCTGCCCGGTGATGTCGTTGCCGCCGAACAGCGGCATGAACTTCACGATGAGGAACTGCGGGACGATCTTCGTGTAGGTGGGGATCATCAGCATCGCGACGAGCGTGATGAAGACGATCTCCCGGCCGCGGAACCGGATGCGAGCGAGCGCGTAGCCCGCCATCGAACCGATCACCAGCGTGATGAGCGTGTGCCCGGTCGCGATGATGAAGCTGTTGCGGAAGTACAGGTGGAACGGGGCGGCGTCGAGCGCCTCCGCGTAGTTCGACCAGTGCCACTCCAGCGGGAAGAACGTCGGGGGTTCTGCGCGAGCTCGGCGGGCGACTTCACCGAGGTGAAGATCATCCAGACGAACGGGATGATCATCGTGAACGCGCCCACGAACAGCAGGACGTGCAGGATGATCTTGTTCCGTCGGCGGGCCGAGGGCATGTGGGACCGCTTGGGCGCCGGGCCGACGATCGCCTCGCGAGTCGCCTTGCCGGGACGGGAGTCTGTGAAGGACATCAGCTTTCCTCTCGGGTGGCACGCCGGCCGGCGAGCGTCATGACGAGCAGGAAGGCGAACAGCACGACGGACTGAGCGGCGGCCATACCCATGCGGAACTCCTGGAAGGCCGACCGGTAGACCTCGTAGGTCATCATCGTGGTCGCGTTGGCGGGTCCACCGTCGGTGAGCACGTAGATCTGGTCGAACACCTGGAAGGCGTTGATGATCGAGATCACGAGGACGAAGAACGTCGCGGGCTTGAGCATCGGGACCGTGATCGCGAAGAACTTGCGCACGGTGGAGGCGCCGTCGACCGAGGCGGCCTCGTAGAGGACTCGTCGACGTTCTGCAGGGCGGCGATGTAGATGAGCATCTTGATGCCGATGCCCTGCCACGCGCCGACGAGGATCACCGACCACAGCGCCCACTGCGGGTCGGCGAGCCAGACCTGACCGGGGATCCCGAACATGCCGAGGAAGGCGTTGAGCAGACCCTGCTGCGGGTTGAAGATCCACAGCCAGACCATCGCGATCGCGACGGTCGCCGTGACCTGCGGGAGGAAGAAGGCCGTGCGGTACCACTTCTGGAACCTGAGCCCCTGGTTCAGGGCGACCGCGATCACGAGCGCGATGCCCATGGAGACGGGCACGGTCCAGAACGTGTAGACGACCGTGTTCCACGTCGCCTTCCGGAACACCGGGTCCTGGGCGATCTCGACGAAGTTGTCGATGCCCACCCACGTCGGGGCGGAGAAGACGTTGTAGTTCGTGAAGGCAAGATAGAACGTCACCACGACCGGGATCGCGGTCCACAGCCCGATGTGCAGCAGCGACGGCAGCACCATCAGCCATCCGGTGCGGCGCAGCTTGCGGTCTGCGCGCGAGTACTTGCGGGCGCTGAGGTCCTGCTCCTGGCGTGAGAACGGGTTCGTCGTCACGGACGTGCCGGCAGGTGCGCTCTCGCCCGTCCTGTCACTGCCGCCGACTGACGACCCAGCTCCCGCGGGAATCTCGGTGCTTGTCATGGCTCCTACTTCGCTCTAGCGGTGTGCCCGGGCCGTCGCGGCCCGGGCACACCTGCGTGGTGAGGACTAGCGGTCGATTGCCGTCTGCACGAGGCCGGCGAGGTCGTCGAGCGCCTCCTGCGGCGTCTTCTGCTCGAGGAGGGCAGACTCGACGGCCGGCGCGAAGTCGCCACGGACCTCGAGCCACTCCGGCGGGCCACCCTCACGCTGCGCGACCTCGAGGTTCTCCATGGCGAACTGGACGAACCGGTTGGCCTCGACGTACTCGGAGTCCAGCAGCTCGGTGAGCGCCGGGACGTTGCCGCGCTGCTCGTTGGCCGCGAGCGCCGGGCCGGGGCTGGCCAGGAACTCGAGGAGGGCCTGCGCTGCCTCAGGGCTCTTGGAGGTCGCGGACCGGGTGGCGAGCGTGCCGCCGAAGAACATGCCCGGGGCCTCGCCCTGGATCACGAACGGCTCGAGCTTCTCGAGCATCTCCGGGGCGGCCTCGAGACCCTGGGTCCAGAGGTTGTTGTGCGCGATGCCCATGGCGGCGCGGCCGTTGAGCAGCGGGTTCACCGCCTCGTCGGGCGACGAGTAGCCGATGTCCTCGACCTCGTACTCGTTGACGAGGTCGGTCATGAGCTGGAGCGCCGAGACGCCCTCGGGCGAGTTGAACGCGGCCTCGGTGTAGTCGTCGTTGAAGAGCGAGGCGCCCGAGGAGAACATCATCGTCTCGAAGGCCTGACGAGCGTCGAGCGACAGCATGTCGAAGCCTGCGGTCTCGAGGGTGCCCTTGTCGTCACGGACCGTCGTGGCCTCGGCGATCTCGACGAGCTCGTCCCACGAGCTCGGCGGTGCGTCGTACCCGGCCTCGTTGAGCATGTCCATGTTCGCGACCCCGAAGCGGGTGTCGAGCATGATCGGCACGGCGTAGACGCCACCGTCCCAGGTCCCGGCGCCGGCGATCTCCTCGGTGTAGGTGTCGAGCAGCTTCTCCTCGGTGTAGCCGAGGTCGGACTGGTCGGCGAGCAGGCCGCGCTCGGCGAAGCCCTCGATCCAGCCGACGCCCATGAGCATGACGTCGGGGACGGCGCCGGAGACGGCTGCGGTGGTGAGCTTCTCGTTGAGGTTGCCGTAGGTCGTGTAGTCCACGGCGACCGTGACGTCGGGGTAGTCCTCGTAGAACTGCGGGAGCAGCTCGTCCTCGAGGAGCTTCTGGCCGGCGGTGCCCTCGAAGATCGGGGTGAGGAGCGTGATGTCGCCGCTGACGTCTGCCGGGTCGGCAGATGCAGCGTCATCGGTGCCGGAGGCGGAGTCCGCGCCCGAGCTGCAGGCCGTCAGGCCCACGGCGAGGACGGTCGCGGCGCTGAGCGCGCCGAGCGTCCGGGTGGATAGTCGATTCCTGATCATCGTTGATCCTTCGCAGGTAGTGCGGATGGCGACGGTGCCGAGTGCCCGTTCGGTGGGCGGTGCTTGCCGGTGTAACGATGCACCAAACTAGGCACAGATTCTCCGCACGTCAACACCCGATGTGGCGGCGTTGCCGAAACGTGACGTGGGATCAACGATTGTCGAACCGTTGCGCGCCGGGTAAGGTGATGTATCGATGCACCGGATCGCACTGAGGCGATGCCGACGACGAATGATGGAGGCGCAGTGCCGCGCGTAACGATCCAGCAAGTGGCCAAGGCCGCCGGCGTCTCGCCGAGCACCGTCTCCAACCTGCTCAACGGGCGTACCAGCAAGATGGTCCCGGCAACCCGGCAGCGCATCGACCACGCTATCGCCGAGCTCGGCTACCGGCCCAATCGCGCGGCACGCCAGCTCCGCACCGGCCGTACTCAGACGATCGGACTCATCGTCCCGTCGGTCGGCAACCCCTTCTGGGGGTCGTTCGCCCGAGAGCTCGAGGTCGCCGCTCTCGAGATCGGCTGCAACGTCCTGCTGTGCAACAGCGAGCGCAACGCCGAGCGCGAGCGCCGCTACGTCGAGGAGCTCTGGGAGGACGGCGTCCAGGGCATCGTGCTGTGCTCGTCACTGCCCTCGCTGGACCACCTCGCGGACCTCATCGCGCGGGGGCTGCGCCTCGTCACCTTCGACCGGCCCGCGCAGGCCGCGGACCCCGAGTCCGTCGTCTCGATCAGCATCAACAACCACGTCGGCGGGTTCCTCGCGACGTCCCACCTCACAGCGCTGGGGCACGAGCAGGTGGCCTTCGTGTCCGGGTCGCTCGGCTCGCTCAACCGCGTCGGCCGGTTCCGGGGCTACTGCACCGCACTCGAGGAAGCGGGGATCGACCCGGCAGCGATGCCGACGTGGGCCCCCATGGGAGACACGCCCTTCGGCGACTTCGAGGCCGCGCAGGTCGGACGCGAGGCCGCCCGCGAGCTCTTCTCCGGCAACGGCGAGGCACCGACGGGGATCGTCGCCGTCAACGACATGACGGCCCTGGGCTGCTGCCGCGGCCTCCGCGACCTCGGGCTCACCGTCGGGAAGGACGTCTCCGTGGTCGGGTTCGACGACATCGTCCTCGCCGACCTCTACGACCCGCCGCTGACCACGGTCCGCCAGCCCATCGCCCGCATGGCGGCGCTCGCGCTCGCCGAGGCCGTCGAGAGCGAGAACAACCAGGAGCCAGGACGGTCGGTCCTCCTGCGCCCCGAGCTCGTCGTCCGCGCATCGAGCGCGCCGCCCGCCGGCTCGGTGCCCGAGGCCCGGCGAGGAGACGAGGCATTGGAAGGGGACAGCGCTCTGCGCTGACCGTCCGTCCGTCGCACCGTGGCCTGTGGGCGACTCGCGACGTGTCCGTGGCCCACGGCGCGGCGGGGCCGCCCACCGATCCGGACGGACCGGCGGGCGACCCCGCCTGACGAGCTGAGCGTCGAGCTACTGCTCGACGATGCTGAAGGCCTGTGCCGGCCCTCCCGTGCACGCCCACTGCTGGAGCCCGGCGCCGTTCGACGTCGAGACGTCCCGCACGTCGAGGCACTTGCCGCTGTGGCGGGCGACGAACGTGTACGTCCCGTCAGCCTGTTCCGTCGGCATCCACTGCTGGTTCACGCCGCCGGCGTACTCCCAGAGGTGGACGTCGGTGCCGTTGCCAGTGGCACCCGAGCCTCCGGCCACGTCCCACACGAGCGACTCCGCGTGGCGGTTGACGACCTGGTAGTAGCCGTCGCTCGTCGCCCGGAACTGCCACTGCTGGTTGTCCGCGACGGGGGTGTTGCAGCCCCACTGCTGCAGGCGCGCACCGTTCGACGTCGACCAGTCGGCGTCGTCGAGGCACTTGCCGGAGTTCGCGTTGATCACCTGGTACCAGGCGGTCTGGTCGATCGGCCCTCCCGGCTCGGGCGCCTGCGAGGTCCGCACCACGAGCGGTGACGACGCCGCGGACTCGTTGCCGGCCGCATCCCGCGCGGCCACCGTGTAGCTGTACTCGGTGTCGGCGCTCAGGCCGCTGTCACGGAAGCTCGTGCCCGACGGCGTAGCGACCTGGGTCCCGTCGCGTCGCACCACGTAGCCGGTCACCCCGACGTCGTCGCTCGACGCGCTCCACGAGAGGTTCGTACCGCTCGTCGAGGTGCCGGACGCCGTCAGACCCGCAGGCGCCGACGGCGCCTGGGTGTCGGGCGCGTCGGTACGAACCGTCAGCACCGACGACCTCGCGGACTCGTTGCCGGCCGCATCCCGCGCGGCCACCGTGTAGCTGTACTCGGTGTCGGCGCTCAGGCCGCTGTCACGGAAGCTCGTGCCCGACGGCGTAGCGACCTGGGTCCCGTCGCGTCGCACCACGTAGCCGGTCACCCCGACGTCGTCGTTCGACGCGTTCCACGAGAGGTTCGTAGCGCTCGTCGAGGTGCCGGACGCCGTCAGACCCGCAGGCGCCGACGGCGCCTGGGTGTCGCTGGTGCTGCCGCCCGTGGACGGCCAGGTGAGGGTAGCGACCGCGCCGGGGGCGACGGTGTAGCCGACCCGCTTGCCGTTCCAGGAGACGCCGAACGTCTGCGTGCCGCCGCCGACGTTCGTGACGTAGAGCGCGACGGTCCCGTCGGGGTTCTTGAAGGCGACGTTGTGCAGGTCTCCGGCGTTGTTCGACGCGACGCGCACCGCGCCAGGGCTGACGAACTTGCTGAGGTGTCCGAGCGCGTAGTACTCGGCGTTCTTGCTCACCGAGGTGCCGTCGATCGTCAGCACACCCGAGCACATGCCCTTGGGGTCCTCGCCGCACCCGCCGTTGACGGGGCCACCGCTGCTGTCGAGGGCGAGGTTCCAGTTGATCATCGTCTTGGACCAGTTGCGCATCACCCCGACCTCGAGGTTCTTCGCGTGCCACTTGAGGGTGTCCGAGAAGACCCTGGCCGGGGCGTCGTCCGCACCGTGCCATCCGGAGCACTCCGTGAACCAGATCCCCTTGTCCGGGAACTCGTCACGCAGCTCCGTCTGCGCCGAGGATCCCCGAAGTAGCAGTGGTAGCCGGTGCCCGCGATCCACTGTGCGGCGGAGGAGCGGAGCAGGTCGGCGGCGTAGTCGGGCTCGGCAGGCAGCCCGAGGGACGTCGCATCCGCGGCGTCGTCAGGGTGCTGCGCCCAGTTGTGGTCGAACCCGATGATCTGGACGTCGCCGAGACCGGCGTCCTGCAGCATGGGGCCGAGCTCGTTGATGACGGCAGCCTCGTGAGCGACCGGCATGTCCGTGCCGGGGTAAGCGTCAGGCGTGCGGTTCTGCGGCTCGTTCTGCACGGTGAGCGCGTAGACCGGGATCCCCGCGTCCTCGTACGCCTGGACGAACTTCGTCAGGTACAGGGCGTAGGACTCGAAGATCGCCGGGTCGTCGATGAGGCGACCACCGACGATCGAGCCGTTCGCCTTCATCCACGCGGGCTGCCCCCACGGCGACGCGAGCACCTTGAGATCGGGGTTGATCTCCAGCGCCTGCTGCACCAGCGGGATGATCTGGGCTTCGTCGTGGGCGATGCTGAAGCTCGACTGGTCGTAGTCGGTCTCCCCGCGGGGAGGTCGTTGTACGTGTAGTGCGGCCCCTCCACGAAGTCGGACGCACCGATGGGCTGGCGCAGGATGCTCATCCCGATCCCTTCCTCGGGATCGAAGACCGACCTCATGACCTCGTCACGCTGCGCGGCCGGCAGGTCGTAGAGCAGGTGGGCGGACGAGTCGGTGATCGAGGCACCGAACCTGTCGACCGTCTGGAACGTCTGGTCGGAATCGACGGTGATCGTCTGGCCCGGCGTCGCCGCCGTCGAGCTGAACGTCGTGGTCGCCTGCGGTTCGAGCAGCTGGGACCGGTCGGGGTGGTCACCCACGCGGACACGTCCGGGCCCGTCGCCGCTGCCGCCCCGGTCGCGGGGACGACGACGGCGCTCGCCGCGACCATCGCCGTGGCGGCGAGCAAGGTGGCTGATCGCCGGGAGCGGGTGCCGATTCTGGCCCCGAGTCGGGTCGGGCGGGAGGCCCGGCAGGTACAGGTCGATCTGTCGCACATCATCGTGCTCCTTCGTGGTGGATCGGTGAGCCGGAACTCGTCGGTGAGTCCCGTCGTCATCCATCTGCTGCGCCGCGGCGCGGGCCGCGTGCGCAACTGACCGAGTCGTGCTGTAACAACTGAAACATTGTTTCTCAGCGCGACCGGTCCCCACCAAACAATGCGAATCGTGCCCTGTCAAGGCCTCTCGAGGTCTGCGTTCCAGCGAAGCGGCTGGCGGGCGACCGCATGTAACATGCTGAAACAAGGGGCCAAGCGGGACGGGCAAAGGCCTCAGTCGACCGGCGGCAGGTCGCCCGGGATCACCCGCAGCGGCCCCTCGTCCGGCGTCGGCGGTTCGAAGCCGTCGACGTGCGCTGCCGCGATGTCGGGGGTGAGCACCACGTCGTCCGGCCCTGTCGCCCGCCGGGCGGCGACCCGCGCGATCGCCACGTCCCGCGGTGTCTCGACGTACCAGGTCTCGGGCTCGACGCCGAGCGGTCGCAGCAGCTCCCGGTACTCGTCGCGCGTGGAGCGTGCCCAGAACGAGTAGTCGAGGACTACGTCGCGCCCGCGGGCGACGAGGTCGAGGAGACGGGCCCGCAGGACGGCGTCCACGTCGTCGGCCACCGCCGGCGCGACCGGCTGCTCGCGGATGCCCCGGGCCCAGACCTCGACGTCGACGGAGAGCCGCACCCAGCCGTCGGCCTCGAGCCCTCGCGCGACCACGGACTTGCCCGACCCGGAGGGCCCGCACATCATCACCACGCGTGCCATGGACCAACGCTAGCCGCACGGGTCCGGAGTCGGCGGTGGACGGCGCACGGGTCGTATCGTCGCTGGCATGACCGCCGAGACCTCGACCTCCCCGACCGAGCCCGTGGACCCTGCCGTGCGCGCCCGAGTCCGGGCGCTGCTCGCCGACCACCCCGTGTGGGACGGCCACAACGACCTCCCCTGGGCGGCGCGCAAACTGGTCGCGTACGACCTCGACGGGCGCGGAGCGCACGGCAGCAGCGGCGGGAGCAGTGGCGGCCTCGACCTCGCCGCCGGCACCGGCGACCGCACGCACACCGACCTCCCGCGGCTGCGGGCGGGCGGCGTCGGGGCCCAGTTCTGGTCCGTGTACGTCCCGGCCCAGCTCTCCGGTACACGCGGTACCGGCGGCACCGCGGTGACCGCGACCCTCGAGCAGATCGACTTCGTGAAGAACCTCGTCGCCCGTTTCCCCGACGACCTCGCGCTCGCCCTGACTGCGGACGACGTCGAGGCGGCCTGGGCGAGCGGGCGCATCGCGAGCCTCATGGGCGCCGAGGGCGGCCACTCCATCGACTGCTCGCTCGGCGCCCTGCGGTCGCTGTACGAGCTCGGTGTCCGCTATATGACGCTCACGCACAACGACAACGTGCCGTGGGCGGACTCGGCGACCGATGCGCCGTCCGACCACGGCGGGCTCTCCGCCTTCGGGCGCGAGGTCGTGCGCGAGATGAACCGGCTCGGGATGCTCGTGGACCTGTCCCACGTGTCGGCCGGGACGATGCGGGCGGCGCTCGACATCACCGAGGCGCCGGTGATCTTCTCCCACAGCTCGGCCCGCGCCGTGTGCGACGTCCCGCGGGACGTGCCCGACGACGTCCTGTCGCGCCTGCCCGAGAACGGCGGTGTGTGCATGGTGACGTTCGTCCCGAAGTTCGTGACGCCCGCCGTCGCCGAGTGGAACACGGAGGCCGCGAGCGCCGCCGCACGGGAGGGCGTCGCGTCGACGGACGTGGGCCGGTTCCAGGAGTTCCTGGCCGGCTGGGTGCCCGAGCACCCGTCCCCGGCGACCACGCTGTCGGACGTCGTCGCGCACGTCGAGCACGTCCGGGAGGTCGCGGGAATCGACCACGTCGGTCTCGGCGGCGACTACGACGGTGCGAGCGGGTTCGCGCCGGGGCTCGAGGACGTCTCGGGCTACCCGAACCTGCTCGTGGCGCTCGCCGAGCGCGGCTGGTCGGACGAGGACCTCGGGAAGCTGGCGAGCGGGAACGTGCTGCGGGTGCTGCGCGAGGCCGAGGAGGTGGCTCGGCGCGTCGCCGCGGAGCGAGGGCCGAGCGTCCGGACGTTCGCGGACCTCGACGGGTCGCCGAGTTCCGCTCCCGAGTAGCGTCGGTCCCCGGACCGTGGTGCGATCACAACCCGGCCTCTGTCGGACCTGACCAGTGTGTTCGCGGTCCTGCGGATGCTCCCGCCGACGCGAAGGACGCCCGCCCGCGATGATCGAGTTCCGCTCGGTGACCAAGAAGTTCCCCGACGGCACGGTGGCCGTCGACGACTTCAGCCTGACCATGCCGTCGCACGAGACGACCGTGCTCGTCGGGTCGTCCGGCTGCGGCAAGACGACGATCCTGCGGATGATCAACCGGATGGTCGAGCCGACCTCCGGGCAGATCCTCATCGACGACGTGGACGTCTCCGGTCAGGACAAGGTCGGCCTGCGGCGCAGCATCGGCTACGTGCTGCAGGCCGCGGGCCTCCTGCCGCACCGCCGGGTCGTCGACAACGTCGCGACCGTCCCGATGCTCAACGGCACCCCCAAGAAGGACGCCCGCGAGGCCGCGCTCGGCCTGCTCGACAAGGTGGGCCTCGACCGCTCGCTGGGCGCGCGCTACCCACGCCAGCTCTCCGGGGGTCAGCAGCAGCGCGTCGGCGTCGCCCGCGCCCTGGCCAGCGACCCGAACATCCTGCTCATGGACGAGCCGTTCGGCGCCGTCGACCCGATCGTGCGTGCCGACCTCCAGGCCGAGCTCACCAGGCTCCAGAAGGAGCTCGGCAAGACGATCGTGTTCGTGACCCACGACATCGACGAGGCGTTCGCGCTCGCCGACCAGGTGGTGATCTTCCGCAAGGGCGGCAGGATCGCGCAGCAGGGCACCCCGGCGGAGATCCTCGCGAACCCGGCCGACGAGTTCGTGGAGACCTTCATCGGGGCCGACCGCGGACGGCGGCGGCTGCGGGTCCGGGACAGCACCGAGGACGGCGGGCCCGCAGGCGGTCCCCAGGTGCTCGTCGACGGCGACGGTCGCGTCGCCGGCGTGCTCGACGAGCGCGGGCCCACACGATGAGCTGGGCGCTCGACAACCTCGACCTGGTCTGGGAGCTGACGCTCCACCACATCAGGCTGTCGATCGTGCCGATCGTGCTCGCGTTCGTGCTCGCGATCCCCCTCGGCTGGATCGCCAACCGCAACAAGACGTCGCGCGCGATCGTCGTGACCACGGGCAGCCTGCTCTACACGATCCCCTCGCTCCCCCTCTTCGTGATCCTGCCGGTGATCATCGGCACCCGGGTGCTCGACGAGACGAACCTCGTCGTGGCGCTCCTGATCTACGGCGTCGCCCTGATGATGCGCTCAGCGACCGACGCTCTCGGCTCGGTCGACGCGACGGTGCTCCAGGCCGCCGACGCCATGGGCTACTCCGCCTGGGCCCGGTTCTGGCGCGTCGAGCTCCCGCTCGCCGGCCCGGTGCTGCTGGCGGGTATCCGCGTCGTGTCGGTGAGCACGATCGCCCTGGTGTCCGTGGGCATCATCATCGGCTCGCGCAACCTCGGCTACCTGTTCCAGGACGGCAAGCAGCGCGACATCCTCGCCGAGGTGGGCACGGGGATCGTGGCGAGCCTCCTCATCGCCCTCGTCTTCGACCTGATCATCGTGCTCCTCGGCCGTCTCACTCTCCCCTGGACCAGGTCCGACGCGAAGCGGTCCGGCTCACGCGGGTCGAGCTCACAAGGGTCGGACGACGAAGCCCTCCGCGAGGACCCGGTCGTCGCCACGTACGGGGAGCAGCAGCGATGAACTTCGTCCTCGACGCGCTCCGGTACATCTTCGACCCCGCGAGCTGGGCCGCGGGTGCCACGAGCCCGCTCCCCCTCGGTGACCGGCTGGTCGAGCACCTCGAGTACACGGCGATCTCCGCGGGCGCCGCGGCCCTGATCGCCCTGCCGCTCGGCTTCTACATCGGCCACACGGGACGCTGGAGACAGACCGTCATCGGCGTCACGGGCGCGATGCGCGCGCTGCCGGCGCTCGGCGTGCTCTTCTTCATCACCATGGTGGCGGGCTACCAGCTCCCGTTCCTCGTGGCGGCGACCGTCGGCTCCCTGATCGCCCTGACCCTGCTCGCGATCCCGTCGATCCTCGCGGGTGCCTACTCGGGCCTGGAGTCGGTCGACCGGCAGACGATCGACGCGGCGCGGGCCAACGGCATGACCGAGATGCAGATCCTGTTCCGCGTCGAGATCCCGCTGGCCCTGCCGCTGATCATCGGCGGCCTGCGCGCCGCCGTCCTGCAGGTGATCGCGACGGCGACCATCGCCTCGTTCGCGGGGCTCGGCGGGCTGGGACGCGTCATCACGTCCGGCATCGCGCTCAACGACTTCACCGTGATCCTCGCGGGAGCCCTGCTGGTGACCGCGCTCGCGCTGGTCGTGGACGGGCTGTTCGCGATCGTCCAGAAGCTCACCGCCACCCGGTTCGAGGCGGGGGCACGATCCGGCGCCGATGCATCCGTGGCGGCGGTCGGTCCGGAATAGACCCGGCAGCACAGACCTTTCAAGCACACACTCATCCAACCGAGAGGGACACCGTGTTCACCACCCTGAGGAACCGCCGCCTCGCGGCGACCGCTGTCGGCGCGTCGGCGATCCTGGCCCTGGCGGCATGCTCGAACGCCGACCCGACCGGACCGGCACCCGAGGAGGGCGACGGCGGCGAGACGAGCGCGTCGTCCGAGACCGTGGTCGTCGGGTCGTTCGCGTTCCCCGAGAGCCAGATCCTCGGCGAGATATACGCCCAGGCGCTCACCGAGGCAGGCCTGGACGTCGAGACGAAGTTCAACATCGGCCCCCGCCAGCAGACCATCCCGGCGCTGCAGGACGGCTCGATCAACCTCATGCCCGAGTACAACGGCAACCTGCTGGCGTACTACGACACCGAGTACGAGGAGCGCACCACCGAGGACGTCGACGCCGCGCTGGTCGACGCCGTCGCGGCCGACGACCTCCAGGTGCTCGACTCGGCAGAGGCCGAGGACAAGGACGCGTACGTCGTCACCCAGGAGACCGCTGACGAGAACGGGCTGACGGCGATCGGTGACCTGTCCGCCCTCGTGCCGTTCAAGCTCGGCGCCAACCCGCAGTTCGCGGAGCTCGGCTACGGGGTCCCGGGCCTCAAGGACACGTACGGCGTCGGGGAGAACGCGGGTGACGTCGAGTTCGTCCCGATCGAGGACTTCGGTGGGCCCGACACGGTCGCGGCCCTCGTGGACGACACGGTCCAGGTGGCCGACATCTACACGACGTCGCCGGCGATCAAGAACGAGGGCCTCGTCGTGCTCGAGGACCCGGAGAACCTCATCTCGTCGCAGAACATCATCCCGCTCCTCGCGTCGAGCGTGTACTCCGAGGACCTGGAGTCGACGCTGAACGCGATCTCCGCCGAGCTGACGACCGACGACCTGATCGCGCTGCGCGACCGGGTCGAGGGCGACGAGAAGGCGACCGCCACGCAGGCGGCGACCGACTGGCTCACCGAGAAGGGCATGCTGGGCTGACGACCGGCTCCGCGGACTGACCCCGCCGAGATCACCCGCAGCGGGCCCTCGTCGGCGGACGGCGGCTCGAACCCGTCCACACGGGCGGCGGTCTCGGGGGTCAGCACCACGTCGTCCCATCCCTGGTCCACGAGGTCGAGCACCTTCGTCGGTGCCGCGGCGCGGTGCCCGGCTCGCGGTCTTCACGTATATACTTCAGGCATATACATGAGGAGCGAAGATGAGAACCACAGTGTTTCTCAACAACCGCACGCAGGCGGTGCGCCTGCCCAAGGCGCTCGCCCTGCCCGACGGCACCCGCGAGGTCAACGTCCGCGCGGTCGGCCGCTCGCGCGTGATCGAGCCGGTCGGTTCGTCGTGGGACGGCTGGTTCGAGCACGGCCCGTTCGCCGCCGACGACTTTCTCGTCGACCGCGACCAGGGCGTCGCCGAAGAGCGCGCGGCTCTGTGACGACGCTCTACCTGCTCGACACCAACATCCTCATCGCGCTCCTGCGCAGACGCGCCGATGCGGCCCGTCCGAGGCTCCGCGCGGCCGAGGGACGCATCGCGGTCTCGACGATCAGCGAGGCAGAGCTGGACTACGGGATCGAGCGCTCCCGGCACGCCGAGCAGAACCGTCAGGCGGTCGACGAGCTGCTGAGCCTTGTGGAGGTCGTACCGTTCGACTCGACCGCAGCGATGCATGCCGGCCGGGTCCGTGCGGTCCTCGCCGACCGGGGAGAGCCGATCGGGCCGTACGACACGCTCCTCGCCGGTCACGCACGGTCGCTCGGCCTGGTCATGGTGACGAACAACGTCCGGGAGTTCTCGCGAGTGCCAGGACTCGAAGTCGAGGACTGGCTCAGCTGCTGATCCGCCCCTGCCCCTCGTCGGACGGCGGCGCGTCCGACACGTCGGCCACCGTCGCTCCGTAGGCGGCGAGCAGGGCGTCGCCGTCGACGCGGGCACCCGTCCCGCGCACCCCGGAGCCGAGCATCACGACCCGGCCCGCGAGGCGCTCGTCCGCCACCACGGGCCAGCCACCCTGGGCGCCGAGCGGGGTGATCGTGCCGCTCTCGTACCCGGTGGCCGCGAGCGCCACGTCCGCGGCGGGCTTGTGGAGGCGGTTGACGCCGACGACGGTGCGCAGCCGCTTCCAGGAGAGGACCCGGTCGATCGGCACGAGGGCGAGCAGGTACTCGCCGTCGCGGACCCGGACCACGAGCGTCTTGACGCCGAGCCACGCGTCGGCTTCGCCGGTGCTCGTGCCGGGGCCGGGCACCGCAGAGCCGCGCAACGCGGCGATATCGACGAGCTCGACCTCGAGGCCGCGCGCGGCGGCGTCCGCGAGCGCACGGTCAGGGCGGTGGGGCTCCTCGGGCTGCCCGGGCAGGTCGTCGGTGCTCATGGACTGCACCCTAGGACGCGACGCCTGGCCACCACCCCTCGGGGCGGCGGCCAGGCCGGAGCGACCCCGGTCAGAAGGGCAGCGGCCCATGGTCGGGCGGGACGATGAGGATCCCGACGACCCTGAGGTCCTGGTCGACCGCCACCCGCCCGAGCAGCGTGCCGGCCTCGCAGACGAGGGTGGTCGCACCCACCGCGATGCCGAGGAGGGGCTCCTCGTCCTCCACGACGGTGCCGTCGGGCGTCTCCACGCGCGTCCCCTCGCACCTCTCGAGCGCTCCCACCTCGGTGAGGACGCGGTGCCACGTCTCCGCGACGACCTCCTGCGGCAGCTCCTCGGCGGTCCGTGGGTGCATGAGTCCCTCGAGCCGGTCGAGGTCGCCGCTCGCCGCGCACCGGAAGACCTCCTCGGTGATCGCCCCGACGTCGCCCGTGCGGCGGGCGGTGATCTGCTCTCCTGTTGCCGGGTCCACCGGCTTGCCGAACCTCTTGTACGCCGCCTGCTTGCTCATGCCCAGGGCCTCCCCGATCTCGGACCACGTCCGGCCCTGGGCGCGCGCGTCGTGCACCGCGTCCGCGAGCCGCTGTCGCGCCGCGTCGAGCCCCTGCTGCGCCTGCTGGATCTCGTCCATGCAGCGAGTCAACCATCGGTTGACGCTCGTCGTCAACCGATGGTTGACGCCCGCGTCCAGGTCCGTCAGCCGTCGACCAGGCCCATGTGCATCTCGCCGTAGCGATCGCCGTGCACGCCGATACGAGTGAGCAGCGCCGCGAGGTCCGCGAGGTCGTCGGCCGACAGCGGTACCGCCGTCGAGGCGGCGTTCTCCTCGACGCGCTCGATCCGCCGCGTGCCGGGGATCGGGACGATCCACGGCTGCTGCGCGAGGAGCCACGCGAGGGCGACCTGGCCCGGCGTCACGCCCTTCGCGTCGGCGAGGGCGCGGACGTGGTCGACGATCGCCTGGTTGGCCGAGCGGTTCTGCTCGCTAAACCTCGGGATCGTCGAGCGGATGTCGCCGTCGGCGAACGTCGTGCTCGGGTCGACCTTCCCGGTGAGGAACCCCTTGCCGAGCGGGCTGAACGGGACGAACCCGATGCCGAGCTCCGCGAGCGTCGGCAGCACCTCGCGCTCGGGGTCCCGGGTCCAGAGCGAGTACTCGCTCTGGACGGCGGTGACGGGGTGGACGGCGTGGGCGCGGCGGATCGTGGCCGCCGAAGCCTCCGAGAGGCCGAAGTGGGCCACCTTGCCCTCGGCGACGAGCTCGCCGACCGTGCCCGCGACGTCCTCGATCGGCACGTCGGGGTCGACGCGGTGCTGGTAGAAGAGGTCGATACGGTCGGTGCGCAGACGCCGCAGCGAGGCTTCCGCGACCTCCCGGATGTGCTCCGGTCGGCTGTCGAGGCCCCCGTCGTCGGACTCCGTGTCGAAGCCGAACTTCGTGGCCAGCACGACCTGGTCGCGGACGGGCTCCAACGCCTCGCCGACGAGCTCCTCGTTGACGAACGGGCCGTACGCCTCGGCGGTGTCGATCAGGGTCACGCCCCGCTCGACCGCGCCCCGCATCACGCCGATCATGTCGTTGCGGTCGCCCGGGTTCGGCCCGTAGGACTGGGTCATCCCCATCGCCCCGAAGCCGATCGCCGAGACCTCGAGCCCTTGGCCGAGCGTGCGCGTGTGCATGTCGTCTCCTCCGTGTGAACCAGGCCCGTTGCCTGTGGACCACCGTAGGCCTCGGAGCACCGGTCAGGCAGACCCTGGCAGTACCCGGCCGGCGGGCGGGCTGACGAGCTGCCCTGCGACCGGACCGACCGACCGCAGGCCCGGCGCTACAGCAGCTCCGTCAGCTCCGCGCTCGCCGCCGCCCGCACCGCCTCGCGTGCGTCCTCGGCGGTGCGCGCGCCGCGCGCGGCCTCCGCGAGCGCCCGGCACTCGTCGAGCCTGTGCAGCCCGAGGGCGACGCGCACCGCGGGGACCTTGCTCGGCGCCATCGACAGGCTCGCGACGCCGAGGCCCACGAGGACGAGCGCGAGCAGCGGGTCGCCCGCGGCCTCGCCGCACACCCCGATCGGGCGGTCCACCTGCTCGGCGCCACCGCAGGCCGCGGCGACGACGTCGAGGACGGCGGGCTGCCACGGGTCGAGCAGGTCCGAGAGCGCACCTTCCATGCGGTCGGCCGCCATCGTGTACTGCGCGAGGTCGTTGGTGCCGAGGCTGCCGAAGTCGACCTCGGCGAGCACGTGCGCCGAGCGCAGCGCGGCGGCCGGTACCTCGATCATGACGCCCGCCTTCGGGAGACCGTGGGCGCGGACCCGCTCGGCGAACCACGCCGCCTCGTCGGCCGTCGCGACCATCGGCGCCATGACGCGCACGTCGGCGCCGGTGTCGCGGGCGGCGACGGCGAGCGCCTCGAGCTGCGCGTCGAGCAGGGCGGGGCGCGCCTCGCAGAGCCGCAGGCCGCGGCGTCCGAGGGCGGGGTTCTCCTCCGGACCGAGGTCGGCGAAGGCGAGCGGCTTGTCGGCGCCCGCGTCGAGGGTCCGCACGACCACGCGCCGGTCCCCGAACGGGGCGAGCACCCGACGGTAGATCTCGGCCTGCTCGTCGACCGTGGGCTCACGGTCGGCCGACAGGAAGACGAACTCGGTGCGGAACAGCCCGACTCCCTCGACGTCCTGCGCACCGGCCCGTTCGGCGTCGTCGACGCCACCGATGTTCGCGAGCAGCGCGACCGGGTGGCCGTCGCGGGTCGCACCGGGGCCGGACGACGCCCCGAACGCCTGGGCCCGTCGCTCGCGCCGGGCGTCCTGCTCGGCGAGCAGCGCCTCGTCGGGGTCGAGGGTCACGGACCCGCTGTCGCCGTCGAGGGCCACGCGGGTCCCGGCCGGGATCGCGGTGGCGTCCGGGAGCTGCACGACGGCCGGGATGCCCATCTGCGCGGCGAGGATCGCGGTGTGGCTGGTGCGCCCGCCGGCCTGGGTGATGATCCCGACGACGAGGGCCCGGTCGAGGGTCGCGGTCTCGGCGGGGGCGAGGTCGTCGGCGACGACGACGCTCGGCACGTCGAACGACGGCACGCCCGGCGCGGGCACGCCCAGCACCGCGGCCACGGCCCGGGATCCCACGTCGCGCAGGTCGGTGACCCGCTCCGCGAAGTAGCCGCCGAGGGCGGTGAACTTCTCGGCGAACTCGTCGACCGCCGCGGCGATCGCGGTCGCCGGCCCGCGACCTGCCGCGACATGAGCCACGGAGGCCTTGATCAGAGCCTTGTCCTTGGCCATGAGGGCGGTCGCCTTGAGGATCTGGCGCGCCTCCTCCGGTGCGTGCTCGGCCCGCGCCGTCAGGTCGGCGACGACCGACGCGAAGGCCGCACGGACGTCGTCCGACACCGCCTCGACGTCGCCGGGGGCGGGCTCGTCGGCCGGCGGCCGGACCGGGGGCGCGACCTGCACCACCGGCCCGACCGCCGTGCCGGGGCTGACCCCGACCCCGACCCGGGTCTCGCTCGCGCCCACGGGACTCGTCTCGCTCGCCTCGGTCATCGGGATCACCCGTCTCATTCCGCGTCGAGGTCGCGCGCCAGGAGCGCGGCGAGCTCGTCGAGCGCCGCGTCGGCGCCCTCCCCTCGGCCTCGAGGACGACCTCCTCGCCGTGCTTGGCGCCGAGGGCCATCACGCCGAGGATGCTCGTGGCGTCGACCATCTCCTCCCCCGGGCGGCCGATCTCGATGTCGAGGCCGGTGGCCTCGGCGGCCTCGATGAACAGCGAGGCGGGGCGGGCGTGCAGGCCGACGGTCGACCCGATGGTGGCGGTGCGCTGTGCCATGGTGCTTCTCCTTCGGAGCAGGTGCTGCAGGGTTTCGTGGTCGTGGGTGGTCTTTGGTGCCCGGTCAGGCCGCGACCGTCAGGCCGCGACCTTCTCTGTGGCCTGTTCCTGCGCGGCGACCGAGGACCGGTCGCGGGACTTGAGCGCGACGACGATCGTCGCGGTCACGAGCACGCCGGCCGCGAGGGCGACGACGAAGAGCAGGAAGTTCCCGATGAGCGGGAGCACCCAGATGCCGCCGTGCGGTGCGCGGAGGGTGGTGCCGAACGCCATCGCGAGGGCACCCGTGACGGACGAGCCGATGACCGACGAGACGATGATGCGGATCGGGTCGGCCGCGGCGAACGGGATCGCGCCCTCGGAGATGAACGACGCGCCGAGCAGCCAGGCTGCCTTGCCGTTCTCGCGCTCGACGGGCGTGAAGAGCTTGGGGCGTACCGTCGTGGCGAGCGCGAGGGCGAGCGGGGCGACCATGCCGCCGGCCATGACGGCCGCCATGATCTTGAGCTGCGGGGCGTCGGTCGCGGCGCCCGCGGCGGCGAGGCCGGTGGTCGCGAACGTGTAGGCCACCTTGTTGACGGGGCCACCGAGGTCGAAGCCCATCATCGCGCCGAGCACGGCGCCCAGGACGATCGCGCTGCCACCGTTGAGGCTGTCGAGACCGCTGGACAGGCCGTCCGCGAGCGCCACGATCGGCCGGCCGAGGACGGTGATGAACAGCCCGGCGGTGATGAACGTGGACAGCAGGGGGATCACGACGACGGGCATGACGCCGCGCACGCCCTTGTGGACCTTCCAGCGCGAGACCCACAGCGCGGTGAACCCGCCGAGGAACCCGGTGGCGAGGCCGCCGATGAACCCGGCGCCCATCGAGACGGCGATCGAGCCGCCGACGATGCCCGGCACCAGGCCGGGGCGGTCGGCGATCGCGAACGCGATGAACCCCGACAGGATCGGCACGAGGAACCCGAACGACGCGCCACCCATGACGAACAGGAGGGCAGCCCACGAGGTCAGGCTGGTCACGTCGAAGTTCTGCGTGATGTCGTACTGCCCCTCGGCGCCGATCCCGTACTGCGTGATCTCGATGGCGCCCTCCTCACCGAGGGCGATCTGCGCGAGCATGAAGGAGATCGCGATGAGGATCCCCCGGCCGCGACGAACGGGATCATGTACGAGACACCGGTCATCAGCCACTGACGGATCTTCGTGCCGACCCCCGCGCCCTTCTCGACCTTCGAGGTCAGGCCGCCGGACGCCGCGGGGGCGGGTCCGGCCTTCTCGGCGAGCGAGGGGTCCTTCTCCCAGGCGGCGGCCAGCTCGACGGCGCGGTCCACGAGCCCCGGGCCGTCCGAGATCGCCTTCTTCACGCCGACGTCGATCGTCGGCTTGCCGGCGAACCGGCCCTTGTCCTTGACCTCGAGGTCGTGGGCGAAGATCACGGCGTCCGCGGCGGCGATGACGTCGGCAGCGAGCGGGGTCGAGCCCGCCGAGCCCTGCGTCTCGACCGCGATCGTGTGGCCGGCGTCCGCGGCGGCGCGCTCGAGCGACTCGGCAGCCATGTACGTGTGGGCGATCCCGGTGGGGCACGACGTGACGCCGACGAGCTTGAGGCTGCGCTCGGTGTCTGCGCCAGCGCCCGCGTCCTGCGTGGCGCCGTCCCGGGTGTCGGACGACGGAGCGTCGGCCGCGTGGGCGGGTGCGCCGGTGGGAGCCGCGGCGGTGCCGGCGGGGGTGGCAGGGGTGGCCGGCGGGTCGAGCCGCACCTGGGCGCTGACGATCTCGACGACCTCGGCCTCGGTCGTGGCCTCGGCGAGCGCCTGCTTGAACTCCTTCTTCATGAGCGCCCGGGCGAGCTTGGGCAACATCTGCATGTGCGCGTCGCCGCCGCCCTCGGGGGCGGCGATGAGGAAGATCAGGGACGCGGGGCCGTCCTTGGCGCCGAAGTCCACGCCGTCGTCCGACCGCCCGAACACGAGCGACGGCTCGGTGATCGCGGCGCTGCGGGCGTGGGGGATCCCGATGCCGCCGGGGAGCCCGGTGGCGGTCTTGGCCTCGCGGGCGCGGACGTCGGCGACGAACGCGTCGAGGTCCGTGCAGCGCCCGGTGGCGACCAGCCGCTCCGCGAGCGTGCTGATCGCGGCGCTGCGATCCGTGCCGGTCAGGTCGAGGACGACCTGTCCTTCGGTGATGAGGGACATGGCGGTTCCTTTCGGTTCAGCGGCCGAGGCGGCGGCCGAGGGTGGGCGAGGTGTCCACGTCGACGGCCACGTCGGCGAGGTCCTGCGGGGTGGGGACGGAGCTTCCTGGGAGGGCGACGGCGGCCGAGCCCGAGCGGACGGCGGCGGCGAGGGCGGCGGACTGGTCGAGACCCGCGGCGAGGGCGTCGAGGAGGCCGGCGAGCATGCAGTCGCCGGCGCCGACGGTGGAGACCGGGGCGGAGACGTGGGCGCGGGCGTGGACCGTGGTCTCGGCGTCGACGAGGAGCGCGCCGTCGCCGCCGAGGCTGACGGCGACGGTCTCGATGCCGGCATCGACCAGGCGCAGGGCCTCGTCGCGCACGTCCCCGAGGGTCGCGAGCTCGCGACCCGCGAGCTCCTCGAGCTCCTCGTGGTTCGGCTTGACGAGGTGCGGGCGAGCGGCGAGCGCCGCCGCCATCGAGGGTCCGGACGAGTCGACGGCCACGCGGGCGCCGACGGCGCGGCCGGCCTCGACGAGCGACGCGTAGAGGCCGACGGGCGCGCCGGGCGGCAGGCTGCCGCAGCCGACGATCCATCCCGTCCCGGCGAACTCGGCGAGCGTGGCGTCGAGGAGGGTGGCGACGTCGTCCGGCAGCAGGCGGGGGCCCGCCTCGTTGATCTTGGTCGTGGTGCCGTCGACGTCGAGGACGCTGATGTTGGTGCGGACGCTCCCCGCGATCGGGACACCGCGCGATGCCACCCCGGCCTCGTCGAGGAGCTGGACCAGCAGGCGGCCCTCGGGGCCGCCGACCGGGAGCACCGCGACCGTCGCGGAGCCGCGGGCAGCGAGCGCGCGGGAGACGTTGACGCCCTTGCCGCCCGGGTCGACGTGGGTGCTCGACGCGCGGTGCACCTCGCCGCGGCGCAGGCGGTCGACGACCACCGCCCGGTCGACGGACGGGTTGGGGGTCAGGGTGACGATCATGCGGTCACGACCTCGGGTCCGGCGGCCCGCAGCTCCTGCGCGACGTCGTCCGGCAGGTCGGTGTCGGTGACGACGACGTCGACGCCGCCGATCTCGGCGAACCGGTGGAAGTGGTCGTCGCCGGCCTTGCTGGAGTCGGTGGCCACGACGACGCGACGGGCTGCGGAAACCATCGCGCGCTTGGCCTCGGCCTCGGCCTGGTCCGGGGTCGTCAGGCCGCGGCGGGCGGAGATGCCGTTGGTGCCGAGGACGGCGACGTCGACCACGACGTCCGCGAGCGCCGCTGCCGTCCACTCCCCCACGGCGGCCCCGGTCACGCCGCGGACGCGGCCGCCGAGCAGGTACAGCGAGACGTCGGTTCGGGCGAGGAGCTGGGCGGCGGCGGGTACGGAGTTGGTCACGACGGTCAGGCCGCGGTCGGGCGGCAGGAGCTCGACGACCGCGAGGGTCGTGGACCCGGAGTCGAGGAGGACGGTCGACCCGGCCGGGATCTCGTCGAGGACCCGGGCAGCGATGCGGCGCTTGACGTCGGTGAGGCGCCCGGACCGGGTGGCGAGCGTGGGCTCGGGGTCGAGGCGCTCGACGGGGATCGCGCCGCCGTGGACGCGGCGCAGCGAGCCGCGCTCCTCGAGCACCGTCAGGTCGCGGCGCACGGTCTCGGTGGTCACGCCGAGGTCCTCGGCGAGCGCGGTGACCTCGACCCGACCGGCGCTGCGCGCCCGGCTGAGGATCGTCTGCTGTCGCTCCGCTGCGTACATGGGGTGGGACTCCCTCGTCCTGTGCGTCGTTCTCGGGCCCATCGGCGGGCCCGTTTCATCAAGAGAACCACACGTTCAGAGCTGAGTCAACAGAAACACAGATTTGTTTCTGTTGTTTTGGGCCTGGGGTCACGGGCGGACAGCGGCGCCGGGCACCCTGGGTGCGGCCCACCCGGAGTTCTCTAGGCTCGGTGGTGTGAAACCAGCACCGCCTCGCACCCTCGCCGCAGCGGGCACCGCCCTCCTGCTCCTGAGCGCGACCGCCTGCACGGGTCCGGAGGACGCGGCCGACGGCGCGGCGGCCGATCCGGGGCAGACCTCCGGCACGCAGACCGGCACGCAGACCGACACGGACGGCTCCGGCGAGGAGTCAGGGCCGGAGCCGCTCGAAGAGCTCACACCCGTCGAGGTCTGCGAGGGCTACATCGGCCGGTTCCACGCGGACGACCTGGTGCAGCAGGTCGGCACGCTCGCCGCTGCGGGCCCGTCCGCGGACCCCGACGAGGTGGCCGCGATCCACGCCGAGCTCGAGCCGCTCGCCGCCCAGGCCGAGAGCGCCGGCGACGAGGACATCGCCACGGGGCTCGCGGACACGCTCGACCCGTTCACCCGGTACCTCGAGGAGGTCGAGGGCGGCACGCAGTCACCGGGCCTCGACACCGCGCAGATCCAGGCCGCGGCACCCGGGATCCTGACGGCATGCTCGGACGCGGGGTACGTCGTCGGGCCGTGAGCGGTCGGGACGTCGTCAGGGGACGCGGAACGTGACGGTCCGCACCGGGTTGTCGAACTCGGTGGTCCGCAACGAGACCTGGACGCGCCACTCGCCCGAGGTCGGGAGCACGACCTCCCCCGCGTAGACGCCCGGTCCCAGCGAGGCGATCTCCACCTCGCCGAGGTCGATCTCGTCCGTCGACAGGCTCAGCCGGGGGCGCCGTAGCCCTCGGTCGGCTCCCCGGCGTCGTCGACCATCGCGATGGTCAGCGTGTTCGGCCCCACCGCGAGCGGCTCCAGTGTGAGCTCCGCCGAGATGTCCCCCAGCCGGACGTCCTCCGTGACGCCGGCGCCCGACGCGACGCCCGCGGCCCCGTCGACCTCGGGGCTCCGGTCCACGAGGACGCCGGTGACGAGCAGCACCGCGACGAGCACCCCCGCCTCCGCGCGCGTCGAACGGAGCAGCAGCGCAGCGACGCGCCGACGGTCCTTGCTCCGGGAGGCCTCGCCCAGGCGCGGCAGCAGCGAGTAGCGGTTCCACCCGGCGATCGCCACCGCCACGAGCGCCACCAGGACCTTCACCAGCAGGACGACCCCGTACCCGGAGTCCACCAGGGCGTCCCAGGTGCCGGCGATCCGCCACGCGAGGACCGACCCGGCGACCACCAGGACCGCCAGGGCGCCCGCCGCGCACGTGGAGAAGCGCGCCAGCACGACGCCACCGAGGTCTCCGCGCGCGAGCTCCCCCAGCACCGTGCCGATCGCGACGAGCCCACCCAGCCAGACGGCGCCCGCCACCAGGTGCAGCACGTCGACACCCATGACCAGCGCCTCGGGCGAGGTGGCTCGCGTGTGGCCCGTGAACGCCGGTGCGGCGAGCGCCACGAGAGCGCCCGCGAGCACCAGGGCCGCGCGCGCACGGCCGGGCGCCGACCGCGCCGGGAGCGCGCCGACCAGCAGACCGAGGCCCAGGGTCACCCCGGCCGGGACCGCGTACTCGGCGGGCGCGAGCGCCGTCCACGTCGACCACTCGGTCAACGCGGACGCGGGCAGGCCGAGCTGGTAGAGCGCGATCATCGGGACCGCCGACCACCACGCGAGCACGGCGACGACCGCCGCCACCCGGACGACCGGACGGAGGCGGGCGCGGGAGGTGTCGGCACCGACGTCCCGCGGGAGGAACAGCACGGAGAAGACCGCGGCGCCAGCGGCCACGAGCAGCCCCAGGTAGCCGATCGCACGGACCGCAACGAGCAGCAGGGGCGCGTCGGTGTCGGCGTCCGCGCCCGTCGTCGACACGTCCACGACCGCGCTCGGTGCACCCACCGCGAAGCTCAGCGAGCCGCCGATCGGGTGGCCGTCCTCGGAGACGAGGCGCCACAGGACGACGAGGGTCCCGTCGGGCACCTCTCCGTCGATGTCGACGAAGAGCCGTGACGCGTCGACGGACGCCGACGACGCGATCTCCGCGCCGGTCGCGTCGAAGACCTTGATGCCCGCCGGTACCCCGATCACGGACTCGTCGAACGTGAACGTGACGCGCTCCGGGGCGGTCTCGAGCACCGCGCCCTCGGCGGGGTCGGTGCTCAGGAGGTTCGCGTGCGCGGCTGCGCTGCCTGCCGAGCCGAGGACGAGCCCCACGGCGACCGCCAGGAGCAGGACCGAGCGCACGAAGACCGAGCGAACGAAGACCGAGCGCACGCCGACGTGCCCCGCGAGCGTTCGCGTCACCTGCGCCTCACCGGCCCGTCACCCGCGCAGGCGGCGGCGCAGCAGCACCGCGCCGCCCACGAGGCCGCCGGCGGCGAGCGTGCCGGCCGCGGCATAGGTGACCGGGTGTCCGCTGTCGTCGCTCGCGGTGGTCTCGGCACCGTCGGCACCCTCGGTGCTGTCGGACGACGCGCCCGGGCTCTCGACGTCGGCCGCGACCGCGGTCTCCGTGGCGGCCGCGTCGTCCGCGTCGTCCGCGTCAGCGGTCTCGGCCGCCTCGTGCGTGTCCGTGCCCGACTCCGAGTCCGGGTCCGCAGCCGTCACGACCACGAACGGCGCAGGTCGGTCGAGCTGGTCCTCGCCGCCGTCGTGGTCGGAGACCTCGGTCCACGCGGCCTGGCCGACCTCGCACTCCTGGACGACGGGGAAGACGAGCGTCGCACCGACCTCGTCGGGCAGGCGCACGGAGAACTCGATCTCGTCGTGCTCCCCGTCGGTGAGCGGCTCGTCGGCCGTGTACCTGAGTCCGTCCTCGGTCTGCTGCACCGACCACCGACCGACGTCCGACGCGGTCACGTCCGTGACCTCGGCCGGGACGCGGACCGCCACCTGGGTCGTCGGGGACCCGTCGCACCCGTGCGGGACCTCGAGGGTCAGGACGGCCGTGGAGCCCGCGCCCGTCGTGGACGCGGTGATGGTGACGTGGGCGGACGCCGCGGTCGCCCCGAGGGCGACCAGGACCGCAGCGGCGGCCCCCGTCAGGGTCGTGCGCCGGACGAACGTCGTGCGTCTCATGTCTGCTCCCGAGCCGGGGGTGGTTCGCACCACCACATCAGCCTGTCGAATGTGTGTCAAGAGTATGAACTGTAGTCACGATGATGGACGGCGACGCGCGGCGGCGGTACCGTGGTTCACGTCACCGAATCTAGGTCGCAGCCATGAACACCTGTCGTGGGCGTACGCGACCGCCAATGGAGGAGAGTCATGCCCAACATCACCGTCGAGCTTCTGCGTGGCCGTACCGTCGAACAGCGCCGCGACTTCGCCAAGGCCGTCGCCGACCACGCCGTGGCGATCCTCGGAGCCCGCCGCCAGGACGTCCGCATGGTGTTCAGCGAGATCACCCCGGACATCGTCGCCAACGGCGGCGTCCTGGCCAGCGAGGACGACAGCCGTGCCGGCGTCGTCGCCTCCCTGGCCGACGACGCCTGAGCGGCACTCGAGCCGCACGCAGACGAGCGCCCCGCGGCCGGAGGACTGATCCTCCGGCCGCGGGGCGCTCTCGCGTGTCACCCGATCGGGACCGTCACCCTGGTCTCGGCCGCCAGGGCGAGGTCGCTGCCGAGGTACGACGCCGTCAGCGTCAGCTCCTTGCCCTTGGGCCTGGGAGCCTCGAACACCGCTCGCCCGTCGTCGACGGCGCCGGTGAGCGTCCGGCCCTCGATGGTGACCTCGACCTCCCCGGTCACCGGGACGTCGTCCGACGCCGTGAGCGACACCTCGACCACGACCGTCTTGCCCGGGGCCTTCGTGGCCGAGATCTCCATCGTCGGCACCACCTTCTCCACGACCACCCGCACCGTCGACGACGACGCACGATGGTCGTCGTCACCCACGTAGCGGACCTTGAGGTCGTGCACCCCGGGCTGCAGCGAGCCCGCAGGCAGCACGAGCGTCCCGCGGCCGTCGGCGATCACGGTCGTGGCGACGGTCGTGCCGCTGTCGCGCAGCTTGACCTTCCCCGTGGCGGTGGCGGGCGAGACCGCCACCGAGACCGTCCCGGCCTTCCCGTACGTGATGGGCAGGGCGACCCCGACCACCGCCGTCTGGGCCCGCGACTTCACCGTCACGGTCACCGTCGCGCGCTTCGAACGGTCCTGCCCGTCGTCGGCGCGATAGGTGAAGACGTCCTTCCCGGAGAACCCGGGATCGGAGACGTAGGTGAACGACCCGTCGGACTCGAGCGTCACCGTGCCGTTGGCCGGCTGCACGACCCCGGTCGCCGTCAGGACGTTCCCGTCGGCATCGGTGTCGTTGGCGAGGACACCGGGCGCCGGCAGCACCAGCGGCTCCCCGTCGACGGCGTCGTACGCGTCGTCGGCGGCCACCGGGGCGGTGTTGACGGGCGGCTGCTCGCCGTCCTCCACCGTGATCGTCACGGTCGTGGGGTCCGAGGTCGCTGCCCCGTCCGACACGACGTACGTGAAGGTGTCCGCACCGGAGAACCCGGCATCGGGGGTGTAGGTGAACGACCCGTCGGACTCCAGGGACACCGTCCCGTTCGCGGGCTGGGTGACCCCGCTCGCGGTGAGGTCGTCCCCGTCGACGTCCGTGTCGTTGGCGAGCACGCCAGGTGCCTCCACCGTCAGCGGCTCGTCCTCGACGGTCCCGTAGGCGTCGGCCGCCCCCACCGGGGCCGCGTTCTGCGGCGGCCCCTCGTGGAGCTCGGCGACCTGCTCGGCGGTCAGCTCGTAGCCGAACATCCGGAAGTCGTCGACCTCCCCGTCCCAGCGACCGTCGGGCCAGCTCGTCCCGCCGATCAGGTTCGTCGTCGTCCGGCCGCCGACACCGATGTCGCCGATGTCGAGGGTGAAGTCCGAACGCGTCGCCTGGAGCTCCCCGTCGAAGTAGATCTTCCCGACCGACCCGCTCTGGGTGAACACCACGTGGGTCCAGTCGTCGAGGGGCAGATCGTTGCCCTCGCCGAGGACCAGCCGTTCCTGAGCGCTGCCGGGCGTGCCGGGAGCCTTGAACGTCGCCGCGAAGCCGGTCGGCCCCCGGTCTGGGTGTTGGACTGCAGCAGGAAGAACGTGTCCGTGCTGCTGCCGATCTGCACCAGCGGGACCCAGGCCGGCAACGCGTCCGGCCGCGCCCACACCGAGACGCTGAACTGGTCGTCCATGCCCGCCTCGATGTCGTCCGGGAGGACGATCTGGTTCCCGGTCGCGGCGGCTCCACCAGGGAGGTCCACCGCGGACCCGAACCGGCCGTCCTCGCTCCAGCCCGCCGCGCCCGTCAGCGTGGCGTCACCGATCGAGCCGTCGAGCCCGGTGTTCGCCGCGGTCGTCCCCTCACCCTCGTCGAAGGTGTAGTGGATCGGCGTGCCCTCGCCCGGCGGCGGCCGCTCGACCGAGTGCTCCACGACCTGCGCGGAGTCCCGCCACCCGTCGGCCGCGAGGAACCGGACCTCGACCTCGTGGTCACCCGGTGACAGGGGGACGTCGTCGAACTGCACTGCGCCGTCCGTCACGTCGACCTGGCCGCCGACGCGAGCGCCGTCGACCCAGAGCTCCGCGACGCCCGACGGCGCCTGGTCGGCCTCGTCGACGACCTCGGCCGTGACCACGACCGGCTCACCGAACGGCGACGGGGACGACGGCTCGACCGTGACCGTGGTGGTCGTGGCGAGTGCGGTCCCGTCGGCGTACAGCGAGGCGATGTCGGCGTCACCGAGCGTGCTGGTGTAGAGGCGGACGTCGTCCATCAGCCCGTCGAAGGACGGGTCCGGGAAGCCGTTGCGCCCCAGCCAGTTGTTCGACGTCGGCCCCACGTCGCCCATGTCGATCGTCAGGTCGTCACGGGACGCCACCGGCTCACCGTTGAGGTAGAGCGTGCCGGTCGCACCCTCCCGGGTGAACGCGACGTGGTTCCACTCGTCGGCCACGACGTCCTGCGTCGGGGTCGCGTAGACCCGCTCCTGCTCGGCGCTGCCCTTGGCCTTGAACGTGGCCGCGAGACCGGTGCCGCCGGGTGCGGCGCCCGTCTGCATCTGGATCTGGAAGAAGCTGCCCTCCCCTCGAGCCCGTCACCGATGTGGAACATGCCGATCCAGTCGGCCTTGGTGTCAGGACGCACCCAGAACGAGGTGGTGAAGCTCTCCTCGCCCAGCAGCAGGTCGTCCGGGAGGTCCACCGCGTTGGCGTTGGTCCCGCCCGAGAGGTCGAGCGCACCGCCGAGCACGCCGGCGTCGCTCCACCCGGTCTCCCCCGTCAGGGTGGCGTCCCCGACGGAGGTGTCCGTCCCGGAGTTCACCGCGACGGTCCCGTCGCCCTCGTCGAGCTCGTAGTGGACCGGGACGTCCGAGACGCCGGGGTCCGAGCCGACGATCACCAGGTCGTCGACCATGACGCCCGCACCCGAGTCCCCGGCGCTCAGCGTCAGGTCCTGCGAACGGCCGCCGGCGACGAAGGTGCCGACGTAGGTCCCGAACTCGTCCTGGGAGGACAGGTCCTGGCCAGCGGTCAGGGTCGTCGACAGGTCACCGACGGTCAGGTCCGCGGTACCCGGAGCGGTGCCGTCGGAGCGGCTGTCACGGGCGTAGCGCAGCGAGAGCCGGTACTCACGGCCGGGGTCGAGGCCGTCGACCGTGCGGGTCAGGCTGCCCTCGGAGCCGACACCGAGGTGGTACCCGGTGCTGCCGAGGCCACCCTGGCCCGGTCCTGCGGCCCGCACGAGCTGGACCGCGTCGTCGATCTCCCACGGCGACATCCGGCCCGCGTCCGCCGCGACGTCCACGACGGCCGGCGGGTTGGCGGAGCGCCACTCGGCGGGCAGCCGGGGGTACTCGAACTGGTCGACCAGGTGCGGGGCGCGGGCGTCCATCTCCACCGTCGGGTCGATGTGGACGATGTCGGCGACGGACGGCGTACCGTCCTCGTCGAACACGAACAGCATGTAGGCACCGGGCGGGGCGTAAGTGCCGTCGGCCGGGGTCTCGATCGTGAGCGTGTCACCGTCGCGGGCGAACGCCAGGTCCTGGAAGTTCTGGTCGTTGTTGAACCCGTGCGTCACCGACCCGTTGCGGACCAGCGTGACCCGCGAGACGTCGCCGTCGACCGACACGTCGAAGACTCCGTCGTAGCCGACCGTGTCCGGGACCGACGTGACCTCCGGGCGGACCGCAGGCTCGTCACCGTCGAACAGGTACGCCGGCGAGAAGAACTCCACGTCCGTGTAGTTGCGCGGTCCCGGCGTCCCGCCGCCGCCCACCATCAGGCGACCGTCCGGCAGGAGCAGCGCCGTCGAGTGGTACAGGCGGGCGTGCTCGTGAGGTACCGCCACCGTGGTCCACTCCCCGGTCTCCGGGTCCCAGATCTCGGCGTTGGTGACGTATCCACCGTTCCCGTTGTTCTCGCGGGCACCACCGGTGACGATCACGGTGCCGTCGGGCAGCACCGTGGAGGTCGCCCAGTGCCGCGAGTGCTGCATCGGCGCCGTCGCCTCGATCACCGGGTCCTCGGTGCCTCCGGTGATGTCGACCGTGAAGCCGGCGCGCGCACCCTCGGGGCCGCCGCCGTTGGCCCACCAGCCACCGCCGACCTGCAGGATCTTGCCGGGACGGTACATCGTCGCGGTGGACGTCGCGCCGACCGGGTTCCCCAGGTCGCCCTGCGCGGCGATCTCGGCAGGCAGCCTGCCGCGGAGGATCACCTCTCCGTCACCGGACGGGTCGAGCTCGTACATCTGGGTGCCGGTGATGTTGAAGACGTTCCCGTTGCCGGGAGCAACGAACGCGCGCGGGTACCACCAGCGGTTCTCGTCGGGACCGTTGCCGTCCCCGCCGTCCCCGTAGGCCGCCGCGCTGGTGGCGCCCTCGAGGAGCTTCCAGGAGCTGCCCTCGTCGGGCGTGTAGATCTCCGGCGTCAGGACGCCGGGCCCGCCCGGACCGCCCTCGAGGCTGCCGCCCTGCACGACGACGGAGCCGTCGGGCAGCGTGGTCCCGGTGGGGTACCAGCGCGGGAAGTTCATCGGGGCCTCGTTGTGCAGGCCCTGGTTCGTCGTGTAGCTCGTGACCCCGAGCGCGGCGTCGTTGGGCGCGTTGCCGCCGAGCCCGTCGTCACCGCCGACGGTCATCGTCGCGCGCCGGTGCGGCATCTGGACCTGCATCGAGCAGAACAGGTCGGTGTACGTCTCGTTCGGGACGAGTCCCGAGACGACGTTCGCGACGGTGCGCTCCTCGGTGGGGTCCCAGATGTCGATCTCCATCTGGCCGCCCTGGGTGACGCACGAGTTGCCGCCGAAGTCGTAGGGCGTCGCGTCCGTGCAGCCCGACGAGACGCTGCCGAAGGACTGGACGTGGCCGTCCGCCGTCAGCGACGCGTTGATCGGGACCAGGGGCCACGGCGTGACCCCGCTCCACGAGCCCTGCTCGGACTTGTCGGGCGGCGAGCAGTCGGCCGTGAGCAGCCCCGCGGAGTACGCGAGACCGTTCTTCATCTGGGTCCGGATCGTGGCCTCGGCGTACGCCGTGCCCTCGTGACCCATCCCCGAGTACCAGGACCGACCGGCGTCGATCTCCTGGCACCACGTGATCGGGTGCGTCGTGCCGTTGGTGCCCATGCCGTACGACGTCTCGTCGGCCGCGAGGATCGTGCGGACCTCCGGGGCCGGGTTGACCAGCCAGTCGTACCACTCGTCGCTGCGGGTGAACTCGGCCGGCAGCCCCTCGGCCAGCGGGTGCTCGGTGTCCGTGACCACGACCCGGCCCGACCGGACGGCCGGGTTCTCGGGGTGACCCTCCGACATCGCACCGACGAGGCGCGCATAGAACGGGTTCACGTCGTGCTCGCTCTGCCCGACGGACCAGCCGGCGTAGTGCATGCCCATGTAGCCGCCGCCGCCGCGGATGTACTCCTCCAGCGCGGCGCGCTGGTCCGTGTCGAACAGCACGCCTCCGGTCTGGGCGAAGACGACGGCGTCCTTCGTGGCGAGGTTGTCGGTGGTGAACGCCGACGGGTCGTCGGTCTCCTGGATCTCGACCGGCTGCCCGTGCTCGGTGCCCAGCTGGTCGGCGAGGTCCCGGACGGCCTGACGGGCCTGGACGTTCGAGGCGTGGAAGTTCGGCTTGTAGAAGAGCAGGACGCTCAGGACGCCGTCGTCGACGGAGCCGGCGTCGACCGCCGCGGGTACCACGGCCCGCGGGGCCGCCTGCGCGGCACCGCCCACGAGCGGCGCGCTCACCGCCAGGGCGAGGATCGCGGCCGCCAGTCTCGCGGGCGCTCGGCGGCGCCTGCTCCGATCGTCTCGACGGTCAGGTCTGCGTAACAGGTTCATCGTTGAATCCCTCTTCGCACTCGGTTCTCGGACATGACGGCAGCCCGGACGACCCGCCCCGGTCGGGGCAGGCCGCCCAGTGCTGACTCCTGGGGTGCTGCGTCTACGCTGCGTCTGTCTGCGACGTCGTCGTCGCTGGGGTCGGCGCCCCGGAGGGCGCGGTCGTCAGAGCTCGGCGATCACCGTCTTGAGCTCCGTGTAGTCGTCGAGGCCGAACGAGCCCAGCTCGCGACCCCACCCGGACTGCTTGAACCCGCCGCGCGGGAGGGTCACGTCGTCCGCGTGCCAGGTGTTGAGCCAGACGGTGCCGGCGCGCAGCCTGCCGCCCACGCGGTGCGCGGTCCCGATGTCCTTCGACCACACGCCCGCGGCCAGGCCGTAGACGGTGTTGTTGGCGGCGGCGACGACCTCGTCCTCGGTGTCGAACGGGATCGCGGTGATGACGGGGCCGAAGACCTCGTCCGTCTGGACGGCCATCTGCTCCGTCACGCCGGTGATGAGCGTCGGCGCGAAGAAGTAGCCCTGGTCGGCCGCCGGGTCGGGGCTGCCGGCGACGATGGTCGCGCCGTCCGCGACCGCGCCGCGGACGTAGCCCATGACCTTCTCGTGCTGCTCGGCCGAGACGAGCGGGCCCATGGTGGTGGCCGGGTCGAACGCGTCACCGACGGAGATCGCCCTCGCTGCTGCGGCGACCCCTCGACGACCTGGTCGAACACGCTGCGCTCCACGTAGAGGCGCGACCCGTTGACGCAGCACTGCCCCTCGTTGAAGTAGCCGGCGAGCGCCGCGCCCGCGATCGCGGCGTCGAGGTCGGCGTCCGCGAAGATGATGTTGGGCGCCTTGCCGCCGAGCTCCAGCGAGACCTTCTTGAGGTTGCCGGACGCCGCGGCGGCGATCTTCTTGCCGACCTCGGTGCTGCCGGTGAAGGCGACCTTGTCGACGCCCGGGTGGTCGACCAGCCCGGCGCCGGTGTCCCCGAAGCCGGGGAGGATGTTGACCACGCCCGCCGGGAGTCCCGCCTCGAGCAGCAGGTCACCGAGCAGCAGCGCCGTCAGCGGGGTCTGCTCGGCCGGCTTGAGCACGACGGTGTTGCCGGCCGTGATGGCCGGGACGATCTTGAAGCACGCCATCGTCAGCGGGAAGTTCCACGGCACGATCCCGGCGACGACGCCGATAGGCTCGCGGCGCGTGTACGCGTGGAACTCGCGGCCGGGCACCGACATCGGGATCGACGTGCCCTCCATCTTCGTGGCCCAGCCGGCGAAGTAGCGGAACAGCTCGGCGGCCACCCCGACGTCGCCGCGGGCGGACTCGAGGCTCTTGCCGTTGTCCAGCGACTCGAGCTGCGCGAACTCCTCGGTGCGCTCCTCGATCAGGTCGCCGACCCGCCAGAGCAGGTGCGACCGTTCGCGCGGGGTCATCACCGACCAGGGCGACCCCGCCTCGAACGCGCGACGTGCGGCGTCCACGGCACGGTCGACGTCGGCCGCCGACCCCTGGGCGACCTGCACGAGCTCCTTCTCGGTCGCAGGGTTCAGGGTGGCGAAGGTCTTGCCGCCCTCGGCGTCGACGTGCTCGCCGTCGATCAGGAGCTGCTTCGGGGACGAGAGGAACGTGGAGACGGCGGGCAGGAGCTGCGTGCTCGCATTCATGGGGATCCTTCCGGTTTCTGTTTCGGTTCGTGCGTCGAGCGAGGACGTGGTCGGGGACGGCGCGGGGCCGCGGCTACTTGATGATCAGCACCTTCGATCGGTCGAGCGTGAGGGCGACGGCGGCGACGATGATCGCCCCGTAGAGGATCTGCTCGTACGCCGAAGGGACGCCCACGATCGGCAGGCCCACGCGGAGCAGCGTGACGACGAGCGCACCGGCCAGGCTGCGCCACAGCGAGCCGTGACCACCGGTGATGGCGGTCCCGCCCACCACGATCGCGGCGATCGCCGGGAGCAGCAGGTTGTCGGCCATCGTCGGGCTGCCGCTGAAGTTGCGGGAGACCAGCATGATCGCGGCCAGGCCGGCGCACGCACCCGAGAGCGCGAAAGCCCCGACCTTGACGAGGTCGACCGGTGAGCCGGCGAGCCTGGCCGCCGCCTCGGAGTACCCGGTGGCCCGGACCCAGCTGTCGAGCGGGGTGAACCGCAGGACCAGCGAGACGACGAGGACCACGAGCAGGGCCACGGCGAACGCCATCGGGACGACTCCGCCGAGATACAGCGTGAGCCAGTGCGTGGGCTCGCGGTCCACGACACGGATCGGGCCGGCGTCCGAGATCACCAGGGCGATCGCCGTGAAGATGCTCATGCCGCCGAGGGTGACGACGAACGAGGGGATCCTGAGCACCACGTGGGCGATGCCCTGCAGTGCCCCGATCGCGGCGGTGGCCGCGATGACCGCGACGGTCGTGACCCCGTCGAGGTCCGGGAGCCACATCGCGTAGAAGACCGTGGCCAGGGAGCACAGCGCGGCGATCGACAGGTCGATGCCACCGCACAGGACGACCAGGGTGGCCCCGGCCGCGAGCACGATGAGCGGCGCGGCCGTCCGGATCGCCGCCGTGAGGCTGCTCTGGGTGAGGAACCCCGGGTCGGCGATGCTCAGCGCGCCGAGCAGCACGACGAGCGCGATGACCGGCATGAAAGAGGTGACCCGCTGCCCCACGGTGGGCTTCCCCAGGACGGCGGCCTCGGGTGCGGGCCGGGTCGTGATGGGTGTCGCCATGATCAGACCATCTCCTTGACGAGGTCGAGCGGGGTCGGCTTGCCGCCCGCAGGGGCGGCGACCTCGGTGGTGGCCCGGCCGTCGCTCATCACGATGATCCGGTCGGACATGCCGATCGCCTCCTCGAGGCTGTCGGCCAGCAGGACGGTGGCCACCCCGCTGTTGGCGAGCTCGCGCATGAGGCGGTACACCTCGGAGCGCGCGCCGATGTCGAGGCCACGTGTGGGGTGGTCGAGCAGGAGGAGCCGGACGTCGCCGGACACCAGCCACCGGGCGAGCACCACCTTCTGCTGGTTGCCCCCGAGAGGCGCTGGATCGCCGTGCTCCGGTGGGGGTGCGGATCGACAGCCGCTCGATCCACGTGTCCACCAGCGTGGCCTGCTTGCGCGGCCGGACCAGGGGCCCGGCGCAGCGCGCACCCTGCTTGGCGAGGGTCATGTTGTCGGCGACGGACATCGGGCCGACCATGCCCTCGGACTTGCGCTCCGCCGGCACGTACCCGACGCCCGCGGCGCACGCCGCCCGCGTGCCCGAGAGGTCGAGGCTCGCACCGTCGAGGACGACCTCCCCGCTGGTGGTCGGCTCCGCCCCGAAGAGCGCCCGGCACACGTCCTCGCGGCCGGACCCGTGCACACCGACGATGCCGACGATCTCCCCGGCGTTCACCTCGAGGTCTACGTCGTGGAAGGTGGCGGCCGAGAGGCCGCGCACGACGAGCCGCGGCTCGCGAGGCGCGTCCGCGTGCTCGGCGTCACCGCCGTGGTAGTGGTCGTCGGAGCCGGTGGTGCCGATCATCATCTGGTGGAGCTCGGCCGGGGCCGCTCCTCCGTGGGCACCTCGCCCACGGATCGGCCGCTGCGGAGCACGCTGACGCGGTCGCAGACGTCGAGCACCTCGTCGAGGCGGTGCGACACGAAGACCACCGACGCGAACTCCCGCAGCCGGCGCACCTGCGTGAAGAGCGTCTCGATCTCCTTCGACTCGAGGACCGACGTGGGCTCGTCCAGGATGATCACCGGCGGGTGGTCCGTGCGCTCCTCGATGCGGAGCACCTTGGCGATCTCGACCATCTGCCGGTCGGCGAACGACAGCGTGTCGGTCCGGGCCAGCGGGTCGATGCTCGACCCGATCTTGTCGAGCTGCTCCTGCGCCATCTTGCGCATGGTGTCCCAGCGGTAGACGCCGCGACGGACGCCCGCGCCCTCGCTCCCGAGCACGATGTTCTCGGCCGCGGTGAGGTTGGGGACGAGCGACTGCTCCTGGAAGACCATGCCGATGCCGTGGTTCGCGGCGTCGACGACGCTCTTGAGCTCGACCTTCTCGCCACGGACCCAGATCTCGCCGGCGTCCGGCTTGACCAGCCCGACGAGGGCCTTGAGGAGGGTGGACTTGCCGGCGCCGTTCTCCCCCGCGAGCCCGAGCACCTCGTTGCGGCGGACGACGAGGTCGACCCCGTCGAGGGCCTTGACGCCCGGGTAGTGCTTGACCAGGCCGCGCACCTCGAGGGCGTTCGGGCCGGCGTCGGGCGCACTTCGAGGATCGAGAGTCATTTCGTCACCTGGTTTCTACGACGCTGGGGAATGACGGCGGCCGCGACGGCGACGACGACGATGAGGCCCTGGACCCCGCCCTGCCAGTAGGGGCTCACGCCGACCTGGACCAGACCGTTCGAGAGGACCGTCACGAGCAGGACGCCGACCGCGGAGTGGAGGATCCCGCCACGACCGCCGATCAGCAGGGTGCCCCCGACGACGGCGGCGGTGATGGCCGCGAAGTCGTAGCCCCGGCCGGCCTGGACGAGGCCGGCGCTGAGCTGGCTCGTGACCATCACGCCGCCCAGGCCGTAGAACGCGCCCGCCATCGTGAAGACCGCGACCTTGTACGGCTTGACCTTCACGCCGGACAGCGCGAGCACCTCCTCGGCGCCGCCGATCGCGTAGGCGTAGCGGCCCAGGCGCGAGTAGCGCTGCACCAGCCAGCCGACGAGCACGCACGCGAACGCGATCCACGTGAGGTACGCCAGGCCGAGGAACCGGTCGACCGCCCACGACTCGAGCATCGCGTCGGTGACGTTCGGCTGGACCCCGCCGAACATCAGGGTCGCGACGCCGAGCCCGACGGCGGAGACGCCCAGGGTGGTCATGAACGACGGCACCTTGAGCACGACCAGCGCCAGGCCGCTCAGGCACCCGAGCGCCGCGGCGAGCAGCACCGCGATGCCGATCCCGACGAGCCCCAGGTCGTTGTCGTTGCGGTTGTTCGCGACCAGGAGGGCGACCGTGATCGCCGAGGCCCCCATGATCCCGGGGGTGGAGAGGTCGATCGACCCCATCATCAGCACGAACGTGATGCCGCAGGTGACGACCGCGAGCACCGCGGCCGCGTCGAAGATGTTCTGCACGTTCGCGATCGTCCTGAAGCCGGGGCTCAGGGCCGCGAACACCGCGAAGATGACGACCAGGGCGATCGGCGGCCCCGCGTCTCGGAGCGACACCCCCGCCGAGGCCTGGGGCGTTGGGCGTCCACGACCTCGGTGTCGACCTCGGCGGGGGATGTCATGGTCACGAGATCGGGCCCTGCGACCGGCTGAAGACGTTGTCGCAGGCGAAGTCGGACTCGTCGGTCTCCGGCGAGACGAAGTCGCCGACGTTGTCCTTCTCGATGAGGAACTGCTCGGCGTACCAGGCGCGGTCCTCGTCGGCGATGTCCTCGACGGCGAGCTCGCCCGTGGCGACGCAGTAGCCGATGGCCAGGCCGATACCGCCCTGCCACGGACCGTCGCTGGAGACCGTCGCGGTCATCTCCCCGTCCTCGATCGCGGTGAGGGCGTCCGGGACGGCGTCGATGCCGACCACGGCGACGTCCGTGCGACCGGCCTGCTTGAGCGCCTCGAGCGCACCGAGCGCCATGTCGTCGTTGGCGGCCCAGATGCCCTTGATGTCGTCACCGTGCTTGGTGAGCAGGGTCTTGGTCACCTCGAGCGCCTCGGCCCGCGAGAAGTTCGCCGTCTGGTCGTCGAGCAGCTCGACGTCGGAGTTCGCTGAGAGCGACTCCTCGAGACCGGCGAAGCGGTCCTTGGCGGCGCCGGTGTCGAGGATGCCCTGGAGGGCGACGATCCCGCCGGAGCCACCGATCGCCTCGGCGAGCGCGTCGCCGATCTGCTTGCCGGACTCCACGCCGTTGTACGTGATGTGGGACAGCCACGAGTCGTAGTCGGTGACCGCGAGGTCCGCCGGCTTGTTCCACTGGGTGACGAGGTACGCGCCCGCGTCCTGCGCCCCCTCCACGATCGGCGGCGTGTCCGAGTCGCCGTTGGGCAGGATGTTCATGACGAGGCACGAGGTGTCGCCCGCGAACAGCTGGCTGATCTGCTCCTGCTGGCGCGTCGAGTCCCCGTCGTAGGTGAGCCGCTCCTGCGTGAGGCCGACCTGCTCGGCGAACGCGTCGCCGCCGTCGAGCCACGAGGCCTCGTAGGGGTTGGACTCGTTGCGCACCTGGCCCACCAGGGTGACGTCCGCGGGTTCGCAGGTGCTGGCGTCGCCGCCGCCCGCGGCTGCCGTGTCGTCGCTGCCCACGGCCTCCTCGGTGCAGGCGGAGAGTGTGGTGGCCGCGATCGCGACCCCGATGAGCGCTGCTGCAGGTCGAGAGGTGAACTTCATCGTCTTTCCTCGATTTCTGTCGGTGCCGGTGACCGGCGATGGGATCTGCATACCGTTCGTTGGGACGTGGGGAAAGCTGGTCAGCGGGCCATCCACCCGCCGTCGACGACCAGGACGTGGCCGTTGACGTAGTCCGCGGCGGGCGAGCTGAGGAACACGGCCGCGCCGACGACGTCCTCGGCCGTGCCCCAGCGCCCGGCCGGGATGCGTTCGAGGATCGACCGGGACCGGTCCGCGTCGTCGCGGAGGGCGGCCGTGTTGTCGGTGGCCATGTAGCCGGGCGCGATCGCGTTGACCTGGACGCCGCGGGGCGCCCACTCGTTCGCCAGTGCTTTCGTCAGACCGGCGACGCCGTGCTTGCTCGCCGCGTACGAGGCGACGCGCAGGCCGCCCTGGAAGGACAGGAGGCTGGCGATGCTGACGACCTTGCCGTGGCCCCGCTCGACCATCGGCCGAGCGAGCTGCTGGGTGAGGAAGAACAGCCCGTTGAGGTTGACGTCCATGACCCGCTGCCAGGAGGCGCGGTCGACGGCGACGGAGTCCTCGCGGTCGATGATCCCGGCGTTGTTGATCACGATGTCGACCTGGCGGGCGTCGTTCAGCGCTGCACAGCTCGCCTCGACGGCGTCCAGGTCGCTCACGTCGAGGTCGACGACGTCGACCTCGCGCCCCAGGGCCGCGATCTGCTCGCGCGTCGCGTCCTGGTTGCCCTTGCGGCCGATCAGGACGACGTCGGCACCGGCGCGGGCGAGGCCCAGGGCCACCGCCCGGCCCAGGCCGCGGCCGGCACCCGTGACCGCGGCACGCTTGCCGCTCAGGTCGAACGGGGAGTCCGTCACAGGTCCTCCACCGCCACGGGGCTCAGGTCGGTGTAGGTGTTGTTCTCGCCGGCCATCGCCCAGATGAAGGCGTAGGAGCCCGTGCCCGCCCCGGCGTGGATCGACCACGGGGGCGAGATGACGGCTTCGCGGTTGCGCAGGACGAGGTGTCGGGTCTCCCCGGGCGCCCCATGAAGTGGAACACGCGCTCGTCCTCGTCGAGGTCGACGTAGCAGTAGATCTCGGTCCGGCGGTCGTGGAGGTGCGGCGGGAAGGTGTTCCAGACCGAGCCGTCCGCGATCACGGTGACCCCGAACTGCAGGACGGAGGTCTCGATCTCCTGTCCCCAGACGTAGCGGAAGAGCTTGCGCTCGTTGGCGGCCTCGGTCGAGCCGAGCGCTACCGGCTCGACCTCACCGTGGCTGATCACCTGGGTGGGGTACGTCGCGTGCGCGGGCGCGGACACGAAGTAGTAGGCGGCGTCGGGACCGGCGAAGGACACCTCGCTGCCTCGGCCGACGAAGAGTCCGTCGAGGTGGTCGAGCTCGAGCTTCTCGCCGTCGACGAGCACGGTGCCCGCTCCGCCGACGTTGATGATGCCGAGCTCGCGACGCTCGAGGTGGGCCTCGGTGCCCAGGACCTCGCTCCAGGCCGGCAGGTCGAGCTGTGCGGTGCCCGGGACGGCGCCGCCGATGACCATCCTGTCGTCGTGGGTGTAGGTGCCTCGGACCTCTCCGTTCACGAAGAGGTCGTCGACGAGGAAGTTCTCGCGCAGCTCGCCGGTGGTCGCCGTCTCGGCGCTGGACGGCGATGTGGAGTATCGAACCTGGATCACGCATACACCCCTTTGTGTGTGAACTGCGTTCGTCTATGTGAAACAGGACCATAGACATGATCCGGGTCGCAGGTCAAGGGGGAGAAACGTGTCCACGTATGCGAACTCAGGTAGAGTACGTCCGTCGGGCAGGTCCCGCGCGCACGGACGACCCAAGGAGAGCGCCATGCAGGTTCAGAAAGAGCTCCAGAAGGAGACGGCACGGCCCGCCGAGGCCGGGGCGGTGAAGTCCGCCGCGCGGGCGCTCGACCTCCTGGACGAGATCGCCGCCCACGGCCCCGGCACCCAGCTGCAGCTCTCCGCGCGGCTGAGCATCCCCAAGAGCAGCCTCCACGCGCTCCTGCGCACGATGACCGCCCGGGGCTGGCTCCAGACCGACCCCACCGGCAGCGTCTACCAGCTCGGCATCCACTCGCTGACCGTCAGCTCCGCCTACCTCGACGGCGACCCCGTGCTCGCCCGAGCCACGTCGATCCTCGACGAGGTCGCGGGCACCACGGGCGAGACCGTGCACCTCGGGCGCCTCGACGGCGCCGACGTCATCTACACCGCCAAGCGCGAGTCGGTGCACCCGCTCCGCATGCACTCGGCGGTCGGACGGCGGCTCCCGGCCTACGCGACCGCGCTGGGCCGCGCTCTCCTCGCGGAGATGCCGGACGACGCCCGGCAGGGCCTCGTCCCCGAGTCGATCGCGGCGATCACCTCGCACACGACGACCGAGAAGGGTGCCGTGCTCGAGATCATCGAGCGCGCGGCCTACCAGGGCTTCGCCACCGAGAGCGAGGAGTCCTGCCTCGGGGTCCGCTGCTTCGGCGTCACCCTCCCCTTCAGCAACCACCCCGTCGACGCGATGAGCGTCGCGGTGCCGATCAGCCGGCTCGGTGACGGTCGCGAGGACCTCATCGTCGAGACCCTGCTGAGCGTGCGGGCCCGCCTGGCCGCGGTGCAGGGCAACAGCCTGGTCCGCTGAAGGGTCCGGACGACAGACAGCCCGGCGGCCGCCGCACCCCGAGGGTGCGGCGGCCGTCGTCGCTGTGTCGCGGGCGACACCCGTCCGCAGGCGGTCAGGCCGTGGTCAGCGTGAACTCCACCGTGGTCGAGTTCCCCGCCACGTCGAACACCACCAGCGTGTTCGCGCCCTCCACAGCACCGAACTTCCCCGGAGCCACGAAGTTCAGGTCCGACCACACGTTGTCGGTCAGGTCCTTGACCTTCCCGTTCAGCGTCAGCCGGTCGACCTTGCCCGCGTCGAACAGCTTGAACGACACCTTCGAATACGTGCCGTCCGCACCGACCGTGAACGAGTCACCACCCTTGACCGTCACCTTCGGACCCACACAGTCCACCGCGTCGATCGTGACCACCGTCTGGACCCGACCCTTGAAGATCGACTCCCACCCCTGGCCCGGGGTCAGCGTCACACCCTCCGCAGGCCACGCCCGCACCACATAGTCACCAGCAGCCAGATCCTCGCCCGACGAATACCCACCCGCCGCACCATCGACCCACTCCTTGACCACGTACCGCGCCACACCATCCATCGCCGAACCGGAGATCGACCCCGCCACCACCGCACCGTCCTCACACACCGGCTGCGACACCGACACCGCCGGCACCACCTCCACCGGCTCCGGGTCGGTCACGTCGGCCGCGACGACCCCGACCCACGACAGCATCGGCGACTGGGTGTTCGTCGCCTCGAGCGCGATCGTGAGCGGGCCGTCCTCGGCGAGCTCGACGTCGTACGAGAGCACTCGGCTCGGCGTCGCGGTGTCGAGCGTGATGCTGTCGACAGTGCTCGTCCCGCCGTCGTGCGTCAGGAGCACGTCCGCGCTGCGCGCGTTGCCGGCCCACCACGAGTGGCTGCCCGCGGTGATCGTGTAGTCGCCCGCGGGGAGGTCGACGGTGTACCCCACCTGGGCTCCCACCTGGTTCGCCGTGTAGATCCCGGTCGTCGTCAGCTTGCTGTACGGGCCGGCGACGACGCCCTTGCCGTAGACCTCGTCGGCTCCGGCGGCGTTCGTGCCGAAGTGGCCCCAGGTCGCGTCCCCGCCGAGCTTCTGGTCGGGGGCGTCGTTGACGAGCTGGTCGCCGAGCAGGCCCGAGATCGCCGTGAACGCGGGCGAGGGCTCGCCGAGCACGTCCTGCGTGCCGTTGAGGTCGGCGAAGAAGGTGGTGCCCGCGGGGACCACCTCGACCTGCGCCGTCGTCGTCGCGCTGCCGTAGCCGCCGGCGACCGAGACGGTCGCCCAGTCCTCGTCGAAGCTCGCTTCCTCGACGTCCCACGTGACGGGCACGTCACGCGTGGTCCCGTCGTCGAGGGTCGCCGCCAGGGTCTCGGGCAGCCCGGGCGCGTCGCCGGTCGGCGTCGCGAGCGAGACGTCCGCGAGCGCCGTGATGCGGTACGCGAGAGGGGACGACCCGTTCTCGAGCCGCTGCGTGAGCGCCGCGGCTCCCTCGACGTCGAGCCGGTACGAGGCGGGGTCGTCGACGGCCTCGCGGGCCATCGCGATCGCGGTCTGCAGCAGGCCCCACGTCTCGTCGGTGAAGTCGTCGTCCCTCGTGACCTCCTCGGCGTCCGCGAGCGCCGTGGCGAGCGCGTCGAGCGCGTCGCCCGAGGCCGGCTCGTCCGCCGGCTCACTGACCACGCCGACCGCGTCCAGGACGAGCGTGCCCGACGCGAGCGAGACGGTGACGGTGTGCTCGCCCCAGGGCAGACCCCGCAGCGAGTACATCGCCTGGAAGTCGCCCGAGACGTGCGTCGCCGCGTTCACCTCGACCGGCTCGCCGTCGACGGTCACGTCGAGCGTCGCCGTCCCGCCGTTGGCGCCGATCAGGTCGAGACCCGACCCGGTGAACGTGTAGGCGACGCTCGCGCCCTCCTGCGACGTCGTCGACGTCGACCGCATGTACTGGTACATGCCCTTGCCGTTCGCGTGGGCCCAGTCGCCCGCGTAGACGAGCACGTCGGACGGCGGGTCCCCCAGGTCGTTCGTCTCGAGGTCGTCGAGGTACTCGCCGTAGTAAGGGACGTCGTCCGCGACCCGGGTGACCGTGAGGTCGTCGAACTCGGTGTGGTCGAAGCTGCTGCCGAGGTCGACCCAGCCCGACCGGTACGGGTCCGTGTCGGTGTACGAGGCGACCTCGTCGCCGTCGATCGACGCGGTGATGTCGGCGCCGACGGCGCGGACGGTCAGGCGGTGCCAGGCGGAACCGTCCCAGCCGTCGTCCGCGACGCTGCCGGAGTCCACGGCGCGACCCATCCGCTGGAGCTGCCACGCGCCGTCCGAGGACAGCGTGAGCGCGTACGCGGTGCCGCCGAGGTTGGCGGAGCCGCCGCCGCCCGAGGAGCGTGCACCGAGCGCCGCGTAGTTCGCGGTGCCCTCGTCGGGGAAGCGCACGTCCACGCCGGCCTCGTAGTTGGTCCACCGACGGTCACCCACGGCCGTGACGGGGTCACCGCCGTTCCAGGCTCCGCCGATCCCGGTCGTCTCGCGGTCGACCTGCTGGCGCAGGACCCACCCGGAGTCGTCGGTCTCCACGGCCTCGAAACCGCCGTTGCGGTCCCAGGTGTAGAGCGGGATCGTGCCCGTCGGGCCGCCGCGGGAGTCCACGAAGCCCTCCGTCTCGTCGGTGAGGCCACCACCGTCGCCGATCACGGGGACGGTGCGGTCGGTGTAGTCGTAGCCGTCCTGCCACAGCACGTCGGCGTCGACCCCGTCGGAGCTGCCGGCGTGACCGCCCTCGCCCGCACCCAGGTCGAGCACCGTGCGCTCACCCTCGACGGGCAGCGGCGTGGTCCAGGACTCGTCGGTGGTGACGTCGAGCGACGTGATGCTGACGATCGAGTACGGCTCGACGGTGACGGTGTAGGCACCGTCGGCGTCGGCCGCGACGTCGGCGACGTGCCGCTTGTAGTTCGCGTCGAACGCCTGGCCGTCGTCCGCTCCCCGGGTCTCCCAGACCCCGAGCTCGGTCCCCTCGTCGAAGGTGAAGCTCGCCGGGGTGATCCGGTAGGTCTTGGTCTTCTCGGAGTCGTTGACCACGACGGTCGTGAAGTCGGAGGCGTCCGGGGCCGCGAGCGTCATGTAGTTGGGCTCACCGTTGCGGCCGTCGACGGGGTTGGTGCCCGACGCGGTGGTCATGCTCGCCTCGGGGACCGCCCGCCAGATGCCTGCGGTGTTGTCGTCGTTCTCCCAGCCGGCCTCCGAGAAGTCCGCGAAGTGCTGCAGGACGGCGAGACCAGCGTCGTAGTGCATCCACCCGGACCAGGGGTCGCGGGCGCTGACGAGCTCCTTGAACGAGTACTGGCCACCCTCGAAGAACGAGCCGATCGCGGGCTGATAGATGAAGTGCGTGCGGTTCGAGTTCACGAAGCCCTTGACGACGGTGTTTGCCATCTCGAGCGCGCTGCCCGTCCCGCCCAGCCCCGTGCCCTCGACCGTCGGGTCGGCGACGTTGTTGTTCTGGCGGAACGACGTGTTCGAGAACGTGGCCTGCGCCTCGCTGTTCCAGACCTCGGTGTCGAGCTCCTGCGCGAGGCGCTTGAAGTTGCCGGCGCCGTCGTCGTTCGTGTTGTAGTGGAACGCGGCGACGTCGACGGCCTCGCGCAGGTCAGCGTCCGCGACCATCTCGTCGCCGAACGTCCCTGTCCCGACCTCGTCGGAGATCACGGTCTTGATCTCGTGGAACAGCTCGGCCTCGCCGTCGCGGAACCCGGCGAGCGACGCGTCGTCGCTCACGTAGCCGGCGTCGTCGGTCTTCACGCGGTCGGCGAACTCCTGGGTCCAGCCCAGGTCGGCGCTGTGCTCGTTCACGCCGGGGTTCACGTAGTCGACCATGTAGCCGTACTCGCGGTACGCGGCGAGGATCGTGTTCTTGTACCAGGTGTAGATCTTGTCGTTCGTGTCGGCCCAGGCCGGCGCGTTCCAGCGCAGGATGCTCACGCGCAGGTCCGGGTTGAGCTTCGCCGCGTCGGCCGCGAGCTGGAAGCCGGGGGCGCGGGCCACGTTCGCGGGCTCGTCCTCCAGGCGCATCGTGGCGGGGTCGGACCCGGTCGAGTTGTTGCGGTCGTCGCCCATCTCGATCTTGACGTGGTCGATCAGCGGGCGGTCGCCGCCGAAGAGGACCTCGAGGAAGTGCGCGTACTCCTCGGGGTGCTCGGACTTGTAGTCCATGAGCACGGCGCTCGAGCTGTTGCCGCTGAGCACGCCGAAGCCCTTGAAGGTCAGGCCGTTGACGTTGTCCGCGGCGATGTCGGCCGCGTCGACGGTGACGTCGACGGTGTCGGGATCGTCCGGGTCGGGCTCGCTCGTGCCGGCCGCGTCGTCGAGCGTCTGCGCGACGTCGCCCTGCGCGATCGCGAACCAGCTCAGCGAGGGCGCTTCGCCCGACGTGCTGACATACGTGAGCGCGACGTCGGTCGCGCCCTCGGGGATCGTGAACGCGCTGTTGACGAGGAGGCGGGTCGTGGCACCGGCGTCCGTGACCAGGTCGGCCTGGTCGAGCGCGTCGCTCTCGGCCTCGCCGTCGAGCGTGTAGCTCACGGTCGGAGTGATCACCCGGTACCGCGCCTGGCTCCCGGCGTAGAACTCGTAGAACCCGCTGGAGAGCGTGTAGGTGCCGGGGTCGAGCGCGAGCCGGTAGCCGATCTGGCTGCCGTTGGTGCGGACGCCGAGCTCGTACTTGTCGTACGAGGCGAGGGTCTCGGCGTCGGCGGGGTCCGGGTCGCCGCCGGGCACGCTGATCTTGTAGTTGTTGCTGCCGCCGAACGTGTAGCCCCAGTCGTTCTCGCCGTCGACGAACGCCTGGTCCGGGAGGTCGTTGTGGAGGTCGGTGGCGAGGGTGATCGCGCCGGTGAAGGCCCGCGAGTCCGTCAGCAGGTCCGAGTACGCCCTGTCCTGCGAGTCGCCGTTGTGGCCGGCGTCGACGAAGTAGGTGAGTGGGGCGTCGGACGGCGGCAGCACCTCCACCTCGCCCGTGACGGTCTCCCCAGCGTCGGTGCCGTCACCACCGACGGTGCCCTCGACCTCGACGGTCGCGTAGGGCGCCGCGAACGCGTCGGCGTCGAGGTCCCACTCGACGGGCTGATCGCCGTCGCCGATCGTCGCGGGGAGCGACGTCTCGTCGAGCGCGTCGGCGCCCAGGTAGGCGGCCGCGTGGATCGTGCTCGGGACCGCGGCGGCCGCGGCGCCGGCTCCACCGACCACGATCGCGGGAACCAGCGCCCCGCTCGTCAGGGCTGCGGTGGCGACCACCGCCACGGAACGTCTGCGTCTCATCGTGTCCTCCTCGTTGAGGTCGATACGGGCGGCCGGGTCGGCCGAGCCCTCATCGATCAGACACAAGTAGACACATCATGATCAGAGACGCACAACAGCGGACGGAAAATGTCTCGCTGGGTGGGAATTATCGATCAGAACCGATCACGGCGGCACCTCACCCTCGAACCAGCCGCAGCGGGAAGGGCGTCGGGACGGGTCAGGTCCGGCAGGTTCAGGGACGCGGGACCAGCACCGGCGTCGAGCGCTTGTACTCCTCGTAGTCCGCGTCGCCGCCCCAGCGATCGTCGGCCTTCTTCTCCAGCAGGGGATCCCGCTGACGCGCAGGAGCAGCAGCGTGACGAAGACCGGCGAGATGATCGCGACCCACTGCCAGCCGACGAACGCGGGCGCCGCGACGACCGCGACACCTACCCACAGCACGATCTCCCCGAAGTAGTTCGGGTGCCGCGAACGCGACCAGAGGCCGGTCCGGATGAACCGTCCCTCGTTCGCGGGGTCGGCCTTGAACCGGGACTTCTGCGCGTCCGCGACGGCCTCGACCCCCAGCCCGAGGACCCACAGCGCGACGCCGACCCACGCGAGCCAGTCGAACGCGGGACGCGACTCGGCCGTGATCGCGACCCAGGCCGCGGCGGCCGTCAGCGTCACCCACAGACCCTGCACGGTCCACGTCACGAGGAACCGCGGCCACGACGTCTTGAGCTCGTCGAACCGGTCGTCGCCCCCCGAGCGGGAGACCCGGACGAAGAGGAACGCGCCGAGGCGGGCCGCCCACAGCACGACCATCGCGGCCAGGACCCACGACCGGACGTCGTCCGCCCCCGAGAGGACCATCACGCCCACCGTCACGACGATGTACGTCAGGCTGCCGGTGAGGTCGTAGAACCGTTCCGTCCCGCGAAGGTACGACGGGACGAACACGATCCACTGGATCACGAACGCCGCCGCGGCGGCGAGGGCGAAGACGGGTACGCCGCCCACGGTCGCGCCGTCCTGGCTGCCGGCGAGCGCGACGAGCGCACCCACGACCACCACCAGCACCACGACGATCAACGACGTGCGTTCTCGCTTCGTCACCTGTCGGTCCTTCCTCGATGGGATGCTTACGGTGACACGCAACCGGGACGATCGGGCGCTGATTCCCGGCCGCTGCGCGTGTCTCTCGTCCCGAGGGCATCGCGCTCCGTCCCACATGTTCGACGCCCGCCGCCCGACAGACGACTGGAGCCACCATGCGTGAGACGTCCGGCCCCGCCGCCGCGTCGCTCGACGACCACCGGAACGCGACGGACCTGCTCGCGCGCCGGGTCGCCGCCGCACCGGAGCACGTGGCTTTCGAGGTCCGCCCCGGGGCCGCGGACGGCGCGTGGCGGCCGGTCACGACCGCCCAGTTCTACGACGAGGTCGTCGGGCTGGCGAAGGGCTTCGTCGCGGCAGGGCTCGCGCCGGGCGACGCCGTCGCGGTCATGGCTCCGACCCGCTACGAGTGGGCGCTGGTGGACATGGCGGCGTGGTTCGCGGGGGCCGTCGTCGTGCCCGTCTACGAGACGTCCGCGCCCGCGCAGGTGTCGGCCATCGTCGCGGACGCCCAGGTCCGCCTCGGTGTCGGTGGCGGTGCCGAGCACGTCGCGCTGCTCGCCGGGGCCCTCGCCGCGCAGGAGCGCACGACCCTCGGCGTGTGGTCCATGGACGCCTCGGCCGGCGCGGACCTCGCCGCACTCGTGGAGCACGGCGCGTCGGTCATGGCCGAGGCCCTGGAGGCCCGGCGCCGCGTCGCCGACCTCGACTCGGTCGCGACCATCGTCTACACCTCGGGGACGACGGCCGACCCCCGGGGCGCGATCCTCACCCACCGCAACCTCGTGGGCCAGGTGCTGAACGTCGCGGCGGCCTACGGCGACGTGGTCCGCGAGGACGGCAGCACGATCATCTTCCTCCCGCTCGCGCACGTCCTGGCCCGCGGTCTGCAGCTCGTGTGCCTGGCGAGCGGCATGCGGATCGCCCACCTCTCGGACCCGAAGGACGTCGTCCCCTCCCTCGCGGTCCTGCGACCCACGTTCCTCGTCGTGGTGCCGCGCGTGCTGCAGAAGATCCAGGCGGCAGCGGGATCGGCCGCCGCCGAGAAGCACCTCGGCCCGGTCTGGGCGGCGGCGCAGCGGGCGGCCGTCGAGCAGGGTCGAGGCGCGGAGCGTGGCGACGCCCCCTCGTGGTCGCTGCGGTTGCGCCACCGGGTGTTCGACGCGCTGTTCTACCGGCGGCTGCGCGCACTCATGGGCGGGCGCATCGGCTTCCTGCTCTCGGGCGCCGCGTCGCTGGACGCGGAGCTCGCGCTCTTCTTCCGCGGCATCGGGGTACCCGTGCTCGAGGGGTACGGGCTCACCGAGACGACCGCGCCGCTGACCGGGAACCTCCCGCAGGACATGCGCGCGGGCTCCGTCGGGGTGCCCCTGCCCGGGACCACGGTCCGGATCTCCGACGACGGCGAGGTGCTCGCCCGCGGGACCGGCGTCTTCGTGGGCTACCGCGACGCCGACGCCACCGCGCAGGCGTTCGTCGACGGCTTCTTCCGCACCGGCGACCTCGGGTCCCTCGACGACGCCGGGCACCTGACCCTGAGCGGGCGGCTCAAGGACGTGGTCACGACGTCCGGCGGTAAGACCGTCGCTCCCGCGACCTGGGAGCTGAGCGTGGAGAACCACCCGCTGGTCGCGCACGCGATGCTCGTCGGCGAGAACAAGCCGTACCTCGGAGGCGTGGTGGTGCTCGACCCAGAGGCGGTCGCCGCACGGGACGCCGACGGTGCGGCCGCGCTGCCGGCGGTCCCCGCGCCGGACGGCGTCCCGGTCGAGGTCGACGACGTCCGGGTCCGGTCCGTGGTCGAGGCGGCGGTCGAGGCGGCGAACGCGCAGGTCGCACGCTCGGAGCAGGTGCGCCGGTTCGCCGTCGTCCTGGCGGACCTGACGGTCGCCGGGGGCCTCGTCACGCCCACGATGAAGCTCAAGCGAGCCGAGCTCGCCGCACGGGCGCAGGCGATCATCGAGAACCTCTACGCGGAGTCGCGGGCCGGGTCCTGACTCTCGTCCGGGGCCGACCTAGTTGTCAGTACACCTAGTCGGCGGGGACCGCGACCGCCACGATCCGGTCGTCGTCGGGTCCGGGCTCACCGCGGCCGTCGGTGGCGTTCGTCAGGAACCACAGCTCGCCGTCCGGGGACTCGACCGCGTCGCGGAGGCGGCCGTAGCCGGTGAACAGGTCCGTCGAGGTCGTCGGGTCGTCGACCGGCACCGAGCGCAGGACTGCGCCCCGCAGGTTTGCGACGTAGAGGGCGCCGCCGATCGCCGCCATGCCGCTCGGGCTCGCCTCGTCCGGCGACCACTGCTGCACGGGGTCGGTGTACTCGCCGGAGTCCCCGGTGATGCCCTCGACCTCGGGCCATCCGTAGTTGGCCCCGGGGGTGATCACGTTGAGCTCGTCCCAGGTGTCCTGCCCGAACTCCGTCGCGAACATCGTGCCGTCGTCGGCCCAGGCAAGGCCCTGTACGTTTCGGTGGCCGTAGCTGTACACCAGTGAGTCGTCGAACGGGTTGTCGTCGGGGACGTCGCCGTCCGGGGTCATCCGCAGGATCTTACCGGCCAGCGATCCCCGGTCCTGGGCCGATCCCCGGACGCGGGCGTCGCCCGTCGACGCGTACAGCATGCCGTCCGGCCCGAACGCGAGCCGGCCGCCGTCATGGCTGCGCGCCGCGGGGATCCCCTCGAGGATCGTCGTCGGATCACCCAGGTCGTACGACCCGGGATCGCCCTGCAGGTCGTAGCGCTGCACCCGGTTGCCGTCGTCACCGGTCGAGTAGACGTACAGGCGGTCGTCGTCGTCGACGGCGAGGCCGAGCAGCCCGCCCTCCCCCGCGGTCTGCACGCCCGCCACGACTCCTACCTCACGGGCGGCGCCGTCGTCCGACAGCTCGAGGATGCGCGCGGAGTCACGCTCGCTCACCAGCGGCGTGCCGCCGACGAACGCGACCGACCAGGGGGCCTCGAGCCCCGTGGTGACGACGCGCGGTCCGGGGTCCGGCGGAGGCTCGGTCTCGGTCGGCGTCACTGTCGCCGACGCCGAGGTCGAAGTCGGGTCGGGGTCCGCGGACTCCGGCGCGGGCGACTGCTCGACGGTCGCCGGTTCGCCGGTGGCGTCCGGGGCGTCCCCGCCGGTGCAGCCCGCGACCAGGACGAGACCCACGACGGCCCCGAGCGGCACGGCGATACGTCGGGCGGGACTCATGCCTCGAGTCTGGGCGGAGGACGCGGTCGTCACCACCGCGGCGCCGACGGCCCTGCGTTCACCTCGGCTCCGGGGCCAGACGCATCCCGAGACTGTGCGGCGCCGACTCGACGAACCCCATGGACCGATAGAGCGGACGGCCCGGCGCGTCCGCCATCAGCGTCACGTACGGGTCGGCGGGCGCCCGCTCGTCGATCTGGTCGAGCAGCCACCGCAGCACCCGACGCCCGAGGCCGCGGCCCTGGTGCTCGGGCAGCGTCGCCATGTCGGCGACGTGGAAGTACCAGCCACCGTCGCCGAGCACCCGGCCCATCGCGACCGCTGCGCCGGTCTCACGGTGCCGGACGTGGCAGAACGCCCAGCTGTTCGCGACCGCGAAGCCTGCCTGCTCGTTGGTCTTCGGGCTCAGCCCGGACAGGCGGCGGAGGTCGACGTACTCGTCGACCCCCGGTGGGCGCGGGACGAGGACGTACGGGTCGTCGGTCATGCGCGCGACTCTAGGGCCGACGTCCGACGCCGGGACGTGACTCGCCCCGCTCTCGGGGCGACGAACGCGGACCCGTTGTTGTGGACGGACCCGGATCAGTGTTGTGTGGCCCGATGACCGAACCTGTCGAGTCCACCGAGTCCGAGACCTCCGCCGCGACGTCCACCGCCCAGCGACCCCAGAGCGAGCAGCTGCGGATGACCCGGATCGTGCTGCGCCCGACAGGGAACCCGTTGCCCCTCGGGTTCATGGCCCTGGCGATCGCCACGGTCGGGTTCAGCTGTCTCCAGCTGGGCGTGGTGGGCCCCGACGAGGCCGGCACGGTGGCGCTCGCCGTGCTCGTCCTCACCGTGCCGCTGCAGCTGCTGGCCGCCGTCTTCGGGTTCGGCGCCCGCGACCCGATCGCCGGGACCGGCATGGCGATGGTGTCCGGGGTGTGGGCGATGGTCGCGGTCGCGACGCTGACGTCGCCGCCCGGGAGCACGAGCCCCGCGCTCGGGATCCTGCTCATCACGGCCGGCGCCGCGATGCTCGTCCCGGCGTCCGCCGCGCACGGCAAGCTCGTCGCGGGAGCCGTCATGGTGGGCTCCGGGGCGCGCTTCGCCGTCACGGGGATCGCAGAGCTCACCGGCGGCGGCGCCTGGGATCTCGCCGCGGGAGTCCTCGGGTTGCTGCTCGCCATCCTCGCGCTGTACGCGGCGCTCGGGTTCGTGCTCGAGGAGGTCGACAACCCCGTGCAGCTCCCGATCGTGCGGCGCGGCGCCGGGCTCAAGCCGATGCGCGACGACATGGAGGAACAGGTCGAGGGCATCGCGCGCGAGGCCGGGGTTCGTCAGCAGCTCTGAGCGCGCACGCACCGACGACGGACGCGGGTGCCACGGACCCGCGTCCGTCGTAACGGTCAGATCAAGGCGTGACGATGTCGAACCAGAACTCGAACTTCTCGAGCAGCTGCACGAACGAACGGACCGTGTGCGCGTCGCCCTCGACCGACACGTCACCACGCTCGACCGCCTCGGCGATGTCCGTCGTCCCCAGCACCACGCCGTCGAGGACGGAGCGGTCGAAGGTCAGCGTCGCCTCGACGTCGTCCGCGGTGCCCGGGTGGTGGTTGAGGACGCCGTTGCCCAGCTCGAGCACGTACCGCTCGTCGATGTCCGGGAGCACGACCGCGAACTTGGCCGAGAGGCCGACCGCCTCGGGCGCCTTGAGCCGCATCGCGATGTAGTCGAGGAACATCGACACGGACATCGCGCGCACCGAGTCGGCGCTGGCGGTCACAAGCACGTGCTGCTTGCGGATCCCGTCGCGCAGCTCCATCGCGCCCGTGAGGTAGAAGTTGCGCCACGTCCCGTTCTCCGCCTGGTAGCCGAGCTGCTCGAACGTGTCGGCCTGGAGCTCGCGCGCCGCCGTGTTCTCGGGGTCCGCGAAGATGACGTGGTTGAGCACCTCGGCCACCCAGCGGTAGTTGCCCTTCTCGAAGTCGTCGCGGGCCCGCTCCAGGACCGCGTCGGCCCCGCCCATGTACTCGACGTACCGGGGTGCGGAGTCCGTCGGCTCCAACGGGTGGAGGTTCGCGGGGTTCGCGTCGAACCACCCGAGATAGTAGACGTACGTCGACTTCACGTTGTGGTTCGTCGAGCCGTAGTAGCCACGGCTGGAGAACTTCTGCGCCAACGCGTCGGGGAGGTTCACCTGCTCACCGATCTCGACCGGCGTGAGCCCCTTGTTCGCGAGCCGCACCGTCTCGTCGTGCAGGTAGCGGTAGGTGTCGCGCTGGGAGGCGATGAGGTCGCGCAGCTCGGCGTTGCCCCAGGTGGGCCAGTGGTGGGAGGAGAACAGGACCTCCGCGTCGCCGAAGAGCTGCAGCATCTCGTGCAGGTGCTTGGACCAGATGAGCGAGTCACGGATCTTCGCGCCGCGCAGCGTGTAGAGGTTGTGCATCGTGTGCGTGACGATCTCGGCGCCACAGAGCGCCTTGTGGTCCGGGAGGTAGAAGCACAGCTCGGCGGGCGCCTCGGCGCCCGGCGTGTGCTGGAAGACGATCCGGACGCCGTCCACCGTCAGCTCGGTGCCGGTCTCGCTGATGATGTCCGTCGGAGGGATGAGCGTGACCGTCCCGGCGGAGGTGACCTGCCCGAGCCCGGCGCCGACGGCGCGATCCGGGCCGTAGCCGACGATCTCGCCGTACATGTAGGCCTTGCGGCGGGCCATCGCGTTCCCGAGCATCACGTTCTCGCTGACCGACTCCTCGAGGAAGTCGACGGGCGCGATGATGCGCACGTCTCCCGACGCGACCGCCTCGTCCGTGACGAGCGCGCGCACACCGCCGTAGTGGTCGATGTGGGAGTGGGTGTGGATGACGGCGGTGACCGGCAGGTCCTCGACGTGCTCGCAGACCAGGTCGTAGCCACGCTTCGTGGGCTCGACGCTGATCGAGGGGTCGACGACGATCCAGCCCTTCTCCCCACGGATGTACGACTGCACCGACAGGTCGAAGCCGCGGGCCTGGTAGATGCCGTCGGCCACCTGGTAGATGCCGGCCTTCGACACCAGCTGGCTCTGCCTCCACAGCGAGGGGTTCACGGTGTCGGGGGCCTCGCCGTCCAGGAAGCTCCACCGGTCGAAGTCCCAGGCGACGTCGCCCTCGTCCGTGAGGATCTGACCGGTGGCCCGCACGATCAGACCACGGTCCGCGTTCTCGATGTCCGTCGTGTCGTCGAACGGCAGCGCGTCACGCACCGCACGGTTGGCGCGGATCGTCGCCTCGGTGGCGGGCTTGGGTGTGCTCATCAGGTACTCCTCGGTAGGGGCAAGACACAGCACTCCAACGATCGGGGGTCCGCGAGCGGGCGGCAACCGGAGCAGTCAGGTGGCCGTCAGTTCGAGGCGGCGCGACACGGCGGCGCGCTGGAACCATCAGTAGCCCGATCTGTTCCACTCGGGTGCAAGTCCAGCGCCGATGTCGCCCGGGCAAGTCGCCCGACCCGCCGTCAGCCGCCGATCGGCGCCAGCAGCTGCCGCGCACGCGCGTACTTCGCGGACAGCTTCTCGCGCAGCGCGTCGTCGAGCAGCGCGACGAAGGAGATGACTCCCCGTGCAGCCCGACGAGCACTGCGCGCGACGGGCTGCTCCCAACACCCTAGACGCGATGCCCTGCGCAGCGGTCAGGCCACCTGGCGGTGCGGAGTGCACATCCGCGACAGCCTCGATCCAGGCCTCCACTCAGCACTCAGCACTCAGCACTCAGCAGCGGTCAGAATCTCTGGACTCTGACCGCTGCTGACCGCGCTCGGCGGAGTAGGCGAGCTGATCCGTGCAATCCGCGCTGCACGTCGCCGTTCGAAGGCCGGCGGGCCCTCATGGTGCTCAGGCCGTAGAGGTCAGCCCTGGGTGTTGCGGCGACGCTTCGCCACGATCAGGAGCAGTCCACCGAGCACGATCGCAAGTGCAGCGATGATGCCGAACTCGGTGACGTTCGCGCCGGTCTGCGCCAGGCGGTGCGTCGACGGAGAGGCGACCGTCGGTGCGTGCTTGACCGGTGCCGGAGTGATCGTCGACGGAGTGCCCGGCACCTGGGTGACGGGGGGCGTCTGGACGGTCGGTACCGGCGTTGTCGGGGTGCCCACCGCGGGGGTGTGCGCCACCGGGGTGCTCACCAGAGGGGTGTTCACCACGGGCGTCGAAGGCACGACCGTCGAAGGCGTCATCGGCAGCCACGGCGTGTGCTCCACCGCAGGGGTCATCGGCAGCCACGGCGTGTGCTCCACCGCAGGGGTCATCGGCAACCACGGCGTGTGCTCCACCGCAGGCGTCATCGGCAACCACGGCGTGTGCTCCACCGCAGGCGTCATCGGCAACCACGGCGTGTGCTCCACCGCAGGCGTCATCGGCAACCACGGCGTGTGCTCCACCGCAGGCGTCATCGGCAACCACGGCGTGTGCTCCACCGCAGGCGTCATCGGCAACCACGGCGTGTGCTCCACCGCAGGCGTCATCGGCAACCACGGCGTGTGCTCCACCGCAGGCGTCATCGGCAACCACGGCGTGTGCTCCACCGCAGGCGTCATCGGCAACCACGGCGTGTGCTCCACCGCAGGCGTCATCGGCAACCACGGCGTGTGCTCCACCGCAGGCGTCATCGGCAACCACGGCGTGTGCTCCACCGCAGGCGTCATCGGCAACCACGGCGTGTGCTCCACCGCAGGCGTCATCGGCAACCACGGCGTGTGCTCCACCGCAGGCGTCATCGGCAACCACGGCGTGTGCTCCACCGCAGGCGTCATCGGCAACCACGGCGTGTGCTCCACCGCAGGCGTCATCGGCAACCACGGCGTGTGCTCCACCGCAGGCGTCATCGGGGTCATCGGCACGGGGGTGTCGTCGCGGTAGGCGTCGGTGTGGGGGTCTGCGAGGGCGTGGGTCCGGGCGTCGGGACAGCCTGGTGGCCGTCGGCGTTCCCTCCGGCGTTCTTGTACGCCTCGGCGACGGACGTGCTCGTCGAGGACCCGGACGTCACGGTGTTCGTGTAGCTCGTGTGCCGCTTGCCCGCGGGGTAGGGGGTGTCGTAGATGACCTGGTAGTGGTCACCACCGGCAGCGGCGCACGCCGCGTCGCTGATGGTGATCAGCGCGGTCCCGGCGCGACCGGAGTCCAGCGTGTACTGAGCCGCCGGGAGATGACCGTAAGAGCCTCCGACGTCGACGTTGTGGTCGCCCTGGCGGCAGTTGATCTCGAGTGACTTCGCGTCGAGCGTCAGGCCGGCAGGCAGAGTGTCGACGAGCGTCAGCTTCCCGCCGTCGACCAGGCTGCGGTCGGCGTTGATCGTCCAGGACGCCTTGTCCTGGTCGTCGTGGCTGAACGAGTCCTTCGTCAGCGGGTTGCGAGCCTTCCATTCCGCGTGCGCGGTCACGGTGTCCGCGCCGGCCGAGGCCTTGTTCTGCAGGTCGGTGCCGTCCGGTGTCGACGCGTCGACGGCCGCCTTGTACTCCACGAGGTACGCACCGTCGCAGGCGCTGTCCGTGATCTTGATCGTGCGGTTAGGCCCGCCGCCCTGCACGGTGAAGGTACCCGCGAGCGGTGCATAGCCGGTGGCGTCCTTCATGTGGCACTGGACGGTGTAGTCGCTCGTGTCGTGCGGAAGCGTCTGCGGCCCCGAGGGGCGGTCGGTGATGACGGTCGTTCCTCCGGATCGGTCGGTCACCGGGACGGTGATGCCCCAGTTCACGACGCCGGCCGCAGGGTAGGGCACGCCGACCTTGCCGATGTTCGTCGGCGGGACGTACTTGTCCGCCGTGACGTTCAACGGCACGGTGAACGGCGTGCCGAACGAGCTCGTGAGGGTCGACTCGTGGTTCGCGCCGTTGTCGGCGGTGACCTTCGCGGTGAAGAAGAGACTGCCGCGGACGCCCTGGTGCTTCTCGGCGAAGTCGGTCGTGGTGCAGGTGATGGTCTGCCCGGCGCCGACACAGTCACCGGCAGACGTCCCGTCGGGAGTCACCAGGTGGAACGACGTGGCCTCGGGCCGCAGCTCGCCAGGCACCGTGAGCGTGAAGTGTGACCCGGTCGGGTAGAAGTCTCCGAGGTCGAAGTCCGCGTCGACGCGGACGTTCTGGTTCACGTGGGCCGCAGCGGGTGCGATGCGGACATTCGCCAAGACCTCGTCGTTCGGGCCCTTCGTCGCAGCCGGGGCCGCCGGTGCAGGTGCAGGTGCGGGCGCGTCGGAAGGCTCGGGTTGGGGAGCGGGCTTCGCGTCGCCTGTCGACTGGTCCTTCGGTGCCGCCGTCGACTTGGCCGCCTTCGTGGCAGCTGGCGCGGCGTCCGCCGATCCGCCCGTCGCTTCGGGGGTCTCGGCAGGTGCCGGGGCCTTCGCGTCGTCCGTGGCCTTCGCGGAATCCGGGTTCGACGTCGCGTCCGTGCCTCCCGTGCCGTCCACGGGCGCATCGTTCACCGGCGTCCCGGTCTTCGCGGTCGTGGGAGCGGCGCTGACGACATCCGCCGAGTCCCCGTCCCCCGTCAGCGCTACGGCGCCCGACCCCATGCTCACAGTGGCGGCAACCGTAAGTGCGACGATGGTCGCCGCCACCCGGCTTCCTCTGATCGTGCTCTTCATCAGTCTCTCCCAGTCAAGTGCCTCAACACGGCGACTCTACTGCAAGAAATGCCAACTTGTGCCGAAAGAAAGACTGCTGTGGCAGGGATCACCCCCTCGTCATCAACCTCGCCCGCACTCGACCATCGCCAATCGCGGGGCAGAGAGCCTGTTCGACAACGCAGTTATCCCCAGGCCTGGCGCACATGACTGCACAGATCTGACGCAAGTGGAATGGTCAGCAGCGGATGGCCCGCCTGGAGCTCCGGCGCTTCGCCCACAGGAGGATCAATGACGCTCGTCACCGCGGCGCTGACGTCTGCGCTGTGCTTGACGGCATTCACGCTTGCCCGATCGCGCACGTACGGACCGGAAGGCCGGAACGCGACGAACCGTCTCAACCAACTAGCGGAAGCGATGCTCTTCCTGGCCCTGGCGGCCGCAACCCTGGTCGGTGAGAACGGCGAGGTGTTTGCGTGGCCGTTCGCTGGACTCATCTTCGGGGGGATCGCCGGGATGATCGTGTCGTTCAGGGGTGTGCTGAGAGCGGGTCAGCAGGCACCCGATCTGACGCCCTAGCCAGCAACCCCGATCAGGACTGCATGTCCACGAATCGTGAGTAGTGCCCCTGGAACGCCACCGTGATCACATCGGTCGGCCCGTTGCGGTGCTTGGCGACGATGAGGTCAGCCTCCCCGCCCGCGGTGACTCCTTCTCGTAGGCATCCTCACGGTGGAGCAGGATGACCATGTCGGCGTCCTGCTCGATAGATCCAGATTCACGCAGATCGGACATAGCGGGCTTCTTGTCCGTGCGCTGCTCGGCGCCACGGTTGAGCTGCGAGATCGCGATGACCGGCACCTCGAGCTCCTTCGCGAGCAGCTTGAGCGCACGCGAGAACTCCGAGACCTCCTGCTGGCGCGACTCGACGCGCTTGCCCGACGTCATGAGCTGCAGGTAGTCGATGACCACGAGCTTGAGGTCGTGCTTCTGCTTGAGCCGCCGGCACTTGGCGCGGATCTCCATGAGCGACATGTTCGGGGAGTCGTCGATGAACAGCGGCGCCTCGGTGATCTTGCCCATCGTGGAGGCGAGCTTCTGCCAGTCGTCCTCCCCCATCGACCCGTTGCGCATCTTCTGGAGATGGATGCGCGCCTCGGCCGAGAGCAGACGCATGGTGATCTCGTTGCGGCTCATCTCGAGCGAGAACACGACAGACGTCATGTTGTTTTTTATCGACGCCGACCGTGCAATATCGATTCCCAGCGTCGACTTGCCGATGGCCGGCCTCGCCGCCAGCACGATCATCTGCCCGGGGTGCAGACCGTTCGTCAGCCGGTCGAGGTCCGCGAAGCCGGTCGGCACTCCGACCATGCCCTCGCCGCGGTGACCCGCGGCCTCGATCTCGTCGACGGTGCCGCCGATGATGTCGGCCAGCGGGGCGTAGTCCTCGGCGGTGCGCCGCTCGGTGACGGCGTAGACCTCGGCCTGGGCGTTGTTGACGATGTCGTCGACGTCGCCGCCCTCGGTCGCGTACCCGAGCTGGACGATGCGCGTCCCGGCCTCGACGAGGCGGCGCAGCACGGCGCGCTCACGGACGATGCGCCCGTAGTACCCGGCGTTCGCCGCAGTCGGGACCATCGCGATGAGGTCGTGGATGTACGGGGCGCCGCCGACGCGCCCGAGCTCGCCGCGCTTCTGGAGCTCGGCCACGACGGTGATCGCGTCGGCAGGCTCGCCACGGCCGTAGAGGTCCGTGATCGCGTCGTAGACGGCCTCGTGCGCCGGGCGATAGAAGTCGACGCCGCGGACCTGCTCGACGACGTCGGCGATCGCGTCCTTCGACAGGAGCATGCCGCCGAGCACGCTCTGCTCCGCCTGGACGTCCTGCGGGGGTGTGCGGTCGAACGCGGGGCTCGACTCACCGGAGCCGTAGCCCGCCTCGAGCTCGTCGATCGACATGTTCCTCCGGTCCCCCGCGCCTCGTCCTCGTACCTGATTTCTACGACCCGCCACCGACAGAGAGCCGTACGGCTCAGGTGCGTGACGACGTCCGACACGAGACGCCTGCGCGACGATAGGACCGCGCGGAGTCGGGGGCAAACCAGGTTGTCCACAGGCCTGTCGACAACCGCGGTCGCGCTGTGGACAAGTCCGAGACAGCTGTGCACAGGCGGTGGACAACCATGTGGACAAGTGTTCGGAAAGCGGGCTCTCGAATTCGATGAGCCGCGTAAACACTAGCCTTCGGGGTGTGGACGAAGATTCGATGCACGACACGCCGACGACACGCCCGGGGCGCGGCCGTGTCCACAGCGGCACCGACCGGAGGTCTCTCGACCGCGAGATTCTCGCCCTCGCGATACCTGCGCTCGGCGCTCTGGTCGCCGAGCCGATCTTCGTCCTCGTGGACAGCGCGGTCGTCGGGCACCTCGGCACCCCGCAGCTCGCCGGGCTCTCCCTCGCGAGCACGCTGCTGCTGACCGTCGTCGGGCTCTGCGTGTTCCTCGCGTACGCGACGACCGCCGCGGTCGCCCGCCGCATCGGCGCCGGTCGCGAGCGGGAGGCGCTCCAGTCCGGCATCGACGGCATGTGGCTCGCCCTAGGCCTCGGCCTCGCCCTCGCGGCGTCGCTGTGGGTCGCGGCGCCCTGGGCGGTGGGCGTCATGGGCGGGTCGGACGACGTCGCGCGCCACGCCGTGACGTACCTGCGGTGGTCGGCGCCCGGGCTCCCCGGCATGCTCCTCGTCCTCGCGTCGACCGGCGTGCTGCGTGGCATGCGGGACACCCGTACGCCGCTGTACGTGGCGGCGTCCGGAGCTGTACTGAACACCGTCCTGAACATCGTGCTCGTGTACGGCGTCGGCCTCGGGATCGCCGGCTCCGCGATCGGCACCGCGTTCTCGCAGATCAGCATGGCAGTCGTCCTGTGCGCGGTCGTACTGCGGGGCGCCCGCCGCACCGGTGCCTCCCTGCGCCCGGCCGCCGGCGGGATCTGGACCAACGCCCGCGACGGCGCTCCCCTCTTCGTGCGCACCCTCTCGCTGCGTGGGGCGATCCTCGTGACCGTGTACGTCGCCACCGGACTCGGCGCGGCCAACCTCGCGGCGCACCAGGTGGTCAACTCCGTGTGGGGGTTCGCCGCGTTCGCGCTCGACGCGCTCGCCATCGCCGCGCAGGCGCTGATCGGTCAGGGCCTGGGCGCCGGCGACGTCGACTCGACCCGACGCGTGCTGCGGCGGACTCTGCAGTGGGGGTCGGCGCCGGGGCGCTTCTCGGGTTCCTCATGGCTGCGGGCGGCTGGTGGTTCGCACTGCTGTTCACCTCCGACCCCGAGGTCCGCTCCGCCGTCGCCGTCGGGATGCTCGTGACCGGGCTGCTGCTGCCCGTCGCCGGGTGGGTCTACGTGCTCGACGGCGTGCTCATCGGCGCCGGCGACGGCCGGTACCTCGCCTGGGCGGGCATGCTGACCCTCGTCGTCTACGCCCCTGTCGCGCTCCTCGTCGGCCGGTACGCCCCCGACGGCCCCTGGGGCCTCGCGTGGCTGTGGTTCGCGTTCGCCGGCGTGTTCATGGCCGCCCGGGCGCTCACGACGGGGCTGCGCGCCCGCGGCAGCCGCTGGATGGTCACCGGCGCCTGACCCGCGGCACCCGGCGGACAGACGAAGAGCACGACCGACAGACCAGGGTCAGGGCAGACCGGGCCCAGGGCAGGTGAAGGCCGGGACAGACGAAGGCCCGGTCGCTCCCCGTGGGGAGCGGCCGGGCCTTCGTCGGTGCTGCTGGTGGCGCTGGTGTCAGCCGGCGACGACGTCGACGGCGATGTTCGCCGAGACCTCGGGGTGCAGGCGGATCGACACCGAGTACGAGCCGACAGCCTTGATGGGCTGGCCGATCTCGATCTTGCGCTTGTCGACGCTGAGGGTGCCGTTCGCCTTGACGGCCTCGGCGATGTCAGCGGTCGTGACGGCACCGAAGAGCCGGCCCGACTCGCCGGCCTTGGCGGTCACGACGACCGGCTTCGCCTGCAGCGAGTCACGCGCAGCCTTCGCGTCGTCGAGCGACGCGATCTCGCGGCTCTTGCGAGCCTTGCGGATCGCGGAGACCTGCGACTCGGCACCCTTCGACCACGGGGTCGCGAGGTTGCGGGGGATGAGGAAGTTACGGGCGTACCCGTCCTTGACCTCGACCACGTCGCCGGGCTCACCGAGTCCGGTGACCTCGTGCGTGAGGATCAGCTTGGCCATGATGTATCCCTTCCGATCCTGGTCAGCGCGCCGACGACGAGTACGGCAGGAGAGCCATCTCGCGGGCGTTCTTGACGGCCTTGGCGATCTGACGCTGCTCCTGGACCGAGACACCGGTCACGCGGCGGGCGCGGATCTTTCCACGGTCGGAGATGAACTTGCGGAGAAGAGCCGTGTCCTTGTAGTCGACGGTCTCGATCTTCGCCGTCTTCAGCGGGTTGGCCTTCTTCTTGGGCTTGCGCACCACAGGCTTTGCCATGGTGTTGCTCCTTACTTCTGGGTACCGGCCCCGCGGTCAGGACGTGTGCCTGCGCGGTCACCGGTCAAGGGGTGATCTGGGGTGAGGCGTCGATCAGAACGGGGGCTCGTCGGAGAACCCGCCACCGTTGGTGGCAGGGCCCGCCGTGGCCCAAGGATCGCTCTGTCCGCCGCCCGAGCTGGAGAACCCGCCGGAGTTGCCTCCGCCGTATCCCCCGCCGCTGTTGCCGCCGCCGCCGGAGTTGCCTCCGCCGAAGCCGCCACCGCCGCCGCCGCTGCGCTGAGCGCGCGTGACCTTGGCCGAGGCGTACTTGAGAGAAGGTCCGACCTCCTCCACCTGCAGCTCAACGACCGTGCGCTTCTCACCCTCGCGCGTCTCGTAGGACCGCTGCACCAGCCGGCCCTGCGCGATGACGCGCATGCCCTTCGTCAGGGACTCCGCGACGTTCTCCGCAGCATCGCGCCAGATCGAGCAGCGCATGAACAGCGTGTCGCCGTCCTTCCACTCGTTGCTCTGACGGTCGAACTGCCGAGGCGTCGAGGCGATCGTGAAGTTGGCGACCGCCGCGCCGGACGGCGTGAACCGAAGCTCCGGGTCCGCGGTCAGGTTTCCGATCACCGTGATGATGGTGTCGCCAGCCATGCCAACTCCTTAGGTCGTGGGTGCCCGACGAGGGCTCGTCGTGTCCGAGGTACCCATCCCATCACGGGGCGGGGACATCGACACGGCGTCGTGCGAGGGTGTGGACGCGGTTCGTCAGCTGGCGTCGGTGCGCAGGGTCTTCGTCCGCAGGACGACCTCGTTGAGGCCGAGCTGGCGGTCGAGCTCCTTGGCGGTCGCCGGGGTCGAGGTGAAGTCGACGACGGCGTAGATGCCCTCGGACTTCTTCTCGATCTCGAACGCGAGGCGACGACGGCCCCAGATGTCGACCTTGTCGACGGAACCACCGTCGGTCGTGATGACCGAGAGGTACTTGTCGAGGGACGGTGCGACGGTGCGCTCTTCGACACTGGGGTCGAGGATCACCATCATCTCGTACTTACGCATTGATAACCCACCTCCTGTGGACTCTGCGGCCACGGAATCTCCGTGGCAGGAGGGTTGTGCGTACTGCTTCCGCGATGCCCTGCACGGCCCCGGAGGGGCCGGGCCGGCCTACGTCGACCGGGCCAGGACACAGCGAAGTGCAACGATACCCGCAGTGGGGCGGGTTTCCCAAGAAACGTGTCGGACGACGCAGCTCGCCTCCGCGCGGGAGGTGAGCCACGTCGTCCGACACCGGGCGTCGCGGTGCCGCGGGCTACGGGTTGGTGTTCCCGGTCCCGTTGCCGGTACCCCCGCCGTTGCCGTTGCCGTTGCCGTTGCCGCCACCGTTGCCGGTGCCCGCTGACGGAGGCGTGGTCGGCGTGGGCGCCTGCGTCGGCTTCGGCGGCTGCGTGGGCTCCGGCGGCTGGGTGGGCTCGGGCGTCGGCTCCTGCGTCGGCTCAGGTGTGTTCTGCGTCGGGTCAGGCCCCTTCGAGACCACCAGGCCGATCGTCGAGCCGGCCGGCACGGACGAGCCGCCCAGGACGCTCAGCACCGTCCCCACGGGCTCGTCCGAGTACTGCTCGGTCACGGAGACCGACAGGCCGGCGGCCTGGAGCGCCGCGGTGGCGGACTCCCGGCTGCTGCCCACCAGCCCGCCGGGCACGTCGACGGTCTCGACCTCCTGGGTCGGCTCCTCGGTCGGCTCGACCGGCTCGGCCGTCGCCGTCTGCGTCGGCTCCGGCGTCGGGGTGAAGGTCGGACGCGCCGGCGTGTACTCGGGGAAGTCCTCGATCTCCATGTCCTTCGTGACTTCCTGCATGTAGTTCGTCCACGCCCAGGCGGGGAACGTGCTGCCCGTGATGGTGCGGCCCTGGTCCTTCCACTGGCCGAACGGCTCCATCGAGTCCTGGCTCACGCCGTCCTCGCCGACCTGGTAGATGCCCACGACGGTCGTCAGCTGCGGGACGAATCCAGCGAACCACGCCGACTTGTTCTCGTTCGACGTACCGGTCTTGCCGGCCACGGGCCGCTCGAGCCGCTTCGCCTCGCGGCCGGAGCCCTCCTGGACGACCTGCTCCATGGCGTAGGTGGCTCCGTTGATGACCTCCTGGTCCACGACCCGCTCCGGCTTCGACTCGCCCTTGTACTCGGAGTCGCCGTCACGGTTGACGACCTCCTGGACGATGAACGGGTCGGTGTGGAGCCCGCCGTCGGCGATCGTGTTGTACGCGTTGGCGAGCTCGAGGCCGTGCACCGTCGCGGTGCCGAGCACGTTCGACTTGACCGGCTCGACCTCGGACGTGATGCCGAGCCGCGCGGCGACGTCCGACGTCTTCTCCGGACCGACCTCGAGGTTCAGCTGCGCGTAGACCGTGTTCACGGAGTGCGCGGTCGCGTCGACCAGACGGGTCGACCCGAACTGCTCGCCGCCGAAGTTCGTGACCTTCCAGTCGCCGAAAGTCTGGGGCGAGCGACCGTCGTAGCGGTCCTCGAGGGTCTTGCCGTTCTCCAGACCCGAGATGAGCGCCATCGGCTTGAAGGTCGACCCGGCCTGCGCGGCACCCTGGGTCGAGTTGTTGTACGCCTGGCTCACGGCGTCCGGGCCGCCGTACAGCGCCTTGATCGCCGACGTGTCGGGGTCGAGCGTCACGAGCGAGGTGCGGATCCGCTCGTTCGCGTCGTCCGGCAGCGACTCGGCGGTCTCGACCGCCGCGGCCTGCATGTCCTCGTCGACCGTCGTGACGATCGAGTACCCGCCCTGGTCGAGCTGCTCCTCGGTGAAGTCGCCGGAGTCGATGAGCTCCTCGCGCGCCATCTGCACGAGGTACCCGTTGGTGCCCTCGTAGCGCGCCTCGGTCGACTTCTCGAGCGTCTCCGGGAACTCCTGCTCGTCGCGCTCCGCCTGGGTGATGTACCCGTCGGTGACCATGCGGTCCAGCACGCGGTTCCAGCGCGCCTCGGCCTGGTCGGGGTTCGCCGAGGGCTCCCAGTTCACCGGGGACGGGATGATCCCGGCGAGCATCGCGGACTGCGACAGCGTCATCTCTGCCGCGGGCACCCCGTAGTAGGTCTGCGCGGCCTGCTCGATCCCGTACGCGCCGCGACCGAAGTAGATCGTGTTCAGGTAGTTCTCGAGGATCTCTTCCTTGCTCTGCACCTGCGTGATCTTCAGCGCGAGGATCGCTTCCTTGAACTTGCCGACGTAGCTGGTCGTCGTGCCCATGTAGTAGCGCTCGGCGTACTGCTGGGTCAGCGTCGACGCTCCCTGACGGGCACCGCCGGTGACGTTGTTCACCGCGGCGCGCACGATCCCCTTGACGTCGACCCCGCTGTTCGTCCAGAAGGTCGTGTCCTCCGACGCGACCACGGAGTTGCCCACGTAGTCGGGCAGGTCCGCATAGTCGATGATCTTGCGGTTGCCGCCGTCGGTGTAGAACTTCGCCATCTCGGTCTCGCCGTCCGAGAAGTAGACCGTGCTCGCCTGCTGGCTCGCGTAGGCCTCCTCGTCGGGGATCTCCGTCGTCGCGTAGGCGGCGATCATGAGGCCGGCGACCAGGGCGATCCCTGCGAGCAGCGTCCCCACGACGATCCGCCACGACGGGAGCCACCGGCGGAAGCTGGTGACGTGCGATCGCGGGTAGTTGAAGAACCTGCGGCGGTTCGGTGCGCTGGTGCGCGTCGCGGACTTCGCCACGGGTGAGACCTTCCTGGGGGACAGCAGGGAAAGGTGCGGCCGAGGTGGATGTCGACTCGGCCGCGCCTAGCGGAACGATAGACCGTGCGCGTGCTCCGGGGTGGGCTCAGCGCGGAATCCCGACCGTTGCTGTGCGTGATCAGCCCACCACGTTCGCGCGACCTTCACACGAACGCGGCGTTGCTGGCGACGCGCCGATGCATCTGCTATACCTATCCAGTTGATGTATCGGATCGATACATCGCGACGAACGGTGATCACCCGACCACCGACCGAGCGACGAGTGGCCGAGGAGGTCGTGTGCGCCGAGGTGCTGGTGTGCTCGAGACCGCGATCCTCGGGCTCCTCACCGAGACCCCGCTGCACGGGTACGAGCTGCGCAAGCGACTCAACCTCGTGCTCGGATCGTTCCGCGCGCTCTCCTACGGGTCGGTCTACCCGGCCCTCAAGGCGATGGTCACCCGCGGCCTCATCGTCGGCACCGAGTCCACGTCGGTCCCCCCCACGCCCTCGCGGGCAAGCGGTCGCGGATCGTCTACGAGCTCACCGCCGAGGGCAAGGAGCACCTGCAGACCGAGCTCGCGTCGTCCGGCCCCGCGGCCTGGGAGGACGAGAGCTTCGACGTGAGGTTCGCGTTCTTCGCGCAGACCGACGCCGACACCCGGCTGCGGATCCTCGAAGGGCGCCGCACCCGGCTCGCCGAACGGCTGGACGCCGTCCGCGAGTCCGCCTCCCGCACGCGGGAGCGCCTGGACGAGTACACGCTCGAGCTCCAGCGCCACGGCCTCGAGCAGGTCGAGCGCGAGGTCACGTGGCTCGACGGGCTCATCACCGCAGAACGTGACCGCCGCCGTCCGACGGACACCGGCGATCGACCGACCACCTCTGGTCGAACCACCGAGAAGAACACCACCGCCGACGACGCACCGCGTCCCGGCACGAACATCAAGGAGCGAGGATGACCTCCATCCGCGTCGCCATCGTTGGCGTCGGGAACTGTGCATCGTCACTGGTCCAGGGCGTGCACTTCTACCGAGACGCAGAGCCCACGAGCACGGTCCCGGGCCTCATGCACGTCCAGTTCGGCGACTACCACGTCTCCGACCTGGAGTTCGTCGCGGCGTTCGACGTGGACGCGAAGAAGGTCGGCTTCGACCTCTCCGAGGCCATCAGCGCGTCCGAGAACAACACCATCAAGATCGCGGACGTCCCGCCGCTGGGCGTCCCCGTCCAGCGCGGCGTCACGAACGACGGCCTCGGCAAGTACTACCGCGAGACCATCGAGGAGTCCGACGCAGAGCCGGTCGACATCGTCGCCGCCCTGCGCGAGGCCCAGGTCGACGTGCTCGTCTGCTACCTGCCCGTCGGGTCCGAGGTCGCCGCGAAGTACTACGCCCAGTGCGCCATCGACGCCGGCGTCGCGTTCGTCAACGCCCTCCCCGTCTTCATCGCGTCCGACCCCGAGTGGGCCGCGAAGTTCGAGCAGGCCGGCGTGCCGATCGTCGGCGACGACATCAAGTCGCAGGTCGGTGCCACGATCACGCACCGCGTCCTGGCCAAGCTGTTCGAGCAGCGCGGTGTCGTGCTGGACCGCACGTACCAGCTGAACGTCGGCGGCAACATGGACTTCAAGAACATGCTCGAGCGCGACCGCCTCGAGTCGAAGAAGATCTCCAAGACGCAGGCCGTCACCTCCAACCTCACCGGCCCCCTCGCCGGCAAGAAGGAGGACCGCAACGTCCACATCGGCCCCTCGGACTACGTCCAGTGGCTCGACGACCGCAAGTGGGCCTACGTCCGCCTCGAGGGTCGCGCGTTCGGCGAGGTCCCCCTGAACCTCGAGTACAAGCTCGAGGTCTGGGACTCCCCAACTCTGCCGGCATCATCATCGACGCCGTGCGCGCCGCGAAGATCGCCAAGGACCGCGGCGTCGGCGGCCCGATCCTCTCCGCGTCGACGTACTTCATGAAGTCGCCGCCCGTGCAGATGGAGGACACCGAGGGCCGCGCGCAGCTCGAGGCCTTCATCGCCGGTGACGTCGAGCGCTGATCCGCTCGCTGCAACCAGGTCGAAGGGTCGGCACCACCACGAGGTGGTGCCGGCCCTTCGGCGTTCGGTCTACGACATCGCGACCGAAGGTGAGATCACCCGACGATCCCGGCGTCGCTGAACGAGCGACAACACGGCGGCGACGCGGACATCAGACCTCGCGACGCTTTCGCGCTACCAGCACGGCACCAGTTCCAAGCCCTAGGAACAACAGCGAGAGGCCTGCGATCCCACCGGTCTCGGCTCCGGTCATCGGGAGCGGTGTCGGTGTCGGCTTTGCTGTCGACGTCGGCGCTGGCGCCGGCATCAGACTCGACGTCGGAGTCGGCGTCGGCGTGGGCGTCGGCGTCGGCGTGGGAGTCGGCGTCGGCGTGGGAGTCGGCGTGGGAGTCGGGTCCACCACGAACTCGTTCGTCACCGTGATCACCGGCACGGGATTGCCACCCGTGTCCTCGACGAGCGTGACCGTCCCACTGATCACCGGCGTCTGCCACGAACCACCAGGATCCGTCGACGGCGTGTTCTCGGAGACGTCACACTCCATCCCGACCCACAGCTGGTCATGCGTCGCCTGACCGTCCTCAGGGACCTTGAACGGAGTCGTCGCCGTCGCAGTCCAACTACCGCTGACATCCGTGTGGACACCATCCGAGCAGAACCAGTCCCCACCGAACTCCTTGTCCGGGTCGATCACACCCCGATCATCGACAACCGTCTTCTCGATCTGGAAACCAGTCGTCGAGACCCGCGTGAAGGTGTTCGTGACCGTGATCACCGGCACGGGATTGCCACCCGTGTCCTCGACGAGCGTGACCGTCCCACTGATCACCGGCGTCTGCCACGAACCACCAGGATCCGTCGACGGCGTGTTCTCGGAGACGTCACACTCCATCCCGACCCACAGCTGGTCATGCGTCGCCTGACCGTCCTCAGGGACCTTGAACGGAGTCGTCGCCGTCGCAGTCCAACTACCGCTGACATCCGTGTGGACACCATCCGAGCAGAACCAGTCCCCACCGAACTCCTTGTCCGGGTCGATCACACCCCGATCATCGACAACCGTCTTCTCGATCTGGAAACCAGTCGTCGAAGGCACCACGAACTCGTTCGTCACCGTGATCACCGGCACGGGATTGCCACCCGTGTCCTCGACGAGCGTGACCGTCCCACTGATCACCGGCGTCTGCCACGAACCACCAGGATCCGTCGACGGCGTGTTCTCGGAGACGTCACACTCCATCCCGACCCACAGCTGGTCATGCGTCGCCTGACCGTCCTCAGGGACCTTGAACGGAGTCGTCGCCGTCGCAGTCCAACTACCGCTGACATCCGTGTGGACACCATCCGAGCAGAACCAGTCCCCACCGAACTCCTTGTCCGGGTCGATCACACCCCGATCATCGACAACCGTCTTCTCGATCTGGAAACCAGTCGTCGAGACCCGCGTGAAGGTGTTCGTGACCGTGACGACCTCGACGGGGTCCGTCGCCGCAACACCAAGGGTGACGGTGCTCGAGACGTCGGGCGCCTCCCAGCTGCCGCCAGAGAGGTCCCCCGGCGCAGTCTCGGTCACCGTGCACACGGATCCGACGGGCGAGCCGGTCGAGATCGTGACTGTGTCCCCGGCTGCGAGCGTCCACGTGCCGTCGTCGACCTCGGTCGCGGCATCAGGGTAGGTGCAGCTCCAGGCACCCTCGAACTGCGTGCCCGCAGGCACCAGGCCGGCGCTGTCAGTAAGTGACTTGGTGATCTGGAAGTCCGTCGACGCCGGCACCGGATCAGCCGTGAACTCATTCGTCACCGTAATCACCGGCACCGCCGGATCCTCAACCAACGTCACCTCACCCGAATACACCGGCGCCTGCCACGAACCACCCGCCACATCACTCGGCGCATCCTCAACCACACGACACTGCGAACCCACCGCAACCCCAGCCGCCAGGGTCGCCGTCGAAGCACCAGCCTCCAACGACCACGACCCCTGCCCCTGCTGCGTGCCCCCGTTATCTGTCGTGCACTCCCAATTACCGGTGAACGACGTCCCCGAAGGCACCACACCCGCCGGATCCGTCAACACCTTCGTAATCTGAAAACCCGACGCCACCGGCACCGGATCAGCCGTGAACTCATTCGTCACCGTGATCACCGGCACCGCCGGATCCTCAACCAACGTCACCTCACCCGAATACACCGGGGCCTGCCACGAACCACCCGCCACATCACTCGGCGCATCCTCAACCACACGACACTGCGAACCCACCGGCACCCCAGCCGCCAGGGTCGCCGTCGAAGCACCAGCCTCCAACGACCACGACCCCTGCCCCTGCTGCGTGCCCCCGTTATCTGTCGTGCACTCCCAATTACCGGTGAACGACGTCCCCGAAGGCACCACACCCGCCGGATCCGTCAACACCTTCGTAATCTGAAAACCCGACGCCACCGGCACCGGATCAGCCGTGAACTCATTCGTCACCGTGATCACCGGCACCGCCGGATCCTCAACCAACGTCACCTCACCCGAATACACCGGCGCCTGCCACGAACCACCCGCCACATCACTCGGCGCATCCTCAACCACACGACACTGCGAACCCACCGCAACCCCAGCCGCCAGGGTCGCCGTCGAAGCACCAGCCTCCAACGACCACGACCCCTGCCCCTGCTGCGTGCCCCCGTTATCTGTCGTGCACTCCCAATTACCGGTGAACGACGTCCCCGAAGGCACCACACCCGCCGGATCCGTCAACACCTTCGTAATCTGAAAACCCGACGCCACCGGCACCGGATCAGCCGTGAACTCATTCGTCACCGTGATCACCGGCACCGCCGGATCCTCAACCAACGTCACCTCACCCGAATACACCGGCGCCTGCCACGAACCACCCGCCACATCACTCGGCGCATCCTCAACCACACGACACTGCGAACCCACCGCAACCCCAGCCGCCAGGGTCGCCGTCGAAGCACCAGCCTCCAACGACCACGACCCCTGCCCCTGCTGCGTGCCCCCGTTATCTGTCGTGCACTCCCAATTACCGGTGAACGACGTCCCCGAAGGCACCACACCCGCCGGATCCGTCAACACCTTCGTAATCTGAAAACCCGACGCCACCGGCACCGGATCAGCCGTGAACTCATTCGTCACCGTGATCACCGGCACCGCCGGATCCTCAACCAACGTCACCTCACCCGAATACACCGGGGCCTGCCACGAACCACCCGCCACATCACTCGGCGCATCCTCAACCACACGACACTGCGAACCCACCGGCACCCCAGCCGCCAGGGTCGCCGTCGAAGCACCAGCCTCCAACGACCACGACCCCTGCCCCTGCTGCGTGTTCCCGCTATCTGTCGTGCACTCCCAATTACCGGTGAACGACGTCCCCGAAGGCACCACACCCGCCGGATCCGTCAACACCTTCGTGATCTGAAAACCCGTCGCATCGACGGCGAATGCCGCAGGAGCAACAATGACCGGAACCGCAATCAGCGGCGCGGAGACCAACGCGATGGACCCTAGGAGCGCGGCGAAGCGCGACAGCCGAGAAGGCCGCCTACCGCGCCCCGATGACATTGCGTGATGCATAGTGGCCCCGCAGTTCGAATACTCGTGTCATCGACTTTGACGACACCTCATGAGAACCATCGCAGACAGGTCAGGGGTGCGCGATTCGTGGCCTATTCCGCGGCGTACGGCAGGTTTCCGCAATTCACATAGAAGCTGCCCTGTACGCTCGCCGACCTACGCCGAACGTGCGGCTGATCGTCGACGATCTCCTCGACGATCAGCCGCACGTTGACCAGGCGTCTACTCCTCGCGGCGCCGACGGGTCGTCAGCACCGCGGCGGTCCCGAGCCCGAGCAGCAGCAGGGCGAGGGCGCCGATCGACGCGACCTGCGCACCCGTGACCGGGAGGTCCGGGGTCGTCGGGGTGGACGGAGTCGTCGGTGTGGTCGGAGGCGTCGTCGGTGTCGGGGTGGGTGTCGGCGTCGGGGTCACCGGCGTGAACGTGTTGGTGACCGAGACGACCGGGACCGTCGGGTCCGTCCCCGTGGCCGCGAGGGTCACGCCGCCCGAGATCGTCGGCTGCTCCCACGAGCCACCATCGACGTCGGCCGGCGTGTCCTCCGTCACGGTGCACTCGGAACCGACCGGGACGTCGTCGGCCAGCACGACCGTCGTGCCGCCACCGGTGAGCGTCCACGTTCCGGAGCCCGCGTCGCTCCCGTCGGGCGCCACACACACCCAGTCACCGGTGAACGTCGTCCCCGAGGGGACGACCCCACCGTCGTCGACGAGGACCTTCTCGATCTTGAAGCCCGTGGCGTCCGGCGTGAAGGTGTTCGTGACCGTGACGACCTCGACGGGGTCCGTCGCCTCGAGCCCGAGGGTGACCGTACCGGAGATGTCCGGTGTCTCCCACGTACCGTCAGGCTGCTGCACGGGAGCCGTCTCGACGACGGTGCACTCCGAGCCGATGGGGGCATTCGTCGTGATCCTCGTCGTGTCGCCGGCGACCAGGGACCAGGTCCCCGACGCCACCTGAGCCCCGTTGCCGTCGACGCAGCTCCAGGTGCCCGCGTAGGTGACGGACGGGTCCACGAGGCCCTCGTCGTCCACGAGCGCCTTGGTGATATCGAACGGCGTCGCATCTGCGAGGAACGAGTTGGTGACCGTGACAGGGACCGGGACCGGGTTGTTGCCCGCGGCCTCGAGCGTGACCGTTCCGGAGATCACTGGCTGCTCCCAGGTGCCGTCACCGGGGATGTCGGCCGGCTGGTCCTCCGTCACGGTGCACACCGAACCGACCGGCAGGCCCGTCCCCAAGGTCACGTCGTCGCCGTCCTCGAGCGTCCAGGTGCCCGAACCGACCACGGTCGAGGCGTCGGGGTAGGTGCACTCCCAGCTGCCCGTGAACTCGAGGTCGAGCGGCACCGCCCCGAACGGGTCGGTGACGTTCTTCGTGATCGAGAACCCGGCCGTGTCCGCGGTGAACTCGTTGCTCACGGTGACGATCGGGAGGGGGTCGTTGTTCGCGGCCACCCCCAGGGTCACCGTGCCCGAGATCGTCGGGGTCTCCCAGCTGCCGTCGGGGAGGCCCGCAGGCGCGTCCTCCGTGACGGTGCACACGGAACCGACCGGGGCGTCCACGGCGAGGGTTGCGGTGCTGTCGCCCGCGGCGAGGGTCCAGGTGCCGGAGCCCGCGTCGCTGCCGTCGGGCGCCTCGCACGACCAGGTCCCGGTGAACGTCGTCCCCGCAGGGACCACGTTGTACGGGTCGGTGAGGTCCTTGGTGATCGCGAAGCCGGTCGAGGTAGCGATGAACTCGTTGGTCACCGTCACCTCGGGGTTCGGGCTGTTCGCCGCGACTCCGAGGATGACGCTCGACGGCATGATCGTCGGCGGCTCCCAGGTGCCGTCGCCCGGAACGTCGGCAGGCGGCGTCTCGACGACGTTGCACTGGGCGCCGACCGGGGCGTTCGGTGTGATGGTCGTCGTCTCGCCCGCCTTCACGGTCCAGGTCCCGTCGTCGTAGACCGTCCCGGGGTTCGCCGGGTCGACGCACTCCCAGGTGCCCGTGTAGTCGAGGTCGGGGTCGACGACCTGCTCGTCGTCGGTCAGGGCCTTGGTGATGTCGAAGCCGGTCGGGGTCGGCGTGAACGTGTTGCTGACCGTGACGACCTCGACCGGATCGTTGTTGCCTGTCGCGCCGAGGGTCACGCTCGCGGGGCTGATGGTCGGGGTCTCCCACGTGCCGCCGGGGACGTCCCCCGGCGCAGTCTCGGTCACCGTGCAGACGGATCCCACGGGCGAGTCCGTCGAGATCGTGACCGTGCCCCCAGCTGCGAGCGTCCACGTGCCGTCGTCGACCTCCGTCGCAGCGTCGGGATAGGTGCAGCTCCAGGTACCCGCGAACTGCGTGCCCGAGGGCACCAGGCCGGCGCTGTCGGTGAGTGACTTGGTGATCTGGAAGTCCGTCGACTCCGCGACGAACTCGTTGCTGACGGTGACGACCGGGACCGTGTCGGTGGCGTCGACACCAAGGGTCACGTCGGCCCCGATCGTCGGCGGCTCCCAGGTCCCGTCACCACCGGTCGGGGTGGTCTCCGTGACCGTGCAGGTCATGCCGACCCACAGGGAGGCCGAGGTCGCGTCCGGGTCGGCGGTGTCGTCGGGGACGGTGAACGTGCCGGCCCCCGTCGTCGACCACGTGCCGGTGGCGTCGGCGTGCGTGCCGTCGGTGCACGTCCAGGTACCGGAGAACGTCTCGCTACCCACCAGGCCTTCGGGGTCCGTCAGGTCCTTCGCGATCTCGAAACCGGTGGACTCGACCCGGGTGTTCGTCACCGTGACCGTGGCGTACGACGCGTCGTCGGTCCCGACGGGGACGAGGTTCCACCCGGACGGCGAGACGACGACGTCGAAGTTGGGATCCGGAGCCTCGCTCACCTGCACCTCCGAGCCCGCGGGCAGGAGGCCTGGTGTCGCCGGAGAGATGGGTATGCGCGTCGAGCTACCCGCCGCGACGCTCACGGTGTCCTGACCCTGGAGGTCGAGCGGGTCCTGGCGGAAGTCCCGTGCCTCGACGTCGATCAGGAAAGACGTGGTCGGTTCGACGGGCAGCGAGCCCTGCCCGAGCTGCTTCTCGATGAACACCGCGGTGGAGGCGACGAAGCCCGCGTCGATGTTCGGGTCGTTCTCCCCGGGGTTGCCGGCCGTGTAGGTCACCTGACCGTTCGCGGGGTCGGCGTCGGAGTCGACGATGTCGTCCCGCGGTGAGGTTGTCGGGTCGCCGACGTCCTGCTGGGTGAAGATCACCGCGGCCCACGGCACGGTGCCGAACCGCGTGTCCCCACCGAAGTCGACGTCGCCCGTCGTGGGCTTCACGAACTCGACCGTGTAGTCGCCACCGTTCGGCGTGAACCCGGTGACGCCCTCGTTCGTCGCGAAGTAGTACTGCCCGTTCGCGTCCGTGGTCTTGGTGGCGAGCTCCGTACCCTGTGGGTCGAGCAGTCGGACGACGACGCCCGGCAGGGGCGGCTCGTCGGCATCCTGGATGCCGTCCTGGTCGGCGTCGAACCAGACGACGTTGCCGATCTGCAGCGGTGCGAGCGGGAGCAGTGCGGCGACGTCACCGAGCCCGCCGGCCTTCGCCAGGGCGCCCTCGATGGGCATCTCGACCATCCGACCGCGCTGCGAGTCACCGGCGGTCGCGCCGCCCGTGGTGTCGTACCAGGAGAAGCCGTTCGTGCGGAACTCGCTGACGGTGTCGTAGCCGGTGGAGAGGATCTGGTCCGCGCCCGGGAGGCTGGCGAGCCCGCCCGTCGAGATCTCCTGGTGCTCGCCGCGCCGCGTGACAGGACCGGCAAACGTGTTCGTGTCGTGGAAGAACTCGCGGCCACCCGGGCCCTGGGGTGTGAGCGGGTCGTTGGCCGACGACGACGTCGCGGCCGACGTCTTGCCGCCCACGACACCGTCGTTCTCGAGCGTGAACGTCCCCGACGCCGATGGTGCGGCGATCAAGGTGTCTCCGGACGCGAATGCTTCGTACACCGTCCCCGCCACTGGGTTGAACGGTGCGACGTTGTTGTAGCCGAGCTGGAAGCCGAATCGGTCCGAGAACCCGACGACCAGCTCGCCGTCGGACGTGAACGACAGGTCCGTGAGCATCGGCTGCGGCCAGGCGAGGCTCAGGTCGGTCGGGCTGTCGATGCCCATCTCCGTGGGGTCGAACGTGTCGCGCCACGGGTGCCACTGACACGTGTGTGCCTGCTGGGCGAGGGCGCAACTGTTGAAGGCCGCGCCCTTCTGGTAGCTCAGGTCGTCGATCCGCAGGACCTCCGACGCCGGGTCCGCAAGGCCCGACGGGTCGCCCGTCGGTACGGCGCGGACGACGGCGTTCACGTCACCGATGTCCGTCGCGGTCGCGTTCTCGACGTAGCCGACGAGGATCTGTCCGTGGGCCACCGTCAGCGCCCACGGCCGGTCCGCGGCGGTCAGCCCGAGGGGATCGACTGGTCCAGCGTCTTGCTCGCGATGTCGATGACCTCGATCTCGCGCAGGTGGAGGTTCATCACGTAGAGCTTGGTCTGGTCGGCACTCACAGCCACGCCACCGATGCCGAGCGTCCCGACGCCGGTGTAGGCGGCGGTGTCGGCAGCCGGGTCCTGCGGGCGGATGAACCCGCCGCGGCCCGCGTACGTCGCGTCGAAGGTCCCGAAGTCGATGCCGAGGCCGGGCACGTCGTTCGGCACGCCGTTCTGGCCATCGGCCGTCAGGGCGGGCCCGAGGTTGAGCCAGGTCTCGATCGGACCGGGAGACCCGATCAGCCCCGTCGCGGGGTCGTAGACGTCCGGCACCCGGTAGACCGTCGCGAGCCCGCCGGGCCCGAGGTCGACCTGTCGTCGGAGCACCGCCGCGGCGAAGAGGTCTCCCGTCGAGCCCTGGGCCGCCGTGCCCCAGATGCCGCCGGTCTCGTCGAAGGTCGCGAGCGGGGTGCGGCTCTCGGGCAGGCCGAAGTACGGCCCGGGGTACGCCCCGTTATTCACGAAGTTGAAGTCGTTCGCGGCACCCGGGGACGTCGCCGCGGTCTGCCAGGGCCACGCGGCCAGCGAGACGCCCTGCTCCGGGTTGTTCGGGTTGACCTGGTACTGCCGCTGCCCGGCGTACGCGAGCGACGTCGCGACCGGGGTGTCGGCCCCTGCCACGGAGTACTCGTCGGGCACGTTCACGCCGAAGTCGACGTCCGTCGCGCCGACGTCGACCAGCTGCACGTTGCTGCCGGACTCGCCGGCGGAGGCGCCGAGGACCGAGAAGGACGGGAAGTAGCCCTGGGGGAGGTCGGTGAACTCGATGCGGAGCGCATCGGTGTCGGCGCCGGTCACGGCGACCGTATACGTACCGTCGGCGCCGGAGGTCGTCGTTCCGACGGCGGAGTCGTCGCGGTCGTAGGCGGTAACCGTCACACCGGCGAAGCCCCGGTCCCGCGGCAGCGCGGGGTCGCCCGGGTCTGGGTCGAGGATCCCGTTCGAGTTGAAGTCGTGGAACACGGTGCCGGACACGCTGCCGTCGACAGCAGCGGCCGGGAGCACCGCGACGGGCGCGACGACGAGGGGCGCTGCGACGAGAGCGACGCTCCCGACGAGCGCGGCGAGGCGCTGCGAGGTCTTGCTCTGCCTCGCTGCGCGCGGGTTCGTGCTCCTGGCCATGGTGCTCCTCGACGTCTGCGGCGCGGACCGGTCAGGCACGGTCAGCGACTGTCCCTGTCGAAAGATTGGCAGGGGCGCAGCGAACCTGCCACGCGAACACTGACAACCAGGTAACGATTCGACGACGATGGCGCGGCTACGTGGCCAGAGGGCGACCTATCCACCCCGGATCGCGTCACCGAGTCGCTGATCGTCAGAAAACCCTGGCAGGACCAGGAATGACCCCGAGGCGGTCGTCCTGGTGAGCTCCATCAGGGCATCGCTCTCGTCGAGCCGCTGCTGGGTCCGGACGAACGTATCCAGGTCACGCTGGAAGGCGACGAACACGAGCCCGTGCTCGCTCGCGTCGGAGAACGAGTAGCTGCGCCGCAGCATGAGGGTGTCGAGGCCCGCGGGCAGGGGTGCGCCCTGCGGACGTGCGCGTCCAGCGGGATCAGCACCTGCCCGGTCTCGTCCTTGGCGCCGATGTCGGGGTCGTCGAGCGCGACGCCACCGGACAACGGCGCGCCCGTGTCGCGGTCGCGCCCGACGATCTCGTTCTGCCGCTCGACCGCGAGCGCCGTGAACGCTGCAGTGTCGACGGGCATCTGCCGCACCACCATGGTCGTGGCTCCCGCCGGGCCGGCCACGGTCCCTGTGCCCGTGTCGACGCCGTCGAGCCATACGGCCTCGTCGACGTCGGCGGCGGTGCGCGGGATCGACAGCCCGTCGTGGAAGCCGACGATGTTCCGGTTCGCCGGCCCGCCCTCGAGCGCGGGCACGAAGCCCGCGGCCCGCCATCTCTCGGTCGCGCCGCAGCTCGCTGCGAGGTCGCGCAGCAGGGTGTCACGGGCGAGTGCGACGACGACGCCGTCGTCCGACCTGATCTGCAGCACCAGGTCCCCGCCGGAGTGGGTCGGGGGATCTCGTCGCGCGCGAAGTCGGGGAGCGGGTCGGACGCCGGGGCGCCCGACCCGAGCGAGGCGCGGACGATCTCGCTCCCGACCCCGACGGTCACCGTCAGCCGGGCGGGGCCGAGGCCGGCGAGCGCGGGGTCCTGCCCGGTGGCGAGGTCCGAGATGCGCTCCCCGAGGGCGTCGAGGGCCGCGGGCAGTGCCGCCGTCTCGACGTCGAGCACGACGATCTCGAGCTGTCGCTGGAGGGTCGCGGGCCGGTCGACGCCGGCCTGGCGCTCGCCGCGCGCCTCGACGACGGCGGCCGACGGGGCCTCGCCACCGGCGTCCGGGTCGCCCTGCGTGCTGCTGGTGTCGGACGCCGCGGCGTCGCCCGACGCTCCTGCGTCACCGCTGCGCACCCCGACGTCACGCCCGAGGACGAACCCGCCGACGGCGCCGACCGCGCCGGCGGCGAAGGTCCGGGTGAGGAACTGCCGTCGGCTGGGGCTGCGGTCGGCGTCCGGGTCGCTCGTGTCCGGGGAGCGTCGGAAGGCCCGGCGGGTCGCCGTCCCTCGTCCACAGGCAGGCCGTCGTCGGCCTGCGTCCCGGTGTCCATGGAGCGAGGGTAGTTCGCGCAGTGCCGCAGGTATCGTCGCGGCCATGGTCCACCGGTCTCCCGTCCGCGCCGCGCTCGTCGTGCTCGCCGCCGCGGCGACCCTGTCCCTTGGGGCATGCTCGGGCGACGGGTCGTCGACGGGCGATGCGGTGCCGTCCGGCACGACCGGCACGGGCTCCGGCACGGGCTCTGGTTCGAGCACGACCGGCGATGGGGTCGTCACCGTCCCCGGTGACGCCGACACGATCCAGGGTGGCGTCGACCTCGCGGCCGAGGGCGACACGGTCGAGGTCGGGCCGGGCGTGTACGAGGAGTCCGTGGCCATCACGACCGCCGGCATCACGCTGCGCGGCACCGACCGGAACGACGTCGTGATCGACGGGGGCAGATCCGCGGCAACGGGGTCGTCGTGACCGCCCCCGGCGTGACGGTCGAGAACCTGACCGTCCGCAACCACAACCTCAACGGGGTGCTCGTCACCGGGCTGACCGAGGACGGCGGGATCGCGAGCGGCAGCTCCGGGTACACCCGGCTCGACCCCGAGGAGTTCCCGCCGCTCGAGGGGTTCGCCGTCCGTTACGTGACGGCCGCGAACAACGGGCTCTACGGCGTCTACGCGTTCGACGCGAACGACGGCGTCATCGAGGACAGCTACGCGTCGGGCCACGCGGACTCGGGCTTCTACGTGGGCCAGTGCCAGGACTGCCAGATCGTCGTGCGGGGCAACGTCGCCGAGTTCAACGCGGTCGGCTACGAGCAGACGAACGCGAGCGACTCCGTGGACGCGGTCGGCAACAGGTTCACCGACAACCGGGTGGGGGCGTCGATCCTGTCGGACTACCAGGAGGCGTTCGTGCCCCAGCACGGGACCCGGTTCGTGGGCAACGTCGTCGGCGACAACTCCGAGGCACGGACACCCTCCGAGGCGAACGGCGCGTTCGGCCTCGGCATCGTGGTGACCGGCGGCAAGGAGGACCTCGTCGCGCGCAACCGGGTCGAGGGCAACCCGCTCGCCGGGATGGTGCTCGCGTCGATCGAGGACATCACCCCGGACGACAACCGCTTCGAGGGCAACGTCGCGTCGGCCAACGGCGTCGACCTCGCGTACACGGCGAGCGAGCGGTCCCCCGGGCAGGGCAACTGTGCGGAGGGCAACGAGCTGTCGACCACGGTGCCCACCGACCTGCTCGAGCTGTGGCCGTGCGGCGGTGGCGACTCAGGCTCCGGCAGCGCGCAGGCACCCGGCGCCACGCTCACCCCCTGGAGGCCCCGCCCGGCATCTCGTTCCGCGACGTGGGCGCACCGCCCCCGCAGCCGACCATGCCGGACGACGCGGCCGGGCTCCCCGCCGAGGCGCCGGTCGTGGAGATCGACAGCATCGACGTGCCCTCCGCGGACCTGCTCGCCGACCGGACCCGCTCGTGACGCGCGGTGCACCCCGGGCCGGACGGCGCGTGTCGGTGGCGGGGGCCAGGGCCAGGGCCAGGGCCAGGGCCGGAGTCGCGGCCGCGGCCGCGTTCGCCCTCACGCTGACGCTCGGCGCGTGCACCCCGAGCGACGGCGACACCGAGAGCTCGCCTGCGCCGTCCGCCACCGCCCGGCCCGTCACCCAGGCCGAGGCCGACCGGCTCGCGGTCGCCCGCTTCAACGTCTACGACGAGCGGTACGTCGACCTCACGGCATCGATCCCGGTCGAGGGCCAGGTCCTCGAGCTCGACGGCACGGCAGACATGCAGGCCCACGAGGCGTACGCACAGGTCACCACCGGCGACGATCCACCGCAGCACGCCCTGCTCCAGTGGACGCAGGCCGGCAAGGCACTGGTCCCGCTCGCCGAGGACGACCCCGCCGTGGACGGCTCGACCCTCCCGGACCCGCCGCCCGCCGACGGCTGGCAACCCGCCGCACTCGTGCCCGAGGACCCCCTCGACGCGATCCTGGCCGTGATCCTCTCGCTCGCGTCCGACCGACCCGAGAACGCGCAGCTCCTGCTGCAGAACGGCGCCGAGTGGGTCGGTACCGAGACCTACGACGACGTCGAGGCGGACGTGTTCACCGCCCCCGGGAGCGACGGGACCAACACCGGGGCGATCCGGTACTCCGTCGACGAGCGCGGCGTCCTGCACCACGTCACCGCCGACGTGGGCCGCGACGACCTCGTCGAGATCTCCCTGACACCGGCCGAGGACCCCGCCGAGATCCCGCTGATCCCCGCCCTGGGCTGACCAGGCCGGGGTCGAGGGTCACGAGCAGGGTGACGACCAGCGCGACGCCAGGGCGTGACCACCGCGCGACGCCAGGCGTGACGGTCGGCATGACGACCCGCACGACGACAGGCACGGCGACCGGTGACGGCGCGGCCGGGCGGACACGACACCGGCAGGTGGGAGGATGACCCGCGTGTCCGTCGCCCGCGAGCTCCGCCAGCTGCTCCGCCTCCAGGGGTTCCGGCGACTCTTCACCGTCCGGCTGGTCTCCCAGGCCGGCGACGGGATGTTCCAGGTCGGGCTCGCGACGCTGTTCTTCTTCTCCCCGGAGTCCCAGGGCACCGCAGCCGACGTGGCGGTGGCGTTCGCGGTCCTGCTCGCCCCGTTCACGATCGTCGGCCCCTGGGCGGGCGTGTTCCTCGACCGGTGGAGACGACGCCAGGTGCTCGTCGTCGGCAACGCCGTCCGGGTCGGGCTCACGCTGACGATCGCCCTCATCATGCTGACCTCGGGCGTCGGGCCGTGGATCTACGTCCTGGCGCTCGTGAACCTCTCGGTCAACAGGTTCCTGCTCGCCGCCCTCTCGGCGGCGCAACCACGCGTCGTCGACGGGCCGCTGCTGCTGACCGCCAACTCGCTGGCCCCCACCCTGGGCGCGGTCGCCGCCGGGCTCGGCGGCGGGATCGGCCTCGTCCTCGGGCTGCTCCTCGAGCCCGGGCGCACCAAGGACGCGATGTCCCTGTTCATCGCGACGGCGGTCTTCGGCACGGCGTCGCTCCTCGCGCTGCGGCTGGGCAAGGACCAGCTCGGTCCGCTGCGGGTCAGCTCGCCGGCGGATGTCCGCAACGAGCTGGTCCGCGTGGCCCGCGGCCTCGTGGACGGCGCCCGCTACGTCTGGGTGCGACGCACCCCGGGCCAGGCCCTGCTCGTCATGGGGGTCCACCGGTTCATCTACGGCGTCACGTTCGTCGCGAGCATCCTCATCGCGAGGAACCTCCTCGCCGACCCGTCCGACACGCAGGCGGGCCTCGCGACCTTCGGCACGATCCTCGGGGCGTCGGCAGCAGGGTTCGCGCTCGCCGTCGTCCTCACCCCGACGCTCAGTCCCCGCACCGGGCCCCACCGGTGGATCGGCCTGATGCTCCTCGTCGCCGCGCTCAGCCAGGCGCTGCTCACGGTCACCCTCACGCAGGCGACCATGCTCGTCGGGGCCGTGTTCCTCGGCCTGGCCGCCCAGGGGACCAAGATCGCCGTCGACACCATCGTCCAGCGTGACACCGTCGACGGCTTCCGCGGGCGTGCGTTCTCCCTGTACGACATGCTCTACAACGCCGCGTTCGTGGGCGCTGCCGCCCTCGCCGCGTTCACCCTCCCCGACACCGGGTACTCGCGGGTCGTGTTCGGGCTGCTGGCGGTCGCCTATGCCGCCGTCGCCGTCTGCTTCACCCGGTTCGGGGCGCGAACGGCAGGCGACGTGCCTGTCGAGATCGAGCGGACGGCGGACCGGCCGGCCGGCTGAGCAGCCTTCCCGCCGAGCGTCGTACCGGCCGCTCATGCGCCCCGCCATCCACGATGTGGACAAACGGCGTCCTCGTCGGCAAGAATCCCCGGAACGGCCCCGCGGGGTCGGCACCGATGGTCGAGAGCACGGCTGCAGGTGGAGCACGACCTGAGGACCTCATGACCCAGTCCCCTGCCCCGTCGCAGGCACCACCCGCGATCGCAGACACGTATGCAGACGTCCCGGTGGCCCCACCCGCCGGTCTTCCTGCGAACCTGCCCGCGGACATCCAGCGCCGGGCCGCGAACGCCAGCGACCTGTCGTTCACGATCTCCGACCCGACGCTCCCCGACAACCCGCTGATCTGGGTGAACCCGGCGTTCGAGCGGGTCACCGGGTATCGCGCGGACGAGGTGCTGGGCCGCAACTGCCGGTTCCTCCAGTCGGCCGCGACGGACGCCGACGCCCTCCAGCGCATCCGCGACGCCCTCGCCGAGAACCGCACGAGCGCCGAGACGCTGCTCAACGTGCGCCGGGACGGCACCCCGTTCTGGAACCAGGTCGTCATCTCCCCCGTCCTCGACGACGAGGGTCGCACGACGCACCACGTCGGGATCCAGGCGGACGTGACCTCACGGGTCCGCGAGGACGTCGCCAAGGTGCGTAGGCTCCGTTCCGCGGAGCAGCAGAACGACCGGCTGCGGCTCCTCGCCACGATCACCCAGCAGCTGCTCGAGCTGTTCGACGACTCGGCCGGCGCCGAGCTGCTGCCTCGGCTCGTCGCACCCCACTTCGGCGACTGGTGCTTCGTGACCGTCGTGGACGACACCGGCCGGCAGACCACGACCCACATCGCGTCCGCCGATCCGCTGGACCCGACGAAGGCCGCCGCGGTCGAGACCCTGACCCGGAGCACCACCTGGCTCGAGCGTTCGCCGATGATCAACCACGTCCTCGCGGCCGGGAACGACTACCTCCCCGCCCCGTACGCCAACGACCTGGGCCGCCTCCCGGAGCGCACGGAGCGGTGGGAGCACGAGGCGTTGCTGGCCCTCGGCGTCGGCACCTCGATCCTGGTGCCGCTGCGCGGACGCGACCGCGCCCTGGGCATGCTGACCATCGTCTCCGGGAGCCGCGACGCGTTCGACCGGGACGACGTCCGCGACATCACCGCACTGGGCGCCCGCGCGGGGCTCGCCCTCGACAACGCCCGGCTCTTCGCGGCCGAGCACGACCGAGCGGTGACGCTGCAGCGCAGCATGCTGCCCGTGCTGCCCGAGGTGCCGGGCCTCGACTGCGCGGCCTCGTACCTGCCCGCGTCGGCCCGCGCCGCCGTGGGCGGGGACTGGTACGACGTGATCCCGCTCCCGGGGGCGACGTCGGGATCGCGGTGGGCGACGTGGTCGGGCACGACATCCGGGCCGCAGCCTCGATGGGCCAGCTGCGCTCGGTGCTGCGCTCCCGCGCCTGGTCCGGCGGGTCGCCGCGCGAGGTCCTCGACAGCCTCGACGGGCTCGTCGGTGGTCTCGGGATGGCGGACGTCGCGAGCTGCGTGTACATCGACCTGTCCCCTGTGGACGACGCGGACGGCGCCCGTACGGCCACGTACGCCCGCGCCGGTCACCTGCCGCCTCTGCTGATCGCCGCGGACGGCTCGGTCCAGCTCCTCGAGGGTGCGCTGTCGACGCCCGTCGGCATCGCGAACCCGCCGCGCGGCGGGTTCGGCGGCACGAGCCCCGAGCCGGACCGTGCAGGTCCCGACGCAGGTGCCGACACAGAGGCTGAGGCAGAAGCGGAGGCAGGCGCCGGTCCGGAGGCGAGCATCGATATCCCCGCAGGCGCGACGCTCGTCCTCTACACGGACGGTCTCCTCGAGCGCCGCGACCGCGGCCAGCGCGAGGGCCTCGAGGAGCTGCTCCAGGTGATCTCGACGATCCCGCCGGGCACGGGGGCGGACGACATGCTCGCGACGATCGTCCCCGCCATGACGGCGGACCGGCTGGAGGACGACCTGTGCGTCCTGATAGTCCGGAACGCCGGGTCGAACCCTCCGGCCACCAACTCCTGACTGCAGGCCGACCGCCGTCCGACCCGCGACGGGCGCTGGCTCAGGCCAGCGCGAGGAACAGCTTCTCGAGCTCCTCGGACGAGAGGTCGTCGTCGCTGCGGCCGTCCTCGCTGGTCATGCACTCCTGCAGGGACGTGGCGACGATCTTGAACCCGGCACGATCGAGCGCCTTGGACACCGCCGCGAGCTGGGTCACGACGTCGCGGCAGCCGCGGCCGTCCTCGATCATCGCGATCACGCCTCCGAGCTGGCCCTGCGCGCGGCGCAGCCGCTTGAGCACGGCGGTCCTCGACTCCTCGCTCGCCGTCACCGGGAGCCCCTCTCTCTCGCGTTCTCCGGTCGTGGTGCTCACGCCGCAGGTACCGGCGATCGTACGGCGCGTGCACCGTCCCGCCAGGTCAGGTAGCCGCCGTCGAGGTTGACGACGTCGTGCCCCAGCTCGGTGAGCAGCCGGGCCGCGGTGTGGCCTCGTTGGCCGACCTGGCAGTGGACGACGACGCGCGCGCCGGGCGGGATCTCGCCGTGCCGGGACCGCAGCTCGTCGAGCGGGAGGTTCAGCGCGGGTCCCGCCGCCGTCCGGACGGTGCCGCGGGAGTGCTCCGCCGGGGTCCGCACGTCCACGACCAGGGCGCCGTCCAGCGCGTCGAGCTCGTGCCACTGGACGGTCCGCACCGTGCCCGTGACGAGGTTGTCGGCGACGTACCCGAGCATGTTCACCGGGTCCTTCGCCGACCCGTACGCGGGCGCGTAGGCGAGCTCGAGGTCCATGAGGTCGGACGCCGTCAGTCCCCCGGCCATCGCGGTCGCGATCACGTCGATCCGCTTGTCCACCCCGTCCTCGCCGACGCCCTGGGCGCCGAGGATCGCGTCGGTCGCGGGGTCGATCAGGAGCTTGAGCGCCATGGGCACGGCGCCCGGGTAGTACCCGGCGTGCTGGACGGGGTGGGTGTGCACGACCCGGTGGTCGCGCCCCTCCGCGCGCAGCCTCTTCTCGGAGCGGCCGGTCGAGGCGGCCGTCAGCCCGAAGACCCCGACGATCGCCGTACCCTGCGCCGGTCGGTGTCCCGACCGGCGACCCATGATCACGTCGGCGACGTGGCGCCCGTGCCGGTTCGCCAGGTTGGCCAGGGGGATCAGCACGGTGTCGGACGGCGGAACCCACCCTGTCGTCGTCGCGTCGCCCGGGACGTCGGTGCGGTGCGGGGCGGCGAGCGCGTCCCGCTTCACGGCGGCGTCCCCCACCGCGTAGACGTGCGGTGCGCTCGTGCGGAGGTCGGCGTCGACGAGGACGCCGCCGCGCGCGCCCGTCGATCCGTCGGCGACCGCGATCCCGGCGTCCCGGGCGAGCGCGGTCTCGGGGACGACACCGATCGCTGCGAGCACGAGGTCGGCGTCGACGTCACCGAGCGACGTGCCCTGGGTGTCCGCGAGCTCCACGTGCTGCTCGCCGACCGCCACGACCTGCGCACCGACGCGCACGGCGACGCCGTTCGACTCCAACCGGTCCTGGACGCGGACGGCCAGCTCGGGGTCGAGCGGGGCCAGGACCTGGTCGCCGAGCTCCACCAGCGTCACCGCGAGTCCGCGGCGGACGAGGTTCTCGGCGACCTCGACGCCGATGAACCCTGCGCCGACCACCACGGCGGTCCTCGCTCCTCGGATTGCCGTGACGAGCCCGTCCACGTCCGTGACGTCGCGCAGCACGTGCATCCGCTCGCTGCCCGGGACGTTCGGGACGACCGGGCGGGCGCCCGGGCTCAGGACCAGCTCGTCGTAGCTCTCGACGTACGCGACGCCGTCCGGCCCCTGCACGGTGACGGTCCGCCCCGCGGTGTCGACGGAGCTCACCCGACTGAGGACCCGGACGTCGAGGCCGAACCGTGCGGCGAGGCTCTCCGGGCTCTGCAGGAGCAGCGCGTCACGCTCCTCGATGACGCCGCCCGCGTAGTACGGCAGTCCGCAGTTGGCGAACGACACGTGCGGGCCGGCCTCGAGGACGACGATCTCGGCGTCCTCGGACAGACGACGCAGACGGGTGGCGGCAGACATGCCGGCGGCGACTCCGCCGACGATGACGATCTTCATGGGGACCTCCTGGTTCCTCACCACTATACCCCCGGGGGTATAGTGGTGAGCGAGATCATCGCCGAGACACGGGCCACACCGCCCGCAAGGAGGACCAGATGTGCCGAGCAGTGACCTGCACGACGTGCGGCCGCACCACGTGGGCCGGGTGCGGCCAGCACGTCGACGCTGTCATGCGCGACGTACCCAAGGCGCAGCGCTGCGCCGGCCACGAGAGCTCGAGCCGCGCGACGTCGTCTGGCACGTCACCTTCCACTGCATCGGGGAAGGCCCCGGGCACGCTGTCGACCGGAGACCGCCCGACCCGCGGATCGTTCCTCGCCCGCCTGCTCGGACGCTGATCCGGCGTCCCGGCTACGCGCTGCCGCCCGCCGGGACAGGGTCGAGCCTCATGTACACCTGACCCATCCCAGGTCGTACGTCGACGTCTCCCTGGCGCGGCCACAACGACATCGCCCGCTCCGCCTGAGCCGTGATCGTCAAGGAGGGGTTGACGCCCAGGTTGGCCGAGATCGTCGACCCGTCGACGACGTGCAGCCCGGTGTACCCGTGGACGCGGTGGTACGGGTCGACAACCCCGGTGGCGAGCGACTCACCGATCGTGCAGCCGCCGAGGAAGTGGGCCGTCATCGGCACGTCCGCGATGTCCCCGACAGCGCCCCCGGCGACCCCGCCGATCTTCGCGGCGACGCGGCGTGCGACGTCGTTCGCCACCGGGATCCAGGTCGGGTTCGGCTCGCCGTGCCCCGGCTCCGACCGCAGCCGGAACCGGCCCGTCCGCGAGCGCCGACCCGAGACTGTGATCGAGTTGTCGAGGGTCTGCATGACGAGCAGGATGATCGTCCGCTCCGACCACCGGCGCACCGAGAACCAGGTGGCGTTGCGCGGGCTCGACACCATCGCCCGCAGCCAGGAGCGCCAGCGCGGTCCTGGCTCGCCGCCGTCGCTGAGCACGGTCTGGAGCAGTCCCATCAGGTTGCTCCCCGCCCGTAGCGGACGGGCTCGACGTGGGTGTCGGCCTCGGGGTGGATCGACGACGTGATCGCGACGCCGCGCGTGAAGTCCGGGCGTGCGCCGTCGGCTCCGCGCGCGGGTGCCTTCGCGCCGAGGAGCGACTCCGAGTTCGTGCGGGTCAGGACGCCGAGGCGGTCGGACAGGTGCGGCAGGGCCCCGACGGCCTTCATGCGGTGCAGCAGGCTCTGCGTGCCGTACGTGCCGGCGGCGAGGACGACGTGCTGCGCGGTGAGGGTCTGCCGGTCGCGGGCGCGACGGCCCGAGGTCCCCGTCCCCCGTACCGAGACCTCCCAGCCCTGCTCCCCCGCCGCTCCGGTCGACGGGCCGCCCGCGCCCGACCCGAGGGGTCGCACGTCGGTCACGGTGGTCATCGGTCGCACCTGCGCCCCGCGACGCTCCGCCAGGTACAGGTAGTTCAGGTCGAGGGTGTTCTTCGCGCCGACCCGGCATCCCGTCATGCACGAGCCGCACTGCGTGCAGCTCGCCCGTCGCGGACCCTCCCCACCGAAGTAGGGGTCGTCGACCTGCGTCCCGGGAGGGACGTCGTCCGACCCGAAGAACACGCCCACGGGCGTGAGCCGGAAGCTCGACCCGACCCCGAGGTCGTCGGCGACCCCGCGCAGCACGGTGTCGGACGGCGTCATGTGCGGGTTGGTGGTCACGCCCAGCATGCGCCGAGCCGTGGCGTAGTGGGGTGCGAGCTCGGCGCGCCAGTCGGTGATCGACGCCCACCGGGGGTCGGCGAAGTACGCCGGCGGAGGCTCGTAGAGGGTGTTCGCGTAGTTGAGCGACCCGCCCCCGACGCCTGCCCCCGCGAGGACGACGACGTCGTCGAGCAGGTGGATCCGCTGGATCCCGTAGCAGCCGAGCGCGGGCGCCCACAGGAACTTGCGCACGTCCCAGGAGGTGCGGGGCAGGTCCTCCCGCGACCACCGGCGTCCGGCCTCCAGGACCACCACCCGGTAGCCCTTCTCGGCGAGGCGCAGCGCCGCGACCGAGCCGCCGAACCCCGAGCCGACCACCACGACGTCGTGGTCGAAGTGTTCTCCAGCCCGGTCGGCGTCGTCGCTCGTGTCTGAAGGCCCGCGTGGAGGCATGCGTGAAGGGTACGACCGTTCGGTGGCGGGTCGCAGCGCTGGGCGAGCGCCCAGGAGGCGCCGGGAATGAGGTGGCCACCGGGGTGGTTGCAGCGTGAGAATGTACCTACCGCCCGGTAGGCCGGCGTCTGCGTGGCGCGGTCCGAGACGCAGGAGAACCATGAGCACCCCCAGACCCCTGAGCGCGCCGCGACGGCGACCGGCACGATGTCGCGGCAGGACGTCGTCGTCATCGCGCTGCTGCTCATGTCCGCGTTCGTCGTGATCCTCAACGAGACCACCATGGGCGTCGCGCTGCCGCCGATCATGGACGAGCTCGGGATCACCGCAGCGACCGGGCAGTGGCTCACCACGGCGTTCATGCTCACGATGGCCGTCGTCATCCCCGCGACGGGCTGGCTGATCCAGCGGCTCGGGACGCGGCGCGCCTACGTCGTGGCGATGTCCCTGTTCAGCGCGGGCACGCTGCTCGCCAGCCTGGCTCCCGGGTTCGGGCCGCTGCTCGTGGGGCGGATCGTCCAGGCGTCCGGCACCGCGATCATGCTGCCGCTGCTGATGACCACGATCATGACGCTCGTGCCCCCGATGTCCCGCGGCAAGGTCATGGGCAACGTCGCGATCGTCATGTCCGCGGCGCCGGCGCTCGGCCCGACCCTGTCGGGAGCCGTGCTGGAGATCTCCGGCTGGCGCACCATCTTCCTCGTCGTCCTGCCGATCGCGCTCACCGCCCTGGTCCTCGGCGCGATCTTCGTGCGCGACACCGCCGAGCGGAAGTCCACGCGGCTCGACCCGCTGTCCCTCCTCCTCGCGGTGCTCGCGTTCGGCGGACTCGTGTACGGGCTCTCGAGCCTGGGCGAGGCGGCCGAGGCCACGCCGCTCGTGCCCGTGTGGGTGCCGATCGTCGGCGGCGCGCTCGCGCTCGGCCTGTTCGTCTGGCGCCAGCTGTCGCTCCAGCGCACCGACTCGGCGCTCCTCGACCTGCGCGTCTTCGCCGCCCGCGACTTCACGATCGGCCTCTCGATCCTCGCGATCGCGATGGTCGGACTGTTCGGCTCGATCATCCTGATCCCGCTCTACCTGCAGAACGTGCTCGGCCTCGAGCCGCTCGCGACCGGGCTCATCGTGCTGCCCGGCGGCCTGATGATGGGGCTGCTCGGCCCGACGGTCGGTCGCCTCTACGACCGTGTCGGCCCGCGACCGCTCGTGATCCCCGGCACCGCACTGGTCACCGGGGCGATGGCGATGCTCGCCACCGTCTCCTCCACCACCGCGCCGTGGTTCGTGCTGTGCTCGCACATCGTCCTCAGCCTCGGGCTCGCGTTCGTCTTCACGCCGCTGTTCACGTCGGCCCTCGCGGCCCTCAAGCCGCAGCTGTACTCGCACGGCTCCGCGGCGATCAGCACCGTGCAGCAGCTGGCGGGTGCCGCCGGGACCGCCCTGTTCATCGCGGTCATGACCACGGTGTCGGTCTCGGCCGAGGAGTCGGGTGCCACCGAGGTCGCCGCCCTCGGTGAGGGCGTCCGCGAGGCCTTCGTGTGGGGTGCCGTCGTCGTCGGGTTCGCGCTGGTCGCCTCGTTCTGGCTGCGCAAGCCGCCGCCCGTCGAGGAGTCGGTCGACGGCCCGCGCCACGAGGAGGTCGGTGCCGAGGGTGTCGGTGCGCAGCGACCGGCGACCGACGAGCCGATCGACCGGACCCCGGTGCACTGACCGGCCGCGCCGGCCACGGAGGCCGCGCGCCTCGACGTCAGCCGCGCGCGGCCCACCAGCGCTCGAGCTCCTCGCGCGCAACGTCCTCACCCAGAGGCCCGCGCTCCATGCGCAGCTCGAGCAGGAACTTGTACGCCTGCCCGACGACGGGGCCCGGCTCGATCCCGAGAGTCGCCATGATCTGGGCTCCGTCGAGGTCGGGGCGGATCGCGGCGAGCTCCTCCTTCTCCTGCAGCTCGGCGATCCGACGCTCGAGGTCGTCGTACGCGTCGGAGAGCCGCTTCGCCTTGCGGCGGTTGCGCGTGGTGCAGTCCGCGCGGGTCAGCCGGTGGAGGCGCTCGAGCAGCGGCCCGGCGTCCGTCACGTATCGACGGACGGCCGAGTCGGTCCACGCACCCTCGCCGTACCCGTGGAACCGCAGGTGCAGCTCGACGAGCCTCGCGACGTCCTTGACGACGTGCTTCTCGTACTTCAGTGCCCGCAGCCGCTTACCGACGAGCTTCGCCCCGACGACCTCGTGGTGGTGGAAGCTCACGCCGCCACCGTCCTCGAACCGCCGGGTCCCGGGCTTGCCGATGTCGTGCAGCAGGGAGGCGAGCCGCAGCACGAGGTCAGGGGCGGGCACCGCACCGTCCGGCCCGGTCTCCTGCGCGATCGCCTGGTCGAGCACGATCAGCGAGTGCTCGTAGACGTCCTTGTGCCGGTGGTGCTCGTCGATCTCGAGGCGGAGCGCCGGGAGCTCGGGCAGCACGTGCGCCGCGAGTCCCGTGTCGACCAGCACCTCGAGACCGCGGCGCGGCTCGCCCGCGCACAGCAGCTTCGAGAGCTCCGCCTGCACGCGCTCGGCCGAGACGATCTCGATGCGGCCCGCCATGGCGACGATCGCGTCGTTGGTCGCCGGTTCCACGTGAAACCCGAGCTGCGCCGCGAACCGCGCGGCGCGCATCATGCGCAGGGGGTCGTCGTCGAAGGACCGCTCCGGCGCGATCGGGGTCCGCAGGACCTGGGCAGCGAGGTCCGCCGCTCCCCCGTGCGGGTCGACGAGCTCCATCGACGGCAGCCGGACCGCCATCGCGTTCACCGTGAAGTCGCGGCGCGACAGATCACCCTCGAGCGTGTCCCCGAAGGCGACCAGGGGCTTGCGTGACGCCGGGTCGTACTTGTCGGTGCGGTACGTCGTCACCTCGACGACCACGTCGGGGGGACGGTGGCCACCGGGAGCGCCAGGGGCACTGCCGGCCGACCCGTCTGCGGAGTCGACAGCCGAGCCGGCCCCCGCCCCGCTCCCCCGGCGGGACCGCCGCGACCCGAAGCGCTTCGCACCGATCGTCCCGAACTCCTTGCCGATGTCCCAGTGCGCGTCGCCCCACGCCGCGAGGATCCGCAGCGTCTCGTCCGGGTGCGCGGAGGTCGCGAAGTCGAGGTCGCTGCTGGTGCGCCCGAGGAACGCGTCCCGTACCGGACCTCCGACGAGAGCGAGCTCGTGCCCTGCCGCGGCGAACACCTCGCCGAGCTCGACCGCGGTCTGCTGCACGGCGGCGAGGGACGGGACGGCCGCGGCGGGGACTGCCGGTGCGGCTGACGTGAGCGACGGATCGGTGGGTTCCGTCGACTCCGCGGGGACGGGATTCTGCGGGGAGGTCGGCACGACCGACCAGTTTACCGACCATGCCGCCGCGGTGACGGCCGCGAGGCGCAGGACCAACGCGCGGGACGTCGTCCGACATCACGTCCCGGGGCACGCGGTAGGTAAGGTGACGGCATGTCCTCGCCAGCGTCGTCCCCGGACCATCGGGGCGTCCCCGCGCCGCCGGGTGGTCTGAGGCTCCACCGCGACCCCGCAGGGCCACCGATCGTCGCACCCGTGCCGGCTCCGCTGCCCGTCGTCGAGGAGGTCTCGGCCGGAGGGATCGTCGTCGACCACGCCAGCGGCACCGCGAACGTCGCCGTGATCGCGCGCCGCAACCGCGGCGGGCGCCTCGAGTGGTGCCTCCCCAAGGGGCACCTGGAGGGTGACGAGACCGCCGAGGAGGCGGCCGTGCGCGAGATCCAGGAGGAGACCGGGATCGAGGGCGAGATCGACAACCGCCTCGGCACCATCGACTACTGGTTCGCCGGGGACGACCGCCGCATCCACAAGGTCGTGCACCACTTCCTGCTCCATGCCACCGGCGGCTTCCTGACCGTCGAGGGCGACCCGGACCAGGAGGCCGAGGACGCGGCCTGGATACCGCTGGCCGAGCTCCCCGAGCGGCTCTCGTACCCGAACGAACGGCGCCTGGCCGTGGCCGCGGAAGAGGTCCTGCGCGGCGACCACGGCGTGCGCCTGGTCCACGGGACCGTGACCCGCGACGGCAGCCGGCGCACCCCTCGCCCGTACGCCGGGCGGCCCGGTGCCGAGGACTCACGAACGACACCGGCCGGCCCGGAGGCACCTCCTCCCCCGACGCCGGTCGCCCGACCGACGCCCCGTGACCCCGGCTCCCCGCGGCGCCCTGCGACGGCCCGCGCCGTCGGGCCGGGCGACCCGCGTCATGGCGCTGCTCGCTGCGCTGGCGCTGATGACGGCACTCCTCGCGACCGACGCCCTCACCGCGCTGCGCGCCGCCGCCGCGCCCGCGCCCGACACGTCGGTGAGCGTCGCGATCGCCTCGGTGTCGCCCGAGGTGATGCGGTCCGGCGACGACCTCACCGTCACCACGGTGGTCCGGGCGGACGCTGACGCTCCCGACGAGAGCGAGGACCTCACCGTGTCGCTCGGCATCGACCGGGCGACCCGGGCCCACGACCGGGCGTGGGTCGAGCGGTGGGACACCGCCGATCTGGACGCTGACACCGGCCGTCCCGTCAAGACCGAACCCGTGCCCGCCCTCGCCGCAGGGACCGAGGAGACGGTCACGTTCACGGTCTCGTGGGCCCAGCTCGGCCTGAGCCGATCCACGGCCTGGGGTGCGCTCGGCCTGTCGATCGTCCTGTCGGACGACGGCGCCCCCGTCTCCGCCGACCGCACCTTCGCGGTGTGGGACCCGGAGACCGGCACGACGCCGACGCTGGACCTCGGCTTCCTCGTCCCCCTCGTCGGTCCGGCCGTGAGCCAGGACCCCGTCACAGCCTCGGACGACGTCGTCCGCGCCGTGGCGGACGACGCCCGCCTCGGGCACGTGCTCGCCGCGACCGCCGACGAGCCGGCGGTCGCCTGGGCCGCGGACCCGGCGCTGGTGCGGGCCGCCGCGACGTCCGACAGCGCGTCGGCCCAGGACTGGGCCGACGCCGTGACCTCCCCGTCCCAGCGTGTGCGGTTCGCGTTGCCGGCGTTCGACCCCGACACGGCCGCATACGCCCACGCGGACCTCCCGCTGCCGGACCTCGCCGTCATGGACGACGGGTCGCAGCCAACGAGCGGGGCGGACCCGACGCCGAGCTCGGATCCGGCACCCGGCACCGATGTGACGCCCACCGAGACGGGCGACCCGATCGATGACGGCGGCGGCGCGGTCGACGGTTCCGGGACCGAGGAGCCCGAGGACCCGCAGCAGGACAGCAGCGCATCGCCGGACAGCGAGTCCGACGCTCCTGGCGAGCCCGACGGATCCGACGAGTCCGAAGACTCCGACACGGAGAACGACACGGGTGAGGAGCCGGACCCCGAGGCGACGGGCACCGTCCCGGTCCTCGCCGGCTGGCGCACCGACCTCGCCTGGCCCGCCGCCGGGCCGGACGCCCCGACGGTCGAGACCGCGGTCGCCGCGGGCCGCTCGATCGTCGTCCTCGACCCGGGCTCCGCCGACGGGGAGGCCGCGGAGGGGGCGATGGGCCTCCCCGACGCCCTGACCGACGCCATCACGCCCGCGGTCGCGAACACCACGACGGCTGCGGGCGACGCCACGCTCCTGTCCCCGGACCCGGCGCTGAGCGCCCTCGTCACGGCCCTCACGACGCTGCCCGGCAACCCGTCCGGCGGCAGGGACCGCCTCCTCGCCGAGACCGCGGTGATCGCCGCGTCGTCGGACGACGCACGCTCGCTCGTCGCGCTCCCCAGGACCTGGAACCCTGACCCCGCCCTCGCGACGGAGGTCATCGCGGACGTCAGCAGCCTCCCGTGGGTGGCCGTCGCGCCGGTCGACGACCTCGCCGCGGACGCATCGACCGACCCGGCGACGGCCCCCGCGCTCCCGGACCGCATGGTGTCACCGGACGAGATCCCCGCGTCGACGCTCGACTCGCTCGCGGACCATCGGGAGCGGCTGGCGCAGGTCAGCGGCCTCGTCCCCGACCCGGCCGCGCTCGCGACGACCGTCGACGACCGGCTCGTCTCGCCGACCTCGGTCGTCTACCGCCAGGACCCGGGCGAGCGGGAGACGGCCGTCGAGGTGGCGCAGAGCGCCGCGACCGCGTTGCTCGACGCCGTGCACATCGTCCCCGGCAGCGACGTCAACCTCATCGCGGCCGAGGGCGGCCTGCCGGTGCGCGTGTCCAACGGACTCCCGCAAGAGGCGACGGTCCGGGTCGTCCTCGACTCGGACGACCCGCGGCTGCGGGTGAACGACTCCCCCGTCACCACCGTCCCGGCGGACTCCGAGGTGATCGTCGAAGTGCCGGTGACGGCCGTCGGCAGCGGCAACGTCTCTCCGTCCGTGCACCTGGAGACGCTGGACGGTCAGGAGCTCGCCGATCCGATCACCTTCGCTCTCCGGATGCGGGCCGCGTGGGCTACCGTCGGCACCGCGGTCATCGCCGGGCTCTTCGGCATCCTCCTGATCGCCGGGATCTGGCGCACGGTCAAGCGCGGACGTGGCGCGACGCGCGCCGCGCAGGCGGCCGTCGACGAGCCACCGGCCCCGTCCGACGACCCGAGGGCCGAGCGATGACCACCGGACCGCAGAGCCCGTCCGCACCGAGCGAGGAACCGCGGGACCTGACGACGCGGACCGACGCCACGCCGTCCGACCCCACAGACCCCGCAGCCCAGACCTCCGGTACGGCGCCAGGTGGCGCCCAGGGCGACGCCTCCGGTGACGACTCGCCCGCCGGCCCCGGCCCCCGGAGCCTGAGGTCGAGCTCGATGATCATGGCCGCGGGCACGGCGGTCTCCCGCGTCCTGGGGCTCGTGCGGAACATGCTGCTCGTCGCCGCCGTCGGCGTCACCGGGCTCGCCGCCGACACCTTCGACGTCGCGAACAAGATCCCCAACTTCCTCTTCGCGATCATCGCGGGCGGCGTGCTGAACGCGGTCATCGTCCCCCAGATCGTGCGCATCTACCGGGGCCGCAACCCCGAGGAGAACGTCAGCAAGCTGTTGACGCTCGCCACCCTGGTGATGCTCGTCGTGACGCTGATCATGACCGCCGGTGCCTCGGTGATCGTGGGGATCTACGCGAGCTCGAGCTGGTCCGACGCCCAGGTGGCGCTGGGCGTGTCCTTCGCGGTCTGGTGCATCCCGCAGCTCTTCTTCTACGGGCTCTACGCGCTGCTCGGCCAGGTGCTGAACGCGCGCCAGCAGTTCGGTCCGTACATGTGGTCCCCGGCGGTCAACAACGTGATCTCGATCGCCGGTTTCGCGGCGTTCATCGCGATCTACGGCCTGCGGCGGCCGGGCACGTCGACGACCTCTCCTCGTGGGACGGGCCGAAGATCGCGCTGCTCGCCGGCACCGCCACCGCGGGGATCGTGGGTCAGGCGCTGATCCTGCTCGTCCCTCTCTACCGGAGCGGGTTCCGCTGGCGGTTCCGCCTCGGTCTGCACGGGATCGGGCTGCGCTCCATCGGCAAGGTCGGCGGGTGGACGTTCGGGGTCGTGATCCTCGACCAGGTGGGTGCCTGGTTCTCGACCAGGCTGGTCTCGGGGGCTCCCGCCGCCGCGCTCACGGACCTGTTCGGTCCCTACCTCGGCGACACGACGCGCGAGGGCCTGGTCACGGGGATCGTGGCGAGCGCCCCGGGCGCGTTCACCGTCGCCGGTCCCGCCGCGTACTCGCAGGCGCTGATGATCTACCTGCTCCCGCACTCCCTCGTCACCGTCTCGATCGCGACGGCCCTGTTCACCGGGATGAGCAAGTCGGCTGCTGCGGGGGACATCGACCGCGTGCGGTTCGACCTGTCCCGCGGGCTGCGCATCATCACGGTCTTCACGCTGTTCGCCGCGGCCGTGCTCGTCGTCCTCGCCCTACCGGTGACGAAGCTGCTGCTCCCGACCTCCGGGGCGTCGTCGGCCGCGGCCGTGGCCGAGATCCTCGTCCCCCTCGCGATCGGCCTGGTCCCGCTGGGCGGCATGGTGCTCATGCGCTGGGTGTACTTCGCCTTCGAGGACGGCAAGGGCGTCTTCATGATCCAGCTCGTGCAGACGCCGCTGTTCATGGCGGGCTGCTGGGTCGCCGTCACGGTCCTGCCGGGGCAGTGGTGGGCGGTCGGCATCGCGGTGGCGTTCACCTTCGCCCGCATCGTCGTCGTGGTGCTGCGCGCCTCCGGTCTGCGCCGCATGCTCCACGGCATCGACGGCGCCCGGATCGCCGGCCTGCTCGTCCGGGCCTCGCTCGCGACCGGCGCGTCCGTCGTGACCGGCTTCGCCGTCCGGCTGCTCTTCGGTGACCTCTACGGCCTGTCGTGGATGACGGCCCTGGTCGTGACCGTCGTCGTCACCGCCGTCATGGGCGTGACGTACGTGGCTGTCCTGAGGCTGCTGCGCGTCCAGGAGCTGACCGACGTCCTCCGCCCGTTCGCGGCCCGCCTGAGGCCGCTGACGTCGAGGATCCGCCGCCGCTGACCGGGGCGCTCCGGCCGAGAGCGCAGGTCCCCCGAACGGCGAGGACTGGCCCGTATCATGGCGGTGCAGAACCTGTCATCGAACCCGGAGGTCTCGTGAGCTCGCTCAGCCCTGGCGTCACTCTCGCTGCGCGCTACCAGATCGTCGATCGGGTCGACACGGACCTCACCTCGGTCGACGCATGGTCGGGCCGGGACACGGTGCTGGACAGGATGGTGCGGATCGACGTCGTGTCCGGGCCCAGTGCCCCGGTGGCACTCGACTCCGCCCGCCGCGCCGCACTCGTCTCCGACTCGAGGATCGCTCGCGTCCTCGACGTCGGGGTGTCGGACGACGTCTCGTACGTCGTGAGCGAACCCGCGGCCGGGACGTCGCTCACCACGCTCGTCGACCGCGGGCTCTGCTCACCCAGCCGGGCTCGCTCGATCGTCGGCGAGGCCGCCGCGGCCCTCGAGGTCGCTCGACGCCGTGGCGTCCACCACCTGGCCCTGCGGCCCGACGCCGTCCGCGTCACCCACGGGAGCGTCCAGATCACCGGGCTCGGGCTGGACGCCGGAGCCGCCGGCGCGCGACCCGCCTCCGCCGACGAGGACTCCCGCGCCGACACCGTGGCCCTGGTCGCCCTGCTGCACTACCTGACCACCGCGCGCTGGGGCGGCGCCGACCTCGACCAGCCCTGGCTCGTGGACGAGGCCCCCGCCCGCTCCCGGCACGTCACGACGCCGACGGGTCCCCCGAGGTGCCCGACGAGGTCCCTGCCGACCTCGCCGACCTCACGCGGCGCACCCTCGCCCGCGACTCCACCGACGGCCCACGCACCCCCGCAGCGCTGGTAGCAGCGCTCGAGCCCTGGGAGCCGGTCGGCAGCACGTCGCGACCCGCGCCCGCCCCGAGCGCGACGTCGCCCGTCCGCCAGTCGGTCAAGGACCGTTCGATCGCCCCTCGCGGCACGGGCGCAGCCGGCGCCACAGCCGCAGGAGCGGGCGCCGGTGTCGCAGCCACCGCCGCCATGCCGCCCACGGTGCGCCCGGGCACACCGGCACCGGCTCCGGCGGCTTCTCCGCGGCCGGCGGACTCCGGGTCCGCCGCCGCGGCCGCGTCAGGAGGAGGTCGGTTCGACCCCACCTGGATCACGCTCGTCATCGTGGCGATCACCGTCGTCCTCGGCCTCATGTGGGCCCTGAGCACGGCGTTCTCCGGGTTCGTCCCACCGGTGCAGAGCGACGGCGGCGAGGCCGCCCGGGCCGAGCAGCCCGCAGCCCCTGAAGCTGACGCGCAGACCGAGGAGCCGGCCCCGGAACCTGAGCCCGTCGAGACCAAGACCCCCGAGCCGGTGCGCCCGGTGATCGAGTCGGCCGAGGCGCTCGACCCCGAGGGTGAGGCCTCCGGCGACACCGTCGGCGAGCACCCCGAAGCCGTCCAGTACGCCTACGACGGACAGCCCGAGACGTTCTGGTACACCCGGACCTATGCGCGGCCTACCTACGGCATGAAGACCGGCGTCGGCTTCCTCATCAAGCTCGAGGAGAAGGCACCCGTGTCGACGATCGTGCTCGACACGAACAACGACGGCGGCACCGTCGAGGTCCGGGCCGGGTCCGACCCCACCGAAGGGAAGCCCCTCGCATCGGGATCCTTCGCGCCCTCGACAGAGCTCGAGTTCGACACGACCGAGTCCGACGAGTTCGTGCTCTGGTTCCCCGAGCTCCCGTCGACCTTCAACGGGAAGAACCGCGTAGAGCTCAACGAGATCCTCGTCTCCTGACGATGGTCCCGGAGGCTCTGCCTCGAACCGGCGGGAGCCAGGGTCACGGGCGCCACAGGCGCCACGGAACACCGGGCAGGCCCTCGGTGTTGCCCCAGCAGCAACAGCCACACAACGAGGAGACGGCATGAACGAGCAGTCGACCGAAGTCCTGGACCTGGTGATCGTGGGGTCGGGTCCTTCGGGATACACCGCTGCGGTGTACGCGGCGCGTGCGGGTCTGGCGCCCCTGGTGCTCGCCGGGTCGGTGACCGCGGGTGGTGCGCTGATGAACACCACCGAGGTCGAGAACTTCCCCGGGTTCCCCGAGGGCGTGATGGGTCCTGACCTGATGGAGAACATGCGCGCCCAGGCGGAGCGGTTCGGCGCGGTCGTGGAGTACGACGACGCCGAGACCCTGGACCTCGCGGGTCCCGTCAAGACGATCACCACGGTCAACGGCGAGTCCTACCGGGCCCGCGCCGTGATCCTCTCGACCGGGTCGGCCTACCGCGAGCTGGGCCTGGACGACGAGAAGCGTCTCTCGGGCCGGGGTGTCTCGTGGTGCGCGACGTGCGACGGGTTCTTCTTCCGCAACCAGCACGTGGTGGTCGTCGGTGGTGGCGACTCCGCGGTCGAGGAGGCCACCTTCCTGACGCGGTTCGCGTCGAAGGTGACTCTCGTGCACCGCCGCGACGAGCTCCGCGCCTCGAAGATCATGGCCGACCGGGCGCACGCGGACCCGAAGATCGAGTTCGCGTGGAACGCCGAGGTCGTGGGCATCACCGGCGAGGACAAGGTCGCCGGCATCACCCTGCGCGACACCCTGACGGGCGAGACCCGCGACCTGGACGCGACCGGCCTGTTCGTCGCGATCGGTCACGACCCCCGCTCGGAGCTCCTGGTCGGGCAGATCGACGTCGACGAGGACGGGTACGTGAAGGTCGCGCACCCGACCACCGCCACGAACCTGACCGGGGTTTTCGCCGCCGGGGACCTCGTCGACCACCGCTACCGGCAGGCCATCACGGCCGCGGGCACCGGCTGCTCCGCCGCCCTGGACGCCCAGGCGTACCTGACCGACCTCGCCGACGCCGCCGGCGAGCAGGAGGCCGCGGGGACCCCCGAGACCCCCAACCCCGAGGGCCTGCCCGACGCGCTCGACCACATCGAGCGCACCCCCGACACCACGACCCAGACCGACCAGGCACAGGAGATCAACGCATGAGCACCGTCGCCGTCACCGACGATTCCTTCAAGGCGGACGTGATCGAGTCCGACATCCCCGTGCTCGTGGACTTCTGGGCCACGTGGTGCGGCCCGTGCCGCCAGGTCGCCCCGATCCTCGAAGAGCTCTCGGAGCAGTACGAGGGAAAGGTCAAGATCGCGAAGCTCGACACCGACGCCAACCCGGCCACGACGGCGGCCTACGGCATCGTGTCGATCCCCACGCTGAACTTCTACGTGGGCGGCGAGGTCGTGAAGTCCGTCGTCGGCGGGCGCCCCAAGCGGGCCCTGGCGGAGGAGATCGACGCGCTCCTCGCGTGACCGGACGCTGACCCGGGGGCCCGGAGCGGCCGTGGGATGGGAGACTTCAGTCGTGATGGACGACAAGCTCTCGACCGGCCGACCCGGGCCCACCGGTGGCACCCGCCTCGACCCGTGGTTCGGTGCCTACGCCCAACGCGCGCACGGTATGCGCGCCTCGGAGATCCGCGCGCTCTTCGCCGTCGCCAACCGGCCCGAGGTCGTCTCCCTCGCCGGCGGCATGCCGTACCTCGACGGGCTTCCCCTCGACTCGATCGCCGACACGATCCAGCGCCTCGTGGCCACGCGCGGTACCACCGTGCTGCAGTACGGCTCCGGTCAGGGCGACGAGACGCTCCGTGAGCACATCGTCGACGTCGTCGCGATGGAGGGCATCGACGCTCATCCCGACGACGTCGTCGTCACGACCGGGTCGCAGCAGGCCCTCGATCTCGTCGCTCGCATCTTCGTCGACCCCGGGGACGTCGTCGTCGCCGAAGCGCCGTCCTACGTCGGCGCGCTCGGCGTGTTCCGCTCCTACCAGGCCGAGGTCGAGCACGTCCCGCTCGACGCCGACGGGCTCGTCCCCGAGGCTCTCGAGGCCACGCTCGAACGCCTGGCCCGCGAGGGCCGTCGCGTCAAGCTCCTCTACACGGTCCCGAACTTCCACAACCCCGCAGGCGTCACTCTCAGCGCCGAGCGTCGCCCGAAGATCCTCGAGATCGCCCGCAGGTACGGGGTTCTCGTCGTCGAGGACAACCCGTACGGGCTGCTCGGCTTCTCCGGCGACCCGCTGCCGGCGCTGCGTGCCTCCGACGAGGAGGGTGTGCTCTACCTCGGGTCGTTCTCCAAGACCTTCGCTCCGGGCTACCGCGTTGGGTGGGTGATCGCGCCCCACGCCGTCCGCGAGAAGCTCGTGCTCGCGAGCGAGTCGTCGATCCTGTGCCCGTCGAACGCCTCCCAGCTCGCGATCTCCGCATACATGGAGTCCGCCGACTGGCGCGGCCAGATCAAGAGCTTCCGCGAGCTCTATCGCGAGCGCCGGGACGCCATGACCACGGCACTGACCGAACATATGCCCGATTCATCCTGGAATACCCCTGATGGCGGGTTCTACGTGTGGGTCAAGCTCCCGCCAGGGCTCGACGCCCGAGCGATGCTCCCCCGGGCCGTCACGTCACGCGTCGCCTACGTCCCCGGGACCGCCTTCTTCGCGGACGGCACCGGCGCGGACCACCTCCGGCTGTCCTACTGCTTCCCCACCCCAGAGCGGATCCGCGAGGGAGTCCGCCGGCTCGGCAGCGTGATCGGGGACGAGCGCGACCTCGCCGACCTGTTCGGCACCGACGCGGACGTCGACCCGGACCTGCGCGACGTCGACAACCCCGGACCGGACCTCGCGTAGTGACAGCCGGAGACGGTCGGCGCGCACCGTGCCACGGGCCGGATACCAAGGCCCGTACCAGGCTGTCGTCGTCGCCGAGGCACACGAACCAGACATCGAGGAGACCATGATGCAGAGCTCCCCCAGTGCACGTGAGACCGGCGCGGCCGGGACCGCGGACGGCGCGACGACCGACACTCCGGACAACACGACGCCCGGCACTCCGAACAGCTCGGCGAGCAGCGCAGACCCTGCTGGGTCGACTGCGGCCGCGTCGTCGTCCTCGCCGGAGGCGGCAGACCTCCAGGGATGTCACGTCGTCGTCCTCGCCGGCGGCATGTCCCACGAACGCGACGTCTCGATCCGGTCCGGGAGACGTGTCGCCGAGTCCCTGCGCACCTGTGGTGCGCAGGTGACCGTCCGGGACGTCGACGCGCAGCTCTTGCCGTTCCTCTCCGAGCACCGGCCGGACGTCGTCTGGCCCCTCCTCCACGGAGCCGGCGGGGAGGACGGGTCACTCCGCGACGTCCTCGACCTGCTCGGTCTCTGCTATGTCGGTACAGGCCCCCACGCCAGTCGTTCCACGTGGAACAAAGCGATCGCCAAGCGGGTCGCCGGCCAGGCCGGTCTTTCCACCCCCGACCACGTCACGCTCCCGCAGTCGCTCTTCCGGGATCTCGGTGCGCGCGCAGTCCTCGCCGGTGTCGTCGAGCGGCTCGGGTTCCCCCTGATCGTCAAGCCCAACGAGGGCGGGTCCGCCCTTGGCGTCTCCTGGGTGGCCGACGCCGCTGCGCTCCCCCGAGCGATGGTCGAGTGCTTCGCCTACGGCGATGTCGCTCTCATCGAGCGCGCCGTGACGGGGACCGAGATCGGCGTCAGCGTCATCGACGACGGATCGGGGCCCCGGGCTCTTCCTGCTGTCGAAGTCACCACGGACGGGCCGTACGACTACGACGCACGGTACAACCCCGGGCGGACCGAGTACTTCGCGCCCGCGCGGTTGTCGAACGAGCTCGCCTCGCGTGCCGCGGAGGCAGCCATCACCGCTCACACATCTCTCGGACTTCGTCACGTGTCGCGCACCGACATGATCATCGACTCGGACGGCGTTCCCCAGTTCCTCGAGGTCAACGTCGTGCCGGGCACGACGGAGACATCTCTCCTGCCCCAGGCGATCCGTGCGTCGGGCAGATCGCTGGCGGACGTCTACGGATCACTCGTCAATGCGGCTCTGACCAGCGCAAACGCTCGGTAGCGGGCAGGGCCGGCGTACACGCTCACGTCGTCGACGACGTGAGCGTGTGCGCTCGCACCGGCACAGCACAGCACAGAGCGACACGGAGCAGCACGCGGCAGCACGCGGCAGCACGCGGCAGCACGGGACAGCACGGGACAGCACGGGACAGCACGGGACAGCACGAGTATGCGATGGAGCTGAGCGCCCTCACCGTGCTGGCCTGCGCATCAGCTCACGGGCGCAGCAGCCCCGGGTCCTCCGGGGCCATCCGGTCGAGGATCCGGTTCAGATCGTCGACGGAAGCGAACTCGACCGTCAGGCGCCCCTTGTTCTTGCCCAGGTTCACCCGTACCCGCGTCTCGAACCTGTCGGAGAGCCGGCTGGAGAGATCATCGATCGCTTGGGATCGCTGACCCGCGCGGGGCGTACGGGGTTTCGGCTTGTCCGCTCCTCCGCCGAGCGCCACGATCTCCTCCGTGGCACGCACCGAGAGACCTTCAGCGACGATGCGCTGCGCGAGACGCTCGATCGCTCCGCCGTCGGTGAGACCCAGCAGCGCTCGCGCGTGTCCAGCGCTCAGGACCCCCGCAGCCACGCGCCGCTGCACCAACGGTGGGAGCTTCAGGAGACGAAGGGTGTTCGAGATCTGCGGACGGCTCCGTGCGATGCGCCGAGCAAGCTCCTCATGCGTGCAGTCGAAGTCATCGAGGAGCTGGCGGTAGGCCGCAGCCTCTTCCAACGGGTTGAGGTTGCTGCGGTGGAGGTTCTCGAGAAGCGCGTCGCGGAGCATGTCCCCGTCGTCGGTCTCGCGGATGATCGCAGGTACCGCTGCAAGACCTGCCGCCTGGCTCGCCCTCCAACGGCGTTCACCCATGATGAGTTCGTACGAGCCGGGCGACTCCGGGTCAGGACGAACGACAACCGGCTGCAGAACGCCGATTTCCGTGATCGACGCGACGAGCTCGTCAAGGTCGGACTCGTCAAAGACGCTCCGCGGCTGACGCGCGTTCGGGTGAATGAGTTCGAACGGAATCTCGGCAAAGCGGGCGCCCGGAACTGGAACCAGGTCTGTTGCTTCACCGGCATCGCCCACACCCGACTCTTCGGCGACCGTTTCACGTGAAACGGGATCGTTCTCGGCGCTCTGCTCCGCAGCCGTCGCTCCGGCCGTTTCACGTGAAACGGCACCTGAAGTACGTCCGCTGTCGAGTCCGCCGCCGGTTCCGGCCGCATCCGTGACGGTGCCGGTTGAGACAGCGCTGCCTGTTGCGGGAGCTCCATCGACCGCCGTCACCTTCGACGAAGTACCGACATCCCCGTCCGTGCCCTCGTCCAGGTCTGCACCGTCGAGCGCGGGTAGATCACCTGGAGCTTCGGTGCGACCTGCAGTGTCCCCCGCAACGTCGCTGAACTTGCCGTTGCGCGAAGCCGTGGCGGCAGACTGTCCTTTCCCGTCGACGCGAACGTCAGACGAGGTCGAGGCGCCGCCAGAGTTTGTGGAACCAGCGGAGTCACCGCCTGGCGACGTCGCAGAAGCAGTGTCGCGTCCCGCTGAGCCGCTCGCCGACTCCCCTGCGGCCGCGCGAGCGTCCGTAGATTCCTCTGATCCAGACCCGGTCGGCGTTGCTTCACCATCCGCTGCCTCGGCGCCGGCCTTACCGGGATCCACCTGCACAGGAAAGAACACATCCACCGGGCGATCGCGCTCACCGCTCGTCGGGATCAACGCGCCAAGCCCACGACCGAGTCCCCGCCGTCGCTCACTCATGACCGAGCTCCTCTTCCGTGGTGTTGTCATTGACGCGGCGCGGCTCTGCGCGCTCGGTCAGTTCTCTGGCGGCTTCGAGGTACGCGAGCGCACCCGTCGATGTCGGGTCGTACGTCAGCACCGTCTGGCCATGGCTCGGCGCCTCCGAGACCCGCACCGAGCGCGGAACTGTGGTCTTCAGCGTCTGATCCCCGAAGTGGGCACGCACCTCATCCGCGACCTGGTGCGCGAGATTTGTGCGGCCGTCGTACATCGTCAGCAAGATCGACGAGACGTGCAGGTCCTTGTTCAGGTGCTGCCGAATCATGTCGATCGTCCGGAGCAGTTGCGTCAGGCCTTCGAGAGCGTAGTACTCGCACTGGATCGGGATCAGGACTTCACGGCCGACAACGAACGCGTTGACCGTCAGCAGTCCGAGACTCGGCGGGCAATCGACCAAGACGTAGTCGATGCGCTCGAGCCCTTCGTCGATGCGCCACTGCAGATAGTCGTCGACGGCCTGGCGAAGTCGTGTTTCACGTGAAACTAGACTGACGAGCTCGATCTCTGCGCCGGACAGGTCGATCGTGGCCGGCACGCACCAGAGCGATGCAATGTCAGGGCATTTCTGCACGACCTCCGCGATGGGTGCACCTTCGATCAGCACCTCGTACACCGAGGGAGTGCCCGCACGATGCTCAACCCCCAGCGCGGTCGAGGCGTTGCCCTGCGGATCGTTGTCGATGACCAGTACATTCAGTCCACCTTGAGCCAAGCCGGCCGCGAGATTCACGGTCGTCGTCGTCTTCCCGACGCCGCCCTTCTGGTTGGCGATCGTGACGATCCGCGTCTTGTCGGGGCGGGGAAACTTCCGGCCGTGCAACGAGATTCGTCGCTTTGCATCGACGGCGAGCTGCGCTGCCAGGGGTGTCGTGTCATCCATGGCGGGCACGCTGTCGATCAACGCAGCGCGCCGCTCCTCGTCCGCCTCAGCAAGGACTTGGAGCTTCAGAGGACTTGCGGTTTCACGTGGAACATCGCTGCCGCGGGACTGCGCTTCCTGGAGTGGATCCCTGGGCTCGGAACTACCGAGATCGTCGGAACCGTAGATCACGGACAACTCCTTCACTTGACTAGCGCCTAGTCTCGCATCCCTGGCGGACAATTCATGGTGAATCGAGCGAGTGTCATGCCCTCACGCTCTCCGGCTCGCACCGAGAGCACACGGTGGCCGAGACGCCCACGCCCAGCCACTCACCGCGGGGGCACGACGCTCCTGTCGGCGTCGACGCGCATCGCCCGTCGTCAGGCAGGAACGAGGATCCGGACCACGGTGGTGGACTCGACGCCGTCGACGGTCGCACCTTCGACCACCGAGGGTGCGCCCGCGCCGAAGCGACGTGTGACCTTCAAGGCTCCGGGAATCTCCCGCTCGACGTTCCGTCCCTTGAGCACGACCATCGCTCCCCCGGGCGCTACCAGAGGAAGGCACCACCGCGCGAGCTTGTCCAACGAAGCGACCGCGCGAGCCGTCACGACGTCGACCGTCCACGCGTCGTGGTACTCCTCAGCGCGCCCGCGCATGACCTCTACATTGGAGAGTCCGAGCTGATCTGCACTCTCAGTGAGCCAGTCGCACCGACGCTCCATGGGTTCCACCAAGCGCACAGCACAGTCCGGGAGCATCGCGGCAAGCACGATCCCCGGGAGGCCCGCACCCGAACCGACGTCAGCGATGCTTCGCGCACCGTCCATGTGCTGCGCGAGCGCCGCGGAGTTCAGGATGTGCCGTTCCCAGAGACGGGGCACCTCTCGAGGCCCGATCAGTCCGCGCAGCTCCCCCTCACGCTCGAGCGCGCTCGTGAACTCGGCGACCACGTCGTACGCGGGACCGAAGAACGCCCGCACAGCAGCAGATCGCCCGAGCTCGCGATCAGCCTCGATCTGGGCACTCAGGTCGTCATCCGACGACGGAACCGCATCGGTCATGCCTACTCCCTGGATGTCGTGCAGCACTACGCGTGGCTGAGCCACCGAAGCAGCTCATGAAGCCGGTGACAAGGTCCGTTCAGCAGGAAGGCCTACGGAGGCGAGACGAGCACACAACGGTCAAGACGGCGAAATCACGACATAACGGTCAGGATCGGTGCCCGCCGAATCGCTCTTCAGCCCTGCAGCGGTGACGACATCGTGCACGACCTTGCGCTCGAACGCATTCATCGGGTCCATCGAGACCGACGAACCGGACTCCTTCACGCGAGCGATCGCCTTGTCAGCAAGCTCCGAGAGCTCGGAACGACGAGCCGCACGGAATCCGGCGACGTCCAGCATCAGCCGGCTCCGGTCACCTGTCCTCGCCTGAACCGCCAGGCGGGTCAGCTCCTGCAGCGCGTCCAGGACCTCGCCGTCAGTCCCGACGAGATCGTCGAGACCGTCCGTGTCGGACACGATGGCGACCGCCGCACGGTCGTGCTCGACGTCGATGTCGATATCACCGTCGAGATCGGCGATGTCGAGGAGCTCCTCGAGGTAGTCAGCAGCGATCTCGCCCTCCTCCTCGAGCCGCTTCGTCAGGCTCGGCGCCTCGGGGACCTCCACCGCATCGTTGTTCGTCATGATCCATCCTTCGTCGTCGAGGGCTCCGCCAGCACATCAGCGGTTCTTCTTCTTGTTCTTCGAGCTTGTCGCGGAGCCGCCGTTCGCGGAGGTGCTGCCCCCTTGGCGGACGCCTTCACCGCACCAGCACCCTTGTTCGGCGCCTTGGTAGCGGCGGGCTTCGACGCAGCTGCGCCAGCACCTCCGGCGGCCGGCGTGGCGCCTGCCGCACGACCGGTCTTGGCCGATGCGGCCGACGACGCCGGTGCCCCGGTCTTCGCCGAGCCCTTGCCTGTCACGGCGCCCTTCGATGTCTGCGTCGTGGAGCCCGCCGTCGCGTCCTTGTCGGCAGCCGAGGACACACCCGGTGCCTGTGCGGACCCTGCAGGCCCGCCGGTCGCCTTCTGCCGGTCCTTGCGCTTCGGCTGCTGGCGCTGCCCCTTCGGGCGCTCGATCACCGCGACGTCGGACTCGCTCTCGAGAACGACCCCCTTGGCAGCAGCCTTGCGTGCCTTGCGCTCGTTGAGCACCCGCTCGGCCTCGGAGCCCGGTGCCGGCATGCGCCTGATCGTGTAGAACTGCTGGCCCATCGACCAGATGTTCGTCGTGGTCCAGTAGACGAGGACACCGACCGGGAAGTTGACGCCGGAGATCGCGAAGACGAACGGCAGCGCGTAGAGCATGATCTTCTGCGTCTGAGCCGCAGGACCCTCGAGCGCGGCCGCAGGCATGTTCTTCATCGTGAGCTGGCGCTGCGTGAAGAACATCGTCGCGGACATCGCGAGGATCAGGCAGGCCACGACGATCTTGACCTGGAGCGAGTCGCTCGTCAGGAACACGTCGGACAGCTGGGCACCGAACACCGTCGACTTCTCGATGTCGCCGGCCACGGACTGGTCGATCGGACCGATCGCGGCCTGGTCCCCCGTGGAGATGGGGCCGAGGTTGTGCAGCACGCGGAACAGCGCGAAGAAGATCGGCGACTGCAAGAGGATCGGCATGCACGACGCGAACGGGTTAGTCCCGTGCTTCTTGTAGAGGTCCATCGTCTCGCGGCTCATGGCCTCGCGGGACGCGGGATCCTTCTTGTTCTTGTACTTCGCCTGGATGGCCTTCATCTCGGGCTGCAGCATCTGCATGCCACGGGAGGCCTTGATCTGCTTGAAGAACAGCGGGATCAGGATGATCCGGATCACGATCACCAGCACGACGATCGAGAGCACCCATGCCGGTCCGGGCCCGTCGGACATCCCGAGGAACGTCAGCCCCTGGTGCGCCAGGTACATGATCCACGCCACGGCCCACTGGATCGGGAAGAGGATCGTATCGAAAAAGCCCATCAGTGCTGCTCCCTAAGCTTCTGTCACGTGCTGACCGACCGCGTCACCGCGGGCAGAAGTTCTGGTGGAGGTCACGTCGCCCTCGTGTACTTTCGCACGCTCCGGCACGTCGTCGACGCCACCGTCGCTCCACGGGTTGCAGCGCAGCAGTCGCCAGATCGCGAGGCCGCTCCCCCGGACCACACCGTGCCGGCCGACGGCAGTGACCGCGTACTGCGAACAGGACGGGTAGTACTTGCACGTGGGCGGCGTGAGCGGAGAGATCCACCGCTGGTACAGACGCACCAGGGCAATCAGTACACGGGCGGGAGCCCGGCGGAGGCCGCGGATCGACTGCGTCGACGCAGACTCCTGCACGCGCTCCATCAGCTCGCCCGATCAGCAGATCGCGTGCGACGCTCCAGTCGCTCGACGGTGCGCACGAGGTCGGACTCGAGGGTCTCGAACGATGCGTCGCGTGACGCCGGCAGAGCCCGCACCACCACGTTCGAACCGGGCTGCCACTGAGCGCGCCGCTCCCAGGCCGCGGCCCTGAGCCGACGACGGACCACGTTGCGCTGCACGGCGTTCCCGACCTGCTTCGAGACCACGAAACCGAATCTGGACACACCGATGCTCCCGGGCTCGGACGAGCCCGGGAGCATGTGTACGACGACCGTGCTGCTGCCGGCACGCACCCCGCTCCGCACCGTCATGCGGAAGTCCTCCGGACGGCGAAGTCGGTGTGCCGGCGGGAGCACCTCAGGCCGAGAGCTCGGCGCGACCCTTGCGACGACGAGCCGCGAGGATGCTGCGGCCGGCGCGGGTGCGCATCCGCAGCCGGAAGCCGTGGGTCTTCGAACGACGGCGGTTGTTCGGCTGGAAAGTCCGCTTGCTCACGAGTGCTCCAAGAACGTCAGGGTGACACCGTCTTGCCCGACGATGCTGTGCTTCGGATAATGTGCCGCTCCGGCTGGTCTTCGCGTCAGCGCGCGCTACGGGTGCGATGCACCCGCCTCGGCTCTTCACGCGTCATGCCTCGCAGCTCTCACGACATGAGGGCGCGCGACATCACCTGGAACGGCTGTACGACGTTACGCCGTCCGCCCTCGCCAAGTCAAACCTGACCGATGCGCAGCGACAGACCGCGCGACCACGCAGCGGACCGCACACCCCATCGCACAGGTTGTGGAAAACTATGTGGATAAAGGCCGGGCGGTGCCAGACTCCGGCACCGGACCTGCCCCGCTGCCTCCGCCCCCGCCCCCGCCCCCGCCCCCGCCCCCGCCCCCGCCCCCGCCCCAACGATACGAAAGAGGCGAACGTGCCGTCTGTCGACGACTCCATGGACGAGGTCTGGGCTCAGACCATCTCGACGCTCGAGTCGAACCCTGATCTGAGCAACCGCCAGCTGGCGTACATCCGCCTCGCCAAGCCGATGGCACTGCTCGACGACACGATGTTCCTCGCCGTCTCGCACGAGCACACCCGCTCCTACCTCGAGACGAGCGTGCGCGAGGACCTCATGGGTGCGATGGCGTCGGTGCTCGGCAGGGACGTGCGGTTCGCGATCACCGTGGACCCCCAGATCACCTCGGACCCGCCGTCCGGCCCGTCCCGCGACGTCGATGACGACCGCGCGCCCGGTCCCGACGAGCTGCGGACCGACGGGCCGCCGTCCGAGGACCCGGCGCCCGCGGACCGGGAGCCACCCCGGCGACCGGCGGAGCCCTCCCGACTGAACCCGAAGTACGTCTTCGAGACCTTCGTCATCGGCGCGTCCAACAGGTTCGCCCACGCGGCGGCCGTGGCGGTGGCCGAGGCGCCGGCGAAGGCCTACAACCCGCTGTTCATCTACGGCGACTCCGGGCTGGGCAAGACCCACCTGCTGCACGCGATAGGTCACTACGCGCACAACCTGTACCCGCACGTCCGCGTGCGGTACGTGAACTCGGAGGAGTTCACGAACGACTTCATCAACTCGATCGGTGAGGGCAAGGCGGGTTCTTTCCAGCGCCGGTACCGCGATGTCGACGTGCTGCTCATCGACGACATCCAGTTCCTGCAGGGCAAGGAACAGACGATGGAGGAGTTCTTCCACACGTTCAACGCCCTGCACAACGCGAACAAGCAGGTCGTGATCACGTCGGACCTGCCCCCAAGCAGCTCGCCGGCTTCGAGGACCGGCTCCGGTCCAGGTTCGAGTGGGGCCTGATCACCGACGTCCAGCCGCCGGACCTCGAGACCCGCATCGCGATCCTGCGCAAGAAGGCGTCGAACGAGAACCTGGCTGCGCCGGCCGACGTCCTGTCGTACATCGGGTCGAGGATCTCGACGAACATCCGCGAGCTCGAGGGCGCGCTGATCCGCGTCACCGCGTTCGCGAACCTGAACCGGCAGCAGGTCGACCTGGCACTGGCCGAGATCGTGCTCAAGGACCTGATCACGGACGACGACACCGCCGAGATCACGCCGGCAGACGTGATCGCCCAGACCGCCGGTTACTTCGGTCTCACCATCGACGACCTCTGCGGCAGCTCCAGGTCACGCGTCCTGGTGACCGCGCGGCAGATCGCGATGTACCTGTGCCGTGAGCTGACGGACCTGTCGTTGCCGAAGATCGGCCAGCAGTTCGGCGGTCGGGACCACACCACGGTGATGCACGCGAACCGCAAGATCGCTGACCAGATGGCCGAGCGTCGCTCGACCTACAACCAGGTCACAGAGCTGACCAGCCGGATCAAGCAGCAGCGCAGGCCCTGAGCGTCGTTCGGCCTCGGTCCCCTGATGAAGGTGTGTGTATTTCTCCGAGGTAGATGGTTCGTCGTCGTCATCGCACCTGTGGAACCTGTGGATCGAGCCTCTCGCCGCAGGTCAGAGGCCTTTTCTGGTTGTGCGCGGCGGTGTGGCCCGGGTGTGGAGAAGTCGCAGTGGTTGGGGATATCGCCCGGACGTCCACTCTTCGTCCACCGAGAGGGAACCGTGCGTCCACATCGAGAGGCCGCTCGTCCACAGTTATCCACAGCGCTGTACACAGCTGTGCACATTCCCCCAGGTGACGGGCACGGTTCGAGCTCTGTCCATGACTGGTTCACCCTGGGGTCACGCGATCCGGGGCCCGTGCCGGCAACCGTCGTCCGCAGGCGACGATCGTCATCGGGATCGGCCATACTTGTCCTCGCGTAGTGTGGAGAGACCGGTGCGCGTGTGCGTCCTGGCCGGTGCGAGCGATGCCGATGAGAGGTTCTAGGGATGAAGTTCAGGGTTGAGCGAGACGTGCTGGCCGAAGCGGTGACGTGGACGGCCCGGACCCTCCCGACCCGCCCGCCCGCTCCGGTTCTCGCCGGCGTCCGGATCGAGGCGGACACGGCCGGCTCGCTGAGCCTGTCGAGCTTCGACTACGAGGTCTCGGCACGCTCGGAGATCCCCGCTGAGGTCGGTGAGGCGGGCACGGTCCTCGTCTCCGGCCGGCTGCTCGCCGAGATCTCCCGTGCGCTGCCCGCGAAGCCCGTCGACGTCTCCCTCGACGGGACCAAGGTCGTCGTGACCTGCGGTGCGAGCCGGTTCACGCTGCTGACCATGCCGGTCGAGGACTACCCGGCGCTGCCGACGATGCCGGAGATCACGGGCACGGTCGACGGTGACGAGCTCACCAGCGCCGTCGCGCAGGTGGGTGTCGCGGCGAGCAGGGACGACACGCTCCCGCTGCTCACGGGCGTCCGCATGGAGATCGAGGGCGAGAACATCACGCTCCTGGCCACCGACCGGTACCGGCTCGCGCTCCGTGAGATGACCTGGAGCCCTGCGGCGCCCGGCTTCTCGTCCGTCGCGCTCGTCCGGGCCCGCACCCTCAGCGACGTCGCGAAGTCCCTCGGGGGTTCGTCGTCCGTGAGCGTGGCACTGAGCACCGGGTCCGGGGTCGATCTCATCGGGTTCGAGGCCGGCGGCCGGCACACGACGTCGCAGCTCGTCGACGGCGACTATCCGCCGGTGCGCAGGCTCTTCCCGTCCGAGACGCCGATCCACGCCGTCGTCCCGACGAGCGCCCTCATGGAGGCGGCCAAGCGGGTCGCGCTCGTCGCCGAGCGCAACACCCCGATCCGCCTGTCCTTCAGCGACGGACAGGTCGTCCTGGACGCCGGGCAGGGGGACGACGCACAGGCGAGCGAGGCGCTCGAGGCGGTCCTCGAGGGCGAGGAGATCTCCGTCGCCTTCAACCCCCAGTTCCTGCTCGACGGCTTGGGCGCGCTGGGCTCCGACTTCGTCCGCATGGGATTCACGCACCCCAACAAGCCGGTCGAGTTCATGGGTCAGGACTCGCTCGACGGCGAACCCGACACGACCTATCGCTACCTGCTCGTCCCCATCCGGTTCGCCGGCTGAGCACCTCTGCAGGTCCTGTCGAAGGAGAGAGCATCGTGACGGACACCGCACTCCACATCGGTCTTGTCGGTCTCGGCAAGATGGGCGCGAACATGCGTACGCGCCTGCGTCGCGCCGGGATCGAGGTCACCGGGTACGACCGCAACCCTGAGGTGTCGGACGCCGGTTCGGTGGCCGAGATGGTCGCGAGCCTTCCCGAGGGCACCAGGATCGTGTGGGTCATGGTCCCGTCCGGTGCGCCGACCCGTGGGGTCGTCGACGAGCTGACCGACCTCCTGGTTGCCGGTGACGTCGTGATCGAGGGCGGGAACTCGCACTTCGGCGACGACGCAGTCCACGCGAAGCAGCTCGCCGAGCGCGGCATCGGGTACGTGGACGCCGGCGTCTCCGGAGGCATCTGGGGTCTGGAGAACGGCTACGGGCTCATGGTCGGTGGGTCCCCGGAGCACGTCGAGGCGACTCTCCCGGTCTTCGACGCCCTTCGCCCGGACGGTCCGCGCGAGGAGGGGTTCGTCCACGCCGGCGAGGTCGGTGCCGGCCACTACGCGAAGATGGTGCACAACGGCATCGAGTACGGCCTCATGCAGGCGTACGCCGAGGGCTTCGAGCTGCTCGAGGCCAAGGACATCGTGACCGACGTGCCGGGCACCCTCAAGGCCTGGTCCCGCGGGACCGTCGTGCGGTCGTGGCTCCTGGACCTCCTCGTCCTGGCTCTGGAGCAGGACCCGGGGCTGAACGACATCAGCGACTGGGTCGAGGACTCCGGCGAGGGCCGGTGGACCGTCGACGAGGCCATCGACAGCGCCGTCCCCGTCCCGGTGATCTCGGCGGCTCTGTTCGCCCGGTTCGCCTCACGGCAGGGGGCCTCCCCCGCGATGAAGGCCGTCGCCGCGCTGCGTCAGCAGTTCGGGGGCACGCCACGAAGCCCTCCGCCGACGGCTGACCTGTGCACCGGCGTTCCGCTGCACGCTGATGCACCTTTCCCACCTGTCCCTGGTCGACTTCCGCTCCTACGCCTCGGTCGACGTCGAGCTCGACCCGGGGATCAACACGTTCGTCGGTCCCAACGGGCAGGGCAAGACCAACCTCGTCGAGGCTGCCGGCTACCTGGCCACCCTGGGGAGCCACCGCGTCTCGACCGACGCCGCGCTGGTGCGGGCCGGTGCGGACCGCGGGATCGTGCGCGCCCGGGTCGTGCGCGGCGACCGGGCGCAGACGGTCGAGGTCGAGGTCTCCCCCGGCAGGGCGAACCGCGCGCGGATCAACCGTGGGTCCCCCGGCCGGGCCCGTGACGTCCTCGGGATCGTGCGCACGGTGCTCTTCGCGCCCGAGGACCTGGCCCTGGTCAAGGGCGACCCGGACGGCAGACGACGGTTCCTCGACCAACTGGTCGTGCTGCTCGTGCCGAGGGCCGCAGCGTTGCTGGCGGACTACGACAAGGTCCTGCGCCAGCGCAACGCGCTGCTCAAGAGCGCGGGGACGCGGCGCGGCCGGCGCGGACGCAACCCCTCCACGGACGTACCGGCCGGCGGTGCTGACGGGCCGTCGTCCGGCACCGAGGGGGCATCTGCGCTGGCGACCCTCGACGTCTGGGACGAGAGGCTGGCCGGTCTGGGCGCGCAGGTCCTCGCCTTGCGGCTGGAGGTCGTCGCGGCGCTGACCCCATACGTGGCCCAGGCATATGCCGAGCTCAGCGGGTCGCAGGGTGACGCCCGGATGGTCTATCGCTCCTCGGTCGACGACGTGCTCGGCGAGATCGCGGAGAGCCTGGCCGAGAGGTCTGACGACCCGGCCGAAGGGCCCGAGACACAGCCGCTCGGGATCGAAGGTCGGCTGCGGCAGGCGCTGGCCGAGCAACGCGGCAGGGAGCTCGAGCGGGGCGTGACGCTGGTCGGTCCGCACCGGGACGACCTCGTGCTGACGCTCGCGGACCTGCCCGCGAAGGGATATGCCAGCCACGGGGAGTCGTGGTCCTTCGCTCTCGCCCTGCGGCTCGCCTCCTACCGGGTGATGACGACCGGGGTGCCGGACGAGCTGGTCCTGCTGGCGGGTGCCGCCGACTGGGGTCCCGACGGTGAACCCGTCCTCGTGCTCGACGACGTCTTCGCCGAGCTCGACGCGCGGCGGCGAGAACGGCTCGCGGCACTCGTTGCCGACGCCGGGCAGGTTCTCATCACGGCCGCGGTGGGCGAGGACATCCCGGCGATCCTCGCCGGAGCGCGGTTCGAGGTCTCGACGGGGACGGTGGTCCGTGAGCCCGGATGACGCGGACGAGAGCGACGTGACACGGCAGGACGAGCCCACGGAGTCGGACGAGCAGGGAGTGTCGGGACCTGCCGAGTCGACGCCCGTGGGTGACCGGATCGAGCTCACTCCCCGGCCGTCGTCGCGCGACAGGCCCTCGACCGGGCGCGTGCGGCGGCGCGGGCCAAGGGCCTGAGGCCCGGGAAGCGGGCGCCGAACCCGCTCGCCGACGGGCCTCGCGCCACCGGTCCCGGAGCGCGGGACCCCCAGCTCTTCGGGGACGTCGTGACGAACTTCCTCAGCCATCGTGGGTGGACCCCCGACGTCACGGTCGGTGGCGTGATCGGTCGGTGGCGCGAGGTCGTCGGCGACCAGGTCGCGGACCACTGCGAGCCGGAGTCGTTCGACGCGGGCGTCCTGGTCGTGCGAGCCGACTCGACCGCGTGGGCGACCCAGGTGAAGATTCTCGTGCCGCGGCTCCTCGAGCGTCTCGCGCAGGAGGTGGGGGACGGCGTCGTGTCGTCGGTGACGGTGCTCGGCCCGGTCGGGCACTCGTTCCGACGGGGTCCCCGGACGGTGCGCGGGCGGGGACCGCGCGACACCTGGGGCTGACCCGCGGCGGTTGTACAGACCATGCCGACGGAGCCTGGTGCAACCTGTGGAGAAGTGCTGTGGAGGGGCCCGCAGATCCCTAGAAATCCTGGGTTTCCGGGTAGTATGGACAGGTCAGTCCGGCACTCGCTCCACCGCCCAGGCTCACCGCCCCGCGGTGGTCGCCAGCGGTCGTGCGCTGCCGGGACCGTGATCCGTGCGGACACTTCCGACGAGGCAGTCCGCGATGACGAGGAGCTCTCCACCCCGTGGCAGAACACGACAACCCCAACGTTCCCGCGCCGTCCGACACCCCGGACGTGACGCCCGACGACGCGGGGGACCTCGCTCCTGCGGTGGCGGCACCCGGTGGTTCCGGGTACGAGGCGAGCAACATCACCGTGCTCGAGGGCCTCGAGGCCGTGCGGAAGCGTCCGGGGATGTACATCGGCTCGACCGGTGAACGTGGGCTCCACCACCTGGTGTACGAGGTTGTGGACAACTCTGTGGACGAGGCCCTTGCCGGCCACGCCGACACGATCGATGTGACACTTCTCGCAGACGGCGGTGTACGGGTCTCGGACAACGGTCGTGGGATCCCCGTCGCGATCCACCCGACGGAGGGCAAGCCGACCGTCGAGGTCGTCATGACGATCCTCCACGCCGGCGGGAAGTTCGGCGGCGGCGGGTACGCGGTCTCGGGTGGGCTCCACGGCGTCGGCATCTCGGTCGTGAACGCGCTCTCGGCACGCGTGGTCACCGAGGTGAGCCGCGACGGGCACGTCTGGCGGCAGGAGTTCGCCGAGGGCGGCAAGCCGGTGACGACGCTCGTCCAGGGCGCGGCGACCACGGAGACCGGCACGACGCAGACGTTCTGGGCCGACGGGACGATCTTCGAGACCACCGTCTACGACTTCGAGACGCTGCGTGCGCGGTTCCAGCAGATGTGCTTCCTCAACAAGGGGCTGCGCATCACCCTGACGGACGAGCGGATCGAGCACCTCGACACCGACGACGAGGTCGCAGGCGACGAGACGACGGACGAAACCGCCGTACACAAGGCCAGGGTCGTCTCGTACAAGTACGACGGCGGCCTGGTGGACTACGTCGAGCACCTGAACTCGGCGAAGAAGGTCGACCTGGTGCACGCCGAGATCATCGACTTCGAGTCCGAGGACGACAGCCGCAAGATCTCCGCAGAGATCGCCCTCCAGTGGACGAGCGCCTACTCCGAGTCCGTCCACACCTACGCCAACACGATCTCGACGACCGAGGGCGGCACCCACGAGGAGGGCTTCCGTTCCGCGATGACGTCGCTGGTCAACAGCTACGCGCGGGACAAAGGGATCCTCAAGGAGAAGGACGACAACCTCACGGGCGACGACATCCGCGAGGGCCTGACGGCCGTCATCTCCGTCAAGCTCGCCGAGCCGCAGTTCGAGGGCCAGACCAAGACGAAGCTCGGCAACACCGAGGCCAAGACCTTCGTCCAGCGCATCGTCCGTGAGCGCCTCACCGACTGGTTCGACTCGCACCCGAACGAGGCCCGCGACATCATCCGCAAGGCCATCCAGGCGTCGCAGGCGCGCATGGCCGCCCGCAAGGCCCGTGAGGCGACGCGCCGCAAGGGCCTCCTCGAGTCCGGGGGCATGCCCGGCAAGCTCCGGGACTGCCAGTCGAACAACCCCGAGGAGTGCGAGGTCTACATCGTCGAGGGTGACTCCGCCGGCGGTTCCGCTGTCCGCGGCCGCAACCCCAGGGTCCAGGCGATCCTCCCGATCCGCGGCAAGATCCTCAACGTGGAGCGGGCGCGCCTCGACAAGGCGCTCGGCAACCAGGAGGTCCAGGCGCTCATCACGGCCTTCGGTACCGGGATCGGCGAGGACTTCGACATCTCGAAGCTCAGGTACCACAAGATCGTGCTGATGGCCGACGCCGACGTGGACGGCCAGCACATCAGCACCCTCCTGCTCACCCTGCTGTTCCGCTACATGCGACCGCTCATCGAGCACGGGCACGTGTACCTCGCGCAGCCGCCGCTGTACCGGCTCAAGTGGTCCAACGCGCCGCACGACTACGTGTACACCGACAAGGAGCGCGACGTGTTCCTCGCGGCCGGTCACGCCGAGGGCAAGAAGATCCCCAAGGACAACGGGATCCAGCGCTACAAGGGTCTCGGCGAGATGGACTACTCGGAGCTGTGGGACACCACGATGGACCCCGAGCACCGGACGCTGCTGCAGGTCACGATGGACGACGGCGCCGCCGCGGACGAGATCTTCGCGGTGCTGATGGGCGAGGACGTCGAGTCGCGACGCAGCTTCATCCAGCGCAACGCCAAGGACGTGCGGTTCTTGGACATCTAGCCCTGCGTGGGAGCGCACGAACTTCTTGAGACGTACGACAGACAGGACGAGGTAGACGGTGAGCGACGAGACTCCCCCGCAGGGACCGGACGACACGACGGCGGACGGCACGCCCGTCCCCACGGGCGAGGCTGCCGTGGAGGCTGCGGCGGCGCTGGCCGTCCAGCACGGCCGAGTCGAGCCGGTGGACCTGCAGCTCGAGATGCAGCGGTCCTACCTGGACTACGCGATGAGCGTCATCGTGGGTCGCGCGCTGCCGGAGGTCCGGGACGGGCTCAAGCCGGTGCACCGGCGCGTCCTGTACGCGATGTACGACGGCGGCTACCGCCCCGACCGCTCGTACTCGAAGTGCAGCCGCGTCGTCGGCGACGTCATGGGAAAGTTCCACCCGCACGGTGACTCGGCGATCTACGACGCGCTCGTGCGCCTGGTGCAGGACTGGTCGATGCGCTACCCGCTCGTCGCCGGCCAGGGGAACTTCGGCTCCCCCGGCAACGACCCCGCGGCAGCGCCTCGATACACCGAGTGCCGCATGGCGCCGCTGGCCATGGAGATGGTCCGCGACATCGACAAGGACACCGTCGACTTCGGCGACAACTACGACGGTCGCACCCAGGAACCCCTGATCCTGCCCTCCAGGTTCCCGAACCTGCTGGTCAACGGCTCGGCGGGCATCGCGGTCGGCATGGCCACGAACATCCCGCCCCACAACCTGCGCGAGGTCGCGGAGGGCGTCCGCTGGCACCTCGCGCACCCGGAGGCGAGCCGCGAGGACCTCCTCGAGGCGCTGCTGCAGCGCATCAAGGGGCCGGACTTCCCGACGGGCGCGACGATCCTCGGCCACAAGGGGATCGAGGAGGCGTACCGGACGGGCCGAGGCTCGATCACGATGCGCGCCGTGGTCAACGTCGAGGAGATCCAGAACCGGATCTGCCTCGTCATCACCGAGCTCCCGTACCAGGTCAACCCGGACAACCTCGCCCTGAAGATCGCCGACCTCGTCAAGGACGGGCGGATGCAGGGCATCGCGGACATCCGCGACGAGACGTCCGGTCGCACCGGCCAGCGCCTCGTGATCGTGCTCAAGCGCGACGCCGTCGCGAAGGTCGTCCTCAACAACCTGTACAAGCACACGCAGCTCCAGGACAACTTCGGCGCGAACATGCTCGCGCTGGTCGACGGCGTGCCCCGCACGCTCAGCCTGGACGCGTTCATCCGGCACTGGACGACGCACCAGATCGACGTCGTCGTGCGCCGCACGGCCTACCTGCTGCGCGAGGCCGAGAAGTCGATCCACATCTTCCGCGGCTACCTGAAGGCTCTCGACGCCCTCGACGAGGTCATCGCCCTGATCCGCCGCTCCCCCGACGCCGACCAGGCGCGCACGGGGCTGATGGACCTCCTCGCGATCGACGAGCTCCAGGCGACCGCGATCCTCAACATGCAGCTCCGCCGGCTCGCGGCGCTCCAGCGCCAGCAGATCATCGACGAGCACGACAAGCTCGCCCGCGAGATCGCCGAGTACCAGGAGATCCTGGCGTCGCCGCAGCGGCAGCGCCAGATCGTCGGCGACGAGATGGACGAGATCGTCTCCCGGTACGGCGACGAGCGTCGGACGACGATCCTCCCCTACGACGGCGACGTCTCCATGGAGGACCTCATCGCCGAGGAGGAGGTCGTCGTCACGATCACCCGTGGTGGGTACGTCAAGCGCACCCGCAGCGACGCCTACAGAGCGCAGCGGCGCGGCGGTAAGGGTGTCCGTGGCGCGAACCTGCGCGAGGACGACCTCGTGGACCAGTTCTTCGTCACCACGACGCACCACTGGCTGCTGTTCTTCACGAACCTCGGTCGCGTATACCGGGCGAAGGCGTACGAGCTCCCCGAGGGTGGCCGCGACGCGAAGGGGCAGCACGTCGCGAACCTGCTCGCGTTCCAGCCGGACGAGCACATCGCCCAGGTCCTGAGCATGCGCGACTACGACGCGGCCGACTACCTGGTCCTGGCCACGCGCCGTGGTCTCGTGAAGAAGACGCGGCTCGAGGAGTACAACTCCCCGCGTACCGGCGGTCTCATCGCCATCAACCTGCGCACGGACGACGACGGCGTGATCGACGAGCTCGTCTCCGCGCGCCTCGTGGACGCGGACGACGACATGATCCTCGTCTCGCGCAAGGGTCAGTCCATCAGGTTCCACGCCGACGACGACGCGATGCGGCCGCTCGGCCGATCGACCTCCGGCGTCACCGGCATGAAGTTCCGGGACGACGACGAGCTGCTCTCGGCGGACGTCGTGGTGCCGGGCTCTCACCTGTTCGTGGTCACCGAGGGCGGTTTTGCGAAGCGCACCGACATCGACGAGTACCGCGTCCAAGGACGTGGTGGCCTCGGGATCAAGGTGGCCAACCTCGTGGAGGCCCGCGGGAACCTGGTCGCGGCACTGATCACGGAGGGCGACGACGAGGTCCTCGTGATCATGGGCAACGGCAAGATCGTCAGGTCTGCCGTCGCGGAGGTGAACCTCACCGGGCGTAACACCCAGGGCGTCACGTTCGCCAAGCCCGGCAAGGGCGACCGGATCATCGCCGTCGCCCGGAACGTCGAACGTCAGCTCGCGGCGGATGGCGATAGCGTGAGCGAGGATGAGGTGAGCGCCGAGCCGAGCGACACCGCAGCGGCGGCGGACGAGCCCGCCGGGACGACCGAGGAGGCGTAGACGATGAGCGCGAACGACAGCGGTGCACAGGCGCGCAAGAGTTCACCGGCCAACGGCTCCACCGCGGTGCCACCGCCACCCGCGCCGCCGGCTTCGGGTGCGAAGGCTTCGGGCGCGAAGGGGTCGTCAGGGACGAACGGGACGTCGGGAACCGGCGGCAAGCCCGCCGGGTCGCCGGCGGGACCCGTCAAGGCCATCCCGTCGTTCGCGCCGGTCAAGTCCGCCCCGACCGGGGCGAAGCCCGCCGGTGGCCAGCCCGCCGGTGGCAAGCCCGCCGCCCAGGGCGGCAAGGCCGCCCGTCCGGCTGCTCCGTCGTCCGCCGGGGCCAAAGCCGCGCTGTCCAAGGACACGGGTGCAAAGAACTCCACCGAGCCGCCCACGGGGCAGACCTCGAGCGAGAGCTCGGAGTCGGGTACCCCGGGGTCGACGTCGGGCGTGCGCGGCGGCGCCGCGAAGGCTGCGGCTGCCGCGCTCACGGCTGCCCGCGCCGCCCGCAAGCGCGTGTCCAGCGTGTCCGCGGTCGCCGCGGGCAAGGGCGACGACGACGAGCCGTCCTCGGCGACCTCTGCCCAGGCCCCCGGCACGATCCCGCCGGCCCAGGCGAACGGACCCCGGTTCCAGGCCGGGGGCTCAGCGGGACGACGGCGCCGGTCGGTGCGGCGTCGACCGCGAAGGCGGGAGCACCGTCCGCGCAGGCCACGGCGGCTCAGCAGACGGGTGCCACGCAGCAGACCGCTCCCCGGCCTCGCCCGCGCCCGCCGGCACCGACGACCCGGGCCTGCGCCGCGTCCGCCTCGTGGTCTCGCGGGTCGACCCGTGGTCGGTCATGAAGCTGGCGTTCATCCTGTCGTTCGCGGTCGGCATCATGATGGTGGTCGCGACGGCGGTCCTGTGGGGCGTCGTCAACGAGCTCGGCGTCTTCACCCAGATCGACCAGCTGATCCGCGACATCATCGGCACCGAGTCGAACAACGTGAACGTGCTCCAGTACGTGGAGTTCAGCCGGGTCATCTCGCTCTCCGCGCTGATCGCGATCGTCAACCTCGTGATCATGACGGCGCTGGCGACGATCATGGCGTTCATCTACAACATCACGGCCGCGATCGTCGGTGGGATCCACCTCACACTGACCGACGAGTGATCGGTTTGGGATGAACGTTGCCCATCGGGTAACGTTCATCCTCGCGTGCAAGCGCATCGGGCCTATAGCTCAGACGGTTAGAGCGCTTCCCTGATAAGGAAGAGGTCAGAGGTTCAAGTCCTCTTAGGCCCACGATCCCGACACTACGAAGGGGAATCGATGAAGAAGCTCCTGCTGGTCCTCCTGACCGTCGGCGCCGGCTATCTGGTCTGGCGCAAGTACACGGAGTCCGCCGACGAGCGAGACCTGTGGGCAGAGGTCACCGACACCTTCGAGTAGCCGGGTGGCGGACGACGTCCGCACCGTCCGGGGCCATGGCGCAATTGGTAGCGCACCTGCTTTGCAAGCAGGGGGTTGGGGGTTCGAGTCCCCCTGGCTCCACCGAGAATCAGGCTCCTGACCAGCGGAAACGCCGGGCAGGACCCTTCTCTGTTCGTGTGGTGACTTGTTGTGACTCTCTGTGACTCGTGGTCACAGGAGCGCTGAGCGTCAGCCCAGTCGCGCTGCCAGCACGATCTGGTCACCGACCGTGACCTGCACGTCCGTCAGGTGCATCCCGGGCGGGAGCTGCGTCGACAGGTCGATCCGCCGGCCGTCGTACCGCTGCACGCGTCCGCGCACCGTCGCCAGGACCGCTGCGACCAGGGGGTTGCCGCTCGTCACCGACAGGTCGTGGAGGGTCGCCACCATCGAGTCGTCGATCGTCGCGGTCCCCGTGAGCCGGGCGGTCGCCCCGAGCAGCCCCTTGCGGATCTTGGCGGACGCCACGACGGACACCGAGCGCCGAGCAGGCTGCGTGAGCTCGACGTCCAGCGCCGCCAGCTCAAGACCGAGGCCACGCAGGGCGTCGGTGGCGGCGTGCCGCACCGCGGCGACGACGTCGTCCCGAGCCGCGGAGAGTCGCGCGTGTCCGGTGACGGGGGAGGAGTCGTCGGGCTCTACGAGCTCGACGAGGACCTGGCCGGCCGAGTCGTCCAACCAGGCGTACCGCAGCTGGTGTCCCTCGATGTCGGCGACGACGGGGACGCCCATGAGGTCGATCGGGTTCGCCGTGATCTCGAGACGGCCGACCGTCCCGGGCTCCCGGGCCGCGTCCGTCACGACGGCGCGCGAGACCGGCGTCGTGGGGTCCGCGCCGACGCTGTGCCCGCCGGTGGTCCCGTCGTCCGGCGGGAGGGGCACCCGCACCCCGGTCAGGTCGAGCCGCAGTCGTGACACGTCCGGACCTTCGAGCAGGGCGGTGACCCGGATTCCTTCGACCCCCTCGAGGCCCTCGACGTCCGACGCGGCCGTGATCAGCGCCCGGTGGAGGCGCTCGGCCAGGGCAGGGCCGTCCGTGGGCCTCGGCGCCGGGCCGAGATCGAGCACGAGAGGCATGTCGGTGTCGTCAGGTCGCATGAGCGTCATCGTAGGCGTGCGGCGTCCGCGCGGGGCAGGGAGGGCGCGGGCGCGAGTACGTGGCGGTCGCCGGAACGACGGAGCCCGGCACGCCGGGAGAGTGCTCCACCGGGATGCCGGGCTCTGTCGTGCGGTCGTGCCCGAATCTCCGGGCACGCGGGGATCAGCTCTTGGTCGACTTCTCGACGTCGGCTGCTGCCTCGTCCACGGCGCCGTCGACGGCCTCGGCCGACTCCTTCGCCTTGTCGGCGACCTCGTCAGCCGCCTCGTCGATCGCGGCCTCCGCCTTGGCGGACGTCCGTGCGGTCGCCTTGCGCGCCTTGCTGGCAGCCGACTTTGTGGCTGCCTTCGCCTCGTCGGCTGCGACGGCGACCTTCTCGGACGCCGCCTCGCTGACTGCGCTGGCCTTGGCCGCTGCTGCGGACGCGGCCTCCTTGCCCTTCGCGACGGCCGCACCAGCGGCCTCTCCGGCGGCTCCGCGCACGCTGTCAGCGGCCTGCGAGACGGACGAGCGGGTGTCGCTCGGGGCCGAGAAGCGTGCATCGCCCTCGACGGGCTCCGCCCACGGGTCGACCGCAGGCTGCGCGCGCTTCCAGAGCACGTACGCGGCTCCGGCCGCACCGACGGCGACGACCGTCCAGAGCGCCTTGTGCGACTTCTTGCGGCTCTTCTTGGACGCCGACTCCGCGGCCTCCACGGTCTTCTTGGCGGCGTGCCTCGCGGACTCCGCTGCCGAGTCGGCACCGCGACCGGCGGCCTCGGCAGCGCTCGCTGCGGCGGCGTTGACCGCGCTGACCAGCTTCGGGAGGTACTCGTCGACGATCTTGTCGTGCGCGGTGTCGATCGCCGGCCCCGCCTTGGTCGCGGCAGACTCGATCTTCGGTGCGGCGGCCTGGACGCCGTCCTGCCACGCCTTCTCGAGCTGCGGCTGCGCCCAGGCGACGAACGCCTCGGCGCGCGGGGCGGTCCAGTCCTTGGCTGCGGTGGCCGCGTCACGGGCCTGCTCCGCGAGGCGCTTCGCCGCGGGTCCGGCGTGCGTGCCGGCCTCCTGGATGGCTGCGGCGAGCTGGGCGGCCTGCTCCTTGATGCGCTCGGCGTCCACCGCCTCGAGGGTGTCGCCCGCCGAGCTGGCGGACCGCTTGATCCGGTCGAACATAGGGCTCCCCGATCGTCGTCTCATCATTGGTACGCCCACTCTGCCATCACCGCAGGTCACTCGCTAGCGCCATCACCTGTGTTTCGCCCCGCGCGGAAGCGGGCAGGCGCCAGGACGGCCTCGGAACGCTCGTCACGTCGAGGTGCGCACGAAACGTGCGCACGCCGAGATCGACATGGGTGCCGCGTGCGAGAATGACGCCATGTTCGCAACCCTGCACACGACGGCCGGTGACATCCGGATCGAGCTCTTCCCGAACCACGCGCCGAAGACGGTCGCCAACTTCACGGGCCTCGCCACGGGCGAGAAGTCCTGGAGCGACCCGCGCACCGGGGCCGAGCGCAACGACCCGTTCTACGACGGCCTGATCTTCCACCGCATCATCGACAACTTCATGATCCAGGGCGGCTGCCCGCTCGGGACCGGCACCGGGGGACCGGGGTACACGTTCAACGACGAGATCCACCCGGAGCTCGCGTTCGACCGCAAGTACCTGCTCGCCATGGCGAACGCCGGCTCCCGTCGCAACCCGGTCACGGGCGAGGTCGAGGGCACCAACGGCTCGCAGTTCTTCATCTCCACGACCGAGACGCCGTGGCTCACGGGCAAGCACACGATCTTCGGTGAGGTGGCGGACGACGCCTCCCGCGCCGTCGTGGACACGCTCGGCTCCACGCCGACGCGCCCGGGCGACCGCCCGGTCGAGGACATCACCATCACGTCGGTCACGATCGAGGCCTGACCATCTCGCAGCCACCGTGGGGCGCCCCTGGCGGGGCGCCCGGACCGGCACCTCAGGTCCCGGTGTGCCCTCGGCACCCCGACCGGCCGTCGTACGTCCGCTGTCAGCGCTGCGGACGTCCGGCGTGCCCGGAGTGCCAGCGTCCCGCGGCGGTGGGCGTCCAGTGCGTCGACTGCGTGCAGGAGGCCGCTCGCACCGCGCCGCAGCAGCGGACGGTGTTCGGCGGCACGGTCCGCCAGGGGCGCCCGGTCGTCACGCTGACGATCATCGGCATCTGCGCGGTGAGCTGGGTGCTGCAACTCGTCACCGGCGGAGCCTGGACGCAGCGGTGGGTCTTCGCCCCGTTCCTGGGGGAGTCGGAGCCGTGGCGGTTCCTCACCGCCGCGTTCCTCCACTCGACGAGCCCGCTGCACATCCTGTTCAACATGTACGCGCTCTGGCTCGTCGGTCCGTTCCTCGAGCAGGCGCTCGGCCGTGTGCGGTTCGCGTCGCTGTACCTGCTCGCCGCGGTCGGTGGTCAGGTGGGGGTGCTGCTCCTCGCCAGCCCGGAGCCGGGCGGAGGGTGGACGCAAGGCGTCGTGGGTGCGTCCGGCGCGGTGTTCGGCCTCTTCGGCGCCATCTTCCTGCTCATGCGCAGGCTTGGCCGCAACGCGACCCAGATCCTCGTGCTCGTCGCCATCAACATGGCGATCCCGTTCTTCGTCGGGGGCATCGCCTGGCAGGCGCACGTCGGGGGGCTGATCGTCGGGATGGCGGTCGGCGCTGCCTATGCCTACGCGCCGCGCAGCATGCGCCAGACCTTCGTGTGGCTCGTCCCCGTGGTCACGATGGCGATCCTGATCGGGCTGTCGATGTGGAAGTACAGCACCGTCGGGCCGGTCCTGGGCCTGCTCGGCTAGTTACACGCGTGTAGTTATCCACACCACTGTCCACCGGTGGGGATAACTTTCCCACAGGGGTGTGGACGGCGATGCGGGCGCACCCTGCGCCGTTCGACACCCGGGGTGGCGGCTACTTCCAGCGCGTCGTGAGGCTGAACCCAGCGATGATCAGGGCGAAGCCCACAGCGAGGTTCCACTGCCCGAGGAACGGCAGGGGCAGGTCGGCGCGGCCGCTCGTCAGGTAGAACAGCACGATCCACGCGAGGCCCGCCACCATCAGGCTGAGCATCGTCGGCACGAGCCAGCGAGGGTTGCTCGACTCCGGCTTGTAGGTCTGCGGCTCCGTCGACGCGGACTTCTTCTTGCGGCGCTTGGACTCGGGCACGTGTGCTCCTGTCGGGAGGGTCGATGACCCCTCGGTGCTGATCTGTGGCTGAACTTCTGCTGATTCGTGCTGCTGACCGGGACGGCGACGATTCGGCGCCCGACGTCCACTAGCGTAGTGCGCGAACACTACCGGCAGTTTCACGGTCCCGTGACTGCCCACGGCGCGAGAAGGGATGGTCCCGATGGCTGTCCCCGAGAACGTGCCCGGCCACTCCGCGAAGCACGGCGCCGATCACGCGCCGAAGCACGGTACCGACCGCGCCCCCGGCAAGGCCGCGGGGACGGACGAGGACGCGCGCCCGTGGCGGCCGCTGCGTCGTCGGATCCTCGGTGGCGTGAGCGTCTTCGTAATCCTCGCCGTCGCCGGCCTCATGTTCACCATGAGCGCGTCCCTCGCGCGGGGGACGGACGGGCGGCACCCGGAGAACCTTGCCGAGCTGGTGGAGAGCGAGTCCGCGCGGGTCGAGGCGCTGACCGCGGAGGTGAGCGAGCTCGACGGCCAGATCGAGCGGCTCAGTGCCGCGGACCCCGCGACGGCGGTCGACCCCGACCTCGTGGCGAGCACGCGGGTCGCGGCCGGAACGGTCGCCGTCAAGGGCCCCGGGATCCGGGTCGCGCTCGACGACGCGCCGCCGGGGGACTACGGCGACCAGTTCAGGCCGGACGACCTCGTCGTCCACCAGCAGGACCTGCAGGCCGTGATCAACGCGCTCTGGGCCGGCGGGGGAGAGGCCATGACCCTCCAGGGCCAGCGCGTCGACATGACGACGGCGTTCCGGTGCGTGGGCAACGTGCTCTTCCTGCGTGGCAGGGTGTACTCACCGCCGTTCGTCGTCGAGGCCGTCGGTGACCCGGAGGCTCTCCAGGACGCCCTGGACGCCTCGCCGCAGATCGCCGTGTACCGCGAGTACGTCGAGGCCGTGAAGCTCGGCTACAAGGTCGACCAGCAGAAGGAGATCTCCATGCCTCGCTCCGAGAGCTCGGTGCTCGAGCACGCCGAGCCGGTGGGCGGTGCGACGACCGGGCAGGACGCGCCGGCCACCGGCCCTGGAGCCGGCCCCGCCAGCGGGAGAGACGCGTCATGACCGCGACGCGGACGCACGCGCGCCCCACGAGCGGTCAGGGGCCGGTCGCCCGGACGGTAGGTGCCGTCGGGGAGCTCATGATCACGCTGGGCGTCCTGCTCGGCCTGTTCATCGTGTGGCAGCTCTGGTGGACCGACGTCGAAGGGGACCGCTACCAGGCCGAGGTGATCGACGAGCTCGCCTGGGAACCGCCCCCGGCCGTCGCGCAGGTGCAGAACCCGCCGGAGGAGCGCCGCGACGACCCGCCCGTGATGGACGAGCCCGGTTTCCAGACGGTCTTCGCCCAGTACTACGTCCCGCGCTTCGGCACGGACTACGTCAAGCCGGTGGCCGAGGGCGTCGACAAGGCGCTCGTCCTGGACACGATCGGGATCGGGCACTACCCGGGGACAGCGATGCCTGGCGACGTCGGGAACTTCGCGATGGCCGCGCACCGGACCACCTTCGGCAAGCCCTTCAACCAGATCGCCGACCTCGTCGAGGGCGACCCCCTGGTCGTCCGCACCGAGGAGACCTGGTACGTCTACCGGGTGACGGAGGACCTGATCGTCAACCCGCAGGACGTCGGCGTGATCGCCCCCGTGCCCGGCGTCCCCGCCGACCCCGCAGCCGTCCCGGACCGGAGGCTGCTGACCATGACCAGCTGTCACCCCATGTTCTCCGCCGCGCAGCGGTACGTCGTCCACGGCGAGCTCGACTACTGGATGCCCGTCTCCGACGGCACGCCGAAGGAGCTCCTCGACGCGGGGATCGACCCGAGCGGAGGCTCCTGATGTACGGACCACTCTGGCGCGCGCTGCCCGGCCCCACGTGGCTGCGCGTCCTGATCCTGCTCGCGCTCGCCGCCGCCGTCGTCGTCGTGTGCTTCCAGTGGTTCTTCCCCTGGGTGTCCGACTACATGCCGTTGAACCAGCAGACCGTGGGAGAGGGAACACCATGACCAGGATCCTGGTCGTCGACAACTACGACTCGTTCGTCTACACGATCGTCGGCTACCTCGACCAGCTCGGGGCGAGCACCGTCGTCGTGCGCAACGATGCCGTCCCGGAGCCTGACGCGGACGGGCGCTACCTCGACGCGGACGGCGTCCCGTACGACGGGGTGCTCGTCTCACCCGGCCCGGGGACGCCCCGGGAGGCCGGCCGCAGCGAGGACGTGATCCGCGCGTGCGCGCTTTCCCGCACCCCGATGCTGGGCGTGTGCCTGGGGCACCAGGCGCTCGCCGAGGTGTACGGCGGGACGGTGACCCACGCCCCGGAGCTGATGCACGGGAAGACGAGCGACGTCGTCCACGAAGGGCGCGGGGTGCTCGCCGGGCTCGGCAGCCCGTTCGTCGCGACGCGCTACCACTCGCTCGCCGTCCTCACGGACACCGTCCCCGACGAGCTCGTGGTGACCGCCCGTACGGAGTCGGGCGTCGTCATGGGCGTCGAGCACCGGGACCTGCCGCTGCACGGGGTCCAGTTCCACCCCGAGTCCGTCCTCACCGAGGGCGGGCATCGCCTGCTGGCGAACTGGCTCGAGCTCTGCGGCGAGGTCGGCGCGGTCGAGCGTTCGCACGGCATGGCACCGCTCGTCAGGGGCTGAGCGCGGCGGGACAAGGTTCGTCGCGGGACGGCGCTGGACCGCGAGACCGTACGACGAAGGCCGGCCAGGAGCCCACTGCTCCTGGCCGGCCTTCGTCGTCTGCGACGGTGCGGTGCTGACCTGGCGTGCTGATCGGCTCGCGCCTCAGCGCGGTCCGGTGGGACGCCGGCGGCCCGGTCAGCAGGTCACGGGTTGTTCCCGTCGTCGTTCCCGTTGCCGTTCCCGTTCGAGTTCGGGTCGTCCGGTTCGGACGCGGGCGCGGGGCCAGGACCGCTCGAGATCACCAGGTTGACGTCCGACCCCTCGTCGACCTCGGTCGACGCGGCCGGGTCGCTGGCGATGACCATGCCGGCGGCGAACTGGTCGGACTGCTGGTCCGTCGTGTTCCCGAGGTTCAGCTGTGCTCGCCCGAGCTCGGCCTCGGCGTCCGACTGCGACAGGCCCTCGAGGTTCGGGACGTTCGTCGTGGGAGTCGGTGGGGTCTGGGCGATGCTGATGTTCACCGAGATGCCCTGGTCGACCACCCCTGCGCCCGGGTCCTGCTCGAAGACGGTGCCGGCGTCCGCCTCGTCGGTCTCCTTGTTGGTGACGACGGCGGTCAGGCCGGCGTCCTTGATCGCGGACTCGGCGTCGGCCTGGCTCATGCCGGTGACGTCGGGGAGCTCGACCTGGCCGTCGGAGACGAAGATGTCGACCTCGGAGTCCGGGGCGACGGCCTCGCCGGAGGCGGGCTCCGACTTCGTGACCTCGTCCTCGGGGGCGCTCGCGCTGTGCTCGTCCTGGACGTCGCCGACCTTCAGCCCGGCGTCCTCGAGTGCCGTCCTGGCCTCGGACTGGCTCTTGCCGACGACGTCGGGGACGGTGACCTCGTCGGGCCCGGTGGAGTAGTAGGCGGTGACGGTGGACCCGTCCTCGACCTCCTCGCCGGCTTCCGGATCCTGGCGCAAGAAGGTGTCAGGGTCCTCGTCGGAGACCTCCCCGGCGTCCTCGAAGACGAGACCGACCCCCTCGATGGCCTCGCGTGCCTCGGCCTTGGTCATCTCCGCGGTGATCTCCGGGACGGGCACGGTCGTCGGAGCGTCCGGCCGGTTGAGGAGCAGGATCGTGATGATCGCGGCGATCGCGAGCACACCGATGGTCACCAGGGTCCAGATCAGGCCCTTGCGGCTCTTCGGCTCGTCCTCCTCGATCGGCTGCGTCCCGGTGCCGTCCGGAGGGAGGGCCACTGGTGTCCCACCCCACGGGGCGGCCGCGCCCATGACCTGCGTGCCCTGCTCGGGCATCAGCTGGGTGGCGCCGGCGGCGAGCCCGGCCGCCCCGGCGGCCGCTGCGACCGCACCGAGGCTGCCCGCGGAGATCTCCCCGCCCTGTACGGCGGCTTCGAGGTCGGAGCGGAACTCCCCGGCGCTTGAGTAGCGGTCGGTGCGCTCCTTGGCGAGCGACGTGAGGGTGATGCGGTCCAGCACCTCCGGCACGTCCGGGGCGATCGAGCTGGGGGTCGGCGGGGTCTCGCGGACGTGCTGGTACGCCACGGCGACCGGGGAGTCGCCGACGAACGGCGGCCGACCGGTGAGCATCTCGAAGAGGAGGCAGCCCGTGGAGTAGAGGTCGCTGCGGGCGTCGACGGTCTCGCCGCGCGCCTGCTCGGGGAGAGGTACTGCGCGGTCCCGATGACCGACTGGGTCTGCGTCATCGTCGCGGCCGAGTCGGCCATGGCGCGCGCGATCCCGAAGTCCATGACCTTCACCGTGCCGGTCGGGGTGATCATCACGTTCGCGGGCTTGATGTCGCGGTGGACGATCCCGGCGTGGTGCGAGTACTCGAGCGCCGAGAGCACGCCGGCCGCGATCTCGACGGCCTCCTCGATGGGGACGGAGTGCCCGTCGCGCACGATGTCGCGCACGGTGTGGCCCTCGACGTACTCCATGACGATGAACGGGACGTGCGTGGTGGCGCCCTGCGAGTCGGTGCCTGCGTCCTCGCCCGTGTCGTAGACGGCGACGATCGACGGGTGGTTCAGCGCTGCGGCGGACTGCGCCTCGCGCCGGAACCGGGCGAGGAACGAGGGGTCGCGCGCCAGGTCCGAACGGAGGATCTTGATGGCCACCGTGCGACCGAGCCGGGTGTCGCGGCCGATGTGGACCTCGGCCATGCCTCCGCGACCGATGAGCTCACCGACCTCATAGCGTCCGGCGAGTACACGAGGTGCGTTCTCCACCACTTACACGTCCTTCGGTGTCGTCGTCGGGTGAGCACGGTGCCCCCGGCAGGCAGCATCATCCCACCGTCTCCGCCGCCTGCGTGCGTGGTCCGCAACGATGCGGTCACGATCGGGCGCTCGGCCCCTGCCAGCGTATCCGGGTCCGGCGTGCTCGCTGGGGAGCACCCCACGAGCGACACGATCACCACGAGGAGCACGAGGCCCGCGAGGGCGATCATCGGCCAGGAGACACCCCGTGACGTCCCGCCGATGCGGTGGCCGGTCGTGGTCGAGGTGCGGCGCTGGGTCGCGCGGGTGGCGCCGTCGCTCGGCGCGGACCGCTGCGACCGGCGGGCCGGGCCGTCGTCGGGCCGGACGGCGCCGCTCCGGGACCGCACCGCGGGGGCTCCGGCCGGGATGGAGGATCGGCGCGACCTGCCGTCGAGATCACCGGCCTTGCGCGCCTCGGCCCGGGTGCGGGGTGGGCGTGCCGGCCCGTCGTGCCCGTCGTGTGCACCCGATGTCTCCGGGTGGCGGGCGCCCGCGCTCGACTGCTGCTGCACCACGCGGCGCGGCGGGTAGGAGCGAGGTGCCGTCCCGCCCGCGGTGCCTGGTGCGGCGCCAGCCGCGCCCATCGGACCCGCTGCACCGGACGCGTCCCCCGCGCCGGTCGATCTGTCGGAGGACGACGGGTCGGTGCGCGCGGGGTTGCCGGACGTCGTCGGCCCGGGGGCGACGGGCACGCCGGTGACGGGAGCCTTGGTGTCTGTCGACGCGTCTCGCGGGCTACCGCCGCTCGGGGCGGGGTCCGTGGCGCGCTCCGTCGCGGAGGCGTCTCGAGCTCCAGCGCTCTGCGGCGGGGGAGGAGGCGTCACGCCGGCGCTCGCGCGGGACCCGGTCGCACCGCTCAGGCTCGAACCGCTCCGGCCCCCACCGCCCTGGGCGCGGGCGACGACGCTCCACGGGTCGCCCGAGACCTCGACGGTGAGCTCGTCGAGGCGTCGCGCGAGGGCGGCCCCGCTCGACGGTCGCCGCGCCGGGTCCTTCTCGAGGAGCTGCATGATGAGCCGCGCGAGCTCGCTGTGGACGTTGGACGGGAGGGCGGGCACCTGCTCGTTGACGTGCGCCACGGCGATGTCGACGGGCGTCGCGCCGGTGAACGGTCGGTGCCCCACGACGGACTCGTACGCCACGATCCCCAGCGCGTACAGGTCCGAGGCGCCGGTCGCGGGCTTGCCGATCGCCTGCTCGGGGGACAGGTACTGAGCCGTCCCCATGACCATGCCGGTCGCCGTCATCGGCACCTGGTTCGCGGCGAGCGAGACGCCGAAGTCCGTGATCTTCACGTCCCCGGCCCGGTCCAGCAGGATGTTTCCGGGCTTCACGTCGCGGTGGACGACCCCGGCCACGTGCGCCGCGTGGAGCGCGCGGGCGGTCTGCGCGAGGATCGGGAGCAGCCGTGGCAGGGCGATGATCGGCTCGCGCTCGAGGAGGTCGGCCATCGGTTCGCCGGAGACGAGCTCCATGACCAGGTAGCCGGACCGGTCCTGCTCGCCGTAGTCGTGCACCTGGGCGATGTTGGGGTGCGAGAGGGCCGCGCTGTTGCGCGCCTCGGTGCGCAGCCGGGCCAGGAAGTCCTCGTTGCCGGTGTACTCGCTGCGCAGGACCTTGACCGCTACCTCGCGCTGCAGGGCGGAGTCGGCAGCCACCCAGACCTCGCCCATGCCGCCGATCGCGATCCGTCGAACCAGCGTGTAGCGACCCCCGAGGACGACCCCCTGGGTGGGCTTCACCGATCGATCACCGCCTGCATCACGGCCTTGGCGATCGGGGCGGCCACCCGGCCGCCGGTCGCCTCGCTACCGAGGGAACCGCCGTTCTCCACGATCACGGCGACGGCGACCTGCGGGTCGTCCGCCGGGGCGAAGGACGTGAACCAGGCGTGCGGGGCGTCGCCCTGCACGCCGGTCTCCGCGGTCCCGGTCTTGCCGGCCACCTCCACGCCCGGGATCTGCGCGGACGTTCCCGTGCCGTCGTCGACGACGGACAGCATCATGTCGGTCATCTCGTCCGCGGTGGTCGACGAGATCGCCCGGTCGAGCTCGTCCGGGGACGTCTGCTCGACGACGTCGAGGTCGGGCGCGCGCACCGTGTCGACGAGGTACGGCGACATCAGCGACCCGTCGTTCGCGATGGCCGCCGAGACCATCGCCATCTGGAGCGGTGTCACGCGCACGTCGCCCTGCCCGATCGACGCGAGGGCGGTCTTCGCCGGCGAGGAGCCGTCGGCGTCGTCGTCCGGCGGGTAGCGGCTCGGGGTCACGGGGAGCGGGATGGACAGGTCGTGGTCGAACCAGTACGCCTCGGACTGGTCGCGCATCGCGTCGTCGCCCAGGGCGACGCCCAGGCCGGCGAACGCCGTGTTGCACGACATCTGCAGCGCCGCCGCCAGCGTCATCTCGCCCGACGGCGAGCAGATCTCCCCGCCGTAGTTCTCCATCTCGGTGCTCGTGCCCGGCAGCGTGTAGGTGACCGGGGCGGGGATCACCGTGTCCGGGTCGTAGTCGCCGGACTCGAGCGCCGCGGACGACGTGACGAGCTTGAACGTGGACCCGGGCGGGTACTGGTCCCCGCCGAGCGCCCGGTTGATGAGCGGCTGCTGGTCGTTGTCCGGGTCGACGAGCGCCTGGTAGGCCTGGTTGGCGGCGTCGTAGTCGTGCGTCGCGAGGTCGTTGGGGTCGTACGACGGCTTGGAGACGAGGGCGAGGACCTTGCCCGTCGCGGGCTCGATCGCCACGACGGCACCGCGCTGGTCGCCGAGGCCGTCCCACGCGGCCTTCTGGGCGGCGGGGTCGATCGTGAGCTCGACGGACGAACCCTGCGGCTGTGCGCCGGTGAACAGGCTGGTCAGCCGGTCGAGCCACAGGTCGTCGGCCGTGCCGTTGAGGTAGTCGTTCTCGGCACGCTCCATCCCTGAGGTCCCGTTGACGACCGAGAAGTAGCCGGTGATGGGCGCGTACAGCTCGCCGTCGGTGTAGGAGCGCTGGTACCCGTACTCGTCGTCGACCGGGTTCGAGACGGCGACGGAGTCGCCGGCGATGACGATCGGGCCACGGAACCGTCCGTACTCGTCGTAGGTGGCGCGCTTGTTGCGGGGGTCGGCGTCGAGGGTGTCCGCGTGGAAGAACTGGATGATGGTCGTCGAGACCATCAGCGTGAGGACCATCAGCAGGGCGACCGTGAACAGGCGGCGGACGGGGACGTTCATGCGCGTCCCTCCTCGTCGTCGGTCCTGTCGTCGGTCCTGCCGTCGGCACCCTCGGTGGTGCTGCCGGAGCCGCTGTCCGTGGTGCTGGGATCGGCCGGGTCGGTGCTGCCGTCCCCACCGTCAGGACCGGCGCCGCCGCCGGACGGCGGCCCTGGCGGCTCCGATGGCACCGGCCGCACGACCTGCGTCATCTGGGAGTCCGCGTCGTCCTCGCTGCCCGGCCGGACGATCTCCGTGACCTGCGTGGCGTCGTCCGACCCCTGGAAGCCGCCGGAACCGACCGAACCCGCCCCTGCGGCGGCCGAGCCGACCCGGATCGGCGCGGCGCTGGCGACGTCGGGCTCGCCGGTCTCGTCGACGGCCTCCACGGGTTCGACGTGCTGGGCGATGCCTCCGGCCGCGACCGTGCCGCGGACGGGGAGGGCCGAGGGCGCCGGGCGGCGTCCGAGATCCTCAGCAGGAGCGCGACGACCAGCCAGTTGGCGAGGACCGACGAGCCTCCCTGGGCGATGAACGGCAGCGTCAGGCCCGTGAGCGGGATGACGCGGGTGATGCCGCCGACGACGACGAACAGCTGGAGCGCCATCGTGAAGGCGAGCCCGGTGGCGAGGAGCTTGCCGAACCCGTCGCGGACCTTGATCGCGGTCCGCATGCCGCGCTCGATGAGGATCAGGTAGGCGATGAGGATCCCGAGCAGCCCCGTGAGGCCGAGCTGTTCGCCCAGCGCCGTGTAGATGAAGTCGGAGTAGGAGAACGGGACGAGGCGCGAGTAGTCGTTGCCCCAGCCCGTGCCGAACGTGCCGCCGTTCGCGAGGGCGAAGAGCCCTTGGACGAGCTGGCCCGACCCGCCGGGCGACTTGTCGTAGATCGCCTGGTCGAACGGGTGGATCCACGCCTCGATGCGCTGCTGGACGTGCGGGATCGACGTCGCGACGAAGATGCCGGCGGCGACGAGCAGCCCGCCGCCGAGGATCACCCAGCTGATGCGCTCTGTCGCCACGTACAGCATGGCGACGAACAGCCCGAAGAACAGGACCGACGTCCCGAGGTCGTTCTCGAACACGAGGACGCCGAGCGACGCGGCCCACACGAGCAGGATCGGCCCGAGGTCGCGCAGGCGGGGCAGCTGCAGCCCGAGCACCTTGCGTCCGGCGAGGGCGAGTGTGTCGCGGTTGGTCACCAGGTAGCCGGCGAAGAAGATCGCGAGCACGATCTTGGCGACCTCGGCGGGCTGGAAGGAGAACCCGGCGACGTTGATCCAGATCTGCGCCCCGTTGATCGTGGTCCCGAGACCGGGGACCAGGGGGAGCAGGACGAGCAGGAGACCGACGATCATCGCGGTGTACGTGAACTTGCGCAGCACGCGGTGGTCGCGCAGGACGAAGATCAGCACGCACGCCATGACGACGGCCAGCGCGGACATCTGGACCTGGCCCAGGGCCAGCGTCGAGTCGGACCCGCGGAGCCGCTGGGAGACGTCGTAGCGGTAGATCGCCGCGAGGCCGATGCCGTTGAGGCCGATCGCGATCGGGAGCATGACCTGGTCCGCGTACGGGGCGCGGAACCGCAGGACGATGTGGGTCCCGAACCCGAGGACGACGAGCACGCCGGAGTAGAGGTAGAAGTTCTCCGGGAGCTGGTCGAGCGTGCGCAGGCCGACGTTCGCGAACGCACCGATCCCCAGGCCCAGCGCCACCAGCAGGAGCCAGAGCTCACCGCCGCGCCGAGGACGCGCGACCGTGGGTTCGACGGTGTCCATCAGCCTGCCGCCTCGGTGGCGGTGGCGGTGGGGGTGGGGGTCGCCTCGGGCGTGGCGGTGGGCGTCGGCTCGACGGGGACCACGGCGTCCGACGCGATGGCCTCCATGCGCAGGCGGGCGTCGATCAGGGTCGTCTCGGGGATGGTCTGCTCGAGGCGTTCCTGCAGGTAGCCGGGGAGGTTCTCGACCTCCGTGGTCGAGACGTCGACGACAGAGAAGAGCTCGATGGGCCCGATGGTCGACGGGACCCCCTGGTAGACGGCGACCTTGCCGTCGGACTCGCCGATGAAGTAGCGGGTCTGCGTCCACGCGTAGGCCGCCCACGTGGCGCCGGCCAGCACAGCGAGGACGAGGAGTGTGGCCAGGACGGGGATCCACGGCCGGCGACGCGGGGCGTCGCGGGCGTCCGTGGGACCGGTCTCGTCGGGCTCGTGGTCCGCCTCGTCCTGGTCGACCGGGGTCGCCTCGGTGGCCGTCGCGGTGTCGGACGACGTCCCTGCGGTCAGGGCCTGCGTCGCCGGTACGTCGTGCATCGGGACGGTCGCGGCGGAACCGACGATCTGCGGTGCGCCGAGCGTGGGGTCCGCGACGCCGTCCGCCCCGTCGCCGGTGGCGACGGCGTCGAGGTCGACGACGTCCGCGACGACCGCCGTGATGTTGTCCGTGCTGCCGGCCCGCAGCGCGAGCTGCAGCAGGGTGTCGGCGCACGCGTCGACGTCGGGCACGTCGTTGAGGATCGCTGCCATCTCGTCGATGCCGACGAATCCGCTCAGCCCGTCGGAGCACAGGAGCCAGCGGTCGCCGGGCACGGCCTCGCGCACCGAGAGGTCCGGGGTGAGGTCGACGTCGAAGTCGCCGAGCACGCGCATGACGACGTTGCGCTGCGGGTGGGTCTCGGCCTCGGCGGCCGTGATGCGGCCGCTGTCGACCAGGTGCTGGACGAAGGTGTGGTCGGTGGTGACCTGGGCGAGCTCGCCGTCGCGCAGCAGGTAGGCGCGGGAGTCCCCGAGGTGCGCGAGGGCCAGCCGGTTGCCGGCCCGGAGCATCGCCGTCACGGTCGTCCCCATGCCGGCCAGCCGGGGGTCGGCCTGCATGCGCTCGACGAGGGACTGCCGCGCGGCGTCGATGGAGACCTCGAGCGCGCTCAGTGCCTGGTCGGGGTCGTCGGGCTCGTGGTCGAGCGGCGCGAGGGCCGTGATGGTCAGGGCAGAGGCGACGTCACCGCCTGCGTGACCACCCATGCCGTCGGCGACGACGACGAGGTTGGCGCCCGCGAAGGCGGAGTCCTGGTTGTTGGAGCGCACGAGCCCGACGTCGGACCTGGCGGCACAGCGCATCGCGATTCTCAACAGCTATCCCTGCAGTTCCACGACGGTCTGCCCGATCCGTACAGGCGTGCCCGGGGCGATCTCGACGGTCCCGGAGATGCGGCTCTCGTTGACGTACGTGCCGTTGGTCGACCCGAGGTCCTCGACGTACCAGCGGCCCGACTGGGTGTAGATCTTCGCGTGCCGCGACGACGAGTAGTCGTCGTCCAGGACGAGGGAGCACCCGGGGGAGCGGCCGAGCAGGATCGGCTGGGAGCCGAGCGGGAGGGTCGCGCCGCGCAGGGTCCCTGCCGTCACCGCGAGCCGCGACGGTGGTCGCGGCCCGGCCGGCGCGGCCTGCTGGGTGCGCCCTGCCGGAGCCGGGGTGCTGCCGTGCGCGGCTGCTTGGCAGCCTTGCGACGAGCCCTCGTGCCGGCGGCCTTGGGGCCACGCATGTCGCGGCGGAGCACGCCGATCGCGGACAGCACGAACACCACCAGCAGAGCCAGATATCCCAGCCGCAGCAGGGTGAACGTCAGTTCGCTCATGCGGGCGAGATCACCACTCCTCGTCGTCCCTGCTCGACTCTGCACCGGTCCAGAACATGATCCGGGTCCGCCCGATGGTCAGGGTGTTCCCGTCGAGGAGCGTAGCGGCCGGGACCTGGTGCCCCTCGACGTACAGGCCGTTGGTGGAGCCGAGGTCGCTGGCGATGACGCCGTCGTCCGTCACGCGGATCTCGAGGTGCTTGCGGGACACGCCCGCGTCGTCCACCACGATGTCCGCCTCGGTGCCGCGCCCGATGACGGTCGTCTTGCCGGTCAGGAGGTAGCGCTGGCCGTCGATGTCGAGCAGGGGGTGGCGGGCGTTGGGGCGCGCGGTCGCGGGTGCGACGTTGCCGCGCACCGACGCGGAACGGGTGTGGAACCGGCCCTGGTCGAGGACCTCGTTCTCCTCGAAGCTGACGCTCACCGGGCCGACGAACGCGTAGTGCTGGGACGCGGCGTACTCGGTGACGTTGGTGGCGAGCTCGTCGGCGAGGGTCTCGGCTCCCCAGGTCTCGACCTGGGTGAAGTCGTCGGCAGCGAGCTCGATGGTGAACTCGTTGGGCACGACCGTCCGGTCGCGGCCGACGACGGCGGCGCGGTCGTCGAGCTCGCGCCGGAGCGCGCTCGCCATGTCGACGGGCTTGATCTCGGCGCGACCGTGCGCGAACGCACTGTTCACGACGCGCTCGACGCCCTTCTCGAAGCGGTCCAGGACTCCCATGCCACCCCTTCCCTCGGCGGACCGAGGCGGGGGCTCCGCTCCTCGGACGTGCGGTCGTGCGGGTCGCTCGGCCGGCACGCGCGGCATATACATGATCGGACGTGCAGATCGGTCGCGCGGGCAGACTACCCCGATGGTAGCGACAGGCCCAGGGCCTGCGCCTGAGCACGCCGAACAGGGGTGTCGGACGACGTCCCAGCGGCCTGTGGACGGGCCCCGGTCCCGGGTCGGAGGCGATGCAAGGATCACGCTCGCTGCGTGTTAATCTTCTTCGGCGCGCGAGTGGCGGAATGGCAGACGCGCTGGCTTCAGGTGCCAGTGTCCGAAAGGGCGTGGGGGTTCAAGTCCCCCTCGCGCACAGTGAGCTGTTTTCGATTGACAGCCGATGTATTGACGAAACTCCCGTCCGGAGTCATCCGGGCGGGAGTTTCGTCGTTCGTCGTGCTCTCGAAGCGGGCGTGGTTCCGTGTCGCGGGTTATAGGCCAAAACGTGTGGATGGCTCGGGTGTGTCGTGGTCAGTGGGAGCGTCCGGCCCAGCCTCGGCGGGTCCAGAGCCCTTCTTCGGCGCTGGTCGCGGCGTCGTAGAGCGCTGGCCTGTCGAGGTCGTCGGTTTTGATCGGGCCGGGTTGTGGTCGTTGGGGCTGCCAGTGCTCGGGTCGTATCAGCGTGGCTGGCGGCGCGGGTTTCGTTGAGTGCAGATAGATCCACCACTCGACGGCTCGCCGCTGGTGTTAGGTGGGCATGCCGCGGTGACGGCGTAGCAGGTCTTTGATCGGGTGGTTCGTTCCGCCCTCGATCCGGTTTGTGGTCGCACTCAATCCTCGGCCGATGAGCGCCTCGTCGAGGTAGGTGAACAACACGCCCTGGCGGGTCAGTCGTTCGAGGAGTCGGTAGGCGCGGCGCAGCCGGTCGTGAGTCCACCACCATGTCGAGTTCGATCGTGCCCATGCGGGTCGAACACCGGTGGTTCGCAGGTACGTTTTGTCTCGGGTCAGGTGCCCATAGACCTGATGCCAGGCGTGTAAGCGGGCCTGCCAGGCGGCTGCTTGATCGCGGGTCGTGATCCGCGTCAACGCGAGGCTGAGCCTGCGTAGGGCTTTGCCGGCGTCGGTGCGAGGACGGGTCGTGAGCAGGGTGCGCACGTTGCGTTGGACGTGGACCAGGCACCGTTGAGCTCTCGTGGCCGGCCAACACGTGGCCAGGGCGGACGCGAGACCGGATCCGCCGTCGATGACCACGGCCCGTGGCGGTGGGATCTGTTCGAGGAGCGCGGCCCATGCTGCGCTTTTCTCGGTGTCACACCGCTGGAACGCGATCACAGTCCCGGTAGAGCCGTTGATCGCCAGGAGCAGGCACCAGCCGTCGGACAGGTAGGTGCCGTCGAGTTGGACTTCGTCGTAGATCTCGCCGGTGACCGTAATTGCTCGCACGAGATCCCAGCACCAGGCGTGGGTGCGACGAAATGAGCGCGCAGACCCGCCAAGGTCGGCTTGAGTGCCTGAGCCCGTGAGCCAGGTCAGGAACCGTTCGAGTTGGGCGGTGCGAGTCACATCGGGGCGTCGACGAACACTCGATGATCCGCACTTGCGACAGATCCATCGTTGAGTCCCCGCGGCTGTGAGTCCGTTCTTGACGAGCTTCGCGTCGCATACACCGCATCGGGACGAGTTTCCAGCACCAGTCACGACTAAGGGTCGCCGAGCATGACGACCCTCTAGGAACCGCTACATGCCAGGCCAGAACCCGGGTCCCATCCACACGTTCTGACCTATAGCCCGCGGGTGCGGTGCCGTGTCGCGGCGCTGGGCGGCGTGGGCGCACCAGTTCTCGACCGGGGCGGCGGCAGGAGTCGGAGAGTCGTCGCTCGATCTGCCACGTGTAGAGGTGCTTAGACTCGTAGCGCATCGGCTCGCGATCGTCGTCGATGGACGGGGCCGCCACGCGCGACCCGTGCCGTGAACAGATCGTCGAGCACCGCACATCCCGAGCGTCGACGAGCCCGGGGGCAGAACCCAGATCGAGGAGGAACTCTTGCTCGTGGCGCATCTGCACTCCCGCGGGGTTCGGCGCGCACGTGGGTCGGGGGACCGCAGATGACAGCCGTGCTTGCTGCCGTGTTCCACGTCGTGGTCGTGGCCTGGGTGGTACGACGCCTCCTCGGTGTGCAGGTCGGTTGGCCACGGACGATTCTGCTGAGTCTGATCGTCGGGGTGTCGGCTGGTCCGCTCTGGGAGTACGTGACCGACCTTCTGGAGATCCCGACGCGCACGATCGGCCTCTCATCGAACGATGCCGTGGGTGTGCTGCTCGTGATGGTGCTGGTGACGGCGTGGATCGTCGCCGTGGATGCTGGGCTCTTGACTGTGCTCGAAGCACTGGTGCCGACGGGGAGCATTCGGTCACCTCTTGCGATCGTCCAGTCGTCACCGCGCTGGTTCCGACGCCAGCGTCGGTACGTATCGATCGTCGTGATCGCGCTCCGCCATGGTCTCGGCGGACTCTTCCGCCGCGGCGGAGATCTCGGTGGGCGCAGCGGCGTCCGTCATGAAGACACCGCGGCTCGGGCGCGCGCAGCGCTGACTGACGGCGGCGTCACCTTCGTCAAGCTCGGCCAGATGCTCGCAGCTCGCGCCGATCTGCTCCCGCCGGCGTACGTCTCGGAGTTCTCACAGTTGCACAGCGAGGTGCCGGCTGAGACGTGGCCGGTGGTGCAGGGCACGATCGAAGGGGAGCTGGCGCGGCCGATCAGCGAGGTCTTCACCCACGTCGAGGAGGTGCCGCTTGCTGGCGCGTCGGTTGCCCAGGTGCATAGGGCGACTCTCCGGACCGGAGAGCGCGTGGTGCTGAAGGTGCAACGATCGTCGTCGCGAGCCGAGGTCGAGGCGGACCTCGACATCATCGTCCGGCTCGCAGAGCTGCTCCAGAACCGAACGCGGTGGGGCCGGCGCATCGGTGTGCTTGGTCTGGCCGTCGGCTTCGCGGGTGCTCTCCGTGAGGAGCTCGACTATCGGGTCGAGGTGGGAAACATGAGAGCGGTTGCCGACACCTCGAGCGGTGAAGTCGACGTGCCAGCGGTCCGGCCGGAGCTGTGCACCTCACACCTGTTGGTGATGGAGGAACTAGAGGGGTCCCGCTGTCGCGTGCAAGGAGTCGGCTCGATCAGATGTTGCCGGAGGAGAAGACCGCGTTGGCCGGGGCGCTCTTCGACAGCGTGCTGAAGCAGATCGCGTTCCACGGTGTGTTCCATGCGGACCTCCACCCCGGCAACATCCTCATCTCCGGCACAGACAACGAACCACACCTGGCGTTGCTCGACTTCGGTTCGGTAGGACGTCTCGGCCGCGCCGACCGTGAAGCTGTCGGCCTCTTGCTCATCGCGTTCGATGCTGACGACAGCGTCGCGGCGACAGACGCCTTGACGATGATGCTCGGAACCCCCGAGGGCTTTGTGCGGCGGGACTTCGAGAGGCATCTCGGCGAGCTCATGTTGCGGGGCTCGACGAGCACCGACCTGTTCACCGACCTTGCGCGTCTGCTGTCGACGAGTGGCTTCCGGATCCCGCCGATGATCGCGGCCGCATTCCGGGCGATGGCAGTGCTGGAGGGCTCGATGCGACTGATCGCCCCCGAGTTCGACGTGATCGAGGCAGTCCGGAGCCGCACCGGCTCCTCGATTCGCGACGCCATCGAGAACACCGACGTCCGTGCCGCGGTCGAGTCACAGGTGGCCGCGGCCCTCCCGCTGATCCGCTTCCGCAACGGGTCGACCGAATCGTCACGGATCTCGAGGCGGGTCGTTTCGCCGTGTCGGTCGGTCCACTGGCGAGTCTCTTCGACCGGACCGTGCTCCGTTCGCTGGTGCGCGAAGCCACGACCACGCTCATCTGCGCGGTTCTCGCCGTCTGCGGTGTCGCGCTGATCATCACCAACAGTGGACCGACTCTTGCCGGGGTCGTGCACACCAACGGCTACGTCGGCGGAGTGCTCGCGCTCACGGCCTTCTTCCTCGGAGCGCGGGTGTTGGTCGTCGGACTCGTCGACCGAGATCTGCACTCGGCCTGAGGAATCGCGCATCGCGGTCCTCTGATGAAGGCGCTGGTCGCTGTCTCGTCGTCGCGTAGTGCTGGTCCTGGCTAGCCACCGTGCGGCGCCTCCGCGACGGTGAGGCCGAGCCGGCTCGCGAGGTCGGCGACCGCAGACTCGACGGCTGAGCGGGTGTCGTCGTCGAACGGCTCGTCCTCGTGGACGGCGTGGAGGAGCAGCTCGCCCGCCTCGTGATCGGCGCTCGCGTCCACCTTGCCGACCAGCAGGTCTCCGCGCAGGACGGGAAGCGCGTAGTAGCCCCAGCGGCGCTTCTCGCGGGGCTTGTACATCTCCAGCGTGTAGTCGAAGCCGAGGAGGTCGTCCATCCGCTTGCGGTCGTGGAGGAGGACGTCGAAGGGAGCGAGCAGCTCGGTGCGCGCCGGTGCGGGACGGTCCAGCGCGTCCAGGGCCTCGGGGTCGACCCGCCACCGGCCTCGCACCCCCTCGACCACGGCGGGCTCGCCGGCCTCGCCTGACCCCACGGGGTCTCCCTGCTGGTAGACCGCTCCAGCGCGGGCGATCCCGAAGGCGCGCAGGCGGCGCCGGTCCAGCTCGGCCTCGGCCTCGGCGAGCGAGGGGACCGCGGTGTCCGGGTAGACGCGTTCGGCGAGGTCGTAGGTGCGCTCACGATCGGAACGGCCTGCGACCGCCACCTCGCCGCGCTGCACGAGCTGGTTCACGAGCATGCGCGTGCTCTTCCCGTCGTTCCACCCTGACGAGCGCCACGGGACGACGCACGTGTCGGGCAGCGCGCTGATCGGAGACGGCCCTTCCTGGCGCAACCGTTCGAGCACGTCCCGGCGGGCGGCTTCGTTGGCCGCCACCCAGTCGTGCAGCCGGTGGTGCCACTCCTTCCAGGGCCCCGGCGTGGGCCAGGCAGCCATCTCCGCCCGGTGCAGCGCGACGTCGTCGATCGAGCGCCAGTGCCCGGCGACCTCGACGATCTGCTGCGAGTCGATCGCGTCGTCGAGATCACCGGGTCGGTGGCTATGACCCAGCCGGCTCCACAGGACGAGCTCAGCAGCGGGAGCCACCGCGCGGGTCTGGTCCAGGGGAAGCATCGTCAACCGCCGGGCGGTGTCCAGCAGGTCTCGCGGACGCTCGTCCGCCAGCAGGGCGGCGTGGACGGCGATGCGCCGAGCCTGGTCCTGGGTCAGGTGGTGCGCCGTCTGCGGGGTCATGTCACGACACTCCCACGCGTCGTCGTCCTCGCCTGCTGAACCACGCTGCGCTCAGTCGAGGTCGACGCCGACTGCCACGCGCCGCTCGGCCGAGCGCTGCGCGGCATCAGCGAGCAGCAGCGCCGCGTGCCCGTCCTCGAACCCCGGCACTGCCACGTCGTCGCCGCGCACGAGGTGCACGAACGCACGGAGCTCCGCCGCGTACGCGGTGGCGTAGCGCTGGAGGAAGAACGACTCGAACGGCGAGCCCGAACCGACCGAGTGCACCGTCGACCGGCGCACGAGGCTGGACGGCCGGTTGACGACCTCGAGCACGCCGTCCGAGCCGAAGGCCTCGAGGCGCTGGTCGTAACCGACGACGCTGTGCCGCGAGTTGATGATCGTCACGACGACCCCCGACGCCGAGCGGAGCGTCGTCACGGCGCTGTCGAAGTCTCCGTTGTCGCGGGCGCCGGCATCGAACATCGCGCTCCCTACGGCGAAGACCTCGACGATGTCGGGCACGAAGAACCGGGCCATGTCGAGGTCGTGGATCGTCATGTCCCGGAAGATCCCGCCGGACGCCGCGACGTAGTCGGGCGGGGAGGGCTGGGTCGCGACTGACGATCGTCAGCTGCTCGAGGGTTCCGATCTCGCCCGCGCCGACCCGGGCCCGGACGTCGGCGAAAGCCGGGTCGAACCGGCGGTTGAAGCCGAGGGCGACGGGGACCCCGGCAGCGGCGACCCGGGACCGGAGCCCGTCGACCCGGGCGATGTCGAGGTCGATCGGCTTCTCGCACAGCACCGGCAGGCCGCGGTCGAGGCACGCAGCGATCAGGTCGACATGGGTCGGGGTGGGCGAGGCGACCAGCACGGCGTCGACGTCGCCGGCCCGGAGCAGCTCGTCGACGTCGGTCGTGGCGGACGCGCCGTACCGGGCTGCGAGGGCGCGCGCACCGTCGCCGAACGGGTCGGCCACCCACGTCAGCGTCGTCGACGGGTCCGCGGCCGCGTTGCCGGCATGAACCTGGCCGATCCGCCCGGCCCCGACGAGGCCGATCCGGAGCGGCTCCGCCCGCTCGCTCACGTCGTCCACCCCCGTATCCCCCTCCATGTGCGCCGGCCCGGGCGCATGACGCGTCACGCCCATGCGCGCAGCGCCTCACGGTTGACCCGGTGGGCGTCGCGGCACTCGGACAGGAACGTCTCGAGATCGACCGAAGGGTCGTTGAGCACGTCCTGCTCGACGACCACCCACCCGTCGTACGCGGCGGCGTCGAGCAGCGTCATGACCCGGGTCAGGTCGATGCCGCCCTGCCCGAACGGCACGAACGAGCCGCCGGACCACACCTCGGTCATGCCGCCGCCCGCCGCGAGGATCTCGTCGAGCCGCGGGCGGTCGACGTCCTTGAGGTGCAGGTGGTTGATGCGCGAACCCCAGCGCTCGACCGCCTCCACGGGATCGCCCCCGGCGATCGCCAGGTGGCCGGTGTCGAGGGTGAGGCCGACGTCGGTGTGCTCGAGGAACGCGTCGATCTCGCCCGGTGACTCCACGAACGTCCCCGCATGGTGGTGGAAGGTCGGCTCGAAGCCGACGTCTCGTACGATGCCCGCGGCGCGGGCGAGGTTGTCGTAGAGGCGCTGTGCGACGTCGTCCGGCAACGGGTCAGCCTCCGCCCCACGGCCCGGGGAGGCCGCACGCGCGGGCGACCCGAGGTCGGCGAGGGTGGGGAGCGGCAGTCGGGCGGGTCCGGACTCGGTGGCCGCTGCGAAGGTCCGTAGCACCTCGTCGAGCTCCTCGAGCGAGCTCTCGAAAGCCTCGTCGTCGGTGAGCGGCAGCTGGATCCAGCCGCCGGCGAGGTCGAGGCCGAACCGGGAGAGCCGGCGCGCGAGGCCCGCTCCCTCGCCCAGGAACCCGAGCGGTCCGAGGTCGACGCCCGAGTACCCGGTCTCCACGAGCACCTCGAGGAGCGCGTCGGGCTCGACCGTGGCCGAACCTTCGGGCGTCATCTCGAACACGCCGAAGCTGACGGGTGCACCTGCGACATCTGCTCTCATGCGTGCTCTCCTTCGTCGGTGGGTCTGCCGAGCAGCGACCGCTGTGCCTCGACCTGCTGCTCGTAGCGCGTCCGCGCCTCCTGCGTCGACGGGATGGTCGAGACCGCGGCGACGGGGACGTCCCACCAGCCCTCGCCGTCGGGCGCCGCGACCAGGGGGTCGCTGGCCACGTGGACGACCGTCGTGCGGTGGGAGGCCTTGGCCCGCCGGACGGCGTCCCGCAGGTCAGCGATCACCGTCGGTCCTGGGGGGACCTCGATGACGTCGAGGCCGTAGCTGCGGGCGTTCGCGGCGAGGTCCACGGGGACAGGGGTGTCGCCCTGGAAGTTCCGGGCGGCGCGGTCGTACATCCGGTACCGCGTGCCGAACCGTTCGGAACCCACGGTGTCCGAGAGGTTCCCGATCGACGCGTACCCGTCGTTCTGCACGATGACCACGACGATCTTGAGGCCCTCGGCCACGGCCGTGACGAGCTCCGTGTGGAGCATGAGGTACGAGCCGTCGCCCACCATGACGACCACGTCGCGGTCGTCGCGGTCGTCGAGCAGGCCGCGCTTCGCGCCCAGCCCGCCCGCGATCTCGTAGCCCATGCAGGAGAACGCGTACTCGACGTGGTATCCGAGCGGGTCCCGCACGCGCCACAGCTTGTGCAAGTCACCCGGGAGCGAGCCGGCGGCCTGCACGACGACGTCCCGAGGGTCGGTCTCGGCCTGCACCGCGCCGATGATCTCGGGTTGGCCCGGAAGGTCGCGGCCCGAGGGGCGAGCGCCCGGTCGACGACCGCGTCCCACGCCGCCTTCTCCCGGCGGACCTGCTCCGCGAGAGTCGGTTCCACGTGGAACCGGCGCAGGTCGGCGGTCAGCTCCACGAGGGTCTCGCGCGCGTCGGCGACGACGGGGAGCTGCGTCCCGTGCTTGTAGGCGTCGAACGAGCCCACGTTGATGTTGACGAACCGCACGTCCGGGTCCTGGAAGGCGGTCCGGGAGCCGGAGGTGAAGTCGCTGTACCTGGTCCCGATGCCGATGACGACGTCGGCCGCGGCGGCGATCCGGTTCGCCGCCGTGGAGCCGGTCGCGCCGACCCCGCCGACGTACTGAGGGTGGTCCCAGGGCAGGGAGCCCCCGCCGGCCTGGGTCGTGGCGACCGGGATGCCTGTCGCCTCGGCAAAGGTTCGCAAACGGTCTTCCGCCCCCGAGTAGAGGACGCCGCCACCCGCGACGACGAGCGGCCTGTGGGCGCCGCGGATCGCGTCCACGGCGGCCCGCAGCGCGTCGGCGTCAGGCCGGGGGCGCCGGATGCGCCACTCGCGGTCCTGCAGGAACTCGACCGGGACGTCGAGCGCTTCGGCCTGTACGTCCTCGGGCAGAGCGATCGTGACGGCTCCCGTCTCGACCGGGTCGGTGAGGACGCGCATCGCGGAGAGCGCGACCGAGAAGAGCTGCTCGGGCCGCTGTACGCGGTCGAAGAACCGGGACAGCGGGCGGAACGCGTCGTTGACGCTCAGCCCCGTGTCGTGCGGCATCTCGATCTGCTGGAGCACCGGGTCGGCGACACGCGTCGCGAACGTGTCGCTCGGCAGGAGGAGCGCGGGCAACCGGTTCGTCGTCGCGAGCGCGGCGCCCGTCAGCATGTTGGCGGCCCCCGGGCCGACGGACGCGGTGCACGCCAGTGTCGCGCGGCGGCGATGCATGCGCGCATACCCGACGGCCTGATGGACCATGGCCTGCTCGTTGCGCGCCTGGTGGTACGGCAGGAGCTCGGGGTCGGCCCGGTTCATCTGCTGCAGGGCCTGGCCCACACCGGCCACGTTGCCGTGCCCGAAGATGCCCACGACCGCGGGCACGGTGCGCTCGCGGACCGCGCCGTCGACCGTCCACTGACGCGCGAGGAACTCGGTCAGCGCCTGGGCGACGGTCATGCGTCTCGTCGGGGTCACGGTGCTCACGACTGTGCCTCCACGGGTCCGGTGCCCGGCGTGAACGGGAGCCGCGGGTCGACCTGCTGACCCGACCATGTGTCGCGGATCCAGGCATGGTCCGGGTCGTCGGAGATCAGCCAGGCACGCTCGGTGTCCGGCCCGGCCATGACGTTGAGGTAGTAGAGGTCGTACCCCGGCGCCGCCCCGGCCGGCCCGTGGTACCCGAACGGGACGAGCGCGACGTCGCCGGTCCGCACGCGGGCGTCGACCGCGATGTCGCCCGCAGACGATGAGTAGGTGCTGAACGTGCCGAACGCGGCCCGCGCGCGGGCGGTGCCGTCGCCACGCCCGGCGGTGCTGGTGCCGGTGCTGCCGGAGCCCGGAGCACCACCGGCGCCGTCAGGCTCCCGCGCGGGCGCGGACTCGAAGTAGTAGATCTCCTCGAGGCGCGACTCGTGGCCGGGTAGCGCGGTGTCGTGCTTGTGCGGGGGTAGCTCGACCAGTTCTCCGCGGGCGTGATCACCTCGCAGACGATCAGCCGCGCCGCGTCCAGGGTCGCGGGGACGCCGAAGTTGTGGACCTGCCGGCTGGAGCGCCCGGCGCCGCGGAGCTCGACCGGCACGTCGCTGCTCGGGACGAGATGCGTGTCGAGCACGGTGTCGGTCGGGGACGTCGCCACGGCGACGCGCGCGGTGCGTGTGCCGGTGGCGGAAATGACGACCGAGGCCGCGGTCGACACGTACAGGACGTCGGTGGGGCCGTCGAAGACGGAGCGTCGACCGGCGAGATGCAGCTCCTGGGTGCTGCCGCCGTCGGATACACGGACGGTGCACGATCCCTCGAGGGGGACGACCACCTTCTCCGTCCCCGGCCCGAGCGTGAGATCGCCCGCGTCGAGGGAACCGACCCGCAGTCCCGTGTGCTCCCAGCCGTCGAGACCGTCGTCGACGACGACGTCCCACCCGTCCCGCGCGATAGAACCGCGCGGGTGGAACCACTCCTGCTCGGACATCTGGCCTCCTCGGGTCGGTGAGCTCTCGGGTCTGTGCGGTCCCCGGTCGGTCGGCGGTCGGCTCGCCGTCAGTCGTTGCGGGGGAACCCCAGGTCGATGCCGCCGTGCGTGGCGGGGTCGAGCCAGCGGCTCGTGACCGCCTTCTCCCGCGTGAAGAAGTCGAAGCCGTGGACCCCGTAGGCCTTGGCGTCGCCGAAGAGCGACTTCTTCCAGCCGCCGAACGAGTGGTAGGCGACCGGGACGGGGATCGGCACGTTGATACCGATCATCCCGACCTCGACCTCGTCCTGGAACCGACGAGCCGCCCCGCCGTCGCTCGTGAAGATCGCCGTCCCGTTGCCGAACGCCCCGGAGTTGATGAGCGCGACTCCCTCGTCGAAGGTGGCGACCCGCACGACCGACAGGACGGGCCCGAAGATCTCCTCGAGGTAGGCGCGGGACGACGTCGGCACCCGGTCGAGGAGCGTGGGACCGAAGAAGAACCCGCCCTCCCGGCCCGCGACCGTGAGGTCACGGCCGTCGACGACGACCGTGGCGCCGTCGGCCTCGGCGACGTCGACGTAGCCACGGACGGCGTCCCGGTGGGCCGCGGAGATCAGCGGACCCATGTCGGGCTCGCTCTCGTCGCCGGGCATCCCGTCGCCGACCCGAAGGCGGGCGATGCGGTCGACGATCCTCTCGACCAAGGCGTCGGCCACCGAGTCGACGACGAGCACGACCGAGATCGCCATGCAGCGCTCGCCGGCGGCGCCGAAGCCGGAGTTGATCGCCTGGTCCGCGACGAGGTCGAGGTCGGCGTCGGGCAGGACGAGCATGTGGTTCTTCGCGCCGCCGAGCGCCTGCACGCGCTTGCCATGGCGCGCGGCGGTCTCGTAGATGTACTGGGCGACGGGCGTCGAACCGACGAACGAGACCGACTGGACGGCCGGTGCCGCGAGCAGCCCGTCGACCGCGGTCCGGTCTCCCTGGAGCACCGTGAACACGCCGTCCGGCAGCCCGGCCTCCTGCCAGAGCCTCGCCATCCACAACGACGCGGACGGGTCCTTCTCGCTCGGCTTGAGCACCACCGCGTTGCCCGCCGCGATCGCGACGGGGAAGAACCACATCGGCACCATCGCCGGGAAGTTGAACGGGCTGATGACCGCGACGACGCCCAGCGGCTGCTTGAGCGTGTAGACGTCCACACCGCTGGAGGCGTTGACCGAGTAGTCGCCCTTGACGAGGTGCGGGAACCCGCAGGCGAGCTCGACCACCTCCTGGCCACGCTGGATCTCGCCGAGCGCGTCCGAGAACACCTTTCCGTGCTCGGTCGTGATGATCGCCGCGAGCTCGTCCTTGCGGGCGTTGAGCAGCTCGCGGAACGCGAAGAGGACGGCCTGGCGGCGGGCCACGGAGAACGCCCGCCACACCGCAGCCCCGTGCTCCGCGGACGAGACCGCCTCGGCGACCTCGGCCTCGTCGGCGAGGCCCACCGAGGCCGTCCGTGCCCCGGTCGACGGGTTGTGGACGGGCGCGGTCCGACCGCTCGTCGACGCCCGCTCGCGCCCGTCGATCCAGTGGGGGACGACGGGCGTGCCGGTCGGGGAGGTGGGGTCGCTCATCGCAGGTCCTCTCGGGTCGTGAACGTGTCGACCTCGGCCGTCGTCGGCATAGCCGTCGAGCACTCCCGGCGGGTCGCGGCGATGGCGCCCGCGACGTTCGCGAACGACACCAGACGTTCCAGGCCCCAGCCGGAGAGCAGCCCGTGGCACAGGGCCCCGCCGAACGCGTCCCCGGCCCCGAGGCCGTTCACCACCTGCACCGCCAGCGGGGGACCTCGACGGACTCGCCGGAGGTCCGGGCGAGCACCCCGCGGGGACCCTGCTTGACGATCGCTAGCCGCACGCCGCGTTCGAGCAGCGCGTCGGCGGCGCGTCGCGGGTCGCGCTCGCCGACCGCGACCTCGCACTCGTCGACGTTCCCGACGGCGACCGTCGCGCGCTCCAGCACGGGAGCGACCTGCTCGGTCGCGGCCGCGGCGGACGTCCAGAACATGGGCCGGTAGTCGAGGTCGAGCACGGTCTCGCCCGCTCTCGCGCGAAGATCCAGCGCCTCGTGGTGGGTCTCGCGGCTCGGCTCCTGGCTCAGTCCCGTGGTGGTGAGCCAGAGGATCCGTGTCGTCGCGAGGACGTCGGCGTCGAGCTGGTCGGGGGAGATCTCCAGGTCGGGCGCCTTCGGCTCCCGGTAGAAGTAGAGGGGAAGTCGTCGGGCGGGAAGATCTCGCAGAACGTGATCGGCGTCCTGTACGTGGGATCGGTCGCGACGAACCGGGGGTCGACGCCGAGCCGGTGCAGCTCGCCCAGCAGGTACCCGCCGAACGGGTCGTCCCCCACGCGGGACACGAGCGCCGTCCGGCGACCGTGGCGCGCCGCCGCCACGCTGACATTCGCGGCGCTGCCGCCCAGGTACTTGCCGAACGACTCGACCTCGGCGAGCCCGACACCGTCCTGCAGTGGGTAGAGGTCCACCCCGAGGCGTCCGAGCGCGACGAGGTCGTACGGGCCTGGGTCGATCGAGCTGGCAGACATGCGTCGACGGATGTCCTTCCTGGTGGGTGCGGCCTATCGGAGGTGCCGGAGCTCCTCGAAGCCACGTGCGTACTCGTCGAGGAGCGTGCGGGCGACGTCGACCGAGTCGACGAGCGGGTGGGCCGCGAACGCGCGCCACGCGAGCTCACGCGACCCGCTCGTCGCGGCCTCGATCACCAGTCGCTCTGCGGCCTTGACCTGGGTGACGAGACCGAGCATCTCGCCCTCCAGCGGCGCGATCGGCCACGGGTGGACGCCGTCGGCGTCCACGACGCAGCCGACCTCGACCACGGCGTCGTCGGGAAGCTGCGGGACGAGCCCCCGGTTGCGCACATTGAGGATCATCGTGCTGCGCCGCCCGGTCGACAGCGCTGCCATGAGGTCGAGAGCGACGGTCTGGTAGCCGCCGCCGTCGACGTCGGACTCGTTGCGCTCCTCGTCCTCCGCCCGGCTCTCCGCCATGTAGCTCGCTTCGCGTGCGTGACGTGTCTCGAGCCAGGTGGCGTACGGGTCCTCGCCGGGCGCGGCGAAGAACGACTCCTGCTGGTCGTCGATGTACTCGCCTCGGGTCGTGTGCGCCTGGGTGATGCGGGCCGTCGCCTCGCGGTTGAAGTAGTAGTAGTAGAGGTACTCGTTGGGCAGCGCGCGGATCGTCCGGACCCAGTCGAAGCCCATGAGCCTCGCCTCCTCGATGGACTCGAGGGCGTCGTCCGAGCGCAGGAGCTTCGGCATCACGCTCTCGCCCGCGACCCGCAGGTCCCGCAGCCAGCCGAGGTGGTTCAGCCCGACGTAGTCGAAGTCGACCTCGTCGGGGGATGAGCCGACGGCCACGGCGGCGCGGCGCATGAGCCCGATCGGCGTGTCGCAGATCCCGACGACGCGGTCACCGAGCACCCGCTGCATCGCCTCGGTGACGATGCCGGCGGGGTTCGTGAAGTTGATGACCCAGGCCCGCGGGGCGAGCTCCTCGATGCGCTCGGCGAGCGCGGTCATGAACGGCACCGTGCGCAGCCCGTAGGCGAGCCCGCCGGGGCCGACCGTCTCCTGCCCGATGACGCCGAGACCGAGCGCGGTGCGTTCGTCGACGATCCGGCCCCCGGTACCCCCGATCCGCACGGCGCTGAAGACGAAGTCGGCGTCGCGCAGCGCCTCGTCGAGGTCGGTGGTGATGGTGACGCGGGGGCGTGGCGCACCTCTTCGGCCATCCGCTCGACGATCGCCCGGACCGTCTCGAGCCGCGACGGCGAGACGTCGTGCAGCGTCAGCTCGTCGATCCGGACCGGCGCGTCGTCGCTGGCGACGGCCTCGAACACCTGGGGCACCCGGAACCCGCCGCCACCGACGATCGTGAGCTTCATGCGGCCACGACCTCCACGTCGTGCGCGCGCAGGACCTCGAGCGTCGCGGGATCGGCCCCCTCGTTCGTCACGACCGCGTCGATCTTGTCTGGGCCGCACACGGCGAGGATGCCTACGCCGGGAAACTTCGACTCGTCGGCGAGCACGTACGTCTTGGCGGAGGACGCGATCATCGCCTGCTTCACCGGGACCTCCATGCCGGTCGTGTCGGTGAGCGTCCCGTCGGGTCTGATCCCGCTGGTCCCGAGGAAGCACGCGGTCGCGCGGATCTGCGCGAGCGCCTGCTCCGTGAGGGCGCCGACCATGGAGTTGTAGTTCTTGCGGACCACGCCTCCCAGGACGATGAGCTCGATGGTGTCGTCGTCGCGGAGCTCGTCGATGACGGCGATGCTCGAGGTGACGACCGTGATCTGGCGTCCGCGCAGGTGTCGCGCGAGCAGCGCCGTCGTGGTGCCGATGTCGATGAGGACCACGTCACCCGGGGAGACGAGCTGCGCGGCACGTTCCGCGACCAGCATCTTCTCGGACCGGTGCTGGTTCTCGACGTCCTGGAACGGCACGGAGTCGGGTTCGACGCTCCCACCACCGCGCACCCTGCGCAGCAGACCCTCGTCGCTGAGGGAGTTCAGGTCCCTGCGGATCGTCGACGGGGAGACCCCGAAGAGCGAGGCCAGGCCGTCGACCGTCACCTCGCCGTTCGAACGGAGCGACTCGAGGATGCGCGCCTGCCGGGTCGTGGTCAACATGTTTCGAATGTTAGCAGTCATGTTCGAGCATTGTGATGCGCAACTTCGAGCATTCTGACGTATCGTCAGTCACACCGAAGGACCCTGGCCGCCGCTCACCGACGGAGGAGACGACGTGGAACCCGCCGATTCCAGCACGCCGGTCGACGTGCTGCTCGCGGGACCGGTCTACTTCGATCTCATCCTGGCCGACGTGGGTCGACCGCCCCGCCCCGGGACCGAGGTCTACGCGCAGTCCATGGCCACCAGCCCTGGGGGCATCGCGAACCTCGCGGTCGCGACGGCGCGGCTCGGGCTGGGGACGGCCCTCGCGACCGTGCTGGGTGACGACGTATACGGCCGGTGGTGCGCCGAGTACATGGGCAACCGCGAGGGCATCGACCTCTCTCGGTCCCGCATCGCGCCCGGCTGGCTCACCCCCGTGACCGTCTCGATCGCCTCGGGCGACGACCGGAGCATGGTCACTCACGAGGAGGTCCCACCGATCAGCGTGGATGAACTCGTCGCCGGCCCGGCGAACGCGCGGGCGGCGCTCGCGGACCTAGGGGCGATGGCACGCTCCGAGCGGACCGCGGCGTGGTGGGACGCGGCCGCGGCGAGCGGCACGCGCATCTTCGCGGACATCGGGTGGGACGCGACCGAGCGGTGGGACCGCGCGGACCTCGCGCCCCTGTCGTCGTGCCACGCGTTCACCCCGAACGCCTCCGAGGCGATGGCCTACACCAGGACCGGCACGGCGCTCGACGCCGCGCGCGCCCTGAGCGATCTCACGCCGCTGACCGTCGTCACCTGTGGGTCGGCGGGCGCAGTCGCCGTGAGCTCGGCGACGGGCGAGCAGGTCACGGCTCCCCCGGTCCCGGTCCAGGGGCGCGACGCCACGGGGGCGGGCGACGTCTTCGCCGCGGCGCTCGTCGTCGGGTCGTCGGAGGCCTGGCCGCTCGAGCAGTGCCTCTCGTTCGCCGCGCTCTGCGCGTCGCTCTCGGTGGGGGCGCTCGGCGGCGCGCTCGCCGCACCCGGGTGGGGGGACGTCGCCGACTGGTGGGACGACGTCCGGACCTCGGGCGAGCGCGACACGGTCGCCCGATTCGGGTTCCTCGACGACGTCGTCCCCGACGGTGCGCTGCGACGCCGCGCCGACAACTCGTACCCCTTCGCCGGTTGTGACACGGCACCGTTGAACGGCGGGATCCCGCTCCGATGAAAGGAAGATCATGAACCGATCCAAGCTCTCGGCCGGTCTCGCCGGCACAGCGCTCCTGGTCACGCTCGCCGCGTGCGCGCCAGGGTCCGGCACCGAGGAGGAAACCACCGCGGACGCGCCGTCCGGCGAGGTCAGCACCGACATCTCCGACGCGGGCGACGTGACGCTGACCGTCTGGGACCAGGAGGTCCGGGGTGGGCAGGACGAGCAGATGTCCCAGCTCAACGACGCGTTCATGGAGCAGTACCCGAACGTGACCATCGACCGGAACTCGCAGTCGTTCGACGACCTGGCGACCACGTTGCGCCTCGCCCTCACGGACGAGGACCCGCCGGACGTCGTCCAGTCGAACAACGGGCGCAACACGATGGGCCAGTTCGTCGCGGACAGCCAGCTCGTCCCGCTGGACGACTACGCGGACGCGTACGGGTGGTTCGACCGGTTCTCGCCGAACACCCTCCAGTACTCGACGTACAGCGAGGACGCCAAGACCTTCGGCGACGGCAACCTCTACGGTCTCCCGCAGGTCGGTGAGGTCGTCGGGGTGTTCTACTCGAAGAGCAAGCTGGACGACCTCGGCGTCGAGCTGCCGACGGACTGGACGACGTTCGACGACGCGCTCGCGACGGCGAAGGAGGCGGGTGAGGTGCCGATCCAGCTGGGCAACATCGACCAGTGGCCGGCCATCCATGTCTTCGGTCCCGTGCAGGGCGGCTCGGTCGACGCCGAGCAGATCGTCGACCTCGGCCTCGGGAACTCGGGCGCGAGCTGGACGACCCCCGAGAACGTCGAGGCGGCGACCACTCTCCAGGGCTGGGCCGACGCGGGGTACTTCAACGACGGCGTGAACGGCACGGACTACGACGCCGCGTGGCAGAACTTCGCCGACGGCGAGGGCGTGTTCCTCATCGGGGGCTCGTGGCTCGCTGCGGACCTGGGCGACGCGATGCAGGACGACGTCGGGTTCTTCGTCCCCGACACGGCCGACGGCGTCCCGGCGACCACGGGAGGGACGGGCCTCCCGTTCGCGATCACCTCGGCGTCCGAGAACCCCGACGTCGCTGCTGCGTACATCGACTTCATCACGAGCGACGACGCGATGCAGGTGCTCGCGGACACCGACAACCTGCCGGTGAACGACACGGCCGAGCTGGCGCCCGACGAGGGCGTGCTGGGCGACGTGTTCGCGTCGTTCGCCCGGGTCACGGACGAGGGGAACCTGCTCCCGTACCTCGACTACGCGACGCCGACGTTCTCGGACACGCTCGGGCAGGCTCTGCAGGACCTGCTCGACGGGCGCGCCACGCCGGAGGAGTTCACCGAGACGCTGGAGACGGACTACTCGGAGTTCGTCTCGTCCAATGGCTGATGTCACCACCGTGACCGGACGGGGCGCCTCGCGCCCCGTCCGGCGCGCTGTCCCCAGGCGGCCGGCCCGGCGGGACGGCCCCGCCTGGGTGCCGTACGCGTTCATCGCCCCGGCGCTGCTCCTCTACGGAGCGTTCCTGCTCTACCCGCTCGTCCGCGCCGCGCAGTTCTCGCTCTTCGACTGGAACGGGATCGGCGCCGCCGAGTTCGTAGGCCTCGCGAACTACGTCGACATCGTCCACGACGAGCGGCTGCGCGAGGCGTTCTGGCACGCCCTCGTCCTCGTGTTCTTCTACGCGATCCTGCCGCTGTGCATCGGGCTCGTGCTGGCGGCGCTGCTCACCCGCGCGAAGGTGCGCGGCCTCGGCTTCTTCCGGACGGTGATCTTCCTCCCGCAGGTGATCGCGATGGTCGTCGTGGCGGTCACCTGGCGGCAGATCTACGCGCCCGACGGCCCGCTCAACGGACTGCTGCGCGCCGTCGGCCTCGGCTCTCTTGCCCGCCCCTGGCTGGGCGACTACACGTTCACGCTCCCGGCGGTCGGCCTGATCGGCACATGGGTGTCGACCGGACTGGTGACGGTCCTGCTCATGGCGGGGATGAGCAGGGTGTCGCCCGACCTGTACGAGGCGGCACGGCTCGACGGCGCGGGCCCGGTCCAGGAATTCTTCGCGATCACCCTGCCGGCGGTGCGGGGCGAGATCACCGTCGCGCTCACGCTGACGATCGTCGCCGCGCTCAAGACCTTCGACCTCGTGTACGTGACGACGAGCGGTGGACCGGGGACATCGACGACGGTGCCCAGCTACGAGGTCTACCGGCGAGCGTTCGAGCTGGGCGAGGTCGGGAGCGCCGCGGCGATCGGTGTCACGCTGACGATCCTCGTCTTCATCATCAACGCAGGCGTCAACTGGTTCGGGGAGCGCAAGTGAAAGTCTCGGCGCTCGAGCGCAACGTCAACTACCTCGTCCTAGGCGTGTTCGCGCTCGTGATCCTCGCGCCGATCGTCTACGTCCTGACGCTGTCCCTGGGTCCGGAGAGCGCCTCGGTCGCCCGCGAGGGCGGGCTGGTCCACCCCGAGAACTATCCCGAGGCGTGGGAGGTCGGGCGCTTCGGGAGCTACATGCTGACGTCCGTCGTCGTGTCGGTCCTGGTCGTCGTGGTGGCGGTCCTGGCCTCTATCCTCGCGGGCTATGCCCTGGGGACGATGACGTTCCGCGGCTCCACGGCGTTCTTCTACCTCTTCCTGCTCGGGATCATGGTGCCCACCGAGGCGTTCATCGTGCCGTTGTTCTACGACCTGAGGTCGCTCCACCTGACGAACACGATCTGGGGCGTCGCGCTGCCGCAGATAGCCATGTCGATCGCGTTCGGCACCTACTGGATGCGTACGTACTTCCGCTCGGCGGCGCGGGCGCTGATCGAGGCGGCTCGGCTCGACGGCGCCGGTCCGATGCGTGTCCTCTGGCAGATCCTCGTGCCGATCGGTCGGCCGGCGATCCTGACCCTGGTGCTCCTGACGTTCATGTGGACCTGGAACGAGTTCCTGATCCCGCTGGTCATGTCGCCCAGCGGGGACGTCCGGACGGCGCCGCTCGGGCTGGCGTTCTTCCAGGGGCAGTATACGCAGGGCACGGCGCTCCTCGCCGCCGGCGCCGTGATGGTGGCGCTCCCGGTCGTGGTGCTCTACGTGTTCCTCCAGCGGCACTTCATCAAGGGGATGATCGAGGGCGCCGTACGCGAGTGACCGTATATGCGCATCGGAGCGCGCATATCTGATCGGTAGTGGAAAGTAATGCTTGCGTGTTGCTTACCCGCGGTCTACTTTGGAAGGTGCGGACATCGACGTCCGCTGGACGTTCCATGGATGACGATTCCAATGGAGGAACCCGAATGAGACGCCGACACACACTGCTCGCGGCCTCGCTGATCACCTTCGTGGTCGGTGCCGCCGCCCTCCCGGCCAGCGCGCTGGAACCGGCATCCGCGGGCGCTCAGCCCGCCGCCCAGGTCAGCGCCGCCGCACCGTCCACCACGCTGGAGGTGGGCGAGCCATCGGTCGCGACCAGCACGAAGCGCGGCAAGATCGACGTGATGGGCATCTACGCCCACCCGGACGACGACGCCGGGCTGACGACTCCCTGCGGTGTCTGGAACGACCTCTACGGCGTGCGGTGCGGGATCATCATGGCCACGCGTGGCGAGGGCGGGTCGAACTCGGTCGGCTCCGAGTCCGGGCCCGACCTCGGTCTGCGTCGGGAGAACGAGGACCGCACCTCCCACGTCCGGTCCGGGACGGTCGACATCTTCAACCTCGACCGGGTCGACTTCTTCTACAACACGTCGGCTCCCCTGACCGCGTCCGTCTGGGACGCCGAGGAGACGCTGCGCCGCACGGTGCGGATCATCCGTGAGACCCAGCCCGAGATCCTCGTCGGCAGCACGCCGTCGCTCGCGGCGGGTCACGGGAACCACCAGTACGCCCAGGGCCGGATGGTCTGGGAGGCGGCCGCGGCCGCAGCGGACCCGAGCATGTTCCCCGAGCAGCTCGAGGGCCTGGGAAAGGTCAAGACCTGGCAGGTCAAGAAGATCCTCGCCGGTGCCTCGTCCGCGGGGACCGGGGGCACGGCGGGACCGGGCTGCCTCGAGGGCTTCGTCCCCGCGGAGAACAACCCGTACACCGTCGTCGGCACCTGGACGGGGTACGACTCCCCGTACGTGTGGGCCGACGGGAACGTCGCCGGGCAGCCGGCCGGCAGCGCCAAGACCTGGGCGCAGGTCGGCCGCGAGGGCGCACGCGCGCACCCCACGCAGGCGCGCACCATGGTCAAGACGGTGTTCGACCCCTCGTGCCAGCGCTACGGCGTCGCGCAGTCCGTGGTGCCGATGCAGCCGAACGGGTCGGACGCCGCAGCGATGGACGACGCAGTCCTCTACGGGGCGGTCGTCGCAGACCCCGGCGGGATGCCGCTGGGCTCGACGCTGCAGATCGACGGCGGTGACTACTTCCAGGCCGCCGGTGAGCCGTTCGACGTGACCGTGGCGATCCGTTCCGGCAAGGGCAGCGTCAAGGGCGGCGACATCACCCTCGACGTCCCCGACGGCTGGACGGTCTCCGACCCGGTGAGCGTCGGCAGGATCAGGGCGAACGCCGCCACCGAGGCCACCTTCACGGTGACCGCGCCGGCCGACGCCGACGACACGGTCTACAAGATGTCGGCCGTGTTCGACGGCGCGGACGTCACGGCGTACAACGACACGCGGGTAGCGCTCGTCGCCCCGGTCGAGGGTCGGTTCGTGCGCTCCGGCACCGCTGCGGAGTACGACCGGTGGACCGAGGAGAACGACGTCTACGTCGGGGGTCGCTCCGTCGCGATCGCCGACATCGGTGCCGGCGAGTCCGTGACCGTACCGGTCACCGTCACGAACCGGAGCGCCGCATCGGAGTCGGGGACCGTCGAGCTCTCCGCGCCCTCAGGGTTCGAGGTGGAGGAGGGCGCCTTGCCCTTCACGGACCTCGCCGCCGGTGACTCGACGGACGTCACGTTCGTCGTGACCAGCCTGGACCCGGACGACCCGGGTGGCCGGACCGAGGCGTTCACTGCGACGACCACGTCGTCGCTCGGGACGTCGTCCGAGGACCTGACGGCGTACGTCGTCCCCACCACGGTGATCCCCGAGCTGGCGAGCGCGCCCGCCGTCGACGGTGACGCTGACGACGTCTACCAGGACGCGATCGACGTCGGCAGCCGGTGGGAGGGCTCGGCGTGCGAGCCGGACGGGACCGACTGCGGAGACGGGAGCACCGCACTGCTCGGGTGGCACGACGACACCCTCTACGCGCAGGTGCACGTGACCGACGACCGGGCGAGCGTCGCTCCGCCGCCCGACCGGTGCTTCGGCCACTGGCTGGTCGACTCGGTCGAGCTGCTGCTCGACCCCCGCGGGGACTCGATCGACACGTCGACCACGTTCAAGCTCGGCATGTTCCCGTTCACGGACGACCCGGAGGGCGCGAACGGGAACGGGGTCGACGGGCCGTGCTGGTCGCGGGACGCCGACAACCACCAGGGGTTCTCCACGGGGCCCCTCGCCGACACCGTCGAGGAGGCGCCCAACGCACCGGGCGTCGACGTCGCGGTGAACGTGACGCGCGAGGCCGACGGCACCTACGCCGGTGGCGGGTACGACGTCGAGGTGACGGTCCCGCTCGCGGACCTTCCGGCCGCCGTCGGGCCCACCAGCAGCGCGCCCACGGGTGAGCTCGCCGACAACGAGGTCGACCCGACCTTCCTGGGGCTCAACGTGACCCCCTACGACTCGGACACGCAGGACTACATCGGCAAGACGCGGCTCTCGTGGTCCGCGTTCCGCAGCCAGCAGTCCGAGCCCTACCGCTGGGGCCACGCGTACCTCGCGGGGTACACGCCGCCCGCGGACCGCTCGACCGAGCCCTCCGAACCGATCATCCCCGACACGGCGCTCACGGGTGTCGAGTCGCCGCAGACGGTCTACCAGTCCGCGGTCCGGGGCGGCACGATCTCGGGGGTCCAGCCGAGCAAGGCGCTGAGGCTGGGCGACGTGGCGATCGAGGACACGCAGGTCGTGCTCCCGTACCGCACGAAGAAGGCGGGGACGGTGCGGGCCTTCCTCTGGCAGGGCGACCCCAGGTTCGTCCCGGTCTGGACGTCGAGCTGTGAGGGCGACGTCTACGGGTTCGAGGCCTGCTCGGAGGACGACGGGGCAGCGCCCCCGTGGGCGCCGGACATGGGTGGGCACCTGCTCGCCTCCGTCGAGACCGAGGTCTCGAAGGGTCGCGGCACGGTGACCGTCCCGATCGATGCGGACATCCGTGAGCAGCTCGGCGAGGACGCGCAGATCCTCGTGTCGTTCGCCGAGACGGGTGGTGCGCACGAGGGAGACGGGGTGAACGCCTGGGCCTTCCCGATCACCGCGACGGCCGCGCCGGACGTCACCGCACCCGAGGTCACCGTGAAGGACGGTGAGGAGTTCACGATCGGGTCCGACGGGCTCTACTCGAAGGTGTCGTTCAAGCTCCACGACGACGGCATGATCGACCGCCTGACGCTCAACGGGACCGACAAGGACCTGACGAACGACGCGTGGTCGGACCTGAACTTCGTGGCGCCGGGGAAGTTCGGGGCCGTGGAGGGCAAGAACACGCTGGTCGTGTACGACGTCGCAGGCAACGCCACCACGGTCGAGTTCACCCTGGACGCCACGGGCCCGGAGGTGACCGTCAAGTCCGGTGAGAGCTTCACCGTCGGGTCGGACGGCGTCTATTCGAAGGTGTCGTTCAAGCTGCACGACGTCACCGCGAAGGTGGACCGGCTCACGCTCAACGGGAAGGTCAAAGACCTGACCGACAACGCGTGGTCGGACCTGAACTTCGTGGCGCCGGGGAAGTTCGGGGCCGTGGAGGGCGAGAACACGTTGGTCGTGCTCGACACGCTGGGCAACGCCTCGACGACGACGTTCGTCCTGGAGGCCGCGGCATAGAAGAGCTGCACGACGAGGCTCCCCCGATCGCAGGACGGGGGAGCCTCGTCGTGTGCAGGGTGTGGCAACCTCGTCACGTTCCGCGCCGCTGCGGAGTCGTCGGAGCAGAAGACGAAAACGAGAGAGGCGGACAGCATGGGACGGACAGAGGAGTTCGAGGCCGAGCGCCCTCGCCTGCTCACGATCGCGGCGCGCGTGCTGGGCGACCACGCCGAGGCCGAGGACGTCGTCCAACAGGCGTGGCTGCGCCTGCACCGCACCGACGCGGAGATCGAGAACCTGCCCGCGTGGTTGACGACCGTGACCACGCGGCTCTGCCTCGACCGGTTGCGGCTGCGCGTCCCTACGCCGGTGGACGAGGTCACGACGACGGACACGGTCCCCGACCCCGCGGACGACGTCGCGCTCGCCGACACCGTCGGCGTCGCGCTCCAGGTGGTGCTGGACAGGCTCACCCCGTCGGAGCGCGTCGCGTTCGTCCTGCACGACACCTTCGGGTTCGAGTTCGCGACGGTCGCCACGCTGCTGGACACGACGCCCACGGCCGCGCGCAAGCTCGCCTCGCGCGCCCGGGCGAAGGTCGCTCAGCCTGCCGTCGAGGACCAGCTTGCCGACTGGGAGGTCGTCGACGCGTTCATGGACGCCGCGCGCGGGGAGACCTCGACCGACTCCTGCGTCTGCTCGCCCCCGACGCCCTCGTGACCGCGGACGACGCGGCGATCCTCGCGGGCACGCCGACCCGGATCGACGGGCGTGCCGAGGTCGCGCAGTTCTTCGACGGCAGCGCGCACGCGGCCCTGCCCGTCCTCGTCGACGGTCGCGCCGGTGCGGCGTGGTTCTACCGCGGTGAGGCGAAGGTGCTGTTCGACTTCACCGTGTCCGGGGGCGTCGTCCGGCGCATCGTGTTCACGGCCGACCCGGCCGTGCTCGCACGCGTGTCCCGACGCGACGGCGCCGAGCGGCGCGGCTGACGGACGCGGACGCTCGGGCCGGTCACATCTGCCGGACGCCGTCCGTCGAACAAGTGAGGACCTCACCACCACCACATCTCACGCGAGGAGAACAGCATGAAGACCATGACCTGCAGCCAGCTCGGCGGGCCGTGCGACCTCGCCCACCAGGGCGAGACCGCGGACGACGTCATCAACGCCCAGGACCGCCACCTCAAGGAGGCCGAGAAGGCCGGCGACGCGACCCACCAGGCCGCGCGCGACGCGATGAAGAGCCGCTGGCGGCACCCGAAGAAGGCGATGGGCTGGTACCGCGACACGAAGCAGGCCTTTGCGGAGCTCCCCGAGGGCTGAGGGACCTGGGCGGGTCGGCCTGTGCCGACCGACGCGCCGACCCGCCCGCCGACCTAGGAGAGCGCGAGCACGGTCGCGGCCAGGAGCACGGCCGCGGCGAGGGTCCAGGTGCCGAGGATCGCTCGCTTCCGGCGGCGCTCGGCGAGCGCGACCAGGTCGGCCGGGTAGCGGTCGAGGGCGCTGGTGGAGACCGGGACCCTCGTCGGGAGCAGCACGGACACGAAGATCCCGAGCGGGCCGAAGAACGCCACGGTCGCGAGGACCACCCAGAGGTTGATCCCGGTGCTGCCGAGGTCGGCGACGGCCACGGTCGTCGCGGAGGCCGCCGCGCTCACGGTGATCATCTGCCGCGCGAAGGACAGCACGACGTCGTTCGACCGCTCGACCCCGGTGCGGTACAGCGACCGCAGCCAGGCGCGACGCTCGAGCTCGGCCGGGGGATCGCGTCCTCGACGTCCTCGCCCGGCCCCGCCTCGCTCTCCCGGGGAGCGTCGTCGTGACCGTGCGGTGTGGCGCCCGTAGTGGTCATCGCCTCAGTCCCCGATGACGTAGACGGTCGGTTCACCAGGGATCGCGGTCCGGATCGAGACGCGGACGAGGCGATCGGTCCTGGGGCAGGTGTAGTGGACGTCGATCTGGCGAGCCGCGTCCTCGGCCTGCCGGGCGACGTCGTGGATCACGAACCCGATGACGTGGTCGAGCGGCTCCTCGACGGCGAGCCGGTGCGAGGCCCCGCAGCCCTTCGCCGCGCAGGTCCGGACCCGGACTACCTCTGACATCGCGTCCTCGCTTCCGTGGGCGACCGGATGCCGCTCCGGCCTCGACCAGTGTGGTCCGGTGAAGCGGGGTAGCGCGCGGGCCCGGGGAAGTTTTCACCCGCTGGCGGCACGCGTCCCGGCCCGGTGTCGGACGGCGTCCCGAGCCTCGCGCGCGCGTCTGATCCATGGTCTTCCGGGCCGCCCCGACATGCCCTACGATTCGCTCGAGCGAACGTCGATCGTCCTGGTCAGCGAGGTCTCACGGACCGCGACCGCGTGTCCGGCCGGGGGCATCGCGCGATGACGTACCGGGATCGGCTGCCGCGCACGACCGCGCCCCCGGGCGACCGGACGCGGCCGTTTCTGAAGGATGAGCCATGAGTTCACGTACTCTCGCCGGCGCTGTCGTCGCCGGCCTGATCGTCCTCGGCGGGCCGGCGGGAGTCGCCGCCGCCACGGACGACACGCCGCCGTCGTCCGAGGCGGTCGCCGAGGACGCGACGACCGACGGGTCGGACGACGTCACCCCCTCCTGGAGGATTCGCTCGAGGGCGACGAGCCGGGCGAAGGCGACGGATCGGGCGCCGAGGAGCCCGGACAGCAGGGTGCCCAGGACGGTGCGTCGGCGGAGGCCGTCGAGCCGGAAGCGATCGAGGCATCGGTGCTGGTGGCCGATGAACCGGCGGCCGGCGCGGACGACGCGCCCGGGGAGGCTGAGGCTGACGCATCGGACGACGAGCCGTCCGAGGAGGCTGAGGCCGACGCGTCGGACGAGACGGGCGGCGCAGCCGGCGGGTCCGTGGTCCCGCCCTCGGAGGCGTCGGACGACCCGCTCGGCGACGCCGAGGACGCGCTGGCCGGTACCGACGCGCCCGCCGAGGGCGCCGAGGTCGCGGACGTCCCCTGGGTCGATGTCGAGGACGCCTGCGGCGTGGACGACGACACCTGGTACGTGTGGTCCGAGAACGACGAGCCCGTGGGGTTCGCGGTCGCCGACGTGTTCTTCGACGAGAGCGGGTACTCGGCCCTGCTCACCCTGACCGACGAGGGCTACGCGTTCGACGTCGACGCGATCTATGCCGAGTACGGCGACGACCCGATCCTGTACTTCGCGGACGAGACGGGCGCGATCTTCGAGTACCAGTTCACCGACGAGGCGTGCGACGAGGCCGACGGCGGTGCTGTCCCGATGAGCGACGCCGTCCTCCCCGGCGAGACGGCGACGATCTCGGCCGACGTCGCCGCCCCCGTAGCGGTCCCGGCGCAGCCCGCGGCCCCGACGCCGGCCGCCGCGCAGGTCGCGGTCCCTGAGCTCGCGTCGACCGGTTTCTCGTCAGGTGCTGCCGCGTGGTTCGCCGGTGCGCTCGTCGTCGCCGGAGCTGCGCTGCTGGCCCTGCGCACGAGGGTGGCTCGCCAGCCCTGATCGCCTGCGCGCGGCTCGTCGATCAGGTCGAGGAACCCGGTGCCCGGACTTCCGGGCACCGGGTTCTGTCGTTGCTGGGGCGGTGCGCGGCCGCCGGGTGTCGGCCGGGCGCGCACCGGGAGGTGTCGGACGACGCACGCGGCCTGTCGCTCAGGGCTGCGGTCTCGGCGCCCGACCTGATGATCAGTCGCGCGCGAGCTGGCGGCGGGCGATGAGCAGGCTCGCGCCGAACCCGACCAGGATCAGGGCGCCGCGGGCCAGCGTGCTGAGGGTCCGCGACTCGGGTCCGGTCTGGGCGAGGCCCGCGGCCTCGGCGGTCACGAGCTCGGCGGTCGGGACGACCGGGGCCTCGGTCGCGGCGGCGAGGTCCTCCGGCGCAGCCTCGTCCGCCACCGTCGCGTCCACCACCGTCTCGACCTCGTCGCCGACCGCGACCGCCTCGACCGCCTGGACTGCATCGTCGACCGGGGCAGGGGTCTCGGACGGCTCGTCCTCCTCTGCTGCGGGCGCGGGGCGCGCCTCGACCACCGTCTCGCGCTCGGGCGCCTCGGGTGCGTCGTCGGCCTCGGCGGGGGCGCGTCGGCCTCCGGGACGTCCTCGACCTCGGACTCCGGCGCTGCGGGCGCGGGGCTCGGCTCGCCCGGCAGCGGAGCGTCGATCTCCGTCGCGACGCAGTCCCCGGGAGGTTCTCGACCCGGCCGTCCGAGCCGCGCGCGAACCCGCTGCCGTCCCAGGTCGTGTACGCGTACACCCACGGTCCGTTGCCGAGCGTGTCCCCGGGCAGGGACTCCTCTGCGAGGACGATCGCCTCCGACCCGTGGGTGGCGACCGGACCGCGGTCCATGCGGTCACCGGTCGTCGGGGTCCCCTCGAAGTCCTCGCCGCCGACCCGCCACGTCGTCATGCCGTCGCGGTCGGTGCGTCCCGTCGTCAACGTGTAGGTGACGTCGTACAGGCCGGTCTCGGCGTTGCACCGGGCCGTGGCGTCCAGGTCGCCGGTGTGCGCCGACGCGGCGCCGGCTGTGACGACGGTGCCACCGACGGCACCGCCGACGAGGAGCAGGACGGTGATCGGGATGCGGACGGCGGCGTCCTTGCGCATGGAGTTCCTTCGATCTCGTGCGGCTGCGGTGCGGTTGCAGCGCGGTTCAGCTGCACGTCCGAGCGGCGCGCAGGGGTCGATTCGGACGTCACGATTGTCGTATTTAGTCCGTAGGCACAGAATGTACCGTTCCGCGACCGCTGCCTTCAATGCCCGCGGCGGGATCGTCGTCCCGCCGGTCGCGGGCCGCGCCCGCCGCGAAGGCAGCGGCCACGAGGAAAGCCACGACGACGAGCATCGCCAGACGCAGGCCGGCGTGCTCGCCGACGAAACCGAGCAGCGGCGGGCCGACGAGGAACGCGAGGTACCCGCTGGTCGCGACAGCGCTGACGCGCTCGGACGCGCGGTCGGGGTCGTCGCCGGCCGCGGAGATCGCGACGGGGAACCCCAGGGAAGCGCCGAGTCCCCAGAGCAGGACGGCGAGGCACGCGACCAGGACGTTCGGCGCCACCACGACGAGCAGGATCCCGAGGATCGCCAGCACGGCGCTCGTCCGCAGCACCGGCGCGCGACCGAAGCGGACGACGACGGGACCGCCCGCGAACCTCCCGATCGTCATGGCGGCGGCGAAGCCCGCGTAGACGAGAGCGCCGGTGCTCGGGTCCACGTCGTGACCGTCGACCATGAGCAGCGGGAGCCAGTCGTTCGCGGCGCCCTCGGCGAAGGCCATGGCGAGGACGACGGCGCCGATGAGCACGAGCCTCGGGTCCCGCCACACGCTCGGCGGGCGGCCGGATGCCCCGCCGGTCGGGACGTCGTCCGACACCGCCGCGACGCCGGGAGAGCGTGGGGAGGTGCGCCCGGTGCCCGCGGGGATGCCGGGGAACGCCCACAGGGCGAGCCCGAGCATGATTGCGGCAGCGCCGAGCAGGTGCCACGCGGGCGGGACGGCCGCGGCGGTGAGGGCGATCCCGGCGAGGGCGCCGAGGACCGTGCCGAGGCTGAAGCTGCCGTGCAGCGCGGGCAGCACCGGCCGCCCGGACACCCGCTCGAGCGCGGCCGCCTCGATGTTCAGGCCGATCTCACCGAGCCCGCCGCCGAGCCCGAACAGCAGCAGGCCGGCGAACACGCCGCCGGCGGTGGACCACGCAGCGGACGGCCCGACCACGGCGGTGCCCGCGAGGACCAGGACGGCACCGGCGACGATCACGGGGCGCGCGCCCCAGCGCCGGACCATCGCGCCGGCGGAGAGCACGCCCACCATCGACCCGACGGAGAGGCCGAAGAGGATCAGCCCCATCTGTGCGGTGGACGCCTCGACGGCGTCGCGCACGGCCGGGGTCCGGGTGACCCACGAGGACATGCCGATCCCGACGAGGAGGCTGAGGGCGAAGAGCGACAGGCGTCGCCGGCGGAATGTCATGTGTACGAGCGTACATCCTGGGTGTACGATCGTACGCATGACGACCACCGACTACTTCGCCGGCGACACACGGACCAACCGCGAGCGGATGCTCGCGGGAGACCTCTACATCGCGGACGACCCGGAGAGCCACCGCATCACCCGGCACGCGGTGACCCGCCTCGAGGAGTACCGCGTCGCGGTCGCGACCGGGCAGGCGGGCGCGCGGGAGATCCTGGCCGACGTGATCGGCGAGCTGGGGGAGGACGTCGACCTGCGCCCGCCGCTGTACGTCGACTACGGGGAGAACATCCGGATCGGTGCCCGCACGTTCGCCAACTACAACCTCACGGCGCTCGACGTCGCCCCGATCACCATCGGCGAGGACTGCCAGATCGGTCCCAACGTCCAGCTCCTGACGCCGACGCACCCCGTCGACCCGCAGCCGCGCCGCGACAAGCTCGAGGCCGCGCAGCCCATCACGATCGGCGACAACGTGTGGCTCGGTGGCGGCGTGATCGTCTGCCCCGGCGTCACGATCGGCGAGAACTCGGTGATCGGGGCGGGCGCCGTCGTGACCAAGGACATCCCGGCGAACGTCGTCGCTGTGGGCAATCCGGCGCGCGTGATCCGCGAGAACATCCAGGAATGACCGCGACCGCGCTGCCGCGGGAGCGGCGGCACGACCCGCACCGGCGTGAGCGCATCGTCGCGGCCTGCCTCGACGTGATCGCCGAGCGCGGGGTGGCGGGGACGTCCCACCGCCGCGTCGCCGCCGCGGCCGACGTGCCGCTCGGGTCCATGACGTACCACTTCGACGGCATGGACGAGCTGTTGCGCGAGGCCTTCACCAGCTTCGCCGGGCAGGTCGCCGAGCAGTTCGAGGAGCGCATGGCCCACGCGGCGGACCGCGAGGCGGCCGTCGACGCCGTCGTCCACCTCATCACGCGTGACGTCTTCGCGACCCAGCGGGACCTCGTCCTCACCCACGAGCTGTACACGCTGGCGGCGCGCGACCCCGCCTACCGGACGCTGACCAACGCGTGGATGGCCCGGAGCCGGGCGGCGCTCGAGCGGCACTTCGACCCGCTGACGACGCGGCTGCTCGACGCGGTGATCGAGGGCGTGACGATCCACCGCGCCCTCGACACCGAGGCCCGCGCGGACTCGGACGTGGTCGAGGCGGTCCGACGCATCACGGCGACCGCCTGAGCCGAGCACCTGAGCACACCCGAACAGACCCCCACACCGTCCACAGGACCTACACATAGCACTGCTAGGGTTCGATACCTAGAACCCCTAGCCATAGGAGTGCCATGCGTATCGACAAGGACCTCGTCGCAGCCTCGGCCACCCCGCTCGTCCTCGGCATCCTCGTCGACGGGGAGTCGTACGGGTACGCGATCCTCCAGCGGGTCAACGAGCTGTCCGGCGGCCGCATGCAGTGGACGGACGGGATGCTCTACCCGCTGCTCCACCGGTTGGAGCGGCTCGGGCACGTCTCCTCGTCCTGGGGCGTCTCCGACGTCGGACGGCGGCGCAAGCACTACGCGATCACGCCGGCGGGGCGAGCGGCCCTGGCCGAGCGGCAGGAGCAGTGGGCCGTCGTCTCCGGTGCACTCACCCAGGTGTGGCAGGCGGTACGCGACGCCGAGGTGCGTCTGCCCGTGCTCCCCGAGGCCGGCGCGGGGCGGCCGGCGGAGGGGGCGCTCTGATGCGCGAGCGCAGGGAGACCGGGGTCGCGCAGGGCCCGGTCGACGGGGAAGGGCTTGAAGTACAGATCGAGCAGTGGCGCCTGTACGTCCAACGGAGCCGCGCGGTCACGGCGTCCGACGCCGACGAGATGGAAGACCACCTGCGCGCCCAGGTCGCCGACCTCGGGGCGACCGGCCTCGACGACGACGAGGCGTTCCTCGTCGCCGTGCGCCGCATGGGGAGCGTCGACGCAGTCTCGCGCGAGTTCGCCCGCGAGCACTCGGAGAGGCTCTGGCGGCACCTGGTCCTCGTGCCCGACGACGGCGACAGCTCGGGCCGGACGTCGTGGCGCGAGCTGCTCGTCGTCCTCGCCCTCGGCGTCGGGGCGGGGCTCGCCGTCAAGGCCGGACTGGTGCTCCTGGACGACGAGAGTCTCTTCCTGCGCAACGTCGGGCTGCTGGTCCTGCCGTTCCTCGCCGGCTACCTCGCCTGGAAGCGTCGGCTCACGCCGCCCGTGCTCGCGGCCCTCGCTGCCCCGTTCGTCGTCCTCGCGGTCGTGCTCAACGTCTACCCGTTCGAACCCCTCGGTTCGACCGAGGTCATCGCGGCCCTGCACGCGCCCGTCGCGCTGTGGTGCGCCGTCGGCCTCGCCTACGTGGGAGGACGGTGGCGGGCGGACGAGAACCGCATGGACTTCGTCCGGTTCACGGGCGAGCTCGCCATCTACTTCACGCTCCTCGCGATCGGCGGAGGCGTGCTCCTCGGCCTCAGCGCAGGAGTGTTCGAGGTGGCGGGTCTCGACTTCGAGCCGCTCCTCGAGTCGTGGGTGCTGCCCTTCTGCGTGCCCGGCGCGTTCGTGGTCGCCGCATGGCTCGTCGAGGCCAAGCAGGACGTCGTCGAGAACATCGCCCCCGTCCTCACGCGGGTCTTCACGCCGCTGACGCTCGTGATGCTCGTCGTCATGGCCGGCGTGCTCGTCGCGTCGGGCGACCTCGCCGCCGCGGACCGCGCGCTGCTCATCCTCGTCGACGGCGTGCTCCTGCTGGTGCTCGCGCTGCTGCTCTACTCGATCTCGGCGCGCGACCCGCTCGCGCGCGCCGGCGTCTTCGACGCGTTGCAGCTCGCGCTGGTCGTCGCGGCGCTCGCCGTCGACGCCGTGGCGCTGACGGCGATGCTGACCCGCATCGCGGAGTTCGGCGCGACGCCCAACAAGGTCGTCGCCCTCGGACTCAACCTCCTGCTGCTCGTGCACCTCGTCGTCGCGGCGTGGCTGCAGCTGCGGTTCCTGCAGGGGCGGCGCCCCTTCGCGGCGCTCGCCCGGTGGCAGACCAGATACCTGCCGGTCTACGGGGCGTGGGCCGTCGCGGTCGTGGTGCTGGTCCCGCCGCTGTTCGGCTTCGTCTGATCGCCCGTTCGTCGGCGGATCCGGGCAGGGGAATGCCCGCGGGCTGACGGAGGGATCCGTCCGTCGCGCTGGACTAGGGCACGACACCCGCGGGCACCGGTGACAGCGTCTGGACTCGCCGACCGTCTCCCCTCAGGGGGACCGGGGCGGACCGGCCTTGCTGCCGTCCGTTCGGAGCGCGACGATCAGCGCGCCATCACCTCAAGAGTCCGAAAAGTCTTCACTTCGTGGACCACCTCCTCTCCCTTGTACCTCCGACGCTACGCCTGCTGTCGCGCGCCGTACAGGGTTTTTCGAGGGGTTGTTCCGCGCGGGTGGCGCGTGTTCGCGGGCGCGTCGGAGGAGGGTCGTGGAGCGTTCGAGGAGGGCGGTCGGGGGCGTGGGCGTGCCCTGGGTCGGGCCCGCCCACGGGTGTCGGACGGCGTCCGGTCAGCCTGCGCTGACCGTCGGGCTGCCGGTCATGAGCCGGTAGACGATCCAGATGAAGCAGACCGCACTGAGGACCAGACCGATGATCGCGAAGACGTTGCGGTACCCGGCCCGGCGGGACCTGCCGAGCGCGATGCCGTTGACGATCAGCCCGATCGGCGACAGCAGCAGCGCCGCGACGAGGAACCCCGTCGCCCCGACGCCGATGCCGATGATCCCGAGCATCCGCCCCGGGTCCTCGGCGGGTCGGTCCGGGGGCGTGCTTCCGCGCCCGGTCGGGTCGGGAGATCCCCACGCGGGGTCGGGCATCGAGCTGCGGGCCATGCGGGTCTCCGATGTGTGGCTCCGGCCGCGAATCGGTGCGCCGGAGCAGGCGGACGTTCGAGCCATTGTCCCCGGTGCGGGCACGTGCAGCCACCACGTGCCGCTGCCACGTTGCAACGGCAGAGGCTCAGGCGCGCCGCTGCCGCAGGAGGGACCAGGTGACCCCCAGCATGATCGTGAAGAACACAGCGAAGATCAGCATCGTGAGCCGGTACGAGTCGATGTAGGCGTCCTGGGCGCCCGCGGTGATCTGCTGCATCAGGTCCGTGCCCTGCGCCCATGCCGGCACGGAGTCCTCCGAGAACCAGCCGAGCACCTGCCCCTGCTGCGAGGGAGTGAGGCCGAGTTCGGTCAGCCGCTCGGTCATTCCCCGCCCGATACCCCCGTAGAGGAGCGTGGAGCTGAGCGCCAGGCCGAGCGCGAAGGCGGCCTGACCGATGGCCGGCTTGCTCGCCACGGTCGCGCCGACGAGGTCCGGCGGCGGCACGGACACGAAGAACTGGCCCGCCGAGGACTCCGTGAGCATCCGGGAGAAGCCACCGATCACGAGGCCGACGCCGAACACCCAGTACGGGGTGCTCGCACCGGCGGTCGCGAAGACGTACATGGCGATCGCGACGCCCGCGAGGCCGACCAGGACCAGGGACTGGGGTGAGCGTCCTCTCGTCGCGAGACGTCCGGCGGCGTAGGCGCCCACGACCATGGCGATCGTCGCCGGGAGCTGCCCGAGCGAGACCTCGAGCGGCGAGTACGCGTACACGTACTGCCACAGCAGCGAGAGCTGTAGGACCATGACGGCCTGCCACATGTTGAACGAGACGTCGGCCGAGAGCGCGCCCGCCAGGTTGCGGTTCTTGAAGAGGTGCACCGGCAGCGCAGGCTCTTCGTGGTGCAGCTCCCAGCGCAGGAACGCGGCGAGGGCGACGATCCCGACGACCAGGGGGATGATCACGCCGGCGCTGAGCCAGCCGGCGCTCGCGGAGCTGACGCCCCAGATGATGCCGACCAGTCCCACCGCGATGAGCACGAGGCCGACAGGGTCCGAGCGTCTCCTGTGGACGGCCTTCGACCTCGGCACGAACACCTTGTTCAGTGCGAGGGCGACCGCACCGACGACGGGGACGACGAGATAGCCGAACCGCCAGGACTCGCCGATCAGGGCACCGCCGAGGACGGTCAGGGGCAAGGAGATGCCGACCTGCCCCGTGAAGTACAAGGACATCGCGCGCGGGACCCGGTCGGGTGCGACGGTGCGGATCAGGGCCATCGACAGGGCGAGAGTCCCGGCGAGGCCGAAGCCGGAGACGACCCGGCCCACGATGAAGACGAGGCTGTCGCCGGCGAGCGCGGTGACGACGCCGCCGAGCATGAGGGCGGCCGCGCACCAGAGCAGCGTCAGGCGCCGGCCGTAGCGGTCCCCGATCGTGCCGATCGTCAGGATCGATGCGGCCATCGCGAGGGTCGCGGCGGACGCGGCGAACGACCGCTGGGAGGCGGACATGCCCAGCTCGGCGGCCGCCCCGGCGATCGCGGTGTTGTGGATTGAGACGTCCGTCGCCTGGGCGACGCCCGCGACCGTCAGCGCGAGGATCGCGAGGCCCGGCCGCGTGGCGACGCCGTCGGCGGCAGCCGGTCTCGCGCCGTTTCCGGTCGCGCCGTCGGTGGTCACGGCGCCTCGAACACCGTCGCGCCGCGCTTGATCGTGCGTACCACCGAGATGTCCTTGATCGCCTCGGCCTCGACGGCGAGCGGGTTCGCGTCGAGGACCGCGAAGTCTGCGACCTTGCCCACCTCGATCGACCCGCGCTCGTCCTCCTCGTGGTACTCGTAGGCCGCGTTGATCGTCAGAGCCCGCAGACCGTCCAGCGGTGTCACGCGCTCGTCCTCGCCGAGGACGACGCCGCCCACGGAGCGCCGGACGACCGAGGTCCACAGCAGCTGCAGCGGGTTCAGCGGGGTGACCGGGAAGTCCGAGTGGTTCGTCGGGCGGAGCCCCATCTGCGTGGCGCTGCGCATCGGGGAGATGCCGAAGGCCCGTTCCTCACCGAAGTTCTCGATGTGCACGTCGCCGAACAGGTACGCGTGGATGCTGAACATCGACGGGTTGAAGTCCTCGGCGACGTACTCGTCGAGCTGCTCGTGCCGCATCACCTGAGAGTGGATCGGCACGGTGCGGCCTGAGGGCGTGGCGCCCGCGGCGACCGCCGTGCGGTGTGCTTCGAGGAGACGGTCGATCGCGGCGTCACCGTTGCAGTGCGCGAAGACCTGGACCCCGTTGCGGTAGGCGTTCTCGACGAGCGCGTTCGCCTCGTCCTGCTGGATGTTGGCCAGGCCGTGCCAGTGCTGCTCACCTGCAGGGCCGCCGGTCTCGTACTCCTGGGTGACGAACGCCGTCCGACCTTGGGGCGAGCCGTCGATGATGAGCTTCGTCCCGTGCACCGTGTGCCCGCCGACGGTGGTCCCGAACAGACCCGAGTCGATGCCCTTCTGCAGGTCGGGATAGAAGACCAGCGACTTCACGTCGATGGGCAGGGGAGCCTTCTCGGCCAGCTCTCGGACCGCGAGCACCGCCTTCCAGTCGGCCGCGCCGTCCTGCGCGACGACGTAGCCCCAGCGCGCGTACTCCCGCATCATCGCGACGAGCTCGTCCTCGCCGAACGGCGGGAGCGCGAACATCAGCGGGAAGAATGCCTGCTCCCAGAGCTCGCCCGACGGCTCCTGCGTGCCGGGCACCCGGACGATCGAGCCGCCGTCGGGATCAGGGTGTCGGCATCGATGCCGAGGTCCGCGAGCACCCTCCCGTTGACGACGGCGCCGTGGTTGCTGATGTGGATGAGCGCGACGCGGTAGTCGGCGAACTCCTCGTCGATGATCTGCGCGGTGATCTTGCCGCCGTCGTCCATCGCGTCGGGGAAGTAGCCCCAGCCGAGGATCCACTCGCCGGCAGCGGTGTCGTTGCGCTTCTTCGCCTCGCGCAGTCCGCGCAGGATGTCCTCGACGGTGCGGGTGGTACCGACCGGCGGCGTGTGCAGGGCGGCGTGCTTGATGTACGGCGCGCCTGCCGTGACGTGGCTGTGCGGGTCGATGAACCCCGGGACGACGGTCCGCCCGGTCAGGTCCAGCCGCTCGGTGCGGTCACCGGCGACGGCGAGGATCTCGTCCGTCGTGCCGACGGCGGTGATACGTCCGTCGGTGACGGCGACCGCCTCGGCGGTCGAGCCGGAGCCGTCGACGGTGATCACCGTCGCGCCGGTCAGGATCAGGTCAGGTGCGGTCATCGTTCGTCTCCCGTGCGCTCGGGGCTGTCGGCGTCCGTGCTCGTAGCACCGGAGCCGTCGGAGGCGCTGGACGTCCCGTCGTGGACCAGAGCCTCGGGGCGTCCGTCCAGCGTGAGTGCGCCGTCGACGAGGAGCCCGGCCTTGCGCATCCGGTTCGCCTTGGCGAAGAAGAGGGTGCTGATGACGGCGAACACGGCGAGGAGGCCCGCGATGATGAACATCGTGCCGTTGAACGAGGTCACGAACACCTCGCTCGCCTTGGCGATCACCGTCTCCACCTGCTGCGGGTCGTAGTCCGACATGTCACCGCCTGAGATGTACTGCTGGATCATCCCGGTGAACTGCCCCTGCTGCGACGGCTCGACGTTCGCCTCGGCGAACGCCTCGGCGATACCCCGGCCGTACTGGCCGAACAGGAAGGTCGAGCTCAGCGCCGTGCCGAGCGCGAAGCTGGTCTGACCGATCGCGGTCTTGGACGACGCCATCGCACCGGTCAGCGCCGGCGGCGGCTTCGCGACGAAGTACTGGCCCATCGTCGTCTCGTTGAGCATGCGGGCGAAGCCGCCGACGATCATCGGGATGGCGAAGAAGATGTACGGCGACGTGGTCGTGGAGAAGCCGAACATCACCATGGTCCCGATCAGCAGGACGTGACCGACGATGAGGTTCAGCGACGCCGGGATGCCCTTGGACAGGAGACGGCCCGCCACCGTCGCGCCGATGACCATCGCGACGCTCAGCGGCAGCTGGCCGAGGCTGACCTGCAGCGGCGTGTACTGGTAGATGTACTGCCACAGCATCGACAGCTGGATCATCACGACGGCCTGCCACATGTTGAACGAGAAGCCGGTCGCGACGGACCCCGCGAGCTCGGGGTCCTTGAACAGCTTGACCGGGAACGCGGGGTCGGGGACCCGCGCCTCCCACCAGATGAACAGCGCCATCGCGACGAGACCGATCGCGACGGGCACGAGCACGGATGCCGAACCCCAGCCCGCGGTGGCGGCGTTGCTCAGACCGTAGATGAGACCGACGAGCGAGACGGCAATGGCGAGGAGTCCCGGGTAGTCGAACTTGCCGACGTGGTCGGCCTTCGCCTCGGGGAGGCCGCGCATGCACATCAGGAAGGCGATGACGGCGACGATCGGCATCGTGAGGTAGCCGAGCCGCCAGCCGAAGCCGGCCATCCACCCGGCGACCACGCCGAGGACGAGCGCGGCGGCCGTCTGACCCGCGAGCCAGAACGCGACCGCCTTCGGGATCTTGCCCGGCATGACTTCGCGCAGGAGCGCGAAGCTCAGCCCGAACGACGCCGCGATGCCGAGGCCGGTCACGGCACGCCCCAGGATGAAGATCGTGGTCGACGGCGCGACGGCCGTGATGACGCCCCCAAGACCCGCGACCAGCAGGCCGACGAGCATCACCTTGCGACGCCCGAGACGGTCGCCCAGGGCGCCCGTGGTCAGGATGAAGGCGGCGAGTGCGAGCGTACCGACGCTCGCTGCGAAAGCACGCTCCGACCCGGACATCCCGAGGTCGACGCTCGCACCGACGATCGAGATGTTGTTCGCCGTCGGATCGACGACCTGCAGGCACGACGCGGCGGTCAGTGCGACGAGGGCCGCCGTCGTTCCCTTCGTACGTACGCTCGAGCTGGTCACGGGCTTCTGCCTCTCGGTCGCCACCATCGGTTGCTGAGAAGTACCGCAGGTGGCAAACGCTAGGCCCAGGCAACGACTACCGCCTGGCGAGCGGCGAGCGGCGAGCGGCGACGACATCGTGCGACGATCTCGACATGAGCGACAGCCCCCGCACGTTCCGCATCATGACCGTCTGCACGGGCAACATCTGCCGGTCGCCCATGGCCGAGGTCGTGCTCCGCGACCGCTTCGAGCGTGCGGGGCTCGGCGACGTCGTGGCCGTCGACTCGACGGGGATCAGCGACGAGGAGAGCGGCAACCCGATCGACGTCCGCGCCCGGAAGGTCCTCGAGCGCGCCGGTTACACGGTCCCGGACCGGTCGGCCCGCCAGGTGACCGCGACCGACCTCGTCGGTCGCGACCTGGTGCTCCCGATGACCTCCGTCCACGCGCGGGCGCTGCGTCGCCTCGAGGGCAAGGTCTCGCGCGGGGCGGCGACGGGGACGGGCGAGCTCGACCCGGCCGAGCTCCCGAAGATCCGCATGTACCGGAGCTTCGACCCTCAGGCGCCGGAGGTCGTGGACGAGGGCTCGGAGCACGAGCTCGACATCGACGACCCCTGGTACGGCGGGGCCGAGGACTTCGAGACCTGCCTGGCGCAGGTCGAGGCCGCAGCCGACGAGATCGTGGCCGCCGTGCGCGGGGTGCTGGACCCGGCCTGAGCTTCCTACCGCCGGGCTCGCCCCCGACCCGACGTGGGGCGCAGGGTCAGGCGTGAGTCGCGGGCGGAGCCACAGAGTCTCGGGGCACCACCGCGAAGTGGTCCGCGATCGAGACGCGCCGCGCGGGCTCACCGGAGACCTGCGCCATCAGCGCGTCGACGGCGGCGACCCCGAGCGCATCCAGCGGCATCGAGATGGTGGTCAACGAGGGGCTGAGGTAGTCAGCCATCGGCACGTCGTCGTAGCAGATCACCGAGAGGTCGTCCGGGATGCTGCGCCCGACCGCTCTGGCAGCGGCGAGGGCGCCGATGGCCTGGCCGAGGGTCGAGACGTAGAGCGCCGTCACGTCGGGCGCTCGCGTCAGGAGGTCGTGGGTCGCCTCGAAGCCGCCCTCCTCGTCGAACTCGCCGGAGGCGACGAGATCGCCGGCCAGACCGAGCCCTGACATGGCGGCGGCGAACCCCTCGCCGCGTGCCACCGCAGGGTGGAGCCCGCGCGGTCCCGAGACGAAGCCGATACGGGAATGACCGAAGCCGGCGAGGTACTCGACGGCGAGGACGCTCGCGCCGCGGATGTCCATGCCGACGTTGCGGTCCGAACCGGGCACCTCGCGGTTGACGTAGACGTGGGGCACGGAGTCCGGCTGGGCGACGAGGGCGGCGATCAGAGGGCTGTCGGGCCGCGCCGAGGCGACGAGCAGACCGTCGACGCGGCCGGCATCGACGAGCTCGGCATACTCCTCGGCTCCTGCGGGAGACTGCCTCGCGTCCTCCGCGATGAGGACGACGTACCCGAGCTCGCGTGCGCGGCGGATCGCCCCGCGCAGGATCACGGCGTAGACGGAGTTGGTGAGGTCCGGGATGAGGAACGCGAAGGTCCCGGTGCGAGCCACCGAGAGCGCCCGAGCCCCCGCGTGCGGTCGGTAGCCCAGCTGGCGTGCGGCGGCCAGCACGCGCTCCCGCGTCTCCGGGCGCGCACGGAGCGTCGGGTCGTTGTTCAACGTCCGCGAGACGACCGACTTGGTGACGCCGCTCAGCTCTGCGACGTCCACGAGTCGAGCCCGCGCCCGGGGTGGCTTGCCCGCGCTCGCCGTCTCGGCCATCAGTGGTGCCCTCCATGGCGAGAGCGGACGCGGCGCCTCATGGTGTGACTGTCCCTTGGTGCGTGAATGGTGATGACGTGAGCATAGCGGCGCGAGGATGCCGGGGTCGGTCGCGCGGATCGCCCCGGGTGTCGCCCGAGCGTCCCCGGGCGGTGCGTTACCGGCCGGGCGCGCCCGGGTCGGGGCCGTCGTCCTGCACGCGTGGGATCGTGCCGGTCTGCCGGGCGCGACGCCGGGCGTGCGCGTCCCGGATCGCCCCCAGGCTGCGCCGTGCGGTGGACTCGCCGGGGACCGAGACGGGCACGCCGTCGTCGTCGAGCACCTCGGGCTCCTCGGCGCGCACCCCCAGCCCCTTCGCGACGAAGGGCCCCGACAGGCCGTAGACGATCGCGGTCAGCAGGATGATCGCGAACACGACCGGGACCACCTCGGGGAACGGCTCGCCCGCCTTCTCGAACTCGATCGCGAACACCGACGCGGTCGACGCGGCGACGATGCCGCGCGGCGCCATCCACCCGACCATCGCGCGCTCGTGGCCGGTGAGGTTGGTGCCGAACGTGGAGAGCCCGGCGACCGCGGGCCGCAGCACCAGCACGAGCAGCGCGGTGATCGCGAGGGCCGGCAGGAGGAACTCCTGGAGCGCGCCGACCTCCACGCGGGCCGAGAGCAGGATGAAGAGCGAACCGACGAGCAGCATCCCGAGGTGACCGCCGAACTCGTGCAGCGGTTCGATGTTGATGAACCGCTGGTTCGCGAGGGCGATCCCCATGGCGACGGTGGCGAACAGCCCGGCCTCCTCGTGCACCGCCTCGGCCCCCGAGTAGGTGAGCATCGCGAGCGCGATCGCGAGGACGACCTCGGTCCCGGCAGGGAGCCGGCCCCACCTGACGAGCACGATGTAGAGGAGCGCGGCCAGGACACCGACCCAGATCCCGGTGAAACCGGTCTGGAAGAGCCTCGGCGGCTCCTCGTGCAGGGCGATGTTCGCGACGATCAGCGCGATCGTCGCCCCGATGGGGTCGATGAAGATGCCCTCGAAGGCGAGGACGGACCCGAGGGGCTCCTTGGGGCGGATCACCTTGAGCAGCGGCCCGACGACGGTCGGCCCGGACACGATGAGGATCGACCCGATCACCGCGGAGCGCAGGAACGTCAGGTCGAGGACGAGGTAGCACGCGAGAGTGGCACCGACCCCGGTGAGCACCGCACCTACGGTCACGAGCAGGAGCACGGGTCGCCGCGCCCCGCCGTGCAGACGCCGGAAGTCCAGCTTGAGCGACTCCTCGAACAGGAGCAGGCCCACGCCGAGGGAGACCAGGGGGAACAGGGCGTCGCCGAACACGGCGTCCGGGTCGAGGACGCCCGTGACCGGCCCGATGACGAGACCGGCGGCGAGCAGTACGAGGATCGAGGGCAGGTGGAGGCGGCCGGCGACGATCTGGCTCAGCACGCCGAGCGCTACGACGAGCGCGATCCCTGCGGAGAGGTCCATCAGCGCTCTGCGCCCTGTCGCCCGGGACGCACCGGGTCTGGCTCGGTGCCGGGGCTGGGCCAGGGGCCCGGGTGCGGCGCGCGGCCGACGGTGCTCATGGGACGCGAGCCTACCGGCGCGATGCGCCCACGACGGCGTAGATTTGCAGGTGACGCGCCGCCCTGCGCGGAACGGTCCTCTGGCCCGCTCCGGCGGGCTGCGGCATGCTCGGACCACACGCGTGCGACAGGAAGAGGAGACATGGCAGACGAGAAGTTCGGCCCGGTCGAGTTCATGGTCATCGGGGTCCCCCTCGACGGCGTCCCGGACGCCGTGGTGACGGAGGTGCAGAAGCTCGTCGACGCCGACGTCGTCGACCTGCTCGACGTGGCCTACGTGTCGAAGGCCGAGGACGGCACGGTCACGACGCTCGAGCTCGAGGAGATCGATCACCCGGCGCTCGCAGCCCTCGACCCGGACGGCGTCGGCCTCGCCGGCGAGGAGGACCTGCTCGACGTCTCCGCCGGGCTCGCCCCGGGCAGCGCCGCGCTGGTCCTCGTCGTCGAGCACACCTGGGCGCGCTCGTTCCTCGCGGCGGTCGTCGAGACGCCCGCAGAGATCCTCATGTCCGAGCGCATCACGGCCGAGGTCGTCAACGAGGTCGTGCGCATCGGCAAGACCCTGGACTAGGTCCTGGACCAGTACCTGGGCCCGGCAGCCCGGGCGCAGGCAGAGCAGCGAGAAGCAGACGGACGCGAAGGACGGAGCAGGACATGCGACGAGCACGGGTAGGACGCGTTGGACGGCCAGGACTCATCGGCACGATGGCGAGGACCGCGGTGGTCGCGGGTACCGCCAACGCGGTGACGGGGGCACAGAACCGCCGTCGGGCCGGCAGGGAGCAGGAGGCGTACGAGCAGCAGCAGTACGACGCCCAGCAGCAGCAGGCCGCGATGCAGCAGGCGGCGCAGCAGGCCGCCTACGAGCAGATGCAGGCCCAGCAGGCGGCGTACGCGCAGCCCGCCCAGGTCAGCGCGGCGCCCGCTGCGGGCGGCGGCGAGGACCTCATGGCGCAGCTCGAGAAGCTGGCCGGCCTCAAGCAGGCGGGCGTGCTCAGCGACGCGGAGTTCGCCCAGGCGAAGGCCAAGCTGCTCGGCTGACGTGACCCGTCCCCGGCCCCAGGGCCGGGGGCGGTCGTCCCCGACGAGGCGCTGGACGGGCGCACGCCGTCCCGCGCTAAGGACGGCGGAGATGGCCCGACGTCTCGGGCCCCGCCCAGCACCCCGGGGTCGATGTCGAGACGGTCTGCGACGCGGGTGTCTCTTCGACGTTCACGCACGGTGCGGTGGAGATGGGCACGTGCGCCCCTTTCTCGGCTCGTCCGGGAGGGGCGGTGTGCCCTGGTCGGAACGCGGATGTGACCTCGTCAACGTAGAGGGGGTGAAATCCGCGGGGCATCGGTAATCACTACGCATGTTTCGGGCAGCTCCGGGCGGAGTGCGACATCATGGCGAAAACGCCCGATGACGAGGTTGGTGGACGGCATGGTGGCCCTCGAGCCCCGCAGGAGCTCGAGGGTGGGCCCGGCGGAGGACCAGGGCCGGCGTCCGGCGCCCCACGAGAAGCACAGCAGGGCCGCCGCGCGCACGCTCGCGGGCGGAGGGAGCGTCGTCGTCGCCGGCCCTCCGGGCGTCGGCAAGACCCATCTCCTCGGTGACGCGCTGCGGCGGGCGGGCGCGAGCGGCGTCGTCACCGTCACCGGGACGGACGTCCGGGTCGGGGAGCCGCTGCGAGCCCTGTCCCCGTTGCTGGGTGCTCGACGCGCCGACGAGCCCACGAGCGTCGTGGCGGGCCGACTCGCGGACGCGCTCGGCGCCCGGGCCCCGGGTGCGCCGAGGATCCTGCGGGCCGAGGACGCGCACCTGCTCGACGACGGGACCGCAGACGTGCTCGCGTGGGCCGCGCGCCAGGGAGACCTCCAGGTCGCAGTGTCGATGCGGACGCAGGGTCTGTCGCGGGAGCCGTGGGCCGGCCTCTGGAGGGACGGCGTCGTCGAGCGCGTCGACCTCGCACCCTTCACGCGGGACGAGGTCGAGGAACGACTCGTGGAGCTCCTGCAGGCACCGGTGGCGACCGACGTCGTTCACCGGCTCGCTGCGGAGTCCGGCGGCAACGCGTTCCACCTCGACGAGCTCGTCCGCGCGGAGCGGGCGTCGGGGGCGCTCCACCTGCACGACGGCGTGTGGTTGCGGGCGGCGGGCGGCACCGTGCCGTCGACGCGCATGCTCGACCTCGTCGCCGGCGACCTCGCCCGACTGGACGCGGGCGCGCGCGACGCGCTCGAGGTGCTCTCGCTGGTCGAGGCCGTGCCGCTGCGGGCCTTCCTGGAGGTCGTCAGCCAGGACGCTCTGGCGACCCTCCTGCGGCACGGTCTCGTCGACACCGAGACCGGACCGGGGGTCGCCGGGGGCCACGAGGTGACCGTCCGGACCCAGGCCATGTACGCCCAGGCGGTCCGGGGCCAGATCCCGTCGGCGCGACGCCGCGAGCTGCTCGGCCGGCTCGACACCCCGAGCATCGACGACGACCCGGCAGCGCTCGTCGCCTCGGTGACCCTCGCGCTCAACAGCGGGCTGACCGTGTCGGTCGAACGCATCAGGAGCGCCACGGACGCCGCGTTCGTGCTGAAGAAGCAGCACGCCGTGGTCCAGCTCTCGACTGCGGCGATCGAGGACGCGAAGGGCGGCGGCGCGTCGGGACGCGCCATGGTGGAGCTGCTCCTCCAGCGCGCCGAGGCGTCTCGGTCGATGGGTCGGGCGGCCGCCGCGGCGCGGGACGTCAGGGACGCCCTCGACGAGCTCGAGAAGGCGGAGGAGCTCACCGACGACGACCTCGCCACCTACCTGCGCGGCGCTGCGCTCGAGTCCGGGATCCATCACTACGAGTTGGGGCTGGGGGAGGCGCTGCGCAGGCTCGACGCGGCGTCAGCGGCCCTCGTGCGCCGGCTCGGGCCCCGGCGCTACCGGGCTGCCGCCGAGGTCCTCGAGTCGACCAGGCTGACGCGCCGCGGCTGGGACGGGGACCCGTCGGCGCTCGAACCTGCGGTGCTCCTCCTCGAGGGAACGCAGAACCCGCAGCGTGCGCTGTCGCTCGTGGCGCCGACGATCCTCGCCCTGGGACATGCCGGCCGCGTCGCCGAGGGGCTCGGTCTGGCGCGACGGTACGCGCCGATCGGCGCCGCGCACACCGACCTCTATCGCTGGGCGGTCGGCGAGATCGGGGTGGCGGCCTTCTTCGTGGCGCTCAACGCCGGCGTGGTGCCCGCGGAACCGTCCGACTACGACGACCCGGCGGCGGCGGTGGGCTCCGGCAGCACCCGGGACCCGCTGGACCCGGTCGCCGTCCACGTGCGGCGCGGCCTGATCGCGGCCGCCCGCGGTTCGTGGCGGACGGCGGCCGCGGACTTCCATGCTGCGAGCGCCAGCTTCGGAGTGGTCGACCTGGGTGGCCTGCTCAGCTTCACGCTGGCGGCCGGGGCCCGCGCCTGCGCGGCGGCCGGCGAGTCCGTCGCCGCGCGGTCGGCGCTCGACCGGCTGTCCCGGACGCGGCTGCGGGCTGCGCGAAGCCTCGAGCCCGACATCCGGCTGCTGTGCGTCGACGCTCTGGCCTGGCTGCGGGACCCGGCTCTCGACGCCGAGCTCCAGGACCTCGCGGCCTGGGCGCGAGCGCGTGGTGCAGCGAGGGTCGAGCTCGAGGCGCTGCACCGGCGGGTGGTGCTGTCCGCCGACACCGCCAAGATCTTGGGTCTCGACGCTGTGGTCGCGCGGTGCCACGAGCTCGGCGGGATCGTCGAGGGTGCTCGCGCCACGGCACTCGTCGCGCACGTCGTCGCCGTCACGACCGGGGACGAGGCGCTCCGGGAGATCTCCGTGCGGGGGCTCGGCACCGTCGGCCTCTGGCTGCCGACACCCTCGCCGGCGGTGGCGCTCACCCAGCGGGAGCGCGAGGTCGCGGCCCTCGCGGCCGGCGGCCTGTCGAGCAAAGCGATCGCGGAGCGGCTGACGCTGTCGGTGCGCACGGTCGACAGCCACCTGTCCAGGGTCTTCGCGAAGACCGGGGTGCACTCGCGCCAGGAGCTCGCCCGCGCGCTGCGCTGACTCCCGGCGCCTCGAACCCACGCGCCCGGACTGCGAGTCACGATTCGATAACGAAAGTCGACGGACTCTCGTCACAAACGCCGTCGTCATAGCAAATCTGCCGATTCGGGTCAATCGCCTCCGGTTGCGCGCCGTCGTACTGGATGTGACAACAGTCACAGAGAACGTGCCGTCACCGCTCGCATGCTGTCGCGGCAAGCCATCTACCGGGGGACGACCATGGTCCAGAACGCGCGACCCGCCCAGCACGCACACGGGGCGACCACGCCCCTATGGAGGTCACGAGGCAGGGGCCGGCATCGCGCCACCCGGAGCCTCGGCGGCGCGACCTCCGTCGCCCTGGTCGCCGCGCTCGGGGTTGTCTCGGTGCCGGTGACGGCGGTGGTCGCCCCGGTCGCGCCGGCGGCGGCAGTACCCGGCCAGCCGGGGGTGATGGAGGCGCCCGCCAACTTCTTCGCCGAGAACTTCGAGAACGTCACGTGGCCGGAGCCGGTCGGTGAGACGCAGATCGGCACGAATCCGGATGCATGGGACGCGGCCGACTGGGTGCAGACCCTCACGGAGTACCCGTTCGACGACGACGGGACCGCTGCCGACTTCCAGGCCGGCTACGTCAACGAGAACGGGACGACCACCTACTCCGCCGATGCGCAGTGGGCCGCCGGCACCTTCTGCAACGGGTTCATCACCGCCGCGCACGGCAACCAGGCGTTCTCCAACCTCAACAGTGACGCGCCGCTGCCGGCCTCCGCCCCCGCGCAGGTCTGCGGCGACGCGCGCTCCTGGAACTCGGTACGGCTTCTCGCGAACGTCATGGGGCAATACCACCTCAATGCGAACCAGAACCCGTATTTCGGCCAGGGCCTCGGCGACCCCGCGGACCCTCTCGAGAACCACGTCGTCAGCTCGTACACAGCGGGTTCGGGTATCGACCCCGGGACGATGTTGGAGTTCGACGAGCCGATCGACGTCGACCCGGGGCGCTACTACCAGGCGTCGATCGACATCGCGGCGATGAGTTGCATCACTTCGGGCAACGGAGCGATCCCGCAGATCTTCCTCACCCAGTCGGACGGGTCTGAGAGCCCGGTGTTCTCGAACGCGATCAACACCTGTAACCCCGGCGGTCTGGGGGAGATCTTCCAGTACGGGCCCGGCGGGGGCGCCAACAACATCGGACGCCAGCGCACGACGCGCGTCGGGACCTTCCTCAGTGACCAGGCCCTTCGCTCGACCGGCGACACCCTCGGCATCCGCATCAACAACGACCAGGCGGCCACCGCGGGGAACGACAGCGCCTTCGACAACATCGTCGTCCTGGACACCACGCCGAAGATCGACAAGGAGTTCAGCGCCTACCCCGGTCCCGGATCCGACGGCGTGTACCCGACCGGTGCCGACGGCACCCTCACGTTCACGATCACCAACACGTTCGACCCCATCGACCCGGAGGAGCCCTCGGGGCCCAAGGAGGACTTCTCCTTCGTCGACACGATCAACGACGGGGACCTGCAGCTGACAGGCACTTCAGAGACGACCTGTGGCGACGGCACGGTCACGGTCGACACCGGGGCGGGCACGGTCGCGCTCGACGGCGGCGACCTCGTCGACCCGAACCTCGTCAGCTGCACGGTCACCGTCGGCGTCACGTCGGACGTCGCGGGCACGTACACCAACGGCCCCGACGACATGGAGCTCGTCGGCCTCAACCCCCGGGTGACACCGAGATCTCCTTCGAGGAGCCGAGCACGGTGCCGTGTTCGACGACGGCGCAGCTCTGGCAGGTCACCGAGGACAGCCCGCCGACAACCGTCTTCGACCTCAACCTGATCACGGGTGACTACGTCGACCAGGGCGAGGTGCCCGAGGCAAGCATCAACGCCGTGGGGTACAGCGCGCTCGACGGCTGGTACTGGGGCGCGCGCAACACCAACGAGTCGACGACGCCGCCGGAGATCGTCGCGACGTCTCCGGACTACTCGGAGCAGGAGCTGTACGGCACCCCGAACTTCGACGACGTCCCGTTCGGGGCCGGGTCGTTCAGCGGCGGCGTCAATATCGGTGACGTCTCGCCGGACGGGATCTGGTACGGCTCGACCGCTGAGAACACCGGTGCCGCATGGCTCTCCGTCGACGTCGACCCCTCGTCGCCGACGTTCATGCGCGTGCTTGACGGTGACACGTCCTACGGGACGGGGAACGTCAACCTGGAGCCGGGTGATGACTGGTCCTACTACGAGGGCAAGCTCTGGTCGATCGGCTACGGGTCGGGAAGCAACCGTACGCTGCTCTGGTCGCTCGACCCGTCGGTCGACAACGCGAACCTGGTTCTCGAGGCGGACTACGGCGTCATCCAGGGACCTGACGGCATCAACCCGTCAAACCCTCCGGGTGGAATGCGACAGTGGGGCGCGACCTATACGGACGACGCCGGCTTCCTCTACGCCTCCAACAACGGCACCGGCCAGATCTGGCGCTTCGACATGAACGAGCCGACCGAGCCCGCCGCGTTCTTCTCCTATGGTCCGGGCTCCGGCGGGAACGACGGCTCGCGGTGCCCCGGGCCACTGCCGATCGACTTCGGTGACGCACCCGACAGCTATGACACGCTCCTCGTCTCCAACGGGCCGTTCCACGGCGTGACGGTCGACCCCGCAGACCCGCTGCTGACCATCGGTGACTCCGTCACCATCGAGCCCGACGGCCAGCCGGACGCCTCCGCCGCGCTCGACGAGGACGACGCGTTCACCGAGGACCCGACCGTCAACGTCGACGCGGACGAGACCACGCTGAGCATCCCGATCACCAACAACTCGCCCGACGGCGCCGCGCTGGCGGGCTGGATCGACTTCGACCTGAGCGGCACGTTCGACGACGACGAGCGATCGGTGATCGACACGGGCGTCATCACCGGGACCTCGACGCTGACGTGGACCGTCCCGGCCGACGCCGTGGCGGGGGATTCCTATCTGCGGCTTCGGGCCGCACTCGTGCCGGGCGAAGCAATTCCGACCGACACGGACGACATCGGACCCGGTGTGGACTCCGGTGAGGTCGAGGACTGGCCGATCACGCTCGAGGTGCTGCCTAGGGACTTCGGCGACGCCCCGGACACCTACGGCACGCTCGACGCGTCGGACGGCGCGAGCCACGGCGTCATCGCCTACGACGAGACCACGAACACCGCACCGCTGATGCTGGGCGACGCGAACACCGTCGACACCGAGGACGACGGCGTGCCCACCCCTGGCGCGGACGGTGACGACCTCGCAGGGGTCGACGACGAAGGCGGGGTCAGCGAACCGGTCACCGCCGTCCTCGGCGAGGACCTCACCGTCGACGCGACGGCGACCAACGACAGCGCGACCGACGCGACCCTCGTCGCGTGGCTCGACGCGGACCTCAACGGCACCTTCGACGCGGGCGAGATCAGCGCGGCGGTCACGGTGCCGGCCGAGACGGGGACCGACACCTATGCGCTGACGGTGCCCGGACCCGCCTCCACCGATGACACCTACCTGCGCGTCCGGCTCTTCGCCGGCGGCAACGACGACCCCCAGCCCACGGGAGCGTGGACCGGCGGTGAGGTCGAGGACTACCTGGTGACCGTCGTCGAGCCTGAGCTGACGATCACCAAGCAGGCCGTGGGCGTGGGGTCGGCGACCCCCGGCCAGACCATCGAGTACACCGTCGAGATCGAGAACACCGGCGGCGTCGACTACACCGACGCGAACCCGGCCGTCATCACGGACGACCTCTCCGAGGTCCTGGACGACGCCGACTACAACGACGATGCGGCGACGGACCCGGAAGGCGTCGGAGCGTTCGACTACACGAGCCCGACGCTGACCTGGACCGGGCCGATCGCAGTCGGCGAGACCGTGACGCTCAGCTACTCGGTGACCGTCCACGACCCGGCGGATGGCGACGGCACGATGACGAACGTCATCCTCGGGCCTCCCGGGTCCAACTGTGAGGACGACGGTACCGGCGTGCCAGTGACCTTCTCGAACTGCGTGGTCGAGCTGCCCGTGCGCTCCGTGGACATGGTCAAGACCTCCGACCCGGAGGGCACGGTCGCCCCGGGCGACGTGATCGACTACACGATCACGGTGACGAACACGGGTCAGGTGCCCTACACGGCCGAGGACCCGCTCGTGATCACCGACGTGCTCGACGACGTCACCGACGACGCGACCTACAACGGCGACTTCTCGGACAACGGCGCCGGCGGGACGCAGACGGGCCCGACGTGGACCGGGCCGCTGCCGGTCGGCGAGACGATCACGCTGACCTTCTCGTACACGGTCAACGACCCCGTCACCGGCGACGGGATCGTCGGCAACGCGGTGACCGGTCCGCCCGAGTCCAACTGCGACCCGGACCAGACCCCCGAGGACCCGTCGTGCACGACGACCAACCCGGTGGCGGCCTTCGAGGCCGTGAAGACCTCCGACTCGCCGGACGGCGTGGTCGCCGGCGACCAGATCACCTACACCGTCGAGGTGACGAACGTCGGCGGCGTCGACTACACCGAGGACGCCCCGGCGTCCGTGACCGACGACCTGACCGGTGTGCTGGACGACGCCACCTGGGACGGTGACGTCACGGTCGAATCCTCCGTGGAGGGGAGCACCCCGCCCGACGCGGTGTTCACCGACCCGAACCTCGCCTGGTCCGGCCCCCTCGCGGTCGGCGAGACGGTGACGATCACCTACACGCTCACCGTGAACGACCCGGCGACCGGGGACGGCACGATGACCAACGCCGTCGTCGGCGGTCAGTGCCCCGACCCGGCGATCACCGATCCCGACGCGGAAGGTTTCGACCCGGACTGCTCGACGCAGGTCCCCGTCCTGGAGCCGAGCCTGGACATCGTGAAGACGTCGGACGCCGCGGGGCCGGTCGTCCCCGGTGACACGATCGAGTACACGGTCACCGTCGAGAACGACGGCGACGTCGACTACACGGTCGAGGACCCGGCGACGTTCGACGACGACCTGTCGGCCGTCCTCGACGACGCGGCGTACAACGACGACGCGATCGCCTCGGCCGGCGACGTGACGTTCGCGGACCCGACCCTGAGCTGGTCCGGCCCGCTCGCCGTCGGCGACGTCGCGACCATCACCTACTCGGTGACCGTGACCGACCCACCGACGGGGGACGGTGACGGAGAGATCACCAACGCGATCCTCGGCCCGCCCGAGGCCAACTGCCCGGACCCGGCGGTCACCGACCCCGACGATCCCGACTTCGTCGCGGACTGCGTGACGACGACCCCGGTCCAGTCGCTCGACATCACCAAGACGAGCGACGCCGACCCGACAGCGGAGCTCGCGCCGGGCGAGACCGTCACGTACACGATCACGGTCGAGAACACCGGCCAGGTCGCCTACATCGCCCCGGACCTCGTCGAGATCTCCGACGACCTGACCGAGGTCATCGACGACGCGACGTACCAGGACGACGCGATCGCGACGTCCGACAACGCGGACGCCGGCACCGTCGCGTACACCGAACCCTTCCTGACCTGGTCGGGCCCGCTGGACCCCGGCGAGACCGCGACCATCACCTACTCGGTGGTCGTCGACGACCCGATCGAGGGCGACGGGGTCCTCACCAACGCGGTCACCGGCCCGCCCGAGGCGAACTGCGACCCGGACGCCGACCCGGCCGACCCGGACTGCTCGGTGACGCTCCCCGCACCTGTCGAGGGCGTCGCCATCGAGAAGTCGGTCGACGTGACCGAGGCCCTTCCCGGTGACGTCGTGACCTACACGGTCACGGTGGAGAACACCGGCCAGGTGCCGTTCACGGTCTTCAACCCGGTCGAGGTCTCCGACGACCTGACCGAGGTGCTCGACGACGCCGACTACAACGGCGACGCCGCGACCGACCCCGAGGGCACCGGTACGTTCGACTTCACCGACCCGGTGCTGAGCTGGTCGGGTCCGGTCGGCGTCGGCGAGACCGTCACGCTCACGTACTCGGTGACCGTCCACGACCCGGCGGACGGCGACGGCGTGATGACGAACGTCGTCACCGGCCCCCCGACGTCGACCTGCCCCGAGGGCTCCGAGGACCCGGACTGCACGACGACGACGCCGGTGCAGTCGGTGTCGATCGTCAAGACGTCCGAGCCGTCCAGCGACCCGCTCGCGCCGGGCGGCACGGTGACCTACACGGTCGAGATCGAGAACACCGGGGGCGTCGCGTACGTGGACCCGGACCTCCTGACCGTGTCCGACTCCCTCGCCGAGGTGATCGACGACGCCGTGGTCGACGAGGGCTCGTTCACCGCGACCTCCGACGCGGGCGGGACGCCGCCGCTGCCGACCTTGGACGGCACCGACCTGACGTGGACCGGTCCGCTGGCGGTCGGCGAGACGGTGACCATCACCTACGTCGTCACCGTGAACGACCCGGTCTCCGGCGACGGCGTGCTCACCAACGCCGTCACCGGGCCGCCCGAGTCGAACTGTGACGACCCGACGACGCCCGAGGCCGAGACCTGCACGACGACGAACCCGGTCGAGTCGCTCGACGTCATCAAGACGTCCGACGCCGTTGGCTCGGTCGAGGCCGGCGACACGGTCGTCTACACGGTCGAGGTCACGAACACCGGCGGCACGTCGTTCGCCGACCCGAACCTCGCGTCGTTCACCGACGACCTGTCGGACGTCGTCGACGACGCGACGTACAACGACGACGTCGCCGCGACGTCGGACAACGCGGATGCGGGGACCGCCGGCTACGCGGCACCGCTCATCACGTGGTCCGGTCCGCTCGACCCTGGCGAGACGGCGACCATCACCTACTCGGTGACCGTCCCGAACCCGTTCCCGGGCGACCCGGCAGGCGACGGCACGCTGACGAACGCGGTCGTCGGCGGCGACTGCCCCGACCCGGCAGTCACCGACCCCGACGACCCGGCGTACGACCCGGACTGCGTCGTCGAGCTGCCCGTCCGCGCGCTCGACGTGACCAAGACGGCCGACCCGGCCGACGGCGTCGCGCTGGGCGACCAGATCACCTACACGATCACCGTGGAGAACACCGGGACCGCGGGCTACACGCTGCTCGACCCGGCGACCGTCTCGGACGACCTGTCCGACGTGCTCGACGACGCGACGTGGGACGACGACGTGACCGTCACGTCGTCCGACGTCACGGCGACACCGCCTGACGTGGTCTTCACCGACCCCACGCTCACCTGGTCCGGCGCGCTCGGCGCCGGCGAGACGGTGACGATCACCTACACGCTGACCGTCAACGACCCCGCCACGGGCGACGGCATGTTGACCAACGCGGTGACCGCGCCGGGTTCGGGCTGCCCCGACCCCGCGATCACCGACCCCGACGACCCGGACTACGACCCCGACTGCTCGACCGAGGTCCCGACGCTGACGCCGGCTCTCGGCCTGAGCAAGACGTCCGACGCGACCGGCGAGGTGCTGCCGGGCGACACGATCACCTACACGGTGACGGTCGAGAACACCGGCGAGGTCGACTACACCGACGCCGACCCGGCGACGTTCGAGGACGACCTGACCGCGGTCCTCGACGACGCCACGCTCGACGAGGGCTCGTTCGTCGTCATGCCGGACACCGCTCCGGCGCCGACCTTCGCGGACCCGACCCTGAGCTGGTCGGGCCCCTGGCCGTCGGCGAGACCGTCACCGTCAGCTACACCGTGACGGTGGACGACCCGGCCACGGGCGACGGCGACATCACGAACGCCGTCACGGGACCGCCGGAGTCCACGTGCGTCGAGGGCACGGACCCCGGGTGCACGGTCACGACGCCGGTCCGCTCGCTCGACATCGTCAAGTCCTCGAACGCCCCCGCGCAGGTGCTGCCCGGCACCGACGTGGTCTACACGGTGACCGTGACCAACACCGGCCAGTTCGCCTACACCCTCGACGACCCCGCGATCGTCGCGGACGACCTGACGGAGGTCCTCGACGACGCGACCCTCGACGAGGGTTCGCTCGGCGCGACCACCGACGGGGCGAACGCCCCGGACGCGCCGACGTACAGCGAGCCCACGATCGAGTGGTCCGGCGCCCTCGACCCCGGCGAGACGGTGACCCTCACCTACACGGTGACCGTCGACGACCCCGCCACCGGGGACGGCGTCATGACGAACACCGTCGTCGGCCCGCCCGAGTCGACCTGTGACCCGGACCAGACGCCCGAGGACCCCGAGTGCACCGTGACGGTGCCGGTCCGGTCGCTCGACGTGTCGAAGTCGTCCGACGTGACCGAGGCCGAGCTCGGCGACACCGTGACGTACACGCTGACGGTCGAGAACACCGGCGGCGTCGACTACACCGAGCTCGACCCGGCCGCCGTGTTCGACGACCTGGACGAGGTGCTCGACGACGCGACGTTCGTCGACGGGTCGCTGACGACGGAAGTCACCCCGGCGGACCCGGCGACGAACGACGCCGAGTTCGACGGCGACTCGATCAGCTGGTCCGGGCCGCTGGCCGCCGGCCAGACGGTGACGATCACCTACTCCGTCGTCGTCGCCGACCCGGCGACGGGCGACGGCGTGCTCGACAACACCGTGGTCGGCCCGCCCGAGTCGAGCTGCGACCCGGCACAGGACCCTGCGGACCCGGGGTGCACCGTGACGGTTCCCGTCCGGTCGCTCGCCCTGACCAAGACCGCGACACCCGTCGACGGCGTCGCGCTCGGCGACACGATCACCTACACGGTGACCGTCGAGAACACCGGCCAGGCGCCCTACACGGCGGGCGACCCGGCGGACTTCTCCGACTCCCTGACCGACGTGCTCGACGACGCGACGTGGGACGACACCCTCACGGCGACGTCGGACAACGCGGACGCAGGGACGGGCGAGTACGTCGAGCCGACCGTGACGTGGTCGGGTCCGCTCGACCCCGGGGAGGTCGCGACGATCACCTACACGTTGACCGTGAACGACCCGGGGACTGGCGACGGCGTCATGACGAACGCGGTCACCGGCCCGCCCGAGGCGAACTGCCCCGACCCCGCGGTCACGGACCCGCAGGACCCGGCCTTCGACGCCGACTGCGTCACGGAGGTGCCGACACTGACCCCGGCGCTGGAGATCGACAAGACCTCCGACGCGGGTGACGAGGTGCTCCCGGGCGACGAGATCGTGTACACGGTCGTCGTCACCAACACGGGCGAGACCTCGTACACGGTCGACGACCCCGCCGAGGTGACCGACGACCTGTCCGAGGTGCTCGACGACGGCGCGGTGACCGACGGGCCGGCCGTCACCTCCGACGGCGCCGACCCGGGGACGGTCTCCCTGGTGGGCGACGAGATCACCTGGTCCGGGCCGCTCGAGCCCGGGGAGTCGGCGACGATCACCTACACGGTGACGGTCGACGACCCCGGCACGGGCGACGGCGTCCTGACCAACACGGTCACCGGTCCTCCGGAGTCCACCTGCCCCGAGGTCGATCCGGATGACGGGCCGGGGGAGGGCTGCGTGGTCGTCACGCCGGTCCGCCGGTTGGAGATCGCCAAGACGTCCACGCCGTCGTCCGACCCCCTGCTGCCCGGCGGGACGGTCGAGTACACCGTCACCGTGACCAACACGGGTGGCGCCGACTACGTCGCGCCGGACCTGGCGACGTTCACCGACGACCTGTCGGACGTCCTCGACGACGCCACCGTCACGGCCGGACCGACGGCCGACGTCGGCACGGCGACCCTCGCGGGCACGACGCTCAGCTGGGAGGGCGAGCTGCCCGTTGACGGCGTCGCCACCGTCACCTACACCGTGACGGTCGCCGACCCGGTGACCGGGGACGGCGTCCTGACGAACGTGGTGACCGGACCCCGGAGTCGGGCTGCGTCGACGGCACCGAGGAAGGCTGCACCACCACCACGCCGGTGCAGGCGCTGGAGATCGTCAAGACCTCCACGCCCGACGAGGTCCTGGCCGGCGGGACCGTCGAGTACACGGTGACGGTGACCAACACGGGCGGCGTCGACTACGTCGCGCCCGACCTCGCCTCGTTCACGGACGACCTCTCCGAGGTGCTCGACGACGCGGTGTACGACGGCGACGCGGCGGCGGACGTCGGATCGGTCACCGTCTCGGGCGACCTCCTCGCCTGGGCCGGCCCGCTCCCGGTCGACGGCGTCGCCACCATCACCTACTCGGTGACCGTGAACAACCCGCTCACGGGCGACGGCCTGCTGACCAACGCGGTGACCGGACCCCCGGAGTCGGGCTGCGTCGACGGCACCGAGGAGGGCTGCACCACGACCACGCCGGTGCAGGCGCTCGACATCGTCAAGTCGAAGGTCTCCCCGGACACCGTCGAGGTGCTCCCCGGCGAGGAGGTGACCTACCAGGTCGAGATCACCAACAGCGGCCAGGTGGACTACCCGGACGTCGACGGTGAGCGCGCGTCCTTCGAGGACGACCTCTCCGAGGTGCTCGACGACGCCACCCTCGACGAGACGTCGATCGTCGTCGACCCGGACGTCGGGACGCCGGACTTCACCGACCCGACCCTCTCCTGGACCGGGCCGCTCGCGGTCGGCGAGACGGTGACCGTCACCTACACCGTGACGGTGAACGCACCGCTCTCGGGCGACGGGATCCTCGCCAACGTCGTCACCGGCCCGCCGGAGTCGAGCTGCGTCGACCCGACGGCACCCGGCTGCTTCGTGGTGCTGCCGGAGCGGGCGCTGGACATCGAGAAGACGGCCTCGGAGGAGGCCGTCGCTCCCGGTGACACCGTGACGTACACGGTGACGGCGACGAACCTCAGCGAGGTCCCGTACACCGAGGCGTTCCCCGCCCTGGTGGTCGACGACCTGACGGGCGTGCTCGACGACGCCACGCTCGACGAGGGATCGATCACGGTCGACCCGGAGTCCGGCGAGCTCGACTACACGGAGCCGCAGATCACCTGGACCGGACCCATCCCGGGCGGGGAGTCGGTGGAGATCTCCTACACGGTGACCGTGGACGACCCGATCACCGGCGACGGGGTGCTCGCGAACGTGGCCTTCCAGCAGCCGGTGCCGCCCGAGTGCCCCGACGGCGAGATCTGCCCGCCGCCCCCGCCCCCGCCGCCGCCGACGTGCCCGCCGGACGGGATCGACCCCGACACCGGGCTGCCGTGCGCCGGGACCACCACGCCGGTGAAGGGGCTGGACATCGTCAAGTCCTCCGACGCGGACCCCGACGGCACCGAGGTGGCTGAGGGCGACGTGGTCGAGTACAGCGTCGAGGTGACGAACACGGGGACGTACGCCTACACCGACGCCGACCCCGCGGTGATCACGGACGACCTGTCCGACGTGCTCGACGACGCGTCCTACAACGACGACGCGACGGTCACGCCCGACCAGGGGGCGGTCTCGGTCGACGGGTCGACGCTCACGTGGTCCGGTCCTCTGGACCCCGGTGACACCGTGACGATCACCTACTCGGTGACGATCGGCGAGGCCGGGTCCGGCGACGGCACCGTGCGCAACGTGGTCACCGGTCCGCCGGAGTCCACCTGCGTGCCCGACTCCGCGGACGAGACCGAGGGGTGCACGACGACGGCCGTCGTCCCGCCGCCCGCTCCCGCACCGCCGACGACGGCTCCCACGCCGCCGCCGACGACGCCTCCGGCACCTCCCGGACCGGGCGGGCCTGCCGGGCCTCCCGGGCCGAGCGGCCCCGGGTCGCTGCCCATGACCGGTGCTGAGCTCGCCAGCCTCGGCGGTCTGGCGCTGCTGCTCCTGCTGGGTGGCGCGGCGGTGACGCTGGGTGCGGGCCGGGTGCGCAGGCTGACCCGGGCCTGACCGACGGGTACGCGCACCGCGGGCGGGTCGCTCGCGGTGCGTGTACCCGCGCGGGTCGCCCTAGGCCTCCGCGCCGCCGACCGTCGCTGCCGGCTCTTTGGCCGTGCGACGTCGTCCGACCGCTCGCACCGCCCACGGCCACGCGATCGCCGCTGCTGCGACGACCACGGAGAGCCCGACCCACCACCAGAGCTGGGTGCGCAGCGGGTCGAGCAGCGCCCGCGTGACGGACCGCGTCGCGTCGAGGCCGACGGCGCCCAGGGGCAGGTTGCCGAGGTAGGCGGCGGAGGCGAGAGCGAGCCCGGCGAGCATCAGGGCCATGAGGGCACCGATCGAGATCGCGGCCGCGACGACGACGCGGTGGCGCCGTCGTGGCGCCACCCAGGCGGCCCCGGCGATCAGGAGGATCACGAGCCACGGCAGGATCCCGGCGACGTTCTGGAAGATCACCAGGCCCTGCTGGGCGGTCCCGAGCTGGTCGGACTGCACGAGCACGATCTCGCGGCCCTGTGGCTCGATGTTCGCGGCCCGCTCGAGCCCCGCGTCGACGAGCCGGTCGCGCAGCTCCAGGACGAGCCCGTCCAGGGGCACCGAGATGGTGCCGGCGTCGATGTCGAGGTACTTCCCGTCGTGCCCCTCGAGCACGGTGGTCGCCGTGCCGTGGGCGACGCGGTTGGCGGTGACCCACACGGCGGCGAACTGCTCGGACGTGACGAGCTTGTCGGCCGCGCGCTGCACGAGCTGCTCGATCTGGTTCGTCAGTATCGGCCCCAGCGCCTCGACGGCGTCGGGCACCCGGTCGCGGTCGGCGAAGGCCTCGACGTTGTCGGTGACGATCGCCTCGACGTCGAGCTGGGTCATCACCTGGTCGGTGAGGGCGTCGGCGACAGCGGTCTGCACGGCCGGGTCCGAGGCGAGGGGTCCCACGAGCTCGACGTACCCCTCGGTCTCCAGGACGTTCTGCTGGACGTATCGGGCGGGGACGGCGAGCACCGCGATCAGGACGGCGAGCACCACCAGCACCACGCAGACGACGCGCCGCCCGAGCCCTCGTGATGCTGGTGAGGGGTCTGGCGACGCGTCGTCGGTCGCGCTGGTGCTGCTGTCGCTCAGGTCCGAAGCACGCTCTCTAGGCATGGTCGAACCGTAGCGCTGTCAGGCCTGGAGCGCCTTGGCCTTGATGACCTCGAACTCGGCGTCGTTGATCGCACCTGAGTCGAGCAGGGTCTTGGCCTGGGCGATCTGGTCGGCCGGCGAGGCGGCGCCGGCAGCGGTGCTGCGGATGTACTCGTCCGTGTCGGCCTTGGCCTGGGCGACGGCCGACGCCTGGCGGCGGGCCATGCCGCGGCCGCGAGCGATGAAGTAGATGAGGGCCGTGAGGAACGGGATGAAGACGAGCGCCACGAACCACAGGGCCTTCCACCAGCCGGAGAGCTCGTGGTCGCGGATCAGGTCGCTGATGATCTGGAAGAGGACGATCAGGTACGCGATGAACGCGAACGAGACGATGATCAGCCAGAAGAAGTCGAGAAAGTCCATGAGATCTCAGTCCTAGTGTCGAGCGAAGTGCGTCCACCGAGGTGCGTCGACATCGGGAACCCAGGCGACGGTGCTGTCGCACGAGGTCATTCAACCGGTTCTCGGTGATCCTGGTCAACGTGGAGCCGTACCATTCCTCTGCAGTTCACGTGTCTTCGGTGTACTTTCTGCTCGTCCTGAGGTCGAGGACGGGACTCGACAAGCGGTTCGGGTGGGGGGCGTGGTGAGCACGGACGGATCATCGGCATCGGCGGCGACGAAGGGCTCGGGCAGGGCCGTCCACCCGCGCGTCGGCCACGTGGCGTGGGACATGCGCTCGGGAGAGGTCCTGTGGTCCGAGGCCACCTACGCCATCTACGGGTTCGAGCCGGGCGAGGTGGTGCCCACCATGGAGCTCGTCACCGCCCACAAGCATCCCGACGACCGGGCGGCGTTCGTCGCGCTCCTCGACGGGCTGCGCGGGCGCGGCGGCGACTTCGCGCACTGGCACCGGGTCGTCGACACGCGGGGCCGCGTGCGGCACGTCGTCACGGTGGGCACCGTGCTGCTCGCCCCCGACGGCACACTGACGCACGTCGAGGGGTACCTCGTGGACATCAGCGAGCCGCAGAGCGTCGTCGTCGAGCAGGACGTGCAGCGTTCGCTCGCCCACTTCCGGGAGGGGGCCGCCGTGATCGAGCAGGCCAAGGGTGCGCTCATGGTGACTCGGGGCGCCGACGCCGACGAGGCGTTCGCGGAGCTGCGCCGGCGGTCGAACGAGACGAACGTCCCCCTGCGCGAGGTCGCGACCTCGCTGCTGGCCGGGCTCCGCGTCGACGCCTGAGTCCCGCCGGTCCGGAACTGCGGTCGGCAGCACCCCGTGCGCCCGGCCGGGAGCGGTGCGCGCAGCCACGCCCGGGTGATCTGTGCGCCCCTGCGCGTTCTCACCGTGCGAGGCGCCGCCGTCCTGCAAGAGTGGTGCGGGACGACGGCAGGCCCTCACGACTGACGGTGGCGACGGCGATGGACGAGGCGACACGGCTCCTGGACGAGCTGGAGGCAGGGCTCTCGACGCGTGCCCGCCAGGAGTCCCTCGCGACGAGCGTGTGTCGGCTCTGCGTCGAGCTGCTGGACGCCGACGGCGGCTACATGGCGGTCTCGCCGTCCCGCGGCGACGAGCTCACGGTCTACTCCACGGACGGCCGTGCGGAGCGCATGGCCGACCTGGAGATCGCCCTGGGGGAGGGCCCGGCGCACGAGTCCTTCGTGGGGGCGCGGCGCACCGTCGCAGACCTCTCGGCGGCGTGGGACCGCTGGCCCCTGTTCGGGCCGGCGGCGTCGGCGGCCGTCGGCGACCTGCACCTCCAGGTGCTGCCGCTCGGTGTCGGGATCCGTCGCATCGGCGTCCTCACGACCTACTACGAGTCGCGCGGCCCGCAGGTCGATCCCAGGGCCGCGCAGGCGCTGGCCGACGGCGCCGGCATCGCCCTGCTCGGCAGGCCGGAGCCCCGCGCCCTCGGGTTCGGGCGGTCCCGGCTGGAAGCCGGTACCGAGGTGCCGGACGGCGGCGCGCGGCCGGGCGGCCGGGTCGCGGTGGCGCCGCGTCGAGAGCGCGACCGGTCGGGGCGTGACCCGCTCGACCTCGCGACCGGCATGGTGGCGGTGCAGATGGGGGTCCCGGCGTGGGCGGCGCTCGCGGTGATGCGGGCCCGGGCGTTCTCGACGGACGTCGAGCTCGACGACCTGGCCTCCGCCGTGGTCGAGCGCCGGCTGACGTTCGACCCGGGCTCGGCGGGACCGCCGTGAACTGATACTCGGAGTACTACCTTTGTGGCGCTGTGACCTGCGTGGACGCGAATCCTCACAGCCACCTCTCGCTATCCGTGCGGGTGAAGGCTATGTTGGGCAACGGAGTCAAGAAGCGGCGCCGCGAATCATTGTCCGGAAGGACGTTCATGGGCACCGACGACGCCGAGATCACGACCACACCCTGGGACGTGACGGTCGAGGACGCACTGGGTGGAGGACGATCCCTCCCCATCGGCCAGTACCGCACCGACCTCACCAAGCACACCTGGTGGTGGTCCGACGAGGTCTACGGGATGCTCGGGCTCGTGCCCGGGAGCGTCCCCGCGAGCGCCGAGCTGCTCGCCTCGCACAAGCACCAGGACGACCGCGGGCGCATCTCCCGCGAGGTCTCGCAGTGCCGCCGTACGGGGCGGCCGTTCAGCTTCCTGTACCGCATGGTCGACGCCAAGGGCCGGACCCGCACGGTGACCGTCACCGGCCAGGGGCGTCGCGACGGGACGGGGCAGATCGCCGAGATCGCCGGCTACGTCGTCGACCAGTCGGCCGCGCAGCGCGAGCTGCTCGACCGTGACGTTCAGCGGCTGGCCGCGTCCGTCAGCGCGGAGCGGACGATCGTGGAGCGCGCCAAGGGCGTGCTCATGGCCGTGTACGGCATGAACGAGGAGACCGCGGCCGACCGTCTCGTCTGGTACTCCAGCCATGCCGGCCTGCGGGTGCACGACGTCGCGGCGCGCCTCGTCGAGGCGCTCGACGGTGGTCCGGGGCTCGGCGGCCAGGCCGAGGAGACGGTCGACGGAGTCCTGACCGGTCTGACGTCGTCCGACAAGCGTCGCCCGCGCAACGCCCAGCTCACGCGCCGGTTCGGCTGACGTGGCGGCTGGCGTGACGGCAGAGAGCGACTCGTCCGGCGGCTTCCCCGCGCAGCACCAGCAACCGCCCGGCCTGACCGGCCGGATGCGGCCGCTGCCCGACCACGGCGAGGACTCGTACGTGGGCCACGACCGGCTCACCGGCGTGCGCGCCCTGATCACCGGGGGCGACTCCGGGATCGGTCGTGCGGTCGCGATCGCGTACGCGCGCGAGGGTGCCGACGTCGCGATCGGGTACCTCGACGAGGAGCAGGAGGACGCCGAGGAGACCGCCCGGCTGGTCGAGGCGGCCGGGGCCACGGCCGTGCTCGTCCCGGGCGACCTGACCGAGGAGGGGACGTGCCGCGCGGTGGTGCGGGACGCCGTCCGAGGCCTGGGCGGGCTCGACGTGCTGGTCAACAACGCGGGATTCCAGATGGCGCGGCGCGGGTCGATCGAGGACGTCACCCCTGAGGACCTCGACCGGGTGCTCAAGACCAACCTGTACGCCCTCGTGTGGATGACCCAGGCGTCGCTCGAGCACCTGGGCTACGGGGCGTCGATCATCAACGTGTCGTCGATCCAGGCGTACCAGCCGTCGACGTCCCTGCTCGACTACGCGTCCACGAAGGCCGCGATCAACAACATGACCGTCAACCTGGCCGCGGAGCTGGGCGAGCGCGGGATCCGCGTCAACGCCGTCGCGCCGGGACCGATCTGGACGCCCCTGCAGCCGGCGACCCAGCCGTCGCAGAAGCTCGAGAGCTTCGGCGCCGACACGCCGCTCGGCAGAGCAGGTCAGCCGGCCGAGGTGGCGCACGCGTTCGTCTACCTCGCGTCGAATCACGAGGCGGGATACGTCTCGGGGACGGTGCTCGGGGTCACCGGCGGCAAGCCGGTGTTCTGAGCCCGTCGGCCCGGACGGTCGCGGTCGCACGTCGACCGGACCGCCCGGGCGGGGGCGCCTGCGCGAGAGCACAGACGCCGTAGGTACGGAGCTGCCACGTCCAGTGCCGGCGAGACGGCTCCAGTCCCCCGGTGGTGTCCCCGCCCGCGCCGGTGCGCGGGCGGGGATACCGTCGTGCCGAGAGAATTGGTGGGCGGTGGCCGGCCTGCAGCAACCAGCAGTCGGCCGGTGGTCGGCCGGTGGTCGGTGAGGAGCCGGGCGATCCGGACGACCCGGGCACCGCCCCGCGAGACGAGGGGACGTGGAGCGACATGGGCGGGGAACGGACGGCCGAGGACGTGCTGGCTGCGAGGATCTCGGCGGCGGTCCGCGGTCTCGCCGCGCAGGACTCGCTCCAGAGCACCCTGGACTCCACGGTCACGTCGGCCGTCGCCATGGTCGACGGGTGCTCGGCGGCCGGGGTCACGCTCGTCGAGCGGGACGGTGAGGTGACCACGCCGGCGGCGAGCGACGGCGTCGCGGGCCGGGGCGACGTCCTCCAGTACGAGCTGGGCGAGGGACCGTGCCTCGACGCCGTGCGCCACGCGGAGGTCGTCACGACCGACGACCTCGCCGACGACGCGCGGTGGCGCCGCTGGGGCGCTGCGGTGGTCGACGAGCTCGGGGTGCGGAGCATGCTCTGCGTCCAGCTCTTCACGAGCGACTCCCGCCACGGCGCCCTGAACCTCTACGCGCGCGAACCCCGGGCCTTCACCGACGAGAGCCGCGCCGTCGCGACGACGTTCGCAGCGGTGGCAGCCGCCGCCCTCGGCGCCGCCCGGACCGAGGAGCGGCTCGGGTCGCGCGTGCAGACCCGCACGATCGTCGGTCAGGCCCAAGGGGTGCTCATGGAGCGTCACGGGATCGGTGCCCAGCAGGCGATCGACCTCCTGGCGACCGTGGCGGCCGAGCGCGGGGCCACGGTCGTCGAGCTCGCCCACGAGCTCCTCGCCGACGTCGGCGCCCGCACCTCCTGACACCGGGCGGCGGAGGGGCAATGCCCTGCCGCGCCAGGCCGGTCTAAAATGGCGCGACGGGACGATTCCCGACCCGGTTCGGCGCAGCCACTCTGGTCACGGAGGCCACACATGACGGACGGTCTGGAGCTCACGCCCGCCAGCACCCCTGAGCTCGGCATCCGTGGCCTCGTGGCCCAGTCGGTGCGCCTCCTCGCCGACGAGCCGACCCTCGAGCAGACGCTCGCGCGCACCGCCGAGCTCGCCGTCGCCCTGATCGACGGGTGCGACTCCGCCGGCATCTCGCTGATCACGCGCAAGGGCCGCATCGAGACGCCCGCGGCCACCGACCACGTGGCGCGCCGCGGGGACGAGCTGCAGTACTCGCTCGACGAAGGTCCGTGCCTCGACGCGATCCGTGAGGCCGAGGTCGTCGCGACCGACGACCTCGCCGACGACGCCCGCTGGCCGCGCTGGGGGCGGCGGTCGTCGACGAGCTCGACGTGCGGAGCATGCTCTGCGTCCAGCTCTTCACGAGCTCGACCCGGCACGGGGCGCTCAACCTCTACGCGCGCGAGGCCCGCGCCTTCCCCGCGGACGACTACTCGCTCGCGACCACCTTCGCTGCCGTCGCGGCCGCGGCCCTGGACGCCGCCCGCACCGAGGACCAGCTCACGTCCGCGGTGCAGACGCGCACCGTGATCGGCCAGGCGCAGGGGATCCTGATGGAGCGCTACTCGATCTCCGCGAGCCGCGCGTTCTCGGTGCTCAGCCGGCTCTCGCAGGACGGGAACACCAAGCTCGTCGACCTCGCCCGCCAGGTGGTCTCGGACCGTGCGCTGCCCGAGGCGGCGTCGAAGGCGGAGAAGATCGCCAGCACGCTCTCGTGAGCCGGGCGGCGGCGCCGCAGACCGGGCTCGTCCCGGCGCTGCTGTCTGCGTCATGATGGCCGCATGAAGGTCTCGCGCAGGTCCCGGGTCGCGCCCTTCGCCGTCATGCAGATCCTGGCCGCGGCGAACGCGCGCCGGGACGCGGGGGAGTCCGTCCTCAACCTGTGCGCGGGCGAGCCGTCCACCGGGGCGAGCGACGTCGTCCGGCAGCGGGCGGCCGAGCTGCTGCGCACGGAGAACCTCGGCTACACGGAGGCGATGGGCGCTCCGGCGCTGCGCCGGGCGGTCGCCACCCACTACGAGCGCTGGTACGGCGTCGACGTGGACCCCTCGCGGATCGCGGTGACGACCGGGTCGTCCGGCGGGTTCGTGCTGGCGTTCCTCGCCTCCTTCGAGGTCGGTGACCGGGTGGCGCTCGCACGGCCGGGCTACCCGGCGTACAAGAACATCCTCGCGTCGCTCGGGTGCGAGGTCGTCGAGCTCGACTGCGGACCGGACGAGCGGTACCAGCCCACCGTCCCGCGGCTCATGGAGGCCTACTACGAGGGCGGGCTCGACGGGCTCGTGCTCGCGAGCCCCGCGAACCCGACGGGCACGATGGTCTCGGCCGCGGAGCTCGAGACGCTCGCACGGTGGTGCGCCGAGCACGACGTCCGGCTGATCAGCGACGAGATCTACCACGGGATCACGTACCCGGGTACTGCTGCTGCTGGTGCCGGTGCTGCTGCTTCTGTGCCGGAGGGCTCGCCCGCCGGGGCCGCGACCGCCGCCCGCTACCTGGGGGACGGGGCCGTCGTCGTCAGCTCGTTCTCGAAGTACTGGGCGATGACCGGCTGGCGCCTCGGGTGGCTGGTGCTGCCCGAGGACCTCGTCGACCCGGTCGACGCGCTCGCCGGCAACGTGGCGCTGTGCCCGCCCGCGCTCGCGCAGCACGCCGGGGTCGCGGCGTTCACCGACGAGGGCATGGCCGCCGCGCGCGAGAACGTGGAGCGCTACGCCGTCAGCCGTGCGCTGCTGCTGGACCGTGCCGACGAGCTCGGGTGGTCACCGGTCGCCCCGGCCGACGGGGCCTTCTACCTGTACGGGAACGTGTCGCGGTTCGGCCTCGACTCCGTGACGTACTGCGAGCGCCTGCTCGCGGAGACGGGGGTCGCGATCACGCCCGGGACGGACTTCGACGGGGTCGCGGGCGGGGACTGGGTGCGCCTGTCGTTCGCGGCGGCGCCGGACGTCGTCGCGGCCGCCGTGGACCGGATCGTCGCCTGGCAGGCAGGGCTGGCCTGAGCCTCGGGTCGGCGATCGGTCGGGCGGCCGACTCCCCGTGCCGCGCCTGTTCGGCGGGCGGCGGCGTTCGGCGGGGTCGGACGGCGCCCGAACGACGGAGCGTCGGTCGAGCGCGGGTCGCGCGGTCAGGCGGCGGCCGGGACCTCGCTGGCGGTGCCGAAGTCGAGGGCGACGTCCGGCGAGACGAGCGGGAGCTCGAGCGTGAGGGCGGTGAGCTCGTGGGCGAAGTCGTCGAATGCGGCCTGGGCCAGGACGGCCTCGGCGTTGGCGATCGCGGCGGCCTCTGCCTCCTCGCGGGCGGCGCGGGCCGCGGCGCGGCGCTGACCGTAGATGGCGATGAGCGCCTGGGTCCCGATGACGACCCACACGAGGTTGGCGGCCACCGACGGCCACAGCCCGTTGGCCCCGGCGACGACGACCATGAGGCCGGCCGCGGTGACGTTCGTGAGGTTGAAGCGCAGGGACTTGGCGTCCCAGGTGCCGCGTGACGCGAGGAGGTATGCGGCGGCGCCGAAGAAGGCGCTGACCCAGCCGAGGATCATGAGGGACTGGGTGAGGACTGCGTCCATGGTGGAGCTCCGAGAGGTACAGAAGGGATCGGGACGGACGCGGTTTCTCGGCCGAGCGGAGCGTGTGCTCCACCGCGTCGTGATCATTCTGAGACCCGATCTGGGTTCAGCGCAATCGAACAAATCTTCAAAGCCCCATAAGTAGCACTACATGGGTTGCAGCCGGTCCCCCCGTGACCGGGCGTGCGTGCGGCTTGCCTCGGACGGGTGCGTCGGGCGGGCTCGTTGACCAACTCTCGACAGCGCAGGACCGGTGCGGAGCGGGGCAGTGGCGGACGTCACACGGCGCTGCGGCGACGTCGCGCCGGACTCGTGCGGGCAGCCTCACGGGCCGTCGCACGGCACCCGTACGTGGGCGCGAGGTCGGCTCACGCTCGGCGCGCGGCCGTCAGTCCTCGGCGACCTGCCGGTCCACGTCGGCGAGGATCCGCTGCGCGTCCTCGACGTCCCACCGGGTGCCCTGCAGCTCGAACTCCAGCAGCATCGGCCGGCCCGAGGCCCGCGCGATCTCACGGGCCGCGGCCTGGTAGTGCTCGCCGAAGTTCCGGTTGCCCGAGCCCATCACCCCGACGAGGCGACGACGGGTCTCGGGGTCCTGCAGGAACCGGCGCACCGGCTCGGGCACGGTGTCGTTGTCGTCGTTGCCCGTCTTGTACGAGGGGGTCACGAGCACCCACGGCCCGGTCGGGACGGAGCGGCGCACCTCGCGGACCGCGAGGTCGTGGACCGGCCGTCCGAGCCGTTCCGCGAAGAGGCGCACCTGGCCCGACGTCGACGAGTAGTAGTAGACGTCCACCGGTGGTGCCGCGGGTGCTGCCGCCTCTCCGTCGTCCGTCACCCCTCCATCCTCCACCCGCGGCGAGGGTGCTCTCCGAACCTCGGCTCGTACCCGGCTCGTACGATGCGGGCATGGTCGTTCGATACCCCCGGCCCCTGCGCCCCGGCGACACCATCGGCGTCACCGCGCCCTCGGCACCCGTGCCGGCCGCGCTGGACGCCCGGCTCGACCACGCGATCGAGCGCCTGCGAGCGCGCGGGTTCGACGTCCGCGTCGGCGACTGCCTGCGCGGCGACGGGGTGACCAGCGCCCCCGCCGCCGACCGCGCGGCCGAGCTCGCTTCGATGCTGACCGACCCGGAGGTCCGCGCCGTCGTCCCGCCGTGGGGCGGCAGCCTCGCGATCGACCTGCTCGGCCTGCTCGACTGGGACGAGCTCGCGCACGACCCGACGTGGCTCGTCGGGTTCTCCGACCTCTCGACGCTGCTCATGCCGCTCACGCTCCGCACGGGGGTCGCGTCGCTGCACGGCCAGAACCTCATGGACACGCCCTACCGCGTGCCCGAGCCGCTGCACCACTGGCTGGACGTGCTCGCCGAACCGGCCGGCGCCGTCGTCGTCCAGGGCGCTGCCGCCGCCTACCGGGCCGGGGGCTGGGACGACTACGAGGGCGACCCGACCGTGCACGAGTTCACCCTCGACACCCCTGCGGGGTGGACTCGCCTGGACGCCGACGACCCGGTCGAGGTGACCGGGCGGCTGATCGGCGGATGCATCGAGACCGTCGGCAACCTCGCGGGCACGCCCTACGGCGACATCGGCGCGTTCGCGTCGGAGCACGCGCCCGAAGGGCTGATCGTGCACCTCGAGGCGTCGAGCGCCGACTCCGACGAGATCGGCCGGCGCCTGTGGGGCATGCGGCACGCGGGCTGGTTCGAGCGCGCCAACGCCGTCCTCGTCGGTCGGACGCGGGCCCCGGGCGTCGACGGCTTCAGCCAGCACGACGCCGTGCTCGACGCCCTCGGTGGCCTCGGGCTGCCCGTGATCGCCGACGTGGAGTGCGGCCACGTCGCCCCGTACCTCGCGCTGGTCGAGGGCGCCCTGGCGACCGTGACCCACGGGCCGGGCGAGTCGCGCATCGAGCAGCGACTCGCCTGAGCCGCTGCGAACCTACGCTGGGCCCATGAACCCCAGCTCGCGCGGAGGTCCGCAGGCTGCCGGAGCCACGCCGTCCACGGCGGTCGCTCCCGGCGGCACCGACCCGCGGCGCCTCGCGTTCCTCCTCGCCGTCCACCGCACGGGCGGCGTCCTCGCCGCCGCGGACGTGCTCGGCGTGACGGCCTCCGCGGTGTCGCAGCAGATCCACCGGCTGGAGGCCGAGGAGGGCGTGCAGGTCCTCGACCGCGGGCCGCGCGGCGTCTCGCTGACCCCGGTCGGGCGCGTACTTGCCGACGCGGCGGAGCGCATCGAGGCCGAGATGGTCGACGCGCGCAAGGCCATCGCCACCATGAGCGACGACGTCTCGGGTCGCGTAGTCGTCGGGTCGGTGCAGTCGGCGATCCGGTCGGTCGTCGCGCCGGTGCTCCACGCGCTGCCCGAGCGGTTCCCCGGCATCGACCTCGAGGTCCAGGAGGCCGAGCCCGAGGCGGCGATGCGCGGGCTGCGGGCGGGGAGCCTCGACCTCGTGCTCGTCGAGCGCGACAGCGAGTCGGACGTCAGCGTGCCCCGCGGCATGGACGACGTGATCGTGCGCGAGGAGCCCTGGTGCCTGGTCACCCACGTCGCGTTCCCGACCCCGACGCAGCTCGCCGACCTCCGGGACGCGCCGTGGCTCGGGGCCGTCGACGGCACGGCCGCCGCGCGGGCTCTCGCGCGGGTCATCGCCCAGGTCGGCGGCTCGGCCGTCACCCGCCACCGGTACTTCGACTTCGACGTCGCCCTGGCCCTCGTGGCGGCCGGTCAGGGTGTCGCGCTCCTCCCGGCGCTCGCGCTCCAGGGCGAGCTGCCGGACGACGTCGCGGTCGTCCGGCTCCCGGGTCTCGGTTCGCGCTACCTCGTCGCGCGGCACCGCTCGACCCGCGCCGAGCCGGGCCCGGCGACGTCGACGGTGCTCGACGAGCTGCTCGCCGTCGCGGCCGGGATCGAGCTCTGACCGTTCGTTTCATGGTGACCTTGCCCGCGACCACGCCCGAACTCGAATCGGAACTGGGCCATTGTCTAGCCGCCATTGACTTGTTGCGTCAATGGCGCCTAGACTGACGGGGATGATCAGTCCGAAGCCGACCCGTGAAGTCGTGAAAGACCTACGGCGCGCAGGCTTCGAGCCGGGCCGCACCCGCGGCTCACACACCCGGTGGGCACACCCCTGCGGCGTCCAAGTCACAGTCCCCGACGGGCACCGGATGATTTCCCCTGGCGTGCTCCGCCAGATTCAAGCCGCAATCAAGGAGGCACGATGACCAAGTACGAGGCGCGAGTCACCCATGAAGACGGTTGGTGGATGATCCGAGTCGACGGGGTTGGTGTCACGCAGGCCCGACGACTTTCAGAAGCTCGAACGATGGTCCGCGAGTTCATCGCTGTCAGCACCGACGACCTCGAGCCCGAAGATGTAGACGTCACGGTCGAGGTCATGGTTGAGGCGGTCGACATTTTACAGGCGGTGGCAAGCATCAGAGCGGAGCGGGAGGAAGCCGCCCGGCTTGAAGCGGATGCAGCAGCTCGCGCGAAGGCTCTGGCGCGACAGCTTTCAGATGCGGGACTCTCTTTGAGGGATGTTGGCGCTGCACTTGGCGTGTCCCACCAGCGGGCACACCAACTCGTGTCTGCCTGACGGCACCCGCCACCCACGTCCGAGTCCATCCGAAGGTGTGGGCTGCGGCCCTGCGTCTCCTGCTCGATGCGCAGAGGCCCAACCCGGGCTGGGTCGCACAGCAGCTCGTACAACTCCCGTTCGGCCGGCGGCAGCATGAGGGCTTTCGGGGTGGCGACAGTCAACGGGCGGCCCTTCGCGTCCACGTCGACACCGAACTGGCCGTACTTCATGTACGCCGGGGGCTGCCGCACCGATAGGTGACGGTGATCGGTCACTCAGCCTGTGGGGCGGGTGAGGTCACGGGCGGTGCATCGCCACGAAGTCGAGCTGCTCGCCGTCGCGGCCGGGATCGAGCTCTGACCGCCGGTCAGGTACCCCGGAGCCGCCACGGCGTGCGCTCCGCTGCGATTCGGCCACGATCGCGCGCACTTTCGGTGTCGCGCGTGGTCAGGAAGGGTGGTCGGCCCTAAAGTGTGGCCGACCGTGCACCGGATGGGGGAGCGCGGCGCGACGCCTCGGAGGCACACCATGAGCGACCCGTATCAGACACCTGGACCCGAGCAGCAGGGGCAGAACCCCCAGCAGCAGCCCGCGTACCCGCAGCCGCAGTCGAACTACCCCTCGGCCCCGGGCTACGTGCCGGCGCCGGTGCAGGGACCCGTGCCCGGGAAGACGCTCGGGATCGTGGGCTTCGTCCTGGCCTTCCTCATGCCCCTCATCGGGATGATCCTCAGCATCGTCGCGCTGGTCCAGTCCAAGAAGGCGGGCCACAAGAACGGCCTCGCGCTCGCGGGCATCATCATCGGCGCCATCCTCTCCATCATCTCGATCGTGGTGATCGTCAGCATCTTCGGGCTCTTCGGCGACGCCGTGCAGCAGTGCATCGACGGCGCTGCGACGGTCACCGTCAACGGCCAGGAGATCGACTGCACCGCCTGACACCCCGGTAGGGCCGCTCACCGCGGCCGGCGCGCCGGACTCTCCACCCCGCACGACCCCCGCCCCCACGGACCCTCGCGGACCGTGGGGGCGGGGCGCTATCCTGGGTGCGCTGCTCGAACCGTGACGGGAGAGCCCGGGCCCGCCCGGCGCCGAAGGAGCAATTCCCTCCCCGGGAATCTCTCAGGCCCCCGTACCGTCACGGCGAGGCAACTCTGAAAAGCGGTGCTCCGCCGTCCGGCACCCGGGCCGGGGCTCCCACCGACGGTGCAAGTCGGCGCGCGCCGTCCGCAGGTCTCGACCTGCGGGTACTGTGGACCGGCAAAACTCTCAGGTCGACGCGACGCGTCAGATGACAGAGCGGGGAGGGACAGGTCGGCCCCGGACGGGGCCGGTCTCCCGACGATGTGCTCCGGAGCCACCGTGACCCAGCCGGCAGAACAGTCCGCCCCCGCGTTCGACCGCGCGCACTTCGCGTTCCGCCACCTCGGCCCCCGCGGCGTCGGGACCGTCTCGGAGCAGCGGCCCGACGGCGAGACGCAGCGCATGCTCGACCAGCTCGGGTACCCGACGCTCGACGCGCTCGTCGACGCCGCGGTCCCCGCTACGATCCGTTCGGAGCGCCCGCTCGACCTCCCGGCCGCGCGCACCGAGACCGAGGTCCTCGCGCACCTGCGCGAGATCGCGGACCGCAACGTGGTCAAGACGCAGATGATCGGCCTCGGCTACCACGGCACGATCACGCCCCCCGTGATCCGCCGCAACGTGCTCGAGTCGCCCGCCTGGTACACCGCGTACACGCCGTACCAGCCGGAGATCTCGCAGGGCCGCCTCGAGGCGCTCCTGAACTTCCAGACCGCCGTCGCCGACCTCACCGGGCTCGAGGTCGCGGGCGCCTCGCTGCTCGACGAGGCCACCGCCGTCGCGGAGGCCGTCGCGCTCATGTGGCGCGCCTCGCGGGCCAAGACCGGCTACGTCGTCCTCGACGCCGACCTGTTCCCCCAGACCCTCGCCGTCGCGCGCGGCCGTGCGGAGGCCGCCGGCCTCCCCGTCGTCGTCGCCGACCTGAGCGAGGGCCTCGCCGCCGGTCTCGCCGGCCAGGTGTCGGACGACGCGGGCACGCTCGTCGGTGTCGTCACCCAGCAGGTGGGCGCGTCGGGCCGCGTGGCCGACCTGCGCGGCGTGATCGCCGAGGCCAAGGAGTCCGGGGCGCTCGTCACGGTGGCGTCCGACCTCCTGGCGCTCGCGATCATCACGCCGCCGGGAGAGCTAGGCGCGGACATCGCGGTCGGTTCGGCGCAGCGGTTCGGCGTGCCCCTCTTCTACGGCGGGCCGCACGCCGCGTTCATGAGCGTCCGCAAGGGCCTGGAGCGCTCGCTGCCCGGACGCCTCGTCGGGGTCTCCGTGGACGCGGACGGCGACGTCGCCTACCGGCTCGCGCTCCAGACCCGCGAGCAGCACATCCGCCGCGAGAAGGCGACGTCGAACATCTGCACGGCGCAGGCGCTCCTCGCGATCGTGGCCTCGATGTACGCGGTGTACCACGGGCCCAACGGCATCCGCACGATCGCGGAGCACGCCCACGGGAGTGCCGCCGCGCTCGCCGCAGCCCTGCGCTCGGCGGGCGTCACCGTCGTCCACGCGCACTTCTTCGACACGGTCCGCACCCACGTCCCGGCGCGCGCCGAGGCCGTCGTCGCTGCGGCCTCGTCCCGCGGCGTCAACCTGTACGCGCCGGACGCCGACCACGTGCAGATCGCCTGCGACGAGACCACCACCGCGGCCGACCTGACGGCGGTCCTCGCTGCGTTCACCGACGTGCTGCCCACCTCGACCACCCCCGACGGCCACGCAGCGGACGGAACCGCGACGGCCGGCCTCCCGGACTGGGCACGCCGCATCTCCACGTACCTCCAGCACCCCGTCTTCTCCGCGCACCGCAGCGAGACCGCGATGCTCCGCTACCTGCGCAAGCTCGCTGACAAGGACCTCGCGCTCGACCGGACCATGATCCCGCTGGGCTCCTGCACGATGAAGCTGAACGCGACCGCCGAGATGGAGGCGATCTCGTGGCCGGAGTTCGCGAACATCCACCCGTTCGTGCCGGTCGACCAGGCCGAGGGCTACCGCGAGCTCATCGAGACGCTCGAGGCGCAGCTCGCGGAGATCACGGGGTACGCCGCGGTGTCGGTGCAGCCGAACGCGGGGTCGCAGGGCGAGTTCGCGGGGCTGCTGGCGATCCGTGACTTCCACCGTGCCAACGGGGACGCGCAGCGCGACATCGTCCTGATCCCGGCGTCGGCGCACGGGACCAACGCGGCGTCGGCGGCCCTCGCGGGGTTGCGGGTCGTCGTGGTCGCGACGGCCGACGACGGCGAGATCCTGCTCGACGACCTGCGCTCGAAGCTCGAGAAGCACGGCTCGACGGTCGCCGGGATCATGATCACGTACCCGTCGACGCACGGCGTGTACGAGGAGCACGTCCGTGAGGTCTGCGACCTCGTACATGATGCCGGTGGGCAGGTGTACATCGACGGGGCGAACCTCAATGCGCTCGTCGGGCTGGCGCGTCCGGGCGAGTTCGGCGGCGACGTCTCGCACCTGAACCTGCACAAGACCTTCTGCATCCCGCACGGCGGCGGCGGCCCCGGCGTCGGCCCGGTCGCGGTCGCAGAGCACCTCGCGCCCTACCTCCCGGCCGACCCCTTCGGGGCGCCGGGCTCGGGGACCGGTGCGACGGCGTCCGGCACCCCGGTCTCGGCGACGCGCTACGGCTCCGCCGGGATCCTGCCGATCTCCTATGCGTACCTCGCCCTCATGGGGCCGGACGGGCTCACGGCCGCGACCGAGACCGCCGTCCTCACGGCGAACTACGTCGCCAGCCGGCTCGAGGGCCACTTCCCCGTGCTCTACACGGGACCGAAGGGCCTCGTCGCGCACGAGTGCATCCTCGACCTGCGGGCGCTGACCAAGGAGACCGGGGTGACGGCGGAGGACGCCGCGAAGCGGCTCCAGGACTACGGGTTCCACGCGCCGACCCTCTCGTTCCCGGTCGCGGGGACGCTCATGGTCGAGCCGACGGAGTCGGAGGACCTCGGGGAGCTCGACCGGTTCGTCGAGGCGATGGTGGCGATCCGCGGCGAGATCGACGCGGTGGCCGCCGGCCGCTGGTCCGTCGAGGAGTCGCCGCTGCGCGGGGCGCCGCACACGGCGGCGTCCGTCACGGCGGACGCCTGGGACAAGCCGTACTCGCGCGAGCTCGCGGCCTTCCCCGTGGCCGCGCTGCGTGCCGCGAAGTACTGGCCGCCCGTGCGGCGCGTGGACGGGGCGCACGGGGACCGCAACCTCCAGTGCTCCTGCCCGCCGCTGTCCGAGTACGAGACCGAGCTCGAGCCCTCGGGCTCCTGATCCGCACGTTCGACCGGACACGGCACGACGAACTCCGAGAGGATCGACCCATGAGCGAGCAGACCCCTGACCCGACGGCCGCGCAGACGGACGGCGCCCCGACCACCGACGCCGCGGCCGAGGGGCGGCGCAGCCCGCTGCACGACGAGCACGTCGCGCTCGGTGCGACGCTGACGAACTTCGGCGGCTGGCAGATGCCCCTGCGGTACGAGTCGGACCTCGCCGAGCACCGGGCCGTGCGCGCCGCTGCGGGCCTGTTCGACCTGTCCCACATGGGCGAGATCGAGGTCTCCGGCCCGCAGGCGGCCGCAGCCCTCGACTACGCCCTCGTCGGGAACCTCTCCGCGGTCGGCGTCGGTCGCGCCCGCTACACGATGATCTGCGCCGACGACGGCAGCGTGCTGGACGACCTCGTCGTCTACCGACCGGCGCCGGAGTCGTTCTCGGTCGTCGCCAACGCGGGCAACGCCGAGCGGGTCCTCGCCGAGCTCCGCGACCGGGTCGAGGGCTTCGACGCGACGGTCGTCGACCACTCGGCGAGCACCGCGCTCATCGCGGTCCAGGGGCCCCGCGCCGCCGAGATCGTCGTCGGGCTCACCGCGCCCGAGGCCGCCGACGTCGTCCGCGACATGAAGTACTACTCGGGGACGTTCGTGGAGGTCGCCGGGGTCGGGACCTTCGTCGCTCGCACCGGCTACACGGGCGAGGACGGCTTCGAGCTGTTCGTGCCCGCCGAGGTGGCGCCCGAGGTGTGGCGGACCGTGCTCGAGGCGGGGCGTCCCCTCGGCCTCGTCCCGGCGGGTCTGAGCGCGCGCGACTCGCTGCGCCTGGAGGCCGGGATGCCGCTCTACGGCAACGAGCTGGACGAGACGGTCACGCCGTACGCGGCGGGGCTGGGCCGGGTGGTCAAGCTCGACAAGGTCGCGGACGACGGCTCGCCCCTCGACTTCGTCGGGCGAGCCGCGCTCGAGGCGCGCCGGCACTCCGCTCCCGCGCGGGTGCTCGTGGGACTCAAGGGCCTCGGACGGCGTCCCGCACGGTCGGGCCACGACGTCGTCCTCCCGGGCAAGGACGCGCCGATCGGCCACGTGACCTCGGGCGCGCCGTCCCCGACCCTCGGGTGCCCGATCGCCATGGCGTACGTGACGCCCGAGCTCTCGGCCGAGGGCACCGAGCTCGCCGTGGACGTGCGCGGCCGGCAGGAGCCGTTCGTCGTCGTCCCGCTGCGGTTCTACACCCGTCCACAGGACTGATCCGACGGCGTCCGACACCCCACGACATCGCCGGCACGCACCGGCGCGACCCGAACCCTAGGCTCGGAACTGCCCTCGAGACCTGCCCTCACCACCAAGGAGACACCATGAGCGACGCGTTCCCCGAGAACCTGAGGTACACCGCCGAGCACGAGTGGATCGACGACGCGTCGCCGGCCACCGTCGGCATCACCGCGAACGCCGCCGAGGCACTCGGCGACATCGTCTACCTGGAGCTGCCCGAGGTCGGCGCTCAGCTCACCGCGGGCGACGTGTTCGGCGAGATCGAATCGACGAAGTCGGTCTCGGAGCTGTACGCCCCGGTGACCGGGACGGTCGTCGAGATCAACCAGGACGCGGTCGACTCGCCCGAGACGGTGGGCTCGGACCCGTACGGTGCGGGCTGGCTCGTGAAGGTCGACGTCACCGAGACCGGCCCCACCCTCTCCGCCGAGGAGTACCAGGCCTCCATCGGGGCCTGACCGGCAGTCTCCGGGTCGCCCGCGTCGACCCGGACGGAGACCGATCCGGTCCCCGTCCGGGCCTGCGCAGCGTCGTGATCTTGGTCACTTGCGCGCAACGACGGGTGTGAGAGCGCACACATTTGCCAACCCGCCGAAAATGCTCGATGCTTCCTGACCTGCGGCGACACACAGAGCGATCGAAATCGTCCCACGATGCGGGATGATTCAGAGGTTATGGCACCGAGTCACGTCATAGATCGAGGTTTCACCCATCTCTCCTCGTAAGAGCACCGAACCAGGTGAAGAAGGCTCGCGTCGCCGCGGGTACGCCTGGACCCACTGGAGGAGACATGAGCACCATCGAGATGACCCGACCCGCCGCCGCACCGGCGACGATCCTCGGCGCGCCCCTGACGCGCCGCGAGCTGGTCGTGCTGTCCCACCTGTCCGAGGACGTGACGCTCGAGGAGATCGCCACGACCCTGTTCGTCACGCGCAACACCGTCAAGTCCCAGGTTCGCAGCCTGTACCGCAAGCTCGGCGTCTCGACGCGCGCCGGAGCGGTCGCCTGGGCCGAGGAGCGCGGGCTGCGCTGACCGTGTCACACAGCTGTGACGCGCGCATGGCATCATCCGGGGCATGACCCCGGCCCGACTCGTCGTCGCAGCAGCGATCGTGGACGACCTCCACGCGCCGACGCGGCTTCTCGCCGCCCGGCGGGCCTACCCCGAGCACCTCGTCGGCCGCTGGGAGTTCCCGGGCGGCAAGGTCGAACCCGACGAGACGCCTGAGGCCGGTCTCCACCGCGAGCTGGCCGAGGAGCTCGGCATCGTCGTCGAGCTGGGCGACGAGGTCGTCCCCGCGGTCGGGGGCGCCTGGACGATCACCGACCGGCACGTGATGCGGCTCTGGCTCGCGCGCGTGACCGAGGGCGAGCCGTCGCCGGCGGACGCCCACGACGAGGTGCGCTGGCTCAGCAGCGCCGAGCGGTTCAGCGTCCCCTGGCTCGACGCCGACGTCCCGATCGTGGACGCGGTGGTCGACCGCCCGGAGTTCCTCGCCGGCTGAGGCGGGCCGCCGTCAGCTCTACCAGGCCGCGGCGACCCGTTCGAGGGTGTCGATCCGGGTCTCGACGGAGTGCGCGGTGCCCGTCACCATGATCTCGTCCGCGCGGGTCTGCGACTGCAGGTCCGCGAGGTACGCGACGACGTCCTCGGCCGTGCCTGCGGCCTGCGTCCCGGGCAGGTGTTCGAGGAGCATGCGCTCCTCGGCGGTGAACCCGCGCTCGGCGGCGTCCTCGGGCGTCACGATCGGCCCGAGGCGGCCGCCCGTGCGCAGCGTGAGCGCCATGACGCGACTCGGACCCGCGAGGTAGTCGGCCGCTTCACGCGTCTCTGCGGCGAGCACCGACGCGCTGACCATCACGTACGGCTCGGGCAGCGCCTCGGACGGCTGGAACGCCGACCGGTACGCCTGCACGGCGTCGAGCGTGATGCCGGTGTTGAAGTGGTGCGCGTACACGTACGGCAGGCTCAGGGCTGCGGCGACCTGCGCGGAGTAGGGCGACGAGCCGAGCAGCCACATGCGGGGGGACGACGTCGCAGCGGGAGTCCCGCGGAACGCTCCGGTCGGGTGGGTCGAGAGCTGGTCGGCGAGCTCGACCAGGTGCTGCGGGAACTCCTGGACCCCGAGCGTGTCGGTGGACCGGCGCAGGGCGGCGGCCGTCCGCGGGTCCGTCCCGGGGGCGCGCCCGATCCCGAGGTCGATCCGGCCGGGGTGCAGGGCCTCGAGCATCGCGAACTGCTCGGCGACCACCAGCGGTGCGTGGTTCGGGAGCATGACGCCGCCGGAGCCGACGGAGATCCGCTCGGTCGACGCGGCGAGGTGCGCGATGAGCACGGGCGGCGTCGTCGACGCGACGGCCGCCATGTTGTGGTGCTCGGCGACCCAGAACCTGCGGTAGCCCGCGACGTCGGCCGCCTGCGCGAGGCGGGTCGAGGCGGCGAGCGCCTCGGACGACGTCTGACCCGCGCCGACCGGCGCGAGGTCGAGGACGGAGAGTGGGGCGCGGGTGCTCGTCGAAAGGGTCACGTCCGTCCACAACGCTCGGTGCGCCGTCCGGCATCCCGAGAACAGGGTGACGTGCAAGACCCTTGCCCCGCGCTGCCTCGGACCGGCGACGCGTCGTCGGCACTCCGTGCGATCACTCTCACGGTGCGGAGTGGCGTCACCCAGGCAGGCCGGCGCTCATCGGGTGGGGGCGGCGGGCTCCCGGTCGGTTGCGGCGGGGCTCTGAGCGTCCTGTCGGCGCAGCGGCGCGACCTGACCGGCGAGCACGATGCTCATCACCAGCGCGAGCGCGATCGTCAGCAGCGCGTACCGTCCGCCGATCGACGCGACGAGCAGGCCGAGGACGGGCGGGGCGGCGAGCTGGGCCATCGAGCTGAACGACGTCACGACGGAGACGCGGGCGGCAGCGCGGGTCGGGTCGTCCGAAGCGGCGGCGATCGCGATCGGGTTGCCGAGGGCCGCTCCGAATCCCCAGGCGACGATGCCGATCCACGCGACCCACAGGCTCGGGCCGAGCGCGAACAGCACGAGCCCCAGGAGCGACACGACGGCGGAGGCGCGGAGGACCGCCACGCGGCCGAACCGGTCGATGACGCGCGTGCCGAGCATCCGGAAGACCGTCATGGCGACGATGAACGTGCCGTAGGCGAGCGACCCGACGGCCTCCTGCTCGTGGAATCCGTCGACGACCGCGATCGACAGCCAGTTCCCGGCGGAACCCTCCGAGAGCGAGGCGGCGAGGATCACGAGGCCGATGAGCAGGGTGCGCGGCTCGGTCCACGCGGCGAGCGCCGTCCGCAGAGCGGCCCCGCGGCGGCGTGGTCCGGTGCTGGGAGCGCTGCCCGGATCTCCTGCCGAGGAGCCGTCGCGCGGGTCGCCCGACCCGTCGCGCATCGGCGGCGGCTGCAGCGCCGAGGCCGCGGGGATCAGCGCGATGCGGAGCCCGGCCACCACCACGGCGATCACCACGATGTGCGTCGCGGCCGAGACGTGGGCGAACGAGAACGCGGCCCCGGTGACGGTGCCGATCGCAGCGCCGATCGAGAAGGCGGCGTGGAAGTGCGGCAGGATCGCGCGCCCGACGCGCTGCTCGACGATCGCCGCGTTGAGGTTGATCGGGATGTTCGTGCCCGCACCGCTGAACCCGTTGAGGAACGCGCCGGCGACGAAGAGTCCGACGGACCCTGTCACGGCGCCGGCCGCGATGAGGCCGAACCCGACGACGTTCCCGGCGGTCGCCGCGTACATGACGGCCCGGCTGCCGTAGCGCGTCACGACGGTCCCGCCGATGAGCACGGAGATGAGCGCACCCACCGCGCCGAAGATCAGGAGGGTGCCAAGACGGGCGGAGTCGATGCCCAGGTCCTCGCGCAGCGAGGGGAGACGGGTGAGCCAGCTGGAGAACGTGAGCCCCATGAGCCCGAAGAGGATGAGCAGGGACCACCGTGCCTGTCGGACGACGGTCGGTACGGCGGTCTGCGCTGCTGGGGAGCGCTGGGGGTCTGGCTGGGTGCTCACTGGCAACAGTGTATCGAAACGATTCGAGCCAGTGGCTGTGTCGTCCGCCACGGAAACGGCGTCACGCGCCGCGGTGCGCGCTCAGGGAAGAGAGGGCGCACGACAGCGGCGGGCCACCCCGAGAGGTGACCCGCCGCGTCGGTACGAGGTGGAGAGGTGTCAGCGCTTGCGGCCGACGATCGCTCCGTAGATGCCGAGCACGATCAGCGCGCCGAGGATCGCGAGGCCCCACGACTGGAGGGACCAGAACTCCTCGAGACCGCCGCCGAAGAACTGTGCGCCGATCCATCCGCCGAGGAGCGCGCCGACGATCCCGAGCAGGATCGTCATGATGAGGCTGCCCGTCTGCTTGCCGGGGAGGATGGCACGGGCGATGAGGCCCGCGATGAGGCCGAGAACGATGAGAGCGATCCAACCCATGAGTGTTCTCCTTCTGAGTTCTGACGGACGTGAGCGGGCTGACTATCCCACAGACTCGTGGTCGGCGGTACGGTGAGCACCGACGCGCCGCGCCGCCCGTGATCAGGTGACCGACCGGCGCAGGGCGACCACAGACCAGCACGTGACCGGGCCAGCAGGAGGAAACATGGACGACGACCGCACGACAGGCACCTCGGCGAGCACTGCCGGCTCCGACGCCGACTCCACCGTCGGCGGCAACATCGCCGGCGTGACGAACTTCGTCGTCGGCATGGTGCTGTTCCTGCTCGGCCTCGGGCTCATGAGCCTCGGCTACTCGGAGGAGAGCCTCTGGCTGTTCTTCGCCGGCATCATCGCGTCGTCGCTCGCGTTCTTCATCCCGCTGGCACGCCGCGAGCACTGATCGCCGGCTGCTGGGCCACCGCTGGTACGACGACCGACCGGGCGGCGATGGCACGAGACTGACGACGGACACGATGACGATCCAGGGGCAGGGCACGCCGCGCGGAGGCCCTCCGGCAGGGCGGCGAGGGACCAACCTGCCGACCGACGTCATGGCGTCCTACGGAGTCGGTCTCACGTCGCGAACGGGGTGGAGCAGCACTGAACAGATGAAGGCTGCCTTCCCCGACGCGACCGGCAGGGTGTGTGGGTTCGGCGGGTACGCGACGCAGTCGAACGCTTGCCAGATCGTCGCGAAATGATGGCGGCGGGAACACGAGTCGTCGGGGCGGGCGCCGGATTGCTCGTCGCACTGCCTCTCGCGGCATGCGCTCCCGTCGGCGACGGTCCGCTCGCCGGGCCCAGAGTGGCAGCCGACGACGTCGAGCTGTGCGTTCCGACGACCGCCGGTGAGCACATCTATTTCGGCGAAGCGCTCGCCAACGGCGGCTCGGACCCCGCGGTGATCTCGGACGTCCGAGGGACCGCGGAGAGAGCCGAGTCCGTCGACTTCTCCATAGACCAGGAGGGGCTTTCTCTCGACGAGGTGCTGGGCGGCGGCGGATGGCCGACCGACGAACCCGTCGGGTTCGAGGCTGACGCTCTCGGCCGTGCCGTCCCCGTCGAGGGCGTCGTCGTCGATCCTGGAGCCGCGGTCACGTTGATCGCCGTCGTGGAGCCGACCTCCGCCACGGATGACGCGATCGTCGACGACATCATCGTGACGTACACGAGTGGCGACGAAGAGTACGAGGAGCACATCTCCGTCGCGTATCGGGTGCACCACGGTGACAGCTGCTAGAAGGATCACGGCTCTCGTTCTCGCTGCGGCGGAGCCGAGCGCCCGCGCGATTCCTGGTCGGAAGGACACCTCTGCTGCGCAGACGGCCCCACCGGTGCGCGTGCGTCCCGAGCCGCCGAGCTCGACGTCCATGCTCGTCGCGGAGCGTCTCGTCCGTCGCCAAGGCCCTCGCTGCGCGACCGGGAGTGGGTCAGCCCCGATCGCTCTGACCAGAGCGTCCAGCGCCTGACCGCGCCCGGGGATGCGTCTCCATCATCCGCCCAGCGTGTCCGCAGGCCCGGTAGCGCTCGCAGTGCGGTGTCGGCGCTAACGGGCGGGCCGACCGGGCCAGACCAATCTGGTCAGAACGGCGACCCTGTGACGACCGGTCGGGCGCGGCGCGCCCGATCACGAGAACGGCGTTGCCACCCGACCTGAACGACCGGTCGGGCGGCAACGCCGCGTTCGGGCTCGGGGCAGGATCAGCCCGCGTCCGCGCCCGTCGTGATCTCGCCGCGCGACCCGGCGTGAGCGATCTCGATCTTGCGAGGCTTCGCCTCCTCGCTGACCGGGATCGTGAGGGTCAGCACACCGTCGGCATAGGACGCCTCGATCTTGTCGAGGGCGAGGCCTCGACCGACCGTGAGCTGCCGGGCGAACGTGCCGGTGGCTCGCTCGCGCAGGAGCCACTGCGCCTCGGACGAGCGTGGCGTGCGCTCCGCGCGGATCGTGAGCGTCCGGTCCTCGACCGAGACGTCGATCGTGCCCGGGTCCACACCCGGCAGGTCGACGGCCAGGACGTAGTGGTCACCCGAGCGGAACAGGTCCATCGGCAGCGAGGACGACGCCCGGTTGGTCAGCACGGAGCCGAACAGACGGTCCATCTCCTGAAAAGGGTCCCAACGCGTAGCCATCGCGCATCACCTCCTCGACGAATGGCCCCGACCGCCGGGGCCGAGCGACCACGGGGCGGAGGTGCCCGCCCCGTGTGGCTACGAGACACTTTTTAGCACTCGGACCCGGAGAGTGCTAGCGATGATCGCTGACGGCGAACTTGGAGTCTTTCTGCGCCGCGAACGCGGCGCTGCCGCCGGATCGGTGGTCCCGATCCGGCGGCAGCCCCACGTTCGACCCGGTGGCGTCAGAGCGTCGCGCGGACCGCCTTGGTGGCCGACACGAGGTTCTCCAGCGACGGCACCGTCTCGGCGTACCGGCGCGTCTTGAGCCCGCAGTCGGGGTTCGCCCACACGACGTGCGGGTCGATCGACTTCACGGCGAGCTCGAGCAGCTCCGTGGCCTCCTCGACCGACGGCACGCGCGGGCTGTGGATGTCGTAGACGCCCGGTCCGATCCCGCGGGCGAACCCGACGGCCTCGAGCTCGGGCACGATCTCCATGCGCGACCGCGCCGCCTCGACGGAGGTCACGTCGGCATCGAGGGCGTCGATCGCGCCGATGACCTCGCCGAACTCCGAGTAGCACAGGTGAGTGTGCACCTGCGTCTCGGTGCGGACGCCCGAGGTGGCGAGCCGGAACGACCCGACCGACCAGTCCAGGTAGGCCGGCTGGTCGGCGGCGCGCAGCGGCAGCAGCTCGCGCAGCGCCGGCTCGTCGACCTGGATGATCCCGATGCCCGCGGCCTCGAGGTCGGCGAGCTCGTCGCGCAGCGCGAGACCGACCTGGTTGGCGGAGTCGCCCAGCGGCTGGTCGTCGCGCACGAACGACCACGCGAGGATCGTCACCGGCCCGGTCAGCATGCCCTTGACCGGCTTCGACGTCAGCGACGCCGTGTACGACGACCAGTCGACGGTCATGGGCGCCGAGCGCACGACGTCGCCCCAGAGGATCGGCGGGCGCACGCAGCGCGAGCCGTAGGACTGGACCCAGCCGTTGGCGGTCGTAGCGAAGCCGTCGAGCAGCTCCGCGAAGTACTGCACCATGTCGTTGCGCTCGGGCTCGCCGTGCACGAGCACGTCGAGGCCGATCTGCTCCTGCAGCTCGACGACCCGGCGGATCTCCGCCTGCATCGCCGAGGTGTACTCGGCCTCGGGCAGCGCACCGCGCGCGTGCTGGGCCCGCGCCCGCCGGATCTCCGGCGTCTGCGGGAACGACCCGATCGTCGTCGTCGGCAGCAGCGGCAGGCCGAGCGCCGCCTGCTGGGCGGCCGCGCGCTCTGCGTAGGCGCCGCGCGTGAAGTCGCCCGCGGTCAGGCTCGCGAGGCGCTCGCGGACCTCCGGCACCCGCACGCCCTCCGCGGTCACCCGGGAGGCGACGGCGTCGGACGACGCACGCAGCTCGTCCGCGACGGCGTCACGACCTGAGGCCAGGCCTCGGGCGAGCGTGGCGACCTCGCCGACCTTCTGGTTCGCGAACGCGAGCCACTCCCGCAGCCGCGGGTCGAGCTTGCGGCGCGCGGCGCCGGGGGTCGAGTCGTTGCCCCACTGCTCGTCGTCCGCGTCGTGCGGCACGTGGAGCAGGGACGTCGAGGTGCCGACCGCGACCGCTCCGGCGCCGAGACCCTGGGGCCCGACGAGCCCTTCGAGGGTCGTGAGCTTCGCGTCCAGGTCGGCGCGCCAGACGTTGTGCCCGTCGATCACGCCGGCGACGACGGTCTTGGTGGCGAGGCCCGGGTACGCGGCCGCAGCGGCGCCGTCCGACACGATGCTGCCCTTGACCAGGTCGAGCGAGATCGCCTCGACGTCGGTCGCGGCGAGCACGGCGAGACCGTCGCTCTGCGGCGTGACGAGGCTGCCGAACGGGGTGCCGACGAGGATCCGGGGGCGCTCGGGGATCGTGTCCAGGTCGGCGTCCGGCGACGGCGGCGCGAGCTCGGACGCGAGCGCGCGGTAGGCCGTCTCGATCGCGGCGTGGATCCGCTCGACCGGGACGTCGACGGAGTCGGTGACGAGGATCGGCTCGTCGAGCTGGACCCACGGCGCGCCGACCGCGCCGAGCGCGCGGAGCAGCTCGGCATAGGCGGCGACGACGTCGTCGAGGCGGTCGAGGGGTGGAAGTCCTGACTTCGCGTCGTCCCGTCGATGTGCTCAGCCTTCGCGAGCGCGAGGAACGTCACCGGGCCGACGACGACCGGGCGCGTCGTGACGCCGGCCTCCTTGGCCTCGGCGAATTCGCGGACGATCCGGTGGTCGGCGAACGAGATCGGCGTGCTCTCGCTGATCTCCGGCACCAGGTAGTGGTAGTTCGTGTCGAACCACTTCGTCATCTCGAGCGGGGCGTCCTCGCCGCGACCGCGGGCGACCGTGAAGTAGCCCTCGGGCTCGAGGGAGCCGTCGTCCTCGTCCAGGAGGTCCGCGAACCGGGACGGGACCGCGCCGAGGAGCGCGACGACGTCGAGCACCTGGTCGTAGTACGAGAACGAGCCCGGGACGGAGCCGTCCTCGGGGTCCAGGCCGAGCGCGACGAGGCGCTTGACCGTCTCGCGGCGCAGGGTGCCGCCCGCGACCTCGAGGTCGACCGCGTCGATCTCGCCGGACCAGAAGGACTCGACGGCCTTCTTGAGCTCGCGGCGGCGCCCGATGCGCGGGTAGCCGAGGATCGTCCCGCCCGGGAACGCGGGCCTGACGGCCGGCGCGGGAGCAGTGGCAGCGGTGGGGTCGGTGGTCGGTGCGGTGGTGCTGGTCGTGCTGGTGCTGTCGTCTGATGCAGTCATCGTCCGAGTCCTTCTGCGGTAGCTGGTGCAGGAGTGGTCTGACCGATGACCCACGGCCCGCTGGCCAGGTCGGGGGCGACGGCGGGGTCGACGGCTTCCGAACCGTCTGACCCGCCACGTGCCCCGCCGCCGAGGTGTACACCCTCGAGCAGGTCAAGTGCGGCTTCGTGCTTGTTGAACGTGTAGATGTGGATGCCCGGGGCGCCCGCGTCGAGCACGGCCTGGGCGAGCTCCACGGAGTGCCGGACGCCGAGCGCGTGGCGCGCCGCGTCGTCGTCCGCCGCGGCCTCCAGCTCGGCGACGATCACCCGCGGGGCGGGGACGCCGGTGAGCTCCTCGACGCGGCGCAGGCGCCGCGGCTCGGTCATGGGCAGGATCCCGGCGAGGATCGGGATCGTGACCCCGGCCTCGCGGGCGTCGGCGACGAAGTCGATGTACGACGACGCCTCGTAGAACAGCTGCGTGATCGCGAAGTCCGCGCCCGCCTTCTGCTTCTCCAGCAGCCGGGCGACCTCCTGCGCGCGGGTGGTGCCGGCGTCGCGGTTCCCGTCGGGGAAGGTCGCGACGCAGATGGTCAGCGGGCGGGCGGCCCCGCGGAGGGCGGTGCTGGCGCTCGCGGCGCAGCGGTCGGACTCGACCTGCCGCAGGAGCTCGACGAGCCCGATGCTCGAGCCGACGCCGTCCTCGGCCGGCTGCCAGTCGGGCTGGTCCTTGGGCGGGTCCCCGCGCAGAGCGAGGAAGCTCCGCACGCCCTCGTCGAGGAAGTCGCCGATGACCTCGGAGACGTCCTCGCGGGACGCGCCGACGCAGGTCAGGTGGGCGATCGGGAGGACGGGGGTGCCCTGGAGCAGGCGTCCGACGACGGTACGCGCCGTGTCCCGGTCGTTGCCGGCCGCGCCGTAGGTCACCGAGATGAAGTCCGGGCGCGCCGCGACGAGGCGCCGCGCGGTCTCCCAGAACTTCGGCGCCGCCGACGGGTTGCGCGGGGGCATGAGCTCGAACGAGACGGTGGGGCGGTCGCGACCGGTGCCGACGGTGACGGTCATCGGACCGGCCCGCAGGACGGTCCGCAGGGTTGCGAAGTGGGTGCCTCTGAAAACATAGATCTCTCCATCGACCCTGGCTGTAGCACCCTCACCCTCGGGAGGCTTCCGTCGGGGGTTGCTGCGGTGTCGTCGAGCCAGGACTCTCGACCGCTCTGGATGGCTTGACGGCGATCCTACGAGCGTCCCAGGGTCCGGGCAAAGGTGCGACCGGATGCTGGACGGGTGTGAACGCGGGTCACGCGCCCGGCGATGGGCCGAAAGATGACAATCTCAAACGCATGTTGACATGTGCGGGCGCTGGTGCAAGCATCGTCGGTACAGGATGTTTACGTAAACATCATCCCGGCACCGAAGCCAGGCCATGGAGGGCTACAGATGACGATGGCGTCTGTCAGTACGGGGCGTGGTTCTGTCGCGCCTGCTGTGCGTCGTAGTAGGAGGCGCTGGACGGGGTGGCAGTTCGTGGGCCCGTTCATGGTGATCTTCACGCTGGTGTTCTTGGCGCCGATCGCGTATTCGATCTATATCAGCCTGTTCCGCACGCAGTTGATCGGTGGGACGTCGTTCGTCGGGTTCGACAACTATGTGACCGCGTTCCAGGATCCGCAGTTCTGGTCCGGGGTCTCGCGGGTGGCGTTGTTGTTGTTGGTGCAGGTGCCGATCATGTTGGGGATCGCGTTGTTGGTCGCGTTGGCGATCGATTCGGGCCGGTTGTACGGCAAGTCGTTCTTCCGGATCTCGATCTTCATGCCGTACGCGGTGCCGGCGGTGGTTGCGGCCCTGATGTGGGGGTTCATGTATGGGACGCGGTTCGGTCTGATCGGCAACATCAACGACGCGTTCGGGACCTCGATCCCGGACCCGATCAGTTCGGGGTTCGTGCTCGCCGCGATCGGGAACATCGTGACGTGGGAGTTCGTGGGTTACAACATGCTGATCTTCTTCGCGGCGTTGCGTACGGTCCCGCACTCGTTGTACGAGGCGGCGGAGATCGATGGTGCGGGGCAGTGGCGGATCATCTCGGCGATCAAGCTCCCCGCGATCCGTGGGGCGTTGGTGATCGCGACGATCTTCTCGATCATCGGGTCGTTCCAGCTGTTCAACGAGCCGTCGATCCTGCAGAGCTTGTCGCCGAACTACATCACGACGTACTTCACCCCGAACCTGTATGCGTACTCGTTGTCGTTCTCGGGTCAGCAGTACAACTATGCGGCGACGATCGCGATCATCATGGGCGTGCTGACGATGCTCGTGGCCTATGTCGTCCAGCTGCGCGGCATGCGCAAGGAGGTGTGAACCGATGAGTTCTGCAACCCAGCAGGCGACGGCAGGTCGTCCCACCGGTGCGGGTCGTAGCGGTGCGAAGGGTCCGGCGCGGTTGAGGTCGAAGCGTCCTGCACCGTCGATCGCGAACCCGCGCAAGAGCTTGACGTTGACGGTCCTGACGGGTCTGGTGCTGTTGTACGCGCTGGTGCCGTTGGCGTGGTTGGTGATCAACGCGTCCAAGACGCAGAAGGACCTGTTCTCCTCGTTCGGGTTGTGGTTCGCCGGTGACTTCGCCCTGTGGGACAACATCACCACGACGTTGACGTATCAGGACGGGATCTTCGCCCGGTGGTTCTTCAACACGTTGTTGTACGTGGTCGTGGGTGCCGGGGGTGCGACGTTCCTGGCGCTGCTGGGCGGGTACGGGTTGGCGAAGTTCAACTTCCCGGGCAAGCGTGCGGTGTTCGCGATCGTGATCGGTGCGGTCGCGGTCCCGGGGACGGCGTTGGCGGTCCCGACGTTCTTGATGTTCTCCAAGATGGGCCTGACCGATACCCCGTGGGCGGTGATCATCCCGTCGTTGATCGCGCCGTTCGGGTTGTACCTGATGTGGACGTTCGCGGCCGAGGCGGTGCCCGGTGAGTTGATCGAGGCCGCGCAGATCGATGGTGCGGGGCCGTTCAGGACGTTCTTCAAGGTCGCGATCCCGTTGCTGGGGCCGGGGATCGTGACGGTGCTGCTGTTCACGATGGTCGCGACGTGGAACAACTACTTCCTGCCGCTGATCATGCTTCGCGATCCGGACTGGTACCCGTTGACCCTCGGGCTCAACGCGTGGAACTCGCAGTCCTCCACGGCGGGTGGTGAGGCGATCTTCAACCTCGTGATCACCGGTTCGCTGCTGACGATCCTGCCGTTGGTCATCGCGTTCTTGTTCCTCCAGCGGTACTGGCAGTCCGGCCTCGCCGCAGGATCCGTCAAGGAATAGCCCCTCCCGATGCGCCACGACGCGCATGACGCCGCTGCTTGACGAGCGTCGTCCTCGCTGATGAAGCCCAACAATGAAGTGAAAGGGACCACCATGAACATCACACGTCGCCGCACCATCGTGCGGACGGCGGCACTGGCCGGAGCTCTGTCTCTCGCCCTTGCCGCATGCTCCAGCTCCGACGACTCGGGTGCCGAGGCGCCATCGTCGGAGGACGCCGCTGCGGACATCCAGGCAGCGCTCGACGAGGGCGGGGAGATCACCGTCTGGGCCTGGGAGCCGACGCTCACCCAGGTCGTCGAGGACTTCGAGGCGGAGTACCCGAACGTCACGGTGAACCTCGCCAACGTGGGGACGAGCCAGGACCAGTACACCTCGTTGCAGAACGCCCTTGCCGCCGGCGACGGTGTCCCGGACGTCGCGCAGATCGAGTACTACGCCATCCCGCAGTTCGCGATCGGGGAGTCGCTCGCCGACCTGACCCCGTACGGCGCTGCCGACCTGGACGGCACCTTCACTCCCGGGCCGTGGAGCACGGTGAAGCAGGGTGACGCGATCTACGGCCTCCCGATGGACTCCGGGCCTATGGCCATGTTCTACAACGCCGAGATCTTCGACGGCCTCGGCATCGACGTACCGACGACGTGGGACGAGTACTACGAGGCCGCCAAGGCGATCCACGAAGCCGACCCGAACGTGTACATCACGTCGGACAACGGTGACGCCGGCCAGACGCTGAGCATGACGTGGCAGGCGGGCGGCCGCCCCTACACGGTCGATGGCACCGACGTGTCCATCGACTTCTCCGACGAGGGCACCACGAAGTACGCCACCCAGTGGCAGAAGATGATCGACGAGGGCCTGCTCTCGGACATCGGCGGCTGGTCCGACGAGTGGTTCCAGGGCCTGGGCAACGGCACGCTCGCCACCCTCGTGACCGGTGCCTGGATGCCCGCGAACCTCGAGTCAGGTGCTCCCGACGGCGAGGGCAAGTGGCGTGTCGCCCCCATGCCGCAGTGGGAGGACGGCGAGTCCGTCACCTCCGAGAACGGCGGTAGCTCGATCGCGGTCATGGAGGCCAGCGAGAACAAGGAGCTGGCGTACGCGTTCATCGACTACGCGAATGTCGGCGACGGCATCCAGACCCGCATCGACGGCGGCGCGTTCCCGGCCACCACGGCCGAGCTGAACTCCGACGAGTTCCTCAACAAGGAGTTCCCGTACTTCGGTGGCCAGAAGGTCAACGAGGTCCTGTCGCAGTCCGCCGCGGACGTCGCCGAGGGTTGGCAGTTCCTGCCCTACCAGGTCTACGCGAACAGCGTCTTCAAGGACACCGCGGGACAGGCGTACATCAACTCCTCGACATCCCTCGCCGACGGACTGCAGTCCTGGCAGGACACCAGCGTCAAGTACGGCAACGACCAGGGCTTCTCGGTCGACCAGTAGCACCTGACGACGGCGGGCCCGAGCGCACGCCCGGGCCCGCCGTCGTCCGTCACGCTGACAAGCACACGAACCAAAGGTGATCTGATGAGCACGTTCGCGATCGGGGAGACGGACTTCCTCCTCGACGACAAGCCCTTCCAGGTCATCAGTGGCGCACTGCACTACTTCCGGGTCCACCCCGACCTGTGGGAGGACCGGATCCACAAGGCGCGCCTCATGGGGCTCAACACCATCGAGACGTACGTCGCGTGGAACTTCCATGCACCGTCGCCCGGGGCCTTCGACACGACCGGGCGCCGCGACCTGGGTCGATTCCTCGACCTCGTCGCGGCGGAGGGCATGCAGGCGATCGTCCGTCCAGGCCCGTACATCTGTGCGGAGTGGGACGACGGCGGTCTGCCGGCCTGGTTGCTGACGACGCCGGGCGTCGGCGTCCGTCGCTCCGAACCGATCTACCTGACTGCGGTCGCCGCCTTCTACGGAAAGGTCCTGCCGATCGTCGCCGAGCGGCAGATCGGTCGCGGTGGGCCCGTGATCGCCGTCCAGGTGGAGAACGAGTACGGCGCCTACGGCGACGACGAGGACTATCTGCGCGAGCTGGTCCGGATGATCCGGGCCGAGGGCATCGATGTCCCCTTGCTCACGTGCGACCAGGCGAACGACGAGATGCTCGCGCGCGGAGGACTCCCCGAGCTGCACCGCACCGCGACGTTCGGCTCCCGCTCCACGGAGCGCCTCGCCACCCTCCGTCGTCACCAGCCGACAGGCCCGCTCATGTGCGGTGAGTTCTGGAACGGCTGGTTCGACAGCTGGGGCCAGCACCATCACACGGCGCCCGTCGAACTCAACGTCGACGACCTGGACGACCTGCTCGCGTCGGGCGCCTCGGTCAACCTCTACATGTTCCACGGCGGGACGAACTTCGGATTCTCCAACGGCGCCAACGACAAGGGCGTGTACGTCCCGATCGTCACGTCCTACGACTACGACGCCCCGCTCTCGGAGAGCGGCGACCCGACGGCCAAGTACATGGCGATGCGCGACGTCATCGGCAGGTATGCACCGGTTCCCGACGAGGTGCCGCCCCCGCGCGCGCAGGCTCCTACCCTTGCCGTCCGCCTCGACCACGCCCTCGCCTGGTGCCAGGCACGCCCACTTCTCGGGACGACGTCCAGCCACGACCATCTCCCGACGACCGGTGAGATCGGCCAGTGGTCCGGGTTCACGTCCTACCGGACGCAGATCACCGCCGACGACGACGCCGTCGCCCTCGAGGTCCGCGACCGGGCCGTGGCACTCCTCGACGGTCAGCCCGTGGGGACGCTGAGCCGGTCGGAGCACGGCGGGACGTTGGCACTGCCGCATCGCGCCGGGACCCTCGAACTGATCGTTGAGAACCAGGGCGGGGTCAGCTACGGAAGCCGCCTCGGCGAGACCAAGGGACTTCTTGCCCCCGCCCGGACCGCGACGCGCGTGCTCGACGCATGGAACGTGACCGCTCTGCGACTCGAGGACCTTCCCGAGGATTTCACCGAGCGTCTGCGGGCCACCACGCCGGAGTCGACGTGCGACGAGAACCGTCCGGTCGCCGGTCCGTCGTTCCGTCTCGGGACCTTCGACACGACGGCCGGTGCGGACCACTTCCTTCGGCTCGACGGTTGGACCAAGGGTCTCGTGTGGGTCAACGGGTTCCTGCTCGGTCGGTACTGGAGCGCCGGCCCTACCAAGACCCTCTACGTGCCCGGCCCGCTGCTGCGGTCGAACGGCAACGAACTGATCATCCTCGAGCTGCACGGTGCAGCCGCCGCGACGGCGAACTTCGTCGCGGCACCCGACCTCGGACACACGGAGCAGTGAACATGACGGACACGACCTTCGAACCCCTCGGCATGCCTCACATGGGGACAGGCTCCTCGATCGGGTTCGGCGCCGACTACAACCCGGACCAGTGGCCGCGCGAGGTGTGGGACGAGGACGTCGCCCTCATGCGCGAGGCCGGCGTCAACGTCGTCTCCGTCGCGATCTTCTCCTGGGCACGGCTGCAGCCGACGGCGGACACCTGGGACTTCGCGTGGCTCGACGAGGTCATGGACCTGCTCCACGCGAACGGCATCGGCGTTGACCTCGCCACCGCGACCGCGTCGCCGCCCGCCTGGCTCACGACCGCCCACCCCGAGGTGCTGCCGGTCACGCGCACCGGCGAGACGCTGTGGCCCGGCGGGCGGCAGCAGTGGCGACCGACGTCGCCGGTCTTCCGGGAGCATGCCCTGCGCCTCGCCGACGCGATGGCGCAGCGGTACGCCGACCATCCCGCCCTCGTCGCGTGGCACGTCTCCAACGAACTCGGCTGCCACAACGTCTGGGACTACTCCGACGATGCCGCCGCGGCGTTCCGTGCGTGGCTGCGCGAGCGTTACGGCACCCTCGACGCGCTCAACGCGGCGTGGGGCACGGCGTTCTGGTCGCAACGGGTCGGTGACTGGGCGCAGGTGCTTCCCCCGAGGCAGTCGGCAGCGCAGTCGAACCCGACCCAACAGCTCGACTTCAAGCGGTACTCGTCAGACGCCCTGCGTGACTACCTCCGGGCCGAGCGGGAGGTGCTGCGTCGCCACACCCCGAGAGTCCCGATCACGACCAACTTCATGGTCATGCGTACCCCCGAGGGCATGGACTATGCCTCGTGGGCGCGGGAGGTCGACTTCGTCTCGAACGATCACTACGTGCACCCCGGTCCGCAGGGGCACGACGAGCTGTCCTTCTCGGCGAACCTCACCAGCGGTATCGCCGGTGGCGACCCGTGGTTCCTCATGGAGCACTCGACCAGTGCGGTCAACTGGCAACCGGTGAACCGGCCCAAGGCCCCGGGTGAGCTCGCCCGTGACTCCCTCACGCACGTCGCCCACGGCGCCGACGCCGTCTGCTACTTCCAGTGGCGGCAGTCCGCGTCGGGCGCTGAGAAGTACCACTCGGCGATGGTTCCCCACGCCGGCCGCGACAGCGACGTCTTCCGGGCCGTCGCGGACCTCGGGCGCACCCTCGAGACCCTCGCCCCGGTCGTCGGCACCCGCCGGAGCCCGGCTCGTGCAGCGATCCTCTTCGACTGGGACTCCTGGTGGACGTCCGAGATCGACTCCCACCCGAGCGACCGACTCCGCTACCGCCAGGAGGCGCTCGACTGGTACTCGGCCTTCCTGGCGCTCGGCGTGCGGGCCGACGTCGTCCCCGCCCACGGCGACCTGTCGGCCTACGACGTCGTCGTCGCCCCCATCCTCCACGTCGTCCCTGCGGACCTCGCCCGGAGCCTCGCGGAGTGGGTCTCCGCAGGCGGGCACCTGGTCACGACGTACTTCTCCGGGATCGTCGACCAGGACGACCACGCGTGGCTCGGCGGCTACCCCGGCGCGTTCCGGGATCTCCTCGGGATCCGGATCCAGGAGATGGCACCCCTGTTCGACGACGAGACACCACGCCTCGACGACGGGCGTCCCGTCAGCCTGTGGGCGGACCCGATCGACGTCGTCGCCGCCGAGGTCGAGGTGCTGAGCACCTACGTGGACGGCGCTCAGGCCGGACGCCCGGCCGTGACCCGGCGTCCCGTCGGCCAGGGTTCGGCGTCGTACGTGGGGGCGCGTCTCGGTGCGGTGGGGATCGCCCCGACGCTGGCGCAGATCCTCGACGGTGCGGGCGTGCACAGCGAACTTCCGGTGGCGAACCGGGGCGAGGTTGAACTGACAGTTCGCACCGACGGGGAGTCCGACTACTGGTTCCTCGTCAACCGGACGACCGAGGCGATCGAGGTCACGGGTCTTCACGGGCAGGCACTGATCGGCGACCTCTCGGGCGAGGTGCTGACCCTCGCCCGGCGAGGCGTCGCGGTGCTGCGGATGGACGTCTGACGGCTCGGTAGGGTCCGGCTCGAGACCGCGAGAGGAGGCAGACCGTGAGCACGACGGAGAGATCGTCGACCTTGGCGTGGTCGGGAGCCAGACCCACCGGGCGCAAGAAGGGCCCCGGGGCGTCGATGGCGGACGTGGCGGCGCTCGCGAAGGTCTCTTCGCAGACGGTCTCCCGCGTCTCGAACGGACACCCCAGCGTCCGTGAGGAGACGCGCGAACGGGTGCTGAAGGCGATGGAGACGCTCGGGTACGCACCGAACGAGGCAGCGCGCGCCCTGCGGTACGGGAAGTTCGGCACCATCGGCCTCATCGCGCACCGGCTCGCCCGTACCGGCGAGTCGCGCACGGTCGAGGGCGTCGTCGAGGCGGCCCGGACGCTCGGATTGACCGTGACGTTGGTCGACGTCCTCGCACCCACGTCGGACGACATGACGGCCGCCGTCGCGCAGCTGACGCACCAGTCCATCGACGGACTCATCATCATCCGCTCCGAGCTGAGTGCCACGGAGAACATCGCCTTGCCACCTCGCTTGCCGGTCGTGGTGTCCGACTCCCGACTGATCGGGAGCCGTCCCGCTGTGGGCACGGACCAGTCGCAGGGTGCACGCCTGCTCGTCGAGCACCTCCTCGCCCTGGGCCACCGCACCGTGCATCATCTCGCGGGCCCCTTGGACTCGGGACCGGCCCAGGAGCGTTCCGACACCTGGGCGCAAGTGCTCCGGGAAGCCGGACGGGACGTCCCGGAGATCGGGGTCGGGGACTGGACAGCGCACTCGGGATACGTGTGGGCCACCAGTCTCGACATCGGCGGCGTCTCGGCGGTGTTCTGCGCGAACGACGAGATGGCAGCGGGCGTCGTGCGAGGCCTGCACGAACGGGGCTGCCGGGTGCCGCAGGACGTGTCTGTCGTCGGGTTCGACGACGTGGCCCTGGCGGGATATCTCTGGCCGCCTCTGACGACGGTCCGCCAAGACTTCCAGAAGATCGGCAGCGAACTGGTCAGGCTCCTCGCTGAGCAGATGGACACCGGCAGACATCTCTCGGACGTGCACGTCACCGTCCCGGTCGAACTGCTCGTCCGTGAAAGCTCCGCGCCGCCACCCGCCACCGCGTGATGCGCTGCCTGCACCCCGATCTGTCGACGGAAGGACCTTCGTGACCGCGATCCACCACCTCCAGGTCGCCGGGACGAGCCTCGTGCTCGACGCCCGCGGCAGCGACGTACCCGTCGTCGTCCACTGGGGCGGCGACCTCGGGGAACTGACGGAGGGCGATCTGACCACGCTCGCGGACTCCCAGGTCCCGGCGATCCCACCGAACTCGGTCGACACCCCGTTGCGCGCGCGCCTCGTGCCGTTGCCGACCGACGGATGGTCAGGCACGCCGGGACTTCGAGGGTGGCGTCCGGACGGCTCGCCCGCTGCGGCTCGGCCCGCACTGCGACACGTCGAGACCACGCGTGCGTCGGGCACCGCCCACGGTGGGAGCCTTCGGATTGCCCTGGTAGACGACGAGGCCGGCCTGGAGGTCGTCGTCACCCTCGCGCTCGGCCCGACGGGAGTCCTCGAGAGCCGCACCGACGTGACCAACGCCGGACCGACGTCGTACGCCCTCGATGCGGTTCACGCCACCCTCCCACTCCCTGCCCGTGCGGCCGAGATCCTCGACCTGAGCGGGCGCTGGTCCGGGGAGCGGCGACCCCAGCGGCTCCCCGTGCGCGACGGCGTGTGGTCCCGTGAGACCCGGCACGGGCGGACCGGACACGACGCACCCACGCTCACGGTCGTCGGGACGCCAGGGTTCGGTTTCCGCTCCGGCGAGGTCTGGGCCGTGCACCACGCGTGGAGCGGCGACATCGCCGTGCGCGTGGAGCATCAGCCGACGGGGCACACCGTCGTCGGGGCCGGCGAGATCTGGGGACAGGGCGAGGTCGTCCTCGCTCCCGGCGAGACGTACTCCTCGCCGCGCACCCTCGCCGCGTGGTCAGCAGACGGGATGGACGGCACGTCCGCGCGGTTCCACGCCTGGGTCCGGTCGCGTCCCGGCCGGGTGGCGACGCCACGGCCCCTGACCCTCAACATCTGGGAGGCCGTGTACTTCGACCACGACCTCGACAAGCTCACGGCGCTCGCCGACGCGGCGGCCGCCGTCGGCGTCGAGCGGTTCGTGGTCGACGACGGATGGTTCCGCGGGCGGATCGACGACTCCCGGGCACTGGGGGACTGGCAGGTCGACCCCGGCCGCTGGCCCGACGGCCTGGCACCCCTCGCGAACCACGTGCGCGGACTCGGAATGGGCTTCGGACTCTGGGTCGAGCCCGAGATGGTCAACCTCGATTCCGACGTCGCTCGGGCACACCCTCAGTGGGTCCTTCGGGGTGCCCCGCACCGCGACCCGTTGCCCTGGCGCCACCAGCACGTCCTCGACCTCGCGAACCCCGACGCCTACGCCTACGTGCGGGACGCCGTGGTGGCACTGCTCGACGAGTACCCCATCGAGTACCTCAAGTGGGACCAGAACCGCGATGTGCTCGACGGGCCGGCCCGCGCTCAGGTGCTCGCGACCCGCAGGCTCATGGATGAGCTCAAGGCGCGGTTCCCCGAGGTCGAGATCGAGTCGTGCTCGTCCGGCGGCGGGCGCGTCGATCTCGACGTCCTCGATCGTACGGACCGCGTGTGGGCGTCCGACACCAACGACCCGCTGGAGCGCCAGGTGGTGCAGCGCTGGACCGGGCTGCTGGTCCCGCCGGAACTCGTCGGCACGCACGTCGGCGACGCCCGCGCGCACACCACGGGCCGCACGCTACCCCTGGGTCTGCGGCTGCTGACCGCGACCTTCGGGCACAGCGGCATCGAGTCAGACATCACCAAGGTCACCGATGAGGACCGTGCCGCGCTCACCCGATGGGCCGCCGTCGTCCGCGACGTGCGAGGCCTCGTGGCGAGCGGCACGACCGTGCGAGCCGATCGGCACGACGAGTCGTGCTGGGTGCACGGCCTCGTCGCCCCGGATCGCTCGGAGGCGCTGTTCGCGATCGTCAGCCGCTCCGCGTCGCCCGATGCGATGCCGTCGGCGGCCGTCCTGCCAGGGCTCGACCGCGACCGGTGCTACCGCGTCGAACGGATCGATCTGGGCGCGGTGGCGCTCGCTGTCGAGAACGCACCACCCGCCTGGTGGGCCGCGGGAAGGGTGGAACTGTCCGGCGCGGCGCTCGATCAGGTCGGCCTGCCGCTGCCGTGCCTCGCGCCGGAGCAAGGCGTGCTGTTGCGAGTGCGTGAGGTGGCGTGATGGACGAGCGCGAGATCGAGGTCCGTCGACGCATGGTCGGCCACGAGCTGTACACGGACGGGGGCCCCGGGCTCGACGGTCTGGCGCAGGAGCGCCTGCGCGCCCGGGAGCTGGCGTTCGACTTCGCGCACACCCGCCCCCGTGACAGAGAGGGACGTGCGCGGATCCTCGCGGAACTCCTCGGCTCGGTCGGGGAAGGACTGTGGGTCGAACCGCCCCTGCAGGTCTCCTACGGATCCACGGTCACGCTCGGCGACGACGTGTTCGCCAACAGCAACCTCACGCTGGTGGACGACGTCGCGATCACCGTGGGTGACCGCGTGATGTTCGCGCCGAACGTGACGATCACGACGACGGGACACCCTGTCCATCCCGACCTGCGACGGGACGGAACACAGTTCTCGGCACCGGTCGTGGTCGAGGACGACGTCTGGATCGGCACCGGCGCGATCGTCCTGCCCGGAGTGACCATCGGCCACGGCTCGGTGGTCGCGGCGGGGAGCGTCGTGACAACGAACGTCCCGCCTGACGTCGTCGTCGGGGGACGCCCGCGCGGGTGCTGCGGGCGATCACCGAAGCGGACCGCGAGTGGCGGTATCGGGCCCCGAGCTCGCTGCCGGATCCGTCCTCGGCGCCACGGTGACCCGGTGAGCGCCGGGGACGGACGCTTCCACGTGGACGTCGACCTGGACCACGGGGGCGATGGACATCCCTTCGGGACCCGGTGGGTAAGGAATGGCTCTGGTCCCGGCCCGATCCGGCAAGGGATCTCGTCGCACCTGGCGACGCCTTCGTGGACGTCGGAGGTATGGAGGAGTGTCTCCCGACCATTGCCGGGCAGCCGGACCACGGCGACGTGTGGTCGCGGGGATGGACGGCAGAGGCGGGTCGGCACGTCGTCGAGCACCCCGACTTCTTCCTGAGCCGATGCATGACGGTCGGCGCTCAGGTCCGCGTCGACTATCGACTCGTCGCGGCTCCCGGGTTCCGATTCATCTGGGCCATGCACGCGCTCGTCATGCCCGACGTCGGTACCCGCCTCGATCTACCGGCAGGTCACCCGGTCAGGGCCTGGCCATCCGGCGCCACGGCTGTGCAGCGCACGTGGCCGCGGGTCACCGAGAACTCGTGGGATCGACTCGGGGAGGACGACGGGTCGGCCGTCTTCGCGCTCCTGCCGGGACTGGACCGCTGCGCGGTGACGGCGCCTGACGGGTCGTCGCTCGGATGGCGCATATGGGCGCCCGGGCAGCCAGTGTCCATCGGTCTGTTCCGCAACCTCGGCGGGTTCCCTGATCGACTGTCGGGGTACCGCACGCTCGGCATCGAGCCGATGATCGGGCACGCCCACGAACTGGCCACTGCGAGGCCTGCGGAGACCGGATGTGTCCCCGCTTCCGGGGAGGTCGAGTGGTCAGTGGCGGTCACGTCGGCAGCGACCCGACCCACACGATCCCCCGCCGTGGGGACACCCGCCGCGGATCGCGAGTGAACCACCCCTGCGGGTGGAAGGTCCCTGGAGCCGCTGAGCGGACTCGGTGTCGCCGCGATCGTCATCCACGGTCGTGCGCGCGATAGTCCGTGGGACTCATGGAGTGCAACTTGCGGAACTGGCGCGAGAAGTACAGCGGGTCGGCGTACCCGACTTGCTGGGCGATCGACACGATCGGTCTGTCGGTCGTGTCGAGGAGCTCCCGTGCGATCCCCATGCGTAGACGGGTCTGGTATTCGAGGACTCCGTACCCGACCCGCTTGCGGAACAGAGCCGCATAGTGCGACTGGCTGAGCCGGGCCATCGCGGCGAGCTCGGGGACGGAAACCCGCTCGGAGACGTTCGCACGGAGAAACTCGAGAGTCACCTCGACCGGGTCCACGCGATCCGGGCTGGTCGCACGTCGGTCCGCGCCGATGAGGGCGAGCGCGTGCCATGCGGCCCCGGCGGCCGCAATGAGGCTCGACATCGTCTCGTCATGCTCCATGCGTCGGATGATCGTCTCGAAGAGGGCGACGATCCGGGGTGGATCACCCAGCGTGAGTACCGGTCCGTCGACCCCTGCTGTCATCGTCTCGACGAGCTCCGGCACCGCACTTCCGGTGACGTGCATCCACCAGATCGTCCAGGGATCGTCCTGGTCGGCCTCGTACTGATGCGCCGTTCCGGCGGGGATCACGAGTGCCTGACCGGCGCGTACCGCATGCGTGCCCGAGGGGAGTCGACAGATCCCCCGACCTCCGGAGCAGACGATGACGATGTGCTGCGGTGCGCCGGATGTGCGCCATCGCCCGTGAAAAGCTGCGTGAGGGAAGAAGCCGACGTCGGTCACGAGGATATGGGACGTCGTGGGCTGCTTCAGTGCGTGTGTGAGCAGCGGTCGGGGCAGGACGCGCATGCGTTGTCCGGGGAAGCCGTCCCGGCGTCGACGGTATCCAGATCGCGGCGCTGCTCTCGTCGATTCGTCCATGATGCTCGCAGGATCGCACATTCCCGGAGGCTTACGCGCTCACTAGCGTCGCAAGGGTGATGACGCAGACCTCTCGGCTAGAGCTCCCGACGGCACCGATCGGACGAGCAGACGACCCCGTCAAGGCGTGGCGGGAGCCCGTCGAGATCGACACTTACATGCCGCAGGAGCCGGACGCCTACCCCGCATATCTCGGGAATCGGGTCTATCAAGGTTCTTCCGGGCAGATCTTCCCGCTGCCGTTCCATGAGCGGATCAGCTCGACCAAGAGCCCTCGGCAATGGGATGCCATCCATCTGGAGAACGAGTGGGTCCGGCTCATGATCCTGCCGGAGCTCGGCGGCCGGATCCACATCGGGGTCGACAAGTCGAACGGCTACGACTTCTTCTACCGCAACAACGTCATCAAGCCGGCACTGGTCGGTCTCACCGGACCCTGGCTCGCCGGTGGTGTCGAGTTCAACTGGCCGCAGCACCATCGCCCCGGGACCTTCCTGCCCACGGACGCCTTCATCGAGTACGAGGACGACGGGGCGGTGACGGTCTGGTGCTCGGACCACGACCCGTTCGCCCGGATGAAGGGGATGCACGGTATTCGGCTACGGCCAGGGTCGAACGTCATCGAAGCTCGCGTGCGGTTGTTCAATCGGACGACCGATGCCCAGACTTTCCTCTGGTGGGCCAACGTCGCGGCCGCCGTCGGGGACGACTACCAGTCGTTCTTCCCGACCGACGTGACCTATGTCGCGGACCATGCCAAGCGCGCGATCACGGCCTTTCCTGCCGCCGACCGTCCCTACTACGGGATCGACTACCCGGATCGCGTCACGGATGAACGGCCCGACGGCGACCGCATCGACTGGTATCGCAACGTGCCGGTGCCGACGTCCTACATGTGCATCGGCACGCAGGACGACTTCTTCGGTGGCTACGACCATGGGGTCGACGCCGGCTTCGTCCACTGGGCGGACCACCTGGTGGCGCCCGGGAAGAAGATGTGGTCCTGGGGCGACGCACCATTCGGCCACACATGGGACGACAACCTGACCGACACGGACGGTCCGTACATCGAGCTCATGGCTGGGGTGTTCACCGACAATCAGCCCGACTTCACCTACCTCGCGCCGGGCGAGACCAAGACGTTCAGCCAGTACTGGTACCCGATCCAGCGCATCGGCGCGGCGCATCAGGCGACACTCGATTCGGCGGTGCGACTCGACGTCCGACCCGATGGGAACGGGACGCGCGTGCACCTCGGCGTTGCCGTGACCCAGGCACGCGCTGGCCTGCAGATCGACCTCGTCGATGCGCGCGAGAACTCGCTGTGGCAGGACACGGTCGATGCGGATCCGGGCCGGCCCGTCCTCCGCGATGTATCACTGGCCGCCGTCCTCGACCCCACGGACGTCACGCTGGTCGTCTCCCAGGCCGGGGCGGACCTCCTGCGATGGACACCCCGGCCGGAGCGCTCCGGTGGCGTGCCCGAGCGCGAGCCGGAACCCGCGCGGGAACCGGTCGATCCTCAGGAGATCGCGTCGTCGGACGAGCTGTACCTCACCGGGGTCCACCTCGAGCAGTACCGGCACGCCACGCGCTCTCCAGAGCCGTACTGGGAGGAACTTCTCGCGCGGGACCCTCTCGATGCACGGGGCAATACCGCCCTCGCGGCGCGCCGACTCCGGGCCGGGCGGTTCGTCGAGGCCGAGCTGCTCGCCAGGACGGCGCTGGATCGGCAGACCGCACTCAACCCCAACCCACGTGACGGCGAGGTCCTTTACCTCCTCGGCCAGATCTGTGAGAGCACCGGGCGTCGCGAGGAGGCGTATGCCGCGTACGGGAAGGCTGCGTGGTCCGCGCAGTGGAAGGTGCCCGCCTGGCTCGCGATGGCACGAATCGATGCCGCCGCGCATCGGGACCGTGCTGCGCTCTCGCGCGTGGAGAGCGTCCTTGCAGTGGACGCCGAGCACGTTCAGGCGCGGGATCTCGCCGTGGTCGTACTCCGCCGCCTCGACATGGGCGACCGTGCTGCCGAGGTCCTCGCCGGCACGTTGTCCTTCGATCCTGGCGATTGGTGGGCGCGGGACCTCGCGGGCGAAGCCGTCCTCGCGGACGGCCCGACCTGCGTGGACATCGCCCTCGAGTATGTATCCGTGGGTGACCAGGATGCTGCCCTGCGCCTCTTCGAACATGCGGCAGCACGTCCTCTGCCCACGGGGCAGGTCGCGGTGGGGCCGCTCGCGCACTACTACCGTGCAGACCTGATGCGCAGCGCAGGCGACATCGAGGGCGCTGCTGCGGCGCACGCGCAAGCGTGTGCTGCCGACGGTGCGTTCTGCCAGGCGTCCCGCCGCGAGGATGCGGCGATGCTCGTGCGTACGGTGGACGCTCACCCGGATGATGCGAGGGCTTGGCTGCTGCTCGGGAACTGGCTCTATTCCGAACGCCGACACGACGAGGCCATCCACGCTTGGCGGCGCGCCGCTGTCATCGATTCCGAGGACACCGTCGCGAGAAGGAACCTCGCCGTGGCGAGCTTCAACGTACTCGATGACCCCGAAGCGGCCCTCCGGTGGTACGCGGAAGCGCTCGCCCTGGCTCCTCGCGACCCGCGACTGATCTACGAGTCGGACCAGTTGGACAAGCGTCTCGGGAAATCCGCCAGTGACCGGCTCGTGCGCCTTGAGCGACTGAGGGGCATCGTCGGACTACGTGACGACCTCACCGTCGAGCTGGTCGAACTGCTGACCGCGACCGGGCGCGCCGACGAGGCACGTGAGGTCTTGAGGTTCCGCCACTTTCAACCCTGGGAAGGTGGCGAGGGTCGTGTTCTGGGTGCGTGGGACGAGGCTCTCCTCGCTCTTGCGCGGGAAGCTCTCGCACATGGTCGCGCGACTGAGTCTCGACGACGTCTCGAGGAGGCCCTCGACCCGCCCGCAAACCTCGGGGAGGCCCGCCACCCGCTTGCCAACGCCGCACACATCCTCCTGGCCCTGGGCACCGCACGCGCTGACGAGGGCGACCGTGCGGGGGCTCGGAGGGCATGGACCGAGGCAGCGACCTTCGCCGGGGACTTCCGCGGCATGGAGACGGTGCCCTACTCGGAGATGACGTACTACTCGGTCCTCGCGGCCCGTCACCTCGACGACATCGAGATGGCTGAACGGCTCGAGCGGGGACTCGCCGAGTACGTCGCTCACTTGCGCTCGACTCCGGCGAAGGTCGACTACTTCGCCACGTCCTTGCCGACCATGCTGCTCTTCAGCGACGACCTCGCTGGTCGACAGGTGACGACGGCCCTACTCCTCGATGCTCAGCTCGCCGTGCTGCGCGGCGGCGCAGAGCGAGCTCAAGAGCTTGTCGCCCAGGTTCTCGACCGTGACCCGAATCAGGTCCGTGCCATCGACCTTGCGCGAGAGCTCGGAGCGAGAGTGCGCTAGGCCGACCGAAGAACGCACCGCGAACAACGTCTCGAAAGGTTGACCAATGACGATCGCCCGCCCGACGGGAATCCCCGACCACCTCCCGGCACGCCTGACCATCTCACTGTGGGACTTCTCCTGGTACACCCGGACACAGGAGGGTGAACCGTTCGCCGACCTCGACGTCGCTTTCGACGAGGCGGTGGAGCGGGGCTACAACACCGTCCGCATCTGCGCGATGCCGTTCCTGCTCTTCGGCGAGCACGGCATCGACACGACTGCTCTGCGCATGGTCTCGATGGGCGGGGAGGTCGGGCAGCGCACCCGCTGGTACGACGCCGATGGCGGCGCCACCATCGACGGTCGGGCGCATCTTCTCGAACTGTTCCGCGCCGCGGACAGGCACGGCTGCTCGGTCATCCTGTCCTCCTGGGAGTACCAGCAGAGTCCCGCCTTCCTGGAGGGTCCCGAGTGGTACGAGGCGCTCGCCGCCGTTCCCGCCGACGAGCGGCACTCGGTACTCGCGGCAGCGATGTCGGACCTCGTCCAGTTCGTCAAGGACGAGGGACTCGCGCACCGGATCGCCTATGCGGAGCTCCACAACGAGGTCGACCTGAGCCGCCTCAACCTCGCGGGCGGTGGTTCCGATACCGATCCGTTCTGGCCACAGCGCGCGAGCCTCGACCACGCGGTCCGCCAGGTGCAGGAACGGCATCCCGACATCCACGCGACCTGGTGCTACGGAATTCCGCCGCACCTCGACATGGGTGCAGTTCCTGACGTCGGTCAGATCGGGCACTTCCATCTCTACGTCTACGGAGTCCTCGGGGCGCTGGAGCGATTCGCGGGGGTCCGGGACACCGAAGGGTTCCCGTCCGAGGCCTTGAGGACGTTGCTGCGACGCGATGCGCCGCCCGTGTCCCAGTACGAGGGCAAGGTCGAGCCGTGGCGTCTTGCGGCGACAGGAGTCTCGACCACGATGTTCTACACCTACGACTGGGTCGACACCGCGAAATGGGACCTATGGCTCTACGAGCACTACGGCGAGTGGCGCGAAGCGATGATGCAGGCGATCGACGACCGGCTCGAGGTCTTCGCGCGATGGAGCAGCGGGCATGGTGTCCCGATGGTCGTCGGCGAAGGGTGGGTGGGCTACACCCCACTGCTCGCGGAGTTCGAGGACGGTCCGGTCGGGCAGGCGATCGCTGAGCACGCGCTCGAACGCTGCATCGACCTAGGTGTCTGGGGTGCCGTCGCCGGCTCGAACTCGGCGCCGCAACACCCGGGCTGGGACAACGTCGAGTGGCAACAGGCGTGGAACCGACGCTTCCTCGCGGGCCAGATCGATGACTGACGGCGGGCGTGCCGCCAGGCGGCCGAACGTCATCGTCTTCTTCACCGATCAACAACGGGCAGACACCCTCGGTGTCACGGGGAACCCTTCAGGACTGACACCGAACCTCGACCGGATGGCCGGCCGCGGCACCATGTTCGAGGCCGCTTGCGCGTCCAACCCGGTGTGTGCACCGTCGCGTGCTGCCGTCCTCACCGGGCGATACCCGACCGAGGCAGGGGTGCACAACAACCTCATGCCGTTGGATCCGTCGATCCCGACTCTCGGACAGATCTACCAGGAGGCCGGCTACCGCACGGGCTACATCGGGAAGTGGCATCTCGGGTCGACGAACCCGGTGCCGCGAGAGGAGCGGCAGGGCTACGACCATTGGTTGGCGTCGAATCTCTTGGAGTTCACGTCCGACGCCTACCGGACCGTCGTCTACGACGACGACGGCACGCCGGTCGAGCTACCCGGGTATCGCGCCGACGGGATCACCGACGCGGCGATCCGATTCATCGCCGAAAGCTCGGACGAGCCGTTCTTCCTCTTCGTGTCGCTGCTGGAACCGCATCACCAGAACGAGACAGACAACTACCCCGCACCCGAGGTCTACGAGAAGGCGTTCAAGGATGCCTGGGTTCCACCAGACCTCGCAGCACTCGGTGGAACTGCCCCTCAGCACTTGCCGGGATACTACGGCCAGGTGAAGCGCCTTGACGAGTGCATGGGACGACTCAGGGACGTACTGGTGAGTCTGGAGATCGACGGCGACACGATCGTCACCTACACCTCGGATCACGGTGCGCATTTCAAGACTCGGAACGACGAGTACAAGCGCTCCTGCCACGATGCATCGATCCGCGTGCCGTTGCTCATGGAAGGTCCGGGGATCGCTGCCGGCCGCCGCGTCGAGTCCCCCGTCTGCACGGTCGACCTCGCACCCACCCTGCTCGAGGCGAGCGGCCTGGCGCGCCCCGAGGGGATGCGGGATCGATCCCTCCTCCGCGATCACGGACTCGACGAGGACGTGTTCATCCAGGTGAGTGAGGCAGAGACCGGGCGCGCACTGCGCACCCGCCGGTGGAAATACCACGTCGTCGCCGACCTCGAAGGGGACCCAGCGACGACCGACGCGTATCGCGAGCTCGAGCTCTTCGACGTGTCGATCGATCCCTACGAGCTCGACAACCTCATCGACAGCGAGGGCCATCGAGATGTCGCCGAGCAGCTGCGGGCGCGGCTGTGCAGCCGTGTCCTCGAGATCGAGGGCATCGAGCCATCGATCATCAAGTTCGGTGGACAGGGGCGTCCGCTGCGATCGGTGGAGCCGACGGTTCGGCTGTCCGGTCTGCGCGGTGAGCGGTTCGGCCATCAGGGTCCTCGTCGCACGGAGGTCGTGAGATGACGATGGCGTCTGTCAGTACGGGGCGTGGTTCTGTCGCGCCTGCTGTGCGTCGTAGTAGGAGGCGCTGGACGGGGTGGCAGTTCGTGGGCCCGTTCATGGTGATCTTCACGCTGGTGTTCTTGGCGCCGATCGCGTATTCGATCTATATCAGCCTGTTCCGCACGCAGTTGATCGGTGGGACGTCGTTCGTCGGGTTCGACAACTATGTGACCGCGTTCCAGGATCCGCAGTTCTGGTCCGGGGTCTCGCGGGTGGCGTTGTTGTTGTTGGTGCAGGTGCCGATCATGTTGGGGATCGCGTTGTTGGTCGCGTTGGCGATCGATTCGGGCCGGTTGTACGGCAAGTCGTTCTTCCGGATCTCGATCTTCATGCCGTACGCGGTGCCGGCGGTGGTTGCGGCCCTGATGTGGGGGTTCATGTATGGGACGCGGTTCGGTCTGATCGGCAACATCAACGACGCGTTCGGGACCTCGATCCCGGACCCGATCAGTTCGGGGTTCGTGCTCGCCGCGATCGGGAACATCGTGACGTGGGAGTTCGTGGGTTACAACATGCTGATCTTCTTCGCGGCGTTGCGTACGGTCCCGCACTCGTTGTACGAGGCGGCGGAGATCGATGGTGCGGGGCAGTGGCGGATCATCTCGGCGATCAAGCTCCCCGCGATCCGTGGGGCGTTGGTGATCGCGACGATCTTCTCGATCATCGGGTCGTTCCAGCTGTTCAACGAGCCGTCGATCCTGCAGAGCTTGTCGCCGAACTACATCACGACGTACTTCACCCCGAACCTGTATGCGTACTCGTTGTCGTTCTCGGGTCAGCAGTACAACTATGCGGCGACGATCGCGATCATCATGGGCGTGCTGACGATGCTCGTGGCCTATGTCGTCCAGCTGCGCGGCATGCGCAAGGAGGTGTGAACCGATGAGTTCTGCAACCCAGCAGGCGACGGCAGGTCGTCCCACCGGTGCGGGTCGTAGCGGTGCGAAGGGTCCGGCGCGGTTGAGGTCGAAGCGTCCTGCACCGTCGATCGCGAACCCGCGCAAGAGCTTGACGTTGACGGTCCTGACGGGTCTGGTGCTGTTGTACGCGCTGGTGCCGTTGGCGTGGTTGGTGATCAACGCGTCCAAGACGCAGAAGGACCTGTTCTCCTCGTTCGGGTTGTGGTTCGCCGGTGACTTCGCCCTGTGGGACAACATCACCACGACGTTGACGTATCAGGACGGGATCTTCGCCCGGTGGTTCTTCAACACGTTGTTGTACGTGGTCGTGGGTGCCGGGGGTGCGACGTTCCTGGCGCTGCTGGGCGGGTACGGGTTGGCGAAGTTCAACTTCCCGGGCAAGCGTGCGGTGTTCGCGATCGTGATCGGTGCGGTCGCGGTCCCGGGGACGGCGTTGGCGGTCCCGACGTTCTTGATGTTCTCCAAGATGGGCCTGACCGATACCCCGTGGGCGGTGATCATCCCGTCGTTGATCGCGCCGTTCGGGTTGTACCTGATGTGGACGTTCGCGGCCGAGGCGGTGCCCGGTGAGTTGATCGAGGCCGCGCAGATCGATGGTGCGGGGCCGTTCAGGACGTTCTTCAAGGTCGCGATCCCGTTGCTGGGGCCGGGGATCGTGACGGTGCTGCTGTTCACGATGGTCGCGACGTGGAACAACTACTTCCTGCCGCTGATCATGCTTCGCGATCCGGACTGGTACCCGTTGACCCTCGGGCTCAACGCGTGGAACTCGCAGTCCTCCACGGCGGGTGGTGAGGCGATCTTCAACCTCGTGATCACCGGTTCGCTGCTGACGATCCTGCCGTTGGTCATCGCGTTCTTGTTCCTCCAGCGGTACTGGCAGTCCGGCCTCGCCGCAGGCTCCGTCAAGGAATGACCCGCCGTCATTTCGTCCATGTTGACCGCGGAATAGGGCATTCCTCAGGACCGTGCGGGCTGCCTATGGTCGGCGTCGTACACAGCGATCGCGGCCGGGCAGTGAGGGCGACGACGTCTGTGCGCACGGCGCAGTGCAACTCGACAATGAAGCGAGAGGGACCCCTATGAATACCATCCGCCGCCGCACACTTGCGCGCAGTGCCGCTCTGGCGGGCATCGTGTCGCTCGGGCTCACGGCCTGCGGCTCCGGGGATGCCGGGAGCGGGACCGAGGCACCTTCCTCGGCCGACGCGGAGCAGAGCATGGAGGCCGCCCTGGAAAAGGGTGGCGAACTCACCGCCTGGGCCTGGGACCCGAACATGCAGGAGATCGTCGACAGTTTCGAGGAGGAGTACCCGAACGTCACGGTGAACCTCTCGAACGTTGGGACCGGCACCGACGAGTACACGTCGCTGCAGAACGCGATCGCCGCCGGCGATGGCATCCCGGATGTCGCAGTGCTTGAGTATTACGCGCTGCCACAGTTTGCTCTCGGAGGCGCCTTAGCTGACCTCACGCCGTACGGCGCAGCCGACCTCGACGGGACGTTCTCGCCAGGAACATGGGAATCGGTGCAGCAGGGCGGAAAGATCGTCGGATTGCCCCAGAACTCGGGTCCGATGGCGATGTTCTACAACAAGGCGGTCTTCGACGCCCACGGCATCGAGGTGCCGACCACGTGGGACGAGTACTACGAGGCCGCGAAGACGCTGCATGAGGCCGACCCGAACGCCTACATCACCTCCGACAACGGTGACCCGGGCTTCGTCGAAAGCATGATCTGGCAGGCCGGTGGACGCCCGTACTCGGTGGACGGCACCGATGTCTCGATCGACTTCTCGGATGAGGGGTCGCAGAAGTTCGCCACCCAGTGGCAGAAGATGATCGACGAAGGCCTCCTGTCCAGCGTCAATGGATGGACCGACGAATGGTTCCAGGGTCTGGGCGACGGGACGATCGCCTCGTTGGTGACCGGCGCATGGATGCCGACGAACCTCGAGTCAGGAGCTGCGGCAGCATCCGGTGACTGGCGCGTCGCGCCGATGCCGCAGTGGGAGGACGGCGAATCCGTGACCTCCGAGAACGGCGGTGGTGCGATGTCAGTCATGGAGGCCAGCGAGAACAAGGAACTTGCCTATGCCTTTGCGCACTACGTCGAGGTCGGTCCAGGTACACAGGTCCACCTCGACAAGGGCAACTTCCCGGCGACTCTTGCGGAATTGAACTCGGACGAATTCCTGAACAAGGAGGTCGAGTACTTCGGCGGACAGAAGATCAACGAGGTCCTGTCGCAGTCCGCGACCGACGTCGCACCGGGGTGGCAGTTCCTGCCGTACCAGCCGTACGCGAACTCGATCTTCCCGGACACCGCGGGCAAGGCTTACATCGATGCTTCCACGACACTCGCCGACGGTTTGCAGTCCTGGCAAGACGCCAGCGTCAAGTACGGCAACCAGCAGGGCTTCTCGGTGAACAAGTAGCAGTTTCGCAGTGAACCAGTAGCAGTGCCGTCGGGTTGGGTGCCGCTTGAGGTACCCACCCCATTCGTGAGGAGGACGACGTGCAACGTCCCAACATTGTGCTGATCGTGGTTGACGACCTCGGGTGGCGGGATCTGTCCTGTTTCGGGTCCGACTTCATGGAGACCCTCGGATCGACGACGTTGCACGTCGTGGGCTCTCGCTCAGCAACGCCTACGCCGCGTCGCCGGTGTGCTCGCCCAGCAGGGCCAGCCTGCTGTCCGGCAAGTACCCGGCGCGCGTCGGCGTGACCCAGTACATCGGGGGCCACACGGTAGGAAGACTTGCCGACGTTCCCTATTTCCGCGAGCTCCCGCAGAACGAGTTCTCTTTGGCTCGCGCACTCAAGGCGGGCGGCTATCGGACGTGGCACGTCGGCAAGTGGCACCTCGGCGAGAAGCTCTGCTGGCCCGAGAACCACGGCTTCGACGTGAATATCGGTGGTTGCGATCTGGGGCACCCGCCGAGCTACTGGAGTCCTTACGGGATCCCGAACCTGCCGGACGGCCCCGACGGTGAGTACCTGACGGATCGCTTGACTGATGAGGCCGTGCGGTTGATCAAGGAGCCGGGCGACGAGCCGTTCTTCCTCAATCTCTGGCACTACGCCGTCCACACCCCGATTCAGGCGCCCGCCGATCTCGTTGCCAAGTACGAGCGCAAGGCAGCGGACATGCGTCGGGTCGTCGAACCGTTGGAAGCCGGTGAGCACTTCCCTACTTGGGAAAAGAGCGACGAGCGCGTCATGCGTCGGACGATCCAGTCCCACCCCGGCTACGCAGCGATGATCGAGAACCTCGACACCAATGTCGGCCGCGTGATCGATGCCCTTGCCGAGGCGGGCACGCTCGACAACACGGTCGTGATCTTCACGTCGGACAACGGTGGCCTCTCCACGGCCGAGGGCTCTCCGACGACCAATCTCCCGCTTGCCGAGGGCAAGGGCTGGATGGCGGACGGCGGTGTGCGAGTTCCGTTCATCGTCACCTGGCCAAAGGGAGAGCTGGCCGGAGGGTGGAGCGAGTCGATGCTCACCAGTCCGGATCTCTACCCGACCCTGCTCACCGTGGCAGGACTGGACCAGCGTCCCGAGCAGCACATCGACGGCTCCGACGTGCTCGACCACTGGAAGGCAGGTCGCGGCGATCGCGGCCCGGTCTTCTGGCACTACCCCCACTACTCGAACCAGGGGGACGCCGGGGTCCGCCGTCCGAGACGGTGCACTGAAGCTCGTCCGCTTCTTTGAGGACGGCCACGAGGAGTTGTACGACCTCGAGACCGACATTGGCGAGAAGGTCGATCTCAGTGCAGATCGCCCCGTTGACCGTGCGCGTCTCGCGTCGCTCCTGGATGACTGGTCCGACGACGTCGCAGCGTTGATCCCCCGTCCGAACCCCTATCCGGCGCGCTTCGGCGCCGACGTCACGACGACCGCCTGATCACACCACCACGATCTCACCGAGGAGGATCACGATGGAAAGCTCGATCTCACGCAGGTCAATGCTCCGAGGCAGTGCCCTGATCTTCGGCGCAGCCGCCGCGAGCGGAATCGCGGGCTGGCCCGCCGGGCCGGCGGCCGCCCGTCCTTGGAAGCACCGGAGCACGTTCGTCCCGGGCGCCGATTGGTACGACACCTGGGGCAACCTGATCGAGGCTCACACCGGCGGGATGTACGTCGAGAACGGCACTTACTACTGGGTCGGCGCGAACTGGCAGGGCAAGTACGGATTCCAGAAGTTCAATCTCTACTCCTCGACCGACCTTGCGCGCTGGGAATTCGTCAGCACGGTCCTTGAACCCTCGAGCGACCTGCCCACCAATCACGAGGTAGCGCGGCCCAAGATCCTCTACAACGGACTCACCGATTCGTACGTGATGTGGTTCAAGCGTAAGGACTACGCGGCGTCCTTCAACGATGTGCGGCCAGGGGTCGCGACCAGCAAGACACTCGACGGGCCGTTCGAGTTCCTGACGGACTTTTATCCGGGCGCGGACCCGCAGTACAACGCGGCCGACTTCTGCCTGTGGCAAGAGCCTGACGGCACTGCGTACTACATCGCGTCGTCACCGAACGTCCGAGGCGGCGAATACGACCGCCGAATCATCATGTTCCGGCTCACCCCGGACTACCGTGGCCTGGAGCCGGAGCCGGTGTATGTCGGCCCCTCCGACGGGCGAGAGGCCCCCGCGGTGTTCGAGCGCCTTGGCACTTACTACCTCGTGACGTCAGGGACCTCCGGATGGACTGCCAACCAGAGCGCCTATCGCACGGCTCCCTCACTCCTCGGACCGTGGTCCGATCTCGAGGACTTGGGAGACGTGACGACGTACGACTCCCAGCCGGACTTCATCCTTCCCGTGCACGGGAAGGCGAAGACTACGTACCTGTACGCGGGCGGGCGTCACCTCCAGGAAGCGCTGGGGGACTCCCGCTACGTTTGGCTCCCGCTGACATTCTCGGGAGATCGACTCACGCTGGACTACTACGATTCCTGGTCGCTGGACCCGAGAACCGGCGTCTGGCACTCCGGACGCGACGGCTCCTAGGAACACTCGATGACGCGGGAGTACCCCGAACTCTTGCACGCGCTGACCGCTGCGTGGCCGGACAATCGGGCGCTCAACGTCGTCTGGCATGGCCACAGCGTGCCGGCCGGCTATCACCGGACGCCGGATGTCCGCCCGTTCGAGTCGTACCCGCACCTGGTACATCGAGGGCTTGCCGAGCGTTTCCCGACGGCTGTGCTCAACAGCATCACGACGGCTGTCGGAGGTGAGCACTCGGTGCGGGGTGCCGAGCGATTCGATCGTGATGTGCTGCCGCATCGTCCCGACCTGCTGTTCATTGACTACGCCATCAACGATCGGGCATTGCCGCTCGCTGCCGTCGGACGGGCGTGGCGCTCCATGGTCCGTAGTGCCCAGCGCACCAACACCCCGCTGGTCCTCGTGACGCCCACCGGGGTGTCGGGCTGCGACTTGGCGGACCCGTCGGACACGCTTGCCACTCGTGCCGCGCTGATTCGGAGCTTGGGCACGGAGTTCGACGTCCCGGTCGCCGATGTCAGCGCAGCCTGGCGTCGCGCGCTTGCGCGCGGGGTCGACGAGTCGTCGCTCCTCTCGCAGGAGAACCATCCCAACGCCCGGGGTCATTCCGTGGCGGCGGAAGAGATGCTCCATGTCCTTGACCGGGCCGTTGTTTCCTCCATGTAGGTCGTGGGAATGCACCTTCCGCAACCGTGCGTCCCGTCACTAGCGTAGAGGGTGTTAAGTACGACCTTCCGGCCAGATCGCCCGGTACTTCAACCCCGCACGGAGCAGTTCACCTCGACGATGAAGTGAGAGGGAAAACCATGAAAATCTCCCGCCCGCGCACTATGGTGCGCACCGCAGCCCTAGCAGGAGTCTTGTCCATCGCCCTCGTTGCTTGCAGCTCGGGATCGGACGACGCGGGAGCTGAGGCGCCTTCCTCCGCCGATGCCGCTGCGGACATCCAGGCAGCACTCGACAAGGGCGGGGAGATCACCGTGTGGGCCTGGGAGCCGACGCTGACTCCCGTAGTAGAGGACTTCGAGGCGAAATACCCGAACGTGACAGTGAATCTGGCGAACGTGGGTACGAGCCAGGACCAATACACTTCGATTCAGAATGCGCTGGCTGCCGGCAAGGGGGGCCGGATGTCGCGCAGATCGACTACTACGCAATTCCGCAGTTCACGATCAGCGATTCGCTCGCGGACCTGACCGAGTTCGGCGCGGCCGACTTGGACGGAACGTTCTCGCCTGGTGGCTGGGACTCGGTCAAGCAGGGCGACGGAATCTACGGGCTCCCAATGGGGTCGGGCCCGATGGCCCTGTTCTACAACAAGGCAGTCTTCGATGCGCACGGCATCGAGGTCCCGACGACTTGGGACGAATACTACGAGTCTGCGAAGAAGTTGCACGAAGCGGACCCCAACGTCTACATGACGGCTGACGCCGGAGACGCGGGCTTTACGTTGAGCATGATCTGGCAGGCAGGTGGTCGCCCCTATTCCGTCGACGGCACCGATGTGTCGATCGACTTTTCTGACGAAGGCTCGCAGAAGTTCGCGGCGCAGTGGCAGAAGATGATCGATGAGGGTCTGATCGCGGACATCAACGGGTGGACCGACGAGTGGTTCCAAGGCCTGGGTGACGGGACGATCGCCTCGCTCGCGACCGGGGCGTGGATGCCTCCGAACCTCGAGTCCGGAGCTGCCGCGGCGTCGGGTGACTGGCGCGTCGCGCCTATGCCACAGTGGATCGAGGGTGAACACGTGAATGCCGAGAACGGTGGCGGTGCGTTGTCCGTCATGGAGGCGAGCGAGAACAAGGAACTTGCCTACGCGTTCCTCGACTACGCCAACGTCGGTGAGGGAGTTCAGACGCGCGTCGATCAGGGCTCGTTCCCCGCGACGACTGCGGAACTCAACTCCGACGAGTACCTTGAGGCGGCGCCGGAGTACTTCGGCGGTCAGAAGATCAACGAGGTGCTGGCTCAGGCGGCAGCTGACGTCGCGCCGGGCTGGCAGTTCCTGCCATATCAGTCCTACGCGACGTCCATCTTCGCGGACACCGCCGGTAGGGCCTACATCGACGACTCGATCTCACTGGCCGACGGGATCGCGAGTTGGCAGGACGCTCAGGTGAAGTACGGCAACGACCAGGGATTCTCTGTCAACCAGTAGCTCGGGAGCACGACGCAGGCGGCGGTCCCGGATGGTCCCAGCGGGCCGCCGCCTGTCCGCGTCGGCTGACTATTGACATACCCAGGCGAGGACAGCTCGATCGGCGAGCGGGACAGCGAGCACCGACGCCGACCTCGAGTGGCGGTACCGGCCCCCGCGCGCGACCCGGTAGCCGAGGCGCGCCGCGGTGCGCCTGTAGCGCCGCCAACCAGAGATCGAGCCGCGGGCATCGGCGGTTGTGAAGATCCGGTGCACAATGGTCCGATGACCTACCGGGTGCTGAAGCTGTGGCTGTCGCTCCTGGCCTACGCGTTCCTGCGCCCCCAGGTCTCCGGGCTGCGCAACATCCCGTCGAGCGGTCCGGTCATCCTGGCGAGCAACCACCTGTCGTTCGTCGACTCCTTGCTGATCCCGATCGTCGCCCCGCGGCATGTCACGTTCCTCGCGAAGGCCGAGTACTTCGAGGGCACCGGGATCAAGGGACGCATCTCGCGCTGGTTCTTCTCGACCCTCGGCCACATCCCCGTGCACCGGGACGACCCCCGCGCGGGGCAGCGCTCGCTCGAGGACGCGCTCGACGTGCTCGGGCGCGGCGGGGCGTTCGGCATCTACCCCGAGGGGACGCGCTCCCGCGACGGCAAGCTCCACAAGGGGCACACGGGGGTCGCGTGGCTCGCGCTCGCGGGGCACGCGCCGATCGTCCCGGTCGCCGTCCGCGGCACCGACAAGGTCCAGCCGGTCGGCAAGCGGCTCCCGCGCATCCACCGCGTCCAGGTCTCGTTCGGTGTCCCCGTGCTGCCGACCAAGCAGATCACCGCCGGCGTGCGGCCCGCCCAGGCCCGCCGGCAGCTCACCGACGAGGTCATGACGCGCATCCACGCGATGAGCGGGCAGGCGCTCGCGGACTGAGCGTCCGGGAGAGCGTGCGACCGGCACGCGAAGGGTGCGAGCATGTGCGGATGACACGTGAGCTCGTATGGACAGGATTCGTCTCGGTCGACGGCGTGATGGACTCGCCCGGCGGCCCGAGCGAGGGGCACGCGGGGGGCGGCTGGGTCTTCCGGACGGACTTCGACGAGGCGTCGTTCTCGCTCAAGGGCGAGGAGCTCGCGGATACCTCCGCGTTGCTGTTCGGCCGGCGCAGCTATGAGGCGTTCGCACCGATCTGGTCGCGCTCCGAGGACCACGCCGCCTACCAGGACCTCCCGAAGTACGTGGTGTCGTCGTCGCTCGACGAGGCGTCGCTCGTCGACGGGTGGGGCGAGACGACGATCCTGAGGTCCGTCGGCGACGTCGCGGCCCTGAAGGAGACCGAGGGCGGCGGCATCTTCGTCCACGGCAGCGGTGAGCTCACGCGAGGCCTCGCGGCCGCCGGCCTCGTCGACCGGTACAACCTCCTCGTCTTCCCGGTCCTCCTCGGCGACGGCAAGAGCGTCTTCGGCAGGGAGCACCAGGGCGAGCAGCGGCTCGCGCTCCGCGAGTCCGCGGCGTACGGCAACGGCGTGCTGAAGGCCGTCTACGACGTCGTCCGCTGACGGCGCACGTCGCACGAAGCACGTCGCACGAAGCACGTCGCGCGAAGCACGTCGCGCGAAGCACGTCGCGCGACGCACCACGAGCGGGCGGCCGCCGTCACGCGACCACCCGCTCGTGGTTCCCTGTCAGGCCCGGGGGCGGGCCGACGTCCGACCGGCCGTCGACCTACCCCTGAGCCCGCGCGCCTCCGTTACGGGGTGCGCACGATCTGGAACGTCGAGGTGCGGTTCTCGATGTCCTTGTAGTTGCCGCTGAGGGTGAGGCCGTCGAACGTGGCCTTGCCGACGGCGGGGCCCTGACCGACCTCGGGCATGGGGTTGGCCCAGATGCCGAAGCCGGAGCGGTCCGGGTACTCGGGGTTCTGCTTCGCGCCGGTGATCGTGGTGTCCGTGAACACCGTGTCCTGGACCGCGTTCTGCGGCTGGCCGCCGGAGTAGTTGGTCTGGAACATGATCCCGGAGTACGTCGGGTCGGTGATGGTGAGCCCGTCGAACCGGATGCCCTGGAAGGGCTTGGACGCCGAGAAGATCCACACGGCCCCGAAGAGCTGCTGGCCCCAGAACCGACCGCCGGAGCGCTCGACCAGGATGTTCTCGAAGTTCGTCGTGGCCTGGGACCCGAACTCGTCCATCGGGTAGCCGAAGTCGAGCGAGCTGACCGTGACGCCCGAGTAGACGAGCGTGTCCGCGACGCGGATGTTGCGGAACGTGTTGCCGTACCCGCCGTACACCGCGAGGCCGGCCGCGCGCCAGGTGGTCAGCGACGTCAGGTTCTCGTAGACGTTGCCGGTCTGGCCCGTGCCCCCGCGTCGGTGGCGGCGAACAGCGCGAAGCTGTCGTCGCCGGTCGAGCGGGCCTCGATGTTCGAGATCCGGTTGTTCGCGCTGCCGTTGGTCATGTTGATGCCGTCGGCGAACGTGTTGCGGATCCGCGAGTTGGTGATGGTCGTCGAGTCCATGTTCGCGGCCCAGAACATGCAGATCATGTGCTCGACCCAGAGGTCGTCGACCGTGATGTCCGAGACGCCGTTGAGGTCCAGGACCTTGCCCGGGCCGTCGATGCGCGAGGTGTAGTTGCCGAAGTAGGCGAACCCGCGGAACTTGGAGCCGTTGGCCGTCTTCTCGGCGCGCCAGCCGACGTCGGTGTTGGACTGGTTCTGCGGGGCGAAGAACCGGGTGTACCAGGGGCCGGCGCCGACGATGTCGACCGCCTTGCCGTACACCTGGAACTTGCGCTCCGTCGAGTAGTCGCCGGCCGGCAGGTAGACGCCCTTGAGCTTGCCCGTCGTGTCCTGACGGAACGTGTCGAGCGCGTTCTGGACGTCCTGGTGCGTGAAGCCCCGGGGCTCGATGTACGCGGCCTTGTCCGGGTTGGCGTCCGGGCTGACCATCTCCAGGTTGATGAAGTCGATCGTGTAGGTGGAGGTGTTGGCCGCGGTCTTCTGGAGCCGGATCTTCGACCCGGCCGGGACGGTGCTCGGCAGCAGCGTGCTGGCCTCGTCGTAGATGTGGCGCGGCCCGCCCGCGCCGGGCTCGTTGCCCGGGTTTGTCTCGTTGCCGTAGAGCCACGCGTACCGCGACGTCAGGTCGAGGCGCTTCGTGAACTTCCCGTCGACGAAGACGTCGATGGTCGACTCGGTGCCGCCCCCGCCCGGTGCGTCCGGGATGGAGAACCGGGTCACGAGGCTGTTGGTCGGGGCCTTCGTCGTCCACTCGACGTACGAGCCCGTGGAGCCGAGGGTGACGGCTCGCCGGCCGTTCGCCTCGCCCGCGAGGTCGCCGACGACGCGGTTGGGGCCGAGCTTCGTGGCCCCGCCGCCGACGACGCCGTCCTCGGCCTCGTAGTAGTCGTACGGCATGTTCGCGCCCACGCCGACGAACAGCGAGCGGCGGTCCGTGTTGTTGGCGCGCTTGCCGGCGACCTCGTTCGCGTCGGCGGCGACCGTCGTCTCGACGGTGAAGGTGCCGTCGGCGGCGGTCCAGGTGCCGATCTGCACGGGTGCGCTGGTCGACCCGGCTGCGAGCGTGCCGTTCACGGCCCCGGTGAGGGTCTTGACGGTGCCCGAGTCGTTCGTGACCTTGACCGTCACGGCGTGCGCGCCCCCGGCGGAGGCGACGTTGCCCTGGTTGGCGACGGCGACCGAGAAGGTCGTGGTGGCGCCGGCCGCGGGGCTGCTGGGGTTCCAGCTCACCACGGGGACGAGGTCGGAGCTCGGGACCGCGGTCACGACGAGCGGGTCGGCCGCGTCGAGCCGGTTGTTGGTCTCGTCCTGCTCGGTGACCGTGTTCTTCGGGTCCACGACGGCGCCGAGGGTGTACGAGCCCGCGGCGAGCGCACCGGCGTCGACCGACGCCGTGCCCGTCGCGCCTGCGGCCAGCGCCCCGAGGTTCGCGGTGCCGATCACGTCGCCGTCGAGCAGCACGTCGACCGTGCTGGCCGGCGACGGCTTCTGCCCGACGTTCTTCACGGTCGCGCGGACGGTGACCGTGTCGCTCTCGACGGGGTTCGCCGGGGTCGTCGTGACCTGCGTGACGGCGAGGTCGGGGTTCGCCGCCGGTGTCCCGGTGACGACGAGCTCGGCCACCTGGGCGCCGGGGGCGCCGGAGTTGGCGGAGAACGACAGCCGGACCTGCGAGACCTTGCCGGTGACGGGGACCGTCACGGTGTTGCCGGTGGCCGGGTCGAACTGGCGGCTCGCGGAGCTCTTCAGCGTGGTCCACGACCCGGAGCCGGTGCGACCCTCGATCGAGAACGTCTGCGTGCGCGGGCCCCAGGCGGACGCCGGGTTCAGCCGGACCGTCACGCCGGAGAGGTCGGCCTCGGTGCCGAGGTCGACCGCGACGGTCGCCGGGTACAGCCCGGCGCCGGACTCCCAGTACGTCGTGGGGTCGCGGTCGGTCACGTTGGCGGCGGCGAAGCCGGGTCCGGTGGAGGACGCCGTCGCCGCGGCCTGCGCGGACAGGTCACGTCCCTCGACCGGCGGGGTCGTCGTGGGGGTGGGCGTCGGTGTGGGTGTCGGCGTGGTGGTGGCCGTCGGCGTCGGGGTGGGGGACGGCGTCCCGGCAGCGTGACCGAGCACGCCCAGCTCGGCGATCTGGGCCCCGGACGAACCGGTGTTGGACGACACGACGACGCGGACGTCGTCCGCCGTCGCGCTCACGGGGATGGTCACGCGGTTGCCGGAGCCGGGCGAGAACGCGTAGTCCTTCGCGGCGGCGAGGGTGCTCCAGGAGCCGGTCCCGGTGCGTCCTTCGACGGCGATGCGCTGGGTGCGCGGCCCCCAGACGGCGGCGGGGTCGAGGGCGACCGAGACCTGCGACACCACGGACCTCGCTGCGAGGTCGACGTCGAGCCGCGCGGGCCACTGCCCGGCCGCGGACTCCCAGTAGGTGCCGAGGTTCCCGTCGACGGCGTTCCCCGCCCCGTAGACCCACTGGGTCGAGGAGGCGACGGCGGGCCGTCCGGTGGCGAGCTGGGTGTCGCCGGCCGGCGGGGGCGTCGTCGTGGGCGTCGGGGTCGGGGTGGGGCCGCCGGTGGCGACCCCGTGGACCTCGACCTCGGAGAGCTGCGCGGCGGGCCAGCCGGTGTTCGCGGTGGTCGTCAGGCGCACGTAGCGCGCCGAGGTGTCGGGGACGTCGAGCGCGGCGCGGTTGCCTGCCCCCGGGTCGAACGCCACGGCCTTGGCGGCGCTGATCGTGCTGAAGGCGCTGCCGTCGGTCGAGGTCGCGACGGCGATCGTCTGCGTCCGCGCGCCCCAGCCGGTGGGGAGCATGAGGGTGAGGTCCTCGACCGAGTAGCTCGCACCGAGGTCGATCGTCGCCGACTGCGGGAACGCGTTGTTGGCCGACTCCCAGTACGTGCCCTGGGAGCCGTCGGTCAGGTTGGACGCGACATAGGGCGCGTTCTGGGAGGACGCCGTCGCCGAGGCACCGCGGGCGACATCGGGGGAGACCGCCTGGGCGGGGGCCGCCAGGAGGACCAGCGGGGCGACGAGAGCCGTCGCCGTCGTGCCGGCCAGCAGGGCGCGCCTGCGGGTCGACGGGGGTGCGGACGCTCGCGGCCGCCACGATCGAAGTTCACGCATGAGATCACCCTTGATCTCCTGCCCGTTGGGGCAGGTGCACGCCGACGTCACCTCCGGGCCGTGCGGATGACGGTGACGCCGACCGTGGGCCCGGTCCGGACCGGTGCTCGGCGTCCCGCACGGCGAGGCGTGACCACCGGCTCGTGGATACGCACACTCAGGTCGGGAGCGAGGGCCGCAGACCATGCTGTCGCGACGTGCACCTCTTTGCGCAAGTCGCTTGCGTGATCTGATCCTACTTTTGCAGCACTCAAGGCAGGACGTTACTTATGTCCGGGTTGGACGTCAACCGCTCGGCGACGGTGGGCCCCGCCCTCGTACGCTGGGCCTCCGACCCCGAACGGAGACCCGTGGCCCAGACCTCGCCCGACGTAGGCCGGTCCGCCGAGAAGTCCGAGCGACCTCACGTCGCCGCGCGCCTCGAGGACCGCTACCACCGTGCGCTCTCCCGCGTGCTGCGCGCACGGCACTGGCGGCCGCGCGTGCTCCCGTACACCGGGTACGGGCTGGCCGGGGCCCTCGCCACCGGTCGGACGTCGTCCGGCACCGTCGCGACGGGGGTGACCGGGCGGCGTCAGGCACGGCGTCAGGCGGATCATCAGGCACCGTCCGCATCATGGCGCGGGTCCTGCTCACCCCGCCGCACCGCCCCGAGGGTGTGGACGCCGCGTTCGAGCGGCGCGGCTACCGCAGCTTCCTCTCCGCGCCCGCACCGGGCGAGCGGGTCGAGGTGCAGGTCGGAGGACCCGCCGCGCCCCCGGTGACGGTCGTCGCCGACCGCGGCGGGTATCTCCACGCGACCATCGACGTGGACCTGCCGCCCGGCGACCACGAGGTCACCTACCGCGTGAGCTCCGGCGAGTGCGTGACGGGCACCGTGGTGGTCGTCGCGCCCGGCGAGCGGCTCGGAGTCGTCAGCGACATCGACGACACGGTCATGGTCACCGCCCTGCCCCGTCCCCTCGTCGCGGCCTGGAACACGTTCGCGCGGCACCCCAGCGCACGCACCCCGGTCCCCGGGATGGCCGACCTCTACGCGGCGATCCGCGCCGCCCACCCCGACGCGCCGTTCGTCTACCTCTCCACCGGAGCGTGGAACACGGCCGCGACCCTGCGACGCTTCCTCGACACCAACGGCTACCCGGCCGGTCCGCTGCTGCTCACCGACTGGGGCCCCACCAACACGGGCTGGTTCCGTAGCGGACCCGTCCACAAGAACGCCGAGATCGACCGGCTCGTGCGCGACCTGCCCGACGTGCGCTGGCTCCTCGTCGGCGACGACGGGCAGCACGACCCCGTGATCTACGCGCGGGCGTCCGACCTGCACCGCGACCACGTCGCCGGCATCGCGATCCGGCAGCTCACCCCCGGCCAACAGCTCCTCGCGCACGGCACGACGGGCGCGCAGCGGCCGGCGAAGGACGCGGCCCGCAAGCCCGGGGGTCGCGGGTCCCGGTCCGGTCCCGGGGCCGGTGGCCCGTCGCAGGAGCCCGACCACGGGCCGACGGACGGCGACACCGCCCCCGACGAGGCGTTGCGGACCACGCGTCCGCCGGTCGTCGCCGCCCCCGACGGCCACGGCCTCGCGGTCGCGCTGCGGGACGTCCTCGACCGTGCCTAGCCTGGACGCGTGACGGTACGCGCGAGCGAGCAGACAGCAGGGGACGACGCGGTCGAGGCAGCGACGGGGCACCCGCGCGCGGTCTGGTACGAGAAGCTCGACGCCCAGGGCGCGACCTCCTGGTCCCACCGCGACATCGCCGCCTGGCTGGTGGCCGAGGAGGGCGTCGACGGCTGGTGGGCGCAGTCGGTCACCGTCGCCTACGAGCAGGCCCGCGGCCTGCGCGCCCCCGGCCAGCGCTCCGACGGCACCTACGAGGCGAACGCCTCCAAGACGATCCCCGGGACCGTCGGCACGGTCTTCCCCCTGGTGTCGGACGCCGCAGCGCGGGCAGCGTGGCTCGACGCCGCCCTCGGAGGCGCGCAGCCCGAGACGATCGGGGTGACGGCCGGCAAGACCGTGCGGCTGCGCTGGCCGGCGCGCGCCGCGGTCACCGACCTCTCCGAGGACGCCGCGGGCGGCCGGGTGCTGCTCTCGGTCGACCCGGCGCCCGATCGGGCGGACGGGACGCCCAGCGGCAAGGTGCGGGTGTCCGCCACGCACAGCGGCCTCGCGGGCCCTGCCGACGTCGTCGCCGCGAAGGCGTTCTGGCGCGGGCGGCTCACGGCGCTCGCGGTCCTGGCCGCCCAGCCGGTGCACCCCGAGCGGTAGCGGCGCCGCCATGGTCTCGTCGTCCCAGGTCCGAGCCTGGCGGCTCGACCGCCACGAGCTCGGTCGTGAAGGTGCCTCGGGTGCGGGGGTGGCTCGAGTTCAGCACTCGATGACGTTGACCGCGAGCCCGCCCTCGGACGTCTCCTTGTACTTCGTCGACATATCGAGCCCGGTCTGACGCATCGTCTCGATGACGGTGTCGAGGGAGACGACGTGCGACCCGTCGCCCTGCATCGCGAGCCGCGCCGCCGACACCGCGGTGCAGGCCGCGATCGCGTTGCGCTCGATGCACGGCACCTGCACCAGCCCGCCGACCGGGTCGCAGGTCAGACCGAGGTTGTGCTCCATCGCGATCTCGGCGGCGTTCTCGACCTGCTCCGGCGTGCCGCCGAGCAGCTCGCACATCCCGGCGGCCGCCATGGAGCAGGCTGAGCCGACCTCACCCTGGCAGCCCGCCTCGGCGCCCGAGATCGAGGCGTTGCGCTTGTAGAGCGCGCCGATCGCGGCGGCGGTCTGCAGGTAGATGCGCATCGCCCGACGGCGCTCGGCGGCGACGTCCTCGCCGTCTCCCTGGAGCGCGGGGTGCGTGCGCAGGTAGTGGCGGCCGACCGCGGGGATGATGCCCGCGGCCCCGTTGGTCGGAGCCGTCACGACGCGGCGACCGTCGGCGTTCTCCTCGTTGACCGCCATCGCGTAGGCCTGGAGCCACTCGATCGTGGTCTCGCCGCCGGCCGCGTCGAGGGCGACGAGCTTGTCGCGCTGGGCGCGTGCCCTGCGACGCACGCGCAGCCTCCCGGGGAGCGTTCCCTGGCGCTCGAGCCCGGCGTCGACGCAGTCGCTCATCGCCGCCCAGATCGCGTCGAGCGCGGCGGTCACCTCGGCCTCGGGGCGCAGCGTCGTCTCGTTCTCCCAGGCGACCTCCGCGATGCTGAGGCCGGTCGCGGTGCACGTGGCGAGGAGACCAGTGGCGTTGACGTACCGGTGCGGGAGGTCGGGCTCGTCGGTCGGCGCGATCTCGTGCTCCGCAGACGCGCGGTCCGGTGCGGAGCCACTCTGCTGCTCGGCGGGCTGCTCGGTGGGTTGCTCGGCGGGCTGCTGCTCGGCCTCGCGCTGGGCCGCCTCGGTCGCCTCGGCCTCGGCGAGCTCCGCCTCGGTCAGGACGAACCCGCCACCGACCGAGTAGTAGACGCGCTCGAGGACGGTGCGCCCCGCCGCGTCGGTCGCCGTGAAGCGCATCCCGTTGGGGTGGCCGTCGAGGCGGGTCAGGGGAGCGAGGCGGACGTCCGCCGTTGTCATGGTGACCTCGTGCTCGGAGCCGTCGGGTGCACCGGCGAGCTGCACAGTGGTGCCCTCGCCGAGCTTCTCCCAGCCGTCCGGAACGTCGTCCGGGTCGCAGGTCTCGGGGACGAGGCCGCGCAGACCGGCGACGACGGCGTCCGGGGTGCCGTGCCCGATGCCCGTCGCGCCGAGCGAGCCGCAGAGGACGACGGAGATGCGGGCGGCGGGCTCTGCGCCGGTCGAGCCGGTCGAGCCGGTCGCGGCGGCCGCGGAGACGTCGGCGGCGAAGGAGCGCGCGGCCCGCATGGGCCCCACGGTGTGCGAGCTGGAAGGTCCGATGCCGATGGAGAACAGGTCGAGGGCGCTGACGAACGAGGACATGCCGCCATCGTCGCACCTGTCTCATTTACTGGACACCTGGCGAGGTCCGAACCCCGGAGGGCCCGCTGCGGCGAGGGCCTGGACGGAACGAGGGCCCGGCTCGGCGCCGTGCCGAACCGGGCCCACGCGTCGCGCGTCCTGAGGTGCTCAGACCTCAGATCGTGCGGCGCGACCGCACCAGGGCGATGCCGCCGACGAGCGCGCACAGCGCCGCCAGGGCCGCGGCGCCGATCGCGAGGGGTCCGGCCGGGTTGGCGTCGACCTGGGTCTTCAGGTCGTTCGCCCCGGCCGCGACCTGGGAGGTCCCGTCGCCGAGCTTGGCGGCACCCTCGTCGAGCTGGGTAGCGCCGTCGAAGAGCTGCGCGGTGCCGTCGCTGAGCTCGGCGGTACCGGAGACGAGAGTCACCGTGCCCTCGTTCAGCGTGCCCGCGCCGTCGGCGATCTTCCCGGTGCCGTCGGCGAGCGCGGTCGACCCGTCGGCGAGCAGCAGCAGACCTGCGTCGAGGTCCTGCGTGCCCGTAGCGAGGCGTGCGTTGCCGTCGGCGAGGTCGCCCGCGCCGGTGCTGAGGCGGGCGAGGCCGGCGTCGAGGTCCTTGGCGCCGCTGGCGAGGCGTGCGTTGCCGTCGGCGAGGTCGCCGGCACCGGTGCTGAGGCGGGCGAGGCCGGCGTCGAGGTCCTTGGCGCCGCTGGCGAGGCGTGCGTTGCCGTCGGCGAGGTCGCCGGCACCGGTGCTGAGGCGGCTGACCCCGTCGCTCAGCTCGACCGACTTGGTCGAGAGCGTGTCGGCGCCGTCGGCGAGCAGGTCCGAACCGCCCGCGACGAGGAGCGTGCCGTCCGCGACGTCCTGCGAGCCCTCGGCGAGGCTGCCCGCACCGCTCGCGAGCCGGCCGGTCCCGTCGGCGAGGGTCCCGGCACCCTCCGAGAGCGCACCCGCACCGGTCGAGAGCGCGGACACACCCGAGGACAGGTCGGCGGACCCGGCCGCGAGCGCGCTGTTCCCGTCGCGGAGCGTCTTCGCGCCGGTCGCGACGTCCTGGGCCCCGGCATCGACCTGCACGGTGCCTGCGGCGAGGTCGCTCGCACCGGCGCTCACCTGGGCGGCTCCGGCGGAGAGCTCGCCGAGCTTGGTGTCGAGGGTCTTCGCGCCGGCCGCGAGCTGCTGTGCGCCGGGCACGGCGCCTTCGAGGCGACCGTTGAGCAGGGTCAGCCCGCCGCTGGCGTCGCCGACGAGCTGCGACGAGCCCCCGTACAGCTGCGCGGCCGCACCGGCGAGGCCCTCGAGCTGAGCCTTGAGCGTCGGGTCGCTGGTGCTTGCGGCGAGGCCGGCGAGCGAGGCCTGGAGGTCGCCCAGCCCGGCCTTCACCGTCCGGGCCCCGGCGAGCGCGGTCGCCGAGCCTGCCGCGGCGTCGGAGACGCCGGTCGAGAGCTGGGCCGCGCCGGCCGAGAGCACCGGGCTGCCGGTCGTCGGGTCCGTGGCGAGCGCTGCACCGGCGGCCACCTGAGCGGCACCCCCTTTACTTGTGCGGAGCCCGTGACCAGCGATGACGTGCCGGCGGCCAGCGTCTCGGCCCCGGCGGCGAGGCGCGTCGCTCCGGCGGCGGCGTCGGATGCCCCGGCCGCGACCGCTGCTGCACCCTCGTCCGCCGCAGCCGCGCCGTCGCGGACCTGCGCGGCGCCGTCGTCGAGGGCGGCGGCACCGGCGTCCACGTCGGTCGCTCCGGCGGCGAGGGATCCTGCGCCGTCCGCTGCGCTCTGCGCACCATCGGCAGCGAGGAGCGCCCCGTCGCGGAGGTCGCCCGACTTGGTCGCGAGGGTCTGGGCCCCGTGGGAGAGGAGGCCGGCACCTTCGGCGGCCAGTCCCGCACCGTCGTCGAGGTCGGATGCGCCCTGGGCGGCGCGGCTCGCGCCGGACGCGAGCTCGGTGGAGCCTGCCTTCGCGGTCCCGGCGCCTTCGGAGAGGTCGGATGCGCCCTGGGCGGCGCGGCTCGCGCCGGACGCGAGCTCGGTGGAGCCTGCCTTCGCGGTCCCGGCGCCTTCGGAGAGGTCGGATGCGCCCTGGGCGGCGCGGCTCGCGCCGGACGCGAGCTCGGTGGAGCCCGCCTTCGCGGTCGCGGCGCCTTCGGAGAGCTCGGACGCCCCGTCCGCGGCGTCGGCAGAACCGGAGGCCAGTCGTGCGGCGCCGTCGTCGAGATCTGCGGCCCCCGCGTCGAGCCGTCCGGCTCCGGCGTCGAGGTCGCCCGCTCCGGCCGACGCCAGGCTCACGCCCTCGACGAGCTGCGCCGCGCCGTCGTCCACCTGAGCGGCTCCGGCGTCGAGCCGGGTCGCGCCGTCGGACACCTTGCCGTCGAAGACGAGGAGGTACGTGCCGAGGCCGAGGACCAGCAGGGCCAGGACGACGATCGCGGTGAGGGGAGGGCGAGGGCGCCCCGGGGCGTGCGGAACAGGTGCGTCGACATCGACGGTCCTCTCTGGAGCCGCGCATCGTCGCGCGGCGCTGAACGGATCCCGGTCCGTGGAGTCGCTGCTACTGCCCGTACCGGGTAAGTCGACGCTGACGCTAACCACTGGTCGAGGTGCTTGAACAGGCAAGTACTAGATACCGCTCTACAACGATCTGGTCACGGCGCGAGCCCCTCGTGCGGCGCGGATGAGTCCCATTGGTGCCCTGCTCCCGGGCCTGCGGTCAAGGTTCGTCTCAGCTCGAGGCTCAGGCGCGTGCGGTGACCACCGGGCACGTCGCGAGGTGGTCGTCCACCAACCCGCACGCCTGCATGGCGGCGTACATCGTGGTCGGCCCGACGAACCGGAAGCCGCGCTTCTTGAGGTCCTTCGAGAGCGCCGTCGACGCGTCGCTCGTCGCCGGGACGTCCTGCCAGGTCGCGGGCCGCGACGCACGGCGCGACCCGTCTCCGCGGTCGGGCGCGTAGGACCAGAACAGCTCGTCGAGGCTCGTGCCGGCGTCGTTCAGGGCGACGAGGGCGCGAGCGTTGCCGATCGTGGCCTCGATCTTGGCGCGGTTGCGGATGATCCGGCCGTCCGCGAGGAGCCGGGTCACGTCGTCCTCCCCGAAGCCCGCGACGGTCCGGGGGTCGAAGTCCGCGAAGACCTCCCGGAACGCGGGACGCTTGCGCAGCACCGTGAGCCACGAGAGGCCGGACTGGAAGCCCTCGAGCGCGATGCGCTCGAACAGCGCCGCCTCCCCGTGCACCGGCACGCCCCACTCGTCGTCGTGGTACGCCGCGTAGAGGGGGTCGCCGTCACCGAAGCAGCGGCCGGCGACCTGCTCGTCCGGCTCGGCGGCCGGCGGGTTCTCGTCGGTGGCTCCGGTGGCGGTCTTGCTGCCGGTCTTGCTGCTGCTCGCTGGGGTCATGGGAGCCACTGTGGCCCCCGCGACCGACACGATCCACCGCGGTCCCGTGCCCGGTGGACCGCGGCCGCGGTCGCCCGGGTGTGGGCGACCCGCGCCGTCGCGGAGCGCACGCTCAGCGCGTGATCTCCCACGTGCCCACCGCGGTGTACGCGGAGTCCATGACGGCCTCGGTCGTGCCCTCGGCGAGCTCGTAGTGCTTGAGGTTCCCCGCCCAGTAGCGCAGCGCACGGCCGAGCTCCTCGGTGGCGTCGCCCGCCACGAGATCGAGGTCGATGTCCATCACGAATCGCATGCTGCCCTCCGGTCGTCACCCGGGGGCGGGTGCTCCCGGTCCCCGCACCGTACGACTTTTCTTCGGGCCCGCGGGCCCGGATCCCGTCGCAGCCCGTCGAGGGCCCCGTCGTCGCCCGGGCACCGGACGGCGCGCTCACCGGTCCCGCGACTCCTCCAGCCGCCGCACCAGCTCGCGCTTGAGGATCTTGCCGGACGGACCGAGCGGGAGCTCGGGCAGCACCTGGACGGAGCGCGGGTACTTGTACCCGGCGACCTCGTCCTTCATCCAGGCGACGAGGTCCTCTCCGGTGACCGGGTCGGCGCCGTCGGCGAGGACGACGGCCGCAGCGATCTCCTGGCCGTACGTCTCGTGGTCGACCCCGAACACCGCCGCCATGCCCACGGCGGGGTGGCGCACCAGGACCTCCTCGACCTCGCGCGGGTACACGTTGTAGCCGTTGCGGATGATCATGTCCTTGGTGCGGTCGAGGATCGTCACGTAGCCGTCCTCGCCCTTGGTGCCGAGGTCGCCGGACCGGAACCAGCCGTCGACGATCGCCTCCGCCGTCGCCTCCGGGCGGTTGAGGTAGCCCTGGAACAGGTTGTGCCCGCGGATCACGATCTCGCCGAGCTCGCCGGCGGGCAGCATCTCGATCGCGTCCCGCACCAGCGGGTCGGCGATCTCGACGTCCACGCCCCAGATCGGCGTACCGACCGTCCCGGGCCGCGTCTCGCGCCCGATCTTGTTGAACGTCGCGACAGGGCTGGTCTCCGTGAGCCCGTACCCCTCGTGGACCGATGCGCCGAACGCCTCGGAGAACTTCTCCAGCACCGCGACGGGCAGCGCCGCGCCGCCCGAGACGCCGAACCGCAGCGGCGGCCTCTCGGGGTTCTTCGCCGCCGCGGCCACGATCCCGATGTGCATCGTCGGCACACCCATGAGCACGGTCACGCCGTGCCGGACCATGAGCGCGAGCGCGGCGTCGGCGTCGAACCGGGGGATGAGGACGATCTTCGCCCCGGCCCGCAGCCCGGCGTTCAGGGTGCACGTCTGCCCGAACGTGTGGAAGAAGGGCAGGCACCCGAGGATCACGTCGTCCGCGTAGATCGGCAGCGTGTCGATGAGGATCGTGCTGACCTGCTCGACGAGCGCGAGGTGGCTCCCGAGCGCGCCCTTGGGCTCGCCGGTCGTGCCGCTCGTGTAGAGGATCGTCGCGGTCGACGTCGGGTCGAGCGGGACGTAGGTGTCGATAGGCTCCGCGGCCTTCGCCTCGTCCTCGAGGCGGGGGACCGGGACGTCGTCGACCTTGTCGTCGGGCAGCAGCAGCGTGAGCGCGTCGACGCCCGCGCCGGCGGCGCCCTTGCCCCCTCGGCGAGCAGCGGGGCGCCGACGAGCAGCAGCTTCGCCCCCGAGTCACGCAGGATGTACTCGATCTCGCGGCCCTTGAGCAGCGCGTGGACCGGGACGACGGTCGCGCCGAGGGCGAGGATCCCGTAGTAGCAGCGCGCGAAGTCGGGGACGTTCGGCAGCAGCACCGCCACGGCGTCGCCCGGCCCGATGCCGCGGGCCCGCAGGGCGCCCGCGTACGCCTTGGTCTCCTCCCACAGGGTCGCGTAGGTGATCTCCTGGTCGCCCATGACGAGGGCGACGGAGTCGGCGTGGTTCGTCGCGGACTCCGCGAGGATCGCCGCGACCGAGAGGGTGGAGTTGCTGGGGTTCGACATCGTCGTCCTTCCCTGGGCCCGCAGGGGTGCGCGGGCGCGACCGGTGGGTGCACCTGATGGCTCAACGTCGCCTGTGACCTGGCTCACTGTCAATTCGGACACCCGGCCGTCCCCGCCTCGTCGCCCGTGCTTCACCCGTCGGACGCCGCCCGGTCGCCTCGGCAGGGGAGGCTGCCGGACGGCGGTGCTCGCGGCAGAGCGTGGCTGTTCACGACAGGCGGGTCAGCCACGCTGCCGCATCACCGAGGCGCCGTCGCCGATGCCCCCGACCCCTGGAGCCCCCATGCCTCGCACCGGACGTCGTCGTCCCGGTCCTGCCCGTCCCACCTCCACCTCCACCTCCACGGCCACCTCCACCTCCACGGCCAGGGCGACCGTCGCGACGCTCGGCGCGTTCGCCGTGCTCGGCGGTCTGATCCTCGCCCCGGCCGCCACGGCCTCGGAGGCGCAGGGCGCGCTCGCGACCCGAGGGACGTCGTCCGACACCTGGAGCCAGCCCAGGACGAAGGAGACCTTCCACCGGCTCGCCACCTACCCGGTCTTCCAGAACCGGCCGGACGGCGAGCCCGCGACCGCGGAGACGGTCGCCGAGATCTCCAGCATCAGCGAGGACGGCAGGACCCTCGTCTACACGGACGCCGCGGGCAAGCGCATCGGGTTCCTCGACGTCACCGACCCGGACGCCCCCGTCGGTCTCGGGACGCTGGGCCTCACCGAGCTCGGCGACGCCGACGACGAGCCGACCTCGGTCGCCGTGGTGGGCGACGTCGTCCTCGTCGTGGTCGACACGTCCGTGAGCTTCACCGAGCCCTCGGGACGCGTCGACGTGGTCGACCTCGCGACCCGCACCCGGGTGCGCTCGATCGACCTGGGCGGCCAGCCGGACTCGATCGTGGTCACCCCCGACGGCACCCAGGCCGCGATCGCGATGGAGAACCAGCGCGACGAGGACCTCGCCCCCGAGGGCCTCGACGACGGCGACCTTCCCCAGCTCCCCGCCGGATTCGTGCAGATGCTCGACCTCTCCGGCGCTGTGGACGGTTGGAGTGCCACGCCGCTGCCGCTCGTCGCCGCCGACGGCACGGCCCTGCCGGCGCTCGCGGACCTCGACACCCCGACCGACCCGGAGCCCGAGTACGTGGCCGTGAACCCGTCGGGCACCAAGCTCGTCGTGACGCTCCAGGAGAACAACGGGATCGTCGTCGTCGACCTCGCGACCGCGACCATCGACCGCGCGTTCACCGCGGGGACGGTGAGCGTCAGCGGCATCGACACCGTGAAGGACGGCGGCATCGACCAGACCGGGTCGATCACCGACGTGCCGCGCGAGCCCGACGCGATCGCCTGGGTCGACGACACGCACGTCGCCACCGCGAACGAGGGCGACTGGAAGGGCGGGTCCCGGGGCTGGTCGGTCTTCGACACCACCACGGGCGACGTCGTCTGGGACGCGGGGGCCGAGATGGAGCGGCTCGCCGTCCGCGTCGGCCTGCACACCGAGGACCGGGCCGCGAAGAAGGGCGTCGAGATGGAGGGCATCGCCGTCGCGACGTTCGGGCGCACCCCGTACGCGTTCGTCGGGTCGGAGCGCTCCAACTTCGTCGCCGTCTACGACGTCTCGGAGCCCGCCGCGCCGCGGTTCGTCCAGGTGCTCGCCACCACCAACGGGCCCGAGGGGCTGCTGCCCGTCCCGTCGCGAGACCTGCTGCTGACGTCCAGCGAGGAGGACTCGGCGGAGGACGGCGTGCGCGCTACGGTCGGTGTCTTCGGCCTGGGCCCGAGGTTCGCGAAGGACGGCGGTACCCCCGCGTTCCCGACCGTCGTCTCCGCGGACGACGCGGCCGGCGCCCCGATCGGGTGGACCGCGCTCGGCGCGCTGTCGGCCGACCCCCGGGCGAAGGACCGCCTGTGGACGGCGACCGACGCCGCGCAGGTGCCGACGAAGATCCTGTCGCTCGACACGGGCGCCAAGGGCCCCGCGGTCGTCGACCGCTCGCTCACCGTGTCGGACGGCGGCGCGCCCGTCGGTCTGGACGTCGAGGGCTTGTGGGCCCGCCCGCAGGGCGGGTTCTGGCTCGGTGTCGAGGGTGCGACGGGCGCCGAGAACGCGCTCGTGCGCATCGACGCGACCGGCGTGGTGCAGGAGTCCGTGGCCCTGCCCGCGGAGGTGGCTGCGGGGCTCGGCAAGTGGGGTGTCGAGGGGGTGTCGGGCACGACGGACGCCGCCGGCGAGCACCTGCTCGTCGCGCTCCAGCGGGGGCTGACGACCGACGACGGGCTCGGCGGCTACGTACGGATCGGGCGCTACGACGTCCGCTCCCAGGAGTGGACGTGGTTCGGGTACCCGCTCGAGACCACCGACACCGAGGGCGACTGGATCGGGCTCTCGGAGATCACGGCCGTCGACGGCGACACCGTCGCCGTGATCGAGCGCGACAAGCTCAACGGCCCGTCCGCCGCCGTGAAGCGCGTCTACACCGTGGACCTGCCCGCGGATGCCGCGGCCGACGGTTCCGTGACGCCCGTCGAGAAGGAGCTCGCGATCGACGTCCTGCCCGACCTGCGGGCCACGCACGGATGGACGCAGGAGAAGCTCGAAGGCCTGACGATCGGCGGGGACGGGCAGGTCTGGGCCGTCACCGACAACGACGGCGTCGAGGACGCGACCGGCGAGACGGTGCTGCTCGAGCTCGGCAAGGCCAAGAAGCTGCTGGGCGGTGACGGGTCGGTCGCCCGCCGCTGATCGCGCAGCCGCACGTCCCGGCCCGCCGGCCGCCTCGTCGAGGTGGTCGGCGGGCCGTCGTGCTTCGTCAGTCGAAGATGCGCAGCGTGAGGGTGTGCCAGGTGATCGGCCCGACCACGCCGTCGACCGGAGGGGCGAACATCGTCTGGAACTCGCGCACGGCGGCGTCCGTGAGCGGGCCGAACGACCCGTCGACCGTGAGCCCACCGGGGAGCAGCGTCTGCGCGGCGCGCACCGCCTCGCCGTGGTCGCCCTGGCGGACCGTCACGATCAGCTCGGGCCAGTCGAGCTGTCCTATCGTGCCGCTCACGAAGCGGGCCCGCAGGTCCTGCTGGAACTGCCGTGCGGCCTCGGTGCTCAGCGGCCCGAACGACCCGTCCGCGACGATCGACGCGCCGTGGTGGCGCAGCAGGTGCTGTGCGGCCAGGACCCGCCAGTTGGTCGCCTGCTGCGCGCCGGGCTTCACGAGCGGCCACGGGCGCGGCCCGGGGACCGACGTGCTGAGGAACGACCACGTCTCACGGCCGGCGGCGCCGTCGAGCTGCAGACCCCAGGACTCCTGGAAGAACCGCACGCGATCCCGGGTGATCGGCCCGTAGGACCCGTCGACGACGAGCGGCGGCACGCCCGGCGACGGGACCAGGCCGAACTCCTGGACGGCGCGCACGGCCTCGCCGGTGTCCCCGATCCGGGCGGGCACGACGAGGTTCGGCCACGTGGCGGGGCCGACCACGCCGTCCGCGGTCAGGCCCGCCGACGACTGGAACGTCGTGACGGCGGCGGCGGTGATCGGCCCGTACGAGCCGTCGGCCGCGAGGGTGCCCCCGCGGGCGCGCAGGTGGTGCTGGATGCCCTGGACGACGACACCGGAGGACCCCGGCCCGATCGTGCTCCACGGTTCGACGTTCATCGCTCTCTCCTCGCTGCGAGTCGTCACCGACCTGCGGTCGGTCTCGCTCGTAGGGAGGGTGCGCCGTCCGCCGCGGGACGTCGTCCGCCGGAATCCACCCGGGACGCCGGTCCCGGCCGCCGCTCGCGGCCGCCCCGGCCGCGAGGTCAGGCGTCCTTGGGCATGACGATCCACAGGACCACGTAGGCGATGAACTGCGGGCCGGGGAGAAGGCATGACAGGACGGCGATCAGCCGGACCATGTTCGCGCTGATGCCGAAGCGGCGCCCGAGGCCGGAGCAGACGCCGGCGATCCACTTGTCGTTCTGGGGACGGGAGAGGGTGGGGGTGCTCATGGGACCGAACGTACGGCGTCGGGCGCCCGGATACATCAGGGAGCCCCCTGGTTGCGACCCTGAGGCTCCCGACGTCCTCCGTGCGGCAGGCTCCGCCGCATCGGCCTCCGGCGTCTCGGCCTCCGCCGTTTCGGCCGGTGGGCCGGTGGCTATCCCCGAGGATCTTGCGGATCCGCTTCTCGCTGACCGGCCCGTCCGTGCCGAGCTGCTGAGCGAACAGCGAGACCCGCAGCTCCTCGAGCATCCAGCGCACCTCGGCCAGCTCGGCGCTCCGAGCGGCGTCGGGCTGCCCGGCCGCGTACGCCGCGCGAGCCTTCGCATACGCGTCCTCGACGTCGTGCACCCGCCACGCGAGCTCGGCGTCGCGGTTCGGGTTCGCCGCCGCCTTCTCCAAGCGGTAGGACGCCGCCCGCACGTAGCGGGTCAGGTGCCGCAGCCGGTCGGGCGGGGTCGCGCTGATGAACCCCACGCCCACGAGCCCGGCCACCTGGTCGCGCACGTCCGTCAGCGTGTTCAGCAGTGCCAGCGAGTTCGCGGACCGTACCTCGCCGTCGAGGGTCCGGCTCGCCGTCAGCGCAGCCACGACGTGTCCGACGACGGTATGGACTTCGTCCTCGAGCCGCTTCTTCACGAGGGCCTTGGCCCGGGCGTACGCGTCGGCGTCGCGGATCGACCCCGCAGCGGGCACAAGGGAGATGACGGCGGCGAGCTGGATGTCGGCGACGAGGTCTTCGGTGTTCCGGTACGGGCTCGCCGCGAGCGTCAGGGCCTGCGTGCCGTTCCAGCGCGACGTGATGCGGCCGCTCTGCAGTGCGCACTCGCCGAGCAGGAGCCGCCGGACACCCTGCGCGTGCCGCATCTCGCGCAGTCGCGCGTCGGCCAGCACCCGGAGAGCGACGCTCGCCGCGCCCTTCGCGTCGACCTCCTCCACGAGAGCAGGGAACCCCCGGACCACGGTCCCGCCGCCGAGGTCGGTGCTCACCTCGTCGGGCAGCACCCCGCCGTCGAGACCCTCGGGCCACGACCGCAGCCCGACCTTCTCGGCGACCACCACGTGGTCGGGGCCGGCGCCGGGCCGGGCGGCAGTGCTCGGGCTGTCGGTGCCGTCACCTCGGCCTCCCGGCTCCCGGTGCGCGCGCACCTCCTCGACGCCCTTCGCATCTCCCGCTCGGCCCGGCGCTCCGGGGCCGGACGGCGTCGAGGAGTCGAAGGACGTCGAGGCAGGCTTGCCCGACCGGCGCCGGCCTGCGGTCGGCGACCCGCCGGCCAGTCCGAGACCCTCGGCGACGGTCCCGGCCGAGCTCGACGACGCGGCCGCCTCAGCCAGCGCAGCCCCGACAGCCCCGCGGACGGCCGACCGCACCGCCGCCTCCGCCTGCGGCGCGAGCCGGCGCTGGAGCGAGATGAGGTCGGTCGACTCGTCGAGCGCGATCGTGTCGCCGTTCGAGCCGCGGGTGTCGGTCACGCGGAAGGTCATGCGCAGGTGCGAGGGCAGCCGCTCGGCGGCGCCGTCCCAGGCCTCGTCGGGGACGACGACGTCCCGCAGCTCGCGGACGGCTCGCGTGAACGCCGCCCGGAAGGGCTCCGCCATGTCGCCGGCCCGTGTCATGTCGGCCCAGTCCGGCGTGTTCGCCCGAAGCCAGCCGACGACGTCCCGTGCGACGTCGGGCGCGGGGACCAGCTGGACGCGCACCGGCTTGGGGAGTGAACGGATCGTCGCGGTCGCGAGCTCGTCGAGGAGCCCGGGCACCATCCAGTCGAACCCGTCGGGGACGACCCGGTTCAGCACGGTCAGGGGTATGTGTACAGTCACGCCGTCCGCGTCTGTACCGGGCTGGAACTGGTAGGTCAGCGGCAGCGTCAGGTCGCCCTGCTCCCACGCCTCCGGGAACTGGGACGTGTCGACCTGCTCCGCGTCGGGCACGAGCTGTTCGAGCGTGAAGGTGAGCAGGTCGGGGGACTCGCGCTTCGCCGTCCGCCACCACTTGTCGAAGTGCGCCGCCGACACGACCGAGTCGGGGACGCGCTCGTCGTAGAAGTCGAACAGCGCGTCGTCGTCGACGACGAGGCCGCGGCGCCGCGAGCGTGCCTCGAGCTCCTCTGCCTCCTCGAGCAGCCGCTGGTTCTCGGCGAAGAACGGATGGTGCGTCGTCCACTCGCCCTGGACCAGGGCGTGCCGCAGGAACATCTCTCGGGCGCCCTCGGGGTCGACGGACCCGAACAGGACCTTGCGGTCGCTGACGATCGGGACGCCGTAGAGCAGCACCTTCTCGACGGCCATCGCGGCTCCCCGCTTCGTCGACCAGTGCGGGTCGGAGTACGTGCGCTTCGCGAGCGGCCCGGCGAGCGACTCGGCCCACTCGGGTTGGATGCGGGCGACGTCGCGTCCCCACAGCCGCGACGTCTCGACGAGCTCGCCGGCCATCACCCAGGCCGGCGGCTTCTTCGACAGCGGCGACCCCGGGAAGATCGCGAACCGGGCGCCGCGCGCCCCGAGGTACTCGTTGCGTGCCTGCTTCTTCGCGCGCCGCATCGCCTGCTCGCGCGCAGGCCCCTTGAGGTGCGCGAACGACGACGCCTTGAGCTCGTTGGTCTCCTGCATGCCGATCTGCGAGAGGAGCCCCGCGAGGATCGACCGGTGGATCGCGTCGTCGTCCCACCGGTGCTTGAGGTCGTGTGGGTCGTCGCCCGGGAGAGGAGTGCTCGGACTGTCGGCGCCGTCGCCTCCTGCGCTCGGGCTCCTGTTCGCGCGCGCCTCCTTGACGTCCTTCGCGTCTCCGCGCCCGGCGGGCCGCCGGCTCGCACCGGGGTGTGGCTGCTGCGTGTGGGAGAGGTAGATGCCCAGCGGCCTGCCCATCTCGCGGAGCTGCGCGACGACGTCCTGCCACTCGCGCACGCGCAGGAAGTTGATGAACTCCGCCTTGCACAGGCGGCGGAACGCCGACGACCCCAGGGATCGTTGCTGCGTCCGGACGTACTCCCACAGGTTCAGGTAGGTGAGGAAGTCGGACTTCCCGTCGGCGAACCGGGCGTGCGCCTGATCTGCTTGGGCGCGGACCTCGGCGGGCCGCTCGCGCGGGTCCTGGATGGAGAGAGCCGCCGCGACGATCGCGACCTCGCGGGCGACGCCCTGCTTCGAGCCCTCCCAGATCATCCGTGCGAGGCGCGGGTCCATCGGCAGCTGCGCGAGCACCCGGCCCGTCTCGGTGAGCCGCTGACGCCCGTCCCGGGTCGCCTCGAGCGCCCCCAGCTCCGCGAGCAGCTGCACGCCGTCGCGGATGGCCCGCGTGTCGGGCGGCTCGACGAACGGGAAGCGCGCGACGTCGTCCGGCGTCGACACGACCCCCACCGAGATCATCTGCAGCAGGACCGACGCGAGCGAGGTCCGCAGGATCTCGGGCTCGGTGAAGGCCGGGCGCGCCTCGAAGTCCTCCTCGGAGTACAGCCGGATCGCGATGCCGTCCGCGACGCGACCGGAGCGGCCCGAACGCTGGTTGGCGCTCGCCCGCGCGACCGGCTCGATCGGCAGCCGCTGCACCTTCGTCGCCTTGGAGTAGCGCGAGATGCGGGCGGTCCCGGGGTCGATCACGTAGTGGATGCCGGGGACGGTCAGCGACGTCTCGGCGACGTTGGTGGCGAGCACGATGCGCCGCGAGCGGTGCGCCTGGAACACGCGGTGCTGCTCCGCGGCCGAGAGCCGTGAGTACAGCGGCAGGATCTCGACGTGGTCGGGCCGCTTCTGGTCGCGGGCGCGGTCCCCGAGCCAGCCCTCGAGCGCGTCCTGGGCGTCGTGGATCTCCCGTTCGCCCGACAGGAACACGAGGATGTCGCCCGGCCCCTCGGCCATGAGCTCCTTCGCGGCGTCCGTGATGCCGGTGACGAGGTCGCGGTCGTCGCCGGACCGCTCGCCCGCGAGCGGGCGGTAGCGGATCTCGACGGGGAACGTCCGCCCGGTCACCTCGATGACGGGGGCGGTCGGCGGGCCCGTCGGGTCCTCGCCGGCGAGGTCGGACGACGTCCGGTCGCCTGCGTCCGCCACGGCACCTGTGGCGCCCATGACCTCCTCGGGCTCGAGCGGCGGCAGCGGCCCACCGGGCGCGAAGTGCCGGGCGAACCGCTCGGAGTCGATCGTCGCCGAGGTGATGATCACCTTGAGGTCAGGGCGCTGGGGCAGGAGCCGCGTCAGGTACCCGAGGAGGAAGTCGATGTTGAGCGAGCGCTCGTGCGCCTCGTCGATGATGAGGGTGTCGTAGGCGAGCAGCTGCGGGTCGCGCTGGATCTGCGCGAGCAGGATCCCGTCGGTCATGACCTTGACGAGGGTGCGCTCCGACGACTGGTCGGTGAACCGGACCTGGTAGCCGACGATCTCCCCGACCGGCGTCGCCCCGGGGCCGTTGATCTCCTCGGCGATCCGGTCGGCGACCGCGCGGGCCGCGATGCGTCGGGGCTGGGTGTGGCCGATCTGACCCGCGCGTCCTCGGCCGAGCTCGAGCGCGATCTTCGGCAGCTGGGTCGTCTTCCCGGAGCCGGTCTCGCCGGCGACGATCACGACCTGGTGGTCACGGATCGCCGCGGCGATGTCGTCGCGGCGCGCCGAGACGGGCAGCTGCTCCGGGTACACGATCTCGGGGACCACCACGGCGCGGCGCGCCTCCGCTTCGCGGGCGAGCTGCGCGGGATTGACCCGCGGGGGCCTGCGGGGGCTGTCGCCGCGCCCATTCGCCGCGACGGTTCCTCGCCCGCGGCCTCGGCGGTTGCGCCCTCCCCGACGGCGCGGCGCACCCTCGCGCGGGGTCTCGCCCCGGTCAGGGTTCGCGTCGGGGTGCTTCTCGGTGGTCACGACCGCCCATTCTCGCAAGGGGGCGCAAGCCCGATTCCCGTCCCCGAGCAGACCTGTCACCGGCACGTGCCGCTCCGGTACGGCCGCTCAGCGCGAGGACGACGCGGGGCCGCGGAGGAAGTCGATGTGGTGGCCGAGCTCCGTCAGGCTCGTCGGGACGGCCCGACCCGACTCCGCGATGCGGTCGGTCGCGTAGCGCAGCTCGGCGGAGGCGGCTTCGAGCGCTACCTGGGCGTCCTCGACCTCGACGGTCGCCCGTCCGTCGAACACGTCGACGGAGGCCGCTGCCTCGGCCGCGGTGGTGAGTGCCGCGTCTGCCCGTGCTGTGGCGGCGCTCGCGGAGGCGACCGCGCCGGCGACGACGGTCCCGAGCTCGCCAGTGAAGGACCGGACCTCGCGGGTCGCGGCCGCGAGCGTGGCGGAGACGGCGTTCGTCTGGGTCCGCGCTGCGGCGATGAAGTTCGTGAGGTTCGGGCCGGCGGTGCCGGTGCTCGCACCGACCAGCGGGAAGGCGGTCGCCAGCGCGAAGATGCCGGCCGCTGCGAACCGCGACGCTGCGGAGCGCGCGGAGGACGAGCCGTTGGCTCGCGGGGCCGACATCGATGTCATGGGATCAGTCTCGCCTAGATTCCTGGACGTTTGGTGGGAACCGGTGGGTGATATGCGTCTCCCGACCCGGCAGGTCAGACGGTGGAGCCGCTCGCAGGCAGGACCTCCGCGTCGGAGAGCTGCTGCCGGACGTCGTCGATCACGTCGAGCAGCTCGGCTGGGATCGAGGCGAGCCGGTCCAGCAGGTCCCCGGCGCCGTCGGCCATGCTCCCCAGCTGGTCCTCGGCGTCCCCGAGGACGTCGTGCTGCACCGAGCCCTCCGGGGCGACGTCCTCCGTCGAGCACGCGGTGAGCGGGACGAGCGTGAGGGGGACCGCGACGGCGAGCGCCGTCGCCCGACGACGGCGCGCCGGGCGGGAAGGAGACGACGAGGCGAGGTTCATCGCTGCATCGTCCCATCGCGGACGGCGGAGAATCGGGGGCCGTCGGGTAGCCGTTGTGACGGTCCTGTGGCGATCGCGTGGCTCCCGGGAGGGCGAACTTCTGCCCCAGACGTCCGCACCTCTGGCATGTACCGCTGGAGGGGTGCACGCTTGTGACCTGACCGACAACGGGAGAGCTGGTTGGACGGGAACGTGACGCGTGACGGCAGAGCTGCCGTCGCACCGGGTTCGGCGCGACGACGCGCGCTCTGGCGAGCGTGCGTCACGGCAGGCTGCGCGGCCACCCTCGTGGGTCTCACGACGGTGGCCTTCGCGGACGTCCATGTCTCCGGACGGACCGTCCACGTCGGCCCGGACCAGGGGGCATCACTCGCCGCGACGCGTTCGGTGGTCGTCGAGGAAGCGGTCGAGGTGTCCGGCGATGCCGGCGCCGTCCCCCTCGGTTCGCCTGCGACGTCCGTGGCGGTCGCGGCTACGGGAATGGGAACGGGGACGCCGGGGGGCGCGCTGAGCGTCCCGTCGGTGGAGGCTCCACCCGCCTTCGTGGTGGGCGGCTCGCTGCTCCCCGAGCCCGTGTTCGCGGTCGGCTTCTTCACGGCCCAGGGTCTCGGCGTCGGCGCGACCGCGCCTGGACAGGTCACCGGCTCGGGGTCGAGCCCCGAGGTGGCGGACGTCGGCGGTCAGGGCCTCGAGACCCGGATGGATCGCGCGCGGGTCGACAGCCTGATGGAGGCGTCGGCGTCGGCGCTCGCAGCCGAGCCCGGCTCGGACCTGTCGCTCCTCGCCCGCGCTCGGTCCGAGCTCGCGATGCTCCTGGCCACCTACGACGCCCAGGAGAGGGTCGCGAACGACGGCCGGACCGGCGACCCCACGTGGGACGTGCTCGCCGAGGGGGCGGACCCGCTGCTGCCACGCGTCGATGGGCTGGACGAGCAGGACCGGCCGGAGGAGTCGGGCCGGCTGGGTGCTGGGGACCCGACCGAGCCGGTGCCCGGGGTCGCCGGCACCGGCGGCAGCGAGGGCACCGAGGTCGACGCCACGGTGGTGGTCGACGCCGCCGAGGTCGATGCGCCGGAGGTCGACGGCACGGAGGCCGGTGCCACGGAGGTCGTCGACGCTGCCGACCCCGGCACGCTCGATCGTGCGGACACCGCGGACCCCGGCACACCCGGTCGCGCGGACGGCACGAACGCCGACGTCGCGCAGCACGAGCACGACGGTGTCGAGTGGCCGACCGTCGTCGACGCGGCGTGGCGGGTGGCGTACCTCCTCGACTCCGACGGTGCTGCGGCACCGGTGACCGTCTCGCCGAAGATCGACGACGAGTACATCGCGGAGCTGCTGGAGCACGAGGGTGCGTCCGTCTTCGCACCCTTCGTCGACGGCCGCTCCGGCGACCTCGTCGACGACGCAGCAGTCGCGTCGCTCGAGCGCGACACCTACCTCGAGATGTTCGCCGGGATGCGCAACGGGCGGATCCCGGCCTCGGCGCTGTGCGCGCTCCCCTTCGCCCCCGGTCACTCGCTGCGGTGCGACGCCGCAGCTCACCTGATCGCCCTCTCGGCGGCGTACGAGGCCGAGTTCGGGGTGCCCATCCCGATGACCGACTCCTACCGCTCGTACGCCAGTCAGGTGGCGGTGCGCGCCGCGAAGCCGCACCTGGCAGCCGTACCGGGGACGTCGCAGCACGGGTGGGGACTGGCGGTCGACCTGAGCAACCCGATCTCCGGAGGGCGATCGGCGGAGTACCGCTGGCTCCGGCTGAACGCGCCGGACTACGGCTGGGGCAACCCGACGTGGGCCCGGCCGGGGGCTCCAAGCCGGAGCCCTGGCACTTCGAGTTCTTCGGCGGTGCGGCACCGGGAGTCGACGGCGACCAGTACGCGGCGATCGCCGCCGACTGGTTCTCGAGCGGACGGTCCGGAGCTTCGTCAGGGGGTGCGGGGTCCACGGGTGCCGGCTCCGCGACGTCGTCCGGCACGGCAGGTGACGGGTCCGGGACGCGCGGCAAGGCGCCGTCGAAGGGCGGGGCGAAGGACACGTCCGCGCACAAGGCGAAGGACCCCGCCAAGGGCGGGTCGAAGGACAGTGCGAAGCCTGCAGCGACGCCTCGCCCCTCGGCCACACCGCCCCCGTCCGCCACCCCGAAGCCGGTGACGACGCCGTCCGCCGCCCCGACACCCACGGTGACTGCGGTGCCGACGCCGACCGCGACGCCTACGCCTACGGCGACCGCGACACCGACGCCGAGTGCGACCCCTGCGCCGACCGCGACGGCAGCTCCGACACCGGTTCCCACCCCGACCTCGACCCCCACCGCTACGACCTCGCCGACCGACCCGGAGGACAGCACCGATCCGACTGCGGAGCCCGGCACCACCGGGAGCGACTCCACCGACGGACCGACTGCTCCGGACGGCGACGACGAGAAGGACGGGGCGGGCGCTCCAGGCGTGGACGAGACATCGGCGCGACCGGAGGAGGCGACGGAGCGCGCCGGGGCTACCTCGCCGGACGGTGAGCCGACGGACGACTGAGTCCTTCCCGAGGCGGCGCTCGTGCGCGCCCGGCGCGATGTCCCCTGGCCGGCGCGAGTGTCGGATGCTCGCCGTACGGTCGTCCGATCACCCGAACCCGCCGATTCCTTGCGGGGTGCACACGAATCCTCCACCACCTCGTGGCGCGATGTTGCGATCGTTGCCCCGAAGGAGAAGGATGCCTCTCGGGGGATTCCCCGACTTGAATGGAGCAAGACGTAGTCATGACTGACAATCCGGTCGCAGGCGGCATCGAGGCTGTCGCGACCTCGGACGGCGCCCTCGTCACGATGTGGGGAGACGTCGACGCATCGCTCCGAACCTCCGCCAGCGAGGCGATGACCTTCCTTGCGCTGCACGAGGGACCGGTGGCGTTCGACGTCGCTCGGGTCGACTTCATCGACTCGACCGGTCTCGCCTTCATCCTCCAGGCGCACCTGCTCTGCCTGGAGTCAGGTCACGAGGTCGTCCTGCACGACCCGCCCCCGCGGGTCGTGCACGGTCTCGAGATGATCGGCATGGGTGGCCGGATCCCCGTCTCACGGACCGCCGGGAGCGGCGCCCTCTGACTGTCGGTGGCTGCGCCTAGGTTCGTCCTATGCGAATCCTGCACACCTCCGACTGGCACCTGGGGCGCACGCTGCACGGCGTCGATCTCCTCGAGCACCAGCGCGTGTTCCTCGAGCACCTCGTGGCGACGGTGCGGGAGCGCTCGGTGGACGCCGTTCTCGTCGCGGGTGACGTCTACGACCGAGCCATCCCGTCCGTCGAGGCCGTCGAGAGCCTGGGGACGGCGCTGCGCCGGCTGGCCGAGCTGACCACGGTCGTCCTCACCCCGGGCAACCACGACTCGGCGACGCGTCTCGGATTCGCAGCTCCCCTCCTGCGCGACGAGCTCCACATCCTGAGCTCGTCCGACGTCGGTAGGCCCGTCGAGATCCAGGGCCGCCACGGCGAGGCACCGCTGCACGTCTACGGGTTCCCCTACCTGGAGCCCGAGAGCTTCCGTTCGGTGCTGGCCGACGACCCGCAGAAGCCGCTCCTGCGCTCGCACGCCGCGGTGACCGCGGCCGCGATGCGGCGGGTCCGTGCCGACCGGCTCGCCCGCGAGTGCCGTGCGCTCTCCGGCGAGGGGCCCGCACGCGCTGTCGTCATGGCGCACGCGTTCGTCGTTGGCGGGCAGGCGTCCGACTCCGAGCGTGACATCCGGGTCGGGGGCGTCGACTCGGTGCCGGCCGGGGTGTTCGCGGGGTGCGGCGTGGACTACGTCGCGCTCGGTCACCTCCACGGACCTCAGAAGGTGACGGTGCCGGAGGCCGCGTCGCCCGAGGCACTCCCGGGCCCGCCCCCGTCGGCTCGCTACTCGGGTTCTCCGCTCGCGTACTCGTTCTCCGAGATGAACCACACGAAGTCGACGGTGCTGCTCGACCTCGACGCACCGGACGATCAGCGCATCGAGCTCGTCCCGGCCCCGGTGCCGCGCCGCATGGCCGACCTGTCGGGCACCTTCGAGGAGGTCATGGGAGCGCGCGGGGAAGCGCACACCGGCGACTGGCTTCGCCTCACCGTGACGGACCCCCAGCGACCGGACGAGCTCGTGGCTCGGGTGCGGTCCAGGTTCCCGCACGCGCTGCAGATCCGACACGAGCCCGCGTCACGGGACGCCCGCGAGACGGTCCGTGTCGTCGAGCGCGGCGCCGACCCGCTCGTCGTGGTCCGGGACTTCGTCACCCACGTCACCGGTGCAGCACCGACCCCCGAGGAGTCCGGCGTCCTTGCGCAGGCCCACGAGGCGGTCCTCGCTGCGGAGAAGAGCGCCTGATGCAGATCCACTCGCTCGAGTTCCAGGGGATCGGGCCGTTCCCGGGCCGGCATCGGATCGACGTCGACCGCCTGGCGGCCTCCGGCATCTTCCTGCTCGAGGGCCCCACAGGCTCCGGGAAGTCCACGATCATCGACGCCGTCGTCTTCGCCCTCTACGGCGGGGTCGCGACCGAGGCGGGCCACAAGGACCGGCTGCGGTCTGCGCACGTCGACCCCGAGGTCGAGACCTACGTCGACCTCGTGTTCTCCGTGCAGTCCGGCGACTACCGCGTGCGGCGTTCGCCCGAGTACATGCGGCCCAAGCGCCGGGGGACGGGCCAGGCTAAGGAGCAGGCGCAGGTCAATCTCTGGCGCCTCTCGTCGTTGCCGGAGGTCGGTCCTGAGGCGAGCATCGAGGAGTACGGCGACGCGCTCGCTGCCGTCTCCGGGGTGGCGCTGTCGACCCGGTTGGGGAGGCCGACCAGCAGCTGCGGGACGCGGTAGGGCTGAGCCGTCAGCAGTTCGTGCAGACGGTCGTGCTACCCCAGGGCGAGTTCGCGAGCTTCCTCGGCGCGAAGCCCGAGGATCGTGGGGCGCTGCTGCAGAAAGTCTTCGGCACCCAGCACTTCGACGCCCTCGCGGAACGGTTGAAGGTGATGGCAGGCGAGTCACGCAGGTCGGTCGACGCGGCCGAGCAGCGTATCGGTACGGCGGTGGCCGCTTTCGCGGAGGCCGCGGCTCTCGACGAGCCGGCGCCCGACGCCGTCGAGACCACGCGGATCGACGACCGGTCCGGGGCAGCGCTCCTGGACCTGGTCGGGTCGCGCGTCGGCGACCTGCGCGAGCAGGCCTTCGTCCGATCGGTCGGTGAGTCCGACGCGCGGGTCGCCGCCGACGCGCGGCGCCGCGAGCTCGACGTGGCGCGCGCGACGAGCGATCTCCTGGCACGGCGCGAGAGCCTGCGGTCACGTCAGGCCGAGCTCACCGCCAGGACCGACGAGATGTCGCGCCGGCGCGATCGGCTCGAGGTGGCAGGTCGCGCCGCGCTCGTCATGTCCTCGCTGCAGGGCGCACGGGCGGCCGAGGCGGCGTTGGTCGAGGCGGTCGAGCAGCGCGACGTCGCACGGGCCGCTCTGCCGCCCGCGCTCGCCACGGGGTCCGTCGAGGACCTCGAGGCGCGCCTGTCCGCGATGTCCGACCTGCTGGCACGGATCGACGCCCTCCGCGAGACGGGCCGGTCGCTCCCGACATGGGAGGGCAAGCGCGTCGACGCGATGAAGGAGATCGCGCGCCTCGACGACGAGCTCCGCATCCTCGACGACACGCTCGACGGCACCCGCCCCGCGGAGCGCGCACAGCTGGTGGGAGCGCGCCAGGAGTTCGCTCTGGGTGCCGACGTGCTCGGCGACGCCCGCGCCCGGGCGGTCGGGGCCGCCGACGTGCTGGAGGCCGCGCGCGACGTCGTCCGGATCGACGACGAGCTCGCCGCCGCCCGGGCAGCGCTGGCGCTCGCCGCGGACTCCGCGCGCAGCGCGACGGCGGCGCTCACGTCGGCCCGGGAACGACGCATCACCGAGATGGCGGGCGAGCTCGCGACGAACCTCGCGCCCGGGGAACCCTGCGCGGTGTGCGGGTCGACCGAGCACCCGGCGCCCGCGATCCGTCCTGACGACCACGTGAGCGCCGACGACATCGAGGTGCTGGAGGCCGCCTACGCGGAGTGCGACCGACACCTCGTGGACGCCAGCAACCGCGTCGCCGTGCTGGAGGGCCGACGTGAGGACCGGGTCCGTGCGAGTGAGGGGACGGGGGTCGACGCCGCGCAGGCCGCCGACGCCGAGGCGCGGGCCGCCGTCGCCGCGACCGAGACAGCCGCCGCCCGGCGAGACGACGCCGACGCCCAGATCGAGCGGTTCGACGCGAAGACGGACGAGCTCCGTAGGACGCGTGACGGCCTCGGCCCGCAGAGGGCAGAGCTCGAGGGCGAGGCCCGGGCGCTGGCCGCCAGCATCGCCCAGGGGCGCGCGAGCCTCGACCGTGAGCTCGAGACCGCCCTGACCCTGCTGCCCGGGACCCCCGCCATCGAAGCGGCCAAGGACAGCGAGGCCGGGACGGACCTGGCGGCGGTGGTCGACCGCGAGATCGGGCGGGCGAAGTCCGCGGTGCGGGCGGTCCTCACGGGCGAGAACGAGGTCGGCGTCGCGCGGGCGACCGCTGCGAACCGGCACGACGAGCTGACCGACGGTCTCGCAGCCCAAGGGTTCGACGACGCCGCACAGGCCCTCGCAGGGGTGCTCGAGCCGGACGAGCGGGAGTCCGCTGCGGCCGCGCTGCGCGACCACGACGCCGACGTCCGCCTCGTCCGCGAAGCGCTGGGGTCGCCGGAGATCGCCGGCCTGGGCGACGCCGTCGAGGTCGACCTGGAGGCGGCCGTCGACGCGCTGGCGGCCGCGGTGGCCCGCCACGAGGAGGCCTTCGCTCAGCTCGAGCGTGTGCGCAGCACGGTCCAGAGGGCCGAGTCCGCGGCCGCGGCGCTCCGCTCCGCCGTCACCGCCACCGCGGCGGTGCGCAGCTCGGCGGCCCCGGTGCTGCGCATGGCCGAGATCGCCAACGGCGCCGGCGACAACGCGGACCGGATCACGCTCCAGACCTTCGTCCTCATGCGCCGGTTCGACGAGGTGGTGGCCGCCGCGAACCTCAGGCTCGACGAGATCTCCGGCGCACGGTACGAGCTCGCTCGGACGGACCGCGCCGAGGTGGCACGCCTGCGCAAGACGGGACTGTCGCTGACCGTCCGCGACCACGAGACGGGGGAGGAGCGCAGGCCCAGCACCCTCTCAGGGGGTGAGACGTTCTACGTGTCGCTCTGCCTGGCGCTCGGCATGGCCGACGTGGTCCAGGCCGAGGCCGGCGGGGTCGAGCTCCAGACGCTGTTCGTCGACGAAGGATTCGGGACGCTCGACCCCGAGACCCTCGAGTCGGTGCTGGGAGTCCTGGGCCGGCTGAGCAGCGGCGGGAGGGCGGTCGGCCTCGTGTCGCACGTGGAGACCCTCAAGCAAGCCGTCGCCGAGCGGGTGTCCGTCCGCAAGATCCGCGGCGAGGGCAGCACGCTCACCGTCGTGGCGTGAGCCTGACGTTCATCAGCAAGCCATGTGAGCGACCTACAATGCGCGCGATCGCGCTGGTCGTCCTGGACCACCGCGACCTCTAACGCTGGAGCGATGTGCCAGAGACCGATCCGCTGCTCGCCGGACGGCGCGCCCCGCAGCCGCGCACGCTGCTCGACGTCCTGCGCTCGACCGGACGATCGCACCCGGACGCGCTCGCTCTCGACGACGGTGAACGCTCGCTGACGTACGCCGAGCTCGCGACCGAGCTCGGCCGACGCGCCGGGGCGCTCGTCGACCAGGGTGTCGGCCCCGGCGACCGCGTCGGGGTCCGTGCGACGTCGGGCCGCGTCGATCTCTACCTGTCGATCCTGGCGGTCCTCACCGCGGGGGCGGCGTACGTCCCGGTCGACAAGGACGACCCGGACGAGCGCGCCGAGCTCGTCTTCACCGAGGCCCGCGTCCGGGCCGTGCTCGGCGACGACGGGCACCTCGCCGTCCGCCCGGACATCCCGGCCAACCCGCGCGCCGGGGAGCGGCCCACCCCGGACGACGACGCCTGGATCATCTTCACCTCCGGCTCCACGGGCACCCCGAAGGGCGTCGCGGTGACGCACCGCAACGCAGCGGCGTTCGTCGACGCCGAGGCCGAGCTCTTCCTGCAGGGCGAGCCGCTCGGCGAGAACGATCGTGTGCTCGCCGGCCTCTCCGTGGCGTTCGACGCGTCGTGCGAGGAGATGTGGCTCGCCTGGCGGTACGGCGGCTGCCTGGTCCCGGCGCCCCGATCCCTCGTGCGCACCGGCGCCGACCTGGGCCCCTGGATCGCCGAGCGCGGCATCACGGTGGTGTCGACCGTTCCGACGCTCGCAGGGCTGCTGCCGCCCGAGACGCTCGCGAGCGTCCGGCTGCTGATCTTCGGGGGTGAGGCGTGCCCTCCCGACCTCGCCGCGCGGCTCGCCGTGCCCGGGCGCGAGGTCTGGAACACGTACGGGCCGACGGAGGCGACGGTCGTCGCGTGCGCCGCCCGGCTCGGCGGCGAGGGGCCGGTCCGGATCGGCCTGCCGCTCCACGGCTGGGACCTGGCGGTGGTCGGTCCGGACGGCACGCAGGTCGAGCCCGGCGGGACGGGGGAGCTCATCATCGGCGGCGTCGGCCTCGCGCGATACCTGGACCCTGTCAAGGACGCCGAGAAGTACGCCCCGCACGAGGGGCTCGGCTGGGAACGTGCATACCGGTCGGGCGACCTCGTGGTGCGGGACCCGGAGGGTCTGCTCTTCGTCGGTCGCGCCGACGACCAGGTGAAGGTCGGCGGACGTCGCATCGAGCTCGGCGAGATCGACTCGGCGCTCCTCGACCTCGATGGGGTGGTCGCCGCCGCGGCCGCGGTGCGCCGCACCGAGTCCGGCGGCACGGTGCTCGTCGGGTACGTCGTCGTGCCCCCCGCCCCGGCGGACCCGCCCGCCCCGGCGGGACCCGCCGTCCCGGCGACCGGTCGCGCGACGTCGGACCCGTCCGCTGCGGACCCGGCCCCCGGCGCGCGCCTCGACGTCCGGAGCGCCACCAAGGCGCTGCGCCGCACCCTCCCGGCCGCGCTGGTCCCGTTGCTCGCCGTGGTCGACGAGATCCCGACCAAGACCTCGGGCAAGGTCGACCGGGACACCCTCCCGTGGCCGCTGCCCCCGGGGGCGCAGGCGACCGTGGAACCGACCGGCGACCCCGACGCCGCCCCGCTCACCGAGACGGAGACGTGGGTCGCGGGTGTCTGGGGTGCGGTGCTCGGGACCACGCCGACCTCGGCCGAGGACGACTTCTTCGACCTCGGGGGCGGCAGTCTCACCGCCGCGCAGGTCGTCTCCGCGCTGCGGGGCCGGCTCCCGTCGATCACGGTCGCCGACCTCTACGAGAACCCCTCAGTGGGCGACGTGGCGGGCTTCGTCGACCGTGCGGCCGCCCGCGCCGCGGCCGACGAGGGACCCGAGCGCCCGCAGACCCCCGCCCACGCCCCGGCGACGCCCGTGGGTCACGGGGCGCAGGCCGTCCAGCTCGCGGTGGTGCTCGCGCTGCGCACGCTCTCCGGGCTGCGGTGGCTCGTCTGGGTCGCGGCCATCAACAACGTCCTCGATGCGACGACGCCGCTCGCGTTCGTCCGGCCGGTGTCCTGGTGGTGGGTGCTCCTGGGCTGGTTCGTCCTCGTCAGCCCGGTGGGCAGGCTCCTCGTCTCCGCGCTCGGCGCGCGCCTGCTCCTGCGCGGGGTCTCCCCGGGGAGTACCCCCGAGGCGGCTCGGTCCACCTGCGCCTGTGGGCGGCAGAGGAGCTCGTCGGTGCGAGCGGCGGGCTGACCGTCGCGGGCGCGCCCCTCGTGGGCCTGTACGCGCGCCTGCTCGGCGCGAAGGTGGGACGGGGCGTCGACCTGCACGCGCTGCCGCCCGTGACCGGGATGCTCACGCTCGGCAAGGGTTGCTCGGTCGAGCCCGAGGTCGACCTGTCCGGTCACTGGCTCGACGGCGACACGCTGCACCTCGGGCGCATCAAGGTCGGGGCGGGTGCGACCGTCGGCGCGCGGTCCACGCTGCTCCCGGGGACCCGCATCGGCAAGGGCAGCGACGTCGAGGCGGGTTCGGCCGTCTCCGGGAAGGTGGGCGCGCACGAGTACTGGGGCGGCTCGCCGGCCGTGCGCATCCGCGCCGGCGTCAAGCACCCGTGGCCCGACGAGCGTCCCCCGGAGTCCCGCGCCTGGACCGCGGCCTACGGGGTGAGCGGCGTCGCGCTGAGCCTCCTCCCGGTCGTCGCGGTGGCCGCGGGGATCGCGGTCCTCCTCCTCGGCACGGGCTGGTTGGCGGAGGCGAGCGGCACGGTCGTCGTCAGCCTGGCCCCCGTCGCCGTGGACCTGCTGGTGTGGGTGCCGGTCGCGACGCTCGCCGCCCTGGCGACCTACGCGGCGCTGGTCGTGGCGGTCGTCCGCCTGCTCGCGCTCGGGCTGCGCGAGGGCTACCACCCTGCGCACAGCCGGCAGGGGTGGCAGGCCTGGGTGACGCAGCGCTTGATGGACTCGGCTCGCACGACCCTGTTCCCGATCTACTCGAGCGTGTTCACGAGCGCGTGGCTGCGGCTCCTCGGCGCGAAGGTCGGCCGGCACGTCGAGGCTTCCACGGTGCTGGGGATCCCGTCGATGATGGACGTCTCCCGGGGCGCGTTCCTCGCGGACGACACCATGGTCGCGCCTTACGCGCTCGGCGGCGGCTGGGTCCGGGTCGCCCGGGCACGGGTCGGCAAGCGCGCGTTCCTCGGCAACTCGGGCATCGCCGCCCCGGGTCGATCGGTCCCCAAGAACGGGCTCGTCGCCGTCCTATCGGCCGCGCCGTCCAAGGCGAAGGCGGGGTCATCGTGGCTCGGGAGCCCCCGACGCGCCTGCGCCGCGTCACGCAGTCGGAGGTCGACGACTCCCGCACGTACAGCCCGCCCCGCAGGATGCTGGTGGCGCGCGGCACCCTCGAGGTGCTGCGGCTGACCGCGCCGATCGTCACGGGATACGTCGCGGTGGGGGTGCTCGTCGCGCTGCAGCAGCTCGTCGAGGAGTCCTGGTGGGCCGCCGCGCTCCTCTCGGGCGTCGTGATGCTGGCCGCCGGTGTGGTCGCCGCCCTGCTGACGTCCGCGGTCAAGTGGTTGCTCGTCGGTCGCATCGAGGCGGGCGACCATCCGCTGTGGAGCTCGTTCGTGTGGCGCAACGAGCTCCAGGACACGTTCGTCGAGATGGTCGCCGCTCCCTGGTTCGCGGAGCAGGCCTACGGGACGCCGCTCCTCTCGGCCTGGTTGCGGACGCTGGGCGCGAAGGTCGGCCGCGGCGTGTGGTGCGAGACGTACTGGCTCCCCGAGGCGGACCTGGTCACGGTGGCGGACGGCGCCTCCGTCGGCCGCGGGTGCGTCGTCCAGACCCACCTGTTCCACGACCGGGTGATGAGCCTCGACACCGTCGAGATCGGTGCGGGCGCCTCGATGGGGCCGCACGGCGTCGTCCTGCCGGCGGCCCGGCTGGAGCCCGGGTCCCGGGTCGGTCCGGCGTCGCTCGTCATGCGCGGCGAGGTCGTCCCGGCCGGGACGACGTGGCGGGGCAACCCCATCAGCCCGTGGGACGAGACGGTCGCCCGCAGGTAGGCGAGCCTCTCGCCCAGGGGGTCGGACGACGTCCGGCGCCCTGGGTGGACGACGTCGCTCGAGGAGCGGCGGGAGACGCAGACCGGTAGGACCGCCCGAGCGGCGGCGACAGACAGTCCGTCGCGTACGATGCGGCGAACCCGATCCAGGAGGACTCACCATCGTGGCCATCCGCCGGAACGCGAGCGACGGCCCGCTCGACGCCTACGTCCCCCAGCGGGGCTCCACCGACTACCGGGTCGACCACTACGGTCTCGACCTGCGCTACCGCGTGCGGTCCAACCGGATCCACGGCGAGGCGACCCTCGACGTCGTCCTGCTCGCCGAGGTCGACTCGATCGAGCTCGACCTCGTGCACCTGCGCGCGACGAAGGTCCACGTCGGCGGCACGCGGGTCAACTACCGGAACGTCGGGCGCAAGCTCAAGGTCCTGCTCGGCCAGTGGTACGACGAAGGCACCGAGCTGCAGGTCGTCGTCGACTACGAGGGCACCCCAAGCCCGCGCAGGGCCCGTGCGGCGACGTCGGCTGGGAGGAGCTCACGGACGGTGCGCTCGTCGCCGCCCAGCCCGACGGCGCCCCGACCTGGTTCCCGTGCAACGACCACCCGTCGCTCAAGGCGACCTACGAGATCGCGGTGACGACCGAGGCCCCGTACACGGTCGTCGCGAACGGCCCGCTCGTGGAGGTGACGCGCAAGGCCTCGACGCGCACCTGGCGGTTCGCCCGGACCGAGCCGATGTGCACGTACCTCGCGACCGTCAACGTCGGCATGTACGACCAGCTCGAGCTCGTCGGCGGGCGCGTGCGGCAGACGGCGTGGGTCGCCAGCGCGCAGCACGCGAACGCCCGCCACGACCTGTCGCGTCACGTCGACACGCTGGCGCTGTACGAGCGGCAGTTCGGCCCGTACCCGTTCGCGAACTACCGGCTCGTGGTCACCGAGGACGAGCTCGAGATCCCGCTCGAGTCGCACGGCCTGTCGATCTTCGGGCGCAACCACCTCGACGGAGAGGGGTCGTGGGACCGGCTGATCGCGCACGAGCTCGCGCACCAGTGGTTCGGCAACAGCGTCTCGGTGGCGGCGTGGCAGCACATCTGGCTCAACGAGGGTTTCGCCTGCTACGCGGAGTGGCTGTGGTCCGAGGAGTCGGGCGGGCCGTCGGCCGACCGCTGCGCCCGCGAGCACCACGCGCGCCTCGCCGGCCTGGAGCAGGACTTCTCGATCGCCGACCCGGGCCCGGACCTCATGTTCGACGACCGCCTCTACAAGCGGGGCGCCCTCACGCTGCACGCGCTGCGGCTCACGGTCGGCGACGACCTCTTCTTCGAGATCCTGCGGACCTGGACCGCCGAGCATCGGCACGGCAACGTCGTGACCGCCGACTTCCGCGAGCTGGTGTCCCGTGCGTGCACCGGTGGCCTCGCGGGCGTCGGCGCCCCAGAGGGCGTGACGGCGCAGGCCGCCGACGGGCTGCTGGACGCGTGGCTGCTCGACGAGGCGCTGCCCGAGCTCCCGGCGAAGCCCTCGGTCCTGCGCAGGGTGCTCGGCCGCGGCTGACCCGCAGAATCGTCGCTCGACGGGGCTCACCCGCGGATCCGTCGTTCGGCGGACTCGCCCTCGGTCCCGGCGCTCGGTGCCGGCGCGGCTCACCCACGGACCCGGCAGCGGGCGAGCTCGGCCTCGAGCGTCGCGCGCTCGTCGGCGGTGGTCGTGAGCCGGTAGGCGGCCTTGACCCGGACCTGGCGCAGCGCGTAGACGCACCGGAACCCGCGGTTCGGCGGGAGCCAGGCGGCTGCGGCGTCGGCGCCCTTCTCCTGGTTGAGGGGGCCGTCGACGGCGATCAGGTTCGCCGGGTCGTTGGCGAACCGGCGGCGCTGCTCGTCGCTCCAGAGAGCGGCGCCGGAGGCCCACGCGTCGCCGAGCGCGACGACGTGGTCGATCTGCACCGCAGCGCTGCCCGGTCCGCGCTCGAACCGGATCGTCGCGCCGCCGTACGGGTCAAGCAGGACGCCGGCCAGCACGACGCACCCCGGCGGCTCGGCCGCCCCGGTGGCGTCGAGGACCACGTCGGTGAGGTCGCGAGCCAGGACGTCGTTGCGGGTGTCGCAGCCGTTGGCGTCCACGTCGTCCCAGGCGGGCCCGAACCGGTCCCGGTCGTACGGCGGCACGGGCGTCGAGCTCTCGGCGGCTCGGACCTCGAGCGAGCCCAGCTCCGCCGTGGCGGTCGCGTGCATCTGCGCGGTCACCGAGTAGACCGGCCCGCCCGCCACGGTGCACCGCGTCGCGATCGTGTGCGCCAGCAGCACGAGGGCGCCGACCAGCAGGAGCGCGACAGGGCGCGGCCGGGTCCGTTCGGGTCTGCGGGCGCGCCGGGCGAGAGCTCGGCCGCGGCGGGCACGCCGTCGCAGGAGCCTGCGGCGACGCGCCTCGTCGGGCGAGGGTCTGCGACTACGTCGACGTCTGCGGCGCACCGGCCCAGCCTCCGCGTGGCGGGCGGGTCCCGGACGGCGTCGCGGGCGACCGGTGGACACCCGTCGGTCGGGGCGTGGCGTGGACGAGCAGACCTCGACGAGCGCTGAGTCCCGCGGTCGGAGGCGAGGCCCTGCGCGCTACGGGGCGGCGAGCTCCCTCGCCCGGACGAGGACGTCGTCCAGCATCTCCGGCGTCAGGCGGCCGGTGAACGTGTTCTGCTGCGAGACGTGGAAGCACCCGAGGAGGGTGATCGTGCGCGGCTCGGCGTCGTCCACGCGTCGGAGCACCACCTCCGCACCGTGCCCGAACACCGGCCGGGGCCGGGGTACCTGCCACCCGCGCTCGGCGAGCGTCGCGAGCGTCGCCTGCCACCCGAACCCGCCGAGGATGACCACCACCGCGGGGTCGACGAGGTCGAGCTCCCGAGCGAGGAACGGCCCGCAGGCGTGCCGCTCGGCCGGGGTGGGGCGGTTCGCGGGCGGGGCGCAGCGCACCGGGGCCGTGAGCCGGACGCCCGTGAGGACCATGCCGTCGTCCGACGTCGTGGACCCGGGCTGGGACGCGAAACCCGTCCGGTGGAGCGCCGCGAAGAGGAAGTCGCCGGACCGGTCCCCGGTGAACATGCGGCCCGTGCGGTTGGCCCCGTGCGCCGCGGGCGCCAGACCGACGACCAGGACGCCCGCCCCGGGGTCCCCGAACCCCGGGACTGGCCTGCCCCAGTAGGTCTCGTCCCGGAACGCCGCCCGCTTCTCGGCAGCGACCTGCTCCCGCCACGCGACCAGCCGGGGGCACGCGCGGCAGGTGGTGACGAGGGCGTCGAGCGCGTCGACCGTGGGCGACGCGGTCGCGCGCTCGGGGGCGCCCTCGGGCCGCCCTGGCCCTACTCGACCCATCAGCCCCACCGGGCCTGTCGGCCGATCAGCCCTGCGCGTCACGCCAGGCGACCCAGTCCTTCACCAGCGACAGGTCGTAGTCGGGCCCGCCCGTGCTGACCGTCAGCAGCGTCGCCCCGGCGGCCACGATCTCGTCGGCGACCTCGGACGGCGGGGCGCCCACGCCGACGGATCGCTCCACGAGCGCCCCGGTGTCGCGACCCACGGCGGCCCCGTGCTCGTCGAGGATCCCGCTCTTGCGGCGCAGCGTCTCGGCGTCGCCGAACGAGTGCCAGACGTCGGCGTGCTCGGCCACGATGCGCAGGGTCTTCTTCTCCCCGCCGCCACCGATCATGATCGGGATCTCGCGCGTCGGGCGCGGGTTGCCGACGGCGAGGCGCTCGCGGATGCGCGGCATGTCCTGGGCCAGCTTCGCGATCCGGGAGCCCGCGGTCCCGAACTCGTACCCGAACTGGTCGTAGTCCTTCTCGAACCACCCGGCACCGATCCCCAGGATCAGGCGCCCGCCCGACATGTGGTCGACGGTGCGCGCCATGTCGGCCAGCAGGTCGGGGTTCCTGTAGCTGTTGCAGCTCACCAGGGCGCCGATCTCGACGCGCTCGGTCTGCTCCGCCCACGCGCCGAGCATGGTCCAGCACTCGAAGTGCTTGCCGGCCGGGTCGCCGGAGAGCGGGTAGAAGTGGTCCCAGTTGAAGATCACGTCGACGCCCGCGTCCTCCGACCGCAGGACGGCGTCCCGGATCTGGGAGTAGTCGGCGTGCTGCGGCTGGATCTGGACGCCGATGCGGATCGGTCGGTCGGGGGTGTTCGCGGGGTTCGTGGGGCTCATCCGTGCAGCCTAGGCACGACTGCACGCTCGTCGCCCGCCCTCTGCCGGACCAGGGGCCCGGAGCAGCGCGCCCGGTCTCGTGCCGCCTACGCTGACCCCATGAAGCGGGCAGCCTGGTGGGTCGTGGGTGTCGTCGTCGTGCTCGGCCTCCTCGTGGGCGCCGACCGTGTCGCGGACGCCGTCGTCGAGGACCGGATCGCCGCCGACCTCGAGGCGAACGGGGCGTCGTCGGCCACCGTCGAGATCGGCGGCTTCCTTTCCTCACGCAGCTCGTCGGCGGCGAGCTCGACGAGCTCTCCGGGTCGGTGAGCAGCATCGACCTGGCGCTCGCCTCCGGCAGCGGGTCGGGAACGGGCTCCGACGAGGGGTCGGACGACGGCGCGTCGGGTGCCGACGCATCGGACACCGTCACCATCGAGGACGTGACGTTCGAGGCGAACAGCGTCGCGACCTCGGCCCCCTATCTCACCCAGGACGGCACGGCCTCGGGGCTGCTCCCCACGGCGACCCTCACGACGCTGGTCGGCCGCGCCGCCGACATGGACCTGACGATCGCACCCGAGGGCGACACCCTGGTGCTGGGCGGCGCCGGCAGCGGCGTCCTGTCCGAGCTGGGGATCGTGGTCGCTCCCGGTGTCGACGACGGGACGCTCGTCGTCGACGTGACCGAGCTGCGGCTCGGCGGTCTGTCGATCACGCCCGACGATCTGCCCGGGTTCCTCGCCGACGCCGTCACCGAGCAGGTCGACGGCCTCGAGGTGCCGCTCGACCTGCCCGAGGGGATCGAGCTCTCCGGCGTCGAGGTCGTCGACGAGGGCGTCCGGGTCGACCTGACCGGGACCGACGTCCCGATCGGCGCCCTCGCGGGCTCGTGACGGCCGCCCGGCACCTGGCACCCGGCGCCGCCGGCAGCCCAGGTCGAGGCGGCGGTGACGCTCCGGGTGACGTACCGAGCGAAGCACCGTGGCCTCCCGGGTGGCAGGCTCGTCCCATGACGACGACGTACAACTGGTCCCGCAACCTCGCCTACGGATCCTCGGCGGTGCTGCGGCCGCGCTCGACGGACGAGCTCGCCGAGATCATCACCTCGAACCCGCGCGTCCGCGCGCTCGGCAGCAAGCACTCGTTCAACCGGGTCGCGGACACGGACGGCGTGCACGTCCAGGTCGACGCGATCGACAGCACCGTCGAGGTGGACACCGCGGCGATGACGGCGAGCGTCAACGGCGGGCTGCGCTACGGCGAGGTCTCCCAGGCGTTGCAGGCCTCCGGGGTCGCGCTCGGAGCGATGGCCTCCCTGCCGCACATCTCGGTGGCCGGCGCCGTGGCCACCGCCACCCACGGCTCGGGCGACGCGACCCGGAACCTCGCGGCCGCCGTCCGAGGCCTGGAGATCGTCACGGGGGACGGGACCGTCAGGACCCTGACGCGCGGCGACGCCGACTTCGCCGGCGCCGTCGTGGGCCTGGGTGCGCTGGGGGTCGTCACGCGCGTGGTGCTGGACGTCGTCCCGACCTACGACGTCCGCCAGGACGTCTACCTGGGGCTGGGCTGGGACACGGTCCGCGAGCGCTTCGACGAGATCACGTCGAGCGCGACCTCCGTCAGCCTGTTCACGTCGTGGGGGCCGGACGGCGTGGACCAGGTCTGGCGCAAGACCGCGGTGCCCGCGGGGAGCGCGGCGACCGAGTTCCCGCGCTCCTACCTCGACGCCCCCGCCGCGACCGAGGCGATGCACCCGCTGCCGGGCGTCGACGCGACGGCGTGCACGGGCCAGCTCGGCGTCCCCGGCCCGTGGAACGAGCGGCTGCCGCACTTCCGGCTCGACTTCACGCCGTCGAACGGCGAGGAGCTGCAGACCGAGTACCTCGTGCCGCGGCGGCACGCCGTCGCGGCGATCGACGCGGTCCGGGCGCTCGCGCCCCAGGTGCAGCCGCTGCTCCAGATCACCGAGATCCGCACCATCGCGGCCGACGACCTGTGGATGAGCTCGACCTCGGGGGAGGATGGGCACGAGGGGTTCATCGGGATCCACTTCACGTGGAAGAAGCTCCAGCCGGAGGTCGAGGCGCTGCTGCCCACGATCGAGGCCGCGCTCGCTCCCTGCGGTGCGCGGCCGCACTGGGGCAAGCTCTTCGACGACAGCCCGTCGGCCCTGGGACGCGTCGCCGCGGCCTACCCGCGCTTCGGGGACTTCGCGGCGCTCGCGGAGAGGTACGACCCCGAGCAGCGGTTCCGGGGCGGGTTCGTCGCCGATCTGCTGGGCGGCTGACCGGGAGCCCGGCGCTCGCCCCTGCGCCCCTGCGCCTCAGCGCCTCAGCCCGACGCCTCGGTCTCGCCGTCGGTCTCGCTGCCCGAGCCTGCCTCGTCGTCCGAACCCCTGGCGTCGGCTGCACCCTCGAGCTCCGCCGCAGCGGCGACCCGCTCCATGAACGTGAGGCTCGCCGCGACGATCGCCTCCTGGAGGTCCTCGTGGTCCTCGGGGGTCTCGCCGTCCCCCGGGTGGTCCCCGTAGTCGGCGAACGACGAGTGGACGGCGTCGCTGACGCGGACGAAGTCGGTGTCGGTGGGCAGGTTGGTCCGGGAGGCGGCGATGTCGGCCGGGCCGACGACCCCGTCGAGGTCGCCCCACACGCTCGCCGCGAGCACCGCGGCGTCGCTCGCGTCCGCGGTGGGTGCGCTCGCGTGCAGGAGCAGGCCGACCACGGGGTGGTCCGGGCCCGAGTGCGTCGCCGCGACCTGCGCGGCAGCGTCGCCGCCGGCGCCGTGCCCGGCGACGACCCAGCGCGTGACGTCCGGGTAGGTCGCGAAGGCCTCGAGGGCGAGGTCCGGGTCGGCGGACGCCAGCCCCAGCGGCTCGTTCAGCACGACGACGACGTACCCGGCCTCGGCGAGCGGCCGGAAGGTCCGCGCGTACGCACGGGAGTCGATCTGGTCGTTGGGGTAGACCACGAGACCGGTCGTCGCGACCTGCTCGCCGGACGGCGCGCCGTCCCCCGAGCGGTCCGCGACGGACAGGGGTTCTCACCGGGCCCGCGGGGCACGAGCGAGAACCACGCCTCGTCGTCCTGGAGCCGGATCACCGCGCTCGTCCCGTACGCCTCGAGCCCGTCCCGCGTGGCGACGTGAGGCTCGAAGCGGATGATCGCCGCGGTCAGCCCGACCGAGACCACCGCGACGATCGTCCACACGGTGCCGAGCCCGAGGCTGGGGAGGATCCGCCGGCGACGCGGCGGCGCCGGGCGCGCGAGCGGGTCGCCGCCGCCACCGTCCCGGTACAGCAGGACCACGAGGTAGCCGAGCAGGACGAGACCGAGCGTGAAGCCGGCAGCGAGCAGCACGGCGTACAGCCAGTGGTTGCCGACAACGGCCTCCCCGGACCACAGGCCCACCCAGACCGAGGTCGCGAGCAGCGCGCCGCCGAGCACGAAGAGACCGAAGCGCAGGAGGCCTCGTGTCTTCACGGGTTCGACGGTAGGTCGGGCGCCGGGTCGGCGCGCGCCGAGACGGTCAGCGAGCGATCACGAAGCCGTCACGATCCTGCCGGGTCACGGTCAAGTCGGATCAGCTGACCCACCAGCCCCGGTCCCCGACGAGGCGGTCGGCCCCCGCAGGACCCCAGGAGCCCGGGGCGTACGGCTCGGGCGCAGGGCGCGCGTGCCCGAGCAGGGGAGCGAACGCCCGCCACGCCTCGCGCAGCGCGTCCGGGGTCGTGAACGCCCGGTGGTCGCCGCGGAGCACGTCGTGCAACGCCGACGCGTACGGGGGCATCGGGTCGCCGTCGGGCACGTCGTCGAGCGAGAGCCGCGCGGTCCCCTGGGACAGGGTCAGGTCGGGCCCGGGCGTCTTGATCGTCGCGGACACGTCGATCAGCCCGTCGCCGTGCACGGAGACGCTGATGGCGTCGGTCTCGGAGCCCGCGACGGGTCCCTCGGGGAGCGGAGCAGCAGCGTCACGCGCTGCGCGGACCCGGCGAGCCGCTTGCCCGAGCGCAGGACGAACGGCACGCCGCGCCAGCGCTCGGTGTCGATCCACAGCCGCGCCGCCACGTACGTGTCCGTGGTGGAGTCGTCGTCCACCCCGTCGATGTCCGTGTACCCCTCGAACTGGCCGAGCACGACGTCCTCGGCAGGGTCGAGCTCGCGGAAGTGCCGGAACACCTCCTCGCGCGCCTCCCGGACCGCGTCCGCGGCGAGCGTGGCGGGCGTCTCGAGGGCGACCTCCGCGGCCGTCTGGAACAGGTGGGTGACGAGCATGTCGAGCGCGGCGCCGGTCGCGTCGTAGAACTCGGCGCGGTTGGCGACGTCGAGCGTCTCCGGGACGTCGACCTGGACCTGCAGCACGTGCTCGCGGTTCCAGACCGCGGCGAACATCTCGTTCGCGAACCGCAGGACGTGCAGGTTCTGCGTGCCCTCCTTCGCCAAGAAATGGTCGATCCGGTACACCTGCTCCTCGGCCAGGTGGCGGTGGACGACGGTGTCCAGCGCCTCGAACGAGTCCGGGTCGGTCCCGTAGGGCTTCTCGTAGACCACGCGCGCGCCCTCGAGCAGCCCCTGCTTCGCGAGCGCCTCGGTGATCGGCTCGAACGCGGTGGGCGGGACGGCCAGGTAGTGGACCACCAGCCGGTCGGGGGCGGCGAGCTCGCCCAGGCGGTGCGTGAGCTCGCCCGGCTCGTCGTCGGAGACCTCGGTGGCGTACTCGAGGCGGTCCGCGAACGCGTCCCACGAGGACCCGGTCGGCGCGTCGCCGAACTCCTGGACGGCGTCCTTCACGAGGGCCACGAACTCGGCGTCCTCGATGTCCTTGCGTCCCGTCCCGATCACCCGCCAGTCGTCGGGCAGGAGCCCGCGCGACTCCAGCAGGTGGATCGCCGGGAGCACCATGCGCGCGGCGAGGTCGCCGCGGGCGCCGTGGAGCACGAGCACCAGGGATTCCGGGAGCGTGGGGTCCTGGTCCTGGTCCTGCTCTCGGTCCTGGTCGGGCGTGGGGGCGTGCGGCATGCGGTCCTCCGGCGGGGTGTGGTCGGACGGCGCGGCCTCGCGCCAGGTTCTCGGGTGCGGCCTGCGAGCCGCGGTCCTGGTCGACGCTACGGCCGCCGGCCCGCACTTGCAGGTGCTGACGGGCCCTCGCGGCGCTACTGTGCCCGAAGTTCCCCTGATCCTGAGAGCTATGCCCCCGGAGGTCACAGATGGCACGCGACGACGCCGCGGCAGCGGCCGCCGGAGGCACCGGCAAGCGCACGGGCACGAGATCGGGCGGGCGCGAGCAGTGGTCCGGCCAGACGGCGTTCATCCTCGCCGCGGTGGGCTCGGCCGTGGGCCTCGGCAACATCTGGCGGTTCCCCGGCGAGGCGTACACGCACGGCGGCGGGGCGTTCATGATCCCGTACCTCGTCGCGCTGCTGAGCGCGGGGATCCCGATCCTGTTCCTCGACTACGCGCTGGGCCACCGGTTCCGTGGCGGTGCCCCGCTCGCGTTCCGTCGGGTGCGCCGGTGGGCGGAGGGCCTCGGCTGGTTCCAGGTCGGCCTCTGCTTCCTCATCGCGCTCTACTACACGGCCGTCATCGCGTGGGCGGTCAGCTACTTCATCTTCTCGTTCGACCTGCGCTGGGGCGACGACCCGACAGGATTCTTCACCGGCGAGTACCTGAACCTCGGCGACCCGGGCTTCAGCCTCACGTTCGTCCCGTCCGTCCTGATCCCGCTCGTGGCCGTCTGGGTCGTGACGATCCTCATCCTCATGGCCGGCGTCGCCAAGGGCGTCGAGCGCGCAAATTTCGTCTTCATGCCGCTGCTCGTCGTGGCGTTCTCGATCCTCGTCGTCCGCGCGCTGTTCCTCGACGGTGCGACGGACGGGCTGAACGCCCTGTTCACCCCGGACTTCTCGGCGTTGGCCGACCCGGGCGTGTGGATCGCGGCCTACGGGCAGATCTTCTTCTCGCTGTCGATCGCCTTCGGCATCATGATCACGTACTCCTCGTTCCGTCAGCGCCGGTCCAACATGACCGGGCCGGGCCTCGTCGTGGCGTTCGCGAACTCGTCGTTCGAGATCTTCGCCGGCATCGGCGTCTTCGCGACCCTCGGCTTCCTGGCCGTGAAGGAGGGCGTCGGGATCGGCGACCTCGAGGGCATCACCGGCGTGGGCCTGTCGTTCATGACGTTCCCCGCGATCATCTCCGAGATGCCGGGCGGTCAGCTCTTCGGCGCCCTGTTCTTCGGATCGCTCGTGTTCGCCGGTCTCACGTCGCTGCTGTCGATCCTCCAGGTCGTCTCGTCCGCGTTCCAGGACAAGTTCGGCCTCACCCCTCGTCAGGGCGCGCTGCGGATCGGCCTGGTCGCCGCCGTGCTGTCGGTCCTGGGCTTCTCGACGACGACGGGCCTGATCGCCCTCGACACCGTCGACAAGTTCACGAACAACATCGGCATCGTGGTCTCCGCGGTGGCGATGACCGTGATCGTCGTCTGGGTCGCCCGGCTCGGCCCCGAGCTGCGCTACCACCTCAACGCCGTCTCGACCTTCCAGCTGCGCGGCTGGTGGACGGTCTGCATCGGCCTGCTCGCCCCCTGGTCCTCGGCTACATGCTCGTCACCGAGGTCGCCACGATCATCCAGGAGGGATACGGCGGCTACCCGACCTGGTACGTCGTGACCGTCGGCTGGGGCGCGCTCGCGGTCGCCGTCCTCGGGGCCGTGATCTTCTCGTCCCTGCGCTGGCGTCGTGACCCCGACGTGTTCGAGGTCTGGCCCCCGTACCAGCCCGAGAGGGCGGGCACCGCGTCCGCCACGACCGGAGAGAGAGGCCGTCGATGACACCGATCGCCGTCACGTTCCTGATCATCACCGCGCTCGTCGTCTGGGGCGGCCTGGTCGCGAGCATCCTCTACCTGAGGGCGCGCCCCGAGTCGGACGACGTCCCGACCGGCGGAGAGGGGGAGGCCGGCCCCCAGGAGGGGGTCAGGCACCCCTCACGCACGACGCGTGAGCCGTGTCGTGAGCCGGGCGGCGGGCCGAACCGCGAGTCCGTCGGGGGCGTCGTGACCCCGGCTTCGACCGGAGACCCGACCCTGCGTGTTCCCCGAGCACTGACCCGCGTGACGACCCTGGCGGGACATCTCGGGAAACATGCCGGTGCTACCGTGCCCCCGCGCCTGGTCGACCCCATCCGTGGTCGGCGGGCGACCGTACCGAGGAACACCCCTGACTGGAGATCCCATGCGCAAGCTCCCCGCCCTCGTCGCCCTGGCCGCTGCGACGACCCTCGCCCTGACGGCGTGCACCGACGCGTCGCAGACGTCCGGCGACGACGCGGACTCGGGGTCGTCGACCTCGGAGTCGACCGACGAGACCGCGACCTTCGACCTCTCGAGCATCGAGAAGGACGACGACGTCGCGGCCATGGTGCCCGCCGACATCGCCGACGCGGGCACGCTGACCGCGGGCGTCGACACGACGTACGCGCCCGCGGAGTTCATCGACACCGACGGGTCGACACCGGTCGGGTACGACATCGACGTCCTCACCGCGATCGCCGCGGTCATGGGTCTCGAGGCCGAGCCGCAGACCGCCGAGTTCCCGGCGATCATCCCCGCGCTGGGCTCGAAGTACGACGTCGGGATCTCGTCGTTCACCATCACCGCCGAGCGCCTCGAGAGCGCCAACATGGTCAGCTACTTCTCCGCCGGTGAGGCCTTCGCCGTCCCGGCCGGGAACCCCGAGGGCCTGTCCTCCGACGACATCTGCGGCACCACCGTCACCGTGCAGAACGGCACGATCCAGAACGACGAGATCGACGTGATCTCGCAGGAGTGCGAGACGGACGGCAAGGAGCCGATCGAGGTGCTGCGCTACGACAGCCAGGCCGACGCGACCACGAACGTCGTGGGCGGCAAGGCCGACGTCATGTACGCGGACTCGCCGATCGTCCAGTACGCCGTGACGCAGACCGACGGCGGCATCGAGCAGCTCGGCGAGACCTTCGCCTCCGCTCCCCAGGGTGTCGTCGTCGCGAAGGACGACACCGAGCTCGCGGACGCGGTCCAGGCCGCGCTCCAGGTGCTCATGGACGACGGTGACCTCGAGGCGATCCTGGACGTCTGGGGCGCCGGCGACGGAGCGCTGTCGACGTCCGAGGTGAACCCCGCCTCCTGACCCGACCGAGGTCTGCCACGGCTCGACGCACGTCACGACGGACGGGACCACGATGAACGACCACCACAGCAGCCCGGCGCACGTCGGCACCGGCACGGACCCCGTGCCGAACCGGATCCACGCGCGCCCGGTCCCGCGGCCCGGCCGTCTGGTCTCCGCCGTCCTCGTGCTCGTCCTCGCCGCGATGGCGCTCAACGGGCTGGTGACGAACGAGAACTTCCGGTGGGACGTCGTCTGGCTCTACCTGCGCGACGTGACGGTCGTGCGCGGCGTGGGTTGGACGCTCGTGCTGACGGCCAGCTCGATGGTCCTCGCGATCCTGCTGGCCGTCACGCTCGCGATCATGCGGCGCTCCGGCAACCCGGTGATGCGGTGGACGAGCTGGTTCTACATCTGGTTCTTCCGCGGCACCCCGGTGTACACGCAGCTCGTGTTCTGGGGCCTGCTGGCCGTCCTGTACCCGCGGCTGAGCATCGGCATCCCGTTCGGGCCGGAGTTCTTCGTCTTCGACACCGACGACTACATCACCGCGTTCTGGGCGGCCATGCTGGGCCTCGCGCTCAACGAGGCGGCCTATCTCGCGGAGATCGTGCGGGCCGGCCTGTCGTCGGTCGACCCGGGGCAGGCCGAGGCCGCGAAGGCGCTCGGCATGAAGGACTCGAAGATCCTGCGCCGCGTCGTGCTCCCGCAGGCGATGCGCGTCATCGTCCCGCCCACGGGCAACGAGACGATCTCCATGCTGAAGACGACCTCGCTCGTCCTCGCCGTGCCGTTCACGCTCGAGCTCACGTTCGTGACGAACGCGATCGGCAACCGGATCTTCCAGCCGATCCCGCTGCTCATGGTCGCGGCGCTCTGGTACCTGCTGATCACGAGCATCCTCATGGTCGGTCAGCACTACATCGAGCAGTACTACGGTCGCGGCTTCGGCACCGACCGTCCCGCCGGCACAGGCGGCGGCAACGGTGGCGGGCGCCGCCGCCGGGCGAAGAACGGTGGTGGTCGCCAGGCGGCGATCGCCGCGTCGGGCACCACCAAGGAGGAACCGTTCATGGACGTGACCCCGTGAGCGCCCCGACCGACCCGGGGATCCCGGACGCGCAGAAGAGCGGCTCGGTCCAGGCCGACCGCTCGGGCACGCCGATGGTCGAGGTGCGCGAGCTCCACAAGGAGTTCGGCCACGTCCACGTGCTCAAGGGCGTCGACCTCGAGGTCGAGCGCGGCTCGGTCTGCGTGATCCTCGGCCCGTCCGGCTCCGGCAAGTCGACGCTCCTGCGCTGCATGAACGAGCTCGAGGAGATCACCGGCGGCTCGGTCCTCGTCGACGGCGAGCTCATGGGTTTCCGTGAGACGACCGACAAGGGGAGCACGCGGCTGCACCGGCTGCACCCCCGTGTGATCGCGAAACAGCGCTCCCGGATCGGGATGGTCTTCCAGCGGTTCAACCTGTTCCCGCACATGACGGCGCTCGAGAACGTCATGGAGGCGCCCGTCCAGGTGCGCGGCGACGCGAAGTCGAAGGCACGGGCGCGGGCTCTCGAGCTGCTCGAACGGGTCGGCCTCTCCGACCGGGTCGACCACTACCCGGCGCAGCTCTCGGGCGGGCAGCAGCAGCGCGTCGCGATCGCCCGGGCGCTGGCCATGGACCCGGAGCTCATGCTGTTCGACGAGCCCACGTCGGCGCTCGACCCCGAGCTCGTCGGTGAGGTGCTCGCGGTGATGCAGGACCTCGCGCGTTCCGGGATGACGATGGTCGTGGTCTCCCACGAGATCGGCTTCGCCCGCGAGGTCGCCGACAAGGTGGTCTTCATGGACGACGGCGTGATCGTCGAGGAGGGGCCGCCGTCCGAGGTCATCGACGCGCCGCGGGAGGCGCGGACGAAGGACTTCCTCAGCCACGTGCTCTGACGTCCCGACGCTCCGCGGGGCGTGGGGGACGGCGCAGCCGTGGGGGACGGGGCCGCTCCCCGCCCGCCAGGGATGGTGCGGCCGGGGGCAGCGTCGTCACTCCCGGTGGGCGGCCCGCGCGTCTCGTCGCTGCTCGTTCTCGCTGTCCTCGTCGCCCCCGCGGTCCTCGCGTCGGCCGCCCGAGCCGAGCGAGAACGTCGCCGCGAGACCCAGCAGGAGGAAACCCGCCGCCGCGTACGCGGACCAGCGGGCGCCGTCCGTCAGCGACTCGCGGGCAGCCTCGGCGACGGGCTGCGTCGCCGGGTCGGCGTCGAGTCCCGCGATGGCCCCGCCGGAGCTGTCGACGACGGCCGTCACCGCCTGGTCGGCCTGCGCGGGCGGCACCCCCATGTCGTCGAGCCGGGTGTCGAGGGTGCTGCCGGTGGTCGTGAAGAGCACCGTGCCGAGGATCGCGATGCCGAGAGCAGACCCGAGCTGTCGTGACGTCGACTGCGTGCCGGAGCCGAGGCCGCTCTCCTCGACCGGCACGTCCTTGAGGATCACCCCGGTGAGCTGTGCCGTCGCCATGCCGACGCCGAACCCGTAGACGAAGAGGAACCCGACGATGCCGGCCCACGGGGCGTCGACGGCGAGCACGGAGCCGATCCCCGCGACCCCCACGATCTCGGCGAGGATGCCGATCCGCACCATCCACACCGGCTCCATCCGGTTCGACAGGGCCCCTGCGGCGCCGCTGGCGACGAACGAGCCGATCGCCAGGCCCAGCAGCACGTAGCCGGTCTGCAGGGCGTCGTACCCGCGGGCGTTCTGCAGCCAGATCGGCAGCGACAGGATGATGCCGAACTCGCCGAGCGAGACGACCAGGGCGGCGATGTTGCCGTTGCGGAACGAGGGGATCGTGAACAGGTCGAGAGGGAGCATCGTCGACCGGTGGTGCCGAGCCCGGTGGCGGCTCCACGCGACGAACCCGTAGCACGACACCGCGGAGGCGAGGAAGAACAGGGGGATGGGCGAGACGGGCAGCGGCCAGTCGCCACCGAGGAACGAGAGCCCGTCCTCCGGGGCCCACCAGCCGAGGCTGCGGCCCTCGATCAGTCCGAACACCAGCGTGCCGGCGGTCAGGACCGAGAGCAGGGCGCCGACGCGGTCGATGCGTCGCTCGTCGTCGGACCGGGACTCGTCGACGAACGCCCAGACGCCGGCGAGGATCACGATGCCGAGCGGGACGTTGATGCCGAACGCCCAGCGCCAGGAGAAGTCGGTGGTGAGCCACCCGCCGAGCAGCGGGCCGACGGCCGCCATCCCGCCGATCGTGGACCCCCACACCGCGAAGGCGATACCGCGGTCGCGTCCGCGGAACGTCGCGTTGATGATCGAGAGCGTCGTGGGCAGCACCATCGCCCCGCCGACCCCCTGGACGAACCGGATCGCGATGAGGATCCCGCCGTTCGGCGCGAGCGCCGCGCCGACGGACGCGAGCGTGAAGACGACGACACCGGCCAGGAGCATGCGACGTCGTCCGACCCGGTCGGCGAGGCCGCCGAAGACGAGGAGCAGCGACGCGAAGACGAGCGTGTACGCCTCCTGGACCCACTGCACCTGGGTCGAGCTGATGTCGAGTTCGTCGACGATCGACGGGATCGCGACGTTGACGATCGTCGAGTCGACGATGATCAGGGAGACGGCGATCGAGATGAAGACGAGGGCGAACCACTGGCGTCGGTTCGCGGTGGGTTCAGCGGGGGCGTGGGCCATGAGCAGATACTAAGCATGCTGAGTAAATTGCGGCCAACCCTTGCTCCCGAGTCAGGCGCCGTCCGGAGCCCGGTGACGACTGCGGGAGTGTGCTGGCGCCGGTGGCAGTGCGCCCGACAGCCGGCGGAACGCACGAGTGCCCCCGACCCGAAGGTCAGGGGCACTCGTCAAGACTGTTCCGAGGGCTCGCGCCGCCTCGAGGTCGAATCAGACCGGGCGGATGTTCTCCGCCTGCGGGCCCTTCGGGCCCTGCGTCACGTCGAACTCGACGCGCTGGTTCTCCTCGAGGGTGCGGTAGCCCTGCGTCTGGATGGCCGAGTAGTGAGCGAAGACGTCAGCCGAGCCGTCCTCAGGGGCGATGAAGCCAAAGCCCTTCTCAGCGTTGAACCACTTCACAATTCCGAGCGTCATCTGGTACTGCTCCTTCAAGAGGTGTCAACGACCCCGTGTTTCGAGGTCGTGCATCACGGTGTTCGTCGTCAACTCTTGGTAACAAGGTCCGCCGAGCTATCGAGCGTGGCGCGAGGACAAGCGAGGCACTGCTATCTGCCCGTTCAGGATACATGCCACGGGCGGTGCGCACCATGCCTGGATGTGGTGCAGATCTCGCGAGTGCCACGAACCGGGGCAGAACGGCCGCCACCTGTACGTTCTCGCGACGGTGTCGGTCGCTGCTGGTACGACTTGGGCAGTGCTCCCGGACCCGGGAGCAGCGCTCGGTACGTCCGGAGGACCCATGTTCGTGATCGACCCCGTCGTGCACGACTCGGATCCCGATGCCTCGGCTGCACCGCACGTCGTCTGGTCGGCCAGCGACCTGGTGCGCGCCGCCCGGTGCGAGTTCGCGACCGTCCGTCGCCTGGACGAGGTCCTCGGGCGCGCGCCTCGACTCGCGGCCGAGGCCGACGACATGCTCGAGCGCGCCGCCCGGCTGGGCGACGCGCACGAGTCGCGCGTGCTCGCCCGCTATGTCGACCGTAGAGACCCTGCGGGGCTCCTCACCGCGCGAGGGTCGGACGACGTCGCCGGGGCAGCGGGGCGCGTCGTCACCGTCGCAGCCGAGGCCGCGAGAGGGGCGGGCGGGCGGCGTGAACGACTCGAGCAGGCGCACGGGCTGACGCTCGCGCTCCTCGAGGAGGGCGCCGCCGTCGTGCACCAGGCGTCGTTCTTCGACGGCGAGTTCCACGGCCTCGCCGACTTCATCGTCCGCTCGGGCGAGGGCGCGGACGCCATCTTCACGGTGGTGGACGCGAAGCTCGCGCGCAGCGCGAAGGTCGACGCACTCCTGCAGCTCGGGGCCTACGCGGACCAGCTGGAGGCCGCCGGGTTCCCGGTCGCGCCGGAGGCCCGGCTCGTGCTCGGTACCGGCGCCGAGACCTCGCACCGGCTGGCCGACCTGCTGCCGGTCTTCCGGGAGCGGCGCGTCCGGCTCCGCTCGTTGATCGCCGAGCGTGTGGCGGACGCCGCGCCGGTGGCCTGGGGAGATCCCCGCTACAGCGCCTGCGGCGCGTGCGACCACTGCACGGCCGAGGTCGTCGCGAACGACGACGTCCTCCAGGTGGCCGGCATGCGTCGCACCCAGCGAGACCGCCTACGGGCCGCCGGGATCACGACGATGACGGAGCTCGCGCGAGCGACCCGCGGGCCGCGGGACATGTCGGCCGCGACCTTCGAGAAGCTGCGACGCCAGGCAGCGATGCAGACCGGGCTCGCCGTCGTCGACGGGACGGTCGTGTGGACGGAGCGGGACGCCGACGGGCAGGAGGTCGAACAGCAGCGGTCGTGGACCGTCGTCGACCCGGGTGCGGTCGAGCGGCTCCCGGCTCCCAGCCCCGGGGACATCTTCTTCGACTTCGAGGGCGACCCCCTCTGGACGGACGCCGCGGGACAGGACTGGGGCCTCGACTACCTCTTCGGACTGGTCGAGCGCCCGACCGAACCCGGGAGCAGGGCGCCGTTCCACGCGTTCTGGGCGCACGACCTGACGCAGGAGCGGGCCGCCCTCGTCGCGTTCGTCGACTACGTGACCGAGCGCCGACGCCGCTACCCGGACCTGCACGTCTACCACTACGCGCCGTACGAGAAGACGCACCTCGTGTCGATCGCCGCGCGCCACGGCGTGTACGAGGAGGAGGTCGACGACCTCCTGCGCGAGGGCGTCCTCGTGGACCTCTACGCCACCGTGCGGGAGTCCGTGCGGATCTCCACGGGGTCGTACTCGATCAAGAAGCTCGAGCCGCTCTACATGGGGGAGCACCTGCGGTCCGGGGACGTGACCGACGCCGCCGCCTCGATCGTCGCCTACGCCACCTACGGCGAGGCACGTGACTCCGGTGACGAGGCCCGCGCCGACGAGCTGCTCGCCGGCATCCGGGACTACAACCGGTACGACTGCGACTCGACGCTCGTCCTGCTGGAGTGGCTCCGGTGGGCCGCGGAGCGTGCTGGCGGCGCCGCGACCGGCGGCGCGTTCCGCCCCGACCCGTACCTCGGCCTCGACCCGCACGTGCTCGGGGTGCCTGCCGGTGCTGCGGGTGCAGTGCCCGACGGGTCGGACGACTCGACCGACGACCGTTCTGCTGCCCTGACCGACGCCCGCGCCGCGGTGCTCGCGGTAGAAGGCCGCGTCCGGGAGATCGTCGGCGAGGACCGGGCGGCGCGGTCCGCCGACGAGGACGCACTGGCCCTCCTCGGTGCCGCAGCCGGCTACTACGCCCGCGAGGACAAGGCCGCGTGGCGGGAGCACTTCGCGCGACTCGTCGATCCCGTGGACGAGTGGCCGGGCAGCGACAACTTCGTCGTCGAGTCCGCGCGCCCGCTCACGGGATGGAGCAAGCCGCCGCGCGCCCGGACCCTCCGCCGGACCGTCGAGCTGCGCGGCCGTCTCGACGCCGGCCGTGAGGTTCGCGAGGGAGAGGGGCGCACCGCCCTGTACGACGCGCCCTGGCCGTCCGCCGCGAAGGACTCGGTCGACGGTCACCGTGCGGCGATCGACGGGTTGACCGTCGAGTCCACGTCCCGGGACGGCGACGTGCACGTCCTCGTGGTCCAGGAGAAGGCCCCCAGGGCGTCGACGGGTGGGACCAGCTGCCGATGGCTCTCGTTCCGGGGCCCCCGCTGAACACGCCCTCGCAGCGGGCCTCGGTCCTCGCGACGGCGCAGGCGGCGCTCGCCACGTGGGGGGCGCGGCCGGCGCCACGGACCTGAGCGACGTCGGCCCGAGCGCCTCGGACGGGAGCGCAATCGACCTCGGAGCCGCCGACCTGGGCGCCGCCGACGGGAGCGCAATCGACGTGAGCGCAACCGACCTTGGAGCCGCAGACCCGGGCGCCGCGGATCGCCTGCCGCAGACGCCGGCCGTCGAGATCGTCCGGCGCCGCCCGCCTCGCGTCGACGGTGGACCGCTGCCGGCGGTCGGGGACGGTCCGCGGCGCTACATCGACGCGCTGCTCGCGGCGCTCCGCGGGATCGACGGCTCCTACGTCGCGGTCCAGGGCCCGCCGGGGACGGGCAAGACCTACGTCGGCTCGCACGTCGTCGCCGAGCTGGTCGCCGGTGGCTGGCGGGTCGGGGTCGTCGCCCAGAGCCACGCCGTGGTCGCGAACTTCCTGCAGAAGGTCGTGTCCGCCGGTGTCTCACCGGCGCAGGTCGCCAAGAAGCTGCCGGCGGGGGCCAAGCCCGACCCGGAGGTGCCGTGGCGCGAGCTGGACGGCAAGGGACTCGCCGCGCACGCCGCCGCCGGTCCCGGTGTGGTCGGTGGCACCGCGTGGGACTTCGCCAACGAGACGAGCTACGCCGAGTCCTGCCTGGACCTGCTGGTGATCGACGAGGCCGGGCAGTTCTCCCTGGCGAACACCGTCGCCGTCGGTCGGTCGGCGCGACGCCTGCTCCTGCTCGGCGACCCGCAGCAGCTCCCGCAGGTCACGCAGGGCCAGCACCCGGAGCCCGTCGACGTGTCCGCGCTGTCGCACCTCGCCGGGGACCATGCCGTCCTCCCGGGCGAGCTCGGGTACTTCCTCGAGACGACGTGGCGGATGCACCCCGAGGTCACCGCGCCCGTGTCGAGGCTCTCCTACGACGGACGGCTGCGCGCCGAGGCCGCGGCTGCCGGGCGCTCGCTGACGGGCGTCGAGCCCGGGGTCGGGTGCGTCCGCGTCGAGCACACCGGCAACGTGCAGTCGTCCGCCGAGGAGGCCGAGGAGGTCGTCCGCCAGGTGCGGGCCGTCGTCGGGCGCACGTGGGACGACGGCAAGACTGAGCCGGCGGAGGGCGCCACGGACCCGGAGCGTCCGCCGGTCGGCCGACCCCTGGAGGCCGCCGACATCCTCGTCGTCGCGGCCTACAACGCGCAGGTCGGCGTCGTCCAGGACGCCCTCGACCGGGCCGGCCTCGCGGCGGTCCGGGTCGGCACGGTGGACAAGTTCCAGGGGCAGGAGGCCCCGGTCGCGATCTTGACGACGGCGGCCTCGAGCCCGGCGGAGGTCCCGCGCGGCATGGGGTTCCTGCTCTCCCGCAACCGGATCAACGTGGCGGTGTCCCGCGCCCAGTGGCGCGCCGTCGTCGTCCGCTCCGACCGGCTGACCGACTACCTGCCCGCCACACCCGACGAGCTCGCCGAGCTCGGTGCCTTCATCGCCCTGTGCGCCGGAGACGCCTGACGGGGCGTGACCCGACGGTGACCGGGTGGCTCACCGGTGTAGGTAAGAACCCGGCCGGCGCGCACCCTCAGGCGCCGACGTACTCCGCGAGGTGCTTGCCCGTGAGCGTCGAGCGGTCCGCGACGAGATCCGCCGGGGACCCCTCGAACACGACCCGACCGCCGTCGTGACCGGCGCCCGGGCCCAGATCGATGATCCAGTCGGCGTGCGCCATCACGGCCTGGTGGTGCTCGATCACTATCACCGACTTGCCGACGTCCACGAGCCGGTCGAGCAGCCCGAGCAGCTGGTCGACGTCGGCCAGGTGCAGCCCGGTGGTCGGCTCGTCGAGGACGTAGACACCGCCCTTCTCGCCCATGCGCGTCGCGAGCTTGAGGCGCTGGCGCTCGCCGCCCGAGAGGGTCGTCAGCGGCTGCCCCAGCGTCAGGTAGCCCAGACCGACGTCCGCCATGCGCTCGAGGATCTTGTGAGCCGCGGGGATGCGGGCGTCGCCCTCGCCGAAGAACCGCTCCGCCTCGGCGACCGACAGCTCGAGGACCTCGGCGATGTTCTTGCCGCCGGCACCGTCAGCACCGTCAGCACCCCCGTCGCCAGAGCCGCTGCCACCAGAGCCGCCACCCCCGAGCCGGTACTCGAGGACCGAGGACTGGAACCGCTTGCCGTCGCACTCCTCGCACGGCGACTCGACCGTGGCCATGACGCCGAGGTCCGTGTAGATGACGCCGGCGCCCTTGCACGTCGGGCAGGCGCCCTCGGAGTTCGCGCTGAACAGGGCGGGCTTGACCCCGTTGGCCTTCGCGAACGCCTTGCGGATCGGGTCGAGGAGGCCCGTGTAGGTCGCGGGGCTGCTGCGCCGCGACCCGCGGATCGCGCCCTGGTCGATGACGACCGTGCCCTCCTGGTCGGCGAGCGACCCGTGGATCAGCGAGCTCTTGCCGGAGCCCGCGACGCCGGTCACGACGCACAGGACCCCGAGCGGCACGTCGACGTCGACGCCGCGCAGGTTGTGGGTGTCGGCGCCGCGGATCTCCAGCGCGCCGGACGGCTCGCGCACCGAGTCCTTCAGCGCGGCACGGTCGTCCAGGTGGCGCCCGGTGACGGTGTCGCTGTCACGCAACCCGTCGAGGCTCCCCTCGTAGCAGACCGTCCCGCCGTGGCTCCCGGCACCCGGGCCGAGGTCGACGACGTGGTCGGCGATCGCGATCGTCTCGGGCTTGTGCTCGACGACGAGCACCGTGTTGCCCTTGTCGCGCAGCTGGAGCAGCAGCTGGTTCATCCGCTCGATGTCGTGGGGGTGCAGGCCGATCGTCGGCTCGTCGAAGACATACGTGACGTCCGTGAGGGACGACCCGAGGTGACGGATCATCTTGGTGCGCTGGGACTCGCCGCCCGAGAGGGTCCCGGCCGGCCGGTCGAGCGACAGGTACCCGAGCCCGATCTCCGTGAACGAGTCGAGGATGTGCTGCAGGCCTTTGAGCAGCGGCGCTACCGACGGCTCCTCGAGATTCCGGACCCACGCCGCGAGGTCGCTGATCTGCATCGCGGACACCTCGGCGATGTTCTTGCCCGCGACCTTCGACGACCGTGACTCGGCGGTGAGGCGGGTCCCGTCGCAGTCCGGGCAGGTCGTGAAGGTGATGGCCCGCTCGACGAAGGCGCGGATGTGCGGCTGCATCGCGTCGACGTCCTTGGACAGGAACGACTTCTGGATCTGCGGGATCAGGCCCGAGTACGTCAGGTTGATGCCGTCGACCTTGATCTTGGTGGGCTCGCGGTGGAGCAGGTCGTCGAGCTCGGTCTTCGTGTACTTCGCGATCGGCTTGTCCGGGTCGAAGTACCCGGAGCCACGGAAGATCCGGCCGTACCAGCCCTCCATCGAGTAGCCGGGGATCGTGAGGGCACCCTCGTTCAGCGACTTCGACGCGTCGTAGAGAGCGGTGAGGTCGAAGTCGCTGACGGCGCCCTTGCCCTCGCAGCGAGGGCACATGCCGCCGGTGATGCTGAAGGACCGACGCTCCTTGACGGTCTTCCCGCCCTTCTCGAGGGTCACGGCGCCGGCGCCGCTGATCGACGCGACGTTGAACGAGAAGGCCTGGGGCGAGCCGATGTGCGGCTCCCCGACCCGGCTGAAGAGGATGCGCAGCATCGCGTAGGCGTCGGTCGCGGTCCCGACGGTGGAGCGCGGGTTGGCGCCCATGCGCTCCTGGTCGACGATGATCGCCGTCGTCAGACCCTCGAGGTGGTCGACCTCCGGGCGCGCGAGCGTCGGCATGAACCCCTGGAGGAACGCGGAGTACGTCTCGTTGATCATGCGCTGCGACTCCGCGGCGATCGTGCTGAACACGAGCGAGCTCTTCCCGGAGCCGGAGACGCCCGTGAAGACGGTCAGCCGGCGCTTCGGGATCTCGACGTCGATGTCGCGCAGGTTGTTCACGCGCGCGCCCTGGACGCGGATCATGTCGTGTCCGTCGGCGGCGTGCGGCGTGCTGGGGGTCCGGTCGGGGCTCGCGGTGCGGGTCATGCTGGGATTCTCCGCCGACCCTCGGCGCGGGGCAACGGCGTCGGACGACGGCGCGCGGGAACCTCAGTCGACGAGCGTGAGCTCGACCACCGGGACCAGCTCGCGCCAGTCCTGCCCCGGCGAGGCGGCGGGCCTCGCCCACTCGGCGAGCACGGGTTCGAGCTTCTCCCAGGCCGTGCCGTGCTCGGTGCGATACGCGTCGAGGACGGCGACGGCGTCCGGCACGTCGAGGACGTCGGCGAGGGCGCGGCGGCGGGCGACCTTCCCGCTGCTGGCCACGACGCGGGGGTCGGCCAGGACGTTGCGGTACCACTGCGAGGTCGGCCCGAGGCCCGCGACGACCTGCATGACGCCGGCCGACGGTCGGTCGACGACCTCGAGCACGACCTCGCGCAGCAGCCCTGACGACCGTCCGCGGTGCTCGAGGAGCAGCATGCGGTCGCCCAGGACCCGGCCGAGGCCGAGGCGGTAGAGGTGGATCGGCGCGCGCACGACCCAGCGGGTGTGCAGCACGCGGGACGCGAGGCTGCGGGGCGCCTCACTCGGTCGCTCCCACGTCATGCAGGCCTCCCGTCCGTACGGCTGCGCTCGAGACTATCGCTGCAACGACGCCGATGTTTGCGGACTGTCCCGCCCTCGATGTCGTGATCCAGGGCCGGATCGTGAGATAAATGGTGTCGCCGGTCACACTGCTGTAACGATCCTCTGCCGATCATCCGTTCGAGACACACTCGACACATTCCGTGATTACGGTTCACCGCACGGCTCGGCTACCGCTGCGCCTCAGGACCATGCTCCACCCGGAGGGAACACACGATGAATCGACGGACCACGTTCGCGACGCGCGGGCTCGCCATCGCCGCCGCACTCAGCCTCGGCCTCGCCGCCTGCAGCACCTCGACCGACGAGGGCAGCGACGACAGCGCCGACGGTGGGGACACCAGCAGCAGCTCCGAGACCGACGACCAGCTCGTCGTCGGCACCCTGCTCCCGCTGACCGGGACGCTCGCGTTCCTCGGCCCGCCCGAGGTCGCCGGTGTCGGCCTCGCCGTCCAGGAGATCAACGAGGCCGGCGGTGTGCTCGGCAACGACGCGACGATCGTCAGCGCCGACTCCGGTGACACGACCGACCTGAACGTCTCGACGCAGTCCGCGACGGACCTCATCAACCAGGACGCCGACGTGATGATCGGCGCGGCCTCGTCCAGCGTCTCGCTCAACGTCGTCGACATGGTCACGGCCGCAGGCGTCATGCAGATCTCGCCCGCGAACACGTCCAACACGCTCTCCGGCTACAGCGACCTCTTCGCCCGCACCGCCCCGCCGGACACCGTCCAGGGCGCCGCGCTCGGGACCCTGATGCTCGACGGCGGCGCCACCAAGGTCGGCCTCCTCGTGCAGAACGAGGACTACGGGACGGGCCTGCGCGACAACGTGCAGCAGACCCTCGAGTCCGGCGGCGCCGAGGTCGTGTACGGCGGCTCCGACTCCGGCCAGGAGTTCCAGCCCGGTGAGTCGAACTTCTCGGCCCAGGTGACCGACCTGCTCGCCCAGGACCCCGACGCCATCGGCGTCATCGCGTTCGACGAGACGAAGGCCATCGTCACCGAGCTCGTCGCCCAGGGCTGGGAGATGGGTGCGAAGACGTTCTTCTGCGACGGCAACACCGCGTCGTACGAGGAGGACTTCGAGCCCGGGACGCTCGAGGGCGTCCTCGGTACGATCCCCGGCGCCAACGCCGAGGGTGAGTTCAAGGAGCGTCTCGACACCTACTCCGTCGACGAGGAGGGCGAGGAGCTCACGTCCTACGCCTACGGCCCGGAGTCGTACGACGCGACGATCCTCGCCGCGCTCGCCGCGGTCCGCGGTGGCTCGGCGGACGGTCAGACGATCGCCGACAACATCAAGCAGGTCTCCGGCTCCGAGGGCGGCACCGAGGTCTCGACCTTCGCCGAGGGCGTCGAGGCGCTCGAGGCCGGCGACGAGATCAACTACAAGCCGGTCTCCGGTGGTGGCCCGCTCAACGAGGACAACGACCCGTCGTCCGCGCTGATCGGCGTCTACGAGTACGACGGCAACAACGTCCAGCAGTTCACGCGTGCGGTCGAGGGCAAGATCTGACCTGGCACACATGAGCTGACCTCCAGGGCCTGACGGCCTCGGACGGACTCACGGAGGGGCCCCGCACCGGCGACGGTGCGGGGCCCCTCTGCTGTGCGGGCAGGGGCAGGGGCGGTACCCGGCGAGCGTGTCGTTTGCGGGCTCCCGCGCGTCGTCCGGCCCCGTGAGCGTGTCGTTCGCTGGCTCCCGCGCGTGGTGCGACCCCGCGAGCGTGTCGTTCGCCGGCTCCCGCGCGCGGTGCGACCCCGCGGACTACACGCTCGGGGATGTCGTCCAAGAAGGGCGGACGGGTTCAGGCGGCGCGGCCTGGGCAGGCGGCACAGCCGGACAGGCGGCCGGGTCAAGCGTCCGCCCTCGCGCGGCACTGCCCGGGCAGCAGAGGAGGAGGCCTCCGGGGTCATCACCCCGGAGGCCTCCTCCTGTTCATGCGCCCTGTCGCCGGCCGGAATCCCTCACTCCGGCGGGGCTCTCACCCCGGCAGGCGGGTCTCAGCCGGCCGTGGCGTCGGCCTCGGCGGCGTTCTCCTCGACGTCCTCGGCGAGCGTGCCGAGATAGAGGGAGATGACCTTCGGGTCGGCCTGGAGCTCGCGCCCCGTGCCGGTGTGCGCGTCGGTGCCCTGGTCGAGCACGTAGCCGCGGTCGCAGATCTGCAGGCAGCGGCGGGCGTTCTGCTCGACCATGACGACCGAGACGCCGGCCTTGTTGATCATGCGGGTGCGCAGGAAGGTCTCGTCCTGGCGCACGGGCGACAGGCCTGCGGACGGCTCGTCGAGGAGCAGCACCGACGGGTTCATCATCAGGGCCCGTGCCATCGCGACCATCTGCCGCTCACCACCGGAGAGCGATCCGGCGCGCTGGTTGCGACGCTCCCCGAGGGCGGGGAAGAGGTCGGCGATGAACGCGAACCGGTCGGCGAAGATCTTCGGCTTCAGGTAGACGCCCATCTTCATGTTCTCCTCGATGGTGAGCGAGGGGAACACGTTGTTGGACTGCGGCACGAACCCGACGCCGCGACCCACGAGCTTGTTGGCCTTCATGCCCGTGATCTCCTCGCCGTCGAGCTCGACGGTCCCGGAGCGGATCTCGACCTGCCCGAAGAGGGCCTTGAGGAGCGTCGACTTCCCGGCGCCGTTGGGGCCGATGATGCCGATCAGCTCACCCTTGCCGACCTCGATCGAGCAGTCGTTGAGGATGTTCACGCCGGGCAGGTAGCCGGCCACGAGGTTGTTGGCCCGCAGCAGCGTCTCGCCGCGTACGGCACTCGTCCCGCCTGCCACGGAGCCGGTCTCGGCTGCGGCGTTCGGGTCGAGCGGGGAGGCCGCGGTGGCGTCGGTCTTCTCAGGGGTCGTGTCGCTCATCGCTTCTCCTCCTCGGCCTCGAGCCGCTTCAGGACCTCCGGGTCGAGCAGCGCGTCGTCGCCCAGGTCCGTGTCGTGGTGGGCGCCGAGGTAGGCGTCGACGACGGCCTGGTCCTTCATGACGCCCTCGGGCGGGCCCTCGGCGACGATCCGACCCTCGGCCATGACGACCACCCAGTCGGAGATGTGCCGGACGGCGTGCATGTCGTGCTCGACGAACAGGACGGTCATGCCCTCGTCGCGCAGCGCCTGGACGTGGCCCAGCAGCGACTGCACGAGCGCCGGGTTCACGCCGGCCATCGGCTCGTCGAGCATGATCATCGTGGGGTCGGTCATGAGCGCGCGCGCCATCTCGAGGAGCTTGCGCTGGCCGCCCGAGAGCGAGCCGGCGAAGTCGTCCTTCTTGGTGTCGAGCTTGAAGCGCCCGAGGATCTCGAGCGCCTTCTCGGTGACCTCGGCCTCACGCTTCTTCCACAGCGGCTGGAACAGCGAGGTGAAGAGGTTCTCGCCGGGATGCTGCGTGGCGGCGAGCCGCATGTTGTCGAGCACGGTCAGGCGCGACAGCGCCTTTGTGAGCTGGAACGTGCGGACGGCTCCGGTGCGGGCCACCCGGGCCGCGGACTTGCCGGCGAGCGGCTGCCCGTCGAACTTCCAGTGGCCGTTGTCGGGGACGTCGAACCCGGTGAGCAGGTTGAAGAACGTCGTCTTGCCGGCACCGTTCGGCCCGATCAGCGCCGTGATGGCGCCGCGCTGGACCTCGAGGTGCTTGACGTCCACGGCGGTCATACCGCCGAACTTGCGCAGGACGTCGTCCACCACCATGAGCGAGTCGGGCTTGGCGACCCCGGGGGTCGGCTCGAGGCCGACGAGGCCCGCGGGCCCCGTGGTGGAGTTCTGCGTCCCGGTCGGGGCGGACGCGTCGGTCGGTCGGGTCACGGTCGCCCCGTCCGTCGTGGGCTGGGTGTCATCGGCCATCGAACGCCAGCTCCTTCTTGTCGCCGAATATCCCTTGCGGGCGGAAGATCACCAGGCACATGAGCGTGATGCCGACGATCATGCCGCCGATCTGCTCGATCTGTGCCGACGAGATCGCGTCGGGCAGCGCCACGCGCATCCCGGCGCGCAGCAGCATGTACACGCCGAAGAAGATCATCGACCCGACCACGGGCCCCCAGATCGTCGCGGCGCCTCCGAGCAGCAGGATCGTCCAGATGAAGAACGTCATCGAGCGACCCATGGAGTCCGGTTGGACCGCTCGTGGAAGGACGAACAGGACACCGGCGACCGATCCGGCGACACCACCGAGGATCAGCGCCTGCATCTTGTAGGAGTAGACGTTCTTGCCGAGGGCGCGGACGGCGTCCTCGTCCTCGCGGATCCCCTTGAGGACGCGGCCCCACGGGCTGCGCGTGATGAGCCAGACCAGGAGGACGGCGAGCAGCACGACCGACCAGGCGACGAGTCGCACCCACCACGAGTTGGACCCGTTGTTCGAGTACTCCCAGGGGCCGAACTGCGTCGACCCGTCGGGCAGGAACGACAGGTCCATGAACGTGTACTTGAACGAGTTGCCGGTCAGGCCGGAGGAGCCACCCGTGGAGTCGTTGAACACGGTGGAGCGGCCGATCATGCGGATGATCTCGGCCGCGGAGATCGTGACGATCGCCAGGTAGTCACCGCGCAGCTTCAGCGTGGGGACACCGAGGATCAGGGCGAACAGCGCGCCCGCCGCGATGGCGATGAGCAGCGCCACGAAGAAGGGCAGACCGGCGATCGTGGCGATCGCGAAGCCGTAGGCGCCGAGCAGCATGAACCCGGCCTGTCCCATGTTGAGCAGTCCGGTGTAACCGAAGTGCAGGTTGAGGCCGATCGCGGCCAGGGCGTACGCGGCGGTCGTGGGAGCGATCAGCTCGCCGAGGACCTGCGTGAGGATTCGTGTCAGTTCCATGACGTTCCCTTCAGCCGATCCGCTCGCGTCGCCCGAGGATGCCTTGCGGCCTCACGAGCAGGACGAGGATGAGGATCACGAGCGCGGTCGCGTAGCGCAGGTCGCTCGGGAGGACGAGGTTGGACAGCTCGACGACCATCCCGATGACGAGCGACCCGATGAGGGCGCCGAACGCCGTCCCGAGACCGCCCAGGGTGACGGCCGCGAACATGAGCAGCAGCAGCTGGAGGCCCATCATCCAGTTGAACGACCCGAAGACGATGCCGAGGAGCATGCCGCCGAGGCCGGCGAGGGTGGTCGCGAGGATCCAGACGATGCGGATGATCTTGTCGGGGTCGATCCCGGTCGCCGCGGCGAGGGCCGAGTTGTCCGAGACCGCGCGGGTGGCCTGGCCGATCCGCGTCCGGGTGAGGAACCACGCGACGCCGAGGAGCACCACGATCGCGATGATCATCGAGATCCAGGAGCCGACCGTCAGGGTGACCGGCCCGAGCGTCCAGGAGCTCGGGTTGTCGACGAGGATCCGCTGTGTCCCTGCGCCGATGGCGAGCTGGATCCCGAACTGGAGGGCGATCGACAGCCCGATCGTCACGATCATCAGCTGGACGACGGGGGTGCCGCGTTTGCGCAACGGCCGCCAGATCCCGGCGTCCTGCGCCCAGCCGGTGAGGCCGCACAGGACGAGGGTGACGATGGCGCCGAGCCAGATCGGCATGCCCATGACGTTCATCGTCACGAACGCGAGCATCGCCCCGAGGGTGACCTGCTCACCGTGGGAGAAGCTCGAGAGCCGCGTGGTGCCGTAGATGAGGCTGAGCCCGACCGAGGCGAGGGCGAGGAGGAGCCCGAACCGGAGCCCGGAGCCGACCTGCTGCCAGATCTGGCTGACCTTGATCCCGCCGATCTCGGCGGGGACGACGAGCCCGAGTCGGTCGCGGTGCTCGCGTCGCCCGAGTCGGTCGCCGAGTCGGTGGCGTCCGTGGTCGGCGCGGCGTCCACGCCGACCCGGAACGCCGCACGCGCGGTCGACCCGAGCTGCGCGATGACGGTGATCTCCGTCGCGGCGCCCTCGCCGAGCTGTGCGTCGTCCGGGAGCGTCGACTCGTCGATGGTGACCGTGTACTCGCCGACGGTGGACGTCGGCACGGCCGGCAGTCCCTCCTCGGTCGAGGTCACGGTCTCGGAGAAGTTCTCCGGTCCTGTGACCTCGGCCTCCGCACCGCCGATCCGGTTGTTGTCACCGTCGAGGACGAGCACCGCGAGGCACGCGGTCTCCCCGTCGGCGGTACAGCTCTGCTCGGCTGTGGTGGGTAGCACGCTCGGGGCTGCTGCCAGCGCCGCGGGCGCTCCGACAAGCGTCGCGCTCGCCGCGAGGGCGAGCGCTGCTGTCAGTCGTCGGAGCCGCGTGGGTGTGCTGGCTCTTTCCGCTGTCATCGGGCGGGGTCCTCCGTCGGGGTCCGGTGTGGCCACGGACGACGCTCCGAGGCGGGTGTGCCTCGGCGTTCGTAGGTGTTCGTGGTGATGGGGACAGTAGGTGGGACATGTGTGCGTCGTGTTACAGGTTTGTGTGCCGGGAAGTGTAGCCCGCATCACATTTGGGTCCGACCTCTGGACCTGGCGGCCCTACAACTGGTACACGTGCACCGGAATTGCCGCGTCGCTCCTGGTCAGGGGCGTATCCGCGCGGCCGGGTCGCGCGGATACGCGAGCACGTGCTGACGTGGGCCGGGTCAGGGTCGTGACATCCGGCCCCTGAGGGCCTCAACCGTTGCCGGATCGTGACGCTGTCGCGGCATGATGGGGCCATGTCACGCCAGAAGTCCCCCGTGAGGCTCGCCGACGAGAAGTACGTCGCGCTCACCACCTTCAAGCGGTCCGGGGACGCGGTCACGACCCCGGTCTGGGTCGCGCCGCTCCCCCAGGACAGGGGCGCCCGCTGGGGTCGCTCAATGCCGACGACGGACGCATGTACGTGACGACCGACCTCGACTCGGGCAAGGTGAAGCGGATCCGCAACGGGTCGCGCGTGCGGCTCCAGGCCTGCGACATGAAGGGCGCGGTGCACGGGCCCGCGGTGGCGGGCCGTGCTCGGGTCGTCGACGACCCGACCCTGGAGAAGGGCGCGCTCGCTGGTCTCAAGGCCAAGTACGGCCTGCAGTTCCGTTTGATCGGGCTGCTCGCCACGTTCCGTCGCAACACGGGCGAGCGTGTGATCCTCGAGCTCGTCCCGGACGCGTTGCCGGCTCCCGCGCAGGAACAGGACTGAGGCGGCCGTGGCCGACGAGCCGGAGGACCTCGAGCGCCAGGGCTGGCAGGCCCTCGCCGCGGACGCAGCCGCCGCGACGACCTTCTACACCGACGTCCTCGACGCGGAGGTCCTGATGCTCCTGCCCGGCGGCCTCGTGATCGACGACCGCGACGACGCGATCGACGCGATGGGCGGGGCGCCCTGGGAGTCGTTCGACCTCCAGGACGTCCGGCAGGTCGAGCTGGCGGACGACGTCGCCGTGGTCGCGTACGGGGTCGTCGCCTCCCGCTCCGGCCAGGAGTACAGCGCCACGGTGAGCAGCACCTACGCGCGCAGGGACGGTGAGTGGCGGCTCGCCGTCCACCAGCAGACCCCGCGGTAGCGCGGTTCGCCGGAGGGTCGGTGACCGCACGTACGCTGGCCCGATGCCAGCCCTGACACCCCCGGTCGCGGACCGCCGTCCGACCCCACGCTCGCACCACGGCCACGACTTCACGGACGACTACGAGTGGCTGCGCGAGAAGGACTCGCCCGACGTCGTCGCGCACCTCGAGGCGGAGAACGCGTTCACCGAGCAGGAGACGGCCCACCTCGCGGGCCTGCGCAGCCGGATCTTCGACGAGATCAAGGCGCGCACCCAGGAGACCGACCTGTCCGTCCCCGTGCGCGACGGCGGCTGGTGGTACTACGCCCGCACCGTCGAGGGTCAGCAGTACGCGATCCGCGCGCGGGCGCCGCTCGGCGACGAGCCGGACGTCCCCCGGTCCTCGTCCCGGGCGAGCCGGTGCCGGGGGAGCAGGTGCTCCTCGACGAGAACGTCGAGGCCGAGGGCCACGACTTCTTCTCCCTGGGCTCGTTCGACGTCTCGGCCGACGGCACGCGCCTGGCCTACGCGGTCGACACGGCCGGGGACGAGCGCTACCTGCTGCGGGTCCGTGACCTCGTGACGGGTGAGGACCTGCCGGACGAGGTGCAGGGCACCGCGCCCGGAGCGACCTTCGCCCCCGACGGCCGCTTCGTGTTCTACCCGACGGTCGACGCGTCCTGGCGCCCCGACAAGATCTGGCGGCACGAGGTCGGCACGCCCGCCGCGGACGACGTGACCGTGCTCGACGAGCCGGACGACCGCTACTGGGTGGGCGTGGGCCTCTCGCGGTCGCGGCGCTACCTGCAGATCGAGCTCGGCTCCAAGATCACGAGCGAGTCGTGGCTCCTCGAGGCGGACGACCCGACCGGCGCGTTCCGGGTCGTGTGGCCCCGGCGCGAGGGCGTCGAGTACACCGTCGAGCACGCGGTGGTCGACGGCGAGGACGCGCTCCTGGTCCTGCACAACCACGAGGCCGAGAACTTCGAGCTCGTCGTCGCGCCCGTCCCGGAGGCCGCGGGCTCGCCGCTGCGCCCCGAGGACGCGAGCGTCGTCGTCCCGCACGACCCTGCCACGCGCCTCGAGGGCGTCGACGCGTTTGCCGGCCACGTCGTCCTCTCCTACCGGCGCGAGGGGCTCCAGCGGGTGGGCGTGGTCCGGCTGGGCGCGGCGTCCCCGGTGTCGGACGGCGGCGCGAGCGCGCTCCCGGACGGGTGGGACGTCGAGGAGGTCTCCTTCGAGGAGCCGCTGTTCACGGTCGGTCCGGCCGCGAACCCGGAGTGGGAGCAGGGCCACGTCCGGCTCTCGTACACGAGCTTCGTGACGCCGGGCACGGTCTACGACTACGACGTGGCGACCCGCTCGCTCGCGCTGCGCAAGCGCCAGCCGGTGCTCGGTGGCTACGAGCCCGCCGACTACGTGCAGCAGCGGGAGTGGGCCGAGGCCGACGACGGCACGATGGTGCCGATCTCGCTCGTGTGGCGGCGCGACGCCGTCGGGCTCGACCCCTCGGGCATGCAGGCCGACCCGGTCCCGGTGCTGCTCTACGGGTACGGGTCGTACGAGATCTCGATCGACCCGGCGTTCTCGGTGCCGCGGCTCTCGCTCCTCGACCGCGGGGTGGTCCTCGCGATCGCGCACGTGCGCGGCGGCGGCGAGATGGGCCGCCACTGGTACGAGGACGGCAAGACGCTCGCGAAGAAGAACACGTTCACCGACTTCGTGGCGTGCGCGCGGCACCTCGTCGGCGCAGGGTGGACGACGCCGGAGCGCCTGGTCGCCCAGGGCGGCTCGGCCGGCGGACTGCTCATGGGCGCCGTCGCGAACCTCGCCCCCGAGCTCTTCGCGGGCGTCGTCGCCCAGGTGCCGTTCGTCGACCCGCTGACGTCGATCCTGGACCCCGACCTGCCGCTCACGGTGATCGAGTGGGACGAGTGGGGCAACCCGCTGGCCGACCCCGAGGTCTACCGGTACATGCGGGACTACTCGCCGTACGAGAACGTGCGCGAGGACGTCGACTACCCCCGGATCCTGGCGCTCACGAGCATCAACGACACCCGGGTCCTGTACGTCGAGCCGGCGAAGTGGGTGGCGCGGCTGCGCGAGGTCGGGGCGCCCGTGCTCCTCAAGACCGAGATGAGCGCAGGGCACGGCGGGGTCTCGGGCCGGTACGCGCGGTGGGAGGAGATCGCGTTCGAGGACGCGTGGATCGCCGACGTGCTCGGGGTCCGCGAGGCCTGACGGGTTGCGACGGGCGTGCCCGGCGGGTGCCGACGGCCGTTCGATCGCGCGTGGCGTTCGAACGTCAGATGAACACTCGGTGAACTGTGCGGGGAGACATGACGATCCGGTGTCCAGCAGGTGGCCGGGGCATTCACCATTGAGTATGTGACCGAGACGATCCTGCTCGTCGTCGTCGTCGTGACAGCCCTGGGCTTCGACTTCACCAACGGCTTCCACGACACCGGCAACGCGATGGCGACATCCATCGCGACACGAGCCCTCAAGCCCAAGACCGCCGTGCTCCTCTCGGCGACCCTCAACCTCATCGGCGCGTTCCTGTCGCTCGCGGTGGCCGCGACCATCGCGAAGGGGATCGTCGACGCGGGACTCGTGACGCTCGAGGTCGTCCTCGCCGGCCTCGTCGGCGGCATCGTCTGGAACCTCCTCACGTGGCTGTTCGGGATCCCGTCGAGCTCGTCCCACGCGCTCATCGGCGGGATCGTCGGTGCGGTCCTCGCTGCTGCGGGCACGGAGGGCGTCCTGTGGGACGGGCTGATCTCGAAGGTCATGCTCCCCGCGCTGATCGCCCCGGTGCTCGCGATCGTGGTCGGCGGCATCGGCACCTGGATGGTGGCGCGCCTGACGAAGGACATCCCCGAGAAGACGAACAACACACTGTTCCGCTGGGGCCAGATCGGCTCGGCGTCGCTCGTCTCGCTCGCGCACGGCACCAACGACGCGCAGAAGTCGATGGGCATCATCCTGCTCGCGCTCATCGCCGGCGGCGCCGTCCCCGAGGAGTCGGGCGTCCCGTTCTGGGTCGTCGTCTCCTGTGCGGTCGCGATGGGCCTCGGCACCTACCTCGGCGGGTGGCGCGTGATCCGCACCCTGGGCAAGGGTCTCGTCGAGATCGACTCCCGCCAGGGCATGGCGGCCGAGACGTCGTCCGCCGCCGTGATCCTGCTGTCGAGCCACTTCGGCTACTCGCTCTCGACCACCCACGTCGCCACCGGGTCGATCCTCGGCTCCGGCGTCGGGATGCCCGGCGCGACGGTCCGCTGGGGCGTCGCCCGCCGCATGTTCATGGCGTGGATCATCACGGTCCCCGCCGCCGGGATCGTCGGCGCCAGCTGCTTCTGGATCGACCAGGCGATCGGCGGAGCCGCCGGCTCCTTCACGGTCTTCGGGATCCTCCTCGTCACGGCCTTCGCGATCTGGAAGGTCTCGCGCCGCAAGCCCGTCGACCACAGCAACGTCAACGACGACTGGGACGACGCGTCGACCCAGGTCGCCGAGGCCGTCGCGGTCCACGACCCCGGAGTGCTCGCCGAGGCGCACGTCACGGTCGGTGGCGGCGCGGCGGACAGCGACGGCGACGCCGGTGATGCGGGCGCGGGCACGGCCGGACGCAGCGAGGAGACCCCCGATGAGCAAGTACATCGAGCTCGACGCCCTGGTCCAGGTGGTCCTCGCCGGGATCCTCGTCGGCGCGGGCCTGCCGGCGCTTTTCGCCCTCGGGGTCCGGACCCTCGTCGGTCGTGACGGTTCGCTCGCGACCGGCGCGGCGGCCGCCACGGACTCGGTCGCGACCCGTACGGCGCGCCCCGCCGCGTGGCGCCTCGTCGTCGCCGGCCTCTGCTTCGCCGTGATCGTCGCCGCGATCGGCGCCGGGATCTGGTTCCTGGCCTCCGGCGGGCACTGACCCGTCCGGCTCAGCCCAGGACCCGCCGCACCGTCTCCAGGAGCCGGGCGACGTCGTCCGAGGTCGTGTCCCACGCGCACATCCACCGGGACACCACCGTCTCGGGTGTCGGTCCGGGCGCGAAGTCGTAGAACGGGTGCGACCGGCGGATCTCGTCGGCGGCCTCCCGCGGGAGCGCCACGAACAGGGCGTTGACCTCGGTCGGGGCGACGAAGGCGAGGTCGCGCACCCGCCCGGACGCGACGTCGTCGTCCAGCGCGGACCGGAGCCGGGCGGCCATCTCGTTCGCGTACTGCGCGCTGCGCCGCCACAGCGCCGGCCCGCCGTCACCCGGCCGCTCCAGCAGTGCGACGAGCTGCGCCGACACGTAGCGCATCTTCGACGCGAGCTGCATCTGGCCCTTGCGCACGTAGGCGAGGCCGTCGGCGGCGTCGGGGTTCAGCAGCACGACGGCCTCGGCCGCCATCGCGCCGTTCTTCGTGCCGCCGAGCGACAGGGCGTCGACGCCGACGTCCGTCGTGAGGGCACGCAGCGGGACGTCGAGGGCCGCCGCGGCGTTCGCGAGCCGGGCCCCGTCGAGGAACAAGCGCATCCCGTGGTCGTGGGCGGCGTCCGCGACCGCCCGGATCTCCGCCGGCGTGTACAGCGTGCCGAGCTCCGTGGACTGGGTGATGAGGACCGCGAGCGGCTGCGCGTGGTGGACGTTGCCCAGCGCGCCGGCGTTGGCGAGCACCGCGTCCGGACCGATCTTGCCGAGCACCGACGGGACGGGGATCACCTTGATGCCGCCCACGCGCTCGGGGGCGCCCTGCTCGTCGGCGTTCACGTGCGACGCCTCACCGGCGACGACCGCGCCCCAGCGGGGGAGCATCGCCGACAGGCCGACGACGTTCGCGCCGGTCCCGTTGAACACCGGGTACGTGACCGCCTGGTCGCCGAGCTCCTCCCGCACGAGGTCGTCGAGCCGCGCCGTCCACGGGTCCTCGCCGTAGGCGACGGCGTGGTCGGTGTTGGCCGCGCCGACGGCGGCCAGGACCTCGGGGTGGACGCCGGCGTGGTTGTCGGAGGCGAAGCTGCGGAAGGCGGTCACCGACCCAGGCTACGACCGCCGCGCCGCTAGCCTGGGCGCGTGACGACCGGGCGAGCCACGCGGGTTCCCGAGCGCGAGCCCGACCGGCGCCGCGCGGCTCCGGTGGTCCTCCGGGTGGTGGCCGGCGTCTACCTGGCTGCGGTGCTGGTCGTCACCCTCTGGCCGACACCGCAGGAGTCCCCGGCCCCCGGCTGGGCCCGCGCGGTGCTCGACGCCGCCGCGAGAGTCGGCGTCCCCCTCACGTACGACGTCCTCGAGGTCGTGTCGAACGTCGTCATGTTCGTGCCGTTCGGGGTGCTCGGGGTCCTGCTCGTCCGGGACGGGCGACCCGTTCGCGTCGTCGCCCTCGTGGTCGTCGTCGCGGCCGCGCTCTCGACGGCGATCGAGACCGCGCAGACCCAGATCCCCGGTCGCGTGCCCACCGTGCAGGACGTCGTCCTCAACACCGCGGGCGCTCTGCTCGGTGCCCTCGTCGCGGTCGTGCTCCTCGTGCTCCGCGACCGGCGCGCTACCTGACCGGCGATCCCGCCTCCGTGCGCGACCGCGGCGTCGGCCGTACCGTCACCCCATGACGACTCCCTGGTTCACGCGGGCCCGCGAGTCGTTCTGGTTCCTGCCGACCGTCTGCGGGGTCCTCGCCATCGCACTCGCCTTCGCGCTGGTCGAGGTCGACGCGAGGCTCGCCGACGGCAGCACCGCCGGGCTCGGCTTCCTCGACGCGATCAGCGCCTCGGGCGGTCGCGCGCTCCTGGGGGCGATCGCCGGGTCGATCCTCACCGTCGCCGCGACGTCCTTCTCGATCACGATCTCGGTGATGGTGACGACGTCGTCGACCTACGGGCCGCGCCTCGTCCGGAACTTCATGGCGGACCGCGCGAACCAGGCGGTCCTCGCCGTCTTCACCTCGACGTTCCTGTACGCGCTCGTGGTGCTGCGCGCGGTGCGCTCGGAGGAGGACGAGCGCTCCGCGTTCGTCCCCGTGATCGCGGTGAACGTCGCGGTGATCCTCGCCGTCGCGAACGTCGCGGTGCTCGTCTTCTTCATCCACCACATCGCACAGTCCGTCCAGGTCACGACGCTCCAGCAGAAGGTCCGGGACGAGCTCGTCGCGGTCGTCGACCAGGTGTACCCGGAGCAGCCGTCCGGCGCCGGGTCGCGCGCTGGGTCACGCGCGGGGTCGCGCGCTGGGTCGCGCGCTGGATCACGCGCGGGGTCGGACGACGTCCCGGACGGCAGCGACGAGGACGATCGCCTCCGCGACGTGGTCCCCGTGGTCCGCGCCGACGCCCAGGTGGTCCGTGCCACCGCCGCCGGGTACGTCCAGTACCTGGATCTCGACGGGCTCGCGAGGCTCGGCCGGAAGTACGACGTCACGGTGGCGCTCACCGTCGCCCCAGGGACGCACCTGATCCCCGGCGCCGTCCTCGCGCGGGTCGGCGACCGGCACGGCGAGGCGACCGACTGGGATCTCGACGAGCTCGACGACCTCGTCGACGGTGTCTGCGACGCGATCTCCCTGGGCTCGTCCCGCACGCCGTACCAGGACGTGGCCTTCGCGGTGCGGCAGCTCACCGAGATGGCGGTGCGCGCCCTCTCGCCCGGGACCAACGACCCGTACACGGCGGTCAGCGCGCTCGACGCGCTCTCCTCCGGCCTCGTCCCGGTCGTCCGGCGTGCGCCGGCCCCGCGTGGCCGCGCGGACGCGGACGCCGTCACCCGCGTCGTCGTCGACTGGCCGACGGCGGAGGAGCTGGTGACCGACGTCCTGGCCGCCATGCGCACGTACGCCGTGGACGCTCCCGTCGCGCTCGACGCGACCGTGCGGCTCGTCGAGCGGCTCGCCGACGCTGCCGGCCGGCCCGCCGTGCAGGTGGCGATCGCCGAGCAGGTGCGGCTGCTCTGCGACGCGGTGCGCGAGGGCCAGCCGCTGCCCGACGTCGTCGACGCCGTCTGTGGGCGACTCGACACCGTGCGGGCATCGCTCGTCGATCAGGCCCCGGGCGCGCCGTCCACGTAGAACCACTCGCCGGCCTCGCGGACGAAGCGGCTGATCTCGTGCACCGTCGCGCGGCCCTCGGCGTCGCGGTAGTGCGCCACGAACTCGACGTACCCCTCGTCGTCGAACGGCCCGCCCCGCTCGGCGGCGACGACGTCCAGGCGACGCCAGCGGACGTCGTCCGACAGGTCGATCTCCGGGGGACGGGTGTCGGGGTGCCAGGACCGCAGGAGGTGGGCCGCGCCGTCCGGCCCGCCGACGACGAACGCGCTGTACCGGGAGCGCATGAGCGCCTCGGCGGTCGGAGCCCGGCGTTCGCCGGCGTGCACCGGGCCGCAGCAGGCGCCGTAGGTCTCGCCGCTCAGGCAGGGGCAGCGGTCGGCAGAGTTCATGGGTCCGACCCTAGGGCCCCTGCGGCGCTCAGGGACGAGTGTCGTCGTGCTGGACGACTCGCGACAGCTCGACGGTGTCGCCCTTGCGCCAGTAGTGCAGGCGGCGGGCCTGCGGGGTGCTGTGCTGCAGGGCGACCCGCCAGCACCGCGCGCCGTCGGCCCGCTGCACGAGAGGGCTCCCGGCGCCGTCGCCCGAGCGCAGGTGGTGCGCGTCCAGGTGGGCGAGCACCTCCTTGTCCCCGGTCAGGACGTCGACGACGACCGCGAGGACCTTCGCGCGGCTGATCCCCTCGAGCGCGTCGAGGCTCGCTGTGAACTCCGGCCCGACGACGTACTCCGGGAGCGGGCGGGCGGACTTCTCGCTCGCCGGGACCCGCTGCGCCCACGTGACCAGCACGTCGTACCGCACCTGCTCGTCCGGGTCCGTGAAGAGCGGCAGGGGTCGCGTGGTGTCGGACGGCGGAGCGTCCGCCGAGCCGTCCGTGCGGCTCTTGTGGAGCTTCTTCTCGAGGTTCTGCCGTGTGATGTCGGCCTTGCGGTACTTGGTCTGCAGATGGCGGGCGCGGGCCGTCTGCGCCTCGAGCTCCGACTGGAGGGCCGCGGCGTCGGCGCGCAGTCCCGCGATCTCGCCGGCGTCCGCGCGGGCGCTGCGGCGCAGGCGCGTGAGCTCCCGGGCGAGCTCGGCCGTCTTGGCGCGCTCCGCCGCGAGCGTCATGGTCAACGTGGCGACGGCGCTGCTGGGCTTCGGGTGGTCCGCGGGGTCCGCCGGGGCGGCGGTGCGGGTCCGCCCGGGTGCTGGGGGTGCGGTCGGCGCGGGATGCTCGAGGCCGGTGGTGTCATGGTCATCGGCCGGGGTCGGCGCTGCGGGGCCCGGCATTGCTGGGACCGGTATTGCTGCGGCCGGTGCCGGTGGGGCGAGTGCTGCGGGGGACGGCGCGACAGGGCGTGGCCGTGCGGGGATCGGAGGCGCCGGCTGCACGTGCACGCGTGGCCGGAACGGGCCTGGCTTCGGCACGGCGGTCGGCGCTGACCACGGGGGCGCCTGCTCGGTGGTCGCTGGTCCCGCGGTTGCTGATCCTGCGGCAGCTGACCCCGCGGCCGCTGCCGCTGCGGTGTCCGACCCTGCGGCGGCTGCTTCGGCGGCGCCTCTCCCGGCACGTCCGCCGGCTGCGCTCGCGGGCGGGGCCGCGGGGGCGCGCCGACGCGGGTCGAGCATGCGGGGCGTCGGGCGGGGCATCGGGTTGGGCTCGTCGGGCTGTCGCGTGGCCGTGGTCGTCGGGCCGAAGAGCGGGAGCACCGTGGCGAGCGGGGTGCTTGTTGCGCCGGAGTCGCTCTGCGCGTCTGCCGTGCGCGGCCCTGCGCCTGCGTGTGCGGCATCCATTGCTGCGGTTGCGGCGCGTTCGGCGACCGCTGCGACATCGGTGCCGGCTGGCCCGCTGGCGGGTGTGCCGGTCGGACCGCCGGCGGGTACGCCGGCTCTCGGGTCGGCCGGCGTGGTCGCCGCAGCGCCCGCCGACGCGATGCCGCTGCCGAGGGGCGGGAGCTCGAGCCACGGCGGCCCGCCGGGGAGCAGGCTCGGCGCGGGGAGGTGGGGCTCGCCGTCGTCCACGTCGTCGAGACGCAGGGACAGCTCGCTGCCGTAGTGGACCTGGACGCGGGCTACGACGACCTCGCCGACCGTGAACAGGTGGTCGAGCGTGTCGTGCGGGTTGCCGGTGACGAGGTGACGGGGGACGACGGTCGTGACCCCCGGGACCGGTCGCACGGTGACGGAGTCGGGATCGACCGCGGTCACCTCGACGAGGATCACGCTTCCGTGGTCGTACCCGCGCAGCAGCGGGTGCTGCGCGTTCGGCATGGCGTGCCGGTCCTGGCCGCTCTGCCCGCCGTGCCTGCTGTGGTCGCCCGCGGTGACCGACGTCCGGATGTCGAGCCGCGCCGAGGTGCTGTCGAGGATCCCGCTCACCCGCTGCCCCTCGCGGACGATGCGGTCGAGGGGGACGCCCGGGACCGCGAGCTCGGGGAGATCGACGCGACGCCGCCGTCGTCGAGGCGGACGATCGCGCGCGAGGCGACGACCCCGCGGACCGTCCCGCTGGTCCGCAACGATTCGACCGCGGGCCCGCTACCGATGAGGCCCGCGTCGACGGCCGCGGCGAGGGCGTCCTGGACCACGAGCGCGGCGACCTTGCCGTCCGTGTCGGGGCGGTAGGCGAGGCGCACCCGGCAGCGGTCGAGGTCGTGCAGCCACGCGTGATCCAGCGGGTAGACGCGGGCAGCGCCGCCGTACACCTGGGTGGCGTCGGGCATCGCGGCGGAGAACGCCCAGGACGCCTCGGACGACGGCACCACGACGACCTCTGCGAGGTCGCCCAGCTCGCGGGCGAGTCCTGTGGCGTCGATAAACGGCTCGTCGTGACCGGACGGGGTCGTCACGACGACGGTCGGGCGCTCGCGGCGGTCCGGGAGCAGGATCCTGTGCGCCAGCGCGGTGGCCTGCGCGGGCGTGGTGATCCGGGTGACTTCGCTGGTCAGCGCGGTGGCCGCAGACATCCGTGCCCTGCCGTCGCGGTGTTCACAGTCGTGTCGCTCCCGAGTCGTCGTCGTCTCGTGCCAGGCCCTGCGTGGAGGGACAACTATGTCACGATTTGATTACGACGGACACCTGACAGGGGATCGTCCGAGGGTCAGGCCACCCTGCGCGGCACGCGCACGTGCAGGCCCGGAGCGGCGGCGGGACGTGCACCTCAGGACCGGTGCGCGACCTCCGCCAGCACGAGGGCGAGCCGCTCCGCGAAACCGTCGGGGACGTCGTCCGGCAGCGCGGCCACCGGGAACCACGCGACGTCCTCGCTCTCGTCGCTCGTCACCGGTGTCGCGCCGGCCGGCGCGGTGACGACGTAGCCGACGTCCCAGTGGACGCGGCAGCGGCCGAACGCCCTCGCGAGGCTGTGGCGGTTGACGTCGACGGGGGTGCGCGACCACGGCGTGAGCGACCCGATGCCGCTCTCCTCGTGGGCCTCGCGGAACGCGCCGTCGGCGACCGAGGCGTCGTCCGCCTCGACGTGACCGCCGACCTGAACCCAGAACCGGCCCTTGCGGTGATAGCAGAGCAGCACCTGGGCGAGGTCGGGCGTCAGCACGAAGCAGCTGCCCGTGATGTGCTCGGGACCGCCGTCGCGGTCGAGCGCGTCGAGCGGGTGGGCGGCGAGCATGCCGATGTACTCGTCACGCAGGGTGCGCTGCGCGACGTCGACGGGCTGCCACGCGCGCAGGTCGTGGGCGAGGGCGATGGCGCGGGTCGTCACGGGTAGATCTCTCGTCACCGGTGGTTCTCTCGGGGATCGGGTCTGCGGGGCGTCAGGAACGTCAGGGCCGTCGTCCACGGCGCGGACCACTGCGAGATCGCCGCGACCATGAGCGCCGCCGCGCCCTCCGGGGCAGCGTCGTCCCAGGGCGCCTCGGCCACGCCGAGACGCAGGCGCCGGGTGCGCAGGTGCGCCCACGTCGGATCCTTGATCGGGGGAGCGGGGACGGCCTGGACCGCCAGGGTGGGGGCGCCGTCCGACAGCACGCGCGCGGCCGCGACGTAGGTGCGCGGGTCGACCGCGCCCCAGCCGCCGTAGGTGAGGACCACGCGCTCGCCGTCCGCGAGCCGGTCGCGCAGCACCGCGGTGAGGAAGGGCACCAGGGGTGCCCACGCGTCGTCCGTGGGCGGGTCGGTCAGCGGCGGACCGAGGTGGACGACGGCGTCCCCGGACTCGTCGAGGACGAGTCGCCAGTGCGCTGCAGAAGGCGTGGCGGGTGGGGCAGGTGCAGCGGGTGCTGTGCTGCTGGCCGGGGCAGCAGCGCGGGCCGCAGGGTCGGCTGTGATGCCGGCAGTAGTGCCGACGGTCGTGCCGGCAGGAGCCGGACGGTCGTGGGGCGGCCGCGCGACGCCTGCGATCTCGCGGACCGCGCCGTCGGGGAGCGTCGCCCGGGGGAGCCGACCACGGCCGAGGGCTGCGCCGAGAAGTTCGGGGCCGTCGTCCGAGGCGAAGGTGTGGACCGTGTACGAGCCGTCGGCGTGCCAGAGTGGGACGAGACCGGCCGAGGGGAGGCCGACGACCGCGCCCGGGAAGCCCGCGACGGTCGGGACGACCCGGGGGCCGAGAGGTGCGGCGACCGCCATCGCGTCAGGGTGCAGCGGGGCGCGCACGGGTACGGCCGAGCCCGAGGGCTCGGCTGCGGGGACTGCGGGCACCCGGTGACCTTAACCGCCGTGCCTCCGCTGTGCCGAAGCGCGTGGGTCAGCCGCCCACGACATGGATCTCGACGCCGGCGGCGCGGATCCGGTCCAGCTCGTCAGGGTCGGCCGAGGAATCGGTGATCAACATGTCGACCTCGGAGAGCTCGGCCATCTTGGCGAGGGTCAATCGGCCGACCTTGGACCCGTCTGCCACGACCATGACGGTCTGGGCATTGGTGACCATGGCGTGATTGGTCCGTGCCTCGGTGTCGTCGTGCGTGGTGACGCCGCCCTGCGCGCTGATCCCGTCGGTGCCGAGGATCGCGGTCCCCACATTGACCGCGTTGAAGGTGTTCTCGGCGAGGATCCCGACGGCCTCGAACGAGCTCGACCGGACGACGCCGCCCGTCATCATCACCTTGAGGTTCGGTCGTGAGGCGATCTCCATCACGGTGGTCAGCGAGTTCGTGACGATCGCTAGGTTCTCGCGGGTGGCGAGCAGTCGGGTCACCTCGGCAGTGGTCGTGCCCCCGCTGATCGCGACGCTGTACGGGCCGGTGGGAACGAGTTCGACGGCACGTCGGGCGATGAGGCGCTTGGCCTCACGAAAGCGGGAGTCGCGCAGGCGTACGGGAACCTCCTCGCGGGACTCGTGGGAGCGCGCCCCGCCGTGCGTCCGGGTGAGGAGCCCCTGGTCCTCCATGTCCATGAGGTCGCGGCGGACCGTCGCCTCCGAGACGCCCAGCTCCTGTGTGAGGTCTCCGAGCGCGACGCTCTCTCGCTCGGTGACCAGCTCGAGTATCGCGAGCAGTCGTTCGGTGCGTTTGCGCGAGGTGGCGCGGGGGATGTGGTCCTGCGGGGACTGGGGCATGTGGTTCTCCGAGATCGGCGAGGCAATCGATCAGCAGTAGTGCGCGTTTGAGTGCAAAGTTAGCAGAATTCTTGCGCGTATCGCTCAGTAAACCGGAGGATGGGTGCATGGCAAAAATCACGTTCATCGGTGCAGGAAGCGTTGTCTTCACTCGTCAGCTCGTCGCGGACCTCCTGTCGTTCCCGGAGCTCTCCGAGATCGAGCTGGTGCTCCACGATGTCGACCCCGAGCGGCTCGACGTCGCTGTCGGCACGGCCGAGTGGCTCAACGCGTCGTTCGGTACGAATGCCACCATCGCCTCGACGCTCGACCGGCGTGAAGCCCTCGCCGGCGCCGACTTCGTCGTCAACATGATCCAGGTCGGTGGCATCGACGGCACCCTCAAGGACCTGCAGATCGCGGAGCTGCACGGGCTGCGCCAGACCATCGGTGACACGACCGGCGTCGGCGGCGTGTTCCGAGCGCTGCGGACGTTCCCGGTCCTCGAGGCGATCGCGCGTGACATGCAGGAGGTCTGCCCCGACGCCTGGTTCCTCAACTACACCAACCCGATGGCCATGAACGTCTGGTGGATGTCCGTGGTCGCGCCGAAGATCAAGACGGTGGGCCTGTGCCACAGCGTCTACTGGACGGCGCACGATCTGGCCGAGCTCGTCGGTGTCCCGGTGGAAGAGACGACGTTCCGCGCCGCCGGGGTCAACCACCAGGCCTGGATGCTCGAGTGGTCGCACCAGGGCGAGGACCTTTACCCGGTGCTCCGCGACAAGATCCGCTCGGACCCGGAGCTCGAGCGCCGCGTGCGCGTCGAGATGTTCCGCCGCTTCGGCTACTACCCGACCGAGACCTCCGAGCACTCCTCGGAGTACCTCGCGTGGTTCCTGCGGTCCGACGACCAGATCGCGAAGTATCGACTGGAGCCGCTCGAGTACGTCGGGATCAGCCACGACAACGTCGCCGAGTTCGAGGAGGCCAAGAAGCGCCTCGCTGCCGGTGAGGCCCTCGACCTCGAGGAGGGCGCCGCTGAGTACGCCCCGCAGGTGATCCACTCGATCCTCACGGGGACCGTCCGCGAGATCCACGGCAACGTGGTGAACGACGGGCTCATCGACAACCTGCCCCAGGGCGCCTGCGTCGAGGTGCCGTGCACAGTGGACGCCGAAGGCCTGCGCCCTGTCCCGATGGGATCGCTGCCCACGCAGTGCGCCGCCCCGAACCGGACGTACCTGTCGGTCGCCGAGCTCACCATCGAGGCGGCTCGCACCGGCAACCCGCTCCTGGTCCGGCAGGCCGTCCTGGCCGACCCGAACGCGTCGTCGACCCTGACGCCCGCCGAGATCTGGGACCTCTGCAACGCGCTGATCGAGGCACACGGGGACCTGCTCCCCGAGGCTCTCCGCGTGCTCGTCCCGGCGGACGCCCTGTGACGCTCGCGAAGACCGGCGACCTCGTCGACGAGGCGGTCCGCGGTCGGACGGCGGTGCTCGCGTTCAACGTCATCACCCTCGAGCACGCCGAGGGGATCGTGGCAGGACTGGAGTCTGCCGGGATCGGGGAATCCTCCAGATCAGCGAGAACGCGGTGCACTTCCACGGTGGTGCCATGGCGCCGGTGCTCGCGGCGTGCCGTGAGATCGCGGCGGCCGCCGCCGTGCCCGTCAGCGTGCATCTCGACCACTTCCAGGACCTCGACCTCACCCGCGAGGGCATCGAGCGCTCGACCGGCCTGGGGGTCAGCTCGGTGATGGTCGACGCCGCACACCTGGCCGACGAGGAGAACGTCGCCACGACCCGTGCTCTCACGGACGTCGCGCACGGCGCAGGGCTGTGGGTCGAGGCCGAGCTGGGCGAGGTGGGGGCAAGGGCGGTGCACACGTCGCGGGTGTACGGACCGACCCCGACGACGCTCGTGAGTTCGTCGCACGCACCGGGGTGGACGCACTGGCGGTCGCCGTCGGCAGCAGCCACGCGATGACCTCGCGCGAGGCCGCCCTCGACATCGACCTCGTCGAGAGGATTGCCGCACAGGTCGACGTCCCGCTCGTGCTGCACGGTTCGTCGGGCGTGCCGGCTGAGGTTCTGGGTGCCGCCATCCGGGCCGGGATCCGTAAGGTCAACGTCGGCACAGCGCTCAACGTTGCCTACACGGGGGTCATCCGACAGCATCTCGCCGACGACGCACGGGTCACCGACCCACGCAAGTTCCTCGTGGGAGCTCGCGTCGGAATCGCGGACGAGGTTGCGAGCATCTGCAGCGTCCTGGCCCACTGAACTGCCCACTGAACTGCCCACTGAACTGCCCACTGAGCTGCCGACGGCACTGCCGCACAACCAGCCGACTGAACGGCTGCCGTCGGACACCTGACCCCCTCGAGTGCCTCGTCGTGTCGCGCCGGCTAGCCTTGTGCGTCGAGCCCGAGAACCCGGCGTGCGTTGCCTGCGTAGAGGCGGGCGAGGAGCTCGTCCGGGAGGGCGAGGCCAGAGATCGTCCAGCGGCCCTGAGGCGGTATCTCGTCCTCGGGGGCGTAGTCGAACGCCTCGTCCGCGGTCTCGAGGAAGCGGAAGTGGGTCTCGAGCTGCTCGACGGACAGCGGGTAGGCGTCGGTGCCGAACAGCACCCGGTCGGGGTGGGCCTCCAGAAGCGCCGCCGTCCGGCGTGGTTGCCGGCCGAGCTCCGCGAGCCGACCGGCGATGTCCACGACGTAGTTCGGGGCAGCGTCGAGCAGGCGCTCCACGCGGTCGAGATCCTCTGCGGCGCATCCGACGTGCGCCCCGACGTACTTCGTTCCAGGTGTTGCCAGGACCAGGTTCTCCAGGGCCTTCAGCAGCTCGTCGAAGCTCGGGTACCGCGTCCGGTCGGCGAACGACCAGCCCGGGTTGTCCACCAGCTCGTCGAGGCGTTCGTTCTCCGGGCCCAGCGGTTCGAAGAACGCGATCGGGTCGGCGACGTGGATCAGTACCCGCAGGCCCAGGTCACCGGCGTGGGCAAGGATCCGGATCACGCGCGCGTCGTCGGGTCGGATCAGCGTGCCGTCGATGTCGCGGACCGTGAGCCCGAGAGACTTCCAGACCTTCACTCCGCGGGCGCCGGTGGCCGCGGACCTGTCCAGCGACGCCAGCAGGGCTGCTTCGCCGTCCGGGGTGGCGAGCAGTGACCAGTCGAGCTGGCAGAAGGTGACGAACCGGTCTGGGTGGGCGCGGTCGTAGCGATCGAGGTTCGCCTCCAGCTCGTCCCCCCACATGCCGTCCAGGTTCACGACGGTGGCGACGTTCGCCGCGTCCATCATCGCCAGGAGCGCGTCGACGTCGGGCGCAGCCCACGCACCGTCCGTGAGCCAACGCCCCAGGTGGTTGTGGACGTCGACCGACGGGAAGCGGCTTCGGGTGACCCGCGTCTCGTGCCGAACGAGCGTGCTCTTCGGGCGCCAGTCGGCGAGGCGCAGGTCGGCAGGACTTTGCATTCTGGGGCTCCTCAGAGCTGTAGGTGTGGCGAGGGACACGTTTTCGCTCACTAGAACTGAGCGAAGTCTTCAAAAAAGTGACTGGCAAGCAGTTAGCGATCAGTATTGCTCATACGCCGCACCCGATGCCACGTCGGGCGCCAACAACGAAGGGTGCACCGTGACCACCAGCATCACTGCACGCGAGATCAGCAGCCAGCCCGAGGTCTGGCGTCGCGGCATCGCCGACGCCGGCCAGCTCGGACGCCTCCTCGGCACCGACGGAGAGCGTCTGCTCGTCCTGGGCTGCGGGACGAGCGCGTTCGTCGCGGAGTCGCTCGCTGTCCTGCGCGAGCGCGCGGGCCTCGGCCTCACCGATGCCGCCTACGCCTCCGAATGGCTTCCCGGACGGGAGTACGACCGTGTCGTCGTCATCAGCCGGTCGGGGACCACGTCCGAGGTCATCGCAGCTCTCGAGCTCGTCGGTCCAGGCCCCGTGACCGCCGCGATCGTCGGCGTCCACGACTCCCCGATCGCTGCGCTCGTCGACGAGACGCTCGTGCTCGACTTCGCCGACGAGTCCTCCGTCGTCCAGACCCGCTTCCCGACGACGGTCCTCGCGATGGCGCGTACCGCCTTCGGCGAGAATCTCGAGTCCGCGGTCGCCGAGGCCGCTGCGGTCCTCGACGTAGACCTGCCCGTCGCTGTCGGGGACTTCGACCATTTCGTGTACCTCGGCACCGGATGGACGCACGGGCTCGCACAGGAGGCGGCACTCAAGGTTCGCGAGGCCGCGCAGGCCTGGGCCGAGTCCTACCCGCTGCTCGACTACCGCCACGGCCCGATCGCTGTGGCCGGTGCGACCTCTCTGGTGACCGTCTTCGGTCCGGTGGACCCCTCGCTCGTCGCCGACATCGAGAAGACCGGCGCGACCGTCCAGGTCAACGCACTCGACCCGCTCGTCCAGCTCGCCCAGGCGCAGCGCCTCGCGGTGGAGCTCGCGGAGTCTCGAGGTCTCACCCCCGATTCGCCTCGCCACCTCACCCGCTCCGTCGTCCTCAGCTGACCGCACCACCTATCAAGGAGAATTCCGATGCGATTCGGATCGTCGAAGAAGACCCAACTCCACGCCCGCGCGATCGTCGTTGCACTTGCCGCTACCGCCAGCCTTGCTGCCTGCTCGAGCGGGAGCTCGGAGGGTGCCACGACTCTCGACGAGAGCGAGGACGTCACCATCACCTTCTGGACCGGGCAGGCCGACGAGGCTCAGACCATCCTGGAGGGCCTGGCCGCCGACTTCGAGGCGGAGAACCCGAACGTCACCATCGACATCTCGTCCGGCGCGCCGTCCACGGACGACCTCCTCCAGAAGTTGTCCGCGAGCTTCGCTGGCGGTACCTACCCCGATATCTCGTACGCCTACGGGTCGTGGGCCAGCGAGCTCGCCGACTCGGGTCGCACCCTGGACATCACCGACCAGGTCGCCGAGCCGGACGTGAAGTGGGACGAGTTCTCCGAGGCGGCGCGCCAGACCGCGCAACCGACCGGTGAGGCGACGATCGGGTTCCCGGCCGTCGTCGACAACCTCGCGCTGATGTACAACAAGACGGTCTTCGACGCTGCGGGCGTCGACTACCCGACGAACGACTGGACCTGGGACGACTTCCGGAAGGCGGCCAAGGAACTCACCGACCCGTCGACCAACACCTACGGTTACGCGTACTCGGTCTCCGGCACCGAGGAGACGACGTGGCAGTTCTGGCCGCACCTGTGGCAGAACGGTGGCGAGATCCTCTCCGAGGACGGCAAGACCGCGACCTTCGACTCGCAGTCCGGCGTCGACGCGCTGACCTTCCTCCAGGGGATGGCCGTCGACGACAAGAGCGTCTACCTCGACCAGACCGACACCAAGTTCGGCGAGCTCTTCGCGAGCGACCGTGTCGGCATGATGACGTCCGGCCCGTGGCAGCTCTACGACCTGGGTGTGGCCGGGACCGACTACGGCGTCGTGCAGCTCCCCGGTACGGATGGCGACCACCAGACGGTCTCCGGTCCGGACATCTGGACGCTGTTCGACCACAAGGACGCGAACCGTTCCTACTGGGCGTTCGAGTTCGCCGAGTGGCTGACGGCGGCCGAGCAGGACCTGAAGTGGAACGTCGCCTACGGCAACCTGCCGCTCCGCAGCAGCGAGATCGACACCCCGGAGTTCAAGGAGCAGGTCGAGGCGCTCCCGGGTCTCGACATCATGGCCGCGAACGGTGAGAACGCGAAGAAGGCCCGTCCTACCGTCTCCGGCTACGTCAACCTCTCCGAGGCCATCGGTGGCGCGATCTCCGAAGTCCTCCAGGGGCAGGGCGACCCCCAGACCGCGCTGACCGACGCCGCTGACAAGGCCGACGAAGACCTCGCGGACAACTGAGAATGACTACCAGGACGGCCCCCTCCACCCGAGGGGCCGCCCCGGCGGGGCGGAGGCCTCGCCGGAGGCGCCTGTGTCCGCGACCCGCTCACCTCACGCGAAGGGCAGTGCGATGACAACGACTTTCGCCATGAAGACCCAGGTCGCCCCGGCGAGACGCAGACGCAACGTGCGTCAGTCCGTCGAGGGCTGGACCTTCGTCTCGCCGGCGATGCTCCTGGTCCTCGGCCTGTCGATCTTCCCGGCGATCTGGGCGCTCGTGCTGTCGTTCCAGGAGTGGAACGGTTTCTCCGATCCCGTGAACGTCGGGCTCGACAACTACAAGGAGATGCTCACCGACGCCGACCTCGGCGCTGCGGTCACGCACACCATCGTGTACACGGCACTCTTCGTGCCGGCGTCGCTGCTCCTCGGCATGTTTCTGGCAACGCTGCTGAACCGGAAGATCGTCCTCGTAGGCGTCTACCGGACGGCCATCTTCCTCCCGTTCGTCGCCTCGGCTGCTGCGACCGGCATCTTGACGACCTACCTCTTCAACCCGCAGTTCGGCATGGTCAACAACGTGTTCCGCGTTCTCGGCCTCCCGCAGCAGGGCTGGCTGGAGGACCCGAACCAGGCCATGGTCGTCATCACGATCATGTCGCTGTGGGGGCAGGCCGCCTTCACGACCGTGATCTACCTCGCCGCGCTGCAGGACGTCCCGCCGGAGCTGCTGGAGGCCTCGCGAATCGACGGTGCCAGCAAGTGGCAGAGCTTCTGGCACGTGACGGTCCCGCAGCTCGCCCCGGTCACGGTGTTCGTCGCCATCTGGCAGACGATCCAGGCGATCCAGCTCTTCGACCTCGTCTACACGACGACCCGCGGTGGGCCGCTCAACGCGACCGAGACGATCGTCTACTACCTGTGGAAGACGGCGTTCAAGGGACTCGAACTCGGCTATGCGTCCGCGATCGCCTATGGGCTGTTCGCCGTCACGCTGCTGATCACGATCGGTGTCGTGGTCTACTCCCGACGATCTAAGGTGAGTGCTTTCTGATGGCGTTGCTGACCGAGACCCAAGCGCCGACGACCGGTTCCATCGTCGATCCGCGTCGTACGAAGAAGACCGGACGGTGGATCCACCTCCTGCTCGCTCCGGTTGCGGTGCTCTTCGCGATCCCGTTCGTGCAGATGTTCCTCACTGCGCTCACCCCGGCGTCGCAGATCAACAAGTTCCCACCACGGTTCTTCCCGGAGACTCTGACGCTCTCGGGCTTCTCCAAGCTCTTCGCCGAGTCCGACATCCTGAACTGGCTGGGCAACACGATCATGGTCTCCGCCGTGGCGGTCGCTGGTCACCTCGTACTGTGCTCGCTGGCCGGCTACGGATTCGCCCGGTTGAAGTTCCCCGGCAAGAACATCGGCTTCTTGGCGATCGTCGCGACGATCATGATCCCGACCCAGCTCCTCATGGTGCCGACCTACATCCTCTTCTCCAGGATCGGCCTGATCGACACCCTTGGTGCCGCCATGGTTCCGTGGCTCGCGTCGGCGTTCGGAATCTTCCTCATGCGCCAGTTCTTCCTCGGCCTGCCCTCCGAGCTCGAGGAGGCGGCGCTGATCGATGGCTGTACGCGCCTCCAAGTCTTCTTCAAGATCATCCTGCCGCTGGCCAAACCTGCGCTGGCGACCCTCGCGATCTTCACGCTCCTGTCCTCGTGGAACGACCTCGTCTGGCCGCTCATCGCGATCAACGACACCTCGGCATTCACACTGCAGCTGGGCATCACCAACTTTGCGGGAGCACGACGTACGGATTGGTCGCTGCTCATGGCAGCAAACGTGGTCTCCACCCTGCCGTTGATCGTGTTCTTCCTCTTCGCGCAGAAGCAGTTCATTGCGACGATGTCCTTCTCCGGACTGAAGGGCTGACCGTGAGCATGACTTCTACCGCTAGCCCGGCAAAGGTTCTGGTCGTCGGGGACGCCAACGCGGACCTGATCCTGCGGGGCGACGTCGTCCCGCAGTTCGGGCAGGCCGAGAAGCTGGTCGACTCGGGGGACCTGGTCCTGGGCGGCAGCGCGAGCATCATGGCGTGCGGACTGGCGCGGTTGGGGATCCCGACGGCGCTGGTCGCTCGCGTGGGGGAAGACGTCTTCGGGCGGTTCGTCCTTGCCGAGCTGCGCGCTGCGGGTGTCGACGTCAGCCGGGTCGAGGTCGATCCACAGACCCCGTCGGGGCTCTCGGTGATCCTCTCGACCCCCGAGGATCGGGCGATCCTCACGATCCCCGGGACGATCCCCACGTTGACCGCAGACGCCGTCCGTGCTGCGTTCGCGGACGTCGACCCCGCGCACGTCCATGTGGCGTCCTACTTCTTGCAGCCCACCTTGGCGGCCGACCTCCCGTCGATCCTCGCAGGCGTCCGCGCGGCGGGAGCGACCGTCAGCCTCGACACGAACTGGGACCCGGCGGAGCGTTGGGACGGTGTCGCTGACCTCCTCCCGCACGTGGACCATCTGCTGCCCAACCTGGAGGAGCTGAGGGCGATCGGCGGACGCGTCCTCGCGGAACCCGGTGGTGAGGACTGCGACATCGCCGCGGCGATCGCGGCGCACGGGCCGTGCGTGGTCGTCAAGGCGGGGGCGGATGGCGGTTGGTCGGTCGACTCCGCCGGAACCAGGTCGGATGCACCGGGGCTCGCGGTGGACGTCGTCGATACGACAGGCGCCGGTGACAGCTTCGACGCCGGCTACCTCGCCGCGTTCGCCCGTGGCATCGAGGACGAGAGAGAGCGCCTGCGCTGGGCGACGGCGGCCGGTTCGCTGTCGACACGTGGCTCGGGTGGCACGGGCCGTCAGGCGACCGCCGACGAGATCGACGCTGCGCTCTCGACCCGGGGAGTGGCACGGTGATCCTGACCGTGGCGCTCAGTCCGTCGCTGGACGTGACGTACGTCGTCGACGCGCTGTCGGGGATCCAGCGACCGCTGGACGTCCGCCGTGCCGCAGGAGGCAAGGCCCTGAACGCCGCCAGGGCGGCCGCGACGATGGGCGCCTCGGTGGCAGCGGTCGCGGTGCTCGCGGGCCCGACGGGTGCGGAGGTCGCTGCGGGCGCGCGCTCCGCCGGAGTCGAGCTCACCGAGGTTCCGGGCGTCGTAGCCACCCGTACCTGTATCTCGATCCTCGCCCGGGACACGGGAGACCTCACCGAGATCTACGAGGAGCCGACGCCGGTCCCGCGTCAGGCCTTCGAGACGGTCCTGCACGAGCTGGCCTCGGCCGCGGACCGTGGCACCGGGTGGTGCATGATCTCCGGCGGGCTGCCGACATCGCTCGGCACCGACGCCCTTGCTCGTGTTCTGGAGAGACTCCGCGCGGTCGGTGTCCGCGCGGCCGTCGACAGTCACGGCCCGGCGCTCGCGGCCGCCATGTCCCAGCGACCCGACCTCGTGAAGGTCAATCGCTCCGAGGCTGCCGAGCTGCTGGGAGTCGACGCGGACGGGGACCTCCTGGCCATGGTGCGGGGGCTCGTCGCCCTGACGGACGGCGTCGTCGTCGTCACGGACGGTGTGGACGGGGCTGTGGCCGCCGCCGGAGGCGAGGCCTATCGGGCGTCGTTGCGTGGGCCGATCGGGTCGTTCCCGGTGGGTAGCGGCGACACGTTCCTCGGCGGCCTCGTGACCGGACTCGACCGGGGAGAGTCCCTTCCGGACGCGTTGCGCCGTGCGACGGCGTTCGCGACGGCGAACGCCCTCGTCCCGGGGACGGCGGCCTTCGACGTCTCGACCGCCGAAGAGCTGATGCGCGAGGTCGAGATCACGCTGCTGGCCCTCCCTACCCCGGCTCGGTCCTTGGGCCAATAGGAGCGCAGCGGTCGACCGTGCAGTGCGCGGCGATCGAATTCTCGATCGCTCTGTGACGGCGTCCGCTCAGCGACGTGAGCCGCCCCCGCCTCGGCCCCCGAAGCCCCGCTGTGTACCGCGACCCGGAGCACCCGGCGCTTGCCGACCTCGCGGACCTCGATGCGTGCGTCCTCCGACGCCTCGACGACGTCCCCGACCTTCGCCAACCGGCTCAGCCGCGCGACGACGAACCCGCCGACCGTCTCGTACGGGCCTTCCGGCAGCTCTACGCCGCACCGCTCGGCGAACTCCTCGATGGTGATCCGCGCGTCGACGAGGGTGACGCCCGGGCCCTCGCCCGTCGCGGACTCCTCCTCGGCCGGGTCGTACTCGTCGCGGATCTCGCCGACGAGCTCCTCGACGAGGTCCTCCAGCGTCACGATGCCGTCGGTCCCGCCGTACTCGTCGAGGACCACGGCGATGTGGACGCCGGCGCGCCGGAGCAGGGTGATGGACGGGATGGCGCCGTTCGTCCCCGGGAGGAACAGGACCTCACGCATGACGTCGGCCACGGTCGCTTCCGGGCCGGCACCGTCCGGCGACGTGACGGCCTCGAGAAGGTCGCGCACGTGCACGAACCCGAGGACGTCGTCGAAGCTCTCGCCGATCACCGGGTAGCGGGACCAGGGGCGCTCGCGGACCGCCTCGACGGCCTGGGCCACAGTGCGGTCCGCGTCGACGAACGAGACCTCCCCGCGCGGGCGCATGACCTCGGTCAGGCTCCGGCTCCCGGCCTCGAGCACGTCGGCCATGATCTTGCGCTCGTCCTCCGGGAGGGTCTGGTGGCCCAGGACGACGTCGCGCACCTCCTCGTCCGTCATCGCCTCCTCGGTGGCGCGCGGGTCGCCGCCGAGCAGCCGGACGACGGCGTTCGTCGAGCGGGACAGCAGCCAGATGACGGGACGGACGAGGGTCGCGAAGCGGTCGAGCGGCGGCGCGACGATCAGGGAGACCGCCGTCGACCGCTGGAGCGCCAGCCGTTTCGGGACCAGCTCGCCGAGCACCAGCGACAGGTAGGCGACGAACAGGGTGAGGCCGATCAGCGCCGTGGAGTCCGCCGCCGCGGCCGAGAGGCCGAGGTTCTCGAGCCACGGCGCCACGACAGGTGCGAGCGCGGCAGCGCCGTAGGCGGCCGAGAAGAAGCCCGCGACCGTGACGCCGATCTGCACCGCGGCGAGGAACCGGTTGGGGTCGCGCGCCACGGCGGCGACCCGCGCGCCGCGCGCGCTGCGCTGCTCGAGGCCGCGGAGCTGGCTCTCGCGCAGGGAGATGAGGGCGATCTCGGTGCCGGCGAAGATGCCGCCGACCACGATGAACACGAGGACGAGTCCGAGGCTGGCCCAGGCGCTCATCGGTTCGTGGCCGGGTGCTGGGTCACGGCGTGCGTCAGCGGGAGCGCCGGGAGTGTCGTGCTGGGGCGGGCCGAGGCGGCGTGAGCCGGGTCGGCCGTCGGATGATCGGAGTCGTTCACCGGGCAATTTTCTGAGGTCGGGTGCTGGTTGGCAAGTTCGGTACGTCGCTGTAGCCGCACAGGCTTGTGGTGGTCAGTCGAGGGTGGAACCCACGAGCCGCGAGCGAGCCTCGACGACGTCGATCGGCGGAGCGACGGAGGTGGTCTCGGCGGTGCCCGTGATGTCGCTCCACGTGGGGGTCCCGGCGATGCGGAACTGCCCGGTCCAGGTCGTGGAGAGGCTGATGGTCCGCCGGCCGACGTCCGAGTAGGAGTGCGTGACCGTCTGGTCCGGGTATGGCGCCCCCGGGTCGGTCGTGACGACGGGTGCGGAGCCGTCTCCGAAGTCGAACGCGAACTCGGACGACTCGGCACGCACTTCGACGGGGACCCCGAGCAGGGAGATGTCGAAGGTCTGCGCTGTCGCGTCGGCGGATTCGGTGTAGGCGATCGTGTCGAAGTGCACGAGGGTCCACCCCGACGGCGGCTGCACCGTCATCGTCGGCGGGGTGATCGGCAGGGCCCGGAACTCGCGCTCCATCTCGGGGGCGAGGTCAGCGGCGGTCAGGCACCTACCGGCTCGCACGGGTGTCCAGGGTCCCCATGGATGGTCGACGCTCTCGCGGCTGCGGGTGAAGAGCGGGTCGCGGGCGAGCTCGTCGATCGCACACTCGGGGGCCCCGCCCTCGCTCTCGCGCGTGACGTCGCAGTCGTCGCGCAGGTGCGAGGTGGTGTCGAGCGGGGAGCACAGGGCCTCAGGCACTCGACGAAAGTCCGTGAGGGTCGGACTTTGAGGTTCACTTCTGGTTGCTTGCCCACGTCGCGCCGGCACCTTGTACTCCATCGACATCTGGCTTCCTGAAGCCGTTCCGAAGAGGGAGCGATCACGGTGTTCATCGGCCGCGGCGTTGGTGGCCGTGACACCGGTCACCCAGGTGAGGATGAGCGAGGTAGTCACAACCACGACTAGTGCCGCGCGTGTCGAACTAGCCATGCTCGTCATCGACGTCTGCTCCGACAGCAAGCACACGCCATCGATCGCCAGTGTGGAGTGTGTCGACTTGTAGGTAGCCCGCTGACGAGGGGTCTCTTTCATAGGGGCGCCAGCACGAGAGCCTTCAATCGAAACGGCCTGCACGTATCTGGCCGTTACGGGGTAGCCGCCGATTAGCGTGTCTTGCTCGTGAACCTGGATGTCGGAGAGCGCCAGCCCGCCTCCTACGAAGGAGTTTCCGGCAGTCCTGATCTCCTTGGCGTCGTCAACCACCTCGACGCAGAAGTCACACGTCTCGGTGAAGCTCATCGCGTCCCATTCCGCGGTGTCTCCCGTCGCCATGACGTAGGGGTACAGGGCAAGGAAGTAGACGGCGGCGGCTTCGGCGCCGCGTTCGTCGGCGAAGTCCATCGCAGCGGGACGTTCGGGTCTCGCCGGGTCGTCATCGGATTCTGTGGTCGGCTCGGGTGTGGGGGTGCGTGTCGGCTCTGGCGTTGGCTCCGGGGTGCTTGTCGCCTCTGCGGTCGGCGTCGCCGGGAGTTCAGTACCGGGTGATGCTGCACCAGCATCTGCCCCCACGTCACCGTCGCCGCACGCAGCGAGCCCGACCACCACAGCGCACGCAACTGCCCAGGCCGCGCTGCGCCGTCCGACACCCGGACCGGGGTCACGATCCCCCTGCCGCACGCTCGACGAACTGTTCACCGATTTCCCCCTGACGTGGTGAGCAGCCTCGACCGTAGCGAAACCCGCTCGCCGGTGGGGTGGGCGCCGCAAACCTGTGGACGGAGGCCCGAGGCATGACCCGTCTTGGCCGCGAGTGGTCAGAGATCCGCCGCCCGGCGTTCTGGCCCGGCGATCGCGCAACTCTGGAAACGCCGCACGAATCCGGACCCCGGATGCATCACACGCGACCTGAGCCCCCTCTCTCCCGGTGACGCCGCCGTCCGGCAGCGCCTCGCGCGTCATCCAGGAGCTCCCATGGCACACCACGGATGGGTCCCGGTCGTCGGGGCCGACGCCTTCACACCGCAAGCGCTCGTCTCGCCGTTCGGCCGGCTGTTCTCGGCGCACGCCCACGAGTACTCGAGCTATTGCCTCTCCATGCTCGCCGGGGCGCTCGGGCCCATGCAGGAGGCCGAGCCCGCCCCGGCGCAACCGACGGCGCAGACGAACCCGGCAGGGTTCACGTTCCTCGGGCAGTTCGTCGACCACGACCTCACCGAGTTCCGCGTCGTGGCCGAGGACTTCGCGATCGCGCACGAGAACCCCACGATCTCCCGCCGGCAGCGGGTCCTGGAGGACACCCCGCTCGCCGCTGACGGGCTGCGATCGATGACGACGACGAACGGCCGGACCGGGCGTCTCGACCTCGACTCGGTCTACGGCCTGCTCGGCACGCCGCAGGCCGACCTGTTCGACGAGCACGGCATGTTCCGCCTCGTCGATACGCCCGACGGCCCGGACCTCGAGCGTGGCAAGCAGCACGCCAACGGCCGCCTCATCGCCGACCCGCGCAACGACGAGAACAAGCTCGTCGTCCAGGTGCACATGCTCTTCGAACGGCTGCACAACCTCCTGCACCAGGCGCACGCGTCCGAACCGCCCGAGCAGGCGGGCCCCACGGGACCGCTGTTCCGGCAGACGAAGGACGCCGTCGTCGCCGCCTACCAGCGCATCGTGATCCACGACTACCTGCCGCGGATCGTCCAGGCGGAGCACATCGACGCCGTCCTCGCGGCGCTCGCCGACCGGACCACCTGCTACCAGCGCATGAACGCGCGGTGCCGGGCGGCCCTGACGGGCCTCGGCATGCCGGACGATGTCGTGGACGCCACCGTCGCGATGCCCGTGGAGTTCTCCCACGCGGTGTTCCGGCTGGGGCACTCCCAGCTGCGGGACGGCTATCTGCTGCGCAGCGGTGCGGGCGCCCGGCTCTTCGCGACCAGCGACGACCCGCACGACCTGCGCGGGAACTCGAGTCTCACGGGCGGCGACGGGTTCGACTTCCATGTCGACTGGAAGCACTTCTTCCGGATCACGGGCACCGTGCCGCAGCACGGCCGACGCATCGACGGGATGCTGCCGCGGTCGGTGTTCCGGCTCCCGCCGCCGTCGATCGGCGAGCCGCCGGTGTCGCTCGCCGAGCGCAACCTGCGTCGGGGCGTGGACTTCGGGCTGCCCACCGGTCAGGAGGCCGCCGCCGAGCTCGCGACCGTGTACGGGTACGTGCCGCAGGTCGGCAGCGACGTGCTGTTCCCCGCCGACGTGTTCGGCTCCCGTCCGGAGGTGCTCGACCTCGCCGCGCACCTGCAGTGGCAGACGCCGCTCTGGTACTACGTCCTCAAGGAGGCGGAGGCGTTCGGCGGCGGCCCGCAGCTCGGGGCCGTCGGCGGGCTGATCGTGGCCGAGACGATCCTCGGCTCGATCGTCGAGAGTCGTCTCCAGGCTGCTGCTGCGGCGCCCGGGCCGGGCGGGTTCGACCGGGAGGCGGAGACGGTCGCCGTCGTCGCCGAGATCCAGGCCGAGCGGGTCGCGCTCGCGCCCGACGGTACGGACAAGTCCAGCGGGCCGCTGCGCTTTACCGCCCCTGCGATGACGTCCGTCGACGAGATCCGGACCATGAGCCAGCTGGCCCGGTTCGTCGGGTGACGCGTCCGGCTGGAGCGTGCGGCTGGTCGCCGTCCGGCGCCCGGGTGTCGGACGGCGACCGGTGCCCCGGGTGCCTGGCGGCGCGCTGTGGCTACGGTCGGGGGATGGGTGGAACTCGTATCACTGCCGAGCGCGGCGACCTCACGACCGTCGCGGTCGACGCGATCGTCAACGCCGCCAACTCGAGCCTGCTCGGTGGGGGAGGGGTGGACGGCTCGATCCAACGTGCCGCCGGTCCGCGCCTGCTCGCCGCCTGCCGTTCCTTGCGTGCCTCGACCCTCCCGGACGGGCTCCCGGTGGGAGACGCCGTCGCGACCCCGGCCTTCGACCTCCCGGCGCGCTGGGTGGTGCACACCGTCGGGCCGAACCGGCACGCGGGCGAAACCGACCCAGCGCTGCTCGCCTCGTGCTTCACGCGGTCGCTGGACGTCGCTGTGGAGGTGGGGGCGCGGTCCGTCGCCTTCCCGGCGGTCAGCGCCGGCGTGTACGGGTGGGCGGCGGACGACGTGGCGCGGGTCGCGGTGGAGGCCGTCCGCGGGTGGGTGGTCGGGCGTCTGGGGGAAGTCGACGAGGTGCGGTTCGTGCTGTTCTCGGAGCGGCTGGAGGACGCTTTCGACGCTGCGCTGCGGCAGGGGTGCTGACGCATTTGCTGCTCCGTGCTGGTCAGTCGAGGGTGGACTCGACGAGGCGCGACTGGGCTTGGAGGACGTCGATCGGCGGGGCTGTGGTCGTGGTCTCCGCGGTGCCGGTGATGTCGCTCCACGTGGGGGTCCCGACGATGCGGAACTGCCCCGTCCAGGTCGTGGAGAGGCTGATGGTCCGCCGGCCGACGTCCGAGTAGGAGTGCGTGACCGTCTGGTCCGGGTACGGCGCTCCCGGGTCGGTCGTGACGACGGGTGTGGAGCCGTCGCCGAAGTCGAACGTGAACTCGGACGACTCCGCACGCACCTCGACGGGGACGCCGAGCAGGGTGATGTCGAAGGTCTGCGCTGTCGCGTCGGCGGGTTCGGTGTAGGCGATCGTGTCGAAGTGCACGAGGGTCCATCCCGAGGGCGGCTGGACCGTCATCGCGGGCGGGGTGATCGGAAGAGTCTGGAACTCGCGTTCCATCTCGGGGGCGAGGTCGGCGGCGGTCAGGCAGGTGCCGGCCTCGACGAGGGTCCATGGCGACCACGGGTCGTCGGCCGAGTCGCGGGTGCGTGTGTAGAGAGGTTCGAGGGTCTGCGCCTCGGTGGGGCAGTCGGCCTCGCCACCCTGGGTGGTGCGGGACGCAGCGCAGTCGTCGCCGAGGACAGCCGTCTCGTCGGTGGGTACGCAGATCCCGTCGGCCAGCCTGCGATAGTCGACGAGCTGCGCTGCAGATTCGGGCTTTGACCGTTCTGGCGCTGGGGCTTCGGCGACCAGGCGAAACTCATTTCCGTCGGCCACGCCGCCGAGGTCTAATGGGCCACCAGCGTCTTCCGACGCTGTCACTTGGACCATCACCACGAGGACTGCGGCTGCGCTAGCGATCTTCAGCATTGCCGACCGCGATCACTCGCCAGGAGTCGCCATCGAAGGCCGTGTCGACCCCAATCTTGCTCGTCGAGCCGGCAGTTGAACGGACCAGGCGCCCGCTGCTGTCGTGCACCTCGGCCTGCGTCTGCCGGAGTTCGACGTCGACGGGGTAGCCGCCCACGAGAGAGTCCTTCTCGTGAGCCGCTCTTGAAGGACAACGTGGAGATGGAGATCGACACGGTCCGTGGAGCCAACGAGAACTGGATCTCGGGCAAGAATCTGATTGACGTCGTCACCACCTTGGCGCTCGGTCTTGGGAAGACCATGACTGCGCCGAGGGAACGTGCGGCCGACGAAGAAGCGATCCGACGGGTGTCGGAGAGCTTCTTCGGAGCGCTGAGTCAGGAGTTCGCCGACCTACGGCTGATCGCGAACGGTGAACTCCGCCCCGTCGCTCTCCGGGGGAACAGCTTGCTGGCGTCGCCGACGATCATTCGCGCGCTCGCCGGTGCGTACTACGACGTCGCGGTGGACAGCGCGACCGGCTCTCCCGTGGTGAGTCCGTCCGGCGACCGACGAATGCGCAAGCTGTTCTCGGACCTTTCGCCGCGGATGGGACTTCCCGTCGACGACGGGTGGTTCGCGACCGGTCTCTTCGACGGGCGCACCAGCCAGGCTCCTGGCTCGCGAACGCAGGACATCAAGGAACTGGCCGCGATTCTCAGGGAGCGCGCTCTGACAGCGGGCGCGCTGCAGATCTGAGGATCTTTGGAAGACGCGAGACCTGCGTTCGCGGCGGAGCAAGTCAGAGCATGGGGCCTGACGCGCCGGTCACGCCCCACCCGGCCTACTCTTCGACGAGAGCCGTGCTGTCCGACGATCGTGCGGAAACTGGCGGGCTCGAGGGACCCCGGGGAGACTGCCGGCGTCGTGGCAATGCCCACGCGGCGTGCTGGGATCTCTTGCGCGGGGACGACGTGGTTCTTGGGCACAAGCTCGGGACTATGGGCTGGGGCGGGCGGTGGTGCTCGTCGGCAATTGGGTATCGGTATGCCAAGCGGGCCCGCAAAGTGCTCTCCACGGGGACGTCGCGGGCGCGGTCGTTGCTCGTGCTGGTGGCGCCTCGAGCGCTGATCGCGGAGGTCGGCCAGGAGGGGTATGGCGCAAATTCACCGGCGCGCCTCCTAGGAATCTGTGCGATCGTGGATGATGATCTCGCGGTGACAACTTCAGACATCATTGGCATTGTCACCGGGGCCGCGACGGTGGCCGCTGCCGTCTTCGCTGGTGTGCAGATCGTCCATCTCCGCAGGGAACAGGCGCACGCACGCAGGCTCGAGACCGAGGGCGTGTCCGTCTCTTGGGAGTTTCTCGAGTCGCCGGCAGGACCTGGGCGGGACGGCACCGCAGTCTGGCTGGTTGGGTTCACGCTGCACAATCCCGGACGGCTCCCGATCGACAGTGTCGAGATTGTGCTACACCTGCCGTTCGAAGTCCGCCGAGTCCGCTTCGACGGTCGTCGCGAGGTAGCGACGGACCGCTTGTCGCTCGAGCATTCGGTCCTCCGTGGTGGCGCAACGCGCACGTGGGAGCGTCGACTCGAAGCCACCTACGTCGACGGAGGCTGGCTGCGGTCGGTGCGGGGAGCTGTCACCTTCCTCGATGCCGATGGTGCGACCCAGTCCAACACCTGGCCTCGCTCGCGCGCGGTGACCCGCGCTTGAGGGACGCCTGGCACGGTCGACAGATCGAAGGCAACGAGCAGCGGTGACACACCCGCGGGCGCTTGCGGACGAGGCGTCGAGGAGCGTTGCGCCGCCAACGGCGGAGACATCGTCCGCGGCAACGCCACGGTGATGACGACGCAATGGACGAGGGGCATGGGCTTGAGGGTTGTGCTGTTCGACGTGGGAGCGGTGAGCGTTCCGGCGGCGTCGCACCACGAGTCGATGCCGAGGCAGAACTAGCCGATACATTCCAACTGTTGCCGGTGTCGCGATACTCGTCACCACGCCAGTCGCCTCCACCGTGCCTACGCTCCGACGAGAGCCCGCGCCGCGCCGTCCGACAGCGACTCGGCCGGGCCCGGAGACGCCCGCCAGGTGGCCAGGGAAGGGATACGACCATGCCGAAGACGAACCGCTCCGGCGACGCGAAGCAGAGCGAGATCCCGAGCACGCTTGAGCGCTCCGACGAGAAGGCGCAGCGCACCTACGCCCAGACGTACGACTCGGCGATGGAGCAGTACGGCGACGAGGCGCGCGCGAACCGCACGGCCTTCGCGGCGCTGAAGCGCATGCACGAGAAGGTCGGCGACCACTGGGAGGAGAAGGACGAGCCGGGCCCGTCCGACGATCGTGCGGAAGTCGGCGGGCTCGATGGTCCGGGGAGTCTGCCGGCGGCGTCGATGCCAACGGGACCAAGGAGCACCTGCTCGAGGTCGCGCGGCGGTTGGACGTCGATGGCCGCTCGACGATGAACAAGGATGAGCTCGTAGACGCGATCCAGCGCGCCAACGACCGCGCTTCGCGGCGCGCGCGGGAGTGAGCATTCCTCGGGCAATCGCAGCACAGCAGGCGCGCACCCGCCGCCCACAGGCAGTCTGATCTGGGGGAGGATCCACTGATGGACCTCTCCGTGCTCACCCGCCCCTCTCCTCGGACGTCGCGGCCCCGGACGATCGCGCGCGTCGCCCTCGGCCTCGGGCTCGTCGGGGCCGGGATCACGCACCTGACCGTCGCACGGCAGGAGTTCCAGGCGCAGGTCCCGAGCTGGTTCCCGATCGATACCGACGTCACCGTGCTCGGCTCGGGGGTCGTCGAGATCGCGCTCGGCGCCTCGCTGGTGGTGCTGCGGCGGTGGCAGGTCGCGGTCGGTCTGATCGCCGCCGCGTTCTTCGTCGTGATCTTCCCCGGCAACGTCGCCCAGTGGCTCGAGCAAAAGGACGGGTTCGGTCTCGACACCGACGCCAAGCGGCTCACTCGCCTGTTCTTCCAGCCCGTCCTTGTCGCGCTCGCGCTGTGGTCGACGGGGGCGTTCGCCGCGGTGCGGAAGGCCGTCCGCGACTGACGCGACGGGCTCCGCCTTGGCCGACGCCGGCGCTGAGCAGAGCGACTCGGGTGGGATGATTCGCTCGTGCCGAACCACCGACCGCTGACCAGCCGCCCGACCTTCTGGATCGGTCTCGTCGGCCTGGTCGTCGTCACCGCGCTGGGCGCACTCGGCGGTCTCACCGCCGCGCTGTTCGTTGCCGGCCTCTACCTCGCGCTCTCCGCAGCGTGGGGATCATCACCGCCCGCACCTGGTGGGGGCGCATGGGCCGCGGCGCCTCGGGTGCGGTCGCCGGGGAGTGCTGGTCGCCACCGTCGTGGCGGTCGGCATCAGCGTCCCAGGGTCAGCGGTGTCGGACGACGCAGCCGCGGCCGAGGCCTCCGCCGCGCCCTCCGCTTCGCCCACGTCGAGCGGCGACCCGACACCCTCGGCGAGCGCGACGCCGTCCGCCACCCCCGACCCGGAACCCAGCGCGACCGAGACTCCTGAGGAAGAGCCGCCGTCCGACGACGCCGAGAAGGCGAGCCCGGGGACGGCGCTCGCGGCCATCGCGACCCTCGCCGTGAAGGGGCGCGCCCCGAAGACGGGCTACGACCGCGACGAGTTCGGCCCGGCCTGGGCGGACGTCGACCGCAACGGGTGCGACACCCGCAACGACATACTGACCCGCGACCTCACCGAGCGGACCTACAAGGCCGGGACGCACGACTGCGTCGTCCTGACCGGCGTGCTCGTCGACCCGTACGGGGGCGGGACCATCGCGTTCCAGCGCGGGCAGACGACGTCGACCGCCGTGCAGATCGACCACGTCGTCGCGCTGAGCGACGCCTGGCAGAAGGGCGCGCAGCAGCTGAGCGCCGACGAACGCCGAGAGCTCGCCAACGACCCGCTGAACCTGCTCGCGTCGGACGGCCCGCTCAACATGTCCAAGGGTGACGGCGACACGGCGACGTGGTTGCCGCCGAACAAGGCGTTCCGCTGCACGTACGTGGCGCGGCAGGTCGCGGTGAAGCAGAGCTATGACCTGTGGGTGACGACCGCCGAGCGTGACGCGATGACGCGCGTGCTGACGACATGCCCGGACGAGCCCCTACCCACCAGCGCGGACGCCGCGACGATCACCGACCCCCACGCGACCCGCGACGCATCGGTCGAGGCCGAGGACGAGGCAGCGCCGGAACCGGCCGAGCCTGCCGGCGGGGGCGCGGCGACGTCGTCCGACGGCTCGGGAGGGTCTGTCTTTTACCAGAACTGCGACGCGGTGAGGGCTGCCGGGGCCGACCCGATCCGGGTCGGCGACCCGGGCTACTCGACGAAGCTCGACCGGGACAAGGACGGCGTCGGCTGCGAGTAGGTGCCGCCGGCGAGACCGCGTGAGATGACCGACCGTCACGATGCTGTCGGTAGCGCGCGGTAGTGCAGCACGAGAGCGGGTGAACTTGCTGTGATCCACGTCACTATGGTTCCGGGATCGTTGCAAATACGGCCCTCCCGCGCAGTCCTGCCTGTTGTGGTGCGGCGCGTGACTCGTTTAAGTTGTCCGAAACACCTTGCCGTGAGGCAAGACCGCATGCCGCTCCGGTCGAGCGTCGCGCAGTGGGCCAGCTCGCAGGAGAACTGACACCGCAACGCGATCGACCTACGTCTGCCGCAACGCAGCGACACCTGTAGCACCACCCGGAGATCGATTTCCGGACCCGACCCCGCGTGCCCCGCGGAGACAAGGCCCACAGCAATGAAGCACACGAAGTTCAAGGCGCCGCTCGCGACCGCTCTCGCGGCGTCGCTGGTGCTCGCCGGCACCCTCGGCGCAGCGCCCGCCTTCGCGGACGACGCCGCGGCGGACGCCTCGGAGCAGGAGGTCGCCCAGACCGAGACGCCTGACGCCGACGTCGTCAGCGCCATCGGCAGCGCGGCCGCGGTCGACGAGGCCGCCGAGCCCGAGGCCGAGCCGGCAGCGGACGAGCCCGAGCCCGAGCCCGCCGAGGAGGCCGCCCCCGCCGAGGAGCCCGCGCCCGCCGAGGAGCAGGCTCCGGCCGAGCAGCCGGCGCCCGCTGCCGCCCCGCGCGCCGCCGCGGTGCAGCCGCAGGTCGAGACGACCGTGGCCCCGAAGCTGAACGCAGGGTTCGTCTGCAAGGTCGCGCAGGACGGGCCGGTCGAGAACGTGCCGACCGGGCAGGAGTTCTCCGCGGGGACTACGTCGTCCAGGTGATCCAGCAGTCGAGCGTCGAGACGCCGTGGTGGATCCGCGTCGGCGGTGGCAGCAACATCCTGGAAGGGACGATGCCGGCTGACGGCGTCCGCACCTACCATGCGCTGACGTCGCCCGTGGGCGGCGCGAAGATCTACTGGGAGGGCGGCTCGAAGGGCACCTTCTCGACGAACGAGAACGAGTGCACGGCCGCAGCTCCGGCCGACACCACCGCGCCGACCGTCACGGTCAAGGACTCGTCCGACGGCGCCGACGGCCGCTACCGGTCCGTGAGCTTCAAGCTGTACGACGCCGGCAAGATCGACAAGGTCGAGATCAACGGTGTCGAGAAGAACCTGACCGACGCCACGTGGTCCGACGTCAACGGCGTGAAGCCGGGCGCGCTCGGTGCGGTCGAGGGCAAGAACGCGCTCGTCGCCTACGACGTCGCGGGCAACACCACGACGGTCGATTTCGTCCTCGACACGACGGGCCCGAAGGTCACCGTGAAGGACGAGTCGGTCGGCAGCGACCCGGTCTTCAGCACCGTGAGCTACAAGCTCCACGACGGCTCGAAGGTCGACAAGGTCGTCCTCAACGGCACCGAGAAGGATCTCACCGACAACGAGTGGTCGGACCTGAACGGCGTCAAGCCCGGGACGTTCGGCGCGGTCGAGGGCGCCAACACGCTCGTCGCCTACGACGCGCTCGGCAACGAGACCACGGTCGAGTTCACGCTCGACACCGTCGCCCCGAAGGTCACCGTCAAGGACGGTGCGAGCTTCACGAACGGCGCGGACGGCCGCTACTCCCTGGTGTCCTTCAAGCTCAACGATGCCGGCAAGATCGACAAGGCCGAGCTCAACGGCAAGGTCAAGGACCTGGGGAACAACGTCTGGTCCGACCTCAACTTCGTCAAGCCCGGCACGTTCGGTGCGGTCGAGGGCAAGAACACGCTCGTCGTGCTCGACGTCGCGGGGAACCGGACCACGGTCGAGTTCGTCCTCGACACCACCGGCCCCGAGGTCACCGTGAAGAACGGCGCGTCCTACACGGTCGGGTCGGACGACATCTACTCGCTCGTGTCGTACAAGCTCCACGACGGCTCGAAGGTCGACAAGGTCGTCCTCAACGGCACCGAGAAGGACCTGACCGACAACGTCTGGTCCGACGTCAACTACGTCAAGCCCGGCACCTTCGGCGCTGTCGAGGGCGACAACACGCTCGTCGCCTACGACGCGCTCGGGAACGCCACCGAGGTCGAGTTCGTCCTCGACGTGACCCTCCCGGTGATCTCGGTCCCGGCCGGCGACCAGTACGTCGGCGCAGGCGAGCGCACGTTCGACCTGTCGCAGGTCGAGCTGCACCCGGACTGGGTCTACGTCGAGTTCAACCAGATCGGTGACGACGGCAAGTGGAAGAAGACCTCGGGGCAGCGCTTCGAGGGCGTCAACGAGTTCTCGTTCACCGTGAACGGTGCGGACCTCGTCGAAGGTGTTCGCAGCCAGGTGAAGATCACCTCGGTGGACCTGGCCGGCAACCGGACGTCGACGACGTTCCCGGTGATCGTCGACACCACCGGACCTGAGGTCACCGTCAAGGACGGCGAGAGCTTCACGGTCGGCGCCGACGGCGTCTACTCCCTCGTGTCGTTCAAGCTCCACGACAACACGATGATCGACAAGGTCGTCCTCAACGGCGTCGAGAAGGACCTCTCGAACAACGCGTGGTCGGACGTCAACTACGTGAAGCCGGGCACGTTCGGCGCGGTCGAGGGTGACAACACGCTCGTCGCCCACGACGTCGCGGGCAACACGACCACGGTCGACTTCGTCCTCCACACCGCTCCCGCGATCGCCGAGGACCCGGCCTCGACCGTGACGGCCGCCCAGCCGACGTGCGACGCGTCGGGGACGCTGAGCTACGTGATCACGGCGGGTGTCGACCCGATCAGCACCGACGTCCGGCTCAAGGAGCTCGGTGACGGCACCGGCGGCGACCAGGAGACGTACTACCTGGCCGACGGCACCACGGTCTCCGGCGACAACTTCAAGACCGCGGTGTACCAGCACGTCGAGCTCGCCGCCGGCGAGTCGATCACGATCACCTCGCCCGAGCTCGGTGCGGGCTGGTACAAGCTCACGGTCGACGGCAACCGCGCCTTCAAGAACCTCCTGAACAAGGACTTCACTCTGGACGAGGCCACCGGGTGCGACGTGCCGGACGGCGACTCCGTCCTCACGCTCGACGGTTCCTCGGTCACGACGAAGGCTGTCGACGGGCTCCCGTGGATCGTCTTCGACGTGACGCTCACCGACCCGGGCGCACGCTCCGCGAGCCAGACGGTCTACCTCGAGATCACCGACGGGACGAACACCGAGAAGATCGAGCTCGGTGACCTCGTCGATGGCCACCTCTCGGGCGAGATCCTCTGGCCCGGCGCCTCCGCGTCCCCGTCGGCCTGGCCGGGCTGGACCCAGGACTCCGACGGCGTGTGGGTCAAGACCGACGAGGGCTTCGCGTGGACGCTCGGCGACATCTCGGCGAAGCTCATGGTCAACCCCGAGCTCGCGGTCGACCTGGCCTACCCGGCCGACGCCCAGCCGCCGGTGAGCGGCGCCGCCCCCGCGGCGCCGTCCGACGACACCGTTGCTGACGAGAACGATGCTGCGGGTTCGAGCGACGTCGTCGTGACCGGCGCGGAGACCGTGTCCAACACGGTCACGGCGACGGACACCTCGGCCGACGCCGCGGACGGTGAGACGGTCGTCGTGACCAGTGCGGCACTCCCGCAGACCGGCTCGGACTCGGCGCTGCTCGCCATCGGGGCGGCATTCCTCGTCGCCCTCGGCAGCGGTCTGCTGTGGGCGCGGCGCCGCGCCTGACCTGAGAGCTCGGTGCCGCGCGTGAAGCGGTGACGGACGACGGCCCCGCACCTCCTCAGGGAGGTGCGGGGCCGTCGGTGTTTCGAGGCGTTCTCCGTGTGCCTACTTCGGTCGCATTCCGGCGTCGGTGCCCTCGGCCTCGTGCACGGCCTCCTCGATGACTCCGTCGCCGTCGGTGAACCGGAGGAACTTGCCGGCGGTCAGCGGGCGCCCGACGACCTCCGCGATCACCGTCGCGACGTTGGCGCGCGACGTGCTCGTGTCCTCCGGGACCGGAGCGCCCTCGCGCAGCACCGTGATCGCACCCGACGGGTCGTCCTCGGTGAGGGTGCCCGGACCGAGGATGGTCCACTCGAGGCCGCTCTCTCGCAGGTGGTCGTCGGCCGTGACCTTCGCGTCGGCGTACGCGAAGAACGAGTTGTCCTCCGGGACCCCGTGGTCGTGGACCGCGCTGATGAACGACACCATCACGTAGCGGTTCGTTCCCGCTCGCTCCGCCGCGTCCATGGAACGGATCGCCGCATCGCGGTCGACGGCGTACGTCGTGTCGGCGCCGCCCTTGCCGCCCGCGCCCGCGGACCACACGACGACGTCGTGCCCCGCCAGCGCCTCGGCCATCTCGTCCTCGCTCGCCGAGGCGACGTCGAGGAGCACGGGTGTCGCTCCGGCGTCCGACATCTCGCTGAACTGGTCCTGGGAGCGGACGACGGCGCTCACCTCGTGGCCGCGCCCCACCAGGACGGGGATGCTGAGCTGGCCGACCTTGCCGTGCGCGCCGATGAGAGCGATCTTCGCCATGGTGATACCTCCGTGGTTCGTGGGACGGGACTGCTCTCCACGGTGCCCGGTCGGTGCAGCGCACGCCACCTGCGGGCCGTCGATCGGGGAACGCCCTGAGCGAACAGGGCTGTGGACGCGCGGGTGTCGGTGGCTCCCGCGACACTGATGCCTTCCGCACGGCAGCGGCGACGACGGAGGGTGACGATGGACGGACCGGCGATCCACGCCGAGGGCATCACCAAGAAGTTCGGCGACAAGGTCGCGCTCGACGAGGTCGATCTCGAGGTGGCGTCCGGGGAGATCTACGGGTTTCTCGGCCCCAATGGTGCCGGGAAGTCGACGCTCACCAGGGTCCTCGTGACGCTCCTGAACCCGACCTCGGGGCGCGCGACCGTGGCGGGCCACGACGTCGACCGGGAAGCGACCGCGGTGCGGTTGCGCATCGGGGTGGCGTTGCAGGAGTCCGCGCTCGACGACAAGCAGACCGGCGTCGAGCTGCTGCGCCTGCAGGGCAGGTTCTACGGTCTTTCCCGCAAGGAGACCGACCGACGGCTCGCGGACCTGCGCGACCTGATCGACATCGGCCCTGCGCTCGACCAGCGGGTCGCGACCTACTCCGGCGGCATGAGGCGACGCCTCGACCTCGCGATGGCGCTGGTGCACAACCCCGAGGTGCTGTTCCTCGACGAGCCCACGACGGGTCTCGACCCGACGAGCCGGGCCGACGTGTGGGCCGAGGTCCGTCGGCTCAACAAGGAGCTCGGCATGACCGTCTTCCTCACGACCCAGTACCTCGAGGAGGCCGACGAGCTCGCCGACCGCGTCGGCATCATCGCGGACGGGAAGATCGTCGCCGAGGGGCCGCCCACCGAGCTCAAGAAGTCGATCGGCACGGACCTCGTGGTGGTCGAGGTCGACGAGGGGGACGTCGAGGGGGCCGAAACGACCCTCGCCCAGGTGGAGGGCGCCGGGGAGGTCCAGATCGAGGGCTCGAGGCTCACCATCTCGGTGGACGACGGCGCCCGCGCCCTCAGCCCGGTCGCCGTCGCTCTGTCGGGGGCCGGGATCGACGTCCACGAGCTCTCGCTACGCAGGCCGACGCTGGACGACGTGTTCTTCGACGTCACGGGCAAGCGGATCGAGGGCTCGGACTCCGGTGACGGTCCTGACGAGGGTGCCGAGCAGCGATCCGACGCCGCCCACGCGCCCCACCGGCAGTCCAGCGACGCACCTGAGCCGACCGGCAAGGACAAGGACCACGACGACTCCCGGCGCCCCGGCAGCGGCACCGCGCACGGTCGGCACAGCAAGTCCGAGGAGGACGAGTCATGAGCACTCGCGAGCAGGCGGCACACGCGGAGACCGCTGAGACGGGCATCGTCGGGCGGCCTGCAGGGTTCTGGCGCGACCTGGGATCCGTGGCGTTGCGCGCGCTGCGGCAGATCCCGCGCGAGCCCGAGGCGATCATCCCTGCCCTCGTGATCCCGCTGTTCTTCTTCGTGGTCAACGTCGGCGCCCTCGGCGACATCGCGGGTGCGACAGGCGTGGACGACTTCAAGGCGTTCCAGATCCCCGTCGCGATCGTCTTCGCGGTCACGGGCGTCTCGCGGGCGAGCGCGCTGGTCACCGACATCACCGACGGCTACTTCGACCGGCTGCTCGTGTCCCCGGTGCACCGTACGGCGCTGCTCCTGGGGCTGATGGTGGCCGACCTAGCGCTCGTCATCGCCCTGAGCGTCCCGGTGCTGATCCTGGGCTTCGCCCTCGGGGTCACGTTCGAGACGGGGATCGCGGGCGTGCTGCTCTTCCTGCTGATGGCCGGCGCCTGGGGGCTGGCGTTCACCGGTTTCCCCTACGCGATCGCGCTGCGCACCGGCAACCCTGCGGCGGTCAACTCCAGCTTCCTGCTGTTCTTCCCGTTCGCGTTCCTCACGACGACGTTCCTGCCGCAGGAGGCGCTGACCGGCTGGCTCGCGACCATCGCCGACTACAACCCGGTGACCTACCTGCTCGCGGCGCTGCGGTCGCTCATCATGACAGGCTGGGACGCGACGGCGCTGCTCCAGGGCGCGGCCGCGATCCTCGGGCTCGGCGCAGTGAGCTTCTTCGTGGCGTTCCGGGCGCTGCGCGGGCGGACCGCGCGGGGCTGAGCGGGCAGGCCCCCGCAGGGATAGGACGTTCGAGCGCTCACGTGGGCCGTTCGAGCGCGGGACCCGGCGACAGGTCGCGGTGCCGGTGATACCTCGCGGACGGGTCAGCGAGTGCGCTCTCTCAGTTCAGACCCGACGCGATCCGCGCCAGCAGGGGCGGGGCGTCGTCCCGATCGATCGTCACGTGGATCAGGGCCGCGCCGTCCTGCGCGCGCGCCGCGGCGAGCGCGAGGTCGAGGTCCACGAGCGTCGACGCCTTGGCGACGAACGTGTCCGGGGCGCCCAGGGCGGCCGGCAGCGCCGTCCAGTCCCACGCGGTGATGTCCTGGTACACGGCGTCAGGACTGCGGATCAGCCGTTCGACGGTGTACCCGGCGTTGTCGATGAGCAGGATCGTCGGTGCGAGCCCTCGAGCCAGGATCGTGCCGAGCTCGGAGATCGTGAGCTGCGCCGAGCCGTCGCCGATCACCAGGACAGTGTCCCGGCCAGGCGCCGCGAGCATCGCGCCCAGCGTCGCCGGCAGGGTGTACCCGATCGACGACCACACCGGCTGGCCGAGCAGCTCGCAGTCGTCGGGGAGGTTCATGCCGACGGCGCCGTAGAACGCCGTGCCCGCCTCGGCGACGACCGTCGTGCCGGGCCGCAGCCACGCGCTCAGCGTCGGCCAGAGCTCCTCGTGCGTGACCGGCACCCGGCGGTCGAGGGCAAGCACCTCGGGGACCGGCGGCGTGGCCGGCGGCAGGGCGGCGCGCTCCCCGCGCATCGCCAGGATCTCGTCGACGAGCCGCAGCGAGTCCTGGAGGTGGACGTCGTAGAAGATGTCGTCGCCGACCCGCGCCTCGTCGATACCGAGCTCGATCGCGGCGGCCGGGTCGAACTCGTGCGTGAAGAAGCCGGTGAGGAAGTCGGACATCACGACGCCCGCCAGGATCAGCGTCGGCGCGGTGTCGACCCGGTCGCGGGTCGCGTCGGAGTCCGACTGCTTGCCGGCGTAGACCCCGAGGTTTGCCGGGTGGGACTCGTCGAGCAGCGCCTTCGACGCCATCTGGGTCGCGATCGCGACGCCGGGGCGCGAGGCGATCGACGCCATCGTCCGCTCCAGTCGCCGCCGGTGGATGCGGGGGCCGGCGAGGACGGTCACCTCGCCGTGGCCGCGGACGCTCCCCCGGCGGTGCTTGAGGCGCCCACGGCAGCTGCGGCGTCTGCGGCTTCGTTGCCGGTCCCGTCCGACGGCTCGCTGTGCTCGCCCGTCCCGTGGTCGAGCGCGCGCCACAGCGCCGACTGCAGCGCGGCGAGGTGCTCGGGGTCCGAGACGGAGCGGCGCAGCGGCCGGATGAGCGAGAGGGCCGAGACGGTCGACGTCGCGACGTCGACCGGGACGCCGATGTAGACGGGCTTCGATGTGTTGAGCGCGGTCAGCAGCGCGCGGTCGATCGTCGAGGCGGCCGCCCGGTGCTTGACGACGACGGCTTCCGCGCTGACCTCGCGGGCCGCTCGGACGAAGTGCTCGAAGTCCCCGTCGACGAGGGTGTGGTGCAGCAGCGTCCCGTCCGACTGTGCGGCCGTGGTCGGCATGCCGACGACGTGGACGACCGGCACGTCCTCGGAGTAGGAGCCGGCGGTCCCGTTGATCGCCGACAGCTCGCCGACGCCGTAGGTCGTGACGAGTGCGGCCGTGCCGCGGCGGACGCGGGCGTACCCGTCCGCGGCGTAGGCGCCGTTGAGCTCGTTCGTCGTGCCGATCCACGCGAGGTCCTCGACCGAGAGCATCTCGTCGAGCAGTGCCAGGTTGAAGTCGCCGGGCAGGCCGAACACGTGGCCGATCCCGAGCTGGGCGAGGCGGCGGCCGAGGTACTGGCCGACGGTCAGGCGGTCGTCGGGGGAGGGAGGAGGCACAGACATGCACCCATGAGACAACGAGGTGGACATCCTGCGCCATCGGCTCGATGACTAGCGGACAGAATGGTCAACCGATGTCGGACGGCGCGGCATAGGCTGGGCATCGTGCTCACCCTCGACGAGACCGACCGGCGCATCGTCGCCGCCCTGGACCGGGACCCGCGCGCGACGGTGCTGTGGATCGCGCGAGAGCTCGGCCTCGCCCGCGGGACGGTCCACGCGAGACTGGAGCGGCTGGCGTCGGCCGACGTCCTCGCACCGCACTCGGTCCGGGTGCGACCGGCTGCGCTCGGCCACCCGATGCGCGCGTTCGTCACGGCCGAGGTCGACCAGGCGGAGTTCGACGGGATGATCGCGGACATGCGGCAGATCCCGCAGGTGGTCGAGGTCGCCGGCACGTCCGGCGACTCCGACCTGATGGTCGAGATCGTCGCCCGCGACGCCGACCACGTCTACGACGTGACCCAGCAGATCACCCGGTGCCGCGGCGTCCGACGCACGTCGACGCGGATCGTGCTGCGCGACCTGGTGGCGCGACGGCTGGACCAGCTGGTCCTGCCCGGCTGACTTCCGAGGTTCCTCCCGAGGTCGGGCGCCAGGGCATCTGCGGCACTCAATGTCAGCGTTGACATTGGTGGGCGCTGGGCGTTGACATCCTGAACTAGAGCGGTTTAGAGTCGGGACCACTGAACCGCTTTAGTTGCAAGGAGGCAACGGTGCAGAAGACACGAAGGATGATCGGCGCAGCACTCGTCACCGGGCTCGTCGTCCCGCTCGCCGCGTGCGGTGGTGACGACAGCGGGTCCGCCGACGAGACGCTCACGGTCCAGTCCCTGTGGACGAAGGGCACCGCCGAGGGCGACGCGCTCTCCAAGGTCATCGACCAGTTCACCGAAGAGACCGGCACCCAGGTCGAGTGGCTCGACACCGGGGAGTCGCTCTCCGACGTCTTCGAGACGTCGGTGGCAGGCGGCAGCCAGGCCGACATAGTCCTGTCCAACTTCGCAGAGAAGACGGTCGACTGGGTCAAGAACGGCGCTGTCGTCCCGATCGACTCGTACATGGACGACTGGGGCCTCACGGACTCTGTCCGCCCCGCTGCGGTCGACGAGTGGAAGGACTCCGACGGTAACCAGGTCGGCATCCCGTTCTCCGGCTTCAGCTGGCCGGTCTGGTACAACACGGATCTTCTGGCGCAGGCCGGCGTCGACGAGATCCCGACGACCACCGACGAGCTCATCGCGGCCGCGGGCAAGCTCCGCGACGCGGGCATCGAGCCGATGGTCATCGGAGGCAACGACTGGTCGGGTCAAAAGCTGTTCCTGCAGATCGCCCAGGCTTACGCAGATCCGCAGACCGCGCGCGAGACCTTCACCAACGGTGGGTTCTGCGACCAGCCCGACATCGTCAAGGGCATCGAGCTGTTCACTCAACTGCGAGACGGTGGCGTGTTCATCGACGACGCCGAGGGGTACACCGCTGACGCGATGAACACGGAGTACTACACCGGCTCGGCCGCCATCATGTCCGCGGGTTCGTGGGCCTTCGGCGCCGAGGACCTGACGCCAGAGCTCGCCGAAGTGACCACGCTGTCCGGGTTCCCGAACCCCTCCGGTGGCGCGTACAGCAAGCCGACCGCGTATCAGGGGTACACGGGCACCGGGGTCATGCTCAGCACCAACGGCGAGAAGAAGTCGGACATCGCCGGTCAGTTCATCTCGATGCTCTACTCGAGCGACACGGTCGCCGACTTCGTCGCGACCGCGAATCTCGTCCCCGCCGCGACGACGGCTGAGGACGCCGAGGTGACGAACCCGCTGCTCCAGCAGGCGGTCAGCGACCTCGACTCGCGCGTCGACTACGCGGTGATGCCGGACACCGCCGTCCCGGGTGCCGTCGCCGACCCGATGATCCGCGTGACGTCGCTGGCATACGCGAAGGGCAACGACGCTGCGTCCATGTGCTCGGCGATCGACGACGCGTACGCCTCGGTCGGCTAATCGCACGGTGCGGGCCGGCCGAGACGGTCGGTCCGCACCATCAGGGAGGAGTCAAGGATGACGACACCAACGATCGTCGACGGCCCTGAGGCCGGTCACGCTCAGAAGCAGAGAAGGGTCGGTCGAAGCCGGCGCCAGCGCACGGACGACGCGATCGTCGGGATCTTCAGTGCGCCGGCAGTCGCCTGGTACATCGTTTTCACGATCGGTCCGATGATCGCGATCTTCGTGATCAGCCTGCTCTTCTGGACCGGCTTCCTTGCGACGCCGACATGGGCGGGGCTCGCGAACTATGACCGTGTCCTGCACGATCCCGTGTTCTGGACCGCGGTCCGCAACACGGCGGTGCAGGTGTTGATCGCTCTGCCGGTCATGCTGCCGCTCGCCTTCATGCTGGGGTACTACGTCGCGCTGAAGCCGCGGTTCCATCGGGTGCTCCGCGTCATACTCTTCACACCGGCGCTCCTGTCACTCTCGGCCATGGGAACCGTCTTCTACGCGATCTTCCAGCCCACGGGCATGGTCAACTCGGCTCTGGAGTCCCTCGGGCTCGGGTCGCTCGCCAAGCCTTGGCTCGCCAACCCGGACACCGCTCTCTACACCGTGATCTTCGTCGGTATCTGGTCGGGGATCGGTTTCACCGCGATCCTCTTCTCCGCACGGATGAGTGCCGTGTCGGCGGACGTCTACGAGGCCGCAGAGCTCGACGGGTGCGGCCACTGGCGGCGCATGTGGAGCATCGCGTTCCCTGTGATCAAGGACTACTTCGGCGTGCTGACGATGCTCCAGTTCCTGTGGACGGTGTTCGCATCAGCGGGCATGGTCCTGCTCCTGACCAACGGTGGTCCCGGAAACTCCTCGACGACGCTCTCCTTCCTGGTCTACGAGAAGGCGTTCGTCCAGTCCCAGGTCGGATACAGCCAGGCGGTCGGCGTCATCCTCTTCGCCGTGGGTGTCATCGGGCTGCTCGCAATTCGCCGGGCATTCCGGCAGAACTACTAGGAGGACGGCAATGACGACGACGACAGCGCCTCCCCAGGCCGCGCGGCGTAGCGTGAAGAAGCCGGAGGGTGCGCACAACACCCAGCGCAGTCAAGGCCGAGGGCGCGCCCTGATCCCCGCGCACGTCCTCGCGTGGGTCTACGCTGCACTGCTGGCGATCCCGATCTACTACATCATCGTCTCGGCCTTCAAGCCGAACCTGGCGATCTTCTCGGAACCCTTCGCGCTGCCGACCAGTCTCAGCTTCGAGAACTTCGCGACAGCGTGGTCCCGAGCCAGTCTCGGTACGGCACTGGCGAACTCGCTGCTCATCACCGGGGTCTCGGCGGTCCTCACCCTCGCTTTGGCCGTCCCCGCCGCCTACGGGCTCGCTCGGGCCAAGGGGAGGCTCGGTACCGCGGTCGAGCGGCTGTTCTCGCTGGGGTTCTTGATCCCCGGGTTCGCGGCTCTCGTCCCGACGGTGCTTCTCGCGATCGCGATCGGGCTGTTCCAGACCCGGCTGTTCGTGATCCTCTTCATGCCCGCGACAGCGCTCCCGTTGTCGGTCATCCTCCTGACGCAGTTCATGCGGACCGTTCCATCGGAGCTGGAGGAGTCCGCGACGCTCGACGGCGCGAACCGTTGGGCGGTGCTGAGGCACATCTATCTGCCGATCGCGACGCCCGGCATCGCCACCGTGACGATCCTCAACCTCCTGAACTTCTGGAACGAGTACCTGTTCACCCTGATCCTCGGCGGGCCGAACCCTAGCGTCCGGACGGTGCAGGTCGCTCTGCCGACGCTCGTCTCCCAGACGAGCACCGACTACGGCGTCCTCGCCGCCGGCACGCTCATCACCCTCGTCCCTGTGTATCTCGCATACATCCTGCTCTCCCGCCAGATGGAGGACGCCCTGCTCCAGGGCGCCGTCAAGAGCTGAAGCCCTCGAACTCCCCGAACGACCCTGAACCGACGCGCCAGCGGGCGCGCTGAGAGGAATCAACATGACCACGACCGACATCCGCGAGCACGGCGCCACCGGCGACGGCGTCACGAACGACGCGCCGGCCATCCAGGCTGCCATCGACGCCTGCCATGCTGCCGGCGGTGGCACCGTCGTCGTCCCGTCCGGAGCCACGTACCTCACGGGGTCCATCGAGCTGAAGTCGTTCGTCGAGCTGCACGTCGAGCGGGGCGCGACGCTGGCAGGGAGCGGCGTCGACGCCGACTACACGACGGAGATCGAGGTCAGTGCGCTGTCGTCGGGCGTCCTCAACCCGGCGAACGACCACGCGCTGGCGCTGATCTGGGCTCGCGACGCGGAGCACGTCGCGATCACCGGGGCGGGGACGATCGACGGCGCCGGCCGACACTTCGTCGACAGCGACAACGGGTACATCTACCGGTGCCCGAACCGGCGCCCCTTCACGGTCTTCCTGACGGGCTGCACGCGGGTGACCATGCGCGACGTCCGTCTCGTCGACGCCGCACTCTGGTGCGTGCGCCTGACGGGCTGTGTCGACGTGCTGGTCCACTCGATCACCATTGATGCCGACCTGAAGTACCCGAACGCCGACGGGATCGATCTCGACCGGTGCCGACAGGTGCGGATCAGCGACTGCGAGATCTCGTGCGGGGACGACGCCATCTCGCTCAAGACCTGCGAGGAGTTCCCGCAGTACGGCATCACCGAGGACATCGTGATCACCAACTGCACCCTGCAATCGACCTCGTCGGCCGTCGTCGTCGGCGTGGACGCCGTCGCCGACATCCGCAATGTCGTCGTCTCGAACTGTGTCGTCCGGGGCTCTCACCGTGGCCTCGCGGTCAACCTGGGCCAGGAGGGCAACTTCTCGAACATCCTCTTCAGCGACTGCATCGTCGAGACCCGGCACTTCTCCGACGACTGGTGGGGGCACGGCGAGCCCATCTACGTCAGTGCGGTCCCGTGGCACGACAAGGTCGGGAAGATCACGAACGTCCGGTTCCGCAACATCCTGGCGCGGTCCGAGAACGGCGCCTACATCGCCGGCCACGAGAAGGGCCTCGTGACCGGCGTCGTGCTGGAGAACGTCCGGATCGAGCTCGACCGGTGGACGAGCTGGCCGGGCGGCGAGTACGACCGCCGCCCGTTCGAGCAGGGGAGAAGATCTACCAGCACGCCACGTCCGGTGTGCACGTCGACACCGCCTCCGACGTGACCCTGCGCAACTGCGAGGTGGTCTGGGGCTCCGTCCAGGACAACTTCTCGCACGCCGTCGAGGCGATCGACGTGGATGGACTGGTGATCGAAGGTCTCCGTGGCGAAGCAGCCCACCCCGGCCTGGACGCCGTCCACCAGCACTGACGACCCGGTCGACAGACCGGAACGAGAGCGAGAAGCAATGCGAGACATCACAGTGATCACGACCGGCTGGACGCTCGAGCCCTCGCGGCTCGACGCGGATGCCCCCGAGGGCTTCAGCACGGCCCCGGTCAGCGCCACAGTGCCAGGGTGCGTCCACACGGACCTGCTGGACCACGACCTGATCGACGACCCGTATGTCGGGACGAACGAGGACGAGCAGCACTGGATCGGGCGCTCCGCGTGGACCTACCGGACCTCGATCGACGTCGAGGTCGACACCGAACGGTCGTACGAGCTCGTGTTCGACGGGCTCGACACGGTCGCCCGGGTCGAGCTCAACGGCCAGACGGTCGCGGAGACGGCGAACATGCACCGCACCTACCGTTTCGACGTCGCGGAGCTGCTCCGGCCCGGGGCAAACGATCTGGTCGTCGAGTTCATGCCGGTCCGGGAGTACACCGACGCGGTCGTCGCGGAGGCGGGCGAGCGCCCGAACGTGTACCCCGAGCCGTTCCAGTACGTCCGCAAGATGGCCTGCAACTTCGGCTGGGACTGGGGCCCGACGCTCGTGACCGCGGGAATCTGGAAGCCGGTCCGCCTGGAGTCCTGGCGGACGGCCTCCTCGCGGCCGTCCGTCCCGTCGCCAGGGTTGACGGGACGGACGGGGTTCTCGAGGTCGAGGTCGACGTGGTCGTCGATGGGACCGTGGACGCACCCCTCGACGTGGTGGTCGAGGTCGCCGGGTTCGAGGCGCGGATCGTGGCGCCCGTCCACGGCGGGACGGTTGCGGCGGCCGTGACGGTTCCCGATGTGTCGGTGTGGTGGCCCCGTGGTCATGGGGAGCAGCCTCTGTACGACGTCCGGGTGTCCCTCGCGTCCGGTGGCGTCGATCTGGATTCCTGGGTGCGCCGCACCGGCTTTAGGAATGTCTCGTTGTCGACGCAGGACGACGACGCCGGGATGTCGTTCGTGATCGCGGTAAACGACCAGCCGGTCTTCGTCCGGGGAGTGAACTGGATCCCGGACGACTGCTTCGTCTCCAGGGTCGGCATCGACGACTACCGCGAGCGGATCAGCCAGGCGGCTGCCGCGAACGTCAATCTGCTCCGCATCTGGGGTGGCGGGCTGTACGAGAAGGACGAGCTCTACGACGTCTGCGACGAGATGGGGATCCTCGTCTGGCAGGACTTCCTCTTCGCATGCGCCGCATACCCGGAGACCGACGACCTGGTCGCCGAGGTCGAGGGCGAGGCGCGTGACAACGTGGCACGTCTGATGCCGCACCCGAGCCTGGTGCTCTGGAACGGCAACAACGAGAACATCTGGGGATTCTTCGACTGGGGCTGGCAGGAGCCGCTCGACGGCAAGGACTGGGGCCTCGGCTACTACACGGGCGTGCTCCCGCGGGTCGTCGCGCAGACGGATCCTTCGCGGCCGTACTGGCCGGGTTCCCCCTACTCGGGGTCCTTGGACATCCACCCGAACGACCCCGACCACGGGAACCACCACTCGTGGGAGGTGTGGAACCGCGCGGACTACACGAGCTATGCGGAGGACCGTCCGCGATTCGTCTCCGAGTTCGGGTATCAAGCGCCCCCGCGTGGTCGACGCTGGAAGCGTCTGTGGCCGACGAGCCTGTCGAGTTCGATTCGCCGGGCGTCCTGCACCACCAGAAGGCGGACGACGGCAACGGCAAGCTTGCCCGGGGGATGGCACCGCACCTCCCGGACCCGGTCGACACCGCTGACTGGCACTACCTCACCCAGCTGAACCAGGCACGGGCCATCACTTTCGGGGTCGAGCACTACCGCGGCCTGTGGCCCCACTGCATGGGCGCGATCCTCTGGCAGCTCAACGACTGCTGGCCGGTGACGTCCTGGGCCGCGGTCGACGGCGCGGGCCGGCAGAAGCCGCTCTGGTACGCGTTGCGGCGGCTCTACGCCGACAGGATCGTCCTCCTGCGGCGCTCCGGCGCAGGGGAGCTCGAGGTGGTCGTCGTGAACGACGGGCCGCATCGGTGGACGGCCCCGCTCGATCTCACCCGGCGGTCGCTCGACGGGCAGGTGCTCGCGACGGTGTCGTCCACCGTCGATGTCGCACCGCGCAGCTCGACGGTCGTGCGCGTCCCCGACGACGTCGCGACGCCGATGGACGCCGCTCGCGAGGCCGTCTCGGCCTCCGTCGACGGCCAGCGCACGCTGCACCTCTTCGTCGAGGACCGGGATCTGGAGATGGGCCGTGCCCGGTTGGACGTCACGGCTCGGCCGATCGAGGACGGGGTCGCTGTCATGGTCGTCGCCCGGAGCTTTGCTCGCGATCTCGTTCTCAACAGCGATCGGGTCGACCCCGAGTCCGTGGTCGATGATCAGCTCGTGACTTTGTTCCCGGGCGAGTCGCACGAGTTCCGGGTGTGCACGCGCACGACCGCTGACGACCCACGGTGGACGACGCCGCCCGTGCTGCGGTGCGTCAACGACACAGCGCGCGAGCGTTCGTCCGTGGCTGTGTGATGATTCGCGTCGACGGGCATACGCGACAGGCGAGACCTGAAGGAGGCGCCGTGGCTCGACCGACGATCGTCGACATCGCGCAGGCCGCGGGCGTCTCGAAGGGTGCTGTCTCGTTCGCTCTGAACGATCGCCCCGGGGTCTCGGACGCGACCCGTGCCCGGATCATCGCGACCGCGGCGCAGCTCGGTTGGGTGCCGAACGCTGCCGCGCGCTCGCTGGCAGGCACCCGGGCGGGCGCGATCGGCCTAGTCTTCGCGCGACCCGCGAAGACGCTGGCCGTCGAGCCGTTCTTCATGCAGCTCATCGCAGGCATCGAGTCCGAGCTCGCCAAGCAGTCGCTCGCGCTGGTCTTCCAGGTCGTCGAGGACCACCAGGCGGAGATCGCGACATATCGGCGATGGGCGGCCGAGCGGCGGGTCGACGGCGTTCTCGTCGTCGACCCGTATGCCGAGGACGACCGGTTGGCTCCGCTCCGTGAGCTCGACCTCCATGCCGTGTTCATCGGGATCCCGCCGACGAGCGAAGGTTTCGCCGGCGTGTGGAGCGACATGACGGTGGCGATGGATGCGGCCCTGGGCCACCTGACGTCTCTCGGGCACACCCGGATCGCGCGCGTCGCCGGGGACACGAGGCACGACCACGTGGTTCTTCGTGACGCCGACTTCGTCCGCTGGACCGCCGACCACGGGTTGGCCGACTGCACGATCGAGCAGACCGACTACTCGGTGGAGTCCGGGTCGCGGGCGACGCACAGGTTGCTGACCGCCCAGCGCCCGCCCACGGCGATCATCTACGACAACGACGTGATGGCGCTCGCGGGAGTCGGTGTCGCTCAGGAGCTCGGAGTGAGCATCCCGGGTGACGTCTCGGTGCTGGCCTGGGACGACTCGATCCTGTGCTCGTTGAGCCACCCGGCCATCACCGCGCTGCATCGTGACCTCACCGAGTTCGGTGCTGCCGCAGCAAACCTGCTGCTCGACCTGATCGACGGCGGCGCACCGCGGCGTGTCGAGACGGCTCCGGGAGTTCTGGTGGTCCGTGGGAGCACCGGGCCGGTGACGACGGCGCGAGGCGGGGTGATGGCATGACTGCGCGGCACGAGCTGCCGGTCACCTGGACGCTCCGTGCGGTCGGGGACGAGATCCCCGACGACGCACCCGGTTGGGTTGCTGGTCTCGAGGTGCCGGGGACGGTCCCTGGCTGTGTCCACACGGACCTGATGGACGCCGGTCTCGTACCGGACCCGTACCTGGACGAGAACGAGCGCGAGGTACAGTGGATCGCGCGCACCGGCTGGGAGTACGCCACCGAGATCGTCTGGTCGGAGGTGGATGCCGACCGGGTGGATCTGGTCTGCGACGGCCTCGACACGGTAGCCACCATCGAGCTCAACGGCGCCCGGGTCGCGACGACCCAGAACATGCACCGGTCCTATCGGTTCGACGTGACCGGGCGCCTGATCGCGGGGTCCAACAGGATCGTGGTCCGCTTCGCCTCGGCCCTGGCTCACGCGGAGCGTGAGCGGGACAGGATCGGCGCGCTGCCGATCCCCAATTCGGCCTCGGTGCACCCGATCAACTTCGTCCGCAAGATGGCGAGCAACTTCGGTTGGGACTGGGGGCCGGTGCTGACCACTGCGGGCATCTGGCGTCCGATCGCTCTGGAGTCGTGGACGGCCGCGAGACTGAGCAGAGTTCGACCTGCGGTGACGGTCCGTACGGGCGACGGCGCAGATGTCGGTGAGGATGACGCGCGTGCCACGACTGGCATCGTCGACGTCCACGTCGACCTCGAACGCGCCGGCGTCGCAGGAGATCTCCGAGTTCGTGCCGCGATCGAAGGATCGGTCGACGAGGTGGTCGTCCCCGCGGGGACCGATGTCGCCCGGCTCACCCTGGAGGTCGCTGATCCTGAGCTCTGGTGGCCACGAGGCTACGGCGCGCAGGCCCTGTCGGATCTTCGCGTCGTCCTCACGGCTGCCGACGAAGCGGGCGAGAACCGAGAGCTGGAGGAGTGGCGCCGTCGGATCGGATTCCGCACGGTCGAGCTCGACACCTCCCCCGACGAGGTCGGTTCGGCCTTCACCCTGGTCGTCAACGGTCGCCCGATCTTCGTCCGCGGGGCGAACTGGATACCGGACGACTGCTTCCCCGCGAGGGTGGACGCCGCGAGGTATCGGCGACGCATCGAGCAGGCCGCACGGGCGAACATCGATCTGCTCCGAGTGTGGGGAGGAGGGATCTATGAGTCCGAAGACTTCTACGACACGTGCGACGAGCTCGGGGTGATGGTCTGGCAGGACTTCCTCTTCGCGTGCGCCGCATACCCCGAGGAGGAGCCGATCCTCTCGGAGGTTGAGGCCGAGGCGCGGGAGAACGTCGCCCGGCTCATGCCCCACGCCAGCCTCGTCATCTGGAACGGGAACAACGAGAACTTCATGGGCTGGCACGAGTGGGGTTGGCCGGCGCGCGTCGGTGCACGCGGGTGGGGGCTCCGGTACTACCTGGACCTCCTGCCCCGGATCGTCGACGAGGTCGACGGCACGAGGCCCTACTGTCCAGGAAGCCCGTACTCGGGCTCCTTCGAGCGTCACACCGGCGACGACGACCACGGGTCGTCGCACGTATGGGACGTGTGGAACACGACGGGGTACGAGGACTACCGGGCACGAACGCCCCGGTTCGCGTCCGAGTTCGGTTGGCAAGGTCCGCCGACGTGGGCGACGCTCACGCGCGCGGTGAGCGACGCGCCCTTGGCGCCCAACTCGCCGGGAGTGCTCGCACACCAGAAGGCGACGGACGGGAACGGGAAGCTTGCGCGTGGTCTGGCTCCGCACTTCCCTTCCCCGACGACGATGGAGGACTGGCACTTCGCGAACCAGCTGAACCAGTCCCGTGCCGTGGCGGTCGAGATCGAGCACCTGCGCTCGCACCGTGGCCGCTGCATGGGATCGATCGTGTGGCAGCTCAACGACTGCTGGCCGGTCACGTCCTGGGCTGCGGTGGACGGCGACGGACGGGCGAAGCCCCTGTGGTTCACGCTGCAGCACGTCTATCAGGACAGGCTGGTGACGGTTCAGCCCCGAGCGGACGGCCTCAGCGTCGTCCTCGTGAACGACTCGGCACGTCGCTGGTCCGCCAACCTGCTCGTCGAGCGGGTCGGGATCGACGGATCGTGTCGCGACAGCTGTGTCGTCGGCGCGGCGATCGACCCCTATGACAGGGTCGAGATCAAGGTGCCGGAGCCCGTCGGCGTGCCGAGCGACCCCGCCTGCGAGCTGCTGGTCGCGACGGTCGGCGCCCAGCGGGCGACCTGGTTCTACGTGCCCGACAAGGAGTTCGACTATCCGGAACGGGATGTCGACATCGAGGTCCTGTCGCCGCGGCGCGTCCCCCCGAGGCGACGGGCGTCGCGGGGAGGAACCCGGAGACGCAGGTCCGGGTCACGGCCCGTTCGTTCGTGCGTGACCTCTCGCTCTTCGCGGACCGCCTGTCGCCCGACGCCTCGGTCGACCAGATGCTCGTCACCCTGCTGCCTGGGGAGTCGACGACGTTCACCCTGCGAGGCGTCGAGGACGTCCGGGCGGCCGACCTCGTGCGCCCAGTGCTGATGTCGGCCAACGATCTCGTGCACTCCGCGCAGCCGCGCGTCACGCCCAGATCGCAGCCGGCCACCCGTCGCTGAAGCGCTCCGGCTCGTCGGGCAACGGCCTGGCGGTCCCGTCGACCCGCCGGAGCGCGACGAGCGACAGCACGGCCGCGTCCACGAGGTCGTCCGGGGCCGCGCGTCGGCCGGCCTCGCCCGCGTCGTCGGGCAGGGTGATCCCGGCCCCGACCAGGAGGCGCCTCCGCTCGGCGATGCCGTTCCAGGTCTTCTTCGAGCCGGCGAGCGGCCCGTCCGCGAGCCGCGCGAAGGCGAGCTCCGGGTGGCTCTCGAGCACCTCGGGCGACCCCGTGGGCCGGTGGGCGACCCAGGCGTCGACGTCGAGGATCTTCGTGCGCAGCGCGTGCGACTGCTTGGACAGGCCGACCCCGGCGCGCCCACGCTGGAGGGCGGACGCCGCGGGGTAGTCGGCCTCCGCGATCGCCGCGCGCACGGGCGTGGGGAACAGGGAGGACCGTCGCGACCCGAGTGCTGCGGCGGCGAGCCGGTCGGCGAGGCGCGCCCCGTCGTCCGGCAGCCCGATGGGGATGTCGATCGCGACGATCGCGAGGGCACCCGGCCGGACATCGCGTGCGGCGCTGTCCTCTGGAACTGCCTCCGACGCGACACCAGCCCCGGAGTCGGCTCCGGGCCCGGGCCCGGTCCCGGCCCCGGTCCCAGCCGCGTCGACGAGCTCGGCGATCGTCGCGCCGAAGTGCGTCGACAGGGTCAGCCGTCCTCGCGCGTCGCGGTCGAGCCGCACCCCGACCCAGCCGCCGCGGCAGGCGTCGACGCCGAGCACGGCGGCCTCGCCCCCGGGCCGGGCAAGACGGGAGGGCGGTGCTCCGGACGGGGATGCGTCCACGGTCGTCATCGGCCGATGCTCGCACGTCACCCGCTGCGGCGACCGGGGACCGCGCGCCCGGCGCCCGCCCGCCTCTATGCTCGAACCGACGCCCGCGCAGCACTCCCGCACCGAGAGGTCCTCCCATGTCGACGCCCAGCGCCGCAGCACAGCCGGCACCCGCAGCCCCGCTCGTCCTCGAGGCACCCGCGGCGGCTCCGCTCGTCTCGCGCGAGCAGGCCGCAGCGACGATCGCGGCGCAGCAGCAGGGTGAGGCCGCCGCCGCGGCTCAGACGGCGGCCGAGGCCAAGGCCCAGCAGTTCGTCGCCCAGCTCGCGGGCATCGATGCGCAGTCCCCGGAGTTCTCGGAGAAGGTCAAGGAGATCGCGTCGCTGGGCGACGAGGAGATCCGTGCCTCGGCGGCGGTGTCCAACCGCATGCTGGAGCGGCCGGCGTCGCAGTCGCGGGAGACCAGCGCGCAGGGCAAGGTCAGTGACACCCTCATCGAGCTGCGGCAGACCGTCACCGAGCTCGACCCCAACCGTGCCGACCTCACCGGTGTGAAGAAGCTCCTGAAGTTCCTGCCCGGCGGCAACGCGATCGACCGCTACTTCGCCAAGTACCAGTCCGCGCAGTCCCAGCTCGACGCGATCATCCGCGCCCTCGAGTCCGGGCAGGGCGAGCTGCTCAAGGACAACGCGGCGATCGAGCTCGAGCGCAACCGCATGTGGGACGCCATGAACAAGCTCGGCGAGCTCAAGGTCGAGGTCGAGGCGCTCGACGTCGCGATCTCCGCGCGCATCGCCGAGGCCGAGGCGGCGGGCGACACCGAGACCGCCCAGGCGCTGAAGTCCGACGTGCTCTTCGCCGTCCGGCAGCGTCACCAGGACCTCATGACCCAGATGGCCGTCTCCGTCCAGGGCTACCTGGCGATGGACCTGATCCGCAAGAACAATCTCGAGCTGGTGCGGGGCGTCGAGCGGGCCCAGACGACGACGGTCTCCGCCCTGCGCACCGCCGTGATCGTGGCGCAGGCCCTCGGTCAGCAGAAGCTCGTGCTCGACCAGGTGACGGCGCTCAACACGACGACGAGCAACCTCATCGAGTCGACGTCGCAGCAGCTCAAGCAGCAGGGTGCCGCGATCCAGGAGCAGGCGGCGAGCAGCACCATCGAGGTCGCCAAGCTCCAGGCCGCGTTCCAGAACGTCTACGAGACGATGGACGCGATCGACACGTTCAAGGCGCAGGCGAACGACTCGATGGCGGTGACCATCGGCGAGCTCGAGCAGCAGGTCGCGCAGGCCAAGCCGTACGTCGAGCGGGCGCAGCGCTCGATCGACAGCTGAGCCACGCTCCGTGGGGACGTTCCGCTACTTCCGCTGGGACGCGCTCGTCCTGGTGCTGGCGCTGGTCGTCGCCTACCTGTACCAGGGCTGGGCGGCGGTCTCCTCGCCGCGATCCTGATCGTCGTCGAGATCGTCTTCTCGTTCGACAACGCCGCCGTCAACGCGAAGTACCTGGCGAAGCTCAACCCGTTCTGGCAGAAGATGTTCCTCACGGTGGGGATCCTCATCGCCGTCTTCGGGATGCGGCTGATCTTCCCGTTCGTCATCGTCAGCGTGACCGGCGGGATCAGCCCGGGCGAGGCGCTCACGCTCGCGCTCGAGAAGGGCGACCCGACGGAGCCGGGGACCTACGGCTACATCCTCAACGAGGCGCACCCGACGATCGCGGCGTTCGGCGGGATCTTCCTGCTCATGCTGTTCCTCGACTTCCTGTTCGACGCCGAGCGCGGCATCACCTGGTTGACCTGGGTCGAGCGCCCGCTGCAGAAGGCGGCCCGGCTCGGGTCGCTGTCCGTGCTCGTCGCCGGCCTCGTCCTGATGGCGGCCGGGCAGGTGCTCGCCGAACCCGCCGACCGTGGGCGCGTGCTCTTCGCGGGGCTGGCGGGCCTCGTCGTCTACCTCGCGGTCAAGGGCCTGTCGACGGTGATGGAGTCCAAGGAGGCGGAGCGCGCGGAGGTGCTCGAGCGCGAGGCCGGGGAGCGCGGTTCCAGCGGCCCCCTGCAGCTCGCCGGCCGGGCGGCCTTCTCGATGTTCATGTTCCTCGAGGTCCTCGACGCGACCTTCTCGTTCGACGGCGTGATCGGCGCCTTCGCCATCACCCCGGACCCGCTGATCATCGCGCTCGGCCTCGGCGTCGGGGCGCTGTTCGTGCGGTCCATGACGATCTTCCTGGTGCGCAGGGGCACGCTGGGGGAGTACCGCTACCTCGAGCACGGGGCGCACTGGGCGATCGGCACGCTCGCGGTGCTGCTCCTGCTCACGCTGCGGTTCGACATCCCGGACATCGTCATCGGGCTCGCGGGCCTGGCCTTCATTGTCACGGCGTGGGTCGGCTCGGCCGGGGCGAACCGGCGGGACGCGGCGGCGTCGCCGGTGTCGGGCGGCTGAGCGACAATGGAGGCCCCGCCGAAGGGCCGGGACCACGATCGGAGGGCCAGCAGATGACCAGCACCCCCGGAGCACCTCACCCCGAGGAGCACCCGACCGAGCCGCTGCCCGGTGGCGCTGGGGTCGAGGACACGAGCACCCGCCCGCTGAAGCTCCCGTACCCGTCCCGCCCGCCGTCGTCGGACGCCGCGGACCCGCCTCCGTACGGGAGTCCGGTGACGACGTACGACGCCGCCGGAGGCCCGGTCGGGTACGGCGCGGGCCACGGAGGCGCCTCGTCGTACGCCGACGCGGCCGGCCCGTCCGCCTCGGGGCAGTACGGCCAGTACGGACAGGCCGGGCAGCACGGCCAGTCCGGTCAGGCCGGGCCGTACGGCCCGGCCCAGCACAACGGCCCCGCACACCCGTACGCCCATAGCCCGTACGCCCAGGGCCCCTACGGCGTCACCACCCCCATCGGGGTCGACCCCTACGGCCGACCGGTCTACGCGCCCGTCGTGGCGCAGAAGTCCCGGGTCGCCACGCTGCTGTTCGCACTCTTCCTGGGCGGGCTCGGCATCCACCGCTTCTACCTCGGGTTCTCCGGCGTCGGGGTGGCCTGGCTGCTCGTGGCGCTCCTGGTCGGTCCGTTCATGTTCCTCATCCCGAACCTCCTGCTGTCGGTCTGGGCGGTGGTGGAGGGGATCCTCTTCGCGACCGCGCGCTCGGGGTACTTCTCGGTGGATCGTCGGGGCATCCCGCTGCGGTAGCGCCCTGCCTCGCGGCCGGGGACCGAGCGGATTCGGGGCTCGGGAATGATCTTCCTGTCAGACACGTTCAACACTTCCAACAGATCAAATGGAGGTGGTCATCGTGTTCTTCCCATCCAGCGGTCCGCACGAGGGTGTCGCGTCGCTCGTACAGGTCCAGCGGTCGGACCAGGCCCGTAGAGCGCGGCGACGTGCCTGCGAGGTCCAGTGGGAGCGGGTCCGGTCGGCGCGGTGCGCGGCAGTCGTCGGTCGGCTCGATCCGTGGGCGCAGATCGTCGCGGCCTGGGTCGCGGTCGGCGCGTTCGCGGCCTTCCTGCTGCCCGGGTCCTCCACGGTGGCCCGGGTGCTCGTCGTCGGCGCCGTCCTCGTGGCCGGATGGCTGAGCGTCACGGCGTCGCTCGGCGCTCGAGGTGCCCGTAGAGGTCCGTACGCCGTCGACAGCACCGTGGTCCCCTTGCTGGTGGTGGCGGGCGTCTTCGCCGCCTTCGCCGCGACGACCGCGGGCGGTCTGCCGATCGTGGTGCCGGAGGTCGAGTGGGTGGTCACCCTCGCCTGCGCGCTCGGCGCGGTCGCGGTGACGATCCTTCGGCGTCGCGCATCGGCCAAGACCACGGTCGCGCCGGTCCGTCGTCACTGACGCGCAGGGCCGGCGCCGGGCGTGCTGTGCCGGGTCGCGCCGGTCCGCCGTCGCTGACGCGCAGTGCCGACCCCGGCCAGGTCGGGTGCCAGGCTGCGGGCGGAGCGGTATGTTCCTCCGAGCACGACCCACACCCAGGAGGAGAACGATGAGCACGCCGCAGCAGGGCAACCCCGAGGACCCCGCAGTCCGCCGCATGCCGCCCGCGAGCGTGCCGCCCGCGCAGCCGGTGCAGCCGGTGCAACCTGCTCAGCCCGTCTACGCGGAGTCCGAGGTCGACCGGGCGCGTGCGGAGCAGCTGCGCCAGCAGACCGCCGACGAGGCCGAGCGTTCCCGCGCCGAGCGGCAGTCCGCGGGCGTCGTCCCGGCCGTGACCGGGTTCGTCCTCGCGCTCATCGCGCTGATCGTGTACCAGACCTCCGTGCCCGACGCGGTGACCGTGGTCATCGCGGCGATCGCGCTGATCACGTCGCTCGTCGGCCTGGCGAAGTCGATCTCGCTCTCGGTGATCGGCGTCGTGTTCGGGACCCTCGGCACCGTCGGAGCCGTCTGGATCGGGTGGGTCGCCACGCAGTCGCTGCTCGGCTGAGGCGCGCGTAGCGTCACCTCGTATGGACATCTCGTTCGTCGCCGGCTTCGGGCCGATCACTCGTGACGCCGACGCCGCGGTGGGTTTCTGGTCCGGGGCGCTGGGGATCCAGCTCGACGAGCCCGCGCCCGGCTATCTCCACACGGAGTCGCTGCCGGGCGTGAAGGCCTTCGCGCTGTGGCCGCTCGCCCAGGCCGCAGAGGCGACCTTCGGTTCCCCCGAGTGGCCCGCGCACCTGCCCGTGCCGCAGACCTGGATCGAGTTCGACGTCGCCTCGCCGCAGGCCGTCGCGGAGGCCGTCGCCGAGCTCGTGGCCGCCGGTCACGAGATGCTCCGGGACGCGCACGACGAGCCGTGGGGGCAGACGACGTCGCGGCTCCTGAGCCCGGAGGGCATGCTCGTCGGCGTCTCGCACACCCCCTGGATGCACTGACCCTCGCCGGCAGGGGAGCGGAGCCGGCGGGCGCCCCAGGTTGCGGGACACCCGCAGGTCCGTATCGTCGCCGCGGTCCGGCCCGATGTTTCGGGCCGGTGAAATTCACCCGTTCGGGTATCGCGAACCGGGATACACCCGTACATTCGCGACAATGTGATGCGGGGCACAGGCGCCCCCGTCGCACAGTCGGCCACCACCCCGGCCGACGCGAACCGAGGAGGATCTGTGAGAGCACGATCATTCATCCCCGGAGCGACCGCCGTGTCGCTCGCCGTGACCGGAGCGCTGGTCGCTCCCGGTGCCGCCACCGCGGCCCCACCTTGGACCCAGCTCGAGGACCTCGTGTCCGGCGACGCGGTCATGGAGCACCTCGAGGCGTTCCAGGCGGCAGCGGACGCCGGTGACGGCAGCCGTGCCGTCGGCACCGAGGGCTACGAGGCCAGCGCGCAGTACATCGAGAAGAAGCTGAAGAAGGCGGGCTACAGCCCGGAGCGGCAGTACTTCGACGTCGAGCAGTTCAGCGTGCTCGACTTCTCGCTCGACGTCCCGGGCGTCACGCTCGACGCGATCCCGATGTCCTACTCGTCCAGCACCCCGGACGACGGCGTCTCGGGCACCTTCGTGCAGCCGGTCGACGCGAACCTCAACGGCTGCGACGCGACCGCGTGGGACGGCGTGGACGCCACGGGGCAGATCGCCCTGATCCAGCGCGGCGCCTGCTCGTTCGCCGCCAAGTCCATCGAGGCCGCGGCCGCCGGCGCCGTCGGCGCGATCATCTACAACAACGGTCCCGGCGCGCTCAACGGCACGCTCGGCGGCCCGGAGGACCCGGCGGCGCCCTACGCGCCGGTCGTCGGTGTCACGCAGGCCGAGGGCCAGGCGATCCTGGCGGCGCTCGACGCCGACCCGTCGCTCGAGGCGACCCTCGACCTCCAGACGCTCCTCGAGACCAAGGAGACGTTCAACATCACCGCGGAGACGAAGAAGGGCGACCACGACAACGTCGTGATGCTCGGTTCGCACCTCGACTCCGTCGACGAGGGCGCCGGGATCAACGACAACGGCTCGGGCTCCGCTGCGATCCTCGAGACCGCGATCCAGCTCTCGAAGATCAAGAAGCCGAACAACGCCGTGCGCTTCGCGTGGTGGGGTGCCGAGGAGCTCGGCCTGCTCGGGTCCGAGCACTACGTCTACGACCTCGTGGACAACGCGCCCGAGGAGCTCGACAAGATCGCGACCTACCTGAACTTCGACATGGTCGGCTCGCCGAACTACATCATCGGCGTCTACGACGCGGACGAGTCGACGTACGAGGCCCCCGTCGACGTGCCGGCCGGCTCGCCCGAGACCGAGGACGTCCTCACGGACTACTTCGACTCGATCGACCAGCCGTGGGTCGACACGGAGTTCTCCGGTCGCTCCGACTACCAGGCGTTCATCGAGAACGGCGTCCCGGCGTCCGGTCTCTTCACCGGCGCGGACGGCGTCAAGACCGAGGAGGAGGTCGAGATGTTCGGCGGGACCGCCGGCATCACCTACGACCCGAACTACCACTCCCCGGCCGACGACATCACGAACGTCGACCCCGAGGCCCTCGACATCATGTCGAAGGCGATCGCGCACGCCACGCAGGAGCTCGCCTCCAGCACCGTCGCGATCAACGGCGTCGACACGTCCGGCCCGGGCAAGAAGAAGGGCCACGACAAGTGGGAGGACGGCACGAAGCCGGGCCACGGCCTGATGGACGCCGCCTGACCAGCAGCACCTGACAGCGCGGCCGCGGGACGTCGTCCGACACCCCGGCCTGCACGCACGGACCGACGCCCGGTCTCCCGAGGGAGGCCGGGCGTCGGTGCGTCACGCGCCGGACCGGCGGGTGGGGCAGGCCTGTCGGTGGGGCGGACGGCGCGGACCGGTCGGCAGGGCAGGTCCCGGCGGGCCGGACCCGGCGGTGGGGCGGACGGCGCGGCTCACCCTCGGGGGTAGGCCCCTGCGGGGAGCTCGTGCTCGTGGAGCCGGTCGGTGAGCTCGGCGACGATCTCGTCGATCGCCGGCTCCTTCTCGCCCGGCCACGCGTCGACGAACGCCTGCAGGCGGGCCCGTTCGTTCTCGCGCAGCGACTCGGCGGCCGCGTGCCCGGCCTCCGTGGCGGTCACGGTGTCCCCGTCGACGGTGACGAGCCCGTGCTCCTCGAGGGCGCCCGCGACCCCGGCGACCACGCCCGTCGGCGCGCCGGAGACCTCCGACATCGTCTCGATGGACCGCGGCCCCTTGAGGGACGCACGGGTCACCATCCAGCACTGACCGGGGGACAGCGCGGAGTCGCCCGCCACGATCGCGTAGACGCGCAGCGGGTCCTCTCGACCGACCCGCTGCCAGAGCAGCAGGCGCAGCTCCTCGGCCGACGTGCGCGACGCCGGGAGGGCGAACGTCTCGCCCGCGGAGATCCCGGCGAGCTCCGCGGTGGACGGCGCGTCCCCGGTGTCGGCCCCGGCGGCGGGCCTGGTCGCGCTGCGCAGCGTGACCTCCGGCAGCAGCCAGGCGAGCAGGAACGCCAGGGCGGCGACGGGCACGGCCCACAGGAACACGGTGTGCAGGGAGTCGGCGTAGCCGCCGACGAACCAGCCCTGCACGTCCTCCGGGCACTGGGCGAGCCCCGCGCTGCTCGCAGCCAGCGTCGCCGGGTCGCACGGCGGCGCGGCGTCCGCGGGCACCGACGCCGACAGGTTCTTCGTGAGCTGGTTGGCGAACACGGTGCCGAAGACGGCGACGCCGACCGAGGACCCGATCGTGCGGAAGAACGTCGCCCCCGACGTCGCGGTCCCGAGGTCGCGGTACTCGACCGCGTTCTGCACGGCGAGCACCAGCACCTGGGTCACCATGCCGAGCCCGGCACCGAGGACGAACATGCTCAGCCCGGCCTGCAGGGTCGAGGTCGTCTGGTCCATGAGGGACAGCAGGTAGAGGCCGCAGGTCGTGATCGCGGTGCCCACGATCGGGAACACCTTGTACCGGCCGGTGCGCGAGATGATCTGGCCCGAGCCGATCGACGTGATCAGCATGCCGAGCATCATGGGGGTCATCTCGAGGCCCGACTCCGTCGGGGTCGACCCCTTGACCTGCTGGAGGTAGAGCGGGAGGTACGTGATCGCACCGAACATCGCGAAGCCGACCACGAACCCGACCACCGCCGCCACACTGAACGTGCGGCTGCGGAACAGCCGCAGCGGCAGGACCGGCTCGGCCGCGCGCTTCTCGACGACCACGAACGCGACGACGGAGACGACGGCGAGCGCCACGAGCCCGTAGACCTGCGGGGAGCTCCAGCCCCAGGTGCTGCCGAGACTGGTGACGAGCACGACCGCCGTCGCGATCGTGGCGAGCAGGACGATGCCCGCGTAGTCGATGGCCGGCTTGGCGCGGCTCTCGATCTTGGGCAGGACCGCCATGACGACGATCAGCGCGACCACGCCGATCGGCATGTTGATGTAGAACACCCAGCGCCACGACAGGTTGTCGACGAACCAGCCGCCGAGCAGCGGTCCCGCGACAGACGAGACGCCGAACACCGCACCGAAGAACCCCTGGTACTTGCCGCGCTCCCGCGGGGAGACGACGTCCCCGATGATCGCCTGCGACAGGACCATGAGGCCGCCACCGCCGACGCCCTGGACGGCGCGCCACGCGATGAGCTGCCCCATGGTCTGTGCGGTGCCCGACAGGATCGACCCGGCCAGGAAGATGAGGATGCACGCGATGAAGAGCGCCTTGCGGCCGTAGAGGTCGCCGAGCTTGCCCCAGAGCACCGTGGTCGCCGTCGACGCGAGCATGTACGCCGTGACGACCCACGACAGGTGCTCGGCCCCGCCGAGGTCCGAGACGATGGTCGGCAGCGCCGTCGCCACGACCGTCTGGTCGAGCGCGGCGAGCAGCATCGCGAGCATGAGCCCGCCGAAGATCGCCCAGACCTTGCCCTGGGGGAGTGTCGCGACGTCGTCGGCCGGTGGGGTCGTGGTGGCCATGCGGTGGACTCTGCCACCGGGCCGGGCGACCTGCGAGAGATGGCTCCGTGGCCGCCGGGGCGCCTACTGCTCGCGACCCGCGCGGCGCACGACCTCGTGCACGAACGCGAGCTTCTCCCGGACGGGGACGGCGATGACGAACGGATACAGGTCGGCCTTGCCCATCGACCGGTTGATCTGGTTGAACGCGCGGGCGAGCGGGTGCCACGCGTCGAGGATCGAGTCGATGTCCGAGTCCCGGTACGCGGTCGCCGAGTAGCCCGGCGCGCTGCGCAGCGACCCCTGCAGGATCGGGTCGAGCTTGTCGCCGACGAGTCCGCCGAGCTGCATGGAGAACGCGGCCGCGGTCTGCATCGTCCCGGTGATGTGCAGGTAGTGGGCCCAGGTCTCCGCGAAGTCCTCCCACGGGTGCATGGTGGCGTACTCGGAGATGAACGACTCCGACCAGTCGTCCGGGGCGCCCTCCTTGTAGTGGCGCTCCAGCTCCGCGCGGTAGTCGGTGCGGTCGTCGCCGAAGAGCCGCCGGCAGTCGTCGAGCAGCACGTCGTCCGAGAAGACGAGCTCCTGCCAGTAGTAGTGGCCGATCTCGTGGCGGAAGTGCCCGAGCATCGTGCGGTACGGCTCGCCGAGCTTCTCGCGCAGCCGCACGCGGTAGGCGTCGCCGACCTCGGACAGGTCGATGGTCACGACCCCGTTCGCGTGGCCGATCGTCACGTTCGGCCCGGTCGTCGACGAGAGCAGGTCGAAGGCGATGCCGCCCGCGCGGTCCTCGTACGAGACGAGGGGCAGGCCGTTCTCGCGCAGCTGCGCGAACAGGCGGCGCTCGGCGTGCATCGCCTTGGCGAGCTGGTCGGTCGCGACCTCGTCCGCCGGGTGGGGACGCTTGCGGATCAGCCGGCACGCCGGGCAGTGGATCTCGCCCGTCGACGACTCGACGAGCCAGTTGCACGAGAGTTCCGCGTTGGCGCACGGCACGTACAGCGCGCGGTCCCAGGTGACCGTGCCGTTCTCCTCGAGCGCCCGCATGCGGTCGACGCCCTCGATGTAGCCGAGGGTCGAACCGCAGGTCAGGCAGGACCCGTCGTCGAAGTTGACCAGGGCGCCGCAGCGGGAGCAGGAGAAGGCACGCACGGCGCAGAGCGTAACCCGCGTGCGGCTCGGGCGTGGGTCGGGCGTCGGTCTGGCTTTGGGCGGTAAGCCGATCAGGCCTGGGCGGGCGGTGGCAGAATCCAGACATGACGTCTCACCTTGCGGCAGAGTCCTCCGAGCAGCCCTCCGGGACCGGTGTCGTGGTCGCCGTGTGCAGGGTCGCGGGACTGCTGCCGGACGACGGACCGGTCGGCATCACGGCCATCGACAAGAGGCCCGCCGAGGGTCGGGTGACGGTCGGGCAACTCGGGGTCTACGCCGACGTGCAGGCCGACCGCGCGAACCACGGCGGAGAGGAGCAGGCCGTCTACGCGTACGCGCAGGAGGACGCCGACTTCTGGGCGGCTGAGCTCGGCCGCGAGGTCGAGCCGGGGCTGTTCGGGGAGAACCTGCGGCTGCGCGGGGTCGGCGTCTCGACGGCCGTCGTCGGCACACGCTGGCGGATCGGTACGACGGTGCTCGAGGTGACCGAACCACGGACGCCGTGCACGACGTTCCAGAACCGCATGGGCGAGGACCGGTGGGTCGTGCGCTTCACGCTGGCCAACCGCACCGGGGCGTACCTGCGGGTCGTCGAGCCCGGCGAGGTCGGCGCCGGGGACCCGGTGGTCGTCGAGCGCGTGCCCGCGCACGGCGTGACGATCGCCGACTGGTTCGGCGCACGGTTCGCCGGCGGGCACGCGGCGCCCGCGCGGCGCCTGCTCGCGGCGCACGACGCCGGCGAGATCGTGCTGGCGGCCGAGATGCGGGAGCGGGCGCTCGCGGCCGTCGCCGAGTAGCTCCCGGGCCATGACAGGCCATCACAGGCCGTGACCGCATCACCGACCGCCTCCGAGCACCGGGTCGGTGGGCCGCGGGGCGCACCGCGGGCCCGGGAATAGCGCCCGGCGAGGCGAGGTTCACGGGACGTGACATCGACGCAGAGCGACGGCACCGCCGTCCGCCCCCAGACCGGCCCGCCCATCGCGATCGACATCTGGTCCGACGTCGCGTGCCCGTGGTGCTACCTCGGCAAGCGCCGGCTCGAGTCCGCGCTCGCGGACTGGGAGGGCGAGGTCACCGTCACGTACCACTCGTTCGAGCTGAGCCCCGACACGCCTGGCGACTACGCGGGGACGACCACCGAGTACCTCTCCGAGAAGAAGGGGATGCCGGTCGCGAAGGTCGAGGAGATGCTCGCCCACGTCACGCAGCTCGCTGCTGCGGAGGGCCTCGAGTACCGCTTCGACGAGGTCAAGCACCGGCGGACGCTGCTCGCCCACCAGCTGCTGCATCTCGCGAAGGCGCGCGGCAAGCAGGCCGAGGTCAAGGAGCGCCTCATGGCCGCGTACTTCGAGCGTGGGGTCGACGTCGCGAGCATCGACGAGCTCGTCGAGATCGGCGCGGACGCCCACCTCGACCCGGCCGACGTCCGCGCTGCGCTCGAGTCCGAGGAGTACGTGCAGGACGTCGTCGCGGACATCGCGCGCGGCCGCGCCCTCGGCATCCAGGGGGTGCCGTTCTTCGTGTTCGACCAGAAGTACGGGGTGTCCGGGGCGCAGGCGCCCGCGACGTTCACGCAGGTCCTGACCCAGGTGGCTCAGGACCGCGCCGCAGCCGAGTCCTGACGCCGCTGGGTTCCCGTCCGCGAACCTCCCGGCCGCAGCTCCCACCCGTCAGACGAAGATCAGCACGACCGCCAGCAGCGGGAAGAACCCCTGGACCGCGGCGGGGCGGCCCATGCGCCGGTCGCTGAGCACGAGGACGATCGCGGCGCCCAGCATCACGGACACCGCGCCCAGCGCCATGCCGACGCCCGCGGCCCCCGTGGACGGTTCCGTGTGCGCGTCGACCTGGCCGACGGCGACCCCGACGAACGCGACGACGGCCAGCAGCAGGTTGTAGAAGCCCTGGTTGAACGCCCACGGGCGGACCGTCTCGGCGTCGCTGCCGTCGCGGACCCCGAAGCGACCGTGGACCTGGGGTCGGCCCCAGAACACCGACTCCATGAGGAAGATCGCGACGTGCACGAGCCCGGCGAGGGCGACGGCTGCGCTCGCCGCCAGGTTCAAGGTCGCAGGCACGAGGCTCCTTGGTCGGCCGGGAGCACCGATCCTTGCACGGGTCGGACGACGTCGCGCGCCTCGTGTGGAGGACGACGCCTCCGCGTGGGCCGGCGATCGGCTGGCGCGGTGCGAGGGCGTCGCGGCCCGGCTGCGGACGCGGGAACGCCCCGCCGCTGCTGCGACGGGGCGTTCGACGACGGGTCCGGCCTCAGCCGGAGCGCCGGTCAGCTCGGGACGTAGTTGAACTCGTCCGGGTCGGGGCCGGTGCGCTCGTTGCGCTCCAGTCCGGCCATCGCTGCCATGTCCGCCTCGGTGAGCTCGAAGTCGAAGAGCTCGAAGTTCTCCTTCACCCGGGCGGGGGTGACGGACTTCGGGAACACGATGTCGCCGCGCTCGATGTGCCAGCGCAGCGTGACCTGTGCAGGGCTCTTGCCGTGCGACTCGGCGATCCGGCCGATGACCGGGTCGTCGAGCACCTTGCCCTGCGCGATCGGGGACCACGCCTCCGTGGCGATCTCGTGCTCGGCGTCGAACGCGCGCACCTCGTCGTTCTGGAAGTACGGGTGCACCTCGATCTGGTTCACCGCGGGCACGATGGTGCCGCTCGCGTGGATCTTGCGCAGGTGGTGCGGCTGGAAGTTCGACACCCCGATGGCCTTGGCGCGGCCGGAGCGGTAGAACTCCTCCATCGCGCCCCACGTCTCGGTGTAGTCGCCGACGTCGGGCAGCGGCCAGTGGATGAGGAACAGGTCGACGTAGTCGCTGCCGATCGCCTCGAGCGTGAGGTCGAACGCGACCTTCGCGTCCTCGGGGTCGTGGAACCCGTTGTTCAGCTTGCTGGTCACGAAGATCTCGGACCGGTCGATGCCCGAGGCCTTGATCGCCTCGCCGACGCCTGCCTCGTTGCCGTACATCTGCGCGGTGTCGATGTGGCGGTAGCCCGCCTCGAGCGCTGCGAGCGTCGCGTCCTTCGTGTCCTCGGCGGGGATCTGGAAGACCCCGAAGCCGAGCTGCGGGATCTCGACGCCGTTGTTGAGCGTGATGGTCGGAACTGTTGCCTCTGTGGACATGCGCGACCTCCAAAGTCGTTGTGCTGCGGTGACTCCAACGTGGCACCGCCGAGCGCTCCACGCCAACCGGAGGGCGCGGTTTCGCGCACAGCGATAGCGCGCAGAGCTCGGTTGGCGCGGTGATCAGTGGGTGCGGTGATCGGCGATCGACATCCGTGGGCCGCGGCGCGGTGGCTGCCCCCGGCCCGCCGCCTTGAGCAGGAGCACGACGCGGTAGCGGTGCGGGCGGTACGGCTCGAGGAGCTCGAGCATCCGGGCGTCGTCGTCGGGGTGCCCGCCCGGGGCGCCGTCGCGCCGGGCGCCACGGTCGCCGTCGAACGCCCAGATCACGGCCTTCGCGAGGTGGTAGTCACCCACCGACACCGCGTCGGCATCGCCCCACGCACGCTGTGCCACCTCGGCCGCCGTCCACGCCCCGACGCCGCGGAGCGACCGCAACCGCGCCTGGGCGTCGCCGGGAGGAAGCGACGAGAGCCGCTCGATCGCGGCGCCGCGCCGCGCGCACTCGACCGCCGTCCGGGCTCGTCCCGGGTCGACGCCTGCGCGATGCCAGTCCCACGTCGGTACCCGGGCCCAGGCCGCGGCGTCCGGCACGACGCGCATCCCGGGTGGCGGCCCGCCGGGCGACCCGGCGTCGGGGCCGGGGGCCGGCTCACCGTGGTGCCCCAGGAGCCACGCCCAGGCGCGGAACGCCGTCACCCCGACCACCCGCTGCTCGAGGATCGCGGGGATCAGCGCCTCGAGCACCTGGCCGGTGGCGGGCACACGGATCCCGGGGTGGCGACGAGCGGTCTCGGCGAGGCCGGACGGCGGAGCGAAGCCGGCGGCGGCGTCGTCCCGTCCCAGCAGCGCGGGCAGGCGCGCGGCGCCCTCGTCGGCGCCCGGCCCCCACAGGTGCCCGACGACGGTCCGCGGCCTGGTCTGCACCAGGCGGTAGGTCACGGGCCCGGTCGGGAGACGGCTCGTGCGCCACAGGGCACCGTCCGGCGCCGCGCGGAGCGTCGGGTCGTAGGCGCCGCGGCGCAGCGGGCCCAGCGTGCGCGCGAGGTCGAGCGGTCGCTCCGACTCCACGGCGACCCGGAGCCCGGCCCCCGGAGCCGTCACCGCCATCGCGCCTCGCTCTTGACCGGGGTCGTCAGTCGAACAGGGTGCCGCTGGACCACGCGGGCTCGCGCTCCTGCTCCGACGGCTTCGAGCGCGGACGCGTCGCACCGTCCGCGGTCTCGCGCGCGGTGCGGGGCCGACGTGACGTCGCACCCTCGACGACCGGATCGGGTGCACCGAGCACCGCCTCGACGTCCCCGCGGCCGGCGAGCCAGTCGTTCGCGGCGATGCCGGCGAGCTTGTCGGCACGCTCGTTGAAGGGGTTGCCGACGTGCCCGCGCACCCACCGGAACCGCACGGGGCCCTCGCGGTCGGTGATCGCGGCGTCGATCGCCTGGACGAGCTCGATGTTCTTCACGGGGCTGCCCGACGCCGTCCGCCAGCCCTTGCGCCGCCAGCCGGGGAGCCACTCGGACGCGCACTTGATCGCGTACTGCGAGTCGGACTCGATCATCAGCGGCTCCTCCCCAGGGTGCGCGCGCACGGCCTCGAGGAGCGCGGTGAGCTCGGCGACCTGGTTGGTGCCGCTGGCGCAGCCGCCGGAGTCGAAGGTGCCGTCGTGGTTGATCCACGCCCAACCCGTCGCGCCGCCGGGATTGCGCAGGCAGGACCCGTCCGTGCTGACTGTGATCACGCCCTGCATTCTGCCCGACGCGACCGACATCCAGGTGACGCCCACGCACCGGACGAGGACGGCCCCCGTCCACGAGGTGAACGGGGGCCGTACGGTCGATCGACGGTCAGCGGGTGCCGAGCAGGTCGATCACGAAGATCAGGGTCTGGCCCGAGAGCCGGTGGCCGGCTCCCGCGGGCCCGTAGGCCAGGGACGGGGGCACGACGAGCTTGCGACGGCCGCCGACCTTCATGCCGGGGACGCCGCGCTGCCAGCCCGGGATCAGGCGGGGGAGCGGGAACTCGATCGGCTCGCCGCGGCTCCACGAGGAGTCGAACTCCTCCCCGGAGTCGAACTCGACACCCATGTAGTGGATCTTCACGGTGGCGCCGGGCTGAGCCTCGGCACCGTCGCCCACGACGAGGTCGACGACCTCCAGGTCTGCGGGCGCCGGGCCCTCGGGGGCGTCGATCTCGGGCTTGGTCAGTTCGTTGGTCATGACCCGATCCAACCCTGCCGGGGTCGCGCACGGCAAACCGCCCCGCGGCCCGTGCCCGTGCCCGCAGGTCGCCGGTCGGTGCCTCGGTCTCCGTGAGCCGTGAGCCGTGAGTCGTGGCCGCCGCCGCGCGCTGCACGACCCCGGGGCGCCCGGTCGTCCACATCCCGGCCGCGGGGCGACCGTGCACGGAAGTTTGGCGTGCCGAACCCCGCCGACGCGACGATTCGTCAGAATGGGGGCATGGCGACGCCCGAGAACCCCGTGGGGGACGAGACCTCCGAGGCCGGGGGCCGTCGTCCGACCCCTCCACGCGCGACCTGCGCAGGTGGCGCGGCCACCTCGCCGACGAACGCGCCGAGGCGGCCGTGTACCGCGACCTCGCCAGCCGTCGCAGCGGGGAGGAGCGCGAGATCCTGCTGGCGCTCGCGGACGCCGAGAAGCGTCACGAGGACCACTGGCTCCAGCTCCTGGGGAACGACGTCGGCTACCCGCGCCGCGGCGACCTCCGCACGCGGGTCCTGGGCTGGTTGGCCCGCCGGTTCGGCGGGGTGTTCGTCCTCGCGCTCGCCCAGCGCGCCGAGTCCCGGTCCGGGTACGAGGACGACGGCGACGCGACACCGGCGATGGTCGCGGACGAGCGCATCCACGAGGAGGTCGTGCGAGGTCTCGCCGCTCGTGGGCGCAACCGGCTCTCGGGGACGTTCCGCGCGGCGGTGTTCGGCGCGAACGACGGGCTCGTGTCGAACCTCGCGCTGATCCTCGGCATCGGCGCGTCCGGCGCGTCGGCGTCCGCGGTACTGCTCACCGGCATCGCCGGGCTGCTCGCCGGCGCGCTCTCGATGGCCGCCGGCGAGTTCGTCTCCGTCCGCTCGCAGACCGAGCTGCTGCACGCCTCGAGCCCGAGCCCCGAGGCCTCGGCGTCGTTGCCCGACCTCGACGTCGACGCCAACGAGCTCGCCCTCGTCTACCGGGCGCGGGGCATGGCGCCGGTCGAGGCGGAGCGCCACGCGGCCACGGTGCTGCGGACCTACTCGGCGAAGACCGAGATCGCGCCGAGGATGACCGACGAGGACATCGAGACCCACGGGACCGCCTGGGGTGCGGCGATCTCGAGCTTCTTCTTCTTCGCGTCCGGTGCGCTCATCCCGGTGCTGCCGTACCTGTTCGGCGCCGAGGGACTGACGGCGGTCGTCGCCTCGGCCGCCCTCGTGGGCGTCGCGCTGCTGGGGACCGGCGCGGTCGTCGGTCTGCTGTCCGGCACCGCACCGCTCACGCGGGCGCTGCGCCAGCTCGCGATCGGGTGGGGCGCCGCCGCCGTCACCTACGCCCTCGGGCTGGTGTTCGGGGCGACCCTCGCCTGACGCCTGACGCCTGACGCCTGACGCCTGACGCCTGACGCCTGACGCTTGACGCCTGACGCGCGCGGTTCGACGCCGCTCGTCAGCCGATCCGGACCTCGGCGACGAGCGGCCGGTGGTCCGAGACCCCCGTCCGCGGGGCGCGACCGGCGCGGCCCGCCGTGATCGGGCCGTCCGCGAGCAGGTGGTCGATCTGCGCTCGCGGTCGCGTCACCGGGTAGGTCGGCGCCTCGGCCAGGCTGCGCCAGCCGGTGATCCGCTCCGGAGACCCCGGGCGCAGGTTGAGGTCACCCGCGAGCACGAGCGGGCGCGGGAACCGGGCCGCCCAGGCGTGGATCACGTGGAGCTGGTCGGTGTTGCGCGGGCTCCGCACCGACAGGTGCGTCGCGACCACGGTGACCGGGCCGTCGTCCGACGCGACGACGGCGGCGACGGCAGCCCGGGGCTCCTCGCCGACCACGCGCAGACCCGGCGGACGGCGCGTGCGACGCAGGCGCGGCAACCGGAGCCCGGGCATGTGCAGCTCGTGCCACTCCGACACGGGGAGCCTGCTGACGATCGCGATGCCGTAGGCGCTCTCGTGCCCCGTGAGCGACCGGTAGCGGACGGTCGGGACGAAACGGTGCGCGACGGCGCCCGTCGCCCTCGCGGCGATCAGCGTGAGGTCGGCCCCGGCGGACCGACGACGCCCGACCTCGACCTCCTGGAGCGCGAGGACGTCGGCGTCGAGAGCGGCGACGGCGTCCTCGAACCGCGCGAGCGACGCGTCCGTCGTCCGGGTCGCGCCGAGCGCGTCGGGGGAGGCGTCGTCGGACGCTCGGCCGTGCTGCACGTTGAACGTCGCGATCCGCATCGCCCCACCCTCTACCGCGGTCGCCCGGGTTGCACGGCGTGGCAGGCGGGCAAGGGCGTCACGCGCCGGCGAGCCGGACCGGGGCGAGCGCAGCCGAGCGGCGAGCAGCGCACTCCGCGCCTACCGTCGACGGATGGCGGAGGACAGAGTTTCGGACCGGCCCTCGGGCACGCACGGACGGGTGGCGCCGGGACCCGGCCAGGAGTCGGTCTGGGACTACCCGCGGCCGCCTCGGGTCGAGCCGTCGACGGAGCACGTCGTGGTGACCTTCGCCGGGGTCGTGATCGCCGACACGCGCCGCGCGCTGCGGGTGCTGGAGACGAGCCACCCGCCCACGTACTACCTGCCGAGGGACGACTTCGTCACCGGCGTGCTCGTGGCCGCCGACGGGACGAGCCACTGCGAGTTCAAGGGTTCGGCGGCCTACCTCGACGTCGTGGTGCCTGACGGTGCTGAGGGCGCTGACGGTGAGGAGGCGCACGGCTCAGGATCGGGGGCTCGAACGGCGAGACGCGTGCGGCGAGAGCCGCGTGGACCTACCCCCGTCCGTCATCGGGGTTCGAGGGCCTCGTCGGGCACGTCGCCGTGTACCCCGGTCGCATGGACGAGTGCACGGTGGACGGCGAGCGGGTCGACGCCCAGGAGGGCGACTTCTACGGCGGCTGGGTCACGTCGCGGGTGGTGGGCCCGTTCAAGGGTGCGCCCGGGACACGCGGCTGGTGAGGACGCCCCCTACCCGGCGCTCGTCCAGCTGACGACCGCGTCCACGAGGTCGTCGGGGGTCGCGGCGACGTCGAGCCGTGTCCCGTCCTCGTCGGCGTCCAGCGGGTCGAGAGCCGCCAGCTGCGACGCGAGCAGCGTGGCGGGCATGAAGTGGTCGGTGCGGGCGGAGATGCGCGACTCGAGGAGCTCGACCGACCCGTCCAGGTGCACGAACCGCACCCGGCCGCGCGCCTCGCGCAGCACGTCCCGGTAGCGCCGGCGCAGCGCCGAACAGGTGATGACGGAGGGCCGGCCGGCGTCGGTCTGCGCGCTCATCCAGTCGCGGAGCTCGGCGAGCCACGGTGCGCGGTCGGCGTCGTCGAGCGGCACGCCGGCGCGCATCTTCTCGACGTTGGCGGGCGGGTGGAAGTCGTCGGCCTCCGCGTACCGGCGGCCGGTGCGCCCGGCGAGCAGAGCGGCCACGGTGGTCTTCCCGGAGCCGGCGACGCCCATGACCACGAGGTGGGTGACCGGCTCGGCGGCCGACCCCTCCGTCGCGGGCGCCGAGTCGCCGACGGGCGGGCGAGGGTCTCCGGCGGCGGTGTTCACGGGTCATTGGTAGCACGGGACGGTGCCTCCGGGTCCACCCGACGACAACTGGCGGCAACCGGTTGTCGGGCGCCGCGCCGTCGTCCGACACTCGTGCCATGTCGACGAAGACTCCTGCACTCAGGCTGCACCCGGACCGGCTGCTGCCCGCCGACCCGGCGCTGCGCACCATGGCGCGTCACATCTACGACTCGGTCCGCGACCTGCCGATCGTCTCGCCCCACGGTCACGTCGACCCGCGCACGATCCTGGACGACGAGCCCTTCGGCGATCCCACAGCACTGTTCGTCACGCCGGACCACTACGTGACCCGGCTCCTGCACGCGTCCGGCGTGCCGCTCGACGAGCTCGGTGTCGCCCAGGGGCCGCTCGACGAGGCATCGGCGCGTCGAGCATGGCACCACCTGTGCAGCCGGTGGGACGTGTTCCGCGGGACACCGGTGCGGTATTGGCTCGAGAGTGAGCTCGCCGAGATCTTCGACGTGGCGGTGCGCCCGAGCGCACCGACGTCGGACCTGATCTACGACCAGGTGCAGGCTCGGCTCGCGCAGCCGCAGTTCCGGCCCAGGGCGCTCTTCCAGCGGTTCGGGATCGAGGTCCTCGCCACGACCGACGACCCGGTGGACGACCTCGCCGTCCACGCGAAGATCGGCGCCGACGACTCGTTCCCGGGACGCGTCGTCCCCACGTTTCGCCCCGACCGGCATCTCGAGGTCGCTGCGCCGGGGTGGGTCGCCGCCGTCGACGCGCTCGAGGCATCGTCCGGCGTCGGCACCGGGACCTACCGCGGCTGGGTGGCGGCGATGGAGGACCGCCGGGAGTACTTCCGCGCCCACGGCGCGGTGTCCACCGACCACTCCCACGTGGACGTCGGCTCCGAGCCCCTGGGTGGGGGTGACGCCGAGCGGATCTACGCCGCCGCGCGTGCGGGGACCGTGACCGCCGCGGAGGGGTTGCTCTGCGCCGCCACATGTTCCTCGAGATGGCCCGCATGGCCACGGACGACGGCCTGACCATGACCGTCCACCCAGGCGTGCGACGCAACCACCACGTACCCACGCTCGAGCGGTTCGGTCCCGACTCCGGCCACGACCTGCCGCTGCGCGGCGACTTCGTCGACCCGTTGCGGCCGCTGCTCGAGAGGTTCGGGACGCACCCCAACCTCACCCTGGTCCTGTTCACGCTGGACGAGACGGTGTTCTCCCGCGAGCTCGCCCCGCTCGCGGGCTTCTACCCCTCCGTCTACGTGGGTCAGCCCTGGTGGTTCCTCGACGCGCCGGACGCCGTCCGGCGCTGGCGCGAGGCGATCACCGACACGGTCGGCTTCACCCGCACGTCGGGGTTCATCGACGACACCCGCGCGTTCTGCTCGATCCCGGCGCGCCACGACATGTCGCGCCGCCTCGACGCCGGTCACCTGGCGAGGCTCGTAGCCGAGCATCGTCTCGAGCTCGACGAGGTGCTCGAGGTCGCGGCGGACCTCGTGGTCGGCCGTCCCCGGGAGGTGTTCGGGCTGTGAGCGCCGTCCGGACCCCGGCCGTCGGGCGCGGGGCGCCCGGGCCTTTCCCGTCCGTTGCCCCGGTCCCCGGCTTGCGTCGGACGGCGCCTCCCGCCCCCGTGCGGCACGTCCACCTCGGCCTGGGCAGCTTCTTCCGTGCCCACCAGGCGTGGTTCACGCACCGGGCGGACGACGGTGACCAGTGGGGGATCGCGGCATTCAGCGGCCGCAGCGCCGACCTCGCCCGACGGCTCGACGCCCAGGACGGTCTCTACACGCTGGCCACCCGAGAGCCGGGCGGTGAGACCTACGAGGTCATCGGCTCCCTGGTCGCCGCGCACGCCGCGGCCGACGGATCCGCCTGGCTCGCGTACCTGGCCGACCCGACGGTCGTCGTGCTGACGACGACCGTGACCGAGGCGGGCTATCTGCGCGGCGGCGACGGCGGGCTCGATCGTGGCCGTCCGGACGTGGCTGCCGATCTCGCCGCACTGCGGGACGAGCGCCTCCAGGACGTGACGACCGTCCCCGGCCGGCTCGTCGCCGGCCTGGTGGCCCGCTGCCGTGCCGACGCAGGGCCCCTCGCCGTGGTCCCGTGCGACAACCTCCCGGGAAACGGTGCCGCCGTCCGCCGCGTGGTGCTCGACCTGGCCGTCGAGGTCTCCGCGGACCTCGCCACGTGGATCACCGAGCAGGTCTCGTTCGTCACGACGATGGTCGACCGCATCACCCCGGAGCCGACGGCGGAGGACGTCGCGCGCGTCGCCGCAGGGACCGGGCTCGACGACCCGACCGCCGTGGTCACCGAGCCCTTCGCGGAGTGGGTGCTCTGCGGGAGCTTCCCTGGGGGACGACCCGCCTGGGAGTCGGCAGGAGCCACCTTCACCGACGACGTCGCGCGCTACGAGGCGCGCAAGCTGGGGCTGCTCAACGGGGCGCACTCGCTCCTCGCCTATCTGGGCTCGTTGCGCGGCCACGCGGAGGTCGCCGAGGCCGTCGCGGACCCGCTGGTCCGCGCGACGGTCGACCGCTGGTGGGACGAGGCGTCGTCCTACCTGGACTTCCCGGCGGACGAGATCGCCGGTTACCGTGCCGCCCTGATCGCCCGGTTCGCGAACCAGGCGATCCACCATCGCCTGGAGCAGATCGGCGCCGACGGGTCCCAGAAGCTCCCGGTCCGGATCGTCCCCACGCTGCGGCGGGAGCTCGCCGCCGGGCGCGCGGCTCCCGGCGCGACCACGGCGCTCGCGGCGTGGATCGCGAGCCTGCGCACCGGGGGCGTGGCCCTGCGGGACGCGCGCTCTGACGAGGTGGCCGCGCTCGCACTCGAGCCTCTCGCCACGGCGGTGCAAGGCCTGCTCCGGCTCCTGGACCCGCCGCTCGCCGGCGACGAGCGGCTCGTCGCGGCCGTGGTGCGGCGGGTGCAGGACCTGGCCTGAGACGCTACCGAGCGGGCCCGGTCGAGCGGCGCACCACGAGCCGCGCCGGCAGCAGCGCCGGCCGGTGGACGACGGGCCGGCGGGTCCCGACCTGCTCGAGCAGCAGCCCGACCGCGTGCGCGCCCGTGGCCCGCAAGGGTGCGGCGACCGTGGTCAGCGGCGGTGAGCAGAAGTCTGCGCCGAAGATGTCGTCGAAGCCGACGACGCTGCGGTCGCCCGGTACGTCCGTCCCGCGCGCCGCGAGCTCCTGGCACAGGCCGATCGCCAGGAGGTCGTTGTAGGCGACGACCGCCGTCGACGGCGTGGCGAGCACCGCCTGGGCGGCGGAGCGGCCACCGTCGAGCGTCGGTGCCTGCGGTGCTGTCCGGCGCACGCGCAGGCCGAGCTCCTGGCCGGCCTCGTGCAGCGTCCGCCAGCGCACGCCGTCGACCCAGGACGCCTCCGGGCCCGCGACGTAGGTGATCGATCGGTGCCCGAGTCCGACGAGATGCTCGACCGCGGCGCGCGTCCCCCGACGGTTGTCGGTGACGACGCTCGTCACGTCGGTCATGACCCGGTTCAGCACGACCGTGGGCCGCTGCTTCGCGGCGACCCGGATCGAGGAGTCCGACATGCGCGAGGTCGCGAGCACGAGCCCCTCGACCAGCGGCAGCGTGCGGTCGAGCGCGAGCCGCTCGCTCTCGGCCGACTCCTGCACGTCGGCGACGAGCATCGTGTAGCCCTTCTCCGCCGCGGCCGCCTCGGCGCCACGGATGATCTCGAAGAAGAACGGGTTGGTGACGTCGGCGACGACCAGGGCGAGCAGCGACGTCCGACCCGTGTGCAGGGCGCGGGCCATCGGGTTCGTGCGGTACCCGATCTCCTCGGCGATGCGCCGGACCCGGGCCGCCGTCTCGGCGTTGACCCGGCCGGGACGGGAGAACGCGCGGGACACCGTCGAGGTCGCTACGCCGGCTGCCTTCGCGACGTCGTAGATCGTCGGCGGCGACGGGGGCGCGGGTTCGCTCGTCGCCGCCGCAGCGTCCTCCTCGGGGCGGGTCGGCGGCGTCGTCACGTGGGCCACGGTACTGCGACGGCAAACGATGGCAACCGTTTGTCATCGGGTTGTCGTCGGGTGCTCAATGGATGCAGACGCCGACGAGGACGTCGGAGACGAACCGAAGGAGATCAACGATGCTTCGCCCTCTGGACACCGCCACCCGCGAGCGCAAGTCGCTCACAGGGCTCTGGGACTTCCGCCTCGACGGCACCGGGGCCGGCCACGACGCCCGCTGGTTCGCGGCGCCGCTCGAGACCACCACGACGATGCCCGTCCCCGCCTCGTACAACGACGTCCTGCCGGACGCCGAGGTGCGCAACCACGTCGGTGACGCCTGGTACCAGACCATGGTGCGCGTCCCGCGCGGCTGGGACGGTCAGCGCGTCGTGCTGCGCTTCGACTCGGCCACCCACCGCGCGGTCGTGTGGGTCGGCGAGACCGAGGTCGTGCGCCACGAGGGCGGATACACCCCGTTCGAGGTCGACGTGACGGCCCTCGTGACCGCGGGCGAAGAGGTCCGGGTCACGGCGGCGGTGAACAACGAGCTGACGTTCCAGTCGATCCCTCCGGGCATCGTCAAGGACACCCCGCAGGGTCGAAGGCAGCAGTACTTCCACGACTTCTTCAACTATGCCGGGATCCATCGCTCCGTGTGGCTCTACACGACCCCGACGAACCACGTCAGCGACGTGACGGTCGCGACCGACGTCGACCACCGCGGCGCCGGCGGGACGGGTGCCGGCACGGTCCGGTACTCGGTCGAGACGGCGGGCGACGAGGGTGCGACAGACACCGACGTGCAGGTCACGCTCCGGGACGCCGCCGGGGCGACGGTCGCCACGGGAGCCGGGGCCGAGGGAGCGCTGACGGTCACGGACCCCCACCTGTGGGCGCCGGGCGACGGCTACCTGTACGAGCTCGACGTCGAGCTCGTGGGAGCCGACGGGCAGGTCGTCGACTCCTACCTGCAGACCGTCGGCATCCGGACCGTCGAGGTGCGGGGCGCCGAGTTCCTCATCAACGACGAGCCCTTCTACTTCACAGGCTTCGGCAAGCACGAGGACTCCGCGATCCGTGGCAAGGCGCACGACGACGTCCTGCTCGTCCACGACTTCGCCCTCCTCGACTGGATCGGCGCCAACTCGTTCCGCACCTCGCACTACCCCTACGCGGACGAGGTCTACGACTACGCCGACCGTCAGGGCATCGTCGTCATCGACGAGGTCGCGGCCGTGGGGCAGAACATGGGTGTGATGAGCGGCCTGCTCGGCGCGGACCCTGTCGAGACCTTCACCCCGGACACCGTGAACGACGAGTCGCGTGAGGTGCACGCCGCCGCGATCGCCGAGCTGATCGCCCGCGACAAGAACCACCCGTCGGTCGTCCTGTGGTCGATCGCGAACGAGCCCGAGTCGAACACCGAGGCCTCGCGCAAGTACTTCGAGCCGCTCTTCGCCCTCGCGAAGCAGCTCGACACGACCCGCCCGGTCGGGTTCGTCAATGTCATGCTCTCCCCGTTCGGCACGTGCCAGCTCGCCGACCTGACCGACGTCATCATGCTCAACCGCTACTACGGCTGGTACGTCGACACCGGTGACCTCCGGACCGCGGAAACGCACTGGCTCGCCGAGCTCCAGGGCTGGGCGACGCTCGACAAGCCCATCGTCATCACCGAGTACGGCGCAGACACCTACCCCGGACTGCACTCGATGACGGCCGAGCCCTGGAGCGAGGAGTTCCAGTCGGCGTACCTCGACATGAACCATCGGGTCTTCGACCAGGTGCCCCAGGTCGTCGGCGAGCAGGTCTGGAACTTCGCGGACTTCCAGACCTCGGTGGGGGTGTTCCGCGTCGACGGCAACAAGAAGGGCGCCTTCACGCGCGACCGCCGGCCCAAGGCCGCCGCCCACCGCCTGCGCGAGCGCTGGACCGTGATCCGGGGCCAGGGCGTCACGAAGGCCTGACGTGACCGCGGGTGCGTCGTCCGACGCCGTGGCGATGCACCCGCCGGCCGTGATGCCGGGACGACCGACCCGCGCGACCCCGAGCTGGACCCCAGAACCGACGACCCCACGATGACCGACCTCGACCCACCGCGACGACGCGGAGATGAGGAATTCACCATGACCAGCAACGTTGCTGTTCCCCCGCAGACGGGTGCGAGCCCCGCCGCCCCCGCCGCCGCCCCCAGGCTCAAGAAGCGCCAGCTGTTCGGCTACGCGTCGGGCGACGCCGCCAACAACCTCGCGTTCTCGATGACCTCGATGTTCCTGCTGCTCTACTACACGGACGTCGTCGGCATCAGCGCCGCGGCCGTCGGGACGCTCTTCCTCGTGATGCGCATCATCGACGCGTTCACCGACGTGTGGGCCGGCTCGGTGGTCGACAGGACCATGACCCGGTGGGGCAAGTTCCGCCCGTTCTTCCTCTGGGGCGCGCTGCCGCTGCTGCTGCTGAGCGTCGCGACCTTCACGGTCCCGGGTGGACTGGGCGACACGGGAAGCCTCGTCTATGCGTACGTCACCTACGGCCTGCTCGGGCTCGCGTACACGTTCGTGAACATCCCGTACGGCTCGCTGGCCTCGGCCATCACGCAGGACTCGAAGGAGCGCGCGAAGCTCGCGACGTGGCGAACCCTCGGGACGGGCGTCACGATCCTCATGCTCTCGCTCGTCGTGGCACCGCAGATCAACGATGCCGAGAACCTGCAGCGGGCGCTCACCACGATCACCGCGGCATTCGTCGTCGTCGGCTTCGCGCTCTACATGTTCCTGTTCAGCACGGCCAAGGAGAACGTGGTCCGCGACGTCGCGCACGTGCCGTTCCGGCAGTCGATCAAGAACCTCAAGGGCAACCGTCCCCTCTACATGCTGTGCGGCAGCGCGGTGAGCTTCCTGACCGGCATGATCGCCCTCCAGGGACTGCAGGCCTACTACGCCCGGGACGTCATGGGCGACGCGAACTACTACATCGTCCTGTCGCTGCTCTCGATCGGGATGATGTTCGTCGTCGCCCCGCTCGTCCCTCGCCTGGTCGGTCGGTTCGGAAAGCGTGGCGTCTACGTCGGCGGTGGTTCGCTCTCGGTCCTCGGCGGTCTCGTCATCGCCTTCTCGCCGGCCTCCGCCACGGCGCTGATCTTCGCCGGCTTCGTCGTCTACGGCGCGGGCCTCATGGTCGTCAACACCGTGATGTGGGCGCTCGAGGCCGACACGGTGGAGTACGGCGAATGGAAGAACGGGGTGCGCACCGAGGGCACGACGTACGCGGTCTTCTCGTTCACGCGCAAGGTCGGGCAGGCGTTCGGCGGCGCGGTCGCCGCGTTCGGACTCACGTACGTCGGCTACGTCTCGGGCGCCGACTCGCAGACCGCCGAGACCATCGACGGGATCCAGCGCATCGCGGGCCTCCTGCCGGCGGTCTGCGTCGCGATCGGCGTCCTGATCATGCTCCGCTACCCCCTCACGGACGCGCGCTTCAAGGAGATCACGGCCGAGATCGCCGCCCGACGGGAGGCCCGCGCTGCCGAGGCGGTGCAGGGCGACACCACCGACTGACCGATCCACCCTGCGTGGTGCCGGGACCGCCTCCGTGCGGGCCCGGTACCCCCACCGACCGGAGAGAAGTGCCATGAAGATCACCGCCGCCGACGTCATCGTCACGAGTCCCGACCGCAACTTCGTCACCCTGAGGATCACGACCGACGAGGGCCTCACCGGCCTCGGGGACGCGACCCTCAACGGGCGCGAGCTCGCGGTCGTGGCGTACCTGCGGGAGCACGTCGTCCCGCTGCTGATCGGCAGCGACGCCTCGCGGATCGAGGACACGTGGCAGTTCCTCTACAGGAGCGCGTACTGGCGTCGTGGTCCGGTGACGATGACGGCAAGCGCCGCGGTCGACATGGCGCTCTGGGACATCAAGGGCAAGGCCGCGGGCATGCCGGTGTACCAGCTGCTCGGGGGCGCGAGCCGTGACGGCCTCATGGCCTACGGGCACGCCTCGGGCAAGACGACGGACGAGCTCTTCGACTCGATCCGTGAGCACCTGGACGCGGGGTACCGGTCGATCCGGGTGCAGACGGGCGTGCCGGGGCTGAAGGCGATCTACGGGATCGCCTCGCAGGCGGCCGCGGCCGGTGGGGGCGAGGCCCGCTACGACCACGAGCCGGCGCGCCGGGGTGCCCGGCCGACCGAAGAGGACTGGGACACGCGGGCGTATCTCAAGCACCTGCCGGGCGTCTTCGAGGCGGTGCGGAACGAGTTCGGCCCGGACCTGCCGCTGCTGCACGACGGGCACCACCGCATGACCCCGATCCAGGCGGCGAAGCTGGGCAAGTCGCTCGAGCCGTACGACCTGTTCTGGCTCGAGGACTGCACGCCGGCCGAGAACCAGGAGGCCCTGCGGCTGGTGCGTCAGCACACGACGACGCCGCTGGCGATCGGCGAGATCTTCAACACCGTGTGGGACTTCAAGGACCTGATCCGCGACCAGCTCATCGACTACGTCCGCGGTGCGGTGACCCACATGGGCGGTATCACGCCGCTGCGCAAGACCCTCGACTATGCGGCGCAGTATCAGATCAAGTCCGGGATGCACGGCCCGACCGACGTGTCCCCGGTCGGGATGGCGGCAGCGATGCACCTCGGGCTGGCGATCCACAACTTCGGCATCCAGGAGTACATGCCGCACGGCGCGCGCACGAACGAGGTGTTCGAGCAGAGCTTCTCGTGGTCGGGCGGGTACCTGCACCCGGGAGAGAAGCCCGGGCTGGGTGTCGAGCTGAACGCCGACGCGGCCGGTCGCTATCCCTACGAGCAGGCGTACCTGCCGTACAACCGGCTCGCGGACGGGACCGTCCACGACTGGTGACGTCCTGACGCGCGGCCGGGTGCGCCGTCCGACACCGAGTGCGGCGCTGCCGACGCGCCCGCGGCACAGGCCGCGAACTAGGCTCGGACCTCGTGCCCCGCATCCCCACCGGCGTCCTCGTCGACACGACACCGCTGCGCGTCTCGCCGACGTACCGTCGTCTCTGGTGGGGGCTCGGTGTCGCCAACTTCGGTACGCAGCTCACGGTCGTCGCGGTGGGGCTGCAGGTCTACGCGATCACGGGCTCGACGCTCGCGGTCGGGGTGCTCGGGATCTGCGCGCTCGTCCCGCTCGTCCTGCTCGGCCTCTACGGCGGTGCGCTCGTGGACGCGTACGACAGGCGGAGGGTCGCCCTGCTCTCGGCCCTCGTCCTCTGGGCGGCGACCGCGGGCATCGCCCTCCAGGCGTGGCTCGCGCTCGACACCGTCGGGCTCCTCTACGGGCTGGTCGCGGTCCAGTCCGCCGCGTCGGCCGTCCACAACCCCGCCCGCTCGGCGATCATCCCCAGGCTGCTCGACAAGACGCTCGTCCCCGCCGCCAACGCCCTCGGCACGCTCGCCTGGAGCGTCGCCCTGACCGTCGGGCCGCTCGCCGGCGCCGCGCTCGTCGCAGTCTGGGGGTACGCCGAGGCGTACACGGTCGACGTCCTGCTCTTCACCGTCGCGCTGTGGGCCGTCTGGCGGCTGCCACCCATCCCGCCCGAGCCCGACCCGCTCGCCCAGGCGGAGCGGCCTACCGAAGCCGGTGGACCGTCGTCGGGCGCCCCCGGCGTGCCCACCCACGGTGCCGGACGGCGCCCCCGCGGCCGGGTGGTCGGGCTCGCCTCCGTCCTCGACGGGCTGCGCTACCTCGCGACCCGCCCGAACGTGCGTACCACGTTCGTCGTCGACCTGGCGGCGATGGTCCTGGCGATGCCGCGGGTCGTCTTCCCCGCGGTCGGGGTGCTCTACCTCGGCGGGGGAGAGGTCACGACCGGCATCCTCACGGCGGGCATCGCGACGGGCGGGATCCTGGCCGGGCTGTTCAGCGGGGCGCTGACCCGCGTCCGGTGGCAGGGGCAGGTGATCGTCTGGGCGATCACGGCTTGGGGCCTCAGCGTCGCGGCGTTCGGCGGCACCCTGGTGACCGTCGGCTCCACGTCGCCGGAGCAGGTGCTGACCGTCGCGCTGGTCGTGGCGTTCCTGGCCCTCGCCGGAGCCGGGGCGGCCGACGCGATCAGCTCGGTGTTCCGGCAGACGATCCTGCAGACCGCGACCCCGGACGCGATGCGCGGGCGGCTCCAAGGGATCTTCATCGTCGTCGTGGCCGGCGGGCCGCGCCTCGGCGACCTCGTCGTCGGTGCCGACGCCGGGCTCGTGGGCGAGGGCTGGGCCGCGGTGATCGGCGGCCTGCTCTGCGTCGCGGTGGTGTGGTTCGTCGTCCGGCGGCAACCACGGTTCTGGGCCTACGACGCCCGGGACCCCCAGCCCTGACCCGGACCGTGAGAGCGCGCCGGAAAGATCGGAGGGCATTTGTGAGCACCCCCACTTAAATTTACGGCAACGGCCCACCCCTCGCCGGGCACCTTCCGATATGCGCCGATACTGTGCAGTCGTACAGGGGACCGTCGGCGCTCCCCGCGGAGATCGTGTGAGGAGTCGTCCGGTGAGCAGTCAAACAGGATCGTCCGGGGCCATCGCGGACCCGAAGCTGAACCGCAAGGTCATCGCCATCAGCGTCGGTGCGGCGCTCGGTGGCTTCCTCTTCGGGTTCGACTCCTCGGTGATCAACGGTGCCGTCGAGTCCATCCAGGGCGAGTTCGAGCTCAGCGACGCGTTCACCGGATTCGCCGTCGCGTCGGCCCTCCTCGGTTGCGCGGTCGGTGCCTGGTTCGCCGGCTCGATCGCCAACAGGTACGGCCGCATCCGCGTCATGGTGATCTCGGCGATCCTCTTCCTCATCTCCGCGATCGGCTCCGGCTTCGCGTTCGAGGTCTGGGACCTCATCCTCTGGCGCGTCGTCGGCGGCCTGGCCATCGGTGCCGCGTCGGTGATCGCTCCCGCCTACATCGCGGAGGTCGCGCCGTCGAAGTTCCGCGGTCGCCTGGGCTCGCTCCAGCAGATGGCCATCGTGCTCGGCATCTTCACCGCGCTGCTCAGCGACCAGCTCTTCGCGGAGGGTGCGGGCGGCGCGTCCAACGACCTGTGGTTCGGCCTCGAGGCCTGGCGGTGGATGTTCCTCGCGGGCGCCGTCCCCAGCGTGGTCTACGGCCTGGTGGCGATGACGCTCCCCGAGTCCCCGCGCTACCTCGTCGGCAAGAACCGCGACGAGGAGGCCGCGCAGGTGCTGCGCGACTACTCGGGCGAGGCCGACGTCGACCACAAGATCGCCGACATCCACACGTCGCTCGGCAAGGACGAGAAGCGCACCCTCGGCGACCTCAAGGGCAGCACGTTCGGTCTCAAGCCGATCGTCTGGACCGGGATCCTGCTCTCCGTCTTCCAGCAGTTCGTCGGCATCAACGTGATCTTCTACTACTCGACGTCGCTCTGGCAGTCGGTCGGCTTCGACGAGTCGCAGGCGTTCCTCACCTCGACGATCACGTCCGTCACCAACATCGTCGTCACGATCGTCGCCATCCTGCTCGTCGACCGCATCGGTCGCCGACTGCTGCTCCTCATCGGTTCCACGGGCATGTTCCTCACCCTCGGTCTCATGGCGGTCGCCTTCTCGACCGCGACGATCGACGGCAACGGTGACGCCCAGCTCTCCGACGCGTGGGGGACCGCCGCGCTCATCGGCGCGAACGGGTTCGTCGTCTTCTTCGGCGCGACCTGGGGCCCCGTGGTCTGGGTCCTGCTGGGCGAGATGTTCCCGAACCGGATCCGCGCGACGGCGCTCGCGGTCGCGGCGGCCGCACAGTGGGTCGCGAACTGGGCCATCACGATGACGTTCCCCGTGTTCGCGGACATCGGCCTGACCTTCGCCTACGGCTTCTACACGGCGATGGCGCTGCTCTCGCTGATCTTCGTGTTCTTCCGAGTGCCCGAGACCAAGGGCATGGAGCTCGAGGACATGCACGACGACGTCCAGGTCAAGCGGGGCAAGTTCGTCGCCTCGACCGTCGGCGGGGCGAGCATCCCCGACGACCAGCTCCGCGACGAGTAGGCCCGTCCGGCACCACCGCCACAGACGCGCAGAGCCCGGCAGCGCACGTCGCTGCCGGGCTCCTGCGCGTCGGTGCTGCGCCCTTCACGCCGAACCCGTGGTCGTGCGTGGCCGAACCGGTGAGTGTGCTGGGCCGAACCGGTGGTCGTGCGTGATCCGAGCCCCGGGATCGAACACAACCACCGGTTCGGCATCTGTAGCGGTCGTGCATTGGCGGAGGCCCGGGGCTAGGGACGCGGCACGTTGCGCAGGTTCGACCGCGCCATCGACACCGCCTCGCCCATGCCCCCGCCGAGCACCTCCTTGGTCAGCGCCGCCGCGAAGCCGCGGACCTGGCCGGCGGTGATGTTGGGCGGGATCGACAGGGCACGCGGGTCGGTGACCACGTCGACGAGGGCTGGGCCTGGCTGGGCCAGCGCCTCCTCGAGCGCCCGCCGCACGTCCGCGGGGTCGGTGACTCGTCGTGACGGGATCCCGAGCGCGGCGGCGACGGCCGCGTAGTCGACGTCGGGCGAGTCGGTGCCGAACGACGGCAGGCCGTCCACGAGCATCTCGAGCCGCACCATACCGAGCGTCGCGTTGTTGAACAGCACGACGGTCACGGGCAGGTCGTAGTGCCTGGCGGTGATGAGCTCGCCCATCAGCATCGACAGCCCGCCGTCGCCGGCGAGCGCGACCACCTGCCGATCGGAGCCTGCGGCGCGCGCCGCGAACGCCGCGCCGTTCGCGTGCGGCAGCGCGTTCGCCATCGACCCGTGCAGGAACGACCCGATGACGCGCCGCCGCCCGTTCGGGGACAGGTAGCGCGCCGCCCACACGTTGCACATGCCGGTGTCGACGGTGAACACCGCGTCGTCGCCCGCGACCTGGTCGAGCTGGTCGGCGACGAACTCGGGGTGGATCGCGGTCTCGTGCTCGACGTCGCGGGTGTACGCGCCGACGACCCCGCCGAGGGCCTTCTCGTGCTTCTTGCGCATGTGGTCCACGAACTTCGTGCTGCGCGCAGCCTCGACCTGCGGGGTGAGCAGGCGCAGGGTCTCGCCGACGTCCCCGACGACCGCGAGGTCGAGCCGGGTCCGGCGGCCCATGCGCGCGGGCTCGATGTCCACCTGGGCGGTGCGGACGTCGTCCGGCAGGAACTGGTCGTACGGGAAGTCCGTCCCGAGCAGGAGGAGCAGGTCGGCGTCGTGGATCGCGTCGTCGCAGGCGCCGTACCCGAGCAGGCCGCTCATGCCGACGTCGAACGGGTTGTCGTACTGGATCCACTCCTTGCCGCGCAGCGAGTGGCCGACCGGGGCGCCGATCTTCTCGGCCAAGGCCAGCACCTCGTCGCGGGCGTGCCGGACGCCGGCCCCCGCGAAGATCGTGACCTTGCCTGCGGCGTCGATCGCGCGGGCGAGGTCGCGCACGGCGTCCGCGTCGGGGACGAGCCGCGCGGGGCGCGGCGGGTACGCGACGTCCGGGACGGCGTCCGGCGCGTCGAGGTCGGCGACGTCGCCCGGCAGGGTGAGGACGGCGACGCCGGGGCCGGCGACGGCGTGGTGGATCGCCGAGTTGATGACCCGGGGCCTGCGCGGCCGACGAGATCATCTCGGAGTACACGGAGCACTCGACGAAGAGCCGGTCCGGGTGCGTCTCCTGGAAGAACTCCGTACCGATCTGCGCGCTCGGGATGTGGCTCGCGATGGCGAGGACGGGCACGCGGGAGCGGTTCGCGTCGTACAGGCCGTTGATCAGGTGCAGGTTGCCGGGGCCGCACGAGCCCGCGCACACCGCGAGGTTCCCGGTGACCTCGGCCTCCGCGGCGGCCATGAACGCGGCGGCCTCCTCGTGGCGCACGTGGACCCATTCGATGCCGGTGCCGTCCTCGTTGGAGCGGCGGATCGCGTCGACGACCGGGTTCAGGCTGTCGCCGACGATGCCGAAGACGTGCTTGACCCCCGCCGCGACGAGCTGGGCGACGAGCAGGTCCGCGACGGTGCGGTCCTTCTGGTCCTGGGGGAGCGGTTGATGCCGAAGGGCACGAGACCTCCTGGGTTGTCGGACGGGCTGTCGGACGGATCGTCGGCGGGTTGTCGGACGTGCGGCGGACCCGGCTGCGGCCCGGGCCGTCGTGACCCGTGTGCGGGCGCTGCCTCCACGATCACCCGCTCAGCGCTTCGACGCGACACCACCGCCCTCCCGCAGGGCGCGTGCGTGCGCAGCGGATCGATCGGTCAGGCGTCCTCGGCGACGACGTCGACCGCACGGTCGCGCCTGAGGCTGCGGATCGAGAGGGCGGAGACGACCACGGCGAGCGCGCCGCCGGCCATGACGACGTGGTAACCGCCCGCCGCGCCGACGGTCTCGACCCGCATCCCCGCCAGGGACGCGCCGATCGAGACCCCGACGCCCAGCGCGGTCCCGACCCACGCGAGCCCCTCGGTGAGCTGGGAGGGCGCGACGAGCCGCTGCACGAGCGCGTTGCCGTTGATCAGGGTGGGGGCGATCGCGAACCCGGCGACGAACATCACGGCCGCCAGCACCGGGACGGAGTGCGCCAGGGAGAAGAGCGCGGTGCCGAGGGCGAGGGCGACCATGCCGATCACGAACCGCTGCCACAGCGGCGACACCCAGTGCCGCGCCCCGTACGCCAGCCCGGAGACCAACGAGCCGCACGCGAACACCGCGAGCAGGACGCCCGAGATCCCGGGCATCCCGTGCTCGTCGGCGAACGCGACGGTGGCGACGTCCGTCGCGCCGAAGATGACCCCCATCGCGACGAAGACGATCACGAGGGCGAGCATGCCGGGGGTGCGCATCGCGGTGGGCACCCGTGCGGCGGTCGCGGAGACGGCGCCGTCCGTCCCGCGGTCACCGGTCCCGGCGGTGACCGCCACGGGCGGTTCGGTGGCGCGCTGGGAGACGAACCAGAGACCCCCGACGAACGCCCCGACCAGGGACACGACCAGGCCGGCGGACGGCGTCACGCTCGTCGCGAGGATCGTCACGGCGGCGGGCCCGACCACGAAGACGACCTCGTCGAGCGCGGACTCCAGCGAGTAGGCCGTGTGGAGCTTGCGTGGGTCGGGCAGCGCGTACGACCAGCGGGCGCGGACCATCGAGCCGAAGGAGCCGGCGGAACCTCCCGCGAGGGCCGCGAAGACGTAGAGCAGCCACTCGGGGCCGCGGGCATTACCGATCAGGATGAGGCCGGACAGGGAGACCGCCGCCACGAGGATCAGGGGCAGCATGACGCGCCGCTGGCCCTTGCGGTCGACGAGCCGGGCCAGCGGCGGCGAGCAGATCGCCTGCGCGAGGATCAGCGCCGCGGAGACGCGCCCCGCGAGGGCGTACGAGTCGTAGAAGCGCTCGACCATGAGCACGGTCCCGATGCCGAGCATCGCCATGGGCATCCGTGCGAGGAGCGCTGCCGCCGAGAACTTCGCGGCGCCGGGGGTGCGCAGGACCTCGGCGTAGGGGTTGCGACGGGTGCGTCGCGGGGAGATTCCTGTACCACCGTCCCAGTCTGGCACCTGGTCCGGGCCACGGCGCCCGATCTGCGCCCGATCCAGTGTGACGAGCGTGGCATCGGGCCGCCCGGGCTCGGGCGGGCCGCCCGTGCTTGACTGAGCCATGGCGCAACGCATGGAGTACGAGGTCGTCCGCGAGTGGGCGGCCAGCCGCTATGAGGCCAGGACCCCGGACGGGACGGTGGTCGGCATCGCGGAGTACGTGCTGGCTGAGGGGACGATCGAGCTCCCGCACACCGTCGTCCCGACCGAGTTCGAGGGGCAGGGCATCGCCTCGGCCCTCGCCCGGGCAGCCCTGCGCGACGCGCGGGACGGCGAGCTCAAGGTGATCCCGACGTGCTGGTTCATCGACTCGTACATCGAGCGTCACCCCGAGTACTGGGACCTCGTCTCCCGCGGCTAGCCGCGCACGACCCGCCGCGGGAGACGCACGGCCGACCGCGGGCGACGCGCAGCTCGCGCGGGCCTGCGCAGCCGGTCAGCCGCCGAGCGCCGCCGACACCACGTCCTTCGCCTCGGCCTGCACCGTCTTCAGGTGGTCGGCGGAGACGAACGACTCGCCGTAGATCTTGTAGACGTTCTCGGTGCCGGACGGCCGGGCCGCGAACCACGCGTTCTCCGTCGTCACCTTGAGCCCGCCGATCTTCGCGCCGTTGCCGGGCGCCTCGGTGAGCTTGGCGGTGATCTCCTCGCCCGCGAGCGACGTCGCGGTGACCTGCTCGGGCGAGAGCTTGGCGAGCGTCGCCTTCTCGTCGAGGGTCGCGGGGGCGTCGACGCGGGCGTACCAGGACTCGCCGAACTCGGAGACGAGCTCCGCGTGGTGCTTCGAGGGGGACTTCCCGGTGGTCGCGATGATCTCCGACGCCAGCAGCGCGAGGAGGATCCCGTCCTTGTCGGTGGTCCACACGCGACCGTCCTTGCGCAGGAACGAGGCGCCCGCGGACTCCTCGCCGCCGAACCCGACGGAGGCGTCGAGCAGGCCGGGGACGAACCACTTGAAGCCCACCGGCACCTCGACGACCTCGCGCCCGAGCGACGCGCCGACGCGGCTGATCAGGCTCGAGGAGACGAGGGTCTTGCCGATCGCGGCGGCGTCCGGCCAGCCGGGGCGCGCACCCGAGTAGAGGTACCTGATCGCCACGGCGAGGAAGTGGTTGGGGTTCATCAGGCCGGCGTCGGGCGTCACGATGCCGTGCCGGTCGGAGTCCGCGTCGTTGCCGGTCGCGACGTCGAAGACGTCGGACGTGCCCTCACCCGTCATCTTCTCGACGAGCGACGCCATCGCGTACGGCGACGAGCAGTCCATGCGGATCTTGGCGTCCCAGTCGAGCGTCATGAACGCCCAGCGGGGGTCGACCTGCGGGTTGACGACCGTCAGGTCGAGGTCGTACCGCTCGGCGATCGCGCCCCAGTACTCGACGGAAGCGCCACCGAGGGGGTCGGCGCCGATCCGCACGCCCGACGACCGGATCGCGTCGAGGTCGAGCACGCTCGCGAGGTCGTCGACGTACGAGCTCATGAAGTCGTGACGGTGCGTCGTGTCGGCAGCGAGGGCTTCGTCGAGCGACACGCGCTTCACCTGCCCGACGCCGGAGCGCAGGATCTCGTTCGCGCGGTCCGCGATCCATCCGGTCGCCTCGGAGCCGGCCGGGCCGCCGTGCGGCGGGTTGTACTTGAACCCGCCGTCGCGCGGCGGGTTGTGGGACGGGGTGACCACGATCCCGTCCGCCAGGCCGGGGCCGGAGGTGCGGACGCCGTCGGACGACGTGGCGCCGTTGTGCAGGAGGATCGCCTGGGAGACGGCGGGGGTCGGGGTGTAGCTGTCGCGGGCGTCGATCATCACGGTCACGCCCGACGCCGCGAGGACCTCGAGGGCGCTCTGCCACGCCGGGAGCGAGAGCGCGTGGGTGTCGCGCCCGATGTACAGGGGCCCGTCGGTGCCCTGCCCGCGGCGGTACTCGACGATCGCCTGCGTCGTCGCGACGATGTGGTCCTCGTTGAAGGCGTGGTCGAGGCTCGCGCCGCGGTGGCCCGAGGTGCCGAACACGACCTTCTGCGCGGGGTCGTCGACGTCGGGGTGCAGGTCGTAGTAGGCGCCCACCACGGCGTCCACGTCGATGAGGTCTTCTTCACGGGCGAGGGTTCCGGCGCGGGGGTCCATAGGACGATCCTGCCACCGCCCGCCGACGTCTGCGTGGCGGGCGAGCGTCGCGGATAGACTCGCGCGCATGGCCAAGAACTCCACGCCCGACTTCGTGCTGCGCCCCTTCGAGGGGATCCCCGGTGAGACCGATCTGGTCGCGATGCGCGAGGTGGTCCCCGCAGCGACCGCCCCCGCCCGCACGACCGAGGAGTACGGCTCCCGCGAGGTGCTCTTCGTGACGGTCCTGCCCGAGGGCTGGTCCGCGCTGCACCGCACGGACGGCGTCGTGCTCGTCGCCCTCCAGACGCTCGCCGGCTCCGGTGACGCGAGCCGCGACCTCGCGGACGTGCTGCTCGAGGCCCTCGACACCGAGCCGGGGACGTCGGTCCAGGCGAACGGGCTCCCGGGCGCCGGCCCGCGGCTGCAGGACGTGCTGGACCTGAGCGTCCCGTTCGTCGCCACGGTCCACGAGGACTTCGGCTTCTGGCTCGACCCCTCGACCGAGAAGGACGCCGAGATGGCGGCCGCGCTCGAGGAGTCGTCGGAGTCGATCATCCCGACCGTCAAGCTCGACGGCGTCGAGTCGGCGTACTGGTGCTCGATGAGCCGCGAGTTCCTCCGCTGGGCCTTCCCGTACGACGAGGACGTGCTGATCGACGCGATCGCCCGCCTGCACGCGAAGCGCGACTCCGGACTCGGCACGGGCAAGTTCATCGGCGCGTTCCGGTCGTCCGGGATCCTCGTGCCCGTGTGGGAATTCCCGCGCGGCACCCAGGCCGACGAGCTCGAGGAGCCCGCCGTCGCCTTCCGGAAGAAGCTGGACGAGGTCCTCGCGATCGACGAGCCGCTCGACGCGAACGGCCGTCGCGCGCGTGCCGGGATCGTCGCCCGTCAGGTCACGCTGCGCTGACCTCGTGCCGGGAGCCGCACTGCGGCTCCCGGTGCTCGCCCGGTGCTCGGCGCCCTCACGTCAGTGGTCCCTGACGTCGGGGATCCCGAGCGGATCCTGGGAACCGCGCAAAGGTTCCGAGGAGACCAGGTGGGCAGCGTGGAGAGGTTGTTCTCGACACGTCCAAGATGATTCGCGTACGTGTTCTTTGCACTAGGGTGAGACTTGTGAATCCGGAACCCTCGCCCGCAGCGCCGCAGGGGTCCGACGGCCACGGGCTCGGTGGTGGCTATCTCACCGCGAGCGTCCCCGATCCCGTCGCCAAGACCCCGCGCCCCGCGCGACCCGCACGCGGTCGTGCGCACGCCCACCAACGCGTCGCCGTCGTCATCCCCGCGAAGGACGAGTCGGGCCGTATCGCGGCCACCGTCCGCGCCGCCCGAGCGATCCCGTTCGTCGACATGGTGCTCGTCGTCGACGACGGGAGCTCCGACGACACGCAGGACGTCGCGCGGGAGGCAGGCGCGGTCGTGGTGCGCCACTCGCACAACCGCGGCAAGGCCGCCGCCATGGAGACCGGGGCCGCCGTCGTCGCCATGCGTGACGCCGCCGACCGCGCGCCCAGGCTGCTCCTGTTCATCGACGGTGACCTCGGCGAGAGCGCCGTGAACACCGCGCCGCTGGTGTCGCCCGTCGTCGACGGGATCGCTGACGTCGCCATCGCGCTCCTGCCGCCGCAGCCCGGCGCGGGAGGTCGCGGGATCGTGGTCGGCGCCGCGCGTCGTGCGATCCACCGCATGGGGGTTGGGCCCCGACCCAGCCGCTGTCCGGGATGCGCTGCCTGACTCGGGAGGCCTTCGAGGCCGCCACGCCGCTGGCCCACGGCTGGGGCGTGGAGACCGGGATGACGATCGACCTGCTCCGCGCCGGCTACGTGGTCGTCGAGGTCCCCTGCGACCTGCGGCACCGTGCCTCCGGCACCGACCTCAAGGGGCAGATGCACCGCGCCGCCCAGTACCGGGACGTCCAGATCGCCGTCGCCGCGCGCCGCGCGCGGTCCCTCGTCGGTGGCGGACGCCGGACCAAGGGCTGACCCTCCCGGCTACCGGTCCCGCTCTTCCTCGCTCTCGGCGGGTGTTGCCTCCGCGCGCCCGCTCTCGGCGGGTGCGGTCGTGTCTGCCGATGCCGATGCCGAGGCACTGCCCTGCGCGGCCGTCCCGGCCGTCGCCGCCGCCCGCAGGGCCGCCATCGTCAGTACAGGCACCGCGGGGATCAGCGCGATCATCGCGATGCGGACGCCGAAGTCGTTCACGAACGAGCCCGCCACGGCCATGACCCAGATCGCCAGAACCGCGGGGCGCAGCAGCGGCCACTCGTCCTCGGTCCGGGTGAACCAGCGCGGCGTGAAGCGGCGTGGGGCGAACAGGAGCAGCGCGGCGAGGACCAGGACGACGAGGGTCAGCCACACGGGAACGCCCCCGAGGACGGACCGGAGCGCGTAGCCGGCCTTGCGCAGCAGCGTGTCCCAGGCCTCGCCGTCGATGACCTGCGCCACGAACCGTCCGAGGTGGGAGCGCTCCGCGGGCGGCCGGAGCCAGTCGAGCACGCCGACCGCCGCGACCGCCAGGACTCCTGCGGTCCCGACGACGAAGAACCGCCGGAACGTGAGCCTCGCGCCCGAGGCCGCGAGGACGAGCACCGCGAACGTGGGTGCGAGCACCAGGCCACCGCCGAGGTCGGCCCCGTAGGTCGGGCCGACGTCCACGAGCATCGCGACGACGCCGATCACCGCGACGACGAGGGCCGCCGTCCGACGCCTCTGCCGGGCGACGAGCCACTGGGCGAGCGCCGCGGCGACGACGACGGCCGCGACGGCGTAGACGGAGAACGTCGGGTTGCCGAAGCCGTAGAAGCGCGCACCGAACGTCGGTGCGGAGCCGAGAGGGCTCGCCCGGTTGAGCGGCGTGCCGATCACCCCGTCGATCGTGAGGACCACGAAGGTCAGGCCGGTGACGATCGCGGGCGCGGCCCACACCGGCCGCCGTGGTGCCAGGGCGCCGAGCCCGGCGACCGCGGCGGTCATCCCCACGGTCGAGGCGGCCAGGGCCCAGCCCGGGGCGTCGAACCGCCACCAGGACGTCAGGGAGACGAGGAACGCGGCTGCGGAGAGCGAGGTCAGGACGAGGGCCGCTGCCTCGGCCAGCCGTCTCCCGCGCGACCGGAGCCGCTCGGACGACCGACCCCACGGACCCCACCGGCCGAGCGCGAGGCACAGCCCGGCGAGCGCGAGCCCGGCGTACAGGGGCACGTCGACGAACCAGATGTACGCGCCGCGCCGCACGTGGTCGAGGGCGGTGAGGTCGGTGAGCTCGTCCGCGGCCGTGGCAGCGTCCGTGGGGCGGGGGCTGCCGTACGTGAGAGGGGTGTCCTCGATCGTCGACGGGACCTCTGCGCCCACGGCCGAGAGCACGGTGGACGGGACGTCGAGCAGACGGACGACGCCGTCGGTCCGGGTCGACGCGCTCGTGAGGAACCGCGCGCCGTCGGGGTCGACGACACCGGGGCGCACCGCGGTGACGCCGAGCGCCGGTCGCGTCCCGGGAACGTTGGCCACGTCGACCACGAGGACCGTGGTGGAGGCGGGCACCGCGTCGATGACGTCCGCCACGACCTCGTCGACCGCCAGCACGGCGGCGTTCCGGGTGGCCTCCCGCGCCGCGGCCTCGGCCGCCTCCTCCTCGGGGGTCGGGGACTCCTGCTCCTCCGCGGGGTCGGTGTCTGATGCGTCCGCCTGCGCATCTGCCTGTGTACCTGCCTGTGCCCCTGCATCCTCCGGCGCGCCGGTCTGCGTGCCGACCGCGGTCACGTCGCCCGCGTCGATCACCGAGACCGGGCACTCGGCCAGCGCCGCAGCGAGCGCGCCGGCGCCGTCGTCGCGCGCGTCGTCCAGCGGCAGGTAGCGGTCCACGGAACCGTCCGCGCGGGCCAGCGCGATCGCCGCACCGGGGCCGATCGCCGTCGTGCACGCACCGGCGCCATCGAGGGTGTCGCCCAGCAGGCCCAGGTCCGCCTGGTACGTCGACCCGTCCTGCAGGCCGACGAGGTCGTCCCACCCGGAGACCTGGCCGTCCGCGACGGTGACGTCCGGGCAGAGCCACGCGCCGTCGTCCGACCTCGTGTCGGTGACCTCGGCCAGGCCCCCGGCCGAGAGCGCGAGCCAGCCACCCGTGGTGCACCGGGACGCGCTCCCCGTCGGGAGGCTGTCCCCGGCGGTCCCGGCGTCCTCCGCGGTGAGCGACCGGAGGGTGGGTGCGCGGCCGGAGGACACGTCCTCCCAGCGGAGCCCGGCGGTCCCGACGACGACCAGCGGCGACCCGCTCCGGACGACCTCTTCCTCCGGGGAGACCGCCGCCTGGCGGCCCGCCGCCGAGGTGCTGCCGGACGGGATCGCGACGGCGAACATCAGCATCGTGACGAGCAGCCCGCCCCCGATCGTGAGCATCGTGGTGGGTGCTGCGCACGGCGGGCAGGAGCTCGAGCTGTGGGTCGGGTTCCTCGGCCCGCTCGGCACGCTCGGCCTGCGCCCCTGTGCCGGCCGTGCCGGCCGTGCCGGCTGCACCATTGCTGCCGGCCGCGCCGGAGGTCGAAGCCCTGTCGTCGCTGTCGGCCGTGCCCGCCGCGAACGTCGCGACCAGCATCGCGACCGACACCAGCAGCACGACGAGCGCGATGATCACGCCCGAGTCGTTGAGCAGCGAGCCCACAGTGGCGATCGTGACCAGGGAGAGCACGAGCGGGCGCAGCCCCGGCCACGCGTCGTAGGCGGCCTGCACACGCGGCAGTCGCGCCCGCACGGGGTGCAGCACCGCCCAGACTATGCCGACGAGCAGCACGATCGCGAGGGCGCCCGCCCAGTTCGCCACCGTGGCCCAGGCGGCAGCGGCCTTGCCCGCCACCATCGAGATCGCCTCGCCGTCGACGATGCGCTGGACGAACGCCCCGAGGTGCGACGGCTCCCCGGGCCCGGCCCAGTCGAGCACCGCGACGACCCCGACCACGAGGACCGTCGCGGCGGCGACGACCAGGGTCCGGCGCCAGGTGATCCGGATCCCGGCGAGCAGCAGACCGAGCACGGCGAACGCGGGGACCAGCGCGAGGATCCCACCGAGGTCGGCGCCGAACGCCGGCCAGCCGTCGACGATCGTCGTCACGGCGCCGACGGCGAGGACCGGCACCAGGGTGCGCCGGGTCGCGCCGGCCCTGTCGTCGTCCCGCCCGGTGCCCGCGCCGAGCTCGGGGAGCTTGGACGTGAGCTTGGACGTGAGCTTGGACGTGAGCATGGACGCGAGCCCAGCCGCGAGGACGAGCCCGCTGACCGCGTACACGGCGAACGTCATGTTCGAGAAGCCGTAGAAGCGTGCGCCGAGCGCGGGCGACGGCCCGAGGAGCGACCCCTGCTGCAGGGGTGTCCCGGCGAGCCCGTCGAGGGTCAGGACGAGCCACGAGATCCCCGCGATCGCGGTCGCGAGGTTCCACGGGTGCGGGGGCAGCGCACGGCTGATCCACCACGCCACGACCGCGACGAGGGTCGCTGCCGCCATGACGGACGCGAGGAGGACGAACGTCGGCGCGGGCTGGACCCACCAGCGGCTGAACGTCGCCAGGGAGGCGGCGACGGGTGCCGACGCGACGATCGCCGCCGTCGCCGTGACCAGGCGGCCCACGAGGGGGTCCTCGGGCGCCCGAGCGCCAGCCCGAGCGCCAGGAGCAGCGCCAGCGAGAGGACTCCGACGAGCACCGGCATGAGCGACGGGATCGTCGCGGTGAGGACGTTGACGTAGCGCCGGTTCTCGACCGTGCCGGTGACCCCGGTGCGGCGTTCCTCGCCGGCCTCGATCGGGTGCCCGTCGAGCTGCGCGGTGCTGACGCCCGCGTCGTCGGCGAGCGTCGCGGTCAGGTCGGAGAGCTGGACGAACCCCGGCCTGCGCGTGCCCTCCGAGGTGAGCCAGCGGGTCTGGTCGGCGCCGGCGGTCCAGTCGACGACGACCTGGAGGTCGGGCTCGGCCGGCGGTGTGCCGGTCACGCCGGCGACGATCACGCGCGAGCCGCCGGGCACCGTGGTCACGAGTCGGCGCAGCGTGGTGTCCAGCTCGTCGAGGGAGTCGGTGCGCTCGCTGCCGCTCTCCGGCAGCTCGCCGAGGTCGATCACGGTCGTCGGGCAGGCCGTCAGATCCTCGTCCGTCAGGACGTCGAGCGACCCGGCGTACCGGTCGACGACGCCGTCCCCGTCGGCCAGCATGACGGCCGCACCGGGCCCGACGGCGGTCGAGCAGAGCGAGGCCGCGCCGAACCGGTCACCGAGGATGCCGGGGCCGACGCCGGGCTCGGTCGCGGCGTCGCCGTCCAGGAGCCCGGGCTCGACGGGCTCGTCGGGCGTGAGGAGCGCGTCCCACCCGGGCACCTCGACCGAGCCCGCCACCGTGGCGTCGCCCCCGGCGGGGGACGACAGCGGCGGGCACGTCGGTGTGGGTTCGACCGGTTCTTCGTCCGCGCCCTCGGGGTCCTCGGTCGCGCCGGTCGAGGCGTCGGGGGTGCCGGACGGCGCCTCCTCGGCCGGGACGGAGGTCCGTCTCCCCGCGGAGAGCGTGAGCCAGGCGTCGGTCGGGCACGTGAGCTCGCTGGCCGTGCGCACGTTCACCGACGCGACCGACCCCGTGTCGATCATGCGCCAGAGCGTGGGGGTCGTGGACGGCGTCACGTCGTCCCAGCGCAGCCCGCCCAGGCCCACGAGGAGCGTCGCGTCGTCCGAGTCGTTCGCGGCAGGTAGCCCGGCAGAGTGTTCGGCAGGTAGTTCGGCAGAGAGGGCGTCTGGGAGCACCGACTCGGCCGGCTCGGCCGGCTCGGCCGGGGCCGGGCCGAGATCGTTGCCGGCCGACGTCCAGCCACCTGAGCCGACGCCCGAGCCGACGCCAGAGCCGACGCCCGCGACGGCGGCGGAGCCGGGCGCGAGCAGCGCGACGAGCAGGACGGCGGCCAGCAGCGCCAGGAGCGTGCGCGCCACGGATCCCCGTCGCGCGGGCACGCCGGTCGTGGTCACGCGGCCAGCCTACGGAACGGTGCGCTGCCGGGGCTCAACCGGCGCGGACGACGAGGGAGGCGCCGTCCACCCATGCCTCGAGCTCGACCGCGGGCCCGACGACGTCGCCGTCCACCTGCGCCTGCTCCCCACCCTCGACGTGGATGCGGACGCGCTGCGCGGTCGTGTGGTCGATGCGGCCGATCTTGGCGGGCAGGTCGTTGCGGACCCCGAACCCCTGCATCACGACCTCGCCGAAGAGCTGGGCCCAGCCGGCGATGCCCGCGCGGGTGTCGATGGCCCCGACGTCGAGGAGCCCGTCGTCCATCCGGGCGTCCGGGAGCAGGTTGATGCCACCGGGGAGCCGTCCGCAGTTGCCGACGAGGATGGTCCTCAGGCGGGTCTCGACGGGGGCGTTGTCGTCCACCGTGATGCGCGCGCGCATCCGCTGGCCGTGCAGGTGCTTGATCCCCGCGACGAAGTAGGCGACCCAGCCCATCTTCGCCTTGAGCTGGTCGTCGGCGTCGGCGACCATCGCGGCGTCGAACCCGAGCCCGGCGATGACGAGGAAGATGTGCTTGCGGTCGCCGTCCTGCTCGGGCTCCTCGCCGTCCCGCCACTGCAGGACGCGAACCCAGCCCACGTCGATCGTCCGGTCGCGGCCCGCGACGACCATGCGCAGCGCCGCCTCCTTGTCCGTGACGGGGATGTCGAGGTTGCGGGCGAGGAGGTTCCCCGTCCCCGCGGGGACGATCCCCATGGGCGTGCCCGTGCCGGTCAGGGCCTCGGCCACCGCGCGCACGGTGCCGTCGCCACCGACCGCGACGACGACGTCCGCGCCCTGGGCGAGCGCTTCGCGGGCCTGGCCGACGCCCGGGTCGTCGACGCTGGTCTCGATCCACAGCGGCTCCGGGAGGGCGGCCTGCGCGCAGGCGGCGCGGGCGATCGCCTCGAACTCGGGCACCTGGGGCTTCGAGGGGTTCGCGATGAACGCGACGAGGTCGCGGTGGACGGCGGCGTCGGGGGCCGGAGCGCTGTCCCGCGCCGGGCGGCGGCGCAGCTGGACGAGCACGACGAGGGCGATGGTCAGGGCGGCGGCCCCGACGAGGATCGCGATGAGGTCGATCCACAGGTCCGCAGTCATGGGGGACACGCTAGTGCCACCGCTCGGCGCGGGAGTCCGCGCGTATTCACGACGACCGCGCCTGGCGGGTTCGTTACCCTTCAGGGGTGATCGACCTCAAGAGGATGCGCGACGAGCCAGACGTGGTCCGGGCCAGCCAGGTGGCCCGCGGCGACGACCCCGACCTGGTGGACGCGGCGCTCTCTGCCGACACCCTGCGCCGCTCCCTGCTGAACGAGTTCGAGCAGCTGCGGGCCGAGCAGAAGGCGATGGGCAAGCAGGTCGCCCAGGCCCAGGGCGACGAGAAGCAGGAGCTGCTCGCGCGGACCAAGCAGCTCGCCGGCGAGGTCAAGGCCCGCCAGGCGGACGCCGAGGCCGCGGAGGCCGAGCTCACGCGCCTGCTCCGGTCGATCGACAACGTCGTCGAGGGCGCGCCCCCGGGCGGCGAGGACGACTTCGTGGTGCTCCGCACCGAGGGCACGATCCGCGACTTCGCCGCCGAGGGCTTCGAGCCGCGTGATCACCTGGCGCTGGGCGAGGGCATCGCCGGGATCGACACTGAGCGTGGCGCGAAGGTCTCGGGGGCCCGGTTCTACTACTTGACGGGCATCGGCGCGCGCCTCGAGCTCGCCATCATGAACGCGGCGATGGACCAGGCGATCGAGGCCGGCTTCACACCGGTCATGACGCCGACCCTGGTGCGCCCCGAGATCATGCAGGGGACCGGGTTCCTCGGTGCGCACTCGGACGAGGTCTACCACCTCAAGTCCGACGACCTGTACCTCGTGGGCACCAGCGAGGTCGCTCTCGCGGGCTACCACCACGGCGAGATCATGGACCTCTCGGCCGGCCCCAAGCGCTACGCCGGGTGGAGCGCTTGCTACCGGCGCGAGGCCGGCTCCTACGGCAAGGACACCCGCGGCATCATCCGCGTGCACCAGTTCCACAAGGTCGAGATGTTCAGCTGGTGCGCACCCGAGGACGCCGAGGCGGAGCACCAGCGGCTGCTGGCGTGGGAGGAGCAGATGCTCGCGCGGTGCGAGCTGCCCTACCGCGTCATCGACACGGCGGCCGGTGACCTCGGGTCGAGCGCCGCCCGCAAGTTCGACTGCGAGGCGTGGCTCCCCACCCAGAACCGCTACCTCGAGCTCACGTCGACCTCGAACTGCACGACGTACCAGGCGCGTCGTCTCAACGTGCGCGAGCGCACGGAGGAGGACGGCAGGACGGGCACGCGCACGATCGCGACGCTCAACGGGACGCTGGGCACCACCCGCTGGATCGTCGCGATCCTCGAGAACCACCAGCAGGCCGACGGGTCGGTGCGGGTCCCCGAGGGCCTGCGCCCGTACCTGGGCGGCCTCGAGGTCATCGAGCCCGTCGCGTGACCCCTGCGCCGGGCGACTCCGCGGGCGCCGGCGCCCGTCACCCGGAGGGGCCCCTGCTCGTCGCGCTCGACATCGACGGCACGCTCATCTCGTACGACGAGGTGCTCTCGGACGTGGTGCGCGACGCCGTGGGCGCGGTGCGCGACGCCGGTCACGAGGTCGTGCTCTCGACCGGCCGGTCGGTGGTGGCGATCCGCGAGGTCGCGGACGCCCTGGGGCTCACCGACGGGTACGCGGTGACCTCCAACGGCGCCGTGACGGTGCGCCTCGACCAGGCCGAGCCGCAGGGTTTCGTGCTCGACGACGTCGTGACGTTCGACCCGGGCCCCGCGTTGCGGCTCCTGCGCGAGCAGCTGCCGGACGCGCGGTACGCGGTCGAGGAGATCGGCGTCGGCTTCCGCCTGAACACCCCATTCCCCGACGGCGAGCTCGGCGGAGAGCACGAGGTCGTGCCGTTCGAGGACCTGTGGGAGCGCGAGGTGACGCGCGTCGTCGTCCGGAGCCCCGAGCACTCGAGCGCGGACTTCCACGACATGGTCGCGGGGCTGGGTCTCGACGACATCACCTACGCCGTCGGCTGGACGGCCTGGATGGACCTCGCGCCGCTCGGCGTGTCCAAGGCGACCGCCCTCGAGCGGCTGCGCCGGATCCTGCACGTCCAGCCGCACCGGACCGTCGCCCTCGGCGACGGGTTCAACGACCTCGAGATGCTCCGCTGGGCGGCGCGCGGGGTCGCGATGGGTCACGCCGCCGAGCAGGTCCGCGCTGCGGCCGACGAGGTCACCGGGAGCGTGGACGACGACGGCGCGGCGGAACTGCTGCGCTCGCTGCTCGCCTGACGTCGTCCCCCAGTCACCCCGTCCCCCGTCGCCAGCCCCGCGCCGAACCGGGTGTCGACGTCGTCGTCCGCCCGTCGCCGGCCCCGCGCCGAACCGGCGGTTGTGTCGGATCCCGGGCCCCAGATCGCACGCAACCGCCGGTTCGGCGGGATGGAATCGCCGGTTCGGCCAGGTCAGGCCACGAGGGTCGGCGAGGTCAGACCACCGGTTCGGCGCTCAGGCCTCGCCGGCGTCGCCCCCGCGGGCCGTGAGGATCAGCGGCCCGTCCTCGGTCACCGCGATCGTGTGCTCCGAGTGGGCGCCGCGCGACCCGTCCACGGACCGCAGCGTCCAGCCGTCCTGGTCACCGTAGATCTCGTCCGTCGTCGCGAGGAACCACGGCTCGATCGCGATGACGAGCCCGGGCCGGATCTTCATGCCGCGACCACGCCGGCCGTCGTTGGGGATGTGCGGGTCGCCGTGCATCGTGCGCCCCACGCCGTGGCCGCCGAAGTCGGTGTTGATCGTGTACCCGGCGGCGTGGCCGACGTCCGCGATCGCGGCCGAGATGTCCCCGAGCTTCCCGCCCGGCACGGCAGCGGCGATCCCTGCGGCGAGCGCGCGCTCGCTGACCTCGATGAGCTTGCGGTCCGACTCGCCGTCCGACCCTGCGCGAGGAGTGCCGACGACGAACGAGAGCGCCGAGTCAGCGACCCAGCCGTCGACGGAGCAGGCGAAGTCGATGGTCAGGAGGTCGCCGTCGCGCAGCGCGTAGTCGTGCGGGAGGCCGTGCAGCACGGCGTCGTTGACGGAGGTGCAGATGACCTTGCCGAACGGGCTGGCGCCGAACGACGGGTGGTAGTCGATGTAGCAGGACTCGGCGCCGCGCTCCCGGATCATCCGGTGCACCATCGCGTCGATCTCGAGGAGGTTCGTGCCGACGCGGGTCGTCGCGCGGACCTCGGTGAGCACCTGGGCGACGAACGCTCCGGCGGGTCGCATCTGCTCGATCTCACGGGGGTGCGCAGCTCGATCATCGGGGTGTCCTCTCGGGAGACTGGTCGCAGGTCGGGGCGTCCGCTTCCGTCGGGTCGACGTCACGCGTTCGCTTCCCCAGGGTAATCGGAGCACAATCGTCGAGCGTGACAGGCATCGACGAGGTCGCCCGTGCCGCCGGAGTCTCGACGGCCACGGTCTCGCGCGCGCTCCGCGGCCTCCCGAACGTCTCTTCCCGCACCCGGGACCGGGTCCTCGCGACCGCCCAGGAGCTGGGGTACGTCGCCTCGCCGTCCGCGGCGTCGCTCGCGAGCGGTCGCACGCGCACCATCGGTCTGCTCACCCCGTGGGTCAACCGCTGGTTCTTCGCGAACGTCATCGACGGCGCCGAGCGCGCGCTGCGGCAGCTCGGCTACGACGCCCTCCTGTACACGTTCGACCTGCTGGACGGCGAGCCGCGGCGGCGGGTGGACCCGAGCGTCCTGCACCGCCGCGTCGACGGGATCATGGTCGTCGGCCTCCCGCTCGACGACGACGAGGTCGCGTCCCTCGCCGGGCTCGGTACCCCGCTGGTGTTCGTTGGCTCGGGGCCTGCCGGTCAGGTGACCGTGCGCCTCGACGACGACGCGACGGGCCGGGCCGCGACCGAGCACCTGATCGGGCTGGGACACCGGGTGGTCGGGCACGTGACGGGGGTGCCCGACCTGGTCTCGTCGTGGTCCCCGCCGGTGGGTCGGGAGCAGGGCTACCGCGGGGCGCTCGCCGACGCGCGGCTCGAGGTCGGCGACCAGCTGGTCGTCAACGGCGACTTCGACGTCGAGGGCGGGCGGGCCTCGGTGCGCGAGCTGTTGCGTCGGCGGCCGGACGTGACGGCAGTCTTCGCGTCGTCCGACGAGATGGCGATGGGCGCGATCCTCGGGGCGCGGGACCTCGGGCTGACGGTGCCGGACGACCTGTCGGTGATCGGCGTGGACGGTCACGACCTGGGTGAGCTCGTCGGTCTGACCACGATCGCCCAGGACACGCTCCAGCAGGGCATGGACGCCGCCACGCTCCTCATGGACATGGTGGCGGGCGGCGTCGCGCCCAGCGTGCTCACCTACCCGACGGAGCTGCTGGTGCGGGGTTCGACGGCGCCGCCCGGGCGAGCGTCGGAGCCCGTTACCTGACGACCGGAGCCCTCGCTGCCCGAAATACGTCACCGGATCGTTATTCCGAACAGGCCTCCTCCGGTTGCAGGACGCGTATGTAAACGCTTGCATATGGGGAGTGGGTGCGAACGCACCCCGCAGTTCGGACGACGGCGCCCGCGCTCGGGCGGCCACAGTGACGTGGAGGGATTTTCATGACCAGAACCACACGGCTCAACCGGCGGCGCAGGCTCGCCGCCGTCACGGCCGGCACAGCAGGCCTCGCGCTCCTCGTGGGTGCCTGCGGCAGCTCGGGCTCCGACGACGGCGACGGCGGCGGCAACACCGCCGGCGACGTGACCGCGGACCTCGACTGCGCCGCCTACGAGGACTACGGCGACCTCGACGGGAAGACCGTCACGGTCTACACCTCGATCGTCGACACCGAGCTCGAGCAGCAGATCGAGTCCTACCGGCCGTTCGAGGAGTGCACCGGTGCGACCGTCGAGGCCGAGGGCTCCAAGGAGTTCGAGGCCCAGCTCCCCGTGCGCATCCAGTCGGGCAACGTCCCGGACATCGCGTACGTCCCGCAGCCGGGCTTCCTCAAGAGCCTCGTGGCGGACTACCCGGACGCGGTCAAGCCCGTCGGTGACCTCGCGTCGGAGTACGTGGACGCGAACTTCACCGAGGCGTGGCGCGACTACGGCACCGTGGACGGGACGCTCTACGGGACGCCCCTCGGCGCCAACGTGAAGTCGTTCGTCTGGTACTCGCCGTCGGCGTTCGCGGACGCCGGCTACGAGGTGCCGGAGACCTACGAGGACCTCGTGGCGCTCTCCGACCAGATCGTCGCCGACAACGAGGGCGACCCGGACATCAAGCCCTGGTGCGCCGGCATCGGCTCCGGTGACGCCACCGGCTGGCCCGCCACCGACTGGCTCGAGGACGTCCTGCTCCGCACGGCCGGCCCCGACGTCTACGACCAGTGGGTCAACCACGACATCCCGTTCAACGACCCGCAGGTCGCCGAGGCCCTCGGCACCGTCGGCGAGATCCTCAAGAACCCGGACTACGTGAACGGCGGTCTCGGCGACGTCTCGTCGATCGCGACCACCGAGTTCACCGAGGGTGGCTACCCGATCGTCGACCAGCTCTGCTACATGCACCGTCAGGCCTCGTTCTACCAGGCCAACTGGACGACGCTGGACCCCGACCTCTCGGTCGCCGAGGACGGTGACGTCTTCGCGTTCTACTTCCCGGCCCCCGAAGCCGAGGAGCAGAAGCCGGTCCTCGGCGGTGGCGAGTTCGTCGTCCCGTTCGCCGACCGTCCCGAGGTCCAGGCCTTCCAGGCCTACCTGACGAGCCCGGAGTGGTCGAACGCCAAGGCGACCGCCACCCCGCAGGGCTGGATCAGCGCGAACAAGGGGCTCGACAAGAGCCTGCTGCAGTCGCCGATCGACCAGCTCTCGGTCGACCTGCTCACGGACGACAGCTATGTGTTCCGCTTCGACGGTTCGGACCAGATGCCGGGCGCCGTCGGTGCCGGGTCGTTCTGGAGCGAGATGACCGAGTGGATCGCCAGCGACAAGTCCGACGAGGACGTCCTCGACGCGATCGAGGCCTCGTGGCCTGCGTCCTGACCATGAGCGCGGTCGCCTGACCCGTTCTATCGTCGACCGGGGGTCCGTCGTACCGACGGGCCCCCGGTCCGCACAAGGGAGTGCTGCGCATGGACTGGCTGCTCAACGCCGACTCGATCGCCGAGAAGCTCGGGGTCATGGTCGTCGCGATCCTGCTGTTCGTCGTCGTGATGGGCTTGATCCTGTTCCTGGTCGACCGACCGCGGAACATCCCCAACTGGGTCGTCGCCGTGGCCTTCTCCGGACCGGCGATCCTGCTGATCGGCTTCGGTCTGCTGTACCCGGGCCTGAAGACGATCCGCGACTCGTTCTACAACCGCACGTCCGACGTCTTCGTCGGCCTCGACAACTACGCCACGGCCTTCACGCGTGACGAGTTCCAGATCGTGCTCCGCAACACGGCGATCTGGGTGATCCTGGTCCCGATCGCGGCGACGCTCCTCGGCCTGATCTACGCGATCGTGGTCGACCGGTCGAGGTTCGAGAAGGTCGCGAAGACGCTGATCTTCCTGCCGATGGCGATCTCGATGGTCGGTGCGTCGATCATCTGGAAGTTCATGTACGAGTACAAGCCGGCGTCGCGACCCCAGATCGGCTTCCTCAACCAGATCCTCGTGTGGATCGGGCTCGAGCCGCAGAAGTTCCTGCTCGACGCCCCGATGAACACGTTCTGGCTGATCGTGGTGATGATCTGGATCCAGGCCGGGTTCGCCATGACGATCCTCGCCGCGGCGATCCGCGCGATCCCGGAGGACATCGTCGAGGCCGCACGGCTCGACGGGGTCAGCGGGGTCCGCATGTTCCGCTACATCACGGTGCCGAGCATCCGCCCGGCCCTGGTGGTGGTCCTGACGACGATCGCCATCGGCACGCTGAAGGTCTTCGACATCGTGCGCACCATGACGGGTGGCCGGTTCGAGACCTCCGTCGTGGCGAACGAGTTCTACACGCAGGCCCTGCGCCAGGGCGACAACGGGCTCGGCGCGGCGCTCGCGGTGATCCTGTTCGTCCTCGTGGTCCCGATCATCGTCTACAACGTCCGCCAGCTGCGGAAGTCGGAGGAGATCCGATGAGCCAGGCAGTCCCCACGACGCCCGACGTCGACGCACCTCGGGGCCGCAAGGGCGGTGACGTCAAGCCCCTCAAGGAGTCGCGGTCCGACAAGGCGGCGCGCAAGCTCAGCTCGAAGCCGGCGTCCATCATCGCGATCTGTCTCGCGGTGCTGTGGACGATCCCGACGTTCGGTCTGTTCGTCACGTCGTTCCGCTCGCCGTCCGAGATCCGTTCGAGCGGCTGGTGGTCGACCCTCTTCACGGCCGAGTACAGCCTCGACAACTACAACGACGCGCTGTTCAGCGGGTCGACGTCGTTCGCGAGCTACTTCCTCAACTCGATCGTGATCACGCTGCCTGCGGTGATCATCCCGATCACCATCGCGCTGCTGGCGTCCTACGCGTTCGCGTGGGTCGACTTCAAGGGCCGCACGTTCCTGTTCGTCGCGGTGTTCGCCCTCCAGGTGATCCCGATCCAGGTCACGCTCGTCCCGCTGCTCACCCAGTACGTGAGCTGGGGGATCGCGGGCTCGTTCTGGCCCATCTGGTTGTCGCACACGATCTTCGCGCTCCCGCTGGCGATCTTCCTGCTGCACAACTTCATGAAGGACATCCCTCGAGAGCTCGTCGAGGCCGCCCGCGTCGACGGTGCTGGGCACGTGAAGATCTTCTTCCAGGTCCTCATGCCGCTGCTCGTCCCGGCGATCGCGGCGTTCGGGATCTTCCAGTTCCTCTGGGTCTGGAACGACCTGCTCGTCGGCCTGACGTTCGGGTCGGCGAAGGGGTCGCACCGATGACGGTCCGGCTGGCGGAGCTCTCGGGCTCGCGTGGCGCGAGCTGGCACCTGCTGCCGGCGGGTGCGTTCATCTCGATGATCGTCCCGGTGATCGTGTTCCTCGCGCTCCAGCGGTACTTCGTCCGCGGGCTCCTGGCGGGCTCCGTCAAGGGGTGACCCGCACGTACGCCGGCCACGGGGTCGCCGCCTGATCAGCACGACCGATCCGGCGGCGGCCCCGTCGTCGTGGACGGGGCAGGGTCGAGCCGTAGGCTCGCGGGGTGTCATCACGTCCCGGGAACGTTCTGGACGCCGTCCCCGCGCCGGCGATCTTCGTCGCCTCCGGCCTCACCCAGTACCTCGGGGCCGCGATCGCGGTCGGCCTCTTCGTCGCCGTGGGTGCCCCCGAGGTCGCGTGGCTGCGGATCGTCGTCGCCGCCGTCGTCCTCGTGCTGTGGCGTCGCCCGTGGCGCGCGCGGTGGACGCGCCGCGACCTCGGCTGGGTCTGCGTGTTCGGGGTCGCCCTCGCGGCGATGAACATCGCCTTCTACATCGGGATCCAGCACCTCCCGCTCGGCACCGCGGTCGCCATCGAGTTCCTCGGGCCGGTGGCCGTCGCCGCCGTCACGGGTCGCGGGTGGCGGGAGCGGGTCGGGATCGCCCTGGCGGCGACGGGGGTGGTGCTGCTCGCCGGGGTCACGCTCGAGTCGGGACTGTCGCGGTCGGACGCCGTCATCGGCCTCGTCGCGCTCCTCACCGCCGCCGCGTGCTGGGCCGGGTACATCCTCCTCGGACGGCGGGTCGCCGTCGCCGGGTCGGGCGTCACGTCGCTCGCGGTCGCGATGACCGCGGGCGCGGTCGTGTTCGCCCCGTTCTTCGCCGCGTCCTCGGCCGTCGTGCTGTCGGACGTCGGCCTGCTGGCCTCGATCGTCGGCGTCGGGGTGCTCTCGTCGGTGGTCCCGTACGCGCTCGACCAGGTCGTGCTGAAGAGGGTCAGCACGGCGACGTTCTCCGTGCTGCTCGCCCTGCTGCCCGCATCGGCCACCCTCGTCGGGGCCGTGGTCCTGCGGCAGGTGCCGACCTTCTGGGAGATCGTCGGGCTGCTGCTCGTCTCCGGGGCGATCGCCCTCGCCGGCCGGTCCCGGACCGAGGGCGACGCGGACGCGTCGGGGGAGCCGCCGTCCGACACCGGGCCTGCGGGCACGCTGCCCACGCCGCCCGCCTGAGCCGAGCCGCCCGCGGCCGGCGCCTCAGGGGACGAGGAGCAGCTTGCCGAAGACCTCGCCGGAGTCGAGCAGGGCGTGGGCCTGCGCCGCACGGTCGAGCGGCAGCTGCGCGTGCACCACGGGCCGCACGCGGCCGTCGGCGATCATCGGCCAGACGTGCTCGCGGACGGCCGCGACGATCGCCGCCTTCTCGGCCGCGGGCCGCGCGCGCAGGGTCGTGCCCGCGACCGACGCACGCTTCGTCAGGAGTGCGCCCAGGTCGAGCTCGCCCCGACGACCCTTCTGCATGCCGATCACGACGAGCCGACCGCCGGTCGCCAGCGCCCTGACGTTCTCGGCGAGGTAGGCCGCGCCGACGACGTCGAGGACGACGTCCGCCCCGTGGCCCCCGGACGCGGCCCGCACCGCCTCGACGAAGCTCTCCGTGCGGTGGTCGACGACCACCTCCGCGCCGAGCGCGCGGCACCGGTCCGCCCGCTCCGGGCCGCCGGCCGTGGCGACCACGTGCGCGCCGAGCGCCGTGGCGATCTGGATGGCGAGGCTCCCCACGCCCCCTGAGCCGCCGTGCACGACGACCCAGGCGCCGTCCGACACCCGGCCCACGTCGACGAGGTTGCTCCACGCGGTGCACGCCGCCTCGGGGAGCGCCGCGGCGGCGGCGAGGTCGACGCCGGCGGGCAGCGGCAGCACCTGTCCCGCCGGGACCACGACCTGGTCGGCGTACCCGCCGCCGTCGAGGAGCGCGCAGACGGCGTCGCCCGCGACGAAGCCCTCCACGCCTGGACCGGTCGCCAGGACGGTGCCGGAGACCTCGAGACCGAGGACCTGGCTCGCGCCCGGGGGCGGTGGGTAGTGGCCCGCGCGCTGCATCAGATCGGCGCGGTTGACGCCGGCAGCGGCGACGGAGACGAGGACCTCGCCCGCCGACGGGGTCTGGTCAGGAGCGGTCGAGACGGCTAGGTTCGCAGGACCGGTCGGTTCGTCAGGGGTCGAGCACTCGATGTAGCGCATGGATCGACGGTAGCGAGATCTGCCACGCTCACGCACGGCAGGGGGGCCGGTTAGGCATCCGGGGGTTCACCCCCGATAGTAGGTACGCACAATCGGAGCGTGAGGTCGGTACGAGGGGTCCCGGACGGGGCCGCCCGTGCTGTACGCCCACGGTCCGCGACCGAACTGGTAGGACGAGAGAGGTACGGCATGCTCCGCAGCTTGAGTGTTCGCGGGAAGATCCTCGCGGCCATCGCGGTGCCCCTGGTCGTGCTGTTCGTCGCGGCCACGCTCATCTCGGTCCGCGCGATCGGCGACTGGCGCGTGTCCGCGCAGACGCGCGACGTGGTCCAGGCCCTCGAGGCGCAGGACGCCGCCGGGACCGGGTTCGCGCAGGAGCGCGCGCTGACGATCATGGCGCTCGCCGGCGGGGCCGAGGACGACGGGAGCCTCGACGAGGCCCGGGCCCAGACGGACGCCGCGCTGGACGTGCGTGACGAGCAGCTCGGGGCGCTCGACGTCTCCGCGCTCGACCCCGCCGTGCAGGACGCGATCAACAGGACGCTCGCCGACCGCGAGCGTCTGGTCGAGCTCCGCACGGGTGTGGACGACGGCAACCTCACCGAGCCCGCCGCGACCGGTCTCTACACCGACTTCATCGACCGGGCGATCGGCGTGCAGGACGCGCTCGAGGCGACGTCGGCCGACCGTGACCTCGCCCAGTTCCTCCAGGCCTACACCCTGCTCGACGAGCTGATGGCCCAGGTCACGCTCGACACCCCCTCGGCGGGATCCTCGTCCAGCAGGCAGCCGGCGGCGTCGCGACGCCGGCCGACACCACGCGCGTCGCGCAGATCGTCACCGACACCGACCAGGTCCAGGCGGACGCCGTCGACGCCCTCGCCGGGCTTCCCGACACGCTGTGGCAGATCCCCTACGTCAACGCGGACTACTACTCGGCCCGGGCGGCGCTCGCCAGGACGTCCCCTGCCGACATCTCCGCCGGTCAGGCGGCCGCGTGGAACGACCTCGCCACCGGGTTCGTCGCCGACCTTCGCCCGGTGCGCGACGGCGTCCGCACCGACACGCTCGACCTCGCGGACTCCACCGCGACCGCCGCGGCGACGACGGCGTGGGTCACGATCGGCATCGCGATCCTCTCGTTCCTCCTCTCGCTGCTCATCGCCGGATTCATCGCGAGCCGCATCGTGCGGCCGCTGCGGCACCTCACGACGGCCGCGAAGGAGCTGCAGACCCAGCTCCCCGTGCTCGTCGAGCAGGTCTCCGTCCCGGGCCAGGGACCGCGCCTGTCGATCGACCCGATCGCGGTCGAGTCGAGCGACGAGGTCGGTCAGCTCGCCGAGGCGTTCAACGACGTGAACTCGACGACGGTCCAGGTCGCACGCGAGCAGGCCGCGCTGCGCGGCTCGATCGCCGAGATGTTCGTCAACGTCGCCCGCCGCGACCAGGTGCTGCTCAACCGCCAGCTCGCGTTCCTCGACGACCTCGAGCGCGCGGAGGAGGATGCGGGGACCCTCTCCAACCTCTTCCGACTCGACCACCTCGCGACCCGGATGCGCCGCAACGCGGAGTCCCTCCTCGTGCTCGCCGGGATCGACTCCGGACGCCGCATCCGTCAGCCGATGCCCGCCTCCGACGTCATCCGCACGGCGTCCTCCGAGATCGAGCTGTACGACCGGGTGCGGCTGCACCTCGCCGTCGACCCCCACATGCTCGGGCACAACGCGCTCAACGCCGCGCACCTCCTCGCGGAGCTCATCGAGAACGCGACGAACTTCTCCGAGCCGCACACCCCCGTCGAGGTCTCGGTCGCTCAGGACGAGCACGCCGTGACGATCACGGTGCGTGACCACGGTCTGGGCATGAGCCCCGCGGAGCTCGCGGAGGCCACGCGCCGCGTCCGCACCACGGGCGCGACCGACGTCGTCGGCGCCCAGCGGCTCGGCCTCTACGTGGTCGGTCGCCTGGCGGGCAAGCTCCAGGCCGACGTGTCGTTCGACTCCGCCGCCGAGGGCGGCACGGTCGCCTCCGTGACGTTCCCCGCAGCGCTCTTCGTCGCGGACCGGGACCGGCCGCTGCCGAGCCCCACCGACCCCCTGTCGGCGCACACGCAGGCGGCAGCCGGTCAGCTGGGCAGCCCGGCGCCCTCCGCAGAGCGCTCTAGGCCGTCTGCCCCCGGGAGCTCGATCACGCCCGCGTCGGCCGCTGCGCTCGCCGCAGGTCTGCCCGTGCGGCGCGACGCCGGGAGCTCGGCTCCGGTGCCGGCGGTCGAGTCTGCCGACCCCGGGTCCACGACCGGCGAGGCGCCGGTCGTGCGCGAGGTGGACCTGGACGCCCTCACCGACGGCACCACGAGCACCGGGATGCCCCGGCGCCGGGCGCGCTCCGCCGACTCGTCGGCGGACGACCGCGACATCGTGCTGCCCCCGCTCGAGCAGGCCGAGGTCTCGGACGACCTCGACGGCGCGGACCTCTGGGCGCCGCCTTCGCCCGCGGCGCCGTCGGGCGCCCCGGGCGGGCTGCCGACCCGCGGTCGCCGCGCCGCCGAGCCGCAGGCCCCCGCGGAGCCCGAGGCGCCCGTCGACGCGCCCGAGCCGACCGGGGCACCGGTCGGGGCCGCCGCTCCTGACGGGTCGCCGTCGAAGACCGCGACGGGGCTCCCCGTCCGCGGCGCCCGAGGCGGGTCGGCTCCCGACGCCGCTCCGGCCCCGGCTCGTCCGCCTCTCGCCGACGTCGTGATCCCGGAGGTCCCGGACGTGGGCTCCGGCCCGAGCCCGGACGCCCCCCACACCGATGACACCGACGCGCTCGTGCGCAGCACGATGTTCTCGAGCTTCCGCTCCTGCGAGGAGCTCGACAGCACCATGTCCATCCCGGTCGACCTCACAGGACAGTTCCCCGCGGCCGCGGAGGAGGAGCCGGCGCCCGCACCGGCACCTTCACCAGCACCGTCGGGGGAGGGCGGCCGGCACGCGTCGTACTTCGACGAGCTCGCCGCGGGGGCCGGCGCCCTCGGCACGGAGCTCCGGGGCGCCGACGTCGAGCACTCGGACGAGCTGATCTCCCGCTTCGACGAGGCGGCACGTCCGTTGACCGACGGCATCCCGCTGGTCGCACCGTCCGGCACGGCGCCGGTCGCGGACCCGGCGCCGGCTCACCCCGCGGACCCGTCGGCCGCCGAGGCCGCGGACGGCGTCGAGGCACCGGATGGCGACGCACCTGCGGGCTCTGCCCCTGCGGCGTCCGCGCCCTCTGCACCGTTCGCGCCGGCCGCGCCGCCCGCGTCTCCGGGGACCGTGCCACCCGGGTCTCCCGGGGCCGCCGAGGCTGCAGGCGCACCTGTGGACGCCTTCGAGTCGCTCCCCGCGTTCGAGGACCTGATGCGCGACCTGCCGACCCGACGGTCGCTCCGGGAGTCCTCGACCAAGCGCCGCGGGCTGTTCGGCCGCCGCAGCCGGCCCGCCACGGGAGCGGTGCCGGACATCGCGACGCACGCTCCGGCGCCCGGTCAGTCCCCGGCCTCCGCGTTCGGGGCACCGGCGTCCGGGACCGCTCAGGAGCGGTCCGGCGACGACACCCACGGGTCGGGTGCGCCGGAGATCGCGTCGGCGCACGCCGGCGTCGGCCAGGCCGACGCCGGAGCCGCCCCGCAGGCGGACGTCGAGGAGTTCCCGCTCACGCTGCACGGTCCGGAGACGGCCGAGCAGCCGATCCACGTCGCCGACCCGTTCGACGGCGTCTCGCTCGCGGCCGACGACGGTCCCGGGTGGGCGCCTGAGTCCTCGCCCGAGGACTCCTGGACCCCGCCGGAGCCGATCCAGGGTGCGACGCCGCTCACGCGGCGTGGAGCCGCCGCCGCGCGCCGTGAGGCGACCGAGGAGAGTGCTCGGCTCCTCGAGCCCGACCTCGAGCAGCCCATCGACGAGGGCTACATCCGGGACTCCATCGAGACGCGCTCCCAGTGGCTCGCGTCGGCGGTCCTGTACGAGGAGATGACGTCGCTCCTCGCCTCGGGGAACGACTTCGAGAGCGAGGAGTTCGCGGGTCCCGCGGACGGCGCGTACCAGCCGACCGTGGAGGCGTCCGGCGCTTCGCTGACTCGCCGCGGCGGCGACGGGCAGGACTCGGGTGCGAGCTCGCCCGCACCCGAGGATGCCTCCGTGCGGGACGCGGAAGCGCTGCGTGCCCGGTTCTCCGCGTACCAGGCGGGGACGGCGCGCGGCCGGGACGCGACCCAGCGGGGTTCGCGCGCCGGTGGGCCCACGGGCCGCGACGAGGACGAGGGCCGGGAGCGCCGGCTCGAGCAGGACGACCTGGGGTCGACATGGCAGCCCCCGACCGTGAATGATGTGCACGATCCCGCAGCGTGGACTCGATGAGTCCGTGGCGCGCGCAGGATCTCGACGAGGAGGAAGAGTGAACGCACCCAGCAACGAGGCCGGCAGCTTCGGATGGCTGCTCGACAACTTCGTGCGGACGGTGCCGGGGAGCCGGCACACGCTCGTGGTCTCGGCCGACGGGCTCCTCATGGCGATGTCCGACCGCCTCGACCGCACGAGCGGCGACCAGCTCGCCGCCATCGTGTCGGGGCTGTCCAGCCTGACCCGAGGGGCGGCGCGCCAGATCAACGGCGGCGACGTCCGGCAGGCCATCGTCGAGATGGACCAGGGCTACCTGTTCCTGATGAACGTCTCGAACGGCTCGGTGCTCGCGGTCGTCGCGGAGCCCGGCTGCGACATCGGCCTCGTGGGCTACGAGATGGCGCTCCTGGTCTCGCGCACCGAGGCGACCCTGACACCTCAGCTGATCTCGCAGATGCGCGGCCAGCTTCCTGTGGACGGCGCGACCCGGACGAGCGTGGGATGAGGACCCGGCGATGACTCAGCGACACGGACACCACGGCTCGGACCACTACGAGGCGTCCACGGTGCGCCCGTACGCGGTCACGGGCGGTCGGGTGCGGTCGGCGACCTCCGACCTGCCGCTCGAGGCGCTCGTCGAGGTCATGCCGGGCGCGGTCAGCAGCCAGGGTCTGCCTCCTGAGAAGCGGGCGATCCTGCAGCACGCCGCGCACAGCTATGTCTCCGTCGCGGAGCTCTCCGCTCTGCTCCGGCTCCCCCTCGGCGTGGTCCGGGTCCTCGTGGCCGACCTGTCCGACGACGGTTTCGTCACCGTCCACACATCGACCCCTGTCAACGTGCACACCGGTCACGGTGGCAAGAGCTCGGGTATGTCCCTGAGCGTCCTGGAGAGTGTTCTTGATGGCATTTCCACCCTCTGACTCCGCGCGCCAGGTCGGCGCGCCGGCCGGAGGCGGTCAGGCCCCCGCGCGCGAGAGCGTGCTCGGCGGGTCCCGCGTGACGCGCACGGCCGAGCAGCCGCCGGTCGCCGCAGCACCGCCGCGCAAGGCCCCGACCGTCGTGAAGATCGTCGTCGCGGGCGGGTTCGCCGTCGGCAAGACGACGTTCATCGGTTCGATCTCCGACATCGAGCCGCTGAACACCGAGGCCGCGATGACGGAGCACTCGGTCGGCGTCGACGACGCGGGTGGTCAGACCGACCGCAAGACGTCGACGACGGTCGCGATGGACTTCGGGCGCATCGAGCTCCCCGGGTCGCTGTGGCTGTACCTGTTCGGCACCCCCGGCCAGGACCGGTTCCTCTTCATGTGGGACGACCTGGTGCGCGGCGCGATCGGCGCGGTCGTGCTGGTCGACACGGAGCGGCTCGAGCAGTGCTTCCCGGCGATCGACTACTTCGAGTCTCGCGACATCCCGTTCGTGGTGGGCGTCAACTGCTTCGACGGGGTCGCCAAGCACCGCCTCGAGGATGTCCGGGAGGCGCTGCAGATCCCCGCGCACGTCCCGATGCTCTACACGGATGCGCGTTCGCGCGCCGCGACCAAGCAGACCCTGGTCTCGCTGGTGCAGCTCGCGATGCGCCGGCTCCGGGCCGGCGCTCCGGCCTGACGCCGTCGACGCGGCCCGTCGGTCGGGGTTCTCGAGCTTCGTCCGCCGGGGCTGCGGCGATCGGTAGGATGGTCGTCGCGCTCCGGCGCACCGGGAGGGCTGACAGAGCGGCCTAATGTGACGGTCTTGAAAACCGTTGTCGCGCAAGCGACCGGGGGTTCGAATCCCTCGCCCTCCGCATGTTTGGCGGGACCTGCCCGGCTGGTCGTCGGGCGGGAGCCAGGCCGTGTGCCCGGCTGGTTTGTCGGGCTGGAGTTCGGCCGGGTGTCGGACGTCGTCCAGCACCCTGGCGCGGCCCGCTCGCTTTTGCCTCGGGCGCCCTCGGGCGGGTAGCCTGGCGACGCTCGGGAACCCGGGTGAAGGAGACGTCGCATAGTCCGGTCTAGTGCGCCACCCTGCTAAGGTGGTAACGGAGCAATCCGTTCGAGGGTTCAAATCCCTCCGTCTCCGCCAGGAAGGTCTCGGCTGCAGAAGTCGGGACCTTTTCTGATGTCCGCAGTCGGCGCGCCGGCTCCGGACGTCGTGGGCCTGCGGCTCGCAGGGCAGCTCAGGGTCACTCAGCCCGCTGTCGGTCCACCTTCCGACCCACGCCGTACGTCGTGTCACGGATCACGTGGTGCGAGGGCCGGATCGGTTTGGGAACGGCCCGCTGTCGCGGTAGGCTTCTCGACGGCTCGCCAGTGGCGAACCGGACTGCGCCCGTAGCTCAACGGATAGAGCATCTGACTACGGATCAGAAGGTTGGGGGTTCGAATCCCTTCGGGCGCACGCGATCGACCAGCGGCTCCACTCGTCAGAGTGGGGCCGTTCGTCGTTGCGGGAGCAGTGCCCGACCGCGACGGGTTGCGTGGACGCGACAGCCGCCGCGGCGGACGGGTTATCGCTTCGTGACCGTCACGTCGACGGTGTCCCCGATGTCCTTGCCCAGGGCTTTGCGGACCTTCGCGCTGAGGGACACCATGTGTCCTCCCGTCCCCGTCACCATCGCCCCGACGTTCTCTAGCGCGACGTCATCGATGCTCGCATCGACTCTGACGGTCTTCCCGGTGCCGAAGAACTCTCTGGAGTCGGGGATCTCGACGCAGCTCCACGTGTCGCCCTTGATCTCGACGCCGATCGTCGCCCGGAAGTCCAGCCGCTCTGCAGTCATGCGCCCAGCGTATGCGGCCCGCCTCGCGATGCGGCGGGGCGGGCCGCATCGCGAGGCGCTGCGCGTCAGACCGGCAGCGGCCGGATCCCTGCGTAGGTGGAGGCGTGCGCCGCGTGCGCGGTGCCCATCTCGAACTCGGTCTGGAGGTCCATCCACGGCTTCGCGCCGGTGCCGAGCGCGCACCCGATGCGCCACGCGTCGTCGGCGGTGACGGGCTCGCGGCCCTGGGTGATCGCGTTGATGTGCCGGGTCGGGATCCCGGTCGCCTCGGCCAGCTCTCCAGGGCTCACACCGAGCGGGCGCATGAACTCGACGACCAGCGCCTCGCCGGGGTGGATGGGGGTGCGCCTCTCGACGGTCATGCAGGGGCCTCCGCGATCTCGGGTTGACGGCGTTCTTTGACAAGGGTCCTAACGGTAATACTCGTCCGCCTGTCAGACAAGTGTCGTCCCTCACAGAGTTGATTCCGAGTTGGTGGCGTGGCCCGCGTGTTTCGCGCGTGATAATTCTCGTCCGCCCAGGAAAACGTCGTGTTGCGGCGCGGCCTTCGGCCCTCCGCGACGCATAGCGTCCCTCCTGCGACCTCGGGACTTCCGGGGACGCCGACACAAGGGCGGCGCCGCGGGTGGGCGCCCGTCCACGTGCTGCCGGCGCAGGCGTGACGTCCGTGGCCGACGCTAGAGTCGGCTGGACGCGTGGAGCTGTGACGGACGAGGGAGCGTGCCCAGGGTGAACCTGTCGCCAGCCGACACCGAGAAGCTGCTGCTGTCGGTCGCCGGGATGGTCGCGCGCGACCGCCTCGACCGCGGCGTGCTGCTCAACCATCCCGAGGCGGTCGCCCTCCTCAGCACGTGGGTCGTCGAGCGCGCTCGCGAGGGCGCGACCGTGCCGGGGCTGATGGACGAGGGTCGTCGGGTGCTCACCCGCGACCAGGTGATGGAGGGCGTCCCCGAGATGCTGCACGACGTCCAGGTCGAGGCGACGTTCCCCGACGGCCGCAAGCTCGTGACGCTCCACGAGCCGATCTCATGAGCGACGACGTCGCTCCCGTGGTCCCGGGCGAGGTGCGCGTGCGCCCGGGCACGGTCGAGCTCAACGCCGACCGCGGCCCGGGCGAACGGCTCACGCTCGTCGTGGAGAACACGGGCGACCGCCCCGTGCAGATCGGCTCCCACCTGCACCTGCCCGAGGCCAACGCCGCGCTGGCCTTCGACCGCGCGGCGGCCCGCGGGTTCCGCCTCGACGTCCCGTCGGGGACGTCGGTGCGGTTCGAGCCGGGCGTGTCCCGCGAGGTGGCCGCGGTCGCACTCCGCGGCCGACGACGCGTGCCCGGCATCCAGATCAAGGACGGGGACGGGACCATCGATGGTTGAGATCGACCGCGCACGCTACGCCGCGCTGTACGGGCCCTCGGTCGGCGACCAGGTGCGCCTGGCCGACACCGACCTGTGGATCGAGGTCGAGCACGACCTCACCGTCGGCGGCGAGGAGGCCGTCTTCGGTGGCGGAAAGTCGATCCGGGAGTCGATGGCGCAAGGGTCGACGACCCGCGCCGAGGGCGCGCCCGACACGGTGATCACGAACGCGATCGTCCTGGACCACACGGGCGTCTACCGCGCCGACGTCGGCGTCCGGGACGGCCTGATCTGCGGCATCGGCCGCGCGGGCAACCCCGATGTCGCGGACGGCGTTGACCCGGCCCTGCGCATCGGTCCGTCGACCGACGTGGTCTCGGGGAAGGCCGCATCCTCACCGCGGGAGGCATCGACTCCCACGTCCACATCATCTCGCCGTCGCAGATCCACGAGGCTCTCGCTGCGGGTCTCACGACGATCGCGGGCGGCGGCACGGGGCCGAGCGAGGGCACCAAGGCCACGACGGTGACGCCCGGCGCCTGGCACCTCGAGCAGGCTCACCGTTCCCTCGACGCCCTGCCCGTCAACGTGCTGCTGCTCGCCAAGGGCAACACGGTCAGCGCGGAGGCGCTGAAGGAGCAGGCGCTCGCAGGCGCCGGCGGCTACAAGGTCCACGAGGACTGGGGCTCGACGCCGGCCGCGATCGACGCGGCGCTGAGGGCTGCCGATGAGCACGGGCTGCAGGTCGCCCTGCACTCCGACTCGCTCAACGAGGCGGGGTTCGTCGAGTCCACGATCGCCGCGATCGGCGGCCGCTCGATCCACGCGTTCCACACCGAGGGCGCCGGGGGCGGGCACGCGCCCGACATCATCACGATCGCCGGGCTGCCCAACGTGATCCCGGGCTCGACGAACCCGACCCTGCCCCACACGGTCAACACCGTCCCCGAGCACCTCGACATGCTCATCGTGTGCCACCACCTCAACCCGCGGGTCCCGGAGGACCTGGCGTTCGCCGAGTCCCGCATCCGGGCGACGACCATCGCGGCCGAGGACGTGCTGCATGACATGGGCGCACTGTCGATCACGTCGTCCGACGCCCAGGCGATGGGACGGATCGGCGAGGTCATCACCCGCACCTGGCAGGTCGCGCACGTCATGAAGCAGCGCCGCGGTCCGCTCGGTGCGAGCCGGCCCGCCGACAACGAGCGGGCCGTCCGCTACGTCGCGAAGTACACGATCAACCCGGCCGTCGCGCACGGCATCGACCACGTCGTCGGATCGGTCGAGGTCGGCAAGATGGCTGACCTGGTGCTGTGGGACCCGGCGTTCTTCGGCGTCCGCCCGTCCGTCGTGATGAAGGGCGGGGCTCTCGTCCTCGGGGCGCTCGGCGACCCGAACGCCTCGATCCCCACGCCACAGCCCGTGCTCCTGCGCCCGACCCTCTACCACCCGGTCGGCGCCGACGTCTCGGTCAGCTTCGTGGGTCAGGCCGCGCTCGACGACGGTCTGGCCGGCAGGCTCGGCCTGCGCCGTCGGCTCGTCGCGGTGCGTGACACCCGCGGGGTGGGCAAGGCGCAGATGGTCCACAACGACGTCCTGCCGCGCATCGAGGTGGACGCCGAGACCTTCGCGATCCGCGTCGACGGCGACCTCGTCGAGCCGGCCCCTGCCGACCGGCTGCCGATGGCGCAGCTCTACCAGATGTTCTAGGGGTGCCGACCTCACCGATGTCACCGTCACCCACCGGCGTCCCGCCCCGGCCTGCCGCTGCACCGCCGGTCCCGGCCTCGCCCGACCTGGTGCTGGCCCTGCTCGCGGACTCGCGCCTGCCCGTCGGCGGGCACACCCAGTCGGGTGGCCTCGAGCCGGCCATGGCCCACGCGGGCCTGGTGGCGGACGACGTCCCCGCCTTCGTGCGCGGAAGGCTGGCCACGGTCGTGGCCGTCGAGGCGGGGACGGCGGTGGTCGCGCGGCACGTGACGCTCACGGCACCTGATCGGCCTGGCCCGTCCCTCGACGACGTCACGGCCGCCTGGGCCGCGCGCACCCCGAGCAGGGCGCTGCGGGACGTGTCGCGCCAGCTCGGACGCGGGTTCCTGCGTCTCGCACGCACCCTGTGGCCGGGCGACGCACGGCTCGACGCCCTCGGTCGCACGCCGCCCAGACCGGTCGCCCTCGGCGTGGTCGCGGCCCTCGCCGGGCTCGACGCCGCTCGCCTCGTGCGCCTCTGCGGCCACGACGACGTCGCCACCGTCTGTGCCGCGGTCCTCAAGCTCGACCCGCTGGACCCGGTCCGCACGACGGCGTGGACCCTCGCCGCCCACGCGGACGTTGAGCGCCTCGTCGGCCGCGTCGCGCACCTGACCGGACCCGACGACATACCGTCCACCTCGGCGCCCGCCGTCGAGCACCTGTCCCTGCTGCACCACCGAACCCCGAGGAAGCTCTTCCATGCCTGAGACGACCGCCCGCCCGACCCCCGGTACCGCTGCCAGCACCGCCGACCCTGAGCCGACCCGATCCCTGCGCCTCGGCGTCGCCGGTCCGGTCGGCACCGGGAAGAGCTCGCTCATCGCGCTGCTGTGCCGCGAGCTCGACGAGCGCCTGCGCATCGGCGTCATCACGAACGACATCTACACGGACGAGGACGCCCGGTTCCTGCGCTCCGCCGGGGTGCTCGACCCCGAGCGCATCCGCGCCGTGGAGACGGGCGCCTGCCCGCACACGGCGATCCGCGACGACGTCACCGCGAACCTGCTGGCGGTCGAGGACCTCGAGGCCGACTTCGCCCCGCTCGACCTCGTGCTCGTCGAGTCGGGCGGCGACAACCTCACCGCGACCTTCTCCCCGGCGCTCGTGGACGCCCAGATCTTCGTGCTCGACGTGGCCGGCGGCGGTGACGTGGCGCGCAAGGGCGGCCCGGGCATCGGTCGCGCGGACCTGCTCGTCCTCAACAAGACCGACCTGGCCCCGTACGTCGGGGTCGACGTGGAGCAGATGGTCGCGGACGCGAACACGGCGCGCGACGGCCGGGACGTCGTCGCGCTCTCGCGCCACGACCGGAGCTCGATCGAGGCCCTGGTCGCGTGGCTCGACGGTGTGCTCGCCGGGTTCCGTGCGGGCGGCCACGAGCCGGTCGACCCCGGCCCGATGGCGCCGCACTTCCACGCCGACGAGGACGGGAACGTCGTCGAGCACTCCCACGCCGACGGTGCGGACGACCACGACCACGCGCACTGATGACCAGCGTCCGTCTGACGGCGGACTCGCTCGACCTGCGGGACGGCGACCTCGCGCTGCGGGTGCTCGGCCGCTCTGCGGGCCGGGCGCGCGTCGGGGTCCTCGCCGGTCGCATGCTGCTCCTGGGCGGTGACGAGGTCGAGCTGGACGTCGAGGTCGAGGCGGGGTGCCGCCTCGACCTGGTGGAGATCGCCGGGACCGTGGCCCATCACGGTCGCGGCCGGTCGGCGGCGTGGCGCAGCAGGGTGCGCGTCGGGGCCGACGCCGTCCTGACGTGGGCGGCCGAGCCGTTCGTGGTCAGCGACGGGGCGGACGTCGTCCGGTCGCTCGACGTCGAGATGTCTGCCGGGTCCCGCGCGGTCGTGCGCGAGGTGCTGGTGCTGGGCCGCAGCGGTCAGGGCGGTGGTGCGCTGCGCTCGCGGACCCGGGTACGGCTCGACGGCGCGCCTCTGCACGTCGAGGACCTGGACCTCCGGGACGCAGGGCTGCGCGCGTCACCCGCCGTGCTGGGGGCCGCGCGCGTCGTCGACACGCTGTCGTGCTGGGGGTTCCGCGACGACGGGGACCCGTTGGCCTTGCAGCTCGAGGGCCCGGGCACCGTCGAGCGCTATCTGGGCCGCGACCACCACGAGAGCCCGCTCAGCCGGCGGTGGGCTCCGCTCTGCGCGGCAGCATCCGCGTGACGTGGCCGACCACCAGCACCCCGAGGACCGCGAGGACGGCGGCGACGCCCCACCAGGTCGTGTCGGCGTCGGCGACGGTCGACAGGACCGGCACGTCGACGTGACCGAGGTCCTTCACCAGGTCGGCCAGCAGCACGAGCCCGACGGCGAGGGCCACGGCGGTCGAGAGCAGGGTGACGGCGAGCGCTGAGCGTCGTCGTGTCGCGGCGTGCGTGTCACCGAGGTGGAACGTGTGCTCGACGAGGGCGCCGTCGAGGGTGTCGAACAGGGTCATCCCGGCGGCGAAGAGGACGGGGAGCACGGCCAGCGCGGGCCACGGCAGCGTGGCTGCGGCCGTCCCGGTCAGGACGAGGAGCCCGACCTCGGTCGCGGTGTCGAAGCCGAGGCCCATGAGCAGGCCGACCCCGAAGAGCTGGCGGGGTCCTCGCACGCGGGCGAGGCGCCCGCGCAGCATCCATGAGAGCGGGCCACCGGGGGCGCGTCGCCGCCGACCCCTCCGTCATGCTCCTTCGCGGCCCTGCGCATGCGCACCAGCGCGGCGATGCCGAGCCCGGCCACCAGTGCGAGGGCCGCGACGGCGGCGACCCGGCCGATGGTCGGCAGCATCTGCAGCACCGCCGAGTCCTCGCCCAACGCGATGCGGCCCAGGTGCGGGCTCGCGACCACGACGGCGCACATGCCGACGACGACCGACGAGTGACCCAGCGAGAACCAGGTCCCGACCGGGGCCGCGGGGCGGCCTCTCGCGGCCAGGCTGCGCGCGGACCCGTCGATGACGGCGATGTGGTCGGCGTCGAACGCGTGCCGGGCGCCGAGCGTGTACGCGGTGAGCGCGAGCCCCAGGCCGAGCCCGGCCCCGGCCGTGCCGGCGTCGCCGATCGCCCAGAACACGAGCGCACCGCCCCAGCCGACGACGTGCAGCACCGCGACGACGACGAGAGCCCTGCGCAGGGCACGGCGCCGCTCGGCGAGCGGTGCGGGTGACGGGTCGGCGGGCGCAGGGGCGGCAGCTGGCGCTGAGGGCATGGGTCAAGCGTGGCACGTCCATGTTTCGTGCGGGCGGGTCATGTTTCGTGGAGGGCGACGTGACATCGGTCCTGAACCGGCTGCCGAGGTGGTCTCGGGAACAGCCCGGGACGCGACCGGTCTCGGCGCCGTACGTTTGGTCTGTGACCGCCACCTACACGACGTCCGGCTTCCGTGTCCGCGACCGCTCCGTCCGCGTGCCCGTCGACTGGTCCGACCCGGCGCGCTTCGGGGAGATCGAGGTCTTCGCCCGCGAGCTGGTCGACCCGGCCCGAGACGGTGAGGACCTGCCGCTGCTGCTGTTCCTCCAGGGCGGTCCGGGCGGCATGGGACCTCGACCCGGGGCCGGCGGATGGTGGACGACCGCGCTCGAGACCCACCGCGTCGTCCTGCTGGACCAGCGCGGGACGGGACGCTCCTCGCCCGTGGACGAGGCCGTCGTCCGATCCTTCGGGGACGACGTCGCCCTCGCTGCCGACTACGTCTCCTGCTTCCGTGCCGACGCGATCGTCCGTGACGCCGAGCACCTGAGGAACACCGTCTACGGCGGGCGCCCGTGGACGACGCTCGGCCAGTCCTACGGCGGGTTCATCACCCTCACCTACCTGTCGCTCCACCCCGAGGGCCTCACCTCCTGCCTCACGACCGGCGGCCTGCCGCCGGTCCACGCGTCCGCCGAGGACGTCTACGCCCGGACCTACCCGCGCCAGGTGGCGCGCAACGCGTCCTTCGCGCGCGACTTCCCCGAGGACGTGGCGACGCTCGGACGCCTCGCCGACGCCGCGTCGTCCGGCACCGTCACGCTGCCCGACGGCGACCGGCTCACGGTCGAGCGGCTCCAGGTCCTGGGCCAGCCGTTCGGCATGTCCGACGGCGCTCCCGGCCTCCACTGGCTCCTGGACACCGCGTGGGCGTCGGACGGCGCCCCGTCCGACGGATTCCTGGCGGCGGTGGGGAGCAGGACGGGGTTCGCGGGCAACCCGCTCTACATGCTGCTGCAGGAGTGCATCTACCACCAGGGTGAGCGCGCGGGCGGCTGGGCGGCTGCCGAGGAGCACGCGCGGTGGTCGGCATTCGGCGTCGGCGAGCGACCGCTCATGCTCACGGGAGAGGCGACCTACCCGTGGATGTTCGAGCAGCTGCGCGCTCTGCGCCCGTTCCGGGAGGTCGCCGAGGCGCTCGCCGCCCAGACGTCGTGGCCAGAGCTCTACGACCTCGACCGGCTCGGCGCCAACGAGGTGCCGCTCGCATCGATCCAGTACGTCGACGACCCGTACGTCGACCTCGTGCTCGCCACGGACACCGCCGCGAGCGTCGGCGCCGCGACCGTCTGGGCGACCAACGAGTACCTCCACGACGGGCTCCGGGCCGACGGCGCCCGGATCGTCCCGAAGCTCCTCGACATCGCCGCCGGCCGGTGGGCACCACCGGGAGTCTGACGGCCCGGTCTGTTGCCTGCGTCGGGGCTGGGGCCCGTCAGGGGTCGCTTCGACGAGACGATCTGTCCTGACAGGTGGACGATTCGCGGACGACTTGCGGACGACTTGTGAACGTCCGTTCTGTCCGGCATGCGTAAGACCGCCGGCGACCGGCGCAGGCGCGCTCTGCTGCGGCTAGGAGCAGCCGGATCGGCTGATCGGGCCGATCTCCCGCGAGTCGTAGGAAGCTCCCGGGCGACCTCCGCGCGGTCCGAGCGGGGCCACGCCGCTTGACGTCCGGGGGTCCCGCTCTGCCAGTGTCTGCGGCTTTGGCCGCGCCTCGGCGCGCGCACCTCGACGTATTGGAGTGGAGTAACCGGATGAGTGATCAGGCATATCAGACGATCGCGATCGTCATATACATGGCAGGCATGCTGTTCATCGGCTACATGGCGTATCGGAGGACGAGCGACCTCGACGACTACATGCTGGGTGGACGCAAGCTCCACCCGGCGGCGGCGGCCCTCAGCGCAGGGGCCTCCGACATGTCGGCGTGGCTGCTCCTGGGTCTCCCCGGTGCGATCTACGCCGCGGGACTCGTCGAGGCCTGGATCGCGGTCGGGCTGACGATCGGTGCCTGGCTCAACTGGAAGTTCGTGGCTCCGAGGCTCCGCGCGTACACCGAGGTGTCGCACAACTCGATCACGATCCCGAGCTTCTTCGAGAACCGCCTGAAGGACACGTCGCACACCATCCGCATCGCGGCCGGCGTCATCGTGCTGGTCTTCTTCACCTTCTACGTCTCCTCCGGCATGGTCGCGGGCGGCAAGTTCTTCGAGAGCTCGTTCGACCAGAACTACCTGACCGGCATGTTCATCGTCGCCGGTGCGACGCTCGCGTACACCCTCTTCGGCGGGTTCCTCGGTGCCACGTGGACCGACGTCGCCCAGGGCACCCTGATGCTCCTCGCCCTCATCGCCGTGCCGCTCGTCGCGCTCAGCGACATCGGCGGCTGGACCGCGGCCAAGGACGCGATCCTCGCCGAGGACGGCAGCGTCGGGACCACCCACCTGTCGTTCGTGGCAGGTGCGAGCTTCGTCAGCATCCTGTCCGCTGCAGCGTGGGGACTCGGCTACTTCGGCCAGCCCCACATCATCGTGCGCTTCATGGCGATGCGGACCCCGCAGGACGCCAAGGTCGGCCGTCGCATCGGTATCTCCTGGATGGTGCTCTCGGCGGTCGGCGCGGTGTTCACCGGCCTGATCGGTGTCGCCTACTTCAACGCGTCGAACGCGACGCTGGACGACCCCGAGACCGTCTTCCTCGAGCTGTCGCAGATCCTGTTCCACCCGCTGATCGCCGGCCTGATCCTCGCGGCGGTGCTCGCTGCGATCATGTCGACGATCTCGTCGCAGCTCATCGTCTGCTCGTCGGCACTCGTCGAGGACCTCTACAACATCGTGGGTCGGCCGCTCGAGCCGAAGAAGCAGGTCTGGCTCGGCCGTGCAGGCGTGCTGACCGTCGCGGTCGTCGCCATCCTCATCGCGCTCGACCCGGGCGGCTCGATCCTCGACCTGGTCGGCTTCGCCTGGGCCGGGTTCGGTGCGGCGTTCGGCCCGATCATCATCCTCAGCCTCTACTGGCGTGGGCTCTCCCGCTGGGGCGCGCTGTCCGGGATGGTCGCGGGCGCCGTGGTCGCCTTCGCATGGGGGCAGTCGAGCCTCGGCGACACGCTGTACGAGATCGTCCCCGGCTTCGCGACCTGCATGATCGTCGCGGTCGTCGTCAGCCTGGCGCTCAAGCCCGACAACGCGGAGATCACCGAGGAGTTCGACGCAGCGGTGAAGGCCTCGGGCAAGCAGCCGGTGACCACCGGCGCCTGAGCATCACGACCCGCGCGCAGCGCGACGGACGAACCGAGCTGAGCGAGTAGGCCTCTAGGGCCCACAAGACACCAGCTTCGCCCAGTACGAGCCCGGTACGGCATACGCCGTACCGGGCTCGTCGCGTCAGGCGGGCCTTCCGGCGGCCTCCGAGGCAGCGGTGGTGCACCCAGCGTGCGCGAGTGCCCGCGGGGTCGGGGCTCAGGTCGTCCCGTTCGCGGGTGCTGTGTCCTGACGCCGGCCTCAGACGATGTCCGACAGCCCCAGGTGGCTGGTGGTGCACCTGCGTGGGCGCTTGTTCACAGACGACGTGGGCGCCGGGTGTGGGCGCGTGTTCTGTCGCCTTGGGCAGGTGGTTTGCGGCGTGTTCCGGGCCTTTGTGCGCGTGCGTGGGGTCTGCAGCGCGCGCGCTGGGGGCGGGTGTGGTGGTGGTCACCGCGGAAGGGTTTGGAGTCGGTCGGGAGGGCGTGTAATGTTCTCGGAGTCAGCCCGACAGGGTGTGACGGACACGGATCCTGGGTTTGGCTCGGGGGAGTGCCGCTCTTCGTGAGCGTGGTGCCGGTGGCCGTCTGCTTCGGGTTGGAACCCTTGGTGTGGTTCTGGTGGGTGTGTGCGCTGTGCGTGCTGCTTGTCGGGGCGGGATCGTGGGGCTGGACTGCAGGGTGTGGGTCTGGTAGGTTGGAGAGGTTGCCCCGGGTCTGGTTGGTCACTGGTTGTGGCTGGTTGGGACGGTGCGCGTCGGTTGTTTGAGAACTCAACAGTGTGCTTGATAGTCAATGCCATTTGCTCTGGCTTGTCTGGTGTGTGTCTCGTTGTGGGGCGCCTGCCGGGTGGTCGGGGTTTTTAATGGTCAAACAGATACAGAAACGTTAGTTTTTGTCTCTTTTGCCAAGGTTTAACTATGGCTGTCGGTCTCGCTCTTTTCCGGGTGGGTCTGGTGGTTGTTTCGTATGATTGTTGACTGCTTGTGCCTCTTTGGGGTGTGGGTGGTTGATGTTGATCATTTACGGAGAGTTTGATCCTGGCTCAGGACGAACGCTGGCGGCGTGCTTAACACATGCAAGTCGAACGGTGAAGCCCAGCTTGCTGGGTGGATCAGTGGCGAACGGGTGAGTAACACGTGAGGAACCTGCCCTTGACTTCGGGATAAGCCTTGGAAACGGGGTCTAATACCGGATATGACTGCGCATCGCATGGTGTGTGGTGGAAAGATTTATCGGTCAAGGATGGTCTCGCGGCCTATCAGCTTGTTGGTGGGGTAATGGCCTACCAAGGCGACGACGGGTAGCCGGCCTGAGAGGGCGACCGGCCACACTGGGACTGAGACACGGCCCAGACTCCTACGGGAGGCAGCAGTGGGGAATATTGCACAATGGGCGCAAGCCTGATGCAGCGACGCCGCGTGGGGGATGAAGGCCTTCGGGTTGTAAACCCCTTTCAGTAGGGAAGAAGCGAAAGTGACGGTACCTGCAGAAGAAGCGCCGGCTAACTACGTGCCAGCAGCCGCGGTAATACGTAGGGCGCAAGCGTTGTCCGGAATTATTGGGCGTAAAGAGCTCGTAGGCGGTTTGTCGCGTCTGGTGTGAAAACTCAAGGCTCAACCTTGAGCGTGCATCGGGTACGGGCAGACTAGAGTGCGGTAGGGGTGACTGGAATTCCTGGTGTAGCGGTGGAATGCGCAGATATCAGGAGGAACACCGATGGCGAAGGCAGGTCACTGGGCCGCAACTGACGCTGAGGAGCGAAAGCATGGGGAGCGAACAGGATTAGATACCCTGGTAGTCCATGCCGTAAACGTTGGGCACTAGGTGTGGGGCTCATTCCACGAGTTCCGTGCCGCAGCAAACGCATTAAGTGCCCCGCCTGGGGAGTACGGCCGCAAGGCTAAAACTCAAAGGAATTGACGGGGGCCCGCACAAGCGGCGGAGCATGCGGATTAATTCGATGCAACGCGAAGAACCTTACCAAGGCTTGACATATACGAGAATCTGCTGGAGACAGCAGCCTCTTTGGACACTCGTATACAGGTGGTGCATGGTTGTCGTCAGCTCGTGTCGTGAGATGTTGGGTTAAGTCCCGCAACGAGCGCAACCCTCGTCCTATGTTGCCAGCACGTGATGGTGGGGACTCATAGGAGACTGCCGGGGTCAACTCGGAGGAAGGTGGGGATGACGTCAAATCATCATGCCCCTTATGTCTTGGGCTTCACGCATGCTACAATGGCCGGTACAAAGGGCTGCGATGCCGTAAGGCGGAGCGAATCCCAAAAGCCGGTCTCAGTTCGGATTGGGGTCTGCAACTCGACCCCATGAAGTCGGAGTCGCTAGTAATCGCAGATCAGCAACGCTGCGGTGAATACGTTCCCGGGCCTTGTACACACCGCCCGTCAAGTCACGAAAGTCGGTAACACCCGAAGCCGGTGGCCCAACCCTTGTGGGGGAGCCGTCGAAGGTGGGACTGGCGATTGGGACTAAGTCGTAACAAGGTAGCCGTACCGGAAGGTGCGGCTGGATCACCTCCTTTCTAAGGAGCTTCGTCTGCTCGCCGGTCGTAGTGGCTGGTGGGTTCAGAGGCCATGGCTCACACCGTTCGCGTGTGGGGGTGGTTGCTCATGGGTGGAACATTGACTAGCTGGTCTCGTGTCGTCGGTGGTAGTACACCGAGATACCCGTCCAGGACAGCCTTCGGATGCCTTCGGGCGTGTGAGTGGTGGTCTTGGGTGTGGTGGTCTCGGGGGGAACGCACCGGTGAGGCGGGGGTTGGCGTGAGCACACTGTTGGGTCCCCAGGCCATCGGCGCTGCGGGGCTTGCACTCGGGTTTCTGGTTGGTCGGTCGTGTCGCTCTTCGGGGTGGCGGGTGCCGGGATGGCCGGGGAGCTGGGGTGGGAGTCCTGGGCGCGTGGTTGGGACTGGTACGGGTCACCGTGAACGGCCGGCAGCAGCCGGCTCAGTAGGGTGGGATCGTCCGTTGCTTGAGAACTGCACAGTGGACGCGAGCATCTCATCAAAGATGTGAAGTCTTTGGTATCTGCAATTTTGTGTTTTATGTTTTGTGAAGTTTTTAAGGGCACAGGGTGGATGCCTTGGCACTAGGAGCCGAAGAAGGACGTTGTAGCCTGCGATAAGCCTCGGGGAGTTGGCAAACGAACCGTGATCCGAGGATGTCCGAATGGGGGAACCCCGCCACAGTCATGTGTGGTGACCCGCACCTGAATATATAGGGTGTGTGGAGGGAACGTCGGGAAGTGAAACATCTCAGTACCGACAGGAAGAGATATTCCGTGAGTAGTGGCGAGCGAAAGCGGATCAGGCCAAACCGTGCATGTGTTAAAGCTGTCAGGCGTTGCATGTGCGGGGTAGTGGGACCTTCCGGCCCGGACTGACATCCGGGCAAGGAGTAAGAAAGTCGTGTCATAGTCGAAGGGCATTGAAAGGCCCGGCACAGAGGGTGTGACCCCCGTAGACGAAATGGCGTGGCCTCCTGGAAGGGATCCCAAGTAGCACGGGGCCCGAGAAATCCCGTGTGAATCCGTCAAGACCACTTGATAAGCCTAAATACTACCTAGTGACCGATAGCGGACCAGTACCGTGAGGGAAAGGTGAAAAGTACCCCGGGAGGGGAGTGAAATAGTACCTGAAACCGTGTGCCTACAATCCGTTGGAGCCTCCTTAGCAGGGGTGACAGCGTGCCTTTTGAAGAATGAGCCTGCGAGTTAGTGCTCAGTGGCGAGGTTAACCCGTGTGGGGAAGCCGTAGCGAAAGCGAGTCCGAACAGGGCGTATGAGTCGCTGGGTCTAGACCCGAAGCGAAGTGATCTAGCCATGGGCAGGTTGAAGCGTGGGTAAGACCGCGTGGAGGACCGAACCCACTTGGGTTGAAAACCGAGGGGATGACCTGTGGTTAGGGGTGAAAGGCCAATCAAACTTCGTGATAGCTGGTTCTCCCCGAAATGCATTTAGGTGCAGCGTCACGTGTTTCTTACCGGAGGTAGAGCTACTGGATGGCTAATGGGCCCCAACAGGTTACTGACGTCAGCCAAACTCCGAATGCCGGTAAGTGAGAACGTGGCAGTGAGACTGCGGGGGATAAGCTCCGTAGTCGAGAGGGAAACAGCCCAGACCACCAGCTAAGGCCCCTAAGCGTGTGCTAAGTGGGAAAGGATGTGGAGTTGCACAGACAACCAGGAGGTTGGCTTAGAAGCAGCCACCCTTGAAAGAGTGCGTAATAGCTCACTGGTCAAGTGATTCCGCGCCGACAATGTAGCGGGGCTCAAGTACACCGCCGAAGCTGTGGCATTCGCACAAACGCTAGGCCTTCGTGGTCCAGGCGTGCGGATGGGTAGGGGAGCGTCGTGTGGGCAGTGAAGTCGCGGAGGAATCCAGCGGTGGAGCCTACACGAGTGAGAATGCAGGCATGAGTAGCGAAAGACGGGTGAGAAACCCGTCCGCCGAATGATCAAGGGTTCCAGGGCCAGGCTAATCCGCCCTGGGTAAGTCGGGACCTAAGGCGAGGCCGACAGGCGTAGTCGATGGACAAGGAGTTGATATTCTCCTACCGGCGAAGAACCGCCCATACCGAGCCCGGTGATGCTAACCATCCGAACTGCCGCACCGATCCCTTCGGGGATCACCGTGGCAGGGAGCGTGGGACCCGAACCGGTAGTAGGTAAGCGTATTAACAGGAGTGACGCAGGAAGGCAGCCGCACGTGGCGATGGTAGACCACGTCTAAGGCCGTAGGGAGTCGGGTAGGCAAATCCGCCCGACACATATCCTGAGAGCTGACAGTGACCACGTATGTGGGAACGCGGTGATCCTATGCTGCCAAGAAAAGCTTCGACGCGAGGTTCTAGCCGCCCGTACCCCAAACCGACTCAGGTGATCAGGTAGAGAATACTAAGGCGATCGAGCGAATCACGGTTAAGGAACTCGGCAAAATGCCCCCGTAACTTCGGGAGAAGGGGGCCGAAAGCGTGAACCCACTTGCTGGGGAAGCGTGGACGGCCGCAGAGACCAGGGAGAAGCGACTGTTTACTAAAAACACAGGTCCGTGCTAAGACGCAAGTCGATGTATACGGACTGACGCCTGCCCGGTGCTGGAAGGTTAAGAGGACGGGTCAGCCGCAAGGCGAAGCTCAGAATTTAAGCCCCAGTAAACGGCGGTGGTAACTATAACCATCCTAAGGTAGCGAAATTCCTTGTCGGGTAAGTTCCGACCTGCACGAATGGCGTAACGACTTCTCCGCTGTCTCAACCGTGAACTCGGCGAAATTGCAGTACGAGTAAAGATGCTCGTTACGCGCAGCAGGACGGAAAGACCCCGGGACCTTTACTATAGCTTGATATTGGTGTTCGGTGCGGCTTGTGTAGGATAGGTGGGAGACTGTGAAGCGCACGCGCCAGCGTGTGTGGAGTCAACGTTGAAATACCACTCTGGTCGCTCTGGATTCCTAACCTCGGTCCGTGATCCGGATCAGGGACAGTGTCTGGTGGGTAGTTTAACTGGGGCGGTTGCCTCCAAAAATGTAACGGAGGCGCTCAAAGGTTCCCTCAGCCTGGTTGGCAATCAGGTGTCGAGTGCAAGTGCACAAGGGAGCTTGACTGTGAGACTGACAGGTCGAGCAGGGACGAAAGTCGGAACTAGTGATCCGGCGGTGGCTTGTGGAAGCGCCGTCGCTCAACGGATAAAAGGTACCCCGGGGATAACAGGCTGATCTTGCCCAAGAGTCCATATCGACGGCATGGTTTGGCACCTCGATGTCGGCTCGTCGCATCCTGGGGCTGGAGTAGGTCCCAAGGGTTGGGCTGTTCGCCCATTAAAGCGGTACGCGAGCTGGGTTTAGAACGTCGTGAGACAGTTCGGTCCCTATCCGCTGCGCGCGCAGGAAACTTGAGAAGGGCTGTCCCTAGTACGAGAGGACCGGGACGGACGAACCTCTGGTGTGCCAGTTGTTCCGCCAGGAGCACCGCTGGTTGGCTACGTTCGGAAGGGATAACCGCTGAAAGCATCTAAGCGGGAAGCCTGCTTCAAGATGAGGTTTCCACACCCCTCGCGGGTGGAAGGCACCCAGAAGACTACTGGGTCGATAGGCCGGACGTGGAAGACAGGACTAACGACTGTCGCAGCTGACCGGTACTAATCAGCCGACAACTTCACAACCAACAAACATTGCTATGCACGCGTCCACTGTGCGGTTCCCGAGAAACGGGCACCACCCCCCACACCACACCCCACAGGTGCAGTGTGAAAACAGGGGGAACCCGACAACTCGATAAAGTTACGGCGGTCACAGCGAAGGGGAAACGCCCGGTCCCATTCCGAACCCGGAAGCTAAGCCCTTCAGCGCCGATGGTACTGCCCTGGGAACGGGGTGGGAGAGTAGGACGCCGCCGGACAACCATTCACCGAAGACCCACCCCACCCGGGGTGGGTCTTCGGCATTTCTGCGAGGACCTGCACCCGAGCGTCCGCCCCCGTGTGCACACGCGCCAGGGTGCACGCGCCGACGAGTGCAGGTGTGCCGGCGCGAGGTCGCGGGCCTTGTCACCTGGTGGTCGCGTGAGGCGGGGCCGCCTCCGCGGTGTTTCGGATCACATCGATTATCGAGTCATAGGTCGGCGCCTGGGGCGTCTCATCACCAGAAGGCGCGGAACCCGTCCGCACCGCGAGCTGGGGTGGAGCACATGGCACGAGCAAAGGCTGTTGACGGAACGAAGGTCGCCGGGTACGGGGCGTTCTGGGTCGTCCTGCTCCTGATGTGCGTCGCACTGTTCAGCGCGGGGGGCTACATGGGTTCCGTCCTGGGCTCGTCGACGAACGACCAGGTGATGTCGAACCCTGGCCACGTGAATGTCGCACACGGCTCGATGGTCACGCCGGCCCCCGCCGAGGACGCGGCGTCCGGTACGGGTACCGACTGAGCGGTCCGTGGGGCCAGCTCGACGGCCGACGTCACAGCTGGTCGACCCGTCGTCTCGGGGGCGCGCCACGTACGATGGAGCTACAGCACAGCGTGGTGTCGAACCAGTTCGAACCCCGAGAAATGACGTGCCACGTGGCTGCTGCAACGACGAACGACCGGACCGCTGGACGCTACGGCGTCTTCTGGGCCACGACCCTCCTCCTCTGCCTGGCGCTGTTCAGCGTCGGCGGTGCCATGGGCTCGGTGCTCGGGTCGTCGACCAACGTCCAGGTGTCCACGAACCCCGGCTCCGTCGACATCGTCGAGGGCGTCGTGACGCCGCGGACCGCGCCGGCGAGCTGACAGACCGAGCCGGCAGGGAGGCCGGTGACGGTCTGGATGGGTGGCGATCGGCCGGGCCACCTCGGACACCAACGACGAAGGGGCGTCGGGCACAAGCCCGACGCCCCTTCGTCATGTCCGGCGAGCTACGCCGTCCGACGCCGCCCTACCGTGATTGCTGCCCTACGGTCAGCCCTTCACCGAGCCCGACATCAGCCCACCGACGAAGTACTTGCCGAGGATGATGTAGACGACGAGCGTCGGCAACGAGGCGAACAGGGCGCCTGCCATGGAGACCCCGTAGTTCTGGAGCATGGCACCGTTCGCGAGGTTGTTGAGCGCGAGGGTGACCGGGCCGTTCTGGCTGCTCGAGAAGAACACGGCGAACAGGAAGTCGTTCCAGGCCGACGTGAACTGCCAGATCAGGACGACCACGAAGCTCGGTACCGAGATCGGCAGGATCACGGACCAGTAGGTCCGCAGCATGCCGGCCCCGTCGACGCGCGACGCCTCGACGAGCTCGTGCGGGATCGTCATGTAGTAGTTGCGGAAGATGAGCGTGGTGATCGGGATCCCGTAGATGACGTGGAGCAGGATCAGCGACGGGACGCCGCTCGGGATGTTCGCGTCGAGGAAGATCTGCAGGAGCGGGATCATCACCGCCTGGTAGGGGATGAACATCCCGAACAGGATCAGGGTGAAGACCAGGTTCGCTCCCCGGAAGCTCCATCGGGCCAGGACGAACCCGTTGAGCGACCCGAGGAATGCCGCGATGATCGACGCGGGGATGACCATCTGGAAGGTGCGCCACAGGGCCGGCGAGAGCGCCGTCCAGGCGTCCTGCCAGTTCTGCATGGTCCAGGTCTCGGGCAGGTTCCACGCTCGCGTGGGTGACGCGTCACCGGCGCCCTTGAAGCTCGTGATGAACAGGACGTAGACCGGGACGAGGACGACCATGATGCCGAGGACCAGCGCGACGTAGCGCAGGGTCCGGGCGAGGCCGAAGCGCTCGCGGCCCTTGTCCTGGCGCAGCCGGACCGGCTGACCGGTCGCGTCCTTCGGGGGTACGGGGGTGCTGACGGTCGTCGACATCACTTCTCCTGACGGTTCGTCTTGACCAGGTACGGGACGACGACGACCGCCACGATGACGAGGAGGATCGTGCCGATCGCCGCGGCGGTCGCGTAGTCGAAGCTGGACTTGGCGACGTACATGTCCACCGCGGGGACCTTGGTCTGGTAGTTCGCCGGCTTGGAGATCGACATGATGAGGTCGAACGACTTGAGCGACATGTGACCGATGATCACGAGCGCCGAGAGCATGATCGGCGTCAGCTGCGGGAACAGGACGTAGCGGTAGACCTTCCACTCGCTCGCGCCGTCCATGCGGCCGGCCTCGCGCAGCTCGTCGGGGATCCCACGGAACCCGGCGAGGAACAGGGCCATGACGTAGCCGGAGAGCTGCCAGATCGCCGGGATCGCGATGGCGATGATGCCGAAGGTGACGTTGTTCCACCAGTTGTTCTGCAGGAAGTCCAGGCCCATGATCTGGAACAGCCGGTTCAGGCCGCTCGCGTTCTCGCCCTGGTTCGAGTTCAGCAGCCAGCGCCAGACGACGCCCGAGGCGACGAACGAGACGGCCATCGGGAAGAGGTAGATCGAGCGGAAGATGCCTTCGCCCTTGATGGGCTTGTCGAGCAGCCATGCCCACACGAAGCCGATCGCGAGCGTGCCGACCAGGAAGACGACCGTGTACAGCAGGAGGTTCATCAGCGAGTGCTGGAAGTCGTCGCTCGCCAGGAGCGTCGTGTAGTTCTCGAACCAGACGGTGCTGGTCGGTTCGACGCCGGTGGCCTGGGCCGCGGTGTGGTTGTCGGTGATCGAGGTCGTGAAGTTCGCCGCGATCAGGCCGTAGACGAACACGGCCATGAGGATCAGCGAGGGGGCGAGGAGCAGCAGCGGCGGCCCCAGCCGTCGGAATCGATGCTTCATGGTGCCTTTCCTCCCGGCAGCCGGGGGTTGCGTGCCACGGGTGATGGTCCGCGGGCGATTGCCGCGGGTGTGGCCGGCGCGCGGTGGCCGGACGGTCCGGCGGGACCCGACCGAGTGCTCTCGACGGGTCCCGCCAGGGGTGATCGGCGGCGGATCAGCCGTTGACAGCTGCTCCGAGGTCGGACTGGTACGTCGCGATGTCGGAGGCACCGGTCGTGAACTTGCTGGTCGCGTCGGAGATCGCGTTCAGCGTGGCGACCGGCACGGCCGCGCCGTGGGCGAGCGACGACACGATGGTGTCCTGCCCGAACGACTCGATGGCCGTCTGCTGGTAGTCGCTGAAGTCCGACGTGTCGGCGTCCGTGTTCGCCGGGATCGAGCCCTTGGCCTTGTTGAACGCGGCCTGGCCCTCGGCGGAGCCGACGGTCTCGAGCCAGTTCTTGGCGCCGCCGGGGTGCGGGGCCCCGACCGGGAGGGTGAAGGAGTCGGCGAGGAAGTCGAACATCCCGTCGGTGCCGGGCACCGGGAAGTAGACGTAGTCGGTCCCGGCCTCGGAGCCGGCCTCCTCGAAGGCGGCCTCCGCCCAGTCGCCCATGACGTTGAACCCGGCCTGGCCGTCGATGACCTGCTGGGTCGCGTCCGGCCAGTCGAGACCGTCACGGTCCGTGTTGGTGTAGCTCATGAGCTTCTCGAAGTCCTCGAGAGCCTGGGTCACGTCCGCGCCCGCCCAGTCGGTCGTGCCGTCCCACAGGCCGCTGTAGCCGTCGGGGCCGAGGTCCGAGAGGAGGACGGTCTCGAGCAGGTTGACCTGCGTCCAGGTCGTCGCGACGGAGAGAGCCGTCTTGCCCGAGTCCTTGACCGCGTCGAGCGCGTCGAACCAGTCGCCCATGCTCTCGTACGTCGCCTCGGGGTCGAGGCCGGCGTCGGAGAGCACGGTCGGGTTGGCCCACACGACGTTCGCGCGGTGGATGTTCGACGGGACGGAGTAGATCTTGTCGTCGACCGTCAGGCGCTCGATCAGGTCGGCCGGGAACGCGTCGCGGAGGCCGAACTCGTCGTAGAGGTCGCTGACGTCCTCGATCTGGCCCGCGCTGATGTAGTCCTGGAGCTCGGCGCCCGCGTGCGCCTGGAACGTGTCCGGCGGGTCGTTGGTCTGCAGCCGGGACTGGAGCAGGTCCTTGGCCGCGGACCCTGCGCCACCTGCCACCGCACCGTTGACGAACTCGGTGTCCGGGTTCTGCTCGTTGAAGACGCCCACGAGGGCGTCGAGGCCGGCCTTCTCGGAGCCGGAGGCCCACCAGGTGAAGACCTCGACCTGGCTCGCGTCGCCGCCCGAGCCGCCTGCCTCGCCGGAGCCGGAGTCCGAGCCGGAGTCGTCGCTGCTGCATGCCGCGAGGCTGAGTCCGAGGACCGCCACCCCCGCGACGGCCGCGGAGAGTCGTGTGTTGATGCGCATCGCTGTATCCCTACGCCTTCGTTGCCGTGTGGTGGGAACCGTCGTGCGCCGGCTGTTTCGCCGCCTGCTGCACGAGCGGCCGGACGCCTCTGCGCGCCCCGATCACCCGAGAGCAATACAACGTCCGTGAAGCCTTGGTGTCAAGAAGTGAAGACAAGACCCGATGGATCGTGACCATTGCGTTACATCCCGTACTCAACGGTGGGGTGCGCGCGTGGGGAGCGTGCAAGACGTACCACACGCTGTAGCGGTGAGTTCAACCTGTGTATCGTGAGCGCGTGCGTACCGACCGGGTGACACCCGGTTCGCAGACGTCGCTCCGCGAGGCGAACCGGGCGAGGATCGTAGGCGCCGTGCAGCAGCGAGGCTCACTGACGCAGGTCGAGCTCGCCGGTACCACGGGCCTTTCTCCGGCGACCGTCTCGAACATCGTCAAGGAGCTGACGGCGTCCGGCGTCCTCAGTACCGCGCCGTCCACCCGATCGGGTCGGCGAGCCCAGCTCGTCACCCTCGCCCGCAGCCTCGGACTGGTCGCCGGGGTCCACTTCGGTGCCCGGTCCATGCGTGTCTCGCTCGCGGACGCGTCCCTGCGGGTCATCGGCGAGGAGCGCATGCCGCTCGCCCCCGACCACCGCGCCGACGCCGGCATCCGTCGCGCGGTGATGCTGATCGAAGAGATGGCGGCGTCGGTCGAGGCCGCGGCAGGGGAGCTCCTGGCGGTCGGTGTCGGCGTCCCGGCACCGGTGGACGTCCGCACCGGGACGGTCTCGAGCAACGGGCTCCTGCGCGGGTGGGACGGCGCCGAGGTCGGCACCGAGTTCGCGGCGGCGCTCGGCGTGCCGGTGACGGTCGACAACGACGCGAACCTCGGTGCGCTCGCGGAGTCACGACTCGGCGCCGGAGCCGGCCACGACCCCGTCGCCTACGTCCGCGTCTCGCACGGGGTGGGCGCGGGGATCGTCCTCGGCGGGCGGCTGCTCCACGGGCGCGGGGTGCGGCCGGGGAGCTCGGGCACGTGACCATCGACGAGAACGGACCGATCTGCCGGTGCGGCAACCGCGGTTGCCTCGAGACCTTCGTCGGGTCGACCGTCCTGCTGGGCATGCTGGCGGGGCACGGGCACATGTCGCTCGCGGACATCATCACGCAGGCGGAACAGGGGGACCCGGGCTGCCGGCGCGTCCTCTACGACGCGGGGCAGTACCTGGGTGTGGCCACCGCGAACCTGTGCAACCTGGTCGACCCGGAGATCGTCGTCGTGGGCGGGCAGCTCGCCGAGGCCGGAGAGATCCTGCTCGGTCCCATGCGCACCGCCCTCGAGCAGCGGACCCTGCCCAGCGCGCAGGGCCCGCCCGCGGTGGTCCCCGCCGCGCTCGGAGCCTGGGCGGAGTGCCGCGGAGCGCTGTCGGTCGCCCTCGACCTCGCCCGGGCGAACGGTGCACTGGGGGTGACGGTATGACGACGAGGCCGGCGATGAGGTGGAGCATGAGACCGACGACAGGCCCGAGGACGAGGCCGATGACAGGTCCTGTGACAGGACGCGGCCGCACGGCCCCGGCCGCGCTCGCCGCGCTCGTCATCGCCCTCCCGCTCCTCGGCGGTTGCGCGCAGGACGACGTGGCGGACGGCGAGGGCACCATCGCGCTGCTGCTGCCCGAGGCGCAGACGGCCCGCTACGAGACGAGCGACCGGCCGACGTTCGAGGAGGTCACCGCGCTGCGGTGCCCGACCTGCACGGTGCTGTACGCGAACGCCGACCAGGACGCCGCGACGCAGCAGGAGCAGGCCGAGTCGATGATCTCGCGCGGAGCCGACGTGCTCGTGATCGATGCCGTCGACACCGTCGCGGCGAAGAGCATCGTCGCGGACGCCGAACGGCACGACGTCCCCGTGATCGCCTACGACCGCTTCATCGACGACGAGCGCGTGGACTACTACGTGTCGTTCGACAGCGAGCAGATCGGCTACCAGCAAGGCCTGACGCTGCGCACGGCCCTCGCCGCATCGCCGCCCCGGGCCGACGGCGACCCCCACGGGGTGCTCCTCGTCCACGGGTCCCCGACCGACCCGAACTCCACCCGGCTCAAGTCCGGCGTGCACCGCGCGCTGGACTCGGCCGACGTCGAGATCCTCGCCGAGTACGACACGCCGGACTGGAGCCCCGACAAGGCGCAGAGCTGGGTCGAGGGCCAGCTCACCCAGTTCGCCGGTCGGGTCGACGCGGTCTACGCCGCCAACGACGGGACCGCCGGCGGGGCGATCGCCGCGATGAAGGCGGCCGGGATGGACCCCGTCCCGCCCACGACCGGGCAGGACGCCGAGCTCGCCGCAGTGCAGCGGATCGTCGCCGGGGACCAGCTCATGACGGTGGCCAAGGCGACCGACCAGCAGGCCCGCACCGCCGCGGAGCTCGCCGTTCGCGTGCTGCGGGGCGAGGACGCCCTCGCCCCCGCACGGATCGGCTCCGTCAAGGCGTTCCTCCTGGCGCCGACGGCCATCGTGGCCGAGGACGTCGAGCGGGTGATCGTCCAGGGGCGCGTCCACACGGTCGACGAGATCTGCACGACCCCGTACGCCGAGGCCTGCGCGGCGCTCGGCCTCACCGAGGAGGACCCCTCATGAGCGCGCCCGTGCTCACCCTCGCCGGGGTGTCGAAGTACTTCGGCGCCGCCCAGGCACTCGTCGACGTCGACCTCGAGGTGCACCCCCACGAGGTCGTCGCCGTCGTCGGTGACAACGGCGCCGGGAAGTCGACCCTCGCTGGGGTCCTCGCCGGGGTCCACACCCCCGACGAGGGCACGTTGCTGGTCGACGGCGAGCCGGCGCGCTTCGCCTCGCCCGCGGCCGCACGGCAGAAGGGCATCGCCGCCGTGTTCCAGGAGCTCGCGCTGTGCGACAACCTCGACGTCGTCGAGAACCTCTTCCTCGCGCACGAGCGCACCGGCGGCCCGTTCCTCGACGAGGTCGCCATGGAGCGCCAGGCGTGGGAGCTGCTCGACCAGCTCGCGGCCCGCGTGCCGAGCGTCCGCGTGCCGGTCTCCGCGCTCTCCGGGGGCAGCGGCGCACCGTGGCGATCGCCCGCGCCCTGCTCGGCGACCCCCGGGTGGTCGTGCTCGACGAGCCGACGGTCGCCCTCGGGATCCGCCAGACGGCGCAGGTCCTGACCCTGATCGAGCGGCTGCGTTCCCGGGGTCACTCCGTGGTCCTCGTGAGCCACTCGATCGCCGACGTCCAGGCCGTCGCCGACCGGATCGTCGTCCTGCGTCTCGGCCGGGTGACGGGGGTCTACGACGCGGACGCCACGACGTCCGAGGACCTGCTCGCCGCGGTGACCGGCGCCGTCGCGCCTGAGCGGCGCGGGCGACGTCCGGCACCGGGCACGAACGATCGGAGCGCACGGTGATCGGGGTGGTCGGGGCCACGAGTGGGCGAGGTCCGTCCCGGGCGGGCGCGGATGCCGGGGCGCTCGCGGCCTACGGCCCGCGGGCCGTCTGGCAGCGCATGCGCGACGGCGAGCTGACGCTCCTGCCGATCGCCGTGTCGCTCGTGGCGATCTGGGTGGTGCTCGGCATCGCGAACCCGACCTTCTGGACCCCCGAGAACCTCGTGAACCTCTCGCTCCAGAGCGTCTCGACGGGGGTGATCGCGCTCGGGATCGTGATCGTCCTGCTCGTCGGGCAGATCGACCTGTCCGTCGGCTCGGTGAGCGGGCTGTCCGCGGCGATCGTGGCCGTCGGTTCCGTCTCGCTGGGCTGGCCGCTCGCGGTCGGGGTCGTCGTCGCGATCGCGATCGGGATGGTCGTCGGGCTCGTCTACGGGATCGCGGTGTCCCGGCTCGGGTTGCCCAGCTTCGTGCTCACCCTCGCCGGGCTCCTCGTGCTCGCCGGCGTGCAGTGGCGCGTGCTGGGCACGCAGGGCTCCGTGAACCTGCCGTTCGAGTCGTGGCTCGTGCTGTTCAGCCAGTCGTGGTTCCTGCCGACCGTGGTCGCGTGGACCCTCGCGGCGCTCGTCGTCGCCGGGATCGCGACGTCGAGGCTCCTGCGGCGGCACCGGCGCCTCGCGGCCGGGCTCCCCGCCGAGTCGATGGCCCGGGTCCTCGTCCGGGTAGGGATCGTCGCCGCGTTCCTCGCGCTCGTCGTCGGATACCTGGGCCAGGCCCGCGGCGTCGGGTACAGCGTGGTCCTGTTCGTGGTGCTCGTCGCGGTCGCCGACCTCATGCTGCGCCGGACCCGCTGGGGACGCTACGTCCGTGCGGTCGGTGGCAACCGGCGCTCGGCCCTGCTCGCCGGCGTCCCGGTGCGCCGCACGCTGGTGTCGGCGTTCGTCGCCTGCTCGGGTCTCGCCGCTCTCGGCGGGGTGCTCGCGGCCGGGCGGCTCGCCGCGGCGAACCAGAGCACCGGCGGCGGCGAGATCTTCCTGACCGCCATCGCGGCCGCCGTGATCGGCGGCACCAGCCTCTTCGGCGGTCGCGGCAGCGCCTGGTCCGCGCTGCTCGGCGTGCTCGTCATCCAGTCCATCGCCAACGGGCTCACGCTGCTCGACCTCGACTCCGCCGCGCGGTCCATCGTCACCGGCCTGGTACTGGCGCTCGCGGTCTCGATCGACACGCTGGTGCGGGGTCGCGGGTCGTCCTGACCTGGCGGCGCTCACCGGTGGCGGCGGCCGGTCGTCGGTCAGTGATCGGTCAGTGATCGGTCGGGGGCCGCTGGTGTTCGTCGGTGTCGGACGGCGTAGCCCCGCCCGGCGCGGCCGTCACGCCTCGTAGAGCGTGACCTCCGCGGCCTTCACGACGAACAGCGCTCGGTCGCCCGGGGCGAGGGCCAGGTCGGCGACGGCGGCCGGGGTCAGGTCGGCCGCGAGCCGCGCGCCCTCGGGCGACACCGCATGGACCCGGACGAGCGAGCGGTGCCGCTCCAGGCTGTCGACGCGGACGGGGACGGAGTTCCTCGGGCTCCCCGCGGGGGCGCTGCGGTGCACGGCGACGGAGCGCGGCTCGAACGCCGCCACGGCGCGGGCGCCGACCGGCAGGGGCAGGGTCTCGTCGCTCGCGCCGACGATCTCCAGACCTGGGCCTGGGCGTGGGTCTGGGCCTAGGCCGACTCTCGCTTCCGCGGCCATGTCCGCTCTCCCGTCCGGGTGCGCTCCTGCCACTGTGCCTGTGCCTGTGCCTGTGCCTGTGCCTGTGCCTGTGCCTGTGCCTGTGCCCGTGTCCGTGTCCGTGCCTGGGCCAGAGGCCGAGGCCCCGGCGAGGCCGATGCGGTCGTGCGCCACGGCGGTGCCCTCGACCAGGTTCACCCCCGCCAGCTGCGCTGCGAACGCGGACCTCGGCCGGTTCAGGACCTCGCGCGCCGGGGCGTCCTCGACGACCCTGCCCTGGTCGAGGACGACGACGCGGTCGGCCAGGACGAGGACGTCGAGCAGGTCGTGGGTCACGAGCAACGTCGTCCGAGGACGCGTCCGGGCGAGGGCGTGGATCGTGGACCGGACCTCCTGCGCCACCGAGACGTCGAGCGCGGCGAACGGCTCGTCGAGCAGGAGGACGCGCGGCTCGGTCACGAGCGCGCGCGCGACGGCGACTCGCTGGGCCTGCCCCCGGAGAGGGTCGCGGGGCGGCGTCCGGCGAGATGCTCGGCGCCCACCGCCGCGAGCGCGGTCGTCGCGGCGGCGCGGGAGCCGGTGCGCCCGGCGCCCTGCGCCCGCGGGCCGAACGCCACGTTGTCGCGGACGTCCAGGTGGTCGAGCAGGAGCGGACGCTGACCGAGCCAGGCGACCCGCCGCCGGTGCGGGCGGGGGTCGAGCGCCTCGCGGGGACGTCTCGGCGCGGGCGCGGGACGCTCCTTCAGCACTGCCCCGTCCAGCACGTTCTCGTCCACCACGGTCTCGTCCAGCACGGTCTCCACGAGGACCTCGTCGCCGCGGCGGGTCGGGAGCAACCCGGCGACAGCGTCGGCCAGGGTCGACTTGCCCGCGCCGTTCGGGCCGAGCAGCGCGACGACCTCGCCCGGAGCGATCTGCAGGTCCACGTCGACGTCCCGCGCCGCGTGGCGGACACGGATGCGGAGGCCGACGGGTGCGGCCGGTGCGGGGGCGTCGGGCACAGTGTTGCGGTCGGACGCCGCGGGAACGCTGTCCGCGGGACCGTCGCGTCCCGGATCGCCGGGCGCGGGGACCTCGCGGCGGGGAGTGCTGCCGGGAGCGCTGTCGGCGGTGGCGTCGCCGGCCGAGGCGAGGGCGCTGCCGAGGGTGTGGCCGGAGGTGCTGTCGGAGCTGCGGAGCTCGCCGATCGCCGGCGCCTCCCGGCGGCGTCGAGGGGACCCGCCGTGGATCGTCGCGGTGATCGCGACCGCGACGACGACGAGGACGAGGGACAGCGCGATCGCGGCGTCCGGGTCGACGCTGCGCTGCAGGTAGATCTCCAGCGGCAGGGTCTGCGTGACGCCCTGGAGCGCGCCGGCGAACGTGATCGTGGCGCCGAACTCGCCGAGCGCCCGGGCGAACGCCAGCACCGCTCCGCTCGCGAGCCCCGGCAGCACCCGGGGAGCGTGACGCGGCGCAGCACCGTCGTGGGTCGCGCGCCGAGGGTCGCCGCGACGTCCTCGTAGCGGGTGTCGTGGGTGCGCAGCGCGCCCTCGAGGGTCAGGACGAGGAACGGCAGCGCGACGAAGGTCTGCGCCATGACGACGGCCACGGTCGTGAAGGCGACCTCGATGCCGACGACCTCGAGCTGCTGACCGATCAGTCCGCGGCGCCCGAACGTGTAGAGCAGTGCGAGGCCCCCGACGACGGGCGGAAGGACGAGGGGGAGCAGGACGAGGGATCGGACCAGCCGCTGGCCCGGGAACGTCGTGCGGGCGAGCACCAGGGCCATCGGCACACCGAGCAGCACGCAGAGCGCGGTCGCCGCGGCGGAGGTCGTCAGCGACAGCTTCAGCGCGGCCCAGGCTGACGGCGAGGTGACGAGCGACCAGAAGCCGCGGGCTCCGCCGTCCGACCCGGTGCCGCCCAGGTCGATCTGGAGCGCCATCACGGCCACGGGGACGACGACGAACAGCGCGCCGAGGATCGCGGGCGCGAGGATCCAGCGGGGCAGTCCCTGCTGCCGCGAGCCGCGTCCCGGCCCAGGGGACGCGCGGCCGGTCCGGGCGGGCCGGCTGGTCCCGGTCGCCGTCGGGGTGCTGGTCCGGGGCATCGTCCGGCCGGTCAGGGCGTGCCGAAGCCGGCCGCGCGCAACGCCTCGCGCCCGTCGGTCCCGGTCACGACGGCGACGAACTCCCCGGCGAGTGCGAGGTCGTCGGTGCCCGTGACGGCGGCGATCGGGTAATGGTTGACGATCGAGGCGGCCTCGGGCGTGTCCACGACCTCGACCGAGTCGCCGGCGAGGGCTGCGTCCGTGCCGTAGACGATCCCGGCGTCGGCCTCGCCGGAGGCCACCTTGGCCAGCACGTCGGTGACGCTCGGCTCCTCGCTCACGCGGTGGATCGTGAGGCCCGCAGAGTCCGCGACGGCGTCGGTGGCGGCGCCGCACGGGACCTCGGGCGCACAGACGACCGTGCTGAGGTCCGTGCTCTCGAGGTCGGCGAGCGACGTCACGTCGCCGGGGTTGCCGGGCGGGACGACGACGGTGAGCGAGTTGTTCGCGAAGAGCTGCGGGTCGTTGGCGTCGCCCGCGTCGACGAGGCGCTGCATGGTGGCCTCGTCCGCGGTCGCGACGACGTCGGTGGGTGCCCCGGCGAGGACCTGGTCGACGATCGTCGAGGACCCGGCGAAGGACAGGCGGACGTCGACCCCCTCGTGGGTGGCCTCGAACTCGTCGGCGATCGTCGAGAACACGGAGCGCAGGGAGGCTGCGGCCGAGACGTCGAGGGTCGCCGTCGTCGTCGGGACGCCGCCCTCGGGCTCCGTGACTCCGGACGCACCCTCGCTCGTGGTGGTCGAGGGGGTCGAGCACCCCGTGAGCAGGAGCGCGAGAGCCGTCGCGGCGACGGGGCCGGTCCAGCGCCTGCCGGTCCAGGGCCCGCGGATCCGAGGGCTGCCGGCCGTGGGGCTGCCGGGTGCCGGCGCGCCGCGGCCGGTCATGCCGGCACCGCCGGGGTCTCCACGATGACGGTCGTCGCCTTGACCACGGCGACGGCGAGGCTCCCGGGGGCGAGGCCGAGCTCGCGGACCGCCTCCGTGCTCATGAGGGAGACCACGCGATGCCCGCGCGACAGGATCTCGACCTGCGACATCACCGGGTCGGACGTCACGGCGGTGACGAGCCCGACGAACCGGTTGCGGGCCGACGTCGGGCCGGAGCCGACCGCCGGCGCGCCGGGCGCGGTGCTGCCGGCGAACGCCGCGAGCTCGGCGCCGTCGACGACCTTGCGCCCGGCGTCGTCGGTCGATGCATCGAGCTCGCCCGCGGCGAGCCAGCGTCGGACGGTGTCGTCGCTCACGCCGAGGAGATCGGCGGCCTCCGAGACCCGGTACGTGGTTCGCGTATGCGGCATGTTCATCAGTTTATCGCCGCAGATGAGGATTCGCAGGGCTAGTCCAGACCGCACCCGCAGCATCCCGTGCTCCGAGCGAGCCGGTCGGGGCACAGGCGGATACCGTGACGGGGTGAACCGGTCGTTGCGTGTCGTCCCCCGCTGAGCGCGGTCGCCGGGCCTCCCGCCACGGTTATCACCGTCTCCGACCGGTGCTCTCGCGGCGAGGCCGAGGACCGCTCCGGTCCGCTCCTGGTCGCGGCCCTCCGCGAGGCGGGCTATGCCGTCTCGTCGACGGTCGTGCCGGACGGCGTCGCGTCCGTGCGCGATGCGCTCACCTCCGCGTTGGGCACGGGCGCGCGCGTCGTGCTGACCACCGGAGGGACGGGCGTCGCACCGCGCGACGTGACCCCAGAAGGCACGCGTGAGCTGCTGATCGCCGAGCTGCCCGGGATCGCGGAGGCGATCCGGCTCAAGGGGCGAAGAAGGTGCCGACCGCCGTGCTGTCGCGAGGCCTCGCGGGGATCGCACGCTGCGGTGCGAGCGATGCGAGCAGGACGGATGTGGCGGGTACCGGTGCGGCCGGTACGGAGGGCTCCGCCCCCGACGGTCCGGGGACCCGTGCCGTGGTCGTCAACCTGCCCGGGTCCACCGGCGGGGTGCGCGACGGGATCGACGTTCTCCTGCCGCTGCTGGGGCACCTCGTGGCGCAGCTCGACGGCGCCGACCACTGACGCGGGACCGCCGATGCTCGGCAAGCCCCGCCGAGCTCACGACCGCGGCGGGAACAGGGCGTGCGGACGGTTCTTCCCTGTCCACCCGAGAAGGTTGAACCGGCCGGGCGAGGTGCCCGGAGCGACCGCGGCGGTCGGTGTCGAACCGCCGGAGGCGCCGGCACCGCCCATGCCGGGCCCTCCTCGCCGTCGAGCTCGCAGCCGAGCTCCTCCAGCGCGGCCGCAGACTCGCGGTAGGCGGGCGGGATGATGTGGCGGTCCGCGTAGTCGGCCTTGGTGAGCAGCTTCTGGAGCGCCGTGAGGTCGGGCCCGCTCATGCCGACGGCAGCGGCGATCTCGGGGTCGACCTTCGAGCGGGCGCCACCGCGGGCGCGGGCCCCTCGGACCCGCGGCGCCGGCTTCTCGGGCTCCGGCGGGGCAGCCGGTGCAGCGGCGCCGGACGCCGTGGCTTCCGTCGGCGCACCAGGTGCAGCCGGTGCACCGGTGGTCGCCGTGGTCGACTCGGCAGACGAGGCGGCTGGTGCAGCGGCGCCTCCCGACGTCGGCCGCGCTGCGGGCTTCGCTGCGGGCCTCGGCCCTGCGAACGCCGTCCGCACCGCGACGAGGCGCCGCAGCACTCGGGCCGCGACCGCGCGATCCCCCGCGGTGAAGAGCTCGGCGAGGTAGGCGACCGGCGCCTCCAGGCGGTCGATCGCGGCCGACAACGTCGCGAAGTCCTCGCCGTCCGCCCCGCTCGCCGCGACGACGTCCGCCACCGGGGAGACCGGCGGGACGTACCAGACCATGGGGAGCGTGCGGTACTCGGGGTGGAGCGGCAGGGCGACCTCGAACCGGCTGATCAGCGCCCAGATCGGTGACATCTGTGCTGCGAGGACCCACTCCTCCGGGATCCCCTGCGCCGCGGCCGCGGCGACGACGTCCGGGGCCTCGGGGTCGAGGAACACCGACCGCTGCGCGTCGAGGAGGTCCTTCTCGTCGGCGACCGACGCGGCCTCGGCCACGCGGTCGGCGTCGTAGAGGACCAGGCCGATGTAGCGCAGGTGGCCGACGCACGTGTCGGAGCACAGGGTCGGTTCGCCCTGCTCGATGCGCCCGACGCAGAGCGTGCACTTCGTGGCCTTGCCGGTCACGGGGTTGAGATAGACCTTCTTGTACGGGCAGGCGGGGACGCAGGCGCGGAACCCACGGCATTGCGCGTCGTCGATGAGGACGATCCCGTCCTCCACCCGCTTGTACATCGCGCCCGACGGGCAGGCCGCCACGCACGCGGGGTTGAGGCAGTGCTCGCAGATGCGGGGCAGGTAGAACCTGAACGCCTGCTCGAACTCCTCGGTCACGTGCTCGCTCATGTGGGTCAGCACGGGGTCGGCGGCGACGGACTCCGCCGGCTCCGGCTCCGGCCGCTCGGGCTTCGGGCCGTTCGCCCCGGTGCCGGCGGACTCGACCGTCGGCCCGTCGACCCGGCTCTGCAGCACGGAGGACCACGGGGCGTCGTAGTCGGTGACCAGGGGCATGCGGGGCTGGGCGAAGAGCCGGGCGAGCTGCGCCGTCCGACCACCGCCGCGCAGGCGCAGGCCGTGGCTAGCCGCGGCCGCCCGCGAGGAACCGCCCTCGCTGCCCGACCGGACCTCCCAGCCGCCCTGCCAGCGGTCCTGGTCCTCGAACGCGTACGGGTAGCCACGGCCGGGCCGGGTCTCGACGTCGTTGAACCACATGTACCGCGCGCCCTCGTGGGCGGTGTACGCCTGCTTGCAGGCGACCGAGCACGAGTGGCAGCCGATGCACTTGTCGAGGTTCATCACCATCGACATCTGAGCCATCACGCGCACGGCGGCACTCCCGTCCCAGTCATGCGCAGACGGTACCGCTGATCGCCGCTCAGACCTTGGGCCGGCTCGACGGGTCCCACCCGGGCGCTCCGCGCGCGAGCTGATCGCCGCGTCGCGCGACCGGTACACGATGAACGGGCGGAACAGGTAGGGCACCGGCGCGGAGAACGCGTGCACGAGCCGCGTGAACGGCCACAGCATGAACAGGGCGTTCGCGGCGAGGATGTGCAGCTTGAACGCGAGCGGCACCCCGGCCATGAGGGCCGGCTCGGGCTGGAAGTACCAGAGGCTGCGGAACCACGGCGAGATGGTCTCGCGGTAGTCGTACCCGTGACCGCTCGCGATGATCTGCGTCTGGATGGTCGCCCACGCGCCCACCAGGATCGACGCCGCGAGGAACACGTACATCGTCTTGTCCATACGCGTCGTGGCGAGGAACACGGGGCCGGTGGTGCGGCGGCGGTAGATGAGGATCAGCAGCCCGACGACGACCGCGACGGCGCCCAGCGAGCCCATCCAGGTCGCGACGAAGTGGTAGGCGGTCTCGCTGACCCCGACGGCCTCGGTCCACGACTTCGGGATCACGAGCCCCACCAGGTGGCCCACGATCACCATGAGCAGGCCCAGGTGGAACAGGGGCGAGCCCAGGCGCAGCAGACGCCGCTCGTAGAGCTGGCTGGAGCGCGTCGTCCACCCGAACTTGTCGTAGCGGAACCGCCAGAACGTCCCCACGACGAACACGGCGAACGTCACGTACGGCACGACCACCCAGAGCAGGATGTTCAACGTGTTGCTCATCGACGGATCTCCTCAGCCGGGGCGCCGGTGGGCGCGAACGGTGCGAGCGGGCCGGCCTCGTGCGGGCCCAGAGCGGTCAGGCCGACCATCTCGGTCGGGGGCCGGCCGTCACGAGCTCGACGAACCGGGCGTGGGTGCGCGCGTCGAGCGCGGGGAGCGTCAGGCACACGGCCTCGACGACGTCCGTCCACGGGCTGCGCATCGCGGCGAGCGCGGACCGCAGCACCTCGATGCCCTCGCGGTGCGTGCCGAGCAGACCCGCCGCGATGCGTGCCTCGTCGTCGCCAGTCGAGCGGGCCGAGAGCTCGAGGACCGTCGGCAGGTGGTCGGGCAGCTCGTCGCCGTCGACCTCCCACCCCGCGGCCCGGTACGCCTGGACGAACCGCACGAGCGCCATGCCGCGCTTGCGGGTGTCGCCGGTCGCGAAGTACGAGAGGTACATCGAGCACTTGCGCTTGAGGTCGAACGTCTGGACGTACAGGGCCTCCAGCTCGTGGGGGTCCGTCGTGGCGAGCACGTCGAGGAACCGGGTCAGGCGCTCTGCGACCGGCGCGGGGAGGCCGGGGACGGCGTCCCGCACCACGGGCACCGCCGCGCGGACCTCCGCGTCGGGGTAGCCGAGGAGCAGGGACGCTGCCATGTGCGTCGTGCGGCGCTGCGCGTCGGTCGCCGCGACCGGCGTGAGCGGCTCGAGCTGCGGAGCCCGGGCCGTCGGCTTCGGCAGGAACGTGGTCGCGCCCCCGCCCCGCGGGCTCATCGTGGGGCCGTCCCGTCGGTCACGGGGTTGGACCCACCGGTGTCGGACGGCGGGAACAGGCCCTCGGGGGAGCCGTTGCCGTCCCAGTTGAGCAGGTTGACGCGGCCGGACGACGAGGGCTGGTCCGCCGTCTGACGGTTCTTGAGCGCGTGGAAGTTCTCCACCGCCACGGGCGCCGGCGTGCCGGACGACGAGCCGAACGGCCCGGCGCCGCCCATGCCCGGGCCGCCTTCGAAGTCGAGGGAGCAGCTGAGCTCCTCGAGCTCGCGGGCGATCTCCTGGTGGGCCGTGGGGATCACGTAGCGGTCCTGGTACTTGGCGATCGCGAGCAGCCGGTACATCTCCTCGACCTCCGTGCCCGTCATGCCGACGGCCTCCGCGATCGATTCGTCGGGCTCCTTGCCGAGGTTGATGTCGCGCATGTACGAGCGCATCGCGGCGAGCCGGCGCAGCGTGCGCTCGACGGGCACCGTGTCGCCCGCCGTGAACAGCCCGGCGAGGTACTCCAGGGGGATGCGGAGCTTCGAGATCGCCGCGAACAGCGTCCTCGGGTCCTCCGCGTCGTTGCCCGACGTGCCGACGACGTCGACCACCGGCGACAGCGGCGGGATGTACCAGACCATCGGCATCGTGCGGTACTCGGGGTGGAGCGGCAGCGCGACCCGGTACTTCTGGATCAGCGACCAGATCGGCGAGGCCTGCGCGGCCTCGATCCAGTCGTCCGGGATCCCCTCGGCGCGCGCGGCCTCGACGACCGCGGGGTCGTTCGGGTCCAGGAACACCGAGCGCTGGGACTCGAGCAGGTCGTGCTCGTTCTCGACCGCCGCGGCCTCGGAGACCTTGTCCGCGTCGTACAGCACGAGGCCGAGGTAGCGCAGGCGGCCGACGCAGGTCTCCGAGCACACGGTCGGCAGGCCCACCTCGATGCGGGGGTAGCACATCGTGCACTTCTCGGCCTTGCCGGTCTTGTGGTTGAAGTAGACCTTCTTGTACGGGCAGCCGGTGACGCACATGCGCCAGCCGCGGCACTGGTCCTGGTCGACGAGGACGATCCCGTCCTCGGCCCGCTTGTACATCGCACCCGAGGGGCACGACGCGACGCACGCCGGGTTGAGGCAGTGCTCGCAGATGCGCGGCAGGTAGAACATGAACGTCTGCTCGAGCTCCTCCGCGACGTGCTCGCTCATGTGCTGGAGGATCGGGTCGTCCTGCATCGTCTCGGTCGAGCCGCCGAGGTCGTCGTCCCAGTTCGCGGACCACTCGATGTTCATGTCGTCGCCCGTGAGCAGCGACTTGGGCCGGGCTACAGGCGTGTGCTCGCCCTGCGGCGCCGACAGGAGCATGTCGTACTCGTACGTCCACGGCTCGTAGTAGTCGTGGATCGACGGCATCTTCGGGTTCGAGAAGATCGTCGCGAGCTTGCGGAACCGCCCGCCGGCGCGGAGCTTGAGCTTGCCGCGCTTGGTGCGGACCCAACCGCCCTGCCACGTCGACTGGTCCTGGTAGGTGCGCGGGTAGCCGAGGCCCGGCCGCGTCTCGACGTTGTTGAACCACACGTACTCGGTGCCCGTGCGGTTCGTCCACGCCTGCTTGCAGGTGACGGAGCACGTGTGGCACCCGATGCACTTGTCGAGGTTCATGACCATCGACATCTGCGCCATGACCTTCATCGTGTCGCGCTCCTCGGGTTGGGACGGCGGGTCGGACGGCGGGCGGGCAGGTGCTGCGTCACTGGTACCGCACCTCCTGCGAGCGGCGGCGGATCGTCGTGATCTCGTCCCGCTGGTTCCCGGTGGGACCGAGGTAGTTGAAGGCGAAGGCCAGCTGCGCGTAGCCCCCGACGAGGTGGCTCGGTTTGAGCAGGATCCGCGTCAGCGAGTTGTGGATCCCACCGCGCCTGCCCGACGTCTCGGCGAGCGGGACGTCCACCGTCCGGTCGGTGGCGTGGTGCATGTAGACCGTCCCCTCGGGCATCCGGTGGCTGACGACGGCCCGCGCCACCACGACACCGTTGCGGTTGTAGGCCTCGATCCACTCGTTGTCGCGCACGCCGATCTTCGTGGCGTCCTGCGGCGACATCCACACGTTGGGGCCGCCGCGCGAGAGCGAGAGCATGAAGAGGTTGTCCTGGTACTCGGAGTGGATCGACCACTTCGAGTGCGGGGTCAGGTAGCGCACCGCGACCTCGGCGTGGCCGTCGGAGCCCGGGGCCCCGGACGGGGACGTGTCGCCGACGATGCGGTCGCCCGTGAACAGGCGGTGCATGTCGAGTGGCGGCCGGAACACGGGCAGCTGCTCACCGAGCTCCGTCATCCAGTCGTGGTCGAGGAAGAAGTGCTGGCGGCCGGTGAGCGTGTGCCACGGCTTGAGCCGCTCGACGTTGATCGCGAACGCCGTGTACCGGCGCCCGCCGTGCTCGGAGCCCGACCACTCGGGGAGGTGATGACGCCGGTCGGCCGGGACTGCACGTCGGGGAACGTGACGCGCTTGCCGCCCTCGTCGCGCGAGAGGTCGGCGAGCTCGACGCCGGTGCGCTTCTCGAGGTCCTCGAACCCCTGGGTCGCGAGGCGACCGTTCGTCGTACCGCTGAGCGCGAGGATCATCTCGCAGGCGTGGGTGTCCTTGTCGAGGCGGGGACGACCCTTCGCGGGCCCGGACGTCACCGTCCCGTTCACCTCGCCGAGCTTGCGGACCTCCTCGTCGGGCATGTACTTCACGCCCTTGGTGGCCATGCCCGCGGTGTCCGTGAGGGGGCCGAGCGCCGCCATCCGGGCCGCGAACGCCGGGTAGTCGCGCTCGACGACCACCAGCTTCGGCATGGTGACGCCCGGGATCAGCGGCCGGTCCGCGACCCCTTCCCCGAGTCGGTGATCGTGCCGTGCGGCAGCGCCATCGCGTCGGGGGTGTCGTGCTGCAGCGGGGCCGCGACGAGGTCCTGTCGCACGCCGAGGTGCTCCACGGACATCTCGGAGATCTTCTGGGCGAGCAGGTGGAACGTCGCGAAGTCGGTCTTCGTCTGCCACGGCGGGTTGATCGCCGGGTTGAACGAGTGGACGAACGGGTGCATGTCGGTCGAGGACAGGTCGTGCTTCTCGTACCAGGTGGCCGCCGGCAGGACGACGTCGGAGAACAGCGTCGTGGACGTCATGCGGAAGTCCATCGTGGTGAGCAGGTCGAGCTTGCCCTCCGGGGCGTCCTCGACCCAGTCCATGGTCTGCGGGCGCCGGTCGGGACCGGACTCCGCGGCCTGGACCGAGGCGTCCGTACCGAGCAGGTGCTTGAGGAAGTACTCGTTGCCCTTGCCGGACGACCCGAGGATGTTCGCGCGCCAGACGGTGATGACGCGCGGGAAGTTCTCGGGGGCGTCGGGGGCCTCGACCGCGAAGCGGAGGTTGCCGCTGCGCAGCTCGTCCACGACGTGCTGCGCGGGCTCCTTGCCGGCGGTCTTCGCCTCGTCGACCAGGTCGAGCGGGTTGCGGTCGAACGTCGGGTAGCTCGGCATCCAGCCGCGCTGGGCGGACTCGACGAGGCAGTCCGCCGTGGTGCGGCCGGCGAACATGCCGTTGCCCGTCGGGGCCGCGAGGGTGTCGGCGGGCAGCCCGTCGTAGCGCCACTGGTCGGCGGCGATGTACCAGAAGGCGGTGCCGATCATGTGCCGCGGGGGCGGCTCCAGTCGAGCCCGTTGGCGTACTGCGCCCACCCGGTCACGGGGCGGCACTTCTCCTGGCCGACGTAGTGCGCCCAACCGCCGCCGTTCACGCCCTGGCAGCCGGTCATCGTGGTCAGCGCCAGGAACGCGCGGTAGATCGTGTCCGAGTGGAACCAGTGGTTCGTGCCGGCGCCCATGATGATCATCGAGCGTCCGTCGGAGTCCTCGGCGTTCTGGGCGAACTCCCGCCCGATCCGCGCCGCCTTCTCGGCGTCGACGCCCGTGAACTGCTCCTGCCACGCGGGCGTGCCCGGCGCGTCCGCGTCGTCGTAGCCGGTCGGCCAGGTGCCCGGGAGGTCGAGGTCGGCGCGCTCGACGCCGTACTGGGCGAGCAGCAGGTCGAAGACCGTCGTGACGAGCCTGCCGCCGACCTCGCGGACCGGGACGCCTCGGACGATCGAGCCGGCGCCGCCGGTGTGACCGGCCTGCGAGTGCGCGCCGCCCTCGGGCTCGAGGTCGAACCGGGGAGCTCGATCGCCGCGGTGCGGGGCCCGCCGTCGGCTGCGCCCGGGACGTCCGCCACCGACAGCGCAGGGTCGACGTCACCGAGGTCGAGGTTCCAGTGCCCGACGTCCGCGGCGCCGTAGCGGTGGCCGAGCGACCCGTCGGGGACGACCACGGTCCCGTCGGCGTCGAGCAGCACCGTCTTGAAGTCGGCGTTCGCCAGCCCCTCGTGCTCGGGGAGGTCGGCAGCGGTGACGAACTTGCCGGGGACGTACCGGGGCGACCCTGCGGCGTCCGACCCTCCGTCCTTGCCGCGCCCCGGGCGGGGCACCAGCGACACGAGGTACGCGGAGTCCGTGAACTTCTTCATGTAGTCGACGAACCGCGGCGTGCGGCGCTCGACGAGGAACTCCTTGAGGATCGTGTGGCCCATGCCGATCGCGAGGGCGCCGTCGGTGCCCGGGTGCACGGCGAGCCACTCGTCCGCGAACTTCGTGTTGTCGGCGTAGTCGGGCGAGACGGTGATGACCTTCTGGCCGCGGTAGCGGGCCTCGGCCATGAAGTGGGCGTCCGGGGTGCGCGTCACGGGGATGTTCGAGCCCCACATGATGCAGTACGTGGAGTTCCACCAGTCCGCCGACTCGGGGACGTCGGTCTGGTCGCCGAACACCTGCGGGGATGCGACCGGGAGGTCGGCGTACCAGTCGTAGAACGACAGCATCGAGCCGCCGAGCATCGTGACGAACCGTGACCCCGCCCCGTGCGAGACCATCGACATGGCCGGGATCGGGGAGAAGCCGGCGATGCGGTCGGGACCGTACTCCTTGATCGAGTGGACGTGCGCGGCGGCGACGATCTCGGCCGCCTCGTCCCAGCTCGCCCGGACCAGGCCGCCCTTGCCGCGGGCCCGCTTGTACCGACGGGCGGTCTCCGGGTTCCCGGTGACCTCGGCCCACGCCTTGACCGGGTCACCGCCGACCTTCGCCTTCGCGTCGCGGAACGCCTGCAGCAGCACCCCCGCACGTAGGGGTAGCGGACCCGGGTGGGCGAGTAGGTGTACCAGCTGAACGCCGCGCCGCGCGGGCAGCCTCGCGGTTCGTACTCGGGGAGTCCGGGCCGACCGAGGGGTAGTCGGTCTGCTGCGTCTCCCAGGTGATGATCCCGTCCTTGACGTAGACCTTCCAGGAGCAGGACCCCGTGCAGTTCACGCCGTGGGTCGACCGCACGACCTTGTCGTGGGACCAGCGGTCGCGGTAGAAGATGTCGCCCTCGCGGCCGCCCTGGAGGAAGAGCTGGCGCAGGTCCGTCGAGACCGCACCGGGGCGGAGTCGCTTCCCGAGGCCGAGGAGTGCTCCCTCGACCCCGCCCGGGCTCTCGCCGGCCCCGGAGGACCCGGTGCGAGGGACTGTCGACTGCGACATGCGACCTCCTGAGGTGCGGCACGGGTTCGCACCCGTCACTCGTCGCAGTATGCCCCGGTCACGAGGAATGTTCCTGGGCAGTCTCGCCTGACGGGAATCGCCGTGAAAAATAAGGCGACCCTCACCGAGGTCGTCGCAGCGGCGGTCTGTGAGGACGGAGCCCTCAACGAAGCCGCAGGTCAGCCGCCTGCGAAGGGTGGTAGCACGTCGACGACCGCGTCAGGGCCGAGCGTCGTCGCCCGGTCCGCGCGACGGACGCCGTCCACCAGCAGGGAGCATCGTGGCAGGACCTCGGTGAGCCCCGGGCGGTCGCGCACCGCGCCGTCGAGGAGCTCGCCGAGGGACGTGGCGTCGCGCTGCTCGGACTCGGTGCCGGCGGCGTCGCGCGCCCCGGCGAAGTAGCGCACCAGGGCCACGTCAGTCCTCGTCGGGAGCGTCGTCCGGGACCGTGGTGCCGGACCCGTCGTCGTGCGGGTCGCCGTCGTTGCCGTCGCCGTCCTCGTCGTCGGCGCGCGAGGCCGGCTGGTCGCCGCCGTCATCCCCGAGCGGGACGACCGGAGCGGCCGACCATCCGAGCGCGAGCTCGCTCGCGCGGCCGAGCGCCTCGTCCACGGCGTCGAGCGGGTCCTCGCCGCGGGCTGCGGCCGTCGCCGCGGCGTACCCGGCGACGAACGTCGTCAGCGGTGCCGCGGGCCGCTCCACCTGGTGGGCCGCGTCCCGTGCGAGGTCGAGGATCCCGGCGACGTCGACCACGTCCGGGTCGACGCCGAGGTCCCGCGCGACCGCGTCTGCCCAGCTCTCGAGATCACTCACCGTGCGTTCCTCTCGTCGTGCCGACCTGGGGCGCCGGGACGGGCACGTGCCGCCGTCGCCGGGCCGGGTGCTTCGGTCATCGTCCCACGCGGCCGGGCGCTCGCGCCCGCTGCGCGGGTCAGGGCTCGGTGGTCTCCCGGTTCCAGGCGCCCGACTTGCCGCCGGTCTTCGACTCGAGCCGGACGCGGCCCAGCTCGACGGACTTGTCGAGCCCCTTGACCATGTCGACCACGGCGAGGCCCGCGACCGCGACCGCGGTCAGCGCCTCCATCTCGACCCCGGTCCGGTCGGCCGTGCGGACCGTGGCCCGCACGTCGACCCCGTCGTCGGTGACGGTCAGGTCCACGCTCGCGCCGTGGACGCCGATCACGTGGGCGAGGGGGAGCAGCTCGGCGGTGCGCTTGGCGCCCGCGATGCCCGCGATCCGGGCGACGGCCAGGACGTCGCCCTTGGGGACTGCGCCGTCGCGGAGCGCGGCGACCACCGCAGGGCCGCAGACGACGGTCCCCGATGCCGTCGCGCTCCGGACCGTCGGCTGCTTCTCGGTGACGTCCACCATGCGGGCGTGCCCGGCGTCGTCGAGGTGGGTGAGGCGGGCGGCTGGGTCGGGTTCACGGGTCACGGCACCACTCTCACGCACCGGGCGCCCCGACGTCCACGTGACGACGGCCGGTCGCCTGCCGGCTGGTCCCGGTCAGCCGCCGAGGAGGAGCACCCGCACCGTGTCGCCCGGGCAGACCTCGTCGACGTCGGGGTCGATCAGGGCGAGGGCGTCTGCGGTGACGAGAGCGGAGACCCGGTGCGCTCCGGAGCCTCGCCCGTCCCGCCGCCCGGCGGGGCGGACGGCGCCGCCGGGCTCGTGGACGACCGGCACCACCTGGAGGCGGCCGGGCGGGGACGACCATCCGCTCCCTGCCACCCGCTCCACGGTCGGGGGTGCGACGTCCGGCTCCCCGCGGAGCCGCCGGAGCGCCGGGCGGACGAACATCTCGAACGACACGAACGCTGCGACCGGGTTCCCGGGCACGGCCACGACGGGGACCTCGCGCCAGGACGCCAGCACCTGCGGTTTGCCGGGCTGCATGCCGACGGCGGCGACCGTGGCTCCCGTGGCCTCGTCGGCGGTCGTCAGCAGGTGTCGGACGACGTCCATCGCCCCCGCGCTCACCCCGCCCGAGGTGATGATCAGGTCGGCAGGGGTGGCGCCGGCCGCGGCGTCGAGCACCGCACGCAGCGCGTCGACCGTGTCGGGCACGGCACCCCGGCGGACGACCTCCGCCCCGGCATTGCGGGCGCTCGCCGCCAGCAGGTAGGAGTTCGAGTCCGGGATCCGGCCCGGGCCGGGCGCGCCGTCGGCCGCGAGCTCGCTGCCCGTCGAGATCACGACGACCCGTGGCCGTCGGTGGACCGGCAGGGACGCGAGGCCGACCGACGCCGCGACCGAGGCCACCCGCGACGTGACGAGGGTGCCCGCCGGGGCGAGGGTGTCGCCGACCGTCAGGTCCTCGGCCCGGTGCCGCACGTGCCCGCGGCCCGGTGAGCGGACGGTGACCGACGTGTCCGCGCCGTCGAGCGGACCGTGCTCGAACCGGCCCGTGTCGGTCCGCTCGACGGGTACGACGGCGTCGGCCCCGTCGGGCACCGGGGCGCCGGTCATGATGCGGACCGCGGTGCCGGGAGTCACGACCGGCGCGGCCGAGCTCGGGTCCGTCCTGCCGGCACTCACGTCCCCGACGAGCCGCAGCACGCACGGGTCCTCGGGCGTCGCGTCGGCCACGTCCGCGGTGCGCACGGCGTAGCCGTCCATCGCCGCGTTGTCGAACGGCGGTACGTCGGCCCGGGCGACGAGCGGGCCCCCGAGGACCATGCCGACGGAGTCCTCGAGGGGGACGTCGACGACGGGGGTGGGGCCGACCGCTGCCAGGACGCTCGCGCGGTGCTCGTCGACGGAACGGCTCACGGGCTGCATGGCGCCAAACCTATCGGCGTGAAGCCCGTGAGCAGGGAGCGTCTCAGCGGCTCGTGCACGGATCCGCGTCGACCGGTGGCGGAGGTCAGGCCTCCGCGCGACCTCGCAGCGCGCGCTTGCGGACCGGGCCTGCCGTGAACAGCACGGTGAGGACGAGCGCGACGGTCAGTCCGGCGAAGCCGATGCCGTAGGTCCCGTCCGCGGTGTACACGGCGCCCATGATGAGCGGCGGGACGAACCCGCCGAGCCCGCCGATCGCCCCGACGACGCCCGTCACGCCGCCGACGGTCCCCTTGGGGGCGAGCGCGGAGACGAGGGCGAAGGTCGACCCGGTGGAGGCCCCGAGGAAGAAGGCGATGCCGAGGAAGGCGATCGTGCCGAGGGGGACCAGCGGGGGCTCGAAGATGAGGACCGCCGCGAGGACCGTGGCGCCCGAGAAGCAGATGAGCGAGACGTTGACCCCGCCGATCTTGTCGGAGAGGGTGCCTCCCACCGGGCGCATGATCACGGCGACGATGACGAATCCGGCGGTGCGGGACGCGGCATCCGCGGGTTCGAGCCCGTACTCGTTGACGAGCAGCGTCGGCAGGTAGACCGAGAAGGCGACGAAGCCGCCGAACCCGATCGCGTACAGCCAGGAGAGCTGGAGCGTGACCGGGAGCTTGAAGGTCTCCCAGAAACGCTTGAGCATGCCCACCTCGGAGGGTGCGGGGCGCATCGGGGAGTCGTAGAGCGCGATGATCGAGACGACGCCGAAGACCGCGAGGATGATCGCGACGATGAGGAACGGCGCGGAGCGCCCCACGCGTCGGCGATCGGCACCGTGGTGAACGAGGCGATCGCCGTCCCGCCCATGCCGGCGCCGAAGAGACCGAGGGCCCGCCCGCGCTTGGACGGCTCGAACCAGGCGTTGTTGAACGGGATCCCGATCGCGAACGTCGTGCCGCCGAGGCCCAGGAAGAACCCGCCGATCAGCAGCTGCACGTAGCTGTCGGCGACGTACCCGATGAAGAGCACGGGGATGATCGTCAGGAACGTGATGAGCGGGAACATGAGCCGCGCGCCGTAGCGGTCGGTCAGGGCGCCGACCGGGATGCGGCCCAGCGACCCGACGATGACCGGTACCGCGACGATGACGGACTGCTGGAAGCTGTCGAGGTCCAGCCCCTCGGCGAACGCGCCGCCGAGGGGACCGATCAGGGCCCACGCCCAGAAGTTCAGCGCGAACCCGACGGTCGACAGGATCAGCTGTGGGTACGGGGACTTGATGCCGTGATGCTCGATCTCGGTCTCGTCCGCCGTCGGGGGCCCGCCCGGAGGTGTCGTCGTACCGCTCGTGCTCATGGCAGTCCCCTCATGCGATCGTCGTCGGCGCATCTACTGCGCTGACAGTAGCGCCGGAGGCCGTGCACGGCCTGGGCAAGTATTGCACGGGGGGATGCGTGCAAAAGGCGGTCAGTCGACGATGTCGGCCGGGGGCCTCGTGCCCGAGATGCGCTTGGTCAGGTGCCCGGCCTGCTGCGCGGCGACCCGGCGGGCCAGCACCATGACCGAACCGCTGACCGCGGCGAAGGCGACGGCCTGGAGGATGCTCACCTCGGGGTCGTCGGTGTTCGTCGGGGCGTCGTTCCCGGTCGCCTTCTTCCAGACCATCCCGACGGCCTTCTGCGCCACCCAGCCCGCTGCGAGCGTCAGGGCGAGGGTGGCGACCTTCGTCGGCAGGTCCACGTCGTCGTCGTACTTCTTCTTCTTGGCCACGGGGTCCTCCTGGGGGCTCGGGTCTGTCGGTCATACGGTTCTCCGGACCACCGTAGTGCGCCGGGAGCACCCACGCCCGGGGCGTAGAGTTCCGGGTGAACGACAGGGGAGCACCCACCGCCGCCCGGCGGGTCCCGGTGCTGAGAGTGCGGCCAGCCGCAGACCCTCGAACCTGATCCGGTTAGTACCGGTGGAGGAAGTCGGGAATCTCGTACCCCGTGGACGACGGCCTCGGCCCCTGTCCGCGGGTCCCCCTCCTGAACGTCCTGGGAGGACACATGAAGCACCAGCAGATGCACCAGCAGCCGAGCCTGCACGCACGCGGCCGGGCTGCGCTCGCGGGCGTCGTGGCGCTCGGCCTGATCGCGACCGTGGCGTCGTGCTCGGACGCCGGCTCGACCGAGGACGCCGCGTCGTCCGACACGTCTGCCGAGGCGACGGACGGCGCGGGCGGCGGGGGCACCGTCACCCTCGTCACGCACGACTCGTTCGGGCTCTCGGACGGGATCCTCGACGACTTCACCGAGCAGACCGGATACGCGGTCGAGACCGTCGCCCCCGGGGACGGCGGGACGCTCGTCAACCAGCTGGTGCTCACGAAGGACAGCCCGCTCGGCGACGCCGTGTTCGGCGTCGACAACAGCTACGCCTCGCGAGCCGTCGACGAGGGCGTGTTCGAGCCGTACCGCTCGGACGCGACCCCCGACGACGCGCCGGAGTCCCCCGACGACGCGCTCACCCCGATCGACCAGGGCGACGTGTGCATCAACGCGGACCTCACCTGGTTCGAGGAGAACGACGTGGACGTCCCCGCGACGCTCGACGACCTGACCGACCCCGAGTACGCGGACCTCCTCGTGGTGACGAACCCGGCCACGTCGTCCCCCGGCCTGGCGTTCCTGGCCGCGACGGTGGGTGCCGAGGCGGAGGGCTGGGAGGACTACTGGGCCGGGCTGCGCGACAACGGCGTGAAGGTCGTCGACGGCTGGGAGGACGCGTACTACGTCGACTTCACCGGCGCCGGCGGCGAGGGGGACCGCCCCCTCGTGCTCTCGTACGCGACCTCCCCGGCGTTCACCGTGACCGAGGACGGCTCGGAGACCACCACGGCGGCGCTGCTCGACACGTGCTTCCGCCAGGTCGAGTACGCGGGCGTGCTCGCCGGGGCCGAGAACCCCGAGGGCGCGAAAGCGCTCGTGGACTTCCTGCTCTCGGACGAGGTCCAGTCGGACATCCCCGGCTCGATGTACATGTACCCGGTGACCGACGTCGAGCTCCCCGCCGAGTGGGAGCAGTTCGCGCCCCTGGCCGAGGACCCGTTCGACGTCGACCCGGCGGAGATCGCGGAGCGCCGCAGCGAGTGGATCGACGCGTGGACCGCGACCGTGATCGGCTGAGACCACGATGGCGGTAACGCCCGTACCGGGTCGGCCCGCGCCCCGGCAGGCGGCGCAGGCCGACCCGGTAGGGGCGCCCCGAGGGCGCCTGCGACCGGGGTCGGTCGCGCGCGGCGCGGCGTGGACGCTGGCCGCGGCGGTACCCCTGGCGTTCCTCGCGGTCTTCTTCGCGTGGCCTGTCGCCGCCCTGGTCGGGCGCGGGTTCTGGCTCGACGGGGCGCTGGACCTCGGCGGCTTCGCCGAGGTCTTCGCCGAGACGCGCACCTGGCGGATCATCGGGATCACGCTCGCCCAGGCCGCAGCCGGAACGGTGCTGTCGGTGCTGCTCGGTGTCCCGGGCGCGTATGTGCTGTACAGGTGCACGTTCCGCGGACGTACGTTCGCCCGGGGCCTCGTCACCGTCCCGTTCGTGCTCCCCACGGTCGTCGTCGGCGTCGCCTTCCGTGCCGTCCTCGCGCCGGGCGGCCCGCTCGGGTTCCTCGGCCTCGACCAGACGTTCGCCGCGATCGTCATGGCCCTCGTGTTCTTCAACTACTCCGTGGTCGTCCGCACGGTCGGCGGGCTCTGGGAGCGCCTCGACCCGCGTGCGGAGCAGGCGGCGCGCGCCCTCGGTGCGTCGCCCGCGCGAGCGTTCCGCACCGTCACGCTGCCGGCGCTCGCACCCGCGATCGCCTCGGCGGCCTCGATCGTCTTCCTGTTCTGCGCCGCCGCGTTCGGGATCGTCCTCGTGCTCGGCCCCACCGGCTACGGCACCGTCGAGACCGAGATCTACGTCCAGACCACTCAGTTCCTCGACCTGCGCGCGGCCGCGGTGCTCTCGGTGGTCCAGCTCGTGGTGGTCTCCGGGGCGCTCCTCGCCGCGAACCGCACCCGCGCCCGCCGCGAGCAGGCCCTCGCGCTGATGCCCGAGGCGAGCGCCGGCCGCCCGCTCCGGGCGCGCCGCGACGCCGCGTCCCTCGCCGTGACGGTCGCCGTCGTCCTCGGTCTCCTGGCGCTGCCCATCGGGACCCTCGTCGCGCGGTCCCTGCGGGCCTCGGACGGCGCCTGGACCCTCGACAACTATCGGAACCTGGCCACGACCGGCGGTCGCAACGCGCTGTCCGTGACGGTGTGGGAGGCCGCCGCGATCTCGCTGCGGACGGCGGCGGTCGCCGCAGTCGTCGCGGTGACGGTCGGGGTGCTCGTGGCGCTCGTCGTCTCGCGCCGGCCCCGCGCCCGGTCGGGGCGCCGGGCGCTCGCGCTGCTCGACTCCGTCTTCATGCTGCCGCTCGGCGTCTCGGCCGTGACGGTCGGGTTCGGGTTCCTCATCACCCTCGACCGGCCCCTCGGCCTCGACGTCGACCTGCGGACCTCGGGCCTGCTCGTGCCGCTCGCGCAGGCGGTCGTCGCGGTGCCGCTCGTGGTGCGGGTGATCCTGCCCGTGCTGCGCGCGATCGACCCGCGCCTGCGCGAGGCCGCGGGCACGCTCGGCGCCCCGCCCGGTCGGGTGCTCGCGACCGTCGACCTGCCCGTGATGCTTCGCCCGCTCGGGCTCGCGATCGGGTTCGCCTTCGCGACGTCGCTCGGGGAGTTCGGGGCGACGTCGTTCCTCGCGCGGCCCGAGAGCGCGACGCTGCCGGTCGTGATCTATCGCCTCATCGGCAAGCCGGGACCGGAGAACTACGGGATGGCGCTCGCGGCCAGCGTGGTGCTCGCGCTCGTCACGGCGACCGTCATGATGCTGGCCGAGCGTCTGCGCGGCCAGGGAGCGGGGGAGCTGTGAGCGGGCAGGGCACGAGGGACGGGGCCGGTCTCGAGGTGCGCGACGCCGTCGTGCGCTACGCGCCCTCAGGACGCAAGGGCTCCCGCGCGGCCGAGCCGACCACCGCCGTCGACGGAGTGAACCTGACGGTCGCGCCGGGCGAGGTCGTCGCCCTCCTCGGCCCGAGCGGGTGCGGCAAGTCGTCCCTGCTGCGCGCCGTGGCGGGGCTCGAGCCGCTCGCTGCGGGGTCGGTCGCGTGGGCCGGGCGCCCCCTCGCGGGCGTGCCCGTGCACCGACGAGGGTTCGGCCTGATGTTCCAGGAGGGGCAGCTCTTTGCGCACCGCGACGTCGCGGGCAACGTCGGGTACGGCCTCGAGCGAGGCGATGCAGCGGTCCCCGCCTCCGCTCGCGCCGAGCGCGTCGCCGAGCTGCTGGGGCTCGTGGGGCTCGAGGGGTACGCGCGGCGCGGGGTCACGACGCTGTCGGGCGGGGAGCGGCAGCGGGTGGCGCTCGCCCGCTCGCTCGCCCCGCGGCCGGGCCTCCTGCTGCTCGACGAGCCCCTCTCGGCGCTCGACCGCTCCCTGCGCGAGCGTCTCGCGGCCGACCTGCGCGAGGTCCTGGTCTCCACCGGGACCACGGGCGTGTTCGTCACCCACGACCAGGACGAGGCGTTCACCGTCGCCGACCGCGTGGCCGTGATGGACGCCGGCCGGCTGCTGCAGGTCGCCACGCCCGAGGACCTCTGGGCGCGTCCGGCCAGCCGCACGGTGGCCGAGTTCCTCGGGTATCAGGCGTTCGTCCCGGCGGACGGCCCGGACCCGCTCGGCGTCGGCTCGGGCGACGGCGACGGCGGCAACGACCGCGGCCTCGCCGGGACCGGCGGCACCGCGGGCGCCGTGCTCGCCGTCGGCCCCGCCGGGCTCCTCGTGTCGGACGACGGCACCGGACCGGGCGGGGTGCCGGGCGAGGTCGTCACCTCCAGGCTGCGCCGGGGTCGCGTCGAGGTGACCGTGCTGGCCGACCTCGGCGAGGGGCGTCGTCGGCTCACCGCCCTGCTCGCCGACCCGGGTACCGACGCCCCCGACGACGGCGCGACCGTGCGGCTGCGGCTCGACCCGCGAGGCTGCGCGCCGGTCGGGTGACGGTGCACGCTGCCGCGACCGGCGGCGTCAGCCGTCCAGGTGCTTCTGCCAGAGCGCCACGACCCCGACCGGCGCGAACCCGAGCGCGACGTTGATGTCGAGCATCGGGCCGTTCTCCTGCGCGTTCCAGGTGTGGATGCGGCGGGTGCCCGGCCGGTGCTCGGCGAGCGCGTCGAGGTTCGCGGTCTTGACCAGCATCCCGAGGTTGCGGCCCCGGTGCTCGACGAGGACCAGCGTGTCCTCCTGGAACGCGAACTCCGGCTCGTCCAGCGGATAGGTCAGCACCGTGAAGGCGGCGAGCGTCCCGGTCGCGACGTGCTCGGCGGCGCTGATCAGGAACCCGAAGCCGCGCCGGCGCCACCCCGCGAGCCGGTCCGCGAACCGCGCCTCGTCCCACGGGTCCTCGGTGATCTCGAGGCCGCCCGCAGGGGCGTCGGTGCTCATCCGCGTCTGGAGGTGGGCCAGGCCCGCGAGCGACTCGCGCGGGACGTCGTCGTGCCAGGTGCGGACGACGTACCCGTCGCCGGCGCGGGCTGCGGCGACGTGGGCGAGCGCCCGGTGAGCGCCCCGATCGCTGCCGTCGGGGCGCATCTGGAGCGCCGAGTACCGCTCCACCTGCTCCAGGGCGTAGCCGTGGTCGAGAGCGATCCTCGCCTCGAGGTCGTCGACCGGCACCCGCCCGCTGCCCGTCGGTGCCTGGATCGCGCCGGGCCCGACCGGGGGCTCGGGCGCGTGCTCCGAGTACGCAAGGACGGTGCGGCGTCCGGCGGCGTCGGCGATCTGCTCGACCCGGACCAGCAGCGCCTCGGCGAGGTCGCGCCGGTCCTGCGGTGCCAGGTCGGGGTGCACGACGACGCCCGCCTCGACGAGATGCGTGTTCCCGGCGAGCGGGAGCTCGACGCCGGCGAAGCCGAGGACGTCGCCCGGCGCCCGGTCCGACGACGCGGGGTCGGCGCCGGCGGGCAGGGCGAGGAGCAGGACGCGGCGGACGTACTGCTGGTGCGACCACTTCTCGTGGACGTCGGTGGGGCGGAACGAGAGGTCGGTCCAGCCCCAGAGGCGCTGCTCGACGACGCGCTCGACCGCGCACCGGCCCTCGTACCCCCAGGAGCCGTGCCCGCCGGGCGTCTCGGGGTGCGGGGCTTCGACGATCGTCCAGCGCTCGGCTGGGGCGACCGGGTCGGCCTGCCCGTGCGAGGCGTGCGCTGTCGAGGTCATGCCGTCATCGTGCGCTCAGGAGCCCGCCGGCGCCACACTTTTCCCGGGTGGAGCGTCGCCCGCTCTCCCGGGGCGCGCGGGTGGTCGAGCGCCTGCCCGGAGCGCTCAGGCGTCGGGGAGCGCCGCCGTCAGCCGCTCGATCTCGTCGGCCGTGAGCTCGAGGTCGGCGGCGCCCGCCGAGTCCTGGACGCTCTGCGGCCGCGACGCCCCCGGGATCGGGACGACGACGGGCGCGAGCGCGAGCTCCCACGCGAGGCACACCTGGAACGGGCTCACGTCGCGCTCCGCCGCGATGTCCTGGAACGGCGCGTACACCTCGCCGAGGTCGCCGGAGCGCAGCAGGCGGATGCCGCCGAGCGGGCTCCACGGCAGGAACGCGATGCCCATCTCGGCGCACAGCTCGAGCTCGGGCATCGACGAGCGGAACCGCGGCGAGAACTGGTTCTGCACGGACACGAGACGCCCGCCCAGCACCTCGTTCGCCTCGCGGATCTGGTCCGGGTCCGCGTTCGAGACCCCGGCCATCGCGACGACCCCCTCGTCGAGGAGCTCGGCGACCGCACCGACCGAGTCGGCGTAGGGCACCTCGGGGTCGGGACGGTGGAACTGGTACAGGCCGATCGCCTCGACGCCGAGCCGCCGGGCCGAGGCCCGCGCGGCGGCCTTCAGGTGGTCGGGGCGCCCGTCCTGGGTCCACGACCCGTCGCCCGGGCGCAGGTGCCCGCCCTTGGTCGCCACCAGGACGTCGGACGACGGCCCCGACCACGAGCGGACGGCGCGCGCGATCAGCTCCTCGTTGTGGCCGACCTCGTCGGCGTCGCGGTGGTAGGCGTCGGCGGTGTCGATCAGCGTGACGCCGGCGTCGAGGGCTGCGTGGATCGTCGCGACCGCCTGGTCGTCCTCGGGGCGTCCCTCGATCGACATGGGCATGCCGCCGAGGCCGATCGCCGAGACCTGACGGTCACCGATGGTGCGTGTCTTCACGAGGGTCTCCGATACGTCGTCCGGCACGGGTGTTGATGCGGTCCGGCGGGGCGACGGGGGACGCCGCCCCGCCGGGGGAGGGCTGGTGCGTCAGCCGCGCTGCGCGCGGTAGTACTCGATGAGCGCCTTCGTCGACGAGTCCTGGGAACCCAGCACCTCGTCGTCCCCGGCCACGGCCGGCGCGATCTCGACGGCGAGCTTCTTGCCGAGCTCGACGCCCCACTGGTCGAAGCTGTCGATGCCCCAGACGATACCCTGGACGAACGTGATGTGCTCGTACAGCGCGATGAGCTGGCCCACGACCGACGGGGTCAGGGCCGGAGCCATGATCGACGTCGTCGGGCGGTTCCCGGAGAACACGCGGGCCGGGACGATCGCCTCGTCGGTGCCCTCGGCGCGGACCTCGTCCGCCGTCTTGCCGAAGGCGAGCGCCTTCGTCTGGGCGAAGAAGTTCGCGAGGAACAGGCCGTGCACGTCGGTGTCACCGTCGGTCAGCGGGTTCGCGGGGTTCGCGACGGCGATGAAGTCGGCCGGGATCACGCGGGTGCCCTGGTGGATCAGCTGGTAGAAGGCGTGCTGGCCGTTGGTGCCGGGCTCGCCCCAGAAGATCTCGCCGGTGTGCGAGGTGACCGGCGTGCCGTCCCAGCGCACCGACTTGCCGTTCGACTCCATGGTCAGCTGCTGCAGGTACGCCGGGAAGCGGTGCAGGTACTGGGCGTACGGCAGGACGGCGTGGGAGTGCGCGTCGAGGAAGTTCACGTACCAGACGTTGAGCAGGCCCATGAGGACGGGCACGTTCCGCTCGAACGGCGTCGTGCGCACGTGCTCGTCGATCGCGTTGAACCCGCCGAGGAACTGGGCGAACCGCTTGGGACCGATCGCGATCGCGACCGACAGGCCGATCGCCGAGTCGACCGAGTAGCGGCCGCCCACCCAGTCCCAGAACCCGAACGCGTTGGCGGGGTCGATGCCGAAGTCCGCGACCTTGTCGAGGGCCGTCGACACCGCGACGAAGTGCTTGGAGACCGCGCTCTTGCGGGCCTTGTCGGTGTCCTTGATGACGCCGTCCGCCAGCAGGGACTCCCAGAGCCACTCGCGGGCGAGGCGGGCGTTGGTCAGGGTCTCGAGCGTGCCGAACGTCTTCGACGCGACGATGAACAGGGTCGTCGTGGCGTCGAGGTCCTTGACCGTCTCGGCGATGTCGGTCGGGTCGATGTTGCTGACGAACCGGACCTCGAGCCCCTCCTTGACGTACGGCTGGAGGGACTCGTAGACCATGACCGGCCCGAGGTCGGAGCCGCCGATCCCGATGTTGACGACCGTCTCGACGGGCTTGCCGGTGACGCCGGTCCAGGTGCCCTTGCGGACGTCCTTCGCGAACGCGAACATCTTCTGCCGGACCGCGTCCACGTCGGTGTCGACGTCCTGGCCGTCGACGACCAGCGGCGGCTGCGCGCCCGCCGGGCGGCGCAGGGCGGTGTGCAGGACGGCGCGGTCCTCGGTGACGTTGATGTGCTCGCCCGAGAACATCGCCTCGAGGCGCTCACCCAGGTTCACGTCGTCGGCGAGGCGGCGCAGGATCGCGAGGGTCTCGTCGGTGACGAGGTTCTTGGACAGGTCGACGTGCAGGTCGGCGGCGTCGAACGTCATGCGCTCCGCACGGCCCGGGTCGGCGTCGAACCAGCCGCGCAGGTCACCGTTGAAGCTCGTGTGGTGGGCCGTCAGGTCGGCCCATGCCGGGGTCGTCGTCGCGTCGATCGGTGCAGTGCTCACGCCGGGTACCGTGCCTTCGTTCTCGGGAGAGGGACGGCGTCGTCGTCGGCCGCCAGGGTCAACCGTAGAACGTGCGGGCGACGAGCGCTGCGCGCGACCGGATGGCGACCGTCCGCCGTCCGGCGGCACGTGGCGCCGGTGGGACGGCCAGGCCGTCCACGCGCCCGACCCGGGGGATCGGGCGCGCAGACGGCCTGCTCTGTGCCTCGCGTCGTGGTGCGGCGTCAGTCGGTCAGGGTGAACTCGACCGTGGTCGTGTTCCCCGCCACGTCGAGCACCACGAGCATGTTCTCCCCCTCGACCGCACCGAACTTCCCTGGGGCCACGAAGTTCAGGTCCGGCCACCGGTTGTCGGTCAGGTCCTTGACCTTCCCGTTCAGCGTCAGCCGGTCGATCTTCCCCGCGTCGTAGAGCTTGAACGAGACCTTCGAGTAGACCCCGTCGGACCCGACGGTGAAGTGCGCGCCGGGCTTGACGGTGACGGTCGGGGCCGTGCAGTCGAGGTCGTCGATCGTCACGACGGTCTGCACCCGACCCTGGAAGATCGACTCCCAGCCCTCGCCCGGGGTCAGAGTCACGCCCTCCTCGGGCCACGCGCGCACGACGTACGTGCCCGGGTCTACCTCACCGGCCCTGACGTACCCGCGGGCCTTGCCGTCGACCCAGTCCTTGATCACGTAGCGGGCGACCCCGTCGACCTCGACGCCGGTGATCGAACCCGGCGTCTCGCAGGTCGGCTGCACGACGTCGACCGCGGGGACGACGGCCGCGGGCTCGGTGGCCTCGACGAACGTCCCCACGCCCCAGCGCGCCGTCGACTGGTAGCCGCGACCCGTCGGGTCGGCCCAGGTCCGGACCGATCCGCGCACCCCGCCCGCCGCGTCGTTGACCTGCGCGTCGAGCCCGACGAGGTCCCCGACCTCGGGTGCGTACCCGAGGTCGATCGACGCCTCGACGACGTAGCCGCCGTCGACGACCTGCGTCGCCGACGTGAGCCGGTCGGCGACCGACGCCTCGCCGCCGAACGACAGGGCGTTCGTCGCACTGATCCGGTACTGGCCGTCGTCGGCCGTGTACGGGCCGTTCTTCTCGTTGGTCGGGTCGACGAAGAGCTCGACCGAGTCCTGCTCCCAGGGGTTGCTCGCCGTGTCGTCGAGCTCCGGGTCGGTGACCTCCGCCAGGGCGTAGAGCGTGCTGCCCTGCCACAGGTAGCGCACCGAGGCGCTCGCGCCCGGGGTCCCCTCGACCTGCAGGTCGGTGGTCACCGCCGTGGCGGAGTCCCAGGCCTCGTCGACGGCACCGTCGATCGTCGGGGCGTCCGCGGCCTCGACGACGTCGGTCGTCGCGACCGCCCCGATCAGGGTGACGACACCGAAGCGCTCGCCGTCCTCCTGGCCGTGGCTGAGGTCGTTCCACGACACCTGGGTCCCGGTGGACCCGTCGGTGAGACGGACGTCGGCATCCACGGTCGCGCCGTCCACCAGGCCCGCGTCCGGGAGGTGGGCGACGACGTCGAACCCGCTCCCGCCGTCCGACACCACGGCCGCACCGGAACCCGAGACGCTGCCGTCCCGTGCCACGGTGAGCGAGGCGTCCCCCCAGAAGAGGTCGACGGTGTCGGCGGCCCCGTCGGGCGTCGCGTCCTCGACGTGGACGAACGCCGTGAGGTGGTCGGGCGACCACCGGAGCTGCCAGCCCGAGCCGGCCTCGCCGACGGGTAGGTCGGGCAGCTGGTCCCACGCGGTGTCGGACGACGCGTCCCCGTCGAGGGCCACGTCGCCGGCCGGGGCGGTGGCGGACCGGGTGAGCACGGGGAGCTGCGCCGGGTCGACGACCCCCAGAACGCCGGCTTCGCCTGCAGGGCCCCGTCGAAGAGCAGCGGGAAGCCCTCGGACCGCCAGCTGCGGGCGTCGGTCGGGCCCCACACGGTCACGGAGAACAGGTCCTGCGCGTGTGACCGCAGCATGTCGAACAGGTCGCGGTAGTAGTACCCCTGGGACACCGCCCGCTCCTGCGGCAGCGACGTCCAGGACTCGCCCCCGGTGTTCGCGGCGACGTCGAGCTCGGTGACGGCCTGGACGAGGTCGACACCCTTCGCGTCGGCGAGCGCGTCGACCGCCTCGATCGACGCCTCGATCTGGTTGATCGGCTGCAGCAACGACACGTGCAGCTGGTGGCCCACGCCGTCGACGGGGACGCCCTCGTCGAGGAGGTCACCGACGAGGTCCAGGTAGGCGGCGCGCTTGGCGGGCTGCTCGGTGTTGTAGTCGTTGATGAAGAGGGCGACGCCGTCACCGAACGCCTCGTGGGCGTACTCGAAGGCCAGGCGGATGTACTCCGGGCCGAGGATCCGGTACCACTCGCTGCGGCGCAGACCGTCGTCCTCGCCCTCGGAGATGACCTCGTTGACGACGTCGATCGCCCTGATCGGGTTGTCCTCGCCGTACGCGCCGTACTGCGCGAAGTGCTCGGCGAAGGTGTCGATGTGCGTCTTCATGCGGTCACGCAGGAGCTGTCGGTCCTCGTCCGACGTGGTCAGCGGCTCGCCGGTCGTCGGGTCCTCGAACATCCAGTCGGCGGTCTGGCTGTGCCACACGAGGACGTGACCGTAGACGCGCAGGCCGTCGTCCTTGGCGAACTGCATCAGCACGTCCGCGTCGTCGAACGTGAACGTGCCCTCCGTGGGCTGGATCTCCTCCGGCTTCATGTCGTTCTCGGGCGTGATCTGGTCGAAGTGCTTGAGCACGAGCTCGGACGACGGCCCGGTGGTCTCGCGTCCGTCGATCGCCACGCCGAAGGGCACGTCGAGCGCGTCCTTCAGGTCGGGGACATCGGTCTCGATGCCGGCGCTCGACGTGGTGACGAGGACGTCGTCGACAACGATCGGGCGGAGGTCGGCCGACTGGTAGGGCATCTCGACGTACAGCGTCGCGGACTCGAACGGGCCGGGCTGGTAGGTGCCGGTGATCTGGACCCAGTCGTCGGCGGTCGCGCCCGCAGCGGTGGCGACGTTGTCGAAGCTGTCGCCGCCGTCGGCGGCGGTGCGCTGCACGCTGAGCCCGATGTCGGCCGTGCCGTCCTCGTCGGGGCCGAGCTTCACCCAGGCGGAGACCTGATAGGTCGAGCCCGGTTCGATCAGCGAGGTGACGTCGTGGGCGAGCCCGTGCCACTCCTCGGTGCGGTTGGTGACCAGGGCGGCGGTCCCGCTGTCGTGGCCGGGGGTCGTGGTGTCGGCGACGACGCCGTCACCGCGGGCGCTCCAGCCGCCGAGGCCGTCCTCGAAGTCGGTCGCGAGGACCGCCTCGGTCTGTCCTGTGCCCCCTGCCGTGCCGGTGACGCCGAGGTCGTCGACGAGGAAGTCGGGCTCCGCCGCGCTGTCGCCGGACCCGGTCGTCGCGGCCTCCAGGTAGAGGACCGCCCCGGTGAGCGCGTCGGGCATGACGTAGGTCCCGGTCAGGGTCGCCCAGCCGTCGGCGTCGACCGCGACCGAGGCGACCTGCGTGTAGGCGTCGTCGGTGCCGTCGCGCGACTCCTGGACCGTGGCGGCGACAGTCGTCGCGGCGGTGCCTGCAGGTACCTTGACCTGCGCGTCGAGGGTGTAGGTCTCGCCCGCGACGAACGTGCTGACGACGTCGGTCGCGGCGCCCTGCCAGCTCGCCGTCCGACCCGTCACGGCGAGGCTCGACGAGCCCGACGCGGCCTCGGTCGTCGTCAGCGCGAGGTCGGCGTCGCCGCGTGCCGTCCAGGGCTCGTAGGTGCTCTCGAAGTCGTTGTCGATGATGGTGTCGTCGGCCGCTGCGGCCGCTACGGCACCGATCGTGGCGCCCGCGGCGGCCCCGGTCAGCGTCAGTGCGCCGACCGCGAGTCCCGCGACCGTCGCTCTCCAGCTCTGTCTCATCGTCGCTCCCTTGCGAGTGAGGTGGCCGAGGCTCCTGTGCCCCGGTCCTTCCGAAGACGAAATCGTTTTCGGAAGACCCATGTAAAACGATTTCGACCGAACCTGCAAGCCCCGGCCCGGCCGATCGGGTCCGCGAGCGGGCGTTCGCCGCCGCCGACCCGCCACCGACCCACGGATCACGCCGTCGGCGTGGGACCTCGCGCGGGCGTACCGTTCTCGTTCGTGGAACACGACTCGCCTGCGGGCCGCGACGGCGAGACCTCACGACTCGAGGTGCGTACCACGCTCCGACGGCTCAGGGAAGGGCGCATCGGCCGTGGCGCCCGTGCGATGGACCTCCTCTGGTCCCGGCACCCACGGTGGTCGATGGCGTTCAAGGCGGCGTTCGCAGCCTCGCTCGCGTGGTTCGTCGCGCTCCTGCTCCCCGCGCCGATCTCGGACTTCGCGTACTACGCCCCGCTCGGGGCGGTCGTGGCGATGAACCGCACGGTGGTGCGGTCCGCGCTCGCCGCGGTCCAGGCGGCGGGCGCCGTGGTCGCCGGAGCCGCGATCGCGCGGCTCGCCGACCTCGCGCTCGCACCCGGGGCGATCTCGATCGCCGTGGTCGTCGGCATCGCGTTCCTCGTGGCGGGCTGGCGCGGCTGGGGAGTGCTCGGGGACTGGGTCGTGACCTCGTCGCTGATCGTCCTGATCATCGGGAACACCGACAAGCTCGGGTTCGTGGGCGCGTACGCGGGGCTCGTCGCGCTCGGCGCCGCGATCGGGGCGCTCGTCAACACGCTCCTCCCGCCGCTGCTGATCGTCCCCTCCTCGATCGAGCTCGACCGGCTGCGGGACCGACTGGCCGACCAGCTCGAGACGGTGGTCGACGGTCTCGATCGCAGCGAGCCACCGGCGGTGGACGAGTGGGACGCTCGCCGCCGCGAGATCCGACCCGTCCTCGAGCGGGCGTCGGCCGCGGCCGAGGAGAGCAAGGAAGCGGCGCGGGCGAACATCCGCGCCCTGCGCCGCTCGACAGAGCTGCAGCTCCTGATCGCCCGGGCCGAGGCCCTGCGCGTCGCCGGCGAGACGGTCGAGGACATCAGCCGACTGGTGATGCGCTGGGAGGCGGTCGGCAACGACAACCTCGCCTTCGGGCCGAGCGTCCGGCCGGGTGTCGCGGAGGCGCTCACGGTCTACGCGAAGGCGTTGCGCGCCGAGGCCGGGAGCTCCCCGAGGTCCACGCCGCGGCGGACGAGCTGCGCACGGTCATCCGCGCTGCCCGGGACGAGGCAGAACACGACTATTTCGTGGCGGGCACCGTGGTCCTCGCGATCCACCGCGGCGCCGAGGCCCTCGCGACGCTGGAGAGCTCGGTGAGCGAGGCGAGCGAGGCCTGCAGCTAGACGGTCCGCGCTAGAGGGACGGTGCCGGCGGGGCCGGCGGGGCCGGCGGTGCCGTAGATGCGCGGACCACCAGCGACGTCGGCAGTCGCAGGTGCGCGTCGCGCTCGACCCCTGCGAGCAGGTCCAGCAGCATGCGCAGCGCCTCGGCGCCCATCTGGTGCATCGGCTGCTGGACCGTCGTCAGGGGCGGGTCGACGAGCGCCGACTCGGGGACGTTGTCGAAGCCGACGATGCTGAGGTCCTCGGGCACGCGCAGCCCCAGCTCCCGGGCGACCTCGACGGCGCGGATCGCGGAGAGGTCGTTCGCGGCGAACAGCGCCGTGGGGCGGTCGGCGAGGGTCATGAGCTCGTGCAGCGGGCCGTCGGCCGTGGGTGCGTGGTAGGCGCCGACCCGCGTCAGGTCTGGGTCGAAGGGGATCCCGGCGCTCTCGAGCGCGGCGCGGTAGCCCTCCTCGCGCAGGCGCGCGGACTCGAGGTCGGGACGCCCGCCGAGGTAGGCGATGCGGCGGTGGCCCAGACCGGCCAGGTGCGTGGTCGCGTCGAAGGCCCCGGTCGCGCTGTCGGCGTCGACCGTCGGCAGGCCCTGCGGGCCGGTGTGCGGGTCGATCGCGACGACGGGGACGTGGGTGTCCGCGCCGACGATCGTCGGCGTGACCATGATCGCGCCGTCGATGAGCGTCCCGCTCAGCCGGGCCAGCGACCGGTGCTCCCAGCCCACGGCCCGGTCCGAGGGCGTGCTCGGCGAGTAGGCGAGGAGCTCGTAGTCCGTCTCGGCGACCGCGTCCGAGATCCCCTTGAGGAGCTCCGTGCTGAACGGTTCGAAGCCTGGGACGAGGACGCCGATCACGTTCGTCCGGCTGCCGCGCAGGCTCCGTGCCACGAGGGACGTCTCGTACCCGAGCTCCGCGACGACGGCCTTGACCTTCGCGGACGTCGCGGCGGAGACCCCGTAGCGCTCGTTGATGACCTTCGAGACGGTCGCCACGGAGACGCCGGCGGTCCGGGCGACGTCGCCGATGGTCACTCTCGCGGAGGTCTGCACGGGACGACTGTACCGGGGCGCGTCTCGGTGGCGCGCAGCCGGATAACGATTTCGAGTCCGTGTCGAAAACGTTATCGATAACGATTGACGAACCGTCGGTCGCGGATGCACACTTCCTGGGTCCGTACCCGTCAACGACGACCCGAGGGGCCCTCACCATGCGCAACACGCGGATCGCGACTGCGATCGCACTCGGCACAGCACTCACCCTGACCGCCACCGCCTGCGGCGGCGGAGACAGCTCCGACGACGCAGGATCCAGCGCCGGGTCCGACGGCGACGTCACGATCAGCTGGTGGCACAACTCCAACACCGGCGAAGGCAAGGACTACTACGACCAGGTGGCGGCCGACTTCGAGGCCGACAACCCCGGCGTGACCGTCGAGGTGAGCGCCATGCAGCACGAGGACATGCTCACCAAGCTCGATGCCTCGTTCCAGAGCGGCGACACGCCCGACATCTACATGGAGCGCGGCGGCGGCGAGCTCGCCGCGCACGTCGAGGCCGGCCTGACCAAGGACATCTCCGACCTCGCCTCCGACACGATCGACACCGTCGGCGGCAGCATCGCCGGCTGGCAGGTCGACGGGCAGACCTACGGGCTGCCGTTCAGCGTCGGGGTCGTCGGCTTCTGGTACAACAAGGCGATGTTCGCCGAGGCGGGCATCGACACCCCGCCGACCACGCAGGCCGAGTTCGACGACGCCGTCGCCAAGCTCAAGGACGCCGGGATCGAGCCGATCTCGGTCGGTGCCGGCGACAAGTGGCCCGCCGCGCACTACTGGTACTACTACGGCCTGCGCGAGTGCTCCAAGGACGTGCTCGACGCGACAGTGACGAGCCTCGACTTCTCGGACGACTGCTGGCTCCGCGCGGGGGACGACCTCGAGGCGCTCGTGGGCACCGAGCCGTTCAACGCCGGGTTCCTGTCGACGCCCGCGCAGTCCGGACCCACCTCGGCGTCGGGCCTCCTCGCGACCGGCAAGGTCGCCATGGAGCTCGCCGGGCACTGGGAGCCCGGCGTCATGCAGGGGCTGACCGAGAACGGTGAGGGTCTGGGCGACGACACCGGCTGGTTCGCGTTCCCGGCGGTCGACGGCGGTGAGGGTGAGCCCACGGCCGCCCTCGGTGGCGGCGACGCGTGGGCCGCGTCCGCCGACGCACCCGACGAGGCCGTCGACTTCATGCAGTACCTGCTCTCGGACGAGGTCCAGAAGGGCTTCGCCGAGCTCGACATGGGTCTGCCGACCAACCCGAGCGCGTCGCAGTACGTCGCGGACCCGGCCCTGGCCGAGCTCCTCGGGGTGCGCGACGCGGCCCCGTACGTCCAGCTCTACTTCGACACCGCCTTCGGGGCGTCGGTCGGCGGCGCGATGAACGACGAGATCGCGCTCATGTTCGCGGGGCAGGCCGGCCCGCAGGACATCGTCGACGCGACCCAGGCGGCCGCCGACGCGGAGATGTGATCGGCGTGGCAGACGACTTCACCGCCGGCCCCGCCGTCGGCACGACTGCCCGCACGGGCAGCGCGCAGTCGCCTGCCGCGCCCGACCCCGCCCCGGCCGCCGGTCGTGCTTCGGCACGGCCGGCGACCGGCGGGCAGGTCGCGAGCAGCGGGCAGGCCGGTCCCGTCCCGGCGCGCGGCACGCGCAGCACCTCCAGGTGGCGGATCCGGCTGGAGATCATCGGCTTCACCGCACCCGCGCTCCTGCTCTTCGCGTTCTTCGTGGTCTGGCCGATCATGAAGGCCGTCCAGTTCTCGGTGTACCGCTGGAAGGGGTTCGGCCCGCTCGTCGACTTCGTCGGCCTCCAGAACTACGTCCGCGTGCTGCAGGACGACGTGTTCATCGGGGCGATGGTCCACAACCTGATCATCGTGGTCGCGTCGATCGCGATCCAGCTCCCGCTGGGTCTCGGGATCGCGCTGCTCCTCAACCGCAAGATGCGCGGTCAGGGTGTGCTGCGGACGATCATCTTCGTCCCCTACGTGCTCGCCGAGGTCGTCGCCGGCGTCGTGTGGTTCCAGCTGCTCCAGCCGCGCTACGGCGTGATCGACACGCTGCTCGCCGCGGTCGGCCTCTCGGGCCCGGAGCAGGGGTGGCTCGGCGACCCGGAGATCGCGCTGTGGACGGTCATCGTCGTCCTCACCTGGAAGTACCTCGGGCTCGCGGTGATCCTGCTGCTCGCAGGACTCCAGGGCGTGCCCGAGGAGCTGAGCGAGGCCGCCCAGATCGACGGTGCCTCCTGGTGGCAGACCCAGTTCCGGATCACGATCCCGCTGGTCGGCCCGACGATCCGCACGTGGGTGTTCCTGTCCATGATCGGCTCGCTCCAGCTCTTCGACATGGTCTGGATCCTCACCGGCGGCGGACCCGCGAACGCCACCACGACCATGGCCACGTTCCTCGTCAACGAGGGCACCAAGCGCCAGAACTACGGCATCGCCGGCGCGGCCTCGGTGATCCTCTTCGTCGTCGCGCTCACCCTGGCGCTCCTCTACCAGCGCCTCGTGCTCTCGCGCGACACGACCGACCGACCCCGGAAGAAGGTGCAGCGATGAGCGGCAGCACCGCCAGCGCCTCGAAGGCGCTCAGCGACGCCGTGATCGACCCGGACGGCATCACGCGCGGCGGCGGTCGCCGGCCCCGCGGCAACGCCCACCGCGGCGGCACCCCGCTCGTGTGGGGCATCGCGCTCGTCGTGGTCGCCGCCACCCTGGGCCCCGTGCTGTACGGGCTCCTCGGAGGCTTCCGCACCAACGGCCAGCTCGCCGAGAACCCGGCGGGTCTCCCGGACCCCTGGGTCCTGACGAACTACACGGGCGTCCTGACGAACCCGGCCTTCTGGCAGTACACGTGGAACTCCACGGTGATCGCGGTCGTGACGACCTTGATCGTGGTCGTCTTCGGGACCATGGCCGCGTACCCGCTCGCCCGGTACTCGTTCAAGGGGCGCGAGCACCTGTTCTTCGTGTTCGTCATGGGTCTGCTGTTCCCGGCGACGGTCGCGGTGATCCCGCTCTTCATCCTGATCTCGAAGGACCTCGGTCTCGCGAACACCTGGTGGGGGTCGCGCTGCCGCAGGCGGCCTTCGCCCTGCCGATCACGGTCGTGATCCTGCGCCCGTTCCTCATGGCGCTGCCGAAGGAGCTCGAGGAGGCCGCGCTGCTGGACGGTGCGAGCCGGGTCGGGTTCTTCTGGCGGATCCTCCTGCCGCTCTCGGGCCCGGGGATGGTCACCGTCGGCGTGCTCGCGTTCGTCGGCTCGTGGAACGCCTATCTCCTGCCCCTCCTGCTCCTGCAGGGGGACATGAGGACCCTCCCGCTGGGTGTCGCCGACTTCTCGTCGGAGCACTCCGCGGACACCGCGGGCGTCTTCGCCTTCACCACGCTCGCGATGATCCCGGCTCTCGTGTTCTTCCTCGCGATGCAGAAGCGGATCGTCAACGGTCTCCAGGGAGCAGTCAAGGGTTGAGCCGCGCCCGGGGTGTCGGACGTCGTCCCGCACCCCGGGCCGCCCGCTCGCCCGCATCGTCGACCCAGCAAGGGAGCAGGACCATGACAGAACTGCGTGCGCCCGAGAGCGCCGTGGAGCCCGAGGCCCGGACGCTCGGCACGGCGCCCGACGGTGGCCGCCCGACCCGGGGGCACCCGACCCGACCGAGCCTCGCTCGGCGGGTGCCGCGCCGTCCGACAGGGTCCGGGCGATCCTCGCGGACCTGACCCTGGAAGAGAAGCTCGCCCAGGTCGTGGGCTACTGGCTCGACCAGGGCGGCGAGGTCGTCGCGCCGATGCAGGGCGAGATGACCGCGCGGTCCAGCCGGCTCGAGGAGATCACCGAGCACGGGATCGGGCACTTCACGCGCGTCTACGGCACGCGGCCCGTCGACCCGGTCGAGCGGGCGCGGTGGCTCTGGCAGGAGCAGCGCAGGCTGGTCCGCGAGACGCGACCGGGGATCCCGGCGCTCGTCCACGAGGAGTGCCTCACGGGGCTCGCCGCCTGGCAGGCCGCCACGTTCCCGACGCCGCTGGCGTGGGGCGCGTCGTTCGACCCCGACCTCGTGGCAGAGATGGGGGCGCTCATCGGCGGGTCGATGCGCGACCTCGGCATCCACCAGGGCCTCGCGCCCGTGCTCGACGTGATCCGCGACCCCCGCTGGGGCCGGGTCGACGAGTGCATCGCTGAGGACCCCTACGTCGTCGGGACCGTCGGCACCGCGTACGTCCGAGGGCTCCAGTCGGCCGGCGTGCACGCGACGCTCAAGCACTTCGTCGGCTACTCGGCCTCGCGGGCAGGCCGCAACCACGCGCCCGTCTCGGCAGGCCCGCGCGAGGTCGCCGACGTGCTGCTGCCCCCGTTCGAGATGGCCGTGCTCGACGGCGGCGTCCGGTCGGTGATGAACTCCTACGCCGAGATCGACGGCCTGCCCATGGCCGCGGACCCCACGTACCTCACCGGGGTGCTGCGCGACCGCTGGGGCTTCGACGGCGTGGTCGTCGCCGACTACTTCGCCGTGGCGTTCCTGCACGTCATGCACCAGGTCGCCGCGGACCTCGGGGAGGCTGCGGGCCTGGCGCTCGCGGCCGGGATCGACGTCGAGCTGCCCACCGGCGACGCGTACCTCGCGCCGCTCGCGGAGAAGGTGCGCGCCGGGCTCGTCGACGAGGCGCTCGTCGACCGTGCCGTGCTGCGGGCTCTCGCCCAGAAGGAGGACCTGGGACTGCTCGACGCGACGTTCGACGACGAGCCGCCGAGCGAGATCGACCTCGACAGCCCGGCGCACCGGGCCGTCGCGCGCCGGCTCGCCGAGGAGTCCGTGGTGCTGCTGTCGAACGACGGGGTGCTGCCCCTCGGTGGTGCCGCAGGGTCGGGGGCGACCGGAGCGCCCGCAGGGCCGCGCCGGGTCGCGCTCGTCGGGCCCAACGCGGACCGTGCCGAGGCGCTCATGGGCTGCTACTCGTTCGCTAACCACGTGCTCGCGCACCACCCGGGCACGCCGCTGGGGTTCGCGATCCCGACGGTCGCCGAGGCGCTGTGGGCCGAGCTCCCCGAGGCCGAGATCACGGTCGCGACCGGCTGCGAGGTCGAGGGCACCGACCGCTCGGGGTTCGCCGCCGCCGCCGCTGCCGCAAGCGACGCCGACGTCGCGGTCCTCGTGCTCGGCGACCAGGCCGGGCTCTTCGGCCGCGGGACCGTCGGCGAGGGCAACGACGCCGACGACCTGCGCCTGCCCGGTGTCCAGGAGGAGCTCGTGGCCGCCGTCCGCGCGACCGGCACCCCGACCGTGGTGATCCTGCTGACCGGGCGGCCGTACGCCGTCGGGCACCTGCTCGACGAGGGGGCCGTCGTCCAGGCGTTCTTCCCGGGCGAGGAGGGCGCGGGCGCGCTCGCCGGGGTCGTCTCCGGACGCGTCAACCCCTCCGGGCGGCTCCCTGTCTCGCTCCCACGGTCCGCCGGGACGCAGCCCTACAGCTACCTGCACCCGCGGCTCGGCGGGCCGAGCGACGTGACGAGCACGGACCCGACCCCGGCGCGGGCGTTCGGCCACGGGCTCTCGTACACGACGTTCGAGCGCACCGGGCTGACGGTCGACGCCGAGGTCGCGGCGGGGGACTCGTTCACGGCCACGGTCCGCGTGGCGAACACGGGCGAGCGCGACGGGACGGACGTCGTCCAGCTCTACGCGCGCGACGTCGTCGGCTCCGTCACGCGTCCCGTGGTGCAGCTGCTCGGGTACGCGCGGGTGGACCTCGCTGCGGGGGAGTCGGCCGAGGTGCGCTTCAGCGTGCCGACGCAGCGGCTGGCGTTCTCGGGGCGCGACATGGTCCGGGTCGTCGAGCCCGGAGACGTGGAGCTCTGGGTCGGGCCGGACTGCGCGACGCGTGAGACCGAGGCGGCGCTGCGGATCGTCGGCGAGGTCCACGCGGTGTCGACGGCCGACCCGCGGTACGTCGGCGTCGAGGTGGCGCGCGGCTGATCCCACGCGGAGCTGGGGACGTGAGTGGGAGACTGCTCCGATGCGGGTCGACAGCTGGTTGTGGGCGGTGCGCCTGGCGAAGAGCCGGTCGCAGGCGACGGCGCGCTGCCGTGCCGGGCACGTCAAGGTCAACGGCGTCCGCGCCAAGCCCGCCACGACGGTGAAGGTCGGTGACCGGGTGACCTACCGCGACCCCGAGCGCGACCGCGTCATCGAAGTCGTCGAGCTCGTCGCGAAGCGGGTCGGCGCCCCGATCGCCGTGAAGTGCTACCTCGACCACAGTCCGCCCGTCCCGACCAAGGTGGAGCGGGCCGCCGTCGGCATCCGGGATCGCGGCGCGGGGCGCCCCACCAAGCGCGAGCGCCGCGAGATCGACCGGCTGCGCGGACGCGACTGACGGCTCCACGCCGCCGGTTGCCGGCCGGTTCTCGGCCCGTTGTCGGCGAGTTGTCGGCGATGTTGCTCGCCAGTGCCCGGCAGGGTTGCCCGCCAGTGCCCGCCAGTGCCCGGCAGGCGCGACCGGCACCGCGGTGGAACAGTGGCCGCATGAGCGCCTCCAAGTACGGCCGGGCCCTGCTCCTGCGACACGGGGAGACGGAGTGGAGCCGGATCGGGCAGCACACCGGCCGCACCGACCTGCCGCTGACGGCCCGCGGGGAGGAGCAGGCCCGTGACGCGCACGAGGCGCTCGCGGGCATGTATTTCGCCGAGGTCGTCTCCTCCCCGCTCCAGCGAGCGCGGCGGACGGCGGAGCTCGCCGGGTTCCCGGACCCGAAGATCGACCCGCACCTGGTCGAGTGGGACTACGGGCCGACCGAGAGCCTGTCGACGCTCGAGGTGCGCGAGGAGACGGACAGCCTCTGGGACATCTGGATCGACGGCGTCGACATCGTGGTCGACCAGGGTCGTGTGCGTGAGCGCATCGCTGCGGCGGGGGCGGGCGAGTCACCGGCTCCGGGCCGGCCCGAGGGGGAGACGGTCGCCGAGGTCGGACGGCGGGCCGGCGCCGCGGTGCGGCGCGTCATCCCGGCGTTGCACGCCGGGGAGGACGTGCTGATCGTCGCCCACGGGCACTTCCTGCGGGTGCTGACGGCGGTGTGGCTGGGCCTCCACCCCGCCGACGGAGCGCACTTCGCGCTCGAGACCGCCGCGGTGAGCACCCTCGCCTTCGAGCGGGACAGGCACGTGCTCGCCGGATGGAACGTGCACCGCCGAGGGTGACCGGTGCGCTCAGGCGTCGCGACGGGTGATCGGCGAGCTCTGGCGCCGCGACGGGTGACCGGTGGGCTCAGGCGCCGCGACGGATCTCGGTCGCGGCCAGCGGCGAGGTGGAGACCCCGGGCGAGATCGGGCGGACCTCGGCCTCCAGGTCGTGCGCGAGCGAGGGCTCGGGGTCGGACCAGCCGCGGCCCTTGAGGTGCAGCACGGAGGCCAGTGCACCCACGGTCGCGGGGACGGTCGGTGAACCGGTCACTGTGCCGGTCGTCGTGCCGGTAGCACGATCGGTGTCGAGCGAGCGGGCGGTCGCTCCCTGGCTCGCAGTCACGACCTGCTGCCCGGCGCCGCTCGACGTGGCGCGCAGCACGAGGCCGACGGTCACGGCCGCGGTCAGGCCGAAGGTCGCCAGCGCGAGTCCGGTGTACCAGAACGCAGCCAGGAGGCCGACGGTGGTCCCGCCGATCACCGCTACGCCGGTGCCGCTCCACAGGATGCGGCTCATGATTCCCCCAGGGTCGGAGTGGGTCGAGCTCGTCTCACCATCAAGAGAACGTGGTCGAAGGCGGTAGCGCACGCTCACGCGGGGTGAAACGGCACATCGTGACCGGATCGATAGGATCGGGCGGCACATCACACGACGGGAGCGCGCACGACATGGGTGACAGCTCGGGTGACAGCTCGGTCGTGGGACCCCGGGAGGTCCCGGCGGCGCAGGTGATGCAGATCGGCGAGGTCGCCGAGCGCACCGGCCTGTCGCTGCGGTCGATCCGCTACTACGAGGAGGTCGGTCTCGTCCTCCCGTCGGCGCGGTCGCACGGCGGGTACCGCCTGTACACGCCGGCCGACCTGCAGCGGTTCGGCGTCGTGATGGGCATGAAGCCCCTGGGCTTCTCCCTCGAGGAGATGCGCGACCTGCTGGGTGCGCTCGACGCGCTCGAGCAGGAGTCGGACGGCGCCGCGCGGGACGCGCTCCTGGCTCGGCTCGCGGAGTTCCACGCCCGGGCGGACGAGCGCTGCGCGTCGCTGCGCCGCAAGCTCGGTACGGCCGAGGCGCTGTCCGAGCGGCTCGGTGGACTGCTCGACGAGCACGGTCCGGTGTGACGGACGTCTCGCCGACACAACCCTGACGCGACGGTAGGGTTGGGCGCGGCCCGAGCTGCGCCGTCCGACACCCACGCCGGACCGCGGCCCGTGCCACCCGCGCGGACGACCGCGCCCCAGACCTTCCCGGCGAACGCTCCCGGAGCCGCCGGACACCCAGGGTGACCGATCGTGGCCGTGCGGACCGGCACGCGCGACGAGCACCCGCCCCGAACGGACGGAACTCGACATGGCCACCACGGCCCCCGCGCCCAGGCCGGCGCCCGCACCCCCGAGGCCGACACCGCCAACTCGGTGCTCGCCGCCCTCAAGTCCCCTCGCATGCTGCGCACGGAGGTCCTCGCCGGCCTCGTCGTCGCGCTCGCCCTGATCCCCGAGGCGATCAGCTTCTCGATCATCGCGGGCGTCGACCCGCGCGTCGGGCTCTTCGCGTCGTTCACGATGGCGGTCTCGATCGCGTTCCTCGGCGGACGCCCGGCGATGATCTCGGCCGCGACCGGAGCCATCGCGCTCGTCGTCGCGCCGGTCATGGCCGAGCACGGCTACGACTACCTGATCGCCACCGTCCTGCTCGGCGGCGTCATCCAGGTGCTGCTCGGCGTGCTCGGCGTCGCGAAGCTCATGCGGTTCATCCCGCGCTCGGTGATGGTGGGCTTCGTCAACGCGCTCGCGATCCTCATCTTCTCCGCCCAGCTGCCGCAGCTGATCGGCGTCCCGTGGCTCGTCTACCCGATGGTCGCCGTCGGCATCGCGATCATGGTCTACCTGCCGCGCGTGACCAAGGTGATCCCGGCCCCGCTGGTCGCGATCGTGCTGCTCACCGCGATCACGATCGCCGCGGCGGTCGCGGTCCCGAACGTCGGCGACGAGGGCGACCTGCCCGACAGCCTGCCCTCGCTGTTCGTCCCGGACGTGCCGCTGAACCTCGAGACGCTGAAGATCATCGGCCCCTACGCGGTCGCGATGGCGCTCGTCGGGCTCATGGAGTCGCTCATGACGGCCAAGCTCGTCGACGACGTCACCGACACCCACTCGAACAAGACCCGCGAGGCCTGGGGCCAGGGCGCCGCCAACGTCATCACCGGCTTCTTCGGCGGCATGGGTGGCTGCGCGATGATCGGCCAGACGATGATCAACGTGAAGGCCTCGGGTGCGCGCACCCGCATCTCGACCTTCCTCGCCGGCGTGTTCCTGCTGATCCTGGTCGTCGGGCTCGGCGACATCGTCGGTCTCATCCCGATGGCGGCCCTGGTCGCCGTGATGATCATGGTGTCGGTCGGCACGTTCGACTGGCACTCGATCCGTCCCAGCACGCTGCGCCGCATGCCCAAGAGCGAGACGACCGTCATGGTCACGACGGTGATCGTCACCGTCGCGACCGACAACCTCGCGATCGGCGTCGTCGTCGGCGTGGTGGTCGCCTCCGTGCTCTTCGCGCAGCGCGTCGCGCACTTCACGACCGTCACGCGCCTCGACCAGCCCGGTACCGGCGCCGGTATCGAGGGTGGCGCGGGCTCCGGCGACGGGACCGACTCCGGGTCCGGTGACGACGAGACGACCCGGGTGTACGCCGTCCGGGGCGAGCTCTTCTTCGCCTCCTCGAACGACCTCGTGTACCAGTTCGACTACGCCGGCGACCCCGACCGCGTCGTCATCGACATGACCGACGCGCACATCTGGGACGCCTCGACGGTCGCCACGCTCGACGCGATCACCCACAAGTACGCGTCCAAGGGCAAGTCCGTCGAGATCCGCGGCCTCAACGACGACTCGGCGGAGCGCCACGGACGTCTCGCCGGGAACCTCGGCGGCGGGCACTGACCGTCCGGTCGGGCAACACTGAGGCGGTGCCCGACGAGACGACCGCCCGCCGCCAGCGTGCGCTGGTCGCTGTCGTCGTCGTCCTGGCGCTCGCCGTGTGGTTCTCGGCCACCGCGGTGGTCCCGACGCTGCGCGCCGAGTGGGGCATCACCGCCACCGAGGCGGTGTGGCTGACGGCGTCGGTGCAGATCGGGTTCGCCGTCGGCGCGCTGCTCTCGGCCGGCCTGAACCTCGCGGACCGGTTCCCGCCGCAGCACCTGCTCGCCGTCTCGGCGGCGGCCGCCGCGCTGTGCACCGTGGCGCTGGCGGTGGTGGCCGACGGGCTCGCGGTCGCCGTGCCGCTCCGACTGCTCACCGGCTTCTTCCTGGCCGGCGTGTACCCGGTCGGCATGAAGCTCACCGTGTCCTGGTCGCCGGGGCGCGCCGCGGGACAGCGATGGGGCTGCTCCTCGGGGCGCTGACCGTCGGGTCGGCGCTGCCGCACGTGATCGGTCTGCTGCCGTTCGACTGGCGGCTGCTCGTCGGGACGGCGGCCGGCACGGCCCTCCTCGGTGCGCTGCTGAGCGCCCTGCTGCTGCGACCCGGCCCGCACCTGCCGCGTGCCGCCGTCCGCCCCCGACCGCGCGCCGCACTCGAGATGTTCCGCGTCCGCAGGCAGCGCCTCGTCAACATCGGGTACCTCGGCCACATGTGGGAGCTCTACGCGATGTGGGCGTGGTTCGCGACGTTCCTCCTCGCCGCGCAGGGCTCGCAGGTGGGGGACGTCGGCCCGGCGGTCGGGATCGCCGTCTTCGGCGCGATCGGGGTCGGGGGCTCGCCGGCTGCGTGGTCGGGGGTCGTGTCGCCGACCGCGTCGGGAGGGCGAGGACCGCCGAGGCCGCGCTGTGGGTCAGCGGGGCGTGCTGCGTGCTCGCGCCGCTCGCGTTCGTCGCCCCGGTCCCGGTGATCGCGGCCTTCGGCCTCGTGTGGGGCTTCGCGGTGATCGCCGACTCCGGCCTGTTCTCGACGATGCTGAGCGACGAGGTCGACGCGCGCTACGTCGGCACGGCGCTCGCCGCGCAGACGGCGGCCGGGTTCCTCCTGACTGTCGTGACGATCCAGCTCGTGCCCGTCGTCGCCGGCCACCTCGGGTGGCAGTGGGCGTTCCTCGTCCTCGTCCCCGGACCCGTCGCGGGGGTGCTCGCGCTGCGGGCGTACCGGCGCGGCGTGAGCCCCGGAACTGCAGCGTTGTGACCTGTGCCATAGGGCAGGACGCGACAGTTTGGCAGAATGGCCGGGTGCGAGACGGTACGACCGACCACTCGAGCCCCGCTGCCACGGCTGCGGGGACGCTGCCGTACGCCGTGCGTGGCGCCACGGAGGACGACCTCCAGGGCATCGCCGACGTCTACGAGCACTACGTGCGCGAGAGCACCGCGACCTTCGAGGAGGTCGCTCCGGACGTCGAGTTCTGGCGCGAGCGCATGGCGTCCACCTACGCCGAGGGCTGGCCGTTCGTCGTCGCGGTGGCGGACGACGGCCGGGTCGTCGGGTGGGCCTACGTCGGCTGGTGGAGGCCTCGCCCCGCGTACCGGTTCACGGTCGAGACCAGCATCTACCTCCTGCCCGAGACCGCGGGCCGAGGCATCGGCAGCGAGCTGCTCGAGCGTGTCGTCGAGGGCGCCGCCGCGGCGGGGGCCCGCGAGGCCGTCGCCGTGATCTCCAGCGGGGCGTCGCCCGCCTCGCGGAAGCTGCACGAGAAGCTCGGGTTCCGCGAGATCGGTCGGCTGACCGACGTCGGGTACAAGCACGGGCAGTGGCTCGACACCGCGATCATGCAGAAGCACCTGCGGCCGGGCTCCGACCACCTCTGACCTGCACCGGCGCGCCGTCATCCGGAACAGAGTCGTCCACAGGCGCGGGGTCCGTCATGGCCGTCCCCAAGCCGCTGTCGCGGCGCGTCCCGCCCGGTGCTCGCGGCCCTAGCGTCCAGCGTCGTGGGTGCCGCCGGGGCGCCCGGGCAGGGGGACGAGATGGTGTGCAGGACGACGGATTCGACGCGAGCGTCGGCGCTCCGGAAGCGGACGGTGACGGCCTGCTGCGCCGTGGCGGTCGTCGCCGGGGTGGTGACCGGTTGTGCCCTGGCCCCGATCTCCGCGGGCCAGGCGTCGGACGGCGAGAGCGAGGTGGGCTCGACCTCGTTCGGTTCTGCCGAGGACGGGGGCGGTGAAAGCTCCGCCGGCGGTGACGACGCAGACGGCTCGGAAGGCGCGGACGGCGGCTCGGACGGCGCTGGTGCAGCGGAGGGCGCAGACGCGGCCACGGTCGACCCGGTCCGCCTCAGCCGGCCAACGGTCGACGCGGGCGTCCGCTACTCGGACGAGCTGAGCGACGACGGGATCGGGCGCTACCGGCAGATCGAGCTGGCGGACGACGCGGAGCTGCTCGACGCGCAGTGGGCCATCGACGCGCTCGCCGACAACGACCCCGGGTGGGACGACTCCGACGTGTCGGCGGCCTACGCGACGGTGATGCGGTTCATGGTGTCCGAGGTGTTCGACTCAGTGCTCTCCGACAACCCGGCGCCCTCGGCGCAGGCCCGCTGGTTCGCGGAGAACAGCCACCGGTTCGACCCGACCATCCGCGACCAGGTCGAGGACGCGCTCGCCACGGAACGTGCGGGAACGGTCGTCGTCGCGGCGAGCGAGGTCATGGGCCGCGGGACGCCGCGCTACTCCGACCGCGGTGGCCGCATCGACCGTGTCCTCGTGTCACCGACAGGGATCACCTGGGGCGAGGAGCAGGAGGCGCTCGGCTTCGACTTCGAGTCGACGTTCTCCCGGCCCGTCGAGACCTGGGGGCGCGACGCCTCCGAGCTCGTGACGGGGACGTTTACCTACTACGTGACCCGGCACGGCGAGGACTGGCTGATCGCGGGATGGCAGAACGACTACGGCACGACGACCTCGACCATCGACACGAGCGAGGACCTGAGCGAGGACAGTGACGGCGAGGGCGCCGGGTCGGGTGGGCCGAGGAGCGGCGACGCGAGCCGGGGCAGGATGGTGGAGTGAGGCCACGGCGGCTGCGTCGGCCATGATGGCTCTCGTGGGCAGAGACGGCTCTCGAGGGCAGACGACTGCCATGACGGCCACGACAGCGACGACGGGTACGACTCGCACGACGGAAGAGGTAAGCGTGAGCTCCACCATCCGATTGACCACCCTCGGGCACTCGTGCGTGCTCGTCGACGTCCGGAGCGGCTCCGGGGCGCTCGCGAGGATCATGCTCGACCCCGGCAACCTGACTCCTCCGCTCGACGCCGTCGACGGCCTGGATGCGGTCCTCGTGACCCACGCCCACCCGGACCACGTCGACGCGGAGCAGGTACGGCGTCTGCAGTCGGCCGGTCCCGTGGCCGTCCACGGAGACCCGAGCACCGCGAGCGTCCTCGAGGACGTCGGCGCGAACGGCGTGGTCGTCACCGGTCCCGGGACGCTGAAGATCGCCGGTGTCTCGGTCGAGGTGTCCACCTCGGCGCACGAAGAGGTCTACCCGGGGGTGCCGGTCCCCGCGAACCTCGCCTACCGGATTGCAGACCGGGTCTTCGCGCCGGGCGATGCGTTCGCGGTGCCCGAGTTCGACGTCGACGTGCTCCTCCTGCCGACCGGCGCGCCGTGGATGAAGCTCTCGGAGTCGATCGATTACCTGCGAGCGGTCGCGCCGCGCGTCGCCGTCCCGGTGCACGACGCCGGACTCGCCACGGCGCACCGGGAGCTCCATCGCGGGTTGATGGAGAAGTTCGCGCCGGAGGGCACGACGGTGCTGCGTCCCGAGGTCGGCGAGTCGTTCGACCTCTGACCAGCGCTGGGTGCGGGTCGGCGGACCTAGAGCTCCTCGGGTGCCGCGTCCTCGTTCCGGAGCCGGGGCTCGGTGCGGAACTCCGGGACCATCCCGGCCTTGTCCGCGTAGAACGCGCGGATCCGGTCCATGTCGGCGGCCACGTCGCCGGTGAGCTCCAGGGTCGGCCCGAGCCCGGTCGTCATCGTCGGGCGGTCGACGAACCCGAGGGTGAGCGGCAGGCCCGCCTGTTGCGCGATGCGGTAGAAGCCGGACTTCCAGTAGTCGCCGGCGCCCCGGGTGCCCTCCGGGGTCACGACGAGCGCGAACGTCTCGCCGGAGCGCAGACGCTCGAGAACCTCCTCCACGACCCGGCTCGGGTCTCGGCGGTCCACGGCGATGCCGCCCAGGCCGCGCATGATCGGGCCGCGCCATCCCGTGAACAGGGTGTGCTTGCCGAGCCAGCGCACCGGGATCCGCGCGTCCCACGTGATCGCGAGCATGATCACGAAGTCCCAGTTCGACGTGTGCGGGGCGCCGATGAGCAGGCGCGGGCGGTCGACGGCAGGCGACTCACGGATGAGCGTGTAGCGGCTGAACCGCCAGTAGATGCTGGCGAGCGCGTGGCGGATCATGGCGCAACGGTACGGGGCGGCGCCGAGTTCTGCGGTCCGCCGGACCTCGGCCCCGGCCTCGTCGACGACCGGCGCTAGTCTCGCGTGATGGAAGAGCCGGGAGACGAGCCGTCGGCGTCCCGCGTCGCCGCAGGGATCGCGATCCGGACGTGCGGGTGGTGCCTCCTGATCCTGTACGCGACCCTCCTGCTGCTCGTCGTGGTCTTCGCCGTCGCCGGTCCGGCCGAGGACGTCGGCCCGGTGGCGTACGTCGCGGCGCTGGCAGCGATACCCGTCACGCTCCTGACGGTCGTGGTCGGCTGGCCGGTCGGATGGCTCGTCGCCTACGGCATGCGCGACGTCGTCGGCGTCGCGAAGCACGTGGGGGCGCTCGCCGTGGTGGGCGCGGTCCTGGCTGCGGTGATCGTGATGCTCGTCGGGATCCTCCAGCCGACGCCGGGGCTCGCGGCGGTGTTCGCCGTGGCCGGCGCGCTCGGAGCGGGTGGCGGGCGCCTGATCGAAGACCGCCGTCGGCGCCGTCGGCAGGACACACCCGCGGTACCGCCGGGGCGCTAGCTGTCCGACCCGCCCTTGTCCGTCGTCTTGTACGGGACGCCCTGGCGGTCGTACGTCGTCCACTCGCCGACCTGCTCGCCGTCGCGGAGCGTCCCCGAGCGCATCATCGTGCCGTCGAGCCGGAACCACTCCCAGTACCCCTGGGGGACGGTCCCGAGCATCGGACCGCGCCCGCGCACGGTGCCGTCCTTGTGCCGCTCGACGTGCTCGTGCACCTCGGTCGCCGGGGGAGCGCCCGGTTCGTGCGCCGGGTCGGGGCAGTGCGGGGTCGGGTTGGTCGTGCTCATGAGGTCATCGTGCCTCACGCCGCGAGGTGCCCGCCGGGCCGGTCACCGCCGCACTCGGTGGTGCAGATGGACGACCCCGCACGCGAAGCGACACTCGTGGACGAGCTCCAGGTCCAGCCGGACGCCGTCGGGCAGCGCCCGCAGCCCGCTGCCGACGAGCACGGGGTGGAGGAACAGGTGCACGTCGTCGACGATCCCGGCTGTGAACGCGTGGGCGGCGAGGGTCGGGCCGTCGATGGCGACGTCCCGCACGGCGGCGTCCGTGGCGGCGCGGACGGCCGCGGCGTCGAATCCCCGCTCCAGCGTCGTCCGGGGCGTGGACGGCGGCTCGATCGTCGTCGAGTGGACGACCTTGTCAGCGGAGCGCCAGATCTCGGCGAAGTCGTTCATCTCCGGCGGCTCGTCGGGGCCGGTCGGGAGGTCCTGCCACACCTTCATCACGTCCCAGGTGCGCCGGCCGTGGTGGAAGGTGCCGATGCCGCGGGACAGGTCGTTGATGTACGCGTGCACCTCGGCGTCGGGCTCGGCGAAGGTGAAGTCGCCGTCGCTGTCGGCGATGAAGCCGTCGAGCGAGGCGATCGCGGAGTACACGAGGCGCGCCATGAGGCGATGATCCCCGCTGTCCCGGCGTCCGCAACCCAGGCCCGCGGGGATTCTGAGCGCAGATAGGACGAATGAAACGTTCTTTCTGACTAGCCGTTGACAAAACAACCTGACGTCCGTACGGTTCCCCACATGTCGACGACGACCGGGGTCAACGCAGAGGTGCGCCGCGCGAACGAGCAGAGGGTGCTCGTCGCGCTACGAGTGGAGGGAGCCCTGAGCCGGGCCGCCCTCGCGAAGCGGGTGGGGCTGTCGCGGACGACGCTGTCGGAGATCACGGCGGACCTCCTCGGGCGCGGCGCGATCACGAAGGTCGACACCGATGCGGACGTGCGTCGTGGCAGTGGGCGCCCGGCCGAGCGGCTCGCTCTGGATCCGTCCGCGGGGCAGTACCTCGGCGTGGACTTCGGGCACCGACGCGTGCACGTGGCCATCGCCAACGCCTCGCACGAGATCGTCGCGTCCGGACTCGTCCGCTACGACGACTCGACGCCCTGGGACGACCGGCTCGATCTCGCGTTCGACGCCGTCGACGCGCTCACGGTCGAGCACGGCCTGCACCTGGGTGCACTCCAGGCCGTCGGCATCGGCGTGCCGGGCCCCTACACGGGGGCACGCCCGGGCGACGCGGCCCCGGTCGCCTGGAACCGCGACGCCACCCCGGTCGGCGTCGACGAGGCCTTCGCCCAGCGGTACGACGCTCCCGTGGTCGTCGACAACAACACCCGCCTGGCGGCACTCGCCGAGGCGGTGTCCGGGCCCGACGGCCCCAGCGACCTGACCTACGTCAGGCTGTCGGACGGCGTCGGCGGCGGTCTCGTGGTCGACGGACGCCTGGTCCGTGGATCACGGGGATTCGCCGGCGAGCTCGGTCACGTGACCTCCGACCCCGGCGGAGTCCTCTGCCGTTGCGGCAAGCGGGGGTGCCTCGAGACGGTCGCCTCCGTCCCCGCGATCCTCGCGGCGTGCCGGAGCCGTGGGGCGGACGTCGAGGACCTCGACGGCCTCGCCGTCGCCGTGGATCGCGCCGACCCGGTGGTCGACGCCGTCCTGCGCGAGGTCGGTGCCGCGGTCGGGCGTGTGCTCGGGGCAGCAGCCATGACCCTGGACCCCACCGAGGTGGTCATCGGCGGCGAGATCGTGCACGTCGCCCCGGTGATCGTCGAGCAGGCCGCCTCGACCCTCCGGTACGAGCTCCATTCGATCCCGACCTCTGACGCGTGCACCGTGCGCGCCGGTCGGCTCCGCGACAGCGACGGCGCACAGGGCGCCCTCGCCGCGACATTCCACCAGTCCCCACTGCTCGCGGGCTACCCGGAACCCGGGTCGTTCGGCGCGAGCGAGACGCAAAGGAGCGCACAGTGACCACCTCGACCTACAGCGTGGCGCGCAACGGGCCGGAGCCCGGCGGCGACGCCGTCGCCGCCGGGACGGCCGCGGCCGTCCCGGTCAGCACGGACGGGACGTCCGGTGGCGCGGGCCGCTCGGCTGACGGACCGTCGTCCCCTCGGACGACGACGCGTCGGCGCACGATGGACAAGAAGACCAGGCTCCGCCTGCTCAACGCCTTCTCGATCGTCATGGGCATCGCCACCTGGTGGGTCATGTCGCTCGCCGGGTTCCAGTTCCCGACACCGCCCGAGGTCGTGGAGAAGGCGGGCGAGATGTGGTCGAACGGGATCCTGCAGAAGGACATCCTCGCCAGCCTCGGCCGTGTGCTCACCGGGTTCCTCATCGGCTCGGCGCTCGCGATCCCCGTCGGGTTCCTCATGGGCTGGTACACCGTCGCCCGAGGACTGTTCGAGCCGTGGATCCAGTTCTTCCGCACGATCCCCCGCTCGCGCTGCTCCCGCTCGTCCTCGTGCTGATGGGTATCGGCGAGCTCCCCAAGGTCTTCGTGATCTTCCTCGCGGCGTTCCTCGCGTGCGTCATCTCGACGTACCAGGGCGTCGTCGGGGTCGACAAGACGCTCATCAACGCGGCACGCGTCCTCGGCGCGAAGGACGGCCGCATCTTCGCCCGCGTCGTGGTCCCGGCGTCCACGCCGTTCATCCTCGTGGGCATGCGGGTCGGCCTCGGTTCCGCCTGGGCGACGCTCGTCGCCGCGGAGCTCCTCGCCGCGCAGGCCGGCCTCGGCTACCGGATGCAGCAGGCGCAGCTCTACTACGACCTGGCGACGATCTTCGTCGACATCATCGCGATCGGGATCCTCGGTCTCGTGATGGACCGGCTCCTTCTCCTCGCCGAGACCAAGCTCACCGGATGGCAGGAACGACGATGACGACCACGACCCCCGGACAGCGGACCGAGGCCAAGATCTCCGTCCAGGACGTCCGCAAGACCTTCGACCTCAAGAACGAGGAGTTCGTCGCGCTCGAGCGCGTCAACCTCGACATCTCCGACAACGAGTTCGTGACGGTCGTCGGGCCGTCCGGCTGCGGCAAGTCGACCCTGATGAACATCCTCGCGGGCCTCGACGAGACGACCGCCGGGCACGCCCTGGTGGACGGCACGGAGGTGTCGGGACCCGGACCCGAGCGCGGCGTGATCTTCCAGCAGTACGCGCTCTTCCCGTGGCTCACGGTCCGCAAGAACGTGGAGTTCGGCCTGAAGGTCGCCGGTTACGCCAAGGCGGAACGGCGAGAGCGCGCCGAGCACTTCATCAGGCTCGTCGGGCTCGAGCAGTTCGCGGACGCGCTCCCGAAGATGTTGTCGGGCGGCATGAAGCAGCGCTGCGCGATCGCCCGCGCCTACGCCGTCGACCCGTCGATCCTCCTCATGGACGAGCCGTTCGGGGCGCTCGACGCGCTGACCCGGGTCCGGCTCCAGGAGCAGCTCCTGGAGACCTGGAGCCGCGAGAAGCGCACCGTCGTGTTCATCACGCACGACGTCGACGAGGCCGTGTTCCTCGCCAACCGTGTCGTGGTCATGGCCGCGCGCCCGGGGCGGATCTACGACGTCATCGACATCGACCTGCCGTACCCCCGCACCGAGGAGGTCCGCCTCAGCCCCGAGTTCGCGGAGCTGCGCAACCGGATCTGGACCTCCGTCTACCACCAGACGCCCGGCACCGCTGCCGACGCGTCGGCCACCGCGCGGGTCTGATCCACCCGCCCGACCTGCCTGTTCGACCTGTTCTGCCCCGTTCACCTGCCTGACCACCCCCAAGGAAGAGGACTGTCATGCGCATCACCAGGAAGACCCTCGGCGTCTCGTTCGTCGCCGCGACCCTCGCTCTCAGCGCTGCGGCGTGCTCGTCCGACTCCGGCGCGGACGCCGCGTCGTCCGGCGACGGCGCCGGCGCGTCGGACGGCGGCAGCTCGGAAGAGACGATCGACGTCAACTTCGGCTTCATCCCCGACTTCAACGGCACGAGCCTGCTGGCCATCGCCGAGGACCAGGGGATGTGGGACGAGCACAACATCGAGATCAACACCCCGTCGTTCACGAACGGCCCCCTCCAGATCCAGGCCCTCGGTACCGGCGACCTGGACTTCGGGTACATCGGCCCGGGCGCCTTCTGGCTGCCGGCGTCGGGCCAGGCGAAGATCGTCGCGATGAACACGCTCGGTCAGGCGGACCGCGTCGTCGGCCAGCCGGGCATCGAGTCCATGGAGGACCTGCGGGGCAAGAAGGTCGCCGTGCCCGAGGGCACCTCGGGCGACATGATCCTCACCCTCGCCCTCCAGGACGCGGGCATGACGAAGGACGACATCGAGGTCGTGCCGATGGAGCCGGCGGCGATCGTCGCAGCGCTCTCGTCGGGCCAGGTCGACGGTGCCGGGCTCTGGTACCCGGCGCTCGCGACCGTCAAGGAGCAGGTGCCGGACCTCGTGGAGATCGCCTCGAACAAGGACTTCGAGGACTCGGTCTCGTTCCCGACGGCCTTCGTGGCGGGCAACGACCTGGTGGCGAACGACCCGGAGAAGGTCGAGCGCGTGCTCGCCGTGCTGCGCGAGGCGATCGACTACCGCGCTGAGAACATGGACAGCGCCATCGAGCTCACCGCGGCGTTCAACGACCTCGCGGTCGAGGACGTCGAGGGCGACGCGGCGAACGTGCAGGTGCTGAGCCTCGACGAGATCGACACGATGACCGAGGACGGCACCGTGGACGGCTGGCTCACCGGCATGGGCGACTACTTCGTCGGCGCGGGCAAGCTGGACGCCCAGGTCGAGCCGTCCGAGTACTACCTCGGTGACATGTTCCTCGAGGCGGGCAAGTGAGCTCGAACCACCTGGGCGGTACCACGTCGGGCGGGGGTCGACCACGTCGGCGCCCCGCCCGGCGCGGAACGTCCTGTTCCTCATGACCGACCAGCACCGGGTCGACACGCTGGGCGCCTACGGGAACGTGCACGCGTCGACCCCGGTGCTCGACGAGCTGGCCCGGACCGGTACCCGGTTCGACCGCTGGTACACGCCGACGGCGATCTGCACGCCGGCGCGCGCCAGCCTCCTGACCGGCCAGGCGCCGTTCCGCCACCGGGTGCTCGCGAACCACGAGCGCAACGTGGGCTACCTGGAGGACCTCGCTCCGGGGACGTTCACCTTCGTGGAGGCCCTCCGTGGCGCCGGGTACAACACTGGCCTCGTCGGCAAGTGGCACGCGGGCACCGAGCGGGCCGCGGCGGACTTCGGGTTCGACGGCCCGGACCTGCCCGGGTGGCACAACCCGGTCGACAACGCCGACTACCTCGCGTACCTCGCCGAGAACGACCTGCCGCCCTACGAGATCAGCGACCGGATCCGCGGCACGCTGCCGAACGGCGGGCCGGGGAACCTGCTCGCCGCGCGTCTCCACCAGCCGGTGGAGGCCACGTTCGAGCACTACCTGGCGACACGGACCATCGAGCTGCTGGAGCGCTACGCGGACGAGTTCCGCAGCGGGGCGCGACCGTTCTTCCTGGAGCTCAACTTCTTCGGCCCGCACCTGCCGTACATCGTCCCGGACGAGTACTTCGACATGGTGGACCCGGCCGACGTGGAGCTCCCGGCGTCGATCGCCGAGACCTTCGAGGGCAAGCCTCCGGTGCAGGCCAACTACAGCGCCCACTGGACGTTCGACACCATGCCGATCGAGGTGACGCGCAAGCTGATCGCGGTCTACTGGGGGTACGTCACCCTCATCGACCAGCAGATCGGCCGGGTCATGGACGCTCTCGAGCGGCTCGGGCTCGTCGACGACACCGCGGTGTTCTTCACGTGCGACCACGGCGAGTTCACGGGGTCGCACCGGCTCCACGACAAGGGCCCGGCGATGTACGAGGACATCTACCGGACGCCCGGGCTCCTGCGGGTGCCCGGTGGTCCCGAAGGGCAGGTGCGGACGGAGTTCGTCAGCCTCCTGGACTGCACCGCGACGATCCTCGACCTCGCCGGGATCGACCCGGCGCCGGCCGTGGACTCGCGGAGCCTCCTGCCGATGGCCGAGGGCCAGGACGTCCCCTGGGACGAGGACATCGTCTGCGAGTTCCACGGGCACCACTTCCCGTACCCGCAGCGGATGCTCCGGGAGGACCGGTACAAGCTGGTGGTGAACCCGGACTCGACGAACGAGCTCTACGACCTGCTCGAGGACCCGGACGAGATGACCAACGTCTACGGCAGGCCCGAGATGGACGAGATCAGGCGTCGGATGATGGGCCGGCTCTACCGGGTCCTGCGCGAGCGGGGCGACAACTTCTACCACTGGATGACCACGATGTACGACGTCGGCGAGGTGGACTACGACCCGACCCAGTCGGGCCTGGACGAGACCACCTACCAGGCGGATCCGGGGGAGAGGGTGACCTTGTGAGGCGCCCGAACGTCGTCCTGATCCTCACGGACGACCACGCCGCGCACGCCATCGGCGCCTACGGGTCAGTGGTGAACGAGACGCCCCGCATCGACGAGGTCGGCGCGGCGGGCCTGCGGCTCGACCGCTGCTATGCGACGAACTCGCTGTGCTCGCCGAGCCGGGCCTCGATCCTCACGGGGACGTACAGCCACGTCAACGGCGTCACGACCCTGTCGACCCCCGTCGACGCGAGCCAGCCCACGTTCGTGTCGCAGCTGCGCGCGGCCGGGTATCGCACCGCCGTCGTCGGCAAGTGGCACATGGGTGACGGGGAGGGGCACGACCCGCAGGGTTTCGACTACTGGGACGTGCTCATCGAGCAGGGCGAGTACCACGACCCGACGTTCCTGTCCGAGGACGGGCTGCGCACCGAGCCGGGCTACGCGACGGACGTCGTGACGGACCTCGGGCTGCGCTGGGCGGAGTCGCTCGACGGCGACGAGCCGTGGTGCCTGCTGCTGTGGCACAAGGCGCCGCACCGGCCGTGGCAGCCGGACGCGGCGCACGCTGACCTCTACACCGCCCCGATCCCGGTGCCGGAGACGTTCACGGACGACTACGCGACGCGCACGTCGTCGTCGCGGCGGGCGGCGATGCGGATCGCCGAGCACCTGAACGCCGAGGACCTCAAGGTCGACCCGCCGCCGGGTCTCGACCAGGACGCGCTGGCGCTGTGGAAGTACCAGCGCTACATGGAGGACTACCTGCGCTGCGTCGCCTCGGTGGACGACAACGTGGGCCGCGTCGTCGACTGGCTGCGCGACCGCGGGGACTTCGAGGACACGCTGCTCATGTATTCGTCCGACCAGGGGTTCTTCCTGGGCGACCACGGGTGGTTCGACAAGCGGTTCATGTACGAGGAGTCGATCCGCATGCCGTTCCTCCTGTCCTACCCGCGCGCACTGCCGGCCGGGGAAAGCCGTGAGGAGCAGGCCCACGACGGGATCGTCACCAACGTCGACCTCGCGAGGACCATCCTCGATGCGGCCGGGGTGGAGCCGCACCCGCGCATGCAGGGCCGCAGCTTCTGGGGCGACCTCACGGGAGCGCAGGACGGCGGCCCTCGCCCTGCGGGCTTCTACTACCGGTACTGGGAGCACGACGACGAGTTCCACAAGGCGCCCGCGCACTACGGGTACCGCGACGACCGCTACAAGATCATCTACTTCTACAACGACGGGCTGGGTCTCGCGGGTACCGGGCCGTTCACCTATTCCGGCGAGTGGGAGATGTACGACCTGCAGGAGGATCCCGAGGAGCTCCGCAACGTCGCCGACGACCCTGCGTACGCGGAGGTGCGTGCCCGGCTGGAGGTCGCGATGTGGAAGGCTCAGGCAGCGGTGGACGACGAGCCGCACCCCGGCCAGCCGGTCCCGGCGGGGATCGCGGCTGCCCAGGGAGGCGACGAGCGGTCGTGAGCGGCGCAGGGCCGAGCGGCCCGGGAGGAGAGGGACGAGCGATGTCGGACGGCGCGGGGCAGGTCGCGATCGACCTGGTGCGGATCGAGGGCGGCACCTTTCGCCTGGGGTCCGAGGACTTCTACCCGGAGGAGGGCCCGGTCGTCGACGCGACGGTCGCGACCTTCGAGCTCGGTCGTCACGCCGTGACCAACCGCGAGTTCGCGCGCTTCGTCGACGCGACCGGCTACGTCACGACGGCGGAGCGTCCGCTCGACCCGGCGGATTTCCCGGGTGTCGACCCGGCGAACCTGGAGCCCGGCTCGCTGGTGTTCACGCCGACGTCGGGGCCGGTGGACCTGCGTGACTGGCGGCAGTGGTGGCGGTGGCAGCCGGGTGCCTGCTGGCACCGGCCGTCGGGCGCCGGCGCGTCGGTCGACGGGCTGGAGAACCACCCGGTCGTCCAGGTCTCGCTCGAGGACGCCTCGGCGTACGCCGCGTGGTGCGGGCTGCGCCTGCCCACGGAGGCCGAGTGGGAGCTCGCAGCCCGTGGCGGCCTGGACGGCGCGACCTACGCCTGGGGCGAGGAGCCGAACGACGGCTCGCGCGCGAACACCTGGCAGGGCCGGTTCCCGTACCGCAACGAGGGCGCCGGCACCGGCGGGTGGGTCGGCACCGCCCCGGTCGGATCGTTCCCGCCCAACGGCTTCGGCCTGTTCGACATGACGGGCAACGTCTGGGAGTGGACCGCGGACGCGTGGACGGACGGCCACGGCGGGCGGGCGACGTCGTCCGACGGCGAGGGGCCGGCCTGCACCTGCGGCTGCAGCCCCGCGGCGGGTCCGCGGTCGGGTCCGGACGACGGACGGCGGGTGCTCAAGGGCGGCTCGCACCTGTGCGCTCCCGAGTACTGCCTGCGCTACCGGCCCGCGGCGCGGTCGCCGCAGACGCCGGACTCGGCGACGACGCACATCGGCTTCCGGGTCGCGCGGTAGTCGGTCACACGATCCGGCCGACCGCGATCACTCCGCGACGGTTCGAGCGGGCCCCTCGGTCGCGCTGCTCGCGGCGGCGGCGGCGTCGACGTCGGTGGCCCGCCGCGACCACGCCCACACGACGAACCCGGCGGTCAGCGCGCCGAGGGTCCCGAGCGTGAGGTCGCCGAGCGTGTCCTGGTAGGCCACGTCGAGCTCGGTGCCCTGGCGGATGAAGGTGAGGTACTCGCCGAGCTCCCAGAGGATCGCGAGGATCGCGCCCGCGCCGGTGACGAGCAGCACCTGCGCCCAGCGTGGCCGGATCCGCCCGGCGATCAGCACCCCGATCCCCGAGAGCAGGAGCAGCCAGTTGAAGTAGTGGTTCGCGTCGTCCCACCAGACGATCGTGTCGTACAGGTTGAAGCTGTTCCCGGTCACGTCGATGAGGAACGGCAGCATGATGAGCGTGAAGGCCGTCCACGGCGGCCTCGCCGCAGCGTCGCGCCGCTTCACGACGACCCACCAGAGCGCCGGCGCGAGCAGCATCATCGCGGGATACGCGACGAGTCTGGCGCCGAACGCCTTGTTCTCGAACCGTGCGATGCCCGGCCACCACTCCGCGACAGCGAGCTGCCCGACGGTGAGCAGCAGGACGAGGATCGGCACCCACACGGGGAGCGAGCGGCGTGTCATGCGCCGGATCGTAGCGGGTCCGGGCCGCGTGGCCGCGGGCAATTGCTGCGAGGATCGAGGGATGGACACCTCGTCGCGTGACTGGGCCGACACCGCGATCTGGTGGCACGTGTACCCGCTGGGGTTCGTCGGGGCGCAGACGACGCCCGGCGACCCGGGAGCGCGACCGGTCGAGCACACGCTCGGGCGGCTGACCGCCTGGCTCGACGACCTCGTCGCTCTCGGGTGCAACGGGCTGCTGCTGGGGCCGGTGTTCGCCTCGGAGTCGCACGGGTACGACACCGTCGACCACCGCCGCGTGGACCCGCGCCTCGGCGACGACGCCGACCTCGACGCGCTGGTCGCCGCCTGCCGCGAGCGCGGCGTCCGCGTGCTGCTCGACGGCGTCTTCAACCACGTCGGCCGCGGGCACCCGTGGTGGCGGGCGGCGGTCGAGGCGGGTCCCGGCTCCCCGGAGGCGGCGCGGTTCCGCTCCGGTGACGGCGAGCGGGTGGTGGACGGCGTCCCGGTCGTCCCGTTCGAGGGTCACGACGCGCTCGTCACGCTCGACCACGCGAACCCCGAGGTCGTCTCCGAGGTCGCCGACGTCATGGCGCACTGGCTCGACCGGGGGATCGACGGGTGGCGGCTCGACGCGGCGTATGCCGTGGACCCGGAGTTCTGGCGGGCGACGGTCGGTCCGCTGCGCGAGCGGTTCCCGGCGGCGTGGTTCGTGGGCGAGATGATCCACGGCGACTACGTCGCGTACGTCGAGGAGTCCGGGCTCGACTCGGTCACCGAGTACGAGCTCTGGGCGGCCGTGCGGGGCGCGATCTCGTCGCTGAACCTCTTCGAGCTGTCGTGGACCCTGGGTCGTCACGACGGGTTCGCCGAGCGCTTCCTGCCGCAGACGTTCCTCGGGAACCACGACGTGACGCGGCTCGCGTCGGCGCTCGACCCGCGGCACGTCGGGCACGCGGTCGCGATCCTGTTCTTCGTGGCCGGTGCGCCCTCGGTCTACGCGGGCGACGAGCGCGGCCTGACCGGGGTCAAGGAGGAGCGGTTCGGCGGGGACGACGCCGTACGCCAGGAGTTCCCGGCAGACCCGGGCGAGTGGCCGCCGTCCGACATCTACCGGACCCACCAGGAGGCCATCGCCTTCCGGCGCCGCAACCCCTGGCTCGCCCGCGCCACGATCGAGGTCCAGGACCTGACGAACACCTCGGCGGTGCTCGTGGCGAGCGGGCCGGCGGGGGAGCGGGCCGAGCTCGCGCTCAACCTCGGGGACGACGTCGCCCGCGGGGCCTCCGGAGAGATCGCCCCGCACGCGTGGCGGTTGCGCGGGCCTCAGGAGGTCTGAGGCTCGCCGCGACGTCGGCCCGGTGCCGGGGCGCCCTCGGGCTCGTCCTCGAACTGACCGAGCCATCGCGTCAGCAGGCGGGTCAGCGTCGCCCGCTCGTCGTCGTCGAACCCCTCGAGCAGACGGTGCTCGTTCGCCATGTGCGCGGTGAACGCCGCGTCGATCGTCTCCAGCCCTGCCGGGGTGAGCCCGACGACCCTGGCCCGCGCGTCGCCGTCCGACACCCGCCGCGAGACCAGGCCGGCGCGTTCGAGCCGGTCGACCCGTTTCGACATGGCGCCGGTCGTGACCATCGTGCTGCGGGCGAGCTCGCCGGGCGCGCGCTCGTACGGTGCGCCCGCGCGCCGCAGGGCGGCGAGCACGTCGAACTCGCCCTCGCCCAGGCCGTGCGCCTCGTAGACGGCGGTCAGCTCGTCGGTGAGGTGGCCCGCGACGCGGTGCAGCCTGCCGATCGTCCCTTGCGGGCTCACGTCGAGGTCGGGGCGCTCACGTGCCCACTCGGCCTGGATGCGGTCCACCCTGTCGCTCATCGGAGGAATATATCTTCTCCGGAAGCGATTATGTCTTCCGTGGAAGATAACCGGACGGTCCTCATGACCGCACTCGCTCCCGTCGCGTGGGGGAGCACCTACCTCGTGACCCGCGAGTGGCTGCCCGCCGACGCGCCCCTGTGGGGCGCCGTCCTGCGGGCGCTGCCGGCCGGGCTCCTGCTCCTCGCCCTGCGACCCCGACTGCCCCACGGCCGCTGGTGGTGGCGCTCGGCGGTGCTCGGCACCCTGACCTCGGGCGCGTTCTACGTGCTCGTCTACGTCGCCGCGCAGCTGCTCCCGGCGAGCGTCGCCTCCACCGTCATGGCGGCGTCGCCCGCCGCGCTGATGCTGGTCGCGTGGCCCCTGCTGTCCCAGCGGCCACGGCTCCTCGCGCTGACCGGCGCCGCGGTGGGCGTCGGGGGAGTCGCGCTGCTCGTGGGACCAGGCGGCGGGGTGAACCCGCTCGGCGTGGCCGCCGCGGTCGCAGCCATGCTCATGTCCGCGGTCGGGTACGCGCTGACGACACGCTGGGCCCGCGACGTCGACCTCGTGGCGTCGACCGCGTGGCAGCTCGTCGCCGGCGGCCTCGTCGTGCTGCCCTTCGCCGTGCTGGTCGAGGGCGGCCCGCCGGCCGTCGGTGCGCCCGGTATCGCGGCGTACCTCTACGTCGCGGTCGTCGCGACGGCGCTCGCGTCCGTCGCCTGGTTCGGTGGCCTGCGCAGGCTCCCCGCGGGCACCGTCGGGCTCCTCGGGCTGCTCAACCCCCTCACCGGCGTGCTGCTGGGCGTGCTCGTCGCCGGGGAAGTGCTCGGTGTGTCTGGAGTGGCGGGCATCGGGCTCGTCCTCGCCGGCGTGGTGCTCGGCCGCCCGCGCCCCGCGCTCCAGGGCAGGACGGGTCGGCGCTCCCGGCCCGCCGCCGTCCCGTCAGCCCTCGGTGCTGCCCTCGAAGAGCCCGACGACGTTGCCGTCCGGGTCGGTGAACACGGCCCACCAGCTCGTCGGCGTGATCTCGGACTTCGCCATCTGGACGGCACCGCCGAGCTCGGTCACCTTCGCGAGCGTGTCGTCGATCGAGTCGACCTCGACGTAGCTGCGCGGCTGCGTGAACCCCTCGCTGCGCGGGGCCAGACCGCCGCCGCTGACCCCGTTCGGCGCACCCCACATGGGGTAGCCCTCGAACCCGGGCACCTCGGCGATCTCCCAGCCGAACAGTCCGCCGTAGAACCTGGTCGCCCCGTCCATGTCGGCGACCGGGATGTCGATGTGTGTGATGTCTCCGTGTGCCACGACGTCTCCTCGGTGCTGTCATACCCGCCTGGCGGGCAGGTTCGCCCGTCCCCTCGAGGCTAGGACCGCGCCCGGGGCGGCGCCATCCCTGCGTCACGCGCGGGCGGGGCGTGCTGCCGACGTGAGCCGCGCCGTCCGGCACGACGCGCGAGGTGCGGGTCCCCGTGGGCCGACCTACGGTCGAGCCTCCGGACCGACGGACGATGGGAGTTCGACATGAGGGCAAGGGCAGCGTTCGTCATCGGCGGCGCGATCGGCTACGTGCTGGGCACGCGCGACGGGCGGGAGCGGTTCGAGCAGCTCCGCGCTCGCGCCGACGAGCTGTGGCACAGCGACCGGGTGCAGGACGTCGTCGGGCAGACCCAGGAGAAGGTGAGCAGCGTCGCGAAGGAGCAGGGCGCGGCACTGAGCCAGAAGGTCTCGGACGTCGCCAAGGAGCAGGGCTCCGCCCTGGTCGACGCAGTCGTCGAGAAGGTGCGGGGCGGCTCGGGAACGGGGCCGGGCGCCCACCGGGCGGACGACGCCCCCGCCGCGGGAGGCGAGTACCGCATCTGAAGGTCTGGTCAAGAGCACCTCCGTCGGCGGAGGATCATGGGCGCATGCGACGCGACGTGACCTCCCACCTGTCCATCGACGTGACCTCGCCCGTCACCCTGGCGTTCGCCGTCGCGGTCGTGGAGGCGAACGAAGCCGACGAGACCCTGACGATCACCCTGGACGGCGACCCCGTCGTCCCCGAGGAGACGCTCGACGAGCACGGGTCGCGGCTGCACGTCGTCCGGCCCGGCGTCGGGCGGCTCGTCGTCGACTACCGCGCGACCGTCCTCGACCGTCACCCCGACGCGGTGACTCCCGCGCCGACGACGGCGGAGTGGCTCCGATACCTGCGACCGAGCCGCTACGCGGAGTCCGACTCGCTCGCACCGACCGCCGCCGCCGAGTTCTCCGGCCTCAAGGGCGCGGACCTACTTGCCGGGGTCTCCTCGTGGGTGGGGACCCACCTCGAGTACGTCCCCGGGTCGAGCCTCCCGACGGACGGCGCCGAGCAGACGCTGCTGTCCCGGCAGGGCGTGTGCCGGGACTACGCGCACCTCGTCGTGGCGCTGCTGCGCGGCATGGACGTGCCCGCGCGCCTCGCGTCGGTGTACGCGCCGGGCCTCGACCCGATGGACTTCCACGCGGTGGCCGAGGCCTACGTCGACGGAGGGTGGCACGTGGTCGACGCGACGACCCTCGCGCCCCGCGAGTCGCTCGTGCGCATCGCGACCGGCCGCGACGCCGCGGACACGGCGTTCATGAGCGTCTACGACGGGTTCGCCGACCTGCAGGAGATCTGGGTGACCGCCGTCGTGGACGAGCTGCCCGAGGACGACGTGCACGCTCTGGTGCGGCTCGGCTGAGTCATGTCGGGGACACTGGACGTCAGCACTGTCCGCCGAGACGAGGAGTCCTAGGTGCCCCAGGGAACTGTCCGATGGTTCGACGTCGACCGAGGGTTCGGGTTCATCGACCTCGGGAACGACGCCGAGGACCTGTTCGTGCACGCGTCCGAGATCGTCGGCGACGACGGTCCGAAGCAGCTCCGCGAGGGGCAGGCCGTCGAGTTCGAGGTGGGTGAGGGCGCCCGTGGCCCGCAGGCGCGTCGCGTCCGCGTCACGGGCGACCGTGCCGCCGACGCGCCGCTCGGCGTGCTCGGCACCGTCACCTGGTACGAGCCCGCCAAGGGCTACGGGTTCGTCACGCCCGAGGACGGCGGTGGCGAGGTCTTCGTGCACAGTTCCGCCATCGTCGGGGGTGGCGTGATCTCCGAGGGGCAGCGGGTCGCGTTCCTCGTCGTCGACGGGGAGAAGGGGCCGCAGGCGGACCACCTGCTCCCGCTCGGGTCGGAGCCCGCGCGGCCGGCGTCCGACGGCGCCGACGGCACGGTGTCCTGGTACGAGGACGCGAAGGGCTTCGGGTTCATCGCGCCCGACTCGGGTGGCGCGGACGTCTTCGTCCACGTGAAGGCTCTCGGGCCGGGGCTGACCGAGCTCGCCGAGGGCGCGCGCGTGACGTACGACGTCGTCGACGGCGACAAGGGGCCGAACGCCCGGAACGTCCGGCTCGTGGGGCGCTCAGGGGGTGTCCGTGGCGCTGAGCGCGGTCGCCCGAGCCGTCCGTCCGACGGGCCGGTGCGCGGAGGCGAGGGCACCGTCGCGCGCTACGACGCCGATCGCGGCTTCGGGTTCATCGCCCCCGACGCCGGAGGCGCGGACCTGTTCGTGCACGTGTCGGTCGTCCGGGGCGTCGAGGCGCTGGAGGAGGGCGACCGGGTCCGGTACAAGGTGCGACAGAGCGACCGGGGGCCGCAGGCCGACGCCGTCGAGCTGCTCTGAGCCGGGGGTCCGGCGGGTCTGAGCGGGCCGGCCACGTCGAGCGTCGCGAGAGTGTCGTTCGCGGGGTCGGCGCCCGACGTGGACCCCGCTGACGACACTCTCGCGGGGATTCGCACGCGCCCGGGAGCAGGCCCGCGCGCCTACGCGGCCCTCGCGCCGCCGTCCGACACGACATCTGTAGGTTCGCGCGGAACCTGACGGACGGGCAGGGCTGTGAACTGCGGTTTCGCAACAGCGTGTCGTAGCCGGATTCTCACTAAGGTGGCGGAATCCTCGGCCCAGCATCGCAGCCTACGGGCTCGCTGTCGGCGGCCGCTCGATCCGGGCGGACATGCTCGTCGGGCGCTGTGGGAGGCAAGCCCTACGATCCGGCCATGACGACCGCAGCAAAGCAAGGGACGAACCAGCGCGCGGTATCGGAGCCCGTGACGTTGCGCAGCCTTGGCGCGCGCTACGACCCGCAGCACCATGGCGTATACGTGACGGCGCTACAGACTGCGATCGACTCCGAACCTTCGATGCGGAACATCGCGCTGACCGGGGCGTACGGCACGGGTAAGAGCAGCGTGTTGAGCCAGATCGCGGACCTGTACGAAGACCGTGTGCTCGAACTTTCGCTATCGACAGTCGGCCCGGACATCGATGAGACGGACCGGGCACCAGGCGATGCCACGGCGTCTTATGTCAAGACGTTGCGCATCCAGAAGGAGATAGTCAAGCAGATCCTGTACCGGGACGCGCCCGCGCGCACCCGCGGTTCACGGTTCCGGCGTATCGCGCGGTTCCAGATTTGGCGCGAGCTCGGCGTCGGGTTCGGTGTCGGTGTGGTGGTGCTGGGCCTACTGTTCCTGAGCGGCCTCAGCAAGCCCCTCGTCGCGGTCGCCACCGACAACACGGCCTTGACGGTCCTGGCCTACCTCGCGCTGCTACTCGTCCTAGCCAGCGTGGTCGTGATCGTTCGGTGGGCAACGCACAACCGAGTGTTCCTGGAGAAGTTGAGCGCAGGCCCGGCGACGGTGTCGTTGGCCACGACGCAGCCGACGAGCTACTTCGATCAGTACATGGACGAAATCGTCTACTACTTCGAGCAAAGCGGTCGCGACATCGTGATCTTCGAGGACATCGACCGCTTCGATGAGGCGCACATCTTCGAGACGCTGCGGGCGTTGAACACGCTGCTGAACGGTGCTGAGCAGGTTCGCTACAGGCGAGGGCACTCACGCCGCCAGCAGCGCAGACGCGCGAAGAACAATCGGCGCAAGCACATGACCACGGAACTCCCCCGACCCCAGACGTGAAGTTCATCTACGCCCTGCGCGACAGCGTTTTCGAGAGACTCGGCACGGCCCAGGACACGGGACTGGACGACGCGGCCGAGCAGGAGGTCAAGCGCGCGAACCGAACGAAGTTCTTCGACCTTGTGATCCCCATGGTCCCGTTCATCACACATCGCAACGCCCGAGATTTGATGGTCGAGGAGATGGCGGGCACGGGTGTTTCGCCTGAGCTCACGGACCTGGCGGCGAGGCACGTGGCGGACAAGCGCTTGATCGTGAACATGCGCAACGAGTACGACGTGTTCGCAGACCGGTTGCTCGGCCGGCCGAGCACGGTACCGGGTCTGGATGAGGACCGTCTGTTCGCGATGATCTTGTACAAGAGCGTACACATGGGTGACTTCGAGGCGATCCGGTTCGGCACGAGCAAACTCGACCTGCTCCACACCCACTGGCAGGACCTGATCGAGACGTGCGTCGACGCCCTGACCGGCCGATCTCAGGCGCTGGCGCAGCAACTTGCGGACCTGGACGCGGTGGCCGCCCGCAGCGAGCGGCTGGGGGCACGACTTTGGCACGTCTGCCTCGCAGGTGTACCTCGAGCGAACCAGGTGCAGATCGTCGTTCGAGGGAATGCGTACGACTTTGAGGGCGTGAAGACGCCGGCGTTCTGGCGATCGGTAATCAAGGGCCAGCAGACCGTCGAGTTCCGCAACTCAAGATACTCGTTTTCGCACGCGATGAAATTCGAAGAGTTACAACTAGTCCTGGGCGAAGGCCTGGACGCGGAGCGGTGGACTCGTCAGGACCGCGCTCAGCTTATGCGGAAGCAGGCCGCGATTCCCGCAAAGCTCATGTTCCTGCGACACCACTCCTGGCAGGAGATCTATGCCCGCCCCGAGTTCACGGCCGAAATTGACCCTGAACATGGACCGGAATCTTTCCGTGGGCTAACTGACCGCCTGCTCGGGTCCGATCTGGCACGCGATCTTGTCGCGGGCGGGTTCGTGAATGACTACTTTGCCCTTTACATTTCGATGTACTACGGACGCCACCTGCGCCGGGACGCGTTGAACTTCATCGTCCACGCCTTGGACCAGGGTGAGCCGAGCCTGCTGTACCCACTCGATGACGAGGACGTAGAGGCGATCTTGCGGGACAAGGGTGAAGGCGTCTTGCGTGACCGGCGGATCTACAACGTCGCAGTCATGGACCACCTACTGCAGATCGACGACGAGCGCACCGATGTTCACATTTTGCAGGTTGCGACTTGGGGCGCACCGGAGCGACGTTTCGCAGCCCGTTACCTGGCCAGTGGAAATTCGCCCGTCGCATTCGTCGCGGCACTTGCGCCTTATTGCACGGTAATTTTTCCGTACCTCCTGGGCGAGTCCATTGAAGTTAAGGATGGGCTGCGAGTCCGGTTGGTCGACGCAGCGCTGGGGCACCTGGGCGCAAACCAGGAGTATGAGTGGGATGAGGTCGTCGTAGATTTCATGCTTGCCCACTACGACAGGTTCGACACCCTAACGGACGCGGCAACACTAGCTGAGGCGACCGCAAGGGCGATGGATTTCATTGCATCGATGAAGGTCGAGTTGCCCGACCTGGTGGGTCTGAACCTCGCTGCGCGCCAAGCGGCGGCCGACGAGGGCACGTACCAGGTAAACGCGAGGAACTTGCAATTTCTGGCTGATCGCGATTCCATCGCTTTAGACGTGCTCTTTGCCGCCGATACGCGGATCTACGACACCGTTGTCGAGCGCCTGGACGACTACCTCGACGTCGTCCATGGAGCACACCCCAGCCAACACACCGTGGACGGCGCCGATCGCCTAGCACCCGTGCTCAGCAGACTTCATTCCAATCCTGACAGTCTCGATAGCATGTTGGACCTGGACCGCGTGGTGCACCTGGCCGCACCCGAAGCGCGGGTGCCGACCATCACCGATGCACCCGCTGTCGCATGGCCCGTACTGGTCTCCGAGTGCCGGACCGATCCCAGCGCGGCGAACCTCATCGCGTACCTGGACCAGCCTCGGATACTGGACGAGAACGTGGGCCGTCTGCTCAAGGACGTCGAATCGTTCGTGCCGGGTGTTCCGGTTGATCCGAGCGACCGCCGGCGGTTAGCAGTATCCGTGATCAACGCCAGTGAGCACCTGCCTTCGCCGACCCAGCGCACACACCTGGCGGTCAGTCTGGACTTAGAGGACTATCTCGACGTCGCCGAGTTGGAGCCCCAGGTCGGCCTACTGGCTGGACTGCTTATCGAGGCCGACATCATCGAGGACGAGGCCGCGACCTTCATCGGGCCGTTCCTCGACGATTGGTCCGCGCGCGAGCACGCCATCACGAAGTCCGCGGCCTTCTCGACTTTTCTCGACCCTCAGGTACTACCCGCTAAGCACCTCGCGCCATTCTTCACGAGCACCCGCATCGACCCGGCGCTCAAGACGGCGGTGCTTGAACGGCTGGGTGAGTTCCTGCCGGTCGATGCGCGAGACGCCGCGAACGCTGCCGGTCGCCATGCGCTCGCGCGTCGCGTCGAACTAGGATTCGAACATCTACAGGCATTGCACGCCGGAGCAGCCGACACGGCGATCATGGTTGAGCTCATCTCAAGAGGTGCGAGCCTTTCGGACGACGAACTGCGCGGGTCGCTGCGCCCGATGGGCACCCCTTACGCGAGTATCGCCGACCCTGGCACCTCGCGCCCTCTGCTACCGCACGATGAGGCGCACCGCACGATCGCGGCCCGGCTCCAGGCAGCGGGCGTGGTCAGCAAAGTCGTCGAGGAGAAGGGCGGCCTACGGTTGTCGTTGTTCCGCTCGGTTCAGCACCGGTAGTGGGGACCGACGTTTGCGCTTGCCAGCGGCCCGCACGTTGCCGTTTACCGCGCGGTCATGGTGCGGGTGGCCACTCCCGCGGGCGGGAGGTGGCGGCTTCATGCAGTCGAGACCGGACTGCCCGTGCTGACGGCTTGTCGTCGAGGTGACGGTAGTCGAGGTAGGTGTGCCCCGTAGGTAGCGCGGCGTCCCCGACGGAGTCATCAACCGCGCGGGTTCCGGCTGCCGTGATCTCGGAGAGGCTGACGCCCCAGGTGCCTGCTGTGTTTCCACCGCGTGCTAAGCGCTCCTCGTAGGCGAGCTGGGCACTGGCCTTCTCCGATCGTGCACCTGAGAGCTTGCCGTTGTCCCCGGTCGACTCCCGGAACATCTGGACCGACGGGACGCCGCCATCGAGGTAGTTGGGGTGGCACTGCCGCCAGTAGAACTCGTCGAGCTGGTCGAGTTCGGTCTCGTGTGGTTCGAGTGGCACGAATTGGTTCGTCTCGGTCATGACGCACCGTCGAGCATCTCGGAGACGACACGAGCGGTTGCGTAAGTGTCGACCTGCCACATTGTGTCCTCGCTGCCGTCGGTGTTCAGCACGAAGATCTCCTGGACGCGGTCGAAGATAGTGACTTCAACCCGCGATCCTGGTCCGTGCCACTCGAGTTGTACGCCGCCAGCTGGAGTTGGATAGATCCGCGGCAGCGAGACGTGAAACTCGGTGAGCGCCGAAAGGAGCGCGCGAGCGGCTTGGAGGGACTCACTATCGATCGGCGATCCTTCGCCGTCGAGCCATCCCGCGGGCAGCGCAGCCAGTTCCGCCAGTCGCTCGGTGCCCGGAGATGCCGCAGCAGAAGTGGTTGGCGCCTGGGGCACGCTCAGGACCGCCGCGTGGATCATGGCTCCGATCTCGGTGATGATCCTGTCGGCGTCGGCGTGGCCGGAGGCGATGTAGTCGGCGATGGCGTTGTGGGAGTGCTGGTTGGAGAAGACTGCGTCGATGACGGCGTCGGGCAGGTCGGGTGATTCGAGGAACTGGGCGCGGGAGTTCGCTTTGGCTTGGTCGACGAGGGCTTCGTCCTCAAGGAGGACAGCGCCGAGGGTGTCGACGAAGCCTTCGACCTGGCTTCGGGAGAACTCGGAGCCGAACAGGTCGTTGAGGCGGTCGATGACGGCCTGGAACGCGACAAGCACAGGGTCGGGGGTGGAGCCGGAGCCGGCGGCGACGACGCCTCGTAGTCCGGTGCCGTCCCCGAGGGTGATGTCGAGCTGTTCGCCCTTGGTGTACTTGATCTTCTTGAGCACGACGTCGGACAGGTCGATCTCCGCGGTCTCCGACGGTGAGCGGAGGTAGCGCTCGAGCAGGCGCAGGAAGATTGCGCGTTTCTCGAGCTGGGTGTCGGCGTAGTCGACGACCTGGCTCATGAAGTCGTAGAGGCGCACGAACGTGGCGACGTCCTTGCGGAACTGGTCCAGGGCCTCGACCTCGGCGGTGTCGTCGCGCTTGAGGGCGTCGGTGTACCGCTTGGCGTACTCGTCGCGGGCTGGCTTGATGGTCGCTGCGAGGGCGTTGTTCCCGGCACGGCTGATCCACGCCTGTGTGCAGGCGTCGACCTGGGCGTCGGTGAAGATGGCGGCCTGGTCGAGCTTGGCGGAGATGTCGTGGACGATGTTCGGGTCGGTCGTCGTCTCCAGGCGCGCGTCGGTGTAGTACGGCTCGAACGACGCTCGGATCTCCTCGGGGTCGTTGACGAAGTCCAGGACGAACGTGACGTCCTTGCGCTCGCCCGACGGCGCCCGGTAGGTGCGGTTCAAGCGGGACAGGGTCTGCACGGCCAGGACGCCGGAGAGGCGCTTGTCGACGTACATGGCGCACAGCAGCGGCTGGTCGAACCCGGTTTGGAACTTGTTGGCCACGAGCATGACCTTGTACTGCGGGCCGGCGAACGCCGAGGCGATCTGCGTGCCGACCTTGGTGGGGTTCATCGAGGTCTCGGTGAACGGCTCAGGCCCGGTCTCGGGGTCGTCCACCGACCCGGAGAACGCGACCAGCGTGCCGATGTCGGTGTACCCGTGCTTGGCGATGTAGGCGTCGATCTCGGTCTTGTAGCGGACGGCGGCCTTGCGGGAGTCGGTGACGACCATCGCCTTGGCGTGCCCGTCGAGCAGGTGGGCGACGTTCTGGCGGAAGTGCTCGACGATGATGGCGCACTTCTGGGCGATGTTCGTCGGATGCAGCTTGACCCACCGCATCAGGCCCTTGGTCGCGACCGCCTTGTCGACCAGCAGGTCCTCCAGCGCGTCCTCCGGCTCACTCGCGCCCCGTGGGCGGGCGTCGGCGGTCTCGGGTCCGACGGCGGTCTTGCGGGCGATCTCGAACGCGGTGTCGTAGGTCTGGTAGCCGCGCAGGACGTCGAGGATGAACTCCTCCTCGATGGCCTGCTTCATCGTGTAGGTGTGGAACGGGTGCGGGATGCCGTCCGCGTCCGGGGTGCCGAAAAGCTCGAGGGTCTTGGCCTTTGGGGTCGCGGTGAACGCGAAGAACGACACGTTCGGCGTCGTGGCCCTCGCGGCCATCTGCGCGGCGAGCTGGTCCTCCACGGACACTTCTCCGCCGTCGTCCAGGTCCGCGCGCTCGGCATCGGAGAGGATCTCGCGGATCTTGCCCGCCGTGGCACCTGACTGCGAGGAGTGCGCTTCGTCGGCGATGACGGCGAACTTCTTGCCCGCCAGGCCCTGGTTCTGCGCGATGGCTTCCATCGCGAACGGGAACGTCTGCAACGTGACGACCACGATGAGCTTGCCGCCCGTGAGGGCCTGCGCCAGTGCACCGGACTTGGAGCCGTGCTTGCGGGCCTCGACGTCGTCGACCGTGGTGATGATGCCCTCGCCCGACGCCGAGCCCGTGTCCGCGGCGTCGATCTGCCGCACCGCGGCCTGGAGCTGGTCGTCCAGCACGGTGCGGTCGGTGACCACAATGACGGTGTCGAACACTTTGTTGTCGTGCTCGTCGAACAGGCGGGCCAGCCGGTGCGCTGTCCATGCGATCGAGTGTGTCTTGCCCGACCCGGCCGAGTGCTGGATCAGGTACTTCTGCCCCGGCCCGTGCTCACGGGCGTGCGTCACCATCTGGGTGACGGCCTCCCACTGGTGGAAGCGGGGGAAAAGCAGCGTGGTGGACTTCTCCACCGCGCCGGTGATCGGGTCGCGGCGGTCGCGGGTCTCGACGTGGCAGAACTTGCCCAGGATCATCAGCCAGTTGTCCCGGTCGAGGACCTTCTCCCACAGGTACGACGTCGCCGACCCGGCCGGGTTCGCAGCGTTGCCCTTGCCGCCGTGCCCGTCGCCAGCGTTGAACGGCAGGAAGTACGTCTTGGGACCCGCCAGCTTCGTGGTCATCCAGACTTCCTCGTTGGACACCGCGAAGTGCACCAACGCCCGGCTGCCGAACCCCAGCAGCGGCTGCACGTGCCCGCCGGGATCCTTCGGGGCGCGAGCCGTCTTGTACTGCTCCTTCGCGTCATCCACCGACTGGGTGAAGTCCGTCTTGAGCTCCAGGGTCGCCACCGGCAGACCGTTGACGAACAGCACCAGGTCGATCGACCGGGAGTCCTTCGTGGAGAAGTGCACCTGCCGCACCACCCGCACACGGTTAGCCGCATAGGCCGCCGTTGTCGTCGCGTTCAAGGTCGTGGCCGGCTTGAACTGGCACATCCGCAGCGACGACGAGACGTGCTTGAATCCGCGCCGCAGCACGTTCAGCGTCCCGCCACCCTGCGCGACATCCGTGTCCAGCACCTTGCACAGGCGGTCCAGCAGCGCAGCACGCGCCTTCGGCTCCTGCGATGTGCCCGCCTTGATCGCCTTGGCGAACTCGGCCGGCTGCGTCGCCTCCAACCACGCGAACACGTCGTCCGGGATTAGCGCCCGCTCGGCGTCGTACACAGCGCCCAGCTCGTGGTCCGACGGCGAGTACAACCAGCCATTCGCCTCCAGGTGAGCGCACAGCTCCGCCTCGAACGACGCCTCTTGGTAGTTCGCCATCACGCCCCCACCGTGGCAGCACGCCAGGCCGTGCGCACGTCGATCCGCCCCGTCACCGCGGCCGTGATCAGTGCCGCCCGACGCTCCCGCGCTAGGCCGATGTGCTCCTCGGTCTTCGCGATCAAGGCGTCGATGCGGGTCGTCTGCTGATCGAGGTACGCCGCGATTTTTTCTTGGGCCCCTAGTGGCGGAAGTGAAATCTCAAGTCTGCCGACGTTCGCTACCGAAATTCTTGGCAGGCCCGCGCCACGCATGAATGCGGTCGCTTGGTGCCGAGTCGGGGCCGCGCGCAGAGCATACTCAACGAACCGACTCGATGCACGGCTGGGCCTCACGCTGATGATCACGAGCGACGACGCGACGACGAAAGGGTGATCACTCAGTACCACCGCAGTTGTCCCGACAGTGCCATCCTTTGCGAACAGGATGTCTCCGCGACTGGGTCGACAGCCTGTCTGGACCATGTATGCAAAACTTTCGTCTGACGTCTTGAGGGATCCGTCGAAGTCGATCGACCCGTTCTTGATATCCCGCGTAGAAACGAAGTCGTGCTTTCCGTTGATCGTGTCAGGCGAGATGTGGGCTCCATCGGTGATCGGCCGAGTGATCCGCTTCAGCGGCACACGCTTTGCATCCGGCGGATTAGTGGCAGCGGTGATGACGGCGTCACGGCGTTCGCGGAGGGTGTCGATGAGCTGGGTCTGCTTGCCGATCAGCGTGTCGATCCGCGACGTCTGCTCGTCCAGGAAGTCCGCGATCGCCCGCTGCTCAGCCATCGGCGGAATCGGAATCTTGGTGGCGCCGACCTGTGAGGCATTCAGGTTGTCTTGCGTATTGCTGCGCACCTCGCTCAGAAGGGTGGGACGCGCCGCCCTTAGGGCATGGGCGAGGAAGCGCCCCTCCAGCCTTCCAGAGTCCGGAGCAAAGCCGACCAGGGCTTGGTTCCACGTTGCTCGCACGCTGAGAGTCGAGACCTCTCCCACGCTCGCATACATCGCAAGTAGCACGGTCCCCGGTCCGCCCACAGGAAGATTCTTCGACTCGATCGCCGGCACCGTGACGGACTTCGCCGTAGACATGACGACGTCTCTTCGGCTCATGTCTCCGATCGCGACCCAAGGGACGCCGTCGGTCGCAACGCCGTCGAGCCACAACGAGGGGTCCGCCGAGTCAGGTGTGCCTCCCGCGAAGATTCGCGACAACCACTTGAGGCGGACATTCGGCCAGGGTGCGGAGTCACCGCCGCTCACGCCTCGACCTCCTGGAGGAGTTCCATGATCTCGGCGACGACCTTGTTGAGGTCGGCGTCGATCTCCTCGAGCGGGCGCGGGGGGACGTAGGTGTAGAAGTGGCGGGTGAAGGGGATCTCGTAGCCGACCTTGGTCTTGGTGTGGTCGATCCAGGCGTCGGGGACGTGCGGGCGGACCTCGGCGTCGAAGTAGGCGTCGATGATGTCGCGGGCGGTGCCGTCGGCTTCGGCGGTCTTGGTAGTGTCGTTCCAGCCGAAGGGGATGTTCTCGGTGTCGCGGAGCTTGGTGTCGGGCTCGGGGTTGCCCTTGGCGTCGCGGACCTCGTCGGCGGTCTCGTCGCGTTCTCCGAGGGCGAGCCAGAGTGCCCGCCGCTGCGGCAGCGTGAGGGTCACCCCGTTGGATCCGAGGTGCTTGCCCACGACGGCAGAGAACTCGTCCTGGTTGCGGTAGACATCCTCACCGAACGCTGGCAACACCTCGACGAGGCGGCCGCGGTCGACGGCTTTGAGCTTCGACTCTTCACGCACCCGTTCGAGGCGTTCGGGAGTGCAGGCGAAGTTCAGCCGCAGTGGACGCTCGACCGTGATGGTCCAGTAGCCGAAGTCCTCGTTGTCGAAGATCTTCGAGGTGTCGCTGGTCTCGAACGCGTCGTAGGTCGCGACGATCGCAGTGCGGTCGGCGTCGCTGATCTCGACCCGCTTGGAGCCGAGGGACTTGCGCATCTTGGTCGATCGCTTGGACGCGTCGATGAGCTGGACCTTTCCGCGCCGCTCGTCGGCCTTCGTGTTGTCCAGCACCCACACGTACGTCGAGATACCGGTGTTGAAGAACATGTCGTTCGGCAGCGCGACGATGGCCTCGACCATGTCGTTCTCCAGCAGCCAGCGGCGGATCTCCGACTGCCCTGACCCGGCACCGCCGTTGAACAGCGGCGATCCGTTCATGACGACGCCCACGCGGCCGCCGCCCTCGCCGCGCGGGCGCATCTTGGACGCCAGGTGCAGCAGGAACAGCATCTGACCGTCACCCACACCGGGCAGGCCGGGCCCGAAGCGTCCCGCGAATCCGAGCTTGTGCTCGTCCTTGACGGCCTTCTCCGCGGCCTTCCACTCGACCCCGTAGGGCGGGTTGGACAGGCAGTAGTCGAAGGTGCGCCCCGGGAACTTGTCGTCGGCGAGGGTGTCGCCGAGCTTGATGTTGTCTGGGTCCTGGCCCTTGGCGAGCAGGTCGGACTTGCAGATCGCGTACGACTGCGGGTTGATCTCCTGTCCGTACAGGCGCAGCCGTGCGTCCGGGTTCTGCCCCCGCAGGTGCTCATCCGCCAGCGAGAGCATGCCGCCGGTGCCAGCCGTCGGGTCATACACCGTGCGGATGATGCCCTTGTCGACCAGGCCCTCGCCGTCCTCGGCGAAAAGCAGGTCCACCACGAGGCGGACCGCGTCGCGGGAGTGAAGTGGTCGCCCGCGGTGGCGTTGGACGCTTCCGCGAACCGGCGGATCAGGTCCTCGAACAGGTCACCCATGTCCGAGTTGGACAGCACGTCCGGGTGCAGGTCGACCTTCGCGAACCGCTCCACCACGATGAACAGCCGGTTCTTCTCTGCGAGGTCCGCGATGACCTCGGTGAACTTGAACCGGTCGAAGACGTCGATCGCCGAGGAGAACGAGCTCACGTACTCCGTGAGGTTCGCCTCGAGGCCGTCCGGGTCGGCGAGCAGCGTGTTGAGCGTGAACTTCGAGGTGTTGTAGAAGCGCAACCCCGTCGCCTTGCGAACCTCCGAGGCGCGCCGCAGCTCCGAGTCGACGCCCTCGATCAGGCCGGCGATCTGCTCCTTGTGAGGCTCGAGGATCGCGTCCAGCCGGCGCAGGATCGTCATCGGCAGGATCACCGACCCGTACTCGTGCTGCTGAAACGGGCCACGCAGTTGGTCCGCGATCGACCAAACGAAGCTGCTGAGCTTGCTCACAGGATGCGTCCTCGACTTCCCAGCGCGCGGGCGCTGTCTACGGCGACTGTCTGCGGCGAGGCTACCGGTGGGCCGGTCAGGGCCCGGCGCGACGTCCCGGGTGAAACGACACCAGGTCGCGCCCGGCCTCCAGCGAGCGCTCCTCCGCGACGCTACGTAGCGTGGCTGCGCTGGGTGACCGAACGTGGCCCTCGGACAGCGGAGAACATCGTGCTCAAGAAGACGTGCCTTGCGGCGGCTTGTTTCGTGCTCGCCGCTGCCGCGACGGCCTGCGGTGCTGGCGGCGGTGCAGACGCCCCGGCCGCGTCACCAACGGCCTCGCCACGCGCCCCATCCCCGACCACGGCCACACCGGAGCCAAGCCCAACGCTGTCGGGACCGGAGACCAAGCAGCTTGGCGAGAAGGTCAGGCTCGACACGGCCGCCGTGAGGATCGACTCGGTGGAACAGCGCAACTCCATCAAGGGAGAGTTCGGCGAGGACCTCAAGCCCGACGGCGACGGGACGCTCTGGCTCTTGTAGATGTGGTGGAAGAACACCTCCAACGACGCGGTGTCGAAGGTCTGCTGGGGTCCCGACACCCTTGGGCTGAAGGTCTACGACACCCAGGATCGCGAGATGCTCCTTGACGACAACTCGGGCTTCATCCCGGGCAACGAGTGCAGTGACGGGCTGATGACGGGCCAGTCGGGCGACTGGTATCAGGCGTACCAGGGCCTCAAGGGCGCCGAGGCGTCGTATGCAATCCTCCAGGACTACACCGGCGGCGACCCCGTGGCGGTCGTCTTCGACGATGACACCTTCCTGACCTATCAGGACTGAAGCGCGTGGTGTTCCGCCCTGGTTCTGGCCGAGTCCTGGATGAGTAGGGTCCGCGCGTGAGGCTGATGCAGATCGAGCCCGGTGCCATCGGGGCATGGGAGATCGAGACGTTCATGTCCGGTGCTTATCGACTCTCGATCCCCGCGGACGGGCGGCCGTCGGTGGTCGAGCTGGCAATGCCAGGTGAGGAGCAAGGCGCCGAGGCGGTTGGGCTCCTGGCGTGGGGGCGCTTCGACGAGTTGACGGGTCTTGGGGCCGGTGTCGTCGTCGGCGAGAGCATGCTCTTGGTGCTGAATCAGCGTGAGGCGTCGGGTGACTACACGACCAGGATCACCACCAAGGTGGTGCACATCCTCGAGGACCGCGAGGTCGGGTGAGATCTAGAAGTCCAGGTCCCAGGTAGCGAGCCGCCTGCGGGCCCCGTTCGCTTCCACGAGCGAGTGGCGGGCATGGGGAGCGAGCGGCCCCCTGAGCCTGCGCACCTGGCTCGCGGACTCCGGTCGTGCGACGGCCTCCGCAGCAGCCAAGAGGTCCGTGATCAGTGCGCGAGGGGCCTGCGTCGCTCCCGTCTCCGCGCGAATCGCAGCCGCCAACGAGCGGCGGCGGGCGTCGTGCGTTCGGGGTGGCCCATCGAGGAGCCAGCGAAGCGTGGTGTCGGTCTGGACGGCTACCGGGGGCCGCCCCCGCTTCGTAGCGGCACGCACGCTCCCCGCGGCTCTTCAAGGTGGGCTCCACGTGAGGGGGCCCTCGAGCGGCAGCAGGTGGTGTGGCCACAGCTCGGTGACGAGCGCGGCGTCGAGTTCCGGGGTGCTCGCCGGGTGGTCGTCGCGGCCGGGTCGGTAGTCGGGTGGCGCGATGGTGGCGTCGCCGTTCGTGTAGAGGGCCCAGAGCGCTCGTGTCAGCGACGCAACGGTGATGCCCTTCGCGACGCCGTTGCGGACGTCCGGCAGCAGGTGCTCGGCGACCGGGCGCAGGTGGATGGGGTTCCAGGCGGCCGCACGGCGCATCTGGTAGTCGATCGGTGGCGGCGAGTCGTGGAGCAGGTGGAAGAGCTGGTCGAGTCCATGGAGGTACTCGCGCCATCGTCCGGACTGGTGGATCCCTTGCCAGTGACGCTCGTACAGTCGGGCGCTCCAGGCGGGAAGTCCGAAAGCGGTGGCGAGGACGTTGAACGAGCGTGTGGTGCCGTATCGCGCGAGGCAGAGTGAGATGAAAGTGCGCCCTGTGCGGCTGTCGAGGCCGAGGTCCTCGGCGTGCGGCAGGAGCTGGAGCCGATCCCACGCGACCTGAGGTAGCGCGGACAGCGGCAGGCCGGGTCGTCGGTCCTTCTCCTGCAGGACCCTGTCATGGTCCTGCCAGCCGTCTGGGTAGCGCGGCCGCGGTGAGCCCATGCGGAAGCGCAGCTCGTAGGGAAGCGACACGCGCTCGTGGACGTCGGAGAGCCACACCGCGACCAGGAGCGGGTTGCGGGGTGCGTCTCGGACCTCGCCGCGTGGCCCAAGGACGGGGAGCTTCTGGTCGTCGATCCCGAACGCGTGGTGTCGTCGCGCGATGCGCAATGCCGATTCGGGGGATGGCGCGGTCAGGACGTTGACAGCCACACGGACTGCGTAGCGCAGGTTCTCGTCGTCATCGAAGGGCTGGGTAGTGCCGGCGGGTGGGCAGATCGTGGCGATGATCTCGAGGGCAGCCTCGAACACGGGCAGTGCTTGGGCCTCGATGCCACAAGCGCGGACGAGCTGGGTCGGGGTCTCGTGGGCTCGCTCGGCGAAGTCGAAGAGGATCCGCTGACACTCGAGGTCGCTGTCCTCTGCCGGTGTCGGCTCCGGGTGTCGGAATGGGCGTCGGCAGCGGCCGCGGTACCGGGAGCCGTTGGTGTAGCGGTCGTCGACGAAGTGGGGGCACTCGTCGGTCTTCTCGAGGCTGGTGAGCCACGCCGAGGACTCGAACGGGACGGCTGAGCACCAATAGCAGCGAGACTCCAGGACCAGCCGGTGGCGCGGGCAGTACAGGTGGAGCGGGTCGCGCCAGGACTCCTGCCAGACACCGGTCTCCTCCAGGCATCGCGTGCACCAACGCGACCCCTTGGTCCTCACCGCCTGCTTCAGGCCGAGGAACTCGTGCCGGAAGCGGGCTCGAGTGCCCGCCAACGCTGCCGAGAGCGGGTCGATGGCCGTCAGGGTGTCCGCGTCGACTCCGATGCGGGAGGCGGCCTCGACGCCGGACTGTCCGCTGAAGAGGCGGCGTGGGTCGATGTTCACCTGTGGGGTGATCGTGGCGCCGAGCTGGGAGAGCATCGCACGCGGGTGAATGCCGTACCGGTGGCCCGCGCGGAGTAGCCAGGACTGCAGCGCTTCGCCGTCTTCTCGCTCCACGGTGATCGGGAGACGGTCGATGTCGTAGCCACCGGGAACTTCTCGCAACCGGGAGACGTCGACCTGCGGCCGGCTGGATGGCTGTGAACGCGGGTCAGAGGCGGCGGGCACCGTTCTCCCCAGCGTTGTCGATCCTGACCTTGGCGAGCACGTCGTCGGTGACGCGCTCGGTGCCTGACTTGATCGCGACGTAGCAGGCGCGGTCGAGCAGGTTGGTCAGCGAGGCGATGCGCCCCTGCGTGCGGCGGTGGATCTCCTGGGCCAGAGGGACGAGCATCTCGGTGTCGCCGTCGGCGAGCTTCAGGTGAGCGCCGAACGCCCGCAGGAGGGCCATCCACGCGGCCATGCCGGCGTTCGAGGAGATCGAGAAGGGTGCGACCGGGACGCGAGTGGCCCGTCGGGCGGTCTGCGCGAGAACGGCTTCCTCGGCCGCGAGCCCTTCGTCGAAGAAGCGCTTCTCCTCGAGGTTCACGCCGGCGAACACGAACGTCACGGGCAGCTCGTTGGCGAGCCACTTGAGGTGGTTGGACACCTCGGTGCCATTGCGGTTGGTGAAGTCCACGAAGTGCAGGTCATCGACGATGATCAGGCGGGTCTGACAACTGATGACAGCGTCGACCAACAGCGAAGCGAGGCGGTCCTTCGTAGCCGTCTCCGCGGCCGGGTGGCCGTAGAAGCGCAAGAGCCTCTGGTTGAGACCCTTGAGCGTGATCTGGGCAGCGATCGGGATGAACGCGACGGGCAGGAACTGGTGTCCCTCGGGCGTCTCGGTGCCGTAGCGGCGGTGCTGGGCACGGTGGAAGGCTCGCCCGTAGCGGGTGGCGATCGTGGTCTTCCCGAGTCCGGGCTCGGCGTCGATGACGACCGAGCCGCGCAGCTTGTCGCCGTCTCGTCGTGCGGAGGCCATCACCATGTCAATGACGGAGTTCGCGTGCTCGAGCTGGGACGTACGGACGGTAGGCAGGTTGGCGTTCCACACCATGCGGGCCTCGTCGTAGTCGGCTCGTTCGTCCTCGCCCAGCCCTGCCATCTGGCGGCGGTTGAGGGTGTCGAACTCATCGCGAGGCGCGGCGTTGACGAAGCGGTCCCAGCCCTGCTTGCGTGTGAGCGTGAATCGATCGGTGTCGTAGCGGCGCAGCCACGCGGCCCAGACATTGCTCACTCGTCGATCACCGCGTACCCGAGCTCGTCGGGCGGGAACTCCTCGAACACGCTGAGCTCGTCTTCCTCGATTTCGGGCCGGCGGGCCGACCGCTCGTCGGCGAGGTTCACGACGCTCGGCAGCGCGGCGACCTTCTCGGCTGCCGTCGGCTCCTCCGGAAGAGGGGCATCGCGTTGCGCGCTCAGGCGGATTGCCAGATTGCGTTCGCGGCGGTCGGTCACGGCGTCACGGGCCCACCGCCGCAGGAGGTCGTCGAGTGCCGACTGCGGTTCGACGTGCCGGTCCTCGCGCAGGGCAAGGCGCTTGACGTAGTCGACGGAGTCCTGGCTCATCGGTGCCCCCAGCGCGGGTGCGTGTTCCCATCGCAGGGAGTGCCAGGCGCCGTCGGCGGGGTCCTTGAAGTGCACGTGCCGCACGTCGTGCGCGTCGACGTAGAACGGCCATTTGCCGGGGTACTTCCCGGTGAACTCCGACCGCCTGCCGCGATAGGCGTTCAGTGCCTTGCCGTCGTATCGCAGCCCGCCGATGTCGACGCCGTAGTGCTGGATCGTGCGCCACTGGACGTCGAGGAACTCGTACGCCAGCCCGGCGTGCGCGGGCAGCACCATCCCACCAGCCCGCGCGAGCCCGAGGTTATACGCGTCGATCGGGCTCAGTGACGCCCGCGGGAGCTCGGGGACAGCCAGCCCGTCGTGAGAGCTCTGGTGGTACACCGTCGTGACCCACTCGCGGATGATCTGCTCGAGCTCCGACACCCACAGGAAGGCCTGGCCTTCCACGTCTCTGCCGCGCGAGTACACGTTCGGGCCCTTGTATGCAGGCAGATGCTGAAGCAGTCCCTCGCGAAGCGTGCGGAAGAAGCGCTCGATCGTGGGCTTGTCCGTCGGCTTTTTCGGATTCGCCGGCTGCACCGAGATCCCCAGTCGCGCGCACGCGCTGACCACGTGCGACGAGATGTACTGCTTGCCGCGGTCGACCACGATCGACTCCGCGAAAACGGCTGGGAGCCCAGCCTGGCGGGACAGCAGCCGCTCGTCCGGCACTTCGGTGCCGACCAGGACGGCGTCCGGTACGCCGTGATACGGGAACGACACCCTCGGGTCAGCTTCGTCGGCTGGCCGTACGCATTCGTAGAGCACGCTCGCGACGTCGATGGCCTTGGTCGACACTGGCGTGACCTTCAGGCCGACGATGCATCGCGAGTACAGATCCATCGCTGCGGTGAGCTGGACTTTCACCCAGCGGAGCGTCACTGGCTCCATCGCGAACACGTCCAGGTCGTTCGTGTCGAGTACGACGTACTGCCCTGGTCGGTCGGCCCGCAGCCTTCCGAGGACGCCCGTCGGACGCTCTGCCGCTGAGCGTCGACCGCTTGCGCTCCCGAAGGTGTAGCGCCCCTTCGAAAGCCGGTCGATGCGTCGGTAGGCAGACGCCGGGTGTGGCATAGGGACGACGTCCGGCCCGTAGGTCTCGATGAGCTCTCGAGCGATCTGGGCGATGACGGCCGACTTCGTCGGGGTGGACGCATAGGTGTGCCCGCGGAGCACTTTGAGGCAGGCGTCGTCCCAGCGAGGGTCGATCCGTGACGCACGTGTTCCCATCGCCCGTGAGTCCACCAGGCCCGCCACGCCGAGCTGACGGTATGCCGCGATGCGCCGCTCCAGCGTCCGATGAGACATGTCGAGCTTCTTGGCTGCGGCTCTGATCCGCGGAGCGAGTGGAGCTGGATCGTCTACGAGACTGCGGATGATCGCGGCAAGAGCTTCGACCCGGTCGCGCTCGTCGGCCGTCAGCGACGCGAGCGCAGCGGTGCCGTCGACCGTGCCGTCGACATGCTCGGTGCACTCTGGCTCATCGAGTGAATACCGCGCCAGGTCCGTGATCGCCACCGTCGCCGCTTGGTCGCGCAACCCGAGCTGAACGAACCCGTCGACGAACCCGCGAACCTCCCAGTAGTCGCCGTGCCACCAGGTTCGAGATCCGACCTTGAGGGAGGTCACCTGCCGCTCACGCATGGGTGGGCTCCAACCAGGAGTCCGGGCCGAGAGGGGAAGTCAGATCCGTCGTCAACGCCCCAAGCCAGAGGGCCCCGAGCAGCTCCAGGCGTGGCGATCGACGGTTCGAGGAGGCGAGCCGAGCCTCGAGGTCAGCGAAGGTGCGTCCACCGGAGGCTGCGGCAAGCAGGCTCGCCACGTCGAGACGCGCCATCACGTGCGGGGCCCGAGCAGCGGCGATCCATCGGACGTTCCGCAAGACCACTGGGTCCGGCCCGGTCCAGACGTCGTACTCCCAGCCGCGGGACCGGCAGGCGGCGGCCATCCAGGCCAAGGACTCGGCTACTGCGTCCTTCCTGAGCATGACCGCGGGCTTCACATCGACGACGCGCACTGATCCGGTCGAGGTCAGGCACATGAAGTCGGGGATTCGAGTGCGGGTCCGGCTGCCATCCGCTCCCCTCACCTGCATCGGCTGCGCAGCGATGCTCGTGATCTCGTGTGCGAAATCGGCCAGCCAGAGCCAGGACTGCTCCAGAAGGCTCTCGTAGACGACGTGCTTGCCCATCGTCGCCGACCAGAAGTGGCCGGAGTAGTTCTTCCTGCCCACGTACACCGGAAAGTCGCGGACGGGTACCCCCGCCGCAACTTGCCGAGCGTCGACCGCGTCCAGGGTCGTGACGACGTCGTCATGGCTCCCGCTCCGGTAGCGGACCTCGACGTCGCTCGTGCGCACGCACAAATCATCCCGTACCGACACGTAAACCCGAAACTCGCCACGGTGCCGACACGCTAATGCGAAACTCGCCATCCTTAGCGCGAACCTACAACATCCTCACATCTCCCTTTAGATGCCCTGACCTGCGGGAATAAGCCGGCGCTCTGCAAAGTTGAGCCAGGTGTACTCAACTTCGACCCCCAGGGACTTGCGCAGCGATTCGGCCCGGGTCTAGGTTGAGTGCAGCAGACTCAACCGGCCCGCCGGGCGAGGCGCAGGGCATCCGCCCTGTCGCCCCGAAGTCCCCGGAGCAGGGCCCCTGCACCCGAACGATGGAGGAATCGAACATGGCACGAGCAGTCGGTATCGACCTGGGGACCACCAACTCTGTGGTCTCCGTCCTCGAGGGTGGCGAGCCCACCGTCATCGCGAACGCCGAGGGCGCCCGCACGACCCCCTCGGTCGTCGCGTTCTCCAAGACCGGCGAGGTCCTCGTCGGCGAGGTCGCCAAGCGCCAGGCGGTCACGAACGTCGACCGCACCATCTCCTCGGTCAAGCGCCACATGGGCACCGACTGGGACGTGGAGATCGACGACAAGAAGTACAGCGCGCAGGAGATCTCCGCACGCATCCTCGGCAAGCTCAAGCGCGACGCCGAGGAGTACCTGGGCGAGTCCGTCACGGACGCCGTCATCACCGTCCCCGCGTACTTCAACGACGCCGAGCGCCAGGCCACGAAGGACGCCGGGCAGGTCGCCGGCCTCAACGTGACCCGCATCGTCAACGAGCCCACCGCGGCCGCCCTGGCCTACGGCCTCGAGCGCGGCAAGGAGGACGAGCTGATCCTCGTCTTCGACCTCGGTGGCGGCACGTTCGACGTCTCCCTCCTCGAGGTGGGCAAGGACGAGGACGAGTTCTCGACCATCCAGGTCCGCGCCACGTCGGGTGACAACCGCCTCGGTGGTGACGACTGGGACCAGCGCATCGTCGAGCACCTCATCAAGTCGGTGAAGAACTCCTCGGGCGTCGACCTCTCGAAGGACAAGATCGCGCTGCAGCGTCTGCGCGAGGCCGCCGAGCAGGCCAAGAAGGAGCTCTCGTCCGCGACGAGCACCAACGTCTCGATGCAGTACCTCTCCATGAGCGAGAACGGGCCGATCCACCTCGACGAGAAGATCACCCGCGCGCAGTTCCAGCAGATGACGCAGGACCTCATCGACCGGACCAAGGCGCCGTTCCACGCCGTCATCCGTGACGCGGGCATCTCCGTGGGCCAGATCGACCACGTCGTGCTCGTCGGTGGTTCGACGCGCATGCCGATCGTCTCCGAGGTCGTCAAGGAGCTCACCGGCGGCAAGGACCCGAACAAGGGCGTCAACCCGGACGAGGTCGTCGCCGTCGGCGCCGCGCTCCAGGCCGGCGTCATCTCGGGCGACCGCAAGGACGTCCTGCTCATCGACGTCACCCCGCTCTCCCTCGGCATCGAGACCAAGGGCGGCGTCATGACGAAGCTCATCGAGCGCAACACGGCCATCCCGACCAAGCGCAGCGAGGTCTTCTCGACGGCCGAGGACAACCAGCCCTCGGTGCTCATCCAGGTGTTCCAGGGCGAGCGCGAGTTCGCCCGCGACAACAAGCCGCTCGGCACGTTCGAGCTCACCGGCATCGCGCCGGCGCCGCGCGGCCTGCCGCAGATCGAGGTGACCTTCGACATCGACGCCAACGGCATCGTGCACGTCGGCGCCAAGGACCGCGGCACCGGCCAGGAGCAGAAGATGACCATCACGGGTGGCTCCGCGCTCCCCAAGGAGGACATCGACCGCATGGTCAAGGAGGCCGAGGAGCACGCCGCGGAGGACAAGGCGCGTCGCGAGGCCGCCGAGACCCGCAACCAGGCCGAGTCGTTCGCCTACTCGACCGAGAAGCTGATCAACGACAACAAGGAGAAGCTGCCGGCCGAGACCGTCACCGAGGTCGAGGCGGACATCGCCGAGGTCAAGTCCGCCCTGGAGGGTGAGGACGACGCCGCGGTGAAGACCGCGCACGACAAGCTCCTCGCGTCGGCGCAGAAGATCGGCGAGGCACTGTACTCGGCCGAGCAGGCCGAGGCCGCTGCCGGGGCCGAGGGTGGCGACGCGCCGACCGACGCGCCGTCGTCCGACGCCGACGAGGACGTCGTGGACGCCGAGATCGTCGACGACGAGAACGAGGGCGACCGCAAGTGACGCCCGGCGACGCGAACCCCCACGAGGGGGAGCAGGGCTCGGACTCCGACGCCCCGTTCCACTTCACGGACAAGCGCAAGGTGGACCCGCAGTCGGGGCAGGCGCGCGAGAGCGCGTCCGCCCCGGCGGGGGACGCCGGCTCGGGCGAGCCCGTCGACCTGGGCGACGTCCCCGCCGAGCCGGTGTCGGACGACGTCCCAGCCGGCGAGGGGTCGGGTGACCCTCTCGAGGCGCTCGACTTCGAGCCCGAGGGTGAGGCCGCCGAGGACGCCGCGGTGATCGCCGCCAAGGCCGAGGCCGCACAGCACCTCGACTCCCTCCAGCGGGAGCGGGCGAGCTTCACGAACTACCGCAACCGCGCCGTCCGCGACAACGCGAACGCTCGGACCCAGGGCACGCAGGACGTCCTGGCGGCGCTGCTCCCGGTGCTCGACGACATCGACCGGGCGCGTCAGCACGACGAGCTCTCGGGGCCGTTCGCGGCCATCGCCGAGAAGCTCACGGGCGCGCTCGAGAAGTTCGAGGTCGTGAAGTTCGGCGAGGTCGGCGAGGAGTTCGACCCGAACGTCCACGAGGCGCTCATGCACCGCACGGACGCCGAGGCCACGGCCTCGACCGTCGAGGTCGTCATCGAGCCGGGCTACCGGATCGGTGAGCGGGTCGTACGTGCGGCCCGGGTCGGCGTGGTCGGCCCGGAGTAGTCCCGGAGGCGGCCCGTGTAGGCCCGAGTAGCGCGCCGCGCGCGGCTCCGCTCCGCCGAACCGGTGGTCGTGGTCGATCCTGGACCTGGGATTGAGCACGACCGCCGGTTCGGCGGGCCGGGACCGCCGGTTCGGCAGCGAGCCGCCGCGACCTGGTCGGTCGCGACGACGGATGAACCCAAGAACCACAGGATCGAGGAGCCGTGACCGGTCAGGACTGGATCGAGAAGGACTTCTACGCCGCGCTCGGCGTCCCCAAGGACGCCGACGACGCCACGCTGAAGAAGTCGTACCGCAAGCTGGCGCGCCAGTACCACCCCGACCAGAACCACGGCGACCCCAAGGCCGAGGAGAGGTTCAAGGAGATCGGCGAGGCCTACTCCGTCCTCTCGGACCGCGAGCAGCGCCAGCAGTACGACGCGATCCGGCAGATGGCCGGCGGCGGCGCCCGATTCGCTCCTGGCGCCGGCGGCGCGGGCGGGTTCGACGACCTGTTCGGCTCCATGTTCGGCGGCAGCCAGCAGCGCGCCCGCTACCAGGGCGCTCCCGGCGCGGGTGCGCGCGGGGCCCCGGGTGGGTTCGAGGACCTCCTTGGGGGGATGTTCGGCGGAGGCGGTGGCGGGTTCCGGCCCGGCGGTCCTGCCGGGTTCCAGGCGAACCCGACCCAGCGCGGGCAGGACGTCCGCGCCAACACCACGCTCCCGTTCCGCCAGGCGATCGAGGGCTCGACCGTCTCCCTGAACGTCGGCGGCCGCACCGTCACCGCCAAGTTCCCGCCCGGCGTGCACGACGGCCAGAAGATCCGCCTGCGCGGCAAGGGTCGGCCCGGCGTCAACGGCGGCCCTTCGGGAGACCTCGAGGTCACCGTCCGCGTGACCCCGCACCCCGTGTTCCGCGCCGACGGCCCCAACCTGCGGGCCGACCTCCCCGTCTCGTTCGCCGAGGCCGCGCTCGGCGCCACCGTCGAGGTCCCGACCTTCGACGGCCACACGGTGCGGGTCAAGATCCCGGCCGGGACGTCGTCCGGCAAGGTCTTGCGCGTCAAGGGCCGCGGGATTGTCACCCCGAAGCACACGGGTGACCTGCTGGTCACCGTCCAGGTGGCCGTTCCGCAGAAGCTCTCACGGCAGGCCAAGAAGGCCGTCGAGGCGTTCGCCGAGGCGACCGAGGACAAGGACGTGCGCGAGGAGTTCGCGCGACAGGCCGCACAGTGAGCGTCTGAGCTCGGCAGGCGGTGGCCCGCAGGTGCCGCCAAGGTGAGCGACAGGTGACCCGGAAGGAGCAGGTGATGATCGACGACGACGCACCGGTCCTCGCGATCTCGGAGGCCGCGGCGCTCGCGGGCATGCACCCGCAGACGCTGCGGCAGTACGACCGGCTCGGCCTGGTCTCGCCCCGCCGGGCCGTGGGCCGCGGACGGCGGTACTCGCGCCGCGACGTCGGGCGCCTCCTGCAGATCCAGCACCTGAGCCAGGACGAGGGCATCAATCTCGCCGGGATCAAGCGGATCCTCGAGCTCGAGCGCCAGGTCGAGTTCCTCACGGGTGCGGTCGAGAAGCTCTACGCCCACGTCGAGACCGGGCGGCGCGTGTTCACCGCAGGCGCGGCCGGCGACGTGGTGGTCGCGCCCCGCGGACGGCGCCCCCGGCGTGAGTCGGGCGACCGCGCGTCGCTCGTGCTGTGGCGGCCGCCGTTCGACCCGCGGCACTGACCGGCCTTCCGGGAGAGGGAAGCCTTTCCAAAGGAAAAGACATTCCGCAATAAAGGCGTTGCGCAATTCCCCGAATCATTCTTGGGGCAGCCTTTCCTTGCTATACAGAATTCACGCGCGGATTTATTCTGGAATCACATTCCGACTCCAGGAGGAACCATGACCGCCCTCACCGAGCTGCCCCAGGTCGCCGAGTGCTCCATCGACGGATGCGGCTACAACCACGAGCACGGCTGCCACGCCGGCGCCGTCACGATCGCCGGGACCAGCGGTGACGCGGCCTGCGCGACGTTCATCCCGCTCTCCGAGAAGGGCGGCCTCGACAAGGTCGTCGCCCACGTCGGCGCCTGCCAGCGCGGCGAGTGCATCCACAACGACCACCTCGAGTGCGCGGCGCCGTCGATCCGCGTCGGCGCCGGCGCATCCAGCGACGACCACGCCGACTGCCTGACGTTCGCGACAGCCTGAGCATCGCGCGGCAGGTCGAGCCTCGCGCGGCACCAGCCGAGCACGAGAGCCCGGCACCCCTCGGGGTGTCGGGCTCTCGCATGTCCGGGGTCGGTCAGCGGCTGAGCTGGTCCAGCAGCGCCGCCGCACCCTGCGGCGAGGCGGGCAAGGGCTCGATCCAGACCCGCGGCGGCCGGCGGAGCACGGCGGTGACGCCCATGCGGACCCCGGTGCGCTCGATCGCGCGGCGGATCATGACGACGCGGTCCGCGGCCTCGAGGCGCGACCAGAGCGCGGCGTAGGAGCCGCTGCCGAGCGCAGCCATCGGGTGGCCGTCCCCGCAGGCCTCGGTCATCGCCGTGCCCATGGCGGCCTCGCGGGCGACGCGCAGCACGGTGGGTGCGTGGTCGACCGCGACGTCGACGACCACGAGACAGTGGGTGTGGGTGACCAGCGTCCCGCTGCGCCGGGCTTCGGCATACGTCTCGCGCAGGCGCTGCGAGAGGTAGGCGGTGGTGGGCAGGCCGGAACGCGGGTCCATGGTGCCGAGGGCGACCGGCTGCGTCTCTGCGCCCGCCGCCCACCCGGTGCTCAACGCGCGCAGGGTGCCCAGGTCGGGCTCGGCGCCGATGGTGCGGTACAGGCACGCCAGGTCGTCGATCGCCTCGCCGATGCTCACGCCCGCCTCGCCGCGCCCGTGACCCAGACGCTCTGCGGCGGCCTGGGCGCAGCGCGCCTCCACGAGGGCCTCGGTCAACGCGTCGACGGCGGGGTGGAACCAGTCGTCGGGGCGCAACCAGACGGACTCCACGGAGCGCGCACGCCACCGATCACGGACGCGCTCGGCGTCCGCCTCGTGGTGCTCGACGAGGAGGTCCATGCTGAAGAGACGACCGCGCACGGGATTCGTGACGCGGCCGGACGAAGTTTCTCGGGTGAGTTTTCGAGTCCGTTCTGCAACCCGGACGCTCTTCTCCCTGACGCAAAGGATCGTTACGATGGTGCGGTTGTAGAAGCATTCAGCGATTCCGGTGACGGGTCGAGGACCGGCGGTCATCGAGGACGGGGCGCGTGGCAGAGCCTGCGAGCGGCGAGACGAGCACGGTGTCGAGTGACGCCGAGCTGATCAGTGCTGCCCGGACGGGCGACCAGGCCGCCTTCGGGCAGCTCTACGAGCGCCACAGCGGCGCGGCGCTCGCCGTGGCCAGGCAGTACGCCCCGAGGCCCGCCGACGCCGACGACGTGGTGGCCGAGGCCTTCGCGAAGGTGATGGTCGTCCTCCAGGGGGCGGCGGCCCGGACGTCGCGTTCCGCGCCTACCTCTTCACCGTCGTCCGCCGCCTGTCCTACGACGCGGCCAAGGGCGCGCGGCGTACGTCCCCGACCGACGAGATCGAGACGTTCGAGAGCGCGTTCGGCCCGATGGCCTCGACGGAGGAGCCGACGCTCGAGGGATTCGAGCGGACCACGGTCGCGCGCGCGTACGAGGGTCTGCCGGAGCGCTGGCGGTCCGTCCTCTGGTACGCCGAGGTCGAGAACATGACCCCGGCGCAGATCGCGCCGATGCTCGGGCTCACCGCGAACGGCGTCGCCGCACTCGCGTACCGGGCCCGCGAGGGTCTGCGCCAGGCGTACCTCCAGCAGCACCTGAGCTCGGCCGTATCGGCGGAGTGCGAGCGCGCCAACGGGCTGCTCGGCTCCTACGTCAGGGGTGGCCTCGCGAAGCGCGAGACCGCAGTCGTGGAGTCCCACCTGGAGGACTGCTCGGAGTGCCGGGCGCTCGTGCTCGAGCTCGGCGACGTGTCGCAGGGCATGCGTGGCATCGTCGCGCCGCTGGTCCTCGGGCTCGGCGCGATCGGGCTCGTCGGCGCCGGGTTCCCGATCGGTGGCGCCGCGGTCGGCGCTGCTGCTGCGGGTGGCTCGGGGAGCGCAGGCTCCGGGACCGGAGCGGCAGGTTCCGGGTCGGCCGGTTCCGGCGCAGCTGCGGGGAGCGCGGGCACGGCGGGAAGCACGGGCGCCGTGGGCGCCGGAGCGGGGGCTGCCGGCACAGCGACAGCTGGCGCGGCCGCCGGGGCAGCCGGAACTGCGGGCGTGGCAGGGCTGGTCGGCGCCGGGAGCGCGGTCGGCGCCGCAGGCGGCTTCGCCGCGATGATCGCGGCCGCCCCGTTCGCGGCGGCGCTCATCGCCGTCGGAGCTCTCGCGGTGGTCGGCGTCGGTGTGGTCGTCGGGATCAACGCCTTGTCGGACGACGACGCACCCGGTCAGCAGGTCGCGTCCGGAAGCCAGGAGGCGGGTCAGGACGACGCCGGCGGCGCCGGTGGCACGGACGGCAGCGGCAGCACGGACGGTGCTGACGGGACCATGGGCGGGGCCACCGACGACGCGACGTCCGACTCGGGGTCGGACGATGCGACGTCCGACGCCGGCGACACCCCTACGTCCGACGCGGACGGCGCCGTGACTGGCTCCGGAGCTGTGGACGACCCGACCTCGCCCACGAACATCCCACCGGCCCTGGCCAGCGGTCCGACGGCCGAGCAGCCCGCCGGGACGGCAGGGTCCGGCGCGGGCTCGACCGATGGCACGTCCTCTGCGGGTGGGACCGGCGGGACGGACGGCACCGACGTGCCCGCGCCGCCTGTGGTGGTGCCTCCGGTGGTGGTCCCGCCGACGCCGGCCTCTCTCGACCTGCAGATCGACGACTCGATCACCCTCGAGGCGCGCCAGGCGCAGAATCTCGTGGTGAGCGCGGTGAACTCCGGCGGGACGAGCGCGTCGGGTGTCTCCGTGGAGGTCGTCCTCCCGCCGGGGGTCGACTCGCCGTCGTCCGCGGCGATCAGCGGCGGGACGTCGGTCCCGGGGACGCTCTCGATGGCCGAGGTGCCGTGCGGCCGCCCGGACTCGGACGACCTCACGGTCGCCCGGACGGTGACGTGCGCGCTCGGGACGATCGGTCCGGGCGACTCTGCGGGCGTGTCGGTGCGGGTGCGCGCGGACTCGGGCGGCGAGTACGCGTTCGCGGCGCGCGCGTGGGGCACGGGCATCGATCGGGTCGAGCGTCGGTTCGCCCCGACCCGGGTCGCGTACTGGGGCGGGGAGGTCGCCGTCGCGCTCGATGCGCCGGGCGGGACCCTCGGCAACCCGGGTTCGGCCACTGCCACCCTGAAGCTCAGGAACAGCGGGGACCGAGCGGTCGACGACGCCGCGGTGACGCTCGCGGTCCCGGCGGGCCTCGAGCTGGTGTCGGCCGGGGGCGACTGGGACTGCGACAGCGGCTCGGGGGCCGTGGACTGCTCGACGTCCGGGGAGCTCGGCCGCGGCGAGGTCAGGTCCGGGACGTTGCGCCTGGTGTCGGCGATCGACGAGTCCGGTGACACAGCGACCCCGACGGGTGACGTCGTGGTGCACGCGGCGGCGCGCGCGGTGCAGGCGACGGGGTCCCGCGCCGGCCAGACGGTCACGGACAGCGACGACAGGTCGTTCAGGTTCGCGGAGCCCTGGGGCGGTACGGGGTCCGGGTCCGGTGTCGTCGCACCCTGCGTCCCCGAGTCGGACGGCGAGCCCGCGAGCTCGGCCGTTGCGCTCGACGGACCGCTGCGCAACGCGTCGATGCTCCCTCTCACGGCGACTCTCGTGGGTTCGACCCTCGAGGACAGCGCGACGGCGCTCATCGCCGCCGGGGAGAGCGCAGAACTCTCGATCGACACCGGGATCCTCCGCGCTGCAGGCGACGCGAGCCTCGAGCTGCGTCAGTCGGTGGGGTCGCGCACCTACACCAGAGTCCTCGACGGCATCGGCGAGTACTCGGCCTGCGACCTTCGCCCGCAGGTCGACGTTCAGGCGACCGAGGGCCTCGAGCTCGCGGCACGCGAGGCCTCAATGCTCGAGCTCGCGGTCTCGAACGCGGGTGGGACCTCAGCGGTAGCCGTCGAGACCGAGGTCGTGATCCCCGCCGGCGTAAACACTCCCTCTTCCGCCATGGTCAGCGGCGGCGCGTCGGTCGCCGGCGCGCTCACCGTCGCCGAGGTCCAGTGCGGCCGTGCCTCGTCCGACGACGTCACGGTCGCCCGCACGGTGACGTGTGCCGCCGGCACGATCGAGCCCGGCGAGACCACCGAGCTGTCGGTCCCCGTCACCGCGGCCTCGGGCGGCGAGTACGTGTTCGCCTCCAGCACCAGCGGCACGGGGTTCCCGACGGTCGAGCGGCAGTTCCGCGCCACCGCGAGCTACTGGGGTGCGGACCTCGGGCTCGTGCTCGACGGGCCCGGCTCCGTCGTCGCGAACCCCGGCACGGCCGACGTCGCGATGACGCTCGCGAACCGTGGTGACCGCGCTGCGGGCGAGGTCGACGTCGAGGTCACGGTCCCGGACGGGTTCGGTCTCTACGGCGCGGACGGCGATTGGTCGTGCGAGCCCGGTGACGGGACCGTCGAGTGCGCCTCGGACGGCATCGGCGTCGGGAAGTCCCGCACCGGCACGCTGCACCTCGTGACGCTCGGCGACGGGCGTGACGGTGCGAGCGGGGACACGCTCGCGGCCGGCGGCGCGGCGGAGATCAGCGCAGACGCGGTGGCGACCGAGGTGTCCCCTGCAGGCCCCGAGGTCGACGCGCGCGACAGCGTGTCCTTCGACGTCGAGGACGCCTGGGGCGCTGTCGGCGAGGTGCAGGCGCAGAGCGTGTGCCTCCTGGACGCGGAGCCGGGTGCCGTGCGCTCCGCCATCGCCCTCGGCGTGCCGGGGGCGGAGGGGTCGCTGACGAATTCGTCGGTCGCGCCCTACGAGGCCACCCTGATCGGTTCCGGCCCCGAGCAGCGGGCGTCGGCGACCCTCGACGAGGGCCAGAGCGCGGACCTCACGATCGACACGGGGCTCGGCCACGCCGCCGGCGACGCCCGGCTCGAGCTGCGCCGCGACGTCCGCGTCGGTGACGCGACCCGGTCGTTCCTCCGGGACATCGAGGCCGGGTCGTTCGAGGCGTGCGACGCCTTCGCGCCCGACGTCGAGACCCCCGAGTTCTCCGCCGAGCTGCGCGACGTCGACGGCGAGAAGATCGTCGTCCTGGGGGCGACCTTCGCGAACACCACGGAGGCCGACCTCCAGGTCTGGTTCGGGGACACGTCGTCCGCCACCGTCGTCGCCGCCGGCGAGAAGGTCTCGCTCGAACGAACGACCGACTCAGCGACCTATGAGGGAACGCCAGAGATCGGGTACCGCTGGGTCGACGACGCGGCGCACGGCGGCGACCACGGGACGGACCACACGATCACGGCCGCCGAGGCGCTCCACGCCGCGTACGCGCCGGAGGCCACCGTCGAACCCGGCGCGTGCACCTGGGACCCCGCGACCGGCGCGTCGGGCACCGAGGTCACGATCACCCTGGACAACTCCGCGTCGACGTTCCCGGCCGAGTTCGAGTACTCGATCGGCTCCGGGGACGTCGAGTCGGTCGACGTCCCGGCCGGGTCGGGCGCCGGGAGCGACCCGGAGGCGTCGGTCGTCGTCGTGCACCTGACGGCCGGGGCTGCCGGCGCGACGTTGTCCGTGAGCGCGGACGGCACGCGGCTCGCGGTCGAGGAAATCCCCGAGGCCTCGTGCGTCCCGTGGATCACCGACGTCGCGACGCCCACCGTCCAGTGCAGCGACGACGGGTTCGTCGTCGTCACCGGGACGCTCGAGAACGACGGTGCCGCCCGCATCCGGGCGCTCGCCCTGACCAACGTGCGGCTCTCCCCGGGGGCCGACCCGACGCACTACCAGCAGGCCGTGGACCTCGACCCGGGGGCGACCGGGACGTACCGGCTCGTGACCGGGGCCAGGTCGCTCGACGCGGGCCAGACGGTCGTCGTCGGCCAGACGGTCCTGCCGTTCAGCCTCGGGCTCAAGCTCCCCGGAGACGACCGGCCCAAGGCCGACACGACCGAGGGCATCGACTGCATGCCGTGGATCACCGCGGACGCGATCCCGGCCCCGACGCTCGAGTGCACGGCCGACGGGTACGCCGTGATCGTGGGGTCCGTCGAGAACGCGTCCGGCGTGCCGATGCGCGCGCTCCCGTTCGCGAACGTCTGGGTCGCGGACAAGGAGCGCAGCGTCCACTACCAGCAGCACATCAAGCTCCCCGTGGGTTCCGGGGAGGTCGGCTACCGGCTCGTCACGGACGCGCGCACGGTGAAGGCCGGCCAAGTGGTGACCGTCGACCAGTGGTTCACGGACGGGTCCGGGACCCGCAACCCCGACCGGCCCCGGGTCAGCACCGAGTCCGGCATCGACTGCTCACCGGCGCCCTCGGCGGAGCTCGTGCTCGGACCCGTCGCGTTCGACAAGAGCGCCTCGCGGACCATGCAGGACGCCACGGTCAGGCTTCGCAACGACAGCGCCGACGGAGTCACCATCGACCTTTCCGTGACCGGCGCCGACCTCGCGAGCCCCGTCGAGAGCACGCTGGGTGCCGACGAGTCCGCCGACGTCCCCGTGCGGTTCGGTACCGACGGCACGTCGGTCACGGTGACGTCGGGCGAGTGGACGACGACGCTCGAGGCCCCGGCGTTCGTCGCGCCCTGCCTGCCGGCGTGGGTCCAGTCGCAGTGGTGGCGACCGGTCACCTACGCCAAGGGGTCCGCGGTGTCGGACGACGGGGCGAACTACGTGGCGACGAAGAAGTCCTACGGTGTCCTCCCGCCGTCGCACGACGTCCAGGTCCTGTTCGCCGCGTGGACCCGGGTGGAGCCGTGCCGGGGCGCGGACGCGCAGGACGCGGCGCGTGCCCCTCAGGGCGAGGAGTCGAGCGAGCCGGATGCAAAACTCGAGCCGTCAGAGCAACCCGGCACGGGCGAGCAGCCGCGCACGCGCGAGGAGCAGAAGAGCACGAACGAGCCGGCGCCGTCATCCGGCTCCGCGAGGACCACGCCGTCCCCGACAGCGACCACGGAGCCCAGGACGGAGCCGACCGCGGAAGGCGCGGCGCAGCCGACCTCTGATCCCACCGCCGAGCCGAGCCCGACCGAGGGGTCGACGACCGAGCCGTCATCGAAGCGGTCGTCGTCCGGGCAGGCTGCCACCCCGGACGCCAAGGCCACGCCGTCGCAGAGCGCCACCCCGAAGCAGAGCGCGACGCCGGACCCGACGGCGTCGACGTCCCGCAGCCGTGACCGGGGCGCCTGGGCTCGCGACTGATCTGACCTACGCCGGATGCCGCGGCGCTTGTCCGCTAGGGCGGTCGGTGCAGCTGGGCGCTCACCGCGGGCGCCAGAGGAGCCGGGGCGACCGGTCGCCCTCTGTGGCAGCTACAGAGCGTCCTTCGGCAGAGCCTTGTAGACCGCGTCGTCGACCCGCGACGTGCCTGCGACGAGCTCGAGGGTGAGGCCGGCGCTGCGGGGCTCGTGCAGCACCTCCGCGAGCACTCCGGCGACGTCCGTCCGGGTGATCTCGCCGGGGTCGACGGACTTCTTGAGGCGCACGTGGCCGGTGCCCTCACCGTCGGTGAGCCGTCCGGGCCGCACGATCGTGAGGGCGAGGTCGCGGGACCGCAGCTCTTCCTCGGCGGCGGCCTTGGCGCGCAGGTACGCGACGAACACGTCGTCCACCCCGTCGGGTGCGGCGCCGTCCGCCACGCTCTCGACGCCCATGGACGAGACGAGGACGTACCGCGTGATCCCGGCGAGCTCGGCCGCGTCGGCGAGGAGTAGCGCGCCCGCGCGGTCGACCGTGTCCTTGCGCTCGGCGCCGCTGCCCGGGCCGGCGCCCGCGGCGAAGACCACCGCGTCGGAGCCTCGCATCGTGAAGGAGACGTCGGCGGCGTCGTCGTGCTCGAGGTCGATGAGGGAGACCTCGGCGCCGAGGTCGGTCAGCGGGAGGATCTGCGACGCCGAGCGCACAAGGGCGACGACGCCGTCCCCCCGTTCCTTGAGGGCATGGACGAGGAGCTGCCCGACCTTCCCGTGGGCACCTGCGACGACGATCCTCATGACCTGAACGTAACCCTCGGTGCCGGTCGCCCGCGCGCGCTGCGGGCCGTGTCGGCCGTGTGCCGCGTCTCAGGAGGCGAGCGGCTCGCGGACCTCGATCGCGACGTCCGAGGCGATCCCGTACCCGATTCCTCGCGCGGTCCGGATCGCGGCGACGCCCAGCTTCTCGCGGATGCGGCGGACGTGGACGTCCACGGTGCGGGTGTCGGACCGCAGGCCCTCGTCGCGCCACACGGACCCGAGCAGCTCGCTGCGGGGGACGATCCGGTCGCTGTGCAGGGCGAGGTGGGTGAGGAGGTGCGTCTCGCGGGCCGTGAGATGGCGTTCGGTCCCGTCCACCAGCACGGTGCGGCGGGCGGGGTCCACCGTCAGGACGGGGGTCGGCGTGATCTGGGCGAGAAGCTCGAGGAACGCGTCGAAGCTCCGCGGTTCGGGCGCTCGGCGGACGCGGGGGCGGCGGCGGGCGGTGTGCGGGGCGAGGGGGCAGCGATGGTGCTCATGGGGGACTCCGGGTGCATCGACCGCGAGCGGGGCTCAGCGGCGCCGACGAGGCAGGTCGGCTGGGGTTGTCAGGGCGGGGGCTTCAGGCCTGACAACACATGCACGCAGGCATGCCGAGCACGGCGCCGGGAACGGCGTCACAGGTGCGCGGCAGCGTGGTCACGGGATGAGCATGCCATCCGCGAGGCGCGCTCGCCAAGACCTGGACGGCACAAATGTCACGATGCGAGACGAATCAGCAGTCTTGTCGTCTCACCGGCGGCTCCGGTCTCCGCGCCGGTACCGGCGCGGAGCCGAGGCGCCCTCCGTCAGACGACCCCGTACAGGCGGTCGCCGGCGTCGCCCAGCCCGGGCACGATGTACGCGTTCTCGTCCAGGCGCTCGTCGATCGCCGCCACCACGAGCTCGACGTCCACCCGGTCGCCGACGGCGCGGTTGACGACGTCGATGCCCTCGGGTGCCGCGATGATGCACACGCATGTCACGTGCCGTGCGCCGCGCTCGAACAGGTAGTCGATCGCCGCGACGAGGGTGCCGCCGGTCGCGAGCATCGGGTCGACGAGGAAGCAGTGCCGGCCCGAGAGGTCGTCGGGCAGCCGGTTCGCGTACGTGACCGCTTCGAGGGTCTCCTCGTCGCGCTGCATGCCGAGGAACCCGACCTCCGCCGTCGGGAGCAGGCGCGTCAGGCCGTCGAGCATCCCGAGTCCCGCGCGCAGGATCGGCACCACGAGGGGGCGGGGCTCGGCGATCTTCTGGCCGACGGTCGGCGCGACCGGGGTCGTGATCTCGCGGGACTCCGTGCGCACCTCGCGCGTCGCCTCGTAGGCGAGCAGCGTCACGAGCTCGTCGACGAGCTGACGGAAGATCGGGGACGGGGTGTTCTCGTCGCGGAGGATGGTCAGCTTGTGGGCGACCAGGGGGTGGTCGACGGCGTGGACGCGCATGACCTCAGGCTACCCGGCACGTCCCGTCGCGCGCCGTCAGGAACCCGTCAGGACGACGACGCGCCCCTGGGAGGGTGGCGGGCGGCGGGGTCTGAGAACCTGGGCTCGTGCCCGCCGACGACTGCCCCCCGCCCGGGATCGCCCTGCCCTGGGCCGACGGCACCTTCCCGCCCGTCCACGCCGCGCAGCGCGCCACGGTCTACGACGCGCTCATGGGCATGGCGCTCCACGAGGCGAGCCACGCCCTGGCGTCGGACGACGTCCCCGTGGGCGCGCTCGTCGTCTCGCCCCAGGGGACCTTGCTCGGGGTCGGGCGCAACCGCCGGGAGGAGGGCGGGGACCCGACGGCGCACGCCGAGATCCTGGCGATCCGTCAGGCCGCGCGGACCCTCGGGACCTGGCGGCTCGAGGGCTGCACCCTCGTCGTCACCCTGGAGCCGTGCGCCATGTGCGCCGGGGCGATCGTGCTCGCGCGCGTCGCCCGCCTCGTGCTGGGGGCCTGGGACCCGAAGGCGGGCGCGACCGGGTCGATGTGGGACGTCGTCCGGGACCGCCGCAGCACCCACCGCGTCGAGGTCGTGGGCGGTGTGCGGCAGGACGAGTGCGGCACCTTGATCCGCGACTTCTTCGAGACGCAGCGAGGACCTGCGTGAGCTCCTCCGCCCCAGCCGCTCCCGCCGCTCAACGGCCTCGGCGCGAGCGCGGCGCCCGGAACTGGCCCCTGATCGCCGCCATCGTCTGGGCGGTGTCGCTCCCCGTCCTCTGCGTGTGGGGAGGGCTGCTCAAGCTGGGCGGCGAGGTCGTGCTCTCCGGTGCGGCGGCGCCGTTCTCGGGGGCGTTGATCAGCGACGTCGGGCCCGGGCTGGTCGTCGCGTTCGGCATCGCTGCGGCCGTCGTCGTGTGGGGGCCGCGGCTCGCGCAGCGGCTCGCCTGGAGGCCCCTGCTGCTCGTCGCATGGCTCGTGTCGCTCGCGTGGACGGTCGCCCTCGGTGCGTCGTCCGCCTGGAGCGACCTGACCGCGCCGCTCGAGCACGAGCAGGACTACCTCGCCGCGGTGCCGCGCGTCGCCGCCGACCCTGCGGGGTTCGTCGCCACCCTCCAGTCGGACCCCGTCGCCTACCCCGTCCACGTGCGCGGCCACCCGCCGGCGTTCACGCTGCTCCTCGCCGAGCTGGACCGCGCCGGGCTCGGCGGTTCCGGCTGGGCGGCGGCGCTCGTGATCCTCGCGGGGACGTCCACCGTCGTCGCGGTCGCGGTGACGCTGCGCGCGCTCGGCGGGGTGGCGGGTGCGGTCGCGGGTGCTGGTTCCCGCGCCAGTGGTGGTGCGGGTGGCGGTGCTGACGTCAGGGCTGGCAGTACTGGCGGTCCTGCGGGCGCCGGTGAGCGGACGGCGCGGCTCGCCCTCCCGGCCGTCGTCCTCGCCCCGGCCGCGCTGTGGGTCGCGACGTCGGCCGACGCGTTCTACGCAGGCGTCCTCGCCTGGGGGTGGCCCTGCTCGCGCTGGCGACGACGACCGCGCGCCGACCGGCACGTTGGGCGCTCGCCCTCGGGGCAGGGCTCGTGCTCGGGCAGGCGCCGTTCCTCTCCTGGGGGCTGCTGCACATGGGCGTGATCGCGCTCGCGGTGCCGATCGTGACGCGGCGCTGGGGCCCGACGGTCATCGCGGGAGCCGTCGTCGTCGCGAGCGCCGTCGCGTGGGGTCTCGGCGGCTACTGGATGTGGGACGGGATCGCCGCGACCCACGAGGCGTTCAGCCGCGGCATCGCCGACGCGCGGCCCTACTTCTACTTCCTCCTCGCCGACGTCGCGCTGCTCGGCGCACTGATCGGGCCCGCCGGGATCGGTGGCCTCTTCCGGTGGCGTCGCCTCGACCGCGCGACGCTGTGGCTCGCGGGTCTCGCGCTCGGGACCGCGGCGCTCGGAGCGCTCGGCGGGTTCGAGCGCGGCGAGGTCGAACGGATCTGGTTGCCGATCGCCTGCTGGGTGGTGCCAGCCGCCGCGGCGCTCGCGGTGCGGGACGACCGTTCGGAGTCGGTTGCCGAGCCCGCTGCGGACCCGGTGCCCGGACCGGCAGCCGAGCCGATGACCGAACCGGCGATCAGATCGGTGGCCGGTTCCGTGACTCGGCCGGTGAGCGATCCGTGGGCTGGTCGCCTGCGCTGGTGGCTCGTCGCCCAGGCCGGTGCCGCACTCGTGATCGAGACGGTGGTCCGCACGAGCTGGTGACGTGCGTGCCCGGCCGGTGCGACGTCGTCCGGCGCCCGTGGTCGGGTGCGGGCGGTGGGCCGTCCACAGGGGCGGCGAGCGACGGTCAGGTGACCGTCAGCCGCTCCGACCCGCGCGAGTCCCGCTGCGTCCCTACGATCGAGGCATGCGCCTGCCAGCCCCGGAGGACTTCCGGTCCGCCGTCCACGACCCGCGGGTGACCGCGCGCGTCGGGCTGTACCTCGGCATCGCGTTCCTCCTCGTGTTCGTGACGGGGCTGTACTCGCACGTGCTGCAGAACCCGGTCTCGTGGTTCCCGGTGCTCACCGACCCCGCCTGGGGGTATCGGCTCACGCAGGGCATCCACGTCGCCGCGGGGATCGCGTGCATCCCGCTGCTGATCGCGAAGCTCTACTCGGCGTTCCCGGCGCTCTTCGAGCAGCCTCCGGTCAAGGGCCCCGTGCACGCGCTCGAGCGCGCCTCGATCGCGCTGCTCGTCGCGGCGTCGATGTTCCAGCTGCTCACCGGGCTGTTCAACACGTTCCAGTGGTACCCGTGGGGCTTCGGGTTCGTCGCGGTGCACTTCGCCACCGCCTGGGTCGTCATCGGTTCGATGCTGCTGCACGTCGGGATCAAGCTGCCGATCATCGTGGCGGCGCTGCGCGCCCGCGTGGTCGACGGCGAGATCACCGACGGCGCCCCGCTCACCGAGGAGTACGTGAGCGACGGGACGCTCTACTCGGTGCCGGACGGCGACCTCGCCGGCCTCCCGGAGTCCGGACCCCCGGAGGCCTCGACGACGCGCCGCGGGTTCCTCGGTGCGGTCGCGGTGACCGTGATCGGGCTGACGGCGTTGACCGTCGGGCAGACCGTGCGCCCCCTCGCGGGGGCCTCGGTGCTCTCGCCGCGCGACCCGCGGGTGGGCCCGCAGGGGGTGCCGATCAACAAGACCGCCGCGGAGGCGCGGGTCGACGACGCAGCCGTGGGTGCCGACTGGCGCCTCGAGCTCGAGGGCCCCGCCGGGACGCAGAGCCTGTCGCGCGACGACCTGCTCGCGATGGACCTCCACCAGGCTGTGCTGCCGATCGCGTGCGTCGAGGGGTGGAGCGCGTCGGCCACGTGGGAGGGCGTGCGCGTGCGCGACCTCGTGGCGCTCGTCTCGGACCCGTCCGTCGACCTGACTGATCCCTCCGCGGCACCGGAGATCGCCGTCGCGAGCCTGCAGCAGGTCGGCTCGTTCTCGCGGTCGGTGCTGCCCCCGAGCACGTCGCCCACGACGACTCGCTGCTCGCCCTGCGGCTGAACGGTGGCGACCTCGACATGGACCACGGGTTCCCCGCGCGGATCATCGCGCCGAACCGGCCGGGCGTCCTGCAGACGAAGTGGGTCACGCGCATGGCGGTGGTCTCGGCATGAGCGGCGAGGGCGTGGCCGACGGCGTGACGGGTTCCGGCGTGCCGGGCCGCGACCGGGTCGGGGGCACCTGGGCGACGCCCCGCGCAGCAGCGTCGGTGCGAGCGGTTACGTGCTCTCCGGCGGTGGGACGCGATCCGGACCGTCCGCGCGCGACCGGTACGACGCGGTCCCGGACTCCGGTGGTCGGGGCGTGGCGGTGTGGCGGACGGCGTTCGCGGTGGTCGGCGTCGCGATGCTCGCCTGGGGCGTGTACCTGGGGATCACGCGGGTGCCGTCGAGCCAGTGGCTCGGCGTGCTCGTGTGGCTCGCGGGCGGGATCGTCGTGCACGACGTGATCCTCGCGCCGATCGGCATCCTGGTCGGGCTCCTCGTGCTGCCGCGGGTGCCGGCCTCCTGGCGCCCGGCGCTGCGCGGCGGGATGCTCGCGCTCGGGGTGCTGGCGATCTTCGCGGTCGCGCTGTTCTTCGGGGCCGCAGGTCGTCGGAACCCGTCAGCGGTGCCGCAGGACCCGGTGGCGGCGGTCGTCGTCGCGCTGGTCGTGATCGCGGTCGGCGTGGTCGTCGCGATCGGGTGGCGGGCGGTGCGGTCGCGGCTCGCTGCCTGAGTGCGGGCTCCCGCTGATCTGGTCTCGCACCGCGCCGGGTGGCCGCATCATGACCGCGTGCCCGCACCATGACAGCCCCGCGCCCCGGACCGAAGCCGGGTGGGTCAGACGAGCGGGCGGCGCAGCGCCACGATCGTGCGTCCACCGAGGTGCCACTCCTCGTGGAGCTCGAGCCCGACCTCGTGCGCGAGCCGCACGATCGCCGTCGACCCGACACGGGCCCACGGCATCGGGTGGCTCTCCCGGCCGTCGGCGGTCCGCAGCACGACGGGCTCCACGAGGTCGACCGCCGCGTCGGGGTCGGCCTCGACGACGACCATGCCCCCGGGCGCGACGAGCTCGCGGCACCGGCGCAGGAGCGCACCGGGGTTCCCGCCGATCCCGACGTTCCCGTCGGCCAGCAGCGCGGTGCCCCACCGGCCCTCGCCGGGCAGCGGGCGCTCGACCGCGCGCTGCAGCGCGAGCGCCCCACGCGACCGGGCTTCGAGCACCGCGCGTCCCGACACATCGATCCCGAGGCTGGGCACCCCGCGCCTGCCGAGGGCGGCCGTCAGCCGGCCGGGTCCACAACCCACGTCGAGCACCGGGCCCTCGCAGCGGGCGACGATCATCTCGTCGACGTCCGACGGCGGGGCCGACCACGTGGACACGTCCAGCAGGCGTGCCTCCTGCCCGCCCACGGCGAGCACCGGTGCGCCCGAGAGCGCCTCCTCGTACAGCGCGATCGGGTGCACCTTGCGGTCGTGTCGGGGTGCGGCACGCAGCGAGCCCGTGCCCGAGATACCGGTGCCGGTGCCGCCGATGCCCTCGCTCCCGGTGCCCGGAGCAGCGGCCGGAGCCGCGCCCGGAGCCGCCGGCACAGCGCCAGAGGCACCCGCGGCGTCCGGGTCTGCGGGGCGCCGTTCCGACCGCTCCGGAGCGACCTTCAGATCGTCGGTCGTCGTCACGAGGTGCCCCCGCTCGCCCCGCGTCGGTCTCGGGAGCCCCGGCGACGTCGTCCGGCACGGGTACATGCTCGCCCGTGGCGTGGGCCCACGCGGCGGCGAACCGCGTCCCGGGGGACGCGAGCGCGACGGCACGGGCGTCGTCCGGCTCGTCGACGTCCCGCAGCGGCGGGAGCCGGCGCACCCGCAGGGCGAAGTCCTGGAGGCGGGTGAGCTGGAACGACCCCGTCGAGTCGACCGACATGGGCACGCCCGCGAAGACGCTCTCGTAGAAGTGGTGGTCGCCGCGGGGCAGGCCGATCGCCCAGAACCCGCCGTCCTCGGCGAGCCCGATCACGGCGTCGGCGCGGTGGAAGTCGACCTTCGACAGGTCGGCGGTCGTGGCGGGGTGCGCGAGCTGTGGGGTGTCCATCCCGATGAGGAGGATCGGTCCGTCGAACTGCTCCGCGACGCGGGAGAACGCCCCCGCGAGGCGCCGGTCGAGGCCGCCCTCGATCTGGGGCAGCACCGTGAAGCCGGCCGGCACCCACGGCCCGGGGACCCCGTCGAGGACGAGGACACGGTCGACGTCGGGCACCGCCGCGACCGCGGCGAGCGTGTCCTCGAGCGCGGCGAGAGCGAGGTCCGCCGCCTGGTCGGGCGTGAACTGCGACTGCAGCCGCGTCTTCGAGCGACCCGGCACGGGCTCCTTGGCGAGCACGACGATCGTCCGCGCCCCTTCGAACCGGGGGTGCGCGCGCCGTCGGACGACGTCCCCGAGGCCTGGTCCTCGGCGTCCTCGGGCGTAGGTGTCGTCGGGGCCGGTGGCGTCACCGGCCCGTCGTTCGGGGTGATCATCGGGCGAGCACCTTCGACATGTCCCGCACCGCGCGCCACGCGCCGAGCGGGGTGCCCGTGACCTTGGAACGGCCCTTGCGCTGCACGTAGGGGACGTCGACCTCGATCACGGTCGCCCCGGCGTCCGACGCTGCGACGACCATCTCCAACGGGTAGCCCGAGCGCCGGTCGGTGAGGTCGAGACCGAGCAGCAGGTCGCGGCGGGCGGCGCGCATGGGCCCGAGGTCGTGGAGCGGGATCCCGGTACGGCGGCGCGTGCGGCGGGCGAGCTCCCGGTTCGCGAACCGCAGGTGCCACGGCCATGCGCCGCGCCGGGCGTCGCGACGGCCGAGGACGAGGTCGGCGTCGCCCGCGAGCACCGGGGCGAGGACGAGGTGCAGGTCGGCGGGGTCGAGGGAGGCGTCGGCGTCCATGAACGCGACGACGTCGGCGGTCGAGGCCTCGAGGCCCGCGTGGGCGGCCGCGCCGAAGCCCTTCTGCTCGGCTCGCACCACGGTGGCGCCGTGCGCGCGCGCCACCTCGACGGAGCCGTCCGTCGAGCCGTTGTCGACGACGAGCGCCCTGGTGCCGGCCGGCATGCGGGGGAGCAGCCACGCGAGCCCCTCGGCCTCGTCGAGGCAGGGCAGCACCACGTCGACCCCGACGGGCGTCGGCGGTGCGGCAGGCCCGGGAGCTCCGTCGGGCGCCGGGCCGGGAGCACTGCCGGGAGCACCGCCGGGAGCTGCGCCGGTCGCTCGGTCGGCGGCCGGTGGCGTCTCGGGGCGCGGGGCCCGCGGGTGGATCACGTCGTTCGTCACGCTCCCGACGGTACGAGCACGCGAGCCGCCTCGCGCGCGATCCGGGGCTCCGCGGTGCTGACAGTTCGCTGACGCTTGCGCCGTGGCCCCGTCGGGGAGCGCCCGTGAGGCCCGCCGGCGGTCCCGGCCACCTACGATCAGTCCATGCCAGCCAAGGTTCTCGTCGTGGACGACGACGCGCTCATCGCCTCCAGCGTCGCCGCCCACGTCACCGCGGCAGGGCACGAGGCGCGCCACGTGAGCGACGCCGCCGAGGGCGAGCACGAGTGGCGCACCTGGCGTCCCGACGCGGTCGTGCTCGACGTGCGGCTGCCGGACCGCTCCGGCCTCGACCTGCTGCGCAAGCACCGGGAGGACGGCGACGGGACGCCCGTGGTGCTGCTCTCGGGCCTGGGCTCGGTCGACGACCGGATCATCGGCCTCGAGGTCGGCGCCGACGACTACCTCGCCAAGCCGTTCGACGCCCGTGAGCTCGTGCTGCGCGTCGAGGCGCTGCTGCGCCGCGGCCCGGGCACGGTCGAGGCCACGCCGTCACGCATCACGGTCGGCTCGCTCACCGTCGACGCCTCCGACCGGTCGGTCACGGTCGCGGGGCCGGACGGCGACGCGCGGGTCGAGCTCGCCCCGCGGGAGTTCGCGCTGCTCCAGTTCCTCGCCCTGCACCCCGGCCGGGCGTTCAGCCGGCGGGAGCTGCTGCGGCGGGTCTGGGGCTGGGACTTCGGGGACGACTCGACGGTCATGGTCCACGTGCGGCGGCTCCGCGCGAAGCTCGAGGCCGACCCCGCAGACCCTGTCCTCCTGCTCAACGTCCGGGGGCCGGGTACTGCCTGGTCGGCTCCGACACCCCCGCGCCCGACCTGGACACGTCGGCACGAGACACCGATCCCGAGGAGCCCGCATGACCGACCTCCAGTTCATGGGCCTCGTCACCTTCGGGGCGGCCGTCGTGGTCGGCGGGGTCGGGATGCTGCTCGTCCACCGCGCGCGCCGCTGGTCGCTGGCCGCGGCGCTCGTCGTCGCTGCCCTCGTGCCGTTCGCCGCCGTCGTCACGGCCGTCGCGATCAACGTCGACCAGATGTTCCTGTCGGCCCACGACGCCGACGTGATCTGGTTCGTCCTCGGCGTCTCGTCCCTGCTGGCGCTCGTCCTGGCGCTGCTGCTCGGCCGCGCCGTGGGCAGCGAGATGCGTCGGGTGGCGGACGACGCCCGTCGCCTCGTCGACAGCCCGTCCGCCTCGGGCGGGGGCGGAGTCGCGCAGGAGAAGGCGCCGCCCATGACCGCGGAGCTCGCGCACCTGTCCGCCGAGCTCGTGGAGACGCGCGAGCGCCTCGCCGCCGCGCGGGAGCGCGAGCGCGCCGCGGAGGACGCACGCCGACAGGTCGTCGCGTTCGTGAGCCACGACCTGCGCTCGCCGCTCGCCGGGATCCACGCCGCGTCGCAGGGCCTGCGGGACGGCGTGTTCCCGGAGCCGGGGACCGCGCTCGACGGCATCGAGTCCGCCGTGGGCCGCATGGCCCGCATGATCGACGACCTCGCGGAGATCTCGCGACCCGACGACACCCCCGCTGCCGCGGCGTCGCCGACGTCGTCCGGGCGGGAGGTCGACCTCGCCGCCGTGGTGCGGGACGTCGTCGCGCACGCCCTGCCCGTCGCGGCCGACGCGGGCGTCCAGCTCGACGCGGACGTCGAGGACGGGGTCGTCGTCACCGGGGACCCGGACGACCTGGGACGGCTGCTCGACAACCTGGTGAGCAACGCCGTCCGGTCGAGCCGCGGCGCGGCCGACGGCCACGTCCGGGTCGCGGTCGCGCGGGCCGACGGCGTGGTGCGGCTGGTCGTGCAGGACACCTGCGGCGGGATCCCGGAGCACGTGCGCGAGCGCGTCCTCGAGACCGGCTACCAGGGCGACGGCCGGGTCGGGGCGAGCGGTCTCGGGCTCGCGATCGTCGACCGGGTCGTCGAGAACCACGGCGGCACCGTCGACGTCGGGTCGACCGGTGAGGGCTGCAGCGTCGAGGTGCGCATCCCGGCGGTCTGAGCAGCTCCTGCAGTCAGTCCTGCCCGCCGCGGCCCGAACTGCCTGCCGCGCCCGACCTGCCCGAAGCGGACCGGTCGCTCAGCGTCCCGACGCGACGAGCTCCTCGAGACCGGCGCGCAGCGAGATCTCGGCGCGCCACCCCAGCACCTCGGCGGCGCGGTCGCTCGACGCCGTCACGTGCCGCACGTCGCCCGTGCGGTACCGGCCGGTGACGACGGGCTCCGGCCCGCCCATCACCTCGGCGAGCACCTGCGCCATGCCGCCGACGGTCGTCACCGTGCCCGACCCGACGTTGAGCGGCGTCACCCCGGGGCCGGCGGGCGACTCGGCCGACCGCACGACCGCCGCCGCGACGTCGTCCACGTGCACGAAGTCCCGGCGCTGCGCCCCGTCCTCGAAGACCTGCGGCGCGCGACCGTGCGCGAGCTCGGAGCGGAACAGCGACGCGACGCCGGCGTACGGGGTGTCGCGCGGCATGCCGGGCCCGTAGACGTTGTGGAACCGCAGCGCCGTCGCGGTCGCCCCCGTCTCGCGCGCCCACGCGGCGAGCAGGTGCTCGCCGTGGACCTTCGTGGCGGCGTACACGTTGCGGGGGTCGAGCGGGGCGTCCTCGGCGACGAGCCCGGGGGTCAGCACCGCGTCGCAGGCCGGGCACCGCGGGTCGAACACCCCGGCGTCGAGGTCCTCGACCCGGCGCGGCCCCGGGGCCACCACCCCATGGCGGGGGCACTCGTACCGTCCTTCGCCGTACACGACCATCGAGCTCGCGAACGCGACGTGCGGCGTCCCGGCCCGGGCCATCGCCTTGAGCAGGACGGCCGTGCCCAGGTCGTTCGACGAGACGTAGTCGTCGATGTCGTCGATGTCCACGCCCAGGCCGACCTTCGCGGCCAGGTGGACGACGGCGTCCGCCCCTCGACCGCGGACGTCACCGCCGCGAGGTCGCGGGCGTCGGCCCGGACCAGGGCGACCTCCTGGGGGACCGGAGGCGTCGAACCCGGCTCGTGGACGTCGTCCCGCAGGCTGTCGAGGACCGTGACCTCGTGGCCGGAGCGAACGAGGGCGCGGGCCGTGGCCGCGCCGATGAAGCCGGCGCCGCCGGTGAGGAGGATCTGCATGGCGTCCAGCATGGTGGTCCGCGGGTGTCCCCGCAGGCCACAGCCGCCTCGGGACGCCGAACGATCTGCTGACGGCTACGCTCACCGCCATGAGCGCATCCGGTGTGGCCTCCGCGGAACTGGCTCCCGCCACGTACGACCTCGTCTGGACCGGGCTGGTGGCCGTGCTCGCCCTCGGGGCGATCGCGGTGGTGCTGACCGCGGTGGTCCTGCTGATCCGGTCGCTGCGCGGCGGGTCGTCGGACGGAGGCGGTGGCAGCGCCGCCGATGGCGGTGCACCGGGCGCGTCGGCCGGGTCGAGTACCTCCGGGAGCGTCGACGAGCGCCTGGCCGAGGTCGACGCCCTCGCCGCGCGCGGCGCGATCACCGACGCCGAGCGGCAGGCCGCCCGGGACCGCATCCTCGGGACCCTCTGAACCCCTGCCCGACCTGACGGGTCCCTGACCTTTCGCGCCGGCGTCCGACGCGGTGGTGTGGACAGCGCCCCCGGCTGACAGACTCGCCCGCATGAGCGAATCACCCATCGGCATCATCGGCGGCTCCGGCCTGTACTCCCTGCTCGACGAGCCCGAGTCCGTCGAGGTCTCCACCCCGTTCGGGGAGCCGTCCGAGAACCCCCAGCGCGGCCGGTTCGGCGGCAAGGACGTCGTGTTCCTGCCGCGCCACGGCGCCGACCACCGCCTGCCGCCGCACCGCGTCAACTACCGCGCGAACCTCTGGGCTCTCCGTGCGCTGGGCGTGCGGCGGGTGCTCGCGCCGTCCGCGGTCGGGGGCTCGTTCCGGAGCTCGGGCCGGGGTCCGTCGTCGTCCCCGACCAGCTGATCGACCTCACGTGGGGGCGCGAGCACACGGTGTACGACGCCGTCGGTCCGGTCGTGCACGTCGGGTTCGCCGACCCGTACTGCCCGCGCGGCCGGGCGGCGGCGCTCGGTGTCGAGGCGCCCGAGGCGCTGTCCGTCGTCGACGGCGGCACCATGACCGTGATCCAGGGCCCGCGCTTCTCGACGCGCGCGGAGTCGCGCCGCAACCGGGCGGACGGCGGCACGGTCGTCGGCATGACCGGTGCGCCCGAGGCGCAGATCGCCCGCGAGCTGGCGATGTGCTTCACGTCGATCGCGCTGGTCACCGACTCCGACGCCGGGGTCGACGCGGAGTCGGCGGTCTCGCACGCGGCGGTGCTCGAGGCGTTCTCGGCGAACGTCGAGCACGTCGGTACGCTCCTGCGATCCGTGGTCGAGGCGCTGCCCGACGATGCGGACTGCTCGTGCCGCCACGCCGTCGACGGGCTGACGCTGCCGTTCGAGCTGCCGTAGGCCGGGCTGCCGCGGCCGCCGCGGCCGCCGGGTCCGCCGAGAGTGTCGGGGGCGCCGTCCGACCCCGCGAACGACACTCTCGAGACGGGCGACCGGGCTGACCCGGCCCAACGCGCCCGGAAGAGGCGCCTCAGAGCCGGTCGGCGAGCTCGGTCAGCGCCTGCGTGACGCCGGCGTGGACCAGCAGCGTCGCCAGGGAGTCCCCGCGTGTGACCCCGCGGTTGACGACGACGACGGGCTTGCCGTCCTTGGCGGCGCGCTTGACGAACCGCAGGCCGCTCATCACGGCGAGCGACGACCCTGCGACGAGCAGCGCGTCGGCGGAGTCGACCAGCGCATAGGCCCGCTCGACCCGCTCGCGCGGCACGTTCTCACCGAAGTAGACGATCTCGGGCTTGAGCACCCCGCCGCAGAACTCGCAGGGTGCCGGGTGGAAGTGCGCGGTCTGTTCGATCACGGCGTCGGCGTCGGGGGCGATCTCGATATCCTCGACGTTCCCGGCGACCGACTCGATGAACCCGGGGTTCAGCGCGGTGAGCCGCTCGGCGAGGTGCTCCCGTGAGATCACGCGCGAGCACGACAGGCAGATCACCCGGTCGTAGCGTCCGTGCAGGTCGATGACGGTGCGCGCGCCGGCGTCCTCGTGGAGCAGGTCGACGTTCTGCGTGATGATTCCGCGGACGACGCCGCGCTCCTCGAGCCGCACGAGCGCGCGGTGCCCTCGTTGGGGTGCGTGCGGTGCACGCGCTGCCAGCCGACGTGGTTGCGCGCCCAGTAGTGCCGCCGGAAGTCCGCGTCGCCGACGAACTGCTGGTAGGTCATCGGGGTGCGCGGTGGGGAGTCGGGCCCGCGGTAGTCGGGGATCCCGGAGTCGGTGGAGATCCCGGCGCCGGTGAGGACGGTGAGGCTCAGCCCGTCCAGGAGTCGGACGGCGTCGTCGACCGTGCCGTGGGGGCCGTCGCCGCGGGCGTGGTCCTCGGTGCGCGTGCCGGGGGTGTCCGGGTCCTGGCCGTCCAGCGCCGGCGCGGCCCGGGAGGCCGCGAGCGCCTGTTCGAAGCTTCGCCTGCTGGTGTCGTGCACAGTTCGAGCCTACGACGGGCGACGGCCGCTCGGGTGCGCGCACGGGTCGAGCCCGATCACCGCACGCGGGTCGCCCGACGATGCGCTGACCTCCCTTCCCCGTCGACGTGCGGACCTCCCTGTCACGGACGAGCCCTTGACGTGGGAAAGGCTTTATCCTACGGTCTTAGAAACCGGTTTCTCGTGTCGCCCACCGCCGAGCGGCACGCATCTCGACGAGGAGATCCATGACACCGCTAGGCACCACCGCCCCATCGTCCGGCAGCACCCCGCCCCGCACCCTGGCCCGTTCGCACCCGGGCAGAGCGCCCCGAGCGGCCAGAGCGCGCAGAGCCCCGCTGGCCGTGCTGGCCGCCGTCGCCCTGACCGCGACCACCTCGCTCACCGCCGTCGCGGCCGGCCCGGCCACGGCGCTCGACGCGAACGACCTCGCGCCCGGCGACATCGTCGCGGACCAGGTCGTCGGCGACTTCACGATCAAGGCCACGTCCGCCAAGAAGGTCACCGTCGACGGCAGCGACCGCACCTCCGACCGCGGCGACGTCTTCACGCAGCGGATCAAGCTCAACGGGTCCGGGACGCCCGGCCCGGACGGCAACCGGGCGATCGAGCTCACCGTCGCCGAGCCGGCCGAGGTCCTGCTCCAGGCCCGCAGCGGCAGCGGGAGCTCCGACCGGACGCTCGGGGTGTACGACGAGACGGGGGCCGAGATCGACACGGTGCCGGCCCTCGCCGACGACAGCGGCGTCCCGGTCGCGACCGAGACGGTCGACATCCCGGCGGCGGGCACCTATTGGATCGCCTCCACGGGCTCGGGCATCAACGTCTACCGCGCGGAGATCCTCGACGGCAGCCCCGTCGACCGGGCGCCGTGGGCCGACGTCGCGGCGCCCACCGTGGACTCGGTCGTGGTCGACCCGGAGGATCCGGCGACACTGCTCGTCGGCTACACCGGCCTGCTCTCGGACGACGGTGCCGACATCGCGCACGCGACGCTCTACGACGACGGCGGCGAGGTCGTCGACCGCGCGTTCGTCTCCGCCGACGGCACCTCGGGCACCATCGCCCTCAGCCCGCCCGCGTCGGGAACCTACGCGGTCGACGTGCGGCTGACCCGCTCGGGGAGGACGACGCCCTCGTCTCCGAGCGGGTGAGCGCCGGTGAGTTCTCGCTCCCCTGGTCGCCCCCGAGGTCTCGGGTGCGCTGACCAGCGCGGTGTCGGACGGCGCCGCGACCGTCACGCTGGACTGGTCGGCCACGACCGAGGCCGAGTCGTACTCCGTCGAGACGAGCCCCGACGGGGTCGACTGGGCCACCGCGGTCGACGGGGTGGTCGGCACGACCGCCGACATCACCGGCCTCACGCCGGGCGCGACCTACCAGGTGCGCGTCGTCGCGCACCGCGGGACGGACTCGGCGACCGGGCCTTCCTTCGAGGTCGCCGTCGCGACGGAGGTCGAGCGCTGGGCCACGACCGAGGTCGGGTCGAACGCCAACAGCGGCGGCGCCGTGACAGCGAACGACGACGGGACGGTCACGTTCGACGCGAAGGCGAGCTCGACGAAGCTCGCGACGTCGGAGGACGGGTTCCAGTACTTCTACACGGAGATCGACCCCGAGACGGAGAACTTCACGCTCAGCGCCACGTTCCGCGTGGACGACGCCTCGACGAAGGACAACCAGTCCGGGTTCGGCATCCTCGCGGTCGACTCGATGGTCCCCGGCAGCGGCGGCGACCGGTACTTCAACTCGGCGGGCGCCCTGGTGGCCCGCTACGGCGAGGGCACCGACACGATCGTCAACGGCATGCCGGGCGCTCGGTTCGTCCGCGGCTACACGGGCGCGACGAACGACGCGACCGCCGGGTCCCGCGACGAGAGCGACTCGCAGGCGTTCGACCCGGACTACCGGCCCGAGGCCGGACTGCTGCCGAAGTTCGACACCGGTGACGTCTACGACTTCACGCTCCGCAAGTCCAACACCGGCTTCCACGCGGTCTGGACCCGGGACGGGGTGGACACGGAGGTCATCGACTACGACCCCGACATGCTGCTGGTGCAGGACTCCGAGCGGTACTTCGTCGGCATGGTCGCCGCCCGCAAGATCGTCGTGACCGTGACGGACTGGGACTTCGCGACCATCGCTCCCGAGGACGACGAGGAGGCCTTGGAGCCGCCGACGACGTACGTCCCGGCGGAGCTGAAGGTCGACGTCACCTCGACGACGCCGGAGCGGACGATCGAGATACCGCTCGTGTCCACGATGCACGGCACCGGGCAGATCCTCGACGCCGCCGGGGACATCGTCGTCGACGGCGTGGACCTGGCCCCGGGCGAGCGGGCGCTCGTCCCCGTCGCGCTGGAGCCGGGGAGAACCGCCTCACGGCCCGTCTGCTGCCGGACGCCGAACAGCCGCAGCTCGACGAGTACGAGGCCATCGAGTCGACGGACCCGGTCGACGTGCCGCTGACCATCACGGTGCGCTCGTACGGCGAGCCGGGTCAGGCGATCCAGGTCGCCCCCGACGGGTCGGCGGACGGCGACGGCAGCGTCCGGTCGCCGCTCGACATCCACACGGCCGTGGCGTTCGCCCAGGCCGGTCAGCAGATCGTGCTGGCGGACGGCACCTACACCCCGCAGAGCGCGGTCGTCGTCGAGCGGGGGCGTGACGGGACCGCGGAGGCGCCCATCACCCTGATGTCGGAGCCGGGGGTCGCGCCGTGCTCGACCTCTCCGAGTCCGCGACCGGCGGGCTCCAGCTGCGCGGCGACTGGTGGCACGTGTACGACCTCGAGATCACCGGGTCGGGCGACAAGGCCAAGCCGATGCTCGTCTCCGGGAACCACAACGTGGTCGAGCGCGTCGAGTCGCACCACAACCAGGACACCGGCATCCAGATCTCCGGCTCGTCCACCGAGCCGGCGTCGATGTGGCCGTCCGACAACCTCGTGGTGTCGTCCGAGTCCCACAACAACGCCGACCCGGGCGGCAACGACGCGGACGGGTTCGCCGCGAAGCTCACGGTCGGCGAGGGCAACGTGTTCCGCTACAACATCGCCCACCACAACATCGACGACGGATGGGACCTGTACGCGAAGTCGACGACGGGACCGATCGGCACGGTGGTGGTCGAGGACTCGGTCGCGTACGACAACGGTCGGCTCGAGGGGGACGACCCGCGCACGGGCGAGGGCAACGGGTTCAAGCTCGGCGGCGAGTCCATGCCGGGCGACCACCTGCTGCGCAACTCCGTGACGTACGGCAACCTCGGCACCGGCGCGACGTCGAACTCGGGCCCCGACGTCCGCCTCGACTCCGTGACCTCTGCCGACAACGACCGGGGCGTGCGCCTCGAGACGAACGCGAAGAGCACCGACTACCGGGCGACCGGGGTGGTCTCGTTCCGCAACCCGTCGACCGACGTGCTCGAGCTGGCCCAGGACGACGCGTCGCTGCTGGCGGACCCGTCCAACTACTTCGACGGGGTGACGGCGGACGCGTCCGACGGTCGCCCGGCCGAGGTGACCGAGGACTGGTTCGTCTCGACCGACGCGTCGACCTTCACCCCGGTGATCGCTGCCGACGGGTCGATCGCGATGGGCGGGCTCTACGAGCTGACGGGCGCCGCGCCGTCCGACACGGGGGCGCGCCTGACGGCCAACCCCGACCCGACGCACGTCGTCCCGCTGCCGGCGGTCCCCACGGCGCTGGTGAACGTGGTGGCGCCGTCGATCTCGGGCGACGCCGTCAAGGGCCGGACCCTGACGGCGGACCCGGGGAGTGGTCGGTCGAGGCCGAGCTCTCGTACCGGTGGCTGCGCGACGGCGAGCCCGTCGCGAAGGCCGACGACGCGACGTACAAGGTGAAGAAGGCCGACGAGGGGCACGAGCTCTCGGTCGAGGTGACCGCGACGGTCGAGGGGAGCGACCCGGTCGTCGCGACGTCCGAGGCCGTCACGGTCGAGCCGAAGCGCAAGGGCTGGTTCGGCAGCGTGGTGGCGCACCTGTACGACTGGTTCAAGCAGATCTTCGGGATCGTGGGCTGATCTCGGGTCCCGCACCGCTCGACCGACCCCGGGGCCACGGACCGGCTCCGGGGTCGGTCGTGTCCGGGGCGGTCGCTTCTGTTACCGGTTCGTAAAGGGCCTAGCCGAACTTCCGATATGTGGGTACTTTGCAGGAGACCGAACAAACCCTTCCGGGCTGAGGTTCCGGCCCGGGCGACTGCAAAGAGGCACTCCCATGGGAAGACGGCTCGAACGACTCGAACCACGTGAACGACACGGCCGGCGGCGCGCGCCGGCGACCCCGGCGAGGGCGGTGGCGACGATCGCAGGCGCAGCGCTCGTCGTGACCCTGGCCGCGGTACCCGCCCAGGCCGCGCCCGCCCACCAGGGGCGAGGGCCGTCGTCCGACAGCGCGAGCGGGTCGACCGACATCAACGGCTACCGGTCCGTCGGGTACTTCCAGGCGTTCGCGCCCGGCGACGACGGCCGCGACTACGAGGTCGCCGACATCCTGCGCTCCGGGGCGATCGAGGACCTCACGCACATCAACTACGCGTTCGGGAACGTGACGACCGACCTGGTCTGCGACATCGTCGACGAGCCCGGCGAGGGCGACCCCGAGAACGACTACACGCGCCTCGTGAGCAAGGCCGACTCCGTCGACGGCAAGGCAGACAAGGCCAACCAGAAGCTCGCCGGCAACTTCAACCAGCTCCGGAAGCTCAAGAAGGTCAGCCCCGACACGAAGATCCTGATCTCGCTCGGCGGCTGGACGTGGTCCGACAACTTCTCGGACGCCGCAGCGACCCCCGAGAGCCGCGAGCGCCTCGTGTCGTCGTGCATCGACCTCTACATCAAGGGCAATCTGCCCGAGCACGACGGGTTCGGCGGCAAGAAGGCTGCCCGAGGGGTCTTCGACGGCATCGACATCGACTGGGAGTGGCCCGCCGCCGACGGCGAGCAGCCGAGCCCCCGACCGGACGAGGACAAGGCGAACTTCCTCGCACTGCTCCAGGAGTTCCGCACGCAGCTCGACGCATACGGCCACAAGACGCACGAGGACTACCTGCTCACCGGGTTCGCGCCCGCCGGCTGGGCGCCGCGCACCAACGGCGGCTGGGTCGACCCGATCGCCGTCGAGTCGTTCGACTTCCTCAACGTGCAGGGCTACGACTACCACGGCGGCTGGGTCCCCGACCGTGCCGGCCACCAGGGCAACCTGCACCCGTACACGTGGCCGGACGCGAACGGCGACGAGGTGACCGCGAACTGGGGCCTTGCCGCCGACGGCCTCATGGACGCCTACCGCGCCGCCGGGTACAGCGGCGAGCAGCTCAACCTCGGCATGGCCGCGTACGGCCAGGGCTGGGAGGGGTGTCGGACGGCGCCCGGGCGGGTTCCGCGGCGACCGGCTCTCTCGGGACCAAGACCTACGACGAGCTCAAGGGTCTCGGTGACGCCTACTTCGACCCCGCTGCCGGGGCGTCCTGGCGCTGGGACGGCGACCAGTGGTGGAGCTACGACGACGCCGCTTCGGTGGACGCCAAGGCCGAGCGGCTCGCGAGCAACGGGTACGGCGGCGCCATGTGGTGGGACATCACCGGCGACCGCGACAACGACCTCGCCGGTCAGCTCGGCGACACGTTCCGGGCGGCGCCGACAGGGCCGAGCGCCCCGGCGCCCTGCGCGCACCCCGGGAAGTCGTGGAAGTGGTGCCCCTGACCGACCCGTCTGACGCCCGCCCAGAGGCCCGATTTCGGATCGGGCCTCTGGTGCGGGTATCCTCGTCGGGCTGGGTTCGCCCGGCTGGGTAGCGTGTCCGAGCGGCCTAAGGAGCACGCCTCGAAAGCGTGTGTGGTTCATAGCCACCGTGGGTTCAAATCCCACCGCTACCGCCGTCTGGAAGGGTCCTGCTCGCGAGGTTTTCGCGGGCGGGGCCCTTCGTCGTTCGCCGTACTCCTTGTTCACTCCGTTGTGCCTTCCGGAAGGCCCGACGCCGTGGCGTGGGTGACAAGCTGGTCGATCACCGTCTGCAGGTCCGGCGTCGTGTCCGGCGCCGTCGTCGTCTCAGGCTCTGTGGCGGCGAACTGGTCGGTCGAGAGCGGCCAGGTCCGGTAACTCGAGCCGCGCGCCCGCGAGGTCGACGTTTGCGGCGTCGCGGACGGCGCGGGGCCCCGCGAACGTCGACACCGGGAGGGCCCGGGCCGCCCGCTCCGCGCGCAGGTCCTCGACGATCGCCCGCGTCAGCCCGGGGAGCAGGTCGCGCCCGCGCCGCACGGTCCATGGAATCCCCTCGGCCACCAGCCAGCCGAGGCGCGCGGTGAGCGGCGGCGCGGGCGGCAGGGCAGACAGCGCGGCCGCGCGCAGGACCACCGCCTCGGCGCCACCACCGCTCCCGCCCGCAGGCCCGAGCGCCCCCGCACGGACGAGGTGGTGCGCCGCCTCCAGCGCGAGCCGCCGGTGCCCGGCCGCCGACGGGTGCACCCGGTCGACGTGCCACCCCTCCGGCCCCCAGCGCCCCATGCAGCCCGCCGCGTCGAGCACGAGTGGGACCGAACCGTGCGGCCGCCGGGGCGCCCCGATCTCGTCGACCGCCGCGTTGACGGCAGCGATGCGCCGGCGCATGACCCGCCGCACCGGGCCCGGGAGCAGATCGAAGAGCCCGATCGTCGGCAGCCGCACGAGCAGGACGACGGCCCCGGCGTCGCGCAGCGCAGCGACGGACAGGCTCACGTGCGTCGCCACCTCGCGGGGGTCGAAGTCGCTGCGCAGCACGTCGTTGCCGCCGACGAGCAGCGTCGCGACGGTCGGCCCCAGCTCCAGGGCGTGCCCGAGCTGGGACCCCGACACGTCCCGCGCCCGCGCCCCGTTGGTCGCGAGGTTCGTGAAGGTGCGCGCCCCGAGCAGCGTCGCGAGGTGCGCCGCCCACCCGACGCGGGGGACGTCGTCGTCCACCCGGGCCGAGCTCCAGGCGGCGTGCTCGCCCGTGGTGCTGACGCCGACGTCCCCGACCCCGACGGTGATCGAGTCGCCGAGGGCGACGACGCCGGTCACGCACCCGCCCGGACGCCGGACCTCGCGGCGCGGTGGGTCGCCGCGCCGCGTCTGGCCGAGGGCAGGACCGGTGCGCCGTGCAGGGCGAGCATGCGTTCAACGGTCAACGACCAGGGGAACAGCTCGGCGCGTGCGCGGGCGGCAGCGCGGCGGGTGGCCACGGGCCGGTCGAGCACCTCGCGCACTGCTGCCGCGATCGCGGCGGGCTCCGGCGCCGGCGCGGCCCCCGCGTCCCCGACGACCTCGGGCAGCGCGCTCGTACGGGAGACGACGACCGGTGTGCCGCAGGCCAGGGCCTCGAGCGCGGCCAGCCCGAACGTCTCGATCGGCCCCGGCGCCACGACCACGTCGGCGCACGCGAGCACGCCCGCGAGGCGCTCGCGGTCGGGGACGAACGCCATGAACCGGTGCGGCACCCCGGCGCGCTCGGCCCGGCGCCGCAGCCGCGGCAGGTGCTGCCCTCCGCCCGCGACGACGAGCCGCGCCGGGGTCCCGTCGTGCACGAGGCGCGCGACGGCGTCCACCGCGAGGTCGACGCGCTTCTCCGCGGAGAGCCTGCTCGCGACGACGACCAGCGCCTCGTACTCGCCGGCGAGCGACCGCCGCCGCCGCTCGGTCGCGGCGGACGGACGGAACAGGCCGAGGTCCACGCCCAGCGGCACCCGGTGGACGGGGACGTCGAGCCCGAGCCGCTCCACCTCCGCGGCGGCGTACTCCGTGGTCGCGACCACCCGGTCGAACCTCGCCACGGACCGACGGTTCCACCGTTCGGCGAGCGGTGGCAGCAGCCCGTCGAACGGGTCGGGCGTGAAGGCGCGCAGCACCCCGTCGATGCGCTCGTGGACCATGAGGATGCTCGGCACGCCGCGGGCCCGGGCCCAGTCGCCGAGCCCCAGCAGCGTCGTGCGGTCGCTCACCTCGATCCGGTCGGGCTCCAGCCCGTCGAGGAGGGAGCGGACGGCGTCCGGCCGGGTGATCATCCGGTACCCGCCGGTCCGGGGGACCATCGGCGCGGCCACGGTGTGGAGCGTGCCGCCGGGGACCGGCTCCCAGGCGTCCCGCGGTCCCGGCACGACGAGGTGGACCTCGTGACCGGCGGCGGCGTACCCGGCGGTGAGCGCGTTCATCGTGGTGCGGATCCCGCCGGAGCGGGGGCCGTAGAAGTTGGCGACGTGGGCGATGCGCACCTCAGGCACCTGCCCCTCGCGTCGGCAGCGTCCCGGCCTCGTGCAGCGCGATCGCGTCGCGGTAGTGGCTCATGAGCTCGTCCCCGAGCCGGCGCCACGTCCGGCCGAGCGTGCTCGCCCTGGCGGCGTCGCCGAACGCCCGGCGCTTGCGGGCGTCTCCCGCGAGGTCGACGACGGCGGCGCGCATCTGCTCGGTGTCGCCCGGGCGGTACAGCCACCCGGTGTGCGAGGGGCGGACGATGTCGATCGGTCCGCCCGCCGCCGCGGCCACGACCGGGACACCGCTCGCGTGCGCCTCCTGGAGCGCCTGGCCGAACGTCTCGTGCTCGCCGGGGTGGACGAACACGTCGAGGCCGGCCATCGCCACCGCCAGGTCGTGGCCGGTGAGGAGTCCTGTGAAGTGCGCTCGCGGGAGCGTGCGGCGCAGGGCGTGGCGTTCCGGGCCGTCGCCGACGACGACCACGTGCACCCCGGGAAGGTCGGTGAGCACCGCGAGGCGCTCGACCTCCTTCTCGGCGGCGAGCCGCCCGACGTACCCGACGAGCACGTCGCCCGGCCGGTAGTGCGGCCCGGCGACCCGCGCCCGCCACGCCTCGTCGCGGTGCCGCGGGTGGAACCGCTCCGTGTCGACGCCGCGGCCCCAGAGCCGCAGCCGCGGTATGCCACGGTCGGCGAGGTGCGCCAGCGTCGCGCTCGACGGCGCGAGGTTCACCGTCGCCCGGCCGTGGATGGCGCGCACTCTGCGCCACAGCAGCGGTTCGAGGTGTCGCGCCCGGTAGGCGGCGGCGTACCCGGGCACCTCGGTCTGGTAGACGGCGACCGTGGGCAGGCCCAGCTGCTCGGCCGCAAGGATCCCGCGGTGGCCGAGCACGAACGGTGAGGCGAGGTGGACGACGTCGGCCTCGAACGCGCCGAGGGTCTTCTCGATCTGCGCCCGCGTCGCCGTGGACACGCGGACGTCCGGGTAGCCGGGGAGCCGGATCGACCCGACCCCGACGACGGGCGCGCCCGCGACGATCGGGGGAGCCGCGCCGTCCGGCACGGGGGCGATGACGAGGGCCTGGTCCCCGGCCTCGCGGACATGCTCGAGGACGCGGAGGACGGAGTTCGTGACGCCGTTGACGTGGGGGAGGAAGGACTCGGTGATGATCGCGACTCTCACGCTGCCCACCCGACCGCGCGCGGTTGTCCAACGGGCGTGCGGCGAGTGGTGTGTCGGCGAACGTCCGGCGAACGGCAGGGCCTCACCCCGGTGGCCCGTGGCGCGTTTGGCAGCGGAGTGTGGACGGGTGCACACTCTGAGTTCGGACACCCGAACTTCGAGGGAGAAGCGTGACGACTGAGGCTGCACCGCCGACCTCACCGCCGGCCCGGCGGGGGCTCAGAGGCTCGTGGCGGCTGCTCGGCCCCGCGTTCGTCGCCGCGATCGCCTACGTCGACCCCGGCAACGTCGCCGCCAACCTCACGGCCGGCGCCGAGTACGGCTACCTGCTCGTGTGGGTGCTCGTCGCCGCCAACGCGATGGCCGTGCTCGTCCAGTACCTGTCCGCGAAGCTCGGCCTGGTCACGGGACGCTCGCTCCCCGAGGTGCTGGGTGACCGCCTCGGACGTCGCACTCGCCTCGCGTACTGGGGCCAGGCCGAGCTCGTGGCCGCGGCGACCGACCTCGCCGAGGTGATCGGCGGCGCGATCGCGCTCCACCTGCTGTTCGGGGTCCCGCTCGTGCTCGGCGGGCTCATCACGGGCGGCGTCTCGATGCTGATCCTGATGATCCAGCAGACCCGGGGGCAGCGGACCTTCGAGACCGTGATCACGTCGATGCTCGCGATCCTCGCGGTCGGGTTCTGCGCGGGGCTGCTGTTCGCGCCGCCCGACGCGGCAGGCGTGATCGACGGGCTCGTGCCCCGGTTCGACGGGCCCGGGTCGGTGCTGCTCGCCGCGTCGATGCTGGGCGCGACTGTCATGCCGCACGCGATCTACCTGCACTCGTCGCTGGCCCGCGACCGCCACGGCCGCATGACCCCCGCGAACCGCGGGCGGATCCTGCGCGCGACCCGGTGGGACGTCGTCCTCGCCCTGGTCGTCGCGGGCGGCGTCAACATCGCGATGCTGCTGCTCGCGGCGTCGACGCTCCAGGGGGTCAGCGGGACGGACACGATCGAGGGCGCGCACGCCGCGATCTCCGGGGCGCTGGGGCCCGTGCTCGGGGTGCTCTTCGCCGTCGGGCTGCTCGCGTCCGGTCTCGCCTCGACCTCCGTGGGGGCCTACGCGGCGTCCGAGATCATGGCCGGGCTGCTCAAGGTGCGGGTCTCGCTGCTGATCCGGCGGGCCGTGACCCTCGTGCCCGCGGTGCTGCTGCTCGCGACCGACCTGTCGCCCACGTGGATGCTGGTCGTCAGCCAGGTCGTGCTGAGCTTCGGGATCCCGTTCGCGATGATCCCGCTCGTCAGGCTGACGCGCCGCCGCGACCTCATGGGCGACGACCGCAACGGGACGCCGACCCAGGTCGTCGCGTGGTGCGTCGCGGGCGTGATCGTCGCGCTGAACGTCGCCCTGCTGTGGCTGACGTTCACGGGGGCGTGAGGGGTCCGAGCCGCCCGTGACGTGGGCTGAGCGACCCGCGCCGATCTGCCGGACCGTCGTCATCGGCGCTGGTCAGGCGCCGATACGATGCGGCGCAGGCGCGTCGCTCCCGCGGTGCGCGACTTCGCACCGACGACGGGACTCTCATGGCACTCGGCTGGACGCTGCACGGTGACGGCAGGACCCTGACCCCCGGCGCGGTGGTCGCCCCCGACGAGCGGCTGACCTGGCCGCGGACCGTCGGCATCGGCATGCAGCACGTCGTCGCGATGTTCGGCGCCACGTTCCTCGTGCCGCTGCTGACCGGCTTCTCCCCGGCGACGACACTGTTCTTCTCCGCGATCGGGACCATCGGGTTCCTGCTCATCACGCGCAACCGGCTCCCCAGCTACCTCGGGTCGAGCTTCGCGTTCATCGCGCCGATCGGGGCGGCGACCGCATCGCACGGGCAGGGCGTCGCGGTCGGCGGGATCCTCGTGACCGGGCTCGTGCTTGCGCTCGTCGGCGTGATCGTGCACTTCGCGGGTGCCCGCTGGATCGACGCCGTCATGCCGCCGGTCGTCACCGGCACGATCGTCGCGCTGATCGGGCTCAACCTGGCGCCCGCGGCCTGGGGCAACTTCCAGGGCGCGCCCGTCACCGCGACCGTGACGCTGGCGTCGATCATCCTCGTCACGGTCCTGTTCAAGGGGATCCTCGGCCGGCTGTCGATCCTCGTCGGCGTGATCATCGGGTACGTCGTCGCGACGGTCCGCGGCGAGGTCGACTTCTCGACCGTCGGTGACGCGGCCTGGGTCGGCCTGCCCGAGTTCGTCGCCCCGCAGTTCGACATCGCCGTGGTCGGCCTGTTCGTCCCCGTCGTCCTGGTGCTCATCGCCGAGAACGTCGGTCACGTGAAGTCCGTCGCCGCCATGACCGGCCACGACCTCGACGGGTACATGGGCCGGGCCCTGCTGGCGGACGGCGTCGCGACGACCCTCGCGGGAACCGGCGGCGGGTCGGGCACCACCACGTACGCGGAGAACATCGGCGTGATGGCCGCGACCCGCGTGTACTCGACGGCGGCCTACTGGGTCGCGGGGTTCACGGCGCTGCTGCTGTCGATGTCCCCGAAGTTCGGGGCCCTCATCGCGACGATCCCCGCTGGTGTGCTCGGCGGGGCGGCGACGATGCTCTACGGCATGATCGGCGTCCTCGGTGCGCGGATCTGGGTGCAGAGCCGCGTCGACTTCTCGAACCCCGTGAACCTCACGACGGCGGCCGTGCCGCTCGTCATCGGCATCGCGAACTTCACGTTCGTCGCGGGCGACCTGGTCTTCGAGGGCATCGCGATCGGCACCGCGGCAGCCCTGGTGATCTTCCACGTCATGCGGGTCGTAGCGCGGTGGCGGGGCACGACGCAGGAGCCGGCGAGCCCCGCGTCGGTGCCGGGCGGCCACGAGGTCGATGCAGCGGAGGGCCGCGGCTCCCAGGGTTGAGCGGCGTCAGACCGTCTCGGGTCGCTTCTGCCGAGCGAATCGGGCGGGCAGCTCGTCGCCGTCCCATACCTGGATCGCCCGCCAGATCGACGCGGCGACCGGGACCGCGAGCACGGCGCCGGTGATGCCGACGAGCACCGTCCCCGCGGTCAGGGCGATCAGGATGACGAGCGGGTGCAGGCTCAGCGTCCGGCCCATGACGATCGGCTGGAGGAAGTCGCCCTCGAGCTGGTTCACGACGACGACGATCGCGACCACGATGAGCGCCTCGACGGGCCCGACCGCCACGAGCGCGACGAGCGCCGCGAGGATGCCGGCAAGCGTCGCACCCACGAGGGGGATGAAGGCGAGCAGGAACACGAGCACCGACAGCGGGAGGACGAGCGGGACCCCGACGATCGCGAGTCCGATCCCGATGCCCGCGGCATCGACGAGCGCGACGATCGCCGTCCCGCGGACGTAGCCGCCGAGCGTGCTGATCGTCGCGGTGCCGACGCGGCGCCCCCGCTCGTAGCGGTGCCCCTCGAACGGGCGCAGCAGGAACTCCCAGATGACCGGTCCGTCCTTCAGGAAGAAGAAGAGGACCACGATCATGATGAAGAAGCCCGCGACGAAGTCGGCGGTCTGGGAGACGCCCGCCAGGGCGCCGGAGGTCACGGCGCTCGACTGCAGCAGCTCGACGGCCGAGTCGCGCACCGACGCCACCTGCTCGGCCGTGATGCCGAAGGGCAGGTTCTGCGCGTACTCCTGCAGCGAGTCGAACCCGTCGAGCGCCTGCTGCTGCAGCTCGTCCCACTGCCGCACGACGGCCAGTACGACGAGCGCCACGATCCCTGCCAGCAGCGCGACGAGCGTCAGGAGCGCGATCCACGTCGCGAGCATCGACGGCATGCCCCGGCGGCGCATGAACGAGACGAAGGGGAGATCGCCGCCGCGAGCACGAGCGCGATGAGGACGGGGACGACGACCAGCGTCAGGCGCGTGCCAACGAACCCCACGACGAACACGACCGCCACGACCGCGAGCACCTGCAGCGACCGCGTCCCGACACGACCGAAGCCGTCCGACCACAGGCCGGGCGTCGCGTGCCGTGCGGTCTCGGGCTCGGCTCGCGGCCGCTCCGGTGCGCTCGGGAGCTCACGAGGCGGCGTGCGTCTGCCGAACAGGCTCATGCGTGTGTCCTCCGGATGGGGCTCCGGCGGTCGCCGGGCGTGCCGAGGCTAGTGCGGTAGGCCTCTGCACGCACGGCGGCCGCGGCGCGGGCCGACCCTGCGGGTCGCGCCGCGCAGAGACCACGCGGGCGTCGGGCGGCGTCAGGCGCGCAGCACCAGCGCGTCGCCCTGGCCGCCGCCCCCGCAGAGCGCGGCCACGCCGTTCCCGCCGCCTCGCGCGTGCAGCGCGAGCGCGAGGTGCAGGGCGATGCGGGCGCCCGACGCCCCGACGGGGTGGCCGAGCGCGATGGCGCCGCCGTCGACGTTCACGACGTCGGGGGAGACACCGAGGTCCTGCATCGACTGGATCCCGACGGCGGCGAACGCCTCGTTGATCTCGACGAGGTCGAGCTCGTCGGCCTTCATTCCCTCGCGCTCCAGGGCGCGGGCCGCGGCACGGGCGGGCTGGCTGTGCAGCGAGCTGTCCGGCCCGGCGGTCTGGCCGGCGGCGCCGATCTCGGCGAGCCACGGCACGCCGTGTGCGATCGCCCAGGCCTTGCTCGCGACGACGACTGCCGCGGCGCCGTCCGACAGCGGGGACGACGAACCGGCGGTGATGGTCCCGTCCTCGACGAACGCGGGCCGCAGGGCTGCGAGTGACTCGACCGTCGTGCCGGGACGGATCCCCTCGTCCTCGCCGACGACGACGGGCTCGCCCCGGCGCGGGCGGATCGTCACGGGGGCGATCTCGGCCGCGAACCGGCCGTCGGTGCGAGCGGCGGCGGCGCGCTGGTGCGAGCGGGCCGCGAACTCGTCCTGCTCCTCGCGGCCGATCTCGCGCGTCGCGCAGCCGCGGTCGGTGGCCTCGCCCATGAGCTGGCCGTCGAACGGGTCGCGCAGGCCGTCGAGGGTCAGGGCGTCGGCCATCGTCACGTCGCCGAACGCGACGCCGGCGCGCGAGCCGAGCATGAGGTGCGGGGCGTTGGTCATGGACTCCTGGCCGCCGGCGACGACGACCCGCGCCTCACCGGTGCGGACCAGGCGGGCGGCGTCGATGATCGCGGTCAGGCCGGAGAGGCAGAGCTTGTTGATCGTCGTCGCGGGCACGTCCCAGCCGAGGCCCGCGCCGATCGACGCCTGGCGCGCCGGGCCCTGGCCGGAGCCGGCCTGGACGACCTGGCCCATGATCACGGCGTCCACGTCCGCGGGGTCGACGCCGGCGGCGGCGAGCGAGCCTCGGATCGCGTGGGCTCCGAGGTCGGCCGCGCTGAGGGACGAGAGCGCACCGCGGAACTTCCCGAACGGGGTCCGGGCGCCGTGCAGCAGCACGGGCGTCGTCGCGTCGGAGGCGGATCCGGAGGGGGTGGTGCTGGCGGTGGTCGCGTCGTCGCGGTTCACGAATGGCTCCGGGGGTTCGGTGTGGCGGGTGGTTCCGGGTGTGTGCGTCCGGCGCCGCGCCTCGTGAGCGCGGCGCCGGACGGGTGTGGCAGGCATCTGGCCTGCCGTTCGGACCCACCGTCGTCAGGGCCCGAGATCTGGGTCGGCGTACCGATCACACGAAGGCGGAGACGCCCGTGATGTCGCGGCCGACGATGAGGGCCTGCACGCTCTCGGTGCCCTCGTAGGTGTGCAGCGCCTCGATGTCGGCGAAGTGCCGCGCGACGCGGTGCTGCAGCAGGATCCCGTTGCCGCCGAGCATGTCGCGGGCGACCGACGCGATCTCCCGTGCGCCGCGGGTGCAGGTGTACTTGGTGAGCGAGGCCTGCGGGCCGGTGAGCGCGCCCTCGGCATCGAGCTCGGTCATGCGCACGGCGAGCAGCTGCATCTGCGTCAGGGTGCTGAGCATCGACGTGAGCCGCTCCTGGATCATCTGGCTCTGGGCGAGCTTGCGCCCGAACTGCTCGCGGGTCTTGGCGTAGCTCACGGCCGACTCGTAGCAGGCGATCGCGTGCCCGACGGCGGACCACGCCACCCCGAGCCGGGTCGCCGCGAGCACGCGGCCGGTGTCCTTGAACGACCGCGCCCCGGGCAGCGCGTTCTCCTCGGGGACGAACACGTCGGTCAGGGTGATGTGGGCCTGGTGGATCGCGCGCAGCGAGACCTTGCCCTCGATGACCTTCGCGTCGTAGCCGGGGGAGTCCTGCGGCACGAGGAACCCGTGGACCTGGCCGTCGTCGCCGCGGGCCCAGACCACCGTGAGGTCGCTGTTCGCGCCGGCGCCGATCCACTTCTTGGCGCCGGTGATGCGATAGCCGCCGTCGACGCTGCGGGCGCGGGTCTCGAGGGAGACGGAGTCGGAGCCGTGGGTGGGTTCGGTGAGGCCGAACGCGGCGAGCTTCTCGCCCTTGGCGATGGGCTCGGCCCACTGGGCCTTCTGCTCGTCGGAGCCGAGCATCTGGATCGAGCGGAGCGCGAGGCCGCCCTGGACGCCGCAGATGGTCGCGACCGAGCCGTCGCCGCGCGACATCTCCATGGCGGCGAGGCCTGCGCCGAGTGGGCTGATCTTCTCGTGACCGTCGACGTCGACGGAGTCGCGGAGGAAGTCGAGCTCGCCCATGCGGGCGATCAGCGGGTACGGGACCTCGGCGCGCTCCCAGTAGCCGTCGATGACGGGCAGCACCTCGTCCTGCACGAAGGCCCGGATGCGGGCGGCGAGGGCGCGGTCGGCGTCGGTCGCGGCGTGGAACGCGCCGGCGTAGTCGACGTCGAGCGGCGTGCGCAGCCCGTAGTCGGGCTCGGTGAGGGTCTCCTGCGGGGTGGTGGAGGTGCTCATGCCTCCATCGTCCGCGACATTCCGTATCACGTCAAGATACTGAGTCTCACGAACTGGAGTCCGCCGGGATCAGGCGAGCGCGGCGCGCACCGCCTCGGCCACCGCGTCCGTGTCGACCGGTCCGTCCCCGGCGGGGAGGTCGACGACCGTGACGACCACGCGCCGTCCGCCACCCGAGGGCGAGTCGCTCGGGGTGCGGTCGCCGGTGTCGGACGGCGTCGCGGAGCTCACGCGTGGCCGTAGCGCCGCGCGCGGGGCGGCCCTGCGTAGGTCCCGGAACGACTCCTCGAGCGCCGGGCGCAGGTCCTGGTCGGTGTCGCGCAGCCAGCGCCGCAGGACGGCGTTGTGGACCGCGACCACGGATGCCGCGAACGCGACCGACGTGGTCGCCACCTGCGTCTCGGGGGGCAGCACGTCGCGCAGGTAGCGGGTGAAGGCCCGCTCGTAGCGGTGGGTCGTGACCAGCTCGCGGTCGCGGAGCGCAGGCACCTGCTGCAGCAGGCGGTGCCGCGCCGCCGAGGTCTCCGGCTGCGAGACGTGGTGGTCGAACACGAGCCGCGCCGCCCGGCAGACCTCGACGAAGGGGTCGGCGCTGCCCGGGGTCGAGCGGGAGTCGGCGAGGTGGACCACGACCTCTTCCAGGAGGATCTCGTGGTCGGCGAAGACCACGTCCTCCTTGGACCGGTACCGACGGAAGAAGGTGGCGCGCGAGATCCCGGCGGCGTCGGCGATCTCCTCGACGGTCGTCCGCTCGTAGCCCTCGCGGGAGAAGAGCTCGATGGCGGCGTTCACCGCGTCGTGGTGGGCACGTCGTCTCATGCTTGGGACGTTACACCCGGAGTTGATCTGTCAGATCCCACGAGTTCCCCGCACCCGAGAGCGACGTCGAGCACGTTGCCGGGCGGGGCGAGCGGGCACGCCCACGCGGGGTCGTATGCGCACGACGGGTTGTAGGCGAAGTTCAGGTCGACGACGAGCGTCGAGGTCCCGTCCGGTCGGGAGTGCGCGGTGCCGAGGTCCGCGCCCTTGACCGTGTCGAGGAGGTACCGACCCCCGCCGTACGTGCTCGTCCCGGCCCCGGCGTCCTTCACCGGGACGAACAGCCCGCCGCCGTACGAGCGCAGCGCCCACACGTCGAGCGTCCCGAGGTCGCCGAGCGTCACCCGGCCGACCCGCTCGAAGGGGACGACGCCGTCCGTCCCGGTGGGGACGTCGAGACGCGCCGGCTCCGCAGGCCCGGTCGCGTCCTCGGCGGCGGGTTCGAGCGAGCACTCGAACCGCATCGCCGGGTCGTACACGCCCATCGGGACACCGGTGAAGCCGGCGCGGTCCAGGATCGGCGACGCGGAGTGGTGGGCCAGCAGGTCGTCCCGCCCGGCCACCCAGGCGGCGTGGGCGGACGACGGCTCGTCGGCCGCGAGGTCGCGGACCGTCGCGTAGAGGGCGTGGACCCGTCGGCGCCAGTCGAGGACGTCGAGCTCCGGCGCGGTCATCGGGTCCCTCCCGCCGACCCGTCCCGAGGCGTCGCGCCCCTCGACCGCTGCAGGTGCCGGACCTCCCGCAGCGCGATCGCCGCCGCGATGCCGCACGGCACCCACGCCCAGGGTGCCCGCGCAGCACGCCCCAGAACAGGCAGACGAGCGCGAGCGCGCCCATGCCGAAGACCGTGAAGGCGCTCGCCCAGCGGACACCGAGCATCAGCGGGACCCGCCGGTGTGCGCGAGCGCGATCCGCTCGAACGCGTCCTGGTCGGCGGCGAACTGGGTCCCCGGGATCGGCCAGTGGACGACCAGCTCGTCGATCCCGGCCGCGGCGTATCGCCCCGCGGCCTCCTCGAACGCGCTCACGGAGTCCAGCAGCGGATCGGGCGTGAACCCGGTGAGGAGCACCGTGTGCAGGGTGGCGGGGTCCCTCCCCGCGTCCGCGCAGGCGGAACGGACCCGCTCGACCTGCCGGCCGACGTCCGACGCCGACTCCTCAGGGGTCAGGTCCTCGCCCGCCCCGGTCGTCACCCACCCCTGCCCGTGCCGCGCGGCGACGCGCATGCCGCGCGGCCCGCCCGCAGCCACGAGGAACGGCATGCGGGGCTGCTGCGTCGAGCCGGGGATCGTGCGGGCCTCGTGCGCGCTGTAGTGCGTGCCCTCGGCGGTCACGGACGGCTCGGTCAGGAGCCGGTCGAGCATCCCGACCATCTCCCCGAACCGCTCGGTGCGCTCGCGGGCGCTCCACGGCTCGCCCCCGTAGACGGTCGCGTCGAAGCCGGACGACGTCCCCGCGCCGATCCCGAGCGTCACCCGCCCGCCGGAGACGTCGTCGAGGGTCATGAGGTCCTTCGCCAGGGTGACCGGCTCGCGAAAGTTGGGGAGGTGACGAGCGTGCCCAGCCGCAGGGACGTCGTCGTGCACGCGGCGGCCGTGAGGGTGGGGAGCGCGCCGAACCAGGGCCCGTCCCGGAAGTTGCGCCACGACAGGTGGTCGTAGGTGTAGGCGGTGTGGAAGCCCAGGTCCTCGGCGCGCGACCAGACCGACCGGGCCTCGGGCCAGCGGTAGATCGGGAGGATCACGGTGCTCAGGCGCATCACCCGAGCGTAGGGCCCCGGAGCCCGGCTCGGGAGTGCGACGCCCGGTCGTGCGGACGGGTAGCGTCGATCGCATGACCGATCTGCGCATCTTCACCGAACCCCAGCAGGGCGCCTCCTACGACCAGCTCCTCGCCGTCGCCAGGGCGACCGAGGACCTCGGGTTCGACGCCTTCTTCCGCTCCGACCACTACCTCGCGATGGGCGGCGACGGGCTGCCCGGGCCCACGGACGCCTGGACGACGCTCGCCGGGCTCGCGCGCGAGACGAGCCGCATCAAGCTGGGGACGCTCGTCTCGTCGGTGACGTACCGGCACCCCGGGATCCTCGCGATCCAGGTCGCGCAGGTCGACCAGATGTCCGGCGGGCGCGCCGAGCTCGGTCTCGGCGCCGGGTGGTTCCAGCGCGAGCACGAGGCGTACGGGATCCCGTTCCCCGAGAAGCGGTTCGGTCTGCTCGAGGAGCAGCTCGCGGTCATCACCGGGCTGTGGTCGACGCCGGAGGGCGAGACGTTCGACTTCGACGGCGAGCACTACCGGCTCGTCGACTCGCCCGCCCTCCCGAAGCCGGTCCAGTCGCCGGTGCCCGTCCTCGTCGGGGGCAACGGTCCGCGCCGGACGCCGGCTCTCGCCGCCCGCTTCGCGAGCGAGTACAACGCGGCGTTCCCCGAGATCGAGGACATCCCGAAGCGGTTCGCCGCGGTCCGCAGCGCCTGCGAGGAGATCGGACGACGTCCCGACGACCTCAGGTACTCGGCCGCCCTCGTCCTGTGCGTGGGCAAGGACGAGGCCGAGTTCCGGCGCCGCGCCGAGGCGATCGGCCGCGAGCCGGACGAGCTGCGCGAGCACGGCGTCGCGGGCACCGTCGACGAGGCGGTCGCCACCCTCAACGGCATGGTCGCCGCCGGGGCCGACAGGGTGTACCTCCAGGTCCTCGACCTCGCCGACCTCGACCACATGGAGCTCGTCGCGCGCGAGGTGGCGCCCCAGCTCGACCGCTGAGGGCTGCCGGCTGGTCCGGCACCCGGACACACTTCACCCGCGGACCCGCGGCGGCACGTGAACTTTGCGTGTCACCGCGGGTCCGCGCGTGTTTCCGGCTCGTGGAGAACCGGGGCGTAGCCGACGAGAATCCGCCGATCTCGGCCAGCCGGGACGCGTGGGCGCGACCGGACCAGCCTGCGATGTGACGTGGATCACTGCGCCGCACGCATGACAGGTGCCCCTCGACCCCGCACGCTTTCACCAGGACGTCGCAGTCTGGACGCCATCGCCGCCGTCGCCCGCCCCGGCGCCGCCGGGACGGTCCCGTCCGAGCGAGAGCGAGCCTCCGCGATGGCCATCTCCGAGTTCGACCGCCTCGTCGTCAGTCCCCGCAGCACCGAGTACGTAGCGCAGGCCCAGCCGTTCGAGGAGCGGCGCGGCCGGGAGTCGCTGGCCCAGGAGAGGGCGGTCCTGCGCCGCCACGCCCAGGCCGACAGCGCCTCCCACTCCCCGTCCCTGATGCTCCTCGTGATCGTCGCGACGATCGGCGTGATCGCGTACGCCGTGTTCCTGCTCAACCCCGCGAACCGGGGCGACCTGCTCCCGTACTCGCTCGTGATCGTCGCCGAGACCATCCTCGTGGTCCAGGCGCTCTTCGCGATGTGGACCGTCCTCGCGAGCGGCTACGACGCCCGCACCTTCAGCTTTCACCACGCCCAGGACCACCTGTTCGACGTGGGTCAGATCATCCGCGACGGCGCCGAGGACTCGCCCCACCGGTGGCGCATGTACCTCGAGGACAAGCCCGTCGACGTCGACGTCTTCATCACGACGTACGGCGAGGAGCTCGACACGATCTATGAGACGGTCCGCGCGGCCCTGGACATCAAGGGTGAGCATCGCACCTGGGTGCTCGACGACGGGCGGTCGGACGAGGTCCGGGACCTCGCCGCCCAGCTCGGGGCGCGGTACGTGCGTCGGCTGTCGAGCAACGGCGCGAAGGCGGGCAACGTCAACCACGCGCTGTCGCTCGCCAAGGGCGACTACTACGTCATCCTCGACGCCGACTTCGTGGCCAAGCCCGACTTCCTGCTCGAGACGGTGCCCTTCTTCGTCGACCAGAACGTCGCGTTCGTCCAGACGCCGCAGACCTACGGCAACCTGCACACCGTGATCTCCCGTGGCGCCGGGTACATGCAGTCGGTCTTCTACCGGTTCGTCCAGCGGGGCCGCAACCGCTTCAACGCGGCGTTCTGCGTCGGGACCAACGTCATCTTCCGACGCGCCGCGATCGACGACATCGGGGGCATGCACACCGACTCGAAGTCCGAGGACGTGTGGACCTCGGTCGAGCTCCACGAGGCCGGCTGGCGGTCCGTGTACATCCCGAAGACCCTCGCCGTCGGGAACACCCCCGACACCATCGAGGCGTACTCGAAGCAGCAGCTGCGCTGGGCGACCGGCGGGTTCGAGATCCTGCTGCGGCACAACCCGCTGAGCCCGCGCCGCCGTCTGACCATGGACCAGCGCCTGCAGTACATGGTGACCGCGACCAACTACCTCGCCGGGATCTGCCCGCTGCTGCTGATCCTCGTGCCGCCGCTGCAGATCTACTTCGACCTGCTGCCCGTCGCGGTCACGACCACGTGGCAGGAGTGGCTGTTCTTCTACGCCGGCTTCTACGTCATGCAGATCGCGGTCGCGCTGTTCACGATGGGTTCGTTCCGCTGGGAGGTGCTGCTGCTCGCCGCGGTCTCGTTCCCCATCTACACGCGGGCGCTGTGGAACGTGCTCACCGGTCAGGAGCAGGCGTGGCACGTCACGGGCCGCAAAGGGGCCCCGACGTCGCCGTTCAACTTCATCGTCCCGCAGGTTTTGTTCTTCGTGTTCCTCTCCCTGACCTCGCTCGTCGGGGCGTGGAAGGACTGGGGGAGCGGGTCGCTGAGCCTCGCGCTCGCGTGGAACACCACCAACGCCGTGATCCTCGGCGGCTTCATGATCACGGCGTTCCGGGAGTCCCACAGCACGCGGTCCGAGTACCGCGAAAAGCTGCGCGCCGATGCAGCCGCCGACACGCGCGCCGAGACCACCGGAGGTGCCGCATGACCTGGACCGTCCGCATCAAGCTCGTCGTCGGTGTCGTCCTCGTCGTGGCGCTCGTCGCCGCGATGACGCTGCTCCTGAACCGCCGCGATGCCCGTGCTGCCAGCGAGGTCGCCACGATCCGCAGCATCCCCGTGGACGTCGGGACCGACTACCCGGGTGTCGTCACGTCGATCGAGGTCGACGAGGGCGACGACGTGAAGAAGGGTGACCCGGTCCTGACGCTGCAGAGCGCCGTCCTCGAGTACCAGCTCGAGGAGGAGCTGATCAGCCCCGACTCGCCCGCGTACACGCTGGACGACCACGGCTCCATGACCCTCCTGGCTCCGGCGAACGGTGTCGTGAGCGCCCTGACCGCCTCGGTGGGCGGGTTCGTGGGCAACGGCGCGGTCGTCGCCCAGGTCGAGCGCGCGCTGACCATGTACGTGGACGCCACGTTCGAGTTCGAGCCCCGCGACTACGCGCGGCTCGAGACGGGTGCGGAGGCGACCATCACGCTGCCCAACGACGCGGAGATCGTGGGCGAGGTCGAGGCGATCTCCGTCGACAACGCGCAGAACCGTGCGCTCGCGACGCTCGAGATCGACAGCGACGACCTCGTCCGCGGCAGCGAGCAGGGTCTCGTCGAGCCCGGGACCCCGGTCTCCGTCTCGGTCGCCCTCCGTGACGACGGGGTCCTGGCCCCGGTCGCGGACTCGTTCGACGACTTCCTCGCGCGGGTCGGCCTGTGACGCCGCGCCCGCACGCCCGGGTCGGGCCGGCGGGCCTCAGCAGCATCGTCGTGCTCCTCACGCTCGGCACGGTCCTGTCGGCCTGCTCGCCGTCCGGCTCCGCAGCGGGGTCGGACGGCGGCGCGGCCAAGGCGGAGCCCGACCCGTCGGTCCTGCCGGCGGAGAGCGTCGCCGCGACGCCGGCGATGCGTCTCGCCGACGGGCTCGTCCCCCGACGAACCGGTGGTTCTCGGGTCTGGTCTTCGGGGACGCGCCGCAGCCGGTCTTCCCGTCGCCGGTGGCGTTCGCGCTCGCCGACGGTGGGTTCGGTCTCGGGCTGCCCGACGTCACGACGACCGACACGGGGATCGTCGGGCCGTTCACCCAGCAGGTGGGGGTGGACGTCGGCGCGGGTGCGGCGGCCGACGCCCAGGTCGTCGCCTACGACACCGCCTCGGTGACCGTCGGGCTCCTGGACCCGACGGGGGAACCGGTCGGCTCCGTCGTCCTCGCCGAGGGGTCGCCTCTCGTGTCGTTCACCGCCGACGCCGACGCGTCCGTCACGACGTCGGTCGCCTTCGGATCGACGGGCGTGGAGGGTGTCTGGTTCGCCGACGTCGCGGGGCGTCCGTGGGTGCTCCTCGCGCCCGGCGGTGCGACGGACGGAGGCGCGTCGGGCAGCGGGGCGCAGGCCTCGGTCTTCTCGCTCGGCGCGGGCGAGACGGCGACCTGGTTCCCGCTCCCGGACGGCATGGCGACCACCGACCCCGCACTGGCCGATCTCGTGGCCGCAGCCGGCGAACCCGTGGTGAGCACCGACGTCCGACACTCGGTCGCGGACGACACGGCGGCGACGTCGATCGACTACGTCACCGCCGACGGCTCGCCGGTGCTCGTGACGCGGATGCCGCACCAGCAGGACGGGACGTCGTCCGGCCCCGGTTGCGGTCTCGGGACCTACGCGACGGTCGCCGGCACGGTGGAGCTGTGCGCCACGACGACCCTCGACTGGTCGGTGCCGGCGGTCGAGCCGGCCGGCGCCCTGGACCTCGACGGGCTGAGCGACGAGCAGCGCGACGAGCTCGCGGACCAGGTGCGAGCCGACGCCGCCGCGATCGAGCCGCGACCCTCGGACACCTACTTCGGGGGCAAGGCGCTCGCCCGCGACACGAACCTGCTGGTGCTCGCCGAGCAGCTCGGGCTGGACGACGTCGCCGGGCCGTTGCGCGAGGACCTCGCCGCCGCGCTGCGGGAATGGACCGAACCCGACGGCTGCGAGGCACGCGACGCCCGCTGCTTCGTCTACGACCCCGAGCTGCGGTCCGTCGTGGGCATGACCCCGTCGTTCGGCTCCGAGGAGCTCAACGACCACCATTTCCACTACGGGTACTTCCTCTACGCGGCGGGGGTCCTGGGGGCGGACGACGCGACGCTGGTCGACGACGTCGCCCCGGTGATCGACCTGCTCGCCGCGGACGTCGCGGCCGGGGCCGCGTCCGACGACTTCCCGGCCACCCGGCCGTTCGACGTCTACCGGGGTCACTCGTGGGCGTCAGGGTTCTCGCCGTTCGCCGACGGGAACAACCAGGAGTCGGCCTCCGAGGCCGTGTCCGCGTGGAACGGGCTGGCACTGTGGGCCGAGGCGTCCGGCGACGCCGCGCTCGAGGAGCGCGCGCGGTGGATGCTCTCGGCGGAGGCAGCGTCGGCCAAGGCGTACTGGACCGACTTCGACCAGGCCGATCCCGCGAACGAGGACTTCGGCCACTCGGTCACCTCGCTCGTCTGGAACGGCAAGCGTGACTGGGCGACGTGGTTCTCGGCCGAACCGAGCGCGATGCTCGGGATCGTCGTGCTGCCGATGCACCCCGTGGCCGACTACCTCGCAGGAGATCCCGAGCGCATCCGGGCCAACCTGGACGAGGCGCTCGTCGACGACCCCGACGGCTACGACGTCATGTTCGGCGACTACCTGCTGATGTACGCGGCGCTGGCCGCAGACGGCGACGCCGCGGAGTCGGAGCGCCTGCTGGCGGCGGCGCGCGCCCTGCCCGACGAGCGGATCGACGACGGGGACACGCGCAGCTACCTGCTCGCGTGGCTCATGGCGCACACCGGCTGACCTGCATGGATCAGGAGGGATCGGCGCCCCCTTCGAGGGGGCAAGGACGGGGGCGGATCAGGCGAACGAGATGCCGAGCACGGTCCCGTCCGGGGTCGGCAGGCGCCGCAGGCCGATGTGCTCGTAGAACCCGATGGCGCGGGTGTTGGTGTCGGACACCCCGAGGTGCAGCCCCCGCACCCCGTGGCCGCGCAGCGCCTCGAACAGCGTCTCGAGGAGGCGGCGCCCGTTGCCGCCGCCCTGCCCGTCGGGGAGCAGGTCGACGTGCAGGTGCGCGGGGAAGTCGTCCAGCCACGGTGCGTCGGTGCGACCGGGCGTGCGGATCATCTCGACGAGCGCCGAGTCCGGCGAGCCGGCCGGGAACGCGTGGTCGGCGTACCGCTCGCGCAGCCCGGGCCACCACTCGCGCTCGCAGCGCGACTCGAACGCCACCGTGTCCCGGGTGCCGACGACGTACCCGAGGGGCCCCGCACCGTCGTCCAGCACGAACGCCAGGTCCGGCTCCAGCGCGAGGTACGCGCCGAGGTAGACCTCGCCCAGGAGACGTGGGTCGGCGTAGCGGTCGGTCGCGTCCTCGCCGTCCGCCCCGGTCCGCAGGCAGATCTCGTAGAGGCGTGCGACCTCGGCGGGGTCGTCCGTCCGGGCGCGGCGGACCTGCGCGGTCACTCCTCCGCGGCCTCGTCGTCCTGGACGGTGGGCTCCGGGGTCGGCAGGTGACGGGGCGTGATCTCGTCCACCGGCACGCACCCGGCGAGGTTCACCAGCGGGGTGTCGGCCTCGAGGCCCACCGACTCCTCCTCCACGAGGCCGGAGAAGCCCGACCCCACGAGGACGTCGACGGTCGGCTCGGCGCGGTCGTCCAGGACGACCGCCGGGGTCTCGAACTGCGCGGCGAGCGTGTAGGCGGCCGGGAGGCCCTCGGCGTTCGTGGCGATCTCGATGAAGTCGAGCGTCTCGTCCGCGTTGCCGAGGCTGTCGACGGTGAAGCCGCGGTCGGTGAGCAGGTCGCCCGTGATGCGCGCGATGCCGACGTCGCCCGACGCGTTGAGCACGTTGACGTGGACGTCGGCGTACGGGACCGGCATCGTCTCGTCCGGGACGCACGGGACCGCGAGCTTGGACTGGTCCGAGGCGGGAGCGTAGAACGGCTCGTCGAACGGCGAGTCCACGGCGCCCGTGTAGACGGCGAGCGCACCGACGCCGACGACGGCGAGCCCGGCGATGATGACCCCGAACACCACGGCCTGCCGCTCGTGCTCGTGCCGCCGTCGTCGGGCGCGGGCGCTCTGCCGTTCGGGTGTGCTCACGCCGTGGTTCCTCCGTCGGTGGTCGAGACGAGCACGCGGGCGTGGAGCACCGGGCGCTGCTGCAGCGCAGCGCGGACGGCACGGTGGAGCCCGTCCTCCAGGTAGAGGGTGCCGTCGTGCTCGACGACGTGCGCGAAGAGATCTCCGTAGAAGGTGGAGTCCTCCGCCAGCAGCGTGTCGAGGTCGAGCATGCGCTTCGTCGTGACCAGCTCGTCGAGCCGGACCTGGCGCGGGGGCACGTCGGACCAGTCGCGGGTGGTGACCCGGCCGTGGTCGGGGTACGGGCGCCCCTCGCCGACGGACCTGAAGATCATGCCGGTCAGTCTAGGCGAGAGACGCGTTTGTGCCTGTGAACCTGGGCACAGCCCGAGTGGCGGGTAGTCTGCCGCCATGCCGACCGACGACGCGGGCGCGCCGACCGCGGCGCAGGTACCGCCGTCGACCCCCGCACCTGGTCCTGCATCGGCTCCTGCATCCGGTCCAGCATCCGGTCCAGCATCGTCTGCCGCGGCATCTCCGGCGCCGGGCTCCACGTCGACGCGGAGCGCCGTCGCAGCAGCGGCCCGAGCCGGGACGGTACGCCGCCATCGCGTCGTGGCCCGGACCCGGACCCTCGACGACGCGATCCGGCTCGCGATCTACCTCGCCGTCACCGCCGTCGGCTTCGCCCTCGTCACGGTGGCGGACTCGACCATCGCGGGCGCGGAGCAGGACGTGCTCGACGCGATGTCCGCCATCCCGGCGGCCGTGGGGCGGGTGCTGGTCGCCGTCCCGCAGATCCTCGTCCTCGTCCTCCTGCTCGGCGCACCTGTGGCGCTCGCGATCCTGCGGCGGTGGCGCACGCTCGCGCTCGGGGCCGCGGCGCTGGTCCTGGCCGCTCTGACGCTCATCCTGCTGGAGGCGACCCTCGACGTCCGGGTCGTGAAGTCGACGGCGACCGCGCCGGCCTTCGCGCTGGACGCCGGCTGGCCGTCGACGAGCGCGATCGCCTCCTTCGTGGCGGTCGTCGTCGTCGTCTCGCCGGAGCTGTCGCGTCGGTGGGTGAGTGCCCTCTGGGCGCTCGTCGGGGTCCTCTCCGTCCTGCGGGTGAGCAGCGGCCACGAACTGCCCCTCGACATCGTGCTCGCGTTCGGGGTGGGCGGTGTCGTCGGGTACGGCCTGCTTCTCGCGACGGGACGGACGGTGCTCGCGCTCTCGGCCGTCGGCGTCGAGTCGGCCCTGCGCGACGGCGGGCTCCCGGTGACGTCCGTCGAGGACCGGGAGGTCGAGCCGTGGGCGTACCGCGTCGCGCTCGAGGGCGGTGACACGGTCGTCGCGAAGGTCGTCGGCCGACGCGACTGGCAGGCGGACCGGCTCTACCGCAGCTACCGACGCGTGCGGCTCCGCGGGGTCGGCGACGACGCGCCGTACTCGTCCCCGCGCCGCGCCGCCGCGGTCGAGGCGCTGCTGAGCTACCACGCCGCGCAGCACGGGGTCCGGACTCCCGAGGTCCGCGCGGTCACGGCCGTCGACGACGAGGAGGTCGTGCTCGCCGTCGAGGAGGTGGCGGGCCGGCGTCTGGCGTCGCTGGACCCGACCGAGCTCGACGACCGCCTGCTCGACGCGGTCTGGGCGCAGGAGGCGGCGCTGCTCGACGCGCGGATCGCCCACCGGGCGCTCAACCTCGAGAACCTCCTCGTCGATCCCGACGGAGCGGTGTGGCTGCTCGATCTCGGGTTCGGTCAGCCGGCGGCGGTACGCGGCGTGCTCGCCGGTGACGTCGCGGAGCTGCTCGCGGCGACCTCCGCCGCCGTGGGGCCTGAGCGTGCGGTGGCCGCAGCGCACGGCCGAGTCGGCCCGGAGATGCTCGCCGACGCGCTCCCGCGGCTGGTCCCGGTCGCGCTGACGCGGAGCACGCGGAGCGCCGTCAAGGCGGCCCCCGGCGGTCTGGATGCCCTGGTCGAAGAGCTCAGCCGTGTCACGGGCGTGGAGAAGCCGAAGTTCGTCGACGTCGAGCGCCTCAAGCCTCGCTACCTCCTCACCGGAGCCCTGCTCGCGGTCGCGATGTACGTGCTCGCGCCGCAGCTCGCGAACTGGCCGCCGATGGTCGATGCGATCCGCGAGGCGGACTGGACGTGGGCGGCGATCGCGCTCGGCGCCTCGATCCTGACCTATGTCGGGTCGGGTCTCGGGCTCTCCGGCGGGTCGCCGGGACGCGTGCCCGCCGTCCAGGCCGGGGTGGTCGCCCTGGCGTCGTCGTTCGTCGCCACCGTCGCACCGCCAGGGATTGGGCAGGTCGGGCTCAACATCCGGTTCCTGCAGCGCCGTGGCCTGCCCACGCCGGTCGCGGTGTCCGCGAGCGCGGTCAAGGAGGCCGCGGTCCTCACCGTGCACCTCACGCTGCTCGCCGGGTTCGCGATCTGGGTGGGCCGGTCCGGGCTCCTCGCCGACGAGATGGACAAGCTGCCGTCGGGCGCGGTGCTCCTGTCGATCGCCGGCGGTGTGGTCGGCCTCGTCGCCCTCGCGGTGGCGATCCCTCGGGTGCGGCGCATGATCCGGGAGCAGGTCGTGCCCGCCGTGGTCTCCTCCGCCGGAGCGATGCGCGAGGTGTTCCGCAGCCCGGCCAAGGTCGTCCAGCTCTTCCTGGGCTGCGCGCTCCTGCCGCTCGGGTACGCGGTGTGCCTCTTCGCGTCGGTCGAGGCGCTCGGCGGCGGGGTGTCGTTCGGGGCCGTCGCCCTCGTGTCGCTCACGGCGGGGACGATCGCGACCGCGGCGCCCACGCCGGGCGGCGTCGGCGCGGTCGAGGCCGTGCTGCTCGCCTCGCTCACGGGCATCGGCCTCGCCTCGGCGCCGGCCCTCGCCGCGGTGTTCCTGTACCGCATCGTGACGTTCTGGCTCCCGATCGCCCCGGGTGCCGTCGCGTTCCGCTGGCTGGTCGCCCGCAAGGTGCTCTGAGCGGTCCAGCCGCGTCCGGCGTGCGGCTGCGCCCGCGCGTGGTGCTGCTCGTTCAGCCCGCCTACGCCGGGCGCGCGCCGCCGTCCGACCCGTTGTCCGACCTGCCGTGCGACCCGCCGCCACCTGCCTGGAGCGTGATGTCGAGCGCGTCGATCGTGAAAGCGAAGCTCGCGTCGACCGACGCGGGGAGACCGAACCCGCCGCGGCGTTCGAGGTCGACGAACCCGTGGACCGTCGCCCGGACGAAGCGGATGCGGTCGACGTCGTCCGCCGTCACGCCGTAGCCCGACAACGCGGCCGCCACCACAGCGAGGGACTCCGCAGCTGCCGCGGTCCAGGCCTCGTCGGTCCGGTGGCGCTGGGTGAGCGGGTATGTCGCGGGGTGGTCGTGAGCGAACCGGCGGTACTCCTCGGCGAGGGACTCGAGCGCGTCGCGCCCCGACCTGCCCTGGACGGCGCGGCCGAGGCGTCCCGCCAGGTCCCACGTCGCGGCGGCGGCGACGCGCCCCATGAGGTCGTCGAGCCCTCCGACGTGCTTGTAGAGGCTCGGTGTCGCGACGCCCAGCTCCTGGGCGACGCGGGCGAGGAGCCCTGTGGTGCCGCCCGCCTTCCGTGGGCCGGTGGGGGCCGCCGTGCCGTCCGCGTCGAGCATCGCAGCCGCGCAGCGGGTGACGACGTCCGCGTCCAGCCCCGCCCTAGGCATCGAGCGCCTCGTCCAGGAACCGGAGCACCCGGGTCGCCACGTCGTCGGCGGCCTCGAGCATGGGTGCGTGGCCCGCGCCCGGTACGAGGTGGACCCCGCTGCCCAGCCGACCCGCCGCCCACTCGGCCTCGACCCGAGGGTCCTTCCAGTCGGGGTCGGCGGTCCCCATCACGACGAGCGACGGCGCCACGACCCGCCCGAGCCAGGGCCCCACCACCCTGTGGTCCGTGCGTGCGGTCGCGGCGAAGGCGCGCCACCGACCGGGCCGTGTCAGGAGCCGGGTCGTCGCAGCAGCGCGCTCGCGGGCGCCGTCCCCGAGTCCCGGCCACAACCGGGCGGCGTAGGTGCGCCAGACCGCCGGGCCCCACGGGCGGCACAGGAGGGCTCGCAGCCCGAGACGGGCAGCGGCACCGCCCCCGTTGCGCAGGAACGGCGCGAGGAGTACGAGGCCGCTGACGGCGTCGGGGCGGCGTCCGGCGGCGATCACCGCCGCCGCGGCGCTCATCGACGCCCCAGCGACGACGGCGGGTCCGTCCCCGAGCACGTCGATCGTCGCGAGCAGGTCGTCGGCGGTCGCCTCGTCGCCGTACCGCGCGAAGCCGGTGTCGCTGTCGCCGTGGCCGCGCAGGTCGACCGTCGCCACGCGAAAGCCCTGCTCGACCAGGCGGTCGGCGAATGGTCGGAACGCGTCCCGGGTGTCTCCCATGGCGGGAGAGCACACGACGAGCGGCCCGGACCCGCGCACGTCGGCCGCGAGGCGGCGCCCCTCGACCTCGATGTAGGTAATAGCCATAGCGCATAGGCTAATGGCCTTAGCCCAGCGTGGCAAGGGCCGGGTTCGGCAAGGTCGGGCAGGGGCTGGGCGTGGGGCTGGTCGCGGGCGGGTCAGCGGGCAGGCAGTCGTCGCGTCACTGGCGCTGGACGCCGTTGTCGGACGACGAAGGGCCCGTGACGCGAACGTCACGGGCCCTTCGGTCTGCGGAGGATGGGGGATTCGAACCCCCGAGGGCTTTCACACCCAACACGCTTTCCAAGCGTGCGCCATAGGCCGCTAGGCGAATCCTCCTGGTGCAGCTCGCTGCTCGGCGCTTGTCTCGACGATCAGTCGCGCGATTATGTGGACCCGCGCACGGCAGCCCCCAGAGACTACCTGACCCCCTGCGGCGCGGACGAATCCGGTCGATGCGGCGTCGGTCACGCCTCGCTTCCACATCGGCCCGGAGCTGTCGAGGCCCGTTCGATGCGTGGCCTCGACCACGGTGGATCAGCCCCAGTACGCGCTCTTGCTGCTGACCCGGTAGGCGCCGCTCCAGTACTTGAAGGAGACGTCAGCCCAACCGTACTTGGAGTCCACCGGCCACTCGATGTCCAGGTGCTTCTGCTTCGAGGACCACGTCCCGAAGTAGTGGTACGTGGTCGTGCCCTTGGTGTCCGCAGTCTTGCGCACCGCGTCGAGCGTCATCCCGTGCGTGATCTTGGAGAACTCGGACTTGGTCATCTTGTTGTTCGTCGGAGTCCACTTCGCGCTACGGCCCCAGTAGGCGCTCTTGCTGATGACCCGGTACGCCCCGTTGTAGTACTTGTAGTCCACGTCCACCCAGCCGTACTTGCTGTACGCGGACTTGTACTCCTTGTCCATGAACGTGCCGCTGTAGCCGGAGTGCTGCCACGTGATCGAGCCCCAGGTGTCAGCGATGTCCTTCACCTGCCGGGACGTCATGCCGTTCTTGATCTTGTAGAACTCGTAGGAGTCCACGGTCGGGCCGGTGTTGGCGCTCGCGGCCGGGGCGAAGCCGACGAATGCGACGGCGAGCGCAAGGAGAAGCGTGGCGATCTTGGTTCGGAGTCTCATGTCTGAATCCTTCTGTGGCGGCCACTCCGAGCGAGTGGACCTTGGCGTCGGCGCCGCCACCCATTCTCGGCAACAAAATGGCACCGTGCCCTGGATAGCGAGGTGCTCGCGACGTATTCACCCGCGTGTTCACCCGCGCGGATAGCGTTGGACGATGGCAGACCACGACCACGACCACGACCACGTCAGCGCTCCGCTCCCCGTCGCCGAGCTGCACCTGCACCTCGACGGCACCCTCGAACCGGACTTCATCATGGAGACCGCCGCCCGTAACGGCGTCGACCTCCCGTGGAAGGACCTCGCCGACCTCGAGAGCCGGTACGCCTTCACGGACCTGCAGTCGTTCCTCGACCTCCTCTACGTCAACCTCACGGTTCTGCGCACCCGCGAGGACTTCGCCGAGATGACCCGGCGGTACCTCGTCCGCGCCGCCGCGGCCGGCGTTCGCCACGCCGAGGTGTCGTGCGACGTCCAGGCGCACGTGCGACGCGGCATCCCTGCAGAGACCGTGGTCGGCGGGATCCGCGACGTGCTGGACCGCAGCGTGCAGGAGCACGGTGTCAGCACCCGGCTGATCGTCTCGTTCTGGCGTGACGCGCCTGTGGACGAGGCGCTCGGGCTGCTGCGCGAGCTGCTGGAGACGGGCGCCCGGTTCGACGGGATCGGTCTCGACTCCGCCGAGGTCGGCTACCCGCCGGCGCTCTTCAGTGAGGTCTTCGACCTGGCTCGTGCGCACGGGCTGCACGTCGTCGCGCACGCGGGGAGGAGGGCCCTCCCGACTACGTCAGCGAGGCTCTGGACGTGCTGCGGGTCGAGCGCATCGACCACGGGATCCGCTGTCTGGAGGACGACGCCCTGGTCGAGCGGCTCGTCGCGGACCGGGTGCCGCTCACCGTGTGCCCGCTGTCCAACGTCCGCCTGCGCGCGGTCGACACCCTGGCGGACCACCCGATCATGACCATGCTCGAGCGCGGCCTCGTGGTCAGCATCAACTCCGACGACCCGCCCTACTTCGGCGGTCATGTGGACGCGAACGTCGCCGCGGTGCAGGACACGTTCGGTGTGGACGACGCGACGTTGGCCCGCTTCGCACGACACTCGTTCGAGTCCGCGTTCCTCGGCGACGACGAACGCGAGCGCTACCTCGCCGAGGTGGACGACTGGCTGGCCGACCGGTTTCGAGTTGGCGGCGGTGCTGGGGTAATCTCGGGGCAGACCCCTCGTGCGGCGTCATCTCGCTGAACTCCCCCAGGGCCGGAAGGCAGCAAGGGCAGGTGAGCTCTGGCGGGTGTGCGGGGGTCCTTTCGTGTCTGCGGCTCCCGCACGGCAGTGCGGCAGCACGGCTCAGGCGCCCCCGCCGCTCCCGGGTTGCCGGGACGCCCGGCAGGTCCAGTGCCGCTGAGACCTGTCAGCGCGGCTGACCGGCCGGCTCGTCCCGGACCCGCGACACCCGGACCCCGGGCAGCGGGTGCACCGACCACTCCCCGCGCGTGTAGATCGCGAGGGCGGGACCGATCGCGGCGATCACGTTCGCTGCGACGTAGCCGACTCCCACGCCGAGCCAGAACCTCTTGGTCGAGGTCTTCATGGGGTCCTCCTAGGGTGCCGGGTGGCGCTGAGATGGTGCGGACGTCGTCCGACACCATTCTCGTCGCTCGGGACGGGATGGGGCGCGCGAGGGTGCAATCACCCTCGAAGGCGCGCCGAATATCTGGAGAAAACGCCCATCCTGCTTCGGCGTCTACGATACGGACGGAAAATCGACCACATCGTGGGATTTCTCCGCTGCTGGTTATCCTTCCGCGCGAACCGTGGGTGACGATGATCCGCATGACCCCCTCCACGGCGACGCCCGCCGCCCGCCTGCCCCGGACCTGCATGGTCCGCGGTTGTCAGGCCATGCGGCGAATGCCGTCGGGGCGACTGTGCGCCGAGCGCTGAGGCCAGCGCCGCACACCCCCTGAACCCCGGCCGAGCCAGGCCGCGCGCACGTCGGCTCCTCGAGAGCCACCACCCCCGACACACCGATGTCTCGGACCGCCCTGGGCGATCCGAGGCGTCAGCACGCCCGCACCCGGTCCCCAGGACCGTCGCCACGGAAGGCACTCCCATGAACTTCTCCACGCTCCGTACCCGCCGCACCACCGTCGTCGTCGCCCTCGCCGCAGCCACCGCGCTGACGCTCACCGCCTGCGCCGGGTCGGACGCCGCGGCCGGCTCCTCCGAGGGCACGCCCGACGACCCGATCCGGATCGGTGTCGTCAACACCGCGGACCAGTACTGGACGGACTTCACCGAGGCTGCGGACGACGAGGACATCTCCGTCGAGCTCGTGAACTTCTCGGACTACCAGCTGCCCAACCAGGGCCTGTCGGACGGCGACCTCGACCTCAACCAGTTCCAGCACCTGCAGTTCCTCGCCGGGTACAACGTCGCCTCGGGCTCCGACCTCGCCCCCATCGGCGCGACCGCGGTCTACCCGCTCGCGCTCTACTCGACGGCCCACGACTCGGTCGAGGACGTCCCGGACGGCGGCGAGGTCGCGATCCCGAACGACGAGACCAACCAGGCCCGCGCACTCCTCGTGCTCCAGGAGGCGGGACTCCTGACCCTGAAGGACGGCGGCTCCTCCGTCTCGACCCCTGCCGACGTGATCGCCGACAAGTCGAAGGTCACCGTGACCCCGGTGGACGCCGCGCAGACGGCCCTCGCCCTCGCGGACGTCGACGCGTCGATCATCAACAACGACTTCGTCGGCAAGGCCGGTCTCACCGAGGACGACGCGATCTTCTCGGACGACCCGGACTCCGACGCCGCGAAGCCGTACATCAACGTGTGGGTCGCGCGCGCCGAGGACAAGGACGACCCGGCGTACCAGAAGCTGATCGACATCTTCCACACGGAGAAGATCGAGCAGGGTGTCCTCGACGCGTCGGGCGGCACCGGCGTCATCAAGGACAACTCGGCCGACGAGCTCCAGGAGGTCCTCGACGGGATCGAGACGGACCTCGAGGGCGCGAAGTAGTCAGCGGTAGACCGGACGACAGGGGTATGCCCGCGATGACGAGCACGACGGACAGGACCGACCCGACCGCCGGCCCGGGGGTGAGCGCCGGGGAGCCGATCATCCGGTTCGGCGACGCCACCAAGGTGTTCCGGTCGGGTGGCGAGGTCCGCGCGGTCGACGGCGTCACCCTCGACATCCTCGCGGGCGAGATCTTCGGCGTCATCGGCTACTCGGGGGCGGGCAAGAGCACGCTCGTGCGCCTGATCAACGCCCTCGAGATCGCCACGAGCGGGACGGTCGAGGTCGACGGCACGGTCCTGACGGGGCTCGGCGAGAGCCGGCTGCGCCCCGTCCGGTCCCGCATCGGCATGATCTTCCAGCAGTTCAACCTCATGAGCTCGCGGACGGTCGCGTCGAACGTCGCCTACCCGCTGCGGGTCGCCGGGTGGCCTCGCGAGAAGCGCGCTGCCCGCGTGGCGGAGCTGCTCGAGTTCGTCGGGATCTCCGACAAGGCGCGCGCGTACCCCGCGCGCCTGTCGGGCGGTCAGAAGCAGCGCGTCGGGATCGCCCGGGCCCTCGCCGCGAACCCGCGGATCCTGCTCGCCGACGAGTCGACGAGCGCGCTCGACCCCGAGACCACGCAGGAGGTCCTCGCGCTGCTGCGCCGGGTCAACCGCGAGCTCGGCATCACGGTCGTGATCATCACGCACGAGATGGACGTCGTCCGCACCACCTGCGACCGGGTCGCGGTCATGGAGCACGGCAAGGTCGTCGAGGTCGGCGACGTCTACCGCGTGTTCGCGGAGCCCGGGCACGACGTGACCCGACGGTTCGTCGCCACCGCGCTGCGCGACCGGCCGTCGTCGGACGTCGTCGCGCGCCTCCGCGCGCGGCACGCCGGCCGCATCGTGACGGTCGGGGTGGACGAGGCGGCCGGGTCGAGCGCCCGGCTCACCCGGACGCTCCGGGCCCACGGCGTCGACGGCACCGTCGTCTACGGCGGCATCACCGAGGTCGCCGAGCGCCCCTACGGGTCGCTCACCTTCGAGCTCGTCGGGGACGAGGCGGCCGTCGAGGCCGCCGTGGACGAGTTCCGGTCGTACACCGACCTGGTCGACCTCGGGACCGCGGCCGCGCCGCGCGAGGTCCCGTCCGTCGTCCGACCTCGGGACGACCAGGCGCCGGACGGCGACGCGCACCCCGGCGGGACGGGGGAGGGCTCCGTGGGGCGTCCGGACAGACGGGGCCCTGACAGCGGGCCGCTCGGCGGGACGGGGACGAACCGATGAGCTGGGACCAGATGGCGCCGCTGCTGGCCGACGCGTTCGGCCAGACCATGTACATGGTGCTCTCGGCGATGGTCGTGGGCGGGGTGTTCGGGCTGATCATGGGCATCGGCCTGTACGTGTCGCGTGCCGGGAACCTCATGGCGAGCCGCACGACGTTCGCGATCATCAACGTCGCGGTCAACATCGTCCGGCCCATCCCGTTCATCATCTTCATCACGGCGATCGCCCCGCTGACCGACCTCGTGGTGGGCCGCCGCATCGGGATCGGCGCGGTGACGTTCGCGATGTGCGTCATGACGTCGTTCGTGTTCGCCCGGATCGTCGAGCAGAACCTCGTGACGATCGACCCCGGCGTGATCGAGGCGGCGAGGGCGATGGGTGCGTCGCCCTGGCGGATCATCCGCACCGTGCTGATCCCCGAGGCGCTGACCCCACTGATCCTCGGGTACACGTTCCTGTTCATCGGCGTCCTCGACATGTCCGCGATGGCCGGTTACCTCGGCGGTGGCGGGCTCGGCGACTTCGCGATCGTGTACGGCTACCAGCAGTACGACTGGCGCGTGACCTACGGCGTCGTGCTGATCATCATCGTCATCGCCCAGCTCGTGCAGCTGCTCGGGAACACCCTCGCGCGACGCATGCAGCGCCGGTGAGCCGCCGGTCGGTGCCTGTCGGTCGGCGCGTCTAGGGTGACGGGGTGAGCACCGCCCTGTACCGCCGCTACCGGCCCGACGACTTCTCCGAGGTGATCGGGCAGCAGCACGTCACCGGGCCGCTGATGCAGGCGCTGAAGTCCGAGCGCATCACGCACGCCTACCTGTTCTCCGGGCCGCGCGGGTGCGGCAAGACGACCTCCGCGCGGATCCTCGCCCGGTGCCTCAACTGCGCCCAGGGCCCGACGCCCACGCCCTGCGGCGAGTGCGACTCGTGCGTCGAGCTGGCCCGCGGAGGGTCCGGGAGCCTCGACGTCGTCGAGATCGACGCGGCGTCCCACGGTGGCGTGGACGACGCCCGCGACCTGCGCGAGCGGGCCACCTTCGCTCCGACGCGCGACCGCTACAAGATCTTCATCCTCGACGAGGCGCACATGGTGACGCCGTCGGGGTTCAACGCGCTGCTCAAGATCGTCGAGGAGCCGCCGCCCCACATCAAGTTCATCTTCGCGACGACCGAGCCCGACAAGGTCATCGGGACGATCCGCTCGCGCACCCACCACTACCCGTTCCGGCTCGTGCCCCCGGACGTGCTGGGGCCGTACCTCGACGAGCTCTGCGCCGCCGAGGGCGTGGCCATCGGGTCCGGCGTCGTGCCGCTCGTCGTGCGGGCCGGCGGCGGGTCGGTGCGCGACTCCCTGTCCGTGATGGACCAGCTCATCGCGGGCGCCGAAGACGGCACCGTCGACTACGACCGCGCGACCGCGCTGCTCGGCTTCACCCACGCGGCGCTGCTCGACGAGGTCGTCGACGCGGTCGCGGCCGGGGACGGCGGGGCGATGTTCCGGGTCGTCGACCGCATCGTGTCGACCGGGCACGAGCCGCGACGGTTCGTCGAGGACCTGCTCGAACGCCTGCGCGACCTCGTCGTCATCGCGGTCTCGGGCGACTCGGCCGACGCGGTGTTCCGCGACCTGCCGACCGACCAGCTCGACCGCATGCGGACCCAGGCGCAAGGGCTCGGCGTGGCCGAGCTCTCCCGCGCCGCCGACCTCGTCAACGCTGCGCTCACCGAGATGGTCGGGGCCACGTCCCCGCGCCTGCACCTCGAGCTGATGTGCGCGCGGCTGCTCGTGCCCGGCGGGGCCGCCGGGGGCGGTCTCGTCGCCCGGGTCGAACGGCTCGAACGCGGCGGCGCGGCGCCTGCAGATCGGGGCGTGACGGCTGGTGCCGAGTCCGCGGGCCGCGCGGGGGCCGGTGCGGGTCCTGCGGGCGTAGGCGCCGGGCGTGCCGAGGGTCAGGACGTCGGGAGCGGTGCGGGTGATCGGCCGCGAGTGCGCGTCGCCGACGTCCCGGAGGCCCGGGACCACAGACGTCGAGACCCCGCCGCGGCGGCGCGCGGTGCCGACGCGGTGCGTGCGGCGCTCGGACGCAAGGAGCGCGCGCCTGCGGCGGAGGCGGAGCCCGTTCCGGAGCGTGCGGCTGCGTCTGCGCCTGCGTCTGCCCCTGTTCCCGAGCCTGTCCCGGCCGTGCGCGAGCCCGGCCCGGCCGAGCGCGAGCCCGGCCCGGCCGAGCGCGAGCCCGCGCCCGAGCCTCAGACGATGGCCCCCGAGCCGGAGCGTCAGGCAGCGACTCCCGAGCCGGAGCTCGACAACACGGCGGCGAGTGCCGAGGCTGAGCCTCAGGCAGTGAACCCCGATCCTGAGGCGGAGGACCGGGAGATCGCGACCGAGAGCGCGGTGCCGGGGCCTGAGCCGCAGACCGAGGCTGCCGAGCCGGACCCGGAGCCAGCGCCGGGGCCTGAGCCGCAGACCCAGGCTGCCGAGCCGGACCCGGAGCCAGCGCCGGGGCCTGAGCCGCAGCCCGAGACCGAGCCCGAGGCGCCTGAACCGGATGAGCCCTCAGAACCGTCGGCACCGCACCAGGCCGCGCAGATCGTCGCGGACGACCTCAAGGCCGCCCTCCGGTCGGGCTGGAACCGCTTCGGGCAGGGCGTCAGCGGGCGCGCGCCCGAGGTCGCGGCGCTGCTCGGTGGTCTGAGCTACGAGTTCGGCGACAACCGTCTCGTCCTGGTCTTCGGTGACCACGGCCGGCTGCGGTCGTTCACCGAGCTGGACGGTGCTGCCGTCGTGGCCGCCAGCGCGTCGGAGGTCGTCGGCGCGCCCGTCGAGGTCGAGGCGCGACCGGACGGCGACCTGCCGGTCACGGACGGCCGACAGGGTTCGGGGGCGGGCCGTCGTCCGAGGCCAGCGGTGCAGCCGGCGGTGCGTCCGGCAGCGCGGCCGGCGGTGCGTCCGGCGCTGCGTCCGGCAGCGCGGCCGGCGGCGCCGATGCGCGCGGCGGCGCGCAGTCCACGACCGCGGGCCGCTCGGGGCCCGGCGCCTCGGGCGCGAACGGCCCGGGATCTGGTCCCTCAGCGGGTCCGTCAGCCGCACCGGCCGACGAGGACGCGGCGGACGCGGCGTGGCTCGCAGGAGCCACGTCGATCGAGCCTCCGTTCGAGGACGACGGCTCGGCCGAAGCGTCCGGCCCCGCCACACCTTCAGGGGACGACGCACCCGTGCGGCTCGGCCGCGAGCCGGGCGCAGCCCCCGATGCGTCGGTCGACGGCGCAAACGCGCAGGATGTGCCGCCCACCGACCCGACCTCGGTGCCGCCCACCGTGCCGGCCGGCCCGGCACGGCAGTCCGCGGCGGCGGCGGCCATCGCCCACGCCCGTCGCAACGCCGGCTCCGCCAGGGCGAACCCGACGCCACCGGCGCGCAGGCCCGCGATGGACGTGGTGCCCGACGACGTCTCCGACGACGACCCCGACCTGGCCTCGACGGGCCTGGTGGGCGTCCCGTTGGTCGTGCAGATGCTCGGTGGAACGGTGATCGAGGAGATCGACGAGTCCCAGGGGTGACCGGCGAGCGCGACCGTCGCAGGTGGCCGTGGTCGCCCGTGCCGGTCCGCGGTGTCGGTCCGCGGTGTCGGCACCGGGCCGTAGGCTGACGGGGTGTACGAAGGCGCTGTCCAGGACCTGATCGACGAGCTCGGCCGTCTCCCCGGCGTCGGGCCCAAGAGCGCGCAACGGATCGCGTTCCATCTGCTCGCGGCCGACACCTCCGACGTCCGCCGGCTCGCCGACGCGCTCACCGAGGTCAAGGCTCGTGTCCGCTTCTGCGACGTGTGCGGCAACGTCGCGGAGTCCGAGCTCTGTCGGGTCTGCGCCGACCCGCGCCGGTCGGCGACGGTGATCTGCGTGGTCGAGGAGGCCAAGGACGTCGTCGCGATCGAGCGCACCCGCGAGTTCCGGGGCAAGTACCACGTGCTCGGCGGCGCGATCAACCCGATCGAGAACGTCGGCCCGGACGACCTGCGCATCGGGTCCCTCATGACCCGCCTCGCCGACGGCACGGTCGAGGAGATCATCATCGCGACGGACCCGAACGTCGAGGGCGAGGCGACCGCGACCTATCTGTCGCGGCTGCTCGTGCCGATGGGCGTCCGGGTGACTCGACTCGCGTCCGGCCTGCCGGTCGGGGGAGACTTGGAGTACGCGGACGAGGTCACTCTCGGCCGAGCGTTCGAGGGCAGGAGGGTCGTCGGTGGCTGACACCAGCACGAGCGCCCCGGCGCCCGAGGGCTCCGGCTCGGACCTCCAGGACGTCGCCGAGTCGGTCTCCGCCCAGGCTCGCGCGTTCCTCGGGACGACGACCGAGGTCGCGTCCGGGGCAGCCCCCGACGCGGTGATCCCGCTGCTCCTCCTCGCGACCTCCGACATCCTGGCCGCCGGCGCGCGTCTCGGTGCGATGGTCGACGTCGTGCCGCCCGAGCGCTTCGAGCCGGACGACGGCGACGAGGCCGATCTCGACCCGCTGCGCGAGGCTCTGGCCCACCTGCTCGACGGTCTGGACGAGTACGCCGAGATCGTCGACCCGGTGCTGGGTGCCGAGGTCGGCGAAGCCACCGTCTCTGCCGACATCGCGTGCGTCGCCGAGGCGCTCGCCAAGGGCCTCCAGCACTACGACGCAGGGCAGCGGCTCGAAGCCCTGTGGTGGTGGCAGTTCTCCTACCTCTCGATCTGGGGCGAGCGTGCCGCGAGTGCTCTCCGGGTGCTCCAGCTCCTGCTCGGTCACCTGCGTCTGGACGTCGAGGACGACGTCGCCGCCGAGGCGGAGTACGACGCGCTCCAGGCCTGACGCCTGACTGCTCGCACCCGACAGCGTGCACCTGACGACTCGCATCTGACAGCTCTGTCGCCGACAGCACGCCCGTCGCCCGCGCCGAGGTGATAGGCATGCATCGTGCTGCCTCTGCCGACCGACGCCCTGGCTGCGGCAGCGACCCTGCCTGGGACCGGCGGACTCGAGCTCGACGCGTGGACGATCCTGCTGCTCGTCCTCGCCGGCTTCGCGGCCGGCTGGATCGACGCGGTCGTCGGGGGCGGCGGTCTCGTGCAGCTCCCGGCTCTTCTCCTGGTCCCGGGGATCAGCCCGGTCCAGGCGCTCGCCACGAACAAGCTCGCGGGGATCATGGGGACGTCGGTCTCGGCGGCGACCTACTACCGGCGCGTCCACCCCGACATGCGCACGGCCGGGCCGATGGCCGCTGCTGCGCTCGTGGGGGCGACCGGTGGAGCGGCGCTCGCCTCGCGGATCCCGGCGGCGTGGTTCACCCCGATCATCCTCGTCGTGCTGATCGGGGTCGCCGTCTACACGGTCGCCCGCCCGACCCTGGGCGCGACGAGCAACCTCCGCTGGGAGGGCAACGGCCACCGCTGGGTCGCCGCAGGTATCGGTCTGGTCGTCGGCGCGTACGACGGGCTCCTCGGCCCAGGCACCGGGACGTTCCTCGTCATCTCGCTGGTGAGCGTCCTCGGGTACGCGTTCCTGCCAGCGTCGGCCCTCGCGAAGATCGTCAACTTCGCGACGAACCTGGGGGCGCTGCTCTTCTTCGTCCCCTACGGGGCGGTGCTCTGGGGGTTGGGGCTCGTGGTCGGCGTCGCGAACCTGTGCGGTGGCTACCTCGGTGCCCGCATGGCGGTGGCCAAGGGCAGCGGGTTCGTGCGCGTCGTGTTCGTCGTCGTGGTGGGTGCGCTGATCCTCAAGCTGGGGTCGGACGTCGTCGCTGACCTGGTCTGACCCGCTCGCCGTCGGGCACGTCCCGGGATCCGGACGTGGGGGTGTCCGACGCGTGGGTCGTGGCTACCATCGAGCGACACATCAGCTACCGGCGGGCCGTTGAGATAGACGGAGGCCGGCGACGTACGGAGTGTGCAGTGGCACTAGTCGTTCAGAAGTTCGGCGGCTCGTCGGTGTCCGACGCAGCCAGCATCAAGAGGGTGGCCAAGCGCATCGCCGAGGCGAAGCGCGCCGGGAACGACGTGTGCGTCGTGGTCTCGGCGATGGGCGACACGACGGACGAGCTCCTCGATCTCGCCCGGGACATCACGCCCCTCCCGCCGCAGCGCGAGATGGACATCCTCCTCACCGCGGGCGAGCGCATCTCGATGTCCCTCCTCGCCATGGCGATCACCAACCTCGGGGTCAAGGCCAAGTCGTTCACCGGGCAGCAGGCCGGCGTCATCACCGACGCCGTGCACGGCAAGGCGCGGATCGTCGACGTCGTCCCGAGCCGGGTCCGCGAGACGCTCGAGAAGGGCTCGGTCGCGATCGTCGCCGGTTTCCAGGGCGTCAATCCGGAGTCCAACGACGTGACGACGCTCGGGCGCGGCGGGTCCGACACGACCGCCGTGGCGCTCGCCGCGGGCCTGGGTGCCGACGTCTGCGAGATCTACACGGACGTCGACGGCGTCTTCACCGCCGACCCGCGCATCGTCCCGTCAGCCTCCCGGATCGACCGCATCTCGTACGAGGAGATGCTCGAGATGGCGGCGTCCGGGGCGAAGGTGCTCGTGCTGCGCTGCGTCGAGTACGCGCGCCGCTACGACGTGCCCATCCACGTCCGCTCCTCGTTCTCGGGCCACCCGGGGACCCTCGTCATGAACTCCGACCACGCCCTGCCCGCGGTGCCCGGGCTGCTCACCACGCCTGAGAACTACACCCTCGACGCCACGGAGGCGCAGACCATGGAAGCCCCGATCATCTCCGGTGTCGCGCACGACCGCAGCGAGGCCAAGGTCACCGTCGTCGACGTCCCCGACGTCCCCGGCTCGGCCGCCCGCATCTTCGAGGCGATCGCGGCGTCCGGCGTGGACATCGACATGATCGTCCAGAACGTGTCGGCGGTCTCGACCGGGCTGACCGACATCTCGGTCACGCTCCCGGCGGAGCAGGCGCCGACGGCGGCGAAGGCGCTCGAGGCGCTGCGCCCCGAGCTCACCTACGGCTCGCTCCAGATCGACGACCAGATCGGCAAGCTCTCGCTCATCGGTGCGGGCATGCGGTCGAACCCCGGTGTCTCCGCGAAGTTCTTCGGCGCGCTGCGCGACGCGAACATCAACATCGAGATGATCACGACGTCCGAGATCCGCATCTCCGTGATCACGCGCGCCGACAGCCTCGACGAGGCCGTCCGCGCCGTCCACACCGCCTTCGAGCTCGACACCGAGGCCGAGGCCGTCGTCTACGCCGGCACCGGACGCTGAGAGGTACTGACATGACCACCATCAACGAGTCCGGCGTCCACGTCGCCGTCGTCGGCGCGACCGGTCAGGTCGGCGCCGTCATGCGCACGCTCCTCGCCGAGCGCGCGTTCCCCGTCGCGAGCATCCGCTTCTTCGCGTCCGCCAGGTCCGCCGGGAAGACCATCGCCTTCGAGGGCGTCGACGTCGTCGTGGAGGACGTCGAGGCGACCTCGACCGACGACCTCGCCGGGATCGACGTCGCACTCTTCTCGGCCGGGGGCTCGACGTCGAAGGCGCAGGCTCCCCGGTTCGCTGAGGCCGGCGCCCTCGTCATCGACAACTCCTCCGCCTGGCGCCTCGACCCCGACGTGCCGCTCGTCGTCTCCGAGGTCAACCCCGAGGCGATCCGCGAGGCGAGCAAGGGCATCGTCGCGAACCCGAACTGCACCACGATGGCCGCGATGCCGGTGCTCAAGCCGCTGGCCGACGAAGCCGGTCTCGAGCGTCTGATCGTCGCGACCTACCAGGCCGTCTCCGGCTCCGGTCTCGCCGGGGCCGAGGAGCTCGACGGGCAGGCGCGGGCCGCCGTCGGGCAGGACACCCTGGGTCTCGTCCACTCGGGGGCGTCGGTCGACTTCCCGGACCCGGTGAAGTACGTCGCGCCCATCGCGTTCAACGTGCTGCCCATGGCCGGCTCGATCGTCGACGACGGCTCGGGCGAGACCGACGAGGAGCAGAAGCTCCGCAACGAGTCCCGCAAGATCCTCGGGCTGCCTGCGCTGGCCGTGGCCGGCACGTGCGTGCGGGTGCCGGTCTTCACGGGGCACTCGCTGGCCATCCACGCCGAGTTCGGTGCCGCGATCACCCCGGAGCGGGCGCGCGAGCTGCTCGCCGACGCCCCGGGGTCGAGCTCGCCGACGTGCCGACGCCGCTCGCCGCGGCAGGGGTCGACCCGTCGCTGGTCGGACGCATCCGGACGGACCAGTCGGTGCCCGACGGTCGCGGGCTCGTGCTGTTCGTCGCCAACGACAACCTGCGCAAGGGCGCCGCGCTCAACGCGGTGCAGATCGCGGAGATCGTCGCGGGCGACCTCGCCGAGCTGGCGACCCTGGAGGCGGCTGACTCCGACGAGGCGTGACGGTGACGACGCCCCCTGAGTGCGTGTAGCGGCCCGACGGGCGGTCGCACGGCACGGCGTGAACGAGAGGACCCGGTCGGGCGTTGCCCGGCCGGGTCCTGTCGTCTCCGCGCCGAGATCGCTCTCCTCGTGAAGGACAGGCTTGCGCCGGGTCGCGTTCTATGGTTCATTAGTCAAGTAATGAACCACTGAACCGGGAGGCGTGATGTTCGACGGCACCGAGCCGATCTACGTGCAGATCGCCGATCATCTCCGTGCCCAGGTTCTCTCCGGGGAGCTCCGGGAGGAGGAACAGGTCATGTCCACCACGCAGTTCGCGACGACGTTCCGCATCAACCCAGCCACCGCTGCCAAGGCGTTCTCCGGGCTCGTCGACGAGGGAGTGCTCTACAAGCGGCGCGGCGTGGGCATGTTCGTCGCGCCAGGCGCGCACGCGCGCCTCCTCGCCGACCACCGCGCCGCGTACGTCGAGCAGGTCCTGGACCCCGCGCTCGACCGCGCCGAGGTCCTCGGCATCCCCATGGCGGCCCTCCTCGACCACGTCCGACGACGAGCCGCCGCCACCGGCGACGGTGGCGCCTCTGCCGACGGCGCCTCTGCCGACCACCCGACCGACACCGACGAGGTGAACCCATGACGACCGAACTCGTGGAGCCGTTCGCCGTCGAGGCGCGCGACGTCGTCGTGCGCTACGACCGCGACGGCGAGCCCGCCCTCGACCACGCCGACCTGTACATCCCGGCGGGCAGCATCACCGGCCTGCTCGGTCGCAACGGCGCCGGGAAGACGACCCTGCTCTCTTTGCTCGCCGGATTCCGGCGACCGGTCGCGGGGAGATCCTCGTCGGGGAGCCCGGCGGGCTCGCCGAACCGTTCGAGAACCCGTGGGTGAGCATGAACGTCCAGCTCGTCCGTGAGGCCGGCGACGTGTGGGGCGACGAGCGCGTCTCGAGCTCCCTGTCGCACTACGAGCTGTTGCGGCCCGCCTGGGACGTCGACCTCGCCGACCACGTGCTCGACGCGCTCGAGGTCGACCGTCGTGCGAAGTACGACTCGCTCTCGCGGGGCAAGAAGTCCGCCGTCGCGGCCGCCGTCGGCCTCGCCTCGCGGGCGCCGCTGACGATCTTCGACGAGGTCTACCTGGGCATGGACGCGCCCAGCCGGTATGCGTTCTACGACCTGCTGCTCGCCGACTACGCGGAGCACCCGCGCACCATCATCCTCTCCAGCCACCTGATCGAGGAGGTCGAGCGGCTGTTCGAGCACGTCGTCGTCCTCGATCGCGGTCGCACGCTGCTCAGCGAGCCTGCGGAGGACCTGCGCGGACGCGGGACGCGCCTGACGGGACCGGCCGACGTCGTCGCCCGGCACGTCGGGGCCCGACGGGTCCTCGCCGAGCAAAGGCTGGGTCGCACGGCGCAGGTCGCCGTCCTCGGGACGTTCAGCGTCGACGAACGATCCGCTGCGGTGGGCGACGGCCTGGAGCTCACGGGAGTCGGGATCCAGGACCTGTTCGTCCACCTCACGAGACCCGAGCAGGCGGCCGCGGTCGCCGCGGGGAGCCCTGCCGACGCACGCCAGGAGGAGGCACGATGACCACCCTCGACGAACGCCAGGAAGCGGTCGCCGTCCACGAGCGGCGCGCCACGCGCGCGGTCACCAACTATGTGATCGGTGGGACCTGGTACATCGGCATCTGGTACTTCGCCGTCGCCGTGGTCGGCGCCGCGATCATCGTCGTCATCGAGGTGAGCAACGACGGGGTCGGGATCAACCCCGCCACCGGCCCGGCAGGGTCGGCGCGGTTCTTCCTCTTCGTCATGGGGATCCTGCTGCCCTTGATGCTCATGCCCGTGCACCTGGCGGCCGGCGGGACACGGCGCACGCTGACCCGCGGGTTCCTCGTCGGGGGAGCCGCGGTGGGCGTCATGTTCGCTGCTGCCGCGACCCTGGTGGTCCTGCTGCAGCCGTGGGTGCTCGATCTGCTGGGCGTCGGCACGGGGAGGCCCTGCCGATCCTCGCGTTCCTGGGCACGCAGATCGCGCTCTGCATCGTCTACGTCTTCGCCGGCAACGCGATCGCCCTCGGCTACTACCGGTTCGGCGGCTGGCGCGGGACCGGGGTGCTGATCGTCCTGCTGCTGCCGCCCGCGCTCGCCGAGTACGCGTCGGCGGCGGGGCTCGTCACCGGTCTCGAGCTCCCGTCCACGGCGGTCGTGGTCGCGGGCAGCGCGCTCGCCCTCGCCGTCTCCGCGGCGGCGGTGTGGTTCCTGCTTCGGGACCTGCAGGTCCGGTCGTCCTCCGGGTGACCTCGGTGGGCGGACGGCGGCCGGTCGCGACGGGCGTCCTGGCGGGCGGGGCGCGCGAGCGCGCCCTAGGCTCCCGGGCATGAAGCCCTTCCTGCTGCTCGCCTCCAGGGCGGAGGACCTCGCCGCCGACGGCGAGCACGCGGCCTTCCTGAGGTTCGGGGGCTGGAGCGCGACGAGCTGCACCAGGTGCGCATGGAGGCCGCGCCGCTGCCGGCGATCGACCTCGACGACTACTCCGGGGTGTTCGTCGGGGGCAGCCCGTACAACGCGAGCACGCCCGAGCACGAGAAGTCGGCCGACCAGGTGCGTGTCGAGAAGGAGCTCAAGCCGCTGCTCGACGAGATCGTCGACCGCGACTTCCCGTTCTTCGGGGCCTGCTACGGCGTCGGGACCCTGGGTCTGCACCAGGGCGCCGTGATCGACGAGCACTACGGCGAGGAGGTCGGGCCGATCCAGGTCGCCGTCACCGACGCGGGTCGCGACGAGCCGCTGCTCGCGGACATGCCCGACGTCTTCGACGCCTACGTCGGGCACAAGGAGGCGTGCCGAACCCTTCCGGAGCACGCCGTCCTGCTCGCGACCTCCGACAAGTGCCCGGTCCAGATGTTCCGGGTCCGGGAGAACCTGTTCGCGACGCAGTTCCACCCGGAGCTCGACGCGGACGGGATCGCCGAACGGATCCGCATCTACCGCCAGCACGGGTATTTCCCGCCCGACGAGGCCGAGCAGGTCATCGCGCGGGTCTATGCGGGCGACGTGACAGTGCCGCACCGCCTGCTGCGGTCGTTCGTGGAGCGCTACGCCCGGAGCTGAGCGTCGCCCGCTCGACGGTGAGGCACGGCGGCCACGCTCAGCGGACGAAGTACGTGCCCCGGTCCGGCTCCGTGAGCGCGCGGACCGCGTGACCGAGGCGGTCGCGGCTGGTCTGCTGCAGGTCGTCCGGCAGATCGCCGAGCTCGAACCATCCGACGTCGAGCGACTCGTCGTCCGCGACGTGCGCACCGTCCGCGGACGCCGCGGAGACGGGCCGGCACACGAACGTGTGGTCGAGGTACATCGCGCGGTCGCCGTTGGGATAGGTGACGACGTCGGACGCCACCACGGACGCCAGCGTCTCCACGGTGACCTCGACGCCGGTCTCCTCGAGCACCTCGCGCGCGAGCCCGACCGCCGGGTCCTCGCCCGGCTCGAGGATGCCGCTGATCAGCGCCCAGTGCCCCGTGTCGGAGCGTCGCCCGAGCAGGACGCGCCCGTCGGGGTGCAGGACGACGGCCGTCACTCCGGGAAGCCAGAGCAGGTCGGTCCCGATCCGGCTCCGCAGTGACGTGATGAACTCGGGGATCGGCATGGTGGTGAGCCTAGGGGAGTGCGAGCCGGCCGACGACGACGGTCGCCCCGATCTCCTCGTCCGTCTCCACGACGGCGGTCAGCCCGGCGTCGGTGAAGGCCGCGACCGCGGCGTCCCGCTGGCGCTCGCTGGTCTCGACGACCACGCCGCCGCCGGGCGCGAGCCACTCGGTCGCACCGGCCGCGACCTGTCGCAGGAGGTCGAGCCCGTCCGCCCCGCCGTCGAGCGTCACGCGCGGTTCGTGGAGCCGCGCCTCGGGCGGCAGGAGCTCGATCTCGTCCGTCGGGACGTACGGGACGTTGGCGGCCAGGACGTCGACGCGCCCGCGCAGGTGCTCCGGGAGGGCGTCGAACAGGTCTCCCTCGTGGACGGTCCCCGCGAAGCCCTCGAGGTTGGTCCGGGCGCAGGCCACGGCCGCCGGTTCGACGTCGGCCGCGTGGAGCTCGAGCCGGCCTTCGAGCGCCGTCGCCACGACGAACCCGATCGCGCCGGAGCCGCAGCAGAGGTCGACGACGCACGGGACGTCGTCCGACCCGTGGCCGCGGCCGGGGGCTGCCGCCTCCCGGGCGAGCAGGACGGCCTCGACGGCCAGCGCCTCCGTACGCCGCCGGGGCACGAACACGCCCGGGGCGACCGCGACGCGCAGCCCGCAGAACGCCGCCCACCCGATCACGAGCTCGAGCGGCTCACCCGCGATGCGACGGGCGACCATCGAACGGAGGTCGTCCAGCCCCGCGGCCGCGTCGAGGAGGAGGGACGCCTCGTCCTCGGCGTACACGCTGCCGGCGGCCCGCAGGGTGGCGACGACGTCCGTCGGGCCCGCCGCGGCCCGGGCGGTCGCGCCCTGCGGCTCGCTCGACGGACCTGCCGGTTCGGGGCTGCTCAGGGTGGGAACCACGCACCCAGGCTAGGTGCGCGACCCGAGGGACGTCGTCCGAATACCGGAATCCCGTGGACGGAACCGGCCACCGTGCTACGTTCCTGCCGTGGACATCCGTTGGTATTGGCGCTTTACGCCGGCTCCTGGTGGGGCCGAGCGGGCGCGCGCCTGACCGACACACCCCACCGGAGCCAGCACAGGGCCTTGGACGCACACCGCGTCCGGGCCCTTCGTCGTATCGACGGGCCGGTCCGGGCATGGATGCGGTGAGCGGTCCGTCACCCACCGCCGCACGTCCCGACCAGGAGAGATCATGACCGCCCCGACCGTCAGCCAGCGCACAGCACCCCTCGACCCGGCCCTCGACGAGCCTCGCGGTCCGGACCAGCCGGACCAGCCGGACCAGCCGGACCAGACACTGACACCCGATACCTCTGTCGCCGAGACCGGTGCGACGATGGGCGACGTGACCTCGACCCCCGACTACACGGACCGCGCCTCGACGAACGACCTGCGCATCCGGGCCCTCGACCCGCTGCCCGCCCCCGCGGACGTGCTCGCCGACATGCCGCTGGGCGACGCGCGCTCCGAGCTCGTGACGTCGTCCCGCGCTGCTGTCCGTGACGTCCTCGCGGGGGACGACGACCGCCTCGTCGTCATCGTCGGCCCGTGCTCCGTGCACGACCCGGTCGCCGCGCTCGACTACGCGCGTCGCCTGGCCGCGGTCGCCGCGGAGGTCTCGGACGACCTCGTCGTCGTCATGCGCGTCTACTTCGAGAAGCCGCGCACGACGGTCGGGTGGAAGGGCCTCATCAACGACCCGCAGCTCGACGGCACGCACGACGTCCGCACAGGCCTGCGCCTCGCCCGCGAGGTGCTGCTCGGCGTCCTCGACGCCGGGGTGCCCGCGGCGTCCGAGTTCCTCGAGCCCACCTCGCCGCAGTACATCGCCGACGCCGTCTCCTGGGGCGCGATCGGGGCGCGCAACGCCGAGAGCCAGGTGCACCGCCAGCTCGCGTCGGGCCTGTCGATGCCGGTCGGGTTCAAGAACGCGACCGACGGCGACGTCCGGATCGCCGTCGACGGCTGCATCACCGCGGCGAGCGAGCACACCTTCTTCGGCATGGACTCCGCGGGCCGCGCCGCCGCGGTCGAGACCGCCGGCAACCCCGACTGCCACGTGATCCTCCGCGGCGGGCGGGGCGGCCCCAACTACGGGTCGGACGACGTCGCTGCCGCTCTCGAGATCGCCCGCACCTCGGCCCTCGGCGGGGCCGTCGAGCACGGCGTCGTCGTCGACGCCTCGCACGGCAACTCGAACAAGGACCATGTGCGCCAGGCCGAGGTCGTCCGCGAGGTCGCCGCGCGGCTCGCGGAGGGGAGCAGGGCATCACGGGTCTGATGCTCGAGTCGTTCCTCGTCGCGGGCGCGCAGGACCCGGCGCCGTCCGGGCTGGAGTACGGCAAGTCCGTGACCGACAAGTGCATGGACTGGGACACGACGGCCGAGCTGCTCGACGTGCTGGCCGGTGCCGTCCGGGCCCGCCGAGCCCTCTGACCCGAGCCCCTCCGCCGAACCGGCGATCAGGTTCGATCCCGGCCCCTGGATCACACCTGATCACCGGTTCGGCGTGCTCGGATCGCCGGTTCGGCGCACCAGGACGACCGCGCACCGACCGCGTCCGGACCGCGCACCGAAGTCCCGGCGGCCCGACACCCATCCGGGTGCCGGTCGGTGTCGAACCGTAGATGTCCGGTCTGAGGCAGACTGGGCCCGTGCCACACGTGAGGACGAGCGACCCGAACGCGGTGGACGCCGCGCTCGCGGCGTGCGCCGGGGGTGACTCCGACGCGTTCGGCCCGGTCTACGACGCGTTGTCCCCGTCCGTCTTCGGAGCCGCCCTGGCGGTCCTGAGGGACAGGGACCACGCGGCCGAGGTGACCCAGGAGGTGATGGTCGAGATGTGGCAGACGGCGGAGCGCTTCGACGCGACGCGCGCGTCCGCGCGCACCTGGGCCGTCACCCTCACCCGACGCCGTGCCATCGACCGCGTGCGGTCCGAGCAGGCGCGGCGCGCCCGGGACCAGAAGGACCTCGACGCGAGCGCCGTCGGCAGGGAGCGCGACGTGGTCGCGGAGGAGGTCGACAGCGCCTTCGAGCGGGCCGCGGTCCGCGACTGCCTCGACACCCTCACCGAGACGCAGCGCGAGTCCGTCGTGCGCGCCTACTACGGCGAGCGCACGTACCGCGAGGTGGCCGAGGACCTCGGTGCGGCCCTGCCGACCGTGAAGTCCCGGATCCGCGACGGGCTCAGCCGGCTGCGCGACTGCCTGGGGGTGAACCATGGCTGACGAGACACTGGGACGGTCTGCGACGCGCGAGGCCTGGGACCTCCTGCCTCTCTACGCCCTCGATGCCCTCGACGACCTCGAGCGGCGCCAGGTCGACCGGCTCCTCGCGGACGACGCCGACGCGCGGCGAGCCCTCGACGAGTACCGGGAGACCGTCGGTGCCTTCGTCGTCGACACCGAGCCTCCGGCCGAGCTGCGCGCGGCGACGCTCGCCGCGATCGGCGGCGCCACCTCGGACGACGGCGCGAACCCCTACGCCGCGGTCGATCCGTCGACCGGGGATCGTCCCGGACACGCGGCCGACGTCGCCGCGGGCCCTGAGGGCTCGAACGTCGTGTCGATGGCGGCGGCCCGCGAGCGGCGAAAGCGCAGCTGGCGGCTCGCCGCCGTGGCCGCGGTCGCGGTCGTCGCGGTCGGCGTGCCCACGGGCATCGCGGTCGACAGCCGTCAGACGCAGGTGCGCCTCGAGGCCCAGGCGACCCGCGTCGCGGACATGCTGGCCGATCCCGACGCGCGTCTGGTGACAAGCACGGTCGCGGGCGGCGGCGAGGCGAGCGCGCTCGTCTCGGGCGGCGACGTCCTCTTCACGGCCTCCGGCCTCCCGGAGGCCGCGGACGACGAGGACTACCAGCTCTGGATCGTCGCCGAGGCCGGCATCACCTCGGCCGGGCTGCTCGACACGTCGGACGCCGTCTCGCAGGCTCTCGTCGAGGGCGCCGATGGCGAGGTCGTCGCGATGACGCTCGAACCCGAGGGCGGATCCGACCAGCCGACGTCCGACCCGATCGTCGCGCTCGAGACGTAGCCCGACGGCAAGTTCTGGACGAAGCCGGGCGGCGCTCGAGACATCGCCGGACGGCGCCCGGTCACGGCACCCGTGCGCCCGGGAGACCAAGCTCGCGCCCGCCCGCGCCGGCCCGCACCCACCACCGCGGACGATGCCGCGTGCGGCACGATGTCGTCATGCGCACCTTCGATGAGCTCGTCGCCGAGGCGGACGCCGCCCCGACCGACGGCTGGGACTTCTCCTGGTTCGACGGTCGGGCGACCGAGGAGCGTCCGTCCTGGGGCTACGCGCGGCTGATGGCCGAGCGGCTCGGCACGGTCGACGCCGCGCTCGACCTGCAGACCGGCGGGGGTGAGGTGCTGGCGTCGGCGGTGACCCTGCCGCGCCTCATGGTCGCGACCGAGTCCTGGCCGCCGAACGTCGCCGCGGCGACGGCGCTGCTGCACCCGCGGGGCGTGGCCGTCGTCGCCGACCACGACGAGCCGCCGCTGCCGTTCGGCGACGCGGCGTTCGACCTCGTGACGAGCCGCCACCCCGTCGTGCCGTGGTGGTCCGAGATCCACCGGGTGCTGCGCCCCGGGGGACGTACCTCGCCCAGCACGTGGGGCCGGCGAGCGTCTTCGAGCTGGTGGAGTACTTCCTCGGTCCGCAGCCGGAGGCGCGCCGCGGCCGGCACCCCGACGACGAGGCGAAGGGCGCACGCGAGGCGGGCCTGGAGATCGTCGACCTGCGCGCCGAGCGGCTGAGGGTCGAGTTCTTCGACGTCGGCGCGGTCGTGCACTTCCTTCGCAAGGTCGTCTGGATGGTGCCCGGGTTCACGGTCGACGCCTACCGCGACCGCCTCCGCGAGCTCGACGCGCAGATCCGCGCCGACGGCCCGTTCGTCGCCCACTCGGCCCGTCACCTGGTCGAGGCGCGCCGGCCCGACTGACGCCGCGCCGTCCGGCACCCCGCACGACCGGACCGGGTGACCGGACCGGCCGACCGGACCGCCGGGCTGGACCCGCCCGCCGGCCTGACGACTGGCCGCGCGCACGACGAAGCCCGGCCACCGCACCGAGGGGTGCGGAGGCCGGGCTGTCGAGGTCCGGTACGGCCTGCCCGAAGGTCGGCGGGCCGTGCCGGGGTCAGGCTCGGGTCACATGGCCGGCATGAGCACCGAGTCGACCAGGTAGACCGTGGCGTTCGCGGTCTGCACGCCACCGCAGATCACGTTGGCGTCGTCGACCATGAGCTCGTCGCCCTCGCCCGAGACGGTGACGGTGCCGCCCTCGACGGTGTCGTGGTCGCCCACGATCTCGTCGGGCGCGATCTGGCCGGGCACCACGTGGTAGGTGAGGATCTTGGTCAGCAGGTCGCTGTCCGTCTTGAGCGTCTCGATGGTCTCGGCGTCGATCTTCGCGAATGCGTCGTCGACCGGCGCGAAGACGGTGAACTCGTCGCCGTTGAGCGTGTCGACGAGGTTGACGTCGGGGTTCAGCTCGCCCGAGACGGCGGAGACGAGGGTGGTCAGCAGCGGGTTGTTCGACGCGGCCACGGCGACCGGGTCCTGGGCCATGCCGTCGATCGAGCCGTCTCCGTCCGGGACGGCGGTGGCGTACTCGGTGCAGCCCGCACCGACGAGGTTGGCGGCCGGGTCCATGTCGTCGTCGGCCATCTCGTCGTCCATGTCGTCCATGGTCTCCTCGGGCATCGCCGACTCCTCGGCGGGAGCCTCGGCGGCGGTGTCGTCGGCGGCCGCGTCGTTCGCGGTGTCGGACGAGGAACAGGCCGCGAGGCCGAACACGGCGAGGGCGGCGAAGCTGGCGGCGGCGGAACGGGTACGAACGTTCATCGGTCTCTCCTGTCGTCGTCGCCCTGCGTTCTGCGGGGCGTGTCACCGGTGGTTCGGAGAGGCCCGAGGGCCGGATGGGTCGGGATGGTCGCGAGTTCTTGTCGGGCCCCGGCAGCGCGGCGGGTGCCATTGCGGGGGAGGATCGGGGGATGGACGATCCCCACACCGAGAGGCAGCCCCGACGGAGGTTCGACGGCGAGATCCTGGCGTTCGGGACGTCGTCCGGCACGCGGGTCGTCGTGGGGCGGTGGGTCCGGTCGCCGTTCGGCGCCTTCGCGGACGTGATGGTCGAGCGCGGCGACGGCCACCGGGTCCTGGTCGCACCCCCGGAGGTCGCGGACTTCGTCGCCGAGACCTACCGGTTCGACGAGGTCGTGCGGACCGCGGTGAGCGCGGTCGTCGTCGGTACCGAGATCGGTGGGGAGGGGTCGGACGGCGTCGCGCACCTCGCCCATCCCGCTCACCTCGTCCTGCGGGCCGGGCCGCTCGCGGCGGACGTCTGGACCGGGGGTCGGACGGCGTACGGCCGGGTCCTGCGCCTCGTCCCGCGGGCGCTCGCGACCTCGGCCGATTTTGCGCGCGTCACGGACCCGGTCGCGCGCCTCGCGCTGCGCGGGGTTCGCACGCGGGGGAGCGCAGGGGCGGGGCGGCACGAGTCCTACGGGGCGACGGACTCCCACGCGATCGTGGCGGTCGAGGCGTCGTGGGACGGCGAGGCCCTCGGGGCCCTGCGTGATGTGGCCCCACCGGTGCGGTTCGGCTTCGGTTCGAGCCCTCCGCGGCCGACGGCGACACGGCTCGTGACCACAGTCGTCGGGTGATCCGCCGCCGGGCTGCGGCGTGACCGGTCTGCGCGGCCCCGACCCGCGCGGACCCGGACCCCGACGGCCTACGATCTGGCGAAGGGTCACTCGGGCTCCGGATCCCGACGGACGGGCTGTGGCGTCGCTGCGCCTGCCCGGTCGCCGACCCCTGGCGAGGAGGCCGAGCGCGTGGGTGACGAGGATTCGCCGGTCGACGACCTGGAGCTCCTGCGCGCGTTCGAGCCGGCGGTCCGGTTCACGAAGGGCGAGTACTTCTACCCGGTGTCCGTCGACCGGTACGTGCAGCGCGCGGCGTTGTGGACCGCCCCCGAGGGCGACGAGAGCACTCTGGTCGCCGAGCCCGGGACCGTGGACCTCGACGTCCTCGCCCGGCGCGGCGCCGGAACCCCGGAGGTCGTCGAGTCCCTGTCCGGGGTGGTGACCGGTGCCGAGCGACGGCGCGTGACGATCCCGCACGCCGCCCGGCCGCCTCGCCTGCAGGGCGGGAGCCGGCTCGCTGCCGTGGGCCTGGTGGCGCGCCTCGTCGACGCGCTCAACCGGGTCTCCCTGGTGTTCCGGGGCAGCGTGCCCGGCGGCAGCGCGGCCGCGTCGTTCCTGCTGCAGCGTGACCACCTGGCCCCGGACGAGCCGACCTACTACGGCAGGGTCGTGCGCGACGGCAGCTGGATCGTGTGCCAGTACTGGTTCTTCTACTCGTTCAACAACTGGCGTTCCGGGTTCGGCGGAGTCAACGAGCACGAGGCCGACTGGGAGCAGGTGACCGTCTACCTCGACGGCGTGGGCGAGGCGGACGACGTCGGCCTGCCGGCCCCGCGCTGGGTCGTCTTCTCCGCACACGACGAGACCGGCGACGACCTGCGTCGTCGGTGGGACGACCCCGACCTGAGCCTCGTGGACGGCCGGCACCCCGTGGTGCACGCGGGCGCCGGGTCGCACTCGGGCGCGTACCTGGCCGGTGACTACCTGATCAGCGTCCGGCCGCCGTCCTGGGGCGGGTTCTTCGAGGGTGTCCGGAAGGTGGCACGGGTCCTCACCCCCTGGTCCGTGAACGCGAACCGCTCCGGCGTCGGGCTCCCGTACGTGGACTACGCCCGCGGGGACGGACGAGTGATCGGCCCCGGCGGGGACCCGTGGCGCCGCGACGTGATCGACGAGAGCACCGGGTGGGTGCACGGGTTCCGGGGGCTCTGGGGACAGGACACGCGAGACCGGCTCGGCGGGGAACGCGGCCCGGCGGGTCCCCGCTACGAGCGGGACGGCACGATCCGCGAGTCCTGGGCGGACCCGATCGGCTGGGCGGGACTGGCGAAGGTGGCCCCGAACCCGTCCGTCGAGGCGGCGCTGGTGCGGGACCGGACCGCCGAGCTGGAGCTGCGCCTCGCCACGCTCGCGGAGGAGATCGACGAGGGTCGTCGCGGGCTGGAGCGCGCCGCCGCCGGGTTGGCGCCCGCGTCGCCCGCGGTCAGGGCGCTCGCCGACGAGGAACGTCGGGTGCTCGACCTGCAGATGGAGCGCGCGAGGCGGCGCGACGAGCTGTCCGTGCTGGAGGCCTCGGCGGGCAAGCCCGGCGCCGAGTCCGGCACCGATCCCGGCGCCGAGTCCGGCGCCGATCCTGGCCCTCACGCACATCTGCGCCACCGCCAGACCCCGCTGCCGCCGGTCTCGGCCCGGCGGAGCCGGGTGCTCGCGGGGTGGGCCGTCGTCAGCACGCCGGTGATCCTCTACGCCGCAGGGCTCGTGATCCTCCCGACCGTGGGCGTGAGCGCGACCCTGATGGCGATGTTCTGGCTCGTGTTCCTGCTGCTGGTCGAGGGCTTCGCCCGCGGCCGGTTCCTGGCGACCCTCGGCAGGGTCGTCGTCGCGGCGGCGGTGGTCGTGGGCCTGTACTTCCTCGTGTCCGACTGGCGCGTGATCCTCGGGTGGGGCTTCGTGGCGGCCGCGGTGCTGCTCCTCGTGGTGAACGTGCGCGACGCGTTCCGGAGGTAGGCGGCCCGAGAACCGAGCTGGTCGGCGAGGGTTGTATACAGGTGTGCAATGCCGCATCATGGGGCCATGACGACGACGCCGGCCCCCGAACGGCCCACCGTGACGGACCCGCCCGACACTACGGATACGCCGGGTCCGTCGGCCGAGGACCCTCGCGACAGCGGGACCGTCGAGCGTCCGGTCGCCTCGGGCTCGCGCACCCGGATCGCCGCGGACCTGCCGGGTCTCGGCATCGGACCGGAGCTCGGGGTGCGCCGCCAGTCGGGCGCGCGCCTCGTGTACGAGCACCTGCGCGCCGAGATCGTCGCCGGCGACCTCGCACCGGGGGAGCGGCTGACCGAGCCCGTCCTCGCCGAGCGCCTCGGAGTGAGCCGCACGCCGGTCAGGGAGGCGCTGCGCCTGCTCCAGGCCGAGGACCTCGTCGAGCAGCAGGCGACCGGCGGCATGTGCGTCGCACCGCTCGACGCCGGAGACCTCGGGAGGGTCTACGACGTCCGGTCACGTCTCGAGGGCCTGCTGGCCCGGGACGCGTGCCTGCGCGCGACCGCGGCGGACGTCGCCGAGCTCGAGCGGCTCGTCGACCTCATGGAGCGCATGCACGACGACGAGACCGAGGTGCTGCGCATCGGTGGCGAGTTCCACGGGCTCATCGAGCGGGTCGCCGCGAACCGGTGGGGAGCGGCGCTCCTGCGCCAGATCCGCGGGCACGTGGACCGCTACCGGGCGCTCGCCGCGCACGAGCGCATGGGCGGCACCGACCACATCGAGGAGCATCGCGCGGTCGCCGAGGCGATCGCGTCCGGAGACCCGGACCGGGCGGAGGCCGCGATGCGCCGGCACGTCGACCGCTCCGGTGAGCTCGCCGCGGCCGCGTTCGCCGCCGCAACCGTCGAGAAGGAGAGCTGATGCCCAGGACCGTCGTCCTCACCGTCCACCCGAGCGCCGAGCACCTCGCCCGCGAGGACCAGCTGGCGTGGGTGCTGGCCGAGCTCGCGACCGACCCGGTCGAGCCGACCGCCGAGGTCACCGACATGGTGATCAACCGCATCATCGACAACGCCGCGGTGACGGCCGCCTCACTGACGCGGGCCCCGGTCGTCGCGGCCCGCGCCCAGGCCCTCGCGCACCCGTACGTCCCGGGGTCGACCGTCTCCGGCACGACCCTCGCCACCGGGGCGAGCCCCGAGTGGGCCGCCTGGGCGAACGGCGTGGCGGTCCGGGAGCTCGACTTCCACGACACCTTCCTGGCCGCCGAGTACTCGCACCCCGGCGACAACATCCCGGCGCTCCTGGCCGTCGCGCAGCACGTCGGCGCGAACGGCGCGTCGCTGCTGCGCGGCATCGTCACCGGGTACGAGGTGCAGGTCGACCTCGTGCGGGCCGTGAGCCTGCACGCCCACAAGATCGACCACGTCGCCCACCTCGGCCCGTCGGTCGCCGCCGGCATCGGCACCATGCTCGAGCTCGACACCGAGACGGTGTTCCAGGCGATCGGCCAGGCCCTGCACACGACCACCGCGACCCGGCAGTCCCGCAAGGGTCAGATCTCCACGTGGAAGGCCTACGCCCCCGCCTTCGCCGGCAAGGTCGCGATCGAGGCCGTCGACCGGGCGATGCGTGGCCAGACGTCGCCCGAGCCGATCTACGAAGGCGAGGACGGCGTCGTCGCCCGGCTCCTCGACGGGCCCGACGCCCGCTACGAGGTCGTGCTGCCGTCGCAGGGCGAGCCGCGCACCGCGATCCTCGACACGTACACCAAGGAGCACTCGGCGGAGTACCAGTCGCAGGCGCTCATCGACCTCGCCCGCGCGCTGCACGACGAGCACCCCGAGCTCGCCGACCCGCGCGCCGTCGCGTCGATCGTCATCCACACCTCGCACCACACGCACTTCGTGATCGGCTCCGGGGCGAACGACCCGCAGAAGTACGACCCGACGGCCTCGCGCGAGACGCGCGACCACTCGATCCCGTACATCTTCGCGGTCGCGCTGCAGGACGGCGGCTGGCACCACGTCGACAGCTACGCACCCGAGCGCGCCTCCCGCCCCGATACCGTCGCGCTCTGGCACAAGATCACCACGGCCGAGGACGAGGGGTGGACGCGCCGCTACCACTCGACGGACCCGCAGGAGAAGGCGTTCGGCGGCCGGGTCGAGATCGAGCTGTCGGACGGCGGCCGGCTGGTCCGGGAGATCGCGGTCGCCGACGCGCACCCGCTGGGAGCGCGGCCGTTCGCGCGCGAGCAGTACGTCGAGAAGTTCCGCTCGCTCGCCGCGGGCGTGCTCGTCGAGGACGAGATCGAGCGGTTCCTCGATCTCGCCCAGCGCCTGCCCGACCTCACGCCCGCCGAGGTGCGGCAGCTCAGCGTCGTCGCTCGACCAGGACTTCTCGCCGGGGCACCGGCACGGCCCGGGCTGTTCGAGCTCGGGCGCGAGCACCCGCGGACGCCCCCGTCACCGTCCGGCGCGGGCGCCCCGGTCCCGCCGCCCCCGGCCGACCCGAGCGCGACGGGCACGAGCACAGCCGGCCCAGGCACGGCCGACGCGGAGGTGAGCTGATGCTGTACGCCCAGGCCACGCCGTCCGCCAAGCGTGTCGCGCTGCGCGAGGCGCTCGCGGCGCCCGGGATCCTCAGGCTCCCCGGCGCGTTCAACCCGTTGTCCGCGCGCCTGATCGAGCAGAAGGGCTTCGAGGGGGTCTACGTCTCCGGCGCGGTGATCAGCGCCGACCTGGGGCTGCCCGACATCGGGCTGACGACGCTCAGCGAGGTCGCCGGGCGGGCGCAGCAGATCGCCCGCACGACCGACCTGCCGACGATCGTCGACGCCGACACCGGGTTCGGCGAGCCCATGAACGTCGCGCGCACCGTCCAGACGCTCGAGGACGCCGGGGTCGCCGGCTGCCACATCGAGGACCAGGTCAACCCCAAGCGGTGCGGCCACCTCGACGGCAAGCAGACCGTCGACCTCGCGACCGCCGTGCAGCGCATCAAGGCCGCGGTCGACGGGCGCCGCGACCCGGACTTCCTCGTCATGGCGCGGACCGACGTCCGGGCGTCCGAGGGCTCGCTGCTGCCGTCGACCGGGCCAAGGCGCTCGTGGACGCCGGCGCCGACGCCGTGTTCCCCGAGGCGATGCGGGACCTGGCGGAGTTCGAGGCCGTCGCCGCCGCCGTCGACGTCCCGGTGCTCGCGAACATGACCGAGTTCGGCAAGTCCGAGCTCTTCACCGCGGCCCAGCTCGCCGACGCCGGCGCGAAGATCGTCATCTACCCGGTGACCCTGCTGCGCAGCGCGATGGGGGAGGCGGAGCGCGTGCTCGACGAGATCACCGCGACCGGGACTCAGCAGGGCATGGTCGACCGGATGCAGACGAGGGCCCGGCTCTACGAGGTCGTCGACTACGCCGGGTACAACACGTTCGACTCGGAGATCTTCACGTACGAACCCTGACCGTCGGGACGCTGGCCGACGAGGCCCGCGAGCACAGCCACATCACGAAGGAGTGATCATGAGCAGCAGCACGAGCAGCAGCACCCGTACGGGGAGCACGGCGGCCCTCACCCAGCCCGAGGTGCGCAAGGGCCTGGTCGGCGTCGTCGCGGACGTGACAGCGGTGTCGAAGGTCGACCCGGACACGAACTCGCTCCTGTACCGCGGCTACCCGGTCCAGGACCTCGCCGGGAGCAAGACCTTCGAGGAGGTCGCCTACCTGCTCTGGCACGGCGAGCTCCCGACACCGGACGAGCTGGCGGTGCAGAACCGTGCGGAGCGTGGGCGGCGTGGGCTCCCTGACCCGGTGCGGGACGCCGTCCTTGCGCTCCCGACGACCTGCCACCCGATGGACGTGTGCCGCACCGCCGTGTCCGTGATCGGGGCGCACGACCCCGAGGCCGAGGACCCGGGCCCGGCCGCGGAGCAGGAGAAGGCCGAGCGGCTGTTCGCGCTGCTCCCGGCCGTGGTGGCGCTCGACCAGCGCCGGCGGCGCGGTCTGGACCTCGTCGAGCCGCGCGACGACCTCGGCTACGCCGCGAACTTCCTCTGGATGGCGTTCGGCGAGGAGCAGGCGCCCGAGGTCGTGCGCGCGTTCGAGGTGTCGATGGTCCTCTACGCCGAGCACTCGTTCAACGCGTCGACGTTCACGGCACGCGTCGTCACCTCGACGCTCGCCGACCTCTACTCGGCGGTCACCGCAGCGATCGGGACGCTCAAGGGGCCGCTCCACGGCGGCGCGAACGAGGCCGTCATGGCTGCCTTCGAGGAGATCGGCACCGCCGACCGGGCCGCCGCGTGGCTCGACGACGCGCTGGGCGCGAAGCGCAAGATCATGGGGTTCGGGCACCGCGTCTACAAGCGCGGCGACTCCCGGGTCCCGTCGATGAAGGCGACGCTCGACGACCTCGTCGAGCACTACGACCGGCCCGATCTCGGCGAGCTCTACGACGCGCTCGCCGGCGCCATGGCCGAGCGCAAGAACATCCTGCCCAACCTCGACTACCCCGCCGGGCCCGCCTACCACCTCATGGGCTTCGACACGCAGATGTTCACGCCGCTGTTCGTGGCGAGCCGCGTCGTCGGCTGGACCGCCCACGTCATGGAGCAGCGGGCCGACAACGCCCTGATCCGACCGCTGAGCCGGTACGTGGGGCCCGCGCGGCGCGAGGTGCCGTAGGACGGCGGCGTGCCGTAGGACGCCAGAGGCCCGGACCCACGTCAGTGGGTCCGGGCCTCTCGATGTCCGGAGACATCCTGTGTGTCGGGGTGACAGGATTTGAACCTGCGACCTCGTCGTCCCGAACGACGCGCGCTACCAAGCTGCGCCACACCCCGATTGCTTCTGCGATGTCGTGCTCGCCGCCGTTCCCGGCTGCGTCCACGTCCTGCTGAGGAAGCCTGCTCAATATAGCCGACGAGACCCCGTGCGACGAAACCGGCGTCCGTCAGGCACGCGCGGGGCCGGGCGGGCGGGACGTGAGCGTCAGCAGCGTCGCCTCGGGTCGGCACGCGAAGCGCACGGGCGCGTACGGGGAGGTGCCCGCACCGGCCGACACGTGCATCCAGGTGGAGCCTTCGCCGCCCGCCTCGACGGGGCGCGGACCGGGCCAGCCGTGCAGACCCGAGGCCCGACGGCGGTCGAGGTCGCAGTTCGTCACGAGCGCGCCGTAGAAGGGGACTCGCAGCTGCCCCCCGTGGGTGTGCCCGGCGAGGATCAGGTCGTTGCCGTCGGCGACCATCCGGTCGAGCACCCGGCGGTACGGGGCGTGCGCGACACCGAGCCGGAGCGGGGTGGACCCGAGCGTGGCCGCCCCTGGGTCGCCGCCCGCGTCAGCGCCGGCACCGCGCGGGGACGGGAACTCGTCGCGGTCCAGGTGCGGGTCGTCGACGCCCACGAGGTCGATCTCGAGCCCGCCGACGACGACCTGGTCGCGCCGGTTGGTCAGGTCACGCCAGCCGTGGGAGCGCAGCGCGCTCGCGAGCTCGTCGGCCGGGAGGCTGGCCGGGTCGGCCGGGAGGCCGCGGCGGGCGTCGGGCAGCAGGTAGCGCGCCGGGTTCTTGGCGGTCGGCGCGTAGTAGTCGTTGGACCCCATGACGAACGCTCCCGGCGCCTGCTCGAGCAGGGGTTCGAGAGCACCGAGGAGCGGATCGAGCGCGTCGACGTGCGCCATGTTGTCGCCGGTGTCGACGACGAGGTCGGGCCGCAGGTCCGCGAGGGAGCGGAGCCACGCGATCTTGCGCGCCTGCCCGGGCGTCAGGTGCAGGTCGGAGAGGTGCAGGACCCGCAGGTCGTCGGCGCCAGGGGGCAGGACGGGGACCGTGACCTCGCGCAGGGTGAAGAGCTTCGTCTCCACGTGCGCGTACGCGACGCCCGCGCAGCCGAGCGCCACGAGTCCGCCGGCGACACGGGCCGAGCGTCGCGCGAGCGACGCGCGACCCGCGCGGTCGGCGGTCAGTCGTCGCTCTTGTCGTCGGACTTGGGCTTGTCGTCCTTCTTCTCCGCCGGCTTCGAGTCGCTGCCGGAGTCGTCCGAGTCGCTGCTCGAGTCGTCCGACGAGCCGGACGACGCCGGCGGAGCCACGACCTTGGGTGCCGGCGGCTTGCCGACCTTGTCCGGGTCGGGAGCCGGGAAGTCCTCGACCTCCATGCCCTCGCTGGCGGTGTTCATCACGGACTGCCAGACGGGGGCGGCGACCGACCCGCCGTACAGGCGCGGGTAGAACGTGCCGTTCACCGTGACGTTCTTGTTGTCGATCGAGTTGCTCTCGGCGTTGCCGACCCAGACGCTGGTGGACAGCTGCGGGGTGAAGCCCGTGAACCACGTCTGGCTGGAGAGCTGGGTGGTCCCGGTCTTGCCGGCCGCCGGGCGGTTGCCGTCGAGCGAGCGTCCGTAGGCGGTACCGATCGTCAGCACGTTCTCCATCGCCGAGACGACGGTCGCCGCGACCTCGGGGTCGAGCGCGTTCTCGTCGCAGTCCGGCGCCGGGACCTCGATCTCGTTGCCCTCGTTGTCGACGATCTTGGTGATCGACCGCGGGGTGCAGTACGTCCCGTTGCTCGCGAGGGTCGCGTAGGCGGCCGCCTGGTAGAGCGGTGTCGAGGCCTGGGTCCCGATGAGCATCGGGGCGACGACCTCGACGTCGTCCTCGACCGGGTCGTTGAGCGTGACGGCGCCCTGCGGCGACGACTTCGTGGTGGGCCGGAAGCCCATCTTCCAGGCCGTGTCGCGCAGGTCGCACAGGTTCAGCTCGAATCCCATCGAGGCGAACGCCGTGTTCACCGAGAGGTACGTCGCCTTGAGCACGGACATGTTGCCGGCCACGTTCTCCTCGGAGTTCGCGGGCTCCCAGACGTCGTTGCCGAGGCTCCCGACGCACGGGCTCGTCTTGAAGTCGCCCACGCGGCGCTCGACCTTGTTGGCGCTGACGACGTCGTTGAGCGTGTGCCCGCTGCGCAGCCACTCCGCGAGCACGAACGGCTTGAAGTTCGAGCCGACCTGGAACCCCTTGGACGCGCCGTGCGTGGGGTCGGCGGAGTAGTTGACGGAGGTCGTGCGCTCGGCGGGCTCGTCCGTGGCGTCGTACGGGATGTTCTGCGCCATGGCGAGGATGTTCCCGGTGCCCGGCTCGACGGTGGTCACCGCGGCCTCGAGCCCGCTCTGGTCGTCTGCCGGGACGGACGAGCGGATCTCCTTGTCGGCGGCCTTCTGCATCTTCGGGTCGATCGTCGTGTAGACCTTCAGGCCGCCGCGGTACAGGAGCTGCTGCCGGTCCGACGCCGTCTCGCCGTAGGCGGCGTTGGAGGTGATCTCCTTCGTCACGTAGTCGCAGAAGAAGGCGTACGTGCTGGTCGCGGCGCACCCGTTCTCGACCGGGTGGACGTCGAGGGTGTCCTCGATCTTCGTCTTGCGGGCCTCGTCGTACTCGTCCTTGGTGATGTAGTCCTGCTGGTACATCAGGTTGAGCACGGTGTCCCGGCGGGACTGAGCCTTGTCGGGAGCCTTGGTCGGGTCGTACCCGCTGGGGGCCTTGGTGACCCCGGCGATGGTCGCCGCCTCGACGACGCTCAGGTCCTTCGCGCTCTTGCCGAAGTAGTACCGCGCCGCGGTCTCGGCCCCGTAGACCCCGACCCCGAACTGCGAGATGTTGAGGTACGACTCGAGGATCTCGGACTTGGTGAGGCGCTTCTCGATCGCGATCGCCAGCTTCGCCTCGCGCAGCTTGCGCTCCATCGAGTCCTCGCGTGCCCGCAGGACACCGAGCTCGTCCCCGTCGCGCACGGCCTTCTCGATGAGCACGTTCTTGACGTACTGCTGGGTCAGCGTCGACGCGCCCTGCAGGTCGTCGCTCGTGAAGTTGTTCACCGCGGCGCGTGCCGTGCCCTCGACGTCGACCCCGCCGTGCTCCCAGAACCGCCGGTCCTCGGTGGCGACGACCGCGTGCTGCAGGTTCTCGGAGACCTTGTCCAGCGGGACGACGAGCCGGTTCTCGGACCAGTACCGCGCGATGATCGTCTTGCCGTCGTTGGCGTAGACGCGCGTCATCTCGGACAGCGGGCCGGGCTCGAGGTCCTCGGGGAGGTCGTCGAACACCTGCACGGTCTCGTCGGTGATCGTCTTGGACGCGGCGGCCAGCGGCAGGAGCATCCCACCGGCGAGCAGGCCGCCGACACCGGCGACGAGGACGAGGGCGAGCAGCAGCGCGATCAGCTGGAAGACGTTGACCTGACGGCCGCGCGCGGGAGCAGGGTTCGGCATGGCGCAAGCCTACGGGAGGGCCTGCTCCGACCCCAGGTGTGTGACGCGATCGGACGTGGACATCGTGTGTGGGTCCGGCGAAGACCGTCGCGGATCGATATGGTCGGCTCCATGGCAACCACCTGGGAGTACGCGACCATCCCCCTCATCATCCACAACACCAAGGCAGTCCTCGACCAGTGGGGCTCCGACGGCTGGGAGCTCGTCCAGGTCGTCCCGGGCCCTGACGGGAACGGGCTCGTGGCATACCTGAAGCGTCCCTCGGGCGAGGCGTGACCGACTCCGCCATCGGCCGCCGCCTGGCCGAGCTCGGGATCACCCTCCCGCCGGTCGCGGCGCCCGTGGCCTCGTACGTACCGGCCGTGGTCACCGGGCACTACGTCTACACCTCGGGCCAGCTCCCGTTCGTCGACGGCGCGCTGCCGGTCACCGGCAAGGTCGGCGACGGCGACGGGCTGGTCGACCCCGGGGTCGCCGCGGCGGCGGCGCGCACGTGCGCGCTCAACGCGCTCGCCGCGGTGCAGGACGTCGTCGGCGACCTCGACCGCGTCGTGCGGGTCGTGAAGGTGGTCGGCTTCGTGGCGAGCGACCCGTCGTTCACCGGACAGCCGGCCGTGGTCAACGGGGCGAGCACCGTGATCGGCGAGATCTTCCGCGAGGCCGGGATCCACGCGCGGTCCGCGGTCGGCGTCGCGGCCCTGCCGCTCGACGCTCCCGTCGAGGTCGAGCTGGTCGTCGAGATCGACGGCTGACCTCACCCTGCCGGGCCCACGCCCGGTGTCGGACGCCGAAGGGCCGCCTCCCGCAGGAGGCGGCCCTTTCGTCGTGTCTGTCCGGGGCCGGCGGGTGCGGCCCGCGTCTGCCGGGCCCGGCCGTGGCCGGCCGGGTGGGTCGCAGACCTAGCGGGCGCGGCGCTCGAGCCGGTCGAGGTCGAGCAGGACGACGGCGCGCCCCTCGCGGCGCACCCACCCGCGAGCCGCGAAGTCGGCGAGCGCCTTGTTCACCGTCTCGCGCGAGGCGCCGACGAGCTGCGCCAGCTCCTCCTGCGTGAGGTCGTGGGCGACGCGCATGCCCTCGTCCGTGGTCTCGCCGAAGCGGTCCGACAGATCGAGGAGCGCCTTGGCGACGCGGCCGGGGACGTCGGAGAACACCAGGTCCGCCAACGTCTCGTTGGTCCGGCGCAGCCGCCGGGCGAGCGCGTGCAGCAGGTGGGTGGCGACACCGGGGTGGAGCTCGATCCAGCTGACGAGCTGCTGGTGGCCGAGCTCGTAGACCACGGCGTCGGAGACGGCGCTCGCCGTGGCGGTGCGGGGCCCCGGGTCGAAGAGCGAGAGCTCGCCGAACATCTCGCTCGGTCCGAGGATCGAGAGCAGGTTCTCGCGTCCGTCGTTGGATCGTCGGCCGAGCTTGATCTTGCCCTCGGCGATCACGTAGAGGCGGTCGCCTCGCTCGTTCTCGCGGAAGAGCACCTCGCCCCGGGCCAGCTCGATCTGAGTCATCGACTCCAGGAGTCGACTGGTCTCCTCGCGCTCCATGGTCGCGAAGAGCGGGGCCGAGAGCACAACGTCGTCGTCCACGCGCACTGTCCTTCGTCGTCCGTCGGTCCGTCGGTGCGCGCCCTGGAGGGCGCGTGCCGCACGGGAGTCCCAGCGGGAATCCATGGGACAGTCTGCCTCATCGCGGCGGCTTCGCCGGTCGGAGCCCGTTCGACAGGCCGGTCGGCGGGGCGATCGGCGAGGCGGTCGGTGAGCGGGGATGCCGGATCGGACACCGTCCGGCGGGTCCGCGCGGCGGATATTCTCGGGGGATGACGACGAGTGCCGCCGCGCGTCCGCCGCTCGCGCTCCTCCGTCGCGCGCGGCGGACCAACCGTGAGCTCGCCGTCGTCCACCCGGACGCACGGTGCGAGCTCGACTTCGGCAGCCCGCTCGAGCTGCTCGTCGCCACCGTCCTGTCGGCGCAGACCACCGACGTGCGGGTCAACGCCGTCACACCGACCCTCTTCGCCCGCTATCCCGACGCGGCGGCCTATGCCGGGGCGGACCGCGAGGAGCTCGAGGAGATCCTGCGCCCCACGGGCTTCTTCCGCGCCAAGGCGCGGTCCGTCGTCGGCCTCGGCCAGGCGCTCGTCGAGCGGTACGACGGTGAGGTCCCGCGGTCGCTCGACGCTCTCGTCAGGCTCCCCGGTGTGGGTCGCAAGACCGCGAACGTGGTGCTCGGCGACGCGTTCGGGGTCCCGGGTCTGACGGTGGACACGCACTTCGGCCGCCTCGTCCGGCGTCTGGGGTGGACCACGGAGGAGGACCCGGTTCGCGTCGAGGCTGCTGTCGCGGACCTCGTGGAGCGTCGCGAGTGGACCCGGCTGTCGCACCGGCTGATCTTCCACGGGCGTCGCGTGTGCCACGCGAGGACGCCCGCGTGCGGTGCGTGCCCCGTGGCCCGGTGGTGTGACTCCGCCGGGATCGGCGAGTCCGACCCGGACCGCGCGGCCGCGCTCGTCAGGACCTCCGGACCTCGCTGAGCCACGAGACCAGCGCCTCCGAGACGGCGTCGGGGGCCTCCTCGGGCAGGAAGTGCCCCGCGCCCGGGATGGTCTCGAGCCGGAACGTGCGGGCCAGGTCCGCGGCGTCCGTCGCAGCTCCCGTCCCGCGCACCCACGGGTCGAGCTCGCCCTGGAGCTGCAGCGCCGGGACGTCCACCGGCCGGCGCATCGTCGAGACGTAGCGCGCCCCGCCCGGGGTCGGCGCGGATCGGACGCTCCAGCGCAGCGCCTCCATGGCGCTGTGCGCGGCGAACGGGATCTGCAGCGCCGTGCGGTACGTCGCGACCGCCTCCGGAGGGACCGGGGCGACGGACCCCTCGGTGAGGAGGTCGGCGACCAGGGTTCCGCGGGTCAGGGCCCGTTCGGGCAGCGTGGGCAGCTGGGCGAACGCGATGTGGCGCGCGGCCGAGGGCGTGAGGGCCCGGCGGACCGCAACCCGCCGACGCGCGGGGTGCGGGGCCGAGAGCGCGACCACGCCCGCCGTCGTCCGGGGCTGGTACGCCGCGCATGCCCAGGCGATGGCGGCGCCGGTGCCGTGCCCGACGACGTAGGCCGACTCGGCGCCGAGGGAGCGGATCACGCCGGCCACGTCGCGCGTGCGCATGGGGACGTCGTAGCCGAGCGGCGGCTTGTCGGAGCCGCCGGTGCCGCGCAGGTCGAGCGCGGCGACCCGGAACCCCGCGGCGGCCAGCGCGGGGATCTGGAGGCGCCAGGCCCACCAGAACTGCGGGAACGAGTGCAGGAGGACGACGAGCGGCGCGGGCCGGCGCTCGGTCGACGCGCCCTGCTCGCCGCTCGGCTGCGCGGTCTGCTCGCCCGCGCGGACCGGGGCGGGCTCCGCGGTGGCGACGTGGAACCGGCAACCGTTCGCGGGCACGAACTCGTGCCGCCACGGGCCGTCCTGCAGTGCCGACGTGTAGTCGGCGATCACGAGGCGAACCCGGCGGCCGCGTCCTCGGCCGACGGCCGGCTCTTGGGCGGGTCGAACCGGTAGCCGACGTTGCGCACGGTCCCGATGAGCTGCTCGTTCTCGGGTCCGAGCTTCGCCCGCAGGCGGCGCACGTGGACGTCCACCGTCCTGGTGCCGCCGTAGTAGTCGTAGCCCCAGACCTCCTGGAGGAGCTGGGCGCGGGTGAACACGCGCCCCGGGTGCTGCACCAGATACTTGAGGAGCTCGAACTCCTTGTACGTGAGGTCGATGGGTCGGCCCTTGAGCCGTGCGGTGTAGCCGCTGACGTCGATGGCGAGCTCACCCGCCGAGATCTCCTCGTCCGGGACGTCGGACGGCAGCGCCTTGGACTTCTCGAGGACCAGCCGGAGCCGCGCCTCGACCTCTGCGGGGCCCGAGCTCTCGAGCAGCAGCTCGTCGGCCCCCCACTCGGCGGTGACCACGGTGAGACCACCCTCGGTCAGCACGAGGACCAGGGGCACCGAGATGCCGGTCGCCTGGAGCATCCGGGAGGTCGTGCGCGCGGCGACCAGGTCCCGGCGGGCGTCGAGGAGCACGACGTCCGAGTCGGGGGCGTCGACCAGGGCCGACGGCTCCATGGGCAGGACCCGGACCCGGTGGGACAGGAGTCCGAGCGCGGGCAGCACCTCGGCGGACCCGCCCGTGGAGGGGGTCAGGATCAGGAGCTCGGCCACTGCTGCACCTCCGTCGCGGTCTTCGGTGTTCAGCACCCGGGTCGCCGGCGTCGAGGACGCACCGGTGGAACGGGGGTAACGGTATCGCGGTTGCGCTGCGGTGCCGCTATCCGTCCGCGGACGGGCAGCGGTACGGTCCGCACGTCCTGATCTGAGAGACTTTGGCCCATGAGCGCCTCGACCCGGGCGGTAGCGACCGCGGTGGCAGCGGCACTGCTCGCGTCGGCCGCGTTCCTCGGGACCGTGTGGCTCGTCGCAGCGGTCGTCGCTGCCGTCCTCGTGCTCGCCTTCGGCTGGCCCGCGCTCCTCGACCTGCCGGCGCCGACCGGGACCCGCGTCGTTGTCGCGCTCGCCGGCGTCGCCGCCGTGCTCGCGGTGCGTGCGACCGACGGCGCGCGGTCCCTCATCGAGCTCCCGCTGGTCCTGGCCGGCGCGATCGTGCTGGCCTTCGTCGCGGAGATGGTGCGCAGGGACGGCCGGACCAGGCTGCTCGACTCCGTCGCCGGGACGGTCTCCGGTGCGGTCGTCGCGGTGTCCGCGGCGGGCTGGCTGGCCACAGAGCGCGCCGACGACGGCGTGTCGGTGGTCGTCGCCTGCGCCGTCGGGCTCGCCGTCGCCGCGGCCTTCTCCGCGGTCGACCTGCGCGTCTGGTGGGGCGAGGTCGTGACCGTGCTCGTGGCGGTGCTCGCCGCCGGTGGCGCCGGGGCCCTGCTCCCGGGGACCACCGGCATCGAGGGCGCCTGGACCGGCCTGGTCGGCGGCGGCGTCGTGGTCGCGTCCCACCTGCTGTTCGGTCGCCTCGAGGTCGTCGGCCGGAGCCGGACGGCGGCGCTCGCGGCGACGGCCCTCCCGGTGGTCGTCGCGGGCTCGCTCGTGTACGTGGTCGGACTCGTGCTGGCGGCTCTGTGACCGCCCGGGTGCTCGTCCTCGTCGCGGTGGTCGTGCTGACCCTGGCGCTCGGTGCCTGGTGGCGTTCGCGCCAGGGGGCCGTGCGTCGGGTCCCGGGTGCTGCTGGCTCCGCGGCCGGCGGCGCCCAGGACGCGGCGCACAGCGGTGCCGCGGGAGCGTTCGGCGGCGGCGACAGCAGCGCCGCGCCGTGGCGGGACGCAGGGGTGCGCATCGACGGCCCGACCTTCGTCCAGCTGTCCTCCGAGATCTGCACGGCCTGCCGGTCGACGGCCCGGGTGCTGCGCGGGATCGTGGAGGACCGGCCGGCGCTGCGGCACGTCGAGCTCGACGTCGCCGAGCATCCCGGTCTCGTCCGCGAGCTCGGCGTCCTGCGCACGCCCACGGTCCTGGTGGTGAGCGCCGGCGGTCACGTCGTCGCCCGCACCAGCGGCGCGACGAACCGCCGCCAGGCCCTCGACGCCCTCGCGGCCCTGCCCGCGCGCGAGCACGCCGCCGCGGACCTCGGCGGGCCGACCGGCGTCCGCCACCCAGACCACACCGAGAGCCCGGAGCGACGATGACAGCGAACCCTGCCGACCCCGCAAACCCTGGCGCCACGGCCACCGGAGCACCGCCCGCGCAGATCGACGCCCGCGGGCCGCGCTTCGGCGCCGCCCTGACGTCCGTGCTGCTGGCCGTGGCGCTGCTGCTCGGTGCCTCGACCGCGGGTCTCGTCGTGCTGACGGTCGTCGCGGCCGGGTTCGCCGTCGGCGCGGTCAGAGGCGCGCAGCACACCTGGCAGGGCTGGGTGTTCCGGACGCTCGTGCGCCCGCGGATCGGGGCGCCGAGCGAGGTCGAGGACCCCCGTCCGCCGCGCTTCGCGCAGCAGGTCGGCTTCGCGATCACCGGGATCGGCGCGGTCCTCGGCGTCACGGTGACGCTCATGGCCGTCCCGGTGGCCGCCGCGATCGCCCTCGTCGCCGCCGTGCTCAACGCGGTGTTCGGCCTCTGCCTCGGCTGCGAGCTCTACGTGCTGGGCCGGCGCCTGCGGACCCGGGCCGGCTGACCCGTCCGTCGTCCGCCGACCCGCGGTCAGTAGACGAGCGCCTGAGCGCCGGGTCGCAGCGCCTCCTCGACGAAGACGGCGGCACCCGCGATGCGCACGCCCGGCAGCACGTCGTCCGGGGTGATCCCGCGACGCGCGGCGCACTGCGTGCACACGGTCACGGACCCGCCGTCGAGCACCACCGCCAGGAGGTCCCCGACCGGCGCCGCGTGCTCCAGGACCAGGTCGTCCGCGCGACCGGGGGTGCCGAACCACGCCGACTCCCCGGTGAGCCACAGGCTCACCTCGACCCCGGCGGCGACCGCGGCCGCGGCGACGGTCAACGCCTGGTTCGCCGCCTCGGGCCGGTCCGTGCCGGAGGTCGACTTGACGACGAGCGTGCGCGCGGCAGCGCCCGCACCGCCCTCGACCCCGGGCCCGCCGGCCGCCCGGCCGGCTGTCGCCACGTCGTCCGACCGAAGATCGCTGGAACGGCTCATGCACGTCACCCTAGGCGCCCCTGGGGGGACGACAGTCCTGCGGGTAGGATCGCGCCCATGTCGACGCACTCCCTCGAGCTCCTCTTCCTCGGCCTCCTCGTCGCCGCGACCATCACCATCACGTGGTTCGCGGGCTACGTCGTGTACAAGCTCTTCAAGGGCCAGCGCTGAGCATGCCCTTCGCGATCACCGACGACCTCTCGCCCGACGTCTACCCGATCGCCTGGCTCGTGGGGCGGTGGCGGGGTGAGGGCGTCGTGTCCTACCCCGGGATCGACGAGGCGCCGTTCGTCAACGAGATCGTCGTCGACCACGACGGCGGCCCCTACCTGCGCTGGGTGTCGACGATCCGGGTGCTCGACGCCCCGGTACCCGCGCCGGGGAGACCGTCGTCGACGGGCTGGCCGACCTCGACGCCGACGCCCTGCCCGGGACCGTCTGGTCGACGGAGACCGGCTACTGGCGCGTGTCGAGCGACCGGCCCGAGGGCCTGGAGGACGACCGCTTCCGCCTCGAGGTCGTGCTCGCCGACGCCGCCGGCCGTGTGAGCGTGCTCGTCGGCGCGGTGGGCCGAGGGCGCATCGACCTGTCGAGCGACCTCGTGGCCAGGACGGCCACGGCGTCGGAGGTCTCCGCGTCGCAGCGGATGTTCGGGCTCGTCGAGGGCGACCTGCTGTGGGTCGAGGAGGTGGCGGCGTTCGGCGAGCCGCTGCAGTCCTACGCGTCGGCGCGGCTCACGCGCCTGGAGCAGTCGTGAGCGACGCCTACCGCAGCCCGCTGCTCGGTCGGCACGGCGCCGTCGAGGCGGCCGGACCGGACGCCGGCGTCGCCTGGCACTACGGCGACCCGGCCGGGGAGCAGCGCGCCCTGTCGTCCGGCGGTGCGGTCGTCGACCAGTCGCACCTGGGCGTGGTCCGGGTCGCCGGGCCCGACCGCCTGTCGTGGCTCCACTCGATCACCTCGCAGCACCTGACGGACCTCGCCCCGCGGACCTCGACCGAGCTGCTCGTGCTGAGCCCGCAGGGTCACGTCGAGCACGCGGCCGCGGTGGTGGACGACGGCGCTGCGACCTGGCTCGTCACGGAGGGCTCGGCCGCTGCCGGGCTGGCGGCGTGGCTGGAGCGCATGAAGTTCATGATGCGCGTCGAGATCGACGTCCTGTCCACCGAGCTCGCCGTGCTCGGCGAGCCGGTGCGGTCCGAGGGCGCGGAGGGTGAACCCGTGACCTGGGCCGACCCGTGGCCGGCCGTCGCGCCCGGCGGCACCCGGTACGGGGCCGCGGCCGAGGACCACCCCGGCTCCGACCGCGCGTGGCGCCTCGTCCTCGTGCCCCGCGACGCGCTCGAGTCCGAGGTCGCCTCGCGGGAGGCGGCGGGGTGGCGGCTCGTCGGGACCTGGGCGAGCGAGGCAGAGCGCGTCGCCGCGTGGCGGCCGCGGCTCGCGACCGAGGTCGACCACCGGTCGATCCCGCACGAGCTCGACTGGCTGCGCACCTCCGTGCACCTCCAGAAGGGCTGCTACCGCGGGCAGGAGTCCGTCGCCCGGGTGCACAACCTCGGCAGGCCCCCGCGCCGCCTCGTGATGCTGCACCTGGACGGGTCCGGGCACCTGTTGCCGCTGCTCGGCGCCGAGGTGCGCGCCGAGGCCGGTGGCCGCGTCGTGGGCAACGTGACGAGCATCGCCCGGCACCGCGAGCTCGGGCCGGTGGCGCTCGCCGTCCTCAAGCGCTCCGTGCCCGACGGCGCCGAGCTGGTCGTCGACTGCGAGGGCGGCGACGTGAGCGCCGCGCAGGAGGTCGTCGTCCCCGGTGACGGCGTCTCCGCCGACCGGCCGGCGCCCCGGCGCGAGGTCGCCCGCGGCGTGACGCCGCGCGGTGACGGCGCGCCGCAGAGCATGATCTGAGGCACGCTGGCCGCATGGTCCCGTCGGTCGCGGAGCGTGCGATGCGCAAGCTCGTGCTCCGCGCCCGAGCACGCCAGGGCTACAGCCGGGTGCGCGCCGCCTTCTGGCCCGTCGTGCAGGCGTCGGTCGCCGCGGCGCTCGCCTACCTCGTCGGGCGCTACGTGATCGGTCACGAGTACCCCATCTACGCCCCGATCGCGGCCTGGGTGTGCCTCGGCTTCACGGCGAACCGCAAGCTGCGCACGGTCATCGAGCTCGGCGTCGGCGTCGCGCTCGGGGTGCTCTTCGGCGGGCTCGTCGTGAACTGGATCGGCGACGGGTGGTGGCAGGTCGCCGTGCTCCTCGCGTCGTCGGCGCTGATCGCCCGGTTCGTCGACCGCGGGCCGCTGCTCGCGTCGCAGGCCGGCACCCAGGCCCTCGTGATCATCGGCCTGCCGCCGGGGTCGTTCACGGGGCCGGTGGGCCGGTGGACGGAGGCCCTGGCCGGTGCCGCCGTCGCGGTGCTCGTCGCGATGCTGACCCCGGTCGACCCGCGGCGCGGGTCCCGCGACGCCGCGAACAGCGCGATCTCCGAACTGAGCGGCACGTTCGCGCTGATCGCGACGGCGGCCCGGTCCGGCGACGTGGACGACTACGAGATGGCTCTCGTCCGGGCCCGAGCCTCCGAACCGTCGCTCGACGAGTGGCTCACCGTCGCGACCGGGGCCCACGACGTCGCGCGCGTCAACGCGGTGGCCCACAAGCACAAGGACGAGCTCGCCCAGCACGTGCGCGGCGCGGTCCTGCTCCGGCGCGCCATGAACAGCACGAGGGTCCTCGCCCGGCGGGCCCTCGCCCAGCCCCTGCCCGTGGGGGAGCCGGAGATCCTGGGCTCGCTGGCCGAGGCCCTCGCCACGGCGACCGAGGTGCTCGCGGAGGCGATGGGCGCCGGGCTCGAGCCGACGGTCGCCCGCGACATGCTCCTCGACATCGCGGCCGACCTCGACCCGCACACCGAGAAGCACCGCGGGTGGAGCGTGCAGTCGCTGATCCTGCTGCTGCGTGCCCCGGTCGTGGACCTGCTCGAGCTCAGCGGCCTCGACCCGCAGGCGGCGCGCGACGCGCTCCCGGAGCTCTGACCGTCGGCGGGGCGTCCCCGCGCCGGACCCGGGTGCGACACACGGCCCGAGGCCGGTACCTTGTCCGGCATGGACGTCGCCGTCAGCGCTCTGCGCGCCGAGCTGAAGCAGTGGATCGAGCGCGCGCGGGAGGGCGAGGAGGTCGTCGTGACCGACCGCGGTGTCCCGGTGGCGCGCCTGAGCGGGATCGGCACCGCGGACCTCCTGACCGAGCTCACCCGCGAGGGACTGCTCACCCCGCCGAGCGAGGCGAGGCCCGTGGTCACGCCGCCGGAGCGGGCAGAGCACCGACCGGGCACGCGCGACCGCGTCTCCGGCCTCGTCCGTCGCATCAGGCGCTGACCGTGGCCCTCGTCTATCTCGACGCGAGCGCCCTCGTGCACCTGTGCGTCCCGGGGTCGGGTTCCCGGCTGGCCGCCGCCCTCTGGAACCGCGCGGACGTGGTCTCGACCAGCCGGATCGCGGACCTGGAGGTCCGTGCGGCGCTCGCCGCCGGCCTGCGCTCGGGGGCGCTCGATCCGGAGACCCACGCGTCGGCAGTCACGACGTGGACGGGTCTCTGGCCCGCGGTGCACGTGGTCGAGGCGACGGCCGAGGTGGCGGCCGTCGCCGCGGACCTCGTCGTCCGCTCCCCGGTCGCGCTGCGGGCGGGCGACGCGCTCCACGTGGCGAGCGCGCTCGCCGTCCGGCACGACGACACCGTCGTCGCCGCGTGGGACGAGCAGGTGGCCGGTGCTGCGCGGGCCGAGGGCCTCGTCGTCGTCCCCTGACACGTAGGCTCGGGGGTGTTCTCCTCACTCCAGAGTCTCGTGCTCCTCGCGCTGTCCGTCCTCGTCTTCGCGGTGCAGGCCTACGCCCTGATCGACTGCATCCGCAGACCTGCGCACGCCTTCCAGGCCGAGGGCAAGCTGTCGAAGAACATCTGGCTCCTCATCCTCGGCGTCGCGACCGCGCTCGGGTTCGTCGGGATCGGCGGCGGGCTCGGGTTCTTCGGCCTGATCGCCGTCGTGGCCGCGATCGTGTACCTCGTGGACGTGCGGCCGAAGGTCTCGCGCTACTCGCCGCGCCGGGGCCCGGGGAGCGGCCCGTCGGGCGGTCGTCCCGGGGGTGGTGACGGTGTCTGCAGACCTGTCGGCGCACCTGGCCGCGGTGCCTCCCGCGACGACCGTCGCCGACGGCGCGGTCCCGCTCGCCGAGGTGGTGCGGGGCGACCTCGTCGAGTCCACGCACCTCGGTCACCTCGTCGTCCTGGACGCTGACGACGCCCCACGCCTCGCTCTGGGCCGGCCGGACGTCGTGATCTGGCCGAGGTCCTGCGTCAAGCCGGTGCAGGCGACCGTGATGGTTCGCGCGGGGCTCGACCTCCCGCCGAGGCTGCTCGCGCTGGCGGCGGCGAGCCACGACGGCACCGCGGAGCACGTTGACGGAGCCCGCGAGATCCTCGCGATCGCCGGACTGGACGAGCAGGCGCTGCGCAGCACCCCGGACGTGCCGCTCGACCCCGAGGCGGCCGCGACCTGGCGGGCCTCGGGCGGGGGCCCCGACCGGATCACCCAGAACTGCTCGGGCAAGCACGCCGCGATGCTCCTCACCTGCCAGGTCAACGGCTGGAGCCTCGACGACTACCTCGACCCGACGCACCCGCTCCAGCAGGCGATCGCCGCGACACTTCGCGAGCTCACCGGAGATCCGGACGGGCTGCCGGTCTCGACCGACGGGTGCGGGGCCCCGCTCTTCTCGACGACGCTGAGCGGGCTCGCGCGTGCGCTCGGACGGGTCGCCGGCGCCCCGCGACGCGATCCCGACTCGGCGGAGGCGACGGTCGCCCGCGCCATGAGCGCCCACCCCCGCATGGTCGCCGGCGCCCGCCGCGAGGGGACGCGCGTCATGCAGGCCATCCCCGGAGTCGTGGCGAAGGACGGCGCGGACGGCGTGTTCGCCGTCGGTCTCCCGGACGGCGGTTCGATCGCGTTCAAGGTCCTCGACGGCGCCGGGCTGCCCCGGCCCGCGATCGTCGTCGCGGCGCTGCGCGCCGCGGGCTACGACGACCCCGCTCTCGACCCGATCGGTCGGACGCCGGTGCTCGGCGGCGGCGTCGAGGTCGGCTCCGTCAGGGCTCTCCTCCCCGCTGACCTGCGGAGCGACCGATGAAGGCGGTGCTGCAGCGCGTGACCCGCGCATCGGTCAGCGTGGACGGCGAGGTGGTGGGCGCCATCGATCGCGCGGGCATCGTCGCGCTCGTCGGGGTGACGCACGGGGACGGCGCGGACCAGGTCGAGATCGTGGCCCGCAAGATCGCGGAGCTGCGCATCCTCGACGGCGAGACCTCGGTGGCGGACGCCGGTGCGCCTGTGCTCGTGATCAGCCAGTTCACGCTCTACGGCGACACGCGCAAGGGCAGGCGCCCGACCTGGAACGCCGCAGCTCCTGGCCCTGTTGCGGAGCCGCTCGTCGAGGCCGTGGTCGCGGCCCTGCGGGCCCGCGGCGTCGAGGTGGCGACCGGGAGGTTCGGCGCGGACATGGCGGTCGAGCTGGTCAACGACGGTCCGGTGACGCTGGTCGTCGAGGCGGCACCGGCCCCGTAGCCGCGCCTGCGGTCAACACGGCCGGACGGCCACGCGGGACGATCCGGCGAGGCGACGACCCAGGGATCTCGGGCGCCGAAACCGCGCGGACGAACGAGACCCCGCGCCGTCCGGCACGGGGTCTCGTTCATGCTCCGGCGGTCCGCCGGTCGGTGTCCTGAGGTCAGGACTCCGTGGGCTTGCGGCGGCGGGTCCACACGACGAGACCGGCGCCGATGGCGAGCAGCGCGGCCGCGCCTCCGGCGTAGGCGGCGATCTCGGCGCCCGTGCGGGGCAGGCCGTCGGCACTCGCCGACACGGGGGTCGCGTCGCTGGTCGGGACGGAGCCGTCCGAGGGCGGGTTGGTCGCGCAGTTCGGGGTCGACGGCGGGTAGGCGACGTCGACCGTGGCCTCGGGGTTCACCGAGATCCGGACCTGCACGCTCGGGCGGACCCAGTCGTACTCGTCACCCTCGACCCACTCGCCGTTCACGAGGGACCAGCCCGGCCAGTCGAGGGCCGTGCCGTCGGCCGCGACCACGGCACCGGGCCACAGGATGCGTCCGGAACCGACGGAGAGACCGCTGACGACGTAGTCCTCGCCGTTCGGGTTGATGAAGGTGATCGTGAGGTCGGTCGCGTCGGTGTTCTCGACCTGGACGTCGTACGCGAGGTACGGGACGTCCCCGTCGCAGATCGGCGTCTCGACGAGGGTGCTGAACGCGGGGGCCGGCGGCGGCTCGTACGTCTCGTCATCCGCGAAGGCGGACGATCCTGCGAGCACCATCGGTGCAGCGACAGCGCCGGCCAGCGCTGCCCGGCGGACGCGGCGTGCTGTGGTCGTCATCGTCATCACTGCCCTATCGGTCGTGTCTCACGGGCGCTCTGGCGCCCACACGGCCAACGGTAGCGAGGTGGCCGCGGCCGAGCGCCGGTCGTCCAGGGTGAAAAACGCCCCGGCGGCGCATCGTTGCCATTTTGTGACCATCGGTAAGGTCGCGCGCGGCACGAGCCGTCGCCAACCTGTAGCCGCCCGTGGAGGAGGCGCACGAACGAGACCACGAATCTTCGGACCCCGCGCCGCTCGCCTCGAGCGCACTGACGGACTGTTGTGACTTACAGCTCAGTAGGTCTATATTCCGCTCCACCAGATCTGGCTGGAGGCTTGCTGAGAGCGGTCCTGGGGCCTGCCCGCAGGGGGTGAGGTTCGTTGATGGCGGCTGGCTGTGCCCGCGGTCTGGATTTCCTGGGAACCAATGATGGCGTTTCTGGTCTCTTGTGCTGGTGTTCCGGGTTCGTGGCGCGCGTCCGTCGCTCGCCCTGGTCGACGACGAGGGTGAACCGCTGCTCTACAGGCACACCGACGGTGGGCGAACGGTCCGTAAGGCTGGCACGTATGTCGCGCTCGACCCCGAGACCGCCGACTACGGCGCCAAGCTCGTGATCGCCGCCTACAAGACGTCGATGACGTTCACTGAGGACGACGGCACGATCACCACCTTCGGGTACAACACCACGGCAGGGGAGTGGCTGGCGACCTCGGTGCAGGAGCCAGCGTCGACCAAGACCACCACGTTGACCCGCGACGGCGCTGGCAAGGTCACTCGCATCCTCGCCCCGGCGCCGGACGGCGTGACGTGCACAGGCAGCCTCGGCAAGGGGTGCCGTGCGCTGGACATCGCCTACGGCACGTCGGGCACCGCGAACGGCAAGGTCACCGCCGTCACCTATACCGCGTGGGACCCCGACAAGACCGGCGGCGCCGCAATGACGACTGTGCAGGTGGCTACCTACACCTACGACAGCGCGGGCCAGCTCGCGACCATGACCGACCCGCGCTCCAGCCTGGCCACCAGCTACGGCTACGCAGGAACGTCGCCCTCGGGTCAGCCACTACTGACGACGGTTACCCCGTCTGGTCTGTCGCCGTACACGCTGAACTACGCCGGCACCAGTCCTGCGGCACTCAGGGGACACCTGCTCTCGGTCGACCGCGCCCCCGCCGTCGCGGGTGGCGACACGGTCAAGGTGTCGCGGTTCGTCTACGACATCGACCCGGCAGCAAGCACGAGCGGACTGCCCACGATGGACACCGAGCTGCTCTCCCGGTGGGGTCAGGCCACCGCCCCGACCCACGGGTACGCCGCGTTCTCCGCTGACAAGCAGGACGTCGGCGGCGGGACCGGCGCGACCATCACCTCCCCGTCCCAGGTGAGCTCAGGAGCGTGGCCGTTCGCCGAGCTGCAGTACACCGACGATGACGGGCGCGTAATCAATACCGCCGCGCACGGCGCAGGGGACTGGCAGTTCACCTCCAGCGGGTACGACACGGACGGCCGCGTGATCCGGTCCCTGGACGAGACCGCGACCTCGCAACTTCGCCACCTCAACGCCGACCTTACGCACTCAGGCGAAGAGATCGACTCCTACGCCACCATCACCCGTTACAACACCGCCGCGGGGCTGAACTCAGCCGGGACGTTCGTCACCGACGTGTGGGCTCCGGCCGCCGACATCGACGGGCAGCTCGTGCGCACTCACACCCACACCGACTACGACCAGGGCGCACCCAACAACGGCATCAACCCCGGGACCGAGCTCCCCTATCGGCTGCCCACCACCATCACCACGACGCAGGCCGACGGGCTTTCTGGGTCCGCAGACCCAGAGGTCTCCGTTGCCACTGACGAGCCGCTGCTGACGCAAGAGCTCGCCGGGTACGACGCGATCGACGGCAAGCCATACACGGACCCGACCTCGGGTTGGTACCAAGGGCAGGCGACCACGTCGACCACCGTGATGGGTGACGGTGAGGCTGACATCGTCACCAAGACCCGCTACGACGCCGAAGGGCGCACGGTCGAGGTCCGCAAGCCCGGCTCCACCGGCACCGACGCGGCTACCACACTGACCGGCTACTACACCGCCGGGACACAGACCGGCGTGTTCGCCCAGTGCGGTGACCGGCCCGAATGGGCCGGCATGGCCTGCGCCACCCGCACCGGGGAAGCGACCCCGACCACCCCGGTCGAGGCCACCACGAAGTACTCCCTGTACCTTGCGCCACGGGAGGCCACCGAGACCCTCGGCACCGTCGTGCGCACCACCACCACGACCTACGACGATGCCGGTCGCCAACTCGTGACACGCACCACCACCAACGGTCTGACCGGGTCCGAGCCCGTGCCCGCGACCCGCTCCGAGTACGACGCCGGCACCGGACTGGCCACCGCGACGGTCTCTCTCGACGGCGCTGGCGCCGAGATCGCGCGTATCAGCACGGGGTATGACCTGTGGGGGCAGGCTGTGACCTACACCGACACCGATGGCGAGACGACCAGCACGACTTACGACTCGGCCGGTCGCGTCGTCAAGGTCACGGACCCGATCCGCGCCGTCGAGTACGGGTACGGGTCAGGAACCGAGCATCGCGGCTACCCGACCTTGGTCAAGATCCCCGGCACCGGCCAGTTCACCGCAACCTACGACGCCGCCGGGAACATGACCACCCAGTCCTTGCTCGGCCAGCGCGTCACCCAGCACTCCACCTACGACCCCAGGTCAGGGCAGCTCACGGGCCTCGGCTACACCGGCGCCCCATTGCCTGGCGAGGACGAGCAAGAGCTGCTCGCCTGGAGCGTCGAGTCCGACATCCAGGACCGCACCACCTCCATCACGTCCTCCGCCGCTACCGGCGCCGAGGCGCTTGACGACGAAGGCAACCCCATCACGGGGGTGGGCTCAACCGAACACAAGCCTTCACCTACGATCGCGCCGAACGCCTCACCCGGGCAACCGACACGATCGGCGAGACCTGCACCAACCGCGCCTACGGCTTCGACGTGCGCGGGAACCGCCTGACGAAGAACACGTCTGTCCACGACGTCGACTGCACCAGCACTGCCGTGAACACGACCGTGAAGGCGTGGAGCTACGACACGGCGGACCGCGTGCAGAGGGGCGCCAACTCGGCTGGTGCATACGTCTAGGACGCGCTCGGGCGACAGACCAGTGTGCCGGGCGTGGATACCCCGGACGGGAACGCGGCCGGTGACCTCGCGATCGGGTACTACGACACTGATGCCGCCCGCACCCTCACCCAGGGGGCGTGTCCACCACTTTCACGCTCGACCCTGCCGGTCGCCGCGCTACCGCCACCAGCACCAAGGCGGGAACTGACACCACCACGACGGTCAGGCACTACACCGACACCTCCGACAGCCCCGGCTACGCCGTCAAGACCACGGGCACTGCCACACCGGTCACTACCTGGTACGGCGCCTCCATCGGCGGCGACCTGGGCCTCGAGATCACCGACGACGCGGCCATGCTCACCCTCATCGATCCGCTCGGCTCCACCGCCACCACCATCACCCTGCCCGCCATCGATGAACCACTCCAGCTCGGAGCCCTCGGCACCTGGGACGAATACGGCAACACCATCACCAACCCCGCCCAGACCGGAGCGATCACCTACGGATGGCTCGGCGGCAAGGAACGCGCCCAAGACGCCACCGGCCTCACCCTCATGGGAGCCCGCCTGTACAACCCGGTCACAGGCCTCTTCACCGCTGTCGATCCTGTCGACGGCGGAAACACCACCGCTTACAGCTACCCCCAAGACCCCATCAATCAGAGCGACCTGGACGGCCAAACGAAGAAGAAGAAAAAGGGTTTCTGGTCTAGAAATTGGAAGTGGTTTGCAGCTGGGGGCTGGTCGTTGGAGTAGCCGCGGTGTGCGTCTTCGCAAGCGTGGCATGTGGGGCAGCGACTAGCACGGGTGTGCGCGTGGGTGCGCGCATTGCGGCTCGCGGCGCCGTGCGCGCCGCTCGCGCGACCCGATACTATTCCAGTCCGAGTTCGCGGGGGTGGGCGTTCGGCAACAAGAGTCTCGGTGCACCAAAGCCTGGGCGCTTCAACAACACACGACGTGGTGACGGAAGGCGCGCCCTCGGGTGGTCTGTCCATCGCCAAAAGACGGGCGTGTATAAGTCCTTTAGATACAAGAGTTCATCTGGAAAGCATTGGAACGTCTACCGAGGGAAAAGGCTGAACTGATGGCCACATTGCGTGAACTGGGGGCACGGCTTGCCGAAGATCTCCAAAACCGAACGGGCAGGAGCGTCGCCATTGAGGCGATTCGCCGTGGCGTGGTGGTGATGCAAATGCATGAACATTTGCATCCAATAACGATTGTGGCAGGTTTTGTCCGCGACGGCGGCTCTCTACATGTTAGTGGTCTCTCGATTACTGGCGGCGGGTATGCGGACCATGTTAAGGGCGAGTCTCCGGCTGAAAGGGCGGCATATGTCGACGCATGGATCAGAGCTAGCGACCGTGGCTTAATTGCGGTGCGCGAGTCTCCTGAGTTGGGACCCCCGTGTCTGCCGACTGGTGTCCTGGAAACAATTCGGCAGAACACAACCTTCGATATTGATGCCTCGGGCAGGGTTCTGATGGGCAATGTCAAAAGTGGCCTTCGGGCTTGTTCGAGCGGTGGCACGACGTACGTTGTTGGCGACGGAGTTTGGTTCGAAGTTGTCGGGAAAGAGAGCAAAGTCTTCGCGTCATCCATGATGGGCTTACTCGACTCTCTGCTGCCTGGTTCGGATGACTAATAGGGCTCTTCGGACATCTGGTGCGAATCATGAGGTGAGTCCGCCGGCGGCGAGGAGCATGCGTAGGCGGTAGTTGGTGCGGTTGCGGTAGCCGCGGGCGAGGCGGCGGTGGAACTCGATGACGCCTCCACCGCCTCGGTGGGTCCGTTGTTCGCCCTGCCGGTGGTGAAGGAGGCCAGGAACGCCTCGCGCCAGCGCCTGAGGGTCCGCCCGAGGCGGGCGACCTCGGGATGGGGCAGGTGTGGAAGGAGTCCAGGATCTTCTCTGCACGCTTCTTGCCCGCGGCGGTGTCCTTGTCGCGGTAGGTGGCGCGGAGGTCCTGGGCGCAGCACCAGGCGATGTAGACCTTCACGTGGGCGGGGTCGGCCTCGATCGCGACCGCGCCGAACGCCTCTCCCGGGCAACCGACATGATCGGCGAGACCTGCACCACCCGCGCCTACGGCTTCGACGTGCGCGGGAACCGCCTGACCCAGAACACGACCCGGCACGATGCGGACTGCACCACGGGCACGTACGCCTACGACGAGCTCGGACGACAGACCTCCTTGCCAGCCGTAGACGCCCCCAGGAAGCGAGACCGCCGCCCGAGAACGCGGTCGTGCTGTGCGTGGACGAGAAGTCCCAGATCCAGGCACTGGACCGCACCCAGCCCATCCTGCCGATGCAGCCCGGGCAGATCGAGCGCCGCTCCCACGACTACGTGCGGCACGGCACCTCCACCTTGTTCGCCGCGCTGGAGGTCGCGACCGGGCAGGTCACCGCCGCGCTCAAGCTTCGCCACCGCCGCCAGGAGTTCCTCGCGTTCCTCAAACAGGTCGCCCGCGCCTACCCCGAGCGCGAGCTGCACCTGGTGATGGACAACTACGCCGCGCACAAGACCCCCGAGGTCAAGGCCTGGCTCGCCGCGAACCCGCGGATCCACATGCACTTCACGCCCACGCACGCCTCGTCGAGGTCTGGTTCGGCATCGTCGAACGCCAGGCCATCCGCCGCGGTGTCTTCAGGTCCGTCAAGGAACTCAACGCCAAGATCCGCGCCTTCATCAACGGCTGGAACTACCGCTCCCACCCCTTCATCTGGACCAAGGCCGCCGAAGAGATCCTCACGAAGGCCAACCCGAAGAAGACTTCAAAGACGCGCCACAACTAGCAGGCAGGCACCGCCTGGACCGCGAGCCCCGATGAGGTCGCCGTGGGAGTCGTCCAGAGGTCGATCGTGCTGCTGTCGTCGTCGGCCGCGGCGTCCCCGTCGGTCGCTGCGGGGCCGCCGCGCATGTCCACGTCGACGGTCGTGCTCGCCCCCGGGGCCAGCGAGATCGGGATCTCGGTGGCCCGGCGGCCCCCGACCTCCGCGGTCTGCCCGCCCGTGCTCTCGCCGTCCCGGGTGATGTCGGTGAGCGTCCCGCCCCGGGACGGGTACAGGACCAGGTTCACGCGGATCATCACCGGGTCGGCGTCGGGGGAGGTGCCGAGGACGTAGCCGGGCAGGGACGTCGCCGCGTCGTCGGGCACCCGGGAGGTCAGCACCGTCCGGACCGTGTGGACGCTCCCTTCCGGCGTGCACCGGGTCGCGACGATCTCGCTCTCCGTGTCCAGGTAGTAGGTGAGCTTGCCCGAGACGGCGTCGTTGACGAAGACGCCCAGCGACGCGTCCGCGCGGGCGGCAGTGTCGATGGCCCCCGAGAGCAGCGTGTCCTCCAGGACGTCCTGCTCGTCCTCGTGCGCCGACCACAGCAGCAGACGGTGCTCCTCCGCCGCGCGCAGGAACGCGGCCTGGACGTCGCCCGCGCCGACGGATCCGTCGAGCGCCCGACCGAACACGGCGGCCGAGACCGACGCGAAGAACGCGTCGGTCTCCTCGGGCGTCCCGAACGTCGCGTACACCTCGGAGAGCAGCAGCTCGACGGCGTTCTCGGCGGTGACCTCGATGCCGTCGCTCGTGATCGGACCGGTCGCCTCCAGCAGGTACGAGAGCGCCACCGGGTCGGTCGCCAGGACCCCGTCGACGTCACCGCCGAGGCTCTGCCGCCACATCTCGGCCGTCGTCGCGGCCGCCGTCGGGAAGTCCGGCGTCAGGACGGTGTCCTGGACGAACCGCCCCATCCGGTCCGTGTAGAGATGCTCGTCCTCGGGGGCCAGCGGGAGCACCGGCTCCGCGTACGGGCCGAACACGTTGCTGGGCACCTGGCGGCCGAGGGTGATCCGCCCGCCGTCGGCGTGGATCTCGGCGACGGCGCCGGGTATCCCGCCGGCAGCCCGCAGCTCGGCGCTGTTGAGGTTCAGCAGCAGGTAGGTCCGCGGGCCGTCGGCGCCCAGCAGCGGCGGCACGAGATCCACGAACCGTTCGCCCGTCGCGACGACCGACGCGAGGTCGACGGTGCGGTCGCGCAGGTCGTCGACGGGCCCCGCCACGACCGGCAGCAGCGCCGAGGTGTCGATCGCGCCGAGGTCGGCGACCACGCCGTCGATCGCCGTCGAGGCCTCGTGCACCACGGGCGCCGCGTCGGTGACCGGCGCCAGGTCGATCGCGCCGTCGACGGGTCGCAGACCGTCGCCCGCGAGCACCTGGGCGACCTGGGCCAGCGGCGGCAGCACGTCCTGGACGAGGGTGTCGACGGATGCCGCCGTGGTCGAGACGGCGGACACGTCGGCTCCGACGCCGGGGGTGTGTGCGGCTGCCGCCCACAACGGACCGTCGGTGTTCTCTCGGGCCGTCGTCGTGAGCGGGGCGAGGTCGTCGAGCACGTCCCGCGCCGCGTCCACGTCGCCGGACCGCACCGCGTCCTCCGCGGCCGGCAGCATCTCGGCCGCCTCGGTGAGCGCGTCCCGCGCGGCGAGGGCCTCGCGGGCGAGCAGCGCGACGCAGACGACGAGGGCGACCACGAGGGCGCCGAGCACCAGGACCACCCACCGGACGACGTGCCTGCGTGGGCGTCGAGACGCCGGGGGCTCGGTGGCCGGTGCTGCCATGCGCACACTGTAGGGCGCTGCCCGCGGGCGGTGGGCGACCGACCGGTGACCGGTCGGCGTGCGACGTGACCGTGAGGCCCTAGCGTGGTCGGCGCACCACCACCGACCGAAGGAGCAGACATGCCCGCACGTACCGCCAGGACCGCTTGGAACGGCTCGCTCGAGGAGGGCTCGGGGCAGGTCGAGCTCACGAGCTCGGGCGTCTCGACGTTCGACGTCTCGTTCCCGCGCCGCGCCGCCGACGACGCCGAAGGCGTCACGAGCCCTGAAGAGCTCATCGCCGCCGCGCACTCGTCGTGCTTCGCCATGCAGCTCTCGGCACTGCTCGCGGAGGCCGGGGCCACGCCGGTCGCGCTCGAGGTCAGCGCCACGGTGTCGCTCGGTGAGGACCCGGCAGGCGGGTTCCGCATCCCCTCGATCGAGATCACCGTGCGCGGCGAGGTCGAGGGCATCGACGCCGCGAAGTTCCAGGAGGTCGCGGAGAGCGCCAAGGCGACGTGCCCGGTGTCCAAGGCGCTCACCGGCACGGAGATCACGCTGGACGCGACGCTCGAGTCCTGACCGAGGACCTCGATTCCGGCCGACCCGGGAAGCCCGGCTCCGTCGTCCGACCTCTTCGGGTCCGGGCGCGGGGCCGGTGTCGGTTCCGGAGGCGGGACCGGCTCAGAGCGGCAGGAGCGGCGGGGTCTGCGACCCGGCGCCGTCGCGGATCCCGCGGACGGTCTCGGCGAGCGTCGACCGCGCGTCGTGCCGCGGGGTCCAGTGCAGGATCGTCCGGGCGAGCGTCGTGTCGAGGACGGGGGAGTCGAACAGCGTCGCCAACCAGATCGGGTCCACCGGCGCGAGCCCGATGCGGGAGGCGACGGCCAGCGACCGTCGCGCGGCGCTCGGCGAGATCTCGCGCAGCTCGCCCGCCGACACCAGGTCGGCGAAGTCCTGCCCGTCGAGCACGTCCGGCGCCGCCACGTTGAACGCCCCGGGCTGGCGCTGGACGACGATCCGGTGGAAGGCGTCGGCCAGGTCGTCCGCGTGGACGACCTGGACCCGCAGCCCCTCGGGCCACAGGACGAGGGGCACGGTCCCGTCCTTGCGCAACGGCCGGGACGGGAGCTTCCCGACGACGTCGCGCACGAGCTGGCTCGCCCCGCGCCGGTGCAGGACGATCGGCGACCGCACCGAGGTGACGACGACCTCGTGCTCCTGGGAGAGCCGGACGAGGTGCCGCTCGACCTCTGCCGTGGACGTCATGGGTCGCTCGGCCGCCGCGGACCGGCCGGCCGGGGTGTCCGCACGGGCCCACGGGGCGCTCGCTGTCGCGTCGCCGCCGCGGACGGGCCACGACTCCACGCGTGGCTCGTCGCCGCCGCTCGCCGCGTAGGCGCCGGTGCACGAGCCCGCGACGACGTGCGCGACGCCTGCGGCACCCGCGGCGTCGAACACCCGGCGGGCGATCTCGACGTCGGTCGCCCGGCGTTCGCCGACCGACGAGCGGGTGCGCGGCGTCCTGGCGAGATGGATCACGGTGTCGGCCCCGCTGAACGCGGCGACGAGCCGGCCGCGGACCTGCCCGGCCGACGGCCCGGCGAGGTCGATCCGCTCCCAGGTCGCGGCGTCGTGCGGGAACTCGACCGTGGACGCTCCTGAAGGACGGGGCACCCGGCGGGCCACCCCGACGAGCGACGTCACCACCGGTTCTCGGGCGAGCGCGGCCAGCACCGCCGTCCCGACGTTGCCGCTCGCACCGACCACCACCACGCGCATCTCAGACCTCCTGGTCCGACGGTAGTCGCCCGAGGCCCGAACCGGTCGACCGAGCGGTCTCGGCGGGTGCGAGCCCGAGCCCGTCGATGCTGGAGACGATGATCGCCTCGACGTCGGCGCGGTCGAGCAGCGCCGCCGTCCTCCCGTCGGGTTCGCCGCCACCGGGCGGGGGCCCGTCCCCGCCGCCCCGTCGAGCCAGTCGGCCGCGATGCTCTCCACGAGCGCTACCCACCCGCGCGCCAGCGCCCTCGAGCGCGCCGTCGCGCGGGACGTCGCGTCCCGTTCCGCTCGGCCGGCCGCCGCGGCGCGCTCGGCGTCGCCGCCTCGAGCCTGCGCACCGTGGGTCGAGCGCACCATCCGGTCCACCAGCGTGGAGCGGATCTCGTCGAGCACGGTCCCGGTCTCGACGTCGTCGGCGAGCTCGCCGCGCCAGATGTCCCGCCAGACGGCCCGGCGGACGACGACCGCGTCGAGGAATGCCGCGGCGAGGTGGGCGCGCCGGGCCCGGTAGTCGAGGCCCTCAGGTGCACGGAGTCGGGCGTCGAGCTCGTGGACGACGTGGAGCGCCACGGCGCGGCGCAGCCCGTCGGTGGAACCGAAGTAGTGGAAGACGAGCGCCTTGGAGCGCCCGGCCCGTGCGGCGACGACGGTGGGGGAGAGGGCCGCGAGCCCGTCGGCCGTCGCGGCGTCGAGCGCTGCCTCCAGCAGCTCGCCGCGGCGCTCCGCCGGGTCGCGTCGCGCTGCGTTCCGTGGGCTCATGGTGCAGTCCTATCAGACCTGTTGACCTGAGGTCAACAAGTGGCGTATCTTGTTGATCGATGGTCAACAACGGAGGAAGCATGCAGATCGGGCTCGAGCAGGTCGGGGTGCAGGGCAGGCGCGAGCCGCTGCTCTCGCCGTTCTCGGTCGACGTCCGCACCGGGACCGCGGTGCTCGTCGCCGCCGAGCCGGGGCACGGGCACACGGCGCTCGCGCTGGTCGCCTCCGGACGCATGCGCGCCTCCGAGGGCCAGGTGCTGCTCTGGGGGGACCGGGACGGCGGGTCCGGCACCCCCGTCGGCGACGCGGTCCCCGACGGGGAGGCCACCTCCTCCGCACCTCGCCTCCGCGCCGTCACCGCCGTCGTCGACGTCCCCGGGATCACCGGGCCGGACGACGCCCTCACGGTCGCGGACGTCGTGGCCGAGGGCCTGTCCCTGGCCGGGCGGCCGGACTGGCCCGGCGACGTCGCGCGCTGGATCGCCGAGCACGCGGTCGGCGCCGACCGGGACGCGCGCGTCGACCAGCTCGACGGACCCGACCGCACGGCCCTGCTCATGGCGCTCGCCGCCGCCGACCCGGGCGTCCGGTTCCTCTTCCTGGTGCTGCCCGACCGCCACGGCGGCCACCCCGCGGAGTGGTGGGAGATCGCCCAGGGATGGGCCGCGCGGGGCTACGGCGTGCTCGTCGGGGCGACCCGGTCGTCGGCGCGGATGCTGGGCGCCGACCTCCCCCTCGCTCGGGACACGGGCACGTGGGCGGCCCCGCCCGTCGTCGCGCTCGTCTCGACGCCGGGACCGGACCTGGCGCCGGACCTGGCGCCGGACTTGGCGCCGGAGCAGGCCCCGGAGCAAGCCCCGGAGCGGGCCACGGAACCAGACCCGACCCGAGACCTGGCACAAGAGCCGTCCCCCGCACGGCGCCGCGCACCGGCGTGGCCCACCTGCTCGACACCGACGAGGACGACCGATGACCCCCTTCCGGCTCTCCGTGAGCGAGCTGCGCCGTCTGACCTCGGGCACGCTGCCCAAGCTGGCGATCGTGGCCATGGCGATCATCCCCACGCTCTACGCGGGGCTCTACCTGTTCGCCAACGGCGACCCGTACGGCAAGCTCGACCAGGTCCCCGCGGCGCTCGTCGTCGCCGACGAGGGCGCCCCGGTCACCGACCCCGAGACCGGGGAGACCTCGACGAAGAACTTCGGGCAGGACGTCGCGGACCAGCTCCTCGACGACGGCGGCTTCTCCTGGGTCGAGACGACCGAGGCCGACGCCGAGGACGGCGTCCGGGACGGCACCTACGACGCCGCGCTGCTCATCGGTCCCGAGTTCTCGAGCGACCTCGTCTCGAGCTCGAACTTCGAGCCCAGCCAGGCGAGCCTGCGACTGGTCACCAACGACGCGAACAACTACCTCGCGACGACCATCGCGGACACGATCGTCGGCGAGGTGCGCGACGCGATCGCGACCGACGTCGGGACGGAGGCCGCAGACACGTTCCTCGCCGGGCTCGACGACGTCCACACGAACCTCGCCGACGCGGTCGCCGGAGCGGACGAGCTCCTCGACGGCGCCACGCAGCTCCAGGACGGCCTCGCGACCGCGGACGACGGTGCACACGACCTGGCCGACGGCGCGGGCGCGGCCTCCGACGGCGCGGCGCAGCTCGCCGCGGGCGCCTCGGACCTCACCGACGCGACCGGGCGGCTGGCCGACGGCGCCGGCGCCCTGTCGGCAGGCGCGTCCGACCTGGACGCGGGTGCCGGCACCCTCTCTGCGGGTGCGGACGGCCTCGCGTCCGGTCTCGAGACCCTGCGCAGCGCCACGGACGACCTGCCGGCGCAGGCGAAGGCGCTCGCGGACGGCGCGAGCCAGGTCGCCGACGGCGACGAGAAGGTCGCCGCCTACGGCGACGACGCCGCGCAGGCGGTCGACGACGCCGGGGCGCGGCTCGACACCTGGCGCGCCCAGATCGAGTCCGACCTCCAGGCCCAGGGCGTCCCGCAGGCCGACATCGACGCGATCCTGGCGGACCTCGACGCCCTGCGAGCGCCCCTCGCCGACGCCGGGACCCAGATCAAGGACGCCACCGCCCAGCTCGACACCCTCGCCACCGGCGCACGGCAGGTGTCGGACGGCGCAGCGCAGCTCTCCGCGGCCGCCCCCGACCTCGCGGCCGGGGTGGGCAGCGCTGCGGACGGTGCCCAGCAGGTCCGCGGCGGTGCCTCGGACCTCGCGGACGGCGCGTCCGACCTGGCGGACGGCGCGTCGTCCCTGGCGAGCGGCGCGTCCAGGCTCGACGACGGCGCCGGCACGCTCAGCGGCGGCGCCGGCGACCTCAGGGACGGCACGGCCGCCCTCGCGACCGGCGCCACGACCCTGGCGGACGGCACGGCCCGGCTGAGCGACGGGTCGGGCGACCTCGTCGACGGCGTCACGCAGCTGCGCGACGGGCTCGCCGACGGGCTCGGCCAGGTCCCCGACGTGGACGAGGACACCGCCGACGCGACCGCGAAGAACATCGGCGACCCGGTCGCCGTGCAGTCGGACGACGTCGCTGCCGCCGGCAAGTACGGCGCCGGCCTCGCACCGTTCTTCCTGAGCCTCGCCGCCTGGATCGGTGCCTACGTCCTGTTCCTGCTCGTCCGACCCCTGTCGACCCGGGCGCTCGCGGCGGGCCGGCCGGCGTGGCAGGCCGCCGTGGGTGGCTGGCTCACGCCGTTCCTCCTGGGGATGGCGCAGGTGACCGTGATGTTCCTCGTCACCGTGCTCGCCCTCGACATCGAGGTCGTCCACCCCTGGCTGACCCTCGGCTTCCTCGTGCTGATCAGCGGCACGTTCATCGCGATCGTCCAGGCGCTCAACGCATGGCTCGGTGCCGCCGGGCAGTTCCTCGGGCTCGTGCTCATGCTGGTGCAGCTCGTCACGGCGGGCGGGACGTTCCCGTGGCAGACGCTCCCCGAGCCGCTGCGCTCGATCCACTACCTCCTGCCGATGACCTACGGCGTCGAGGGCCTGCGACAGCTCATGTACGGGGGAACCTCGCCTCTGCGGCGCTCGACGCGGTCGTCCTGGGCGGCGTGCTCGTCGCCGCGCTGGCCATGACCACCTGGGCCGCGAGCCGCCAGCGGCTCTGGACCGTCAAGAGGCTGCAGCCCGAGCTCGTGCTCTGAGCCGGCCGCGTAGCCTCGAAGGATGCGGTCCGACCAGAGCCTCGCCCTGAGAGCCGCGATCCCCTGTGCGGTGGTCGCGGTGCTCGTGATCGTCTTCGCGCTCGCGGGCTGCTCCGAAGGTTCTTCGACGGGCGAGGGGCCCGCACCCGCCGCGGCGTCGAGCGACGCCACCGGTGCGCCGGACGACGCGGCGACCGACGAGGCCGCCGAGCAGCAGTTCCCCGACGTCGTGGGTGTCGAGATCTCGCCCGACGGTGGCGGGACCTTCTCCCTCGACGTCACGATCAGCTCGCCCTACGACTCGCCGGAGCGGTACGCGGACGGCTGGCGGGTGCTGGACGCGGACGGGACCGTGCTGGGCGAGCACACCCTCGCCCACGACCATGCGAGCGAGCAGCCGTTCACCAGGACCCAGTCCGGGGTCGAGATCCCCGACGGCGTCACGGAGGTCACCGTCGAGGGCAGGGACCAGCAGTACGGGTTCGGGGGCGGGACCTTGACCGTCGACGTGCCCCGCTGATCCTCACCGTCGCCGGACGTCCGTGGAGCCCCGCGGAGCGAGGTGCGAGAATCCGACCGTGCCTGATCTACCCCTGCAGAACGAGTCCGTGATCCCCACGCCGCCTGTCCAGGAGCGTGTCACCTCCCGGGATCTCGCCGAGGCCGAGGCGGACGCCGAGCGCACCGAGCGTGCCGCGCGCGAGGCGGTGGCCGTCGCGCTGCGCACCGTCATGTCCGGGAGCGTCGAGACGTCGGCGCGCCGGCGCGCCGAGTACTCCACGGACGCCTCGAACTACCGGGTGGTCCCCGAGGTCGTCGCGTACCCCGCGTCCGCCGACGAGCTCGCTTCCGCAGCCGAGATGGTGCGCGAGCTCGGGCTGCCGCTGACGGTGCGGGGCGGCGGCACGTCGACGGCGGGCAACTCGATCGGTCCGGGGGTCGTCCTCGACACGTCGCGGCACCTGGACACGGTCCTGGAGGTCGACGCCGAGGCCGCCACCGCGCGCGTCCAGCCGGGTGTCGTCATGTCGGCGCTCCAGAAGGTCGCCGCACCCCACGGGCTGCGGTTCGGCCCCGACCCGTCGACGCAGAACCGCGCGACGCTCGGCGGGATGATCGGCAACAACGCCTGCGGCCCGCACGCGGTCGCGTACGGCCGCACGGTCGACAACGTCGTGTCGCTCGACGTGCTCGACGGGCGTGGGCGCCGGTACGTCGCGGGCGCGGGTGACCCGGAGTTCCCGCAGGTCCCGGGCCTCGCCGAGCTGGTGCGCGACAACCTCGCGCTGATCCGCACCGAGTTCGGGCGGTTCGGTCGTCAGGTCTCCGGCTACTCGCTCGAGCACCTGCTCCCCGAGAACGGCTCCGACCTCGCCAAGGCGCTCGTGGGCACCGAGGGCACCGCGGTGACCGTCCTGGAGGCCACGGTGCGCCTCGTCCCGGTCCCGAGCCGGCCGACGCTCGTCGTCCTCGGCTACCCGGACATGCCCACGGCCGCGGACGACGTCCCCGCCCTGCTCCCGCTGGGTGCGCTCGCGATCGAGGGCCTCGACGCCCGGCTGGTGGACGTCGTCCGGCGCGCCAAGGGGGACGCCGCCGTCCCGGAGCTGCCGGCCGGGGCGGGCTGGCTGATGATCGAGGTCGCGGGCGCGACGGCCGACGACGCGATGGAGAGCGCGCAGCGCATCGTCGAGGCGTCGTCGAGCACCGCGACCGCGGTGTACCCGGCGGGCCCCGAGGCGACGGCCATGTGGCAGATCCGGGCCGACGGCGCCGGCCTGGGCGGTCGCACGCCCGCCGGGGAGCAGGCGTGGCCGTGCTGGGAGGACTCGGCGGTCCCGCCCGAGAAGCTGGGCCCGTACCTGCGCGACCTGAACGCCCTGATGGCGCGCTACGGCGTCGACGGCCTGATGTTCGGGCACTTCGGCGACGGGTGCATCCACCTGCGCATCGACGTGCCGCTCGAGGAGTCGGGCAGCGTGCTGCGCACGTTCGTGACCGAGGCGGCGACGCTCGTGGGCAGCTACGGCGGCTCGCTGTCGGGGGAGCACGGGGACGGGCGCGCGCGCTCCGAGCTGCTGCCGCTCATGTACTCGGACGAGGCGATCCGGCTGATGGAGCAGTTCAAGGCGCTGTTCGACCCGGACGAGGTGCTGAACCCGGGCGTCGTCGTCCACCCGCGCCCGGTCGACGCGGACCTGCGGCGACCGCTCGCGCACACGGTGCTCTCCAAGGCTCCGGCGGGGGCGCGTGGTCAGTCGAAGGTCACCGGGCACACCGGGTTCTCGTTCGCGCACGACCACGGCGACCTGACCCAGGCCGTCCACCGGTGCGTCGGCGTCGGCAAGTGCCGGGCCGACTCGACGGCGGCCGGGGGTTCATGTGCCCGTCGTACCTCGCGACGAAGGACGAGAAGGACGTGACGCGCGGCCGGGCCCGGGTGCTGCAGGAGGCGGTGAACGGCACGCTCGTCGGCGGGCTCGACGCGCCTGAGGTGCGGGAGTCGCTCGATCTGTGCCTCTCGTGCAAGGCGTGCTCGTCCGACTGCCCGGCGGGCGTCGACATCGCTCAGTACAAGTCGGAGGTGCTGCACCGTACATATCGCGGGAAGCTGCGCCCGGTGGACCACTACTCGCTCGGCTGGCTGCCGCGCTGGGGACGGCTCGCAGGCCTGGCACCGCGGCTCGTCAACGGTCTGCTCTCCTGGCGGCCGCTGGCGAAGGCGGTGCTCTGGGCCGGCGGCATGGACACGCGACGCACCGTGCCCGCGTTCGCAGAGATTCCGTTCCGCACCTGGTGGCGGCGCGGCAGCGCGTCGCACGGCGTGCCCGGGGCCTCGCCCGACACCCTGCCGGGGCGCCCGGTCACGGTGTCCAAGCCGAAGGTCGTGCTCTGGACCGACTCGTTCTCGGACGCGTTCGACCCCGGCGTGCCGCAAGCGGCCGTGACGGTGCTGCGCGCCGCCGGGTACGACGTCGTCGTGCCCGACGAGCAGGCCTGCTGCGGGCTGACCTGGATCAGCACCGGTCAGCTCGACGGCGCCCGCAAGCGCCTCGGCGACCTGCTGTCGGTGCTCGGGCCGTACGCCGTCAACGGCATCCCGATCGTCGGGCTCGAGCCGTCGTGCACCGCCGTGCTGCGCTCCGACCTGCTCGACCTGTTCCCCGACGACCCGCGCGCGAAGGCCGTCGCCGGGGCGACCCACACCCTGGCGCAGCTGCTCACCGGACCCGACACCGCGCCGTCCGACGACGCGGGATGGACCGTCCCCGACCTGTCGGACGTGCGGGCCGTCGTCCAACCCCACTGCCACCAGCACGCGGTCATGGGGTTCCGGGCCGAGGAGAAGCTGCTCACCGACGCGGGGGCGACGATCAAGACGCTCGCCGGCTGCTGCGGGCTGGCCGGGAACTTCGGCATGCAGAAGGGCCACTACGACGTGTCGGTGAAGGTCGCGGAGGCGTCGTTGCTGCCGGCCCTGGCGGAGGCGGAGGAGGGCGACGTCTACCTCGCGGACGGATTCTCGTGCCGCACGCAGGCCGACCAGCTGGCCGGGGTGAAGGGCACGAGCCTCGCCGAGCTCCTGGCCGCTCGGCTCTGACGGTCCTGCGTCCGGGGCGCGCCCGCGCGTTCTCCGATGCGTGTCCTCAGCGGCCTCCAGCGTGTCGCAGGGCATGATCCGCACCTCCGGGTGACGGTGTGCGGATGGAGTTCAGGGACGTCGTCCGCCGCCGCCGCATGGTCCGCCGCTACACCTCCGAGCCGGTCGCCCCCGCGGCCGTCGAGGCGATGCTGCGCCACGCCGTGCGCGCCCCGAGCGCGGGCTTCACCCAGGGCTGGTCGTTCCTCGTCCTCGACGTGCCGGACGACGTCGCGCGGTTCTGGGCGGTGACCTCGCCCCGGGCAAGGGGCGACGGCGGTGGGTCCAGCGCCTGGCTGGACGGGATGCGGACGGCGCCCGTGGTGATCGTCGTGCTCGCGTCCGAGGAGGCCTACCTGGACCGGTACGCCCAGCGCGACAAGGGCTGGACCGACCGCGCCCGGGACCGGTGGTCGGCCCCGTACTGGCACGTCGACGCGGGGATGGCGGCGCTGCTGATCCTCCAGACGGCCGTCGACGAGGGGCTCGGCGCCTGCTTCTTCGGCGTCCCGCCGTCGCGCGTGGACGCGCTGCGCGAGGAGTTCGGGATCCCGTCGGCCTGGGCGCCCACGGGCGCGATCACCGTGGGCCACCCGGACCCGGACGCCGCGCCGACCGGGTCGGTCACGCGGCGCGCCCGACGGCCGATGGGCGACGTCGTGCACCGTGGCCGCTGGGGGGCGTGATGGACCCCACCCCGGTCGCGGACGTCGTCGCCGTAGCATCGCGACATGGCAATCTTCGCGTTCTCCGTAGCCCCGCTCGGCGCCGGCGAGTCCGTCACGGACGCCGTCGCCGAGGCCGTCCGCATCGTCCGGGCGTCGGGCCTGCCCAACCGCACGACGTCGATGTTCACCGAGATCGAGGGCGACTGGGACGAGGTCATGCCGGTGATCCAGCGCGCGACGGAGGCCGTCGGAGCGGGCGGCCACCGCGTCTCGCTCGTGATCAAGGCGGACATCCGGCCCGGTCGGACGGGCGAGATCGACGGCAAGATCGCACGCGTGGAGGACCGGCTCGCGGGCGGTTCCCAGTAGTTCCCCAGGGGGCCGCGGCAGGGTGTGTCCCGACACGCCGACGCCGTCGGAACTTCCTGGGACGAACCGTTCCGGACACCGGGTCGAGGGCCGTAGGCTTGGCGCAAACGTCACCGATGGAGTCGCACCATGCCCCTGTTCGAGGTCGATCCCGAACAGTCTGTCCCCACCCCGCCGGAGCAGTCCGGCGACCTTCTCCCGAGCACCGCGCAGCAGGTCGTCGACGCACAGATCGACGCCCTGCTCGGTGAGCGCGTGTTCGTCGTCGCGCGCCGCCGGGACCCCGGCGACCCCTACGTGCTGGCGATCGACACGACCGGCGCGCCCGTCGTCGTCGACGTGGTCTCCGACCTCGACGAGCCCGCCTTCCACGCGTCCTTGCGACGCGCCGGCGTGACCGGCCGCCTCACGCACGCCGACCTCGCCGCCCGGTACGTCGGTGGGGCGGACCAGTTCGACGCTCACCTCGACCGGTTCTTCGACACGCTCCCGTTCTCGCCCCGACGGGCGGGCGCTGCCCGCCCGCTCGGTGGCGCACGGCTCGTGATCGTCTGCTCCACGGCGCGCGACGACGTCCTGGACGCGGTGGAGTTCGTCCGCCAGGCGGGGGTCGGACGACGGTCCTCACCGCGGGCGTCGTCCGCGCCGAGGACGGGCGCAAGTTCGTGGACGTCTCGACGCTCCCGGACGTCCGGACCGGCGCCGGGGGATACCCGACGATCGACCCGCCGCGACCGCCGGCCGCTCCCGAGCAGGTCGCGGCCCCGCAGAGCCGTGACGCCGAGGACGACGGGCCCTCGGGCGGTCCGGCTACGACCATCGCGGCTTCGACCAACGCCGCTCCGTCGTCCAGCACGGCGTCGACCAGCGCGGCTCCGACGGGCGAGGTCCCGATGGTCGACGCTCCGATCGACGACCGGCGACCGTCCGGAACACCGGCCCGCGACTCCTGGTCGTCGGGAACGCCGGCCCCCGACCCCTGGACCACGGGCGCGCCGTCCGGCGCCGGTCTCGGGGACGAGCGACGGCTGGACCGGTCCCTGGGCGGGTCGCCGGTGGACGCGTCGATCCCGGACGCGACCTCGGCGGCGGAGGACGCCGCGTGGCGCTCGGCGTTCGGCGCCGACCGGGCGGACGAGGTCGCGGCCCCGACCGCTGCCCGCAGCTCTGCGGCCGCCGGTGACGCGGACGAGGACGACTCCGACCTGCACGCGCTCGCCCGGTCGATCGGCCGACCCACCGAGCTCGTCTGGTCGCGGCCGCGTCGGGGCCAGCGGTTCGAGGCGACGCTGCGCACCGACGGCACCATCGTGCTCGACGACGGCACGAGCTATCGCAGCCCCGACTCGGCGGCGGTCGCCGTCTCGGGCAGGTTCTCGGCCGAGGGCTGGGCCGTCTGGCGAATCGGTGACGGCGGGCCGACCCTGACCGAGGAGTTCCGGAGCCGGTTCTCCTGACCGGCCCGCGTCACCCCCAGCCGTACCCCGCGAGCCAGCGGCTGATCTCCGCATAGAAGCGGGCCCGCGGGACGGGCGCCGACAACGCGAGGTCGTGGACGCCGTCCGGCACCCGGACCAGGCTGACGGACTGCCCGAGCGACGGCGCCCGGTGAGCGAGGGCCTCGACGTCGAGCACGATGTCCGCCGAGCGCATGGCCTCGCTCCACCGGGTGCTGATGATCGTGCGAGCGGACAGGAGCATGAGCACGGGCTCCGGGATCGTCAGACCCCGGGCGACGCGGGCGTGGCCGTCGATGATCGCGTTGAGCCAGCCGCCGCGCACCGGGAACGACGGCGTCGGCCGCCATCGCAGGTCCCACTCCCACTCGCCGCCCGCGCCGACGAGCAGCGAGCGCGCGTAGTAGCCGGGGTCGATGTTCGGCAGCGGGGCCTTGGGCTGGAAGCGAGCGAGCTGGCGGATCGCCGGGGTCGAGACGGTCCGGACCACCGAGGCGCCCTGCATCTCGAGCCACGGGGAGTTGAGCACGACGGCGTTCACGCGCCCGGGGTGCCGGTCGGCCCAGAGGACCCCCGTGAGGCCGCCCGTGGAGTGGCCCATGTAGATGACCGACGCGTGCGGGCCGAGCTCGGCGTGGATCACCTCCAGCGCGGCGTCGATGTCGGGGTCGTACTCGTCGAGGTTCGCGACGTACCCCGGGGTCTGGTGCGGGCGCAGACTCCGGCCGTACTTGCGCAGGTCCAGGGCGTAGAACGCGGCGCCCTGGTCGTGCCAGTACTCCGCGAGCCCGGTCTGGAAGAAGTAGTCGGACCAGCCGTGGACGTACAGGACCGCGCGGGCGGGGCGCGGCCACGCGTTCTCGCGGGGTGCGTACCGCACGAGGGTCGCGACCACGTCGCCCTCGTCGTCCTGGCCCAGGTCGAGGGTCCGTCGCCGGTAGTCCGAGCCGAGGACGTCCTCGACCCAGCCGTCGGACGGCGCCGGGACGGTCCGGCCGGGGGCGACGGCCTCCGGGATCGACCCGCCGAGCGGGCCTTCGGGGACGGCGGTCATGCGGTCGTCGTCCGTGTCGTCGATGGCGGGGGTGTCGGGGAGGTCGGGGGTGCGCACGAGGGCGAGGTCATGGCGTCAGCACGACCTTGCCGAACTGGTCCCCGGACAGCACCCGGGCGAGGCCGTCGCGCGCCGACGCGAGGGGAGCACCCGGTCGATCGTCGGCCGGACACCGGTCCTGACCATGAACCGCAGCAGGGCTGCGAGGTCGGCACGCTCGCCCATCGTCACGCCCTGGATGCGGATGCGGTGGTAGAACACCCGCGTCAGCTCCGCGGGCTCCGGGTCCCCGGACGTGAGCCCGCAGAGCGCGATGGTGCCGCCCGGGCGGACCGACGCGACCGAGTGCTTCCAGGTGGCGCGACCGACGGACTCGACGACGGCGTCGACCCGCTGCGGCAGGCGGGCGCCGGGCTCGACCGCGGCCACCGCCCCGAGCTCGAGGGCGCGCTCGCGCTTCTCCGTCGTCCGCGACGTCGCGTAGACCTCGAGGCCCGCGGCGGCGCCGAGCGCGATCGCGGCGCTCGTGAGCCCGCCGCCCGCGCCCTGGACGAGGACCCGGTCGCCCGGGCGCAGGTCGGCTGCGACGAACAGCATGCGGTAGGCCGTGAGCCAGGCCGTCGGCACGCACGCGGCCTCCTCGAAGCTCAGCTCGGAAGGCTTCGGGATCAGGTTCGCGGTGGGCACCGCCACCTGCTCGGCCAGGGTGCCCGGGTGCCGTTCCGAGAGCAGGGTCGTGGGCTCGTCGGGGCCGACCCCGTGCCCGTCGGCGCCGATCACGCCGTGGACGACGACGTCCGTCCCGTCCGGCGCGACGCCGGCGGCGTCCGTGCCGAGGATCATGGGCAGGGCCTTCGGGGAGAGCCCGACGCCGCGCAGCGCCCAGAGGTCGTGGTGGTTGATGCTCGCGGCGCGCACGTCGACGGTCGACCAGTGCTCGCGCGCCTCGGGGGCGGGTCGGTCGCCGACCTCGAGCCCGTCGAGCGGGGTGTCCGGGGACAGGGCGGCGGCGTAGGCGGCGAGCATGGGACCAAGGTAATCGGTCGTCACGACGGACGCCCGCGGCCCTCCCTCAGGGTGGACGAACCTCTCGGCGGGCCGCGTGGCCCCGACGACCGGTCGCACCGACGGAGGGAGAGACGATGCTCGAGGGGATCGGGACCGCGGGCGGTCGCGCAGGTGCGAGCCCGCGGATCGGGAGGGTGCTCGTCGAGCTGGACGCCGTGCGGCGGCCGCTCCCCGGGTCGGACGGGGTGGCGGTGTTCGTCGACGTGTACCGGGAGGTCACGGCACGGGTGGCGGTGCGGGTCACGGACGGCACGTTCCGCGACCCGGCGTTCGTCGAAGAGCTCGACGTCGTGTTCGCCGAGCTGTTCCTGGACGTCCCGCGGGCGCTCGACGCGGGGCGGCCGCCCGGAGCGGCCTGGGCGCCGCTCGTCGACCGACGGTCGACGCCCGGGATCTGGCCCGTGCAGCACGCGCTGGCGGGGATGAACGCCCACATCAACCACGACCTGGCGCTCGCGGTGGTCAGCGCGTGCGAGAGCACGGGTCGCACGCCGGGGGATCCCGGGCTCAGGGACGACTACGAACGGGTCAACGACGTGCTCGCCGAGGTCGTGCGGCCGATCCGTCAGGGGTTCCTCGATCAGGACGTGGTGCGCGCGGCGGGCGACCTCTCGGTGGCGGCCGACCTGGTGTCGAACTTCTCGATCGACGCGGCGCGGGACGCCGCATGGGCGTCGGCGCTCGTGCTGTGGGACCTGCGGGGGAACCCGTTCGTCGGGGACCTGGCGCGGGCGGCGCTGGCGCGGACGGTGGGACTGGTGGGGCGGCAGCTGCTCGTCCCCGCCGAGATGCCTGCCCCGCGGTGACGTACCTGCCTGCGGGGCGCGCCGCCGTCAGACGACCGGCAGGACCCGGCCCAGGTCGGGGACGCCGCCGGCGGTGAACTCGGGCCGGAGCGCGCGCGTGAGGTCGTCGACGTCGTAGGGGACGCGGCCCGCGGCCAGCCGGATCCAGGTGCGGGCGTCCGCGACCTCGAGGCTCCAGCCGCCCCGCGCGACCACGATGCGCAGCAGCTCGTCGGCCGCGAGCGCCAGCGCGTCGCGCTCCAGGGGGCTGCCGGCGATCCCCGGGAGCGACCGCTCGAGGTCGTCGCCGTGGACGACGAGCTCGATGAGACGGGACGCGACCATGTCGCGGAGCATGATGGGCCCGCGGCGCGCCTGCACCACGAGGTCGTGCGGGCCGAGGTCGTCGAGCGTGGCGAAGGCCCGGTCGGCCTTCGCGCTGATGCCGGCGACCCGGTCGCGCCGGATCTCGGCGTCGAGCTCGCGCGTGACGGTCGTGATCTCCGCGGAGCGCTGGGGGTAGGTGCCGAGGTACTCGGCGAGGGAGAGCGGAACGGTCCCCGGGGGCACGGGCCCGCACACGGCGAGGGCGTCCATCGCGCGCCCCAGGTGGCTGACGAGCTCGCCCACGCTCCAGCCCGTCACGGCGCTCTCCTCGGCGAGGACGTCGTCGTCCAGGTCCGCCTGGTCGATCCACTCGACGAGCGCGTCCCACTGGGTCCGCAGGGTCCGGGACAGCTGGATCAGGTCGGCGCTCATGCGCCCATCGTCGCGCAACCGGGGGCCGTGTGCGCGGGCCGTCCGTCCGCCGAACCGGTGATCATCGTCGCCCGAACCGGTGGACGGCTCCGATCTGACCCTCGTCATCGCGCGCAAGCGCCGGTTCGGCGATGGTGGTGACGGGTCAGATCCGGACGCGCTCCGCGAGGAAGTCCGTCACCATGGGCCCGAGCTGGTCGAACTCGATGAGGAACCCGTCGTGCCCGAACTCGGAGTGCAGCACCACGAGCGGCTCGGCGCGCGGGATGCCCGCCGCGATCCGGGCGCTCTCCGCCGGGAGGAACAGCCGGTCGGTGTCGACGGCGACGACCAGGGCGCGCGCCGAGATGGTACTGAGCGCGGCCTCGACGCCGCCGCGGTCCCGGCCGAGGTCGTGCGTGACCATCGACTCCGTGAGCCGCACGTAGCTGTTCGCGTCGAACCGCCGGGCGAGCTTGTCGCCGTGGTGGTCGAGGTAGGACTGGACCGCGTACCGACCGTCGGTGAACGGGTCCTCGCCGCCCTGCGGCAGCCGGCCGAACCGGGTGTCGAGCTCGTTGGCGGTCCGGTACGTCGTGTGGGCGATCTGGCGGGCGATGGCCAGCCCGGCGTGGGGTCCGTCGCCGTCGGCCGCCCCGTAGTAGTCGCCGCCGCGGAACCGGGGGTCGGCGTGGATCGCGCCGAGCTGGGCGTGGGCCCAGGCGATCTGGTCGCCGGTGGTCTGCGCGCAGGTTACGACGGTGACGATCGCCTCGACCTCGATCCCGTGCTCGGGCCCCAGCACGGCCCACTCGAGCACCCGGTGGCCGCCCATCGAGGCGCCGACCACGAGGTTCCAGGAGGTGATGCCGAGCGCGCGGGCCAGCTCGATCTCGACGGCGACCTGGTCGCGCGGCGTCACGCGCGGGAACCTGCCGCCCCACGGCTCGCCGTCGGGCGCGGTGCTCGCGGGGCCCGTGGTGCCCTGGCAGCCGCCGAGGACGTTGGGCGCGACGACGAAGTACCGGTCGGTGTCGATCGGGGCGCCGGGCCCGATCATCGCCTCCCACCAGCCCGCGGTCATGTGGCCCGGGCCGGCCGGGCCAGTGACGTGCGAGTCGCCGGTCAGCGCGTGCAGCACGAGGACGGCGTTCGACCCGTCGGGTGCGAGCTCGCCCCAGGTCTCGTACGCGACCCGGACGTCGGGGATGCGGCGCCCGCCCTCGAGGTCGAACGTGCCGACGTCGACAAACCGCCGGTCACCGACCGGGTCGCCCTCGCGCCATGCGGCGGTCACGGGGACCGGGCCGAGGGCGCGCCGACGTCCGCCGCCTGCCCCCGCGGCGCTGCCGGGCGAGGGTCGGGCGGGTGCTGCAGCTGCGTCGTCGTCCATCGGGGTCACCGCTCTCCAGGATACGTTCCCCGCCGGGACGTCACTCGGGCGCCGCGAGCCGTGGGCTCGGGGCCGGTCGTGACGTCCCGGTGAGGATGGTCGGTCAGTCGAGCGCAGCGGCGGCGGCGAAGCCGAACGCGAGGTCCGCGAGGATGTCCTCCACCGCCTCGAGACCGACGGAGAGCCGCACGAGGCCGGGCGTGACCCCGGAGAGGGCCTGCTCGGCGACGGACAGCTGGCTGTGCGTCGTCGAGGCCGGGTGGATCACGAGGGACCGGACGTCGCCGATGTTCGCCACGTTCGAGTGCAGCTTCAGCGCCGAGACGAACGCCTGGCCCGCCGCGGCGCCGCCGTCGATCTCGAAGGCGAGGACGCCGCCCGCCCCGCGCGGCAGGTACTTCTGCGCGGTCGCGTGCCACGGGCTGGACTCCAGCCCGGCGTAGTGGACGTGCCGGACGTCGTCGCGCGCCTCGAGCCACTCGGCGACGGTCTGGGCATTGGCCACGTGGCGCTCGACGCGCAGCGAGAGCGTCTCGATGCCCTGGGCGATGAGGAACGCGTTGAACGGCGACACGGCGGCGCCGAGGTCGCGCAGCAGCTGGACGCGGGCCTTGAGGACGAACGCGAGGTTCGCGCCGAGGATCCCGTTCACGCCGAGGTCGCGGCCGTAGACGATGCCGTTGTACGACGGGTCGGGGGTGTTGAAGCCGGGGAAGCGCTCCGGGTCGGCCTCGAAGTCGAAGTTCCCGGAGTCGACGATCACGCCGCCGATCGCGGCCCCGTGACCCCCGAGGTACTTGGTGGCGGAGTGCACGACGATGTCGGCCCCGTGCTCGATGGGCCGCACCAGGTAGGGCGTCGCGACCGTGTTGTCGACGATGAGCGGGACGCCGGACGCGTGGGCCACGTCGGCGACGAGCGCGATGTCGAGCACGTCGGAGCGCGGGTTGGGGATCGTCTCGGCGAAGAAGGCCTTGGTCTCGGGCCGGACGGCGTCGCGCCACGCCTGCGGGTCGCTCGCGTCCTCGACGAAGGTCGTCGTGATGCCGAGCTTCGGCAGCGAGTGGTGCAGCAGGTTGTAGGTGCCTCCGTAGAGGCTTGCGCTCGCCACGATGTGGTCGCCGGCCTCGGCGAGGTTGAGGATCGCGAACGTCTCCGCCGCCTGGCCGGAGGCCAGCAGCAGCGCGCCGACGCCGCCCTCGAGGTCGGCGATGCGCTCCTCGACGACGCCCTGGGTGGGGTTGCCGATGCGTGTGTAGATGGGGCCGAGGTCCTTGAGCGCGAACCGGTCGGCGGCGACGCCGGCGTCCGGGAAGACGAACGACGTCGTCTGGTAGATCGGCAGCGCGCGGGCGCCGGTCGCCGGGTCGGGCTCCTGCCCGGCGTGGATCTGGCGGGTCTCGAAGGACCAGGTGGGGAGGGTCTGCTCGCTCATCGGGGGCTCCTGGGGTGTCGGCGACGTCGCGTCGGCGGGTCGGTCGGGGCGGGGGTGCGGTCCACGGGTGTGCGCACGCCCCCGGTGGTCCGCCGCACGGGCGGGGCCGACACCGGGAGCCGGCCCGGGTCTCCGGGCAGGCGAACGTGCGCTGTGGTCAGCAGCAGCACATTCGGCAGGTCATGGGTCGACGGTAGGCATCGAGGAGCCCGAGCGACAGAGCTGGTCCACATGGTGGACGGACGTGGACGCGACCCGCACCGCGGCCGGGTCCGCTGCCCCGGGGCGGCGACCTCGGCCCGGGACACGAACCGGCCCCCGACACCGGTGGGGTGTCGGGGGCCGGAAGGTTCGAGCGGGAGCCCTAGGGTCAGTGGCCCGTGTGGTACCCGGTGTCGATGGCGCGCTGGAACGAGCGCTCGATCTCGGCCTCGGCGTCGGCGCGGCCGACCCAGTGGGCGCCCTCGACGGACTTGCCCGGCTCGAGGTCCTTGTAGACCTCGAAGAAGTGCTGGATCTCCAGGCGGTGGAAGTCCGAGACGTCGTCGATGTCCTGGCGCCACGCGGCGCGCTGGTCCCCGGTCGGGACGCACAGGACCTTGTCGTCGCCCCCGGCCTCGTCGCGCATGCGGAACATGCCGAGCGCGCGGCAGCGGATCAGGCAGCCGGGGAACGTCGGCTCCTCGAGGAGCACCAGGGCGTCGAGCGGGTCGCCGTCCTCACCGAGGGTCTCCTCGATGAACCCGTAGTCGTCGGGGTAGCGCGTCGAGGTGAAGAGCATCCGGTCCAGGCGGATCCGCCCGGACTCGTGGTCGACCTCGTACTTGTTGCGCTGGCCCTTCGGGATCTCGATCGTGACGTCGAACTCCACTGTTCCTCCAGGTCGGGGTGCCGTCGCCGGGGTGCGCCTGCCCAGGTTCTCTGGGCGTCGCGCCTGTGCTCGACGGTCGGGGTGCTGCGTGCCTACGGGTTCTGCTGACGGCCCCGACGACCGGGGCGCGTGAGCGCGTGACCAGTGTGACACGCCGGGAGCGGCTCGACCGGGCAGATGTGACGCACACCGCCTCCGATCGGCGATACTTCTCCGAGGCGCCGACCTCGATGCTCGGCGCCCGTGCACGCGGACGGGCGAGAGCCCGACCGAGCACCTGGCACGAGCAGGTGGGCACGAGCAGGTCGGCACGAGCGACGACGGGACGACGATGGGCTGGGGCGCACGGGCCGGTGGAGCCGTCGCCGTCGTCCTCGCGCTCACCGGTGGCTATCTCGCGGCCGACGCGTACGACCTGGTGCCCGGTCTGCTGACCGTCGAGCCGGTCCCGGAACCTGCGGCGCCGTTCCCGGACGCGCCGGGCGCCGTCCTCGGCGCAGTGCCGACCGTCGCGCTCCCCGGACTCGACCCCGACGCACCCACGCCGGCGTCGTCGTCGGTGCAGGCGAAGGTCGACGACCTCGTCGCCGACTCCCGCGTCACCGGCAAGTACGGCGTCCTCGTCCTGGACCAGGCCACGGGGAGACCCTCGGGTCGAGCGGGGCGTCGAGGCTCCTCGCCCCCGCCTCGACCCAGAAGCTGCTCACCGGAGCGGCGGCGCTCTCGGTCCTCGACCCCGAGGCGACGCTCCCTACGCGCGTCGTGCAGTCCGAGGTCGGTGACGGCCTCGTCTACCTCCAGGGCGGCGGCGACTTCCTGCTCGCGCCCGGCGCCGGCGACCCGGTCGCGGTGAACGGCAGGGCCGGGCTGGGGGACCTCGCCGACCAGGTCGCCGCCGAGCTCCGGCTCACTGGCGAGACGACGGTGCGTGTAGCGCTCGACGACTCGCTGTTCGACGGGTCGCTCGTCTCGCCCGCCTGGGACGAGAGCGTCGTGAACCGCGGCTTCGTCGCACCGGTCACCGCGCTCGCCGTCGACGCGGCGCGGCTGGACGAGGAGAAGTACGCCCAGCGTGCCGCAGACCCGTCGATGGCCGCGGCGAAGACGTTCGCCGAGGCGCTCGAGGACCGAGGGATCGAGGTCTCCGGCAGCCCCGTGCGGGCCACGGTCCCGACCGGGACGACCGAGCTGGGCAGCGTCTCGTCCGCCCCCGTGCGTCAGCTCGTCGACTACTTCCTCCAGGAGTCCGACAACTCGATCACCGAGGTCGTCGGCCGGCTGGTCGCGATCGAGTCCGGCCTGCCCGCGACGTGGACCGGCGCGACGCGAGCCGTCGTGGCCGCGACCGGGCGTCTCGGCGTCGACACGACCGGGATGACCCTGGCCGACCTCAGCGGGCTCGCCGACGGGTCCCGGGTCAGCGCCGACCAGCTCGGGCACGTCCTCCAGGCGATGACGAACCCCGAGCTCGACCGGCTCCGCAGCGGTGCGGTCGGGCTGCCCGTCGGCGGTCTCACGGGGACGCTCAGCGAGCGGTTCGTGGGCGAGCCCGCCGCAGGGCTCACGCGCGCCAAGACCGGTTCGCTGCGCGACGTCACGGCGCTCGCGGGGACCGTGATGACCGCGGACGGCCGCATGCTCACGTACGTCATCGTCGTCGACGACACGAAGGAACCGTTCGGCGCGATGCTGATCTTCGACGACTTCGTCGACGAGCTCGCCTCGTGCGGCTGCGGCGGCTGACCGAGCCCGTCCGTCAGGCGGCGACCCGACGGAACCGCACCCGCGCACCCGGGGCGAGGTGCGCCGTCCGAGGCAGGTCGTGGTCGGCGACCACCGCGACGACCGGATAGCCGCCCGTGACCGGGTGGTCGGCGAGCAGCAGCACCGGGTCACCCTCCGGAGGGACCTGGAGCGAGCCCCGCGCGATCGGTTCGCTCGGCAGCTCCGTGCCCGCCCGGGTCGTCCGGCGCACGAGCGGTCGCGCGCCCGCCAGCCGCGCGCCGACCCGGTCCGCCGCCGCGGTGATCTCCCAGTCCTGGGCGAGCAGGAGCGCCACCGACCCGTCGTCGAACCAGTCGTCCCGCGGGCCGAGGACCACGTCGAGGACGGTGACGTCCGACACGTCCGATGCGCCCGACGGTGCCGCGCCGTCCCGCCGTTCGACGGTGGAGCCGGCCGGTCGGTCCGACCCGGAGCCGGATGCGGTGCCCGTGCCGGGGGATCCAGCCGGTGCCCGGCGTGGGCTCGTGCCCACGGCGACGGTGTCGCCGTCGCGCAGCGGCCGCGGCCCGAGCCCGGAGAGGACGTCCGTCGACGCGCTCCCGAGGACGCGCGGGACGTCCACCCCGCCCCGCACGGCGACGTAGGTGCGGAACCCGCGCACCGGTGCGGCGATCGTGACCGTGTCCCCGTCGTCGAGCTCCACCGTGCCCGGGGTGCTGAACCTGCTCTCCGGGCCGTCCGGACCCGAGCCTGCCCGAGCGACCGAAACCGTCGTCTCGGCGCCGGTGACGGCGACCGTCACCGGCCCCTCGGCGCGCAGCGTCGTCGGGCCCGACGCGACCTCCAGTCCCGCCGCGTCGTCGGAATTCCCCACGGCACGGTTCGCCCGGCGCAGCGCCGGCGCGTCGAGCGCGCCCGAGCGCGTCACGCCCAGGTGCGCGACGGCGTCCCGCCCGAGGTCCTCGACCAGGACCGGGTAGGTGGTCCGGGTGACCGTGATCGCCGGGCGTCGGACGGCGTCCGGCACCCCGGCGGGTCCGTCGCCCGCGGCGTGGGGACGGTCGGGCGGGCCGCCGGTGCGGACGGTCCCGGGACCGCTGCCGGGATCGCGGACGCGGTCCAAGACTGGGGTGCTGCCGGCGGGGTCGGTACTGGACTCGACGAAGCGGACCGTGGAGCCCGGGACCAGCAGCGCCGGAGGGTCGCGTTCGAGGTCCCACATCGGCAGGTCCGTGGTGCCGATCAGCTGCCAGCCGCCCGGGCTCTCGCGCGGGTAGACGCCGCTGAACGGGCCGGCGAGCCCGACGGCGCCCGCCGGGATGCGCGTGCGGGGCGAGTCGCGACGGGGGACGTCGAGCCCGGCGTCCCCGGCGAGGTAGGCGAACCCCGGAGCGAACCCCGTGAACGCGACCCGGTACGGCGTCGAGGTGTGCCGACGGACGACCTCCTGGGGCGTGACGCCCAGCAGGTCGGCGACCTCCGCGAGGTCCGCGCCGTCGTAGCGGACCGGGACGACGACCTGGTCCGGGTCCCGCACGCCGGCGGAGGGGTCGGCGGATGGGTCGGGGTCAGGGTGCGCAGACGGGTCCGCAGACGGGCTCCCGGCCGGGTTCGCCTCCGAGTCCGCGGGCGCCGGGTCCGGGGTCGTCGCGTCCGAGGCGGGTGCGTCCCACCTGGGCGCGGAGCGCTCCCGGACGACTGAACGCACGTCGACGGGGGCAAGACCTGCGGCAGGCGTCCGCGCCGGTGTGTCCAGGCCTGGCTCCGGCCGGGCGCTGGGCGAACGGTCGAGCCGCACGAGCACCGTCGCGGCGCCGACGACGGTCTCGACGACCTCCGGGAGCGCGCCGAGCCGCTGCGCGACCGAGATCGGGTCGCCGTCGCCCGAGGCCTCGTCGAGCTCGACGATCAGCGCCCGGGATCCCGCCTCGAGGATGCGCACGGTGGTCGGCCTCCCTCTCGCTATCCGTCATGCGTCATGCGTGTCATGCGTGTCATGCGTGTCATGCGTGTCATGCGTGTCATGCGTGTCATGCGTGTCATGCGTGTCATGCGTGTCACAGCCGCGACGCGGTCGTGTCCGTACCGCGTCGGTGAGGCGCCCGTGCTGCACCAGCCCGGACCAGCCCGGAACCACGACGAGACATGCCGGGCCGTGTCATGCGGCACCGCGGCCGAGCGGGCCACAAGGGTATCCAGGTCACGAGGCAGGGGCACCGCGGTCGGGCGGTGTCTGCAGCGCCGGATACCGTGGCCGGGTGACGAACACCTCTGTCCAGGTCGTCGACTGGCGAGCCGCGGCCCAGATCGCCGGGCGCGTAGCGAACCCCGGGCCCGTCGGCACCCGCGACGAGCTGGAGTCCCTGGTCGCGGGCCTCCGCGAGGCGGCGGCGCGCGCCGTGCCCGAGGTGCTCGACGTGACCGGCATGCGACCCGCGCCCGAGTCCCTCGCCACGAGCGACACGCTGTCCCAGGTCTCGGTGGTGGATCGTCCAGGCTGGGCGCTCGCGAACACGCAGGTCATGGACCTCATGACCCGACCGCTGGCCGAGGGGCTCTCCGCGTCCGAGAGGTCGCAGCTCGCGGCGCCGCTGCCGAGCCTCCTGGGCGCCGCCCAGGTGGGGGCGGTCCTCGCTGCGCTGTCGAGCCGGGTGCTCGGCCAGTTCGACCCGTACGCCGCCGGCCCCGACGCACTCGGCCGGCTCCTGCTGGTCGCCCCGAACGTCCTCGCGGCGGAGCGCTCACTGCGGGTCCGCCGCCGGGACTTCCGGCTCTGGGTGTGCCTCCACGAGCAGACGCACGCGCTGCAGTTCGCCGCGGCGCCGTGGCTCCCGGCGCACCTCTCCGAGCGGACCGGGAGGCTCCTGACGGACATGGCGGCGCGGTCCAGGGACCTGACCGCCGGCCGGTGGAGCGAGCGGGCCGGCGCCGTCGGCCGAGGGCTCGTCAACGCCGTGCACGGGACGGACGGACCCTTCGTCGCGGGCTTCCTGACGCCGGACCAGCGCCGCGTGTTCGACGACGTCACGGCGGTCATGTCGCTCCTGGAGGGGCACGCCGACGTGGCGATGGACGCGGTCGGGCCGAAGGTCGTGCCGACCGTCCGGCAGATCCGGCGACGCTTCGAGCAGCGTCGCGACGGCGCAGGCCGTGGGGCGTTCGACGGGTTGCTGCGCAGGTTCCTCGGGATGGAGAGCAAGCTCGCCCAGTACCGGGACGGTGCGGCGTTCGTGCGCGCGGTCGAGAAGAGCGTGGGCCGCGACGGGTTCAACGCCGTCTGGACCTCTCCGGACACGCTGCCGACGGCGAGCGAGATCGCGGAGCCCGCCGCCTGGGTCGCCCGCGTGCACGGCTGACCATGGTCGGTCCGCCGGCAGAGGTCGCCGCCGCCAGGCGCGCGGTGCGGGAGGTCCTGGCCACCGAGGCCACAGATGCCGCAGAGCCCGGCGGCGGCCTGGTGCTGGTCGCGTGCTCCGGCGGCGCCGACTCCTCGCGCTCGCGGCGGCCGCCGCCTTCGAGGCCGCGTCCTCCCGGCGACGCGCGTCGTCCGGCGCCCCGGGTGCTTGGCGCGCGGGCGCGATCGTGGTCGACCACGGGCTGCAGGTCGGGTCGCGCGCCGTGGCCGAGCGCGCGGCCGAGCAGTGCCGGTCCCTCGGGCTCGACCCGGTCGAGGTCGTCCCGGTGGCGGTCGGTGAGCACGGCGGGTCCGCCGGGCCGGAGGGGCGGGCCAGGGGCGCGCGGTACGCGGCGCTCGCCGACGCCGCGACGCGGCACGGCGCCTCTGCGGTCCTGCTGGGGCACACCCTGGACGACCAGGCGGAGTCCGTGCTCCTGGGTCTCGCCCGCGGCTCGGGGCCCGCTCGCTCGCCGGCATGCCCGCCCTGCGGGGCGTGTACCGCCGGCCGTTCCTCGGCCTCCGCCGGTCCGACACGGAGGCCGTCTGCCGCGCGTCAGGCCTGGATCCCTGGCACGACCCGACGAACGGGGTGACGGGCGCACGGACCGGCGGGACGTCGTCCGACCTCCCGCTGCGCTCGCGGATGCGGCACGAGGTCCTGCCGGTCCTGGGTGACGTGCTCGGCCCCGGTGTCCCCGAGGCGCTCGCGCGCAGCGCCGACCTCCTGCGGGACGACGCCGACGCGCTCGACGCGATCGCGGCCGAAGCACTGGACCGGGCCCTGGACCGGCCACAGGACAGGACCCAGGACGGGGCCCAGGGCCGGGCGCGCGCCCCGGGTGACGGGACCCTCCCCGTGCTCGCCCTCGTCGTCGCGGAGCTGCTCCCGCTGCTCCGCGCCGTCCGGCGTCGTGCCCTGCGCGCGGCGGCCGTCGACGCCGGGGCCCTCCCCGGGTCGCTGTCGGCGGCCCACGTCGACGCGCTCGACGCGCTCGTCGTCGACTGGCGGGGGCAGGGCGCGGTGCACCTCCCGGGTGGCGTCCGGGCCCAGCGGCGATGTGGCAGGCTGGTCTTCGCAGCGTGACCGCGCACCGACACACCCCTTGGAGCACTCGTGGAATCGTCCGACCTCGGTAGCGACATCTCGTCCGTCCTGCTCAGCGAGGAGCAGCTCCAGACCCGTCTCGGCGAGATGGCCGAGCAGATCGACCGCGACTACGCCGGGAAGGACCTCCTGCTCGTCGGCGTCCTCAAGGGCGCCGTCATGGTGATGGCCGACCTCTCGCGGCGCCTCGAGCACCGGGTCCAGATGGACTGGATGGCGGTGTCGTCCTACGGGTCCGGCACCAAGTCGTCCGGGGTCGTGCGCATCCTCAAGGACCTCGACAGCGACCTCCAGGGCCGCAACGTGCTGATCGTCGAGGACATCATCGACAGCGGGCTGACCCTCTCGTGGCTCCTGTCGAACCTGCGCAGCCGGGGCCCGGAGTCGGTCGAGATCGCAACGATGCTCCGTAAGCCCGAGGCGGCCAAGGTCGAGGTCGACGTCCGCTACGTCGGCTTCGACATCCCGACGGAGTTCGTCGTCGGCTACGGCCTCGACTACGCCGAGCTCTACCGGAACCTCCCGTTCGTCGGGACTCTCGCGCCGCACGTCTACTCCGGGAGCTGACCGGGCGGTCCACGCCCTCGGCGAACATTCAGGGAACGTCGAGCCGGAGCGTGTAGTTTCGGTCGCGGAATCGTTGTGCACACGGAGGGAAGCGGGGTAGTGCCCCGCCGTCGATGAACGCCAAGAAGATCTTCAGTGGTCCGTACGTCTGGATCGTCCTCGGGCTCCTCCTCCTGTGGCTGGGCTGGGTGACGTTCAGCACGCCCTCGGTGCAGCGCATCGACACGTCGCAGGGGCTCGAGCTCCTCGCCGGTGACACCGTGGACGAGGCGCTGATCGTCGACGGCGACCAGCGCGTGCGGCTCACGCTCTCCGAGGACTTCACGTTCGAGGACCCGGACGGCGACGAGCAGAACCGCGGCGACGAGGTCGAGTTCTTCTACGTCCAGCCCCAGGGCGAGGAGGTCGTCGACGCCGTCACGGCCGCCGAGCCGAAGGACGGCTACGACTCCGAGATCGCGCGGCAGTCGTTCCTCGCGTCGATGCTCGGCCTGATCATCCCGTTCCTCATCATCGGCGTGCTCTTCTGGTTCCTGCTGTCCCGCATGCAGGGCGGCGGCTCGAAGGTCATGGGCTTCGGCAAGTCGAAGGCCAAGCTCCACAGCAAGGACACCCCGCAGGTCACGTTCGCCGACGTCGCGGGCGCCGACGAGGCGGTCGAGGAGCTCCACGAGATCAAGGAGTTCCTCTCCGAGCCCGCGAAGTTCCAGGCGATCGGCGCGAAGATCCCCAAGGGCGTCCTGCTCTACGGCCCTCCGGGCACCGGTAAGACGCTCCTCGCCCGGGCCGTCGCCGGCGAGGCGGGCGTGCCGTTCTACACGATCTCCGGCTCCGACTTCGTCGAGATGTTCGTGGGTGTCGGCGCCAGCCGCGTGCGCGACCTGTTCGAGCAGGCGAAGCAGAACTCGCCCGCCATCATCTTCGTCGACGAGATCGACGCCGTCGGTCGCCACCGCGGTGCCGGCATGGGCGGTGGGCACGACGAGCGGGAGCAGACCCTCAACCAGCTCCTCGTCGAGATGGACGGGTTCGACGTCAAGACGAACGTCATCCTCATCGCCGCGACCAACCGGCCCGACATCCTCGACCCCGCGCTGCTGCGCCCGGGGCGGTTCGACCGGCAGGTCGCCGTCGAGGCCCCCGACCTGCGCGGTCGCGAGGCGATCCTGCGGGTGCACGCCGCGGGCAAGCCGATCGTCCCCGACATCGACCTCGTCGGGGTCGCCCGCCGGACGCCGGGCTTCACGGGTGCGGACCTCGCCAACGTCCTCAACGAGGCGGCGCTGCTCACCGCGCGCAGCGGGGCACAGCTCATCGACGACCGCGCGCTCGACGAGGCGATCGACCGCGTCATCGCCGGGCCGCAGAAGCGCACCCGCGTCATGAACGTCAAGGAGCAGAAGATCACGGCGTACCACGAGGGCGGTCACGCGCTCGTGGCGGCGGCGATGCGGTACACGGACCCCGTCACCAAGGTGACGATCCTGCCCCGCGGACGCGCCCTCGGCTACACGATGGTCATGCCGACGGAGGACAAGTACTCGACGACGCGCAACGAGCTGCTCGACCAGCTCGCTTACGCGATGGGTGGCCGCGTCGCCGAGGAGATCGTCTTCCACGACCCGACCACCGGCGCCTCGAACGACATCGAGAAGGCCTCGGCGACGGCCCGCAAGATGGTCACCGAGTTCGGCATGAGCGAGCGCATCGGCGCCATCAAGCTCGGCCAGTCCGCGGGCGAGCCCTTCATGGGCCGCGACATGGGCCACCAGCGCGACTACTCCGAGGCCGTCGCCGGGACCGTGGACCACGAGGTCCGCACCCTCGTCGACGCGGCGCACGACGAGGCGTGGGCCGTGCTCACCGAGTACCGCGACGTCCTCGACGCGCTGGTCCTCGAGCTCCTCGAGAAGGAGACCCTCAACCAGGCAGAGCTCGCGCGCGTGTTCGCGCCCGTCGTCAAGCGCGAGCCGCGCGACGTCTGGCTCTCGTCGGAGCAGCGTGCGGTCTCGACCCGCGGCCCCGTGCTCACGCCGGCGGAGATCGCCGAGCAGGGCGACGTCCCCGTCGTCCCGCAGGACTACGCCGCCGCCGCGAACGACGAGGTCCCCGTGGAGAGGACCGGCGAGGTCCCGCCGACCGGTGAGGTCGGGTCTCCGGTCGCAGAGTCGACGCCCGCCCCCGAGGCGTCGGGCGTCCAGGACGCGCCGACGGACGGCCCGTCCGCCCCCGACGAGAACCAGCAGCGTGACTGAGATCCACGCCGACGCGCACCTGCCGGTGCCCGCTGACGTCCCGGACTTCGACGAGCCGCGCGCGGCCGCGGCCGTGCGCGAGCTGTTGCTCGCGGTCGGGGAGGACCCCGACCGCGAGGGTCTCCGGGACACCCCGGCCCGCGTCGCCCGGGCGTACCGCGAGGTCTTCGCGGGGCTCCGGCAGGGGGCGGACGACGTCCTCACCACGACCTTCGACCTCGGCCACGAGGAGATGGTGCTGGTCAAGGACATCGAGCTGTACTCGACGTGCGAGCACCACCTCGTCCCGTTCCACGGCGTCGCGCACGTCGGGTACATCCCGAGCGTCGACGGCCGGATCACGGGCCTGTCGAAGCTCGCCCGGCTCGTCGAGGTGTTCGCCCGCCGTCCGCAGGTCCAGGAGCGGCTCACGTCGCAGATCGCCGACGCCCTGGTCGAGCATCTCGACCCTCGCGGCGTGATCGTGGTCGTCGAGTGCGAGCACCTGTGCATGTCCATGCGCGGCGTCCGCAAGCCGGGTGCCCGCACGGTGACGTCGGCCGTCCGCGGCCAGATGCGCGACGGCACCACCCGCGCCGAGGCGATGAGCCTCATCATCGGGCGGTAGCGGTCGTGCCCCGCCCCGACCGCTCGACGAGGCCGTCGCCGCTGCCGGACGCGCTCGCCGCGCGCGACCGCACGCTCGTCATGGGCGTCGTCAACGTCACACCTGACTCGTTCTCGGACGGCGGACGCTGGTTCGAGCCGTCGGCGGCGGTCGCCCACGGGCGGCTCCTCGCGGCGCAGGGGGCCGACATCCTCGACGTGGGCGGCGAGTCCACGAGGCCGGGGGCGGGCCGCGTGCCGGTCGACGTCGAGGCGGACCGCGTGCTGCCGGTCGTCACCGCGCTGGCCGCCGAGGGGCACGTGGTGAGCGTCGACACGACCAGGGCCGAGATCGCCGAAGCGGCGGTCGGGGCCGGCGCCGCGATCGTGAACGACGTGTCGGGCGGGCTCGCCGACGAGGCCATGTACGGCGTCGTGGCGCGCCTCGGGGTCGTGTACGTCGCGATGCACTGGCGCGGGCACTCGGATGTCATGGACTCCCTCGAGGACTACGGCGACGTGGTGCTGGACGTGCGCGACGAGCTCGCGCAACGGATGGCTGCGCTGCGCGCGGCCGGTGTCGCCGACGAGCAGATCGTGCTCGACCCGGGCCTCGGCTTCGCGAAGAGCGGCGACGCGAACTGGCCACTGCTCGCGCGCCTGGACGAGCTGACGGCGCTGGGCCGGCCGGTGCTGGTCGGTGCCTCGCGCAAGCGCTTCCTCGGCCGGCTCCTCGCCGGGCCGGAGGGTGCGCCCGTCCCGCCGCTCGCCCGTGACGGCGCGACCGCTGCGATCTCTGCGCTCGCCGCCGCGGCGGGAGCCTGGTGCGTGCGGGTGCACGACGTGCCAGGGTCGGTGGACGCTGTACGGGTGGCAGCGGCCTGGAAGCGGGCCGCAGCGGACGGCGGTGCAACCGAGCGCGTCACGACGGGGACCGGTGAGGCACCCAGGTCGGGCGACGCGCCGGTCGAACCGCCGGACGGGACGACAGACCACGCGACGATGCGGAGGACGACGTGAACGGAACCAGCGGAGCCCCCGGGCTGCCCGGGGCGGTCCTGGCCGGCGACGGGCTGCCCGCCGACCAGATCCGGCTCGTCGGGCTGAGCGCCACGGGTCACCACGGCGTGCTGGACCACGAGAAGCGGGACGGCCAGGTGTTCCTCGCCGACGTCGTGCTGCACCTGGACACGCGTCCCGCCGCCGCCGGGGACGACCTCGCGGACACCACGAGCTATGCCGAGGTCGCCGAGGACGTCGTCGGCGTCCTGGAGGAGCGCCCGCCGACCTCATCGAGACGGTCGCGGAGCGGATCGCGGCGACGGTCCTCGAGCACCCCGGGGTGGTGGCGGTCGACGTCGTCGTCCACAAGCCGCAGGCCCCGATCACGGTCCCGTTCGAGGACGCGGCGGTCGCCGTCCGGCGTGACCGCACGGTGCGTCCGCCCGTCGTCGCCCCCGCACCGCGCGCCTCGCTCCCCGCGGTCGACGTGGAGCCCGCACCTGTTGCGGTGCCCGCGCCCGGTGCGGAGCCGGCGGCCGAGCCCGAGCCGGAGACCGAGCTCGCTGCCGTACCCAGTGTCGAGGAACCGACCGGCCCCGAGGCCGTCGGGCCGCCGACGCCCGCGGATGCGGACGACGAGCGACCCGACCGGATGGACGCGGTACCTCCGGGCCCCGTCGAGGTCGTCATCGCTCTCGGCGCGAACCTGGGCGACCCCAAGGCGACGTTGCGGGCGGCGGTGCTGGACGTCGACCGCATCACGGGCCTGGAGCTGACCGAGGTCGCGCCGCTCGCCAGGACCGAGGCCGTCGGGGGACCCGACCAGCCCGACTACCTGAACACGGTCGTGCTGGGGCGGACGACGCTCGCCGCCCGCGACCTGCTCCACGCCTGCCAGCGGGTCGAGCAGCGCCACGGTCGCGTGCGCGACGAGCACTGGGGGCCCCGCACCCTGGACGTCGACATCATCACGTACGGGACGCTCGTCGGGTCGAGCGCGGATCTCGAGCTGCCGCACCCGCGCGCCCACGAGCGGGCCTTCGTGCTCGAGCCCTGGGCCCACGTGGCGCCGGACGCCGTGCTGCCCGGTCTCGGCGGTGGCGGTGTCGAGGCGCTCGCCGCGACCGCGCCGGACAGCGACGGGATCCGGTGGCTCGCGCTCGACTGGCTCGAGGAGCCTGCCGGCTCGGCCGAGCAGCCTCCGGCGATCGAGGTGGGTTCGTCCCCCGGACCGGCCGACGGGGATTCGCGCTCGCGTGACGTGGCCGACGCGGGTGGCTTCGGCGATCACGGCAGCGACGACCACCGCGAGTTCGACGACCATGGCAGTGGCGAGCAGGGCAGCGGCGACCACCAGGGCATCGGCGGTCCTGCCGACCTCGACGAGCAGGGCAGCGGCGAGCACGGCACCAGCGAGGACGGTGCAGGCCCCGACGCTCTGGACGGCGACCACGCGGGCGACCCCGAGGACGGCCGGGCCGTCGCTCCCGCCGTCGACGGACCCGAGGACGCCGCCACGTACCCCGACGGTGAGCCGCAGGCCGGCGCCGGGTCGGACGAGCAGACCGCGAGGACTGTGCCGCCACCCCCGTCGACGCTCGGGTGACGGGATGAGCGATCCAGCGGTGCGACCGACGAGGGTCCGGACCCTCGTCCTGGTCGCCGTGGCCTCGACCGTGCTGAGCGGCATCGTCGCCCGTCTGCTCGAGGACGCGGGAGTGTTCCTCGCCGCCGTGCCCTGGCCGGTCGACGTCGCACTCCTGCTCCTCGCGGGCGCCGTGCTCTGGGCCGGCTCGACGGTCCGCTCCTACCTGCGCGGGAACAGGCCGGGGCTGAGCGGTCTCCGCGCGGCCCGCACCCTGGTGCTCGCGAAGTCCGCCGCGCTCGCCGGCTCCTTGCTCGTGGGGTGGTACGGCGGTCAGGCCCTGGTCCTCATGGGTGAGGCGGGCATCGAGGCGCGGCGGGACAAGGCGATCGCGGCGGGGGTCGCGGTCCTGTGCTCGGTGGTCCTCGCGATCGCGGGGCTCGTCGCGGAGAGGTTCTGCCGGCTGCCGCCGCAGGACGGCGACCCGCGGTCCGGCGCGGACGCGCCCGGCGAGGAGGCGCGGCGCGACGAAGGCCCGGAGGAGGAGGGGCTGCCGGCCTGAACCGTCGGCCGCCGTGGCCTGAGAAGATAAGGGCATGAGCGACAGCACCCCCGCGAGCCCCACGCCCGCACGGAGCCCGTTCGACCCTCCGGGCGTGGAGTGGACGTCGGTCTCACCTCGGCTCGTCCGCGCCCGGTTCGTCGTGATCGGGCTGGTGCTGCTCGTCCCGCTCGTCGCGGGTGTGGTCCTCGCGACCCTCGTGACGCCGTGGTGCTGGTCGATCGTCGTCGTGGTCGTAGCTGTCGCGCTCTGGTCGGGGTGGCTCGTCCCGCGTCAGGTGCGTGCGACCCGGTACGCCGAGCGTGACGACGACCTCCTGGTCCGGCGCGGCATCATGTTCCGGTCGCTCGTCGTCGTCCCGTACGGGCGGCTCCAGTACGTCGACGTCGAGGCCGGGCCGGTCGCGACCCGGTTCGGGATCGCGAACGTGCAGCTCCACACCGCGTCCCCCGCGACGGACGCCGCGATCCCGGGCCTCGGTCACGACGACGCCGCCCTGCTGCGCGACCGCCTCGCTGCGCGGGGCGAGGCGCGGCTGGCCGGGCTGTGAGCGTCCCGGAGGGGACCGAGCGCGCACCGGTCGACGGCGGCGCCACGCGCCCGTCGGACGACGGCCTCGTCTGGCGCCGCGTCCACCCGGTGACCGCGCTGGTCCGGGGGTGGACGGTCATCGCCGCTCTCGGGTTCATCGCCGTCCAGCAGTCGTTCGACGACGTGGTCAGCGGCAACGTGCCCGTCGGGCTGCGCTACCTCGGTCCGCTCCTGATCGGCATCGCGGTCGTCGCGGTCGTGGCGGGCGTGTACTCGTGGCTCGCCTGGCGGCGGACCGCGTACGCGGTCGACGACGACTCGGTGCACCTGCGCACGGGGATCCTGTTCCGCCAGCAGCGTCGCGCACGCCTCGACCGGCTCCAGGCCGTGGACGTGGTCCAGCCGCTCCTCGCCCGGATCTTCGGTCTCGGCGAGCTCAAGCTCGAGGTCGCCGGCGGCGCCGACTCCGCGATCAAGATCGGTCTGCTGCGTATGTCCGACACCGAGGTGCTGCGCAACGAGCTCCTGGCGCTCGCGGCAGGGGTGAAGCGGAGCCGCGCTGGTGGTCGGGCTCCGACCGACCTGCGGCAGCGTGACCACGGCCTCGCCGTCGACGGTGCTCGGCCGTCCGACGCGGCGCCGGACGCGGCAACGAACGTGGCACCGGATGGGACATCGGGTGAGCCGTCGGACCTCGCGCCGGACGGCGTCCGTGAGCTCGGAGCGCCCGCCGGGCCCGGTGGTGCCCCGGCACCCGCGCGCGCCGGCGACGTCGCGACCCCCGGAAGCGGGCACCCCGGGACCCTCGACGCGGACGACGAGCCGTTCGCGGCCGCGCCGGAGCAGCACGTGCTCGACGTGCCCGTGGGCCGGCTCGTCGCGTCCGTCGTCCGGTCCGGCGCCACGGTCGCGATGCTCGTGTTCGTCGTCGCGGTGGTGTCGTTCGTCGTCCCCTCCCCGGGGCGGCAGGACATCGGGATCGCCGTCGGCCTGCTCCCGGGCTTCCTCGGTCTCGGCGGCTACCTCTTCTCGCAGTTCTCGCGCGGCTTCGGGTTCCGCAGCGCGATCTCGCCGGACGGGATCCGGCTGCGGCACGGTCTGCTCGAGGCGCGGGCGCAGACCATCCCTCCGGGACGGGTCCAGGCCGTGCGGCTCTCCCAGAACCTGCTGTGGCGCGACCGGGACTGGTGGCGCGTCGAGGTGAACGTCGCAGGCTACGGACCGACGGCCGACGGCGGTCATTCCAGCAGCCTGCTGCTGCCCGTCGGGACCCGGCAGGACGCGATCACGTCCCTGTGGCTCGTGCTCCCCGACCTCGGCGTCGAGGACCCGCTCGGGTTCCTCGACCAGGCGCTCGTCGGCACCGGTCCCGCCACCGGTTCAGGCGCCGGCGCCGGCGCCGGCACACCCACGGACCTCGGCTCAGACGCTGGCTCAGGCATCGGCTCAGACGCAGCCGACCCCGACCGCTCCGCGGGCCCCGCCCACGGGTTCGTCACGAGCCCCCGGCGGGCGGGCTGGCTCGACCCGTGGTCGTGGCGTCGCAATGGCTTCGCGGCGACGGGGCGCGCGCTGGTGCTCCGCTCGGGGCGGTTCCGCCGGGTGGTGGACGTCGTCCCGCACGAGCGCACGCAGTCGCTCGGCCTCGAGCAGGGGCCGTGGCAGCGGCGTCTCGGGCTCGCGTCGATGGTGGTCCACTCGACGCCCGGCCCCGTGTCCCCGCGGGCGCACCACCTCGACGCTCTCGTCGCGGCGGACCTCGTCGACGCGCAGTCCGTGCGCGCTCACGACGCTCGGGCCGCTGCGGGTCCCGAGGCGTGGTTGAGCGGCCCGCCGGCCGAGCCCGGGACGGAGGCCCGATGAGCGCGGCCCGACAGCCCGGCCGCCAGGGTCGGCTGGGGATCGGCGTCGTCGGCGCGGGCAGGGTGGGTGCCGTCCTCGGCAGCGCGCTGCGCGCGACGGGGCACGCCGTGGTGGGGGCGAGCGGCGTGTCGCAGGCGTCGCTGGAGCGCATCGAGACGCTGCTGCCCGGCGTCCCCGTGCTCGAGGTCGCCCAGGTGGTCGAGCGGTCGGAGCTCGTGCTCCTCTCCGTGCCGGACGACGCCTTGTCCGGTCTGGTCGCCGGGCTCGCCGAGGTCGGCGCCTGGCAGCCCGGACAGCTCGTCGTGCACACGTCCGGCCGGTACGGGACCGGGGTCCTGGACCCGGCGCGCCGCAGCGGGGCGATCCCGCTGGCGGTGCACCCTGCGATGACCTTCACCGGCACCTCGCTGGACCTCGCCCGTCTCGAGGGGACGACCTTCGCGGTCACGGCCCCGACCCCGGTCCAGCCGATCGGGCAGGCGCTCGTCGTGGAGATGGGCGGCGAGCCCGTGGTGGTCGCGGAGGAGTCGCGGGGCCTGTACCACGCCGCGCTCGCGCACGGAGCGAACCACCTCGTCGTCCTCGTCGCCCAGGCCGCGCAGGCCCTGCGGGCGGCGGGCGTCGAGCAGCCCGGGCGGGCCCTCGCCCCGCTGCTGGGGGCCGCGCTCGACGGGTCCGTGCGGGCGGCGGACGCCGACGGGCCGACGCTCCCGGACGTCGTCCGACACCCCGAGGACCTGGACGACGACCCCGGGCCGGCGGCCGCCGCGGACCCGGCCGAGGCGACGGCGGGACCGGGCGCGATCAGCGCGCTCACCGGTCCGGTCGCGCGCGGGGACGTCGGGACGGTCGCGACCCACCTGACCGAGCTCACCGCGCTGGCGCACCGGGTGGGAGCGACGGACGTGCCGTCGTCGTACCGCGAGCTCTCGCGCGGCGCGACGCGCCGCGCCCTCGCTGCGGGACGGATCGACGAGAAGCAGGCGCAGCAGCTGTTGGACGCGCTCGAGGAGGCGGAATGACCACGACACCCCACAACCCCCGGAGCGCCGGCGGCCCCTCGGAACAGGCCGCACGCCGCGGTCCGACCGTGGTGCGCACGCGCGCCCTGCTCGCGTCGACGCTCGGGCGCGGCGATGGGCTCAGCGATGGGCGCGACGGTGGGCGCAGCGATCGAGGGGAGCGCCCCCGCCGCGCCGTCGTCATGACCATGGGCGCCCTGCACGACGGCCACCTGCGGCTGGTCGAGCGCGCGCGCGAGGCGGTCGGGAAGGCGGGGCAGGTCGTCGTCACGATCTTCGTCAACCCGCTGCAGTTCGGGCCGGACGAGGACCTCGACGCCTACCCGCGCGACCTGGAGCGCGACGTCGAGCTCCTGACGGCGGCCGGGGTCGACGTCGTCTTCGCGCCCGACCGGGACGTCGTCTACCGGGGCGGGGACCCGATCGTCCGGGTGAGCGCCGGGACGATCGGCGAGGTGCTCGAGGGCGCGCACCGTCCGGGGCACTTCGACGGGGTCCTCACGGTGGTCCTCAAGCTGCTCCGGCTCGTGCGCCCGGACGTCGCGGTGTTCGGGGAGAAGGACGCCCAGCAGCTGCTCGCGGTGCGGCGGATGGTCCACGACCTCGACGTCCCCGTCGAGATCGTCGGCGTCCCCATCGTGCGCGAGCCGGACGGCCTCGCACTCTCCTCGCGCAACGTCTACCTGTCCGCGGACGAACGTGCCGAGGCCGTCGCGCTCAGCGCCGCGCTGCGCGCCGGCGAGGCGGCGGCGGGCGAGGGGCGCGGCCCGCAGGAGGTCGTGGCGCGCGCGGCGGGAATGCTGAACGCGCATCCCGGCGTTGCCGTGGATTACCTGGCGCTGGTCGATCCGACTACCGTGGAGGACGTCGGTCCCGCGTACAGCGGCCCCGCGCTGCTCCTCGTCGCGGCCCGCGTCGGGACGACACGACTGATCGACAACCTGGCGGTGGACCTACCCGCGCAGGCGAGCTGACGGAAGGCGACATCGTGAACCAGACAGGCGCGACCTCCGGGGCGCCGGAGTCTCTGCGGCGTCCCATGATGATCGGCAAGATCCACCGGGCGACCGTGACCCAGGCGAACCTCCACTACGTCGGCTCGATCACGGTCGACTCCGACCTGCTCGACGCCGCGGACCTCTACCCCGGCCAGCAGGTCGACGTCGTCGACGTCACCAACGGGTCCCGGCTGACGACGTACGTGATCCCCGGGGCGCGCGGGGCCGGGGAGATCTGCATCAACGGCGCCGCGGCCCACCACGTGCGCCCCGGCGACACGGTGATCCTCATCGCCTACGGGACCATGTCCACGGCCGACGCCCGGACGTTCCTGCCGAACGTCGTGTTCGTCGACAAGCAGAACAGGATCGTCGAGGTCTCCGACGAGCCGGGCCAGGTCCCCGAGGGCTACGACCTCGAGCCCAGCGGTCTGCCGATCCACGACCTCCAGGTGCCGGTGACGGTCGAGTGACCCTGGGGACGCGCGACGCGCCCGGCGCGCGCGCGACACCGCCGGGCACCGCTTCCGGCACTGCGGCCGGCGTGACGATCGGCCCTGCGCCCGGCGCCGTTCGCGGCATGGTGCCCGGTGGACCCGGGCCGGCCCCCGTGCGGCTCGCGCGCTCGCTCGTCGCCCCCGAGGCCGGGTGGACGACGACGGCCGACGCGATCGTGGTCGGGTCAGGGATCGCAGGGCTCACCGCCGCGCTCGAGCTGCGCACGCGGGTGCCGCACGTGCTGGTCGTGACCAAGGCGCGGCTGGCGTCCGGGTCGACGCCGTGGGCGCAGGGCGGGATCGCGGCGGCCCTCGACCCGGAGGACTCGCCCTCGGCGCACCTCGCCGACACGCTCGTGGCCGGCGCCGGGGTCTGCGACGAGGAGGCGGTCGAGGTCCTCGTCACCGAGGGGCCGGGTCGGGTCCGTGAGCTCGTCGACCGCGGCGCGGTGTTCGACCGGGACCAGGACGGCGGGATCGCCCTCACCCGCGAGGGTGGGCACCACGCCGACCGGATCGCGCACGCCGGCGGGGACGCGACGGGCGCCGAGATCTCTCGGGCCCTGGTCGCCCAGATCGAGGCGGTCCGGCACGACCCGGGCATCGAGGTGATCGAGAACGCGCTGGTCCTCGACGTGCTGACCGACGCCCGCGGGGCGGCGTGCGGCGTCACGCTGCACGTGCGGGGCGAGGGCTCCCGGGACGGCGTGGGGCGCGCGCTCGCGGGCGCGGTGATCCTCGCGACCGGTGGGATCGGCCAGGCGTTCCGCTCGTCGACCAACCCGGCGCTCGCCACCGGCGACGGGGTCGCGGCGGCGCTCCGCGCCGGGGCTCGTGTCGGGGATCTGGAGTTCGTCCAGTTCCACCCGACGGTCCTGTGGCTGGGGTCGGGCGCCAAGGGCCAGCTGCCGCTGATATCCGAGGCCGTGCGGGGCGAGGGCGCCATGCTCCTCGACACGGACGGCGTGCGCTTCATGCCCGACGAGCACCCGATGGCCGAGCTCGCTCCGCGGGACGTGGTCGCGCAGGCGATCGTGCGGCGGATCGCGCAGACCGGGTCGGACCACGTGCTGCTCGACGCCCGCCACCTCGGTGCGAGCTTCTTGCGCGGTCGGTTCCCGACCATCACGACCCGCCTGCTCGCCGAGGGCATCGACCTCACGGAGCAGCCCGTCCCGGTGGCGCCGGCCCAGCACTACCACTCCGGCGGCGTCGTGACCGACACGCGGGGGCGCACCTCCGTCGACGGGCTGTACGCGGTCGGAGAGGTAGCGTGCACGGGTGTGCACGGTGCCAACAGGCTCGCCTCCAACTCGCTGCTCGAGGGGCTCGTGTTCGCCTGCCGGGCGGCGGACGACGTGATCGCGCGCGCCGGCCGCGGTGAGCTGCGCGGCTCCGAACCCGTGGACCGGCCGGGGCCGTCCGCGCTCGTGACCGCGGCCGCGCGGTCCAAGGTTCAGTCGCTCGCCTCCGACGGCTCGGGGCCGATCCGCGACGCCGCCGGGCTCGCCCGGGCGGCGCACGGTCTGGCGCGGATCCGCACGGACGCGCACCGCGGCGTCGGCGCCGCGTCGACGACGGGCCCCCAGGTCGCCGAGTGGGAGACCACCAACGTGCACCAGGTGGCCTCGCTGCTGACCCTCGCCTCGGCCACGCGGGAGGAGACCCGCGGCGGTCATTTCCGTGCCGACTTCCCGTCCTCGGACCCGGCCTGGGCCCGCCGCGTGACGCTCGCTCTGGACGAGGACGGCGTCGTCCAGGTCTCGTCATGAGCGCGCCACCTCCTGTGACGGAGCCGCCGGACCTGTCGCGCAGGGCGAGCCGGCGGCCCTCGGGCCGGCGTGCTCGGACCCGTCGTCCGGTGGCCCGACGCGGCCCGGGCCCGTCGCACGTCCGCCCGCCTACGCGCACGCTGTGGCGGCGCCGCGCGGCAGCGCTCGCCGGGCTGCTCGCCGTCGTGCTGGTGGTCGTCGTCGCGGTGACCTCCCTGGCGGGTCGCGGCGAGGAGAACGTGCCGCTCGCGGACGGGGGCGCGGTGGTCCCCGTCGGTGGCACGGACAGCACGGACAGCACCGGCAGCACGGAAAGCGCCGACGGCACGACCGTCGCGACGGGCGCGACGACGCGGAAGGCCCCGCCGCCGCCCGCGGCCGGCCCCGCGGTCCGCATCGACCCGCGCATCGAGCCGCGGTGGACCGAGCTCCGCGGCGAGGCAGGCTTCCTGGGCCTCCCCAGCGCTGCCGCGGACTGCACGCCCTCGGCGAGCGTCGCGACCTCCTGCGCGCAGGAGTTCGACGGCGGTTCGCTCGTGTGGCGGGCCGACGACGAGGACGCCGCGACCGCGACGTACGCGACCGGCGACATCCCCGACGGGGCGGTGCGGCTCGCCGAGGCGAACGACCCGGAGAGCACCTACGTCGTCGTCAACAAGCGCCGCGAGCTCGACCCCGTCGACTACGCGCCCGACACGGTCGCGATCGGCGGCCCGGACGGCGGGGGCCGCGTCCTGCGGGCCGACGCCGCCGAGGCGGTGGAAGACCTCCTGGCGGGCGTCCGCGAGGCAGGCATGCCGATGTACGCGCGCAGCGCATACCGCTCCTACGCGGAGCAGAGGTCGACCTACAGCTCATGGGTGTCCCGGCTCGGCAAGGAGCGGGCGGACGTCGAGTCGGCGCGCGCGGGGTACTCGGAGCACCAGACGGGGCTCGCCGCGGACCTCGTACCGAGCACCGGACCGTGCCGGGCCTACGGCTGCATGGCCGGGACCGACCAGGCCCGCTGGATCGAGGAGCACGCGTACGAGTACGGCCTGATCGTGCGGTTCCCCGAGGGCGCGCAGGACGTCACCGGGTACATCCACGAGCCGTGGCACGTGCGCTACGTCGGCAAGGCGCTGGCCGCGGACATGCGCGACGCGGGGGAGCCGGTGCTCGAGACCTACCTCGGGCTGCCGGCGGCGCCGGACTACGACTGACCGGACCTGTCGTGTCGCCCGGCCGCCGACCGGTCCGGCCGCCCGCCCACCGGCCGCTGTGCCGACCAGCCGCCGACCAGCCGCCGAGCCGACCGACCGCTGAACAGCCACACCGACGGCCCGCTGACCTGCCGCTCTCGGCTACGGTCGCGGGGTGAGCACTCCTGCCGGGCACCGATCACCCTCCCTCGTCGAACCGGGGCTCGACCCCGCCTGGATCCAGGCCGCAGTGACGGTCGCCCTCGACGAGGACCTCGGCCCCGCGCCGGGCCGGGACGTGACCACTCAGGCGACGATCCCCGCGACAGCGGAGGGCACCGCGCACCTCGTGGCACGCGAGGACGGCGTGCTCGCCGGTCTCGTCGTCATTACCGAAGTCGTACAGCAGGTGGCGGACCGGCTCGCGCTCCCCGTGCCCGAGGTGACCTTCGAGGCCCAGGACGGGGACGTCGTCCGACCCCGGCAGGTCCTCGCCGCGCTGACCGGACGCACGCAGGTCCTGCTCGTCGCCGAGCGCACGCTCTTGAACCTCGCCAGCCGCGCGTCGGGGGTGGCGACGGCGACCCACCGGTGGGCACGGGCGCTCGCGGGCACCGGAGCCACGGTCCTCGACACCCGCAAGACGACCCCTGGCCTCCGCGCGCTCGAGAAGTACGCGGTCCGGGCTGGCGGAGGGACGAACAAGCGGATGGGCCTGCACGACGTCGCCATGGTCAAGGACAACCACGTCGTCGCCGCGGGCTCGGTGGCCGCGGCGATCGCGGCGGTGCGCACGACGTTCCCCGACGTCCTCGTGCAGGTCGAGGCCGACACGGTCGCGCAGGCGATGGAGGCGATCGACTCGGGGGCCGACTTCCTGCTCCTCGACAACATGCCGACGCCGGTCCTGACCGACGCGGTCGCGGCGGTGCGGGCCCGGGAGGCGCAGACGGGGCGCGTGGAGCTCGAGGCGACGGGCAACCTCACGCTCGACCGGGCGCGGGAGGTCGCCGGCACGGGCGTCGACTACCTGTCGGTCGGCGCGCTCACCCACTCGGCGCCGATCCTGGACCTCGCGCTGGACCTGCAGGGCTGACGGCACGCTCGCCGCGGTGGCTGCGGCCCTCTCGTTGCGGCCCTGTGGCTGCAGCGGCGGTTCGGTCGTGGCGGCGGTCCGCGGCTACGGTCCGGAGCGCCGGGATCGGTAGGATCGTCCGGTGACTGCCGAGAACCCGAACCCTGCCGCCGACGCGACCGACGACCTCCCCGAGCAGGTGCGCATCCGTCGTGCCAAGCGCGACCGGATCCTCGACCAGGGCGGCGAGGCCTACCCGGTCGGCGTCGCCCGCACCCACAGCCTCGAGCAGGTGAACGCGCAGTGGGAGCACCTGGACACCGGCGAGGAGACCGACGACGTCGTGGGTGTCGCCGCGCGCGTCGTGTTCCTGCGCAACACCGGCAAGCTCTGCTTCGTCTCGCTGCAGGACGGCGAGGGCCGTCGTCTGCAGGTCATGCTCAGCCAGGCCGTCGTCGGGGAGGAGTCGCTCGCGCGGTTCAAGTCGGACGTCGACCTGGGCGACCACCTGTTCGCGCACGGTCGCGTGATCCGCTCCCGCCGCGGCGAGCTCAGCATCTTCGCCGACGACTGGCAGGTCGCGGCGAAGTCCCTGCGGCCCCTGCCGGTGCTGCACAAGGAACTCTCCGAGGAGGCGCGCGTCCGCCAGCGGTACGTCGACCTCATCGCCCGGCCGGAGGCGCGCGACATGGTGCGCACCCGTTCCGGGGTCATGCGGTCCCTGCGCGAGAACTTCCACGGCCGGGAGTTCCTCGAGATCGAGACGCCGATGCTGCAGACGATCCACGGCGGCGCCGCGGCACGGCCTTTCTCGACGCACATGAATGCCTATGACATCGAGCTGTTCCTGCGGATCGCCCCCGAGCTCTTTCTCAAGCGCGCCGTGGTCGGCGGGGTCGAGCGGGTATTCGAGATCAACCGGAACTTCCGGAACGAGGGCGCCGACTCCACGCATTCCCCGGAATTCGCGATGGTCGAGGCATATGAGGCCTACGGCGACTACGACACGATGGCCGCGCTGACGAAGGACCTCGTGCAGAAGGCGGCGCTCGACGTCCTCGGGACGACCACCGTCGTCCTCCCGGACGGCTCCGACTACGAGCTCGGCGGCGACTGGGCCGACCTCTCGCTGTACGACTCGCTGTCCGAGGCGCTGGGTGAGGAGATCACGCCGCAGACCGCCCGCGAGACCCTCGTCGCGCACGCGGACCGGCTCGAGGTCGGCTACGACCCCAAGTCCGCCACCCACGGCAAGCTCGTCGAGCTCCTGTGGGAGCACCTCGTGGGCGACCACCTCTGGGCGCCGACGTTCGTCCGCGACTTCCCGGTCGACACGTCGCCCCTGACGCGCGACCACCGCTCGAAGCCGGGGATCGTCGAGAAGTGGGACCTGTACGTGCGCGGGTTCGAGCTCGCGACGGCGTACTCCGAGCTCGTGGACCCGGTGGTGCAGCGGCAGCGGTTCGAGGAGCAGGCGCTGCTCGCGGCGGCGGGCGACGCCGAGGCGATGGTGCTCGACGAGGACTTCCTGACGGCGATGGAGTACGCGATGCCGCCGTCGGGCGGCATGGGCATGGGGATCGACCGGCTCCTCATGGCGCTGACCGGCCACGGCGTGCGCGAGACGATCCTCTTCCCGCTCGTGAAGCCGACGCGCTGAGCGCGGCGCGTAGGATACTCCTGTGAACATCTGGCCCGCCGTCGCCGCGCTGATCCCCTCGATCGGCGTGGGACTGCTCTTCTGGCTCGCCATGCGCGCGGTCATCCGCGCCGACCGCACCGAGCGTGCCGCGATGGCCCGCATGGATGCCGAGGACGCGGCCGCAGGGAGGGTCGTCGCGAGCACGGCCGTGGCGGAAGCTTCGGCGCGCGCTGCGAACCCCTCGTCCGGTGGCGACGATAATTCCGAGAATGCGACCACGGATTCCGCGCGGAACGCTTGAATTGTCCGCGGCCTTTTTGACCGTGCCAATCCGGCATGGCAAACTGGGAAATGACTTAGGACAATTCCCAGGAATCGAGGCTTTCGCATGGCTCAGAAGGTGCAAGTAATCTTGATCGACGACATCGACGAGGGTGCGGCAGAAGAGACGGTCACGTTCGCTCTCGACGGCGTCTCCTACGAGATCGATCTCAGCGCGGCGCACGCGACCGAGCTCCGGGACGCGTTCGGCACGTGGATCGGCCACGCACGCAAGGTCGGCACCAAGTCGGGCGCTCGCGCCGGACGGCCCCGCAAGGCGACGGGCGGGACCTCGAACGCGACCGCCGTCCGGGAGTGGGCACGCGAGAACGGGCACACCGTCAGCGAGCGCGGGCGCATCCCGGCCGACGTCCAGAAGGCCTACGACGCCGCGCACTGACCTGCCGGTCCGCGCAGCGGCCCACACCGTGGGCCGCTGACCCGGACCGCGAGCGCGACCCCGACGCCCTGCCGACCCGACCCGGTCGGCAGGGCGTCGTGCGTCGGTCCCGGCGGCCGATAGGGTCGCGGCATGACTACGTCGTCGACCCCTGCCCGGACCGCTCAGGTCGCGCGAGGTGAACGGGAGGACTCGGCCACCACGACAAGCCTGTGGATCGGTACGTACCCCGAGGCGGGCCCCGGTTCAGGCGTCGGCACCGGCGAGGGCGTCTGGCGGGTCGACGTCGACCGCGCCGGCGGGTTCGCGGGGCTGCGCCTGGTCTCCGAGGTCCCCTCCCCGTCGTTCCTGGCGCTGCACCCGAGCGGGCGCACCCTGTTCGCCGTCACCGAGACCGGCGACGGCCGGGTCAGCGCGCTGGGGCTCGACGCCGAGGGCGACGACCTCGAACCGCACCCCGACGCGGTCCTGCCCAGCGGGGGAGCCGACCCGTGCCACGTGCACGCCGAGCCCGACGCGCTGTGGGTGGCGAACTACAGCTCCGGGACCGTGTCCCGCTTCCCGGTGGACGACGGCGGGGCGTTCGACGGCGCGGCCGTCGTCGGGCAGCACACGGGCTCGGGGCCGGTGGCCGATCGTCAGGAGGGTCCGCACGCGCACTTCGTCGGTCGGGTGGGCGACGAGCTGTGGGCGGTCGACCTCGGCGCCGACCGCCTCGTGCGGTACGCGCCCGACGGCACGCGGGTCGGCGAGGTCGCGGTCCCCGCAGGCTCGGGCCCGCGTCACTTCGTCACGATGCCCGGGGCGGTGCTGGTCGTGTGCGAGCTCGACCCGGCCGTCCTCGTGGTCTCCCTGGGCGACGGCGAGGCCGCCGAGCCGGCGGTCGTCGCGCGCCACGACGTCGTCGCGATCCCCGCGGCGCAGGTGCCCGACGGCGTCCCCGTCCAGCCGTCCCACGTCGCCCTCGGCTCGGGCGGCGCCCGGATGTACGTCGCCGTCCGTGGCGTGGACGTCCTGTCCGCGTTCGAGGTGGTCACGAGTGAGGGCGCTCCCGAGGTCGCGCCCGTGCTGCGGCACCTCGCCGACTCGCCGATCGGCGGCGCGTGGCCGCGCCACTTCGCGGTGCTGGACCTGCCGGACGAGGACGGCGACCTCGTCGTCGTGGCGAACCAGGGCTCCAGCACCCTCGTGAGCCTGCGGGTCGGTGCCTCGGGGAGGCCGACGTCGTCGCGCAGGCGCACGTCCCGTCACCCGCCTGCGTCCTGCCGGTGCCCGCCGCCGGGTGATACTGGACGGATGCCGACGCTGCACGTCGCGATGCTCTCCGTCCACACCTCTCCGCTCGACCAGCCCGGCACCGGCGACGCCGGAGGCATGAACGTCTATGTCGTCGGGCTCGCCGAGGCTCTCGCGCGCCGCGGCGCCGAGGTCGAGATCTTCACGCGCGCGACGTCGTCCGACCAACCCCGGTCCCACCGGCTCTCGCCGGGGGTGACCGTGCGGCACGTCGCCGCGGGCCCGTACGAGGGGCTCGACAAGAACGACCTGCCCGGGCAGCTCTGCGCGTTCGCCGCCGGGGTGCTGCGGACCGAGGCCGGTCGCGAGGTCGGCTGGTACGACGTCGTCCACGCCCACTACTGGCTCTCCGGCGAGGTCGGCTGGCTCGTCGCGGACCGGTGGGACGTCCCGCTGGTGCAGTCGATGCACACGATGGCGCGCGTGAAGAACGCCGCCCTCGCCCCGGGGGACGCGCCCGAGCCCCTCGGCCGCATCATCGGGGAGGAGCAGGTCGTCGCCGAGGCCGACGCCCTCGTGGCCTCCACCGGCGCCGAGGCCGAGGATCTGGTCGACCACTACGGGGCGGTCCCGGAGGCCGTGCACGTCGTCGCGCCCGGGGTCGACCTCGCGACGTTCAGCCCCTCGCCGGCGGGCACCGACCGGGCGGCGCTGCGGGCGGACCTGATCGGCGGGCAAGGGCTGTCCGGACCGGGTGCGGGGCGGGACCGCGAGCCGGATCGGGACCCGGTGCCCGGGTCGGCCGAGAGCTCATCGGACCGTCCGCTCGTCCTGTTCGCCGGTCGCGTGCAGCCCCTCAAGGGCCCCGACGTGCTCGTCCGCGCGCTCGCCGTCATGCGCTCCGCGGGCGAGCCGGTGCCCCGCCTCGTCGTGCTCGGCGGGTCCTCCGGACGTTCGTCGTCGGTCCGCGAGCTCGAGGCGCTCGCCCACCAGGAGGGCGTCGCGGACGTCGTGTCCGTCCGACCGCCCGCGACCCGTGAGGAGCTAGCGCAGTGGTTCCGCGCGGCGGACGTGGTCGCGGTCCCGTCGCACAACGAGTCGTTCGGGCTCGTGGCGGCCGAGGCGCAGGCGTGCGGGACCCCGGTGCTCGCCGCGGCCGTCGGGGGCCTGCGCACCGTCGTGGAGGACGGCGTGACGGGCGTGCTCGTCGAGGACCACGACCCCGTCACGTGGGCGGCGGAGATCGGTGCGCTGCTCCGCGACGACGTGCGGCGCACGGCGCTCGGTGCGGGCGCCGTCGCGGCGCGCGACCGGTTCGGCTGGGACGTCGCCGCGGACCGGATGCTCGAGGTCTACGCCGCGGCGGGCGTCAGCCGACGCGCTCGGCGACGAGCACGGGGATGAGCCGGTCGGTCCGGGCGGCGTAGGCGTCGTAGTCGGGCCACACGGCGGTGCCGCGCTCCCACCAGGCCTGGCGCTCGGCGCCGTGCACCTCGCGCACCGTGTAGTCGTGCCGCTCGGCGGCGTCCTGCACCTCGACGTCCGGGTGGGCGAGCAGGTTGCGGTACCAGACCGGGTGCTTCGGGTCGCCACCCTTCGAGGCGAAGAGGGCGTAGCTGCCTTCGTGCTCGACGCGCATGAGCGGCACCTTGCGGACCTTCCCGGACGCGGCACCGAGCATCGTCACGACGACGATCGGGACGCCTCGCATGGTGTTGCCCTCGGCGCCGTGCGTGCGCTCGAACAGCTCGACCTGGTCGGCCGCCTGGCTGTGGGGACTGGGGACGTACTCTCCGGTGATCGGCATGTGTCCATTCAAGCACCGACGGCGGACCACCAGCCGGGACAGCACCTGCCACGACCCGACCGGCGGGGCATGATGGGCCCATGACATACACACTCGTGCTCCTGCGCCACGGCGAGAGCGAATGGAACGCCAAGAACCTCTTCACCGGCTGGGTCGACGTCCCGCTGTCGGAGGCCGGCACGGCCGAGGCCAAGCGGGGCGGCACCCTGCTGACGGACGCGGGCGTCCTGCCGGACGTCGTCCACACCTCGCTGCTGCGCCGCGCGATCATGACCTCGAACCTCGCGCTCGACGCAGCCGACCGCCACTGGATCCCGGTCAAGCGGAACTGGCGCCTCAACGAGCGCCACTACGGTGCGCTCCAGGGCAAGAACAAGAAGGAGACGCTCGAGGAGTACGGCAACGAGCAGTTCATGCTCTGGCGCCGTTCGTACGACACGCCGCCGCCCGAGATCGAGCTGGGCAGCGAGTACTCGCAGGACTCGGACCCGCGCTACGCCGACGCCCCGGTCGTCAAGACCGAGTGCCTCAAGGACGTGCTCGAGCGCGCGCTGCCGTACTGGGACGGTGAGATCGTCCCCGACCTCAAGGCCGGCAAGACGGTGCTCGTCGCGGCCCACGGCAACTCGCTGCGCGCGATCATCAAGCACCTCGACGGCATCTCCGACGAGGACATCGCCGGCCTCAACGTGCCGACGGGTATCCCGCTGCTCTACGAGCTGGACGAGGACCTGAAGCCGGTCACCAAGGGCGGGCAGTACCTCGACCCGGCGGCCGCCGCCGACGCGATCGCCGCGGTCGCGAACCAGGGTCGCTGACCTCGGTCACCGCTGCCGCTACGACGACGGCCCCGCACCCTCGAAGGGTGCGGGGCCGTCGTCGTAACGGACTGTGCGGTCAGTGCGTGGTCGTCCCCGAGGTCGGGGTCTCCATCGCGGCGTCCGAGAACTCGCCGGTGACGAGGAACGTGACGCGCTCGGCGATCGACACCCCGTGGTCGCCGAAGCGCTCGTAGTAGCGGCTCAGGAGCGTCACGTCGACCGTCTCCTGGGTGCTGCCGCTCCACTCGCCGCCGAGCATCGCGGCGAAGTTGCCGGTGTGGAGCTCGTCCAGCACGTCGTCGTTCTGCTCGATCTGCGCCGCGCTCTCGAGGTCGCGGGTCTGGAGAAGGCTCTCGACGCGGCGGGCGACGCCCGTCGCCGCCTCGTGCATCCGCGTGAACTCGTCGACGAGCGACGGGACCGCGACGACGGGGTAGCGGCCGCGGGCGACCTGGGCGATGTGACGGGCGAGGTCGCCCATCCGCTCCAGGGTCGCGCTCATGCGCAGCGCGCTGACGACGACCCGCAGGTCGGTCGCGACCGGCGCCTGCTGCGCGAGGAGGAGCACGCAGCGGGAGTCGAGCTCGCGCTCGATCTCGTCGATGGCCTGGTCGGCGACGATGACCTCCTGGGCCAGCGCCAGGTCGGAGCCGAGGAGCGCTCGCCCCGCCTTGTCGATCGCCTGGGCGACGAGCGAGCTCATCTCCACGAGGTCGTCGCCGACCTGCTTCAGCTCTGCCTCGAAGATCTCGCGCATGTGTTGCCCCTCCACAGGAGCCCGGAGGCTCCCTCATCGTGTCCTGACGCCCGGTCGAGCGCCGCTGCGACCGTCGGCGCGGGTCCGGACGTCGCTGAGCGCCGGGGGACCGGACGGTCGTCTCCGCGCGGTCGTCGCGCGGACGCGCCCAGTGTGACACCTGCACTAGAGTCTGTGCAGGCGCGGGGGTGAACCCGGGGGCCCTCCGGGTGAACAGTCGGTGACATGTGTGGCCGGACCGCTCCCGGGCCGCATCGTTCGTCGGGCCGGAGCCGCTCGCCCCCGTAGGCTGACGACGTGATCGGGGAGGCCGAGGGTGTCATCAACGGCGTGAGCGTGCTCGCCGCCGGCATCGTCGGCGTCGTGGTCGGCGTGGTCGCCGCCATCGCCTTCCGGTTCAGCGAGCGCGTGCAGAAGGCCCAGCCCGAGGAGCCGTCGTCGGAGCTCGACGAAGGGCTGATCCGCGTCCTGGCCGTCCTGAGGTCCGCTGCGGTCGTCCTCGACGGCGACGGCGAGGTGCTGCGGGCGAGCCCGCCCGCGTACGCCCTGGGCGTGGTGCGGGACGACGCGATCGCCCACGCCTCGATCCGGGAGCTGGTCGACGCCGTCCGCCGGGACGGGGTGATCCGCGACGAGGAGCTCGACCTGCCGCGCGGGCCCGCGGGCCGCGGCATGGTCGTCCTGCAGGTCCGCGTCGCGCAGATCTCGCCCGACCACATCCTCGTCTTCGCCGAGGACCGCACCGAGGCCCGCCGGGTCGAGATGATCCGGCGCGACTTCGTCGTCAACGTCTCGCACGAGCTCAAGACGCCCGTCGGGGCGCTCGCGCTGCTGGCCGAGACCGTGCAGGACGCGGCGGACGACCCGGTCGCGGTGCGACGGTTCAGCGAGCGGATGCAGCGGGAGGCCAAGCGCCTCTCCGCGCTCGTGCACGAGATCATCGAGCTGTCGCGGCTGCAGGTCGCGGGGGCCCTCCAGGAGGTCGCCGTCGTCGAGGTCCGGGGCGTGGTCGAGGAGGCCGTCGACCGGTCCCGGACCGCTGCGCAGGCCAAGGGGATCACCATCGCCGCCGGCGGGGCGCTCGACACGACCGTGTACGGCGACCACGGGCTGCTCGTCACCGCGCTGCGGAACCTCCTCGACAACGCCGTCTCCTACTCCGGCTCCGGCACCCGTGTCGGGGTCGGGGTGTCCGTCGAGGACGACGGCCTGGTGCAGATCGCCGTGGTGGACCAGGGGATCGGTATCGCCCCGGAGGCCCGGGAGCGCGTCTTCGAACGGTTCTACCGGGTCGACCCCGCACGGTCGAGGGACACCGGCGGGACCGGTCTGGGGCTCAGCATCGTCAAGCACGTCGCGGCCGACCACGGCGGGGACGTCACGATGTGGTCCGAACCCGGTCGAGGCTCCACCTTCACGCTCCGGATCCCCTCGGCGCAGAACGCGCGCCCCGACCAGGACCTCGGGCCGGTGGTCGAGAACCCCGCGGACGGCGGGGCGACGCGAGAACCACAGCAGGACAGCGCGCGAGCGACACCGACGACAGACGACGCAACGACGGAGAAGGAGGTGGGTGCGTGACGCGCATCCTGGTGGTCGAGGACGAGGAGTCGTACCGCGACCCGTTGACGTACCAGCTCGAGCGGGAGGGCTACGAGGTCGCAGCGGCGGCGGACGGGATCGCGGGTCTCACGGCGTACGACGAGGGCGGCGCCGACATCGTGCTGCTCGACCTCATGCTGCCAGGGCTCAGCGGGACGGAGGTGTGCCGCGAGCTCCGTCTGCGCGGCGACGTGCCCGTCATCATGCTGACGGCCAAGGACTCCGAGATCGACAAGGTCGTGGGGCTCGAGCTCGGGGCGGACGACTACGTTACCAAGCCGTACTCGTTCCGCGAGCTCCTCGCGCGCGTCCGCGCGGTGCTCCGCCGTCGCGGCGGAGAGGTCCAGAGCGTCGAGACCTCCGACGACGACTCGTCGCTCACGGTCGGGCCGGTGGATCTGGACGTCGACCGTCACACGGTCACCGTGCGCGGCGAGGCGGTGGCCTTCCCGCTGAAGGAGTTCGAGCTGCTGGAGCTGCTGCTGCGCAACGCGGGGCGGGTCCTGACGCGGGGCCAGCTCATCGACCGGGTCTGGGGTCCGACTACGTCGGGGACACCAAGACGCTCGACGTCCACGTCAAGCGGATCCGCGCGAAGATCGAGAGCGACCCCTCGTCGCCGACCCTCCTGGTGACGGTGCGCGGCCTCGGCTACAAGATCGAGGACGACGAGGTCTGACCGTCCCGGCCGGCCCGTCCCGGCCGGCCCGTCCCGGCCGGCTTCCCGGCAGTGACGGGTCCAGGCCTGACCGGCCGGGCCGCGAGGTCGAGGACGACCTCGCGGCAGGCTGCCCGTGCGAATTCTGGTGTGACCAAGGGCACAGCGCGAGCGGAGATCGCCCGGACGTGCTGAGCGGCCAGGCACTGTTCACCCTCCGTTCACCCTCGTGGCCCGTGCGCTTCACTCACCATCCTTAGCGTCGGGCACGTCAACGGCACCTGCCGTGACGACCGACGCTGAACAGGATGGAACGACACGTGAAGCTCAGCCGAATCTCCCGCGTGGGTACCGCAGTCGCCGTGGGCGCGCTCGCACTCACTCTGACCGCGTGCGGCTCGGACGACCCGGTCGGCGACGCCGCGGGTGGCGACGACAGCGCTGCGACCTCGGACGAGGCGACGCTCAGCGGCTCGCTCAACGGTGCCGGTGCCAGCTCCCAGGAGGCCGCGATGAACGCGTGGCGTGCCGGGTTCCAGAGCGCCCAGCCCGACGTGACCGTCAACTACGACCCCATCGGCTCGGGCGGTGGCCGCACGAACTTCATCGAGGGCGCGACGTCGTTCGCCGGCTCCGACGCGGCGCTGGACGACGAGGAGATCGTCGACGCGCAGGCACGCTGCCTCGACGGCGACGTCCTCGAGCTCCCCATGTACATCAGCCCCATCGCGGTGATCTTCAACCTCGAGGGCGTCGACCAGCTCAAGCTCGACGCTCCGACGATCGCGGGGATCTTCAACGGCGACATCACGAGCTGGGACGACCCGGCGATCGCCGAGCAGAACCCTGACGCGACGCTCCCCGCCACGGCCGTCACCCCCGTGAACCGCTCGGACGAGTCCGGCACCACGGAGAACTTCACGGAGTACCTCGTCGCGGCGGCGGGCGACGCCTGGCCGCACGAGGCCTCCGGCGACTGGCCCGTCTCGGGCACCCAGTCGGCCCAGGGCACCTCCGGTGTCGTGCAGACGGTCCAGGGCGGCGACGGGACGATCGGCTACGCCGACGCGTCGCAGGCCGGCGACCTCGGCACGGTCGAGGTGAAGGTCGGCGAGGAGTACGTCCCGTACTCCCCGGAGGCCGCCGCCAAGGTCGTGGACGCCTCGGAGAACATCGAGGGTCGCGGTCAGTACGACTTCGCGCTCGAGCTCGCTCGCGACACGACCGAGTCGGGCGCCTACCCGATCGTCCTCGTGTCGTACCACCTCGCGTGCGCCCAGTACGAGGACCAGGCCGAGGCCGACCTCGTCAAGGGCTTCCTCGGCTACGTCGCGAGCCCCGAGGGCCAGGAGGCCTCGGCCTCCGCCGCTGGGTCCGCGCCGATCTCCGACGCGCTCCGCACCGAGGTCACCACCGCGATCGACGCCATCGGCGTCAAGTGATCGTCGCCGGCCCCGCCCGCGGGGCCGGCACCGTCGGGGGCTGACGCACGACGCCCCGTCGCAGCAGCAACTGCAGGGCACGCCGCCGGTGGCCGGGTCGGGACTCCGACCGGGTCACCGGCATCGGCGTGACACGCCCCGGCGTCCGGGGCAGGATCGGTAGGACGGCACCACCAGCGACGTGAGCGTGACCCTCGGGCAGGCGCTCGGACCACAGAAGGAGCTTCCGTGACCACCACGGCACAGCAGGACGCACCGCGCGTGCGTACGCGACGCCGACGCTCGAGCGACCGTGGCGTCAACCGAGCGTTCCGCATCACCGCCACCGGTGCCGGGGCGCTGATCCTCGCGGTCCTCGCCGCGGTCGCGATCTTCCTCGTGATCGAGGCGTGGCCGTCGATCAGCGCCGGGAGCGAGACTCTCGCCGAGAGCATCTCGTGGTTCCCCGAGGACGCGAACCTCCTGACGTTCGTGGGCCCGCTGGTCTTCGGCACGCTCCTCGGCTCGGCGCTGGCCATGCTCATCGCGGTGCCGCTCGCCATCGGCATCGCGCTCTTCATCTCGCACTACGCGCCGCGCCGCATGGCGCAGGCGCTCGGCTACGTCATCGACCTGCTGGCCGCCATCCCCTCGGTGGTCTACGGGCTCTGGGGCGCGATCGTCGTGACGCCGGTCGTGCAGCCGGTCTGGGAGTGGTTGTCCTCGACCCTCGGGTGGATCCCGCTCTTCGCGGGGCCTGCGGCGAACCCGGCGCGCGTCATGCTCACGGTCGCGGTCGTCCTGGCGGTGATGATCCTGCCGATCATCACCGCGGTCAGCCGCGAGGTGTTCCTCCAGACCCCGCGCCTGCACGAGGAGGCCGCGCTGGCCCTCGGGGCGACGCGCTGGGAGATGATCCGCACGGCGGTCCTGCCGTTCGCCCGCTCCGGGATCATCTCCGCGTCGATGCTGGGCCTCGGCCGCGCGCTCGGCGAGACGATGGCGGTGCTCATGATCCTGTCGCCCGGGGCCATGTACTCGTTCGCGGTGCTGCAGGCCGGTCAGCAGCAGACGATCGCGGCGAACATCGCCGCGCAGTACCCCGAGGCCTCGGGCCTCGGCGTGAGCACCCTGATCGCCACCGGGCTCGCACTCTTCGTCATCACCATGGCCGTGAACATGGCCGCGCGTGCGATCGTCGCGCGTCGCAAGGACTTCTCGGGGGCCAACTGACATGACCGCCACCACAGCTTCCCCGCAGCCGGCCGCGCCCCGCTCGGACCGCTCCGACGAGGTGCGCAAGGCGCTCCGCACGGTCGACACCGGGCGCCGCCGCAAGGACCGCGCGATGCAGGTCGTCGTGTACGTCGCCTTCGCGCTGGCCGTGATCCCGCTGATCTCGGTCGCCTGGACGGTCCTGTCCAACGGGATCGAGCGGTTCGACTGGTACTTCCTCACGCACTCGATGCGCGGGGTGTTCGGCGGCATGGACGCCGGCGGGATCTACCACGCGATCGTCGGCACGTTCGAGATCACGCTCGGCGCCACGATCATCTCGGTGCCCATCGGGATCCTGACGGCGATCTACCTCGTCGAGTACGGCCGGGGTTCGCTGGCACGATCGGTGACGTTCTTCGTCGACGTCATGACGGGCATCCCGTCGATCGTCGCCGGTCTGTTCGCCTACGCGCTCTTCGCGGTCTTCTTCGGCCCCGGCATCAGCATGGGCATCATGGGTTCGATCGCCCTGTCCGTGCTGATGATCCCGGTGGTCGTGCGGTCGACCGAGGAGATGCTCAAGCTCGTCCCCAACGAGCTCCGCGAGGCGTCCTACGCGCTCGGGGTGCCCAAGTGGCTGACCATCGTCAAGGTCGTGTTGCGCACCGCCACGGCCGGGATCGTCACGGGTGTCATGCTCGCGGTCGCCCGCGTCATCGGTGAGACCGCCCCGCTGCTGATCACGGTCGGTGTCATCGACTCGATCAACTTCAACCTCTTCGACGGTCGCATGATGACGCTCCCGGTGTACGTCTACCGCCAGTACTCGCAGGGCTACGTGCCGTGCAACGATGCTTCTGCGGTCTGCATCCCGGAGATCAACTTCGACCGCGCCTGGGCGGCGGCCCTGACGCTGATCCTCATCGTCATGGTCCTCAACATCCTCGCGCGGCTCGTCTCGCGCTACTTCTCACCCAAGATCCGCTGACGGTCCGGCAGCTGCGCGGGCACGACCCGCGCAGCCCCCGGCAGCGCACCACGACACAGCAGACGAGCAGCTCTGCACGACACTCTCGGCACAGACAAGGAACCAGACGATGGCACAGCGCATCGACGTGAAGGACCTGAACATCTTCTACAGCGACTTCCTCGCCGTCGAGGACGTCAGCATGGCGATCGAGCCGAAGTCGGTGACCGCGTTCATCGGGCCGTCGGGCTGCGGCAAGTCGACCTTCCTGCGCACCCTCAACCGCATGCACGAGGTCATCCCCGGTGCGCGCGTCGAGGGCACGGTCGCCATGGAGGGCGTCGACCTCTACGGGGACGACGTCGACCCGGTCGCCGTCCGCCGTCAGGTCGGCATGGTCTTCCAGCGGCCCAACCCGTTCCCGACGATGTCGATCGAGGAGAACGTCCTCGCCGGCGTCCGCCTCGTGAACAAGAAGATCTCCAAGTCCGACGCCGCCGACCTGGTGGAGGAGTCGCTGCGCCACGCGAACCTGTGGGAAGAGGTCAAGGACCGGCTCGCGAAGCCCGGGTCCGGCCTCTCCGGCGGTCAGCAGCAGCGGCTGTGCATCGCGCGCGCGATCGCGGTGCGCCCGCAGGTGCTCCTGATGGACGAGCCGTGCTCGGCCCTCGACCCGATCTCGACCCTCGCGATCGAGGACCTCATCACCGAGCTCAAGCAGGACTACACGATCTGCATCGTCACGCACAACATGCAGCAGGCGGCGCGCGTGAGCGACCGGACCGGCTTCTTCAACATCGCCGGCACCGGCAAGCCGGGCAAGCTCATCGAGATGGACGACACCGGCGTGATGTTCTCGTCCCCCAGCGAGCAGGCGACCGAGGACTACATCTCGGGTCGCTTCGGCTGATCGTCGGACGACGCGGCGCGGGCCGGGGCCTCAGGGTCACCCGTCCCGCGGGTCGCGACGCGGATCCTGGGTGACCGGCACCCGACGAACGACGGCGGTCCCTCCCGAGAGCTGAGCTCTCCGGGAGGGACCGCCGTCGTCGTTCGTCCTCGGGTGCGCGTCGGCCGATGCCCGGGCCGTGTCGGCCGTGTCGGCCGTGCCGGGCCGTGCCGGGCCGTGCCAGGCGCGTCAGGCGTCGTCGGCGGGGAGCGAACCCTCGTACTCGGGCAGGGTGCCGTCCAGGACCGGCACCGCGAGCTCCTCGGCGGCCTCGCCGCTGGTGAGCTGCAGGGGGAGCAGCGCCCCCGGCTCGGCCACGACCTGGTCGATGGCCCCGTCCTCGCCGTCGTCGGTACCGATGTAGACGGTCCCCCGGCCGGGACCTGGTAGCTCACGGGCGCGGAGCCGTCGGGCGTCACCTGGACGGTGGCGTCGTCGGTGCCGTCGTTCGTGAAGGCGCCGTGCAGCTCGCCCGGGGCGCCGCCGCCCTCGGAGATCACGAGCAGGTTGATGCCCCGCACGTCGCCGAGGTCACGCGTGGCGAGACCGTCGGACGCCGAGTACTCGAGGTCCGTCGTGACCGGTGCGCAGCCCGCGAGGAGCGCGGCTGCGGCGACCGGGACGGCGACGATGGAGCGGCGGAGCGCGCCAGGTCGTGCGGTGGCGGTGCGGGTCGTGCGGGTCACGGGCTCTCCAAGGTGCTGGCGTCCGGGTGTGCTGCTCGGATCTGCTGGTCGGCTGTGCTGCTCAGGTGCTGCTCGGGCCGGTGCGCGCTGCGCACCGGGGGCCCGGGGTCAGCCTAGTGGATCGGTGGTGGATCGGGCCGTCCGCCCAGGTCGTGGCCGGTCGTGGCCGCTGTCGAGGCGGCGTCGCAGCAGGCGTCGCAGCAGGCGTCGTCCCAGGAGCGCGTGACGGTCCCGTGGAGGCCCCGTGATAGAATTTGGTGCCGCGAAAGGGGACACACAGCCGATGACGTTCACAGTAGGCGAGACAGTTGTCTACCCTCACCACGGGGCCGCGCTGATCGAGGAGATCAAGACGCGCACCATCCGCGGTGAGGACAAGACCTACCTCAAGCTCAAGGTCGCACAGGGTGACCTGACCATCGAAGTCCCAGCAGAGAACGTCGACCTCGTCGGCGTCCGTGACGTCGTGGGCCAGGAGGGCCTCGACAAGGTGTTCGAGGTGCTGCGCGCCCCGTACACCGAGGAGCCGACCAACTGGTCGCGCCGGTACAAGGCCAACCTCGAGAAGCTCGCCTCGGGCGACGTGATCAAGGTCGCGGAGGTCGTGCGCGACCTGTCGCGTCGGGACGCGGACCGCGGGCTCTCCGCCGGCGAGAAGCGGATGCTCGCCAAGGCGCGGCAGATCCTCGTCTCCGAGCTCGCGCTCGCAGAGCACACGGAGGAGAGCAAGGCCGAGACGATCCTCGACGAGGTCCTCGCCTCCTGACGAACCACCGAGCCGGCGCTCGACAGCCCCGGACTCCATGAACGACGGCGACCCCCGGCTCCGGCCGACGGGTCGCCGTCGTCGTTCGTCCGCTAGCGTGTCGCCGGTGACGACCCTGGCCATCGTGACCGCCGCCGGCTCGGGCACGCGGCTCGGTCGCGACGTGCCGAAGGCCCTGGTCCCGCTCGGCGGCGTCGCGATCGTCGGGCGGGCTGCGGCAGCGCTCGGGCGCTCGGGGGTCGTCGACCTCGTGGTGGTCACCGCACCCCCGCTGCGATCGAGGCCGTCCGCGAGGCCGTGGCCGCCGCGCCGGGGAGCGCGGACCCGAGCGGTGCGGCCGTCCTCGTGGTCCCGGGGGCAGCGACCCGCCGCGACTCCGTCGCTGCCGGCCTCGCCGCCGGTCTCGAGGCTCTTCCCGGGTGCGAGGTCGTCCTCGTGCACGACGCCGCCCGGCCCCTGGTGCCCGCGGACCTGGTCGTCCGCGTGGACCGCGCGGTGCGCTCGGGGCACGACGCGGTGATCCCCGTCGTGCCGGTGACCGACACGGTGAAACGCGTGGCGGCGGCACCCGGTGCGGGGTCGGCGGTCACGCACGTGGTCGAGTCGACGCCCGACCGGGACCTGCTCCGTGCGGTCCAGACGCCCCAGGGGTTCCGGGTCGGGGTGCTCGTCGACGCCCACGCCGCGGTCCGGGGTGACGGCTCCGAGGCGACGGACGACGCGGGTCTCGTCGAGGCGCTCGGGCTGCCGGTGTGGTGCGTCCCGGGCGACGAGCGGGCAATGAAGATCACGACCGAGCGCGACCTCCGGGTCGCCGAGATGCTGCTCCGGGAGGGCGCATGAGCGACCCGAGCGACGGGCCCGGACGGCCGGACCCGTCAGCGGCGGTCCTGCCGCGCGTGGGCACCGGCATCGACGTCCACGCGTTCGTCCCGGAGGGGCAGGAGCGGGACCTCTGGATCGCGGGCCTGCACTGGCCGGGCGAGCGAGGTCTCGCGGGCCACTCCGACGCGGACGTGGTCGCGCACGCGGCGGCGGACGCGCTCCTGGCCGCCGCGGGCGTCGGGGACCTGGGCTCGAACTTCGGCACGTCGGAGCCCGAGTGGGCCGGAGCCGGCGGCGTCCGGCTCCTCGGCGAGGCCGCGCGTCGGGTCCGGGCCGCCGGGTTCGAGATCGGCAACGTGGCCGTGCAGCTCGTGGGCAACCGGCCACGCATCGGCGGTCGGCGGCGGGAGGCCGAGCAGCTCCTCGGGGAGGCGATCGACGCCACGGTGACGCTCTCGGCGACGACCACCGACGGTCTCGGCCTCACCGGCCGGGACGAGGGGATCGCCGCGATCGCGACGGCGCTCGTCGTGCCGGTCAGCCGACCGTGAGGGTCTCGGCGACCGCGCGCGCGGACTCGGCGCCGGCCGTGTCGCCCTGCCCGTAGGTGACGGTGACCACGGCCTGGTGAGCGGCGCCGTCCGACGACGTGTCGACGACGGTCGACTCCTGGGTGAGCGGCACCCCCTCGGTCTCGTGGCTGCCGATCACCTCGGCCGCGTCGAGCCCGGCGAACGTCGTGGGTCCCGCGTCCTGCGTGACCCAGCCGGTGAGGGCCCCGGAGGCGTAGTCCTCGATGGCGGCGGCCGCGTCGTCGACCGACCCCTGCGGGGCGTCGTCGGCCGTGACGACCACGCTCGGCCGGACCCCCGCGTCGCCGTAGCGCTCGTCGGACCGCAGGAAGTAGACGCCGTCCTGGGTCGTCGCGTCCCAGCCCGCGGGCGCGGTGACGGTCAGCGGGAGCTCCGAGCCGGGGACCTGGAACGTCCGCGTCCCGTCGCCGGTCGCCGCGTCCGCCTGCGCGTCCGACGACGGGGCGCCGCAGGCCGTCAGGGCGAGCGTGACGCCGGCCAGCGCCGTGAGCGCGACGCCGCGTCGTCGTGTCCCGCGCTCGCTCATCGGCGTCCTTCCTCGAGGTGGACCGCACGCACCGGGGCGTGGGGTGCGGCCCGGGCTGCTCGCGTTCGGTACGTGCGTCGTCGCCCGGGTGCGCACCCATTGTGCCCTGCGGGAGCCCCCTGCCGGCGCCGGTGCGGACACCGTGCGCGCGGGGGCGTCCCGTGCTTGACTCGGCCCCGACGCCGCCGCGCCCTGCGACGGTGTGCTCCCGCAAGCGTGGAGCAGCCGCGCGAGCCGACGGAGGAGGAGTCGAGGGATGGGCCGCATGCCGATCGACGAGCGCCGGACCCAGCTGCTCGACGCCGCGCTCAGGGTCGCCGCGAGCGACGGCGTCGAGGCCGTGACCATCCGCGCGGTCGCGCAGGAGGCGGAGGTCTCCCTCGGGGTCGTGCACTACTGCTTCGACGACAAGGACGACCTGCTGCAGGCCATGGGCAGGACCATGGCCTACGTCGCCTCGGAGCCCGTCCGGGCCGCCCTGACCGTGGGCACGGACCCCGCGACGGTGGCCCACACGGCCGCGGAGGGGCTGTGGGAGGGCCTGCAGGCCCGCCGCCACATGCGCCTGCTGACCTTCGAGTTCGCCACGGCGGGCGTGCGCAACCGGGCGCTGCGGCCCGTCGCGCAGCAGCACCTCGAGCAGACCTGGGCGATGACGCGCGGCGTCCTCGTCGAGCTCGCCGAGGTCACGGGCATCCGGTACACCGTGGACCTCGACTTCCTGGTGCGGCTCGTCGCCGGGTTCATCGACGGGATCGAGATCGCCTGGCTCGTCGACCAGGACGACGAGGCGGCGCGCGCGAGCTTCCACGCCCTCGCCGACTACGCGTTGTCGCTGGCGGTCCCGGAGTCGAGCCCGGCACCCCGAAGTTCGGCTCAGGTGCACCCCGCCCGGTAGCCTGTCGGGCGTGACCCTTCGCCTGTTCGACACCGCCACGCGGGCTGTGCGCGACTTCGTCCCCCGAGTGCCGGGCGAGGTCGGGCTCTACCTGTGCGGTGCGACGGTCCAGGCGTCCCCGCACGTCGGTCACCTGCGACCCGCGGTCGCCTTCGACGTGCTCGTCCGGTGGCTGCGGCGCAAGGGCGACCGGGTGACGCTGATCCGGAACGTCACGGACATCGACGACAAGATCCTCGCGAAGTCGGCCGAGGCGGGCGAGCCCTGGTGGGCGTGGGCCGCGATCCACGAGCAGGAGTTCACGGCGGCCTACGAGGCGCTCGGCGTCTCCCGGCCGACGTACGAGCCGCACGCGACGGCGCACGTCACCGACATGGTCGCGCTCGTCGAGCGTCTCCTCGAGTCCGGCCACGCCTACGCCACGGGCGGCGACGTCTGGTTCGACGTCCGGTCGTGGGCAGGCTACGGCTCGCTGACCAACCAGCGGCTGGAGGACCTCACGCCGGCGGGCGACGACGTCCCCGACGGCGTCAAGCGCGACCCGCGCGACTTCGCCCTCTGGAAGGCGGCCAAGCCGGGTGAGCCCGAGACGGCGTCCTGGCCGACGCCGTTCGGTCGGGGCAGGCCCGGCTGGCACCTCGAGTGCTCCGCGATGGCGACGCGGTACCTGGGCGAGGAGTTCGACATCCACGGCGGTGGGCTCGACCTGCGGTTCCCGCACCACGAGAACGAGCAGGCCCAGTCCAACGCCGTCGGCGACCCCTTCGCGCGGTACTGGCTGCACTCCGCCTGGATCACCCAGAGCGGCGTCAAGATGAGCAAGTCGCTCGGCAACGGGCTCCTGGTGCGCGAGCTCCTCGCCGCCACGCGCCCCGTCGTCGTGCGCTACGCCATCGTCTCGGTGCAGTACCGCTCGATGCTCGAGTGGGGTCCGGACACGCTCGCCGAGGCCGAGGCCACGTGGGACCGGCTCGCGGGCTTCGTCGAGCGTGCTCAGGAGCGCGTCGGCGTCGTCCCCTGCGAGGAGGTCCGCGACGCCGAGCTCCCGACCGCCTTCGCCGCCGCGCTCGACGACGACCTCAACGTCCCGCAGGCTCTCGCCGTGGTCCACGAGCACCTGCGCGCCGGCAACTCGGCGCTCGCCGACGGCTCCGCCGCCGCGGTCACGGTCGCGCGGCACCACCTGGTGGCCCTGCGCGCGATGCTCGACGTGCTCGGCATCGACCCGGGCTCGCCGCAGTGGGCCGCCGCCGACGACTCGCGCTACGCGCAGGCCCTCGACGCGGTCATCGCCGCCGAGATCGAGGCGCGCGCCGAGGCGCGGCGGGCCAAGGACTTCGCGACGAGCGACGCGATCCGCGACCGGCTGTCCGCGGCCGGGATCGTGGTCCAGGACTCCTCGGACGGCGTCCGGTGGTCCCTCGCGGACCGCCGTTCCGGCGGCTGAATCCCTCGCGGGTGTCGGACGACGTCCCGCGACCTCCCTGGTCCCGCCCCCGTGACGAGCACGGTGGGGGAGCGACCACCACCACGACAGACGGAACGACGGGTACCACCATGGCAGGCAACTCCCAGCGCCGAGGCGCGACGCGCAAGTCCACGAAGAAGGCCTCGACCCCGGGCACCGGCGGCAAGAACCGCCGCTCCCTCGAGGGCAAGGGCCCGACGCCGAAGGCCGAGGACCGCACGTACCACCCCGCGCACGAGCGCAAGCAGGCGGCCGAGCGCCGCGCTGCGTCGTCCGGACCGCGCGGCGGCAAGGACGCCCGGGCGCGCGACCGCGCCGGGTCGTCGGGCACCGCGCTGGAGATGGTGGCGGGCCGCAACTCGGTGCTCGAGGCGCTGCGCTCCGAGATCCCGGTCCAGACGGTCTACGTGTCCAGCCGGCTCGAGAGCGACGACCGGACCAAGGAGATCCTCGACATCGCGATGGGTCGCGGCTACGACCTGCGCGAGGCCTCGAAGCTCGACCTCGACCGGCTCACGGACGGAGCGGTCCACCAGGGCGTCGCCCTGCACGTGCCGCCCTACGAGTACAAGGACGTCGACGACCTGCTCGACCTGGCTGCCGACAGCGGCCGACCGCCCCTGATCATCGCCCTCGACGGCGTCACGGACCCGCGCAACGTCGGGGCCGTGCTGCGCTCCGCGGGCGCGTTCGGTGCGCACGGGGTGCTCGTCCCCGAGCGCCGCGCCGCCGGGGTCACGGCGTCGGTCTGGAAGGTCTCCGCGGGCGCCGCCGCGCGGGTGCCCGTCGCCCGCGCCACGAACCTGGTCCGTGCGCTCGAGGAGCTCAAGAAGGCCGGCTGCTTCGTCGTCGGCCTCGACGCCGGCGGTGACGTCACCATCGACGAGATGGCGTTCGCGACCGACCCGGTCGTGCTCGTCGCCGGGTCCGAGGGCAAGGGCCTGTCGCGACTGGTGCGCGCCACCTGCGACGTCGTGGCGTCGATCCCGATCGGTGGCGAGACGGAGTCCCTGAACGCCGCGACGGCGACGGGCATCTCGCTCTACGAGGTCGCGCGCCTGCGCCGCCAGGCGGCGTCCGCCTGACGGCGGTCCCCGCCGCGCGCTGACGGGCGCTACTGGTCCTCGTCCGGGTCCTTCTCGCCCGGGGCGAGGCCCAGCAGCGACTTCTCGTCCGGCCGGTTGCGCAGCACGTTCTCCACGTACGACGCGGTCGCGTCCGGGAGCGGGACGTCGCGGCCGGCCTGCTCGGAGATGTACCAGCGGTGGTCGAGGATCTCGTGGAAGAGCTGCGCCGGCTCGAGCTTGCGGCGCAGGTTGCGGGGCACCGCCTGGATGGTGGCCTCGAAGACCGAGCTCAGCCAGTCGTGCGCGACGAACTCCTCGTCGTCGTTCTGCCGTTCCGCTGCGGCGCGGAACGAGTCGAGGTCGTTGAGCAGCCGGCGCGCCTGGTTCTCCTGGACGTCGAGGCCCGTGAGGCGCAGCAGCCGGCGTGAGTGGTGCCCGGCGTCCACGACCTTCGGCTGGATCCGCACCGACGTGCCGTCGATGTCCGTGGTGATCTCGAGCTCCCCGACGTCGAACCCGAGCTCGTTGAGCCGCTCGATGCGGGCGGCCACGCGCCAGCGCTCGGCGTCGACGAACGACTCCGCGTCGGTGAGCGCGTTCCACAGCTCGTCGTACCGCTCCACGAGGCGGTCGCCGATCGCGACCTCGTCGACCTCCTCGTCGAGGAGCTCGCCGGCGCTGAGGTCCATGAGCTCGCCGATGATGTTGGTCCGCGCGAGGTCGACGTCGTAGTTGCGCTGGCCCGGGGTCAGCGTGCGGTGCAGGTCGCCGGTCTCGGCGTCGACCAGGTAGGCCGAGAACGTCTCGGCGTCCCGCCGGAACAGGGTGTTCGAGAGGGAGACGTCGCCCCAGTAGAAGCCCGTCAGGTGCAGGCGGACGAGCAGCACGGCGAGCGCGTCGATGAGGCGGGTCGCCGTGTCTGGTCGCAGCGACTGGCTGTACAGCGCGCGGTACGGCAGCGAGAACTGCAGGTGCTCGGTGATGAGGACGGCTTCGAGGCGCTCGCCGTTCGCGTCGGTGCGACCGGTGATCACCCCGACGGGCACGACGCTCGGGACGTCGAGCTTGCGGAGCTGGCGCAGCAGCTCGAACTCCCGGTAGGCGACGCTCTCGCCGATCTCCTTGATCGCGATGACCCGCCCGGAGAGGCGGACGAAGCGCACGATGTGGCGAGAGATGCCTCGGGGGAGGGCGGCCAGGACCTCGTCCGGCCACTCGATCAGCGGGATGCTCCACGGGAGGTCGAGCAGCGCCGGGTCGGGCGACGAGGCGGTGATCTGGAGGTTCTGCACGGTGGGCCCTTCGGTTGCGGCCGGTGCGACCACCGTCCGCGTGCAGGATATCGAACGGGGCGGGCCCGGCGTGTGCCGTGCCCGCCCCGTCCGGACGTGCTGTGTGCTTACCGGTGCCGCAGCCGAGGCCACGACAGCGGTCGGTGCGTCAGGACAGGCGCTCGCCCGTCGCCGACGAGAACACGTGCTGCTGGCCCTCGCGGATCTTGACCCAGATCGTCGCGCCCTTGCCCGGGACGCTGCGCGGGTTGACGCGCACGATGATCTGGCCGGCGCCGGCGCCCGAGGAGACGATCGCCTCGGAGGCCGCAGGGCCCGTCAGCGTGCCGTACACGAACGCGTCGGAGCCGAGCTCCTCGACGATGTTGACCTCGACCGGGAACGCGCCGGGCGCGCCCTCGTCCGTCTGGTCGAGCGCCTCGGGACGGAAGCCGAGGACGACATGGTTCTTGTCCTCCGGCGTCAGCTTCGCGATGACCTCGGGGTCGAGCTTGACGTCGGCCTGGCCCACGCGGGCGTGACCGTCCGTGATCTCGAAGGTCGCGAGGTTCATGGCCGGCGAGCCGATGAACCCGGCGACGAACACGTTCGCGGGGGTGTCGTACATGTCGCGCGGGGTGCCGACCTGCTGCAGGAGCCCGTCCTTGAGGACCGCGATGCGGTCACCCATCGTGAGCGCCTCGGTCTGGTCGTGCGTGACGTAGACCGTGGTGACGCCGAGGCGACGCTGGAGCGACGCGATCTGCGTACGGGTCTGGACACGGAGCTTGGCGTCGAGGTTCGACAGCGGCTCGTCCATGAGGAACACCTGCGGCTGGCGGACGATCGCACGGCCCATCGCGACGCGCTGACGCTGACCACCGGAGAGCGCCTTCGGCTTGCGGTCGAGGTACTCCGTGAGGTCGAGGATCTCCGCGGCCTCCTCGACGCGCTTGCGGATCTCCTGCTTCGGGGTGCCGGCGATCTTCAGGGCGAAGCCCATGTTGTCGGCGACGGACATGTGCGGGTACAGCGCGTAGTTCTGGAACACCATCGCGATGTCGCGGTCCTTGGGCTGCACGTCGGTGACGTCGCGGTCACCGATGTAGATCGCACCGCCGTTGACGTCCTCGAGGCCGGCGAGCATGCGCAGCGACGTGGACTTTCCGCAGCCCGACGGGCCGACGAGGACGAGGAACTCGCCGTCCTCGATGTGCAGGTTGAGCTGGTCCACTGCTGGACGCTCGGTCCCGGGGTAGAGCCGGGTAGCGTGGTCGTAGGTGACGGTAGCCATGGCTGGTACATCCCTCCACCGGCAGGTACGTGCCGGACGATCCGTTGTGGTGGTGTGCCTGTGCATTCAGGTGAGTTCACACGTGTCTGCGATGACACGGCCGGAGACCGTCTGCGGACCCCGACCTGGCGCAAGCATAGCCTGACCCGCGCGCGGCCGGGAGCGGGTCCCGGTTCAGGCGTCCAGCGCGGTGGCGATCGAGCCGAGGAGCTCCGCGAACGCCGCGGGGTCGGCGACCCGACGCCGCGCCCGGGTGCGTCCGGGGCCGACCTTCACGGTCAGGTCGTCGGCGCCGAGGACCTCGAAGGCCCGCTCGTCCGTGGTGTCGTCGCCCGCGTACAGCACGGCGACGGTGTCGTCGTCGACGCCGTGCGCCGACGCGAGGTCGGCCCGCAGCCTGGTCAGCGCGACACCCTTGGACGTCTCGATCACCGCGACCTCCACGACGTCGTGCCCGTGCATCGCCTCCAGCCCGAGCCGCGCGGCCACGGCGTCGGCGGCCTCGGTGGCCTGCGTCGTCCCCTCGTCGGTGGCGAGCCGCGTGTGCAGGACGGCGGCCGTGGGCTTGGTCTCGACCCACGCCCCGCGCAGGTCCCCGATCGCGGCCTCGAACCCGGCGACCAGGTCCGTGTGGGCCTCCTCCTGCTCCGGCGAGAGGTCCAGGGGGACCTGGACGACGCCGTCCGCCGTCACCTCGCCTGTCTCCGCGCCGTGGCTGCCGACGACGAGCGTCCCGGTCGGCGGGTCTGCGAGGTCCGCGAGCGACCCGAGGTCGCGGCCCGACACCAGAGCGACCTGGACGCCGTCGATCCCGGAGATCCGCTCGAGCGCAGCGCGCGACGCGGGCAGCATCCGCGAGGCCTTCGGGTCGTCGACGAGAGGCGCCAGCACGCCGTCGAAGTCGAGCGCGACCAGGAGCGGACGACGGCCCGCGAGCTGCGCCACGTCGTCCGAGGTCGGGGTGGGCGGGACCTCCTCGAGGCCGTCGGTGGTCACGGGGCGCGCTTCGCTCATTCCGGGCTCCTGCGGTCGGTCAGACGTAGTCCGTGCGGGGCGGCATCGCGGTCAGGACGCCGAGGAACGAGTCGGACCACTTGGCGACGTCGTCGTTGAGCACCCGGCGGCGCAGCTTGCGCATGCGGCGGCGCTGCTCACGGTGGTCCATCTGCGCGGCCGCGACGATCGTGTCCTTCATGCCGTCGATGTCGTGCGGGTTGATCAGCAGGGCACCCGCCGAGAGCTCGTCGGCGGCGCCCGTGAACTCGGAGAGCACGAGCACGCCGCGGTCGTCGGAGCGCGCCGCGACGTACTCCTTGGCGACGAGGTTCATGCCGTCGCGCAGCGAGGTGACGAGCATGACGTCGGCCGCGAGGTACAGCGCGGCCATCTCCGCCGGCGGGTACGAGTGGTGCATGTAGTGGATCGCCGAGTGGCCGATCTCCCCGTACTCGCCGTTGATGCGGCCGGCCAGGCCCTCGACGTGCTCGCGCAGGTCCTGGTAGGCGCCGACGTTCTCGCGGCTCGGGCTCGCGATCTGGATCAGCGTCGCGTGCTCGACGTCGAGGCGCCCGTCGTTGAGCAGCTCGCCGTACGCCTTCATCCGGTGGCGGATCCCCTTGGTGTAGTCGAGGCGGTCCACGCCGAGCATGATCACGTCGGGGTTGCCCAGGTCGTCGCGGATCTCCTGCGCGCGCTTCTGGACGTCGTCGGTGCGCGCGAGCTGGTCGAAGTGGTCCGAGTCGATCGAGATCGGGAACGCGGCGGCGCGCACGTGCCGACCCGGCTTCCCGTTCGCGTCGGGCATCGTGATGATCGGCCCGCGGGTCGTGTGGTCCGTCAGCCGGCGCACGGCACGGATGAAGTTCGAGGCGTCGCCGGCGCGCTGGAACCCGATGAGGTCGGCGCCGAGCAGCCCGTCGATGATGGCGCGCCGCCACGGGAGCTGCTGGAACAGCTCGAGCGGGGGAAGGGGATGTGGTCGAAGAAGCCGATGCGCAGGTCCGGCCGCTGCTCGCGCAGCATCTTCGGGACCAGCTGGAGCTGGTAGTCGTGCACCCAGACGATCGCTCCGGGGGCGGCCTGTGCTGCCGCCGCGTCCGCGAACTTCTGGTTCGCCCGCTTGTACGCGTCCCACCACTGCCGGTGGTAGGCCGGCGGTGAGATGACGTCGTGGTAGAGCGGCCAGAGCGTGTCGTTGGAGAATCCCTCGTAGTACTTCTCGATCTCGTCGGCCGAGAGCGTCACCGGGACGAGGCGCATGTCGTCGGCGTCGAACGGCTCGACCTCCAGGCCGGGACCGCCGGACCAGCCGACCCACGCGCCGTCCGCCTTCTGCATGACCGGTTCGAGCGCGGTGACCAGGCCGCCGGGCGACCGCTTCCAGCTGACCTTCCCGTCGTCGTCCTTCGTGATGTCGACGGGCAGCCGGTTGGCCACGACGACGAGGTCGAATCCGTCCTGGGACGACACGTGATCTCCTGGTGCGTCTGCGGCGCGAGGGCCGTCTGGGAGTGCCGGAGCGCGCCGGGGCGCGCGCAGCAAGGGTATCGCCCGCAGGCCCTCGGGGCCTGGGCTCGGCCGGTCCTCGGTGCGTCCGCCGCCCGCGGGCGGGCGGGCGTCGCTACGGTGTGCTGATGGACACCGAGAGCATCGGCACCCCGGGTGCGCCTGCCGAGCCGGGCTCGTCGGGACCGCGGCGCTCCCCGACCTCCGGGGCGGAGCCCGGGGGCCTGCCCCCCGGCACGGAGATCGACGGCTACACGATCGTCTCGCGGCTCGGCTCCGGAGCGATGGGCACGGTCTACCGCGCGACGGACGGCGGCGGCCAGGAGGTCGCGCTGAAGCTGCTCCACTCCCACGTCGACGCGGACACGTCGGCGCTCGGCCGGGAGCGGCTGCGCAGGGAGGCCGTCGCGCTCCAGAAGCTCGACCACCCCGCGGTCGCCGCGATCCTCGACGTCGAGCTCGAAGGTGCCGACGCGTTCATCGTGACGCAGATCGCCGAGGGGATCAGCCTCGAGGACGAGATCGCCGAGCGCGGCCCCCTCGACGCGGACGACCTGCTCGCCCTCGCGGAGCAGCTCGCGGAGGCCCTCGAGGCGGTCCATGCCGCCGGGGTCGTCCACCGGGACATGAAGCCGAGCAACGTGCTCGTCACCGACGACGGACCCGTGCTCATCGACTTCGGGATCGCCCACGGGCTCGAGGACGCACGGATGACGTCCACCGGGCTCGTCATGGGGACGCCCGGCTACCTCGACCCCCAGCTGCTCAGCGGGGCGGAGCCCGGCACGGCCACGGACTGGTGGGGCTGGGCGGCGATGCTCGCGTACGCCGCGACCGGGCGGCCGCCCTTCGGGGTGCGTCCCCTGGACGCCGTCCTCGCCCGCGCCAGGTCGGGGGACGCCGACCTGGCGGGCCTCGGTGCGCGCACGCACGGGGCGCTCGCCGCGGCGCTCAACCCCGAACCACGCCGACGCCTCGGCCCCGCCCAGGTGGTGCGGGCCCTGCGGACCGCCGCCACCGAGGGCGACCCCGCCGTCGAGGACGGCGGCATCTCCCGCGGGCAGGTCGCAGCCGCGGCGGGTGCGTTCGCCGCCGGTGCCGCCGTCACCCAGGTCGTCGCGTCGGACGGCGGGACGAGGCCGATGGTGGTCGGGCCACCGAGCGACGGCGCGGGGGACGGCACGTACGCCGATCCTGCGGCCTACAGCGAGGGAGGCGACCGCGCGGCCTACGGGCAGCCGGAGGCGGCCGCCGGCGACCCCGCGGGGGAGGGAGCGTCGCAGTGGCAGGGATACGAGCGACCCCGTCCCGCGCGTCGGCCCTGGGCGGTCCTCGGGATCGGCGTCGCGCTCGTGGCCTTCGCGGGCTCCGCGCCCGGCGTCGCGTTCGCGCTGCTGGCGGTCCTCGTGATCCTCGCCCGATGGGTCGGCCTGATGACGAACTCGCTCCACGCGCGGCGGGAGGCCCGGGGGTCTCGTCGTGGGACGGAGCCCGGATCGGTGGGCTGTCGCCCCTCTTCCTCGTGCGTGCGGTGCTCGGCGCCGCGCCCGGGCTGCTCGTCGGTGCCTGCGCGGGGGTGCTGCTCGTGGTCGGCGGCTGGTGGCTGCTCGCCCCCGGGCGGGTGGTCCTCGTGCCCGATCCCTCGACGGCCGCGCGGTCGGTCGGGGGAGCGAACGCCGACTGGGTCTTCACGGTCGTGCTCTGCCTCGCGATGGCCGTCGCGGCGGCGTTCGCGTGGTTCGGCCCGATGAGCTGGACGACGCGGTACGGCGCGCGGACCGCGATCAGCAAGGTCACGCCGGGGTGGGTGTCCCGCGCGATCGTCATCGCCCTGACGTTCTCGGTCGCGGTGGCCGCCGTGACCAGGGCGGTCCTCGATGCCGGCGGCGCGATCGACTGGTGGCCGTTCACCGGTCCGCCGCCGTTCTGACGGGCCGACCCCGCTAGGCTGACCGCGTGAACCCGACGACGCCGCGCGGCACCGCGGACCGGCGAGGCGTGCAGCGCGCGCGCCTCGGTGGGAGCGCCCGCGCGCTCGCGGGTCGTCCGCTCGTCCGGGTCGTCGGTGTCGCGCTGGTGCTCGCCGCCGCGCTCGGGGTGATCGCCCGGACCGTCGGGCGCGGCTACGTGCTGGTCCACGACTGCGTCGCCGTCCAGGGCGTCCCGGCGTGGTTCGGGATCCATCTCGCACTGGTCCGCCCGTCCGCGCACTGCCCGGACGGGACGCTCGCGCTCGGCGCGGCCCCGGGGAGCGCTCCGGTGGTCGTCGCCGTGGTCGCGCTGCCGGTCCTGCTGGCCCAGGTCGGGGTTGCGGTCGCGCTGCTCGGGTCCGCGATGCTCGTCAGGGCGGTGCTCCGGCGCACCCGCCTGGCCGGGCGGCGCGCCCTGCGCGCGGTAGGACGGTTCGTGCGCGTCGTCGCGCTCGTGCCCGCCGGAGCCGGTGACCGCGCGCTCCCGGCGACCACCACCGCCTGCGCCCCGGTCCTGCGTCGGGTGTCCGCAGGTCTCGTCACCGTCGTGACCTGGCGCGGACCGCCGCGCGCGCTCCTGCCGGCCTGACGTCGTCCGACGCCTGTGCCCAGCAGGCAAGCAGCAGGCACGGCACGCCGAAGCCGGCCGGTCCGACCTGCGGCCAGAGTGGCAGGCCCGGCCGGCCAGGCCACCGAGCGAATCATCCGACTTCCCGCACCCGAACGAGAGCAGCCCCATGAACCAGCAGAACCTGTCCAAGGCCCAGCGACGAGAGGCCGCGATCGCCGAGGCCGCGCGGGTGCGCGACGCCCAGGCCGCGCGCGACCGTCGGGTCCGCATCATCACGATCTCCGCGCTCGTGGTCGCGCTCGCCGTCGTCGTGGCGATCGTGGTCTTCATCATGAACGAGGGCGACAAGCCCGCCCTCGACCGCGTCGACGCGCCGGCGACGGCGACCGCGGACGCGGGCATCCCGCTCGGCGAGTCCGGCGCCGCGGGCACGACGAACGAGGGCGCGGTCGAGGTCGCCGTCTACCTCGACTACATGTGCCCGGTGTGCGGCCAGTTCGAAGAGCTCAACGGCGAGACGCTCGACTCGCTGCGGGAGTCGGGGGACATCACCGAGGTGCTCCACCCCGTCTCGATCCTGGACCGCATGTCGAGCGGTGCGCGGTTCTCGACGCGCGCCGCAGCGGCGGCGGCGTTCGTGGCCGACCGCGCGCCGGAGGCCATGGCGGACTTCAACGACGCCATGTTCGTCAACCAGCCCGAGGAGAACACCCCCGGGTACACCGACGACCAGATCGCGGACATCGCCGTCGCCGCCGGTGTGCCCGACGACGTGGCCGAGGGGATCCGCAACGGCGACGCGGACTCCGCGTTCAGCGGCTGGGTCGAGGCCGGCACCGAGCTCGCCTCGGACGACGACGCGCTCAAGAACCCGCAGTCCGGCGGGTTCGGCACCCCGACGATCACCATCGACGGCGAGCGCTGGGACGGGAACTGGAGCGAGGACGGCGCCCTCGAGGCAGCCGTCACCGCCGCTCAGGGCTGACCGGCCCGCGCGACCCCTCGGGTAGGCTGTCCGCCGTCCTGCGCTACGGCGCCCGGACGGCGGGCAGCGGCCCGGGCGGACCCTGCCGAACGGTGGCAGACCCGTCGGTCGCACCGTCCACGCCGCCTTAGCTCAGCTGGTAGAGCGCTCGCCTTGTAAGCGAAAGGTCGTCGGTTCGAACCCGACAGGCGGCTCCCTCGCGGTGGCTAGCTCGACGCCTCCGCCGACTTCTCCGCTGCGGTCTCCGGCTCGAGCGACTCCTCGAGCGCGGGGTCCGTGACCTTCTCGGCCGGCGGCTCCACCGTGACGAGCGGGGCGAGCTCCGGGGCCTTCGGCAGCCGGGTGTCCCCGCTCGAGGTCCCGGTCAGCCGCCGCTTCGCCCACGGCCCTACGTGCTCACGCAGCCACTGCGCGTTCTCACGTACGTGGTCCATCCGCGGGGTCGGTGCGGCGGTGGGCAGCATCGCGTCCCACTCGGCGTCGTCGGGCTGCAGGCCCAGGCCGAGGAGCGCGCCCTGGGCGACCCGACGGTGGCCCTCGGGCACCATGTGGATCCGGTCGGACGCCCACATGCGCCAGTCGCGCAGGAACGTCATGCCCCACAGGTCGACGACGTGGGCACCCTGGCGCCGGGCGATCGACCAGATGAGGGAGTTGTAGATCCCGACGCGGCTGCGCGTGAGGCCGACGAGGGAACCGGACGCGTCGAACCCGGTCCCGAGGAGCACGTCGATGCCCTCGGCGCGCAGCCGTGCGACCCCGTGCTCGAGGTTGCGCGCGAGCCGGTCGATGTCGGCGCGCGGTCGCAGGATGTCGTTGCCCCCGCCGATCAGGCTGACGAGGTCCGGCTTCATCGCGATGGCCGCCGGGACCTGGTCGACGAGGATCGAGCGCAGGAGCTTGCCGCGGATCGCCAGGTTCGCGTACTCGAGAGGCTCCTCGCCCGCGGCGACGCGGCGCTCGGAGAGGTTCTCGGCCAGCCGGTCGGCCCACCCGCGCTGGCGGTCCGGGTCCAGCGGGTGCGGGTCCCACAGGCCCTCGGAGAGCGAGTCGCCGATGGCGACGTAGCGGCTCCACCGGGGCGCCTGCGGCCGGCCGGTCTGCTCCTCGACGTGCTGCGTGGGTGTCACGGCGCCATTGTGCTCCGGACGTCCGGTCCGTCGCCACCGCCGCTCGTCGTGACCGCCGCTCGTCGTGACCGTCGCTCGTGGTGACCGCCGCTCGACGTGGGGCGTCAGAGCAGGCGCCCCGTGGGGATCCGCCAGTCGACGGGTCCGTCGCCCTGGCGGGCGAGGGCCTCGTCGACCCGAGAGAAGGGGCGCGACCCGAAGAACCCGCGTCGCGCGGAGAGCGGGCTCGGGTGCGCCGACGCCACGATCGGCACGTCGCCCAGCCAGGGGGCGACGGACTGGGCGTCCCGGCCCCAGAGGACGGCGACGAGCGGTCGTCCCCGCGCGGCCAGCGCCCGGATCGCGGCCTCCGTCACGGACTCCCAGCCGATCCCGCGGTGGGACCCGGGCTCCCGGACCGGACCGTGAGCACGCGGTTGAGCAGCAGCACCCCCTGGTCCGCCCACGGGGTGAGGTCGCCGTGGTCGGGAACCGGCGCGCCGACGTCGTCCGCCAGCTCCGTGTAGACGTTGCGCAGAGATCTCGGGACGGGGCGGACGTCGGGTCGGACGGCGAAGGCCATCCCGGTCGCGTGACCGGGGGTGGGGTAGGGGTCCTGGCCGACGACGAGCACGCGGACGTCCGCGAACGGGCGCCGGAACGCCCGCAGGACGTCCTCGGGCTCCGGGTGGACCACGCGGCCCTGCTCCACCTCCTGCCGGACGGCGCGTCGCGCCGCGCGCAGGGCGGGCTCGGCCGGGGCGAGGGCGGCCACCCAGGCGGGGTCGAGCCCGTGGGTCCAGTCGGGGTCCCCGGGCGCCTGGGACGTGCGGGCGGGCGCCGGTGCGCCAGGGTGCGCGTGGGTCGGGTGCTCGGACACCCCACCACGGTACGGCCGGGCGAATGACACCGCTGTGATTCGCGTCGTATCCTGGCGGCGACGGAAGGGAAGGACGATGGCCGAAGCAGCAGGTTCCTCGCTGGAGGCGCACGCGCCCGGTGACGCCTCCGGTGCGCCGGGCGACGGCGATCTGGACGAGCGCAGCCGGGCGATCCTCGACTTCGAGCGGCAGTGGTGGACCTACGCCGGTGCCAAGGAGCAGGCGGTCCGGGATCTGTTCGACCTGACCCCGACGCGGTACTACCAGACCCTCAACCGGATCATCGACTCCCCGGCGGCGCTCGCCCACGACGCGCTCCTGGTCAAGCGGCTCCGTCGCATGCGCGCCTCGCGCCACCGCGCGCGCGGTGGCCGTCGGCTCGGTGCCGACGTTCAGTCCCGCTAGCGCGGGCCGCTAAGGTTCGGCCGTGGACTCCTCCCGATACCCCTACCAGCCCGACGAGTTCGACGCGCCTGCGGCAGCGGGCGCTCCGGTCGGCATCCACCGTGCGCCGCGCTCCGCGTGGAGCGCAGTCTGGCCGTTCCTCCTCGTCGCCGTCGTGTGCGGGGCGCTCGCGGTCGCCGCGGTCGCCGCTGTCGCGTCGTGGTCGGACGACGGCTCCGACGCCGCCGCGCCCGCCGCCACTCAGGCGCAGAGCCCGGAGCCGAGCGGGTCGGCCGAGGAGCCCACGGACGAGGCCTCCCAGGAACCGGACGAGGAGTCCACCGAGGACGCCACGGACGAGCCGACCGAGGAACCGACCGAGGAGCCGGACGCCGACGTCGACCTCTCGCTCGAGGTCCGCGTGCTCAACGACTCCGGCATCAGCGGGCTCGCCGGGAAGGTCACCCAGGTGCTCCTCGACGACGGGTTCACCGACGTCACCGCTTCGAACTACGAGGGCTCCTCGCTCCCGGAGTCCGCGGTCTGGTACCGGGACGAGTCGGACGCCGCGACGGCACAGAAGATCGCCGACGACCTGGGCATCGGCGAGACGCGTCAGATCTCCGACCTGCGTGCGAACATCTCCGTGATCCTCCTCACCGACCCCACCTGATCGGCCGGGTCGCTCAGCCTGCGGCGAGCGGGTCCGTGCGCGCCGGGTCCAGCTCGGTGAGCGCGAGGACCGTGAGGGCGGCGGACCAGGCGAGCGGGGCGACGGCGGCCGGTGACCCGTCGGCCAGGACCTTCTCAGGGATTGCCCCGGTCCCGGTACGGTGCTCGTCGATCCACGTGAGCCAGTGCTCTGCCTGGACGCGGTGGCCGTTCGCGGCCGCGGCGTAGGCGTACAGCGTCGTCTGAGGGGTCCACGAGACGCCGTCGTCGCGCCACGAGCCGCCGGGGGCGAGACCTCCGGCGGGACGCAGCATGTCGGGCACCGACCTGGCCCACGCACGCTCGGCGGCGTGCAGGGCGGTCGGCTGGAAGGGCGGCAGCAGGAACGCGGTCGCCGCGTCGCGCGGCCCGCCGTCGACCTCGCGGGGGTACCCCTGCGACCCGAACTCGTCGACGATCGCCGCGCGCAGGCGGTCGGTGGCGAGGGCGACCTCCTCGCGGGCGGCGACGTCTCCGCCTGCCGGAGCGGCGTCGTCCGACATCCGGAGCGCTGCTTCCAGGCCGGCGAGGATCGGTGCCGCGGTGCCGAGCGTGAGGGTGTCGGTGGGGAGCTCCCAGTAGTCCGGCGAGGCGAGCGGGAGCCCGTCGTCGGTCGCGACCTGGTCCAGCAGGTGCGCGGTGGAGCGCTCCACGAGCGTGCCCAGCTCGTCGGCCGCGGCCAGCCGGGCCGACGGGCCGGCGGAGCGCGCGATCTCGGTGAGCGTGAGGTCCGTGGCCCACAGCACCCAGCCCGCGCCGTCCGACTGCGCGCCCCGGTCGTCGGGGACCCCGGACGCGTCCGGGAGGTAGCGGGCCTGGAACGAGCCGTCGTCCCCCTGGACGTCGCCGAGGAAGCCGAGGATCCGCAGCGCCTCGTCGGCGTGCCCGGTCCTGGCCATCGCCGCGGCCGCGAACGAGGCGTCGCGCGGCCACACGTACCGCCAGTAGGGGGACGGCCCGGCGACCACGGCCCCCTCGGGCCCGACCAGCGCGTGCAGGTCCAGGATCGCGTCGCGACCGAGGTCGTCCCACCGGGTCCCGGCCCCGGGGACGTCCCCGGACGCGAGCCAGTCCCTCGTCCGCGCGGCGAGGACGGTCGGCTGCGGCGCGGTGCCGAGCACGCGGGTCCCGACCAGGTAGGTGGCGCCCGACCCGGGGGCGACCTGCACGAACCCGCGCCCGCCGGTCAGGGCGACGCCCTCCTGATAGAGGTCGATCGTCGCCGCGGTGCTCGCGTCCAGGGCGGCGTCCTGGGCCGTCGCCGGTCCGTCGCCGCTCGGGTGGAGCGCGAGGGCACCGACCGCGAGCGCGGCCGCGGCCGTGGCGGCGACCGCCCTGCTGCGGGTCGGTCGTGCGCTCGGTGCGGATGGCTGTTCGGCGCCGGCCTCGCGGCGTGGCCGGGCACGCAGTTCGGTGCGTGGTTCGGTGCGTGGTTCGGTGCGCCGTCGGGCGCGCGGACCGGTAGCCGCGCGCGCCGAGCCCTCGCCGTCCATCCCCGCATCGTAGGGCTGTCGGACGGCGTCTCCACGCCTCGGGCGAACACGCTTGCACTCGCCGTGGCCGAGTGCCAATAATGGCGTTAGCACTCTCCGTGTGAGAGTGACAGTTTCGAAGTGACAGACCCCCGGGTCGACAGGTGAGGCCTCGAACCGGCGGCGTGATGTGAACGCCGTCGCCGAGGCCGTCCGTCGCGGGCGCATGCCGACCCACCACGCCACCAGCGGAGGATCAGAACCCCCATGGCCAAGATCATCGCCTTCGACGAGGAAGCTCGTCGGAGCATGGAGCGCGGGCTCAACCAGCTCGCCGACACCGTCAAGGTCACGCTCGGCCCCAAGGGCCGCAACGTCGTGCTCGACAAGAAGTGGGGTGCCCCCACGATCACGAACGACGGTGTGAGCATCGCCAAGGAGATCGAGCTCGAGGAGCCCTACGAGCGCATCGGCGCCGAGCTCGTCAAGGAGGTCGCCAAGAAGACCGACGACGTCGCGGGTGACGGCACCACCACCGCCACCGTGCTCGCCCAGGCGCTCGTGCGCGAGGGCCTGCGCAACGTCGCCGCCGGCTCGAACCCCATCGCCCTCAAGCGCGGCATCGAGAAGGCCGTCGAGGCCGTCACGGAGCAGCTGCTCGTCGCGGCGAAGGACATCGAGACCAAGGAGGAGATCGCTGCGACCGCCGCCATCTCCGCCGGTGACCCCGCGATCGGCGAGCTCATCGCCGAGGCCCTCGACAAGGTGGGCAAGGAAGGCGTCATCACCGTCGAGGAGTCGAACACGTTCGGCCTCGAGCTCGAGCTCACCGAGGGCATGCGCTTCGACAAGGGCTTCCTCGCCCGCTACTTCGAGACGGACGCGGAGCGCCAGGAGGCCGTCCTCGAGGACCCGTACGTCCTGATCGTCGAGTCGAAGATCTCGAACGTCAAGGACCTGCTGCCGCTGCTCGACCAGGTCATGAAGGCCGGCCGTTCGCTGCTCATCATCGCCGAGGACGTCGAGGGCGAGGCCCTGGCCACCCTCGTGCTCAACAAGATCCGCGGCACGTTCAAGTCCGTCGCCGTCAAGGCACCGGGCTTCGGCGACCGTCGCAAGGCCATGCTCCAGGACATCGCGATCCTCACGGGCGGCCAGGTCATCTCGGAGACCGTCGGTCTCAAGCTCGAGAACGCCACGCTCGACCTGCTCGGCCAGTCGCGCAAGGTCGTCGTCACCAAGGACGAGACCACGATCGTCGAGGGTGCCGGCGACGCCGACCTCATCGGCGGCCGCGTGAACCAGATCCGCAGCGAGATCGAGAAGTCGGACTCCGACTACGACCGCGAGAAGCTCCAGGAGCGCCTCGCGAAGCTCGCCGGCGGCGTCGCCGTCATCAAGGCGGGTGCCGCCACGGAGGTCGAGCTCAAGGAGCGCAAGCACCGCATCGAGGACGCGGTGCGCAACGCCAAGGCTGCGGTCGAGGAGGGCATCGTCGCCGGTGGTGGCGTCGCGCTCATCCAGGCCGGCGAGGCTGCGTTCGCGAAGCTCGAGCTCGAGGGCGACGAGGCGACCGGTGCGCAGATCGTGCGTCTCGCGATCGACGCCCCGCTCAAGCAGATCGCCATCAACGCCGGCCTCGAGGGCGGCGTCGTGGCGGAGAAGGTCCGCAACCTCACCCCGGGTCACGGCCTCAACGCCGCGACCGGCGTGTACGAGGACCTGCTCGCCGCGGGCGTCAACGACCCGGTCAAGGTGACGCGCTCCGCGCTGCAGAACGCGGCGTCCATCGCCGCGCTCTTCCTCACCACGGAGGCCGTCGTGGCCGACAAGCCGGAGAAGAACGCTCCGGCCCCGGCCGGCGACGGCGGCATGGGCGGCATGGACTTCTGATCCACCGCTCGCGCAGCACCGGGTGAGGTGCGGTGCACGCCACCGCACCTCGCACAGCAGACGAAGGGCCGTCGGCCGGGAATCCCCGGTCGGCGGCCCTTCGGCGTGCCTGCTGACTTCGTGGCTGTCTTGCGGCGGCTCCTGGGTGGCCGGACCGATCCGGACACGTGATCGCTCCGAACCACACCCAGCGGCACCCGCAGGCACGAGGCGCCGTCCGGCCCACGTGGCGCGGACGTCCCGATGCGTGACGATCTACCGATGGTTCGTCTCTCGAACCCGCGTCATGGGTGCTCGTCCCCGCTGTCTCTTCCGAGACGGACCACCCGATGTGAGGCGACGATGATCGAGACCGAGGGCACGACGCAGACCGACCGGATCCTGACCCGGCGCGAGAAGATCGTTCTCGACCAGCTGTTGCGCGGGCTGACGCTGGAGCAGGTCGCGCGGGAGCTGTTCGTCTCGCGCAACACCGTCAAGACGCAGACCCGGAGCATCTACCGCAAGCTCGGCGTCAGCACGCGGGCCGAGCTCCGCGCGAGCACGGCAGGCACAGCAGGCACGGCGGGCTCCGCCGGCGCCGCCCACGGCTCTCAGCACCAGAACCAGCACCAGCGGGCCGTCGAGGACGCACGGCCGGTGACCGTCACCGTCGAGGCGTAGCCCGCCCGGGCCGGCCGGCGCTCGGCCGGTCAGAGCGAGAACATCCGGGCGTTCGCGGTCTCGGCCTCCTCGTAGGTCTGGGCGGCGTTGCCCAGTGCGGCGGTGATGTCGTCCAGTGAAGCCTCCACCTGGACCTGGGTCGCCTGCCACTGAGCCATCAGGCCGGTGAAGGCCGTCGATGCGCTCCCGCGCCACACCGTCTGCAGGTCCTGCAGGTGCCGCATCATCGCGGCGACCTCGCTCCGGATGACGGTGACCGAACCGTTGACGGCCGTACCGGCCTGCGCGACGCGTGCGCTGTCGACCTCGAAGGTGCTCATGCGTGGTCCTCTCCTCGTGCGGCCCCGACGGTCGGGGCACGACGAGGACGCTAGGCGCGGGGCTCTGCCAGGACCGTCCACGGCGACCGTCCTGGGGGAGGAGTGCGCCGCGCGCGCCCTGTGGGCGACGCCGCTCGGCACGGGAGGCCACGGAGGCCGCAGAGGCCGCGGAGACTGGGCTCCCTGGGCTCCCTGGGCACCACGCGGCGACCGAGGTGCGCGTCGCGGGGTCAGTGCTCCGCGGCCTGGAGCTTGCGCTGCTCCTTGCTGAGCCGCTGGAGCTCGGCCCCGAGGTTCTGCCGTGCCGGCTCCTCCCACGCAGCGCCCAGGGGGCTGCAGAAGAGGCTGGACCGGTCGAGCAGCTTCGTGAGGATCGCGATGCGCGCCCGGACGTAGTCGGCGCGGGGGATGTGCGCGTACTCGTCGCGAACATCCTGGAGGTACTCCTTGTAGCGCTGCGGCTCCGCAGCGAGCAGCGCGAGGTCCGCGTCGCACAGCACCGCGCAGTCGAAGTCGGTGGGGTCCGGCGAGTGGCGCACCAGCGCGTTCACGAGGTGCCCGACGCGCTGCGCCGAGTCCTGGGGGACACCGAGGCCCAGCAGCTCCTCGTAGGCGCGCTCCGCGCTCGCCGACGCGTCCTCCCCGCCCTTGTTGGCGTACGCAGCCTTGTCCTTCGCGTCGAAGACGACGCCGTGGTACCAGGCGGCGAGCCGGACGAGGTCGGGGTCGTGCGTCTCCTGGGACAGCTCGTCGACGCGACCGAGCACGTCTCCGAGGTGGCGCAGGTTGTGGAAGTGGCGGTCGGGGTGCGTCCAGGCCTCGAGCAGACGGTGCCCGACCTCGTGGATCTCGTCCTCGGTCGCGGTGGCGCCCGCGCCGACGACGCTGCGCGTCCACGACGACAGGAACCACTGGGGTGCGTCAGACGTGTCGACGCCCATGTCTCAGCCTTCTTCGCAGGAAACTTCGGGTGCTGCTGTCCCGAGCCTACGTCCGGTGCGGATCCTCGGGACCCGCTGCCGACGTCGGGTCGGGCAACGACAACGAATCGTAGTCGCCTCCGGGCAGTGTCACGCGCACCGTGAGGCCACCGCACTCGGTGCGGGAGACGGCGACCGTCCCGTGGTGCGCAGCGACGATCGCGGCGACGATCGCCATCCCGAGCCCGGAGCCGCCCGACTCGCGGGTGCGGGAGGAGTCGGCGCGGTAGAACCGCTCGAAGATGCGGGCGCCGTCCTGCTCGCTGACGCCGGGACCGTGGTCACGGACCTCGAGGACGACCGCGCCGTCGTCCGGCACCACGGCGATCTCCGCAGGGGTGCCCTGCGGGGTGTGCCGGGCGACGTTCCCGATGAGGTTGGCGAGGACCTGCCGCAGCCGGTCCTCGTCTCCCGTGACCCTCACGGAGGTGCCGGACGGCGGTTCCTCGCCCTGCGCGTCGACGACGCGCACGGTGCGGCCCGGGTCGAGCGCGTGCAGGTCCTGGGCGGAGTCCCGGGCGAGGCGCAGCAGGTCGACCGGGTCGGTGCGCAGCGGTCGACCCTCGTCGAGGCGGGCGAGCGAGAGCAGGTCGGCGACCAGGGCGCCCATGCGGCTCGCCGAGTCCTCGATGCGCCCCATCGTGTCGTCGAGCTGGGGCTTCTCGGTCAGCGCACCCATGCGGTACAGCTCGCCGTAGCCGCGGATCGTCGCCACCGGGGTGCGCAGCTCGTGGCTCGCGTCGGAGACGAAGCGGCGCATGCGGGTCTCGGACGCCTCGCTCGCGGCGAAGGCCCGCTCGATCTGGGCGAGCATCGCGTTGAGGGAGTCCGCGAGGGAGCCGACCTCGGTGGTGGGGGGCGCGGGCTCGACGCGTCGGGTCAGGTCCCCGGCGGCGATGCCCGCGGCCGTGGCCTCGATCTCGCGCAGCGGGCGCAGAGCGCGGCCGACCGCGAGATAGGCGACGACGGCGCCGACGAGCGCGATCGCGAGGGCGGACCACGCCAGGGTGCGACCGAGCAGCCGGACGGTCTCCTGGATGTCGGTGAGGGGCAGCGCCACGTAGGCGCTGGCCACGACCCCGCTGTCCCCCCGCATGACGAGCGGCATGACACGCCACTCCGTGTCGGCGGAGACCCCCGGGACGTCGGGGTCGGCGGGCACCGTGAACGGGGTGCCGGCGGCCTCGCTCGCCTCGTCGTTCGTCAGGTCGGGGATCCGGGGGATGCCGTAGCGCTCGACGGTCGCGTCGGTGCGCACGTGCTGCTCCGACCCGTCGGGCAGCCGGTAGAGGATGTAGTAGTCGCTCGGCAGGGAGCCGTCCGCCGTCGTCATCTGGCGCGTCGGCCGGTTGGCGACCGTCTCGGAGGTCAGCTCGAGCTGACGGTCCACCTGCTCGACCAGGTAGCTCGACACGACCGTGGTCGTGGCGAGCGCCGCGATGCCCAGCCCCGTCGCCAGGAGCAGGGCGATGACGGCGACCAGGCGGGACCGCAGCGGCGTGCGGGCGAACCACGACCAGCGCCGATCCGCGTCCGGGGGCTCGATCCGGCGCCCGGTGTCGTCGCACTCATCGTCAGGTCAGGCCGGGTCAGGCGCGGGCGGCGGGTCGCCGCAGCAGGTAGCCGACGCCGCGCTTCGTCTGGATGAGGGGTTCGACGGTCACCTGCGAGCCGTCGGGGCCGTCGACGACCACGGCGTCGATCTTGCGGCGCAGGTACGAGATGTACGACTCGACGATGTTGGCGTCGCCGCCCCAGTCGTACTGCCAGACGTGGTCGAGGATCTGGGACTTCGAGAGCACGCGGCCGGCGTTGAGCATCAGGTAGCGCAGCAGCTTGAACTCCGTGGGGGACAGGTCGACTTGCTGTCCCGCGCGGCGGACCTCGTAGGAGTCCTCGTCCATCTCGAGGTCGCCGACGCGCAGGACGGCGTCCTCGACCGGCTCGGCGTGCGTGCGGCGCAGCACGGCGCGGATCCGCGCCACGACCTCCTCGAGGCTGAACGGCTTCGTCACATAGTCGTCGCCGCCGACGGTGAGCCCGGCGATCTTGTCCTGGGTGTCGTCGCGGGCGGTGAGGAACAGGACCGGGGTGTGCCTGCCGCGGTCGCGCAGCCTGCGGGTGACGGTGAACCCGTCCATGTCGGGGAGCATCACGTCCATCACGACGAGGTCGGGGTCCGTGTCCTGGATCAGCGTGAGCGCGCTCGACCCGTCGGCCGCCGCGTACACCTCGAACCCGGCGAACCGGAGCGACGTCGAGAGCAGCTCACGGATGTTGGGTTCGTCGTCGACGACGACGAGCCGCGCCTCAGGGGTAGCCATGGTCCCAGTGTCCGGGGGTTTCCTGGGAGTCCGCTGAGCGATCTCTGGTCGACGGCGCGCGGCCCGGCGGGCGCTGATCAGGCCGGGCGCCTGACGGTGTCGTCGGGCTTGTCGGTGGGTCGTGCGAGGGTGCCGTCAGTGGCCCGGGGCGCCTGCCGGACCCACGCAGACCGGTCCGCCGCCTGGACCGACGCAACTCAGGAGGAGCTTGTTCATGACGACGACGATCTTGTTCGCGGTGCTCGCGTTCGCCGCCGGTGCCGCGCTGGCGTGGACGATCGCGGGGTCGCGTGCACGGACGCAGACCGCTGCGCTCGTCGCCGAGGCCGACCGCGACGTGGCCCGCGCGGAGCAGGCGGGAGCCGACCGCCTGGCGTCCGCGCAGCGCGTCCACGAGGCCGAGCTCGCCGCGGCGATCGCGAAGGCGCGGGCGACCGACGAGGTCGCGGCCCAGCTGGAGACCCAGTTCAAGGCCGTCGCGGCCGACGCCCTGGGCGCCAACAACGAGCAGTTCATGACGCTCGCGTCGCAGCGGCTCGCCGAGGAGCGCGCGAAGGACGACGGGCACACGGCCGCCCGCCAGAAGGCCGTCGCCGACATGGTGGCCCCGCTGGCCACGGCCCTCGAGCAGGTCCGCGAGAAGGTCGCTGTCGCAGACCGCGACCGGGCGGCCGGCAACGCGGCGATCAGCGAGCAGGTGCGGCTGATGGTCCAGGGTGCGTCGACGCAGAGCGCCGCGACCGCACAGCTCGTCACCGTGCTGCGCGGCGCGCAGGCACGGGGGCAGTGGGGCGAGATGCAGCTGCGCCGGGTCGCGGAGGCGTCCGGGATGCTCCCGCGGATCGACTTCGTCGAGCAGGAGCACAAGGACACCGACGACGGGGCGCTGCGGCCCGACATGGTCGTGCGGCTCGCGGGTGGCAAGCAGGTCGTCGTCGACGCGAAGGTATCGCTCGTCGGTCTGCTCGACGCCGGTGCGGCCACGGACCCGGTGGTCCGGGAGGAGCGGCTGGACGCCCACGTGCGGCACGTCCGCAAGCACGTCGAGGACCTCTCCCGCAAGAAGTACTGGGACCAGTTCTCGCCGGCGCCGGAGTTCGTCGTCATGTTCATCCCGGCGGAGTCGTTCCTGCAGGCCGCGGTCGAGCGCGACCCGAGCCTGGTCGAGTGGGCGTTCGAGAAGAACGTGATCGTGGCGACGCCGACGACGCTGCTGGCGCTGCTCCGCACCGTCGCGTACGCGTGGCGCCAGGAGGCGATGAGCGAGAACGCCGAGCAGGTGCTCGTCCTCGGCAAGGAGCTGCACGACAGGCTGTCGACCATGGGCGGGCACCTGGCGAACGTCGGCCGCCGGATCGGCTCGACCGCCAAGGCGTACAACGAGGCGATCGCGTCCCTCGAGTCGCGGGTGTTCGTCTCGGCCCGCAGGTTCAAGGCGCTGGGCGTCGTCGACGCCGACCTGGACATGCCGGCCACCCTCGACCCGAAGCTGTCGACGATCTCCGCGCCCGAGCTCGTCGCATCCGCGGAGGGTCGTCTGCTGAACCTGCAGGCAGGTCGTGACGAGCTGGGCCGCGACGAGGAGGCCGACACCACGGACGCCGAGGACGACGTGGCCCGCGACAGGGACGAGCGCACCGCCTGACGCAAGGCCGGGGCCCGACGGGAAACGGGGTGCGGAGCGATCCCTGACGGGAGCGGACCGGACGTGACGGACGTGACGGACCTGGCGAAAGAGGCCCCGTGCGCGTCCGCCGCTCGTCAGAGGTAGCGCAGCGGGTCGAACTCGCCGATCGGGATGATCCGCACGCGCGGCAGCGGCACCTGGAACGCGTCGATGTCGCCCTCGAGGTCGAAGAACTCGAGACCCCGCCCGGCGAGCTCGTTGAACTTCGCGTTGACGAACTCACGGAAGCACAGGACGCCGACCCGTCGCTCGCCGTCGACCAGCTGCTCGACCTGGGGCAGGAAGTCACCGTCGTGGCTGGCCAGCAGGACGTCCCCGTCCTTGTCGGCCAGAGCCTCGAGCGTCCGCTGGATCGCGACGTCCACGACCTTCTCGTTGCCCTCGGCGGCGACCGGGATGGGGCGGTAGCCCATCGCCAGCAGCGCCTGGACGAACGACATGGGCATCTGCCCGGAGGTGGCGTTCAGGAAGAAGAGCGGCGTGACCGGCTGACCCCAGCTGCGCGCGGCGAACTCGGCGATCCTGTCCCAGCGCGGGCGCTCCTCCGGGGCCGGGCGCCGGTTCAGGACGCTCATCCCGAGAGTGGCGTCGATGTTCTCGCCGTCGACCAGGAGGTACGTCCGCCTCGGCTGCGCTTCCGGCCGGGTGTCGGTGCCGGTGGTGCTCGTGCCGGTGGTGGTGCCGGGACCGGTGGGGAGCGTGGACGTGATCCTGGGTTCCGACATGCCGTCAGCCTAGCCGCAGGGCTTCTCGTCCGGCGGACCGCGTCTTCCGATCGATGGCGTTCGACGGTACCGTCCTCGCCGTGAACAGAACCGAGAACCTTCGCACCGAGCCTGTCGTCACCGTCGTGCAGAGCGACCCGGACTTCGGGCTCGGCACTCTGGCCGCGGCGATCGGCGACGGCGCGCGGGTCCTCCGGACGGATCTCGGCGAGGTGCTGCCGCCGCTCCACGAGGTCGGTGACGCGCTCGTCGTCCTCGGTGGCGGGCTGGCCGTCCACGCGGACGCGCCGTGGCTCAGCGACCTGCGCGACCTGCTCCGCGAGGCCGTGTCCGCCGGGGTGCCCGTCCTGGCGATCGGGCTCGGGGCCCAGCTGTTGGCGGTCGCGACGGGTGGGCGTGTCGAGATCGCACCGCCGCCCGGGCCCGAACGCGGTGTCACGTCCCTCTACTGGCGTCGCGGGGCGTGCGACGACGCCGTGCTGGGGCGCGTCGTGGACGTCCGCGCGCGCACCACTCCCGTGGTCGGCCACCACTCCGACGCGATCGTCGACTTGCCGGCCGAAGCCGTGTGGCTGGGCTCGTCGTCCCTCTACCCGTTCCAGGGGTTCCGCGTCGGCTCGGCGCTCGGTCTGCAGTTCCAGCCCGAGGCCGACGCGGCGCTCGTGGCCGGTTGGGCCGCGCATCTCGACGCCGACCAGGCACGGACGCTGCGGACCGAGTTCGCCCTCCACGAGGAGGAGGTCGCCCGGACCGGTGCCGCGCTCGGTGCGGCGTTCATGGCGCAGGTCCGCGCGTCGATCGGCGACCCGGTCGACGCCTGAGGCGTATCGAGGACTGCCAGGGCGCGCACCGCGCCTGGCGGGCCAGCGGCGGTCAGAACCGCCCGCCGCGGCTCGTCCGGCCGCCTCCCGAGCGGCCGCCGCTACGCCCGCCGAACCCCGATCGGGACGCGCGCCCGTAGCGTCCGCCGCCGAACCCGATCCCGATCATCCGCTCCGGTCGGAACCCGCCCCAGGCCCGGCGGCGTGATCCCCGAGGAGCTGGTCCACGACGATGCCGCCCAGGAGCATCCCGGTGAGGTTCGGTCCGGCCTGCCTGCGGGAGGTCCGGCCGTAACCGGCCGGTGACCCGTAGGCGGCGTCGGTGGTGTCTTGCCGTGCGAGCTGCGCGGACGTGGCCGCGTGGCGCTCGGCCTCCTGTGCGGCCAGCAGCGCTGCTGCGGGATCGACCGTGCGCTGGGCGCGTGCCTCCTCGAGCATGCGTCGTGCCTCCGCGAGGTGCGTCCTGGCCTCCGGCCCGACCGCTCCGCGGCGGGTCTCGATGAAGTCGTGCGCGGCGCGAACCTGCGACTCGACGCGACCGGTGGTGTCGCTGAGCAGCGCGTGGGCGCGGACGCTCCGCTCCGCAGCGGCGCGGGCCGGAGCGAGGACGTTGTCGAGCTGTGCCTCGGCGGTGGTCACACGGCGCAGCGCGGAGGCGGGGTCGTCCGCGAGGTCGTCCGCGGACCTGAGTGCAGCGCGTGCCTCGACCAGCGCGTCGTCGAGGGCGGGCGCGTCCACGAAGGCCGCCGTGTCGGGCGCACCCCGGAGGCGGGCTGCGTCGGCGATGTCGCTCGAGATCGACGCGGTCGCGCGGGACAGCTGTGCCGACGCGCGCGCGAGGTCGCTGCGCGCGGAGTCGACGGCTGCCAGGAGGGTGGCGGCCTGGCCGACGGCGTTCTGCGCTGCGCGGGCGAGCGTCGCGGCCGCGCTCCGGTCGTGCTTGGCGAGGCGCTCGCGTCCCTGCTCGACGGCCTCCCGTGCCCCGTCGAGCAGCTCCTGCGCCTGGTCGGGGTTGTCCGCGACCGTGGCGAGGGCCTGTGCGGGGTGGCTCGTCGCCAGCGAGGCGATCGTGGTGCGCGCACCGGGGATCCGGTCACCGGTCAGCTGCACGTCCCGCTCGACCTCGTCCAGCACCTCGTGCGCACGTGCTCGGGTCTGGCGGAGCTCGTCGAAGGCGTCCGACTCGTCGTCGAGCGACTCGACGACCGCGTCGCACACGGTGAGGATCTCGACGAGCGTCCCGTGCCGGTCGGCCGGGGGAGCCGCCGTCCCCCAGGCCGGAGCCGTCTGGCTGCCCGACGGACCCGACGCCGCCGCGTCGGTGCCGGTCGCCTCGGGGGACGCACCGGTCTGCAGGCTCGCGCGGAGCGCGAACGCCCGGGAGAGGTCGACCTTCGCGGTGGCGAGAGCGCGCTCGAACTCCCGGGTGACCTCCGACCCGAACTCCGCCTGGGCGAAGCCGAGCTCCTGCTCGCTGGTACGGATGGCGTCGTCGGCGGCCACGAGCGCCGCGTCGGAGCGCGCTCCGAGCGCCTCTTCCGAACCCTCGTACGCGTTGCGGCCTCGGGCAGGGCCTGGCGCGGCCGCGGCCCGGCTCTCCGCCCCGGGCACTGCGTCCTCGATCTCGGGCGCCGCGTCTTCCGTTCCGCGCGTCGCGTCGGCGGGCGTGGTCGCGGGGACGGGGGCGTCCTGCGGCGCTCGGACGGCGGAGGTCGCGCCGACCGCGGCAGCACCGGCGTCGCTGCTCGCGCTGCTCGCGCTGCTAGCGCTGCTAGCGAGGGCGCCGCGCTCCCCACGGCCGTACGCGGACGTCCCGGGTCCACCTCGACCGCGCGGCGACCGGGCCGGGCGGCGGCCTCGTCGACGGAGGGCGAGCAGCACCACCACCGCGATCCCGCCGACCAGTGCGACGACGAGCAGCAGCACCCACGGCACCCCGGCGCCGGGGCCAGCGGCGTCGTCGAGCGCGTCCGCGGCAGCGAGGGCAGCACCTGCCCACGACTCCTCGCGGAGCTCGTCCTTGGCGGCGCGGTCGATCGCGTCGATCTCGGCGGTCGAGAGACCGGACTGCGGATCGACCGACAGCCCGTACCGGCGGGCATCGGTGGCGACGGCCAGCACGAGGTCGTCCTCGCCCATGCCCGACAGGTTCGCGGTCTCGTCGGCCCAGACGTCGCCGTCGAGGTCGTCGAACGTGTCGACGTAGACGACGAAGAGCTGATACCCGGTGTCGTCGGAGACCTCGTCGAGCCGTTGCCTGACCTCGTCCGTCCGGTCGCCCAGGGCGGCGTTCGGGTCGGTGATCTGCCCGGGCACGTCGATGGGCGCGACGGCCGGCAGCACGTCTGTCGAGACGTCCGCCGTCACAGCTGTCGTCGCGCCCGCCGTCACGTCCGCACTCGGACCGGCGCTCGCAGGCAGCGCGCCGAGCAGGCCGGCGCCGACGCCCAGCACGGACGCGGCCAGCACCGATGCCACCGCGCGCAGCCGTGCTGTCGTACGGCGCGTCGGCGTCGCACCCCGGGCACGACGGCGGGCCGGGACGGCAGTGCTCATCGAACGATCGTCACCGAGCCCTCGGGCGGGCGCATCCGCTGGGTCGCAGGTCATGCCTCGTTCAGGTCCTCCGCGTCGACGATCCGGTAGGCGTAGCCCTGCTCGGCCAGGAACCGCTGCCGGTGGGCGGCGAAGTCCTGGTCGACCGTGTCCCGGGCGACCACCGCGTAGAAGTGTGCCGTACGGCCGTCGGCCTTGGGGCGCATGATCCGGCCGAGGCGCTGCGCCTCCTCCTGCCGCGAGCCGAACGAGCCGGAGACCTGGATCGCCACGGACGCCTCGGGCAGGTCGATCGAGAAGTTCGCGACCTTCGACACGACGAGGTGGTTGATCTCGCCCGAGCGGAACGCGTCGTAGAGGCGCTGCCGTTCGCGGACCGTCGTCGCGCCGGTGATCAGCGGCGCGTCGAGGTGCTCGCTGAGCTCCTCGAGCTGGTCGATGTACTGCCCGATCACGAGCACCTGGTCCTCGGGGTGCTGGGCGACGATGCGCTCGACCACCCGGTTCTTGCCGGTGGCGCTCGCGGCGAGCCGGTAGCGGTCCTCGGGTTCTGCGGTCGCGTAGACCATGCGCTCCGACTCGGGGAGGGTCAGGCGCACCTCGACGCAGTCGGCGGGCGCGATGTAGCCCTGCGCCTCGATGTCCTTCCACGGGGCGTCGTACCGCTTGGGTCCGATCAGCGAGAACACCTCGTCCTCGCGGCCGTCCTCCCGGACGAGGGTCGCCGTCAGACCGAGCCTGCGGCGGGCCTGGAGGTCGGCGGTCATACGGAAGATCGGTGCCGGGAGCAGGTGGACCTCGTCGTAGAGCACGAGGCCCCAGTCGCGGGCGTCGAGCAGCTCGAGGTGGGTGTAGACGCCCTTCCGTCGGGTCGTGAGGACCTGGTAGGTCGCGATCGTGACGGGCTTGATCTCCTTGCGGGCGCCGGAGTACTCGCCGATCTCGTCCTCGGTCAGGTCGGTGCGGCGCAGCAGCTCGTCGCGCCACTGCCGGGCGCTGACGGTGTTGGTCACGAGGATCAGGGTCGTGGTGCCCGAGCGTGCCATCGCGCCCGCCCCGACGATGGTCTTGCCGGCGCCGCAGGGCAGGACGACGACGCCGGAGCCGCCGTGCCAGAACCCCTCGATCGCCTGCTCCTGGTACGGGCGCACGGACCACGGCTTGCGGACCTGCGCGCCGTCGTCCGACGTCGTGACCGTCTCGGTCGTGAGTGCGATCGGGTGCTTCTCGCCGTCGACGTACCCGGCGAGGTCCTCGGCGGGCCAGCCGAGCTTGACGAGGACCTGCTTGAGGTGGCCGCGTTCGCTGGGGTGGACGATCACGGTGAGGTCGTCGATCTTCTCGCCCACGAGGCCTGCGGTGCGGCGCGACTTGAGCACCTCGGCGAGCACGGCGCGGTCGAGCGCGTGCAGGACGAGCCCGTGCGCCGGGTCCTGGATCAGCTGCAGCCGCCCGTAGCGCGCCATGGTCTCGGCGACGTCGACCAGCAGCGCGTGCGGCACGGGGTAGCGGCTGTACTCCATCAGGGCGGCGACGACCTGCTCGGCGTCGTGCCCGGCGGCGCGCGCGTTCCACAGGCCCAGCGGTGTGAGCCGGTAGGTGTGGACGTGCTCGGGGGCGCGCTCGAGCTCGGCGAACGGCGCGATCGCGCGGCGGGCGTCGCGGGCGAGCTCGTGGTCGACCTCGAGCAGGAGGGTCTTGTCGCTCTGCACGATCAGCGGGCCGTCGGCCATGCGGGTCCTTCCATCGGTCCTGGACGTTCGTCGGTCCCGTGAGCGTGCGACCTGGGCGCCTCGCGTCCGGCGGGACGCGGGGAGCACCCGCACCCACGGGAGGGGGTGCGGGTCATGTCGGCTGGACCGACGCGATCCGGTGCACGGCGACGGTCAGCTCGGCCTCGCGCACGGTGTCGAGGGCGCGGAGCCGGCCACCGTCCAGCCGCAGGGGCCGCACCCGCCGGATCTCCGGCGTGCCACGGGTCCCCACGACCTCGAGCAGGACGTCGGTGCGCTCCTCGATCGCGTCGCGCAGCATGGCCAACGCGTCGGCGGGCTCGTTCGTTCCCGGCTCTGGGACCGGGCTGGGAGAGGTGCCGGACGGCGTCCGGTCACCTGCGGGTGCGGGCTGCGGCCGGTCGTCGCGGCCGTCGGGCTCGTCCGGGTGGCCGTCGCCGGGGTTCGTACCGTCCGCGCTTCGCTCGCCGTCGACGTCCTTCCCCTCCGACGCCCGCCACATCGCTCGTCCTCCCTGCTCGACGCTCGTGGCGCCGTCCGCTGTGCCGGTGGTGACGGTGGTGACGGCGGGTGCGCCCGTGGCCAGGAGACGTTCCGCGAGCTCGGTGAGCCGCGCCGTCCGCCGCGCCGGGTCCTCGGCCTGGTCCGGGAGGACCGAGGCCGCACGCGGGTCGGGTCGCAGCGACCGCACCCGCCGGCCCGCGACCCCGCCTACCCACGCGGGTCGCGCGCGACCGGGGATCCGTGCTCGGGAGCCGCCGACGGCGATCACCTGCCCGTCGGGGCCCTCGACCGTCGGGGAGAGTCCGCGCTCCCGCAGGGCCGCGCGGACCTCGGCGGCCGGGGCGTGCGCGGCCAGCACGGTCGGAGCGATCGCGAACAGCCCGAGCGCGCGCAGCGCGCGGTCGTCGACGAGCCCCGCGAGGGCTGCGGGGTCGTCGCTGCGCAGGTAGCTCGTGGCGGAGCCGACGCGCAGCCGACCGTGGCGACGCGCCGCGTCGCGCACCAGGTATTCGAGGGGCTGCGGCACGGGGGTGCGCGAGTGGGAGCCGAGCGCGGCGAGGAGCTGGTCGGCGGTGCGGCCGGCGTCGAGCGCCCGTGTCACGGACGAGCCGGAGAACCGGACCGTCACGGCCGCTCCTCGGGACTCGACGTCGGCGGAGTCGGCGAGCAGCGCCTCGAGGGCAGGTCCGGGGCGCCCCGGCACGATGCCGGTGAGGTCGCCCTGGAGCAGCACCTCGTCGACCGGTGGCGGCACGAGCGCGTCCAGCGCGGCACCGAGCTCGGCCACGCGTGCCGGCGTGGGGTGGGGGAGCGTCCGCGATGCGGAGGCTGAAGCTCCTGCTGCTTCGTCGCCGCGCAGCGCCGCACCGAGCGGGGACGCCGCGCCGGCGCCGGTGATCCCGAGCGTGGCGGCCTCGGTGAGCAGGCCCTCGACGGCGGCGACCGGGGGACGGGACCGGGGGCTGCCCCAGCGCAGGACGTCCAGCACGGCGTCGGTGGTCAAGGACAGGCCGGGGTGCGCGACGAGGACCGAGAGGACCGAGGCACGCAGCCGTGGGACCCAGGGCCGGTGCAGGCCCGGGTCGAGGGCGGCGCGCAGGGCCCCCTTCTCGTCGCGCGAGCCCACGGACCACGGAGTCCGAGGGCTCACGGCCCACGAGGAGGCGAGCGCGGCCCACTGCTCGCCGACCCCGAGCTCGAGCCACTCGTCCGCGACGGTCGTCGGGGCGAAGTGCGGAGGGTCGTCGCCGTCGTCGCTGACGAGACCGGCGACGAGCGCGAGCTCGGCGACGACGGTGGCCGTCGGGGCGTCCGCGCCGAGGTCCTGCGCCGTCCGTCGCAGCTCCCGCACCCCCAGTCCGCCGCCGCGCAGCACGCCCTGCGGGTCCTCGCCCCACGACTCGACGAGGCGCGCCACCAGTCGCACGACCTCGAGGGCCGCGGTCGAGGCCTCGGCCTCGACGGTCTGCTCGGGAACCTCGCGCCCACCCGGGACCGGGGGAGCGGGTGCGGGTCGCGGTGCGTCCGCCCGTCGCGCAGGGCCAGGGCGACGTCCCGGGGGAGGACGACGTAGCGTCCGTCGGCGCGCTCCAGCAGGCCCTTGGCCAGGAGCCACCGGGTCGCCTCGGCGCCCGCCCCGGACCGCGGGGCGACGCCGACCGGTGGGCCCCAGGTCAGGGCGCCGAGGATCTCGCGGGCACCGGGCGGTGCATCGGCAAGCGCCCCGGCGACGAGTTCTGCGGGGTCGGTCGGGTCGGCGGTGTCCGTCGGGCCAGCGGTGGCACTCGTGGCGTCGGCGGCGTGGGTCGTGCCCGCGCGCCGCGTCTGTGTCCCTGTCCCTGTCTTCGCCCCTGCACGTGACCTTGCTTCTACCCCATCCCCTGCCCCTGCCCCTGCCATCGGCTCGGGCTCGCGGGCCAGGCCGGCCGGGTGCGGACCGAGCACCTCGTCGACGCCGGGCGCCGCACGGAGCCGTCCGTCGCCGAGGTCGGGCGAGAGCTCGGCGCCGGGAACGTCGCCACGGACAGGGACGTCGTCCGACCCGCCCCAGACGAGGCACGCGGCGGTGAGCTCGGCGAGCGCCCGGGTGAGTGCCGCGACCGCGTCGTCGTGCCGGGTGTCGCCCAGCACGGCGCGGACGACGTCGTCGATCGTCGTGCCGGGCGACGAGGCAGCGGAGCCGCCCAGGACGAGCACCGCCTCGAGCGCCTCGATCGCCGCGGTGTCGAGCCGCGAGACCGCGATCTCGATGCTGTTGCGGCTCGTGGCGCGCGCGCCGAGCGACCGGAGGGTCGAGGGCGCGGGCACGGCCAGGTCGGGGCGTCGGTCGAGGAGGGTGACCAGCCGGTCCGCCGGGAGCGCGCGCAGCCACGGGCCGTACGGGGGCATCGGCGAGGTGGGCATCCGCACCAGGTTACGCGAGCGCCCGCCGGCACTCCCCAGTCGCTGCACGGACGTTGTCTGCCGGCGGGCGGCCCGGCCTCACTCCGGACGCGGCCCGGCCTCGGTCCGGACGCTGCCCGGACGTGTACCGGTCGTGCCCGGAGGGCGGGCCGACGGGCGTGACCCGTGGATGCCGCAGCAAGCCGCTGCGACCGGTAGCCTGGGGCATCGCGACCCGTGGAGCTCCCGGGGAGCCCAGGACGATTCAGCGAGGTTCACGTGCCTACCGGCAAGGTCAAGTGGTTCGACACCGAACGTGGTTTCGGCTTCATCGCGAGCGATGACGGCCACGAGGTGTTCCTTCACGCCTCCGCGCTCCCCGAGGGCGCCGCCCCGAAGCCCGGCAGCAAGGTCGAGTTCGGTGTCGCGGACGGCAAGCGCGGTCCCTCCGCGCTGTCCGTGAAGCTCCTCGACCCCGTCGCGTCCGTCGCGAAGGCGCGGCGCAAGCCCGCCGACGACATGGCGGTCATCGTCGAGGACCTCATCAAGGTGCTCGACAGAGTGGGCAACGACCTGCGCCGCGGCCGGTACCCCGAGCCCGCGCGGGCCAAGCAGTACGGCACCCTCCTGCGTGCCGTCGCCGAGGACCTCGAGGCCTGAGGATGGGTGGACCCGTGGCATCGACGACCGTGCGCCGGCAGACCGGCGTCTCCGCCCGAGCGGCGCGCGACGCCGTGCTCAACGGTGCCGTGGACGCCGCGCGCGAGGCTGCGGTTGGCGTTGCGAACCGCCCGGCCGACGTCGGCGACCACCTCGGGACGACGGCGCAGGCCGACCGGCTCATCTCGCACCACTTCGCGTGCAACCTCAAGGGCTACCGCGGGTGGCACTGGACCGTCACGGTCGCCCGCGTCCCGCGTGGCCGCACCGCGACGATCTGCGAGGTCGAGCTGCTGCCCGGCGACGAGGCGCTGCTCGCCCCCGACTGGCTGCCCTGGTCGGAGCGCCTGCGTCCCGGCGACGTGCGTCCCGGCGACGTCCTGCCGTTCAAGGCCGACGACCCGCGTCTCGAGGCCGGGTACACCCCGACCGGTGACGTCGAGGTCGACGAGGTCGCCATCGACGAGCTCGCGCTGGCACGGGTGCGTGTCCTGTCCCCCGAGGGGCGCGACGCCGCCGCGCAGCGCTGGTACGACGGCGACCGCGGTCCGAGCTCGCCGGCAGCCGTCGCGAGCAAGCGGGACTGCGGTTCGTGCGGGTTCCTCGCGCCCCTCCAGGGCGCGCTCGGCCAGGTGTTCGGCGTGTGCGCCGGCGAGTGGTCGCCGTCCGACGGGACCGTCGTGAGCCTCGACCACGGCTGCGGCGCGCACTCCGAGACGGACGTGGCCCCGCACCCGAGCGACTGGCCCGAGCCGTCGGCGATCATCGACGAGACGACCCTCGAGGTCGTCGACGTCCCGCGCGGAGCGCCGGCGCAGGCCGAGCCCGAGGCGCAGGCCGAGCCTGCAGGGTCCGCGGAGCCCGAAGCGCAGGCCGAGCCCGTCGCGTCGGTCGAGCCCGAGGCGCAGGCCGAGCCTGCAGCGCCGGCGGAGCCCCAGGCTTCGAGCGAGCCCGACCCGTCCGCCGGAGCAGCTGGAGCGGCGCAGACCGCCGAGCCGTGACGGGCCCCGCCGTGGCCCGCACCGCACCGTGACGACCGACCCGTTCGGCACAGCCGGCCTGCGCGCCGCAGTCGCACGGGCCTGGCTCGAGTCGCCCGCGCGGTTCCGGGAGGACGCGAACACCGAGGAGGACTTCGGCCCCGGGCACTACGCCGGGCGCCTCGTCACCGAGCTCGCGCAGAACGCCGCCGACGCCGCCGCGCGCGCCGGCGTCCCCGGCCGTCTGCACCTCGAGCTGGTCGAACCTCCGTCGGAGCGGCCTGACGGGACGCCCGCGGTGCTCGTGGCCCGCAACACCGGCGCGCCCCTCGACCGGGCGGGCGTCGTGGCGCTCGCCGGCATGCGCGCGTCGGCGAAGCGCGACGCGGAGTCCCAGGTCGGTCGGTTCGGCGTCGGCTTCAGCGCGGTCCGCGCGGTGTCGGACGACGTCACGGTCGCCTCGCGGTCCACCGGCGGCGTGCGCTTCTCCCTGGAGGCGACGCGCGAGCTGCTGGCTGGCCTCGGGAACGAACGTGGCGCTGACGTCGCCGAGGAGACCGGAGGTCGGGAGGCCGTAGAGCCGCTGACAGCCGAACACCCTGCGGAGCGCCGTACCGAGCTTGGTGCCGAGGTCCGCCGTCGGGGAACGTCCCTGCCGATGCTCCGGCTCCCGTTCGAAGCCTCGCTGATCGGGGACGTGACCGCCGATGCCCCGGGCCTCGATGCGCACGACCGCTACGAGACCGAGGTCCACGTCGTCCTGCGCGACGACCAGGCGACGGCCGCCGTCCGCGGCGAGCTCGCGGCCCTGGACGACCTGGTGCTCGTCGCGCTGCCGGCCCTCGACGAGATCACGGTCGTCCACGCCGGGGACGTGAGGGTGCTGCGGGACGTCGAAGACCGCTGGGTGGTCGTCCGCGACCACGGCACGTTCCCGCCCGGCGACGGGGCACGGGTGGAGGACGCGGCCACCTGGGACGTCGCCTGGGCGCTGCCGCGCGAGGGCGGCGCACCCACAGGACCAGGGGCGAGCGACGCCGTCCTGCACGCCCCGACGCCCACGGCCGAGGCGATGGCGTTCCCCGCGGTGCTGCTCGCCTCGTTCCCGCTGGACCCGTCCCGTCGCCACGTCGTCGACGGCGAGGCCGCACGGACGGTCGCGCGGCACGCCGGAGCGGCGTACGCCCGGCTGGCGGAGGAGGTCGCCGCCCGGCCGGCGACCACAGGCCTGCACGTCCTCGACCTCGTCCCGACGGGCCTGCCCGGCTCGGCGGTCGACGCGCTGGTCCGGGATGCCGCGATCGAGGCGCTCGCGGCCGCGCCGGTGCTCGAGGCCGGGTCCGGCACGGACGCCGACCCCGATCCTGACCTCGCGCCCGGTCCAGGACGGGTCGCGCCGCGCGACGCCACCTTCGTCGCAGGCGACCCCGGTCAGGACCCGGCCGTGCTCGCCGCGCTGGCGCCCGGGACCCCGGGGCTGGTCGCCGTGACCCCTGAGCAGGCTGCGCGGGCCCGCGCGTGCGGCGTGCAGCGGGCGGACCTGGCGGACGCCGTCGCGCGGGTCCCCGACGGTCTCTCGCCCGAGCGCTGGCGCGACCTCTACGCAGCGTTCGAGCCGTGGATCGCCGACGCCTCGGTGCGCGAGGCGCTCGGCACGGTCGCCGTCCCGCTCGCCGACGGCCGGGTGGCCCGCGGCGCACGGGGCCTCGTCCTGCCCACGGGAGCGGCGGCGGACCCTGATGTCTCCGGGGCTTTCGCCGCCCTCGACGTGCGGACGGTCCACCCGTCTGCGACCCACCCGGTCCTCGAGCGGCTCGGTGCGCGGTCGTCGGACGCCTTCGACGTGCTCGTCGGCGTGCGGGACGCCGTGGTCGCGGCCTCCGCCGATGTCCTCGACGGTGCTGCCGACGACGTCGAGGCGGACCGTCTGCGCGACGCCGTGCTCGGACTCGTCGCCGCAGCGCTGGCGGACCGGCCCGGCCTCGACCCGGACCGGTTCCCGTTCTGGCTGGGCGAGCTGCCCCTCCCGGTGCGACACCTCTCCGAGGACGGGGCGTCCGACGCCGATCCCGCGCCGGCGCGGGAGTCCCTGCTCCCGGGGTCGCAGGCCGCGACGCTGCTCGACCTCCCTGCCGTCGCGGACGCGCTGGTCGGGCGCTGGGGCGAGGCGGTGCTCCGCGCGGTCGGCGTGCGGTCTGCGGTGGGCGTCTACGTCGTCCCCGACGTGCTGACCCCCGACGAGACGGCCGACGCGGGACCCCACGCGGAGGCGATGGCCGATCTCACCGCGCCGTCGCCCGACGACCCGGCCCCCTGGCTCGACGGCTGGCGCGTGTACCTCGAGGACGTGGCGGACGCCGTCGGGCACTCGGCCCACGTCGGGGACCTCGCGGCCGTCGCCGACCTCGACTCTGCTGCCGACCCCGCCCGGATGCTGCGGGCGGTGGCGCAGGACCGGGCCGCGCGGGCCGCGCTGCTCACCCCCGTGCGTGGTGCCGCCGGCCGGACGCACCCGTCGTACGCCGCGTGGTGGTTCGCCGGGCTGGGGGCCGCGTTCGCGCTCCCCGGGTCGGACGTACCCCTGCTGCGCGCGTGCCCCTACGACGGCCTCGACGAGGCGGTGCTGCGCGCGGTCGGTGGCGTGTCGACCCTCGCGGGGCTCGACGCGCTCGGCTGGGCGGAGGCGCTCGACGGCCTGCCCGACGTGGGCGAGAGCGTCGATCCGGCGGTCGCGGTCGCGGTGTGGCGAGGGCTCGCCGAGGCTGCCGACGCGCTCGACGACGCGGGTCGGGCGGCGTTCGCGGACGACGTCGACCGCCTCCCCGTGCAGGACGGCGGCCGGTGCGTCGTCGTCGACGTCGCCGACGTCGTGGTCGCCGACGTCGCGTGCTGGGCCCAGCTGCGTGCCGTGGTCCCCGCTCCCGCGGGTCGTGCGGACGAGCTCGCGGACCTGCTCGACGTCCCGGTCGCGGAGGACCTGCCACCCGACGCGCCCGATCCCACGGCTCCTGCGGAGGCGGCGCCCCCGACCGAGCACGACGTCCCGGCGGCCGTGCGAGAGCTGTTCCCGGCGGTGCCGGTCGTCTGGACCGAGCACGAGGACCTACGGGTCGACGGCGTCGAGGTCGACTGGTGGGTCAGCGGACCGGACCGTGCGCGCGCGGCTCACGCCGCGACGTCCGACGGGCTCGCGAGGGCGCTCGCTGCCGCGAGCGGGAGGTTCGAGGACCGGCACGCGATCCTCGCCGTGCTGCTGAGCCCGGAGGACTCGACGGCGGTGCGACTCGACTCCGCCTGGGACGGTTACACGCCGCGGTAGTCCGCGCGGTGCTTCTTCTCCCAGACGAGCCCGACGAGGCCCAGTGAGACGCCTGCGACGCAGATCAGGACGTGCCGCAGCGCCGTCACGTCCAGGATCATCAGCAGGCCGCAGACGATGCCGGCCACCACGAACACCGCGATACCGACGAGCAGGATCGGCCGCAGGTCGACCCGCAGCGGCTCGGGCGCGGGCCTGCGTGTCTCGGGACGGAGCACGAGGTGGACGTGGGAGGGCACAGGGCGATCCTACGGCTGCACGTGCCATCAGGACTTCACCCGTTCGTCGGCGTCATGATCCCTCGCGCGCCCGGTCTCTCAGACCAGGACACGGAAGCGGAGCACGAGCGACGACGGGGTGCGCGATGGCGGGTCGGACGACGACGTCGGACGGCGGATCGAATCCGGAGAGCGACTTCGTCACGCTCGGGTTGCGATCGTGTTTCACCAGGTCTCGGAACGGTAACCATCGGTCAGTCACCCGGGTGAAAACCCTGCGTTCTGATGGAACTGGACAATCGTCCAATCTTATGATGGCGGCTATTCATATCCGGAGGTGTGGCCAGTGAGTGGAATCGTGACGGACGTCGTCAGCGACGTCCGCGGGCGACTCCTCGGGGCCCACACCGTCCCCGGTGCGCACGTCCGCAGCCCGATCTCGTGGATCGCGCTGCACCGTCGACGCATCGCCGTCACCGACTCCGCGGCCGTGGTCCTCGCCATGCTCGTGACCGTCCTGCTCGCGCACTACGGCGTCGTCGGCACGACGACGTCGCTCGAGGTGCTGTCCGCCTTCGCCGGAGTCATCGCGACCGCCTGGATCGTCGGCCTCTCGTTGATGAGGACGCGCGACGTGCGGGTGCTGGGACGTGGCCCGGCGGAGTACCAGCGGGTGTTCCTCGCGTCCTGGTGGTTGTTCGCGTCCATCGCCGTCGTCTCCTACGTGACGACGCTCGAGACGTCGCGCGGGTTCGTCCTCGTCGCCTTCCCGCTCGGGCTCGGTGCGGTCCTGGTCTCGCGGCTCGCCCTGCGCGGGAGCCTGCGCAAGGCCCGCGCCGCCGGCGTCGCGGCGCGGTCGGTGGTCGCCGTCGGCCGCCGGGAGCAGGTCTCGCGTCTCGTCCACGACTTCCACGACGACCCGATGTCGGGCTACCGCGTGATCGGGGTCTGCATCCCCGGGGCGGAGCAGGCGGGCGACTCGACGGTGGCCGGTGTCCCGGTCCTCGGGGACCTCGAGTCGGCGGCCTCTGTCGTCGGCGTCACCGACACCGACTGCGTCGCCGTGGCCGGCTCCGACGCCATGACCGCGGACGCCGTGAAGCGGCTGGGCTGGGCCCTCGAGCCCGCGGGCGTCGACATGATGCTCACCACCGAGCTCATGGACGTCGCCGGGCCCCGGATCATGGTGACGCCGACCGAGGGGATGTCCCTCGTCCACGTGGACGCCCCGCGCTTCTCGGGCCCGCGGTACGTCCTGAAGTCGACGATCGACTGGTTCGGCGCGCTCGCCATCACCGTCGTCCTGGCGCCCGTGATGATCGGCATCGCGGCGGCCGTCGCAATGACCAGCCGCGGCCCGGTGCTGTACCGGCAGGAGCGCGTCGGCCGCAACGGTGACACCTTCGGGATGCTCAAGTTCCGCTCGATGCGCACCGGGGCCGACGCCGAGGTCGCCGAGCTCGCGGCGGAGAACGACGGCTCCGGCCCGCTCTTCAAGATGCGCGACGACCCGCGCGTGACCCGCCTCGGCAAGGTCCTGCGCCGGTACTCCCTCGACGAGCTGCCCCAGCTGTTCAACGTGCTCCGCGGCCAGATGAGCCTCGTCGGCCCGCGCCCGCCCCTGCCCGTCGAGGTCTCGGCGTACGAGGACCACGTCCACCGCCGCCTGCTCGTCAAGCCGGGCCTCACAGGTCTGTGGCAGGTCGGTGGCCGGTCCGACCTCAGTTGGGACGCGAGCGTCCGGCTCGACGTCTACTACGTGGAGAACTGGACGATCTTCCTCGACCTCATGCTCATCGCGAAGACGGCCCGGGCCATCGTGTCCGGCTCAGGGGCGTACTGAAGCTCACGTGAGCATCCTGCGGAGATCCCGTGCGCATCTGGCACGATGGCGCGCATGACGCAGCAGACCGACCCGGCCACGACGCCGGCGCCCGACGGGGCCCTCGACCGCTTCTTCAAGATCTCCGAGCGCGGCTCGACCGTGGGGCGCGAGGTGCGTGGCGGTCTCGTCACCTTCTTCGCGATGGCCTACATCATCGTGCTCAACCCGCTGATCATCGGGACCGTCCCCGACGGCACCGGGAACTTCCTCGGGGGCGGTGACGCACCGAACTTCGCGATGATCTCGGCGGCGACCGCGCTCGTCGCCGGGGTCCTGACCCTCGCGATGGGGTTCTTCGCGAACTTCCCGCTGGCGCTCGCGGCCGGGCTCGGGCTCAACGCCGTCGTCGCCTACTCGATCGCTTCTCTGCCCGACATGACGTGGGCCGACGCGATGGGGCTCGTCGTCATCGAGGGCCTGATCATCCTCGTCCTGGTGCTCACCGGTTTCCGCGAGGCCGTCTTCAAGGCGGTCCCGGTCGAGCTCAAGACGGCGATCAGCGTCGGCATCGGGCTGTTCATCGCGCTCATCGGCTTCGTCAACGCGGGGTTCGTCACCACCGGCAACGGCACGCCGCTGCAGCTCGGCGTGAACGGGTCGCTCGAGGGTTGGCCGATCGTGGTCTTCATCATCGGGCTGATCCTCACGATCGTGCTCTGGGTCCGCAAGGTCCGCGGCGCGCTGCTCATCGCGATCCTCACGGCGACCGCGCTCGCCGTCGTCGTGGAGAACGCCCTGCACATCGGCGCGAAGAACCCGGACGGCAGCAACCCGCTCGGCTGGAACCTGAACGCACCCGCGTTCGACGGCGTCGTCGCCACCCCCGACTTCGGGCTGCTCGGCCAGTTCTCGCTCCTCGGGTCGTTCGAGAAGATCTCGGCGGTCACCGTCGTCCTGCTCGTGTTCTCGCTGCTGCTCGCCGACTTCTTCGACACGATGGGCACGATGGTCGCCGTCGGCGGCGAGGCGAAGCTGCTCGACGAGCACGGCAACCCGCCGCGCACCCGGGCGATCCTCGTCGTCGACTCCTCGCGGCCGTCGCCGGTGGCGCGGGCAGCGTGTCGTCGAACACGAGCTACGTCGAGTCCACGACCGGTGTCGGTGAGGGTGCCCGCACCGGCCTCGCCTCCGTGGTCACCGGTGTGGCGTTCCTCCTGGCGACGTTCCTGTCGCCGCTGGTCGCCCTCGTCCCGTACGAGGCGGCGGCGCCGGCCCTGGTGTTCGTCGGGTTCCTGATGATGACGCAGGTCGCCGGGATCCGGTGGACGGACGTCGAGATCGCGATCCCCGCGTTCCTCACCATCGTGGTCATGCCGTTCACCTACTCGATCAGCGACGGGATCGGTGTCGGGTTCGTGGCGTTCGTCGTCATCAAGCTCGCGCTCGGCAAGGTGCGGCAGATCCACCCGCTGATGTGGCTCGCGGCCGCGATGTTCGTCGTGTACTTCACGCTGGGGCCGATCGAGGCTGCGCTCGGGATCTGATGGCAGGTGCACCCCTTCTATCGGCTCGAACCGGTCCTCCAGCGCTACGACTGGGGTTCCACGACCGCGCTGCAGGGCGTGCTCGGGTTGCCGGTCGACGGGCGGCCGGTCGCCGAGATGTGGATGGGTGCGCACCCACGGTCCCCGTCGACGGTCCGCGGCTGGGACGAGCCGCGGGGCGCGCCCGGTGAGGCGCTGGACGCGCTGATCCGCGAGCACCCTGAGGAGGTGCTCGGACGTCGGGCCGTCGAGACGTACGGTCCGCGGTTGCCGTTCCTGCTCAAGGTGCTCGCGGCGGAGAAGGCCCTGTCGTTGCAGGTGCACCCGCACCCGCACCGGGCGCGCGCGGGCTTCAACCGCGAGAACCGGGCCGGCCTGCCGCTCGACGCGCCGGAGCGCAGCTTCAAGGACGACCAGCACAAGCCCGAGATGGTCGTCGCCGTCACCCGGTTCGAGGGGCTCTCAGGGTTCCGTCGTCCGCGCCGCGTCCTCGAGCTGCTCGACGGTCTCCCGGGTGACCTGGTCGGGCAGATGCGTGACGCGCTGCTGGCGCGGCCGACGAAGGCGGGTCTGCGCACGGCGTTCGCGCTCGCCGTGCGGGCGCGCACGGATCCCGAGGTGGCGACGGACCTCGCGCTGACCATCGAGGCCCTGCGCCGCCGGCTCGAGGATGGATCGCCGAGCCCGCGAGCCGACGCGACGGTGGTGCTGCTCGCCGAGCAGCACCCCGGAGACCCGGGAGCCGTCACGGCGCTGCTGCTGAATCGCGTGACGCTCGAGCCGGGGGAGTCGATGTTCGTCCCCGCCGGTCACGTGCACGCCTACCTGTCGGGGTGCGGCATGGAGATCATGGCGAGCTCGGACAACGTGCTGCGCGCAGGCCTGACGGGCAAGTTCGTCGACGTCGAGGCGTTGCTCGACTGCGCGACGTTCACGCCTGGACCTGCTGCGAGGCCGGCCATCTCCCCGCTGGCCTCTGCGCTCGCCGTCTACCGGGCACCGATCCAGGAGTTCGCGATGGTGTTCGGTCGCGTCTCGGACGACGACGCGGGCGGGGCTGTCGCGCTGCCGGCGAGCGGGCCGCGCATCGTGGTCGTCGGCGAGGGGTCGGTGCGGCTCGAGTCGGCGTCGGGCGTGGCCGACCTGGTCCGTGGGGACTGCGTGCTCGTGCCCGACGTGGCCGGTCCCGTCACGGTCCGCGGTCAGGGCCTCGCTGCTGTCGGCTACCTCCCGTAGCGATGGTCCGTCGTAGCAGTTGCGTGGCGGCCCGCGCGGCCGTCCGACCGAGCCTTCGGCCCGGGTGGGTGCGGATCTGATCACTGTCGGCCCGGGCGGGCGCGGGCCGGCACGGAGCCTCCGGCCCTTTCATTCGCTGGGGTAATGACTTAGGGTAACGACAGTGATCGACGAACACAGCGACTCCCACCTCGCCAGCGACCTCCGCATCGCCAACGCGCGCCTCGGGCGGCGCCTGCGCTCCCAGCACGGCGACGCCGACCTGCCGGATCACCTGTTCGCGGTGCTCGCGGCGCTCGTGCGGGGCGGGCCGGCGACGCCGGGCGCCCTCGCGGCGCACGAGTGCATGCGCCCGCCGTCGATGACCCGCAGCGTCAACGCCCTGGCCGAGCTGGGCTTCGTGTCGAAGTCGGCGGACCCCGACGACCGCCGCCAGGTGGTCGTCGAGCTCACGGACGCCGGCCGCCGCGAGGTGCTCGAGACGCGCCGCCGGCGCGACGCCTGGCTCGCGCGGCGCCTCGAGACCCTGACGGCGGACGAGCTGGCCACCCTCGACGCTGCCCAAGCCCTCATGACCCGGATCGCCACCGTATGAGCTCGACCTTCGCCTCCCTCCGATATCCCAACTACCGCATCTGGTTCGGCGCCGCCCTCGTCGCCAACATCGGCACCTGGATGCAGCGGGTCGCTCAGGACTGGCTCGTGCTGACGGTGCTCACCGACAACTCGGGTGTCGCCGTCGGGATCACGACGGGCCTCCAGTTCCTGCCCGTGCTGCTCCTGTCGCCCTGGGCCGGGCTGCTGGCCGACCGGGTCCCCCGACGACGGCTGCTGATGATCACGCAGGGGTCCATGGGTCTCCTCGCGGGCGGGCTCGGCGCACTCGTGCTGCTCGGCCACGCCGAGCTCTGGCACGCGTACCTCTTCGCGTTCCTGCTCGGCTGCGTCGCCGCGATCGACAACCCCGTGCGCCAGACCTTCGTCGCCGAGATGGTCCCCGCAGAGAAGCTCTCCAACGCCGTGGGCCTCAACAGCGCGTCGTTCAACGCGGCGCGACTGATCGGCCCCGGCGTCGCCGGCCTGCTCATCGCCGCGATCGGCACGGGCTGGGTGTTCGTCTTCAACGGGATCTCGTTCGGGGCGACCATCGCCGCGCTGGCGTTCATGCGGACGGACTCGCTGCGGCCGATGCCGAGCGCGGGCCGCAGCCGCGGTCAGATCCGTGAGGGCATCGCCTACGTCAAGGGCCGCAGCGACATCGTGGTGATCATGGTCGTGGTCGGCATCGTGTCGTCGCTCGGGCTCAACTTCCAGCTCACCGCGGCGCTCATGGCCACGACCGAGTTCGACAAGGGGCCGGGGGAGTACGGCGTGCTCGGCTCGATCCTCGCCATCGGATCGCTGGCGGGAGCGCTGATGGCGGCCAGGCGCGACCGGCCACGGGTACGCCTGGTCATCGGGTCGGCGCTCGCGTTCGGTGTCGCCTCAGGAGTGATGGCGCTCATGCCCACGTACTGGACCTACGCGGCCATGAGCATCGTCGTGGGCTTCTGCTCGCTGACCATGCTCACATCGGCGAACTCGACGATCCAGATGTCGACCAGCCCCGAGGTCCGCGGGCGCGTCATGTCGCTCTACATGATCGTCCTGCTCGGGGCGAACCCGGTCGGGTCCCCGCTCGTCGGCTGGATCGGCGAGGTGTTCGGGGCGCGCTGGTCGATCGGGGTCGGGGCGATCGCCTCGATCGTGGTCGCGCTCGGCGCGGCCCTGTGGACCAAGCGGCACTGGCGCTACGACGTGAGCTATCGGCTCCACGCCAGCCCGCACGTCGTCGTCACGCACCCCGCGACCGCACCGGCCGAGCGTGAGGCTGCCGCGGACCGCATCGCGGGCGACGACGCGGCGGGGCGCTCCACCGCCGCGTGAGCTCAGTCGAGCTGCTCGACCACGAGGTCGATGCACTCGGTGAGCGCGCGCACGTCGTCCGGGTCGACCGCGGGGAACATCGCCACGCGCAGCTGGTTGCGGCCGAGCTTGCGGTAGGGGAACACGTCGAGCACGCCGTTCGCGCGCAGGGTCGCGACGACCCGCTCCGCGTCGATCGCGTCGTCGAGATCGATCGTCCCGACGACGGTCGAGCGCTCGGCCGGCTCGGCGACGAACGGCGTCGCCCAGTCCCGTGAGCCCGCCCACGCGTAGAGGTGCGCGGCGGACTCGGCCGACCGCGCCGTCGTCCACCCCAGGCCGCCGTTCGCGAGCATCCAGTCGACCTGCTCGGCGAGCATGACGAGCGTCGCGACCGCCGGCGTGTTGAGCGTCTGGTCGAGGCGTGAGTTCGTCACGGCCGCGCTGAGCGAGAGCGACTCGGGAACCCAGCGACCGGCCTCGACCTGCTCCGCCCTCGCCACGGCGTCGGGAGACAGGACGGCGAGCCACAGGCCGCCGTCCGAAGCAAAGGCCTTCTGCGGCGCGAAGTAGTAGGCGTCGGTCTCGCGCACGTCCACGGGGAGCCCGCCCGCCCCCGAGGTCGCGTCGACGACCGTGAGCGCGCCCGCCTCGCGCGACCCGGTCACGCGGCGCACCGGCGCCATCGCGCCGGTCGACGTCTCGTTGTGCGGCCAGGCGTAGACGTCCACGTCGTCCGCCGGGTGGGGAGTGCGACCGTGCCCGGCTCAGCGTTCACGACCTCGGACGGCGCGAGGAACGGCGCCCGCGACGTCGCCTTGGCGAACTTCGCCCCGAACTCGCCGAACGCCGCGTGCTGCGCTTTCTCCCGCACGAGACAGAACGTCGCGACGTCCCAGAAGGTGGTGGAGCCGCCGTTGCCGAGGGCGACCTCGTACCCGTCGGGCAGCGAGAAGAGCTCGCCGATCCCCTCGCGGACCCGGCGCACGAGGGCCTTCACGGGCGGCTGACGGTGGGACGTGCCGAGCACGTCGCGGCTCGCGGCGACGAGCGCCGAGACCTGCTCCGGGCGCACCTTGCTCGGCCCGGAGCCGAACCTGCCGTCGCGCGGGAGCATGGTCTCTGGGATGGTCAGGGGCGCAGTGGTCTCGGGCACGTCGTCACGATAGTCGGGGGACACATAAACTGTGCACTGCCCGTCGGTCCTGCCCGGTCGCCCGTGCGCTCACCCCGAGCGAGGCGCCCGGCACAGGTGGGACGGGGAACCGCGAGCGAGGATGCGACAGGAGCACGACGTGACCGACCTGATCGACACGACCGAGATGTACCTCAAGACGATCTACGAGCTCGACGAGGAGGGCATCACGCCCCTGCGAGCCCGGATCGCCGAACGTCTCGGCCACTCGGGGCCCACCGTCTCGCAGACCGTGGCCCGGATGGAGCGTGACGGTCTCGTCGTCGTCACCGGCGACCGGCACCTCGAGCTCACCGAGGCCGGCTGGTCCAAGGCCCGGCGGGTCATGCGCAAGCACCGCCTCGCCGAGCGCCTGCTCACCGACGTCATCAAGCTCGACTGGGAGTACGTCCACGTCGAGGCGTGCCGGTGGGAGCACGTCATGAGCGAGCTCGTGGAGCGTCGTCTCATCGACCTGCTGGACCACCCGCACCACGACCCCTACGGCAACCCGATCCCCGGGCTCGGCGAGCTGGGCGAGGGCCTCGAGGACGTCCCGTTCCTCGACGGTGTCGTCTCGCTCCCCGCGTTCGTCGCGGCCTGGAAGGGCGGGGGCTCGTGCGCGCGACGGTCACCCGGGTCGCCGAGCCGCTGCAGACCGACGTCGACCTGCTCGCGCGGCTCGACGAGGCCGGGATCCTCCCCGGCCGCGAGGTCGTCGTCGACCATGCGGCCGACGCGCTCTCGGTCTCGGTCCCCGGGGGCGGCCTGATCCTCGAGCTGCCGGACGACGTCGCGCGGCACATCTTCGTGTCCGCTTCCTCCGCTTGACGTCCGTTTTGTCCGGCAGGACGAGGGGGTCGCTGACCGGTCCTAGACCCGATGGTGACCGGGTGAAGACCTGCCCCTGAACCGCGAGATCATGCGCATCGACGGCTGTCGGTCGGGGCACTGACGGTCGTCCTGTGACCTCCGTAACCGGAACGTGACTTTCTCCGTCAGGTCGGGTACGTTCGGACCTGCCGATCGAGACACCCGTCCCGAACGGCCCCCGGACGGAACGCCGAACCCTGTCGCCGTCCGAGGTAACGACCACACAGACGGCAGGGGCGGAGGAACCAGTGAAAACGGGCATCGACAGATGTCCTTGGGGTGAAGCCGGAGGGACCGAGGTCCCGAAGGCCGGGCAGATCTCCCGCCCGAATCCGACAGCTCACTTCGCAGGCATCGAGGAGAGGTAAAACGTGTCCGTTAGCACCACTGCGCGCCACCGTGCCGCACGTCGCCCCATGGCGGCGTCCGTCGCCGAGTCGGCCAAGAACCTCAGCAACAGCACCGCTGCGCGGCGCACCGCTGTCGTCGCCGCATCGTCGGGGCTCCTCGTCTCGATGATCGCTGCGAGCCCCGCCACGGCAGCCCCGGTCAACCAGGACTCGGGCAAGCTCAGCAGCGTCGACACCTCGACGCTCACCGCCGAGGCCCGCCAGGCCCTGGAGGCCGCGCCGGCCGTGGTCGTCGACTCCAAGCTCTCCTGGGACATCGAGGTCGCGGACATCGACGTGACGCCGGCGCCCGAGCCCGAGCCGGAGCCCGAGCCCGAGCCGGTTCGCGTCCAGCAGACGAGCCGCACGGCCGAGCGCACGACGACCGAGTCCTCGAGCTCCGAGTCGTCCAGCTCGCAGTCCTCGAGCTCTGACTCGTCCAGCTCCGAGTCGTCCAGCTCGTCCTCGAGCTCCGAGTCGTCCAGCTCCGAGTCCTCGAACGACTCCGCCGCTCCCGCCGCGGCTGCGAACAGCTCGATCATCTCGATCGCCAGCCGCTACGTCGGCGTCCCGTACGTCTACGGCGGCTCGACCCCGTCGGGCTTCGACTGCTCCGGGTTCACGCAGTACGTGTTCGCCCAGGCCGGCATCTCGCTGCCCCGCAGCTCCGGTGCCCAGGGCAGCGTCGGCACCCGGATCTCGCGGTCGCAGGCTCAGCCGGGCGACCTCATCTGGACCCCGGGCCACATCGCGATCTACGCGGGCGGCAACACGCAGATCGACGCGCCCCGCCCGGGCAAGACGATCCAGTTCCGCAACATCTGGCAGTCGAACCCGACCTTCATCCGGGTCGGCTGACCGCAGCAGCTCCACGAGGCCCCGGGGCCGTCCTGACGGACGGTCCCGGGGCCTCGTCGTTGCCCCGACCTCCCGCTGCGGCTCGAGGCGCACGCGGAACCTGCGCGGCACGTGCGCGAGGCGCGCGCGGGATGTGCTCCCGTCCAGGGGTCCGCTAGGTTGTTGCCGTGAACTGGCGACGAGGCGAGCGGGGTCTGCGATGACACGACCGACGACGATCCTGGTGGGGGTCGACGGATCGGCACCGAGCCTGCACGCGCTCGACTGGGCCGTGGCCCACGCCAAGCGCATCGGCTGGTCGCTGCACGTGGTGTGCAGCTACTCGCTGCCGTCGTTCACCGCAGCCTCCCGACGGCGGCTACGCAGCCCTCGACGACACCGCGATCCAGGAGGGCGCGCGCGCCGTCCTGGACGAGGCGCGGTCCCGGGCGGACGCCCAGGGCGTCGACGTCACGTCCACGCTGACCACCGGTGACGCCGCCGGGGTCCTCGTCGAGCTCTCCCGCGACCACGGCCTCGCGGTGGTCGGCACGCGGGGCAGCGGCGGGTTCGCGGAGCGGCTGCTGGGCACGACCTCGTCGGCGCTGCCGGCGCACGCCTACTGCCCGACCATCGTCGTCCCGCTGCGCTCGTCCGTGGACGAGCCGATGCCGACCGACGCCGAGAACCTGCCGGCGGTCCGGCCGCTGAACCGGATCGTCGTCGGTGTCGACGGGTCGCCGTGGGCCGAGCGGGCCCTCGGGCTGGGGATCACCGTGGCCAAGGCGTGGGGCGCCGAGATCGTCGCCGTGGCCGGGGTGCCGGTGGGGACCGGCGCCGGCCTGCTGGCCTGGCTGCCCGCGGCGATCGACCACGAGCAGGTGCTCAACGACATCAGTGCCGGGCTCGACGTGATCGTGGACCGTCACGAGGCGGAGAACCCCGGGCTGAGCATCCGGCGCATCGTGCTGGACGGCAGCGGTGCGGAGCTGCTCACCGAGTTCTCGCAGGCGTCGGACCTCATCGTGCTCGGCTCGCGTGGCCGTGGCGGGTTCGCCGGCCTGCTGCTCGGGTCCACGAGCCAGGCGGTGCTGCAGCACGCGGTCTGCCCGGTCATGGTCGTGACCAAGCGCTGCACGGAGAACGCCGAGGCGCTCGAGCAGGGCTCGGCGGGCTCCGACGACTGACGTCCGGAAGGATCGGGTCAGCTGCGGTTGCGGTAGAGGCGCATCGTGATCGGTGCGAGCACCGCGGTCAGGACGACCGCAGCCACCAGCGCCCACGTCACGTCGTCGACGCCGGCGGTCCCCGACATGAGGCCTCGGGCCGCAGTCGTCAGGTGCGACACCGGGTTCACGTCGACGAACCCCTGCAGGACGTCCGGCATCGTCGTCGGGTCGACGAAGATGTTGGACGCGAACGTCAACGGCATGAGCACCATCATGGACACGCCCATGACGGCGTTGGGGGAGCGCAGCACGAGCCCGAGGATCGTGAAGATCCAGCTGAGGGCGAAGGCGAAGACGAGGAGCAGCAGCACCGCCAGCACGACCCCCACCACGCCGCCGTCGGGACGGAAGCCCAGGAGCAGACCGAGGGCGATCGTGACCACCGACGCGATCGTGTAGCGGACGGTGTCGCCCAGGAGCGCCCCGACGATCGGCGCCGGTCGCCAGATCGGCAAGGAGCGGAACCGGTCGAAGACGCCCTTCGTGATGTCGGTGTTCATCGTGTAGCCCGTGTAGACGGTCGTGAAGAGCACCGTCTGGACGAGGATGCCGGGCAGCAGGTACTGCAGGTAGGCCTCGGTGCTGCCCGCCAGCGCCCCGCCGAAGAGGTACGTGAACATCAGCGTGAAGATCACCGGGGTCACGGTCACGTCGAACAGCTGCTCAGGGACGTGCTTGATCTTCAGGAGCGCGCGCCACGCGAACGTCAGCGTCGACGAGACGGCGGACGGCCGGTCGGGGCGACGGTCGAGCGCGATCGCGTCGCGCAGGGCGTGGTCGTCGGGGGTCGCGGTGCCCTCCGGTGCCGGGGCGTCCGCGCGTGCTGTGCGGGCGGTCCGGTCCGCCTGGTCCGTCTGGTCCGATGCGGTCATCAGGCCACCTCCGCCCGGTCGTCGGTTTCGCGGTCGTCGCCGGCCGTCGTCGGGCCGCGGGAGGCCCCGGCACCCTCGGCATCGTCCGGGGTGTGCCCCGTCAGGGTCAGGAAGACCTCGTCGAGGCTCGGTTGGCCGAGGGAGAACTCGGGGACGGTGATGCCGGCGTCGGCCAGTGCGGGGAGGAGCTGCGCGACGGAGTGCTCCGAGCCTTCCGGGACGCGCGCGCTGAGCCCGTACGGGTCGGCGGCGGCCGTCGCATCGGCTCCGAGCACCCGGCCGACGATGCCGATCGCCTCGGCCCGGCGCGCGGTGTCCGCGACCCGCAGCTCGACCGCGCCCCGCCCGACGGACCGCTTGAGGTCGGCCGCGGTGCCCTCAGCGATGACCTTCCCGTGGTCGATCACGGCGATACGGTCGGCGAGCTGGTCGGCCTCCTCGAGGTACTGGGTCGTCAGCAGCACCGTCGCGCCGTCGGCGACGAGGACCCGCACGATGTCCCACACCTGGTTGCGCGAGCGGGGGTCGAGGCCGGTCGTCGGTTCGTCGAGGAACAGCACCTCGGGGCTCATCACGAGGCTCGCCGCGAGGTCGATGCGGCGCCGCATGCCGCCCGAGTACGTCTTGACCTGCCGCCCGCCCGCGTCCTCGAGGCCGAACGCGCCGAGGAGGTCGAGGCAGCGGCGTCGGGCCCGGGCACCCTTGAACCCGTACAGCCGGGCGAGCATCACCAGGTTCTCGAGGCCCGTCAGGTCCTCGTCGACCGAGGCGTACTGACCGGTGAGGCCGACGCAGGTGCGGACGGCGTCCGCGTCCTGGACCACGTCGTGACCGAGCACGCGCGCGGTCCCGGCATCGGGTCGCAGTAGGGTCGCGAGCATCCGGACGGCGGTCGTCTTGCCGGCACCGTTGGGCCCGAGGACCGAGTAGACCGCGCCGCGGGGCACGTCGAGATCGATGCCGTCGACCGCCCGGGTGACGGACCTGCGGCTCTTGAAGTGCTTGACCAGTCCTCTGGCCTCGACGGCCAGCTCCGACTGCGGCATCGGTGTGCTCCTCGCTCGGCGGGAGGCCATCTTCTCCCGGACCACCGACATCGGTCCACCTCGTTTCCCGAGCCCGGGCCTCGTCGCGGTGTGCGGGGACGTTTCCGTGCGCGTGTCCTGCGGGCGGCTCCCGATGTGCCGTGCGTAGGCTCCTCGGACCCGCCGCGACCGCGGCGCTCGACATTCCCGGGAGGCCCCTTGTCCTCGATCGTCACCGTGCTGCACGACGCGCGGATCCCCGGCCGCCCCGAGCCGGTCGACGTGCTCGTGCTCGACGACGGGACGGTCGAGGTCGGCCCGAGCCGGTCGTGGCCGGAGCCCGGTGCCGCCGGGTCACCGATCGTCGTCGACGTCGAAGGCCGCTGGGTGGTGCCGGGGCTGTGGGACGAGCACGTGCACATGCTGCAGTGGTCGCTGGCCAGGGCGCGCGTCGACCTGTCGGCGACCCGGAGCGCCGCCGAGGCGGTGCAGGTCGTCGCGGACCACCTGGCCGTGCTCCCGGACACCGAGACGGCGCCGCGGGTGGTAGGTGACGTCGTCGTCGGCTTCGGCTTCCGTGACGCGATGTGGCCGGACCTGCCGACCCGTGCGGCGCTCGACGCCGTGGCGGGCGACGTGGCGGTGGTCCTGGTCGGCGGTGACTGCCACTGCGGGTGGGTCTCCAGCGCGGCCGCGCAGGTCCTGGGCGCCGAGGTCGACGCGTCGGGCATCCTCCGGGAGGAGGAGTGGTTCGAGGTGTCCCGCCGGCTCGACCGTCAGGCGGAGTCCGAGCTCGACGGCCTCGTGGTCGTGGCGGGCACGTTCGCGGCGGCCAGGGGCGTCGTGGGGATCGTCGACCTGGAGATGGCCGACAACGTGCGCGCGTGGCAGCGGCGCGTCGCCGCGGGCGCCACGTCGCTCCAGGTCGAGGTCGGGGTGTACGCGGACCGGCTGGAGGAGTGGATCGCAGCCGGGCGTCGTTCGGGGGACGTCGTCCCGGACACCGGCGACCTGGTCCGGATCGGCCCGCTCAAGGTGATGTCCGACGGTTCGCTGAACACCCGCACGGCGTTCTGCTGTGCCCCCTACGCGGCGGGTCCCGACGGAGAGGCAGACGCTGCAGGAGCCGAGGCAGCAGACCTCGCCGCGCCGGCGACGGAGGCTCACGAGGACCGCGGTGCGCTGGACGTCGAGCCCGAGGAGCTGCGTGACCTCCTGCTGCGTGCGACGGGCGCAGGGATCGAGACGACGGTCCACGCGATCGGGGACGCCGCGGTGGGCCTGGTCCTCGACACGTACGCCGAGCTGGGGATCGGCGGCCGCATGGAGCACGCACAGCTCGTCGCGCGGCAGGATCTGCCCAGGTTCGCCGAGCTCGGCGTCGTCGCGAGCGTCCAGCCGGAGCACGCGATGGACGACCGGGACGTCGTCGACCGCTACTGGGCGGGCACGTCGGCGATCCCGTACCCCCTCGCGTCGCTCGTCGAGGCGGGGGCGACCGTGCGCCTGGGGTCCGACGCGCCCGTGGCGACCCTGGACCCGTGGGCGGCGATGGCGGCGGCGGTGCACCGCGCGCGTGACGGGCGGGAGGCGTGGCGTCCCGAGGAGCGCATCGACGTGCGGACGGCCCTCGCCGCGCACGCCCGCGGCCGCGACGAGGTGCGGACCGGGGACGTCGCGGACCTGGTGGTCGTCGACCGGGACCCGTTCGGCCCGGACGAGCCGCTGCGCGACATGCCGGTGTGGGCGACGATGGTCGGCGGCCGCTGGACGTTCCGCGCCTGAGCCGGCGCGACGTCGTCCGACACCCGGCAACTCCACCAGCCCGGCCCGGCCCGGCCCCGCCCAGCCCCAGGGCGGGGCCGGGGTGCTCGGGCGACGTCCTCAGGCGGGGAGGGAACCGGTGGCGGCCTCGGCCGCGGCGAGCAGGACGCACGTCGCGACGCCGTCCATGGCGACCTCGATCTCCGACAGCGGCGGCAGCGTCGGGGCGAGCCGGATGTTCTCGTCGGCCGGGTCGTTCCCGTAGGGGAACGTGGCGCCGGCCGGCGTCAGCGCGATGCCTGCCTCCTTGGCGAGCGAGATCACGCGCGAGGCGGTGCCGGGCACCACGTCGAGGCTGACGAAGTACCCGCCCTTGGGCTCGGTCCAGCGGGCCACGCCGTGCTCGCCGAGCCGGTCGCGGAGGATCGACACGACGGCGTCGAACTTCGGCGCGATGACCTCGCGGTGGCGGCGCATGTGGCTGCGCACGCCCTCGGCGTCGCCGAAGAACCGCGCGTGGCGCAGCTGGTTCACCTTGTCCGGCCCGATCGACTGGAACGCGAGGTGCTTCTTGTACCAGGTGATGTTCGCGGGGGACGACGCCATGAACGACACCCCGGAGCCCGGGAACGTGATCTTGGAGGTCGACGCGTACATCACGACGCGGTCCGGGTTCCCGGCGGCCTCGGCCAGGCCGATCGCGTCGGCGCTGTGCACCTCGTCGTCGGTCAGGTGGTGGACGGCGTAGGCGTTGTCCCACAGGATCCGGAAGTCGGGCGCCGCGGTCGGCATGGAGACGAGGCGGCGGGCGACCTCGGTGGAGACGACGGAGCCGTCGGGGTTCGCGTAGGTCGGCACGACCCAGAGGCCCTTGATCGACGGGTCGTCGGCCACGAGCGCTGCGACGGCGTCGGGGTCGGGGCCGTCGTCCGTCATGGGGACGGTGACCATCTCGATGCCGAGCGCCTCGCACACGGCGAAGTGGCGGTCGTACCCGGGGACGGGGCAGACGAACTTGACCTTCTCCTCCTGGCCCCACGGGCGGGTGGAGCCGGGGACGCCGAAGAGCGTCGCGAACGTGAGGGTGTCGTGCATCAGGGTCAGGGACGCGTTGCCGCCGGCGATGAGCTGCGCCACGGGGACGTCGAGCAGCTCCGCGAAGATGCGCCGCAGCTCGACCAGACCGTCGAGGCCCCCGTAGTTGCGGACGTCCGTGCCGGCCTCGCTCGCGACCGTGCCGGCGCCCGGGAGGTTCAGCAGGCCGTCCGAGAGGTCGAGCTGCTCGGCCGAGGGCTTGCCGCGCGTCAGGTCGAGGGACAGCCCGCGCGCCTTCAGGTCGGCGTACGCCTGCTGCTGGGCGGCGAGGACGCCGGGTGCGGCGTCGGGTGCGAGAGCGAGGGTCGTCATGCGTCCGAGTCTAGGACCGCAGCGCGTGCGGGCCAGTGTGCGGGACGAGCGTCCCGCCCTGTGGACGCTCGATGCTGGGCCGGCCGGCCCGAGGGTCCGGCCCGAGGGTCCGGTGCCGGCGACCGGAACTCGTGGGCGTGTTGTCATCGACAGTCTTTCGATATATCGTTGACGTATCGATGGGGCGTCACACAGGGCGCCCGTCGACGACGAAGGAGAGAACGACCATGAAGCAGGACTACGGACGCGGCGCAGGCCGCGACATGTACGCACAGATCGACTTCGACCAGCGCGGCTCCGGCGACGCATGGGGAGATGCCTGGGGAGACGCCGGTCCCGCCGGGCCGGGCGGACCTCGGCGCGGCGGTCGCCGGGGTCCTGAGGGCCGGGCGCGCCGCGGCGGGTTCCCCGGTGGCCCGGGCGGGCCTGGGGACAGTGGCCCGCGCGGTCACGGGCCGCGCGGCGGTCACGGCGGCCCCGGAGGCCGGGGACGCGGCGGGCGCCGGGGCTCGCGTGGCGACGTCCGCGGCGCCGTCCTGACCCTCCTGGCCGAGCAGCCCATGCACGGCTACCAGCTCATCCAGGAGATCGCGGAGCGCAGCGGGGGCTCTGGGAGCCGAGCCCCGGCGCCGTCTACCCGGCGCTGAGCCTCCTCGAGGACGAGGGCCTCGTCACCATCACGGCCGAGGGCGGGCGCAAGCTGGCCCACCTGACCGATGCCGGCCGTGCTCACGTCGAGGAGCGCGCCGAGGAGATCGGTGACCCGTTCGACCGTTCCGGTGGCGGACGACACGGCGGGCGCGGTCCGCGGGAGGCCCGTGACCTCCGCGACAAGGTGGGGGAGGTGGCCGCTGCCGTCGTGCAGATCGCGAAGACCGGCTCGCCCAGCCAGGTGGCGGTCGCCGGCGAGCTGCTGGAGAAGGCCCGTCAGGACCTGTACCTGGTTCTGGCACAGCCGGCCGAACGGGACGCCGAGACGCGCGACGGCGACGCCGAGTAGCGGTCAGTCGTCCTCGATCACCCGCGCGAGCCTGCGCAGCCCGACGCGCATCATCACGCGGAGCAGCACCCCGAGCGGCGGTCGGGTCCACGCCGCCGGGAGCGGGCCCGCGAGATGCACGGACTCCCACCACGTCACCACGCAGCGGTCGGAGCCCGTCGGGGTGACCTCGAACCCAGCGACCCCGAGCAGGATCGGACCGGTCTTGCGGATCATGACGGTGCGGGTCTCCCGCCCCGTCGCCGGTTCCCTGTCGCGCGACGCGGTCCCGGCACTGCCGGCGGGAGTTCCGGTGCGAGCGTCGGACGGCGGAGCTCCCCCGCCCGGACCGTCACCATCCGGTCCACGAACCCCGGGGCGCCCCGGGTCGCCCACGGTCCTGAGACCATCGTGAAGGTCTCGCCCTCCGGACCGCCGCCGGGGCGGGGCGCGGTGCGGGACGTCGTCGTCCACCGGTGCGACCCCGACTCCGCCCTGGTGAGGGGGATCCACCGTGGGTGCGTCCGCCAGTCCGCAACCCAGGAGAAGGCGACGTCCGCCGGGACGTCGAGCTCGCGGCGTTCCGTCACGGCGCGGAGGGGCTCGTCCCGCGTGCCCTCTCGCCTGTCCTCGTCCATGTCGCTCACCGAGGTGGCGCCCACGTCGTCGGGCCGGTCCGAGCGGTGCCGTCGCCCTCCGGGGCCGTTCCGTCGGGCGGCACAGGGCTCGGAGCCCGGGTCGGAGCCGGGGTGCCCGGTGCCGAGGTGCTCGGTGCTGCGGGGCCGGGCGCGCTCGGGTTGGGACGGCGCACGTCCTTCGCTGCTGGGGCCTGCGGGGCTGTGCCGTTCGGGACCGGACCTCCTGACGCCTCGCGCCCGTCCCTCCGGGACGGTTCCGGCTGCGCGGGCTGATCGTCCGCGCGGCGCCGACGCAGGCCCCGTCGCCGAGGAGCCGGACGCGTCTCGACGAGCCGCGGACCCTCCGTGGAGGACTCCACCTCGACCACCTCCAGGACCCGGCCGAACACCTGCGGTGGCGGGCCGAACGCCGCCTGCGTCTGCTTGATCACCCCGCGACCGAGGGCCCGACCGCCGAGGAACCCGACGGCCGCGCCGATGCCGAAGGGGACGACCCGGCCGAGCGCCATGCCACCCTGCTTGGCGAGCTGCGTCTTGACGAAGCGGTGCGAGAGGGCACGGTTCACCTGGCGCAGGGTCCCCTGCGGCATCCGCGTGAGGAGCACCTTGCCCCACGCCATCGGGGAGCCGCCCGCGGCCCGCTCGACGTCGCGCGCACCCCGGTCCCCGAGGACCGAGACGAGCAGGAGCGCACGCCGTCGCTCGACGTCCTCCACGGCGATGCCGTGCACCTCGGCGACAGCGAGGGCGAACGCCGCCGCGCTCGCGAAGAAGGTGGCGATGTCGCTCGACGTGAGCACGATCCCCGCGGTCGTCCCGACCGCGGGGACCGCCGCGGCGACACCTACCGCCCCGCCGGTGGCGGACACGACCGTGAGGAACTCGCGCTCGAGGATCTGCACGACCTGCGCCGGGGAGGCCCCCGGATTGCGTCGCCGCACGGAGTCGACATGAGCACGGACGGCCGCCGACGGGATCATCACGGCCTGCGCCAGCGCGGCGTCGAGGACCGGGGTCCTGCGGCCGGGCGGGAGCGTGCCGTCGTCGGGATCGACCGGCGGCAGCTCGTGCGGGGTCAGCTCACCCTTCTTCGCGCGACGTGAGGGCATTCTCGGCCTTCCGGGTCGTGTGTCCGGCGTGCGGTGGCGCCGGAGCAGGCGGGTTCGTTCGCGGGTACGTGCGACGGGCGGCGGGTCAGTCCTCGGCCGCGCCCGAGTCGACGAACGACAGGTCGACCTTCGCGCCGGCCTTGAGCGTGTTGCCCACGGTGCAGGTCTTGTCGATGGCGCGCTCCGCGACGGTCAGCAGGCGCTCGCGGGCGGCCTCGTCGAGGGACGACAGATCGACCTCGAAGCGCTCGCTCAACGTCGGGTAGCGGTCGTCGTCGAGGTCCTTGGTCCCGTCGACGCGGATCGTCGCCGTGTAGTCGTCCCCGAGCCGGCGCGCGAACGTCACGTCGCTCGACATCCCCGCGCACGCCGCGAGCGCGAGCTTCAGCAGCTCCCCGGGGGTGAAGACGGCACCCTCGCTCGCCGGCCCGATCTCCACGGACGCGCCGCGCTCGGAGTGCCCGCGGTAGGTGCGCCCGCCCGTCCGCTCGACCCACAGCGCGTCGGTCGGCGCAGCGGAGGAGGGGGTGATCTCCTCGTCGGAGTCGGAGTCGGAGTCGGAGTCGTCGTCGTCAGCCTGGTCGCTGTCAGCCTGGTCGCTGTCCGCCTGGTCCTCGTCCGCCTGGTCGCCCTTGCCGGACTCTTCGCCCTCGCTGGATTCGGCAGATTCGGCGGATTCTTCAGGGCCGTCGTGCGGAGGTCCGTCGTAGGCCGACGAGTCGGCCGCGTGGTCGTCGACCGCGGCGTCGGGGTCGCGTCGGGTCACGACCGGTGCGTCGTCGGCGGTGATCGCCGGGTCGCCGGGGAGGCCGGGGTCCCGGAGGTCTCGATGGGGTCGGTCGGTGCTGAGGTCTCGTCCGTCATGGCTGGATCCTTCCATCTGCCCGTGCCGTCTGTGCGTGCCGGTCGGCGCATCCGTCGTGTCGGTGGCGCCGGACGGGCCCCGCCCGTACGGGTCCACTGTCGGTCTGTCTGTCTAGACTCGCCAACGTGACCTCAGACGCGGCTGTTCCCACGCCCTACGAAGACCTGCTGCGCGAGGTCATGGCGGTCGGCACGCCGAAGGGTGACAGGACCGGGACCGGCACGCGCAGCGTCTTCGGTCGACAGATCCGCTACGACCTGGCGCGGGGCTTCCCGCTGATCACCACGAAACGGGTCCATGTGCGCTCCGTCGTCGCCGAGCTGATCTGGTTCCTGCGCGGCGAGTCGAACGTGCGCTGGCTCCAGGAGCAGGGGGTGACGATCTGGGACGAGTGGGCCGACGAGGACGGTGACCTCGGGCCGGTGTACGGCGTGCAGTGGAGGTCGTGGCCGACACCCGACGGCGGCCACGTCGACCAGATCGCCAAGGTCGTGGAGTCGATCCGGACGAACCCCGACTCGCGCCGGCACGTCGTGAGCGCGTGGAACCCCGGCGAGGTCGACGACATGGCGCTGCCGCCGTGCCACGCGCTGTTCCAGTTCTACGTGGCTGACGGACGGCTCTCGTGCCAGCTCTACCAGCGCTCCGCCGACCTGTTCCTCGGGGTCCCCTTCAACATCGCGTCGTACGCGCTGCTGACGCACATGGTCGCTGCGCAGTGCGGGCTCGAGGTCGGTGACTTCGTCTGGACGGGCGGCGACGTGCACGTCTACGACAACCACGTCGAGCAGGTCGAGCGGCAGCTCGCCCGCGAGCCCTACCCGTACCCGACCCTGCGGCTCGCGCCGCGCGACTCGATCTTCGACTACGAGGTCGCGGACGTGGAGGTCGTCGACTACGTCCACCACCCGGGGATCAAGGCGCCGGTCGCGGTCTGATGGCTCCCGCGCGCCCGGTCGTCGGGATGATCTGGGCCCAGGCCCGTGACGCCTCCGGGCGTCCGGTCATCGGTGCCGGCAACACGATTCCGTGGCACGTCCCCGAGGACATGACGCACTTCCGCGAGACGACCCGTGGACACCCGGTGGTCATGGGCCGGCGCACGTGGGACTCCCTCCCGGACCGGTTCCGGCCCCTGCCGGGCCGGCTCAACGTGGTCGTCACCCGGCAGCAGGGCTGGGTGCCGGACGTCGCCGCGCCCCAGGCCTCGGACGGCGTCGTCGTCGCCCACGGGCTCGGCGACGCGCTGGAGACCGCCTCCGCTGCCGCCACCGGTGGCCAGGTGTGGGTGATGGGGGGCGAGCAGCTCTACGCGGCCGCGCTCGCGTCGTCCGACACCCTGGAGGTGACCGAGCTCGACCTGGAGGTCGAGGGGGACGCCTGGGCGCCCGAGCCCGGCCCCGCATGGGTCCGCGCCGCAGCCGGGGAGTGGACGATGTCGCGCACCGGGGTGGGGTACCGGTTCGTCACCTATCGGCGGGCGGACGACGGCCGCTGAGCCGGTAGTCTTGTCGCGGCTCGCGTGCGGGTCACGCGGCGCCGGCAGGCGCACGCGCCTGTAGCTCAGGGGATAGAGCACCGCTCTCCTAAAGCGGGTGTCGCCGGTTCGAATCCGGCCAGGCGCACAGAGCGGAGCAGGGCCCCGTCCACCGGCTCGCAGGCCGCAGACGCGCGGCCCATTCATTTCGTCCCGAGGTGAGAGCGCTCTATCCCGGCGACATTCCGCGCATTCGTGCTGGACGCTCGTCCGACATCGAGCTTGGACCGGCCGGTGAGGCAAACGTGCAGGTGAGGGCCGGTTAGGTGCTGGCCGCGAACTAATTTGACGTCGCTCGTCCGGGCCTGTCACTATTACTTCTGACGGCACGTACCGCCTGCCCCTGCGCGGTGCGTGTCGTCTTTTCATGCCCGGACACAGGGCGGGGACGCGCGGTCGCCGACCCTGCAGCGGGGCATCGACCTGCTCAGCCCCGGCGTGCCGCCCGAGTGCTGTGGTCACCGCCGGTTAGCGTTCGTAGGTGACTGCTCCGCGTCCCACCTTTGGTGCCAAGACCCTCGCCGAGCTCGCGCGCGCCGCGAACGGTTCGGACCAGGTCCGCGACGACGACGCGCCCCGCCTCGGCGGGCCCGTGCTCGTCCCGGACCCGGACGACGCCGACCTCGTGCGGTCCGCCGTGTCCAGCTGGCGGTCGTCGCTGGTCGAGCTCGCCGGAGGATCGTCGCTCGCCGACATCGAGCGGCTCGGCCATGCCGTCCTCGACCTGAGCGGTGCCCACCCGTCAGGGGTCGCGCAGCTCTTCGCGGGGCGCCCCACGCGGCTGTCGAACATCTTCCGGGAGACGAGCGGGGCCATGCCCGGCGCACGTCGCCGGGCCCGCGCCGTCGTGTCGCGGTCCCAGGAGTACGGACAGTCCTACGGCGTCCCGGCGACCTACCTCGCCATCGGCGTCGCTACCTGGGCCGCCGGCAGGCCCGCACCCGAGTCGGACGACGTCGTGGCGCTCGCCCGCGTGACCGAGGGCGCCGGGCGGACGGACGACGCGCCCTACCTGACGCTCGCGAACCTCGCGGACGACGGTGCTGACGACCGTGCTGACGACCAGGCTCGCGACGGTGCCGACGAGCGTGCCGTCGACGCAGCCCTCGACGGTGCCGAGGGCGACGTCCCCGGCAGGGCCGGGGCCGGGTCGCCGGAGGCCCTGAGCGGGGCCGACGTGAGCACGGTCGACGAGGTCGACGCAGCCCACGAGGCCGATGGGCCGGACACGGCGGCGACGAACGGCGAGAGCCGGGCGGGGACGGAGCCCGCCCCGCTCTCCGCGACCGGACCGGAGGGAAGCCGCGTCGCGGACGAGTCCGACACCTCCCGCGTGCCGGACCCGGAGGCTGCCGAGGAGCCTGGATCGTCGGACCAGGAAAGGCGCGAGGTCGCGCTCCGCGAGCGCATCGTCCGCGCGCCGGTCCTGCTACGACCCATCACGGTCACGCCGATCGGGGACGGCGCAGACTTCGAGCTCGTCCTCGAACCGACGCTCGAGATCAACCCGCTGCTCGCACGCACGCTCCGGTCGCACGGCGCGCTCCTCGACCCGATCGCGCTCGCCCGCAGCACCTTCACGTCCTCGGGGTTCGAGCCGGACGACGCCCTGAACCGCATCCAGGCGCTGGGTGAGGCCGTCCTCCAGGACTTCGACCTCGGCCAGCGCGTCCTCGTCGGTGCCTTCGTCCACCCGGGCCAGCTGCTCGTCGACGACCTGGACGAGGTCTCGACGTCGCTCGAGCGGCACGAGGTGGTCGGCGCGATCGCCGGCGTGGCCGACGCGGTGACGAGCGCGTACCACCCGGCGCCGGACGTCGCTCCCGGCGACGTCGACCCGGCCGTGGAGCGTGGCGTCGGAGACCTCGACCGTGCCCAGCGGCGCGTCCTCGCGACCGTGGCGGCGGGCAACCACGTCTTCGTCGACGCACCCGCTGGAGCCGACGTCCCCGGGACGGTCGCGGCGGTCGTCGCCGACGCCGCCTCGCGCGGGCAGAGCATCCTCTACGTGCCGGGACACCGCCGCGCGGCCGACGCGATGATCGCCAGGCTGGACCGCCTCGGGCTCGGCGACCTGGTCCTCGACGTGCCGGTCACCCCGACGTGGCGGTCCGAGGTCGCCGAGCGGCTCCTGGGCGCGATGTCCGCTGCTCAGGAGGAGCCGAAGACGAGCGGGTCCGACGAGGGCATCGACGCGCTGCTGGGTGCCCGGAGCCGGCTCGCTGCCTACATCGACGCGCTCCACCTCGTCCGGGAACCGTGGCAGGTCTCCGCCTACGACGCGCTGCAGGCGCTCGCGCGCCTCAGCTCGGAGCGCCCTGTGCCGACCACCACCGTGCGGCTCGCCGCGTCCGTCACCCTCGCGGTCGGCGCGGAGCGTCGTGCCGAGCTCGCCCGCGACCTCGAGGAGCTTGCTCGGCTCGGCGCGTTCACGGAGCGCGCGCGCACGACGCCGTGGGCCGGTGCGCACCTGCTGACCGACGCGGCCGCCGACGACACGCTGCTCAGGGTGCAGCGAGTGGCGGAGCAGACCCTGCCGCAGCTGATGCGCCAGGTCGAGGAGGTCGCGACCAGCACCGGGCTGGAGCCCGCCACCTCGATGGCGGAGTGGTCCGACCAGCTCACGATGCTCGGCGGCATGCGGGGGACGCTCGACGTCTTCCTGCCCGAGGTGTTCGAGCGTGCCGCCACGGACATGGTCCACGCGACGGCGACGCGCCAGTGGCGGGCCGAGCGGGGTGTGGAGCTCGGCTGGTCCCAGCGCCGCCGGCTGCGCAAGCAGGCCAAGGACATGGTGCGACCCGGCGTCCGGGTCACGGACCTGCACGCCGCGCTCATCGAGGTCGCCGAGCAGCGCACCGTCTGGCAGCAGCACTGCCCCCGCGGAGGCTGGCCCACCCTGCCCCCGGGTCTCGCCGCGATCGAGGAGACCCAGGAGGCCGTGCGGATCGACCTCGAGGCGCTCTCCCCGATCCTCGCCGACACCGAGATCGTCGCCGGGCCGGACGGCGCCCCCGGCGAGGGCGGGCTCGCCGACCTCCCGTTCCAGGTGCTGGCCGCGCGGCTCGCGTCGCTGGTCGCCGACGCGTCCGCGCTCGAGAGCCTGCCGCAGCGCACCGGGCTGCTCCGGTCGGTGCGAGACGCGGGACTGGGGACGCTCGTCGACGACCTCGCCGCACGGCAGGTCCCCGAGGTCGGGGTCGCCACGGAGCTCGACCTCGCCTGGTGGAGCTCGGTCTTCGAGCAGGTCCTCGCCCAGGACCCCGCGCTCGCCGGGCAGGACAGCGCAGGGCTGGAGGCCCTCGCCTCGCGGTTCCGCGAGCTGGACCGCCGACACGTCGACTCGCTCGCAGGTCGGGTGCGCGACGACGTCCGGGACCACCTGGGCGCCGCGCTCCGCGAGCAGCGCACCGAGGCCGAGCAGCTGTTCTCCGAGCTGATGGGCGGACGCCTCACGAACGTCCGGGACACCTCCGAGCGGTACCCGCGCCTCGTCCGGCGCCTGCGCCCGTGCACGATCGCGACCCCGACGTCCGTGCCGCAGCTCGCCGCGCCGAGCAGGACGGTGGACGTCGTCGTCCTCGACTCCGTCCAGAACACCCCCGTGGAGCACCTGCTCTCCGCGATCGCGCGAGCGCGTCAGGTGGTCGTGCTCGCCGATCCGAGGACGGCGACGGGGACCGCGGTGTCCGAGCTCGCGGACGTCCTGGCGACCGTGACGCTCACCCCGCCGCCGAGCCCCCGGGATCCGGGCATCACCGGGTTCCTCGTCGACCACGGGTACGAGGGACTCCTCGAGCCGGCAGCCCTGCCTCGCTACGAGACGCTCGTCCACCACGACCTCGTCGACGGTCGCGGGATGCCTGACGAGGCGTCCGGGCTCGTCGAGAGCACCCAGGCCGAGGTCGACCGGGTGGTGGAGATCGCGATCGAGCACGCCCTGACCCGCCCCGACGAGTCGTTCGGGATCGTCGCCGCCACCCCGGTGCACGCGGAGCGCATCCGCGAGGCCCTGCTGCAGGAGGTCCGGCGGAGCCCGGCCCTGGCACCGTTCTTCAGCGGCACGCGACCGGAACCGGTCGTGGTCACCGGGCTGCGCGACACGGCCGGGCTCGAGCGCGACACCGTCGTGATCACGATCGGCATCGGCCGGACCCCGCACGGCCGGGTGCTGCACCGGTTCGGGCCGCTCGCCGACGACGGCGCCGACGCGATGCTTCTCGGCGCCGTGGCCGCTGCCCGTCGCTCGGTACGCGTGGTGTCGTGCTTCGAGAGCGCGGACCTCGATCCTGATCGGCTGCGGAGCCCGGGGCACGCCTGCTGCGCGAGCTGCTCGAGGTCGTCGCGGCCCGGAGCGGCGCCCAGGACCAGGTGCTGATCGGCGACGGCCCCGAGGGCGGGCCCGACCGGCTCGTCCTGGACCTCGCGGAGCGGCTGTGGCGGGCAGGCTTGATGGTCGAGACCGACTACGGGACCGGGACGGACCGCCGCATCCCCCTCGTCGTCGGCCACCCCGACCTGCCGAACGAGCTCCTCGTCGCCGTGCTGACCGACGACGCGGAGTACGTCGCCGAGCCGAGCGTCCGCCTCCGCGACCGGCGGCGAGCCGAGGAGCTCGAGGCCCTCGGGTGGACGGTGGTGCAGGTCTGGTCGGCCGCCGCGTTCCTCGACCCGGTGAAGGAGGCCGAGCGGATCCGCCGTGTCGTCCAGGCCGCCCGGGACGGCCGAGGAGCGGTCGCGGTCGGTGCAGCGGGCGTCGGCGCGGCGCGGGCCACCTCCGCCGTCGGGGACCCCGAGCCGGTCGTGATCGAGCTGGACGACGACGCGTGATCTCCCGGTGAGCGGCGACGGCCCGGCGCCTGCGGGGGCGGGTCGCGCGGCCCCGGACGGCCGCGGCCGCGCGCACGCAGGCACGCGCGGCGCAGGTGCAGACGACGCCTCGGCCTCAGACGCGGCGACCGACGGCGTGCGTCGGCGGCACCGACGCGTCGTCCGGCCTGGGACCGAGCAGACGTCGGTCGCCGGTCCGAGCTCGGACGAGCGGCCCCTCGGCCGCGGCAACGCTCCCTCCGACGGAACCGACGAGGGCAACGACCGACGTCTGCGTCAGGACGTGCCGCCCCACTGGTAGGCCCGCCCGCTAGACCCTGGCAGGCCAACCCGATACGCCCATGATGCGCCCGGCCAGGCGGTAGGTCCGGGGCAGGGACCGGACTCGCGGTACTCCGCGGATGCGTCGCGACGGTATCGCGCAGGCGTCGTGCAGGGTTGTCGTCCGGCGAGCGTTCAGTGCCGCGGTGTGGGCGCTGACGGGGAAGACCCGCCCGCGCCGTCCGCGGAGCCCTTCGTGCCGGCGGCGAGCAGGTCGCGGATCTCCCGGAGAGCGAGCACCTCGTCCGACTGCTGCTCCGGCTCCTCCTCCCCGGCGGGGCTCTCGCGACGTGCGGCGAGAGCGTTCATCGGGACGACGATCACGAAGTACACAGCCGCCGCGACGAGCAGGAACTGCAGCGCGGCGTTGAGGATCGTCCCGACGCTGATCACGGCCGACGTGCCGTCGGAGAGCTCGCGGATCGTGATGTCCCACAGGCCGGTCAGGTCGGGCTTGCCGAAGATCGCCGCGATGAGCGGGCTGATCAGGTTGTCCACGATGGCGGTGACGACGGCACCGAACGCGGCGCCGATCACGACTCCGACGGCGAGGTCGACCGCGTTGCCGCGTGCGATGAAGTCCTTGAACCCGGTCAGCATCTTGCTCATGTGCGCCCTCGATCTCTCGGTTCGGTGCGGTGCGGTGCGACGTCGTGCGGTGTCGTGCTCGTCGTGCGCTGTCGTCTCGAGCGGCGGTGGCCCGGCTGCGCTCTGAGCAGATGTTTTCACGGGACCAGGACGGCGGCGATCCGGGACGTCGCCCCGGCGCGCGCGACGGCGACCGCCTCGTCGTCGGACACGGCGACGAGCACCAGAGGCGCCTCCTCCGGTGCGCCCTGGCCGAGCACGGACGCAGCGGTCGGTCCGCTCGTGTCTGCGCCCAGGCCCGCTCCGCTCGTGACCACCGCGCTGCGAGCGATACGCCCCTCGGTCGGGTCGTGCTCGCCCACGAGGTCCAGGGCCACGAGGTCGACGGTGTCCCCAGGGACCAGGAGTTCCGCGATCGCGGGGTCCACGAGTCGCACGGGCACGACGACGGAGCCCGCGGGAGCCGAGTACGTGTGCTGTCCGCCCGCGACCAGGCCGTCGGAGAGCGGGGTCCCTGCGGCGAGGTCGGTCGTCGCGCGACGACCGACGGCCTGCTCGGGTCGCGTGAGGGCTTCCACCGGGACGAGTCGGGTCGGGTACCTCGTGACGCTGACCGCGGCCGCGGTGACCGTCGCGCCGTGGTCGATCCTCTCGGCGACGACGAGCACCGGCCGGGTCGGTGGGTCCGGTGGCGCGAGAACCCCTACGCCCACGGCCGCGGCGCTCCCCAGGCAGACCGCCGCGACGAGATGACGCCACCGCCAGAGCCCTCGTCGAAGCGAGCGGACGGCGCGGTCACGCCGGACCGCGGACGCTGTCGCGCCAGACGACCGGCGCGGGGACGGCTCGCTGCGAGGTAGGTGAGGCACGTCGCGAACCTAGGACGTCGGCGTCCGCGGTTCGGTCGTGGGACGGTCGGCTGTGGGGGAGCGGGGTCTGGCCTGAGCTGTGGACGGAGTGGTTGCGGTCGCACGGCCGGCGAAGTCGGACGGAGCTCGCCGGCAGGGCAGCCGAGGCCTCTCGTCAGCCGGCGGAGCCGGAACCGGAGCCCTTGGACGACGCGGAGGCCGAGGACGACGACGCGGACGACGTGCTGCCGGTCGACTCCTTGCTGCCGGAGGACCCGGAGCCCCCGACGAGTCCTTGGAGCCCGAACCGTCCTTGGAACCCCCGCCGCTCACCGTCGAGCTGGAACCGCTCGAACGGCTCTTCGACCCGGCGCGCGAGTCGGTGCGGTAGAACCCGGAGCCCTTGAAGGTCACGCCGACGGAGGAGAAGACCTTGCGCAGCCGGCCGGAGCACTCCGGGCACGTGGAGAGCGCGTCGTCGGTGAACGACTGGTGGATGTCGAAGGTGTGCTCGCACGCGGTGCAGGCGTAGGCGTAGGTAGGCACGGGTCTCCCGGGGGTCGGTCGTCGTACTCGACCGGCGGCAGTTCGGTCGGCTGGCACTCGGGGTGCCGGAGTGCCGATCATACGTCGCGGCCGCGCGCGGTAGTCTCGCACCGTGTCTGCTGCCCCACCTCCCACCGAGACCGAAGCCGAGCCCGGCGCCGATGCCACGGGCGGCCCGGACGCGCAACCGGGCCGGCGACGCGCCTGGCGCGCCGTCGCCACGACCGTGGCGATCGTCGTGGTCCTCGCGCTCGTCGCGGTGACGGTCTTCTCCGTGGTGGTGCTGCGTCGTCCGCTCCCCGACACGGGCGGCGACCTGACGCTCGGGGGCCTGCAGAGCGACGTGACGGTGCAGCGCGACGCGCAGGGCGTGCCCACGATCACCGCGTCGAGCGACCACGACCTGTTCATGGCCCAGGGCTACGTCCAGGCCCAGGACCGCTTCTTCGAGATGGACTACCGGCGCCACGTGACGTCCGGGCGCCTGGCGGAGCTCGTCGGCGACCAGCCCGAGGCGATCGCCGCCGACAAGGTCACGCGGACGTTCGGCTGGCGCGACGTCGCCGAGCAGGAGTGGGAGCTCGTCTCGCCCGAGACCCGTGCGTACCTGCAGGCGTACGCCCAGGGCGTGAACGCCTACCTCGAGGGCCGGGACACCGGGGCGATCGCTGTGGAGTACACCGTGCTCGGCCTCCAGGTCGACGTCGAGGAGCCCGAGCCGTGGGACCCGATCGACTCGCTCGCGTGGCTCAAGGCGATGGCCTGGGACCTGCGCGGGAACTACGACGACGAGCTCGACCGCGCCCTCTCGTACGGCACGCTGCGCGACGTCGAGCTCGTCGACGAGCTGTTCCCGCCCTACGACGCCGAGGCGCACACGCCGATCCTCGACCCCGAGGAGGTCGCCGCGACCGTCTCGGGGGCGGAGGAGGCGTCGGCCCCCGTCGAGGACGACGCCCTGGCGCTCGCGGACGACGAGGTCACCGCGGCGCTGCGGTCCGCGTCGGACGCGCTCGCCGCAGTCCCGGTGCTCGTCGGCCGCGGTGAGGACTCCGGGTCGAACTCCTGGGTCGTGTCGGGCGAGCACACGGAGTCCGGGCAGCCGCTGCTCGCGAACGACCCGCACCTGGCCCTGGGTGCCCCCAGCATCTGGGCCCAGGTCGGCCTCCAGTGCAGCACGATCGGTCCGGACTGCACGTTCGACGTCTCGGGCTTCTCGTTCGCAGGTTTCCCGGGGGTGTTCATCGGTCACAACGACCAGCTCGCGTGGGGCCTGACGAACATGGGCGCGGACGTGACCGACTTCTTCGTCGAGCGCGTCGAGGACGGCTCCTACCTGAAGGACGACGAGTGGATCCCGCTCGAGTCCCGACCCGAGACGATCCACGTCAACGGCGGGAGCGACGAGTCCTTCATCGTCCACACCACCGAGCACGGACCTGTCGTGTCCGGGGTGCTGAGCGAGCTCAACGCCGCCATGCACGTCCCGTCGGACGACGTCCCGGTCGGCGGCACGGTCGTGTCGCTCGGCTGGACCGCGCTCACCCCGGGCCGGACGGCGGACGCCGTCTTCGCTCTGGGCAGGGCCGCGGACGCGGCCGACGTGCAGGCTGCCGCCGAGCTGTTCGAGGTGCCGGCGCAGAACATCGTCTTCGCGACCATCGACGGGCACATCGGGTACCAGGCACCAGGGCGCATCCCGATCCGCAAGACGGTGAGCGGTGCGCTGCCGAGCGACGGCTCCTGGCCCCGGCCCGGCTGGGACAGCCGCTATGACTGGACCGGCTACGTCGACCCGGCCGACATGCCCCGGGTGCTCGACCCGGCCGAAGGCTTCATCGTCGCCGCGAACCAGGCCGTGCAGCCGCGCAGCGCTTCGCCGTTCCTCACGACGGACTGGGACTTCGGGTACCGCTCGGAGCGGATCCGGACCCTGCTCGAGGGCAAGATCGCCGACGGTGGCAAGGTCGGCGTCGCCGACATGCAAGAGATCCAGCTCGACGACTGGAGCCCCTTCGCCGAGGCTCTCGTCCCGGCGCTGCTGTCGATCGACGTGGGCGAGGGGTTCGACGCCGACGGCCAGGCGCTCCTGGAGGACTGGGACTACGGCACGGGCGTCGACTCGGCACCGGCCGCGTACTTCGCCGCCGTGTGGAGCAACATCCTGGAGCTGACCTTCTGGGACGACGTGCCGCCGTCGATGCGACCGGCCGGGAGCAGCCAGTCCCTCGCGGTCGTCGAGCAGCTGCTCGAGCGACCGGCGGACCAGCTCTGGGACGACCGCAGCACCGTCGGTCTGGTGGAGACCAGGGACGAGATCCTCAAGGATGCCCTGGTCTCGGCGCGCGCCGAGATGACGACCCAGGTGAGCAAGCGCCCGACCGACTGGGCGTGGGGCAAGGTGCACCAGCTCCGGCTCGAGCACCCGGTGCTCGGCGGTCCGTCGATCCCCGGCGTCGTGCGCAGCATCGTGAACCCCGACCCGGTGGGCATGCCGGGCGGTTCGTCGATCGTCAACGCCGTCGGCTGGGACGCTGCCGCCGGAACGTTCGACGTGACGGCGGGCCCGTCGATGCGGATGGTCGTCGACCTCGGGAACCTGGACGCCTCCACGTGGGTGACGGTGACGGGAGTGTCGGGCCACCCGGCCTCACCCCACTACGACGACCAGCTGGACGCGTGGGCGACCGGTGAGACGTACGCGTGGCCGTTCAGCAGCTCGGCCGTCGACGGCGCCGCGCAGGACGAGGCGACCCTCCGCCCCTGATCCGGGTCCCGTCGGTCAGAGGCGGTGCCAGCCCTCAGGGGTGGCGTAGGCGTCGATGTGGCGGTCGTGCTCCTCGTAGGGGAGGGGCCGCTCGGCAGCGTCGTAGACCTCGGACGGGTAGACGAGCGCGACCACCATCGTGCCGGGGCGGACGTGGGCGAGCGCGCGGTCGTACCACCCGCCGCCCTGACCGAGCCGGACCCCTGAGGTGTCGACGGCGAGCGCGGGAGCGATGACGACGTCGGCGTCCGCCAGCGTCTGCGGGCCGAGCGGCGGCGTCCCGGGCTCCGGGGGCGTCCGGGCGCGCGCACGGTGAGGTTCTCGTTGCCGTCGAACTCCGCCCAGTCCCGCTGCAGTCCGGCGCCGAGCACGGGGAGCAGCACGCGGGTGCCACGGGCGGCGAGCAGGTCGAGGATCGGCGCGGTGCCTGGTTCGTTGGGCCGGGCCGCGTACGACGCGACGCATGACGCGCCCGCCACCGCGGGGATGGTCGCGACGACCTCGGCGAGCGCTGCGGCGGCCTCGGTGCGCAGTCGCGCCGACCGCTCTTCGCGGCCGGCCCGGATCGCCTGGCGCAGGGCGATCTTCGCGTCCTCCGGATCGGTGGACGCGAGGACGGGGTAGGGCTGCGGGGGCCGCTCATGCGTGCATTCTCGCAAAGATCCGACTCTTGCGAGCATCTCGACATCCGGGGGCCTATGCTCTCGCCGTATCGAGTCCGCGGCGGGGCCGCGACACCGCCCGTCTGATTGCGAGCAGCACATGTCCCAGGGGGCGAAGGGTCTGTGGGGGCGAGTCGCGCGCCCGTGGCCGGTCGTCCTGGTCGAGGAGATCCCGGCCGGGCGCCTCGAGCTCCGTCCGCTGCACCGGCGTGACGCCGACGACTGGATGGACCTGAGGGCGCGCAACGCGACCTGGCTCGACCGCTGGGAGGCGACGTCACCGCACCCCGGCACCGGTAGTGCCCCGACGTTCGGCGAGTACGTGCGGACGCTCTCGTCGCAGGGCAGGGCGGGTACCGCCCTGCCGTTCGCCGTCGACCTCGAGGACGAGCTCGTCGGTCAGCTCACCGTCTCGAGCATCACGCGCGGCTCGCTCGAGTCGGCCAGCATCGGGTACTGGGTCGGGGAGCACGTCGCCGGGCGCAACGTGATCCCGACGGCGGTCGCGATGGCCACCGACTACTGCTTCTCGGTGCTCGGCCTGCACCGCATCGAGATCAACATCCGTCCCGAGAACCGGGCGAGCCTGCGGGTCGTGGAGAAGCTCGGGTTCCGGGACGAGGGCGTGCGCGAGCGGTTCCTGCACATCCAGGGCGACTGGCGCGACCACCGGACGTTCGCGCTGACGGCCGACGAGGTCCCCGACGGACTCCTGCTCCGCGCCCGGGCGATCTGGACGACCCCCTGACCTGTCCCCGGTAGGCCTCGCCGAGCCGCCAGTACCGGAGATCCCGGGGGCTCGCACGCGGGCCCGAGGGTGCCCGACACGCCGCGGCGCGTCCCGATCGTCCCGTTCGGTCTCGCCTACCGTCGTGACGTGAACTCGTCCACGGGAATCGTCGCGCTGATGCTCGTCGTCCTGTGGCTCGCCTACTTCCTCCCCACCCGTGTCCAGCAGCGTCAGCAGCTGCTCGACTCGCAGCTGGGGGATCGGTTCTCCGGGTCGCTCAGAGTTCTCGCGGTCGCGGGTGGTTCGCCCCGCGGGTCGGCTCCGGACGTGGCACGCACGGGTCGTCGGACGGCGGACGCGCACCTGCCGGGGGCAGCCCCGGTCCTGATGATCGAGCAGCACGAGAGGCCTCGACCCATGAGCAGCACCTACGCACCTCGCCCGGTCGGCGGGGACGGCGCGAGCCGCCTTGCTCCGACCGGCCTGTCACCGGCGCGCTCCGCGATGCTCGCGCGCCGCGCCGCGGCAGCCCGGCGTCGCCTGATCCTGACGCTGGGTCTGCTGGTCGTGACGGTCGGAGTCGTGGTCGCCGCCGCTGTGGGTGTCCTCGCCTGGGCCGTCGTCGCGGTGCCGGCAGCTCTGCTCGTCGCCGTGCTGGTCCTGGGACGCCGTGCCTCGGCGTCGGCCGCGCGCTCGGACGCTGCCTGGCACGCGGAGCGCAGGGCGCGTGCGGCGTCACGTGCCTCGCGCGACGTGGTGGGCGCTCCGGTGGTCCCGCGCCGTGCCACCGGGCACGCCGTGCGCAGGTCTGCTGCCGAGACCGGGATGATCCCGCGCGTCGCGAGCCCGGCGACCTCTGCAGGCGGCTCGAAGGACGGCGTCGGCTCCGGGGACGGTGGTTCCGAGATCGAGCGCGCTCGGGAGGCCGCCCGAGCCGCCGCGGACGACGAGACCCGGACCGAGGTCATCGCCGTGGTCGAGGCTCCGGTCGGCACGGCGGCCGGCGCGAAGAGCGCACCCGCAGCCGCGGCACCCACGGCCACTGCGCCCGCGACGGCCACCGAGAGCGACGACGACCTGGGCCGTGCCTGGAACCCGGTCCCGGTGCCCCGCCCGACCTACACGATGAAGCCGGCCGCGCCGCGGCGGGAGCCCGCTCCGCTGACCGACGCGACGCCCACGGTCCGCCGGGGCGACGCCGGACCCGTGCGCACCGCCGCGCCGGCCGCGGCGACCCCTGCGGCGGTGCACCCCGAGTCCCTCGGGGTCGACCTCAACCAGGTCCTCGCTCGCCGGCGCGCTGCCGGTCAGTGATCGTCCGCTCGTCCGACGGTGTCTCGCGGAGCGCCCGGTGTGCGGCTCGGCAGGGCCGCGCAGCGGGGCGCGAGCGGATTCCACGATCACTCTCCCGGGGTGCTAATGTTGGCTCCGCCTTGGGGCTATGGCGCAGTTGGTAGCGCGTCTCGTTCGCAATGAGAAGGTCGGGGGTTCGAATCCCCCTAGCTCCACCGGAGAAGGCCCGGAACCGCATGGTTCCGGGCCTTCCGTCGTCCCGTGGGCCCGTCGCGCACGGGCCCGGTCGTCCCGCTGCTCAGTCGTCCCGTCTCAGTGAGGTGCCTGTGATCCCCGTCGTCCCGCTCCCGTCGATCGTCCGCGAGCTCGAGGGAACCGTCCCGGTGCCCTCCCTCGTCGTGGTGTCGGACGCCGGGGTACCGGATCGGGTGCAGGCCGTCGCCGCGCAGCGTCTCGCCAGAGCCGCGCGCTTGGGTGACGCGCAGGGTGGCACGCCGGGGGAGGGGCAGAGCGACCAGCCGGGCACGCAGATCGGGTCGCCGGTCGAGGTGCGGCTCGTGCTCGACGAGACAGCCGGGCCGGAGGGCTCGGCGTCGTCGGAGCGGTACACGCTCGAAGTCCGCGAGGACGGCGTCAGGGTCGCCGCTCCCGGACCCGAGGGCCTCCAGCACGGCGTCAGCACGCTGTGCCAGCTGCTCGTCGCGGCCCGCGCGGTCGCCGGGACCGATGCCGACGCGGATGCTGACGTGCTCGACCTGCCGTGCGTCGTCGTCCACGATGCGCCGCGCTACGCGTGGCGGGGCTTCTCGCTCGACATCGCCCGGAACTTCTTCGGTCCCGACGCGATCGAGCGCGTGATCGACCAGGTCCTGGACCATCGGATGAACGTGCTGCACCTGCACCTCACGGACGACCAGGGTTGGCGCATCGAGTCCCCGTCGCGCCCGGAGCTCACCGAGCGCGGCTCGTCGACCCAGATGGGGGACGGGCCCGGCGGGTTCCTGTCGCTGGCCGACTACGACCGGATCCAGGACTACGCCGCCGACCGCGGCATCACCGTGGTCCCGGAGATCGACGTGCCCGGGCACACGAACGCGGCGACGCACGTGTACGGCGACCTCCGGCCGGACGGCGTCCCGACGGCGGCGTACCGGGGCATGGAGGTCGGGTTCTCGGGCCTCGCCTACGACCTGCCGGCCACCGAGCCGTTCCTGCGCGCCGTGTTCGGGGACCTCGCGGCGGCGACCCGCGGTGAGTTCGTCCACTTCGGCGGTGACGAGGCGCACGCGATGGAGGCACCCGAGTACGCGCGGCTCGTCGAGCTGTGCGAGCGGATCGTGCTCGAGACCGGCAAGAAGGCCGTGGCCTGGCAGGAGGCCGCCCACGCCGAGCTCCGGCCCGGCACGCTCGTGCAGTTCTGGGACACCAACGCGAAGGACCACGACGCGCTCGTGCGCGCGGCGGAGCAGGGCGCGCGGTTCCTCGTCTCGCCCGGCAACCGGTCGTACCTCGACATGCACTACGTCGAGGGCTACCCCTCGGGCAGGACTGGGCGGGGATCGTCGAGCTGCGCGACTCGTACGAGTGGGACCCCGAGTCGGTGGTCGACGGTCTGCCAGCCGACGCGATCGAGGGCGTGGAGGCCGCGGTGTGGACCGAGACCATCGACACGGAGGCCAAGCTCTACGAGATGCTGCTGCCCCGGCTCGCCGCGGTCGCCGAGGTCGCGTGGACCGACCCGGCCCGCAAGGACTGGTCCGGGTTCCGCGCGCGCATCGCCTCGGTGGCGTCCGCGTGGGACCGGGACGGGCTCCCCTTCTACCGTTCGCCGCAGGTGGACTGGTAGCGGGTCAGATCCAGCTGGTCAGCCACATGTGCTGGTGCCAGAACTCGTAGCTGACCTGCATGCCGGACCAGAGCGGGTAGAAGTACGCGCCGGCGAGCCCGGCCAGGGCGAGCGCGATCCCGATGCCCCACCGCACGCGCCGTCGCGCCGTCGCGCGACCCTCGGTGTGCTCGAGGGCGAGCGTCATCGCGTAGACGAGCGCGAGCACCATCCAGGGGACGAACACGACCGAGTAGAACGTGAAGATGGTGCGGTCCGGCGTCAGGAGCCACGGGACCCACCCGGCGACCAGGCCGACGAGCACGGCCGAGGCACGCCAGTCGAAGCGGCGCACGAGGAACCAGACGGTGACGAGCAGCGCGACGGTCCCGAGCCACCAGACGGCCGGGTTGCCGACGGCGGAGATCGCCTCGACGCACCGGTCCGCTCCGCAGGTCCCGCTGCCGTCGTCGAACGACTCGAAGTAGAACGACGTCGGCCGCAGCTGGAGCGGCCAGCCCCACGGGTTCGACGCGTAGGGGTGCTCGGCGGAGAGCCCCGTGTGGAACGTCCACATCGAGACGTGGTACTCCCAGAACGACCGCAGCGACTCGGGGAGCCACGTCACACCCTCGCCCGGGTGCGTCGCCGCCCACTGCCGCATGTACCCCTCGGACGAGGCGAACCAGGACGCCCAGGTGGCGAGGTAGGTGAGCAGCGCCGTCGGCAGCATGATGAGCGCGGCGGGTACGGCGTCCACCATGAAGGTGTCCTCCCACCAGCGCTTCACGCCGACCTTGCGTCGCGCGGTGGCGTCCCAGAGGACCGACAGGAGCGCGAGCGCGGCGAGGAAGTACAGCCCGGACCACTTGGTGCCGCACGCGAGGCCGAGCGCGACCGCGGCCGCGAAGCGCCACCAGCGCCAGCCGAGCCGCGGCCCGTACCGCCCGATCGCCCCGCCGGAGTCGAGGACGTCCGCGACCTTGCTCGCGAGCCGACGCCGCGAGCTGTCGCGGTCGCGCAGGATGCACCAGAACGCGACGAGCACCCAGAACATGAGGAACCCGTCGAGCAGGGTGATGCGGGACAGGACGATCGCCTCGCCGTCGACCGCGAGCAGGGCTCCCGCGGCGACGCCCATCGCCGTCGACGCGAACAGGCGCCGCGCGACGCGGGCGAGGAGGAAGACGGCGAGCGTCCCGACGACGGCCGCCGAGACGCGCCAGCCGAACGAGCTCTCGGCGCCAGGGCCGGCCATACCGAGGGCGATCATCCACTTGCCGAGCTGGGGGTGGACGACGTACGACGCCTCGGGCAGGTATCCGTCGACCTGGCCCGCCTCGAAGGCCGCGTTCGGGTCGTCCGGCCAGGAGCCCTCGTAGCCGAGGTTCAGCAGCGTCCACGAGTCCTTGACGTAGTAGGTCTCGTCGAACACGAGCTCGTGGGGGTGGCCGAGGTTCCACAGGCGCAGCACGCCGGCGACGAGCGTGACCAGCGCGGGGCCGAGCCAGGCCCACAGGCGGTCGTTCGCCGTCGCCCCGAGAGCGAGGGTCCGGGCGCCGAGGAGGAGCTCGAGCATGCGCTCGTGCGCCGCGGACCGGGTACCGCCGACGACCGTCGGTGCGAGATCCGTGGCCGGGGCGCCGTCGTCGCTGCCGGTCGACGATCCGGTCGGCGGCTCCTCGCGAGGGTCTGTCTGCACGGAGGTCATGCTAGGGCCGTTCGGCGTGCCAGAGTGGTGTCATGTCGAAGTCCGGTGGCGCGGTCCAGGGAGATTCCGAGGGGCCGTCCCGGCGGGCGGGGGGCGGACGACGCCGTGGCGCAGCGCAGGACGCTCCCGCCGGGCGGGGCGCTGGTCCTCGCGGGCACCCCGATCGGCAACGCGGACGACGCCTCGGCGCGGCTCGTGGACCTCATCGAGCACGCGGAGGTGATCGCCGCCGAGGACACCCGACGGCTCCACGCGCTCGCGGGTCGGCTCGGCGTGAAGGTCGGTGCTCGGGTCGTCAGCTGCCACGAGCACAACGAGGCCGAACGGGCCGACGAGCTGCTCGACGTCGTCGAGGGGGCGGCGTGGTGGCCGTGGTCACCGATGCGGGCATGCCCAGCGTCTCGGACCCGGGCTACCGGATCGTCACACGCGCGATCGAGCGGGGACTGGCGGTGACCGCCGCGCCCGGGCCGAGCGCCGTCCTCACCGCGCTCGCGCTGTCCGGGCTGCCCACCGACCGCTTCAGCTTCGAGGGTTTCGCCCCGCGCAAGCCGGGGAGCGGGCCCGGGCGTTCGCGGCGCTCGCGCGCGAGCCCCGGACGATGGTGTTCTTCGAGGCCCCGCACCGCATCGCCGACACGCTCGCCTCGATGACCGAGGCGTTCGGCGCCGAGCGGTCTGCCGCCGTCTGTCGCGAGCTCACCAAGACGTACGAGGAGGTCCTGCGGGGTGGCCTCGGTGACCTCGCGGCGCGGGCCGAGGACGGACTGCGGGGCGAGATCTGCGTGGTGGTCGGTGGAGCCCCGGCCCGCGAGGCGGCGTCCGAGGCCGACCTGGTCGCGGAGGTGCTCGCCCGGGTCGACGGCGGCGAACGGCTCAAGGAGGCCGTCGCCGAGGTGGCGGAGGCCTCGGGCGTGCAGAAGCGCGCTCTCTACGGCGCGGCGCTCGCGGCCCGCAAGTCCTGACCGGAGGCGGGCGGAGCCGGCAGGGTCAGGCGTTCGAGGCGCGCAGCGTCACGCCGGCCCCCGCATCGCTGCCCGGGCCGTCTCCCCGAGCTCGACCGTGACCGGTGCCGTGAGGTCGGTGAGAACGGTCGTGGCGAGCCCGAGGCGTGCGGCGTCCAGCGCGGTGTCCTTCACGCAGTGCGACTCCGCGAGGCCGACGACGTCGACGGACCCGACCCCCGCCGCGGCGAGGATGTCGGCGAGGGGACGGCCGTCGTCGTCCACCCCCTCGAAGCCGCTGTAGGCCGCCGCGTACTCACCCTTCTTCACCGCCGCGTCCGCGGCGAGGCCGTCGAGCGCCGGGTGGAGCGCGGCCTCCGCGGTCCCTGCGACGCCGTGCGGCGGCCACGTGTCGACGAAGTCCGGTTCCTCGGGTGGGGTCGCGAAGTGCCGGCCGGGGTCGACGTGCCAGTCCTGGGTGGTGACGATCAGCGCGTAGTCGTCCCGGTGCGTCCCGGCGAAGTCGGCGACGCGGTGCGCGACGGCGTCCCCGCCCTCGACCGGGAGGGCGCCGCCTTCGCAGAAGGTGGGTTGCACGTCGACGACGATCAGGGCGCGGGCGGTGCCCGCGGCGTCGGACGGCGTGGCCGGCTGCGGTGCTGCGTGCGGGTGCGTGTCGGTCATGCGTCCACGATGTCACCACCCGGGCCGGGACGACAGGCCCGGCGATAGCCTGAGGACATGCCACGCGAGATGGAGTTCCGGCGGATCCCCGGACTGCCCCCGTACGTCTTCACGATCATCGACGGCCTCAAGCAGGAGGCGCGCCGCGCCGGCCGGGACGTCGTCGACCTGGGATTCGGCAACCCCGACCTGCCGAGCCCTGAGATCGCCGTCGAGAAGCTGGCCGAGGCCGCGCACAACACGCGCAACCACCGCTACTCCGCGTCCCGGGGCATCCCGAAGCTCCGCGAGGCCGCGGCGGCGCTGTACCAACGGAGGTTCGGCGTCACGCTCGACCCCGACACCGAGATCATCTCGACGATCGGCGCGAAGGAGGGCTTCAGCCACCTCATGTGGGTGCTCCTGCAGCCCGGCGACGCCGCGATCGTCCCGACGCCGAGCTACCCGATCCACATCTGGGGGCCCTACTTCGCGGGCGCGGACGCCCGTCAGGTCCCGATCGGCGACGGCACGGACGCGGCCGGGTACATCGACCGGGTCATGGAGGCGTGGGAGTACGGGTGGCCCAAGCCGCGCGTCGTGGTCCTGTCGTTCCCGCACAACCCGACGACGACGTTCGCCACCAAGGCGGACCTGCAGCGGCTCGTCGACTGGGCGCAGGAGCGCGACGTCGTCCTCGTCCACGACCTCGCCTACGCGGACATGACGTTCGACGGCCGCACGCCGCCGTCGATCATGGAGTGCGACGGCGCCAAGGAGGTCGCGGTCGAGCTGTACTCGATGACCAAGTCCTTCTCCATGGCGGGCTGGCGGGTGGCGTTCCTCGTCGGCCGCCGCGACGTCGTCGGCGCCCTGGCGAAGCTCAAGAGCTACCTGGACTACGGGACGTTCCAGCCCGTGCAGATCGCGGCGACCGTCACGCTCAACGAGGCGACCGAGTACCCGGCCGAGGTCTCGGAGATCTACGAGTCGCGCCGCAACGCCCTGTGCGACGGGCTCGACCGGATCGGGTGGGACATCCAGCGACCGGCGGGGACGATGTTCGCGTGGGCGCGGATCCCCGAGCCGTACCGCGACATGGGGTCGATCGAGTTCGCGACGCACCTCGTCGAGGAGTGCGACGTCGCCGTGTCCCCGGGGGTCGGGTTCGGTACGGGTGGCGAGGGGTTCGTGCGGTTCGCGCTCATCGAGAACGAGCACCGCATCGCCCAGGCCGTGCGCGGTCTCAAGCGCGGGCTGACGCGGCTGTAGCGCCGGCGTCGGGCCCGCTGCAGCATCGCGCGTGTTTCCTGACAGCAGTGAAATGCCTCACTTCGAGTTTACTTACGTCTTCTCCGTTGGATAGCGTTAAGGCGCTGACCCGGGCCGTGCCCCTCGGCGACCACTGGTGATCGTCGGGGTTCTCGCGGACCCGGGACAGCACTAGCAGCGCCCGGCGAGGAGAGGTAGCGATGAGCGTCACGACAGGTGTGCGGACCGCGTTCGAGTACCCCGGACGTGACGCGTCCGAGTTCGACCGGTCCTCGCGCCCTGCGATCGCCTCGCTCGTGCGCAAGGGACACCCGGAGACGACGGTCCGGCGCGCCATGGCCGACATCGGTCGTAGCTTCGACGGACGTGACGTGCGCGTCTTCGCCACCGGGCCCGAGATCTTCGTCGTCGCGGCGCACGGAGAGGACATGCCGATCCCCACGGACCAGCCGGCCGTCGTGGCCAGGTTCAGCTCGGCCCGCGTGCGGTTCACGCTCATGGAGCCCGCCGAGCTCGAGGTCGACGCGGTCGTCCTCGGGAGCGCTGCGCCTCGCGACGCCGCCCGGAGGTTCTCGGCCTATGTACGCGAGCACCTCGCCCGCTGACCCCCGCCTAGGATGGCGGCATGCCCGACGCACCCACGCCCGCGCCGTCCGCCACCTCCGGTGAGACGGAGACGCCCGGTTCGGCGTTCTACCTGACCACCCCGATCTACTACGTGAACGATGCCCCGCACATCGGGCACGCGTACACGACGGTGGCGGCCGACGTCATCACGCGGTGGCACCGGCAGCGCCAGGAGGACGTCTGGTTCCTCACCGGGACCGACGAGCACGGGCAGAAGGTCCTGCGCACCGCCGAGGCGAACGGGGTCAGCCCCCAGGAGTGGGCCGACTCGCTCGTCGAGGCCGAGTGGGAGCCGGTGCTCGCGACGATCGACGCGACGAACGACGACTTCATCCGCACCACGCAGGAGCGGCACACCTCCCGCGTCCAGCAGTTCATCCAGGACCTGCACGACCGCGGCGAGATCTACGCCGGCTCGTACGAGGGCCCGTACTGCGTGGGCTGCGAGGAGTACAAGCTCCCGGGCGACCTGATCGACGGGACGGGGGAGTACGAGGGCGAGAAGCTGTGCCCCGTCCACGGGCGTCCGGTCGAGATGCTGGCGGAGCAGAACTACTTCTTCCGCATGAGCGCCTACGCCGAGCGGCTGCTCGCGCTCTACGAGGAGCACCCCGAGTTCGTGCAGCCCGCGTCGGCGCGCAACGAGGTCATCGGGTTCGTCAAGCAGGGCCTGCAGGACCTCTCGATCTCGCGCTCGACGTTCAACTGGGGCGTACCGATCCCGTGGGACTCCAAGCACGTCCTCTACGTCTGGTTCGACGCGCTGCTCAACTACATGACCGCCGTCGGGTACGGCAGCGACGACCCGCAGGCGCAGGCGAAGTTCGCCCGGACGTGGCCGGCGGACGTCCACCTCGTCGGCAAGGACATCCTGCGGTTCCACGCCGTGATCTGGCCCGCGATGCTCATGGCCGCGGGGCTCCCGCTGCCCACCACCGTGTTCGCGCACGGCTGGCTGCTGGTCGGCGGCGAGAAGATGAGCAAGTCGAAGCTCACCGGCATCGCCCCGTCGCAGATCACCGACCACTTCGGCTCCGACGCGTTCCGCTACTACTTCATGCGCGCCATCGCGTTCGGCCAGGACGGCTCGTTCTCCTGGGAGGACATCTCGTCGCGCTACACGGCCGAGCTCGCCAACGGGTTCGGCAACCTCGCCTCGCGCGTCGCGGCGATGATCGGCAAGAACTTCGGCGGCTCGCTGCCCGAGGCCGGGCCCGCGACGGATGCCGAGCGCGCGCTCGAGGCCGTCGCCGCGAAGGCCGTCGCCGACGCCGAGGCCGCGATCGACCGCATCGCGATCCACGAGGCGATCAACGCCGTGTGGACCCTGGTCGACGCCACGAACGTCTACCTCACCGAGCAGGAGCCCTGGAAGGTCGTCAAGACCGAGAAGGACGCCGACGGCGCGCTGCCCCAGGGCGGCCGCGTCGCCACGGTCCTCGTCACGGCCGCCGAGGCGCTGCGCTGCCTCGCGGTGCTGCTGCACCCGGTGATGCCGCAGGCCGCCCAGAAGCTCTGGGACTCGCTCGGTGCCGAGGTCCCGCTCGGGCAGCTCGCGGCGCAGCACATCGACGGGGCCGGGATCTTCGGGGCGCTGCCCGCCGGGACCACGGTCACCAAGGGTGAGTCGCTGTTCCCGCGGCTGGAGGACCCGGCGTCCTGACGGCCCTCCGGGAGCGGACCGTCGTCCGACGCGGGCCTGCGAGCTCCCGACCAGAGCGCCCGACCAGCGCGCTCGACCAGCCTGACCTGCGACCGGTGAGGAGACCGGATGGCGAAGCGGCGTGAACGTGGCTGGCCCGTGGACCCGGACCCGCTGCCGTTCCCTGTCGTCGACAACCACACGCACCTCGACGCGATCGCGCCCTTCGCGGCGCAGGTCACCGACCGGGTGCCGGACGACGCCGGGAACCTCGTCGAGGTGCCGATCCCGGTGCCGACGGTCGCGGAGACCGTCGCGCGCGCCGAGGCGGTCGGCGTCGACCGGATGGTGCAGGTGGGCTGCGACCTCGAGGCGGTGCGCTGGACCGACGAGCTGCTGCGCGGCACCTCTCCGTTGTCGTCCGGCCCGCCGCCGAGCACGGCGCCGAGCATGCGGCCGAGCACGGCACCCAGCACGCGGCGGAGCACGCCGCCGAGCACAGCGCTGCTCGGCGCCGTTGCGATCCACCCGAACGAGGCGGTGCTGCACGCGCTCGGGGCGCACCCGGACGCGTCAGCGATCGAGATCGCGGCCGACGGCCTCACCCCGGAACCGGGTGCCGTCCACGCCACGTCGCTCGACGACGCCATCGCGGAGGTCGCCGCCGTCGCCGGGGCGAACCCTCGCGTGCGAGCGATCGGCGAGACCGGCATGGACCTGTTCCGCGCCGGCCCGCAGGGTGAGCGGGTGCAGCGCGAGGCGTTCCGGGCGCACGTCGCGCTCGCGAAGGAGCTCGGGCTCGCGATGCAGATCCATGATCGCGACGCGCACGCCCAGGTGCTCGACGTCCTCGCGAGCGACGGCGCGCCCGAGGTCACGGTGTTCCACTGCTTCTCGGGAGACGCGGAGATGGCGCGGTTCTGCGCCGAGCAGGGCTGGTACCTGTCGTTCGCCGGCCCGGTGTCGTTCCGGGCGAACGAGGGGCTCCGAGAGGCGCTGCGCGAGGTGCCGCTGAGCCAGGTCCTCGTCGAGACCGACGCCCCGTACCTGACGCCGCACCCGTACCGGGGCCGGCCCAACGCCCCCTATCTGCTCCCGCACACGGTGCGCACGGTCGCCGAGGTGCTGGGCGTCGACCTGGAGCGGGTGTGCCGGACCGTCTCGGAGACCTCCGAGCGGGTGTACGGCGCCTGGTAAGCGGCGTCTACCTGCACTGCTGTCGCGAAGGTCACGATTCCGCTACGGTCGAGCGCGGAGCCGCCGACGGCACGAGCCGGGCGCTCCCGACGCACCGAGCCGGACCCGCAACGCCCGAAGGAGAACTGTGCCCCCGAGCCGCCGCAGCCTGCACGCGCACACCTCTCGGCCGCCGCGGTCGCCTCGTCGCCTGACGGTCCAGTCGCTCGTCCTGGTCTGCCTCGTCGGCGCGACGGGCACCGTGGCCATGGCGCACGACACCGTCACGATCGATCAGGACGGTGCGGTGCGGACCGTCGCGACGCCCGACGGCGCCACGGTGGCCGAGGTCCTCGAGTCGGCCGGGGTCACCACGTCCGAGCACGACCTCGTCCAGCCCGGGCCCGACGCCGTCGTCGACGACGGGGACACCGTGGTCGTGCGGACCAGCCGTGAGATCGAGGTCGAGACGGACGGCCGCGTCGAGACGGTGCGGACGACGGCGGGCACGGTCGGCGAGTACCTCGCCTCCTCGGGCCTCGCGCCGACGGCACGGTCAGCGAGGCGTCCAGGTCGGCGGCGATCGGGCGCGAGCCCGTGCGTCTGACCACGGTGAAGTCGGTCAAGGTCACGGCGGACGGCGAGTCGAGGGACCTGACGACCACCGCCGCGACGGTGGGCCGGGCCCTCACGGAGGCCGGGGTGATCCTCCGCGACGGCGACGAGTCGTCCGTGGCGCTGAGCGCCCCCGTCGCCGACGGCATGTCCGTGGTCGTGCGCCGGACCGCGACCAGCGCGGAGACGGAGACCGAGACCCTCGACTTCGAGACCGAGGAGGTCGACGACCCGACCCTCCTCGAGGGCACCACCGAGGTCGTCCAGGAGGGGCGCGACGGCGAGTCCGTCACGACGTTCACGGTCGTGACGCTCGACGGCGACGAGGTCTCCCGCACGCCGCTCGCGCAGCGCGTGGTGCGCGAGCCGCGCACCGAGATCGTCCACAACGGCACCATGCCGGAACCGGAACCGGAACCGGAACCGGAACCGGAACCGGAGCCCGAGCCCGAGCCGGCGCCTGAGGCGGCCTCGTCCGGCTCGTCCTCGTCGGGGAGCTCCTCGTCCGGGTCCTCGCCCGGCCCGGCGATCTCGGGGTCGCCGCGGGCGATCGGTCAACAGCTCGCCGCGGAGCGGGGCTGGACGGGCTCCGAGTGGACGTGCCTCGAGAAGCTCTGGACCAAGGAGAGCAACTGGAACCCGAACGCGCGCAACCCCTCGAGCGGTGCGCACGGGATCCCGCAGTCCTTGCCGGGGAGCAAGATGGCCTCGGCCGGCTCCGACTGGGCCACGAACCCGGCGACGCAGATCACCTGGGGCCTCGGGTACATCGCCGGGCGCTACGGCACCCCGTGCGGTGCGTGGGGCCACTCGGTCTCGACCGGCTGGTACTGACCGGCTGGTACTGACCGGCCGAGCAGACCGGCAGGCAGCCGCTGCCCAGAACGGAACCGGCCGTCTGTCGTGAGCGCGCAGGGCGGGTGGCACCGGCCGTCCGGCACCCACGGGCCGGCACCGACGACCGCTGCGTGTGACCCGCCTCATGACATTTCGCACGGTGTCGCGGGGGCCTCGCGGATGATTCGTGAAGGTCGGGCACCGACCTTGGTCCTTGGTAACGGAACGGTTACGGTCGTCGGCGTGCGCCGCCACCAGGCCTGAGCGCACGAGCGGCACACACGCTGCACGCCACCCGGTCGCACGACGTCACCCGTCGTCCCGCGCCCGGGCCGCCGACGCAAGGACCGACCATGACCAGACAGCACCGGACCGGCGCGCACGCCGCCGACGACTCGACGCCCGCAGCAGCGGACCCCACCCGGACCGACGGGTCGACCAGCAGGACGCGCCGCACACGCCGCGCGTCGCACCGTGCCCCGCGCCCGTTCTGGCGCCGCGGTCTGCCGATCACACTCGCCGCGACCGGTGTCGCCGTCGTCGCGAGCGGGGCCGTCGCCTACGCGGTCGGGGAGAAGACCATCGCGCTGGACGTCGACGGCACCGTCACTCAGGTGTCCACCCGGGCCAAGGACGTCGACGCGCTGCTCGCCGCCGAGGACATCGAGACGTCGAGCCGCGACCTGGTGGCGCCGGGCGTCGGGACGCCTCTCGAGGACGGGGACGACGTCGTCGTGCGGACGGCGCAGAAGGTCACCGTCGTGGACGACGACGGCGAGCAGGACGTCTGGACCACCGCGGAGGACGCCGACGGTGCGCTCGCGGCCCTCTCGGCCCGCGCCGAGGGCGACGTCAGGCTGGCCGCCTCGCGGTCCGGGGCCGACGGGCGTTCCGAGTTGCCGATGGCGCTGGACTCCGACGCCCCGGTCGCCGTGGTCGCCGACGGCGAGACCGCCGTCGTGCCGGACGGTGGGACGGACGTCGACTCGGCGCTGGCCGAGGCCGACGTGGACGTCGACGAGGACGACCAGGTCCACGTCGAGGCGGCGGACCCGGCCGTCGTGGACGACGAGTCGGAGGCGGCCCTCGCGGTCGTCGTCCAGCGCGTCGATGTCGAGGAGGAGACCACCACGGAGACGGTGGACCACGAGACGACGACGGTCGACGACCCCGACCGGTACACGGACGAGGCCGACGTCGTCACCCAGGAGGGCGAGGACGGCGAGCGCACCACCGTCGAGAAGGTCACCCGAGTCGACGGCGAGGTCGTCGACTCGGAGACCGTCTCGGACGAGGTGACCACGAAGCCGGTCGACGAGATCGTCAGCAAGGGCACCAAGGAGCGCCCCGTGGCGAACCCGACCTCCAACGAGTCCCTCGGTCGGTCGATGGCCGCGAGCCGCGGGTGGGGCGGCAGCCAGGCCGAGTGCCTCGACAGCCTCTGGACGCGCGAGTCCGGCTGGAGCTCGACCGCCACGAACCCCTCGAGCGGCGCCTACGGGATCCCGCAGTCGCTGCCCGGCACGAAGATGGCGACCGCCGGCAGCGACTGGCAGACGAACCCGACCACCCAAATCACGTGGGGCCTCGACTACATCGCGGCTGCCTACGGCACGCCGTGCGGCGCGTGGGCCCACTCGGAAGCCACCGGCTGGTACTGAGCCGGTCCCGAGGCTCGTCAGGATCGGTCTCGGCGGTGCCGAGCGTCCGATCTTTCCGACTCCGCCCGATACGGCGGGTCGATCAGGTCACATTCCCCGCTGCAGGGGTAGGCAACTTGATAACGAATCGGTTACGGTCGTTCTCGAGTCGCCGCACCGGGCGGGACCGAACGGTCCACCCGGCAGCAACGACGGCACTGGCTCGTCAGCAGCCTCCCTGCCACGGACTCCGGATCGACAGTCGCACGCCCAGGTCGGCCCACGCCGTCCGCCCCTCGGGGCACGGGTGACGCCACAGGCGTCGTGACGTCGTGACCGGGCCCACGAACGAAGGAACACTGTGAACGAGAACTTCGACGGCGCCACCGGCGCCGAGACCCAGCCCCTCGACCTCGGGGCCTCGACCTCCGGGTCGCAGGCCGCACCTGAGGCCTCCGCCGCTGCGACCGCCACCCGGCGTCGCCGCTGGCCGCTCATCGCGGGCGTCACGACCGTCGCCGTCGTGGCGACCGGTGCCGTGGCCTACGCCGACGCGCACAAGACCGTGACGCTCGACGTCGACGGCGTCAGCACCACGGTGACGACGTTCGCCGGTTCGGTCGACGGCGTCCTGGACGAGCAGGGCGTCGAGGTCGGTGACCGCGACCTGGTCGCACCCGGCGTCGATGCGTCGCTCGCCGAGGGCAGCGACATCGTCGTGCGCTCGGGCAAGCAGGTCGTCATCTCCGCCGACGGCGAGGACGCGACCGTGTGGACGACCGCGCTCGACGCGGACGAGGCGCTGGACGTCTTCGCCTCCCGCGGCGACGACGTCGCCCTCGTCGCCTCCCGCGGCGGTGCCGAGGGACGCGAGGACCTCCCGCTCGCGCTGAACGCCGACGGCGCTGTCGCGCTGACGGTCGACGGCGAGACCACGACGGTCGACGACGGCTCCCTGGACGTCGACGGCGTCCTCGAGTCCGAGGGCGTCGAGCTCGGCGACCTCGACCGCATGCACGTCGAGCGCGACGACTCGGCCGACCCGGCCGTGACCCTCGTCGTGCAGCGCGTGACGGTCAAGAACGAGGAGAAGACCAAGGACGTCGACTTCGAGACGAAGACCGTCGAGGACCCCGACCGCTACTCGGACCTGGGCACCAAGGTCAAGACCGAGGGCAAGAAGGGCGTCTACACGACGGTCAACAAGGTCACCCGCGTGGACGGCGAGGTCGAGTCGACCGAGCTCGTCGAAGAGGGCGTCACCACGAAGCCCGTGGACAAGGTTCTCGTCAAGGGCACCAAGGCTCGCCCGGCTCCCGAGCCGGAGCCCGAGCCCGAGCCGGCCTCCACGTCGAGCTCCTCCGGCTCGTCCTCGTCGAGCTCCTCGTCCAGCTCGTCGAGCTCCTCCGACTCGGAACCGGCGCCTGCGCCCGCACCCGAGAAGGACCTGGGCAGCGCCCCGGCCGGCGTCTGGTCGCAGCTCGCGCAGTGCGAGTCGGGCGGCAACCCGTCGACGAACACCGGCAACGGCTACTACGGCCTGTACCAGTTCTCGCTACCGACCTGGCGGGCGATGGGCGGCTCCGGCCTCCCGTCCGAGAACTCGGCAGCCGAGCAGACGCGCCTCGCCAAGAAGCTGCAGGCGCAGTCGGGCTGGGGCCAGTGGCCGCACTGCTCGTCGAAGCTCGGCCTGCGCTGATCTGAGCGCACGCGGCACAGCACGACCTCACGGGGTGGGCCCCTCGGATCCGACGAGATCCGAGGGGCCCACCCCGTCTGCGTGCTCGTGACGGGCCGCGCGGTCCGGTCGCACCTGGAGGTCGGTAGGCTCGGCGCATGACCGACGCCCCGGGCGGCCTGCTGGGCCCCGCCGAGATCCGCGACCTCGCGGCGCGCCTCGGCATCCGCCCCACCAAGACCCTGGGGCAGAACTTCGTGCACGACGGCGGCACGGTCCGCAAGATCGTGCGTGCCGCGGGCGTCGCGCCCGGGGACCGGGTGGTCGAGATCGGCCCCGGGCTGGGCTCGTTGACGCTCGGTCTGCTCGACGCCGGGGCCTCGGTCGTGGCGGTCGAGATCGACCCGCCCCTCGCCGAGCAGCTGCCGCGCACGGTCGCCGAGGTGCGGCCCGACCTCACCGACCGGCTCGACGTCGTCGGTGCCGACGCGCTCGACGTCGAGACCCTGCCGGGCGAGCCGCCCGTGGCGCTCGTCGCGAACCTGCCGTACAACGTCGCGGTGCCCGTCCTGCTGACGTTCCTCGAGCGGTTCGACTCGCTGCGGACCGTCCTGGTCATGGTGCAGGCGGAGGTCGCCGACCGGCTGGCAGCCGGTCCCGGCAGCCGCACGTACGGGGTCCCCTCGGCGAAGGCGGCGTGGTACGCGTCCGCGCGGCGCGCCTCGACCGTCGGACGGTCCGTGTTCTGGCCGGTGCCGAACGTCGACTCCGCGCTCGTGCGCATGGACCGGCGCGACCCGCCCAGCACCACCGCGACGCGGGAGCAGGTGTTCGCCGTGATCGACGCGGCCTTCGCGCAGCGACGCAAGACCTTGCGCTCCACGCTCGCCGGCCTCGCCGGCAGCCCTGCCGCAGCCCAGGCGGCCTGCGAGGTGGCGGGCGTCGACCCGGGCCTGCGGGGCGAGCGGCTCGACGTCGTCCAGTTCGCGCGGATCGCGGAGGCGCTCGGGGACGGCGCGGCGCCCGGCCCCCGCGCCGCCGGGCCCTCCTCGTGACCGGCCTCCGCGTGGTGCCGGGCCCCGGAGGACCTCGGGGCCCGCGGGGACCCGAGGGCTCGGGTGGCACCGGCGGCCAGGGCGACGACCAGCGCCGCGCCGCGCCGTCGTCCGGCGTCCCGGCCACCGTCCGGGTGCGCGCACCCGGGAAGGTCAACCTGTCGCTGCGGGTGGGCGCGGTCCAGGACGACGGGTACCACCCGCTCGTCACGGTGTTCCAGGCCGTCTCGCTCGCGGAGGAGGTCACGCTGACCGAGCGGGCCGCGGGTGCAGGGATCCTCGTCGAGGTCACCGGGCCGGCGTCGGACGGCGTCCCGACGGACCGGACGAACCTCGCCTGGCAGGCGGTCGAGCTGGTCGCCGAGCGGGCGGGGGTCGACCCGGACGTGCACGTCGAGCTCCACAAGGGCGTTCCCGTCGGTGGCGGCATGGCCGGCGGGTCCGCGGACGCCGCGGCCGCCCTGGTCGCGGCCGACCACCTGCTGCACGCCGGCCTGTCGCGCGACGAGCTCCACGAGCTCGCGGCGCGGCTGGGCTCCGACGTGCCGTTCGGCCTCCTCGGGCACGTCGCGGTCGGGACGGGGCGCGGCCACCTGCTCACGCCGGCGATGACGAGGGGCGAGCTCCACTGGGCGCTCGGCACGCGGGCCCGGGGACTGTCCACCGCCGAGGTCTACCGGACCTTCGACGAACGCGGTCCCGGCGACGGGTCGTCCGCCGCGGAGCGCGAGCCCGTCCACGTCGACCAGGACGCCGAGCTCCTCCAGGCCCTCGGGGCGGGGGACACCGAGGGCGTCGGCCGGGCGCTGCACAACGACCTCCAGGCGGCTGCCCTCCACCTGGCGCCCGAGCTCGCGGACGTCCTGACCGTCGCCGAGCGGGCGGGAACCCTCGGAGCCATCGTGTCGGGGTCGGGCCCGACCGTCGCCGCGTTGGCGCGCTCACCGCGCCACGCCCGGGCGATCGGGGCCGCGTGGACGGCGGCAGGGGTCGTCGACGGCGTCCACGTCGCCTCGGGACCGACGCACGGCGCCCGGATCGTGCACTCGGTGGCGTCCGACGGTCCACCCCGACCCTGACTGCGCCCCCGGCCCGGTCGAGGACGCCCCACGAGCACACCGGTCGCGCGGCCGCACGCCACCGCGGACCCACAGCACCAGTGACGACAGCACCCAGCACGCACCACCATCACGGACGGAGCCCCATGGCCCACCTGCTCGGCGCCGACGACATCTCCCTCGTCGTCGGCACCCGCACCCTCCTCTCGGGCGTCAGCCTCGGGCTGGACGACGGCGACCGCGTCGGTGTCGTCGGCCCCAACGGGGCCGGCAAGTCGACGCTGCTCCGGCTCCTCGCCGGGACCCAGGAGTCGGACGGCGGCCGCGTCACCCGGGTGGGTGGCTCCCGGACCGCGATGCTCGTCCAGCGCGACGACGACTCCGCAGGCGCGACGATCCGCGACCTCGTCCACGGGTCGACGGCCACGCACGAGTGGGCCGGCGATGCCGGGATCCGGTCGGTGCACGCCGGACTCCTGGGCGACCTCGACCTGGACGGTCCCGCGGCGCACCTGTCCGGGGGCAGCGGCGGCGGGTCGCGCTCGCGGCCCTCCTGGTCGAGGACCCCGACGTCCTGATGCTCGACGAGCCCACCAACCACCTCGACGTGGAGGGCGTCGCGTGGCTCGCGGAGCACCTCAACGCGCGGTACGCGCGGCCCGGCGCCCGGGGCGCCCTGGTCGTCGTGACCCACGACCGCTGGTTCCTCGACGCCGTCTGCTCGCGCATGTGGGAGGTGCGCGGCGACGGCACCGGCGCCGTCGACGGGTACGACGGCGGGTATGCGGCCTACGTGCTCGCACGCGCCGAGCGGGCCCGCAGCGCCCAGGTGGCCGCCGAGAAGCGGGACAACCTGCTGCGCAAGGAGCTCGCGTGGCTCCAGCGCGGCGCCCCGGCGCGCACGTCGAAGCCGAAGTTCCGGCTCGACGCGGCCGCCGCGCTCATCGCCGACGAGCCCCCGCCGCGCGAGACGCTCGAGCTCGCCCGCACCGCCACGAAGCGCCTCGGCAAGGACGTGCTCGACCTCGAGGACGTGACCGTGCAGGTCCCGCTGCGGTGGGTGGCCCACACGGACGCGCGCGACGCGGGCGACGCGAGATCCGGGACCGCAGGGACGCCGTCCGACGCCCCGACCCGACCTTCCGAGGCGGACCCGGTGGGCGGCGCGCCCGAGAACCGGCCGGGCGACCTCGACGGCGGCCACCGCGTGCTGCTGGACGACGTGACCTGGCGCCTCGGGCCGGGGGACCGGTACGGCGTCGTCGGGGTCAACGGTGCCGGGAAGACGACGCTGCTCGCGCTGCTCGCCGGCCGTCGCGACCCCGACCGGGGCAGGGTCAAGCGCGGCAAGACCGTCGCGGTCGCCGAGCTCAGCCAGGACGTCGCCGAGCTCGACGACCTGGCGCACCTGCGGGTCGTCGAAGTCGTCGAGCGGGAGCGCAACTCCGTGGTCGTCGGGGGCAAGGAGCTCACCGCGTCGCAGCTCGTCGAGAAGCTCGGCTTCACCAAGGAGCGGGCGCGGACCCCGGTGCGCGACCTCTCGGGCGGCGAGCGGCGGCGCCTCCAGCTGCTGCGGCTGCTCGTGACCGAGCCGAACGTGCTGCTGCTCGACGAACCCACGAACGACCTCGACACGGACACGCTCGCGGCGCTCGAGGACCTGCTCGACGGGTATCCGGGCACGCTGATCGTCGTCTCGCACGACCGGTACCTGCTCGAGCGCGTCTGCGACCGGCAGGTGGCGCTGCTCGGGGACGGCCAGATCCGTGACCTGCCCGGGGGCGTCGAGCAGTACCTGGAGCTGCGGCGTGCGGCCGCGGCCGGTCGTGGGGCCGTCGGCTCGGGGGCAGCCGGCGCCGGCGCGTCGGGTGGCTCAAGAGCGGCGGGAGCTGCAGGGCCCGGCGGAGGGGCAGTGGCGGGAGGTGGCCCCGACGGCGTTGCGGCGCAGCCCGCAGCCCCCGTCGCCGGGCCGTCGCCGGCCGAGCTCCGCGCCGCGAAGAAGGAGCTGACCCGCATCGAGCGCAGGCTCGGCAAGATCGCGGAGTCCGAGGCCAGGATCCACGCGAAGATGGCCGAGCAGGCGACGGACCACGAGGCGGTGGGAGCGCTCGACACGCAGCTCCGCGAGCTCGCGGACGAGAAGGACGAGCTCGAGGCCGCGTGGCTGGAGGCCGCCGAGATCGCGGGGTGATGCCGCGTCGGTTGCGCTGGGCTCCGGCTCCGCGGCTCGTCGGGGCCTCCCGGACTGCCAGGACGCAGCAGGCCTCTCGCGCCCCTCGGGCCTCTCCGGCCTGGTGGGGCCCTCGGACCCGCGAGTGAGACCCTGCGACCGCTGACCGTCACCCGCACGTCGTGTCGTGTTGGGGCGGAGTTCGCCGGGCGGTGACCTCGTGTCCCTACCGTCCGGTGCGTGCGGATATCGGTGATCGGGTGCGGGTACCTCGGAGCGGTCCACGCTGCCGCGATGGCCGAGCTCGGTCACGAGGTGGTCGGTGTCGACAGCGACGCCGAGAAGGTCGAGTACCTCTCACGGGGCAAGGCGCCGTTCTACGAGCCGGGCCTCCCAGAGATCCTGACCTCCGCGACCGTGACCGGACGCCTCCGCTTCACGACGGACCTCGCCGCGGTCACCGGTTCGGCCGTGCACTTCCTCGCCGTCGGGACCCCGCAGTCGTCCGACGGGCAGAGCGCGGACCTGCGCTTCGTCGACGCCGCCGTTGCGGCGCTGCTCCTCACCTGCGTCCCGGCGACCTGGTCGTCGGCAAGAGCACCGTGCCCGTGGGCACCGCCGCACGGCTGCGCGACGACGTCCGCGCCACCGGCGCAGACCTCGTCTGGAACCCGGAGTTCCTGCGCGAAGGGCACGCCGTCCAGGACACGATCTCGCCCGACCGCATCGTGTACGGGGTCGCGGCTGACGACCCGCCGTCCAGCCCGTCGCCCGACCCGTCGTCCAGTGCGTCGCCCGCAGGTGACGCAGCAGGCTGTGGAGCGGCCGCGCGGTCCGTCGCCGTGCTCGACGAGGTCTACGCAGCGGCCATCGCGGCGGGGACCCCGCGCCTCGTGACCGATCTCGCGACGGCCGAGCTCGTCAAGACCGCGGCCAACGCGTTCCTGGCGACCAAGATCTCCTTCATCAACGCGATGGCCGAGATCGCTGAGGTCGCGGGCGCCGACGTGACGCAGCTGGCCGACGCGATCGGCCACGACGCACGCATCGGTCGCGCGTTCCTCAACGCGGGGGTCGGCTTCGGAGGAGGCTGTCTCCCCAAGGACATCCGCGCCGTCACGGCCCGAGCCAAAGAGCTCGGCCGCGGCGAGTCGCTGCGCTTCCTGGAGGAGGTCGACGCGATCAACCTCCGGCGGCGGGAGCGCGTCGTCGGGCTGGTCGTCGACGCTCTCGACGGCTCGGTCTTCGGCAAGAAGGTCGCGGTCCTGGGCGTCACGTTCAAGCCGGAGTCGGACGACGTCCGTGACTCCCCGGCGCTCGACGTCGCCGTCCGCCTCAAGGGCCTGGGCGCGGAGGTCGTCGCGACGGACCCGCAGGGCATCGAGAACGCGCGCGCCCGGCACCCCCAGCTCCTGTACACGCCCGAGACGACCGAGGCCCTGCGGCACGCGGACGCCGTCGTCCTCGTCACCGAGTGGCGCGCGTACCGGGACCTCGACCCGGTCGCCGTCGCCGAGATCGCGCGCGGCTCGGTGGTCGTCGACGGCCGCAACGTGCTCGACCGTGCTGCGTGGCGCGACGCCGGCTGGACCTACGTCGGCATGGGTCGGCCGTAGCGGACCTCGCCACCTGCGCGCTACCCGCGTGGCGCCTTCGCGCCGCTCGCGTGCCGCCTTCGCGGCGAGGTCGTAGCGTTGCGCGACGTGCTCACCGGGCGACGGCACGGGGCAGCCATACCCGTGACCGGGGCTCTGGAACCCCGCGACCGGGACTACCGGTGCGGCTCGGCGTCCGGCCGGTCGGGCGCGTCGGGCGCCGGGGCGGTCGCGAGGAGCCCGCAGACGGTCATGACGCCGAGGACGGCGAGGACGATCGACAGCGGTGCCGTCCAGCCGTCCGTCGCGTCATGGACGGCGCCGAGCGCGCTGGGGCCGAGTGCGGCGCAGGCGTAGCCCACGGTCTGGACCGCCCCCGACATCTGGCGCGCGGCGCGGGGCTGCCGGCGCGGCGGACGACGGTCGTGAAGACGACGACGAAGTTCGCTCCCTGCGCCACACCCGCCAGCGAGGCCCACAGCGGCCACAGGTCGGGCGCCGCGAGCAGGCCCACGGGCAGCGTGAGCCAGCAGGCCGCGACCGCGGCGAACACCGCGCGCATGGGGACGCCTCGGGAGATCACGGCAGGCACCCCCAGCGCGCCCGCGATCGCGAGCAGCTGGAAGAGCGACGCCGCAGCGCCGGCGCCGGAGGCGCCGAGTCCCACGCCGTCCGCCAGGATCGACGGCAACCACGCCGAGATCGCGTAGTAGCAGAAGGCCTGGCCGGCGAACGCGGCGGTCAGCAGCCACGTCACGGGGCGCCGGAGGGCGCCGATCTCCGGCGGCTCGTCCGGTGCGTCGTGGGCCGCGGCGTGAGCGGTCCCGGGGCCGGTGTCGGGTGCAGGGTCCGCGTCGGCCGCGAGGTCCGGGCCTCCTGCAGGCTCCGGGCCGGCGGTCGCGGAGGGCCCCGGTCGGGTCGTGCCGCCGTGCGCCCGCCGTCGTCGTCGCGACGCGATGCTCCAGGGGATCCAGGCGATCGGCACGAGGACGACCCAGCTCGCGAGCGCCCAGCGCCAGCCCACCTGGGCGGCGAGCGGCGCGGTGAGCGAGGTCGTGAGCACGGACCCGAGGTTCAGGGCGGCGGTGTACAGGCCGGTGACGGTGCCGGCGGCGCTGCGGAAGTCGCGATGGATCACGAGCGGCATCGCGACGTTGCCTGCGGTGATCGCCAGGCCGATCACGACGGTCCCGGCGAAGGCCGCCCCGACGTCGCCCACGGAGCGCAGGACGATCCCGCCGATCAGGCCGAGGAACGAGATCGTCACGACCTGCTCGATCCCGAGCCGCGCGACGAGGGCTGACACGGCGGGCGTGGCGAGGGCGAAGCACAGGACGGGGAGCCCGGTGAGCAGCCCCACGGTCGTGGCCGTGAGCGCGAGGTCGGTCGTGACGTCGTCGACGACCGGCGCGAGCGCGGTGATCGGGCTGCGGAGGTTGAGCGCGTAGAGCAGGACCGCGGCCAGCAGCAGGCCGGTCACGCCTCCGGCCGGGAGCCCGCCCGCGACGGCGCGGCGCCGGCGCTCAGTCGTCGAACTGTCCGGACACGAGGCGGAGCAGGTCCGCGAGCTCGGTGCGCTCGGTGGGCCCGAGGGGTTCGAGCACCGACCGTTCGACGTCCAGCAGGTCGCTCATCGCGGCGTCGACCGCAGCGCGTCCGGTCGGGGTGAGCTGGACGAGGATCCCGCGACGGTCGTCGGGGGAGCGGTGCCGCTCGACGAGGCCGCGGGACTCGAGGCGGTCGATGCGGTTCGTCATGGTCCCGCTGGTGACCAGCGTCTGCGTGATCAGGGCGCCGGGGGACAGCCGATAGGGCTCGCCTGCGCGGCGCAGCGCCGAGAGGACGTCGAACTCCCAGGTCTCGAGGCTCCTGCGGGCGAACGCGGCGCGCCGGGCGAGATCGAGGTGGCGTGCGAGCCGGCTGACGCGGGAGAACACCGTCAGCGGTTCGACGTCCAGGTCCGGACGCTCCCGCTGCCAGGCGAGGACGATGCGGTCGACCTCGTCGTCGCGGTTCAGGTGGGCCATGGCACGAGCGTATCCGATTCCTCTCGACGTCAAGACTCTTGACGTCACGCCACCTCGGTCGGTGCCGGGACCCGTTCCAGCCGCACGACGACGGCCTTGGAGACGGGCGTGTTGCTGGACTCGGCGGTCGCGTCGAGCGGTACGAGAACGTTGGCCTCCGGGAAGTAGGCCGCCGCGCACCCGCGCGCGGTGGGGTAGGCGACGACCCGCTGTGCCGGGAGCACGCGGTCGACGCCGTCCCTGAACTCGCTGTGGACGTCCACCGTGTCGCCGTCGGCCAGCCCGAGGTCGGCCAGGTCCTGGGGGTTGACGAAGACCACGGCGCGGCCGCCCCGGATGCCGCGGTAGCGGTCGTCCCGCGAGTAGATCGTCGTGTTGAACTGGTCGTGCGAGCGCACGGTCTGCAGCAGCAGCCGGCCCGGCGGGCACGTCACCGGCGCGAGCGCGTTCACCGTGAGGTGCGCCCGGCCGTCGGGCGTCGGGAACGTCCGCGAGTCCCGGGGCGGGTGCGGCAGCACGAACCCGCCCTCGCGCCGGATCTTCGCGGCATAGTCCTCGCACCCGGGTACGACGCGCGCGATGTGCCCGCGCACCACGTCGTAGTCGCGCTCGAACGCCGCCCAGTCCACGGGGACGGGGCCCCGCGCGCTCGAGGCGAGGACGGCGTCCGCCATCCGGGAGACGATCGCGACCTCGGAGAGCAGGTCGCTCCCGACGGGTTCGACGCGGCCCCGCGAGGCGTGGACCGCGCACACCGTGTCCTCGACGGTGACCATCTGCTCGCCGGAGGCCTGGCGGTCGATCTCGGTGCGCCCGAGCGTGGGCAGGATCAGCGCCTCCCGCCCGACGACCGCGTGCGAGCGGTTGAGCTTGGTCGAGATCTGGACGGTGAGCTCGCTGCGCTGCACGGCGGCCTCGGCCGCCCGGGAGTCCGAGATCGCGCCGACGAGGTTCCCGCCCAGGGCGACGAGCGCCCGGACGCGGCCCTCGCCCATGGCTCGGATCGTGTCGACGGCGTCGAGCCCGTGCGCGCGGGGGACGGGGAACCCGAACTCGGCCTCGAGCGCCGCGAGGAACGGCTCGGGCATGCGTTCCCAGATCCCCATCGTCCGGTCGCCCTGGACGTTGGAGTGCCCGCGGATCGGCGAGGCCCCCGCGCCGGGGCGCCCGATGTTCCCCCGCAGCAGCAGGAGGTTGACGATCTCCTTGATCGTCGCGACGGCCCGGGTGTGCTGGGTCAGGCCCATCGCCCACGTCACGATCGTGGCGTCGGCCGCGACGTACGCCTCGGCGAGGGCGTCGATGTCGGACGACGTGAGACCGGTCGCGGTCAGGACCTCGCCCTCGTCGAGGTCGGCCAGGTGGGCGGTGAGCTCGTCGAGGCCCGTCGTGCTCGCCGCGAGGAACTCGTGGTCGAGCACCTCGCCGGGCCGCGCGGACTCGGCGGCGAGGACGCGCTTCGACACGGCCTGCAGGAGCGCCATGTCGCCGCCGAGCCTGATCTGCAGGAACTGGTCGGCGAGCTCGGTGCCCTTGCCCGCGAGGCCCCGCACGGTCTGCGGGTTCTTGTAGCGCCGGAGCCCGGCCTCGGGGAGCGGGTTGACCACGACGATCCGGGCGCCGTTCCGCTTGGCCGCCTCGAGCGCGGTGAGCATGCGGGGATGGTTGGTGCCGGGGTTCTGGCCCATGACGACGATCAGGTCCGCGCGGGCGAAGTCGTCGTAGCTGATCGTGGCCTTGCCGACCCCGATCGTCTGCCCGAGCGCCGACCCGGTCGACTCGTGGCACATGTTCGAGCAGTCGGGGAGGTTGTTCGTGCCGAACGCGCGGGCGAAGAGCTGGTACGTGAACGCGGCCTCGTTCGACGCGCGGCCGCTCGTGTAGAACGCGGCCTCGTCGGGGGAGTCGAGCGAGCTCAGCCGATCGGCGACGATCTCGAAGGCACGGTCCCAGCCGATCGGCTCGTAGTGGTCGGCGCCGGCCGGCTTGTGGACCGGCTCGACGAGCCGGCCCTGCTGGCCCAGCCAGTACTCGGAGCGGGTGAGCAGGTCGTCGATCCCGTGCTCGGCCCAGAACTCGGTCGGGACGGTGAGCGGGGTCGCCTCCCACGTCACAGCCTTCGCACCGTTCTCGCAGAACTCGGCGGTGTGGCGGTGGCTCGGGTCCGGCCACGCGCAGCTCATGCAGTCGAAGCCGTCCTTCTGGTTCATCGACGTGAGGAGCTTCGCGGTGCGTGCCGCCCCCATGCCTCGGAGGGCGGGCGCGAGAGCATGCGTGATCCCGGGGAAGCCCGCGACCCACTCCTTGGGGGGTCCGACCCTCGTGGGTGGGCCCGCGCTCGTGTCGGCGACGGCATCGGCACCGGCACCAGCGCCGTGGTCTCGGCCGTGGTTCGGGCTCACGCCGCGTCTCCCGCGCGACTGGCCGACCCCGTGGCCGGCTCCGTGACGGACTCCCTGCCCGATTCACTGCCCGACGCCGTGCCTGATTCCGTGACCCGATGGTCGCCGGTGTAGACGACCATCGACCTGTCGCGGACGAACCCGACGAGGGTGAGGCCCGACTCCTCGGCGAGCTCGGCGGCCAGCGACGACGGCGCGGAGACCGACGCCAGCATCGGGATCCCTGCCATCACGGCCTTCTGCGTGAGCTCGAAGCTCGCGCGGCCGGAGACCACGAGCACCGCACCCCGCAGCGGGAGCATCCCGCGCACTGCGGCCCACCCGACGACCTTGTCGACGGCGTTGTGCCGGCCGACGTCCTCGCGGACCACGAGCGGTTCACCGGTGCGGCCGTCGAAGATCCCGGCCGCGTGCAGGCCCCCGGTCCGGTCGAAGACCGTCTGAGCGCTGCGGAGCCGGTCCGGGAGCGCGGTGATCAGGGCTGCGTCGACGGTCAGCGGGTCCGCGTCGACCGTGAAGGCGCTCCGGGTGCGGACGGCGTCGATCGACGACTTGCCGCACAGCCCGCACGCGCTGGACGTGAAGAACTCGCGGGCCGTCGTCGGGTCGGGCGCGGCGACGCCGGGGGCGAGCCGGACGTCGAGGACGTTGTAGGTGTTCTCGCCCTGTCCGGGCGGTCCCGAGGACCCGGCGCAGTACCGGGCGGTGCTGACCTGCTCGCCCGACGTGACGACGCCCTCGGAGACCAGGAACCCCGTGGCCAGCTCGATGTCGTGCCCGGGGGTGCGCATCGTCACCGCGAGGGAGCGACCACCGACCCGCAGCTCGAGCGGTTCCTCCCCGGCCAACAGGTCCTCGCGGTGCGAGGTGCGCTCGCCGGGGGTGTGGCGAGCGACGCGGCGGCGGACGGTGACGCGGGTCATCTCTCGGTTCTAGCAGACGTGAGGGGGACCCGGGGACCGTCAGGCCGAGCGCAGCGCGTCCTTGACCTTGATGCGGGCGCCCATCCGCAGCACCGCGTTCGAGTAGATCCGGGACGCGAACCACACGAGCACCGGTACGACCGCGATCGACAGGGCGAGGGAGATGCCGATCTCCCACGGAGCCGCGGCGTCCAGGGCGATGCGGACCGGCATGATCAGCGGCCCGCAGAACGGCAGGTACGAGAGCCAGGCGACGAGCGGGCTGTCGGGCTGCCACGGGGCGAGGCTCACGCCGATGATGTACGGGATCATCATCAGCGCCGTGAACGGGGCGATCACGGCGCCGACGTCTTCCTGACGGGACACGAGCGACGCCGCGCCCGCGATCGCGAACGCGTAGGTGAGGAACCCGAGGACGTACCAGACGACCACCCACGCCGCGGTCGCCCCGAGGTCGAGCTCCCCGGGGTCGACCAGACCGAGCGCGGTGGCCGTCGCCGCGCCGCTGCCGGCGACGAGCGCGACCTGCATCAGCCCGATCGCGCCGATACCGACGACCTTGCCGGTCAGGAGCTGCCACGGTCGGATCGTCGCGAGCAGGAGCTCCACGACCCGGCTCTGCTTCTCCTCGACGACGCCCTGGGCGAGGAGCTGCCCGGTGGTCATCAGGGTGATGAAGATGAGGATGCCGGTCGCGAGGCCGGTGACGTACCGCGCGGGGTCGAACTCCTCCTCGGGCTCGAGCGTGGTGACGGTCGGCTCGGCCGCGGAGACGTCGGCGGCCACGCTCGCCGGGTCGCCGCCCAGCTCGCGGATCGCGTCGTCCAGGGCCGCCTGCTGGTTCACCGAGGACAGCACGGCCCAGAGCGCGCCGTCCACGTCGGACTCGACGACGATCCCGAGGTCCCCGGCGCTGCCGGTGACGACCGCGTCGAGGTCGCCGTCGCGGATCGCCTGCTCGCCGGCGGCCTCGTCCGCGACCTCGGTCACGGTGATGTCCGTCCCCGTCTCCGCTGCGCCGGCCTCGAGCGGAGCCTCGACGGCGGCCGCGCTGGGGACGACGCCGACGCGCTGCCCCTCGGGTCCGGAGGACTGCACGAGGTTCAGGACGAAACCACCGGCGACGACAGCCAGGACGAGCAGCACCGTCGTGATGATGAACGCCTTCGAGGTGACGCGGGTGCGGATCTCCCGACCGGCGACGAGGCGGATCGCGCTCCCGGCCGTCCCGGTGCGGTCCGTCGTAGGCGTGTTTGTCGGTGTGGGCGTGCGCCCGCCGGCGGTGCTCATGACGTCACCTCTGTCGTCGCCTCGTCGCCGTCCGTGTCGTCCGGGCTGTCGTCGCTGCCCTCTGCAGACACCACGTCGCGGTACAGCTCGGTCAGGGTCGGCGTCACCCGGCCGAAGTGCTCGACGCGCCCGCGCGACGTGGCGCGCGCCAGCACGGCCTGCTCGGAACCCTCGTGCGTCGTCTCGAACTCGACCCGGGTCGCGGCGCCGCCCGCGCGCCGCACCTGCTCGGACCCGACGGCGCGGACACCGGGCAGGTCGGACACCCAGGCCGTGTCGTCATCGCCCGCCGTCGTCACCGGCGTCGTCACCGCCGTCGTCACCGCCCACCGCGGTGCTCCCACCTGGCGGAGCTCGTCGATCCCGCCGACGGCGACCATCGAACCGTCCTTGATGATCCCGACCCTGTCGCTGATCGCCTCGACGAGCTCGAGCTGGTGGGACGAGAAGATCACCGGCACCCCGGCGCGGGCACGATCGCGCAGCACCCCGCTCATGACGTCGACCGCCACCGGGTCGAGCCCCGAGAAGGGTTCGTCGAGCACCAGGATGTCGGGCTCGTGCACGAGTGCGGCCGCGAGCTGGACGCGCTGCTGGTTGCCGAGCGAGAGCTTCTGCACCTCGTCGTCCCGCCGCCCGTCGACGCCGAGGGTCTCGGTCCAGCGCTCCATCGAGCTCCGCGCCTGTGCGGCACCGAGGCCGTGCAGGCGGGCGAGATAGGTGAGCTGCTCGCCGACCTTCATCTTGGGGTAGAGGCCGCGCTCCTCGGGCATGTACCCGATGCGGCTGCGGGTGGCGTGGTCGATGGGGCGACCGGCCCACCGGACCTCGCCCGTGTCCGGCGTCAGGACGCCGAGGGTGATGCGCATGGTCGTGGTCTTGCCCGCACCGTTCGAGCCGACGAAGCCGAAGATCTCACCGGCCCGGACCTGGAACGAGGTCGACCGCAGCGCGCGCACGGCGCCGTACGACTTGGAGAGGTCGTCGAGCTCGAGAACAGCCATGGAAGTACCCAACCACAGGGGACCGACGCCCGACAGGGCTGCTCGCGGGACGTCGTCCGACAGGTCAGCGACCCGCGTGGCGGGTCAGCGACGGCTGGTGCTCCATGCCGCTGAGCCCGTTCCAGGCGAGGTTCACGAGGTGTGCCGCGACCTCGGACTTGTCCGGGCGGCGGGCGTCGAGCCAGTACTGCCCGGTCAGCGCGACCATGCCGACGAGCATCTGCGCGTAGAGCGGCGAGCTGCGCGTGTCGAGCCCGCGGCGCTTGAACTGGTCGGCGAGCAGGTGCTCGACCTGAGTCGCGACGTCCCCGATGAGGCTCGAGAACGTGCCGGTGGCGGCGGCGACGGGCGAGTCCCTGACGAGGATCCGGAACCCGTCCTCCGACGTCTCGATGTACGTCAGGAGCGCCAGCGCGGTGCGCTCCAGCAGGACCTTGGGGTGGCCGCCCGCCGAGAGGGCGCCCGTCAGCGCGCCGGTCAGCGCCTGGACCTCGCGGTCGACGACGACGGCGTAGATGCCCTCCTTGCCCCCGAAGTGCTCGTAGACCACGGGCTTCGAGACCCCTGCGCGGGTCGCGATCTCCTCGACGCTCGCTCCCTCGAAGCCCTTCTCCGCGAACAGGGAACGGCTGACGGCGACGAGCTGCTCGCGCCGCTGGCTCGCGGTCATGCGGGCGCGGGTCGGTCGCTTCGGTTCGGAGGGCACGGCCCCATCATGCCGCGTCGACGGTGCGCAGGCGTTCGAGACCTTTCGAGACACGGTGTCCCAGGCGCTCGTGCAGGTTTCGGGTGGTGCGGTGGGACCTGGCAGACTTGCCTCGGACGCCCCGCGTCCGGTCCGCCTTGGTGTAATCGGCAGCACACGGGTTTTTGGTGCCCTTGGTCCAGGTTCGAGTCCTGGGGGCGGAGCCTCGTGGTCCGGCACCGACCAGCAGGACCGGCCGGCGGAACCGACGAGCAGAGCGGACCAGCAGAGCCACCGATGGGAGAACTGTGAGTCACACGCCCGGTACGGACGAGTCGGCGACGATCGAGGGACGTGTGGCCCCCGCGGCCGTGATCGTCCTGGCGGCCGGTGCGGGTACCCGCATGCGGTCGGCCACCCCGAAGGTCCTGCACCGGCTCGGTGGGCGGTCGATGCTCGGGCACGCGCTCGCGGCGGCCGAGGGTGTCGGTCCGCAGCGCGTCGCCGTCGTCGTGCGCCACGAGCGCGAGAAGGTCGCGGCCCACGCGCTCGAGGTGTTGCCGTCCGCCCTCCTGGTCGACCAGGACGACGTCCCGGGCACCGGTCGCGCGGTGCAGTGCGCCCTCGACGCGCTCGACGCGAAGGCCTTCGCGCAGTCGGTGGCGGACGGCGTCCCCGTGGGTGAGGAGGGTCGCGGCGCCGGGGACGGGCTCGTGGGTTCCGTCGTCGTCATCGCCGGCGACGTGCCCCTCCTCGACGGCGACACGATCGGCGCGCTCCTCGACGCGCACCACTCCGGCGGGAACGCGGTGACGGTCCTGACGACCGAGGTCCCCGACTCGACCGGCTACGGGCGCATCGTGCGCGACGAGGCGACGGGCGACGTCCTGCGCATCGTCGAGCACAAGGACGCTTCTGCGCAGGAGCGCGAGATCCGCGAGATCAACACCTCGATCTACGCGTTCGACGCCGCCGCGCTGCGCGACGGCCTCGGCAAGGTCGGTCGCGACAACGCGCAGGGCGAGGTCTACCTGCCCGACGTGCTGGCGCTCGCCCGCGAGGCCGGCGGCTCCGTGCGCGCGGTCCTCGCCGACGACCCGATGACCGTCGAGGGAGTGAACGACCGCGCCCAGCTCGCGACGCTCGGCGCGGAGCTCAACCGCCGCGTCCTCGCCCGCTGGATGGCGGCCGGGGTCACCGTCGTGGACCCGGCGACCACGTGGGTCGACGTCGGCGTCGAGCTCGCCGAGGACGTGACGATCCACCCCGGGACCCAGCTCCACGGGGCGACCACCATCGCCCGGGGTGCGGTCGTGGGCCCGGACACTACGCTCACGGACATGGAGATCGGCGAGGAGGCCTCGGTCGTCCGCACGCACGGCAGCCTCTCGGTGATCGGCGCCGGTGCGAGCGTGGGGCCCTTCGCGTACCTCCGCCCCGGCACCGTCCTGGGGACGAACGGCAAGATCGGCACGTTCGTCGAGACCAAGAACGCCGAGATCGGCGAGGGCTCCAAGGTGCCGCACCTGTCCTACGTCGGCGATGCGACCATCGGTGAGCACACCAACATCGGCGCGGCCTCGGTGACCGTCAACTACGACGGCGTGCGCAAGCACCGCACCGTGATCGGCTCCCACGCCCGCACCGGCGCCGACAACATGTTCGTCGCCCCCGTCCGCGTCGGCGACGGGGCCTACACCGGTGCCGGCTCCGTGATCCGCCGGGACGTGCCGGCCGGGGCGCTCGCCGTCAGCGCCGGCGCGCAGCGCATCATCGACGGCTGGGTGACCAAGCGTCGCCCGGGGACCCCCGCGGCCGAGGCCGCCGAGGCGGCGAGCGGCTCCGACCGGTCGGCCGCCCTCGGACGCCAGGCCCAGGTCGAGGAGGCCGGGCGCACCAGCGCGACCGAGGCAGAACGACCCACCCCACCCCCGCCGAGCCCCGGGGTCCCGCACCTCGGTGGACCGTCTCAGCACGCAGCAGACAACGAAGGGCCGCGTTCATGACCAGCTTCCTCCCCGGCCACGCCGAGCGGAACCTCGTGCTCGTCTCGGGGCGTGCTCACCCCGAGCTCGCGCACGACGTCGCCGACGAGCTCGGGATCGACCTGCTCCCGACGAGCGCGTACGACTTCGCGAACGGCGAGATCTACGTGCGCTTCGGCGAGAGCGTGCGCGGTGCCGACGTGTTCGTGCTGCAGAGCCACACGGCGCCGATCAACCAATGGATCATGGAGCAGCTGCTCATGGTCGACGCCGCCAAGCGGGCCTCGGCCAAGACGATCACCGTCGTCCAGCCGTTCTGGGGCTACGGCCGTCAGGACAAGAAGCACCGCGGGCGCGAGCCGATCTCGGCCCGGCTCATCACCGACCTGTTCTCCACGGCCGGCGCCGACCGCCTCATGAGCGTCGACCTCCACGCCGCGCAGACCCAGGGCTTCTTCGACGGCCCGGTCGACCACCTGTGGGCCATGCCGATCCTCACCGACTACGTGCGCACCCGCGTGGACACCGGCAACGTCACCGTCGTGTCGCCCGACGCCGGCCGCATCCGCGTCGCCGAGCAGTGGGCGGCCAAGCTCGGTGGCGGTCCGCTCGCGTTCGTCCACAAGACGCGGGACATCACGCGGCCCAACGAGTCGGTCGCGAACCGTGTCGTCGGCGACGTCGAGGGGCGCGACTGCGTGCTCGTCGACGACCTGATCGACACCGGCGGCACCATCGCCGAGGCCGTCAAGGTCTGCCTCGCGGCCGGCGCCAAGTCGGTCATGGTCGCCGCCACGCACGGCGTGCTGTCCGACCCGGCCGTGCAACGGCTCTCGGAGTGCGGGGCCAGCGAGGTCGTCATCACCGACACGCTGCCCATCCCGGCCGAGAAGCGCTTCTCCCAGCTCAAGGTGCTGTCGATCGCGCCTCTCGTCGCCCGCGCGATCCGAGAGGTCTTCGACGACGGCTCCGTCACGTCGCTGTTCGACGGCAACGCCTGAGGTGCCGCGGGCCGGTGGGTTCGACCGAGGCGTGCGTCGGGTCCTGACGTGCAGCTGACCGTCGTCATCCCGACGTTCAACGAGGAGCCGAACGTCGCGGAGCTCGTCCGGCGCGTCACCGCGGCGGTCGAGGGTATCGACGCGGAGATCCTCTTCGTCGACGACTCGACCGACGACACCCCGCGCACCATCGAGCGGGTCGCACGCGACGCGTCGATCCGGGTGCGGATGATCCACCGGGTCGACGGCGTCGGGGGCTCAGCGGCGCCGTGGTCGAGGGCTTCCAGGCCTCCGACGCCGACTGGTGCCTCGTGATGGACGGCGACCTGCAGCACCCGCCCGAGCTGATCCCACGGCTGCTCGAGCGCGGCGAGCGCGGCGACGGCGACGTGGTGGTCGCATCACGGTACGTCGGGGGCGGTGGGGCCGACGGCCTGAGCAGCTGGGTGCGGCACGTCGTGTCGAGGTCCTCGATCGCGGTGGCCCGGGCGATGTTCCCGGTGCGGCTGCGCGACTGCACCGACCCGATGACGGGGTTCTTCGCCGTCCGGCGCTCGGCGGTCGACCTGGCCGCTCTGCGGCCGCGCGGCTTCAAGATCCTGCTCGAGGTGCTCACCCGCAACAAGGTCGCGGTGGTCGAGGAGCCGTTCGTCTTCGGGGAGAGGTTCGCCGGGGACTCGAAGGCGAACCTGCGCCAGGGCCTGAGCTTTCTGCACCAGCTCGCGTCGCTCCGCTTCGGGCGCATGTCCCGGTTCGCGATCATCGGCGGGTTCGGCGCCGTCCTGAACCTCGCCATCATGGCGGGGCTGATCCACGGGCTCGGCGAGGGCTACGTGCTCGCCGCGATCGTCGCGGCGGCCGTGACGATCACCATCAACTTCCTCCTGCAGGAGCGGTTCGTCTTCCACGACCTGCGGCAGGGACGGTCGGTCTGGGGCCGGTTCGCGGAGTCCGCGGGTTTCAACGCGACCGAGGCGGCGATCCGGCTCCCGTTCCTCGTCTGGATCGTCGAGGCGACCACGATCCCTCCCGTCGTCGCGCAGGCCGTCACCATCGCGGTCGCGTTCGTCCTGCGTTTCGTCTTCCACTCCCGGGTGGTCTACCGGCGCGGTCGTGCCCTCGCGAGGGTGGAGGACGACGTCCCGCTCGAGGGCGGGGTTTCGTCGGACGGCGGGCCCCGGGTACAGTAGCCAGGTTGCCTCGGCGAGGGACGCGCTACGGCCGCAAGGCCTGACCGTCCGTGATCGACTGGGCGGTCGCCCGCGCACGTGCTGCGCGCCGCGACCGGACGCCCTTCGTTCGCGCGTCCGTCGCGTGCCCCGCGCCGATGCAGCCGCCCGCCGTCCCCCGGGACAGCGGATGCCGACCGTCCACACCGGCGTCGGCCCACCACCGTTCCACGCAGGAGTTCACATGAACGAGATCAAGCTCGAGGCCGAGGCCCGTACCGAGTTCGGCAAGGGCGCGGCCCGCCGCATCCGTCGTGCCGACAAGATCCCCGCCGTCCTCTACGGTCACGGCAGCGACCCGGTCCACGTGACCCTCGCCGGTCACTCGACGATGATGGCGTTCAAGCACTCGAACGCGCTCTTCTCGATCGAGCTCGACGGCAAGAAGCAGCTCGCCATCGCGAAGGACGTCCAGCGCGACGCGATCAAGGACACCATCGACCACGTCGACCTCCTCGTCGTCCGCAAGGGCGAGAAGGTCGAGGTCGAGGTCAACGTGCACATCGAGGGCGAGTCGGCCCCCGGCACGATCCACGTCGTCGAGTCGCAGTCGCTCACCATCTCGGCCGACGCGACGAACCTGCCCGAGTGGGTCACCGTCTCGATCGAGGGCCTCGAGGAGGGCGCGAACATCTCCGCCGGCGACGTCACGCTGCCCGAGGGCTCGACGCTCGTGACCGACCCGAGCCACACGGTCGTCACGATCAGCGTCCCGCGCGCCGAGGTCGCGGCCGACGACGACGCCGCTGCCGAGGGCGAGGCCACCGAGGCCGAGGCTCCCGCCGAGGGCTGAGCCCCACCTGCACGACCGGACGCCCGGGCCGCTACGGCCCGGGCGTCTCGTCGTCCGTGCCCCGGCTCGGCGCGTCTGTTCGACCCGCCTGCTCGGCTCGACTGCCCGCTCGCCTCTCCCGGCGTCCGTCCCAGGGTGCCGGGCGGGCATACCCTCGCTACGACGTCCGACATCCCGTGAACTGGAGAACGCATGAGTGATCGCTGGCTCGTCGTCGGGCTCGGCAACCCGGGCCCGCGGTACGCGGGGAACCGGCACAACGTCGGGCACATGGTGCTCGACGAGCTGGCGGGCCGCGTCGGCGCGACGTTCAAGGCCCACCGGTCGAACGCGGCGGTCGCCGAGGGCCGGCTCGGGGTGCTGCCCGGTGGAGCGCCGGGACCGCGGGTCGTGCTCGCCAAGCCGTCGACGTACATGAACACGTCCGGTGGACCGGTCTCGTCGCTCGCGAAGTACTACGACGTGCCGGCCGAGCGCGTCGTCGTCGTCCACGACGAGGTGGACATCCCGTTCGGCACGATCAAGCTCAAGGCCAGCGGCGGCGAGGGCGGCCACAACGGGCTGCGCGACATCTCCAAGGCGCTCGGAACGCGCGAGTACGCCCGCGTGCGCACAGGCGTCGGGCGGCCACCGGGCCGCATGGACACCGCCGACTACGTGCTGAAGGACTTCGCGGCCGTCGAGAAGAAGGAGCTGCCGTTCCTCATCGACGACGCGGCGGACGCTGCCGAGATGGTGGTCGTCGAGGGGCTGCTGGCGGCGCAGGGGCGGTTCCACCCGCGAGCCTAGTGGCCGGGGCTACCGGAGCGCGGACAGCTCGCGGAACCACTTCACGAGGAGCGCACCCAGCAGCAGCGCGTTCGTGGCTGCCAGCACCGTATACACGCCGAGGAACACCGGGCCGAGCCCGAGGAGCACGAAAGACCAGGCGAGGACGCCGTAGTCGGCCGGGAGCAGCAGCAGCGAGCGGAGCGTCGACGGCGCCGGGGGCGTCGATGCGCGAGTCGGTGCCGGCCCTGCGACCGCCGAGCGCTTGAGCAGATCCGTGAGGATGCCGCCGCTGAACATCACGACGGTGACCGCCTGGAACGCCAGAGGCACCAGGTACCAGGCGGGGTCTGCCTCGCCGTACCGATAGAGGCTCACCAGGACCGCGGCGTGCAGGAGCACCATCTTCGCGGAGTCGACGACGTGGTCCAGCCACTCCCCGGCGATCGATCCACGGCCCGTGAGCCGAGCGACCTGGCCGTCGGAGGAGTCGAGCGCGAAGCCGAGCACGAGCAGCAGAGCAACGGCCAGGCCCGTCGTGACGGTCGGCTCGAGGAGGGCGAGCACCAGCACCCCCGCGCCCGTCGTCAGCCCGCTGATCACGGTCACGGCGTTAGGGCCGAGGCCGACCTTGTACGCACCCGCAGCGAAGACGCGGCCGAGAGGACGGTTCACGAAGCGTGAGTAGAGCGAGACGCCCTTCGAGCTCTTCTGGCGGGAGCGAAGAGTGCCCCAACCGTCCCGGAAACTCGGCACCATCTCCCCATTTCGCTCGGCTCCGGGTAACGATGCCATCACACCCCTCGCCGATCGGCGCTTCGCCCGGGTGAATTCCCTCCGGAACGGCACCAAGTCGCGCCTCGTGGCCCTAACGTTCTCCTGTACTGCCGTTCGGCCGTGCCCCAATGGATGAGGTGCTGCATGCGTTCCGTCGTCGCTCTGGTTTGTGGATTCGCACTTGCCGTGGCGGGACTTCTGGTCCCGACGTCGACTCCGAGCGCCTCCGCGCTCTCCCAAGGTCTGGGCTTCACCGCTGACGACCTGCCCACCTGGCAGGCGAACGGCACGGTGTGGGCCATGGCTGCGTCAGGCAACACGGTGTTCGCCGGCGGTACCTTCTCCCAGCTGCGCCCGCCGAACGGTGCGTCGGGCTCGCCGGTGGCGGTCTCCGCCCTGTCCAGCCTGAACGGGTCGACCGGCGCACCGGCGTCGTGCCGCCCCTCGGTCACCCTCTCCGGCGGGACCGCGACGGTCCGGGCCCTGACCGTCTCTCCCGACGGGCGGACGCTCTACATCGGCGGGAACTTCTCCAACGTCGCCGGTACGACCGTGAGCCGGCTCGCGGCGCTCGACATCCCGTCCTGCTCGGTCAAGCAGGACTTCCGTCCCGGCTCGATCTCGGCGACGGTCCGAGCGCTCAGCGCCACTGACGACACGCTCTACCTCGCAGGGGACTTCCAGTCGGTCGCCGGACAGACGCGCCAGCGCTTCGCCGCGGTGGCGACGTCCGACGGTGCGCTCCGCCCCTTCGTGGCGGACGCCGACCTCCCGGGCCGTGCGATCGCGGTCGCGGAGGACGGCGCGACCGTCGCGCTCGGCGGTGACTTCTTCTCGATCAACGGCGAGAACTCCCACTCGTTCGCCGTCGTCGACCCCAGCACCGGTGCCAACATCAGGAACTACCCCCGCGGCTTCGTTCCTGACACCTCCGTGACGAAGGGCATCACCACGGACGGCGGCAGCTTCTACGTCGGGAACGAGGGCACCGGTGGCGGCGTCTTCGACGGCTCGTTCGCGGTCAACTACTCCGACCTCAACGAGCGCTGGCGTGATCGCTGCCTGGGCGCGACCCAGGCGCTGATCGAGGACGAGGGGACGCTCTACGAGGCGCACCACCACCACGACTGCAGCAGCGAGGGTCTCTTCCAGGACGGTCAGCGCGTCTACCTCACGGCGAACGACGCGTGGACGGACGACGAGATCGCGTGGCGCCCGCAGCTCAACGACGGTCTCGGTGAGGGCATCGGTCCGCGCGCTTTCGCGATCGCGCAGGGCTCGGGACAGAAGAACCTGTGGGTCGGCGGTGAGTTCACGCGGACCAACGGCAACCTGCAGCAGAGCCTCACGCGCTTCGCCGATGGACCCGACACCGGGAACCCGCTCGGCGTGACCCCGCGTGCCGAGGCGCTCCGAGCAGGTGAGATCCAGGTGAGTTGGCGAGGGTCCTACGACGACGACGACGGACTCCTCACCTATGACGTCTACCGCGACGGCGCCAGCACGCCGATCGCGACGGTCCAGGGGAGTCCCGGTGGTGGACCCGGCCGCAGGTGTCGTTCGTCGACACCGACGTGGTCGCCGGGAGGACCTATTCCTACCGCCTGACCGTCAGCGACGGCACGAACACGACCTCCAGGTCCGCGGCGTCCTCCGCGACCGCACTCGGGTCCGGCCTGCCCTATGCATCCCGCGTCCTGAACGACGGCGCGAACCTTTACTGGCGCTTCGGAGAGAGCTCCGGACCGGTCGGTGCCGACAGCTCCGGCGCCGATCGCGCACCCCGCTACATGCAGAACGTGTCCTACCGCTCTGCGGACAACGCCGCGCTCGACGACCCCGGGTATGCGATGGGCTTCGACGGCAGCACGGCATACGCGTTCTCTGACGACATCGCGCCTGCACCCACGACGTACTCGGTCGAGACCTGGTTCCGCACCACGTCGACCTCCGGCGGCAAGATCGTCGGCTACGGCAACGGGCAACCGCGGAACGGCACCAACAACACCAGCCTGAGCGGAAGCTACGACCGGCACGTCTATATGACGAACGACGGGCGGCTCGTCTTCGGCGCCTACACCGGGAGCGCGGTGACACTGACCTCGGCAGGTTCGTTCAACGACGGCGAGTGGCACTCGGTCGTTGCCACCCAGGGGCCTGCAGGTATGACCCTCTATGTCGACGGGGTCCGGGTCGGGCGCAACTCCAATGCCTCGGCGCAGTCGTACGACGGCTCGTGGCGTGTCGGCGGCGACCAGCTGAACGGCTGGCCCTCGCGTCCGTCCAGCAACTTCTTCGCCGGCGACATCGACGAGACGGCCGTCTACCCGACGGTCCTCCCCGCTGCCACCGTGCGGGAGCACTTCACGGCCTCGGGTCGCGTCGTGGACGTGCCCCAGGCGCCCGCCGACGCTTACGGCGCCGCGGTCTACTCAGCCGACCCCGACCTCTTCTGGCGGCTCGACGACAGCAGCGCGACGACGGCGGCGGATGCGAGCCCCTACGGTGTGACCGGTACCTATGACGGGCGCGTCACCACGGGGAGCGACGGAGCGCTCGAGGACGGGACTGCCGTGTCCTTCTCGCCGCAGAACGCCTCCAACGGAGGCGTGATCGGGTCAGACCTGCAGTTCACCAACCCTCGGGACTACTCACTCGAGCTCTGGTTCAACTCGACGACGACCGACGGCGGGAAGCTCATCGGGCTCGGGAACAACAAGACGAGTCTGTCCTCCAACTATGACCGGCACGTGTTCCTCCGGGACGACGGAAGGCTCGTCTTCGGTACCTGGACCGGGCAGCAGAACCTCGCGACATCAGACGCCTCGTTCAACGACGGAGCGTGGCACCACGTCGTCGCGACGCAGTCGTCGACGTCGGGGATGTCCTCTTCGTCGACGGCGAGCTCGTCGGGACCAACCCGCAGACCGGCGCCCAGGACTACACCGGGTACTGGAAGGTCGGAGGTGACAGGACGTGGAACTCGTCCTCGCCGTACTTCGCGGGCGACATCGACGAGGTCGCTGTCTACAGCAAGGTGCTCACGGCCAACCAGGTGGCTGAGCACTTTGCACTCGGCACCGGTGCGACTCCGCCCGATGCCGAGGCGCCGACGGCGCCGAGCGCGCTCGCCGCAGAGGTCGTCGGTGACGACGCCGTCTCCTTGACCTGGGACGCTGCCACGGACAACGTGGCGGTGACCGGCTACGAGGTCCACCGCTCCGACGTTGCCGGGTTCGCGGTGACCGAGGCGACCAAGGTCGGGGACAGCACGTCCACCAGCCATGTCGAGTGGGGCGTCGACGCCGGCACGTGGTTCTACCGGGTGGTGGCGGTCGACGCGGCCGGCAACGTGAGCGAGGCCTCGGACGAGGTCGAGGTCGAGGTCCTGGGGCCGGACACGCAGGCGCCGTCGGTGCCGTCGGGTGTGGCGGCTTCGGCTTCTGGTTCGTCGGTGGACGTGTCGTGGTCGGCGTCGTCGGATGATCGTGGTGTGGCCGGGTATGTGGTGTACCGGTCGGACGACGAGGCGTTCGAGGTCTCGGAGTCCTCGCAGGTCGCGGAGGTCGCGGACGGGACGTCGTTCACGGACGAGGACCTGGAGCCGGGTGACTGGTTCTACCGGGTGGTCGCGGTCGACGAGGCCGGCAACGCATCGGATGCTTCGAGTGCTGTGGCCGTCGAGGTCCTGGGGCCGGACACGCAGGCGCCGTCGGTGCCGTCGGGTGTGGCGGCTTCGGCTTCTGGTTCGTCGGTGGACGTGTCGTGGTCGGCGTCGTCGGATGATCGTGGTGTGGCCGGGTATGTGGTGTACCGGTCGGAGGACGAGGCGTTCGAGGTCTCGGAGTCCTCGCAGGTCGCGGAGGTCGCGGACGGGACGTCGTTCACGGACGCGGGTCTGGCTGCCGGTGCGTACTACTACCGGGTGGTCGCGGTCGACGCGGCCGGCAACGCGAGCGAGGCTTCGGCCTCGGTCGGTGCCACCGTGGATGCGCCTCCGGCGGACCCCGTGACGGTCGAGCTGTACCCGTCGGAGGACACGTTCGTGCACTCGGGCGCGCAGTCGACGAACTACGGGTCGCTGAACCAGCTCAGCGCGATGGGGAACTCGCCGACCAAGGAGGTCTTCCTGAAGTTCGCTCTGCCGGAGGCTCCGGCGGGCACGGTGCTGGCGGGTGCGTCGCTGCGGTTGCAGACCACGACGTCGAGCTCGGCGGGTTCGGTGGACGACTTCGTGTTCGGTTGGGCCGGCTCGGACTGGGCGGAGGGGTCGATGACCTATCCCACGCGTCCCGAGATCGACGACACCGAGGTCGGTGTTCTCGAGGGCCCGACGAGTGCGAACACGGTGTACGACGTGGAGCTCTCGGCTGAGGAGATCACCGAGAAGCTGGGAGCCGACGCGACGCTCGGCACGGTCTCGGACGGGACGGACAGTGTCTGGTTCTGGTCGAAGGACCGCAGCATCGCCGGGCAGCGCCCCCAGCTCACCCTCCACTTCGAACCTGGCTCGACGGGACCTGTCGACCCGGAGCCCGACACGCAGGCGCCGTCGGTGCCGTCGGGTGTGACGGCTTCGGCTTCTGGTTCGTCGGTGGAGGTGACGTGGTCCGCATCGACGGACGACACAGGCGTCACGAGGTATGTGGTGTACCGGTCGGACGACGAGGCGTTCGAGGTCTCGGAGTCCTCGCAGGTCGCGGAGGTCGCGGACGGGACGTCGTTCACGGACGCGGGTCTGGCTGCCGGTGCGTACTACTACCGGGTGGTCGCGGTCGACGCGGCCGGCAACGTGAGCGAGGCTTCGGCTTCGCGATCGGCAACGGTCGAGGAGCCGGTGGGGCCGGACACGCAGGCGCCGTCGGTGCCGTCGGGTGTGGCGGCTTCGGCTTCTGGTTCGTCGGTGGACGTGTCGTGGTCGGCGTCGTCGGATGATCGTGGTGTGGCCGGGTATGTGGTGTACCGGTCGGACGACGAGGCGTTCGAGGTCTCGGAGTCCTCGCAGGTCGCGGAGGTCGCGGACGGGACGTCGTTCACGGACGAGGACCTGGAGCCGGGTGACTGGTTCTACCGGGTGGTCGCGGTCGACGAGGCCGGCAACGCATCGGATGCTTCGAGTGCTGTGGCCGTCGAGGTCCTGGGGCCGGACACGCAGGCGCCGTCGGTGCCGTCGGGTGTGGCGGCTTCGGCTTCTGGTTCGTCGGTGGACGTGTCGTGGTCGGCGTCGTCGGATGATCGTGGTGTGGCCGGGTATGTGGTGTACCGGTCGGAGGACGAGGCGTTCGAGGTCTCGGAGTCCTCGCAGGTCGCGGAGGTCGCGGACGGGACGTCGTTCACGGACGCGGGTCTGGCTGCCGGTGCGTACTACTACCGGGTGGTCGCGGTCGACGCGGCCGGCAACGCGAGCGAGGCTTCGGCCTCGGTCGGTGCCACCGTGGATGCGCCTCCGGCGGACCCCGTGACGGTCGAGCTGTACCCGTCGGAGGACACGTTCGTGCACTCGGGCGCGCAGTCGACGAACTACGGGTCGCTGAACCAGCTCAGCGCGATGGGGAACTCGCCGACCAAGGAGGTCTTCCTGAAGTTCGCTCTGCCGGAGGCTCCGGCGGGCACGGTGCTGGCGGGTGCGTCGCTGCGGTTGCAGACCACGACGTCGAGCTCGGCGGGTTCGGTGGACGACTTCGTGTTCGGTTGGGCCGGCTCGGACTGGGCGGAGGGGTCGATGACCTATCCCACGCGTCCCGAGATCGACGACACCGAGGTCGGTGTTCTCGAGGGCCCGACGAGTGCGAACACGGTGTACGACGTGGAGCTCTCGGCTGAGGAGATCACCGAGAAGCTGGGAGCCGACGCGACGCTCGGCACGGTCTCGGACGGGACGGACAGTGTCTGGTTCTGGTCGAAGGACCGCAGCATCGCCGGGCAGCGCCCCCAGCTCACCCTCCAGTTCGAACCGGTGCCGTGATGGGTGCGCGCGTGCGACGTGCAGCGGTCCCGATCGCCGCACTGGTCGTGCTGCTCGCGGGTTGTTCGGACGGCGTGGGTGCGGCCGAGGAGGCGCCGGCATCGGCTTCGGGTGCGCCGACCCCGCTGCCTGACCTGACAGCTGCCCCCGACGCCGAGAACGATGCGTCCGGCAATCCGACCGCGTCGCCGTTGACCGAGGCCGAGAAGCGGTACATCGAGCTCAACGGTGGCGACGGACTCTTCGAGGGCGCAGTCCTCGAGCAGGGCGTCGAGGCGTGCTCTCGTGTCGAGTTCGCGGCGCAGGTGGACCAAGGGCTGCTGGTCGACGACATCCGCGAGGGTGAGATCGCGGGCGCGACCGGAGCTATCCCGTTCCTCTGTCCGGAGTACGTCCCTCAGCTGGCGGAGGCACTCGGCGGGATCGAGGACGGGGCCACCGAGACCGCAGGCCTCGCTGAAGGAGACTATGCGGCCCCGGCAGCGGGGCTGGACTGCGAATGGACGCTGGTCGGGAGCGGCGCCGACGAGGCGGGCGACGTCGCCTCGGGCGACGTCGCCGAGATCGAACTGACCGGCGACGTGACGACGCTCGAGTCGTCCGGCTGCGTCGTCTGGTTGCCCGTCTCCGACGACTGATCGCCCGTACCCGACGACCGACCTACGGAGCGTTCCGCTCCGCCTGGTGGGCATTCCCGTACCTGGGGGCGAACTCGCCTGGCCTGATCACTTGCGCGAGAACGCCGTGCCTTCGGCCGGGTCGACGATCGGTTCGCTGTCTGCCCGCATTGGCGTGACGGCCGGCTCTTCGGCGTCCCGGCTCGTCGGGAGCGCCGTGTCGTCCATCGCGCCGCTGGCGTCGTACGCGTACGCGTAGGTGGACACGTTCTTCGGGGCTAGGTCGTTCGCGACGACGCCGATGATGGGCGCGCCGACGCTCTTGAGATTGCTGACGGCCTGTTGGAGGTCCGCCCGCTTGACCCGTCCCGCTCCGGCGACGAGCACGGCCCCACCGCATGCACGCGCGATCACCGCCGCATCCGTCACCGGTACGAGCGGGGGACAGTCGATGACCACCTTGTCGTATCGCTTGCTGAGCTTTCCGAGCAGCTTGAGCATCGCGTCCGAGCCGAGGAGCTCGGAAGGGTTCGGTGGCCTCTCGCCCGCCAGGACGATGTCCAGCGACGTGGTACCCCAGTGCTGGATCACATCGTCGAGCTCGGCGCGGGCCGCAAGGACCGTCGTCAACCCGGCCATGCTCTCGAGCCCCAGCAGCGGTCCCAGGGCCGGTCGGCGGAGATCCGCCTCGACCAGGACGACCCGACTCCCTCCGGCGGCGAGGGACTGCGCGATGTTCGCGGCTGTCGTCGACTTGCCTTCGCCAGGGACGGACGAGGTGATCGGGAGCAGTACCCGCTCGTTGGCGACCTCGAGGAAGGTGAGGTTCGTCCGGATCTGGCGAAAGGCTTCCGCACGCTGGTTCGACGTGGACGGGTCATCGAGCAGGGGATGCCGAGGTACGCGACGTTCGTGCGCGACGCTGCCCAGCACAGGAGCATCTACGACCGCTGTTACTCCGTGCAGGTCACGAACTCTGGTGTCGACTATCTCTCGCAGGGCGATGTACGTGACGCCTGCCACGGCCCCGCCGACCAGACCGAGGGCGATCCAGAGGAGCGTCTTGGGCGACGAGGGCACCTCGGGGACTACGGCGGGCCGAACCGTCTCGAGCGTGACCGACGAGTCGCCGCTCTCTAGGTCGGGCACAAGGTCCCCGACGACCAGAGCGAGGTTCTGCGCGGTCGCGTTGGCGACGTCGGCGGCCTCCTCGGCAGAGGGGTCCTCGACGTCGATGCTGATCAGGCTCGTGTTCAGAGGGCTGCTGACCGAGATCTGCTTGGCGAGGTCCTCGGGCGAAGCCTCAAGGTCGAGCTCCGAGATCACGGGATCGAGGACGATCGGGCGGGTGACCAGTGCACTGAACGTACGCACCTGCTTTTGCGAGAAGTCGTAGCTCTGCACCAGCTCGTTCGCCGTGTCGCCGGAAGACGTGACGACGACGACCTCGACTCGAGCGGTGTAGAGCGGCGTCGTGGCCGACACGAGCGCGATGGCGGCAGCGCCTCCGACGAGACAGAAGACCGTGAGTGCGATCCAGTGCGCCCGTACCATCGAGATGTACTCACCGATACGCACAGCGGTCCTTTCTGAGGAGTGCCTCGATTGTCACACAGCGACGGGTGAAGACCCGCTGGACGACGATCCTTTCAGGGTGTTTCACCCAGGGTGAGAGATCTATTCCGACGTCCTCGTTGCTAGCCTCACGCTATGCCGAAAACAGCACTGATCACGGGGATCACCGGGCAGGACGGGTCGTATCTGGCCGAGCTGCTGCTGGAGAAGGGGTATACGGTGCACGGCATCGTGCGTCGTGCCTCCACATTCAACACGTCACGGATCGATCATCTGTACCAGGACCCGCACGACGAGGACGCGCGACTCTTCCTGCATTTCGGCGACCTGACGGACGCGACCCGCCTCGTGACGCTGATGGAGAAGGTCCACCCGGACGAGGTCTACAACCTCGCTGCGCAGTCGCACGTGCGAGTCTCGTTCGACGAACCCGACTTCACAGGTCTGACGACCGGTCTCGGCTCGACCAGGCTCCTCGAGGCGGTACGGATGTCGCAGGTCCCCGCCCGGTACTACCAGGCGAGCTCGTCCGAGATGTTCGGCGCGACACCGCCGCCGCAGAACGAGGAGACGCCGTTCTACCCGCGGTCGCCGTACGGGGCGGCCAAGGTGTACGCGTACTGGATGACCCGGAACTACCGCGAGGCGTACGGCATGTTCGCGGTCAACGGGATCCTCTTCAACCACGAGTCCCCGCGGCGTGGAGAGACGTTCGTCACCCGCAAGATCGCGGCGGCTGCGGCGGCGATCGCTGCCGGCCGGCAGGAGCACGTGTACATGGGCAACCTCGACGCCGTCCGTGACTGGGGCTACGCCAAGGAGTACGTCGAAGGCATGTGGCGGATGCTCCAGGTCGACGAGCCCTCCGACTACGTGCTCGCGACCGGAGCCGCGTACTCCGTCCGCGACTTCCTCGAGTTCTGCTTCGATCACGTCGGCCTCGACTGGGAGAAGCATGTCCGGTTCGACGAGCGCTACCTCCGCCCGACCGAGGTCGATGCGCTGATCGGTGACCCGTCGAAGGCGAATCGCGAGCTGGGGTGGAAGGCGCAAGTCCTGCCTCCTGAGCTCGCAGCGATCATGACTGCGGCCGAGGTAGAGCGGCTCTCGTGACGGCCGAGCGCTCCGTATCGGGAGCGACCATCTGTCTGGTCGGCATCAACTACGCGCCCGAGTCGACGGGCATCGCGCCGTACACGACCGTGATGGCACGGAAGCTCGCGGCGGCGGGGGCGACGGTACGGGTGATCACGGGGGTGCCGCACTACCCGCAGTGGGCTGTGCAGGATGCCCGGTACCGCTCGCCTGGTCCTTGGCGGGAGCAGGACGGCGACGTGGACGTCCTGAGAGTCGCGCACCACGTGCCGCCGCGCGCCGACCTGCAGGGCCGGGGGCGGATGGAGTTCGACTTCTGGCGCCGCGCACGGGCGATCGTGCGGCGCACGAGCGCGGACGCGATCGTCGCCGTCACGCCGTCGCTCTCCGGGCTTGCAGCCGCCGTGAGCGGGGCGAAGGGAAGACCGGTCGGTGCGATCGTCCAGGACCTGACGGGCCTCGGGGCCGCCGAGTCCGGCAGCACCGGACGCGGTGTCGCTCAGGTGCTCGGTGCGGTCGAGGTGGCTCTGCTGAGGCGGACCGTCGCCACCGGAGTGATCGCACCGCGGTTCGCTGAGCTCCTGGGTGAGGCAGGGGTCCCGCCCGAGCGCATCGTCGATCTTCCGAACTTCACGCACATCGTCCCGAGTGCCGTCGACCGGGCGGCGGCGCGCAGAGCGCTGGGGTGGCCCGAGAACGCGCTCTTGGCCGTCCACACGGGCAACATGGGACAGAAGCAAGGGCTCGGGGTCGTGGTCGACGCTGCCCGTCTCGCGCAGCAGCGCGGTTCCGAGGTCACGTTCTATCTGGTCGGGGACGGTAATCAGCGTGCCGATCTCCAGCGTGACGCGCAGGGAGTACCAGGAGTCCGCTTCATCGAGCCTCTGGGCGACAAGGAGTATCCGCTCGCACTCGCAGCCGCAGACGTCCTGCTGCTCACCGAGAGACCGGGGGTGCGAGAGATGTGCCTGCCGAGCAAGCTCACCTCCTACAGCGTCGCCGGCCGCCCGGTCGTCGCGTCCACAGAGCCGGACGGGATCACCGGGCGGTTGTTGTCCGAGACCGGAGCAGGTCTGCTGGCGGCCCCGGGTGACGCGGGTGCACTGCTCGACGCGGTGCTTCGGATCGGTCGCGACGCTGAGCTCGGACATCGGGTAGCCGCGGCCGGGCTGAAGCTCGCGCAAGAGCGGTACTCCGCCGTCGCAGCAGGCGAGCGATATGTCGACTTCGTCGGTCAGGTCCTGGACGAGCGGTGACGAGCGTGGGTGAGAACCTCGCGCCGCCGGCCGCCCCGGCACTCGGCGGTCGCCTCGCCGTCTTCGTCGCCAGCGCCGGCGTGCTGAGCGTCGCGCTGCCGCTCCTCCTTGTCGCAGAGATCGACCGCGACCCGAGGAGCACGGCGTGGACCGCGACGCTCGCTTTGGTCGTCTGGGCGGGTTTTCGTCTCTCCTACCGCATCGCCAGCGGCAGACCAGAGCTGTTCGACTTCGTCTTCTGGGTGTTCTGCTACATCTTCATGGGGGTCGCCCCGTCGGTGCAGATCCTGACGGGTGGTGTCTCCACGACGACGCCGGGTGTGGACCCGTCGCTGGACATCTGGATCGCGGGGACCGTGTGGACCGGAGTCGTCTGCTACGAGATCGGGCGTTGGATCACCCGGCGACGAAGGACGGCATGGGCGAGCGTTCGGGTGGACGCCGCTACCGGGCTGGACGTCGTGCCGAGGCGTGCGGTGCTCCTGACGGGCGTCGGCGTCGTCGCCGCCGCCTACTTCGTCTCGAAGATCGGTCTGGGCACGCTGTTCATGAGCCGATACTCGGCCGCCGACATCCGAGGCGCGGCGATGCCGGATCTGGCGGTGCGGTCGATCGTCTCCGCCGCGGCTTCGTACCCGCTGCTGATCGCCGCCTGCGTGTTCATCCTGGTGGGCACCCGTTCAGCCCTCGGCTCCCGCTCGTGGCGTTACGCCCCGCTGCTGGCGATAGTGCTGGTCGTGCTCCTGACCGTGACGAACCCCATCAGCAGTGCGCGCTACGACTTCGGGACGGTGGGGTTCGCGCTGGTGGTCGCCGCCGGCGCGATGAGCACCGTGCGCCGGGCGCGGTGGTCGATGGTCGGCGTTCTGCTCGCGCTTCTCTTCGTCTTCCCGATCGCGGACGCGTTCCGCGCCGATGCGGTGAACGTCCAGCGCACCGGGTTCTTCGCGGAATACGCCGGGAACCCCGACTACGACGCCTTCTGGCAGATCGGGAACGCCGTCGCGTATGTGCGCGACGATCTCGTGCAGCCGATGATGCAGGCGCTCGGCGTCGTGTTCTTCTGGGTTCCGCGGTCCATATGGCCGGGCAAGCCGCTCGACACGGGCGTCATGCTGGCGCAGTACCGGGGCTACTCCTTCGAGAACCTGTCCGCGCCGTTGTGGGCCGAGGCGCTCGTCAACGGTGGCTTCGTCGTGGTCGTGATCGGTTTCGTGGCGCTCGGCATGATTCTCGCGCTCCTGGACGAGAAGATCTCGGTCGCGCTCGTGGGCCGTGGTCAGTTCTGGTCCGTGGTCGGTGCAGTCTTCCCGTTCTACATGGTGATCCTGCTCCGCGGTTCGCTGCTCCAGGCGACCGGCACCCTGGTCGTCGCGCTCGCCTGCACCCTTTTCGTCCGCGAGTGGAAGCGGGAGAAGCGTCAGCGAGATCGCTTGGATGCCCCGGTGGTCGAGCGATAGATCGTCTCGAGGCGATCAGCCACGGCCCCCATCGACAGCTCGTCGGAGACCAGCGCGCGGCCCCGACGTCCGGTGTCGGTGGCGAGGGCCGGGTCGTCGAGCAGCCTGCGGACGGCAGCGGTCAGCGACTGGTCGTCCTCGCCTACGACGATCCCGGCACCCGCCCGTTCGACCAGCGGCGCAAGGCCGCAGGTGTCGGTGACCACGACCGGTCGCCCGTGTGCCATCGACTCGAGCACCGACATCGGGAACGGCTCGTCGACGCTCGGCAGCACCGAGATCGACGCGCGTGCGATGTGGGTGGAGGTCTCCTCCGGCCGAGCGGGGCCGATCCATCTGATCCTGGGCTCGCCTGCCTCGCGCAGCAGAGCGTCGACGGCGGCACCCTCGCCCTCGTCCGGTCCGACGAGCGTAAAGGTCACGTCGGGGTGGCTCCGGGCGAGCGCGACGGCCATCCGTGCGAAGACCGTCGGACGTTTGCGTGCCTGAAGGCGGGCGAGATACAGGACGTCCGGCGGCTCCGCGGGGGTGCAGATGCCGGCAGGGGTACCCCGTTGAGCACCTCGACGAGCTGGATCTCCGGGCCGCCGACCACGTCGAGCAGGTCTGATCTCTCCCTCTCGGTGAGGTGGAGGACGGCACCCGCTCCTCTCAGGAGTCGTCGGGTCCAGATCGCGTCGAGCAGCGCGGCGGAGCGGCGCTCGCTCGCGTCGATCATCCCGTGCGTCTGGAGGACGTACGGAACGTTCTTCCTGAGTGCCATGAGCGCTGCAGGAAGCGTGACGAGGTCGCGTGCCGCATGCACGTGGACCAGGTCGGCGCCGTCTGTAGCCGTCCGGAGCCAGCGGAGCATCTGGGGCGCGACGAGACCTGCGAAACCGGTTCGTGGCACCGCGCGTCGAACCGGGAACAAGGTGACGGGAACTCCGTCGACCTGCGACGGGACTACGTCGAAACCTGAGCATCCACCGACGAGCCGGACGTCGTGCCCGCGGGCGATCAGCTCGCGCGCCTGGTTCACGGCGACTCGCGTCGGCCCTCCGTAGGCGCCGTCCGGTGTGAAGAGCGTGACGACGGAGATGATGCGCACGTCAGCGCCCCGAGTGGTCGGTGCGATCCGCTGCTCGTGGGGCGAGCACGCGCGCGCCGTCGGGAACGTCCGCTGTGACGAGCGCGGTGGCGCCGACCACGGCGTCGCGCCCGACGGTCACGCCGCGCAGCACGGTGGCGCGGGTCGCGATCCACGCCCCGTCACGGACGGTGATCGGTGCATTGTCGAACTCGAAGCTCGGCGACCTGGCGTCGTGGCTACCGGTGCACAGCATCGCCTGTTGTGAGATGCAGACGTCGGAGCCGATGGTGATCGGTTCGAGGTTGAGCAGGTAGGCACCCTCACCGATCCAGGAGTCGTCACCGACCTCGAGCTTCCACGGCCAGTGGATGCGGACACCGTGACGGATGTTCGTGCCTGAACCGATCTTTGCTCCGAAGCCTCGGAGGATCCGGGCGCGGAGCGATGGAGGGCACCACCAGCGCATCGTCACCAGGGACGAGGCGAGCATCCACCCGACCTGCGCAGGCCGGCCGCGTCCCTTGTCGTAGCCCGAGCCGGTGAACTGGGAGAGTCGGCGACGAGGGGCGGACGGCGTCGTCATCCTCGGGCCTCGTCGAGATGCGCCAGGTACCACTCGTACATGGCCGTGAGGCCATCGCTCAGACCTGTCGACGCCGACCAGCCGAGAGAGTTGATGCGCGACACGTCCAGGAGCTTGCGAGGCGTGCCGTCAGGTTTGGAGGAGTCCCATTCGATGGATCCTTCGTAGCCGACGACGGCGGCCACCGTCGACGCCAGGTCCCGGATGCTGAGATCGTCACCGACGCCCACGTTGACGGTCTCCGGCCCGTCGTAGTTCTCCAGCAGGAACAGGCACGCCGAGGCGAGGTCGTCGACGAACAGGAACTCGCGCAGCGGCCGGCCAGATCCCCAGCAGGTGACCGTGGGTGCTCCGCTGACCCGCGCTTCGTGGAACCGTCGCACCATGCCCGGGATGACGTGCGAGTTCTTCGGGTGGAAGTTGTCTCCCGGTCCGTACAGGTTCGTCGGCATCGCGGATATGTAGTGCACCCCGAATTGGCGGCGAAGTGCTTGAACATGGATGATCCCCGCGATCTTGGCGATCGCGTAGGCGTCGTTGGTCGGCTCCAGCGCTCCGGTCAGCAGCGAGTCCTCGCTGATCGGCTGGTCCGCGAGTCTCGGGTAGATGCAGCTCGAGCCGAGGAAGAGCAGTCTGGTGGTCCCCGTCCGGGCCGCGGCGTCGAGGATGTTCGTCTGGATCCGGAGGTTGTCCGAGAGGAAGTCTGCAGGGTAGGTGCTGTTCGCGACGATTCCGCCGACCTTCGCTGCCGCGTCGATCACGACGTCGGGCCGCTCATGCTCGAAGAATCCGTCGACCTCCGCGCGGTCGCGGAGGTCGAGCTCGGACGACGAGCGACCGACGAGGTTCGTGAAACCTTCTCGCTCGAGGTTCCTCCAGACGGCGGAACCCACGAGGCCACGATGACCCGCCACGTAGACACGGGCGTCCCGAGGCAGCGGACCGGGAGCGAAGTCGGAGAGATCGGCCATCTGAACAACCTAGGCGATCTGGTGGGCATTGCCCCTGCGCCAGGGGGTGAAACCGGGCCGCGCCGGGCCGCTGTCCGCGCAGGATCACTAGCATGCTGTCAGCGGGCAAGATCCTGGTGTCCCGTTGCCGGAAGGTTGAGGTATGAGGGTTCGCGGCCTGTCGAAGATCCGGACCGGTGGACTGAGGTTTGCCGGGTTCGGCTCGAGCATGGTCGTGCTCGCGATCGGGTCCCTCGTCCTGATTCCCGCGATGATCCGAGCCGACGGACTCGCCGCGTGGGGTGACATCGCGCTCGGCCAGGCCGTGGGCACCGTCGCCGCAGTCGTGGTGACCCTGGGATGGGGTGTGTCCGGCCCGGTCGCGATCGCACGCGGCACGTCCCAGGAGCGATGGGACGAGTACGCCGACTCGCTCCGGGGCCGCGCAGTGGTGGTGATCCCGGTGCTCGGGGCCGGAGCCGCGCTCTCCGCAGCCCTCGCGCACACGCAGGCGGGACTAGCCGCGCTGGGTTGCGTCTCAGCGGGGTCGATCGGGTGCCGCGCGGCCTGGTACTTCATCGGGGCGGGTCGACCGTCGTCCCTGATGGTGCTCGAGACCGTGCCCCGTGTGCTCGGCATAGCCGCCGGCATCGTGGCGATGGCTGCCGGTGCCGGGGCGGCAGCCGGGTTGGGCGGGCAGCTCGCAGGAGTCCTGGTCGCCGTGCTGCTCTCCACCGTGTGGATCCGTCGCTCTGTCGGCCGTGGGCGCCGGTGGCGGACGGATCGGCGGATCGGCGAGATTCTCGCCGAGCAGCGCCACGGCGTCTTCTCGAGCGTTCTGTCGTCGGGCTACGCCTCGTTGCCCGTCGTGATCATCGGCGCGCTGGGTCTGCCATACCTGCCTGCGTATGCGGTGGTCGACAAGCTGCAAAAGCAGATCTTCGTGGCCTCCACGCCGTTCATGTCGGTGGTGCAGGGCTGGCTGCCAACGGGAGGAAGCGATCGTGTCCGCGATCGACTCGGTCGGGTCGTGCTGATGACCTCTGTCTACAGCTGCGTGCTGACGGTGGTCACGATCGTTGCGGCGCCGACGCTGATCGAGTGGCTCGGTGCGGGGACGGTGGAGGTCGGTCCCGTGGCGATCGTCCTCCTGGGCCTGATCGCAGGGGCTGCGATCGCGGACGCGACGCTCTCGCGAGTCGTGCTGGTCGCCGTCGGGCAGTTCGCGACCATGACCCGGTCGACCGCAGTCGGCTCGGTGGTGGGCTTGCTGATGGTCGGACTTCTCGGTGTGACGGTCGGTCTGGAGGGCGCGCTGGCGGGGGTGCTGCTCGGGCTTGCGATCCGCATCGCCTGGGCAGGGTTCGCCATCGGCCGCCAGCGGAGGCGCGACGAGCGGAACCCCGCAGGATCACCAAGCATGGCAAATGGCACCTAATCAACTCGAAAGCGGGCGAAATCGATGTGACATCGCTCACTTTTTACCGGGCAGTTCATCTGGAGGTGGTGACGTGGCGGCGTTCGTGCCACAGGATCGTCGGATGCCTCAGATAACGAAACGATCACGACCGAGCGCTGCCGGCGCCGTCGGCGCGCTCGTAGCGCTCGCCCTGGCTCTCGTGGGTGCACTCCTCCCCTCGGCGGCGACTGCGGCGGACCGGGAGGTCGAGACGCTCGCCCCGAGCCAGGCCTCGTTCACCTCCGCGCACAGGCCAGAGGTGAACTTCAGCAGCTCCGAATCGCTCGTCGCTACGTCTGCGGCCTTCCGCTCGTTCCTGGAGTTCGACGGCATCCAGGTGCCCGAAGGGCAGCGCGTCGCGGAGCTCGCACTGCTCGTCGACGTCGACGAGAGCCGGGCTACCGTCCCGGCTCTGCAGGTCTCGAAGGTCGACGGTTCGTGGGACGCCGGCACGATCACCGACGAGAACCGTCCCGACGCCGGCGTCGTGCTCTCGGAGCCCACCCTCGCGATCGCGGGCGAGACGATGTCGGTGCCGCTGGACGTCGACGAGGTCATGGCCTCCGGTGGTCCGTTCTCGATCGAGCTGCGCTATCTCGAGCCCAACCCTGGCCTCGTGATGGACAAGTCCTCTGCGAGGCTGTCCGTGGTGCTCGAGCAGGTCGAACTCTCGGATTCCGTCACGGTGGCACCGCGCGAGGCGACCTTCACGTCGGCCTTCGAGGCTGATCGGACGCACGACCGTGTCGACGCTCTCGTGACCACGTCAGCACAGTTCACGTCGTACCTGCGGTTCGACGTCCCCGAACCACCGCGGGGGAGACAGTTGCGTACGGCGAGCTCGTCGTGCGCGGTGAGAAGAGCAAGGCGACCCAGCCGGGCCTGGTGGCGCGCCCCACGACCAGCGCCTGGTCTGCAGCGTCACTCACCCACGCCTCGCGTCCGTCGGCCGGCGCGCCGATGAACGAGCCGGTCCTCGTCGAGGCCGGCGGCGAAGTGACTCTGGGACTCGGAGACATCGCTCCGGGTGAGCTCTCATTGGCTCTGTCGTACGAGCAGTCCGACCCCGGTGTCGTCCTCACCAAGTCGGGTACCGGGAGCCCCGAGCTCATCGTGCACTACGCCCAGGAGACGGAGCCCACGACGGAGCCCACTGAGCCGACGGAGCCCACTGCTCCGACTGCCGAGCCGACGGAGCCGACCGAGCCCACGGAGCCCACGACGGAGCCGACCGAGCCCACGACGGAGCCGGCCGAGCCGGGCACCGGCTCGGTGCCCTTCGCCCCGGCACCCAGCGGGTCCGAGGACAAGATGGTCGTCGCACACTACTTCCCTCCGTATCCCGTCTCGCTCGACAACCAGGCGCCCGGGAACGACTACTACGCCCGCAACTACCTCAGCCCTGACGGTGAGAACGGCAAGTTCTACGACGTCGGTGGGCTCCTGCGTGACCGCCCGCTGCCGCGCGAGCCGCTCTCCGGCGACTGGCAGCTCGAGGACATGAAGACGGAGGTCGCCCAGGCGGTCGACGCCGGGATCGACGGCTTCTCGGTTGACGTGCTGAGTCTGTCGGGCGCGAACTGGGAGCGGACAGAACGGATCATGGACGCCGCTGCGGCGGACGGTCGCGGGTTCGTCGTCTTCCCGCAGATCGACATGACTGCTTCTGCCGGGAGCGCGAGCCAGAGCCAGATCGCCGCAAAGATCGCCGGACTGGCGGACGAGCCGGCCCAGTACACCCGTGCCGACGGACGGGTCGTGGTGGGAGCCTTCAAGGCCGAGGAGAAGAGCCCGGAGTGGTGGCGTGGTCTCTTCGCGATCCTCCGGTCGCAGCACGGCGTCGACGTCTCGTTCGTCCCGACGCTCCTGAACTCGTCGGAGCAGAACATCCGTGCGTTCGCTCCGGTCAGCGACACGATCGGTGACTGGGGAGAGCGCAATCCCGGCACGGTGCTCGCCGACAAGAGCGATGCTGCCGTCGCCCACGATCTCGGTGTCGGCTGGATGGAGCCGATCGCGGTCCAGGACGTCCGGCCGAACCAGGCGAAGTACAACGAGGCGGCGAACCTCGAGACCCTGCGGGCGACGTGGCAGAGCGCGATCGACGACGGCGCGGACATGGTGCAGATGACCACGTGGAACGACTACAGCGAGTCCACGTCGTTCGCGCCCTCGGTCGCCCACGGAGAGGCGTTCCTCGACGTGAACAGCTACTACATCTCCCAGTTCAAGTCGGGTTCTGCGCCGACGATCACCGGTGACGCCGTCGTCCTGACTCACCGGTCCCAGTTCGTCGACGCGGTGCCGCAGGTGGGTGATCGCTTGATGCAGCCTGCGACGAGCGGCTCGTCCTCGACCAAGCCGCGGGACACCGTCGAGGCGATGACGTTCTTCACCGCTCCGACGAGCGTGACGGTCCGGGTGGGTTCGGAGACCCACACCTACCAGGCGCCGGCAGGCGTGCACGCTCAGACGTTCCCGCTCCGACTCGGCGAGGTCTCGGCGGTGGCACGTCGGGACGGCGCTCAGATTGCTGCGGTGACCTCGGACACCCCTGTCGTGGCGAAGCCGTACGTGCAGGACCTGCAGTACTTCGCGTCGTCGACGTTCGGGTCCTGACCGGCGACCGTCGACCGGCGGCCGCGTAGGCTGAGCACGTCCTGCCCGACCGATCTTCTGGTCGTGGCGGGATGTGCTTCGCCCGCGAGGCGCGGCACGCCGCCGTGTACCACCGAGCTCGTGAAGGGCATCGACAGCCATGAATCTCACCGGGCTTCTGCCTGCCCTTCTCGCCGACGAGGCCGCGAGCGCCGCCGTCGAGCGCGTCCGGCTGCGCGGCGAGGTGGACGTCGTCGGTCCGGCCGGGATCCGCCCGCCCTTGCTCGCCGCGATGTCCGGTGCGCTGTCGGGTGCACGTGCGGGAGGCACGACCGGCCGCCCCCTCGTCGTCGTCACCGCCACGGGCCGCGAGGCCGACGAGCTCGCCGCGAACGTCCGCGCGTATCTCCCGGACGAGCGGCACGACGACGTCGCGGTCCTCCCGAGCTGGGAGACCCTCCCGCACGAGCGTCTCTCGCCCCGTAGCGACACGGTCGCCAAGCGCATCGCCGTCTTCCGTCGTCTCGCGCACCCGACGCCGGACGGCGGCCCGACGGGCGCCGTCCGGATCCTGATCATGCCTGCCCGGGCCCTGCTCCAGCCGGTCGTCGACGGTCTGGGCGAGCTGGTCCCCGTCGAGCTCCACGTGGGCGACGCGGCGGACCTGACCGAGGTGGGCGACGCCCTGACGGCCGCGGCGTACAGCCGCGTGGACATGGTGGAGCGCCGCGGCGAGTACGCGGTGCGCGGCGGGATCCTCGACGTGTTCCCGCCCACCGAGGACCACCCGCTGCGGATCGAGTTCTGGGGCGACGAGGTCAGCGAGGTCCGTTGGTTCTCGGTCGCCGACCAGCGCTCGCTCGAGGTGGCCGAGCACGGCCTGTGGGCGCCACCGTGCCGGGAGATCTTGCTCACCGACGCCGTCCGCGACCGCGCGAGCGCGCTCGTCGACCAGCTCCCGGGCGCGGTCGAGATGCTCGACAAGCTCGGCGCCGGGATCGCGGTCGAGGGCATGGAGTCCCTCGCCCCGATGCTGGTCGACCGGATGGTCCCCGTCCTGGACCTCGTGCCGGACGACGCCCTCGTCGTCCTCGACGAGCCCGAGAAGGTCCGTCGACGCGCCCACGACCTCGTCGCCACGACCCAGGAGTTCCTGGCGGCGGCGTGGACCGGCGCGGCCGCCGGCGGGTCGACCCCGATCGACCTGTCCGCAGCGTCGTTCCACACCTTCGCCGACTGCCGCGACGTCGCCGCGCGCCGCGGCCTCGGCTGGTGGACCCTCAGCGCCTTCGGTCTCGACGACCCGGACCTCGACGCGCTCCCCGAGGGGGCGGACGGCGCAGGGTCACCCGAGCGCCCGGGTGCAGGGACGTCGTCCGACACCGGCAACAGCGGAGTGGACGAGGGCGGGGCAACCACCCTCACCATCGCTGCGCGCGAGGTCGAGTCCTACCGGGGTGACGTGGCGCGGGCGATCGCCGACGTGCGCGCGCTCCAGCGCGACGGCTGGCGGCTCGTCCTCACGACCGAGGGGAGCGGCCCGGCCCAGCGGATGGTCGAGCAGCTGTCGTCGGAGGACACGGCGGCGCGGCTCGTGCCGCACCTGGACGCCGAGCCCGAGGGCGGCGTCGTCCTCGTCACCCCGGCGCGGGTCGGACCCGGCTACGTGCTGCCCGACCTGCGGCTCGCGGTGTTCTCCGAGAGCGACCTCACCGGGCGGCAGGGGACCAGCACCAAGGACATGCGGAAGATGCCGTCGCGGCGGCGCAACGTCGTCGACCCGCTGGCGCTCAAGCCCAACGACTTCGTGGTCCACGAGCAGCACGGCGTCGGGCGCTTCATCGAGCTGATCCAGCGGTCGTTCGGCGCGGGCGGCAACGCGGCGACGCGCGAGTACCTCGTCATCGAGTACGCCAGCAGCAAGCGTGGTCAGCCGGGGGACCGGCTGTTCGTGCCGACCGACCAGCTCGACCAGGTCACCAAGTACACCGGCGGGGAGTCGCCGTCGCTCAACAAGATGGGCGGCTCCGACTGGCAGAAGACCAAGTCTCGCGCCCGCAAGCACGTCAAGGAGATCGCGAGCGAGCTGATCCGGCTCTACTCGGCGCGCATGGCGACCGAGGGGCACGCCTTCGGCCCGGACACCCCGTGGCAGCGCGAGCTCGAGGACGCGTTCGAGCACATCGAGACACCCGACCAGCTCGCGACGATCGACGAGGTCAAGGCCGACATGGAGAAGACGGTCCCGATGGACCGTCTCGTCTGCGGCGACGTCGGCTACGGCAAGACGGAGATCGCGATCCGCGCGGCGTTCAAAGCGGTGCAGGACGGCAAGCAGGTCGCCGTGCTCGTCCCCACGACGCTGCTCGTCCAGCAGCACCACGACACGTTCGCCGAGCGGTACAGCGGGTTCCCGGTCAACGTGCGCTCGCTGTCCCGGTTCCAGACGGCCAAGGAGTCCGAGGCCACGATCGCCGGCCTCAAGGACGGGTCGGTGGACGTCGTCATCGGCACGCACCGGATCATCACCGGGTCGGTGAAGTTCAAGGACCTCGGCCTCGTCATCATCGACGAGGAGCAGCGATTCGGGGTCGAGCACAAGGAGACGCTCAAGCAGCTGCGGACCAACGTCGACGTGCTCGCGATGAGCGCGACGCCGATCCCGCGCACGCTCGAGATGGCCGTCACCGGGATCCGCGAGATGTCGACGCTCGCGACGCCACCGGAGGAACGGCACCCCGTGCTCACGTACGTGGGCGCCTACGAGGAGAAGCAGATCGCCGCCGCGCTGCGCCGCGAGCTGCTGCGCGAAGGCCAGGTCTTCTACGTCCACAACAAGGTCGAGTCCATCGAGCGGGCCGCGGGCAAGCTCGCCCAGCTCGTGCCCGAGGCGCGCGTCGGCGTCGCCCACGGGAAGATGAACGAGCACCAGCTCGACCAGGTGATCCGCGCTTTCTGGGAGAAGGAGCTCGACGTCCTCGTCTGCACGACGATCATCGAGACCGGCCTCGACATCTCCAACGCGAACACCCTGATCCTCGAGCGGTCCGACCAGCTCGGGCTCTCACAGCTCCACCAGCTCCGCGGTCGCGTCGGGCGTGGCCGCGAGCGTGCCTACGCGTACTTCCTGTACCCGCCGGAGAAGCCGATGACCGAGACGGCCCACGACCGGCTCGCGACCATGGCTGCGCACACGGACCTCGGTGCCGGCATGCAGATCGCGATGAAGGACCTCGAGATCCGCGGGGCGGGCAACCTGCTCGGGGGCGAGCAGTCGGGGCACATCGCCGGCGTCGGGTTCGACCTGTACGTGCGGATGGTGGGGGAGGCCGTCGCGTCGTTCCGCGGTGACGCCGAGGACGAGCAGCCCGAGATCAGCATCGAGCTGCCCGTCGACGCGCACATCCCCGAGAAGTACATCGCGCACGAGCGGCTCCGGCTCGAGGCGTACAAGAAGATCGCCACCGCGCAGGACGAGCCCGCGCTCGCCGAGGTCCGCGCCGAGCTCACGGACCGCTACGGCGCGCCGCCGGAGACGGTCCAGGCGCTGTTCGACGTGGCGAGCTTCCGCAACCACGCGCGCGCCGCCGGGCTCGCGGACGTCACCGCGCAGGGCAAGCACATCCGGTTCGGGCCGGTCGACCTGCTCGAGTCGGCCGAGCTGCGGCTCAAGCGCCTGTACCCCGGCACGATCCAGAAGCCCGCGATCCGGTCGGTGCTCGTGCCGTTCCCGATGACCGCGCGGCTCGGTGGGCGGCCGCTGCGGGGCGCGGAGATCCTCGTGTGGGCGCGTCAGTGGATCGACGCGATCGTGCTGGGGAAGGTCGGCGACGCCGCCGCCGTCAGCTCGCGACGCTGATCGGCCGCGGGTGCCGCTGCGGCTGAGCGGGCTCTAGTCGGACTCGCGGTGCGCCGGCTCGTGGACGAGCACCCGCGCGATCTCCGCCTCGGCCGTCCTGATCTGCTCGTAGACCTTGCGGTAGGTGCGAGGGCGCCGGCCGTACGGGTCGGGGATGTCGAGCTCGTGTCGTCCGAGGTGCTTCGACCGCTGGGCGCTCGCGGCGGCCGGCAGTGCGGCGATCCGCACGCTGATGTCGTGCGGCAGCTCGACCGGGTCGATGGTGCTCACGAGCATCGCCAGCTCCAGGAGCGTGAAGGTCCGTCGCACCGCGGCGGGGACCAGCCGGACGACGGCGCTGCGGTGCGCCGCCGTCGCCGTGAGGATCAGGTCGGCGTTCGTGATCGATGACTCGTTGAGCTGTCGGGCCGAGAACCGGGCCGTGGGCAGGCCGTCCGCATCGAGGAGGGCGACCATGGGTCCGTCGATCGGTGACGTCGCACGGGCCTGGGTGCCGGCGCTGACGACCCGCACGGCGGGCCCGAGGTCACGACGGAGCAGGCGCTCGAGGGCGGGGGAGCGGCAGATGTTCCCCGTACAGACGGCAAGGATCGACACAGGCACGCGTGGGCTGCTCCTTCGTCGATCGGGTCTCGGGACAGTATCGCAGGCGCGCGACCGCTCGAGGACGGGCAGCTCGCAGGATTTCACCCCGCCCGACCGTTCTCAGGGCGAGCCGCGCCTTCTAGTGTTGATCGGGTTGCAAGGACGTCGCCCGATGAGAGGAGATCCGTGACGGTCGTCGGCTATGCGCCCGGCGCGTGGGACCTCTTCCACGTGGGCCACCTCAACATCCTGCGCCACGCGCGCGAGCGCTGCGACTACCTGGTCGCGGGCGTCGTCGACGACGACATGCTCGAGCTCGCGAAGGGCCGGCGGCCGATCATCCCGGTGGTCGAGCGCGCGGAGATCGTGCGGCACATCGGGTTCGTCGACGAGGTGTACATCGAGACGCAGCCCGACAAGCTGCTGACGTGGCAGGAGCGCCCCTTCGACCGCTTCTTCAAGGGTGACGACTGGCGCGGCACGCCCAAGGGCGAGGCTCTCGAAGCCCGCCTCGCCGCCGTGGGCGTCGAGGTCGTCTACTTCCCGTACACGATGCACACGTCGAGCACTCAGCTGCGTCGCGCGCTGTCGTTGCTGGAGAGCGGCGTGGTCGACGACTCCGAGGCGCTCGAGGCCTGAGCCGCTCGCTCCGCCCGCCGCCCGGCCCTCGCCGTCGCCGGGAACCCGTGCGCCCGCCGCACGACCATCCACACGAGCGGCCCCACGATCACCGACCCGACGAGCAGAACGACGGTCGTGAGGTTGTCGACGCCGAGCATCTTGAGCGACGACGCGAGGAGGACGACGGCCAACGCCCGCCGCACCACGCCGTCCGCCACCCGTGACGAGAGCTGTGCGCCGATCCAGGCGCCGGGGACCGACCCGATGAGCAGCGGGATCGTGAGGCCGAGGTCGAGGTCGCCGAAGAACATGTGCCCGAGCGCGGCCGCCGCGACGAGCGGCACCGCCTGGACGAGGTCGGTCCCGACGAGCTGACCGGCCTTGAGGGCCGGGTACAGGGCCATGAGGCCGATGATGATGATCGAGCCCGAGCCGACCGAGGTCATCCCGACGATCAGCCCGCCGATGGCGCCGATCAGGATCGTCGGCAGCGGCCGGGCGAGGATCGGGCCGGCGGGGGCGACGGTGGCGGACGCCGGGTCGTCGCGCAGGCGTGCCCGCTCGCGCAGCGAGATGTACGCCCGGACGAACAGCCCGGTCAGCGTGATGAGCAGCGCGATCCCGAGGGCGGTGCGGATCATCGCTTCGAGCTCCTCGCCGTCGCCGAGCGCCCGCATGAGCAGGACGCCGCTGAACGCGGTGGGGATCGAGCCGATGCAGAGCCACTTGACGATGTCGAGGTTCACCGTGCGCCGTCGGAGGTGGACCAGGGAGCCGACCGGCTTCATCACGGCGCTCGCGAGCAGGTCGCTCGAGACGGCCGTCAGGGGCGGGACGTTGAAGAACAGGACGAGGACCGGCGTCATGAGCGCGCCACCGCCCATGCCCGTGAGCCCGACGACGATACCGATGAAGAACGACACGGCGATCATGCCGACGTCCATGGGCACCTCCGGTTCCGGCCCGGCAGGGCCCGGGTGATCCTGAAGTTACCCAGGCCGCCGGGACCGGGGAACCCCGGTCCCGGCGCTCGGGACTATGTAACGGGGGCCGCCTACGATGGCGCGATGATCGACCGAGGCGAGGCCACGCCGTCCGACACCGGCGGCCCCGGGACTGGGGCGCGCGAGCCGGACCGGACGACTGCCGAGGCGGACCCGCTGCGCGACGTCGTCGCCGTGATGGACCGGCTCTACTCCCCGGGCGGCTGCCCGTGGGACGCGGAGCAGACGCACGAGTCGCTCGTCCGCTACCTCCTCGAGGAGTCGTACGAGCTGGCCGAGGCGATCGAGGCCGGCACCCGCGCCGACGTGCGCGAGGAGCTCGGCGACGTCCTGCTCCAGGTCCTGTTCCACGCCCGGATCGCCGCCGACCACCCGGACGACCCGTTCACCGTGGACGACGTCGCCGCCGACCTCGCGGCGAAGCTGCGGCGGCGGCACCCGCACGTCTTCGAGGACGCGGTCGTGACCGACCTGCACCGCCAGTGGGACGCGGTCAAGCAGGCGGAGAAGCAGCGGGAGAGCGTCCTCGACGGGATCCCGCGCGCCCAGGGCGCGCTCGCTCGGGCGCAGAAGGTCCTCGGGCGGGCAGGGCGGTCGGGTATCCCCGTCGACCTCGTGACCCCTCTGGTGCCGGACGGCGGCCCTTCGGCCGGGCGCGCCGGCGACCTCCCGGACGGGCAGGACGGCGGCGGGCAGCACGGGTCGCACGGGCCGCACGACTACGGCTCCGAGCTGCTCGCCCTGGTCGGGAGAGCGGCCGCGGACGGTGTGGACGCGGAGGGCGCCCTGCGCGCGACCGTCGACGCGGTCGAGGCCCAGATCCGCGCGGCGGAGCAGGTGCCGGGAGACCGCGAGCATTTCCTCCAGGACGGACAGGATTGACCTGCGGCAATGTCAGAAGTGGTCCGTCCCGGGCCGCGATGCGGACGTCGGCGGCGCTCCGACGGTCACGGGACTACCCTGAATCCGTAAGCCCATCCCATCCTTTGAAGGAGCATCTGTGGCTAGCATCGAAGCCGTCGGAGCACGCGAGATCCTCGACTCCCGCGGAAACCCCACCGTCGAGGTAGAGGTCGTCCTGGACGACGGCACGTTCGCGCGTGCGGGCGTCCCGTCCGGCGCGTCGACCGGCGCGTTCGAGGCCGTCGAGCGTCGTGACGGCGACAAGGGCCGTTACCTGGGCAAGGGCGTCGAGGGTGCGGTCAACGCCGTCATCGACGAGATCTCCCCGGAGATCATCGGCTACGAGGCCGAGGACCAGCGCCTCGTCGACGCCGCCATGATCGAGCTCGACGGGACCCCCAACAAGGGCAAGCTCGGCGCCAACGCGATCCTCGGTGTCTCGATCGCCGTCGCGAAGGCCGCCTCGCAGTCGGCCGGCCTGGACCTGTTCCGCTACGTCGGCGGCGCGGGCGCGCACCTGCTCCCCGTCCCGATGATGAACATCCTCAACGGTGGGTCGCACGCCGACTCCAACGTCGACATCCAGGAGTTCATGATCGCGCCGATCGGTGCGACCAGCTTCAAGGAGGCGTACCGCACGGGCGCCGAGGTCTACCACTCCCTCAAGTCGGTGCTGAAGTCGAAGGGCCTCGCGACGGGCCTCGGCGACGAGGGCGGCTTCGCGCCGAACCTCGAGTCGAACCGCGCAGCGCTCGACCTGATCCTCGTCGCCATCGAGAAGGCCGGCTTCACGCCGGGCAAGGACGTCGCGCTCGCGCTCGACGTCGCCGCCACCGAGTTCTTCAAGGACGGTGCCTACCAGTTCGAGGGTGCCGCCAAGACGAACGACGAGATGGTCGCCTACTACGAGGCGCTCGTGAACGACTACCCGCTGGTCTCCATCGAGGACCCGCTGTCCGAGGACGAGTGGGCCGGCTGGTCGCAGCTCGTCGCGGACGTCGGCGACAAGGTGCAGATCGTCGGTGACGACCTCTTCGTCACCAACCCGGAGCGCCTGCAGCGCGGCATCGACGAGAAGGCCGCCAACTCGCTCCTCGTCAAGCTCAACCAGATCGGTACCGTCACCGAGACGCTCGACGCGGTCAACCTCGCGCACCGCAACGGCTTCACCTCGATGACGTCGCACCGCTCGGGCGAGACCGAGGACACGACGATCGCCGACCTCGCGGTCGCCACCAACGCGGGCCAGATCAAGACCGGTGCGCCCGCCCGCGGCGAGCGCATCGCCAAGTACAACCAGCTGCTGCGCATCGAGGAAGCCCTCGACGACGCCGCGGTGTACGCGGGCGCGTCGTCGTTCCCGCGCTTCAAGGGCTGACCTGACCGCAGCCTGATCGCGGGTCGGCATCCGACCTGCGGGACCCGGGAGTCGGGTCCGTGCGGTGCTCCTCGGGGCGGTGCACGGGCCCGGCTCCTGTGCGTCCGGGACCGGCTCGCGCAATCCCGAGCGCGACCGGGGGTGGCGACCGTCACCGCGGTTCGGTCCACAGCCCGCGTGTGTCCTGCGGCGAGCGGCGCCGCAGGTGAGAAGATCTGGCCATGCCTGCCAGCCGCCGTCCGACCGCGCCCGGAAGCTCCGCGCGGCCTACCGGCAGGTCCTCGACGTCCACGGGCCGGGCCGCGTCCGGGCGATCGAGCGGGCACCGGTCCGCTGCGCCACGGACCGGGGCGACCCGCGCCGTACCGCCGCCCGCGGCGCCGCCGCGACCGGCGAAGAGCACGTCGGGCTCGACGCCGAAGACGAAGCCGACGTCGAAGACGCCACGCACCGCGACGCCGCCGCGCGGCACGCCCAGCGCGGCCGCCGCGAGCCCCCGGTCCGGGCGCCGGGTCGGTCGGCTCGGCGCGATGCTCCCGGAGCGGTTCACGATCCGTTCGATGGTGATGTTCGTGGTCGTCCTCGTCGCGATCGCCATGCTGCTGCCGACGTTGCGCGCGTACGTGAACCAGGCCGGCGAGCTCCGTGAGGTCCAGCGCGACCTGGCCGCGGCGAAGGAGCAGCGGGACTCGCTGCAGGTCGAGCTCGACCGGTGGGACGACCGCTCCTACGTGATCGCGCAGGCGCGCGACCGCCTCAGCTTCGTGATGCCCGGGGAGACCGCGTACCGCGTGCTTGACCCCGGCACGGCTGGCGAGCGGCTCAACCCGGACACGGGGGAGGAGGTCGGTCCCGGCCTCGTGGACCCGAGCGCCGCAGGGCTGCCCTGGTACTCGGCGCTGTGGCACTCCGTGAAGATCGCCGGCCAGGAGGGCAGCGCGGACGACGCGACCGGCGGCACGCCCGCGGACGACACGACCGGCGATGACTCGGACGGGTCGACGGGCACGACCGACGACACGACCGGCGACGACCCGGGCACGACCGACGACGGAGGGACGCCGTGAGCGAGACGGTGACGAGCGAGGACCTGGCGGTCCTCGCGGAACAGCTCGGCAGGACGCCGCGAGGCGTCGTGGGGATCGCGGCGCGGTGCCGCTGCGGTCGCCCGCTCGTCGTGCGGACGGCGCCGAGGCTCGACGACGGGACCCCGTTCCCGACGACGTTCTACCTGACCGGGCCGCCGGTCGTCGCCGCCTGCTCGACCCTCGAGGCGAACGGCGTGATGAAGGAGATGACGGCGCAGATCGCGGAGGACGCCGAGGTCGCCGCCGCCTACCAGCGCGCCCACGAGCACTACCTCGCCGAGCGCGAGTCCCTGGGGCACGTCGACGAGATCGACGGGATCTCCGCCGGCGGCATGCCGACGCGCGTCAAGTGCATCCACGTGGTCACCGCGCACGCGCTCGCGGCCGGCCCGGGAGTCAACCCGATGGGCGACGACGCGCTGCGGCGGATGCGTGACCTGGGTCTCTGGGACCCGGCGCGCTGCACCTGCTGACGCACGTCGGTCGCTCCTGGCACCCTGTACGCATGACGACTCGCGTCGCCGCCATCGACTGCGGCACCAACTCGATCCGGCTCCTCGTCGCAGACGTCGCGGACGACGGGACCCTCGTCGACCTCGACCGGCGCATGGAGGTCGTGCGCCTCGGCCAGGGCGTGGACCGGACCGGTGTCCTGGCGCCCGAGGCGCTGTCCCGGACCCTGGATGCGACGCGTCGCTACGCGGGGATCATCCGCGACCTGGGCGCGGAGCGTGTCCGGTTCGTCGCGACGTCGGCCACCCGGGACGCCCGCAACCGGCAGGAGTTCGTCGACGGCGTGACGTCGATCCTCGGGGTCGGGCCGGAGGTCGTGAGCGGCGACGAGGAGGCCGCGCTCTCCTTCCGTGGCGCGACGGTCGTGGCCGCCCGGCACGAGGCGCCCTACGTGGTCGTGGACCTCGGTGGCGGGTCGACGGAGCTGGTGCTGGGTGACGCCGTCCCTGATGCCGCGCGGTCCATGGACGTCGGGTGCGTGCGGATGAGCGAGCGCCACCTGCACTGCGACCCGCCGACCGCCGACGAGGTGGCGGCCGCTCGCGCGGACGTGCGGGCCGCGCTGGACGAGGCGTCGAGCGTGGTCGACCTGGGCCGCGCCTCGACCCTCGTGGGGCTCGCCGGGACTGTCACGACCGTGACGGCGCACGCCCTCGGCCTGCCCGCCTACGACCGCGATGTCATCAACGGCGCCGAGCTGACCGTCGAGCAGGTGCTGGCCGCCTGCGACGACCTGGTGGGCATGAGCCGTGCGGAGCGCGCGGGCCTCGGGTTCATGCACCCGGGTCGGGTCGACGTGATCGCCGCGGGGGCGCTCGTGTGGTCGGAGGTCGTGCGCCGCGTGCGCGACGACGTCACCGCGGGTGGCGGCTCTCTCGCCACGGTCGTCACGAGCGAGCACGACATCCTCGACGGCATCGCGCTCTCGATCGGATAGTTGCGGGGTCACCTTCGTCACACGAGATGACGCGGCGCCAGGTCGCGCTGCGCCCCTGCCTGCCCGGCGCCGAGGTGCATCGTCGCAGGTCAGGCCGTGGGCGAGGGCGATGAGCGACCTCCGGTGTGCTCGTCCGGCCGGCGATCGACCGAGGCTTCGTGGATCACGGCTCGATCACGACCAGTTCCGTGTCACGGAAGTCGGTCCTAACCTGATGGCATGCCCAACGACGATCTGACCGCGGTCGACCACGCCCAGGCCTCTGCCGTCGACACCGCCGAAGCCCACGAGCCGCGCCCCCGCAAGATCCCGCGCATCGTCGTCCTCGGCGGCGGCACCATCGGCCTGTACTCGGCGCGCCGCCTGCGCCGACGCATGGGCAAGCGCGAGGTGGCGATCGTGGTCGTGGACCCGCGCCCGTACATGACCTACGCCCCGTTCCTGCCTGAGGTCGCGGCAGGCTCGATCGACGGGCGCAACGTCGTCGCACCGCTGCGCCAGGCGCTCAAGGGCGTCGACGTCCTGCAGGGCCGAGCGACGAGCATCGACCACGCCGACAAGCGGATCGAGATCACGCCGCAGCAGGGCGAGCCCTACGAGATCTCCTACGACCAGCTCGTGGTCGGTCTCGGATCGGTCTCGCGCACGCTGCCGATCCCGGGCCTCGCCGAGCAGGCGATCGGGTTCAAGAACGTGGAGGAGGCCGTCGCGGTCCGCAACCACGTCATCAACCGCCTCGACGTGGCCTCCTCGACCTGGGACGTCGAGCTGCGCCGCAAGATGCTCACGTTCACCTTCGTCGGCGGCGGGTTCGCCGGCATCGAGGCGATCGCCGAGATCGAGGACATGGCGATGGACGCGATCAAGCGCTACGACTCGATCACGCCCGACGACCTGCGCTTCGTGATGATCGAGGGCGCGGACCGGATCCTGCCCGAGCTGAGCCTGCCGATGGCCGAGTACGCCCTCGAGGAGCTCAAGCGCCGCGGCATCGAGTTCCACCTGAGCACGTTCCTCAGCTCCTGCGTCGACGGGCACGTCGTCACCTCGACGGGCGTCGAGTTCGACACCGAGACCCTCGTGTGGACGGCTGGCGTCAAGGCCAACCCGGTCATCGGGGAGTCCGACCTGCCGGTCGACAAGATGGGTCGGCTCACGGTCCTGCCGACGCTCCAGGTCGCCCGCGACGGAGTGGTCGTCCCGGACGCGTGGGGAGCGGGCGACTGCGCCGCGGTCCCGGACCTCGTCAACCCCGGCAGCTTCTGCCCGCCCAACGCGCAGCACGCGATCCGCGAGGCGTGGCTGCTGGGCGACAACCTCGCCGCCGAGCTCCAGGGCGGCGAGCTCAAGGAGTACAAGCACAAGAGCGTCGGTACCGTCGCCTCCCTGGGCCTCTACAAGGGCGTCGCCGAGCTGTTCGGGCACTTCAAGTTCCGCGGCTTCGCCGCCTGGGCCGTGCACCGCACGTACCACGGTGGCGCGATGCCGACCTTCAACCGCAAGCTGCGCATCTTCATGGGCTGGTTCGACCAGTTCGTGCTGCACCGTGAGCTCGTGTCCCTCGGCTCGATCCACGACCCCCGCGCGGAGTTCCGCCACGCGTCGCTCCCGCCCAAGAAGCAGGTCGACGCGGAGAAGAAGGACGAGCAGCGCGGCGAGACGGTCGGCAAGCCCGGTCCTGCCTGACCGGAGCAGCCAGGCCGCTCGCGGTCGCAACGAGGCGCCGGACGGCGTCGCGTGCGCGAGCGGTCCGGGGTCCCGCCGGTAGTGTCACCGGTGGCCCCCATAGCCCAATCGGCAGAGGCAGCCGACTTAAAATCGGCGCAGTCTGGGTTCGAGTCCCAGTGGGGGCACGCGTCCCGCGCGCCGCGGGCGCGGTTCCGACGGAGGGTGGCATCGATGGGCAGCACGACCGGAACCGGGTCCAGGCCCCCACGCGTGGGGCTCGTCGTCGCCGACCGGGACGTCTACGGCCCGCACGACCACGACACCGTGCCGCTGCGCGCAGCGCTCGCCGAGCTCGGCGTCGAGGCCGTGGAGATCGAGTGGACGACCACCGCGTTCGACCCGTCGACCGTCGACCTCCTCGTCGTGCGGTCGCCCTGGGACTACGCGGGCAAGGTCTGCGCCTTCGACACGTGGCTGTCGTCCGCCGCCCAGCAGGTGCCGGTGCTCAACGGCCCCGACCTGATCCGTTGGAACATGGACAAGCGCTACCTCGTCGAGCTCGAGGCCGCCGGTGTGCCCGTCATCCCGACCGCGTACTGCGCGTCGCCCGGCGAGGTCCAGGACGCGCTGTTCGCGGCGCGTGACGGGTCCGTCGTCGTCAAGCCCACCGTCTCGGCGGGCGCCGAGCTGACGGGGCTCTTCCTCGCGACCGACCCCGCGGCGGGCAGGCTCGCCGCGGACATCCTGGATGCGGGCAAGCAGGTGATGGTCCAGCCCGAGGTCGCCTCGCTCACCGCGGGCGACGAACGCGCGCTCTTCTACTTCGACGGTCGCTACTCGCACACGGTCGGCAAGGGGGCGATCCTCGCGCGCGGCGGAGGCTTCGCCGGCGGCACCTACACGGAGAACCCCGTGCGGGTCGAGCCGACCGCGGGGCTCCGCGAGGTCGCCGAGGCGGCCCTCCGCGAGATCGCGGTCCGGTTCGGCACGCCGCTGTACGCGCGGCTCGACGTGGTCGACGACGTCGATCTGGGTCCCGTGCTGATCGAGGCCGAGGTGTTCGAGCCCGCGCTGTTCCTGGCCGACGACCAGGGGGACCCGACGGGTGCCGCGAGCCGGTACGCCGCGGCCATCCTCGCGCGGACCCGGGAGACCGGCGCGACCGGAATTCCTGTGGCGTGAGGGTCCGCGATGCGGGAGGCTCACGGGACGCGCGTCACCAGCCGGTGCGTCGTCGTCCGACCAGGGAGCCGTCATGACCGAGGCCGAGAAGTCACCGCCGACCAGCGTCAGCGAGGATGCGAAGGCGAAGTTCCGCGCGGCGCTCGACCGCAAGAACGCGGGTGCGCACCCCACCGCCGAGGGTGAGCGCAACACCGGTCAGGTCCACGGGTCCGAGACCGCGGGCCCGGTGCAGCGCACGTTCCGCCGCAAGTCCGGTTGAGCATGGTCGGTCCTCGTCCTCGCCCGCAGACGGTCGCCACCGAGGTCGGTGGCTCCGAGACCGCTCGCCCGGAGGCCGGCGGCGGCCAGACCGGCGACGCCCCGCCCCGCTCCGGCCCGCTCGAGCGGCTGCGTGGCGCCGCGGGCGAGGCGCTGTTCGCCCGGGTCGCGGGTGAGGACGGACCGGAGCAGCGCGCGCGCATCCACGGGACGCCCGGCCCACGGGACTTCCCGCCCGGGGCCGCGATCCGTCGGGTGCACGACGACGCGTCGATGTTCGTCGGCGGGTTCCGCGCCCTGCTGCTGCAGGCGCTCCATCCGCTGGCGATGGCCGCGGTCGCCGAGCACAGCGGGTACCGGACCGACCCGTGGGGTCGCCTCGCCCGCACGAGCACGTTCCTCGCGACGACGACCTTCGCGACGAGCGCCGACGCCCAGCAGGCGATCGACATCGTGCGGGCGGTCCACGTGCGGATGAAGGGCGTCGCTCCCGTCGGGCGCCCGTACGCGGCCGACGACCCGTGGTTGCTGCGCTGGGTGCACATCGCCGAGGCCGACAGCTTCCTCACGGCGCACCAGCTCTACGGCCGACGCCCCCTCGACGGGGCGGGCTGCGACGAGTACCTGGCGCAGGTGGCGACGGTCGCCGAGCGTCTCGGCGCCGTGGACGTCCCGCACGACCGGGTCGCGCTGCGCCGCGCCTTCACGGAGTTCGGCCCCGAGCTGCGTGCGACCCGCGAGTCGGAGGACGTCGCGCGGTACCTGATCTCGGAACCGCCCCTGCCGTGGGTCGCCAAGGGCGCGTACTCGTTGCTCGGGCGTGCGGCCCTCGCGTCGTTGCCCTCGTGGGCGAGGCGTGCGACGCCCACACCGTGGTACCCGCGGGGGAGCGGTCGTGGTGACACAGCGACGGCCCGGGCGGGCGGGCATGCGGCGACGAAGGCGATCCGCTGGGCGCTCGCTCCCACGAAGTCCGGGACCGTGGAGACCGCGCCGACCCCTGCGTGACGGGTCAGCCTGTGTGACGGATCAGCCCGCGAGGCGGCTCTTGGCCGCGACGACCCGGGCCGCGGCCGCGTCGATCTTCGCGGCGAAGTCGGCGTCGTCAGCGGCCCGCGCGAGGAGCGCGTCCGCCATCGGACCGATGATCTCGGGCGAGGCGGACGCGAGCACGAGGTCGCACCCGGCGTCGACGGCGCGCACGGCGCGGTCACCGGGGTCGACGTCCTGGACCTGGGCCGCTGCCGAGAGGTCGTCGGTCATGATCACGCCGTCGAACCCCAGGTCGTCGCGCAGCAGGCCGGTCACGACGGGCTCGGAGAACGCGGCGGGCACCCCGGGGTCGAGCAGCTCGTAGTCTGCGGTCGCCATCATCACCACGGCCGCCCCCGCGTCGATCCCGGACCGGAACGCCTCGACCGACGGCGAGCCGGCGTCCGTGGAGTCGTCGCTCACGCCGCTCGACGTGTCGGTGTTCTTGTCCACGAGGCCGAGTCCGGGGAAGTGCTTGATGGTCACGTCGACGCCGCTCGCCTCCATCCCGGCGGAGAACGCGTTCGCGTACGCGGCGACGTCCTCGGCCGTCGAGCCGTACTGGCGCCCGAAGTAGCCGATCGGGGGTTGTCCTTCGCCGTGCCCTCGGGGACGACGTCCATGACCGGAGCGAGGTTCAGGTTGATGCCGGCGGCCGAGAGCTCGGCGCCCCACGTCGTGGCGTCGCTCTCCAGCTCTGCGGGAGTGCCGGCGGCCTGATCGACCGCGGAGGGGATGGTCGAGAAGCCGTCGCCCCGCAGCACCTGGACGGCGCCGCCCTCCTGGTCCGTCGCGACGTAGAGCGGGACCCCACCGGTCGAGTCGTCGCCCACGAGGTCGGTGAAGGTCCCGACGAGATCGGCGACCGCGTCGACACCGGCGTCGGACCTGCCCGCGAGGAACACGTTCCCGACGTGGTGGTCACGGACCGCGGCATAGCTCAGGTCGCTCGGCGCGTCCGTCTGGACGCCGACCATGAGGACCTGCCCGACCTTCTGCTCGAGCGACAGGTCGCTGCCGGGGGCGGGGGTCGTGGTGGGCGTCCTCGTCGCGGACGCGCTCGGTGATGCAGTCGGCGAGACGGTCGCCGGGTCGGACGGCGCCGCGCTGCCCGCCGGTTCGCCGTCGCCGGCCCCGGAGCAGGCGGTCGTCGCGGCGAGGAGCAGGACGGTGAGCATCGCTGCGCCGCTGCGGCGGTGCCGGGTCCGGTCGGGTGTGCTCATCGGGACCACGCTACCGGGCGTCGTGCGTCGGGTCAGGCCCCGGCGGTGGTGCCGCGGGTGCTCGCGACCGTGCTCGCGTCCGTGCCTGCGTCCCTGCGCGCGTCGCGGCCGCTGCGCTCCTGGGCGACGCGAGCGCTGGTGACGCGCAGCAGGGCCCCGAACCCGTCGTTCAAGGTCCGGAGCTCGTCGAGGGTGAGGTCGGCGACGAGCTCTGCGTCGACGGCCTGGTCGTCCGCGACGATGCCGCGGACCGCGGCGACCCCCTGCTCGGTGGCCACGACGCGACGGACCCGTCCGTCGCGTGCGTCGGGCCGGCGCTCGGCCATGCCGGCCGCCTCGAGCCGGTCGAGGATCCCGGACACCGTGGCGGCCGAGACCCCGAGCGCCTGCGCGAGCTCGTGCGCGCTGATCTCCCCGTCCAGGAGGAGGATCGCGATCGCGCGGAGCTGCTGGGCCGTGAGATGGGTCGCGACGAGGGACTCCAGCCTGCGGCCGACCAAGAGGTCGCCGAGCGCCTCCTGGGTCTCGTGCAGCTGTGCGGCGAGCTCGGCTCGCTGCTCGGTCTCGGATGTCGTCACAGCGTGAGCGTAGCCGAGCGGTCATCCGGACCGCAGCGTCGTGCACAAGGTGTGCGCGGCGCCACGACCAGCGACCTTGGTCGGCAGACTTGTTCGGTCTACGCTAACGACGTCGCGCCGATGCCGCCGTGCACACGTACCGCGCCTCGGGCCCTGCTCGATCCGCACCCACGACTGACGACCGACGGAGAACCCGTGGACCGCCTCGCTCGACTCTCGCTCGCCAACCGCGCCGTCGTGGCGCTCGTCACGGTCGCCGTGGCCGTGTTCGGCTTCATGAGCCTCGGCTCGTTGAAGCAGGAGCTCATCCCGTCCATCTCGATCCCGCAGGCCGCGGTCGTCGGGGTGTATCCCGGCGCGTCCCCCGAGATCGTCGAGGCGCAGGTCACCCAGCCGGTCGAGGAGGCCGCGAAGGGCGTGGACGGCGTCGAGTCGGTGACGTCGACGGCGTCGACGAGCATGTCCGTGACCTCGGTGGAGTTCGCGTACGGCACCGACATGGACCTGGCGGCGCAGCAGCTCCAGACGGCGGTCACGAAGGCACAGGGGCGTCTGCCCGAGGACGTGGAACCGACCGTCGTCACCGGATCCATCGACGACCTCCCGGTGATCCAGCTCGCCGCCTCGGGGGTGAGGACGCGGACGACCTCGCGAACACGGTCGACACGGTCCTCGTGCCGGCCATCGAGAAGGTGGACGACGTGCGCGGGGTCACGGTCAGCGGCGTCGCCGACCAGGCCGTCACGATCGATCTCGATCTCGCGGCGCTCACCGCTGCGGGGCTCACGCCGACCGACGTCACCTCGGTGCTCGAGGACAACGGCGTCCGGCTGCCCGCGGGGACCATCACCGAGGGCGAGACGACCCTCTCCGTCCAGGTCGGGACCCCCGTCACCTCGGTGGACGAGCTCGCCGCCCTCCCGCTCACGACGGCGACCGGCGACGTCGTCCCGCTCTCGGACGTCGCGACCGTCGAGGCGGACGCCGAGGCGGCGACGTCCTACTCCCGTCTCGACGGCGAGGACGCGCTCGCGATCGCGGTCACCAAGACGCCGGCCGGGAACACGGTCGACGTGTCGCACGCCGTGCAGGAGGTCATCGACGAGCAGCAGGAGGCGCTCGACGCCGCAGGGGTCCGCGCCGAGGTCGTCTTCGACCAGGCGCCGTTCATCGAGGAGTCGATCGAGGGGCTCGCGACCGAGGGCGGTCTCGGCCTGCTGTTCGCCGTGCTGATCATCCTGCTGTTCCTCATGTCGCTGCGGTCGACGCTCGTCTCGGCGGTGTCGATCCCGCTGTCCCTCTTCGTCACCTTCCTCGTCATGGACTTCAGCGGCTACACGCTGAACATCCTCACGCTCGGCGCGATGACCATCGCGATCGGCCGCGTGGTCGACGACTCGATCGTCGTCATCGAGAACATCAAGCGGCACCTCTCCTACGGGGAGGAGAAGCGGCACGCGATCCTCGGGGCGGTCAAGGAGGTGGGCGGCGCCATCACGTCGTCGACCATCTGCACGGTCGCCGTGTTCCTCCCGATCGCGTTCGTGGGCGGGTCCGTCGGTGAGCTGTTCCAGCCGTTCGCGATGACGATCACGATCGCGCTCCTCGCGTCGTTGTTCGTCGCGCTGACGATCGTCCCCGTCCTCGCCTACTGGTTCGTCCGCTCCCCGCACGTGGCCGAGGACCCGGAGGTCGCCGAGCGGCAGCGCGCAGAGGCCGAGGCCAAGGAGCGTCGCGGCCTCTGGCAGCGGGCGTACATGCCCACGCTGATGTCCGCGCTGCGGCACCCGGTGATCACGCTCTCGGTCGCGTTCGTCGTGCTCGCGGGGACCCTCGCTCTCGTGCCGCGCCTCGAGACCAACTTCATCGGTGACTCCGGGCAGGACACGATCACGGTCACCCAGGAGTTCGCTTCCGGGACCTCCCTCGAGGCGCAGGACGCCGGCGCGCGGGAGATCGAGGACGTGCTCGCCGACGTGGACGGCGTCGCCACCGTCCAGACCACGGTCGGCAGCGCAGGCGGACCCGAGGCGGCGTTCTTCGGCGGCGGCTCGACCCCGACCGCCTCGTTCGCGCTCACGCTCGACGAGGACGCGGACGGCGTCGAGGTCGAGGACGCCGTCAGCGACGCGGTCGGTGACGGCAGCGGGAACGGATCCGTCGGCGGGGACCGCACGGTGGACATCACGGTCGCCGCCGGCCAGCAGGGATTCGGCAGCTCGACCGTCGACCTCGTCGTCACCAGCGCCGACGGGGACACCCTCGACGAGGCCGCCGCGCAGGTGCAGGAGGCCGCCGAGGACGTCGAGCACGCTGCCAAGGTGGAGAACAACGTCGCCAGCGCCCAGTCGACGCTCCAGGTGACGGTCGACCGGGACGCGGCCGCCGAGGCCGGGCTCACCGAGACCCAGGTCTCCGGCATCGTCTCGAGCACCATGTCGCCGCGGTCGATCGGTGACGTGGACCTCGGCGACGGCCCCGTGTCCGTCACGGTCCTGGCCGGTGACGTGCCGCAGACCGTCGCGGACCTCGAGGCCGTGATGATCCCGACGGCCGCCGGGCCCGTGCCGCTCGACGCCGTCGCCGACGTCGCGGAGGTCGACGTGCCGACGTCGATCACCCGGGTCGACGGGGCGCGGTCGGCGACCGTCTCGGTCACGCCGTCCGGTCAGGACCTGAGCGTGCTGACCGCCGAGATCGACACCGTGGTCGCCGACCTCGACCTGCCGCCCGGCGCCTCGGTCGAGGTGGGCGGCGTCGCCGCGGAGCAGGCCGACGCGTTCGGCGACCTCGGCCTCGCGCTCCTCGCTGCGATCGCCATCGTGTACGTCGTGATGGTCGCGACGTTCCGCAGCCTGATCCAGCCGGTGATCCTGCTCGTCTCGATCCCGTTCGCCGCGACGGGTGCGCTGCTCCTGTTGCTCGCGACGTCGACGCCGCTGGGTGTCCCGGCGCTCATCGGCATGCTGATGCTGGTCGGCATCGTCGTGTCCAACGCGATCGTGCTCATCGACCTCATCAACCAGTACCGCGAGCAGGGGAGGACGCTCGCCGACGCGGTCGCCGAGGGCTCGCGCAAGCGCCTGCGGCCGATCGTCATGACGGCGCTGGCCACGATCTTCGCGCTCACCCCGATGGCGTTCGGCATCACCGGGGGCGGGTCGTTCATCTCCCAGCCGCTCGCGCTCGTGGTCATCGGCGGGCTCATCAGCTCGACCCTGCTGACGCTGATCGTCGTCCCGGTCCTCTACACGCTCATCGAGCGGCGGACCGAGAAGCGCGCGGAGCGACGCGCCGCGAAGCGGGCGCAGCAGGCGGAGCGGTCAGAGCAGCGGGATGAGCAGCCGTCGGGCGCGCGTGCGGCGCGCGAGCCGGCGCACCTGGCGTCGGAGGGGTCGAGCGGGGCCTGACGACCCCGGTCGGAGGGGCCGAACGGGGCCTGACAGCCTGCTCGGAGGTGCCGAGCGGGGCCTGACGGCCCGCTCGGCGTCGGCTCGCTGACCGACAGGGCCTGCTCGGCGTCCGATCGCTGACCGGCCGGTCGCCGGTCGCCGCTGGTGCGGTGTGCGAGGTCCCGGGGTTCTTTCACCGCCTGTCGGAGCCCTTCACGCGCCGTCTGGCGGTCACCGAGCGCACACAGCGGCGGCGGGAACGCCGTAGCGCTCCCGCCGCTGCTCGTGCCGGGCATCCTGCCGGGCTCGTACCGGGCTCGTACCGGGTCCGTGCCGGCTCGGATCAGGCGCCGCTCAGGCGTCCCGAGCCTTGATCACGACGTTCGCGGCGACCAGCGGGACGACGGCCCAGGCGATCGCCACGAGGAGTCCCTGGGCGGGCTCGAGGAGATCGATGCCGCCCGAGGCCAGGTCGGAGGTCGTCATGAAGGCCTGCCCGGCATTCGCCGGCAGGAACTTGTTGATCGTCTCCACGATGTCGTTGTTGATCAGCCCGAGGATCGGCGGGGCGACGAAGTTGAGCGCGACGATGGTGAAGATCGCCCCGGCCGTGGACCGCAGGAGCGTCCCGATGCCGAGCGCCATGAGCGCTGTGAGGACGAGGAAGACGACGGCGCCGCCGAGGATCCGCCACGAGTCGTCGCCGCCGAGGTCGGGCGCCATGTCGGCGTTCGCGAGGAACGGGTAGGCGACGGCGTAGGAGAGCGCGATGCCGACGGCGGCGACGACCACCGAGACGAGCGCGAGCACGAGCGCCTTCGCCCAGACCGTCGCGGAGCGACCCGGGTCGGCGGCGAACGTCGAGCGGATCATGCCGCTCGAGAACTCGTTGGTGATCACCAGGACCCCGAGCACGGCGAGCACGAGCTGGCCGAAGCTGACGCCGCTGGTGACCAGCTCGAGCGAGTCGAACATGCCACCCCCGGTCTGCGCCGCGAACTCGGGGTCGTCGGCGAACGACGAGAAGGTCCACGACGACAGGAGCGCGATCAGCACGAGCAGGACGACCGTGCCCGCGGCCACCCACCAGGTGGAGCGCAGGGTGCGGAGCTTGATCCACTCGGACGACACGGCGCCACCGAACGTCAGGTGCTGCCTCGAGGTGCTCTCGTCGCGGTGGGAGGTGCGGGAGGCGAGATCGGCGCTCATCGGGCGCTCCCTTCGTCGGTCTCGGTCGCGGTCGCCGTCGCGGGGCTCTCGGGTCCCGGTGGCGGTGACGGCGCGGCCTGCGGGGGCTCGCCCGGCCTGCCGTCGCCGGTCTGGTACTCGACGGAGTCGGCGGTCAGCGCCATGTACGCCTCCTCGAGCGTCGACGACTGCGGCGTGAGCTCGTGCAGCGCGACCCGCTCGGCCGCGGCGAGGTCGCCGATCTGGGGTGCGTCCATGCCGGAGACCCGCAGCGCGCCGTCGTCCGACGAGGTGACCGTCGCCCCGCCCGCGCGGACCAGCTCGGCCAGCCGGCCGCCGTCCGGGGTCCGGACCAGGACGGTGCGCTCCGACTGGCCGGCGATGAAGTCGCTCACCGGGGCGTCCGCGAGGATCTTCCCCTTGCCGATGACGATCACGTGGTCGGCCGTGAGGGCGACCTCGCTCATGAGGTGGCTGGAGAGGAAGACGGTGCGCCCCTCGGAGGCGAGGAACTTCGCGAGGTTGCGCACCCAGAGGACGCCGTCCGGGTCGAGGCCGTTGACGGGCTCGTCGAGGATCAGGGTCTTGGGGTCGCCCAGGAGCGCGGTCGCGATGCCGAGGCGCTGGCCCATGCCGAGGGAGAAGCCGCCCGCGCGCTTCTTCGCGACGCTCTCCAGGCCGGTCATGGCGATGACCTGGTCCACGCGCGCCTTCGGGATGCGGTGGGTCGCCGCCAGCGCGCGCAGGTGGTTGTAGGCGGAGCGGCCGGGGTGGATCGCCTTCGCCTCGAGCAGCGCGCCGACCTCGCCGAGGGGCGCGCGGTGCTTCGCGTAGGGCTTGCCGTTGACGGTGACGGAGCCCGCGGACGGCGTGTTGAGCGCCATGATCATCCGCATCGTCGTGGACTTCCCGGCGCCGTTGGGACCGAGGAACCCGGTCACCTTGCCCGGAGCCACCGTGAAGTTGACGTCGTCGACGGCGACCTTGGTCCCGTATCTCTTGGACAGGCCCTTGGCCTCGATCATCGGTGCGCTCCTCGGCGTCGGCAGGTGGGGTCGGTGCTGTCCGGTGCACCGTCGAGCCTATGGTGCCGGGCGCCGTCCGTCAGCCACGTCCACGGCCGGCGGCCAGGTACTTCGCATCACCAACACGATTCGTTCACGCAGGAAGGTTCCTGGCGGGAGCCGCGTTGCATAGGATGGACCGAAGAGGCCAGCAGACGCCCCACGGCCGCAGGCACCAGACAGGTGCAGGCGGGGGCGCGCGACCAGGAGGACCTGATGACCAACCCGGTGTTCAACAACAGCCCGGTGTTCGGAGACCCGAACGCCCCGAAGCGCGGCGGGACCGCGACCAGGGCACGCGCCGGCGGCGCACCGTCGTACGGCACGCCCTCGGGGGCCGCGGCCTACGGGACCGCCGGTGCGGCGTCCGCCGACGCGGCCCAGCTGCAGGGCATGTACGACGCGCCCGCCGCCACCACGGCCGACACGCGCCGCATGACCTACGACGACGTCATCATCAAGACGGGCGGCCTGCTCGCCCTCCTCGTCGTGGTGGCCGGTGCGACCTGGGCCCTCACGCCCGTCGAGTCGCCGATCTGGATGCTCGGCGCCGTCGTCGGCCTGGTCCTCGGCCTCGTCAACGCGTTCAAGAAGCAGCCGAGCCCGCTCCTCATCACGCTGTACACGCTCGCGCAGGGCGTGTTCCTCGGCGGGATCTCGCAGTACTACTCCGCGATCACGGTGAGCGGCAACGACCTCACCGGTGTCGTGCCGATGGCGGTCCTCGCCACGCTCTGCACCTTCGGTGCCTCGCTGTTCCTCTTCCGCTCCGGCAAGATCCGCGTCACGCCCAAGTTCACGCGCTTCCTGATCATCGGGATGGTCGGCTACCTCGCCTTCTCGCTCGTGAACATGCTGCTCGTGATGTTCGGCGTCATGGACGGGTGGGGCATGCGCAGCGGCGGCCTCGGCATCGTCGTGAGCCTCTTCGCGGTCAGCCTCGCGGCCATGTCGTTGATCGTCGACTTCGACGCGATCAAGCGCGGCGTCGAGAACGGCGTCCCGGCAAAGTTCGCCTGGTCCGCGGCCTTCGGCCTCATGGTCACGCTGATCTGGCTCTACCTCGAGTTCCTGCGTCTCTTCGCGATCCTGCAGGGTCGAGACTGACACGCGGGGCGACGGACGCCGTCCGACGCCCCGCCACCTGAACGACGCGACACGCAGCAGCCCGCCCCCGGGGACCCCGGGGGCGGGCTGCTGTCGTCCGTGCCCGCGCTCGTGGCCGCCCCGGCCTGCGGCCGGTCGCTCAGCGGTTCAATGGTTCAGCGGCTCAACCGACGTGGGCCGCCTCGAAGTAGTTTCCGTCGGCCAGCCCCTCCTCGGCGCGGATCACGTGCATCACGGCGTTGATGAGCGCCAGGTGCGTGAACGCCTGCGGGAAGTTCCCGAGGTGCCGGCCGGACTGCGGGTCGATCTCCTCGGCATAGAGGTCCAGGGAGCTCGCGAACGACAGCAGGCGCTCGCAGAGCCGTCGGGCCCGGTCGAGCTCACCGATCTCGACCAGCGCCGACACGAGCCAGAACGAGCAGATCGTGAAGGTGCCCTCCTCGCCCGACAGCCCGTCGTCCGTCTCGTCGACGCGGTACCGCAGCACGAGGCCGTCCTCGGTGAGCTCGTCCGCGATCGCGAGGACCGTGGCCCGCACGCGCGGGTCCTCCGGCGGCAGGAACCGCAGGAGCGGCACGAGCAGCAGGGACGCGTCGAGCGCGTCCGACCCGTAGCGCTGCACGAACACACCGCGGTCGTCCGTGCCCTTGTCGCAGATGTCGGCGTGGATCTCGTCCGCGAGCTTCTGCCACTGCTCCGCGAAGTCGTGCTCGTCGTACATGCGGGCGAGCCGGGCCCCGCGGTCCATCGCGACCCAGCACATGAGCTTGCTGGACACGAAGTGCTGCATGTCGCCGCGGACCTCCCAGATGCCGCGGTCGGGCAGGTGCCAGTGCTTCGCCGCCTCCTCGACCTGCTTCTTGAGGATCGGCCACAGCGACTCGGGGAGCTGCTCCCGCGACTTGGCGTGGAGGTAGACCGAGTCGAGGACGGCGCCCCACACGTCGTGCTGGCGCTGGTCGTAGGCCGCGTTCCCGACGCGGACCGGCCGGGCGCCCTCGTACCCGGTCAGGTGGGGCAGCTCGAACTCCTCGAGCGTCTCCTCGCCGCCCACCCCGTACATGATCTGCAGCTCCTTGTTGTCGCGGCAGGCGTCGTGGATGAACGCGAAGAAGTCGTTGGCCTCGCGGTCCAGGCCGAGCGTGTACAGCCCCCAGAGGGCGAACGTCGAGTCGCGGATCCACGCGTACCTGTAGTCCCAGTTCCGCTCACCGCCGGGCGTCTCGGGCAGCGAGGTCGTCGCGGCGGCCAGCAGTGCGCCCGTCGGGGCGTAGGTCAGGCCCTTGAGCGTCAGGGCGCTGCGCTGCAGATAGTTGCGCCAGGGGTGGTCGGGGAACGACCCCTGGGTGATCCAGTCGCGCCAGAACTGCTCGGTGCGCCACATCGCGTCGGCGGCCTCGCGCCACGAGTGCGGCGCCGGCAGCGGCGACCACGACAGGGCGACGAAGTGGGAGTCGCCCTTGGTCATGCGGGTGCGGCCGTGCGCACGGCGCCCCTCGATGCCGAGCCGGAGGCTGCCGCGGATGCGCAGGTCCGGGTTGCGGGCGTCGGTGCTGCGCGAGACGACCGCCGAGTAGCCCTCGTCCTCGTACTCCCACTCGCCCTCGCGCCCCCCGTAGTCGGGCATCGGCTCGCAGACCGCCTCCAGGTCGACCGTGCCGCTGACGCACTTGATGGTGCGCAGCAGGACATGCTCGGCGTCGTCGTCGGTGGGCGTGCGCCGGTGGGTCTGCGAGCGCTCGTCGACGTTGTGCCAAGGGCCCATGACCATGGCGTCGCGGACCTGGAGCCAGCCCGTCGACGTCTGCCAGGTGGTCTCGAGGATCAGCGTCCCGGGCAGGTAGCGGCGCGCCACCGGCACCCGGACGCCGTAGGGGCCCACGCGGAACATGCCTGCTCCTCGGTCGAGGATCGCGGAGAAGATGCTGGGGGAGTCGGGCCGTGGGACGCACATCCACTCGACGGAGCCGCTGGGGGCGATCAGCGCGTTCGTCTCGCAGTCCGACAGGAACGCGTACTCGGCGATCGAGGGGAACGTGCTGCGCCCCTCGCCCACGGTCGGGCCGAACCCGTCGGCCCCCACGGCGTCGGCGCCCGGTCCGTCGGCCGACCCCGGCCGGGTCAGCCGTGGTTGGTGCCCCACGAGGCCGAGCGGGCCGTCGGCCGCCACCCGCTCCGGGGTCGGCGGGCCGGTGTGCTGCCTGGTGTCGGTCGTGCTCGTGTCCTCGGGCGTCATGCCCTCAGCGTGCGCCCGAGGACTGGCGATTGCCAGCGCTTCCGGCCGCGAGCCGGGGAATTCACAGGGTTGTAACGTCGGACGGCGCCCGTAGGCTGGGTTCTGACCGTTTCCCCCTCCCCGTCCTTGAGAGAGGTCCCTCATGGCTGCACCCACCGCGCTCCCCACCGCGTCCGGCACCTTCGGCGACAAGCCCGAGCTCACGTTCCCCGCCGGCGGCGCTCCCGGCGGCCTGCACGTCTCGGTCCTCGAGGAGGGCACCGGCCGCACCGTCCAGAAGGGCGACACGATCGTCGTCAACTACTACGGGCAGGTGTGGGACGGCGGGATGTTCGACAACTCGTACGACCGCCGCTCGACCATCGACTTCCCGATCGGCGTCGGCGCCGTGATCGGCGGCTGGGACAAGGGGCTCGTGGGCCAGAACACCGGGTCACGCATCCTCCTGTCGATCCCGCCGGAGCACGGCTACGGCATGCGCGGGGTCCCGCAGGCCGGGATCGGCGGCGGTGACACGCTCGTCTTCGTGATCGACCTCGTCGACATCAAGTAGCCCGCGTCCCGGCGATCCGGTGGTCGTCATCAAGTAGCCCGCGTCCCGCCGGCCCGGTGTTCGTCGCCCGCCGAACCGGTGTCTTTCGCACGCCGACCCGGTCGTTGGTTGCGATCCCGAGCCCGTGATCGCGCACAACCGCCGGTTCGGCGGGGATGTGGGGGTTCAGCGACGGCTCAGCGGCGGCTCACCGTCAGCGTGAACCGGGCGTCGCGAGCGACCTCGGACGTCGGCCCGACAGCCCGGGACAGCGCCGGCCGGTAGCGCAGGTGCGAGTTCCAGACGCACCACAGTTCGCCGCCCGGCCGCAGGATGCGGCCTGCCGCTGCGAACATGCGGTGGGCCGCTCCGGTGTCGACGGCCGCACCGACGTGGAACGGCGGGTTGAGCAGGACGACGTCGGCGCTCGCGTCGGGCAGCCGCGAGGCGGCGTCGTCGCGCAGCACGCGCACGCGGGCGCGGACCCCGTTCGCCCGTGCAGTCGCCGCCGCCGAGAGGACGGCCGCGTCCGACTCGTCCGTCGCGACGACCTGGGCCACCGGGTGCGCGAGGGCGAACGCGGTAGCGATCACGCCGGTGCCGCAGCCGAGGTCCACGGCGGCGATCGGGTCCGTGCCGGCAGGTCCGCCCGCCTCGCGTACCCCGACCCGGTCGAGGTGCTCCAGCAGGAGACGGGTGCCGTGGTCCAGCGTGGGGCCTCCGAAGGCCGCGCCGTGCGCGACCACCTCGAGCTCCGTCGTCCGACCCCGACCCGCCGGGACCTCGAGGCGCTCCCGGACGGGGAACGACGGCGTCCGGTCGCGGTCCTCGCGGATCCTGGCGGCGACGAGGACCCGGGACTTCTGGCGAGCGAGCGACGCGTGGACGTCGACGAACGACGCCGCGAGGACGTCGTTCATCGCCCGCGTCATGTGCTTGATGCGGCCACCGGCGTAGACGCGGACCTCCGGGTGGGCGTCGGCGGCGATCGCCTCGCTGACCTGCGTGAGCGCCGCGAGCGACCGGGGCAGCTGCATCAGGACCACTCGCGCGCCGGCGAAGGCCTCCGGGCCCAGCGGGACGGTGCGATACGTCTCGCTCAGCCTGGCCGCCGCAGCGTTGCGGGCGAGCCCGATCTCCCCGGTGACGACGTCCTGGTGGCTGCGGAGCCCCGTGAGGCCGTGCGCGACCACGGCCCCCAGCGTCAGCGCGCCGAACCGGTCGTCGACGACCACGACCTCGTCCGAAGCCGCCACGGCCAGGTCGTCCGCGGCCTCGGTCAGCAGGAGCCGGTCGGTCGCGTCCACCGCGACGCGGGTCGGGTCGTCGTCGTCCGGCCAGCGGCGGAGCCCGGCGAGCAGCGCGTCGAGGGCGGACGGCGCGGCGGGGTCGTCCTGGGTCGTGGTGCTCACCGCACCATTGTCGGGTCTGGCACCCTGGGCCCATGACCCAGACACCCGGGACACCTGGCCCTCTGCCCACCTCTGCGGCACCTGCCGAGGCGGGCGCGGACCCCGACGACCTGCCCGTGCCCCCGCGCGTCGAGATCACCTACTGCACCCAGTGCCGCTGGCTGCTGCGTGCGGCCTGGATCGCGCAGGAGCTGCTGACGACGTTCGGCACCCGGCTCGGCGAGGTCGCGCTCGTGCCCGGCACCGGGGGCGTGTTCACGGTGCGGATCGGCGACGACCTGGTCTGGGACCGCAGCGAGCAGAAAGGCTTCCCGGAGATCCCCGCGCTCAAGCAGCTCGTCCGGGACCGCGCGGCCCCCGGCATGTCGCTCGGGCACACCGACCGGTCGGCCGCGGCCGCCGCAGGCACTGCTCCTGGTACGGCCGGCCCCTCGGAGAGCTAGGCGAAGCTCCGGCGGCTAGGCAGGCTTGCCGCGCGAACCCTTGCGGGCCTCCGCGGCGTCGCGCTCCTTGATGCGCTCCTCCTCGGCGCGCACCCCCGCCTGCACCTTGCGCTCCTGCACGAGCCAGCTCGGCGGGTCGTCGCGCAGCTCGTTGATCTCGTCCGTCGTCAGCGGTTCGGTGAGGCCGCCGCGGGCGAGGCCCGCGATCGAGACGTTCAGCCGGCCCGCGACGACCGGCCGCGGGTGGGGGCCGTTGCGGCGCAGCTCGCTCAGCCACTCGGGCGGATCGGTCTCCAGCGCGTCGAGCTCCGCGCGCGAGACGGTGCCCTCCTGGAACTCCGGCGGTGTCGCGGGGAGGTAGACCCCGAGCTTCTTGGCCGCCGTGGCGGGCTTCATCTTCTGCGAGGCGCTCGAGGAACTCATGCCCCCAGCCTATCCGCGGCACCACGGTCGCGGGACGGGCTGGCACTAGCCTGGAGCGGTGGACGAGACGAGCGGGGCCGCAGCACAGCAGCCGGAGCCGGTCCCTCCGGCCGAGGCCGAGGCCGGGACCGAGACCGAGGCCGTGGACGACGACGGCCCCGCGCCGTTCCGCCTCGGCTACGTCCCGGGCGTGACGCCCGCCAAGTGGGCGCGGGTGTGGGGCGCCCGCCTCCCGCAGGTGCGGCTGGAGCTCGTGCAGGTGGCGGCCGACGACGCCGAACGTGCGCTGCGGGACGGCGAGCTCGACGCGGCGATCGCCAGGCCCCCGGTGGACCGCGACGTGATGAGCGTGATCTCGCTCTACGAGGAGCAGGCCGTCGTGTGCGTCGGGAACGACCACGTCGTCGCCGCGCTGGGGGACGACGAGCAGGTCTCGCTCGACGACCTGGCCGACGACGTCGTCCTGCACCCGGAGGACGACGTCCTGTGGGGTGACGTGCCCCTGCCGGGGATCGCGGCCGTCGCGCGGCCCGCCACGACCGCGGACGCGCTCGAGCTCGTGGCCGCGGGCGTCGGAGTGCTGGTGACGCCGAAGTCGCTCGCCCGGCTGCACCACCGCAAGGACGTGACCCACCGGGAGGCCGACGGGGCGCCGTCCGCCCCCGTGGGACTCGTGTGGCCGAGCCTGGCGACCACGGACCTCGTCGACGAGATGATCGGGATCGTGCGTGGCCGGACGGCGAACAGCTCGCGCGGGCGCCGCGCCGCGGAGGCCGTGACGTCCGCGCCGGTGGCGCGCCCTGCGAAGGAGGGGAACACCGGTGCCGGCGGTCCCGGCGGCGCGCGGTCCGGCAAGGGCTCCGGCGCGGGGGCCGGCAAGACCCCGGTCAAGGGCGGCGCCAAGGGCAAGCAGAGCGTGGCGTCGTCCCGGCGCAACGCTGCGGCGAAGCGGGCTGCGGCCGGGAAGCGGGCCCGGCGGCAGGGACGCTGAGCGGCCCTCGACGCCCTGAACGGCCCTCAGCGACGAGCGGCAGTCGGGAGCACGTGCGGTACCGGGCCGCTACGGCGCCGGCGCGGTCACGAAGATGTCGAGCAGCTCCGGGTTGTGCGCGTGCACGAGCACCGCGAAGACGACCAGGTCGAAGAGCAGGTGCACCGCGACGACGTACGTGAGCGACTTGAAGCGGGAGAAGATCCAGCCCTGCACCAGGGCGAAGGGGATCGTCAGCGCGGGCCCCCACTCCCGGTAGCCGAGCTCCCACAGGAACGACACGAACACCGTGGCCTGCAGCACGTTGGCGAGCCACAGCGGCAGGTGCTCGCGCAGCAGGGCGAAGACGATGCAGACGAAGAACAGCTCGTCCCAGATCCCGACGGCGTTGACCCCGACGAACAGCCGCCCGATCTCCTCGCCCGTCGTGACCGTCGGCCAGTTCCGGTAGGCGCCCGAACCGATGAAGTAGGCGGGCAGGATCAGGTACCCGGCGGCCACGACGACGACCAGGTAGACGATCTGCGCTCTGGACCAGCGGCGGCCCGTGCGCAGGGGAAGACGATGCTGCGCTGCCCGAACCCGTAGCGACTCACCGCCCACGGCACGAGGACCGCGGCGGACAGCGCGACGGCGAAGCGGGCGATCCCGGCGTCCGACAGGTCGGCGGCGAGCGGGATCGCCGAGACGATCGACATGCCGAGCGCGATGATCCCGAGGTCGCGGGCGAGCGCGCGGTCGACCGCGACCGCGAGCAGGATGCCGAGCACCAGCGGGACATACCCGAGCGGGCGCACGTGCACCGCGAAGAGCAGCACCGCCGACCCGCACACGAGCACGGCGGCGGCGACGCGCAGGCCCCCGACGGCAGAGGTGAGCGGGGCGCCGACCGCCTGCGGGGACGCGCTCACGCGGCGTGCGCCGACGCGGCGCGACCGGTCGGGACCCGCGATGCCGAGCATGTCGACGGCGTGCGGGGCGGCAGTGCGGCGGCGGGCTCCATCCCGCCAGTATGTCGGGCGGGGCAAGCCACGTCTCGGACCGGGCCGGACCGCCCCTACCCCGTTCCCATCGGGTGAGAGGCGTCCTACGCGGGCATCTCGCACGCCACGCCGGTCGAGTGCACGGGGCAGTAGCCGGCGGGGTTCTTGTACAGGTACTGCTGGTGGTAGCCCTCGGCGTAGTAGAAGGGTCCCGCCTCGTCCGCCGGCTTGAGCTCGGTGGTGATGACCCCGAACCCGCGGGCGGCGAGGCTCTTCTCGAACGCCGCCGCGGACGCGCGCACGACCTCCTCCTGCTCCGGCGTCGTCCAGTAGACCGCCGAGCGGTACTGGGTGCCGACGTCGTTGCCCTGCCGGTAGCCCTGCGTCGGGTCGTGCGCCTCCCAGAAGGCGCGCAGGATCCCGGCGTCGTCGACCTGCGTCGGGTCGTACGCGACCATCACGGTCTCCGTGTGCCCCGTGCGGGCCGTGCAGGTCTCCTCGTACGTCGGGTTGGGTGTGAACCCGCCCTGGTAGCCGACCGCGGTCGAGACCACGCCCGGGAGCCGCCAGAACTCCTTCTCCGCGCCCCAGAAGCAGCCCATCGCCAGGTAGATCACGCGGGTCCCCTCGGGCCACGGCGGGGTCAGCGACGTGCCCAGGACGGCGTGGGTCGCGGGGACCGGCTCCGGCGGGGTCGCGCGCCCGGGCAGAGCGGCCTCCGGCGAGACCATGGTCGAGCGGGCCGAGGAGCCGAACAGGGAACCGAACACGAGGACCTCCGTGGGTGGGTGACAACCGTGCCAACGCGCGCCCCGGCTCGCGTGTTCCCGGTGCGCAGCAGGCATCGGTCGTAGTGTGGCGGCGTGATCCAGAAGCTTGCGCCCACGCCCGGGGCAGCATCGACGAGCGAGGTCCGATGAGCATCTTCCGTCGGCGGTCCCGCAAGGCCGCGCCCGCAGGCCCCGCGACCGAGGACGTGGTCGCGCCCTCGGAGCCCGTCGACCGGACGCTGCACGGGTCGGACGCCGTGGCACCGTCCGTGCGGACCGCGGCAGCCTGGTCCTGGCGCGGGCTGGCGATCGGTGGGGCGGCGGCCGGCCTCGTCTGGGTGATCGGGGCCATCGAGGTGATCGTGGTGCCGATCGCGGTCGCGATCCTCCTCACCGTGCTCCTCACCCCGGTGCGGGTGTTCTTCGAGCGCCGGCTGCGGTTCCGGCGGTCGTTCGCGGCCGGGACCGCGCTGATCGGCCTGCTCGTGCTGGTCTCCGGGCTCGTCACCGTCGCGGGACGGTCGATCGTGGGCGGCTTCCAGGACCTCGCCGCGCAGGCGCAGGCCGGCTTCAACGAGTTCCTCGACTGGCTGTCGACGGGGCCGCTGAACCTCAACACCGACCAGATCAACGACTACGTCGACCAGGGGCTCAACACCGTCCAGGACAACCAGGGTCAGATCCTCTCCGGCGCGCTCGGCGCCGCGACCACCGTCGGCCACGTGCTCACCGGCGCCCTCATCGCGCTCTTCTGCACCTTCTTCTTCCTGCTGGACGGCCGCACCATCTGGGCGTGGGTCGTCGGCCTCATGCCGGTGCGCTCGCGCGACGCGATCCACCAGGCGGGGCGCCGCGGGTTCGTGACACTGTCCGCCTACACCCGCACCCAGATCCTGGTCGCCGCGGTCGACAGCGTCGGTATCGGTGTCGGCGCCGCGATCCTCGGGGTCCCGCTGGCGTTCCCGCTCGCGGTCCTCGTCTTCGTCGGCGCCTTCATCCCGATCGTCGGTGCGGTCCTGTCGGGCACCGTCGCGGTGCTCGTGGCGCTCGTGGCGAACGACTGGGTGACCGCGCTCATCATGCTCGCGATCGTCCTGGTCGTGCAGCAGATCGAGGGTCACGTGCTGCAGCCGTTCCTCATGGGTCACGCCCTCTCGCTGCACCCGGTCGCGGTGCTGCTCGCCGTCGCCGCAGGCGCGTTCACCGCCGGGATCGTCGGCGCGCTGTTCGCCGTCCCGGTCGTGGCGGTCGTGAACACCGTCGTCCTCTACTTCCACGGGCACGACAAGTTCCCGGAGCTCGGCACCGAGGACCGCGTCATGGTCCGCGGCAGGCCCGCCCTGCCGAACCTCCCCGAGGTCCCGACGGCCGTGCGCCGCGCCGAGATGGGGCTGCTCGTCTCCAGCGCCGCCGGTATCCCGTGGCAGCCCCCGGAGGGCGGCTACACCCAGCGTGCCGGGGAGTGGCGGGAGCGCAGCGCCGACGTCCTGCGCGAGCGGTTCCGCCGGGACGGGGGGACCGACGGGGACGACGAGAGCGGCGGTGCCGGTGGTGCCGGTGGCGGGGCGGCCGAGCGCCCGGGCGGCCCGGTCGCACGATGACGCGGCCCGCAGCGCCCGTCCCGACCACCCGGGAGGTCCTCGACTCCGCCCGGGACGCCGCACGCCTCCTCGACGGCATCTCCTACCGGACGCCGATCCACACGTCGCGGGCGCTCAGCGAGGTCGCGGGGCTCCCGGTGCTCCTCAAGTGCGAGAACCTCCAGCGCTCCGGCTCGTTCAAGCTCCGCGGCGCGTACGTGCGCATGGCGCGGCTGGACGACGAGTCCCGGGCGAGGGGAGTCGTCGCCGCGAGCGCCGGCAACCACGCCCAGGGTGTCGCGCTGGCAGCGGCCGAGCTCGGTATCCCGGCCGTCGTGTACATGCCGACCGACGCCGCGCTGCCGAAGGTCGCGGCGACCCGCGACTACGGCGCCGAGGTGCGGCTCGTCGGCGACTCGGTGGACGAGGCGCTCGCGGCCGCCGCTGCCGAGTCCGCTCGCTCGGGCGCCGTCCTGATCCACCCGTACGACCACCGGGACGTCGTCGCCGGACAGGCGACCGTGGCGCTCGAGATCGCCGAGCAGGTCCCGGACGCGGGGACAGTGCTGGTGCCGCTCGGCGGGGGCGGGCTCACCGCGGGCATCGCGGCGGTGCTCGCGGAGGTCCTGCCGAGCGCGACGGTGGTCGGGGTCCAGGCCGAGCGCGCGGCGGCGTGGCCGTCGTCGCTGGCGGCGGGGAGCCTCGGACGGCGTCGCTCACCTCGACGATGGCCGACGGGATCGCGGTCGGCACCCCGGGCGGGGTCCCCTTCGGGATCCTTGCGGGACTCGGTGTCCAGGTCCGGACCGTCGGCGAGGACGAGATCTCCCGGGCGCTGCTCGCCGTCGCGGAGCGCGCCAAGCTGATCGTCGAACCTGCCGGGGCGGCGGGCGTCGCGGCGCTCCTGCGGGACACGAGCGGGTTCGAGGGCCCGGTCGTCGCCGTCCTCTCCGGGGGAACGTCGACCCGAACGTCCACCTGCGGGCGATCCGCTACGGCCTCGCGGCGGCGGGGCGCTACCTGCAGCTGCGCGTGCGGCTCGACGACCGTCCCGGCGCGCTCGCGGAGCTGGCCCAGGTCGTCGCGGGGGCGGGCGGGAACATCATGCACATCGACCACGCGCGCACCGACATCGATCTCGCGATCGACGAGGCGTGGGTCCAGCTCCAGGTCGAGACCAAGGGCTCGGAGCACTGCCGCGTCCTCGTCGAGCGGCTGCAGGCGGGCGGGTTCTACGTCGGCTGACGTGGCAGTCCCCGGGCACTGCACCGGCACTGCAGCGGCACTGCCTGAGCGCGGTCCGGGCACGGTCCGGACCTGACGATGGTCCCAGGTCCCGGCACGACGAAGGGGCCCGGTCGACCCGGGCCCCTTCGTCGTGCGGCTGTGGTCCTGCCCGCGGGCGGGACGTCGGCGTCAGCCCGCGTAGGGCTTCGCCTCCACGATCTCGACGGAGATCTCGGCGCCGGACGGCGCCGCATAGCTCACCGTCTCACCGACGGAGTGGCCGTCGATGGCTGCTCCGAGCGGGGACGTCGGCGAGTAGACGCGCATGTCGGTCGTCTCGCCGATCTCGCGGGAGCCGAGGAGGAAGGTCATCGGGTCGCCGCCGACCTTGGCGGTCACGACCATGCCGGCCTCGACCTTGCCGTCGTCCTGCGGGGTGCCGACCTGGACCGACCGCAGCTTCTCGGTCAGCTCGCGGATGCGTGCCTCGTTCTTGGCCTGCTCCTCGCGCGCGGCGTGGTAGCCGCCGTTCTCCTTCAGGTCGCCCTCGTCGCGCGCGGCAGCGATGCGCTCGGCGATCTCCGTGCGGCCCTCACCCGTCAGGTGAGCCAGCTCGGCGTTCAGCTTGTCGTATGCCTCCTGGGTCAGCCAGGTGACGGTTGTCTCTGTCACGGTTCGCTCCTTTCCTTGCCGGGTCTTCGCGGGTCGTGCGGCGCGCCCGTCCGAGCACCGGGGGATCGTGTCCCGTCCGGTCCCGGGTGCGGTGCCGTGGCCTCGCGCGTCTGCGTCGTCAGCCACGTCCACACTCACCGAGGTCGAGCTCGCTGGTCAGTCAGCGGCTCTCGGTCGGAGCCTGCGGTACGGGGCAGCATCTGAATCGGTCATTCTACCAAGTCCCGCGAGGAACGTTCGTCCGGCACGAGTCTGGCGTGCCAGGGCAGGCTCGGGCGTGCCCGTGCGACGTCGGACGGCGGTCGGACGGCTTGTCGGGCTCGGACGGCGCCCGGACGGCGCTCGGGCGGCGCTCAGGAACCGGTCGCGGGTCCGGTCAGGGCGCAGGGTCCACGGCGTCGCACGTGTCGATCACGGCGGTCGTGGCCTCCTGCGACGTCGCCACGCTCACCGTGTACCTGGCGTCGGCGGTCGCGTTGGGACCGACCGGCACCTCCAGGTGGCCCACCTGGGCGTAGCCGGAGCTGAGCGCGTCGATCGAGCAGACCGCCGTCGTCCCCGGGGCCATCGAGACGTCGAAGGTGATGTCGATCTGCTCGGGGGAGACGACGGAGAAGCCGACGTCCTTCCACTCGACGGCGCCGCGGGCGTTGTCGACCGCGATCCACCCGACGACGGCGGTCCCCAGGACCACGAATGCCGTGATCGCCAGCGCGTAGGCGCTCACGCGCCGTCGGCCGACGCGCAGGCCCCGCCCGCGGGGCGCAGTCCGGCCGTAGCGGTCGGCGAGCGTCGCGTCGGTCAGGTCGGCAGCGCCGGTCGTGTCGGCAGTGTCTGGCACGCCGGATGTGCCGGTCGCGTCCGCCGTACCGGTCGTGCCGGTCGTGTCGGCCGCGTCCACGGGACGGCCGGCCGGATCGTGGCTCATGGCCTGGTGCTCCTCGGTCGGTTCGGGATCCGTCGCACGATGCGCGATCATGGATGCGAGCACCATTGTCCCTGACGGCGGGGCGCCGGTCGTACCGGCACGTCGCCACCAGCCCCCGGAGGATCCGTGGAACACGCGCAGCCTGCGTCCGCACCGAGCACCGCCGAGCCGCTGCGGCTCATGGCGGTCCACGCGCACCCTGACGACGAGTCGAGCAAGGGCGCGGCCACCATGGCCCGCTACGCGGCCGAGGGCGTCGAGGTCCTCGTCGTCACCTGCACGGGCGGTGAGCGCGGCGACATCCTCAACCCGCGGTTCGGGCCCGCGCCCGAGACCCCGGAGGCGATGGCGGCGCTGCGCCGGGAGGAGATGGCGGCCGCCGCAGCGGCGCTCGGGGTCCGGCAGGAGTGGCTCGGGTTCGTCGACTCGGGCCTGCCCGAGGGCGACCCGCTGCCCCCGCTGCCGGAGGGCTGCTTCGCGCTCGTGCCGCTCGAGACCGCTGCGGCGCCGCTGGTGGAGGCCGTGCGTCGGTTCAGGCCGCACGTCATGACGACCTACGACCCGTCGGGTGGCTACCCGCACCCGGACCACATCAAGACCCACGAGGTCTCCGTCGAGGCGTTCGCCGCGGCCGGAGACCCGGAGCGGTACGTCGTCGACGGTGGGGCCGAGCCCTGGGCCCCGGGCAAGCTCTACTACAACCACGGCTTCTCGATGGCGCGCATCCGCTCGGTCCACGAGGCGATGCTCGGCGCCGGGCTCGAGTCGCCGTTCGGCGAGTGGGTCGAGTCCCGTGCCGCGCGCGAGATCCCGGAGCGCGAGGTCACGACCCGCATCGACGTGCGGGAGCACCTCGACCAGCGCGACGCCGCGCTGCGCGCCCACGCCACGCAGATCGACCCGGACGGCTTCTTCTTCGCCGTCCCGCGGGACCTGGAGCTCGAGGTCTGGCCCTGGGAGGAGTACGAGCTCGCAGAGTCCCGTGTCGAGGTCGCCGGCGCCGCGCGAGGCGACGCCGACACCGACGCCGACTCCGGGGCCGAGTACGAGACCGACCTGTTCGCGGGCCTGCGGCCCGAGGTCGGCGCCGAGCCCGTCCGGCAGGACGCATGACCGCGGCCGGGGCCATCCTGACCTCACCGACGGTCACGGGACTCCTCGCGGCCGCGACGCCTGCGCCGTCCCCGTCGAGCGACCCGCTGCGCCCGGAGCTCTCGCCCTACGACGTGTCGCCGGGGCTCATCGGGTTCCTGGTGATCTTCGCCGTCGCCCTGGCGACCGTGGTGCTCTTCCTCTCGCTGACGAAGCACCTGCGCACGGCGCGTCGCAACGACGAGCGCCGGCGTGCGGCCGGCGAGGTCCCCGGCGGTGGAGCGCCCGACGGCGGGGCGCCTGACAGGCCCGCGCCCGACGGCGGAGCGCCCGACGGTGCTGAGCCCGGCGGATCGCCCGACGACCCCACCGCGACGGGCGCCGACCCGGCAGCAGAGCGCGCGGCGCCGACGGACCGGACCTGACATGACGGTCCGCGTCACGATCGCCCAGCTCGCGGTCTCGGGGGACCGGCCCGCGAACGAGCACGTCGTGCGGACAGCGTTCCGCTCGGCCGCCTCGGTCGGCTCCGAGCTCCTCGTTCTCCCCGAGTACTCGTCGGGTTTCGACCCGCACGGGGTGGGTCCGGAGCACGCGGAGCCGATCAGCGGGAGGTACGTCTCGTTCCTGCGCTCGCAGGCCAGGGCGACGGGAGCGGCCGTGATCGCGGGGACGGTCCTGCCGGGGACGGACCCGGCGCGACCGGTGAACGCCGCCGTCGCGGTCGACCGTGACGGCGAGATCGCCGGCGTCTACCGCAAGGTGCACCTCTACGACGCGTTCGGGCACCGGGAGTCCGACCGGCTCGAGGCCGGCGACCCAGGTGCCGATCCCCTCGTGATCGACGTCGGTGGGCTGCGCTTCGGGGTCATGACCTGCTACGACCTGCGCTTCCCGGAGTCCGCGCGCAGGCTCGTCGACGCGGGTGCGGACGCGCTGGTCGTGCCCGCCGCGTGGGCGTCAGGGCCGCTCAAGGTCGACCACTGGCGGACTCTGGCGCGGGCTCGCGCGATCGAGAACACGGCACTCGTCCTCGCCGTCGGACAGGCGGGGGACGGGGTGTCGGGCCACTCGCTCCTCGTGGGTCCGGACGGACAGGTGGGGCTGGAGCTCGGCGACGTCCCCGAGATCAGGACCGTCGACCTCGACGGCGCGCTGCTGGCGGACGCACGCCGCACCAACCCCTCCCTGGCGAACCGTCGCTACCGGGTCGTCCCCGACTGAGGCGCGGGACGCCGTCCGACGCGTCAGGACGTGACGGCGACGGCGATCGCGATGGCCGTGAAGTGGCAGGCGAAGCCGACCACGGTGAGCACGTGGAAGATCTCGTGGAACCCGAACCACTGCGGGCTCGGGTTGGGCCGCTTCAGCCCGTAGACGACGGCGCCGAGCGTGTACGCGAGGCCGCCGGCGATCACGAGCCAGACCACGGCGGGTCCTCCGGTCTGCCAGAACGCCCCCATGTACCCGACGGCGACCCAGCCGAGGGCGATGTAGATCGGGACGTACACCCAGCGCGGCGCGTTGATCCAGACGATCCGGGCCGCGAGGCCCAGGAGCGCGCCCGACCAGACGATGATCAGCAGGATCCGGGCGGCCGCGGGCTCGAGCAGGAGGACCGCCAGCGGCGTGTACGTGCCGGCGATGATGAGGAAGATGTTCGAGTGGTCGGCCCGTCGGAGGATCCCGGCCACGCGAGGTGACCAGGTGCCGCGGTGGTAGACGGCGCTCGTGCCGAACAAGAGGCAGGCCGAGAGGCCGAACACGGCGCAGGACACCTTGCCGGCGGTCGTGGGCGCCAGGACGACGAGCACGATGCTCGACACCAGGGCGAGCGGGAACGTCACGGCGTGGATCCAGCCGCGCAGGCGAGGCTTGACGGCCTCGACCACGGCATCGACCGTGCGGTCGACCGCGGCACCCGCGCGCTCGGTGACGGTGGGTGCCGGGTCCGTCGGGTCCGGGGTCACGGGGTGCCTCCTCGGCTGGAAGAACTTCTTACGCAATCGTAGGTTACGCAACCGTAGGTTCTGGTACGCGACCTGTGGACGTCCTGTGCCGGGCAGTCCGGTAGTTTGGGCGGGACCGTCGTGGAGCCCTCGTCGAGGAGTGTCGTGCGCCTGCCCCAGCCGCTGTACAAGCTCTACGAGCGTCGGCTCACCCATGCCCTCGACCGTACGTCCGTGCCCCGGCACGTCGGCGTGATCCTCGACGGGAACCGCCGCTGGGCCAAGGCGTTCGGCGAGCCCGCCGCGCACGGGCACCGGCGGGGCGCGGACAAGATCGCCGAGTTCCTCGGCTGGTCCGACGAGCTCGGGATCGAGGTCGTGACGCTCTGGATGCTCTCCACGGACAACCTGCAGCGCTCCGAGGACGAGCTCCACGCCCTGCTGCGCATCATCGAGGACTCCGTCGTGGAGCTCGCCGGTACCGGCCGGTGGCGGCTGCGGGTCATGGGCCGGCTCGACCTGCTGCCCGAGGCGACAACCGAGGCGCTGCGCGCCGCCGAGGCGAGCACCGCCGACGTCGCGGGGATGCACGTCAACGTCGCGATCGGCTACGGCGGCCGGCACGAGATCGCGGACGCCGTCCGCTCCGTGCTGCGGTCCGAGATCGCGCGCGGCGGCTCCCTCGAGGAGCTCGCCCGGACCCTCGACGTCGAGCACATCGAGGCGCACCTCTACACGACGGGGCAGCCCGATCCCGAGCTGCTGATCCGCACCTCGGGGGAGCAGCGTCTCGGCGGGTTCCTGCTCTGGCAGAGCGCGAAGTCGGAGTTCTACTTCTGCGAGGCGTTCTGGCCGGACTTCCGGCGCGTCGACTACCTGCGCGCCCTGCGCGCCTTCGGTGCAAGAGAGCGACGGCTCGGACGATGACGACGCGTCGCTCCGGCGCCAGATCGGACGCTGCGGCGCGCCGGTGATGCAAGTCACGCAAGCGGCTTGCGTCCACGGGGTAGTGTGTTGCGCATGTCGAGACGTCTTGCCGAGGTTGCCAAGAAGGTGGGGGTCAGCGAGGCGACGGTCAGTCGCGTCCTGAACGGGAAGCCGGGCGTGTCGCAGGGCACCCGCGACGCCGTCCTGACGGCGCTCGACGTGCTCGGCTACGAGCGCCCCACCAAGCTCCGGGGCGAGCGAAGCCGGCTCGTGGGGCTCGTGCTCCCGGAGCTCGTCAACCCGATCTTCCCGGCCTTCGCCGAGGTCGTGGGCGGCGCCCTCGCCCAGCAGGGGTTCACGCCGATCCTGTGCACCCGTACGGCCGGCGGCATCACCGAGTCGGAGTACATCGACCTCCTGCTCGCCCAGCACGTGTCCGGCGTGATCTTCGCGGGCGGCCTGTACGCCGAGCGCGAGGCCGACCACACGCACTACGAGCGCCTCCAGGCGCTCAAGCTGCCGGTCGTCCTCATCAACGCGTCGATCGAGACCCTCGACTTCCCGCACGTCTCGTGCGACGACCTCATCGCCGTGCACCAGGCGCTCGACCACGTGATCTCGATGGGGCACACGCAGATCGGTCTGCTCCTGGGCCCCGCCGACCACGTCCCCTCGGAGCGCAAGCTCGCCGCCGCTCGGGTGTTCGCGCAGGCCAGAGGGGTCGAGATCGACCCGCGCATGGTGGCGCACAGCCAGTACTCGCTCGAGAGCGGGCAGGCCGCGGCGAACCGGCTGCTCGAGGCCGGGGCCACGGCGATCGTGTGCGCGAGCGACCCGCTCGCGCTCGGCGCCGTCCGTGCGGTGCGTCGCGCCGGCAAGGACGTCCCGCGCGACATCTCCGTCGTCGGCTATGACGACTCGGCCCTCATGAACTCGACGGACCCGGCGCTCACGACGGTCCGGCAGCCCATCGACGCGATGGGCCGAGCCGCGGTCGACCTGCTGGCCGCCATGATCGCGGGCGGCGAGGTGTCCCGCGACGAGCTCCTCTTCGAGCCCGAGCTCGTGGTCCGGCGCTCGACGGCTGCCGCGCCCGCAGGGTCCTGACCCCCTGACCTGAGCGACCGCTCTCGCCGGAGCCGGACGACGTCCCTCGCGCCGGGGAGCTCTGGCGTGCCCCGAGCGTCCCTGAGCGTGTCGGCGAGCGCGTCCCTGAGCGCGTCGACCCGCATGTCGGCGCGCGCCTCGGCGCCCCATTCCGCCGCGCGCGGATCGGACGTGTCGCGCGCGCCGTCGGGGCCTCCGTGCGTGCGCTGCGCGTGCGCTTGAACGCCCCGAGGTGTCGGATCGACCTCACCGTTTGCATCACGGGGGACCAGTCGTGCGTCAAAAAGGTCGCAGTTCGATAACGCCGATGTCGAGTTCTTGCGTTCGCGGTGTCGAGTCATTACTGTCCAACCAGACGACGAGGTCGGTTCGGCAGTCCGAAGGTGGACGGAGCCACTCGTGCCGGACGACGAGAGGCGCGGACGCGTGGACAGCGAGATCCGAGAGCAGGACGCCACGGTGGTGTCGGGCTCCCAGGCGCAGTGGTGGCGCAGCGCCGTCATCTACCAGGTCTACCCCCGCAGCTTCGCGGACGGGAACGGCGACGGCACCGGCGACCTGGCCGGCGTCCGCAAGCACCTGACCTACCTGCGCGACCTCGGGGTCGACGCGATCTGGTTCACCCCCTGGTACCTCTCGCCCCTCGCCGACGGCGGCTACGACGTCCAGGACTACCGGACCATCGACCCGGCCTTCGGCACCCTGGAGGAGGCCGAGGCGCTGATCTCGGAGGCCCGCGAGCTCGGGATCCGCACGATCATCGACGTCGTCCCCAACCACATCTCGTCCGAGCACGAGTGGTTCCGCGCGGCGCTCGCCGCCGCGCCCGGATCCCCCGAGCGGGAGCGGTTCTGGTTCCACGACGGGCTCGGCCCCGACGGCGACGAGATGCCCACCCAGTGGGTGTCGAGCTTCCAGGGCAACACCTGGACGCGCACGACCGACCCCGACGGCACGCCGGGCCAGTGGTACCTCCACCTGTTCACGCCGGAGCAGCCGGACCTCAACTGGAGCTCGGACGACGTCCGGCGCGAGCACGAGGACGTCCTGCGGTTCTGGTTCGACCGGGGGCCGCGGGGATCCGGATCGACTCCGCCGCGCTGCCGGTCAAGGACCCCGAGCTCCCGCCCGTGCCCGAGGAGTTCGGCCCCGGCGAGCACCCGCACCTCGACCGCGACGAGCTGCACGACATCTACCGCGGGTGGCGTGCCGTCGCCGACTCCTACGCGGACCCCCGGGTGCTCGTCGGCGAGATCTGGCTCCCGGACGTCGAGCGGTTCGCCATGTATCTGCGTCCCGACGAGATGCACACGGCCTTCAACTTCGACTTCATGACCCGGCCCTGGGACGCGAAGGAGCTGCGCACCGCGATCTCGGCGACGCTCGCGGCCCACGCCCCGGTCGGCGCGCCGCCGACCTGGGTCCTGTCGAACCACGACATCACCCGCCCCGTGACCCGGTACGGGCGCGAGGACTCGTCGTTCGACTTCCTCAAGAAGCGCTTCGGCACCCCGACCGACCTGGCGCTCGGTGAGCGCAGGTCGCGGGCGGCCGCGCTGCTCACCGCCGCGCTCCCCGGGTCGCTCTACATCTATCAAGGCGACGAGCTCGGGCTCCCCGAGGTCGAGGACCTGCCGCTCGACGCGATCCAGGACCCGATGCACTTCCGGTCCGAGGGCGTCGACCCCGGGCGCGACGGGTGCCGGGTGCCGCTCCCGTGGACCACGGACGGCGAGTCCTTCGGGTTCTCGGACGACGGCTCGTCGGCACCGTGGCTTCCCCAGCCCGAGGGATGGGGCAGGTTCTCCGCCCAGGCCCAGGCCGACGACCCGCGGTCGATGCTCTCGCTCTACCGCGCCGCGCTCGCGATCCGCAGGGCGGAGGACGGCGTGCGCTCCGCCGAGTTCGCGTGGGTAGAGCTGCCCGGCGCGTCCGAGGACGTGCTCGCGTTCTCCCGCGGCGACGGGTTCGTCTCTGCCACCAACTTCGGCGTCGGAGCGGTGCCTCTGCCCGACGGCGCCCAGGTGCTCCTCGCGAGCACCGAGCTCGACGCCGGGCAGCTGCCCAGCGACGCGAGCGTCTGGTTCAGACCCTAGATCCGCACGACCCCGATCCACCCAGCAGCACGACCACATCAGCAGGACCAGCAGGCAGCCGAGCACCGACCGGGCCGGCGTAGAACACAAGGAGTGACGATGAAGTCAACACGCAGGAACGTGGCCCTCACGCTCGTGGGCGCCCTGACCATCTCTGCCCTCGCGGCGTGCAGCAGCTCGAGCGACGGCGAGACCACGACCGATGCGGCAGAGACGCCGGCGGCGGACGAACCCGTCACGATCCAGGTCGCCATGGACGAGGGGCTCGAGCAGGGCGCGATCGACGCGTTCGACGAGCGCATCGCGCAGTTCCAGGAGGCCAACCCGAACATCACGGTCGAGAAGCAGGAGTACAACTGGGTCGGCACGACCTTCACCGCCGACCTGGCGGGCGGCACGCTGCCCGACGTCTTCACCGTGCCCTTCACCGACGGTCGTGGCCTCATCGAGCGCCAGCAGATCGCGGACATCTCGGCCCAGGTCGCCGAGCTGCCGTACGCCGACGACTTCAGCGAGAACGTCGCGGTCGCCGGTGAGGACGCGGACGGCAACATGTGGCTGATCCCGATCGCTGCGTACGGTCAGGGCATCCACTACAACCGCGCCCTGTTCACCGAGGCCGGCCTCGACCCCGACGCCCCGCCGACGACGTGGGACGAGGTCCAGGAGGCCGCCAAGACGATCTCCGACAAGACCGGCCAGGCCGGGTACGTCGAGATGACGTCGGCCAACACCGGTGGCTGGATCCTCACGACCCTCGTCTACGCGCTCGGCGGCCGCGCCGAGACGCAGGAGGGCGAGACCACGACGGCGACCATCAACACGCCGGAGTACAAGAAGGCGCTCGAGATGCTCGCGTCGATGCGCTGGGACGACGACTCCATGGGCTCGAACTTCAGCCACGACTGGGGCACGAGCCACGCGGACTTCGCGGCCGGCAAGATCGGCATGTTCATCTCCGGTGGCGGTGACTACGGGAACCTCGTCACGCAGAACGCTATGCCCGAGGAGGACTACGGCGTGACCGTGCTCCCGCTCGAGGGTGACGACGGCGCCGTCCTGGGCGGCGGCACGCTCGCCGCGGTGAACGCCAAGGCGACGCCCGAGGAGCAGGCCGCCGCGGTCAAGTGGATCGACTTCTACTACATGGAGAAGCTGACCGACAAGGACGCCGCGATCGCGGACGCCCAGGTCACGGCGGACCAGGACCAGCCCGTCGGCGCTCCGGTGCTGCCGGTGTTCGACAAGGCGACGTACGACGAGTCGCAGGAGTGGATCGCCGACCTCATCAACGTGCCGCTCGAGCAGTTCGCGCCGTACAGCGACAACATCTACGACCAGCCGCTCGCTGCCGAGCCGCCGGTCGCCACGCAGGACCTCTACGCCGCGCTCGACCCGGTCGTGCAGGCGGTCCTGACGGACGAGAACGCAGACATCGACAAGCTGCTCTCGGACGCCGAGACGAACGTCCAGGGAATCATCGACGCCAGCTGATCCCACGGGCTGCCCCGGGCTCCGGCCCGGGGCAGCCCCCTGCGCGGTCCCCGGGACCGACGCCAGCGCGTCCCCGTGCTCCGGCACCGACCGGCCGGACTGCACCTGCAGCACCCGCACCGCCCTGTGATGAAAGGCCCCGCCCGTGACCGCCACCACAGCGTCCTCGCCCGCCGGCGCTCCGGCGACGCCTGACGCGTCGTCCTTCAGCCCCCGGCGCCGCCCGCCGCGCACCCCGATGACCTGGGTCCGTGGCGGTGGCCTCAGCGCCCTGATCCTGGGGCTGCCGCTCCTGTTCGTCTTCGGGATGTTCTCCTGGTTCCCGATCGTCCGCGCGGCGATCATGAGCTTCCAGACGACGAACCTGGTCACCGACCCGGTCTTCGTCGGCTGGCAGAACTTCCAGCAGGTGCTCGCCGACCCGCTGCTGAGCACCGCCGTCCTCAACACCCTGTACTTCGCGGTGCTCGCGCTGATCTTCGGCTACCCGATCCCGCTCGTCGCGGCGGTCCTGATGAGCGAGACGAAGCGCGGCAAGGGCATCCTGTCGGCGCTCGCGTACCTGCCCGTCGTCGTGCCCCCGGTGGTCGCGGTCCTGCTCTGGAAGACGTTCTACGACGCCTCGGCGACCGGCGTGTTCAACACGATCGTCGGCTGGGTGGGCCTCGGCCCGTTCCCCTGGCTCCAGGACCCGGCGACCGCGATGCCGTCGCTCGTGCTCGAGGCGACGTGGGCCGCGGCCGGCGGGACGATCATCATCTACCTCGCGGCGCTCACCGGCGTCGCCCCCGAGCTCTACGACGCCGCCGAGGTCGACGGCGCGGGGGTCTGGCGCAAGGTCTGGCACGTGACGATGCCCCAGCTGCGCGGCGTCCTCTTCATCACCTTCATCCTCCAGATCATCGGCACGGCGCAGGTCTTCCTCGAGCCCTACCTGTTCACCGGGGGCGGGCCCGCGAACTCGACGACGACGATCATGCTGATGATCTACGACTACGCGTTCCGGTTCGGCTCCTACGGCAAGGCCACCGCTCTGAGCCTGATGCTCGCCGCGGTCCTCGCGATCCTCTCGGTCATCTACTTCAAGGCCACGGCGAAGTGGAGCAAGTCATGAACCAGAACCGCGCCGCGACGCCCGTCGCCGAGCACACCGCGCACGACGAGCCCGGTCACGGGTCCCGTCCCACCGGCGACGAGCGTGCCGCCGAGGTGACCGCCGCCGTCCGACCGGTCGCGAGCCTCGTCGCGGCCCGTCGCCGCAAGAAGGCCGCCGCCTCGGCGGACCAGGCGGACCGCGGCATCGTCGCCGACTCCGACTGGCGTCGCCCGAGCGTCAAGCGCGGGCTCGGCGGCGCGCACGTCCTGCTCTGGATCAGCCTGATCGTCGTCGGCCTGGGCCCGATCCTCTGGCTCGCGAAGGCCGCGATCACGCCGACGCAGGACATCCTGCGCACCCCGATGGCGATCTTCCCGAACGGGATGGACTGGGAGAACCTGTCCACCGCGTGGTTCCGGTTCGACATCGACCTGTACTTCTACAACACCCTGGTGCTGGCCCTGGGGTCGTGGGCGATGCAGATCCTTGTCGCCGCGAGCGGCGGATACGTGCTCTCGGTCCTGCGTCCGCGGTGGGGCAAGATCGTGCACGGCCTCGTGCTGGCGACGCTGTTCGTGCCGGCCGTCGTGCTGCTCGTCCCGCTGTTCCTGACGATCCTCAAGATCCCGTTCACCGACATCTCGCTCATCAACAGCTGGTGGGGCGTGTGGCTCCCCGCGGGGGCGAGCGCGTTCAACGTCGTGCTCGTCAAGAGGTTCTTCGACAACCTGCCCCGCGAGATCTTCGAGGCGGCGCGCGTCGACGGGGCCGGCCCGTTCCGGGTGGCCTGGTCGATCGTCCTGCCGATGTCGAAGCCGATCCTCGGCGTCGTCTCGGTGTTCGCGGTCATCGCGGCGTGGAAGGACTTCCTGTGGCCGCTGCTGGTGCTGCGGGACCCGCTGAAGCAGCCGCTCTCGGTGCGCCTCCCGGCCCTCGAGAACTACGTCGAGCTCGACGTGTTCATGGCAGCGCTCGCCATCTCGACCGCGCTGCCGATCGTGATCTTTCTCGTCTTCCAGCGCATGTTCCTGCGCGGCGCCGGTCTCGGCGGCGCGGTGAAGGGGTAGGGGAGCGGGCGAGGCCGGAGGCTGACCGGCCCGCGCCCGGGCGAGGCGGTGGGGAGGAGAGCCCCGCCGCCTGCGACCCCCGTCCGTCGTCCCTGCCGGGCCCGATCCGTTGCGGGCCCGGCAGGGACGTCTCTGCTGTCCTCAGCGGGTGGCCGTCAGGGGCGGGCCGGTGGTCCCACGGGCCACCAGGTGCGTCGGGAGCGTGAGGTGCACGTCCGCCGGGGCGTCCCCGACGAGGAACCTCCGCACCAGCTCGCCGGCGGCGTGCCCCTGCTCGGTCACCGGCTGGCGCACGGTGGTCAGGTCCATGGTGTCGGCGAGCTCGTGGTCGTCCATCCCGACGAGGGAGAGGGCGTGGGGTACCGCGATGCCTGACCGACGGAGAGTCCGCAGAGCGCCGAACGCGACCTCGTCCGAGAACGCGACGACAGCGGTCGGCGGGTCGTCCAGGCTCAGGAGCCGGGCCATCCCGTCGGCTCCGCCCGTCGTGCCCCAGGGGGTCCGGACGACGAGCTCGTCGTCGGCCGCGACGTCGGCCGCGGCGAGGGCCTCGCTGAACCCGCGCAGTCGGTCGGGCGGGGCCCCGTACTCGAGGCTCCAGGTCCCGACGGCGCCGATCATCGCGACGCGCCGGTGCCCGGCGAGCAGCAGGTGCTGGGTGGCCTGCCGCGCCATCGCCACGTCGTCGATGCGCACGTGCGGGTGGTCGCCGAGCGTGCCGCCCGCCATGACCGCGGTGACCCCCATCAGGTCGAGGCGTCGGCGCTCGTCGTCGCTGATGGGCAGGGCGATGAGGACGACCGCGTCGACCTGGCGCCGCGCGGGCAGCTCCTCGAAGAAGCGGCGCCGCTCCCGCTCGGCCTTGACCTCGTAGAGCAGGACGTCGACGTCCGCCCCGTGCAGGGCGGTCACGATCCCGTCGAGCATCGCCGAGTAGAACCAGTGGGAGAGGTTCGGGGTCACGACGGCGACGCGTCCGGTGGAACCGCGAGCGAGGCGCGCCGCGTCGGGGGAGACGGCGTAGCCGAGCTCGTCGGCGAGGGAGCGGATCCGCACCCGGGTCGTGGCGGAGACGCCGGTCGAGCCGCTGAGGGCGCGCGAGACGGTCGCGATCGAGACCCCCGCGCGCTCGGCGAGGTCGGTCATGTTGAGGTCTGCACCTTTGCCCACCCCAGCAGCATAGGTCCGGCGCAAGGATCGCGTAAGCGATTACGTTCGAAGAGCGGTAGGCAACGCGCTCGCGCTGGAAGAATGTGACCGATCCACAGCAACTCCTTGACAATCACACAGCCAGCGGGGCAGGGTTGATCGCGTAACCGCTTACGCGAAAGCGTGCTGCCGGCACCGACGCCGGCCCGTCCTCGGACGGTCAGCACGTCCTGCGTGTGCTCGCGGAGCCAGCGATCGAAGGAGATTGCCGTGTACCCGAACAGCTCGTCACCGCCTCGTCGGCGGTACCTCGCCTCGATCCTCGCGCTCGTGCTCGCGACCGTCGTCGGGGCGGCAGGGCTCACGGGGCTCGCGGTCCCTGCCGCCGCCGCGACCACGACCTTCGAGGCGGAGGACGCGACGCTCTCCGGTGGCGCGACCGTCGACACCGAGCACGCCGGGTATTCGGGGACGGGCTTCGTCGGCGGCCTCACCGACAGCAACCGGGGAAGCGCGTCGGTGGCCTTCGCCGTCGACGTCCCGGTCTCGGGCGACGTCGAGCTGGCCCTCCGCTACGCCAACGGGACCGGCAGCACCCGGACCCTCTCCCTGTACGACGGCGGCACGCGCCTGCGGCAGGTGGCGCTGGGCGCGTCCGGGGGCTGGGCGACGTGGTCGACGGCGACGGAGACGGTCTCGCTCAGCGCAGGAGCCCACATGCTGTCCTACCGGTTCGACACCTCGGACTCGGGCAACGTGAACCTGGACTCGCTCGCGCTGACCACGAGCGAGGGGTCGGGTGGCGGCTCCGGCAGCGGTCCCGGCGCGACCGTGCAGGTCCCGGGCACGGGTCAGGCGGAGGACGCTGCGCTCGCGGGCGGCACCGCGACCGACACCGAGCACCCAGGCTTTCAGGGGACGGGGTTCGTGGGCGGGTTCACCGACGCCCACCGCGGGACGGCGTCCGTCGCGTTCCGGGTCGACGTCCCCACCGGGGGCGACCACGTCGCCACGCTGCGCTACGCCAACGGCACCGGCTCGACCCGTACGCTGACGCTCGACGTCGACGGTGCGGTCCGTCAGGTCCAGCTCCCGGCGACCGGTGGCTGGGCCGCGTGGGGCACGGCGAGCGAGACGGTGGCCCTCGCCGCCGGTGTGCACACGCTGACCTACCGGTTCGCCCAGGGTGACTCGGGCAACGTCAACCTCGACGCCCTGGAGGTCGAGCCCGTCGAGGCCGGCGGCGACCCGGACGGCGGCGGCACGCCCGGCACCGCGGGCACCGTCGCGATCCCGGGAGGCGTCGAGCTCGAGTCCACGACCCTCGCGGGTGGCGCGGCCGTCGCGACCGACCACAGCGGCTTCCAGGGCGACGGGTTCGTCGGTGGTCTCACCGACGCCAACCGCGGCGCGAGCGTGAGCCTCGACGTCGCCACCCCGGCCGGCGCGGCCGACGACGGCCGCTACGCGCTCGACCTGCGCTACGCCAACGGGACCGGCGCGCAGATGACGCTCTCGGTCGACGTCGACGGGAGCCCGCGCACGCGGGTCCTGCTCCCGGCCTCGGGTGGGTGGGACGCCTGGACGTCGGCACGTTCGGTGGTCGCCCTGACCCCCGGTGAGCACGAGATCACCTATCGCTTCGGCACCGCGGACTCGGGGAACGTCAACCTCGACGCGGTCTCGGTCGCGCCGACGGATGCCGCAGCCGACGGTCCTGACGGTCCCGTCGACCCCGGTGACGGCGGCGGTGACTCCGGTGACCCGGGTGACTCCGGCGGCTCGGGCGACGACGGCTCCGGCGACGGAGGCCCGGACCTCGGCCTGACCGACGTCGCGACGGTTCCGGCAGCCGCCGGCACGGTCTTCCAGGCCGAGGGCGGCTTCCATGTCGCGGGCGCCGTCGTGTCCGGCAGCGCCGTGCAGGGTCTCACCACGACCGGGGCCCGGCTCGTCGTGCCGGTCCGCGCCGCGGTCACGGGCGAGCAGACGGCGTCGGTCCGGTACAGCAACGGCACGGGAGCCGAGCAACGCCTGGTCGTCGAGGTCGACGGCCTGCCGCTCGGGTACCTCGTGCTCCCTGCGACGAGCGGCTTCGAGTCGCTCGGGATCCGTGTCGACGTGGGAGCGGGCCTGCACAGCATCGGTCTCCGCAACGACGGCACCGCGAGCGGGTCGGGGGCCCTCGCCGTCGACCACGTGACGTTGTCGGACGGCGCAGCGCTCGCCTCGCGCGGGGCGACCGTGCCGTACACGACCTACGAGGCCGAGTCCGGGTCGACGAACGCCTCGACCCTCGGCCCCGACCGCACGTTCCGCACCGTCGCCGCGGAGGCGTCGGGCCGGCAGGCCGTACGCCTCGACGGCTCCGGCGAGTACGTGCAGTGGACGCTGACCGAGCCGGCGAGCGCCCTCGTGCTGCGAGCGTCGATCCCGGACACCACGGACGGCGCCGGTCAGGACCGGACACTCGGCCTGTACGCCGACGGCACGAAGATCAAGGACGTGCCGGTGACCAGCCGGTTCTCGTGGGTCTACGGCGACTACCCGTACGGCAACCAGGTGTCGCAGGGCAAAGCCCAGCGCTTCTTCGGGGACACGCGGACGACGTTCTCGGAGCTCCCCGCGGGGACGGTGCTCCGCCTGCAGAAGGACGCCGCGTCGTCCGCCACCCGCTACGACGTCGATCTCGTCGAGACCGAGCTGCGGCCCGCCGCGATCACGAAGCCTGCCGGGTACGTCGACGTGACCTCGACGGGTGCGACCTCAGGGGGCGGCGACGACACCGCGGCGTTCCGCACCGCCATCGAGCAGGCGCGGACCGCCGGGACGGGGGTCTGGGTGCCGCCGGGCCGGTTCACCATGAACCAGCGTGTCGACGTCCGGGACGTGTCGGTCCGCGGCGCGGGCCCGTGGTACTCCGTCGTCGGTCAGACGAACGGCAAGGGCGGGTTCTTCGGGGTCGGCAGCAACGTGACGATCGCCGACCTGATGATCGACGGCGACGTCACCGCGCGGGACGACGGCGGCACCGACGCCGCGCTCGAAGGGAACTTCGGTACCGGTTCGCTGATCCAGAACGTGTGGATCGAGCACACGAAGGTCGGGCTGTGGGGCGACGACGGCACCAACGGTCTGTTCGTGCTGGGCCTGCGGATCCGCAACACGTTCGCCGACGGGGTGAACCTGCACGGGGACGTGAAGAACACGAGGATCGAGCAGACCGTGGTCCGCAACACCGGGGACGACGCGCTCGCGATGTGGTCGGACGGGAGCCCGGTCACGGACAGCGCCTTCGCGTTCAACACGGTCCACACGCCGATGCTCGGCAACGGCGTGGGGATCTACGGGGGACACGCCAACCACGCCGAGGACAACCTCATCAGCGACACGCTCACCGGGTCGGCGGGCATCGCCGTCGGCACGCGTTTCGACCCGGCACCGCTCAGCGGCGACACCGTCGTCCAGCGCAACACGCTGACCCGGACCGGCGGCTACGAGCCCAACTGGGAGAGCGAGCTGGGCGCCGTGTGGATCTACGCCGACACCGCCGACATCACCGCCCCGGTGATCGTCCGGGACATGGAGATCCGGGACAGCACGTACCAGGCGATCCTCGTCAGCTGGCAGAAGCGCGTCGCGGACGTGCGCGTCAGCGACGTGACGATCACCGGCACCGGGACGACGGCGGTCGAGATCCAGACCGGTGCGGGGAAGGCGACGTTCACGGACGTCACCGTCTCGGGAGCGCCTGCCGGGATCGAGGCCTGGCCGGGCTTCACCGTCGTCGACGGGGAGGGAACTCGGGGCTCCTGCCCTGACGCCGGCGCGCCGCGGACCAGGGCGCGGGGCGGACCGACCGCCGTCCCGCGCCCTCACCACATGATCCACCCGCACCACCCGGACGAACTGCACAACCTGGACCACCCAGATCACCCGCACCACCAGCTGCGACACCACCCAGCGAAGGAGAACCACACATGAGGACGACGACCAGGAGGGCCGCGGGCATCGTCGCCGCGCTCGCCCTCGGCGGCAGCGGGACGGTGGCGCTCGCGGCCCCAGCGACCGCGGCCCCGGTCCCGGACGACACACCCGGGCTGCCGCTCGAGCTCGAGGCAGAGGACGCCGTCCTCGCCGGGGGAGCGGGCGTCAACCAGAACCACCTGGGCTACTCGGGCACCGGGTTCGTCGACGGATTCATCCTCGACCACGAGGGCGAGGCGTCCGTGACGTTCACGGTCGACGTCCCGGTGGCCGGCGACTACGGCCTCAACCTGCGCTACGCCAACGGCCTGGGCAGCACCATGACCCTCTCGCAGGTCGCGAACGGCGAGGACCGGCAGATCGAGCTGCCGTCGGGTGTCGGAGCGGGCTGGGGCTTCTGGTTCGTGCACCAGGAGGAGGTCGCCCTCGAGGCGGGCGAGCAGGAGATCACGTACCGCTACGACTCGGACGACACCGGCAACGTCAACATCGACGCGATCGCCCTGACGACGATCGGTGACCTCGGCACCCCGGGGGCGGAGAGACCGACCCGGACAGCCAGGAGGGCACCGGACCCGACACCCGTTGGGACGCGGTCACCGACGTGCTGAGGACCGGCAAGGGCGCGAAGGGCGAGGGCTACCAGGCCGAGGACGCGTTCTTCGCGAACGGGGCGGTCGCCACCGGCGGCTCCGACGGCGACGCGGCCGCGGGGGTCGACCTCGCGGCCGAGCGGTCGCGACTTGTCGTGCCCGTGAACGCGACGAAGGCGGGGACGCAGAAGGTGACGATCCGCTACGCCAACACGGGCGCCGACGCCGAGGTCGTCCTCGGCGTGGACGGCGCCGCGCTGGGCCGCGTCGCCCTTCCCGCCACGCAGGGCTGGAGCGAGGTCTCCGTCGAGGCCGACCTCCGCGCCGGCCTCGGCAGCGTCGAGCTGCGCACCCCGGGCACGGCGCTGGACGGCGCCCTGACCGTGGACTCGGTGACCCTCCAGAAGGGTGCCCCCATGGCGGAGCGCGGAGCGACCCTCCCGTACACCGAGTACGAGGCCGAGCACGGGATCACGAACGGCGAGATCCTCGAGCCCAGCCGTGAGTTCCGCACGATCGCGGCGGAGGCCTCCGGCCGCCAGGCCGTCGTGCTCGACGAGCGTGGCGACCACGTCGAGTGGACGCTGACCGCCCCGGCGAGCTCGGTCGTCCTGCGCGCGTCGATCCCCGACACCGCCGACGGCAAGGGGCAGTCCGCCACGCTGGGGCTGTACCAGGGCAAGAAGAAGCTCACCGACATCGAGGTGTCGAGCGAGCACGCGTGGGTCTACGGCGGGTACCCGTACGGGAACGACCCGTCGACCGGAGGCGCGCAGCGCTTCTTCGACGACTCCCGCGCCACCTTCCCGAAGCTTCCCGCGGGGGCGACGCTGCGCCTCGAGAAGGACGCCGCGTCGTCCGACGTCGCGTTCACCGTCGACCTGATCGACGCCGAGGTCGTCCCGGGGGCGTACGACGAGCCGGCCGGGTTCGTCGACGTCCGCGACCACGGCGCGACCCCCGACGACGGCTCCGACGACACCGCCGCCGTCCAGGCTGCGGTCGACGCCGCCAAGGACGCCGGCACGGGGGTGTGGATCCCCGCGGGGACCTTCGACGTCTCCGACCGGATCCGCGTCAACGACGTCACGGTGCGCGGTGCCGGGCCGTGGCACACGACCGTGCAGGGCACCGCGGGCAAGGGCGGGTTCTACGCGCTCGGCACGGGTGTCACCATCGCCGACCTGGCGGTGGACGGCGGTTCCACGTACCGCGACGACGCGAAGTTCGACGCGGCGTTCGAGGGCAACTTCGGTGCCGGCTCGCTCCTGCAGAACGTGTGGGCCTCGCACGCGAAGGTCGGCCTGTGGGCGGACGCCGGGACGGACGGGCTCTACGCCCTCGGCCTGCGCGTGCGCGACGTCTACGCGGACGGCGTGCACCTGCACGGCGCCGTGACGGACACCCACGTCGAGCACACGTCCGTGCGCAACACCGGCGACGACGCGATGGCCATGTGGTCGGCCGGGGCTCGGTGACGCGGGGCGTGTTCGCCCACGACACCGTGCAGACCCCGCTGCTCGGCAACGGGCTCGCGATCTACGGCGGCGACTCGAACGAGGTCGCCGACAACGTCGTCCGGGACACGCTCACGGCCGCGGCCGGTGTCGCGATCAGCACCCGGTTCAACCCGGTCCCGTTCTCCGGGACCACGGTCGCCGAGCGCAACACCCTGATCCGCACGGGCGGCTGGGAGCCCAACTGGAACACCTCGTTCGGGGCGATCTGGGTCTTCTCCGACACCAGCGCGATCACGACCCCGGTGATCATCCGCGACACGAAGATCCTCGACTCCACGTACGAGGGCCTGCTGATCAGCGGCGGCCTCGAGGTCGACGGGCTGCGGATCGAGGACACGGTCATCGAGAACACCGGCTCGTTCGGCGTCGCCACGCGCGCCCCGGGCAAGCGGTACTTCGCGAACACCGTGCTCTCGGGCGTCCAGGACAACCAGGCCTGGTACTGGCCCGAGGACGAGGGCGGCAACTACGGCCTCTTCGAGGCGCTGCCCGAGGTCTGCGAGGTCACGTCGGTCGTCCACGGCGTCTGGCCGGGCGGCTTCAACGCCCAGGTCACGCTGAAGAACACCGGGGACGAGGCCGTCGAGGGCTGGGAGCTCGGGTGGCACCTCGACTCCGGCGAGAGCGTCGCGAAGCACTGGAGCGCGGACGTCGCGCAGGACGGCGACCGGGTCTCGGCGTCGAACCTGTCGTGGAACCGGGTCGTGGAGCCGGGGCAGAGCGTGACCTTCGGGTACACCGGCCGCACCAACGACGCCGACGTCACCGCGCCGGACGCGTTCACGATGGACGGCATCCCCTGCCAGGCAGGATGACCGCCTGACGGTCCAGCCACGCGGACCCGTGGGGCGGGCCCTCGCACCGGATCCTGACCGGTCCGGAGCGGGGGCCCGCCTCTCGGCGTGACCCTGGGCGCTGCCGGGCGGGCGCGCGATCTGACGCCCTGTCGGGTCGACATCACACCTCGAGCGACCGATTCCGGCGCCCCCCGAGCCCCCGCGGCCGGTCGCGAGGGGGACAATGGGTCCCATGTCCGGCACCTCTCCCGCATCGCCCGCGCTCCCGTACGACGCCCTGCTCCTCTACTCGTTCGGCGGTCCGAACGAGCCGGCGGACGTCGTCCCGTTCCTCCGCAACGTGACCGCCGGCAAGGGGATCCCTGACTCGCGCCTCGAGGAGGTCGGCGAGCACTACTACGGGTTCGGCGGCAAGAGCCCCATCAACGAGCAGAACCTCGCGCTCAAGGCGGCGCTCGAGGCGGAGCTCGCGCGCCGCGGCATCGACCTCCCGGTCGTGTGGGGCAACCGCAACTGGGCCCCGTACACCGCGGACGCGATCGCGGAGCTGGAGGCCCTCGGCGCCCAGCGGGCCGTGGCGCTCGTGACCTCCGCGTACTCGTCGTACTCCGGCTGCCGGCAGTACCGCGAGGACCTCGCCGTCGTGCTCGACGGCATGGGCAAGCTCGACCGCTCCGGCGCCGGCGCCTCGACGACGGTGCAGTTCGACAAGATCCGCTCCTACTTCAACCACCCCGGGTTCGTGCAGGCCAACACCGACGCCGTCCTGGAGGGCTTCGAGGCGCTCGCGGCGAAGGGCGGCGACCCGACGAAGGCGCGGCTCGTGTTCGTGACCCACTCGATCCCGGACACGATGGAGGCGGCCTCGCGCGTCGCGCAGGCGACCTACTCGGCGCAGCACCTCGACGTCGGTGCGCTGATCGCGGAGCGGGTCGGCGCGGCGCTCGGGCACGACGTCGAGTGGGAGCTCGCGTACTGCTCGCGCTCCGGACCCCCGAGCCAGCCCTGGCTCGAGCCCGACGTCAACGACCTCCTCACGGAGCGTGCGGGCGAGGGGCTGCGCGACGTCGTCATGTCGCCCATCGGCTTCGTCTCCGACCACATGGAGGTCGCGTACGACCTCGACACCGAGGCGATGGCCACGGCCACCGAGCTCGGCATGACGGCGGTCCGCGCCGGGACCGTCGGGACGCGCGAGCCGTTCGTCCGCGGCCTCGTGGACCTGATGCTCGAGCGCGCCGCGATGGCCCGCGGCGAGGACGTGGACCAGGAGACCGTCGGGACCCTCCCGCCGTTCCGTTCCGTGTGCGCGCCCGGGTGCTGCCTGCGGCGCGACGGCGAGCCGAGCGGCGTGCCGGCGCTCTGCGGCGCCGACGTCTCGGCCTGACGGCCCGCGCGACCGGACGGGCGCTGCGGACCGCGCCGCGTCGTCCGACATGATGGGGCGAGGCCCCGCACCACGACCCGACGACCGAGAGGCACCCATGAGCGAGCACACGCCCGAGCACGTCCACGGCGACACCGGCGAGCGGGTCGACACCGCCGCGATCAACGCGAGCATCCGCTACACGATGTTCTCGGTGTTCTCCCTCACGGAGACCCTGCCGGAGGACGACGGTGAGCGCGCGTCCCTGGTCGAGGCAGCCGAGCGGGCCGTGGGCGGGGGCGCCGCGGAGGGCGTCGACCCGGCCGCGACCGAGCCCGACCTCGTCGCGCGCGGGTGGTACGACGTGGGCGGGCTGCGCTCCGACGCGGACCTCATGCTGTGGACCCACGGGTCGTCGATCGAGGCCGTCCAGGGGGCGTACCAGCGCCTGCGGGCCTCGTCGCTCGGGCGCGGCCTCGAGCCGGTGTGGTCGGTCGCCGCGCTGCACCGCCAGGCCGAGTTCAACCGCGGGCACGTCCCGGCGTTCCTCGCGGGCGAGGCCCCGCGCGACTACGTCTGCGTCTACCCCTTCGTGCGCTCGTACGACTGGTATCTGCTGCCCGAGTCCGAGCGGCGCACGATGCTGCGCGACCACGGGCTCGCCGCGAAGGACTACAAGGACGTGCGGGCCAACACCGTCTCGGCGTTCGCGCTCGGCGACTACGAGTGGATCCTCGCGTTCGAGGCCGACGAGCTGCACCGGATCGTCGACCTCATGCGCGACCTGCGGGCCACGGAGGCGCGGCGCCACGTGCGCGAGGAGGTCCCGTTCTTCACGGGGCCGCGGACGACGCTCTCGGCCTGGGCGGACCGCCAGCCGCTCGCGTAGGCGCGGCCGGGCGCCCGCGCCCGCGGCCGGTCACGCGATCGCGAAGATCAACCACGCCAGCACGAACCCCATCACACCGATGAGCGTCTCCATGACCGTCCAGGTGCGCAGCGTCGTGCGCACGTCCATGTCGAAGAAGCGGCCGACGAGCCAGAAGCCCGAGTCGTTGACGTGGCTGAGCACCACCGACCCGCCGGCGAGAGCGACCGTCATCGCTGCGAGCTGGACCGACGAGAAGTCACCGGCGGCGACGGCGGGCGCGATCAGCCCGGCCGCCGTCGTGAGGGCGACGGTCGCCGAACCCTGCGCGACGCGCAGGATCGCCGCGATGAGGAACCCGGCGACGATGACGGGGAGCCCGATGTCGCCGAGCGCGTCGGCGAGCGCGTCCCCGATCCCCGACGCACGCAGGACACCGCCGAACATGCCGCCGGCACCGGTGATGAGGATGACCGACGCCACCGGGCCGAGAGCCGAGTCGAGGGTCTTCTCGAGCGCGGAGCCCTTGACGTCGCGCCGCGTCCCGAGGACGAACATCGCGACGAGGAGCGTGATGAGCAGCGCCACGGGGGTCGCCCCGATCGCGCGTAGCGCGACGACGCCCGGGTTGTCCTCCTGGACGGTGCCTGCCGAGCGCAGCGCGTCGAGGCCCGTGTTGGCGAAGATCAGCACCAGCGGCAGCATCAGCAGGGCCAGCACCGTGCCGAACTTCGGCGGGTTCTCGATGCCGGCGTCGTCGGCCTTGCCGAGGATCTCGGGGACGGGCAGATCGATGCGCTTGCCCTGCCACTTACCGTAGAGGTAGGCGGTGACGTACCAGGTGGGGATCGCGATGATGAGGCCCACGGCGATGGTGATGCCGATGTTGGCGCCGAGGAACTCGGTCGCGGCGACCGGCCCGGGGTGCGGGGGCACGAAGACGTGCATCACGGAGAACGCGCCTGCGGTCGGCAGCCCGTAGAGCAGCACGGACCCGCCCAGGCGGCGCGCCACGGAGAACACGATCGGCAGCATGACGACGAGCCCCGCGTCGAAGAAGATCGGGAAGCCGAAGATCAACGACGCCACCCCGAGGGCGAAGGGCGCGTGCTTCTCGCCGAACTTGTCGACGAGGAACTCCGCCATGACGCGGGCCCCGCCGCTGGTCTCGACGAGCCGACCGAGCATCGCGCCGAGCGCCACGAGCAGCGCCACGGAGGCGAGCGTCGAGCCGAAGCCCGCCGTGAGCACCTCGAGCAGGGACCCCGTGGGGATGCCGGTGGCCACCGCTGTCAGGAGGCTGACGAGCACCAACGCGACGAAGGCGTGCAGGTGGAACCGGATGATCAGGACGAGCAGGACGGCGATCGCCGCGGCGGCGATGCCCAGGAGGGCGCCTGCGCCCAGTGTCTGCTCCCAGCCCTCGGGTGGCATGTCTACCGTCCTTCTCTGCCGCTGTCGGCGTCGTCGGGGTGATCCGGGTGATCGCGGTCGAGCAACATCAGCACGCGCTCGGTGATCTGGTCGGGGCTGAGGGCGACGTCGAGCACGATCCCGTCCTCGTCGTCCTCCAACCTCTCCAGGGTGTCCAGCTGGCTCGTCAGCATCTCGGGCTTCATGAAGTGACCCGAGCGTCGCGTGATGCGGTCCTCGAGGAGCGAGCGCTCGCCGCTCAGGTGCACGAACACGAGGTGCCCGTGGGCCGTGCGCAGCCTGTCGCGGTACGCGCGGCGCAGGGCCGAGCACGTGACGAGCGCGGAGCGGCCGCCGTCGGCCTGCTCGGACAGCCAGTCACGGATCGCCGTGAGCCAGGGAGCGCGGTCCTCGTCGGTCAAGGGCGTGCCCGCCGACATCTTCTCGACGTTCGCCTCCGGGTGGAACTCGTCCGCCTCGGCGAACGGGAGTTCGACCCTCGCGAGCACGTGCTGGGCGACGGTGGACTTGCCCGAGCCGGCGACGCCCATCAGGACGAGATGGGTGGGCGGTGCGTTCACGCTCTGCTCCTCGGGTCGGCCCGGGCCTCGTCGCCCGAGCGGCAAGCGTTGCAGCCATGCACCTGGCTCGCCAGCCACGGCTCCCGTCCGCGGGCCGTTCTTGCGATGATGGCTTCACGAGCCACCAGACCCTGGCTTCGAGATGCTCAGCATGCTGAGTGTTGGCAGGATGGGCTCATGAGCGACCAGAACGCACCGCACGGCGGCGACGACACCTCGACGACCCGCATCGATCTCGGGTCGGGTCCGGGCGACGGCAGCGACGGCAGCGACGCCCCGGCGCGCAGCGAGACGCCGACGACGGCCGACCGGGTGCGCCAGGTCGTCGTCCTCGTCGGCTCGCTCGTCGCGATCGCCGGGGCCGCCTGGGGCTCGGGCGCCTTCGGGGGCACCCCCATCGAGGAGGCCGCCGGAGGCGCGCTGTCCGCGACGGCCACCCCTGTCGCGCCCGACACCCCGGCCTTCTCGATCTGGTCCGTCATCTACGTCGGACTGTTCGCGTTCGCGGTGTACCAGGTGCTGCCGAAGCAGGGCGCCAACCCGCGCCTGCGTGCCGTGGCATGGTGGGTGCTCGCGTCGATGCTGCTCAACGCCGCCTGGATCGGCGTCGTCCAGGCCGGGTGGCTCTGGGCGAGCGTCGCCGTCATCGCGGCGCTGCTCGCGGTGCTCGCGGTCGTCCTCGTCCGCCTGGTCCGCACGCCCGCGTCGGGTCTGGCCGAGTCGATCGTCACCGACGTCACGGTCGGGCTCTACCTGGGCTGGGTCAGCGTCGCGACGCTCGCGGACGTCGCGGCCACGCTCGCGGCGTCGGACGTCGGCGAGCTCGGCCTGGGCGCGACGTGGTGGTCCGTGATCGTGGTCGGGGCGGGGGCAGCGCTCGCCGTCGCGTACGCGGTCTTCGCCGCAGGGCGTCCCGTGGTCGCGATCGCGGTCGGCGCAGCGATGGCGTGGGGGATCGGCTGGATCGCGGCGGGCCGGTTCAACGGCCCGCTGATCGACGAGACGGTCGCGATCGCAGCGGCCGTCGCGGCCGCGGTCGCGATCGTCGCTCCCCTCGTGACGACCCTCAGCCGGCCCCGCGCGCCGCGCGCCTAGGTCCGGGCGTCGTTCCCGGCCCGTCCCGGACCGATCAGTCGGTCGGAGCCACCTGCGCGAAGTGCTGGACGACGGGGAACGGCTCGTAGAAGCCGTGCAGCAGCTCGCGCCAGCGGTCGTACTCCGGGGACCTGCGGAAGCCCTCCTCGTGCGCCTCGACCGACTCCCAGTCGACGAGCAGCAGGTACGTCGACCACGACTCGACGCCGCGCGACAGGCTGAGCCCGCGGAACCCCGGCTGCTGCTCGATGAGCGGGCGCGCCTGCGCGAAGGCGGCCTCGAACCTGGCCTCGGAGCCCGGGCGGACGGTGAGGAGTGCGTGCTCACGGATCATGACGCGAGAATACCCGCAGGCCCCGCCGGGTCGGTGCTGCCGACCCGGCGGGGCCTTGCTCGCTCTGGTGCCTCGCTCTGCGGTTCGCCCGAGTGCTCGCCCGAGTGCTCGCCCCGAGTGCTCGCTCGGATGCTCAGCCTGGTGCGCAGACCGGGCGCCGGCCAGGTCAGGGGTAGAGACCCCGGATCTCGTGCGCCTCGGCCACGCGCTGCACGCCGATCGCGAGCGCCGAGTCGCGCAGCGAGACGTCCTCCTTGCGCGCCAGGGCGGACACGTCCGCGTACGCGGAGTGCATCCGGTGCTCGAGACGTTCCGCGATCTCGCCCTCCGTCCACCAGTAGGCCTGGTTCGCCTGCACCCACTCGAAGTAGGAGACGATCACGCCGCCCGCGTTGGCGAGGACGTCGGGTACGACGACGACACCGTTCTTCGCGAGGATCCGGTCGCCCTCGCCCGTCGTCGGGCCGTTCGCGCCCTCGACGACGAACCGCGCGCGGACCTGCTGCGCAGTGATCTCGTCCAGCACGCCCTCGACCGCTGCGGGGACCAGGACGTCGACCTCGAGTCCGAGCAGCTTCGTGTTGGAGATCTCGTCGGACTCCTCGAAGCCGACGACGGTCCCGGTGGCGGCGACGTGCTCGAGGAGCTCCGCGACGTCCAGCCCGGCGGGGTTCGTGACGCCGCCGTACTGGTCGCTCACGGCGACCACGACGGCGCCCTCGTCCGCGAAGATCTGGGCGGCGTGCGCGCCCACCTTGCCGAAGCCCTGGACGGCGACGGTCGCTCCGGCGAGGTCGACGCCGGCCTCGCCGAGCGCGGCCTTCGTCGCGTGGACGACCCCCGCGAGGTGGCGGTCGCGCGCCCGAGCGAGCCTCCGACGGTCAGCGGCTTGCCGGTGACCACGCCGGGGATCGTGTACCCCTCGCTGACGGAGTAGGTGTCCATGACCCAGGCCATGGTCTGCTCGCTCGTGCCCATGTCGGGCGCCATGATGTCGCGCTCGGGGCCGATCATCGGCTTGATCTCGCTCGTGTACCGGCGGGTGACGCGCTCGAGCTCGCGCTCGGAGTGGTCGCGGGGGTCGATCGAGACGCCACCCTTGGCGCCGCCGTACGGCAGGTCGACGATCGCGCACTTCCACGTCATCCACATGGCCAGCGCGCGGACCTCCTCGATGTCCACCGAGGGGTGGTAGCGCAGCCCGCCCTTGCCGGGGCCGCGCGAGACGTTGTGCTGCACGCGGTAGCCCTTGAACAGCATCGAGGTGCCGTCGTCCTTGCGGAGCGGCACCGCCACATGCACCTCGCGTCGCGGGGTCGCCAGCATCTCGTGGGTGCCGCTGGACAGGCCGAGCATGTCGACCGCCCCGGCGAGCTGGGCGAGCGCGGTACCGAGCGGGCCGTGCGGGGAGCTGGCCTGCGGCGCAGGTCGGGCGTCCTTGTCGTTCAGGCCGTCCGGCGGGGCCGCAGGGGGTGCGGTCGGGCGCGGTGCGGCGGGTGAGCTGGTGGACGGCGCCGCGTTGGCGGCAGCGTCGGTCGTGGACACGGATCCTCCGGGTGTGAGGTCGGGTCGGACGCCGCAGGGTCAGCAGCGTCGCTGAGCCTCCAACGTACCTCCCGCGGCAGGGGCAGGCCCGTGCGCGGGCGCGGGCGTGCCACCCCGGCCGTGCCGGCCCGGCCGCTCGGCACGGTGGCGGACGACGTCTCACAGCGCGTCCTCAGCCGGCACCTGCGCGGCGCGCAAGCAGGGTCCGTAGAACTGCCGGCATGGATCCGAACAGCACCGCTCGACCCCCGCAGCCCCGCCGGAACAGGCGGCGCATCCTCGTCGCGGGCGGGCTCGCGCTCACCCTGACGCTCGGCTCGACGACCGCGTGGGCGCTCGACCGCTTCGTGATCGAGCACGTCGAGATCGACGACGTGTCCGCGTACGAGGCCGCGAACGCGAGCGACGGTGGGAGCGGCAGCGACGCCGGCGGCGACGCGGGTGCTGGCGACGCGGGCGGCGACGCGACAGCCACGACGGGAGGGACGTCGTCCGACACCGGCGCGGCCGAGCTCACGGACTCGATGTACACCGACGGCGGGACGAGCATCTCGATCGACACCGTGACCACGGGCTCGGGCGACTCCACCGTCACGTACTACGTGGCCGACGTCGTCCTCGACGACGCGACCACGCTCCGGTCGGCGTTCGCCCAGGACCAGTTCGGCGAGAACATCACGCAGGACACGTCCGACATCGCCGCGGACCACGGTGCGGTCCTCGCGATCAACGGCGACTACTACGGGTTCCGCGACACGGGGATCGTGATCCGCAACGGCGTCGTCTACCGCGACGAGGGCGCGCGCGAGGGACTGGCCTTCTACCGCGACGGACACGTCGAGGTCTACGACGAGACGGCGACCGACGCGCAGTCCCTCGTCGACGACGGCGTGTGGAACACGCTGTCGTTCGGTCCTGCCCTCCTGGAGGACGGCGAGGTCCTCGACGGGATCGACGAGGTCGAGGTCGACACCAACGTCGGGAACCACTCGATCCAGGGCGCCCAGCCGCGCACCGCGATCGGGGTGGTCGACGACAACCACCTCGTCCTGGTCGTCGTCGACGGCCGGAGCCCCGGGTACAGCGCGGGCGTCACGATGACCGGCCTCGCCGAGATCATGCAGGGCCTCGGCGCGACGACGGCCTACAACATCGACGGGGGCGGCTCCTCGACGATGGTGTTCGACGGCGAGCTCGTCAACGACCCGTTGGGTCGCGGCGAGGAGCGGGGACCTCGGACATCCTCTACGTCGCGGACGCGAGCGGGTCGGGCTCGTGATCGTCCTCGTCCCGGCCTACGAGCCGGATCACAGGCTCGTCGACCTCGTCGCCGACCTGCGCGCCGCCGCCCCGGAGCTCCCGGTGGTCGTCGTCGACGACGGGTCCGGCCCCGCCTACGCCGACTGGTTCGAGCGCGCCGGGTCCGCTGGAGCGACCGTCCTCGTGGACGGCGCCGACGACGGCTCCCGCAACCACGGCAAGGGTCACGCGCTGCGGCTGGGCGTGCGTCACGTCCTCGACGCCCACCCCGGGCACGGCGTCGTCTGCGCCGACAGCGACGGCCAGCACACGGTCCCCGACATCCTCGCGGTCGCCGCGCGGGCCGAGCGCGAGGACCGGACGGTCGCGGCGGGACAGGCTCCGACGATGGTCCTCGGGGGCGTCGCTTCACGGGGAGCGTCCCCGTCCGCAGCCGGGTGGGCAACACCGTGACGCGGGCGATCATGCGGCTCGTCACCGGTCTGCCCGTCCACGACACCCAGACCGGGCTGCGGGCGTACCCGGCGCAGATGCTGCCCTGGCTGCTCGACGTGCCCGGCGAGCGTTTCGAGTACGAGCTGTCGCTGCTGCTCGGCGCGCGCCGCGCCGGGTACCGGGTGGCGGAGGTCCCGATCCGCACGGTCTACCTCGACGACAACGCGTCGTCCCACTTCAGGCCGGTCCGTGACTCGCTCCGGGTCCTCGCCCCCGTCCTGCGGTTCGCCGCGACGGGCCTCGTCTCGTTCGGCGTCGAGCTCGCGCTGCTGGTGCTGCTCCAGCGGTGGACCGGGTCGCTGCTCGTCGCCGTCGTCGGGGCGCGCCTGGTCAGCGGTTCGGTGAACTTCCTCGCGAACAAGCTCTACGTGTTCCGGTCGGTCGGTCCCCAGCGCACCCGCCGCGAGGCCGTGCGCTACGCGATGCTCGCGGTGTGCCTGGTCGCGCTCGGCTACGGGCTGCTGCGCGGTCTCGTCGCGGTCGGCGTCGCGCTCGTCGTCGCGAAGGTCGTCACCGACCTCCTGCTGTTCGTGACCGGCTGGGCGGTGCAGCGACGGGTGGTCTTCGCGGGCCCGAGCACGGGACGAGCAGCGGTCAGCCCCGGGTCCGGCGCCGGTACGACGCCGGGGTCTCGCCGGTCAGTCGCGCGAACGTCCGGGTGAACGACGGCTGGTCGTAGAAGCCGGCGACGGCGGCGACGTCGGAGATGGGCAGCAGCCCCTCGGTGAGCAGCTCGGTGGCGCGGTCGACCCGGGCCCGCAGCACGAGCTGGCGCGGCGTGAGGAGAAGACCCGCCGCACCCGACGGTCGAGGACGTCGACCGAGCACCCGGCCAGCGCGGCGAGCCGCGGCGCCGTGAGCTGCTCGTCGAGCCGCTCCGCCACGGCGGCGACCAGCCGCGACATGGAGTCCATGGTCGCGTCGTCCGCGTCGGCCTCGTGGAGGTCCTGCGAGACCGAGACGAGCCCCGTCACCCGGCCGGAGGCGTCGTGGACCGGGTGCTTCGAGGTGAGGAACCAGCCGGCCGTGCCACCGAGCCGACGGATCAGCTCCAGCTCGTTGCGCAGCGGCCTGCCCGAGCGGAGCACCTCCGCGTCCTGCTGCGCATAGCGCTCGGCGAGCTGCGGGACGAACAGGTCGGCCGCCGTCCTGCCGAGGACCTCGCGGCGCGACCGCGCGTTGGTGCGCATGACGAACACGCGGTTGACCGCGACGTAGCGGCCGTCGACGTCCTTGGCGCAGAACATCGTCTGCGCCAGCTCGTCCATGAGCCCCACCATCACGGGGCTCAGGCCGAGGGTGGGGAGCGCCGGGACGGCGACCGGTTCGGTGGGCACATCGGCCATTGTCACAATCCCGCCCCACCCTCGCCCGTTTCGTACAAGACAACCGCCGCGGTGCGGGCGCACAGTGGGGTATGGACATCGCCAACCCCGCCGCACCCGGCGCGACCCTCACGACCCCTGACGACGCCCCCGACGACGCGCCCACCGCGACCCGGCCCGACACCGCCGTCACCGACCTCACCGACGCCGCCGCCGAGCTCGCGCACAGCTGGATCGCCGCGGCCGAGCACGACCAGGACGCGACCGAGCAGGCCACCGCCGGCCGGCTCGGCGCCCTCGTCTCGGACCCCAAGGGCCTCGAGCTCGCCGTCCGTTTCGTGGACGACGTCGCCCGCCCGCACGACGTCCACGTCGCCGCCCGCGAGCTGCGCCGCCTCGGTGACGTCGCGGCCGACGCGAAGGGGTTCCTCGGTCCGGTCGACCGCCTCCTCCTGCGCGCCGGGGCCCTCGTCGCCCCCGCGCTCCCGCAGGTCGTCGTGCCCGCCGCGCGCATCCGGCTGCGCCAGCTGGTCGGCCACCTGGTGGCGGACGCCGGCCCCGGGCTCGGCAAGCACCTCGCCCGCACGCGCGAGCAGGGGTACATGCTCAACGTGAACCTGCTCGGCGAGGCGGTCCTCGGCGAGGACGAGGCGCGGGCGCGCCTCCAGCGCACGATCGCCCTCGTCGAGCGCCCCGACGTCGACTACGTCTCCGTCAAGGTGTCGTCCGTGGTCTCCCAGCTCGTCACCTGGGACCTGGAGGGCTCGCGCGACCGGGTCGTCGAGCGGCTGCTCCCGCTGTACCGCGCCGCCCGCGAGCACGGCGTCTTCGTCAACCTCGACATGGAGGAGTACAAGGACCTCGCGCTCACGACCGAGGTGTTCCGCGCCGTCCTCGACCGTGACGAGCTGCGCGACCTCGAGGCCGGGATCGTCCTCCAGGCCTACCTGCCCGACGCGCTCGGCGCGCTCGAGGAGCTCACCGCGTTCGCGCAGCGACGCGTCGCCGAGGGTGGGGCCCCGATCAAGGTGCGCCTCGTCAAGGGCGCGAACCTCGCGATGGAGCACGTCGACGCAGAGCTCCACGACTGGGCGACCGCGCCCTACGCGACGAAGCCCGACGTCGACGCGAACTACGTGCGGCTCATCGACTACGCGCTGCACCCGGACCGCTCCGGCGCCGTCCGCATCGGCGTCGCGAGCCACAACCTGTTCCACGTGGCGCTCGCCGTCCTGCTCGGGCGTGCCCGCGGGGTCACCGAGGGCATGGACATCGAGATGCTCCAGGGCATGGCCCCTGCCGAGGCGCGCGCGGTGCGCGACGAGGTCGCGAAGGACCGCGTCGCCGGGCGCGAGCACGGTGGTCAGGTCGTCCTGTACACGCCGGTCGTCGCGGACGAGGACTTCGACGTCGCCGTGTCGTACCTCGTGCGCCGCCTGGAGGAGAACTCCGCGGAGCAGAACTTCCTGCACGCCATGTTCGCCGACGAGGGTGCGGACGGTACCGACGGCGCCGACGGCGCCGGCTCGGGTTCCGCTTCGAGCGCGGCGTCGAGCGCCATGTCGAGCCAGGAGGCCGCGTTCCGCGCCTCGGTCGCGCTCGGTGCGAGCTATCCGCAGGAGGCCGTGACCCCGCGCCGCACGGCGCGCCCGCTCGACGAGGTCACCCCGTCGATCGCGGGTCCCGGCGAGTTCCACAACGCCGCCGACACCGACCCCTCCGTCACCGAGCACCGCACCTGGGCGCAGCGCATCGTCGCCGGCGACGAGCACCGCCCGGTGCAGGTGGCCGAGGTCACGACCGAGGCGGAGGTGGACGACGTCGTCGCGCGGGCCGCTCGGGCTGCCGAGATCTGGTCCCAGGTCGCGCCGGCCACGCGGGCCGCGGCGCTGCGTGCCGTCGCCCGTCGTCTGGAGGAGGCGCGGACGGCCCTGGTGACCGCGATGGTCCACGAGCCGCGCAAGACCGTCGCCGAGGCCGATCCCGAGGTCACCGAGGCGATCGACTTCGCCAACTACTACGCGCGGTCCGCCGAGCAGCTCGAGGAGATCGACGGCGCGACCTTCGCGCCACGCGGGGTCACCCTCGTGACGCCGCCGTGGAACTTCCCGGTCGCGATCCCCGTCGGCGGGATCCTCGCGGCGCTGGCCGCCGGCTCCCCGGCGATCGCCAAGCCCGCGCCTCCGACGCCACGCTGCCTCGAGGTGGCGGTCGACGCGATCCACCTGGGCCTGCTCGACGCGGCGCGCGACGCCGCGGAGTCCGGTGCGGACACGGCGTTCGACGAGCAGCTCGCCCGCGACGTGGTGCAGTACGCACGGGTCCCCGACGGCGACCTGGGCAAGCGGCTCGTCACGCACGACGGCATCGCTCGGGTCGTGCTCACGGGAGCGCTCGAGACGGCGCAGATGTTCGCCGAGTGGACGCCGGAGCGGCACCTGTTCGCGGAGACGTCGGGCAAGAACGCCCTCGTCGTCACGCCCGCCGCGGACATCGACCTCGCGGTGGCCGACCTCGTCCGCGCCGCGTTCGGGCACGCGGGGCAGAAGTGCTCCGCCGCCTCGCTCGGCATCCTCGTCGGGAGCGTGGCCGACCTGCGGACACGTACGGGGCGGCGCTTCCGCACCCAGCTCGTCGACGCCGTCCGCTCCCTGCGCGTCGGCCCGTCCACCGACCTCGGTACCGTCATGAACCCGCTGACGGAGCCGGCGTCCGGCAAGCTCCTGCGGGCGCTGACCACTCTGGAGCCTGGCGAGCAGTGGCTCGTGCGGCCGCGCAGGCTCGACGAGGAGGGGCGCGTGTGGACGCCCGGGCTCAAGACGGGCGTGGCGCCCGGGTCGTTCTTCCACACGACCGAGGTGTTCGGGCCCGTTCTCGGGCTGATGACGGCGGCGACGCTCGACGACGCGCTCGAGCTCCAGAACGCGGTCGCGTTCGGCCTCACCGGCGGGATCCACAGCCTCGACCGGAGCGAGATCGACCACTGGCTCGACCGCGTCGAGGTGGGCAACGCCTACATCAACCGGCACATCACCGGCGCGATCGTGCAGCGCCAGTCGTTCGGCGGCTGGAAGGCCTCGGCCGTGGGCCCGGGCGCCAAGGCCGGCGGCCCCAACTACGTCCCCGAGCTGGGCGAGTGGGCGGACGGCGCGGACGTGCCCGACCGTGACACGGAGCCGGAGGCGTGGCTCGCCTGGGCGGAGCAGAGCGACGCTCGCGCCTGGGAGCGCGAGTTCGGCGCCGAGCACGACCCGTCGGGACTCGTGGCCGAGTCCAACGTGTTCCGCTACCGGCCGCTCGACGCGATCACCGTGCGCGTCGGGGCGGGTGCGCGGCCCGTCGAGGTCGCCCGCGTGATGTCGGCGGCCCGTCGGGCCGGTGTCACGGTCGAGGTGAGCCGTTCGGAGGGGTCGGGAGCGACGTCCGACGCCGACTTCGCGGCCTCGGTCGCCGACGGCCGGGTCTCCGGCCGGGTGCGCGTCGTCGGGACGAGCGCGGGCCTGCGGGCCGCGGCCGCCGGTCGCACGGGCGACGTGACGGTCCTCGACGCACCGGTGCTCGCCAGCGGTCGGCGCGAGATCCTACCGATGCTGCGCGAGCAGGCCGTGAGCCGCACGCTGCACCGGTTCGGTCACGTCATGCGGTGACGCTCGTGGCGTGGTCATGGCCGTGAGACGATCACGGCCATGACCACGGCATTCGTCCTCGGCGGCGGCGGGGTCCGCGGCGCGGTGCACATCGGCATGCTGCGGGCGCTCCTCGAGCGCGGCGTGCGCCCCGACCTGGTGGTCGGGACGTCCATCGGAGCGATCAACGGGTCGGCGGTGGCACAGGACCCGACGCTCGACGTCGTCGAGCGGCTCACCGCCGCCTGGTCGTCGCCCACCGCCGCGGCCGTCTACGGCGAGTCCTGGTTCCGTCAGGTGCGGCGCCTCGCGGCGTCCCGCACGCACCTCAACAACCCCGACCCCCTCCGGTCGCTCATCGTGGACACGATCGGGGCGAGGACCACGTTCGAGGACCTGGCCGTCCCGCTGGTCGTGTCCGCCGCGAGCATCGAGCGGGCGGCCGAGCACTGGTTCGACTCGGGCCCCCTGGTCGACGCGGTGCTCGCGTCCTCGTCCGTCCCTGGCGCGCTCCCGCCGACCGAGGTCGACGGCGAGCACTACATCGACGGCGGCATGGTCAACTCGATCCCGCTCGGCGAGGCCGTGCGCCGCGGAGCCACGGAGATCTACGTGCTCCAGGTAGGACGCATCGAGGAGCAGCTGACCCCGCCGGAGAACCCCGTCGACGTCGCCCGGATCAGCTTCGAGATCGCGCGCCGGCACCGGTTCGCCCGCGAGCGGGACGACGTCCCGCCCGGCACCGCGCTCCACGTCCTGCCGAGCGGCGGGCCCGCGCCCGGCGACGAGAAGCCCGGTTCCTTCCGTCGTCTCGACGCGACGCAGGCCCGGATCGACGCCTCCTACGCGGCGACCGTGGCGTACCTGGACGAGCAGGAGGGCGACCGCTGATGTGGCGGCTCCCGCCGCGATGGCTGCGCAGGGTCCTGCTCGCCCCGGGGGTCCTGCTGATCGTCGGCTTCATACCCTTCGTGCTGCTCGGCGCGGCGCTCCTCGGCGGCATCGCGAGCTGGCTCTTCCCGGGTCACCTCCGGCTCGCGCGCATCGTCTGGATGGTCGCGTTCTACCTGCTGTGGGACGCCGTCGCCGTCCTCGCGCTCTTCGGCCTCTGGATCGGCTCGGGGTTCGGCTGGGGCATCCACCGGCCGGTGTTCGAACGAGCGCACTTCGGCCTCGCGCGCGTCATGCTGCGCATCATGTTCTGGCAGGTCCGCCTCACGCTGCGGCTGGACTTCGAGGCCGAGCGCCTCGTCGTCGACGAGGTCCCCGACGACACCCCGGTCATCGTGGTCAGCCGGCACGCCGGACCAGGAGACTCGTTCATCCTCGTGGACTCGCTGCTGAACCGGAGCCGACGCAACCCGCACATCGTGCTCAAGGACTCCCTCCAGTGGGACCCGGCGATCGACATCCTGCTGAACCGGCTCTCGTCGCGGTTCGTGACGCCGCACTCGCACCGGCGACCCGGTGACGCCGGGGGAGCCAGGCCGTCGGAGAGCTCGCGGCAGAGCTCGGGCCGCGGGACGCGCTGCTGATCTTCCCCGAGGGCGGCAACGTGACCCCGCAGCGACGGGAACGGCGGATCGCGGCCCTGCGCAGCGCCGGCCAGGAAGAGCTCGCCCGGCAGGCGGAGTCGATGGAGCACGTCATGGCGCCGCACGTCGGGGGAGTGCTGGCCGCGATCGAGTCGGCCCCGCAGGCGCGCGTCGTGTTCGTCGGGCACACCGGCCTCGAGCACATGTCCACCGTGCGCGACGTGTGGCGCGAGCTCCCGATGGACAAGCACATCCTCGTGCGCGCCCGCGCGGTGGAGCCCGGCGACGTCCCCACCGACCCCGCCGAGCGGGAGGGCTGGCTCTTCGCCGAGTGGATGAAGGTCGACGCCTGGATCGCCGAGCGGTCCCGCGCCGAGGAGATGGCCGCGGAGCGCGAGGCCTCGGAGCACGAGACCCTGTAGGTCGAGCGGTCAGGGCAGCACCCAGCCGCCGCTCGCGACGTCGCGGAACTGCGCGAGGCGCTCCACCTCGGCGTCGACGAGAGCCCGTCGTGCCGTGCCGAACGTCTCCCACGGGTCGACGGCAACGGTCAGCGTGCGCTTGTCGCCGCTGCCGCTCGTGCGCGGTCGCCAGGTGCCCACGACCTCGCCGTCGTCGAGCACGGCCCCCGGATGTCCGATCGTCCGCCACAGCTCCGCCGCCCGTCCACGGTCGGCGACCAGGACGTCGCGGTCGCGCCCCTGCAGGTACCCGTCGAACGGCCCGGCCAGCCGCACGGCCCGACCCGATGCTGCGGCCCGTCCCGGGTCCCGCAGGCGCGCGACGTCGTCCGCCAGGACGAACCGCCCCGAGCCCTTGGGAGCGGGGGCGTCCGTGACCACGACGGGGACGACGTCGTCCGGCCAGTGCGCCTTGACCGTGCGCACGGGCGCGTCCACGAACGCCGCGGCCTCGTGGACGCTCGCCGGGCCGTAGAACCGCAGGTAGCCGCGGACGACGTCCCACCGCGAACGCGCCTCGCCCGCGAGGCTCGCGTACGGGTCGGGGGAGTGACGCGGGACGCGACGGAGCACCGGGGGAGACGCGTCGGGCTCCAGCTCGAGGCCGGCCTGGAGCGCAGCGAGCCGGAACGGCATCTCGTAGAGGTGCGTCGCGTCGCACGGGGTGCAGTGCCGCAGGAACGGCGGGTCGACCGCGGCGGTCAGCGCCGCGGAGAGGTCGCCCTTGACGGTGGGGCGCGCGACGATCTCCCGCTCGAGGACGGCGACCGTGCGCAGCGCGTCCAGGACCTCGAGGTCTGCGGCCTTCAGCGGTCGGCTCGCGTCGAAGACGCGCTTGGCCGCGTCCGTCTCGTCGTACGGGGCGGTCGCGGTGGTCACCGCGGCGGCGTCGGCGCGGCGGTACGCGTGGGGCGCACCGCGGAGCGTCCACGCGTACAGCAGCTCGCCCGGCGAGGCGGGCTCTGCTCCCCGGATCTCCAGGGCCCACGCGGCGCCGTCCGGCCCGGAGTCCTGGACCCCGAGGTCCAGGAGGTCCACCTCCGTCGACGCGGCCGACCCGGCCGCACGGCCCAGCTGGTGCGCGTCCCAGCGGAACGCACGCACCTGCGCGGACGTGACGGCGACCGGGCCACCCTCGGCGCGGGTCGGCGTGCCCGCTCCTCGGCTCGCACCCTTGCTCATGCGTCCACGGTAGGCAGACGGCGCGGTCGCGGCACGTCGCAGCCGCGTGACACAGAGGCTCCTCGCAGGACCTCGCGGACCCCCTCTGGAGTCCCTCGCCCCTGGCGCGTCGGCCCGTCTGATCCCCGCCTGACCCGCCCGGTCAGCCGGAGCTGCGGCTCACCAGGCGCGCGGGCAGCGGCGGCGGCGTCGTCGCCGAACCCACCTCGATGGTCGTGAGCAGGGCGTCGCAGGCCAGCCGCACGAGCTCGGACACGTCGTTGTGGATGGTCGTGAGAGCGATCGCCGGGTCCGCGGCCATGTCTAGGTCGTCGAAGCCGATGACCGCGACGTCGTCGGGCACCGACCGGCCCCGCTCGCGCAGGACGCGCAGCGCACCGGCGGCCATCATGTCCGACGCCGCGAACACGCCGTCGATGTCGGGGTGCTCGTCGAGCAGCCGCTCCATGGCGGCCGCCCCACCCAGGAGGGTGAAGTCTCCGGTCTCGACGGCGTCGTCGGCGAGGCCGGCCTCGGCCATCGCGGCGCGCCAGCCGGTGAGCCGGTCCACCCCGGAGGTCATGTCGTCGGGACCCGTGACGGTGGCGATGCGCCGGCAGCCGCGCTCGACCATGCGCCTGACGGCCAGCCTGGCACCGCCAGCGTTGTCCATGTCGATGAAGGTCAGGCCGTCGGGGGAGAACGGGCGGCCCACGAAGACGGAGGGCAGCGACGACGTGCGCAGCGCGTCCTCGAGACCGTCCTCCCGGTGGTGCGACGCGACGATCACCCCGTCGACGTGCCCGGAGGAGAGGTAGCGGGCGATGCGGCCCTCCTTCTCCCCGGGGCGCGCCATGATCAGGATGAGCTGGAGATCGCTCGACCCGAGCGCCGAGCTGACGCCGCGCAGCGTCGCGGTGAGGAACGGGTCGTTGAGCACGCGCTCGTCCGGCTCGGGGAGCACGAGCGCGACCGATCCGGTCCGCCGCGTGACGAGCGAGCGCGCGGCCCGGTTCGGGACGAACCCGAGCCGGGCCACGGCGTCGTCCACCGCGGCCTGCGCCGAGGGCGAGACCCGCTCCCCGCCGTTGATCGCCCGCGACGCGGTCGAGCGCGAGACGCCGGCCTCGCGAGCGACCTCGTCGAGCGTCGGGACCGAGCTCGCGCCGGGCCCCACCGTGGTGCTCATGCCGTGCGGGGTGGGACCGCGTTGTCGCGGGCGACCTGCGAGTACCAGCGACCGCTGGCCTTGACGGTGCGCTCCTGGGACTCGTAGTCGACCCGGACCACGCCGAAGCGCTTGCCGTAGCCCCAGGTCCACTCGAAGTTGTCCAGGAGCGACCAGGCGAAGTACCCGCGCACGTCGGCGCCGTCGTCGATGGCGTCCTTGATCGCCCGCAGGTGGCCGTCGTAGAACGACAGCCGGTTCTGGTCGTCGACGGAGCCGTCCGCCTCCACGACGTCGTCGAACGCGCAGCCGTTCTCGGTGACGTAGAGCGCGATGCCCTTCGGTCCCGTGTAGTCGGCCTGCAGGCGGTTGAGCAGCCGGGTCAGGCCCTCGGGCTGGATCTCCCAGTCCATGTCGGTGACCGGGAGGCCGCGCGGGTGGACGTAGGCGTCGTCCGCCGCCGGGAACGGTGACTGCGTCGGGTACGACGTCGGAGCGCTGCCCTGGAGCTCGCGCTCCGCGGGCGTCGATGCCACGAGGTTGCCGTGGTAGTAGTTCACGCCGAGCGAGTCGATCGGGCTGGAGATGATCTCCAGGTCGCCGTCATGGATCTTCTCCTCGAGACCGAGGCCGGCGACGTCCTGGAGGAGGTCGGCGGGGTACTCGCCCGTGAGGATCGGGTCCGCGAAGATGCGGGTGAACTGCCCGTCGAGGCGACGTGCGGCGTCGACGTCGGCAGGGTTGCTCGGGTCCTTGGGGTCCTCGACCTCGAAGTTGAGCGTGATCCCGAGGTTGGCCTCGGGCGCACGCTCGCGCAGCGCCTGGACCGCGAGCCCGTGGCCCAGCATGAGGTGGTGCGCAGCCGCGAGGCCGTCCTCCTTGCTGCGACGGCCCGGGGCGTGCGCGCCGCCGGTGTACCCGAGGAACGCGGAGCACCACGGCTCGTTGAGCGTGGTCCACACGCCGACCCGGTCGCCCAGTGCCTCGTGCATCGTGACCGCGTACTCCTGGAACAGGTAGGCGGTGTCGCGGTTCGCCCAGCCGCCCTTCTCCTCGAGCGCCTGCGGCAGGTCCCAGTGGTAGAGGGTGAGCCACGGCAGGATGTCGTGCTCCAGCAGCTCGTCGACGAGGCGCGAGTAGTAGTCGAGCCCCTTCGGGTTGACCGCGCCGCCGTCGGGCCGGACCCGCGACCACGACGTCGAGAACCGGTAGGTCGCCAGGTTCATCTCGGCCATGAGGCGCACGTCGTCGCGGTAGCGGTGGTACTGGTCGCACGCGACCGTCCCGTCGTCGCCGCCCAGCACGGCTCCGGGCACCCGGCAGTACGCGTCCCAGATCGAGTCCTTGCGGCCGTCCTCCTGGCTGGCGCCCTCGACCTGGAACGCCGCGGTGGCGGCGCCCCAGAGGAAGCCCTCGGGGAAGCGGACGAGCCCCTCGGCGTTGCGGCCCGGCGTCGTCAGCGGGGCCGACGGTGTGTACGCGGTCATCCCTTGACAGCTCCTTGCATGATGCCCGAGACCAGCTGCTTGCCAGCGAACAGGAACAGCAGGAGCAGCGGGATGGTGGCGAGCATGGCGCCCGCGAGGACGAGTGAGTAGTCGACGAAGTATGCCGCCTGCAGCGTCTGCAGGGCGACCGGAAGGGTCGGGTTCTGCGGGCCCAGGACGATGAACGGCCAGAAGAAGTTCGTCCACGTCATGACGAACGTGAACAGGAACAGCATGGCCGCCGCGGGACGCGCGGCCGGCACCCCGACGTGCCAGAAGGTGCGGAACATCGACGCACCGTCGACGCGGGCCGCCTCGATGAGCTCGTCGGGCAGCGCGGTGCCGATGTACTGGGTCATCCAGAACACGCCGAACGCCGTGACGAGCGCGGGGACGATCACGGCCGTCATGGAACCGGTCCAGCCGAGCTTCGACATCACCAGGTAGAGCGGGACGACACCGAGCTGGGTGGGGACCGCCATGGTGGCGATGACGAAGACCAGGAGCGGCCCCTTGCCGGGGAAGCGCAGCTTCGCGAACGCGTAGCCCGCGAGCGTCGCGAAGAACACGGTGCTCAGGGCCGTGACGGTCGAGACGAGGAGCGAGTTGAACGTCGCCTTCCAGAACGGGATGGTGTCGATGACCCGCGCCGCGTTCTCGAAGAAGTTGCCGCCGGGGAGCCAGGGCATGGGGTCGCGGGTCAGGACCGAGGAGTCCCAGGACCCGACGAGGATCGACCAGTAGAGCGGGAAGACGCTGCCGAGGAGCACCGCGGACAGGAGCCCGTAGGTGATCCATCCCGGGCGCCGGACGGCGGTCCGGGGCTTGGTCTTCTTGTTCCCCCGGACGCCCGCGGAGGTGGGCGGGGCCGGGGTCGGGGTCGTGGCGGTCATCGCTTGCCTCCGCTCGTGGCGATCCGTCGGGTGATCGCGAAGTTGATGAGTCCGATGACGAGGATCAGGAGGAACAGCAGCCATGCGACGGCGCTCGCGCGACCGAAGTTCGACTGGTTCCAGCCGAGCTGGTACAGGTACATCGTCATGGTCTGCCACTGGCCGTCGGAGCCGCCGGTGCCCTGCTGGTCGAACAGGCGGGGCTCGTCGAAGATCTGGAGCCCGCCGATCGTCGACGTGATGACCACGAAGATGATGGTCGGGCGCAGCTGGGGGACCGTGATCGAGAAGAACGACCGGAACTTGCCGGCGCCGTCGATGACGGCCGCCTCGTAGAGGTCCCGGGGCACCGCCTGCATCGCGGCGAGGAAGATCAGGGTGTTGTAGCCCGTCCAGCGGAAGTTCACCATCGTCGCGATGGCCATGTGGCTCGGGATGACGTCGGCGTGCCAGCGGACGGGGTCGATGCCGATCGCGCCCAGCCAGTCGTTGATGATCCCGGACTGGTCGGCGAAGAGGTTCGAGAAGATCAGGGCGACGGCCACCGGGGTGACCACGTAGGGGAGCAGGACCCCCATGCGCCAGAACGTCTTGGCGCGGATGTTCTGGTCGAGCACCGCCGCGATGGTGATGGCCATGATCACCTGGGGCACCGAGCTCAGCAGGAAGATGCTGAAGGTGTTGCGCAGCGCCTTCCAGAAGTCCGGGTTCTGCAGGACGAACGCGAAGTTCTCGAACCCGACGAAGTCACCCTGCCCGAGGATGATGTCCCACTTGTGGACCGAGACGAAGGCTGTGTAGAAGAGCGGGAACAGCCCCGTGATCAGGAAGAGGATGAAGAACGGGGAGATGTAGAGGTACGGGGCGACTTTGACGTCCCAGTTGCCGAGCTTCTGCGAGAAGCCGACCCTGCGTGGTGTGCGTGCTTCGGCGGACGCCGGCGTCGTGCCGTTCTTCCGCGACTTCGTGGTCGTGGCCATGGCTGTTCGATCCCTCGTGAGCGCTGGACGGGACTGTGGTCGGGGCCCGGAGGCAGGTGCCTCCGGGCCCCGACCGGGACGGTGACCTCACCCTGCGGGCGAGGTCACCGTCCAATGTCAGCCGAGGCCGTTGACGTCGTTGACGAACTTCGTCCAGGAGGACTCGGCGTCGTCGACCTTGTCGACGTCGACGCGACCCAGGGCGTCAGCCATGAAGTCGTTGATCGCCTGGTAGTTCGGGCCCTTGAAGGGCGAGACGGTCACGGCGTCCGCGCGGTCGGCGAGGATCTGACCGATCGGGGCGTCGTTGAAGTACGGGTTCACCGCGTCCGTGATGGCGGGGTCCGAGAGCGCCTCGACCTGGCTCGGGAACGTGCCCTTCGACTCGAAGGCCTTGATCTGCTGCTCGGGAGCGGTGAGCCAGTTCGCGAGAGCCTTGGCCTCCTCGACGTGCTCGCCGTGCGCCGGGACGGTCAGGAACGAGCCGCCCCAGTTGCCGCCGCCGCCCGGGAAGCTGTTGGTGATGTCCCAGGTGGTGACGTCGGGCGCGTTGCCCTCGACGATGCCGAGCATCCAGCCCGGGCACAGCGTGGTGGCGAAGCCGCCGGTCTTGAACGCCTCGTTCCAGTCCTGGCTCCACTGCGAGAGGCCGGCGGACAGACCCTTGTCGCTCTCCTCGAGGAGCGTGTCGTACATCTCCTTGAGCTCCGGGTTCTCCGTGGCGATGATGGTGCCGTCGTCCTCCTCGTAGGCGTTCTCCATCTGGTTGATCATGCCCTGACGGATCGCGCCCGCGGAGTCGTAGAAGGGCTTGCCCGTCTTCTCCGTGTACTCCTCGCCGGCCTTGAAGTAGTCCTCCCAGGTGTCGCCCATCCACTCGGCGACGCCCTCGCGGTCGGACGGCAGGCCGGCCTCCTCGAGCAGGTCGGAGCGGAAGCAGATGCCCTCCGGGCCGATGTCGGTGCCGTAGCCGATGAGCTTGCCGTCCGGCGTCGTGGCCTGGTCCGTCTTCCAGCTGAGCCAGCGGTCCGCGAGCTCGGGGTCGCTCAGGTCGGCGAACTTGTCGGCGTACTGCATGAAGAGCGCGAACTGGTCGCCCTCGATCGCTGCGACGTCGGAGCCGCCGGAGCCGGCGCCGAGCGCGTTGCGCAGCGCGTCGCCCGCGGCCTGCGAGGTGTCGGCCTTGGTGTGCTCGACCGTGACGTTCGGGTTGAGCTCCATGTACTCGTCGAGCAGGCCGTCGTCGTAGCCGAACTCGTTGAACGTCGAGATCGTCAGGGTGACGGGCTCGTCGCTGCTGCCGCTGTCGCCGCCGTCGGTGCTGCTGGCGTCGCCGTCGGCGGAGGACCCGCAGGCCGCCAGCGTGAGCGCGAGGGTTGCGATGCCTGCCGTGGCCATGAGGCCCTTGCGTGTCCTGCGTGTGCTGCTCTGCACGAGTAACTCCTTTGTCGTGAGGACCTTGACGGCGGCCGCCCCACCCCGAAGTGGTAACGCTTCCACCACCAGGAATGGAAGCGTTCCCACGCGGGCTTGTCAACCATCGGTCGCACGGTTCCGAAGGAGGTCGGGCGAAGAGACCTGCATCGCCGCAGGTCAGAGCGTTTCGGCTCGTGCCGGTGTTTCCAAACTGTTACGTGGCACCGGGACCAGCTGCGCCCGACGCGCCGTCAGGACGTCTGGTCGTCCAGCCACGCCTGCCCGGCGCGCTGCTCCGTCGTCAGCGCCTCCCGCAGAGCGGACTCGGTGGCCTTCTCGACGACATGCCCGAACAGGGGGACGGTGGCCCGGATCTCGCCGTCGTACACCTGGTTAGTGCGGGGCCCGTCGGGGGTGAGCGCGACGGTGCCCGTCAGCCTCACCGGCGCACCCGTGATCTCGACGGTCACCGTGGCCCTGAGCTCACCGCCCGCCGGTGGCTCCCAGGCCTCGATCTGGCGCACCTCGACACGGTCCCCGACGAGCGCCCTCGCCTGGGCCGGGATCGAGTCCGTCGGCAGGGTCCGTCGGACGACGACCGTGAAGCCGGTGGTCGAGGTGCCGGTGACCTCGGCCTGCTCGACGTCGCCCTCCCCGCTCGACCACTTCGCGCGCCATCGGACGAACTCGACGTCGGCGAGCATCGCCGCGACCCGTTCGACGGGCGCGGTGTAGCTCTGGGTGGCGGTCAGGTGCATCGAGTCCTCCGGAGACAGGCTGCTGTCGACTCTATCCGGGACGAGGCTCCCCAGAGGCTGCGTAGTCTGGTCCGCGTGTCCGCCATGAGTGATCTGATCGCCCGCCATGCCCAGCTGTCCGACGCCGACAACGAGTGGCTCCACCTGCTCGTCGGGGACTGGCAGGTCATCTCGGACCTCGCGTTCGCCGACCTGGTGCTGTGGATGCCCACCGACGACTTCGGGTTCGTCGCCGTGGCCCAGTGCCGACCGAGCACGGGCGCCACCGTGCACTACGACGACATCGTCGGCGCGCGCGCCCCGGAGGGACAGCTGCCCCAGCTGCGCCGGGCGATCGACGAGAAGGCGCCCCAGCGCTCCCGCGAACCTCGGTGGTTCGGTGCGTACGCGGTGCGTGAGGAGGCGGTGCCCGTCGTCCACGAGGGGCGTCCGATCGCGGTCGTGGCGCGGCAGACGAACCTCGGTAGCGGGCGGACTCCCAGCCGTCTCGAGCTCAACTACGTCGAGTCCGCCGACGACCTCATCTCCATGATCTCCCGCGGCGAGTACCCCATGCCGCACGCCGCCACCGGCTCGCGGCGTGGCGCCCCGCGCGTGGGGGACGGGCTGATCCGGCTCAACTCGGAGGGCGAGGTCCTCTACGCGAGCCCGAACGCGCTCAGCTGCTTCCACCGTCTCGGGGTGATCGGCCCGCTGGTCGGACGCTCGCTCATCGAGGTGACCACCGACCACGTCGAGCAGCTGAGCCCCGTCGACGAGTCGCTCCCGCTGGTCGTGATGGGACGCGCACCGTGGCGCACGGACCTCGAGTCGCGAGGCGTCGCGCTCTCGCTGCGTGCGATGCCGCTCACCGACGTCGGGCAGCGCATCGGAGCGGTGCTCCTCTGCCGTGACGTGTCCGAGCTCAGGCGTCGCGAGCGGGAGCTGATCACGAAGGACGCGACGATCCGCGAGATCCATCACCGCGTGAAGAACAACCTGCAGACCGTGGCCGCGCTCCTGCGCCTCCAGTCGCGTCGGATGGACGTCCCCGAGGCGCGTGCTGCGCTCGACGAGGCGATGCGACGGGTCGCGACGATCGCCCTCGTCCACGAGAGTCTCTCGCAGACCCTCGACGAGATGGTCGAGTTCGACGACATGGTGGGCCGCGCGCTGCGGCTGGCCGCGGACGTCGCCTCGGCCGACACGAGCGTCCGCACCGTGCGCGAGGGATCGTTCGGCATGGTGCCTGCCGGCGTCGCCACGCCGCTCGCCCTCGTCCTGACCGAGCTCGTCACGAACGCCGTCGAGCACGGGCTCGCCGGGCGTGCCACGGGCACGGTCACCATCTCGTCCGAGCGGGACGGCAACACCGCGCACGTGGTGGTCGCCGACGACGGGATCGGGGTCCCGAAGGACGCCGAGGGCGGGGTGGCGCCGCGGGCGGCAGGGTCCAAGCGCGGGCTCGGCACCCAGATCGTCTCGACCCTGGTCACCAACGAGCTGCACGGCACCATCGACTGGGGTGCGCGGGAGGGCGGCGGCACCGAGGTCCGTCTCACGGTCGTGCTCAAGGACCCGCGGACCGTGTCCGGGAGCGACTGAGCCGCGCGGACGGCGCGCGGCGACGCCACCTCGGACGCGCGAAGGCCGCCGCCCCGAGGTGGGGACGGCGGCCTTCGCGTACGAGTCGTGCGGGGTGTCAGCCGGCGCGGCGCGCGCGGGCCGTACGCCGCTTCAGGGCGCGGCGCTCGTCCTCGGAGAGGCCGCCCCACACGCCGGCGTCCTGACCGGACTCGATGGCCCACTTGAGGCAGGTGTCGGTCACGGGGCAGCGTCGGCACACGGCCTTGGCCTCCTCGATCTGCATCAGCGCGGGCCCGGTGTTCCCGATCGGGAAGAACAGCTCGGGGTCCTCGTCGAGGCACGAGGCTTGGTGCCGCCAGTCCATCTCATCGCTCCTTAGCCGGGGTGGATCCACCCTGTCGTGCAGCGCTACGCGCACGACCGTGCCTTGGGCCGTGAGCCCAGCACGTAGAAAAGGGGAGGATCGGAGGGGAATTGCTCTGTATCTAGGTTCACATCCCGGGCATGCCTGCACAAGGGGTAACGGTGAGGTTTCTTCGGTGTGAACCGTGAGGTATTCATCACAGTCCCGCAACGATCTGTCGTTCGTGGAGGACGGGTGGAGGCGCCGCAGACGTAGCGCGAAGAGTCTCGCCGCTCGCGTGTCTTGGGTGTCCTGCGTGTCGTCCGTGTCGCAGGGCTGCGCCCGTAGGCGCCGGACGTCCCCACGTCCGGCGCGCCTCGCGTCACCGCTCCGACGCGGACCACTGATGTGTGGTGCGTTCGGCTGGTCGGCGATGGTCTGCGCGGTCACCGACCGGTCGGCGAGGCGACCACCGCCGGCCGGGCCGCCAGTAGAGTCCGGTGTCATGGCACCAGCCCCAGACACGGCGCCGCAGGGCGCGGACGATCCCGACGCGCCGCACCTGAACCGTCGGCCGGCTGCGCTCCTGGTCCTCGTGGCCGGCGTCGGGCTCGAGGTCGTCGCGCTCGTCGGTGCTGCGGTCTACCTGGTCGTGAGGTTGTTCACGGTCGCCGAGGTCTCGCTGGGGCTCTCCGTCTCTCTCGTCCTGCTCGCGCTCGGCGTGGCGGTCGCGCTCGTCGCTGCATCGCGCGCGTTGCTCCGGGGCCGCCGCGGCGGGAGGGCGCCGGTCGCCACGTGGCAGCTGCTGCAGGCCATCGTCGGGGCGACGGCGATGCAGTCGGGCGCGACGGCCTGGGGTGCTCCGCTCGTCGCGGTGGCCGTGGTGGTCCTCGTCTGTCTCGTGCGGCGATCGGTCGTGGAGTTCACCACCGGCTCCCGTCCACCTGCCGAGGGCTCCCGCTGACCCGAAGACGTGACCTTTCCGTGGGCACCTCTTGACGATCTCCTGATGGTTCGGCGATCTGGACGCTGACTGTGGTCGACCCGTCGACGACGGTCCCGCGCCCGGGCGCCGCGTTGGGGCCGATCAGGGTCCACACCGGCCGGCCGCCGAGCGTCATCGGGTACCGCCGGTCCGAGGCGCCGAGGACGATCCCCGCACGTCCGGCTCTGAGCTCCGGCAGGGGGCCGCGGTGCGTCGACGCTGCGCCCTCGAGCGACGTCCCCGCCACGAGCGCCCCGCCTGCGCCGCGCACCCGTGCCAGCGCCTCGACCTCCGCCGGGAAGCGAGCCCCGAGCCGGTCGAGGTCGTCGACCACGACGATCAGCGGCGGTGCGGCGCGCCGGCCGGACGCACCGTCGGTCGCCTCGACCAGGCGAGAGACCCAGGCGTCGATCGCCGCACGAATCTGAGCGGCCGTGCGGGGCTCGGGGAGGTGCTGGTCAGAGCCTGGCCACGGGAGCCCGAGGGTCCCGAGGAGAGCGCCCCGAGCGGCCGCCGCCTCGGCGATGGTGCGCAGCGCCGTGCTCCGGCCGCTGCCCGGCGGACCTGCCACGACTGCGCCTGCGCAGACGTCGAGCGCGACCGTGCCACCGTCGTCCCCGCCGAGCCCGACGGGCAGCCGGAGGGGACGGACGGAGCCGTCGGCCTGTGCTGCGTCCCGTCCGGGCCGGCCCGTGTCCCCGTCGTCCCCGCCGAGCCCGACGGGCAGCCGGAGGGGACGGACGGAGCCGTCGGCCTGTGCTGCGTCCCGTCCGGGCCGGCCCGTGTCCCCGTCCCGTGCGACGCCACGGGCGCACGGGTCGAGATCCGCTGCTGCGACACGTTCCGGAAGGGCGGTGATCCGTAGCGGCGCTGCGGCGGGGATCTCTTCTCCAGCCCTGGGGCTGGTGCCCGCCTGGGGGTCGTCACCCCCGCGGGTGTCGCGCCGTCCGGGCCCGAGCAGCACCTGGCAGACGGCCGGGGTGCCCGACGCCGGTGCGGGCATCCAGACGCCGCGGCCCGGTGCGGCTCGGCCCCCGGCGAGACCGGGAGGCATCCCGTCCGCGACGTCCTCGTGCCGGTCGCCGGCGGCCAGGATGATGCGTCCGGCCAGATCGGGTGCGAGCCGGGTGATCTCCCGGGCCGAGCCGGCGACGACGACCGCTGTCCCGGACCGCACGAGGTCCGTCAGAGGGTCACGGCTCGCGTCCGGTACGGACTCCAGCAGCGTCCTGAGGTCGGCGACGTCGTCGACGAGCAGGACGTCCCGCGGGCCTCCGGCGCCCTGCCGCTGGTCCGCCCGTCGGGCCCGCGCTTCGGCGCGCCCCGCAGCGGTCAGCGCTCGCACGAGCCGGACGGCCCGCGGCGCGTCGTCCGTCCCCGTGGTCGTGCCCGTCCGCCGATGGGTGGGTATCAGGTCGAGGAGTGCCGGTCCTCCGACGGCGTGGACGACGTGGCCCCTGGCGAGGAGCATCCGGCCGACCGTCGCCAGGGTGGTCGTCCGGCCCGAGCGCGAGCGACCACCGACCCCGAGGGAGCCATCGATCGGGTCCCAACGGACGAGCGCGTGCCGCTGCTCGTCCGGGAGGTCGGCGAGCGCGAGAGGGAGGCCTTGGGTCCCCGGCAGGTCGTGCGCCTCGGTCGCGGCGTCGTCGTCGACCCGGACGCTCGCCGGGAGCGGTGGAGCCCAGAGGCGGTCCACCGGACCGTGCTGAGCTGCCTGCGCCTGGCCTGTGCTCGTGCCGAGGGGCGAGGGCGAGGTCCCGGTGCCGGCGGGCGGCCCGGGCTCGCGGAGCGCTCGCGCGGTCGTGGCGACGAGCTCGATCAGGTCCGGGGTCGGTGCGTCCGCGCCCGCCCGACCGGCTGGTGCGCCCCAGGCGGGTGCGCGGCGGACCCCGCGGTCGCCGGGTCGACGGGCGCCCGAGACGAGAGCGCACTGCACGGCGACCGGGATCCCGTCCGCGCCGCGGACCACGGCCCGGCCGGGGTGCCCGACGGGATGGCCGCCGCGTCCGGTACGTCGACGATGTCCAGGGACTCGGACCGTTCCACGGTCCGTAGCGCGATGCGGAGCGTCACGTTGGCCCTGATCTCGGCGTTGACCGCACCCGCCGGCCGCTGCGTCGCCAGGACGAGGTGCATCCCGAGCGACCTCCCCTGTGCGGCGACGCGCATGATCCCGGCGAGCACCTCCGGGTGGTCGTCGGCGAGCGCACGGAACTCGTCGAGCACGAGCACGATGCGCGGCAGGGTGCCTCGAGGCAGGTCGTCGACGTGCTGCGCCCCGTGCTCGGCGAGGACCTTCTCGCGCCGGCCGAGCTCGGCACGGATCCCGGCGAGGGCGCGCACCGCGAGCCCGGCGTCGAGGTCGGTGACGGTCCCGACGACGTGCGGGAGCGACGCGCAGCGCCCGAACCCGGCGCCGCCCTTGAAGTCGACGAGGACCAGCGAGACGAGGTCGGGGGGATATCGCAGTGCGAGGCCCAGCACCAGCGCCTGCAGGAGCCCGGACTTGCCCGAGCCGGTCGTCCCGGCGATCAGCGTGTGCGGGCCCCCGGCGAGATCGAGGTCGACGGTGCCGTCGGCCGACCGTCCGATCGGCGCGGACAGCCCGGCGGACTCGGTGCGTCGCGCGTCCCACCGTGCCGCGAGCCACCGTACGTCCGGGGTGGGCGGTGCGTCGACGACGTCGGCGAGGGACACGACGGTGTCGAGCCGGCCGTCGTCGACGTCGATCGCGGCCCGTCGTGACAGCTGGTCGGCCGCTGCGATCGGGTGCTCGGCGGTGCCGCCAGGCCCCGGCCGACCGTGACCGGCCCGAGCCCACGGTGCGAGGCGGCGGCGACGGCGCGGGCGACGGCCTCGGCCCAGGCGGTGTCCGGTGTGTGCGCGCGGATCTCGTGCGTCGCGCCCTCGGCGGTGCGGAGGGTCCACCGCCCCTCGGTGGCCGTCAGCGTCGCGCGGCACCAGACCGGGACCTGCGACGGGTCGTCGAGGACGAGCAGGACGGACGACGTCGGGACCGGAGCGAGCCGCTGCCGAGCGAGGGCTGCGGAGCGGGCGAGACGCGGGTCGCGGTCGACGACGAGGACGCGGGTCGCCGGGGGCGGCAGGGCATGCACCCGGGTCCCGCCGACGTACGCCAACCACGACCACCCGGAGCCGTCGCCCATGAGCGTCACCGGCCATCCGGCGCCGACGAGGTGCGCCACGACCGCGTGCGCCGCTGCGACCGCAGCGGGGCCGACGATGGCCAGAGCCCCGTCGTCGAGCGGTGGCCCGGTCGTGGTCGGACTCCGGTGCGACCCCGGGGAGTCCTCTGGCACGAGCGTCCCGGGGCGGGGGCCTGCTCCATGGGCCGACGCGAGAGCTGACGTCAGGAGCTCTGCCGGTGGAACGACGACGAGCTGCCGCGCGTGCCGGTCGTCGTCCCAGGGCTGCCGTCGGGTGGGCCGCTGGCCGCGCAGCTCCGGCGGCAGCGTCGTCCGCGCGGCGCGACCGGGGCGACGGTCGCGGTCGGTGCCCGACGTCGCCAACAACGTCACCGGCCCGAGGAGCCCGACGAGCAGGAACATCGCGTGGCCAAGCACGAGCGCGAGGACGAGCGACCCGACCGCCGGGGCGAGCGCGGTCACGAGCCGCTGCCGGGTGATGCCCGTAGCGTCCTTGCCGGTCGGCCGCGGCCCCGCCGAGAGGTGAGACGCACGGATCGCGAACCCCCAGGCGTCCGTGACCGGTCGGCGCCGGAGCTCGACGACCGAGCCCCCGTGACGATCCGGCGACCGGGGCGCCAACGCGCAGCCGGCAGGACTGGCCGGAGCGCGGCGACGACCGGTGCGTCGAGACCGTCTGCGCCGACCGGGCCATCCGTGCCGCGCCGGCGTCGTGGCCGCTGGGGCCGCCGGGGCGCCCGCCCCCGACCGGCTCCTCCGCGCCGGGACCGCGGCGCTCGCGGACCAGGCGGACGGCCCGGCGGCCGGCGTGGACGGTGAGTCCCGCGGTGCGGACGGTCTGCCCAGGACGGATCGGGACGAGGGTCCCGGAACCAGGGCCGGCCACGATGGCCAGGTGCCAGGGGGTGGCGAGCACTCCCACCTCGTCGGCGGCGACCGGCGCGACAGGGCTCGGCTCAGCACGGCCCCGCCTCGTGGCGTCCCCGACCGCCAGGACCGCCCCGGGCACCACAGGATGCACGCCGATCACCTGGTCGTCGTCGAGCGGGGTCGGTCCCACCGCGAGGTCGCCGACGGCGTGCATCGGCGCCTCCCTGAGGTCGGGGCGGTCGAGGATCTCCGCGAGCGCGGCCCGGACGTCGCCGAGGTGCCGCCCGGTGGGGAGGAGGACGTCCTCTCCCGGGTGGACGGTGACCCTGATGTCGGCGCTCGTGTCGTCGTGCACCGGTCGAGCGTCTCCCCGTGGCCTACCGGTCCGACGGCGGCCTGCCCGAACGTGTGGCCGGCCTCCTCGGTCGAGGGCCTGTGGACGACCAGCTACTCCATGGCCAACGCCTCGACGGGCGAGGTGCGCGACGCCGTCCGACCCGGGACGACGCTGGCGAGCAGCCCGGCGACGACCGCGACGGCCAGGACGACCAGCACGTCCCGCCACGGGACCGTGAGAACCAGGTCACCGATCGAGGAGAGCGCGACAGCGGCTCCAGCCCACCCGTACAGCACGCCGAGGACGATCCCCGCGAGGGCGCCGGTGACGGCGACGAGGACCCCTCGAACGCGAGCATCGCGCGGAGCTGCACCCGAGAGAGGCCGACGGCCCGGAGCGTCGCCGACTCCCGTCGGCGCTCGAGCACCGACAGCGACAAGGTGTTGGCGACCCCGATGATCGCGATCACGACCGCCACGGCGAGCAGGCCGACGACGACGGCCAGCATGGTGTCGATCGTGCGATCGAACGAGGCCCGCTCGGCGGCCGGGCTCGTGACCTGGACGGCGAGGCCCGCGACGGAGTCCTGGACCTGCCCGACCGCTGTCATGACGTCCGCGTCGTCCGTGAGCCGCACCCACAGGGCCGACGGCGTGGCGTCGGGCTCGATGTCGGCGAGGGTCGCCGGCGTGACGAAGGCGACCGTGTCGGTCGCGGGCACGGCGACGACGAGGACCTCGAGGTCGACCGGCGCACCGCCGGTCCCGGAGACCGTCACGTGGTCACCGTCCTTCAGCCCGCCGTCCCTGGCCGCTCCGGTCGGGACCGCGAGCCGTCCCTCGTCGAGCATGTCGAGGGCGGTGGGGTCGCGCAGCACCTCCGTGGCGTCCTGCGGGTCGATCGCCAGCAGGTCCAGGCTCGATGCTGCTGTCGCGGACTCGTCGCGCGCCACCGTCACCGCGGGCGCGCCGGGGAGCAGCGCGGCACCGGCGACACCGTCCACCGCGAGGACGTCACGCTCCACCTGCGCCGTCAGCTCGGTGCCGGACGTGGTGCCGGAGGTGGTGCCGGTGATTGCGACGTCGACCGGGTAGTGGCCGTCGAGCTCCGCAGTGAGGGAGGCGCGGGCCGCCGCTGCACCCGTCGCCATCGTGGTGACGAGGGTGACGCCGATGAGGAGTGCCGACGTCGTGGCGGCCGTCCGTCGCGGGTTGCGCACGGCGTTCGCTGCCGCGAGGACGCCGCTCGGGCCGACCTTCGCGACGGCACGACCGCCTAGTGCCGCGAGGGAGGGGACCCACAGGACCGCGCCCACGAGGAGGCCCGTGAACGACAGCCCGCCGCCGAGCACGCCGGCAGCGAGCCCGGGACCGGGCTCCCCTGCACGCCCGAGGCCGACCCCGAGGACGAGGAGCGCGACACCCACGACGAGGAGGCCCGCGGCGAGCACGGTGCGCCCGCGGCCGGCATGCCCGTCGCGTGCCACGGGCGCGGCGGGCCGCAGCGCGGCGAGCGGGGCGACGCGGGTCGCGGCCCGCGCCGGGGCCAGCGAGGCGAGCACCGTGACGACCGTCCCGACGATCAGCGGGACCAGGACGAACGCCGTCGACGGGTCGATCGCCGACGGCAGCGGCAGGCCGAGGTCGAGCCACCCGGCGACGGAGAGCGCGAGCTGGGTGAGGCCGGCCCCGGCGAGAACGCCGACCACCGACGCCCCGAGCCCGAGCACAGTGGCCTCCAGGACCACGGAGCGCCCGAGCTGGCGACGGTCCGCGCCGACGCACCGCAGCAGGGCGAGCGTCCGGGTGCGCTGCGCTACGAGCACCTGGAAGGTGTTCGCGATGACGAGGGCCGCGACGATCATCGCCACCGCGGCGAAGGCAAGGACGACGGCTGTGAAGACGTCCTGCTCACCCGTCCCCGACGAGACGGCGTCCCGGGCGACTACTTCGGTCGTGCGCACCGAGGAGCCTGGAGCCGCTGCCTCGACGTCCGCCGCGACCGTCGCGGCGGACGCCCCGGGTGCGAGTCGGAGGACGGCGGCCTCCGACTCGTCGCTCGCTCCGGGGTAGAGGGAGTCGAACGTGTCCGGGGTCACGACGGCTGCACCGCCGGACCCGGAGTACGCACCATGCGGGTCGTCGACCGTGCCGACGACCCGCAGCGCGCCGCTGACCTCGACGAGGTCGGCGTCGTCCGTGCCACCCGCAGGCTCCTCCCAGTACGTCACCGGCACCTCGTCGCCGAGTCCTACCCGGTTCCGGTCCGCGAGCGAGGTGGTCAGCGCGATCTCGTCGTCGCTGGTCGGGAACCGGCCGCCGATCAGCTCGAGCGGCTCGAAGGCCGGGTCCGCGTGTGTGGGAACGATCTGTTCCAACGTCGCCGATGCTGACGCGCCGATCTCGGCCCAGCCGTACAGGACGAGCTCCGCGGAGGCGACGCCGGGAACCTTGGCGACGGTGGCGACCTGGTCCGCGGTGACGGTGTCCATGGTGCGGGTGACGACGAGGTCGGCGTCCGCGTAGCGGGCTGCGAAGGTGCCTGTGAGCGTCGAGGTCAGGATGCCGCCGGCGAGGATCGTCGCCGCGACGAATGCCGTGCCGAGCACGATCGCGACGCCCGCGGCGCTCAGCCGGCCGAGGCTACGCCGCATCTGCGCGAGGGTGAGGCGGATCATCGGGAGTCCCCGTCCTCGATCGTCCGCAACGCGTCGAGCCCGGCGAGCACCGTCGCGGGCGTCGGGTCGAGGATCTCCCCAGCGATACGGCCGTCCGCGAGGAGCACGACGCGGTCCGCGTAGCTCGCCGCGGCCGGGTCGTGGGTGACCATGACGATCGTGCGGCCGAGCTCCTTGACGCTGCGACGCAGGAAGCCGAGGACCTGGGCCCCGGCCCGCGAGTCGAGGTTGCCGGTGGGCTCGTCCGCGAACACGACGTCGGGCTTCGCGATCAGGGCGCGGGCGATCGCGACGCGCTGCTGCTGCCCGCCCGAGAGCTCGCTCGGGCGGTGGTCGAGCCGTGCGCCCAGACCGAGGGTGTCGACCAGGGTCGCCAGCCAGGCGCGGTCGACGCTGCCGCCCGCGATCTCCACCGGAAGGGTGATGTTGGCCTCTGCCGTGAACATCGGGAGCAGGTTGAACGCCTGGAACACGAAGCCCACGCGCTCTCGGCGCAGGTGGGTCAGAGCGGTGTCCCCGAGCCCGGTCACCTCGGTCTCGCCGAGGTACGCCGCCCCGGACGTCGCGTCGTCCAGCCCCGCGAGAAGGTGCATCAGCGTCGACTTGCCCGAGCCGGAGGGGCCCATGATCGCCGTGAGCCGGCCCGTGGCGAAGTCGACGTCGATCCCGTCGAGCGCGCGCACCTCGGCTTCGCCCGTCCCGTAGGTCTTCGTGAGTCCTCGAGCGCGGACGGCGGTCGCCGGGCGGTCGTCCGGGCGGGTGGTCCGTCCGGTCGTGGGTGCGTCCGACCCGGGCGGATCGAGCTGGCGGTAGACGGTCGTGTCCACGGGTGTCTCCAGAGGTGCGTCGGTGGTGGCTCCGGTTGATCCGATGCCGTCATCGACGGTATGGACGACCCCGCTCCCTCCGCGTCCGGCGCAGGTCTGGTCCTACCGGCCCCGGCGTCATACCGGAGTCGTACGTGGCGGGTGTCGTCGCTCAGGGTCGTCCCTGACCGCACGGTCCGGGTGCCGCGCTACTCCGGGTCGCCCGGGCGGACCAGTCCGGCCTCGTACGCCGTCACCACGGCCTGCACCCGATCGCGGGCCCCGAGCTTCGCGAGGATCCGGCCGACGTGCGTCTTGACGGTCGCCTCGGCGACGAACAGGTCGGCACCGATCTCCGTGTTCGACCGACCCCTGGCCATGAGGACGAGCACCTCGCGTTCGCGGCCGGTCAGCGCAGCGAGGGCCTGCTGCGCGGGGCCGTCGGGAGCGCGGTCCGCCGGCAGCGCCGTGACCAGGTGCTCCAGAAGCCGGCGGGTCGACGACGGGGCGATCACCGCGTCCCCTGCGTGCACGGTGCGGATCGCGGCGAGCATCTCCTCCGGCGGCGTGTCCTTGAGCAGGAACCCGCTGGCGCCGGACCGGATCGCTTCGAGCACGTACTCGTCCAGGTCGAACGTCGTCAGGACGATCACGCGGGGTCCACCGTCCCCGGCGGCCACGGTGAGCCTGGCGGTCGCCGCCAACCCGTCGAGGCGGGGCATGCGCACGTCCATGAGCACGACGTCGGCGGCCCGGTCGGCGAGCAGCCGCAGCGCCTGCACGCCGTCCCCGGCCTCGAGGACGACCTCGAGATCGGGCTGGGAGTCGATGACCATGCGGAACCCGGCGCGCACCAGCTGCTGGTCGTCGACGAGCGCGACACGGATCGGTGAGGTCGTCATCGTCCTCCATCCAGGTCCACCGAGGCGCGCACGCTCCACCCGCCGCCTGCACGCGGGCCCGCGTGCAGGGTCCCGCCGTGGACGGCGAGCCGCTCGCGCATCCCGGCGAGGCCGTACCCGGGTGCGGTGCTCGCGGCGGCGGCACCGCGGCCGTCGTCCGCGACCTCGACGTCCAGGTGCGTGCCCTCCCGGCGCACCACGACGCTCGCGTAGGCGCCAGGGCCGGCGTGCTTGAGCACGTTGGTCAACGCTTCCTGGCACACCCGGAACAGCGCCAGGGAGAGCCCTGCGGGGAGGTCGTCGGTCGGGTCGGAGCGGAGAGTCACCGGCGTGCCGCTCGCACCGACGCCCTCGACCAGCGCGGGCAGGTCGTCGAGACCAGGCTGTGGCCCGAGCTCTGGACCACCCGCCGACGTGACACCTCCCGCCGTCGGCCCGACGGCCGGCGGCTCGCCGTCCGCTCGGAGCACGCCCAGGAGGCGACGCATGTCCGCCAGCGCCGATCTTCCGGTGGCCGCGACCGTGTCGAGGACGGGGACGGCCGAGGCGGGGTCGGTCGCTGCCGCGTACCGGCCGCCGTCCGCCTGGGCGATGATCACGGACAGCGAGTGCGCGACGACGTCGTGCATCTCGCGGGCGATCCGCGCCCGCTCGGCGGCTGCGGCGATGGTGGCCTGCTGGTCACGTTCCAGCTCGAGCCTCTCGGCGCGGTCGACGAGCGCCGCGATCGTCTCGAGCCGCGCGCGGCGCATCAGTCCGAACGCCCAGACGGCCAGGAACAGGACTGTTCCGAACGCCGTGGTGGCCACCATCGCGGTGGCGTGCGTGACCAGGTCGGTCCCACGTGCGAGCAGCGAGCCGAACAGCGCCGAGCCGGCGACGGACGACGCCATCGCCGTACGGTGCGCCCAGCGCGGGCCGTGCACGGTGACGGTGTAGAGGGCGACCGGTACCGCGACGTCGGACGGCAGCAGCAGGGTGCCGGAGACCAGGTGGAGCAGCGCGACCACGAAGACCGCGACGGTCGACAGCACGGGACGGGTGCGTCGCCATGCGAGGGGAGCGATGGTGGCCACGGTCCACCAGGGCCAGAGGGGCTCTTGCGAGCCCGAGGCGGCGATGACCAGGAGCACCGACATGGCCAGGACGGCGGCCCCGACGGCGTCGACACCGAACCGGTGGTCTGCCGCCCAGGCGCTGAGACGCGCGAACCGGTCCATGCCCGTCAGCCTATGGCGGGGACGCGTGAGGGGCGTCGTCCCAGGGTCTGGTCCGCTGTGGTCGACTCGTCGTCCGTGCGTACGACCCGGGCGTGCATGATGCCCTAGCATGAGCGAATGACCCACGTACTTCTAGCGGAGGATGACCCCGCAATTGCCGAGCCGTTGGCCCGCGCCCTCACACGCGAGGGTTATGACGTGGTCGTGCAGGGCACAGGTCAAGGAGCGGTCGAGTCCGCGAGCCAGGCCGACATCGTGGTGCTCGACCTCGGTCTGCCGGACATGGACGGGCTCGACGTGGCCCGCGAGATCCGCAACCAGGGGCTGACGACACCCGTGCTGGTCCTCACCGCGCGAGCCGACGAGGTGGACCTCGTCGTCGGGCTCGACGCCGGTGCCGACGACTACGTGACGAAGCCGTTCCGTCTCGCCGAGCTGCTCGCCCGGGTGCGCGCGCTGCTGCGCCGCACGCACGTCGAGGTCAGCGAGGAGGACGAGCTGCACGCGCAGGACGTGCGGGTCGACGTCGCCGCGCACCGCGCGTTCCAGGGCGATCGAGAGCTCCATCTCACGACGAAGGAGTTCGAGCTCCTGCGGGTGCTCGTCGCGAACGTGGGCTCCGTCGTCGTGCGTGACGCGCTGATGCGCGACGTGTGGGGCTCCGAGCCGGTGGGCTCGACGAAGACGCTCGACATGCACGTCTCGTGGCTGCGCCGCAAGCTCGGCGACGACGCGACCTCGCCGCGCTACGTCTCCACGGTGCGCGGGCTCGGCTTCCGCTTCGAGTCCGGCGCCGGCGACTGACGCCCGGCCCCGTCGGGGACCGTCGGAGCGCGCCCCGGTCCGGACCTGGGCCGGTGGGTCGACGGGCAGAACACACGGAAGCAGGCTGAGAGATGCGTCGCAAGGTGTTGCAGGCGACGGTCTCGGCCGTCGTCGTGGCGGTGATCCTGCTGGGGTTCCCGCTCGCGTTCATCGGGGCGCAGTTCGTCGGTGACGGCGAGGCCGCCGAGCTCACCGCGCGCACCGACTCGCTGGCGCGGTCGGTCGACACCCGGATCGCGAACGGCGAGGAGATCCCGCAGTTCCTCGTCGACAACGCGGCGGACGCCACCGGGAGGCTGCCGGCGCACATCGTGGTCATCGACCCCGACGGCAACCGGGTCGAGGGCGGCGAGCCGATCGAGGGTGAGATGACCGCGGACAGTCGGCGCACCGACGGTGGCGCGTTCATCACGGTGAGCGTGTCGTCGCTGCAGATCGCGCTGCGCGAGCTCCAGGTCGTCGTCCTCGTCGTGGTCGCATCGTTCGTCGCGTTCGTCGCCGGGATCTCGGTTGCCGTGTGGCAGGCGAACCGGCTCGCGGCCCCCTCGTCTACCTCGCCGCCTCGGCGGAGCAGCTCGGGTCCGGGCAGGTGCGGCCCCGGCTCGAACCGTCCGGTGTCGAGGAGATCGACCTCGTCGCATCCGAGCTGGCCCGCAGCGCGGACCGGATGGCCGTCCGGCTCGCCGCGGAGCGGCAGTTCGCCGCGGACGCGTCGCACCAGCTCCGCACGCCGCTGACGGCGCTGAGCATGCGCCTCGAGGAGATCACGCTGGCCTCCGACGACGAGGCCGTCCAGGAGGAAGCCCGGATCTCGCTCGAGCAGGTCGAGCGGCTGGTCGGCGTCGTCGACGACCTCCTGCGTCAGTCGAGGCAGGCGCACGGCGGGACGACCGAGCCCGTGGTCCTGCTCGACGTGGTCAACCAGCTCGAGGAGGAGTGGATCCCGACGTTCGCGAAGGCCAAGCGGTCGCTCGTGATCGACGTCCCGGAGGACGAGCGGGTGCTGGCGACCCCGGGCGGCCTCGCCCAGGTGCTCGCCACGCTGGTCGAGAACTCCCTCAAGCACGGTGGTGGGACGACGACGATCCGTTCGCGCGCGAGCGGCACGAGCGGCGCGGTGGTCATCGAGGTGGCCGACGAGGGGGACGGGGTCCCCGACGACCTGGCGCCGCACATCTTCGAGCGGTCCGTCACGTCAGGAGCGGGGACCGGCCTCGGTCTCGCGCTGGCCCGCGACCTCGCCGCTGCCGACGGTGGCCGGCTGAAGCTGTCGGAGCGCCGTCCGGCAGTCTTCTCGTACTTCCTGGCCGGGGTGCCGCGCACGCTCGACCCGACCGTCGTCCTGCCGCCGGGCACGACGATCTCCGCCACGGGAGGCCGCAAGGGCTGGTTCGGCCGCCCCTAGGGCCTGCACCCGTCCACGCGGGACCGTGGGCGCGGCGCACACCCGCGCCGCGCCCGGCCGGTCGCTGCGCGAGACCCGCCCCCGGTGGTCGTGGGGGACCGGATAGGGTGTGGTCCCGTGGCAGAACCAGTGATCGCCGTGGTCGGCGGCGGACAGCTCGCACGCATGATGGCCCCCGCCGCGGGGGAGCTCGGCGTACACCTCCGAGTACTCGTCGAGGCGCGCGGCGGCTCGGCGGACCAGGTCGTGGTCGACACCCCGGTGGGCGCCGCGTCCGACGAGGCCGCCGTGCGCGCCCTGGTCCGGCCTGCTGACGGTCCCGCGGCGGACGTCCTCACCTTCGAGCACGAGCACGTCCCCAACGACCTCCTCGCCGACCTCATCGACTCCGGCGTCCCGGTGCACCCGGGCCCCGACGCCCTGCGGCACGCCCAGGACAAGATCGTCATGCGGGAGCGCCTCACGGCGCTCGGCGTGCCGTGCCCCCGCTGGGCCCCGCTCCCGCGCGACCCGGCCGAGGGCGCCGAGGCGCTGGGCACCTTCCTGGCCGCCGTCGGCGGTTCCGCGGTCGTCAAGACCTCCCGCGGCGGGTACGACGGCAAGGGCGTGCGTGTCGTCACGGCGCCGGACGGCGGCCCCGACCTCGTCGAGGACTGGTTCGCGGGCGTCGCGGCCGGTGGGCCTCAGCTGCTCGTCGAGGAGAAGGTGCCGTTCGTCCGCGAGCTGGCGGTCCTCGTCGCGAGGCGCGCGAGCGGGGAGGTCCGCACCTGGCCCGTCGTCGAGTCCGTCCAGCGCGACGGCGTGTGCAGCGAGGTCGTCGCCCCCGCACCGGGCCTGGACGACGCTACGGCGCACCGGGCGCGCGAGATCGCGGTCACGATCGCGGAGGGGCTCGGGGTGACCGGCGTCCTCGCGGTCGAGCTGTTCGAGGTGGCGTCGGACGACGGGCCGAGGCTCCTCGTCAACGAGCTCGCGATGCGGCCGCACAACTCGGGGCACTGGACGATCGACGGGTCGGTCACGAGCCAGTTCGAGCAGCACCTGCGGGCTGTGCTCGACCTCCTCTCGGCGACACCCGCGCGACGTCGCGCTGGACCGTCATGGCCAATGTGCTCGGGTCCGCTCTCGACCACCCCACCGACGCCCTCGGCGCCGTCCTCGGTAAGTTCCCGGACGCCCGCGTGAACCTCTACGGCAAGGCCGTGCGACCGGGCCGGAAGCTCGGCCACGTGAACGTGAGCGGTGACGACCTGGGCGAGGTGCGCCGCCGGGCGGTCGCGGCGGCGGCGCTGCTGCGCGGAGACGACGACGCCGGTGCCGGCGCGCGGGACTCCGGGACCACGGCGTAGCGCACCTGCCCGACCGCCCCAGCAGAGCGACGAACGCGACGAACGCGACCACGGACCGACAGGAGCACAGATGAGCCAGGTACAGGGAGACGTAGCAAGCGTCGGGATCGTCATGGGGTCGGACTCCGACTGGCCCGTCATGGAGGCGGCAGCGACGGCGCTCGCCGAGTTCGACGTCCCGGTCGAGGTCGACGTCGTCTCCGCGCACCGCATGCCCACCGAGATGATCGACTACGGGCGCGACGCCGCAGACCGCGGGATCCGGGTGATCGTCGCCGGTGCGGGCGGCGCGGCGCACCTGCCGGGCATGCTCGCGGCCGTGACCCCGCTCCCCGTGATCGGCGTGCCGGTCCCGCTGCGGTACCTCGACGGCATGGACTCGCTGCTCTCGATCGTCCAGATGCCGGCCGGCGTGCCCGTCGCCACGGTCTCGATCGGCGGGGCACGCAACGCCGGGCTGCTCGCCGCGCGGATCCTGGCGTCCGGCGTGGACGAGGCGTCGGTCGCGCTCCGCGAGCGCATGGTCGCCTTCCAGGCGGACCTGAGCGACCAGGCGCGCGCCAAGGGTGCGAAGTTGAGGGGCTCTCGGGCCGGGTCCGGGTCGACCGGTTTCACGGCCTGAGCCCGGGTACTCCGACCGGGGCCCCCGACCGGGCGCGGCAGACTGCCCGGGATCAGCTCCCGGGCAGGCCGCCGACCGTGGAGCCCGGCTCGAGGTCGCCGTTCATGACGTCCTCGAAGAACTGCGGTGCGAGCTCCGGGTCGAGCAGCACGGTCGAGCCGACGCCTCCGGGGCGGTAGTCGGGGTCCGAGATCGGCGGTGTGCCGGTCACTCCCTCGTCGCCGGAGGCCTTGCCGAAGGTCAGGGCGAGGCGAGCGAGGTCCACCATGCCCGTGTCCTCGTCGACGGCGACGGCGCCGGTCCCGGCCGAAATCAGGTCGACCTGGGTGCCCGGGCTCCACAGGAGGGACGGGGTGACCGCCGCGTCGGCGATCGCGCCGATGACCTGTCGTTGACGCTCGGCGCGGCCGATGTCGCCCTTCGGGTCCGAGTAGCGCATGCGGGAGAACGCCAGAGCGGTCTCGCCGTCAGCCGTGTGGCAGCCGGCCTCCCACTCGAGCTCGCTCTTCTCGTCCGACACGTCGTAGTCGAGGCACAGCTCGACACCGCCGACGGCGTCGACGAGGTCCTCGACGCCGCTGAAGCCGATCTCGACGTAGTGGTCGACGGTCATCCCGGTGAGGCCCTCGACCGTCTGGACGAGCAGCGGGGCGCCGCCGTAGGCGAAGGACGCGTTGAGCTTGCCGGGGCCGTGGCCGGGGATGTCCTCGATGTACGTGTCGCGGGGGAGGCTGATGAGTGATGCCGGGCCCGACGAGGGCTGCTGGAGGAGCAGGATCGAGTCGGTGCGTGCCCCGGTCGTCCCGTCGTCGATGACGCCGGCCTCGCGCTCGTCGGAGCCGGCGAGCAGGTAGGTGGTGCCCGGGGTGTCGGACGCTCCGGACAGTGCCTCGACGTGCTGGATCTTCCCGTTCGCCCAGATGATCAGGCCGATGGGCCAGGCGAGGAAGAGCACCAGCAGCAGGACGAGCGAGAGCGCGACGACGCGGCCCTTGCGCACCCTGACCCGCGGGCCGCCGGCCGGCGGGCGGCCGTCCCCGCGGCCGTCCTGCGTCCGCGTCGTCGGGCGGGGGCGTGCCTGGGTACCCGCACCCGTACGCACCTCGTCGCTTGATCCGACTGCCGCGTGCGGCGAGCTCGTCGCGCGTCGCTGCGGGGCTGGCTGGGCTGCGGGCGCCGCTCCGTCGCGCGCGGAGTCGGCTTGGGGCCGCCCGCCGCCGGGGGCGAACGAGGCGGGTCGGGCGTCGACGCCGTCCCGGCCGGCAGCGACGGCTGCACCTGCTCCGGCGCCTGCTGCGGCAGCCGTGGCAGACCGACCGATGCGCGGCTTCGGCTCCCGGGAGGAGCGGCGGACCGGTCCCGAGACCTTCTGCTCGCCGGTCGAGTGCGTCGAGCGACGGATCACGCGGCTCGACGGAGTCGCGTCGTCCGCCGTGGGTCGCGGGGGCGCCGGACGTCGCGTCGGTGTGCCGTCGCCGACCGGGATCGCGCCCTCGACGGCGGGTCGGTGTCCCGCGGAGGACGGCGGGGTGAAGCTCGGCGGGAGGGACCGTGGTGCGTCGCGGCGCTGCTCGTCTGAGGTCATCGCCGGGTCACCCGCACACGGCGGTCACGTCGTCCGACGTGAACGCCTCCTTGCCGGCGTCCTTGGTCTCCTGCGGTTCGGACGACTCGTCGTCGGTGGCCGCGTCGGTCTCCGAGCCGTCGGTCGCCTCGTCGGAGCCTTCCGTCGGCTCGTCGGTCGCGGTGGGCTCGGAGGTCGGCTCGGGCTCGCCCGTCACCGGCTCGTCGGCAACGAGACGCTCCCAGACGTCGTCCGCCTCGCTCGTCCACACGACCCGGTTGGGGTCGGCCGGGTCGGCGGCGTTAGGGATGGTCATGAAGGTGATGCTGTCAGGACCGATGCCGCGCAGGCTGTAGGCGAGGCCGGTGAGGTCCGTGATGGAGCCGAGGCCGTCGCTGACGGTGAGCGACGACGTCGCCGCGGTCAGGAAGTCGAAGAGCGCGGGAGCGTCCGTCAGCAGGTTCTTGCCGAGGACCTGTCGCATCGTCGCCGCGAGGAGCTGCTGCTGGCGGCCGATGCGGCTGAGGTCCGACCCGTCGCCGACCCCGTACCTGACCCGGGCGAAGCCGAGGGCGTCGGCGCCGTCGAGGGTCTGCTCGCCGGCCTCGATGTCGAGGTCGGCCTTGGGGTCGTCGATCGCCTCGGGGATGCAGATCGGCACGCCGCCGATCGCGTCGACCATCTTCTCGAACCCGGCGAAGTCGACCACCACGTAGTCGTCGATGTAGAGGTCGGTGAGCGTCGAGATCGTGTTCATCGAGCAGGCCGCGGCCGAGGCGATGTCGCCGCCGCGGTCGGCCCCGTAGGCGAAGGCGCTGTTGAACAGGTCGTGGCCGCCCGGGATCGCCGTCCCGTCGGTGGCCGTGCACTCAGGACGGTCGACCATCGAGTCCCGGGGGATCGAGACGAGCTCGACCCGCTCCCGGTCGGCGGAGACGTGCGCGACGATCGCGGTGTCGGAGCGCATGCCGGTGACGCCGTCGACCGCGAAGTCCGTGTTCTCGCCCCCGCGGTAGTCGGAGCCCAGCAGGAGGATGTTGAGCGGCTCGCCCGCGTCCGGGTCGGTGGGCGGGGGCTTCTCGACGTCGGCGCGCATCGCCTCGGTGACGCCCTCGGTGGTGATGTTGCCCGTGAGGCTGGCCGCGACAGCGACGCCACCCACCGCGACGAACGCGAGGACCCCGGTGAGGGCCATGGCGATCCGTCGACCGACGTTGTGCCGGGCCAGGGTCCGGGCGTGCGACGGTCCGCGGCTCGCGCGCGGAGCGGTGTCGCTCGGGTCTGTGGTCACGGGAGTAGAGCATAGGGCGCGCTCCGGCAGGCGCGGCGTGCCCTGCGTACGAACCCGGTGGAGGAGTTGTGCAGAACGGTGCCGTGCTGTGGGAAGCAGGGTTCTCCGGTGCCGCCGACCGGCCGCGTCCACTACCTGGCGGCTGCCGGACCGCCACCGGGCGGCTGCGGGCCGCCTGAGAACAGGGCGCTGCGTGAACGGTAGCCTCGACCCATGACACCGGATGCCTCGCGCCCTCAGGGCCGTCCTGAGACCGACGGTGCCGGGGTTCGCCGGCCGCGCGTCGTGGCGGTCGTCGTCGCGTTCAACCGGGAGGCCCTCCTGCGGGAGGCCCTCGACGCGCTCGCAGCGCAGGAGCGCCCGGTGGACGCCGTGCTGGTGGTCGACAACGCCTCGACCGACGGCACCGCGCGCGTCGTCCTGGAGCACCCGTCGCGCCCCGAGCTGCTGTCGCTCGCCCGCAACACCGGGGGTGCGGGCGGCTTCGCGGTCGGCCTGGCGCGCGCCGTCGTCCGGCTGGACGCCGACCTGGTCTGGCTGATGGACGACGACACGATCCCCACGCCGACGGCTCTCGGCATGCTCCTGCGCGCCCGGGACCAGCACGTCGGGGACGTCGCGCTGCTCGGGAGCCGGGTCGAGTGGCACGACGGCCGCGAGCACCCGATGAACACCCCGCGACGCCGACCGGGGGCGACCCAGTCCACGATCGTGGAGGCCACCAGCGCCGGCGCGATGCCGGTGCGCTCCTCCTCGTTCGTCTCGATGCTCGTCGACGCGGAGGCGGTCCGGGCGAAGGGCCTGCCCGTGGCCGACTACTTCATCTGGAACGACGACTTCGAGTACTCGTGCCGGCTCCTGCGCGACGCCGTCGGGCTGCACGTCGCCGGCAGCGTGGTCGAGCACCGCACCAAGACGTTCGGCGCGACGGACGTCGACCCGGGGAGCGGTTCTACTTCGAGGTGCGCAACAAGGTCTGGATGCTGGCCCGCGGCCGTGCGCTGACGCCGGCCGAGCGGGTGCTCTACGGCGGGTCGACCCTGGTGCGGTGGGCGCGGACCTTCGCCGCGTCGTCCGACCGTGGGGTGCTCCGGCGAGCCGGCGCGAAGGGCCTGCGGGACGGCGTCCGGCGCGGGCCGCGTGCGACGGCGCAGGTCCTGGCCGGCCTGGGACCCGTGTCGGACGACGTCGCCGCCCTCGAGGGGTCGCCCGGCACCAAGGTCCGGCGTGGGTGACGAGTCGGACGCTGCGGCGCCGCTGGACGGGCTGCAGCAGTTCTCCGTGCTCCTGCCGGTGTACGACGGGGACTCGCCGGACTTCCTGGAGCGCTCGTTCGCGTCGGTGACGCAGGAGCAGACCCGCAGGCCCGCCGAGGTCGTGATCGTGCAGGACGGCCCGGTCCGCGACGAGCTGCGGCGCGTGCTGGACCGGCTGCGGCGCCGTAGCGAGGTCCCGGTCGTGCTCGTCGAGATCGCGGAGAACGGCGGGCTCGCGCGGGCGCTCGATCTCGGTCTCGAGCGCTGCTCCCACGAGATCGTCGCCCGCCAGGACGCGGACGACGTGTCGCGTCCCCTGCGCTTCGAGGTGCAGGTGCCATACGTCGAGGCGGGGCAGGACGTCGTGGGGTCGGCCATCGAGGAGTTCGTCGTCGAGGCGGAGGGCGGCCTGGTGCGCGTCCCGCCGGTCGGGCAGGACGAGATCGTGCGGCACACGCGGTTCCGCTCCCCGTTCAACCACCCGTCGGTCGTCTACCGGCGCGCGGCGGTCCGCGCCGCGGGCGGCTACCAGGACCTGCCGCTCATGGAGGACTACTGGCTCTTCGCCCGCATGGTCGACGCGGGCGCCCGCGTCGCGAACGTCCCCGATCCCCTCGTGCTCTACCGGGTGGGTGCCGGCGCGTACGCCCGCCGTGGCGGACGCCGTCTGCTCCGTTCCGAGATCGAGCTGCAGCGCCGCATGTGGCGCGCGGGCATGACGCCGTGGTGGCTGTTCGCGGCCAACGTCGCGGTGCGCGGGGGTACCGCCTCGTCCCCGAGGCGATCCGACGCCGGGCCTACCGCGCCGTCGTGCGTCGGGACGCGGGATAGGGTTGGCGGCCGGTACGCCGGCAGGGCGGACCAGGGAGAGGAGCGCGGTGTGGACGTCGATCTCGTCGTCGTGGGTTCGGGGTTCTTCGGTCTGACCGTGGCCGAGCGCGTCGCGGCCGAGCACGGGCGCAAGGTGCTGGTGATCGACCGCCGCGAGCACATCGGCGGCAACGCGTACTCGGAGGTCGACGCCGAGACGGGGATCGAGGTCCACCGCTACGGCGCCCACCTGTTCCACACCTCGAACGAGCGGGTGTGGGAGTACGCCAACAGGTTCACGGAGTTCACCGGCTACGTGCACCGCGTGTACACCACGCACCGTGGCGAGGTGTTCCCGATGCCGATCAACCTCGGGACGATCAACCAGTTCTTCCGGTCCGCGTACACGCCGGACCAGGCGCGAGCCCTCGTCCGGGAGCAGGCGGCCGAGCTCGGCGGCAGGACACCGGAGAACCTCGACGAGCAGGGCGTGAACCTGATCGGGCGCCCGCTCTACGAGGCGTTCATCCGTGACTACACCGCCAAGCAGTGGCAGACCGACCCGCGGGAGCTGCCGGCGTCGATCATCTCGCGGCTGCCGGTGCGGTACACGTACGACAACCGGTACTTCAACGACACCCACGAGGGCCTGCCCGTCGACGGGTACACCGCGTGGATCGAGCGCATGGCCGACCACCCGAACATCGAGGTGCGTCTCGGCACCGACTTCTTCGACGAGTCCCAGCCGGTGAACAAGGCGAACGTGGTCGGCAACGTGCCCGTCCTGTACACGGGCCCCGTCGACCGGTACTTCGACAACGCCGAGGGCGACCTGTCGTGGCGCACGCTCGACTTCGAGCGGGAGGTCCTGCCCGTCGGCGACTTCCAGGGCACGACCGTCATGAACTACCCCGACGCCGACGTCCCGTACACGCGCATCCACGAGTTCCGGCACTTCCACCCCGAACGGGACTACGTGAAGGACAAGACCGTGATCATGCGGGAGTTCTCGCGTTTCGCCGAGCGCGGCGACGAGCCGTACTACCCGATCAACACCGCGACCGACCGTGAGCGGCTGCTGGCCTACCGCGAGCTCGCCAAGGGCGAGAAGGACGTGCTGTTCGGCGGGCGGCTCGGGACGTACCAGTACCTCGACATGCACATGGCGATCGGCGCGGCGCTCTCGATGGTCGACAACAAGCTGACCCCGCACTTCGAAGGCGGGGCGGGGCTCGCGTAACCGCGAGCACCCGGTTCGGACCGAGCAGCCACCACCATCCGGGGGATCTCACATGCGCGTTCTCGTCACCGGCGGCGCCGGCTTCATCGGCACGAACTTCGTCCGCCAGACCGTGCGCGAGCGGCCGGACGTCGACGTCACGGTCCTCGACCTCCTCACGTACGCCGGGGACGCCCGCAACCTGGACGGCCTCGACCGGGTGCGCCTCGTGCAGGGTGACGTCGCGGACACCGCGGTCGTGGACGGACTGGTGGCCGAGGCCGACCTGGTGGTCCACTTCGCGGCCGAGTCGCACAACGACAACTCGTTGCACGACCCGTCACCGTTCGTCCGGACGAATCTTCTCGGGACGTATGCCCTCCTCGAGGCAGTCCGCACGCACGACGTGCGGTATCACCACATCTCGACCGACGAGGTGTACGGCGACCTCGAGCTCGACGATCCGGCGCGCTTCACGGAGTCGACGCCGTACAACCCGTCGTCCCCGTACTCGTCGACCAAGGCGGGCAGCGACCTCCTCGTGCGCGCCTGGGTCCGCTCGTTCGGCGTCCGGGCGACGATCTCGAACTGCTCGAACAACTACGGCCCGTACCAGCACGTCGAGAAGTTCATCCCGCGACAGGTGACGAACCTGATCGACGGTGTGCGGCCCAAGCTCTACGGAGCGGGGCAGAACGTGCGTGACTGGATCCACGTCGAGGACCACAACGCCGCCGTGTGGGCGATCATCGAGAAGGGCCGGATCGGTGAGACCTACCTCATCGGGGCTGACGGCGAGGAGTCGAACCTCGAGGTCGTCAAGGCACTGCTCACCGCGTTCGAGCGGCCCGAGGACGACTTCGACCACGTGACCGACCGCGCAGGCCACGACATGCGGTACGCGATCGACTCGACGCGCTTGCGGACGGAGCTCGGCTGGCGCCCGCGCTACACCTCGTTCGCCGACGGCCTCGCCGACACAGTGACGTGGTACCGCGAGAACGAGGACTGGTGGCGTCCGGCCAAGGCCGCGACCGAGGCCAGGTACCGGGCGTCCGGCCAGGCCTGACCCGGGGCGTCGGCGGGGCCGGCGTCCGGAGCCCGTGGCTCAGTCGCGACGCGTCAGGGTACTGACGAACCGTGCCACGGTGTCCGCGTCCGGCAGCAGTCCGGCGGCCCGGGCCTCGGCGAGCGAGGAAGCGTCCTCGTCCTTGGCCGAGAGCTGCGGCTCGAGCGGGCTGCCGTCCCGCGCCGTCGTGGGCCAGGTGATCCCGAGTTCGGGGTCGAGCGGGTGGATCCCGTGCTCGCGTTCCGGCGCGTACCCGGTCGAGCAGAGGTACAGCACCGTCGAGCCGTCCTCGAGCGACATGAACGCGTGGCCGAGCCCCTCGGACAGGTAGATCGCCCGCCGGTCGACGTCGTCGAGCAGCACCGAGTCCCAGGTACCGAAGGTCGGCGACCCGACACGGATATCGACGACGACGTCGATGACCGCGCCCTTCGGGCACGTCACGTACTTGGCCTGACCGGGCGGGACGTCGGCGTAGTGGACTCCGCGCAGCACGCCGGCGGCGGAGACGGACAGGTTCGCCTGGGCAAGATCGAACGAGTGTCCGGTCACCTCGGCGAAGGAGCTGTCCGTGAACCACTCGAGGAACACCCCCGGGGGTCGCCGTGCTGGCGCGGGGTGAGCTCCCAAGCCCCCGAGACCCGGAGCTCGCGCACCTGCATCGTCGTACCTCCTGGTGGGGGATGGTCAGGTCGCTGCCGACCCTATCCCGATAGGGTCGGAGCGGCCGGGTTCCCGGTCGACGTCGTCAGGAGGTTCCCCGTGCGGTGGTTGGTGGTCGGTGCGGGCGGCATGCTGGGCCGGGACGCCGCAGCGTTGCTGCGCGCGCGCGGGCACGAGATCGTCACCCTGAGGCGATCCGAGCTCGACATCGTCGACTCTCCCGCGGTCGACGTCGCCGTGCGCGGTTTCGAGGTCGTGCTGAACTGCGCCGCGTGGACCGCGGTGGATGCGGCCGAGGACGCCGAGGCAGCGGCGTTCGGTCCCAATGCCGTCGGCGCGGCCAACCTCGCCGGCGCGTGTGCCGCGTCCGGGGCGCGTCTCGTCCACATCTCGACCGACTACGTCTTCGACGGGACGGCGTCCGTCCCGTACGCCGAGGACGCGCCGGTCGCGCCTCGCTCCGCCTACGGCAGGACGAAGGCCGCAGGGGAGTGGGCTGTGCGCGCCGGGGCGTCGACCAACCTGGTCGTGCGCACCGCATGGCTCTACGGCGCCGGCGGGCCGTGCTTCCCGCGCACGATCGCCGCACTCGCCGCCGATCGGGGCTCGGTCTCGGTGGTCGAGGACCAGGTCGGGCAACCGACCTGGACGTCCGACGTCGCCGACTTCGTCGAGCGACTGGTCGTGGCCGGTGTCCCGGGTGGCACGTACCACGCGACGGCGTCAGGGGCAGCCTCCTGGTACGAGTTCGCACGTGCGGTCGTCGACACGGCAGGGATGGAGCCGTCGATCGTCACCCCCACGACGAGCGATGCCTTCGTCCGACCGGCTCCCAGACCCTCGTGGTCGGTGCTCGGACATGGTGCGTCCGATGTCGTCGGTGTCGAGGCGATCGGGACATGGTCCCAGCGATGGGCGGTGGCGGGCCGAGAGGTCCTCGGCTGAGTGTCGCGTGCGCTCTGCCGCAGCAATCAGTCGCGCGAATCGAGCAGCCCGAGCAGATAGCTGCCGTATCCGGACTTCACCAGGGCCTCGGCACGTGTCTGGAGCTCGTCGTCGCTGAGGAACCCTCGTCTCCACGCGACCTCCTCGGGGGCCCCGATCTTGAGGCCCTGCCGGTTCTCGATGGTCCGCACGTAGTCGGAGGCGTCCAGGAGCGAGTCGAACGTCCCGGTGTCGAGCCATGCGGTGCCTCGAGGCAGCACCTCGACGTGGAGTCGACCGCGCTCGAGGTAGTGCCGGTTCACGTCGGTGATCTCGTACTCGCCACGTGCCGAGGGCGCCAGATCCCGGGCGATGGCGACGACGTCGTTGTCGTAGAAGTACAGACCGGGCACGGCGAAGCTCGACTTCGGTACTGCCGGCTTCTCCTCGATCGACCGGGCGATGCCGTCGTCCCCGAACTCGACGACCCCGTAGGCGGTCGGGTCGGAGACGCGATAGGCGAAGACGGCTCCCCCTCGATCTGATCGAACCGTGCGAGCCGGGTGCCCAGCCCTGGGCCGTAGAAGATGTTGTCGCCGAGCACCAGCGCGACCGCGTCGTGGCCGATGAAGTCCGCACCGAGGACGAAGGCCTGGGCGAGTCCGTTCGGCTCGGCCTGCACGGCGTACTCGATCGATATCCCGAACTGGCTGCCGTCACCCAGGAGCCGTCGGAACTGCTCTGCGTCGTGCGGCGTGGTGATGACGAGGATCTCCCTGATACCGGCCAGCATCAGCGTCGACAACGGGTAGTAGATCATCGGCTTGTCGTAGACGGGCACGAGCTGCTTGCTGGTGCCGATCGTGATCGGGTGGAGCCGCGTGCCGGACCCGCCGGCGAGGATGATTCCGCGCATGGCTCCCATGATCGCTGCTCGACGGGTGCCACTGGGCGGTGGCACCAGAATTCACCCTGCGTCGGACGGCCTGTCGACGCAGTCGTCGACCTGCCGGTCGGTGCCGTTCAGCCTGCCGTCGAGGACAGTGCGTCGACCGTGACGTGCTCCGTCCCCACGATCCGCGCCCTGCGATCGCTGTCCACCCGCAGCTCGTCGGCGACGGACGGCGAGACGAGGACCACCGATCCGTCGGTGGTGAGCACGCCGAGGACGGCCAGGAGCGTCGCGGCGAGCCCGCGCTCCGGACCCAGGAGGACGCGGGCCGCGCGAGGCGCGCCGAGCGCTTCGGCAGCGCCGAGGCCCGCCGTCGACAGCTCCGCGAACGAGGTGGTGCCGTCGCCGGGGGCCAGCGCGGGCGCGTCGGCGTCGGTCGAGGGGACCCAGCCCACCTGGTCCGCGTACGTCATCACCGCGGACGCCGCGTCGACGGCGCCGGCCGGCAGTGGGTCGGGGTAGCGGCGCGCGAGCGCGGGGAGCGCCACGGCGACGACGTCGGCGGTCGAGCCCCAGGCGTCCGGGCGCGTGGTGACCGCGACGTCCGCGGCGGAGCCCGGGCCGCCGTCCGACGGGTCGTGCTGCCCGTCGCTGATCGCGACCGTCCCTCCGGCCTGCCACGAGGCGAGAGCCCAGACCACCGACCGCCAGTGGACCGGGAGGTCCAGGGCCACGGTCGATCCCGGCCCGACGTCGAGCTCTTCGACGAGCAGGTTCGTGCTCTTGGCGACCCAGTTCTCGAGGACGGCGCCCGACAGCTCGATCCGCTCGCCGTCGTCCCCGTACCAGGTGACCCGAGGTGTTCCCGGAGCGGAGAATCCCCGGAAGATCGCGGGGACGGTGGGGCCAGGAGGCGTCGGCGAAGGCATGCGGGCCAGCCTACGGCCGTCCGCCGGGGCGGGTCTGGACCGTCGATGAGGGGTGCTTCGGGTGATTTGTGGGGGAATTCGGTCGAATACCACATCTTCCGTTTGACGTTCGCGGATGACACGCGTGTAATTTCTTCATGGTTACTCATCCGTGACCGCAGAGAACTCGGCACGATCCCGGTGCCACATGAAAGACGTTCGAGAAGACGTTGTATCCACGAACAGATGAGGGGCGCATCATGTGGAACGTTCTGGACGGGTCCGAGGGCTTTCCCTCGGACGTCGGTGGTGGCACGGAGCGGATCGCTCCGGTGCTGCACCTGTTCGGGTCGCCGGACGACGCCGTCGACGAGACCCTGCTCGGTTGGCAGGAGCGCGCCCTCTGCGCGCAGACCGACCCGGAGGCCTTCTTCCCTGAGAAGGGCGGGTCGACCCGCGAGGCCAAGAAGGTCTGCACCGGCTGCCCCGTGCGGTCGGAGTGCCTCGAGTACGCGCTCGAGAACGACGAACGCTTCGGGATCTGGGGCGGGCTCTCCGAGCGCGAGCGCCGCAAGCTCAAGCGTCGCGTCGTCTGACCCGACCACCGCGCGGTCGAGACCGTCGTCGGCCAGGACGGCGGGCATCGCCGGCCGCCGTGGGGCGACCGGTCGTCGCGCTGATGCCTGACCGGGGACCGGCGGGATCGGCGCGTCGCTCCAGCGATGTGCGCCGCCAGGGGCGCACGATGTGGTCAGCATGAGCGCCTCCGACACCACCACCGCAGTCTCCCGCGCCCCGGGCGACGTCGGTCGTGAACCCGCAGCAGCGCGCTCAGCGACCCCGGGCGACGCGTCGACCGCGGCCCCCGACGTCGGCCCCTCGCCGTCGCAGACCGGATCGATCCCTGCGGTCGTCACCGTGACCGCTGTCGTCGTCACCCACGGTCACACCCCGTACCTCGCGGCGACCCTCAAGGCCCTGCGCGGCCAGACCCTGGGTCCTGACCGCGTCGTCGTCGTGGATGTCGGCGCCTCCGAGTCCATGCGCGACCACCGCGACCTCCACCTCGGCGACGCCCGGTTCGTCGTCGCGCCCCACACCCGGTCGTTCGGTCAGGCGGTCGACGCGGCGCTCGCGGACGAGCCGGTCGGCGACCGCGCATCGACCTGGACCTGGCTGCTGCACGACGACTCCGCCCCCGAGCCCGACGCGCTGGAACGGCAGCTCGTCGCGGTCGAGCACACGTCGAGCGTCGGGATCGCCGGCGCTAAACAGCGCGGCTGGGAGAACCCGGACGTCCTGCTCGAGGTCGGATTCACGACGTCGCCCCTCGGTCGCCGGATGACCGGGATCGACGTCGCCGAGATCGACCAGGGTCAGCACGACGGACGCGACGACGTATTCGCCGTCGGGCTCGCGGGCGCGCTCGTGAGGACGTCGCTCTGGACGGACCTCGGCGGGACCGACCCGGAGTACGGGGCCTTCGGTGACGGGCTCGACCTGTGCCGCCGGGCGAGGCTCGCGGGTCACCGCGTCGTCGTCGTCCCGGGCGCCGTCGTCCGGCACGCCCAGGCGAGCCTGCGCGGCCTGCGTGACGGTCACCGGCACGGCGGGGGTCGCCCCGACGCCTCCGACACCTCTGACGCCCCCAGCGCCCCCAGCGCGGCCAGCGCCACCGACGCCCCCAGCGACACCGACACCCCCAGCGCCCCCGACGACGCGGAGGCCGGGGCCCCCGCTGACGCCCAAGCCGCTCCCGTGCGCCAGGCCCAGCGCCGTCGTCCGGACATCGACTCCGGCCCGGGCAACACCTACCTGGCGCGGCGCCGCTCGCAGATGTACTACCGGCTCGTCCGCGCCCCGCTCGTCGTCGTGCCCTTCCTGCTCGTGGGCACGCTCCTGTGGTCACCGCTGCGCGCCATGTACCGCCTCGCGGTCAAGCAGCCGGCTCAGGCGGTGGACGAGGTGCTGGCAGCGGTCGTCGTCGTCCTGCGGCTCGTGCCGCTCGCTCGGGCGCGGCGCTCGATCCGGCGCACGAGCACCCAGCCCCGGTCCACGCTGCGCCCGCTCGTCGCGACGTGGCGCGAGGTCGTCGCCGAGCGGCAGGAACGGCGCCAGACACGGGCAGCGCGCCTGCGGGCGCGGTACGCGCCGACCGAGATCGAGCGGGCCGAGCTCCGGGCGCTCGCGGTGCGGCGCTGGGTGGGGTTCTCCGTCGTCCTGCTCGCGCTCCTGGGGCTGACGGCGTGGGTCTTCGGCCCGTGGCTCGGCACGCTGGGCTCCGGTGGCCGTCTGGTCGGCGGGTCGCTCCTGACGGCGGACAGCACGCTCGGCGATCTCTGGCGGTCTGCGACGAGCGGCTGGATCACGTCCGGTCTCGGCGAGCCCGGGCCGAACGATCCGCTGCTCCTCGCACTGGTGCCCTTCACCGTGCTCGTCGGGGGCGGCCTGCAGACGGCGGTCGACACGCTGATGGTCACCTCGTTCGTGGTGGCGGGCCTGGGCGCCTGGTTCGCCGCGGGTGCCGCGACGCGGTCGGTCTGGCTCCGCGGGTTCGCGGTGGCCGCGTGGGTGGTGGCCCCGCCGCTGCTCGTCGGCGTGTCCGACGGGCGGCTGGGCAGCGTCCTCGCCCACGCAGCGCTGCCGTGGGCGGTGCTGGGCGTCGCCCGGGCGGTCGGGGCGCAGGCGACGGACCGGATCGCCGCGGTCGTGTCCGGCAAGCCCGGCACGCCGGGTGCCTCCGGCAGGCGCTCGCGTCGGGACGTCCCCGGGAGCCTGGGTGCTGCGGCCGCGGGCGGTCTCGCGCTCGCGCTGACGCTCGCCGCGGCCCCTTCCCTGGTCCTGCCCGCGGCGGTGCTCCTCGTCGTCGTCGCGATCACCGCGCGCACGGGGCGCCGCTATCTGTGGCTCGTGCCGGTGCCGTCCCTCGTCCTCCTCCTGCCGTACCTCGTCGAGGTCGCGACGACCTGGTCCGCCGGCGGGTGGCGGCTGCTCGCCGCCGACCCCGGCCTCCCGCTCGCGACCGACCCGGGCACCCCGTGGCAGGCCCTGCTCGGGTGGGTGAGCACGCCGTCGGCGTGGTTCGTGGCGGACGGCGTCGCGGGGGTCGCGGCGGGACTGGCGCCGTACGCGCTGGGTGGCCTCCTCGTCCTCGCGGCGCTCGCCGCGCTCCTGCGCCGCGCCCGGGTCACGGCCGCTCGCGCGGCGTGGGTGTGCGTGGTGCTCGCGCTGGTCCTCCTGCTCGTCGTGACGTCGACCACCGTGGCCGTCGACCCGGCCACCGGGACGCGGATCACCGGCTCCGGCGGGCCCGCGGCGTCCCTGCTGGTGCTCGGCCTCCTCGCAGCGGCGCTCCTGGGCCTGCGCCGCCGGTACGACGGCGAGCTGGCCCCGACGGAGGACGCGACGTCGTCCGGTACGCGGGGGCGCAAGGCCCTGCGCGGCCTGCGGAACGTCGGGGTGGGCCTGGTCGTCGCCGCGTGCACGATCGTCCCCCTCGCGACGGGGTGGGCCTGGGTCCACAACGAGGTCGACCGTCCCACCGGCGACGACCCCGGGACCGTAGGGATGCTCGAGGCGACGTCGGCGACCGTGGTCCCGCCGGTCGGCCAGCAGATGCAGTCCGCCCCCGCCTGGCGCGGGTCCTCTCGCTGGAGACCCGCCCCGACGGCACCATCGTCTACGCACTCCTGCGCGGGGACGGCGCGCAGCTCGTCGACTCGTCGACGGTCGTGCGCCTGCGCGGCGAGCTCCCGGAGGTCGCCGCGAGCGACGGCGCGGGCGGTGACGACGCCTTCGGCGGCATCCCGCAGATCGCGGCGGACCTCGCGACGGAGGGCTCCGGCCCGGTCGCGGAGCAGCTCGCCGACCTCGGCATCGGCGGGGTCCTCGTGCCGGCGACCGCCGACCCGACCGCCGATCGCGCCCAGCTGGTCACCAGGCTCGACACCGTGCACGGCCTCGAACGTGTGACGCAGGGGCGGTCCGCGGTCTTCTGGCGGGTCTCCGCGACGCGGTCGACGATCTCGAGCCGGTTCCCGCGTCGTGGGCGACGCTCGTCACGGGCGACGCGGACGTGCGCACCGACCTGCCGGCCGAGGGGTACGAGATCTCGACCGGCGTGCCCGCGGACTCCGGTGCGCGTCAGGTCCTGCTCGCGGAGCACGCCGACGAGGGCCGGAGCGCGACGCTCGACGGCCGCGCGCTCGAGCCGTTCACCACGGCGGACGGACGACAAGGCTTCACACTGGGCGGTGACGCCGGTCTGCTCGAGGTCCGGTACGACGCTCCCGGACGGAGGCTCTGGCTCGTCGGTGCAGGGCTGGTGCTGCTCGTCGTCGCGTTGCTCGCGCTCCCGACGCGGCGCCGCAGGGCGGTCGTCCGGTGAGCCGGCGCGAGCGGGACGTCCCGCGGTGGCGGACGGCGGTGGCCGTCACGACCGCCGTCATGGTGGTGGGTGCGACCGGCGCGGTCGCGGCCTTCGGGCTCGACCGGGTGCCGGCTGTCGGCGACGCCCTGGCCGGTGAGCGGACGGCGGGAGCCCAGCAGACGGTGACCGTCCCAGCGGCGCAGCGGGTGCTCGTCTGCCCTCCGGGCGCGCGGCTGACCGACGGCGAGGCGGTCGGCGACGGAGAGTTCGACTCCGCCCCGGTCGACACCGCGTCGTCCGGCCGGGCCGCCGTCGTCGGCCCGTTCGCGGAGGCGACCTTCGCCGGACTGGACGGGAAGGACGAGGTTGCGCTCGACGGGACCGGGGGCGACGACGAGCCGGGCGCCGTGGTGGCGAGCCGCGACGGCGAGGCGCCCATGGCCCTGCGCGCCGACCCGGATGCCGACGCCGGCGTCCGCAGCACGGCGGCGGTGCGCTCGATCACGACGTCCGGGGACCTGCGCGGGCTCGCAGCGGCGAGCTGCAGCGCGCCGTCGATCAGTCAGTGGCTCGTCGGCGGGAGCACCGAGCTCGGCAGCTCGAGCAGGCTCGTGCTCCAGAACGCCGGGACCACCCCCGCGAACGTGCGGATGACCGTGTACGGCCCGGCGGGAGTCGCGACCGTGATCGGGTCCGACCGCTTCGTCGTCCCGCCGGGCGACCAGGTCGAGACGCTCGTCGAGTCGGGTGCGCCGGAGCAGAAGAGGCTCGTCGTGCACCTCGAGAGCGAGGGCGGTCTGGTCTCCGGGTCGATCCAGCACAGCACCGTGTCGGGGATCGTGGCGCACGGTGTCGACCTCGTCGGCCCGGGCGCGGCGCCGTCGACGCGACTCGCGGTGCCGGGCGTCCTGAGCACGGGGGAGGCCGTCGGTGACGACGACGCGCCCGTCCTGCGCCTGCTCGCGCCCGGTGGCGTCCAGGACGCCGCGGACGCGGACGCGGGCACGGGCTCAGGAACGGGCGCTGATGCCGGCACCGATGGGGGCGAGGACGCTCAGCCGGGCAACGACGAGGCCGCGCCCGGGAGCGTCACCGCGACGATCACGGCGTTCGGGTCGGACGGCGCCGTCACGGTGCGTGGTGCCGAGGAGGTCTCGCTCGACGAGGGCTCGGTCCTCGACGTCGACCTCGGCGGTCTGCCGGCCGACACCTACACGATCGTCGTGGACGCCGACGCGCCCGTCGTCGCCGGTGCCATGCTGCGCCGGAGCGGTGAGGAGGACCCGAGCTCGACGCGCGGTGCGCTCCAGTACGACCTGGCGTGGATCTCCGCCGCGGGTCTGTCGCTGGCGTCGGTGCCCGAGCAGGGGACGTCCGAGGTCGGCCCCGAGGCCGGTACCGCCCCCGACCCCGCCCCTGACCTCGGGAGCGTCGCCCTGCCGAGCGGGGTGCACGGCGTGGTGAGCCTCGGCGCGGCCGACGGTCCCTTCGCCGGCACGCTGACCGCGTTCGACTCCGACGGTGCTGTCGTCAAGAGCCTCGACGTCGCGGTCGAGGCCGGTCGGACGAGCTCCGTCGACGTCGACTCGCTGGGGGACGACGTCGCCGTCCTCGGCCTCGTCGGTGACGGTGGGTCGGATCCCGCGTCCGCCGGGGTCGCCTGGAACGTCCTCCTCGACGCGGGACCGCCGCCGCCCGGGGCCGAGGACGGTCCCGGCTCGTTCGTCTCGTCGCTCACGCCGGTCGCTCCGGGCCCCGCCGAGCGGTCGGTCACGGTCCGGGAGACCGAGGTCGTCGGGGAGCAGTCCGGGACCGACGCCGGCTGACGGTCGGCACGCCGCGTCAGTGGCGGGGGTCGATCTCCTCGGGCGGCCGCGACAACAGGTGCGCGACCTGCTCGACGACCACGTCGCGCACCAGGTCCTGCAGGTCCTCCGGGCCCGAAGCCCGCGACTCGACGGGGCGGCGGAACACCACGATCCTCGCAGGCTGCCCGGCCTGGGCGGGGTGGCACCGCCCGAGGTGGACGCCCGCGGTCTCCCACGGCGCCGGGTCGGACGGCGGCACGTCCTCGACCGCGAACTCGGTCCCGTCGAGCTCCTTCTCCCACCGGCGCTCGAGCTGCTCGACGGCGGCGAGCACGTAGTCGTCGAAGATCTCCGCGCGGGTCGCCCACGCGGGCAGGTCGTGGGGCAGGACCGGGCCGCGGATCCCGCGGCCCCGGCGGTCGCGCCGACGCAGAGGGCGGTGCTCGGACCCGTGGGACGGGTCCGGCCCGGTGAGCGGTATCGGGAGGTCGGACGGCGGCACGACACGACTTTAGGTGACAGCCCACATGACACCGGGTCACGACTCGGTCTCGGCGGGCCCGGGGCGGCGTGTGGCCGCGACGTCGTCGGTGGGGCGGGCGTAGGGTCGCCACGTGAATCCGGTCAGGCAGTGCTCCCGTACGGCGTGCGTGCGCCCAGCCGTGTCCACCCTCACCTACGTCTACGCGGACTCGACGGCGGTCCTCGGCCCGCTGGCGCACCTCGCGGAGCCCCACAGCTACGACCTGTGCGCCGAGCACGCGGAGCGCCTCACGGCTCCTCGCGGGTGGGAGGTCGTGCGCCTGTCCCCGAAGTTCGTGGAGTCCGGGCCCAGCCCGGACGACCTCTCCGCCCTCGCCGACGCCGTCCGGGAGGCCGGGCGGGCGCCCGGCAACGCGGAGCCGGACGACGTGACCGAGGTCGGGCGCCGCGGGCACCTGCGGGTGCTGCGGGCCGACCAGCGCTGAGGCGACGGGTCCACCCGCGGGCGGGCCGTCGTCCGACACCCGGAAGACTAGGGTGGTCGGTGTGAGTCAAGACCTGTCGCAGATCATCAAGGCCTACGACGTGCGCGGCGTCGTCCCCGACCAGTTCGACGACGCCGTCGCCCGCGCCGTGGGTGCCGCGTTCGCCCGGGTCGTGGTGGTCCCCGAGTGGGCCGACGTCTCGGGGGACGAGGTCGTCGAGACGCACCGTCCGGCCATCGTGATCGGTCACGACATGCGCGAGTCCGGCCCGGGACTGGTGGCGGCCTTCGCGGACGGCGTCACGTCTGCCGGGGTGGACGTGACCCTGATCGGGCTGTGCTCGACGGACGGGCTGTACCACGCGTCCGGCTCGCTGCACCGCCCCGGCGCGATGTTCACGGCGAGCCACAACCCCGCCGAGTACAACGGCATCAAGATGTGCCGGGCGGGCGCGCGTCCGGTCGGCCTCGACAGCGGCCTGGCGACCGTCCGCGAGCTCGCCCAGCAGTACCTCGACGACGGGCTGCCCGAGCCGGCCCCGACGCCCGGGACGACCGACGAGCGCGACCTGCTGGCCGACTACTCGGCGTTCCTGCGCGGGCTCGTGGACATCTCGCGGATCCGCCCGCTGAAGGTCGTCGTCGACGCCGGCAACGGCATGGGCGGGTACACCGCCCCGGCCGTGCTCGGGACCGCGGCCGGCCTCCCGGAGCTCCCGCTCGACGTCGTCCCGCTCTACTGGGAGCTCGACGGGTCGTTCCCGAACCACGAGGCCAACCCCTCGAGCCCGAGAACCTGCGCGACCTCCAGGCCGCCGTCGTCGAGCACGACGCCGACCTCGGCCTCGCGTTCGACGGGGACGCCGACCGCTGCTTCGTCGTCGACGAGCACGGCGACCCCGTCTCGCCGTCCGCCATCACGGCCCTCGTGGGCCTGCGCGAGGTCGAGAAGGAGAAGGCAGCCGGCCGCGAGCACCCGGCCGTGATCCACAACCTCATCACCTCGCGCGCCGTGCCCGACTTTCTCGACGCCGCCGGCGCGAAGGTCGTCCGGACCCGCGTGGGCCACTCGTTCATCAAGGCCGAGATGGCGCAGCACGAGGCCGTGTTCGGCGGGGAGCACAGCGCGCACTACTACTTCCGCGACTTCTTCTACGCGGACACCGGCATGCTCGCCGCGCTGCACGTCCTGGCCGCGCTCGGCGAGCAGCCGCACCCGCTGTCGGTCCTGGCCGAGATGTACGAGCCGTACACCGCGTCGGGCGAGATCAACTCGCGGGTGGACGACGTCCCGGCCGCGCGGGCGCGGGTGGTCCAGGCATACGTCACCGAACAGGGCGCCGGGCCCGTCGAGGTCGACGAGCTCGACGGCCTCACCGTCTCCCACTGGTCCGGCCACCCGCAGTGGTGGTTCAACCTGCGAGCGTCCAACACCGAGCCGCTGCTGCGCCTGAACGTCGAGGCCGCGGACGAGGACATCATGGAGAAGGTGCGCGACGACGTCCTGTCGCTCGTCCGCGCCGACGACCCGACCGACGATCTGGCCGACGGCCCGGCCGCCGACCGCCCGGCCGATCGCCCGAACGACCGCCCGGCCGACAATGACTGAGGAGAGCACCGTGAGCGACGAGACGACACCCCGGCTCGACGACTGGGTGACCGAGATCCTGCGCTGCCCCGCGACGGGCGCGCGGCTGGTCGAGGGCACCGGACCGGGCGGGGAGCCCGAGCTTCACTCGACCGACACGGAGCGGCCGCTGGCCTACCCGGTCAAGGACGGGATCCCGGTGCTGCTGGAGAGCGACGCGCGGGCGTTGTGACTCCGACGCCGCCGGCGTCGGTGGAGACGTGACTGCGCGGCCCTGCGCGGGTCGGCCCAGCGCGATGGTGTGATCCCGCTTACTATTTCGCGCATGCGCCGATTCCTTTCTCTCAGTCTGGTCGCAGCCCTCACCGCAGGTGGCGTCGTGCTCCCGGTGGTCGCGCTGCCCGTCCCGGAGGCGCACGCGGTCGAGTCCGAGACCGACACGGTCGAGCTTGACGGGGTCGACCTCGCGGCGGCCGCCGACGAGACCGCGCTGGCTCCGGCCGAGGTCTCCGCAGACCTGGACGCGACGGCGGACCAGCCCGAGACCTCGGACAGCGCAGCGAGCGCCCCGGACGTCGCGGCCGCCACCGACGAGATCGGTGTCGACGGTGAGCTCGCCGCTCTGAGCCCGCTCACCTACACGGGCGAGTTCGTCGTGGCGGGGATCACCTGGGACCGCACCAGCGAGGACGACGAGGTCGTCGAGGCTGCGGTGCGTGTGCACGAGAACGACGCGTGGAGCGACTGGTCGGCCCTCGAGATCGATGCGCTGGGCCTCCCCGGAGAGCGGGCGGGGACGCAGCCGGTCGTGACCGGAGGCGCCGACGGGATCCAGGCGAGGGTGGTGACCGCGACGGGGGAGGTGCCTGCCGGGCTGCGGGTCGACGTCGTCGATCCCGGTACGTCGGCCGCGGACGCGACAGCGGCTGCGACGCCGGCGTCGAGCGCGTCCGCGGGCACGGGCAGCGAGATCCAACCGTCCATCGTCACGCGCAAGGCGTGGGGGCCGACGAGAGCAAGGAAGCTCCTGGCCGACGGTCTCGTCCGATCTCAAGGCGATGTACGTGCACCACACCGCAGGCAGCAACTCGTACTCGACCTCGAGCTCGGCATCGATCGTCCGCGGGATCTACGCGTACCACACCGGTTCTCGGGGCTGGCCCGACATCGGCTACCAGTTCCTCGTCGACAAGGGCGGCAAGATCTTCCAGGGGCGCCGCGACGCGATCTACGACCTTCCCGTGGGCGCCCAGGCCGGCGGCTACAACAACCAGACCATCGGGATCTCGGCGATCGGCAACTACGACACCGTCTCCCCGCCGGCAGTGATGGTGACCTCGATCGAGCGCGTCCTCGCCTGGAAGGGCTACGTCCACGGGCTGAACGCCACGGGGAAGACGACCCTGATCACCGGTGGCTCGACCGGGTCCGGCACCAGGGCCTCGTCCGGGACGAAGGTGACCGTCAACGTGATCCAGGGACACCGGGACACGAACATCACCGCCTGCCCCGGGCGCTACCTCTACGCCAAGCTGTCGTCGATCCGTACAGGCACGAAGTCGCGCATCTCCGCGGCGGTCTCGAAGTACGGCGCGGCGAAGCCGACCACGGCGGCGCCGACGCCGGTGAAGGCGTCGAGCTCGCAGTCGCCCGTCGCCCGGTGGGGGTCGTCCACGTTCAGCTGGAAGCCCGTCACCGGCGCGGTGAAGTACAAGGTCCTCACCAGACAGGCCGGGTACTCGAGCTCCATGCCCGACTCGCGCACCTGGACGGTCTACAAGACGGTCTCCTCGCCGCGCGCCACGATCAAGACCAGCACCGGTGACACCCGGTTGATCGCCGTCCGCGCCGTCGACTCCCGCGGCAGGCTCGGACCGATCAAGGTCCACTCGCAGATCACCCGGCCCTTGTCGAGCTCCGACGTCGTCCGCTCGCCGTCCTGGAACCTCAGGAGCGATTCGGACGCGTTCTGGGACAAGTACTACGAGAGCACCAGCGGGACCGGGTCGATGAGGGTCGACGACGTCTCCCAGGTCCGTCAGGTGCAGATCATCGGTCAGACGGGACCTGGCTACGGAAAGGTCGCCGTCACGATCGGGGGTACGCGGGTCGGGACGATCAGCTTCGCCTCGGCTACGCCCCGGGATGCCGCGTACCTCACGCTGGGGCTGAGCAAGTCCTACTCGGGCACGGTGCGATTCTCCAACCTCGACTCCGGCAAGCGGGTCCGCATCAGCGCCGTCGCCTTCCCGCGGATCGCGGCCGCGGCGAGCCCTCCGGCCGTGACCGGTGAGGTGGTCGGGTCGTCGACGGTGGCGCCCGGGGGCAGCGCGGTCGTGGCTGCGACGTACACGAAGGACAGCGCGTTGGTCTCGTGGGCGACCGTGACGCTGCAGCAATACTCAGGCGGTCGCTGGGTCGACGCGGCGCCGATCCCGATCAGGGGTGGTGCGGGTCAGGTGAGGGTGTCTCCGCAGGTCTCGACGTCGTACCGGGTGCGCAACTACAACGGGAGCGCGGTGTCGCCGACGTTCAAGGTCGTCGTCGCCACGACCGTGACCGGTGAGGTGGTCGGGTCGTCGACGGTGGCGCCCGGGGGCAGCGCGGTGGTGACAGCGACGTACCGCAAGGACGGTGCGGCCGTCCCGTCCGCCACGGTGACGCTTCAGCGGTACTCCGGTGGTCGGTGGGTCGACGCGGTGCCGATCTCGATCAGGAGCGGTGCGGGTCGGGCGACGGTGTCCCCGCAGACCACGACGTCGTACCGGGTACGCAACTACAACGGGAGCGCGGTGTCCTCGACGTTCAAGGTCGTCGTCGACTAGCGGTCTGTGCGTGCCGTTTTGGACGTAGGCTTCCTCGATGCCGATCACCGACCTCCAGCGTCTCGCGCTCTCGGACGTGGAAGCACGTGTCCCGCTCTACTGGCGGGGACCGGTCACCGTCGAGGGGGAGAAGCTCGTCGTCGCGCCCGGGGGGACCCTCGACCTCGGGACGTGGTTCAACGCGGCGCCCGTCGGTTGGTGGCGTGAGCTGATCGGCCCCGGGCACCTGCGACTGCAGGTACGGGCCACCGGGAAGCTGACGGTCTGGGCGTCCGGTGGCGGGAGCCGTCGGATCGTCGAGTCTCGACTGGTCGACGGTCCGATCGAGATGCACCTGCCGCGGACGGAGGGCACCGACTGGTACTGGCTCGAGCTCGCAGCCGGTCCGGACGGAGGGTCGCTCGAGAGCGCCTCGTGGGCCTCCGGGGGCGGGCTGGGCCGCAACCGGGGCCGCGCGACGCAGGTGACGGTCGTGGTGCCCACCTACGGACGCGAGGCGGACGCGCAGGCGCAGATCCGTCGTCTGACACAACCCGCGCTCGACGAGACCGTGGGACGCGTCGTGGTGATCGACCAGGGCAGCTCGTTCCTCGCCGCCCCGGGGACCGGGACGGTGCTCGACGACGCGGGCGACCGGGCTGTCGTGCTCGAGCAGGATAACCTCGGTGGTTCAGGCGGGTACTCCCGCGGCATGGTCGAGTCCCTTCGCTGGCCCCACGACCCGGTCTTCCTGCTCGACGACGACGCCGAGGTCGAGCCGGAGGCGCTGCGGCGCATGCACGCCCTGTCGATGCTCGTACCCGACCCGACGATCCTCGGCACCGGGCTGCTCTCGGCCGAGTCGCCGACGTCGCTCGAGGCGCTCGCCGAGGGGATCGACAAGCGCACGTTCCACTGGGGCCCGATCGACGGCCTGGGGCACGGCGTCGACGCCTCTGCCGGCACCCCGGACCGCTGGGGGTACACGCGACCGCAGGACAGGCCCGAGTACACGGGGTGGTGGGGGACGTTCCTGCCGGCGGGGACGGTGGAACGGATCGGTCTCGCGGCGCCGTACTTCCTCAAGTGGGACGACGCCGAGTACGGACTCCGCGCGCGGGCCTCGGGGCTCGCCGTCGCCGTCGTACCGGGGTGCGCCGTCTGGCACCCGACGTGGGCGGCCAAAGGGACCATCTCGTCGTGGTCGGCGTGGCCCCTGCACCGGAACCGGCTGGCGACCGCCGCTGCCTACGGGGCCGGCCGGGGCGTGCTCCTCGATTCGTTCGTCCACCAGGTCAAGCACGTCCTCTCCCTGCAGTACGGCACCGCCGAGCTCTGGAACGAGGCACTGGCCGAGGTCGTGGACGGGCCCGCGTGGCTCGAGAACGACCTGACCGCCGTGCGCCCGCGGGCGCAGGCCGCCCTCGACGCAGCGGGCCCGCGACCTGGCACGGGAGCCGATGGACCAACGCCTGACCCGCACGTGATGTCGCTCGTCGCAGGGCTCTGGCGGGGTGTGGCGGGCTTGTTCGCCGCCGACGGCCCTCGTGGACGACGAGCCGTGTCGGGCGTGGCGCAGGCCCAGGACTTCACCTGGCGCCTGGGGCTCGGACGTGACGAGGTGCGGATCGGGGACACCGCCACGGCTGCGATGGTGAGGGACCGTCGTCGCGCACGCGGGATCCTGCAGCGGTCCTGGCGCCTGCACGTGCGAGCGGCCAGGACGTGGAGACGCCTGCGGGCCGAGTACCGGGCAGCGGTCGACGCGCAGTCGGGGCTCGGAGCGTGGTCGGCGCGACTGCGATGAGCTGATCTCCGCCGGCTACCCGATGGACGTGATCCAGGCCGCCGGGAGACTGCCCTCGGTGGTGGCTCTGCCGAGCCGGCTCCGGAGCGCGTCCGACTTGCCGGAGATCGTCGTGGTGGCTCCGGCCGAGGACGTCGCCGTGAGCGCGAGCATCGTGCCGCCGCTCGACTTCTTGCTGACCGAGATGCTCACGACGTCCGACAAGCCGAACAGGGTCTGCGCCGAGCGTTGGTTGATCGATCGGGTCCACGCCTTCATGGAGTTCCCGGGAGCGTCCAGGCTCCAGTGGTCGTCGACGCTCTGCTCGAACGGGACGGTGGACGTCCACACGTCCTGCGAGCTGACCGTGCGACCGCCCGACGACGAGAAGTAGTGCGTCGCGACAGGCTTGCCCGCGTAGGTGAGCACCTTCGCCGACGTCCGGTTCGAGACGGTGGCGTCGACGGCCCGGACCCAGATGTCCCCGTAGTAGCCGGACGTCCCCTCTCCCTCCTTGCGCCAGCCGGTGTAGTTCTGGTCACGGATGTCGTCCACCACGTGGCAGGCGCACGCCGACTTCCACGACTTCGTCATCGCATAGCTGCGGGCCGTGATCGCCTGGGCGGCGAGCGCGGAGAGGGTGGTCCTGCCCCAGGAGGAGGGCATCTCCGCGATGCCGTAGAGGTACTCCGTGTTCAGCAGCACGTCGTTGACGATGTTGACCTTGCCCGACCGTGGTCGGACCGTGAGCCGTCCGTTGCGGTAGACGCCCTGCGCGCCCGTGATCGTCGCCAGCGCCTCGGGCCCGCTGCTCATGTAGTACCTGGTCCCGGACCAGTGTATGCGTAGCACGGCGTCGCGATACGTGCGGCTACCGATCGTCGCGGTGACGGTGGTGCTCGTCGTGCTGAGCCCGATCTCGGTCGTCCCCGTCCCGCTCGCCAGCGTCGTGCCGTCGTCGCTGCGCAGCCTCCAGGAACCTCCCGTGACCTTGACGGTCGTCGAGGTCTTCTCGTCCGAGTAGGTGCCCTTCGTGTACGAGTACGGCTCGGGACCGAACACCTGGACCGCCACCGACTCGGGCGTGGTGGGCCGCGAGACCTTCGTCCCGGGGTAGTAGTGCCCGAGGATCTGCGTGGAGCTGTTCCCGGCGAGCGCCATCGCGTACGCCCCGTACTGGGACATCCCGACGCCGTGGCCGAACCCGGACCCGCGGATCGTGAACGAGGCGGGAACGGACGAGACAGTGACCTTGAAGGTGGTGCTGATCGCGCTGCCGTTGTAGTTGCGGATGCGGTAGGTGGTGGTGCCCTTGGGGTAGATGGTTCGGGCGCCGGTGCCGTCGGTGATGGTGATGGGGGCTGCGTCGACCCATCCGCTGGAGGTGTACTTCTGGAGCTCGACGGTGGCTCGGGAGACCTTGGTGCCGTTCTTGGTGTACGTGGCCGTGACGGTGGTGGAGCCGCCGCTGGTGATGGTGGTGGGGCCGGTGATCTTCCCCGTGACGGCGTTGGCGCTGACGGTGACCTTGAAGGTGGTGCTGATCGCGCTGCCGTTGTAGTTGCGGATGCGGTAGGTGGTGGTGCCCTTGGGGTAGATGGTTCGGGCGCCGGTGCCGTCGGTGATGGTGATGGGGGCTGCGTCGACCCATCTGCCGGAGGTGTACTTCTGGAGCTCGACGGTGGCTCGGGAGACCTTGGTGCCGTTCTTGGTGTACGTGGCCGTGACGGTGGTCGAGCCCCCGCTGGTGATGGTGGTGGGGCCGGTGATCTTCCCCGTGACGGCGTTGGCGCTGACGGTGACCTTGAAGGTGGTGCTGATCGCGCTGCCGTTGTAGTTGCGGATGCGGTAGGTGGTGGTGCCCTTGGGGTAGATGGTTCGGGCGCCGGTGCCGTCGGTGATGGTGATGGGGGCTGCGTCGACCCATCTGCCGGAGGTGTATTTCTGGAGCTCGACGGTGGCTCGGGAGACCTTGGTGCCGTTCTTGGTGTACGTGGCCGCGACGGTGGTCGAGCCCCCGCTGGTGATGGTGGTGGGGCCGGTGATCTTCCCCGTGACGGCGTTGGACTGCCCTGCGGCCGACGCTCCTGGCGCCACGACGAACAGCAGGGCGAGCACGGCGCTGCTCAGGAATGCGACGGCTCTGACGACTCTGCCCATGCGCCCAGTGTGCACGTGCCACCGCGGCCCGCGCCACGGATCGTGCGGTCCGACGGGGAGGGGCCCGCCTGTGCGTCCTGGGAAGGTCCTCGTCGTAGACTTCAGCGGACATGCCCGACACCGGACGGAGAACGATGCCTGCCGCACCTCGCCGGGCTACCCGCGCGCGAAAGATCAGGTCGGCAGGAGGCGCACTCCTGCGGCGTTTCGGGGTCGTCCCGGCGGGAACGCCGGACCGCAACGGCGAGGACGCGCGGCTGATCGGGCACGGCTGGCGCTACGAGGTGCTCGTCTACTTCGCCGACACGCCCGAGGCCCTCTACCAGATCGAGCAGTGGTACTCCGCGCTCGAGGCGCTCGACCAGACCCACCCGGTCGTGGTCGTGACCCAGGACTCCCGCACGGCTGCGCGCATCCGGGCGTCGTCGGGCCTCGCGGTGCACACGATCGCGTCCTACACGACCCTCGACGACATCCTGGAGCGATCCAGGACGAAGCTCGCTCTGTACGTGAACCACAACCCCGAGAACTTCACCTGCCTCCGCTTCGGCCGGCTCGTCCACGTCTCGTTGATGCACGGGGACAGCGACAAGGTGGTGACCGTCTCCAACCAGACCAAGGCGTACGACTTCTCGTTCGTCGCGGGCGAAGCCGCGGTGGACCGCATGGCGCGCTACGCGACGCTCTACGACGCGCACGCGCGATGCATCCCGGTCGGGCGGCCCCAGCTCGACGCGCACCTCGACGTGCGGGCCCGGTTCGACGCGGAGCGCGTCGCGGCGAAGGCGCCCACGGTGCTCTATGCCCCGACGTGGGAGGGCGGCCAGCCCAGCGCGGAGTACGGCTCCGTCGTCACGCACGGCCGAGAGCTCGTCCGCTCGCTGGTCGAGTCCGGGCGCTATCGAGTGATCTACCGCCCGCACCCCTCACCGGGGTGAGGGTCGCGGAGTACGGCGAAGCCGATGCCGCCGTGCGGGAGCTCCTCGAGTCCGCGCCCGCCGTCGCGCCGGGTCTCGCCCACGAGGTGGACGGCGGCGTCGCGCCGCTCGCAGAGACGTTCGCCCGCGCAGACGTGCTCGTGTGCGACGTGTCCGGGGTCGCCATGGACTGGCTCGCGACGGGGCGGCCGATCATCGTCACGCTGCCGGCGGGCCCCGTGACCGTCGCGCAGAGCGAGCTCACGGACGTCGTCCCGCGGCTCGCGGCGCACGGTGCGACCGCGACCGCGGAGCTCGTCGACCACGAGATCTCCGCGGACCCGCTCGGTGAGGAGAGGGCGCGGCTCAAGGACCGATATCTGGGGGACACGAGTCCCGGCGCTTCGATCCGACGGTTCGTCGAGGCGTGCGAGAAACTCATGGAGATTCGCGACCGAGAGGTCGCGCGCATCAATGCCGGCGAGCTGCCGGCCTGACGTACGAGTCGAACAGAAGGAGAAGCTGATGCAGACGGTGATTCTCGCTGCCGGGATGGGTACGCGGCTCGGTCGCCCGTTCCCCAAGCCGCTGACGCCACTGAAGGACGGACGGACGATCCTGGCCCAGCAGCTGGAGAACATCCGCGGGGTGTTCGGTGAGGGCACGGAGTCCCTGATCGTCGTCGGGTTCAAGCTCGAGCAGGTGATGGAGGCCGCGCCCGACGTGACGTTCGCCTACAACGAGGTGTACGACCAGACGAACACGTCGAAGAGCCTCCTCAAGGCGCTGCGCGCCACCGGGGACCGCGGCGTCCTCTGGATGAACGGTGACGTCGTCTTCCACCCGGACGTCCTGCGCCGCGTCAGCGACCTCGTCGCACGCGAGCAGTCGTTCGTGTGCGTCAACACCGCGACCGTCGCCGAGGAAGAGGTGAAGTACACCGTCGACGACGGAGGCTTCATCAAGGAGCTCTCGAAGACCGTCGTGGGCGGTCTCGGCGAGGCGGTCGGCATCAACTACGTCGCCGCGGGCGACAAGGCCGCGCTCGTCGCAAAGCTCGACGCGGTGGGTGAGCAGGACTACTTCGAGCGCGGCATCGAGGTTCTCATCGAGGACGAGGGAGCGAAGTTCCTGCCCGTCGACATCTCCGACCTCTACGCCGTCGAGGTCGACTTCGACGAGGACCTCGAGCGCGCGAACGAGCAGCTCTGACCCAGGGGGCGGCGCCCTCGACGTATCGGCGGGACCATCGCCGAAGACCAGTGTGAGGACTGAATGACGACACCTCTGCCCCGTGCCGGGCTCCGTGCTCCCGACGCTCCCTCGGCTCCCCAGACCCGGGCGGGTCTCAGGGAGCGCCTCGGGCAGTCTGTGCTGCGTATGGGTGCCCGCGCGAAGAAGGTCGTCCGGGGCACGCTGATCCCTGATGAAGCCAAGGTCCCGACGGACCCCGCGCTCGAGGACATCGTCGACTCGTACGACGTCGTCGCGTATTTCGCCGAGGATCGCGTCCGGATGTACCAGATCATCCAGTGGCTCCCGATCCTCGAGTGGCTGTCCGGGGACCACCAGGTGGCGATCGCCACCCGCAACCAGGCGACCGCACGCGCGCTGCGTGAGCGCACCGACCTCCCGGTCGTCTTCCTCCGGACGCTGAACTCGTTGATGGAGTTCTACAGCCAGGTGGACGTCAAGGTCGTGCTGTACCCGAACAACGGGATGCGCAACTTCCAGTCGCTCATCCACCGTCGCGCGACACACGTGCACATCAACCATGGCGAGTCCGACAAGATCTCGATGGTCTCGAACCAGGCCAAGGCGTACGACCACGTCGTCGTCGCAGGTTCGGCCGCCGTGGAGAGACACCGGCGTGCCCTGATCCAGTTCGACGAGTCTCGACTCGTGATCTGTGGGCGCCCGCAGCTCGACCTCGACCTCGACGTCGCGTTGGACCCGCTCGCCGAGCTCCGGACGGTGATGTACGCGCCCACATGGTCGGGTGAGGACGAGTCGAACAACTACACGTCCCTCGACCGCTACGGCGTCGAGATCGTGCGCGCCCTCCTCGCCATGGAGGACGTCCGCCTCGTCTACAAGCCCCACCCGCGCGTCGCGACGAGCGACATCCCGGAGATCGCGGACGCCCACCGCGAGGTCGTCGGCATGATCGATTCGACGAACGATGCCCTCGGCGAGTCGCGGCACCTTCTGCTCGACGACGTCAACATCCTCGAGCTGTTCGACTGCACCGACCTCTTGGTGACCGACGTGTCGTCGGTCGGTCTCGACTTCCTCTACCTCCGGAGCGACGCACCGATCATCCTCACCGACCGCAGGACCGACCGGCCGCGCCTCCTGGACGAGGCCCCCATCGCGAGGGCCGCGGACGTCGTGGACCGGGACACGGTCGGTGGCTTCGCGGAGACCGTCCGCAGCGCGCTCGGGGACGACCCGAAGCGCGAGGCCCGGGGACCGCCCGCAGCTACTACTTCGGCCTGGAGCGCGGCGCCAGCATCCGGCGCTTCGCGGAGTTCGTCGCGCGGACCGCCGAGGAGCGGGACGAGAGCGTGCGCGAGCTCGACGCCCGGCTCGCCGGCGGAGACGCGTGATGGGCACGTCCTGGGCCGAGCGCCTGTTCCACGAGCCCGATGTCGTGCAGTACGCGAGCGCGACGTGGACGCTGCCCATCGACCACGGCGGTATGACCGGGGTGCTGCTCCAGCGCTCGCGACTCATCGCGCACGCCGAGGGTGTCGAGGTCCCGATCCTCACGTTCGACCCGAATCTCGACGTCGCCGAGGCCGAGAGCGTGTACCGCGAGCGCGGGACGCTGGACGAAGCCGTCAGCGTACGGAACCTGTGGCACGACCTCGCCGAGCGCCCGGACACTGCGCTGCCCCGGTCTGGAGCGGTGGTGCGGGCCGAGAGTGCCCGGTATGCGGAGGTCGACGGAACGACGACCATCGTTCCCGAAGGGCACAGGAGGGACCGAGTAGAGCACCGTCGCGCCGACGACGAGCTCGTCATGACAGAGCGCCGACGGTCCGACGGCAGCGTGTTCGTCCGCGTCTACCGGGCGGTGGAGAGCGGCATGCCGCGGGTCGTGGCACTTCTCGACCGGGCGGGTCGTCCCGTCCATGTCTGGCGCGGCATCTGGGACCTCTACCGCTGGTGGCTCGACGAGACGTTGCAGGCGCCCGCGCACGTCGTGGTGGACTCCAAGTCGATGGTCTCGTTCTTCGCGACGTACCGCCGCAGCGGTATCACGGTGACGCACCTCGTCCACGGGACGCACCTCGTCGCCGAGGCCGAGGACCCGTTCGCACCGGTGAACCCGAAGCGGGGCAGGCTCCTGGACCGGCTCGAGGACTTCGATGCTGTCGCCTTCCTCACGAACGCCCAGCGCGAGGACGTGGTCGCGCGCGTGGGTGAAAAGGGCAACCTCGTCGTCATCCCCAACGCGTTCCGGCCCGCGCCTCGTGGCGAGAAGGGCCAGCGTGCCGTCGACCACGGAATGGTGCTCGGGGGTCTGAACGCCCGCAAGCGCACGTCGCACGCCGTGCTCGCCGTCGGTGAGGCTGCGGAGCGCCTCGGGCGCCGGCTGACGCTCGACGTGGTCGGTGACGGTGCACGGCGGCCGCACGTCGAGGAGGCTGCGCGCTCCGTCGCGGGCTCGGCGGACGTCGTCCTGCACGGGTTCGTGCCGGACGGGGCGCAGCGGTTCGGGAACGTGAGCTTCTCGATGCTCACCAGCACGAGCGAGGGTCAGCCGCTCGTGCTCCTCGAGAGCATGGCTGCAGGGTGCGTGCCGATCGCGTACGACGTGCGCTACGGGCCGTCCGACATCATCACGCACGGCGTCGACGGCTATCTCGTACCCGCGGGCGACATGGACCTGCTGGCAGGCGCGATCGTCGAGTTCTGCTCGCTGCCGCCCGAGCGTCGTGACGAGATGTCGCGTGCTGCGCGGCGTAGGGCGAAGGACTTCTCGGAGAGCCGGGCGGCAAAGCGCTGGCGTGAGCACTTCGATCAGCTGATCCCGCGCGATCCGCCGGGCCTGCTCACGCGGTTCGGTCTGCACCGGCGGCGCTCGTCGAAGGACTGACCGCCCGACGCACCCGCTCGGCACGTCTCGCCCCACCGTCGGTGTTCCGGCGCCGTTCGTGACCGCAGAAGATCCCCCGCAGCCTTGAGGGCGACGGGGGATCTGCTGCGCGGTCGTCGACCGCTCGGTGTGCTTGCCGGGCGTCGGCCCGGCAAGCACACCGGTCAGGCGTCGGCCCAGAGCGACTGGCCCAGGGTGTGCCCTGTCGACCAGGGCTCGCGTCCCGCGGCCCAGGCCCAGATCGCCGGGTCCTCGGGGACGTCTCTGCTCGGGACGTGCGCCCAGCGTGCCTTGAGCTCGCCGCGCCCCTCTCCGGCCACGAGGTGGAACGCCTCGCGATCGTTGAGAGCGTAGAGCTCCATCGCTCCCAGTGAGCGGTCGGCGAAGCCGTCACGACGCAGCTGGTCGAGGTCGAGGACCATGACGGCGGTGTCGAACGAGTCGAAGTCCGCGTCGTGGACGACGTGGATCGACCGGTACAGCTCGAACGCACGCTGCGGCGCCGCGTGCAGGCGCCACCCGGCCCGGTAGAGGACATCGAACCCGCTGCCGCGGCCCGTGGACGCTGCCCGGGCCGAGACACCGGTGGTGCCCGTCGAGGTGGCGACCAGCTCGGCGAGGTCACCGGAGACGTATCCGGCGACCGGCAGCACGACGGCGCGCGCCGTCGGGACGAGCTCGGGGAGCAGCACGCGGGCGACCGACCGTGCACCGACCGGGCGGGTCACCCCGGTGACGCCCGGCAGGCCGGCGGTGCGCACCACGGTGATCCGAACTCCTCGACCACCGGCACCTGGTCCGAGGAGTCGGTGACGACCCAGGCGTGCAGGGGCTTCGACGTCGCACGGGCGGCGGACCTCAGGACGTGCCCGACCAGCGGGAGCTCCTCGTCCGTCGGGGTGAGCACGACTGAGACGGCGTCGGGGTCCTCGTCACCGAGGGCGGGCTCGTACGTCGCGGAGGCGGCCATCTCCCGACCCGTGACGGGGAGCTCGGCCTCCGGCACCTGCGCCGTGTGGCGTGCCCGGGCGGCATCGACCTCCTGGGCGACGGTCTCGGACCAGATCGCGTAGACCTCCTCCTCGGGGCGTCCCTCGAAGATCGCGGTCAGTGCGGGCTGGAGCCGCTCGCGCATGCGCGAGCGCATCGCGTCGAAGTCGGTCGGCGAGAGGCGCAGCAGACCGCTGAACCGCACGTCCGCGTCGCTCTTGGGCTCGAACTGGACGTCGAGCCCGAGGGAGGTCGTCGGCAGGTAGCAGTGCAGCCGGCTCGTGACGGCGCGGGTGTATCGGGTCCGGTAGCCCTCGAGCAGGTCGACGGCGTCGTTCATGTTCTCGATGAACGACTTGTCCTTGACGGCGCGGTACGACTGCCGCACGTGCTCGACGCCCTCGGGCACCTCGCTATGGTGGACGTCGACGTACACCGTCGCGGGCTCGGGGCGCTGCTCGAGCTCCGGGAAGACGGTGTTCACCGTCGTGGTGATGCAGCCCGAGAAGAACGCGGGGATACCCAGCGAGAGGAGAAGGTCGACCGTCGTCCAGTCGCGGCACCCGATCGGGGCGTAGCGGCGCAGGTAATCCACAGCCTCCGGCGTCAGCAGACCACGCTTGTTGCAGTGGAACGAGACGAAGATCGGGCGGAGGTTCGGGTGAAGGGGAAGTCCCAGACCTCCTTGTTGAGGAGGCTGTGCATGTGCCACCCGAACTCGAGGAGCCAGGTGGGCTCGGAGAGCTCGTGGTACGACGACGCGTCCCGGTCCACCCGGACGAGGTCGATCTCGGCGGCCGTGGAGTCGAGCGCGAGCTCGGGGCGGACGCGCCCCTGAAGGCCCTCGACGAACGACACGAGCTCCGGGTCGCCGTGGAACTTCAGGTTCTGGTGGCGCACGACGTGGCCGAGCGAGGCCAAGGTCTGGACCTGGTCGCCGATGTTCTGCGAGGCCTTGGCGCGACCTGGCTGGGCGTAGTCGATGACGCCGAACGCCACGCGGCCCTGCGGCGTCGGACCGCTCGAGCGGTCCTTGCGGGCGTGGTGCCAGCGGCGTGCCCACCCCATCTCGCGGTCGGCCGTCGACCAGGCGCCCGCGCCTGGTCCGGCGAGGATCTCCTCGATCCGGTCGAACGCACGCTCCGCGAGCTCGAGCTCGTCAGCGGCGAAGAGGCAGGTCCACACCTCGAACCACGTGCGGGGGTGAAGCCGGGGTCCTCGGAGAGCCAGCCCTCCGCCTCGGTCACTGCGCGCGCGCGGTCCGTGGCGAACACGGCAGCGATGTATTCCCGCGGTGCGTGCTCGAGCACCACGGCGCGTCCGGCTCCGTCGAGGCACCACAGGGCGAGGGCATCCTGCTTGCGCGCGGACGCAGTGATCCCGCGCAGCAGCAGCCCGAGGCGCGCCGTGCTCGGGTTGTCCGCTTTCTTCTCGGCGATCGACTCGGCGCGGTCGAGCTCCTTCGCCCTCAGCGCCTTGCGGACCTCACGGACCGCGGGTCGTACGGGGTCCGCGGCGGCCTTCGGTGCCTTCGCCGGCGTGGCTCGAACCTCCGGCCGGCTCGGGCTACCGACCAGTCGGTCGCGCAGCGGCCGGAGTGCGGCCTTCACAGGTTCAGGGATCGCGCGGCGGAGAGACTGCGATGCGCGGGAGAGCGATGTCAAGGTGACTCCTCGTGTGCGGGAAGGACCCCCGAAGTCTACGGGTCGTAGGCTGCTGTGAGCTCCGGGGCCGTTACTATGGGTTGTCGGTCGCTCGGACCGAACCAGGGTGCAGTCGTCGACAGATGGGTCAGCAGCGGTCGTGACAACTTCTGAGGTCTCCGCAGATTCGGCGGAGGAGCAGTTGGATCCAGGCCGCGAACCGGAGCCGCTGACGGCGCGGCTCGGGGCGGACGAGCTTCGCCGGGTCGTGGAGGAGAACGGCCTCGCCCGGATGGGGGTGCGTCCGTCCTTCCGGGACTACGTCCGTGAGCTCTGGCGTCGTCGAGCGTTCATCGGTGTGCTCGCGACCTCGAAGTCGCAGTCGCGCAACCAGAACAGCTACCTCGGTCAGTTGTGGGCCGTCCTGACGCCCCTGCTCAACGCCACCGTCTACGTCATCATCTTCGGGATCATCCTCGATACGACCCGCGGTATGTCGAACGGCATCGCGTTCATCGTGATCGGGACCTTCATGTTCCGCTTCTTCGACCGGTCCGTCGTCGTGGGTGCCGACTCGATCCGCAACAATCTCTCACTGGTCCGCTCGGTGCACTTCCCCCGGGCGGTGCTGCCCATCGCCCAGGTCCTGTCGGAGCTCACGACGCTTCTGCCGGCGCTGATCGTCATGATCGGGGTGTCGTGGGTCAGCCAGTTCTTCCCGGGGCAGGGGCCGGTGCCGCTGGACTGGTCGTGGTTCCTGATCGTGCCCGCCGTCCTCCTGCTGTGGTTGTTCTCGACGGGCTGTGCGTTCCTCGTCGGGCGCTGGGTCGCGATCACGCCGGACATCAAGAACCTCATCCCGTTCGCGATGCGGTTCCTCATGTACGGCTCGGGCGTGATCTTCAGCATCAACCACCTCCTGGGTGACCACCCGGCGGCGAAGATCCTGGAGTACCAGCCGGTCGCGGTCTACCTCTATCTGGCCCGTGGAGCGATCGCGGACGAGCCGACGATCCCGCAGGACCCGGTGATGTGGTACCTCGGCGTCGGGTGGGCACTGCTGTTCCTCGTCGTCGGGTTCGTCATGTTCTGGCGCGGCGAGGAGAGGTACGGGCGTGACTGAGACCGACGAGATCGACTTCGAGATCGACCCGGAGGACCTCGAGGGCGGGCCAGGCACGGAACGCGAGCTAGGGGAACCCTGCCTCCTGGTGGACGACCTCCACATCACCTATCGGGTGCTGGGCGCGAAGCGGATCGGTACCGCCGCCGCCGACGACGCCAAGGGGCGCCGGTTCCTGCGCCGTCTGCTCGCTCAGGGGCGCGACCAGGTCGGCTCGGTCCGGGAGATCCCCGCCGTCCGAGGTGTCTCGTTCACAGCACGTCGTGGCGAGTCGATCGGCATCGTCGGCATCAACGGCTCCGGCAAGAGCACGCTCCTGCGTGCCGTCGCGGGCCTCATCCCGCCGACCAAGGGCGCGGTGTACGTCGCCGGAGAACCGTCCCTCCTGGGTGTCAACGCGGTGCTGATGGGCAAGCTGTCAGGTGAGCGAAACATCATGATCGGCGGCCTCGCGCTGGGTCTGACCCAGGCGGAGGTCCGGGCGAAATTCGACGACATCGTCGAATTCTCCGGGATCGGCGACGCGGTCTATCTGCCGATGCGCACGTACTCCTCGGGGATGAGCGCACGGCTACGATTCGCGATCTCCTCGGCGGCGACACCGGATATCCTCATGATCGACGAGGCCCTCGCCACCGGGGACGCGACCTTCCGACAGAAGAGCAAGGCGCGGATCGACACGGTGCGCGAACAGGCCGGGACCGTGTTCCTGGTGAGCCACTCGCTCGCCACGATCGAAAGCATCTGCTCGCGTGTCCTGTGGGTGCACGAGGGCCGGCTCGTCATGGACGGGCCTGCCGAGGACGTGTGCGCGGCATACAAGGGCTTCGTCCGCGCGAAGCGACGCAAGAGCTGACGGCGCGGCGCCGCGCCGCACGGACCACAAGGAAAGGCACTTCTATGCCGATGACGGTCATGCCTGTCTACGGGACCCGCCCCGAGGCCATCAAGATGGCCCCGATCGTGCAGGGTCTCGACGCCGCCGACGGCATCGACTGCGTCCCCGTGGTCACCGGCCAGCACCGGGAGATGCTCGACCAGGTCAACGGTGTCTTCGGCATCGTTCCGAAGGTCGACCTGGACATCTTCGCGCACGGCCAGGGTCTGGAGGCCGTGACGGCCCGCACGCTCGAACGCCTGACGCCGGTGCTGGTCGAGCATCGACCTGACGTGGTGGTCGTGCAGGGCGACACGACGTCCGCGCTCGCAGCAGGTCTCGCGGCCTTCTACCGCAAGATCCCCGTCGTGCACGTCGAGGCAGGTCTGCGAACCGCGTCCATCGCCTCGCCGTTCCCCGAAGAGGGCAACCGCCGCCTCCTGACCCAGATCACGAGCCTGCATCTGGCTCCCACCCCGGTGAGCCGTGACAACCTCCTGCGCAACGGTGTCGCGAGAGAGGACATCGTGGTCACCGGGAACACCGTGATCGACGCGCTTCTCGACGTCACGAGCCGCCCACGCCCCTTCGACGTCCCGAGCCTCGCGCGTGCACAGGAGCCGGGACGCCGGGTCGTGCTGGTGACGTCCCACCGTCGTGAGTCGTGGGGCGATCCCATGCGCCGCACGGCCCGCGCCGTTGCACGGCTGGCCGTCGAGCGACCTGAGACCCTCTTCGTGCTGCCGTTGCATGCGAACCCACTCGTGCGTGAGATCTTCGTCCCCGTCCTCGGGTCGATCCCGAACGTGCTGCTCACAGACGCCCTGTCGTACACCGACTTCGCCACACTCACTGCGCTCGCCGAGGTCGTCCTGACCGACTCCGGCGGTGTGCAGGAGGAGGCCCCCTCATTGGGCAAGCCGGTGCTGGTGCTGCGCGAGGACACGGAGCGCCCGGAGGCCGTCGAGGCCGGGACGGCACGGCTCGTGGGCACCGACGAGGACCTCATCGTGCGCGAGGTCGGCCTGCTGCTCGACGACCGGGCAGCCTACGAGGAGATGGCGAACGCCATCAATCCCTACGGTGACGGGCGTGCTGCTGCGCGCACGGTCGCGGCGATCGAGGCTCTGCTCGGCCTCGGCGAGAGGCTCCCCGACTTCGCGGGCTGAGCCATGTTCATGCGTGTCAACTGAGAGGTAGAGATGACCGACATCGGAAACGTCACAGTCGTCGGGCTGGGGTACATCGGGCTCCCGACCGCCGCGATCCTGGCGGAGAGCGGCGTGCGCGTGCAGGGCATGGACGTCAGCGAGCGGACGATCGACGCGGTCGGCCGTGGCGAGGTCCCCTTCGTCGAGCCTGACCTCGCCGGGTTCGTCGCCCGGGCGGTCGCCGCCGGTCTGCTCACGGCGAGCACCGAGGTCCTGCCGGCCGACGTCTACGTGATCGCGGTCCCGACGCCGTTCAACGACGACCGGACCCCCGACCTGTCCTACATCGAGGCCGCGTCGAAGGCGGTCGCGCCCACGCTCACGAGCGACGCGCTCGTGGTGCTCGAGTCGACCTCGCCCCCGGGACCACCGAAGCACTGTCCGGATGGCTCGCCGCGGCGCGGCCCGATCTCGTCGCCGACGACGGGCGGACGCTCTTCCATGTGGCGCACTGCCCCGAGCGCGTGCTCCCGGGTCGGGTCATGACCGAGCTGGTGACCAACGACCGCGTCGTCGGCGGGATCACACCGGAGGCAGCCCGTCGCGCCAAGGAGCTCTACGACGTCTTCTGCGACGGCGAGATCCTGCTCACGGACGCCACCACCGCCGAGATGGCGAAGCTCGTCGAGAACTCCTTCCGTGACGTCAACATCGCCTTCGCGAACGAGCTCTCGATGATCTGCGCGAACCTCGGGATCGACGTGTGGGAGCTGATCTCGCTCGCGAACCACCACCCCCGTGTCAACATCCTTCAGCCCGGAGCCGGTGTCGGCGGTCACTGCATCGCGGTCGACCCGTGGTTCATCGTCGCGGCGGACCCGGAGAACAGCAGACTGATCCGCACGGCGCGCGAGGTGAACGACGCGAAGCCGGAATGGGTGGTCGACGCCGTCGTGCGGTCGATCGCCGGCACGCCGGCCCCGGTGGTCGCCGCGCTCGGACTGGCGTTCAAGGCCGACATCGACGACCTTCGTGAGTCCCCGGCTCGCGCGATCGTGGCTCGCCTCGCCGACCTCCAGCCGCACGCGACGATCTTGGTCGTCGAGCCGCACGTCGACGTGCTCCCCGCAGAGCTCGAGGGGCTCGACAACGTCCGGCTCGTCTCGCTGGAGGAGGCGTTGGGCGCGGCAGACTGCGTCGCGCTGCTGGTGGACCACAAGGCGTTCCGCAACCCGCCTGCGCTTCGGAGCGGTGCGGAACTCATCGACACCCGAGGTGCGTGGACTGCGTGAGCGGAACCCAGCGGATCGGTGGCGACCCGGCGCGCGCAGATCGGCCGGAGGATGCGGCCGCGCCGGTCGAGTCCCTCTGGGACGAGCGTCGAAACGCTGAGGCGGCAAACGCGCGGCTGCGCTACGAGGTCGCGGAGTCCCGGGCAAAGGTCGAGCGCCACGTTCGCAAGAATGCGGACCTCGCTGCGAGGATCACTCGGCTCGAGTCGGCACGGAAGAAGCTCAAGGCCGGTGCGGACACGTTCGCCGCCGAGGTCAAGGAGCGGGACCGGCGGGTGGCGGCCCTGGAGAAAGAGCTCGCCGCACTCCGGTCGCGACGAGCCGTCAAGCTCGCCAACTCCCTGGGAGCGCTCGTCCGTCGCCGGCGGGCGTCCCCGCCCGACGTCGCGTCCGCGCCCTCCGCCCAGGTGGCCCCGGTCACCCCCGATGCTCCGGTAGTCCGGGAGGGCCTGTCGTCGATCTTGCACGCGTCCGACGGCGTCCTCTCCTCGGCCGAGGAGCTCGCCGAGGCGGGTCGCGCGGCCGAGCGGGCAGCGGCGCGAACGCGAGGTCGGCTGTCCGACGACCGGCCGTTGCGAATCGCGACGATCCTCGACGAGTTCACCCGCCTGGGGTTCGGTCCGGAGGAGAGATCATCGACCTCGACCCGGAAGCCTGGCAGGCTCAGCTCGAAGGATCGGACATCGACCTGCTGCTCGTCGAGTCCGTCTGGCGGGGTGCCGGCGACCGTTGGCGTGGGAAGGTGGCCAGGGCCTCGACAGAGCTCCGCGGCATCACGCGATGGTGTCGCGAGAACGACGTCCCTACGGTCTTCTGGAACAAGGAGGACCCGGTCCACTTCGACCTCTTCGTCGCGACCGCCGCGCTGTTCGACGTCGTGTTCACGACGGACGTCGACAGCATCCCCGGTACCGGTCGCAGCTCGGGCACGAACGAGTCTTCCCGCTGCAGTTCGCTGCGCAACCACGGCTGACGCACCCCATCAACGGGGCGGCTCGTCGCGAGGCGATGATGTTCGCCGGCACGTACTACTCGAAGTATCCCGAACGGATGAACAACCTCGCGCAGATCGTCGAGGGTGCGAGCACCGTCCTCCCGGTGGAGATCTTCGATCGGCAGTACGGGACGATGAACGAGCGCAACATCTTCGTGCCGCCGCTGAAGGACCACGTGGTCGGGACCCTCTCGGCGCAGGACATGGAGCGTGTCTACCGGCACTACCGGTATGCCGTGACGATCAACACCGTCAAGGACTCGGGGACCATGTTCGCCCGGCGCGCGTTCGAGCTGCTCGCCTCCGGCACGGTGACCGTCTCGAACGTCTGTCGTGGTCTGCGGAACGCCTTCGGCGACCTTGTTCCGATGTCGGACGACGCCGCCGAGACCGCTGAGACGGTCCGCCGGCTGCACAGCACCAGCGACGGCGACCGGTACAAGGCTGCGGCACTCCGGAAGGTCCTGCGCGAGCACACGTATGCCGACCGCTTGCGCTACATCCTGTCTCGTGTCAGCGGTGTGCCGCTGCCACGCCGTGTTCCGCAGATCACCGTGGTGATCGAGGTCGCCGACCCTGCAGTGGTGGAGCGTGCTGCGTCGCTCGTCGGGTCTCAGCAAGGCGTCGACGTGGCTCTCGTCCTCGCCTGCCACGCGGATGTCGACATCGACGTCGCTTCGTTCCCGGCACTGGTCGGCGCACGGGTCGTGCGCCTCGGCCCGGGCGCCGGCGACGAGCCTGCGCTCGTCGACGGGTCCTCCGGTCTGGCCGTGATGCGTGCCGGCGACTGGTACGGCCCGCACTACCTGGAGGGCCTGGCGCTCGCCTGGAGGTACGCGCCGGACGATGTGGTGGGCAAGGCTCGGCGATTCGTCGGAGGCGGTGGGCGAGTCCGCCTCGAGGGTGCGGACGACGGCGAGTACGCGCGGGTCCCTGGTGAGGCGCTCACCATGGCGAGCTCGCTCGTGCCGGCGGCGCTGCTGAACGGAGTCTCGGTGGCTCGAGTCCTGGATATGGCCGACGTCAGCGAGATCGCCTCGAGCGGTGTCAGCATCGACCGTTTCGACTACTGCAGTGATCACGAAGGTGATGTGGACGTGGCCATGAGCTCGGAGCTCTCCATCGATCTCGGACTCTCGGCCGACGACTTCCATGCACTGCCGGCGTCCGACCGTGCGCGCACGGCCGCGGAGGGCGAGTGGTGGGTCCGCGACCTCGCGCTCGGTAGCAGCGAGCTGGTGGAGGGAGTGTCCGTGGAGCGAGCCATGCGGGGTGCCCACGTGGTCTCCGAGCTCGATCCGCAGGAGGAGGCAATGGTGTGGTCACGGAGCGAGCTGCCACTGAAGCTGGCAGACGGAAGGATGGTGGACGGCGTGCGGGTCGACGGCACAGGGAGCGAGATCGTCACGCCCGTGATCGAGCGCGGCGAGACCTCGTCGCGCTGGGGTCTACGGGTCCGTGGACCTGGTAATGCCGATATCCACCGCGTGTGGCTGGTGGCATCGTGAGCGCGCCTGCATCGCGCGGCCCGCGCGCACCGGCCGCGAGAGTCTGGCGTCGGATGCGGGGTGTCGGGGTCCGGATGGCAGTCCTCCCGCTCCTTCTCGCCGGTCGCATGCTCGTACGGACGTCCGCCCCGTGGCGCCGGTCTCGCCGGACGGCAGGCGTCGTCGTCGCGCAGCTCGTGTCCCGCGGTGGCGGGGACGAGCGCGCGAAGGCTGTCCAGTGGTTGCGCGCGGACGGTCAGGAGGACTTGGCACGACACGCCCTGGTCGACGCCGCCGGGAGGTCGTCGGGGTGGGACGCCGAGGAGTCGCGCCGCCTCGCTTCGCTGCTGCGCTCTCAAGGGCTTCTCATCGAGGCAGGCCAGGTCTTCCGGCACGCACTCACCGTGTCGAGGGGCGACCTGTCGGTCCACTACGCGCTCGCGTTCGCGTTCAAGGTCCCGACGGCCGAGAACATCTCTGCCGTCCGCCGAGCGGTGAAGGCGCGCCGCGTGCGGGTGCCCGCGGGTGGTACGGCCGGGATCCGGGTTCAGCTCGAGGTCCTGGAGCTCATCGCCGACGGAGCCGACGTGCCGGCGATCGCCGATGTGGCGCGGACCGCGCCGAAGGCGGTGATGCGGGTGACGCAGACCGCGATGCGAGCAAAGGAGTCCGATCTGCTCTTGGCGATGGCGGAGGTCTTGTGCGACCAGCCCGGGTCCGGCGAGCAGGCCACGTTCTCCGCGTTGCGGTCGCTCGAGGGCCGCGGTGAGATGTCGGCGGCCGCGCGCCTTGCGCGAAGCATCCTCGACGCGGAGCTGCCGATGGACGAGGAGCAGAAGGCCTGGGTCCAGAAGGTCGAACATGTCGCCCTGCAGAACCGTTCGCTCCTGCGTCGCGGGTGGCCGGCCCCGGCCAGGGCCTCGCGGTCCACGTCGATCGCGCCCAGACGCGTCGCCTACCTGCTGCACAACTCGCTCCCCGCGAACTCGGGCGGGTATGCGACGAGATCCCACGGGATCCTGACCGCGCTGCGCTCCTCGGGATGGGACGTGGAGGGCCTGACCCGCCCCGGCTACCCGTACGACCGACACCCGGAGGTCGAGGTGTCCGCGGCGGTGAACACGATCGACGGCGTCAGGTACGCCCGCCTGCCCCAGGGGTCCGCGGACATCGACGGGCCTATCGAGCGGTATGTGGAGACGTTCGCGGACAGCGTGGTCGAGCAGCAGCGCGAGCGTGGCTACGGGATCGTGCATGCCGCGTCGTTCTTCTACAACGGCCTCGCCGCGGTGTCCGCGGCACGTCGGCTCGGGCTCCCGTCGGTCTACGAGGTCCGGGGACTCATGGATGTCACGTTCCGATCGAACGCGCGACCGTGGGTGGATGCCGAGAAGGGTGACCTCTACACCGCGCTCGAGACCGCTGCCTGCGTCGAGGCGGACCGTGTCCTCGTCATCACCGAGGCTGTGCGTGACCTGATGGTCGAGCGCGGCGTGGACGCGGGCAAGATCAGCGTCCTGCCGAACGGGGTCGACTCGGGCCGCTTCGAGAAGATCCCTCGGGACGACGCGCTCGCTCGTCACCTCGGGATCGGGAACAGCACGGTGATCGGCTACGTGGGGTCGATGGTCTTCTACGAGGGTCTCGAGCTCCTCGTCGAGGCCTGCGGGATTCTCCGCGACCAGGGCGTCGACTTCAGGCTCCTGCTCGTGGGCGACGGTGCGGTGGCCGGCAAGGTTCGTCGAGAGATCTCCGCCCGCGGGCTGTGGGACCAGGTCATCATGCCGGGGCGGGTGCCGCACCACGAGGTGGAGCGCTACTACTCGCTCATCGACATTGCGCCCTTCCCGCGGACCGCGTCCCCCGTGACCGAGGCCGTCTCACCGCTCAAGCCGTTCGAGGCGTTGGCGATGGAACGCGCGGTCGTCGTGTCGTCCGTCCGCGCCCTCACCGAGATCATCACCGACGGCGAGAACGGACTGGTCTTCCAGAAGGACGACGTGGTCTCCCTCGCTGCGGCGCTCGCCGACCTCATCCGTGACGAGGGACGGCGTCGGTCACTCGCGGCCCGTGGCCGCGCCTGGGTGGAGGAGCACCGGCAGTGGGGATCGAACGTCCGGGCGGTCGACGCCGTCTACCGTGACCTTGCGGTCGAGTACGACCTGGGGCCCGAGTGGCTCGAGGCGCCTGACCGTCGACCCGCGATCTAGTCCCCGGCGCCGTGGTCGGCGTCGTCGTGGGCGGCGCCGACCACGAGGTCGAGTGCTCGGCGAGCGCCTGCGGCGTCGCCGATCAGACTCGTCGCATCGAGCGACTCGGTGCTGAGCACGCTCCCGGGCTCGACGATTCCCCAGATCTTCGCCCCTGCTCCCCGATAGTCGGCGTACTTGGACGGTAGGTAGGGATTGCGGGAGAAGGTTCCGTGTGTCGTCGCATCCGTGACGACGAGCCAGTCCATCCGGCGGGCGAGCGCCAGGTACTCGTGATGAGGGAGCGCGGACCGCACGTGGACGACGTCGGCCATGCCCCTGGAGTCGACCTCGGCGCTCACGGCGCCGGGCTCGTCGGTGAAGATGTGGAGCCGACTCTGCGCGCGCGCTGAGGGGAGAGCGCCGCGATCGCATCGAGGATGACCTCCGGGCCGCGGGCGCCGGCATAGAAGCGCCCGAAGTAGCCGAGATGGGTCAGATCGGGCTCGAGCGGGTAGCTGGAGCCCGCGCGCAGATATGCGGCCGCGGGCGGCACAGGGTGCCGCTCGATCCGGGATCGCCGCCGCACACTCTCAGTGAGCTGGGGGTGCGGGAACAGCTCCAGCATGACCTCACGCTGGTTCTCGTTCGTGAACACGATCTCGTCCGCGAGCGCGAACGCCATCCATTCGATGGCCGGGAACAAGAGGGGCCCGGAGCGCGGCGGGCCTCCGGCAGCGGCGACGGCCGCGTCGATCTCCGCGACGAACGGGTCCTCGCTGTCGAGCTCCTGGAGCCGTGGGGTGCCGTCCGGCGTGACCGTGAGGGGGTCGGAGAACTCCGCCGTCCAGTGCATGCCTGGGCTGCGTGACTTGAGCAGAGCTGCGAGCACCGTCGCGGGACCCCACATGGAGCGACTGTAGAGCTCGTCGTACGGCCGGCGAGATCCACGCTCCCGTGTCCGCTCTTCGACCAGGCCGAGCGCCTCGGTCAGAAACCGTCGGTAGTACGGCCAGTGGCCGTAGGTGTACCTGCTCGTCGTCACCATGCGTCGGCCGAGATGCGCGAGGTCCTCGCTGCGCACGAGCGGGTCGACGCCGAGCTTCTCGGTCATGTCCTGGGTGATGAGGTCGTACGGCCGGGCGAGTCGGGCCTGGCGCCGTTCGGCGACCATCCCGGACGCGTCGACGAACGGCGGGTAGGTGTAGCTGATCACGAGCCGGCATGCCGCCGCAGCATTGAACGTCTGCATCGGGAACCGTGGGGTCGCGGCGTCGCGGAGCCTGCCGTGGAGGTCCTCGTACCCGCGGGCGTCGCCGACCACGGACAGACCGAGCCGCTCGGCGAGGACGTCGAGGATGACGTCCACGGCCTTCCATCCGTCCCTCGTGGACGCGCGCAGCGCCTCGAGGCGGCGTACGACGTCGAGCGGTACGGCTCGGAGGGCCGCCGGTGCCGGGGCCGGGACGTCCCCCGCCGGCCCCGAGTCAGCGGCCGCGGCGACGACCGCGATGCCGGAGGTCAGGATCTGTGCCCACCGCTCCGCGTCGTCCAGGGCGGCCGCGCCGTCGTCGTCGATGAGTCCCCGAACGACGTCTGCCGGGGCGACGAAGCTCGCCCGGCCGCACACGAGGGCGCGGACGGCGGGCGCGTCGGTGTCGGTGCCGGCCAGCGCGAGCCCGTCGGGAGACACGGCCGAGAGGAGCGTCGAGACGAAGTCCGGGCCGACGCTGTCGGGAGCTCCGGCGACGACGGCGACGTACGGGGTTTGTGTGGAGCGCAGCGCGTCCGCGAGCGACCGCGGTGATCCTCCGCGCAGCACCCGGAGGCGGCGGCCCGTGCCCGACTGGTCGAGCAGACGCCGATGCACGGTGTCCTCGTTCGTTGCGTCGTCCTGGGCGATGATGACCGTGAGGTGTCGGGCGCCAGGGCGCGTGTAGCGCCACCCGAGTGCTGGTCCGGTGCTGGTGGGCCGCACCCGCGCGATCGCGGCGTAGGCGCGCGCACAGTTGTCCGTGTCGTGGAAGTCACGCAGTCGGTGAGCGCGGGCAACGAACTCCTCGTCGGCCTCGAACCCTCCGTCGAATGCCGCAGCGACCGCCTCCGCGAGGCTCTCCGGTTCGCGGAACGACGGACCGGGCAGGTCGGAGTCCAGGTCCATGTGTGACGGTCGCGAGCCCACGAACCTCTCTCGGTCGAACTGGAGGTAGAAGACCGGCCGTTCCTGGAGGCTGAAGTCGAAAGCGACGCTCGAGTAGTCGGTGACCAGAGCGGCGTGCGAGCGCAGCAGGTCCTGGACGGCTGCCTCGCCCTGCCGTAGCACCTCGACCCCGGGCGCCGCGAAACGGTCGGCGTACCTGCGCATGTTCGGGTGGGCGATGAACCGCACCCGCAGACCTCGCCGGACCGCATCCTGGAGCGCTGGGGACGTGAGGAACGCTGTCCACCGGGCGAGGAACTCGCTCGAGCCGAAGCTCTCGGGTCCGAGCCAGTCGCGCCAGGTCGGGATGACGAGCAGCCCTTGCGGATCCGGGTCGGGTCCGGTGAGCAACCGGTCGAACCGGGGCAGCCCCGTGACCTCGACCTGGTAGGGCTCGTAGCCGAGGTCGTCGACGGCGGCCCGTCGTTCGCGCTCGCTGCTCACGAAGAATCTGTCGGTGTGGAAGCCCACGGCGTCGCGTCCGTAGTTCGCCGCCATGTTCTTCACGCCGAGAGTGCCGTGAGTGAGGAAGACCCGCGTGCCGTCGGCCGCGCTTCGCATCGCCCGACTGCTCGACCCCAGGATGTACTCGACGTGGTGCGTCGAGACGAGTCGGTCGGCGAGGACGCTCAGGACCATGTGCCGGGCGCTCCCGCTCATCACGGTCCGTCCGAGGGTCGCGACGGTCGGCAGGTCCGGGGATGCCGGATCGATCACGTAGTAGACGCGCCGGCGAGGGTGGTGTCTGCGGATCCACTCGAAGAGGCGGGCGCCGTTGTCCTGAGCCTTGTAGGGCAGCTCGCCGATCAGCCACACGGCGAGCATGGGGCGCAGCGCGCGCAGCATGGGGGCCGCGCGGATCGCCCAGCGGTAGGCGCGGGCCTCGCGACGCGTCTGCTTCTCGAGGGTGAAGGCCACCGCCCCTGCCTTGAACGTCAGGTAGGTGACGAGCACGACGGTCCCGCTCGACAGCTCGACCACGGGGTCGTCCAGCGACGCGAGCGGGGTCTTCGGTGAGAGGCGCAGGCCCTTGGCGACGGTGACGTCGTCCGCGTCTGCGACCATCTGCAGGCGGATCCGGTCGACCTCGGCCTGCGCGCCTGCCCACGCCGCGACCTCAGGCCAGGGGACGCGCGCCTCGAGAGTCACGGTCTGCACCCGACGGAACGGGTCGATCCGAGACTCGACGACCCGTGTGGGGATGTCCAGCGCGTCCGATGTCGGCTGGGCGAGCAGGCGCACCCGAGGTGCCTGGACGTGCTCCGCGAGTTCGGCCGTGGCCAAGACCTCGAGGCCTGTGCCTCCTGTGCCCACCTCGGCAGGCTCGACCGAGAGATCATTGCCCGACAGGGGCGCGACCCGCATCGAGAGGTTCCCTCGACTGGTCGCGTAGCCCCACCAGGCCCGTTCGTCGTCGACGGCCGACGGCGCCGTCATGAGCGGGTGGGGCTCGCAGGTCGCCGCGAGGCGGACGGCGCGCGGCTCGCGCCCGCCCGGCGCGGTGACGAGGGCGACGACGTCGAGGGTGCCTCGGCCGGTGGGGACGAGGCCGCTGACGGCGTCTCGATCCACCGTCGCGGTGAACTCTCGGTCGGAGCCGTGGACCGGCACCTCGAGCTGCGCCTCGGCTCCTCGCCGGCGCAGCACCAGACCGGTCACGGTGCGCCCCGGCTGCTCGGCACGGCCGCGGAGCTCCAGGGCGACCCCTGTGGCGTCGACGGAGCACGTCGCTCGCACGGTGCCGACGGCTGTGGTCCCGCTGTCCCGGGGCATCTTGCCGTTGTCCATGCTTCTCCTGTGTCGAGGGCCTGCCCGATCCTATCGGCGCCGTCGCGGGTGGTCGGGCGCGGTGTCGCACGTCGCCTGCGCGCCTCTCGGTCGCTACGCTGGCGCGATCGTCCCGACGTGTTCGTTCCCTCCATGGAGGCCCGAAGTGTCCAATGATCGCCGCCCCGTCCTCGTTCCCTGGAGCGTGTCGGTCGGCGCGGCGGGCGCGGCCGCATGCCTGAGGCTCAGCGGACGTTCGGTCCGGTGGGCCGATGCGCTCCTGGCGCTCTCGGTGGGAGCGGCGGCGACGACCGCGGTCACCGCTGCACGGCGCACCGGAATCCTCGTCAACGACGCCCGGGACGCGTGCACGGCGCGTGCCCGGCGCTCGCATGCGGCCGGGGGCGTGACGGCTCGTCCCTCGTCGAGAGAGTCTCCGGGGTGCAGGTGGCGGTCGGCGATCTCGGCGCCGAGGTGCGACAGGTGCGCGCCGCTCTGGACGATGCCCAGGACAGGGCCACACGTGCGGAAGCCGCGCTCGAGAAGAGGCTCCGTGCGATGAACACCGCGTCGGCGAAGCGTCGGAACCAGACCCGCATCCAGCTCGAGCAGCTCCCGAGTGAGATGTTCGACCTCCAGCGGGTGGGCCAGGAGGTCAGCAGCGGCACCACTCCGCTGCCCTCCGCAGGGTGGTGGGCGATGACCGTGCCGTCGCTGATGTACGTCGTGTCTGAGGTCCTCGGCGCCCCCGCACGACGGAGCGTCGTCGAGTGCGGTTCGGGGACGACGACCGTGTGGCTCGCCATGGCGCTCCGCCATGTCGGTGAAGGCCACGTCTGGTCGCTCGAGCACGACCCGGTGTTCGCTGCGCGCACTCGGCAGGCCCTGGCCGCGCAGGGCCTTGACGACTGGGCGACCGTCATCGACGCACCGCTCGCCCCGGTCGACGTCGAGGGCGAAGGACTGCTCTGGTACTCGTTCTCGGACGACGCGCTGCCCGACGACATCGACCTGCTGGTCGTCGACGGTCCACCGGGCGCCGTCGCGCCGAAGTCGCGATACCCGGCGTTCCCGCGGCTCGGGTCGCGGCTCGTCGACGGCGCGTGCCTCTTCCTCGACGACACCGTCCGTCCTGAGGAGCGTGCCGTCGCAGCCGAGTGGTCGCGGAGCCCGGTCGGCGGCCGATCGGTCCGCGCGGTCAGGGAGATCAGTCGCTCGACGGTGATGTCCGTGTCCGTGGGCGGGGTCAGCGAGCAGCGGTGACGAGCGGCTCGAGCCGGTCGCTCAGAGCGGTGTCCAGCGTCCGCACGTAGGTGTCCGTCAGGTGCGACCCCTGTCGGTAGACCAGGGCGTCGCCGACGACGGCGGGGCAGGTCGTCGGTCCGCAGATCCAGTCAGCCATGTCGACCACGTCCACCGCAGCCGTCTGCTCGGCGGCGGGGGACAGGGCCGCGCTCCCGCTCGCCGACGTCCCTCTCGCCCGGTCGAACGCGCACGCAGAGAGGTTCTCGGGATGCTCGGCCACGCAGCCATAGACCTGGCCGTTCACGTCGTCGATGTCGACCGGGCTGGGGTTGTCCAGCAGCACGATCACGTCGATGCCGGCGTCCTCCAACCGGGTCCAGTAAGAGTTGAGCCCGGTCACCATGCCCTCGACGGAGAAGTTCCCATCCCGCGTGTAGGCCTCGTTCGCTCCCTGGCTCACGATGACGGCGTCCGGCCGGAGGTCGTCGAGGAGGTACGACATGACGTTCTCGCCGAAGTCGTAGCAGGACACGTAGTCGTCGTCCTGGACGGTCTGCATCGCGTCGGTGAAGGCGCACGCAGACTTCGTCATGGTCTCCACGCGCCAGCCGTGAGTCGTCCCGGCGCTGTCGAGCGCGGACTCCCACTGCAGCGCCTTCGAGTCACCGACGAGTGCGAGCGTCGTCGACCCGTCGGGTTGTCCGATGATGCAGGGTTCGACCGCCGAGGACTCGACGCCGACCTGGCAGTCGTCCGCGTAGGCGGGTGGTAGGTCGTATCGGGCGGCCGCGGGATCCGGGGTGATGGAGTCCGCGCGGTCGACCACTTCGATGTCCGGTGGGTCGGCCTGGTCCGCAGCGCTCCCGACCGCGTTCGCTCCCAGATCGTCGACCTCTTGCTCGGTCGTGCTGGTGCCGCGGGGGACGGCGAGGACCAGCAGGATCCCCGCGATCGCTCCGACGGCGGTGAGGTTCAGGCCCAGAGAGAGCGTGAGGGTGTTCGATCGCGCGAGGCTCCGTGCGTGCCGTGCAGGGTTCTCCACGAATCGAAGCGAGAGCCAGGCCGGGATCACGGCGAGCAGGACGACGAGCAGCCCCTTCTTCTGTCCGAGCTCGCCCCAGATGTTCTCGGCGGCGATCAGCAGCGGCCAGTGCCACAGGTAGAGGGAGTACGACAGGCCGCCGATCCAGACGAGCGGCGCCCAGCCGAGCAGGTGGGCCGGTGCGCCACGGCCGAGGCTGAACCCGGCGACGATCACGGCCGCCGTCCCGAGCGTCGGAACGAGCGCCCATGCACCCGGCCACGGGAGCTCGGCGTTCAGGAGGAGCGCTCCGGTCGCGAGGGTCGCGAGCCCGAGCCAGCCGACGAGCGCCGCGACCGCGGGTGGGATCCGGGACCAGAGTCGCGTACCGATCGCGACGAACGCCCCGACGCCGAGTTCCCACAGTCGCGTCGGGGTGACGAAGAAGGCCTCGGTGGGGCTAGTCGCCGTCCAGAGGACCGACGCCACGAACGACGGGACGACGACGATCGCCAGCGCGACCGCCATCGTCGGTCGCAGGTGCGCGCCCTGGCGACGCCGGACGATCAGCGCGACGACGATCAGGAGGAGCGGCCAGACGATGTAGTACTGCTCCTCCACCGCCAACGACCAGAAGTGCTGGACGGGAGAGGCTCCCGTGCCCTCGGCGAGGTAGTCCACCGACTGGGCCGCGAACAGCCAGTTCACGACGTAGGTCGCTGCTCCGACGATGTCGTAGCCGAAGGTCCGCCAGTCGACGACGGACCCGAAGGCCCAGGTCAGGGCAGAGGTCACGACGAGGACGAGCGAGGCTGCGGGAAGCAGCCGCTTGACCCGTCGGGCGTAGAAGCGTGGGAGGGAGACCCGCCCTGTCGTCTCCAGCTCCCGGACGAGCAGCCCGGTGATGAGGAAGCCGGAGAGCACGAAGAAGATGTCGACCCCGATGAATCCACCCGGGACGAGGAGGATGCCGGCGTGGTACAGCAGGACGGAACCGACGGCGATCGCTCGCAGGCCCTCGACGTCGGGTCGGAACGATCCTGCTCGGCGGCTGCCCGGCCGTGCGGGCGGGGACGAGGGTCGGGTGACCTGTTCTGGATCGGCGCGCATGTGACCTCTCGTCCGGCGGCGGTTGTCGCTGAAGGCGATGCGTCGCGGGGAGTTCCGGCGCGGCGGGGGCCGGCGGACAGGTGGACGATCGGCGGTGCGTGAGCGATCGTAGTGCTGCGCGGGTGCGTGGTCCAGAATGAGTGCCGCGCCGGCGAACCGGATCGGCGCGTTCCCGCCGGCGCCGGTCGCCGTCCCCGGTCGCCATCATCAGTCGCCATCCCTCGGAGTTCACGTGTCCTCTCACGGCAGCAACAAGGCCATCGTCGCCGCCCTCGCGGCGAACCTCGGTATCGCCGTCACGAAGTTCGGCGCCTACCTCCTCACGGGCGCCTCCTCGATGCTCGCCGAGGCGGTGCACTCCCTCGCCGACTCCGGGAACCAGGCGCTCCTGCTGCTCGGTGGCAAGCAGGCCCGCAGGGAGGCCGACGAGCGGCATCCGTTCGGGTACGGCCGCGAGCGGTACATCTATGCGTTCATCGTCTCGATCGTGCTGTTCAGCGTCGGTGGGCTGTTCGCCCTGTACGAGGCGTTCCACAAGTGGGAGCACCCGGAGCCGATCGAGTCGTGGCAGTGGGTGCCGATCGTCGTCCTGCTCGCTGCGATCGTCATGGAGGGGCTCTCGTTCCGCACCGCGGTCAAGGAGTCGAACCAGATCCGCGGCAAGCAGTCGTGGGTGTCGTTCGTCCGCACCGCGAAGGCGCCCGAGCTCCCGGTCGTGCTGCTCGAGGACTTCGGCGCGCTGATCGGCCTGGTGCTCGCGCTCGGTGGCGTGAGTATGACGCTGGTGACCGACGACGGACGCTGGGACGCCGCGGGCACCGCCGGCATCGGGATCCTGCTCGTGCTCATCGCGATCGTGCTCGCGCTCGAGACCAAGTCGCTCCTGCTGGGGGAGTCGGCGACGAAGGCGCACGTGGCGGCTCTCGAAGGAGCGCTCGTCGGCCCGGGCGTCCCCTCGGTGATCCACCTGAAGACGCTCCACCTGGGCCCGGAGGAGCTGCTGGTCGCCGCGAAGGTCGAGGTCGACGTCCGCGAGTCGGCCGCCGAGATCGCCGACGCGATCGACGAGGCCGAGGCACGGGCGCGCGCCGCCGTCCCGTTGACGCTCCGCATCTATCTGGAGCCCGACCTGCGGGACGCTGCCACGTCGTCCGACGCGTGACGCCCTGCGCAACCACGGCCGAACCGCTGCCGAACGCTGGGTGAACACTCGATCGTGACCCCCTGATCCGTCCGTCGGACCCTCGGAGCGGGGCCTAGCGTGCTCCCGTGCAGCCAACCTCCGACGACGACCACGAGGGCAGCGGCGACGTCCGTTCCGGGCATCCGCCGGTGTCCGTGTTCCTCGCCGTCCGCAACGAGGAGGCACACCTGGAGCGCTGCGTCCGGCAGCTCGTCGCCCAGGACTACCCGGGCGAGCTCGAGATCGTCCTCGCGGTCGGGCCGTCGAAGGACCGCACAGCCCAGATCGCCGGCGAGCTCGCCGCAGCTCACCCCGAGCTGACCCTCGTCCGCAACCCCACCGGCGCGACGCCGTCCGGCCTCAACCGTGCGATCGCGGTCGCGCGCCACGACCTGCTCGTGCGCGTCGACGGCCACTCGATCGTCGAGCCCGACTACGTGCGCCGGGTCGTCGGGACGATGCTGCGCACGGGTGCCGCGAACGTCGGCGGCGTCATGGTCCCGGGCGGCGAGGGACCCCTGCAGAGCGCGGTCGCGCGGGCGATGAGCAGCAGGTTCGGCATCGGTCCCGTCGGCTTCCACACCGGTGGTCACGAGGGACCGGCACGCTCGGTCTACCTCGGCGCGTTCCGCCGGGACGCCCTCGACGACGTCGACGGCTACGACGAGTCGTACGTGCGGGCCCAGGACTGGGAGCTCAACCACCGCCTGCGCCACGCCGGTCACGTCGTCTGGTTCGACCCCTCGCTGCGCGTCGGCTACCGGCCGCGCAGCACCTGGAGGGCGCTCGCCCGGCAGTTCTACGGGTCGGGGCGCTGGCGCCGGGACGTCGCGACCCGCCACCGCGGCACCCTCAACCCCCGCTATCTCGCGCCGCCGGTCGCCGTCCTCGGTGTCGCGGTCGGGCTCGTGGTCGGCGTGATCGGCCTGGCGATCGACGGACTCCTCCTGAGCGCATTCCTCCTCGCCCCACTCGCCTACGCCGCGCTCCTGCTCGCCGCCGTCGCGGGGGCGGGTCGCGGTCTGAGCACCGCGGCCCGGCTGTGCCTGCCCGGGGTCCTGGCGACGATGCACATGGCCTGGGGGTCGGGTTCCTCCGTGGTGGCGCGCGCGACTCGCTCGCCCGGGTGCGCCCGGGCCAGCGCCCCAACGTCCCGATGTCCGCGGACGCCCCGTTCTTCCACTTCGGCGGTGCCGATCACCGCCGTGACCTGACCGCCCTCGACACGAGCTGGGACAACAGATGACCATCACAGACCTCGCCGCCACCGCGGCTGCTCCTTCCGGGGTGTCGGACGACGCAGCACCGGTCGCGGCGCACGTCGCCCCTGAGGCCGGGCCGCGCCCTGGGCGCGTCGTCGTCTGCTCCTTCTACACGGACGACGCCTACTACCGCGGGTTCGCCGACCAGCTCCGCGCGAACCTGGAGCGCCTCGGGATCGACCACGTGCTGCAGGAGGTCGAGAAGAAGGAGGGGCAGGACTGGGCGGACATCTGCCGGCAGAAGGTCGGGTTCCTCGCCCAGGTGTGCGACGACAACCTGGACGCCCGCGTGTTCTGGATCGACGTCGACTGCGGCCTGCACTCGCTGCCCGACTACGTGCGTGACTCGACCGCGGACCTGCTGGGGTTCCAGCGCGGCTTCTCGTCGCCGCTGACGATCGGCTACGGCAACCGGACGCGCTTCTGGGAGCCCTGCTTCTTCGGTGTCGGCACGTCGAAGGTCGCGCGTCGCTGGATCGCGGACGCCGCGGCGCTCGAGCGCACGTCGGCGATCAAGGCCACCGACGACTACTTCTTCGAGGAGGCCTGGCGGGCGCACGCCACCACGATCACCTTCCAGATCATCCCGTCGGTCGCGGTCACGGGTCGCTCCGCCGGCAGCGAGTCCGGCGTCGAGCCGTTCTTCACCTTCGGCTCCAGCGGCAACGTCGACGAGTTCAAGGGCACGGTGGCGCAGCACGGGCACGTGGGTGGTGTCGGGCGCAACGACTCGGTCTGGACCCGTGGGCGCCGCAGCGCACTGAGGACCGCGAAGTCGGTCGAACGGGCCCTGCCCGCGCGGCTGGCGGACCCGATGCGCCGGGCGGCCGACCGGCTCGGTGTCACGCACACGCTGACGGGCGGGGGAGCGGACGCTCTGAGCGGCCTGACCCGCGGACCGGGCTCCTCCCACCGGGTGCGGATCGTCCGCGAGATGCTCGTCGCCGGCCAGGCGGGGAGGTCGAACGGATGGAGAGCTCCTACCACCGGCTCGCCTCGTCGAGCATCCCCAGCCAGTCCGAGGTCGCGGCCTACACGGCTGCGCGGTCCTTCGCGCACTTCGCCGCGGCGAACCCGGGATCGGACCCCCTCCGTCTCGCGTGGTGGGCGCGACCGTTCCCCGGCAACTTCGGCGACTGGCTCAGCCCACTCGTGCTGAGCTCCCAGACCGGCCTCGCCGTGACCTATCAGTCGCCGACGGCACGCTCGTCCCGACCGCACCTGATCTCGGTCGGGTCGATCGGGCGGTTCATCAGACCTGACTCGGTCGTCCTCGGTACCGGTGTCAGCAGCGAGGACGTCGAGCTCGAGGCTCGCGCGCGCTACGTCTCGGTCCGCGGCCCGGTGACGGCCGCGCTCGTCGCCCGGTCCGGCGGTCCGTCGGTCGAGTCGTTCGGTGACCCGGGCGTGCTGCTGCGACGGATCCTTCCCGTCGAGCGGGGCGAGACGAACGGCCGGGTCGCGCTCGTGCGGCACTTCACCCACATCGGCGTCCCGCTCACCCTTCCCGAGTCGATGGACGAGCTGTCGGTGCTGAAGTCCGACCCGACCGCGGTCCGCGAGCTCGTCGAGCGGCTCAACCAGTACGACTCGGTCGTGACGAGCGCGATGCACATCATGATCGCGTGCCACAGCTACGGGATCCCCTGCCTCCTCGTCACGTTCGAGGGCATGGAGTCGAGCGTCCACGGGAGCGGGATCAAGTACCGCGACTACGCGCTCGGCGCCGGGCTGGACCAGGTCCACGAACCCGTTCCCGTGCCGCGCGACCTCCGACTGCTCGCCACGGACAGCATGGTCTCGCTCGAGCGGGTGTCGGATGCGAAGCTGGACGAGGTGGAGCTCGCGGTGGCGGACGCCGTGGCCGCGTACCACGCAGCTTCCAGCGCCGAGTGATGTTCCGCGACCTGTGGCGCGCGTTCGTCCAGCTCTTCACGACCGGACCAGGCCGCGCTCAGGTCGTTGCGCTGGTGGCACTCATGGCGTCCGTGCCCGTGGCCGAACTGCTGGTGATCCGCATGTTCTCGCACCTGATCGTCACCGGGCCGGAAACCTTCCGGAGCGACCCGGGGGCGGTCGTCCGGGCGGCGGTGGTGTTCTTCGTCGCGTTCGGTGTCGCTCGTGGTGTGCACCATGCGGTGCGCGTCGGGAGGGTCCAGCTGTTCCGTCGGCGCTTCGACGACAACGCTGGACCGCGCAGCCCCAGCCAGGAGAGCTGGGACTGGGCGCTGGCGTTCGACCTCTCCGGCGTCCTGGTGAACATGGTGCAGGTGCTCGCCTTCGCCGTGGTGTTCGTCTACCTGGACGTCGTGACCGGTCTCGTGGGGCTCGCCGTGACGGCCGCCGTGATGGTCGGTGTCTCGCGCATGTATGCCCGGCAGCGCGCCCTGCAGATCGAGTACGTGTCGATGGGCAGCAGGCCCGGCGCGATATCGGTGGGTCAGCGTGTGGGGCGCAGGGTCGTCACCGCGGAGACGGGGTCGGCGCTCGCAAGCTCCGGCATGGTGATCGTGCTCGTCGTGGTGCTCTGGCGTGCGGTGCAGGGTGAGATCGTGACGGCGGACGCGATCGTGTTCTTCCTGGCCCTGCGCATCGCCTTCGGTCAGCTCGGGGCGCTGTCCGGCGGGATGATGCGTTTCGCCCGGGCCTCCGCGAGGCGCGGGCTGTGAGCCCGGGGCGTCGTGAGGCGCCGGCGCTCCGGCCAGGTGCCCGCTCGGTGTCGGACGCCGCAGCCCCCGTCCCGTCCGCGACGCTCCTCACGCTGGGCTACTCCAGCCTGGGCTCGCGCGCGGGTGCGATCACCGCCCCGGCCGACCCGCGGGTCGAGCTGGTCGCGTGCGTCCAGGGGACCCGGACGTCCCGGCGGACGTCGCGGGGGAGCGGCCGGTCGTCGTCCCCGGCCGCGGGGTGGCCCGCAGCCGCAACGCGGCGATCGACCACGCTGGTCGTCGCTACCTGCTCTTCTGCGACGACGACGTGACGGTGGACCTTCCCGGCGTTCTCGCCGCGGTCGATCACCTGCGCGAGACCGGCGCCGCGCTCGCCCTCGGCCGCGCCACGAACCCTGCTGGGCGGTTCCGCAAGCGCTACGCCCGTCGCGCGCGTCGCCTCACGCTCTTCAGCTCGGCCAAGGCCGCGACCTACGAGATGCTCGTCGACGTCGACCAGGTGCGGGCCGCCGGCCTGCGCTTCGACGAGCGGTTCGGCGCCGGGGCGCAGCACCACCTCGGCGACGAGTACCTGTTCGTCGCCGCGATGCTCCGGGCGGGCCTGCGGGCGGACGCCGTCCCGATCACCGTCGCCGTCCATCCCGCCGAGAGCTCCGGGTCCCGCTGGGGAGGGTCGGACGTCCGCGCCCGTGCGGTCGTGCTCAACGAGGTGTTCGGCCGGTGGGCCGCTCCCGTCCGGCTCGCCTTCGCCGTCCGGGCCGCACGCAGGCTCGGCAGCCTCCGCGCGGTGGCGGCGCTCGCGGGCGACGGGACGCGGGCCGAACCGCTCAGCCGCGCGACGTCGTCCGACGCCCTGTCGCACCCGGGACCACGCTGAGCCCGCGGTCGATCCCGCGTCGCAGGCGCGGGCCGAGCGGCCGCTCGACCCACCGCCACACGGCCCAGGCGAGGACGAACGGCACCGCGACCGCGAGGCCGAGCACGACCCAGCGGTCCAGCCGGTCGTGGAGCACGTCGACGACCGCGTAGCCGAACTGGCTGTGGACGAGGTACAGCGGGTAGGTCAGGGCGCCGGCCGTCGTCAGCCACCGCCAGCGCAGGTCGGCCAGCGGCCCGACCGTTGCGAGCCAGATCAGGGCGACGAGCCCCAGGAACACCGCGATGCAGACGGCCGGGAGGACCGTGCCCCCGACCAGCTCCGAGGCGCGGCCCGCGTAGCGGTTGAGCAGTCGCAGGCAGAGGATCGCGTTCACCGCGAGCCCGAACCACACCATCGCGTCGTTCCCGTCGCGGAACACGAGGAAGAGCAGGATTCCGAGGCTGAAGTACGGGGCGTAGTCCGGGAAGAGCAGCGCGGTGAGGAACGTCGCGTCGTTGGTCTGGGCGAGCTGCCCGACGAGCGGCCAGAGCATCGCGAACGCGATCAGCCGACCCCGGGTGATCCCCACCGCGACCAGGACACCGATCAGCAGGTAGAACTTCAGCTCCACGAGGAGCGTCCAGAACACGACCTGGACGCTGGTGCCCCCGAACGGGTCCTGCACCATCGTCAGGTTGAGCAGGGTGTCGATCGCCGAGGGCGTCCGGCCGCCGTGCCAGAAGACCTGCAGCACGGCCGTGATCGCGATCGCCGCCCAGTAGGCGGGGAAGAGCCTGCCGATCCGGGAGGCCACGAAGCTGCCGAGCGGCCGGTCGTAGCAGGTCATCACGATCGCGAAGCCGCTGATCACGAAGAAGGCCTGCACCCCGAGGAACCCGTAGCGGCTCACCTCGTTCAGGATCGGGAAGGCGTCGGACGACGTCGCGCCCCAGTAGTCGTGGTCGACGCCGGTCAGGTGGTACAGCAGGACGACGGACGCGGCGACGAGGCGCAGACCGTCGAGCGCGCGCAGGCGCCGGGGCGCGTCGTGCGCGGTCGGGTCGGCCGGCAGGGCCGTGGACGAGAGGTTCGCGGACACCGGGACACCGTAGTCGGCGTCGAGCGGGTGGGCACGGGTGGGCACGGGTGGGCACGGCTGTGCTCGTCAGGGCCCGGACGCGCCGAGACCCGGCACCCCGTGAGAGGTGCCGGGTCCCGGCGTCGTGCTGCGCGGCGCGAACTGCGCCGCTCGGTGCTGCTTACGGGGTCACTCGCCCGCGGCGGCCTTGAGGTCGTCGACGAAGGTCGGGTTCTCCTCGAGCCACGCGGCGGCGGCCTCGTCCTCGTCGCTGTACTCGTCCGAGTTGAACATCATGTTCTCGAGCGAGAACAGCTGCTCGTCGGTCAGCGTGAAGTTCGCGAGCCACTCGGTGAGCTGCGGGTAGCGGTCGGCGAAGTCCGAGGCGCCCCACATGTGGATCTCCTCGGCGTCACCGAGGGTGCCCTCGGGGTCCTCGAGGTCGCGGATCGGGAACTCGTCGTAGGCCCAGTGCGGACGCCACAGGGTGACGGCCACGTTCTCGCCCTTGTCCGTCGCGCCCTTGAGCTCGGCGAGCATCGCCGGCGTCGAGGAGATGACGTAGTCCATGTCCTCCAGGCCGTAGGTCGGGATGACCTCCTCCTGGGTGATCTTGGTCAGGCCGGCGCCCGCCTCGATGCCGACGAGACGGTTGTCGTAGTCGTCGGCCATGTCGGCGAGGTCCGCGAGGGACTGCGCGGGGAGTCCTCGTTGACGGCGATCGTCAGCTTGGCGTTGTCGTACCAGACGCCGAGGTCGCTGACGTCGTCGCCGTACTCCTCGAGGTACGAGGCGTGGGTGTAGGGCAGCCAGACGTCGAGCGTGAGGTCGAAGTCGCCACCGGCGAGGCCGGTGTAGATGACGCCGACGTCAGCGGTCTCGGTCTCGACCTCGTAGCCCTCGCTCTCGAGGATGTTCTTCCACAGGAACGAGGCAGCGATGCCCTCGTCCCAGCCGGAGGGGACGCCGATCGAGACCGAGGTCTCGTCGCCGCCGGAGTCGCCGCCGGCCTCCGTGGAGTCGCCGTCGTCCGACGAGCAGGCCGCGAGGCCGAGGCCGAGGGCCGCGGTCGCGCCGATCGCGAGGGCGCGGCGTGCGCCGGTCGCCTTGCTGCCCGGTGTGCTGGTGCTGAGTGTGCGGAACATGGGTGTCCTTCCTTCGGCGGGGTCCCCGCCTGGGTTGGGTCGTGCTGTCCGTCGCCGCAGCGGGGGTGGGCCCGCGCGGGTGGTGCTGAGAACTACTTGGCCGCTGCCAGCGCCTTCGCGACCGGCGAGCGGTCGGCCAGCGCCGAGGTCACGCGGTCGAGGAAGATCGCGAGGATCACGACCGAGATGCCCGCCTCGAAGCCGAGGGCGACGTCGACGCGCTGCAGAGCCGCGACCACGTCGTTCCCGAGGCCGCCGGCGCCGACCATGCCGGACAGGACGACCATCGAGAGCGCGAGCATGATGACCTGGTTGATGCCGGCCATGATGGTGGGCATCGCCAGGGGATCTGGATCTGGCGCAGGATGCGCCCGTTGGTGGAGCCGAACGCGTGGCCGGCCTCGACGACCTCCTTGTCCACGCCGCGGATGCCCAGCTCGGTGAAGCGGACGCCCGGCGCGAGCGCGAAGATCACGGTGGCGACGATCCCGGGGACGGCGCCGGTGAGGAAGATGACGACGGTCGGGATCAGGTAGACGAACGCGGGCATCGTCTGCATGAAGTCGAGGATCGGTCGCACGATGCGCGAGACGTGGTCGTTGCGTGCCGCCCAGATGCCCAGCGGTATCCCGATGAGCAGGGCGATCACGGTCGAGACGATCACGAGCGAGAGCGTCTCCATGGCGTTGTCCCACTGGTCGACGCCGGCGATGAGACACAGGCCGACGAGCGTGGTGAGCGCGAGCTTCCAGCCCTTCGCCCAGAACGCGAGGCCGGCCAGGACCAGGGCGACCACGATGAACGGGGGCGTGTCCAGGATCCACACCAGGGAGTCGTACGCGCCGACGAGGATCGTCTTGATGACGTCGAAGAAGGCGTCGAACGTGGTCGTGAGCCACTCGACGAACTCGTCGACCCACTCGCCGAGCGGGATGCGGGGGACGAAGGTCCCGGTGTCGGTCGCGGCGACGATCGTGGCGGAGCCGATCATGAGCGCACCCCTTCCGTCGTGGTCCCGTCGTTCGGTTCGGTGGCCGTCCCGTCCCTCGGGTCGGGGATGGACGAGTCGTCCGTGCCGTTCGGCGTGCCCTGGGCGCTCGGGGCGCCGGACGACGTCCCGTGGGCGTTCTCCGCGGCGATCACGTCCTCCATGGAGTCGGCCGCGGTGTCGCCCGGGACCATCGCCTCGAGGAGCGTCACGCGGGGGATCACGCCGATGAGCTTGCCCTCGTCGTCCGTGACGGCCATCGGGAGCGAGGACTCGGCGGACGGGGCGAACAGCTCGGCGAGCGGGGTGTCGTGCGAGACCGAGGTGTAGTCGGTCGAGTAGTAGCCCTCGATGGAGTCGGTGCCGGCCTTGACGGCCCTGACGGCGTCGTCGGCGTGGATGACGCCGCGCAGCACCCGCTGGCGGTCCACCACGTAGGAGGCGGGCATCTGGGTCTCGGTCATCTCCCGGCTGGCGACGCGAGGGCCGCCGCCGAGGGTGACCATGACGCGCGGCTTGCGCATCACGGAGGAGGCGGTCAGCACGCGGGTCCGGTCCACGTCGGCGATGAACTGCGCGACGTAGTCGTTGGCGGGGTGCGAGAGGATCTCCTCGGCGGTGCCGATCTGGACGACCCGGCCGTCGCGCATGACCGCGATGCGGTCACCGAGGTGCATGGCCTCGTTGAGGTCGTGCGTGATGAAGATGATGGTCTTGCCGAGCTTCGTCTGGAGCTCGAGGAGCTGCTCCTGCATCTCGCGGCGGATCAGCGGGTCGAGCGCCGAGAACGCCTCGTCCATCAGGAGGATGTCGGTGTCGGCGGCGAGCGCGCGGGCGAGGCCGACGCGCTGGCGCATACCGCCGGAGAGCTGTGACGGCAGCGAGTCCTGCCAGCCGCCGAGCCCGACCATGTCGAGAGCGCTCTGGGCCTTCTCGCGACGCTCGGCCGCGGGGATGCCCTGGATCTCGAGCGGGTACGCGGCGTTGTCGAGCACCGTGCGGTGGGGGAGCAGGGCGAAGTGCTGGAACACCATCGACACGCGCTTGCGGCGCAGCGCGCGCATCTCGGCGGCGTCGATCTGCGCCAGGTCGTCGTCGCCGATGCGGACGTGGCCCGCGGTCGGCTTCCACAGCCCGTTCAGCATGCGGATGAGCGTCGACTTGCCCGACCCGGACAGGCCCATGACGACGAAGATCTCGCCCTCGGCCACGTCGAACGACGCGTCGATGACTGCGGCCGTGCCGAGGTCCTTCACGTCGTCGCGGGTCTTGCCGGCCTCGATCTGCTTGACGGCCTCCTTGGGTCGCCGGCCGAAGACTTTGTAGACGTTCTCCACACGAACGGCTGTCATCAGGGAATCGCCACCTCTGGGTACGTGGTGCATGAAAACTGTGGGACGCGCGCTCCTGCGGCGGACCGTCCTTCGCTGTGCACCCGACACGGACCGCACGTGCGGTCCTCGGCTCCCGGACGCATCGATCCTGGGAGCGCGGGCGGCTGCAGCGCCGGTCCGACCGAGGCAGAGCCCCTGGTGGGCCCGGCGTCAATCACGATCCACCATGCCGCAGATCGGTTCCGACTGCGAGCCGCTTCTTTGCCAAACCGGGGGTTCGGCGGACCATCGGCTCCGACGATCCGCACCATGGCAACGATTCTTACCGGGCGGTATTGTTACGCGTTCGTGACCTTCCGGGTGGTCGGGTTCTGCTCGGTCGAGGCCAGGTCTCCTCTCGGTGTGGTCCGGGTCACCACCGCGAGCCGCCCCGGCCGGACCCACTACCCTGGTGGTGTCGTCGGCGGTCGGCCCGCAGCCGCAGCCGCCGGCCATGCAGCAGCCGCCCCAGCGCGTACGGGAGCCCCCAGCGCACGAGCTCGAGGAGAACCGTGTCCACGACCGCGCAAGCCCCCACGCCCAGCCCTGTGCCCAGCCGTCCGGCCGGCAGCGATGTCGCCACCGACGCCGGCAGCGATGTCGGCACGGCCCCGGCCTTCGACGAGGCCCCCGGCCGCTACAAGGTGCGCGACCTGTCGCTCGCTGAAGCCGGTCGGCACCAGATCCGTCTCGCCGAGCACGAGATGCCCGGCCTCATGGCCCTGCGCGCCGAGTACGGCGACGCCCAGCCGCTCGCGGGAGCGCGGATCGCCGGCTCGCTGCACATGACGGTCCAGACGGCCGTGCTCATCGAGACCCTCACCGCGCTCGGCGCCGAGGTCCGCTGGGCCAGCTGCAACATCTTCTCCACCCAGGACGAGGCCGCCGCCGCCATCGCGGTCGGTCCGCACGGGACGCCGTCCGACCCCCAGGGCGTGCCCGTCTTCGCCTGGAAGGGCGAGACCCTCGAGGAGTACTGGGACTGCACCGAGCAGATCCTCGTGTGGCCGGGCTCCGACGACTCCGAGCACGCGGGCCCGAACATGATCCTCGACGACGGCGGTGACGCCACGCTGCTCGTCCACATGGGCCTGCAGTACGAGCGCGCGGGCGCCGTCCCGGCCGACACGCGCCCCGGCGAGCCCGACCACGCGGACGAGACCAACGTCGTCCGCTCCGTGCTGCGTCGCTCGCTCGACGCCGACCCGCTGCGCTGGACCACGATCGCCCAGCAGATCGAGGGCGTCACGGAAGAGACGACCACCGGCGTCCACCGTCTCTACCAGCTCGCGGAGGAGGGCACGCTGCTCTTCCCCGCGATCAACGTCAACGACTCCGTGACCAAGTCGAAGTTCGACAACAAGTACGGGATCCGCCACTCGCTGCCCGACGGGATCAACCGCGCGACCGACGTCCTCATGGGCGGCAAGGTCGCGTTCGTCGCCGGGTACGGGGACGTCGGCAAGGGCGCCGCCGAGGCGTTCCGCGGCCAGGGCGCACGCGTCGTCGTGAGCGAGATCGACCCCATCTGCGCGCTGCAGGCCGCGATGGACGGCTACCAGGTCGTGCGCATCGAGGACGTGCTGGGCGAGGCCGACTTCTTCATCACCACGACCGGAAACCGCGACGTCATCACCGCCGCGCACATGGCCGCGATGAAGGACAAGGCCGTCGTCGGCAACATCGGTCACTTCGACAACGAGATCGACATCGCGGGGCTCGCGGCCCTCCCCGGGGTCACGCGGACCGAGATCAAGCCGCAGGTGCACGAGTGGACCTTCACGGACGGGTCCGACGACGCCGCCGCCGGCCGGTCGATCATCGTGCTCTCCGAAGGGCGCCTGCTGAACCTCGGCAACGCGACGGGGCACCCGTCGTTCGTGATGAGCAACTCGTTCGCCAACCAGGTGATCGGCCAGATCGAGCTGTGGGCCGACGCCGCCCGCCCGGCCGAGGAGCGGACGTACGCGCGCGAGGTCTACCGGCTGCCCAAGCGCCTCGACGAGAAGGTCGCCCGCCTCCACCTGGACGCCCTCGGCGTCCGGCTCACCGAGCTGAGCGAGCGCCAGGCCGACTACCTGGGCATCTCCGTCGACGGGCCGTACAAGCCTGAGCACTACCGGTACTGATTCCCTCGCGTGAGCGGTGAGTCGAGCAGGCACGGGCTGCCCCGCCCCGGCCGGGTGACGAGGCCGGGGCGGGCGGAGGCCGCCCAGCTCATGGCCGAGGCCTCGCAGCGCCTGCGCGGCGGGCTCGTCGCCGGGCGCACGTGGCGCGAGCTCGCATTCCTTCTCGGCGCCGTGCTCCTCGCTCCGGTCGGGCTCGCGTACGGGGTGCTGACCGTCGTGGTCACCGCGGTGCTCGCGATCACCGTCGTCGGGCTGTACGTCGGCGGGTGGATGGTCGTCGGCGCTCGCGGCTGGGGACGGCTCTACCGCGGGCTCGCGCGACGGTTGCTCGACGTCGAGGTGGAGCCCCCGCGCCCTTCACCCGGGGGCGGGGCTTCTGGCGGTGGTTCGGGTCGATGCTCGGCGACACGGCCGGCTGGAGAGCGTTGGCGTACCTCGCCGCCGCGTTCCCGCTCGCACTGATCTCCGCGGCGGCGAGCGTGGGGTTCCTCGCGTCCGGCCTCGGCGGGCTCACCCACTGGGTCTGGTCGCGGTGGCTGCCGCTGCAGGCGGCCGGGGACGGCTCGCTCCACCGCGGTCTCTCCCTCGGAGGACTGTTCTTCGACACGGTCGCGGGTCAGCTGTCCCTCGCCGCCGTGGGCGTCGTGCTCCTCTTCGTGTGGCCGTGGGTGAACCACGGGTTCGCCGACGTGTTTCGGCTTCTCGTCGGCGAGCTGCTGGGCCTCACTCCCGGTGCCCGTCGTCTGCGTGACCTCGAGGTGTCGCGCGGACGCTCCGTCGAGGACGCCGACGCCCGGCTGCGGCGCATCGAGCGCGACCTCCACGACGGGACGCAGGCGCGGCTCGTCGCGGTGGCGATGCAGCTCGGCGAGGCCCGGGAGCTGCTCGGGTCGGGGGTAGCCGCGAACGGTCGGGGCGACTCGAGCGGCCCGAGCGGTCCAGATGGCTCGGGTGGGCCCGCCGGGCTGACCGGAGAGTCGGTCGCGGGAGGCGAGGCTCCGCGCCCGACTGCCGTCGCGAACGCCCGCGCGCTCGTCGAGCTCGCGCACGCCGCAGTCAAGGGGACCGCCGTCGAGCTCCGGGAGATCGTGCGCAACATCCACCCGCCGGTCCTCGACGACGGCCTCGAGGTCGCGCTCGAGTCCCTCGCGTCCCGGGTCCCGCTCCCGGTCCGCGTGCACGTCGAGCTCCGGGTCCGGCCGAGCCCGGCGATCGAGACGATGCTCTACTTCTGCGCCGCCGAGCTGCTGACCAACGTCGTCAAGCACGGCGGGGCGACGCACGCCACGGTCACCCTCGAACCGCACGGTCGCGGGCTCCGGCTGCGCGTGCAGGACGACGGGACCGGCGGCGCGCAGGTCTGGTCGCCGGACGAGACGGGCCGCCGGTCCGGCCTCGTCGGACTCGCAGAGCGGGTGCGGCCGGTCGACGGTCGGCTCGAGCTGCACAGCCCGGCAGGCGGACCCACCGTCGCCACCGTCACGCTCCCCGGGCCCGTCGCATGACGGGCACGACCGTCGTCGTCGCCGACGACTCCGTGATCCTGCGCGACGGACTCGTCGCCCTCCTGAACCGTCGCGGGTACGAGGTGCTCGCCGCGGTCGGTGACGGCGACTCGCTCGTGGCGGAGGTCGAGCGGCTCACCGCGGCCGGCACGGCGCCCGCCGTCGCGGTGGTCGACATCCGGATGCCCCCGACCTTCACCGACGAGGGGCTGAGGGCCGCCCGCGAGCTGAGGACGCGGTTCCCCGGCACCGGGGTACTGCTCTTCTCCCAGTACATCGAGACCCGGTACGCCACCGAGCTCCTCGCCCAGCGCGACGGTGGGGGAGTCGGCTACCTGCTCAAGGACAGGGTCGCGGACGTCAGCGAGTTCCTCGAGGCGCTCGACCGCATCGCCGACGGGAGCACGGTCCTCGACCCGGAGGTCGTGCAACAGCTCATGGGCGCGCCGCGGGCCGAGGACGGGCTCGCGCGCCTCACGCCGCGGGAGCGCGAGGTGCTCGAGCTCATGGCCGAGGGCAGGTCGAACGGCGCGATCTCGCGTGAGCTGTACCTGTCGGCGGGGGCCGTCGAGAAGAACGTGACGGCGATCTTCGCGAAGCTGAGCCTGCCGCCTGACGCCGGGGACCATCGACGGGTGCTCGCGGTGCTGAGGTTCCTGCGCGGCTGAGGTTGCTGCCCTACTGAGGTTGCTGCCCGGCTGAGGGTGCTGGCCGGCTGACGCTGCTGGCCTGTCAGCCAGTCGTGGCCCGTCGTCTCGACGTCTCGACGGCTCGTCGGCTCGTCGGCTCGTCAGCGCGACGGGTCGCCGACCCCGTGGGGGAGCCTGCGGACGACGGCCGCCGACTCCTCGACCCGGCGCTGGGTCGAGGTCTCCCGGACGTGCTCGCGGTCGCGGCGTTCGGCGAGCACCGCGGCGATGAAGTCCTCCACCGGTGTCCCCGGCGGCGGCCCGGGCGCGACGTGCTGCTCGAGCCGCGTCGCGATCTCGAGGCCGAGCCGTGCTCGAGAGCCGGGGTTGAGCTTCCCGGCGCGACCCAGGAACCGCCGGGCGTCCAGGGCCAGACCGTCGGGGAGCCGTCGCATGTCGGCGTGGCGGGCCCACGACGTGAGCCACGGTGGCGAGACGAGCGGGGCGAGCTCCTGGCTCCCGCCCCGGATCCGGACGACGTACGTCCCCGCGAGCATGTCGCCGAGCCGGCGGCCGCGATCGTTGGACAGGGAGACGATCAGCGCGACGCAGCCGAAGGTCAACCAGATCTCGCCGACCCCGACGAGGGATCGGATGAAGGCGTGGCGCAGACGCACGGGGCCTCCGTCGTCCCGGACCACCCGTACCCCGGTCGCGAGCTTGCCCAGCGAGCGGCCCCGGGTGACGGTCTCCACTGCGCACGGCAGGCCGACGAGCACGGCCACGAACGTCGCTATGCCGATCGGTGCCCCGTAGTCCAGGAGCAGGTCGGCGGGCGTCCAACGCGAGGTCGCGTACGCGATGAGACCGAGCAGCACGAGGGCCACGGTGATGTCGAGCGCGGCACCCAGGGCTCGGGTCAGGAACGACGCGGGGCGGGCGTCGATGACGACGCCCTCGCTGGTCATGGTGCCGTCCCGCACTCCGCCTCCTGCTCGCCGCCGCCTGCCTGTGGGTGACGACGGACGCCGTCCGCCCCCTCGTGGCAGGGTACAGCTGTGGATCTCGACGCGTACGCGGCCGTGCACAGGCCCGAGTGGGACCGGCTCCGGGCCCTCGTGCGCCGTCGTCGACTCTCCGGTGACGAGGCGGACGACCTCGTGCGGCTCTACCAGGTGACCGCGACCCACCTGTCGACGGTCCGGTCGACCGCACCCGACCCGGTGCTGATCTCGGAGCTGTCCGAGCTGCTCTCGCGCGGTCGCACGCGGATCGCGGGCTCGCACGAGCCCGCGTGGCGCGACCTCAGGCGGTTCGTGGCCGTCTCGCTCCCCGCCGCCCTGTACCGGGTCCGGTGGTGGTCCTGGGCGGTGATCGCCGCGAGCCTCCTCGTCGCGGTCGTGTCGGGGGTCTGGGTCTCGACGACCCCGGGCGGGCTGGACGTCGTCGGCCCGGTCTCGGTGCAGCAGGACTACGTCGACCGGGCGTTCGCCGAGTACTACGACCCGGGCACGGACTTCGCCCTGACCGTGTGGACCAACAACGCCTGGATCGCGGCGCAGTGCGTCGCTCTGGGGATCACGGGCCTGTGGCCGGCGTACGTGCTCTTCACCAACGCGGTGAACCTGGGCGTGGTCGGGGGACTCATGAGCAGCTACGGCGAGCTCGACGTCTTCTTCGCGCTGATCCTCCCGCACGGGCTGCTCGAGCTGACCGCGGTGTTCGTCGCAGGGGCCGCCGGGCTCAAGCTCTTCTGGGCGCTCGTCGAGCCCGGGCACCGGACCCGCGCTCGTGCCGTCGCCGAGGAGGGCCGCGCGCTCTTCACCGTCGCGATCGGGCTCGCCGGGGCGCTCGCCGTCTCCGGCGTGATCGAGGGATACGTGACCGGCTCGGGCCTCGCGTGGTGGCTCAAGATCCTCGTCGGGGTCGTCGCCGCGGCGGCGTTCTGGGCCTACGTGATCGTCCTCGGCCGTCGCGCCGTCGCGCAGGGTGAGACGGGCGACCTGGAGCGGGACCTCGCGGGCGACACGGTCGCCGTCCGCGGCTGACCGATCAGGGTCAGAGCAGGACGATCGCGAGGAACGGCACGACGAAGGTCAGGAGCATGGCTCCGACGACGATCAGTGCGATACGACGCTGGCGTGCGACACGCTCGTCGGGTCGGGTGTAGCGCGGTGTCACGGTGTCTCCGAGATCTCGGGTGGTCGGGGTTCCCATGGTCTCATCCCGCACCCGTGCTTCCGCGGTACCGGCTCTGCGGTTCTGCGGAACTGCGGTTCTGCGGCACTGCGGCACTGCCGAGCTGCGGCCCGCGGCCCGTGTGCGTGAGGGTCAGAGCCGACCCGCGGCCTTGAGAGCCAGGTAGGTGTCGGCGAGCCGCGGCGCGAGGTCGGCCGGCAGGGCGTCCACGACCTCCAGCCCGTCGCGCCGCAGCACCTCGGTGATCGCCGCGCGCTCCAGGAGGGTCCGGGCGGCCGAGCCCGCGTCGTAGACCGCCGCGCCGGACTCCCTGCGCGCTGCCAGCGCTGTGACCTCCGGGTCCGTCACCGATGCGAGCACCACCTGGTGCCGGTGCGCGAGTCGCGCAGCGACAGGGAGGAGGCCGGTGCCCACCACGGACGGGTCGAGAGCGGAGAGGAGGACGACGAGCGCACGCTGCGACAGGCGCTCCTCCACCTGCGCGGCGATGCCCGCCCAGTCCGTCTCGAGCAGCGACGGCGCCGTCGGGGCCAGCGCCTCGGCTAGCGCCGGGAGCAGCCGAGGGCCACCGGTGCCGACGACCTGCGCGCGGGGGTGCGGTCGAACGCGAGGAGCTCGACGCGGTCTCCCGCCCGGCTCGCCAGAGCGCCGAGGAGCAGGGCTGCTTCGATGGACGCGTCGAGCCGAGGTTCGTCCCCGACGCGAGCCGCGGAGGTGCGACCCGTGTCCACGACGACGAGTACGCGGCGGTCCCGCTCAGGGCGCCAGGTGCGCACCACGACGTCGTTGCGGCGTGCGGTCGCCCGCCAGTCGATCGACCGGACGTCGTCCCCCTCGACGTACTCGCGCAGCGAGTCGAACTCGGTCCCTTCGCCCCGAACCTGGACGGCGGCACGGCCGTCCATCTCGCGCAGGCGGGCCAGCCTGCTCGGCAGGTGCCTGCGCGAGGCGAACTCGGGCAGCACCCGCAGGGTGCCGGGCACCGTGATCGACGCCTGCCGGCCCGCGACCCCGAACGGGCCGAGGGTGCGGATCGTCACCTGGTCCGCCTCGCGGTCCCCGCGTCGCGTGGGGACCAGGACCGTGCGGGTCCGGGCGGACTCGGCCGCGGGGAGGTCGATCGCGTGCCGGTCCTGCAGCGCGCCTGCGGACGGCTGCCACGCGTCCCGGACCAAGCCGCGCAGCCGTCGGCGTCCGAGGTTGGTCAGGACGAGCGTGGACACCGTGCTCTGCGAGAGCCGCACGGCGCGCGCCACGCCGCGGGAGACCCGGACGCGCCGCGGCGAGGCCGCGAGGACGGCGTCCACCGAGCACAGGAGGATCACCAGCGACGTCCAGAGCACGACCGTCTGTCCGCTGGGCAGGAGGACGACCGGGATCGTGCCCAGCGCGGTGACCACGGCGGCGCGGCGGGTGAGGACCATCTCAGCGGGGCACCGGCACCGCGGCGAGCACGGTGTCGAGCACCGACTCCGCGGTGACGCCCTCGAGCTCGGCCTCCGGGCGCAGCTGGACGCGGTGACGCAGCGTCGGGTGGGCGAGAGCCTTGACGTCGTCCGGGGTCACGTACGTGCGCCCGCACAGCCAGGCCCAGGCCCGCGACGTCGCCAGCAGGGCCGTGGCGCCGCGGGGCGAGACACCGAGCGACAGCGACGGCGAGCGCCGGGTCGCGGCGCAGACGTCGACGACGTACCCGAGGACCTCCGGGGCCACCTGCACGTTCGAGACCTCGCGACGTGCCTGCGCGAGCAGCTCGGCGTCGGCGGCGGGCCGGACCCCTGCCGCGACGAGGTCGCGGGGGTCGAAGCCGCGGGCATGACGTGCCAGGACCTCGATCTCCTGGTCGCGCTCGGGCAGGGGCAGGACGACCTTGAGCAGGAACCGGTCGAGCTGGGCCTCGGGCAGCGGGTAGGTCCCCTCGTACTCGACGGGGTTCTGCGTGGCGACGACGATGAACGGCTCCGGCAGCGCCCGGGGCGTTCCGTCGACCGTGACCTGCCGCTCCTCCATCGCCTCGAGGAGCGACGCCTGGGTCTTGGGCGGGGTGCGGTTGATCTCGTCGGCGAGCAGGAGGTTCGTGAACACCGGCCCTTCCCGGAAGGAGAACTCGGCGGTCCTCGCGTCGTAGACGAGGGACCCGGTGACGTCGCCCGGCATCAGGTCCGGGGTGAACTGGACGCGCTTGGTCCCGAGGTCGAGCGCGCCGGCGAGGCTGCGGACGAGCAGCGTCTTCGCGACGCCCGGCACACCCTCCAGCAGCACGTGGCCTCGGCACAGGAGCGCGATCAGCAGGCTCGTGACGGCGGCGTCCTGCCCGACGACGGCGCGAGCCACCTCGGTGCGGACGCCCGAGAGAGCGGACCGGAGATCGGGGGCGGGTCGGGCAGGAGCAGGCGGCTGCCCGACCTGGTCCTCGTGGGCGGGGGCTGTTCGATGGTCACAGCGGGTGGACCTCGCTCTCCAGGGTGTCGAGACGCGTGGCGAGCTCCAGGAGCGCGGCGTCGTCTGTAGGGGGTGGACCGTAGAGGATGTGCTGGATCTCGTCGGGTGTGCGGCCGCACGCCCGGGCTGTCGCCTCGACGACGACGTCGCGTCCCGCGGAGGCGGGCACTCCGAGGCGGCGGGCGAGCCGCTGCGCCGTGAGTGCCCGCAGGCCGGCGGCCGCGTGACCGCGGGCGCCCCCGGCGCGGTAGAGCCTCGCCCGCCCACGTGTCGTCTCCGAGGAGCGGACGACGACGGGCAGCGGTTCGCTGACGAGGCGCCCCATCCGTCGTCCTCGCCACAGGGCGACGACGACGAGGACGACGAGGAGCTGGAGGGCGACGGCGCCCGCGCCGGGGGAAGGATCCCGACGGGGTCGCTGCTCGTGCCGTCGATGGCGGTCGCGTCGGGCTCGGCGGGGACGAACCACGTGAGGTTCTCGTGGTGGCCGAGCATGCGGAGCGCGAGCGCGGCGTTCCCCGACTCGTCGATCCGGTCGTTGGTGACGAGATCGGCGTCCGAGAAGGCGCGCACGGTGCGGTCAGGTCCGCGCACGATCGCGTACGCGCCGTCCGACCCGTCGTCCGGGTAGCACAGGGAGGCCTCGCGGCCGATCGCGAGGAAGCCTCCGTCGCTCTCCGACACCGGCCCGGCCGCGTCGTCCTCTGCGCACCGGGGCTCGAGCGGGTCGATGGAGCTCCAGGCGTGGCCGGCCTCGACCGCGCCCGACGTCGCGCTCGACACGAGGTCGGCGCCGGGGCCGAGCAGGACGAGGTCGGCGTCGGTGGCGAGGAGAGCGTCCGTCTCGTCGGGGGTGAGGCGGTAGCCCGGCAGGACGGCGAGGGTCGATCCCCGCGGGGCGCGGGACGCGTCCGCCGCCTTCGATGCCGTGCGGACCGTCACGCCCTGCTGTTCGAGCACGCGGACGACGGCCTGGGCCCCCGGGGGCTCGGGTTGTCGGCCGCGTACCGCACCGTCGAGACGGGAGCGGGGAACAGGGCTACCGCGGTCACGACCAGGAGCGCTGCCAGCGTGATGAAGATCGGGAGCCTTGCCCTGCGCCATCGGCCGGCTGCGCGGGACCGTCCGGTGGTGCCGTCACCGACGACGCCCTCGGCGGTGACCTGCTCACCGGCCGGTGCCGCACGCCCGGCCCCCGCGGTCGCGGTCGCGTAGGGCGGTGGCGGCGACGAGGTCGGCGGCGTCAGGGGTGAGGGCCGCGCCGGTGGCGAGGTCGGTGATGGCGAGGGCGGGGGTGAGAGTGGTGACGGGTCTCGGCTCATCGGTCCGCCGGCCCGCCGACGTCGTCCGTGCTCACCGCACCGACCGGCCGGGCGGCACGATCCGCACGGGGACGGGCCTGCGCGACGGACGAGGCGCAGGCGTCCATGGCGTCGGACTCGGCGCGGCCCACGACGACCTTGCCGTAGCAGACGTCGTCGAACAGGGCTCCGGCGGCCTCGAGCGCGGCGCTCGCCTGCGGGAGCCGTGCCCGGGCGTCACCGGAGACCTCGTGCGCCGTGCGCCCGGGTCGGTCGTCGATGATCACGCGCTCCTCGAGCGAGCGGACGATCGCCCGGAACCGCTCCAGCACCGCGGTGGTCCAGTCACCGGCGCGCCGCGCCGCGTCGGCCGCACTGCCGATCTGCTCGGCGGTCCGCCCGTCGTCCTCGAGGACCGTCGACTGCGCTGGCGCGCGGCTGCTCCGGCGCACGCGACCTGTCACCAGCAGCGCGAGAGCCACGGCGACCACCACGGCGACGACGGCCACGATCAGGACGCTCCCCGGGATCGAGGGCGCGTCGCCGCCGAGCTGGCCGAGCCAGTCGAGGAACCGGCCGATGAGGTTCTGGTTCTCGCCGTACTCGGGTCGCGCCAGCTCGTTCCGGATCCATTCCTGTGCGACCTCAGGTGCCGGCGTCACGGGGACGTCGGCACCCAGGAGCGGGGCCAGGTGCACGGCGGCCGTCAACGACGCTGCGCGTCGCGGCGGGCGGCGGCCGCGAGCTCGATGTCGAGTCCCTCGCGCCGCATCCGGACGTCCACGTAGAGCAGAGCGACGATCGTCGCCATGAAGAGCGTCGTGATCATCCCCGCCACGATCGAACCGAGCAGGGTCAGGGACGTGAAGGCGAAAGCCGAGCCCTCCGCGAAGAGCGTTGCCACGATGCTGAACGGGTAGGTGACGATCCCGCTGATGATCCCGACCAGGATCGTCGCGAGCAGCCAGGTACCGAGCACTCGCCAGAAGACCCCGCGCGTCAGCCGCCAGGACCGCGCCACCGAGCGCCACACCCCTTGCCGCTCCAGCACCAGGGCGGGCGGGGCGAGGATCAGCTTCGTCTGGAGCCACAGCGCGCCGACAACCACTGCGGCGAGGATCGTCAGGCAGAGAACCACGGTCGCAGCGACGGAGAGGCCGCCGTCGACGGCTACGAGCACGAGGACGAGCACCGCCGCCGCCGCGAGCGACATGGCGGCGAAGGTCACCAGGAGGAGCAGGGCGGAGTAGCCGACGAGCCGGGCGAGTCGTCCCTTCTTCGCCGACCAGACCTGGGCCAGCGTCGGCCGGCGGCCGACCACGGCGTCGCCGACCGCACCCGACAGGAGACCGTTGATGATCGGCAGTGCGAGCACCTGCACCACGACCGCCTGGACCCAGAGCGTCATGATCCCGGTGAAGAACCCGGACCCCATGCCGGCGTCGCCGAGCTCGGCGGTGAGGTCGGCGCCGAGCGAGCTGAGGACCCCGACCAGCAGCATCGAGAGGACGACGGACACCGCGGTGCACGCCACCAGGACGATCGCGGGCACCCCGAGCATCACTCTCGGGTTCGACCGCACCGCTCCGAAGGCGCCGTCGAAGATCTCGCCCAGGCGCAGAGGCCTCAGCGGGACGATGCCGGGCTTGTCGGCGATCGGAGCCATCCCGGGCGGAGGTGCCGCGGGTCCGTACTGCTGTCCGCCGTACTGCTGACCGCCGTAGGTCGGGCCCTGCTGCTGACCGCCGGACTGCTGACCGCCGTAGGTCGGGCCCTGCTGCTGACCGCCGTACTGCTGGGATCCGTACTGCTGCGAACCGCCGTAGCCCGGGCCTCCGTACTGCTGTCCGCCGTAGGCCGGGCCTTGCTGCTGGCCCCCGTACTGCTGTCCGCCGTAGGCCGGGCCTCCGTACTGCTGTCCGCCGTACTGCTGTCCGCCGTTCTGCGGTCTCCCGTCGCCCTGGTGCCGTTGCGGGGTCCCGTACCCCGGGGGCGCCGTCGGCGCCTCGCCCCACCCGGAGGGCGGAGGCCCTGCGGTGCCGGGGTCCGGGGCCGATGCGGGGGCCGGAGCGGCCGCCGATCCGGACGGCGCAGCGGGGCGCGGCGGAGACTGACGCACCGGTTCGGTGCTCGGGTCTGGCGTGGTCATCGCGGGGTCCTCTTCGCGTCGCTGGCCCGATCAGAGTAGTACCGGACGATGGCCTGCGGCCCTTCGTCCACACCCCTGCGCGAGCCGGGTGCGTGACCGCTCCGACGCGCGGCGGCCGCCGATCACCGCCCGCCCTCGACGGGTCCGGCGCGCGTCCCGCGACGTCCGCCACGCCCGATGGCCACGATGGCATCATGGGGCCATGAAGCAACGCGTGCTCGTGGTCGACGATGATGCCGCCCTCTCCGAGATGATCGGCATCGTCCTCCGTTCAGAAGGATTCGAGCCGGCGTTCTGCGCCGACGGCGACCAGGCCCTCGAGGCCTTCCGCTCGGCGCAGCCGGACCTCGTCCTGCTGGACCTCATGCTCCCCGGCAAGGACGGGACCGAGGTCTGCCGCGCGATCCGCGCCGAGTCCGGGGTACCCGTGATCATGCTGACGGCGAAGACCGACACGGTCGACGTCGTGGTCGGCCTGGAGTCCGGGGCGGACGACTACGTGTCGAAGCCGTTCAAGCCCAAGGAGCTCGTGGCGCGCATCCGGACGCGGCTGCGTCGCACCGACGAGCCGTCGCAGGAGGCGCTGACGGTGGGCGACATCGACATCGACGTCCCCGGACACCGGGTGACGCGCGACGGCAGCCAGGTGTCGCTCACCCCGCTGGAGTTCGACCTGCTCGTCGCCCTCGCCCGCAAGCCCTGGCAGGTCTTCACCCGCGAGGTTCTCCTCGAGAAGGTCTGGGGGTACCGGCACGCGGCGGACACGCGGCTGGTCAACGTTCACGTCCAGCGTCTGCGCTCGAAGATCGAGCACGACCCGGAGAACCCCGAGATCGTCCTGACCGTCCGGGGAGTCGGCTACAAGGCCGGGCCCGCCCGCGGGTGACGCGGTGACCGTGGACCCGCCTGAGTCGCGACGTCCCGCGCGGCGGCGCCTTCCGTTCCCGCGCTCGGTCCGCCGTGCCGTGGTCAAGGGTGTGTGGCGCTGGCGCAGCTCCATGCAGCTGAGGGTCGTGTCGATCACGCTCGTCGTGGGTGTCGTGTCGGTGGCCGTGCTCGGCGCCTTCCTCTCGGAGTCGATCCGGGACGGGCTCTTCAAGGAGCGGCTGAGCGCCGTCGACGCCGAGAGCGCACGGTCGACGGCCCAGGCCAGGACCCAGTTCGAGGCCGCCAACCCCCAGTCGAGCTCTGCCGTCCAGCAGCTCCTCACGGACATGGTGCTGTCCCTGCAGTCGGCGAGCGCGGGGACCAGGGATGTCTTCCTCTGGCGCCCCGAGGGCGAGACCTCCACGGTCGTCGACGTGAGCACGGCGGACCGGTACGGGACCGTCATCACCCCCGAGATGCGCGAGGCCACCCTCGCCACGGCGGACGCGGCGAACGAGGTCCCCCAGGTCCTGCAGTCCGTCGCGATCGAGATCGAACCGGGGAGGACCCGACCGTCGTGCCGGGCGTCGTGGTCGGGACGACGGTCGACGTGCCGCGCGAGGGGACCTTCGAGCTCTACTACCTCTACTCGTTCGAGCCGGAGCAGGAGACGCTCGAGTTCATCCAGCAGACCCTGGTCATCGGCGCGGTGATCCTGCTGGCGATCCTCGGGCTGATCGCGTGGATCGTCACCCGGCAGGCCGTGGACCCGGTCAGTCGCGCGGCCCGTGTCGCCGAGCGGCTCGCGGACGGACGGCTCGACGAACGGCTCACGGTGCGCGGCCACGACGAGATGGCGACGCTCGCCCGGTCGTTCAACGAGATGGCGTCGAGCCTCCAGGACCAGATCACCCAGATGGAGGAGCTCTCGAAGCTGCAGCGCCGCTTCGTCTCCGACGTGTCCCACGAGCTCCGCACGCCGCTGACGACGATCCGCATGGCGAGCGAGCTCATCCACGACGCCCGGGACGACATGGACCCGATGGTCCGCAGGTCGGCCGAGCTCATGCACGCTCAGCTCGACCGGTTCGAGGAGCTCCTCGCGGACCTGCTGGAGATCAGTCGTTTCGACGCCGGAGCGGCGGTCCTCGACGCCGAGCGCGCGGACCTGCGGGAGGTCGCCAACTCGGCCGTCGAGCAGGCGCAGCCGCTGGCGGAGGCGAAGGGCGTGTGGATGTCGGTCCACCTCGGTGACGACATCGCCACGGCGGACGTCGACCCGCGACGGGTCGAGCGGATCCTGCGCAACCTCGTGACGAACGCGATCGAGCACGCCGAGGGGAAGCCGGTCGAGGTGACGGTCGCGGCCGACGGGCTCGCGGTGGCGGTCGTGGTGCGCGACCACGGGGTCGGCATGACCGTGCCCGAGGTCGAGCGCGTCTTCGACCGGTTCTGGCGGGCGGACCCTGCGCGGGCCCGGACCACGGGCGGCACCGGGCTCGGCCTGGCCATCTCGCTCGAGGACGCCCACCTGCACGGCGGCTGGCTCGACGCCTGGGGTCGGCCCGGCGAGGGCGCGAGCTTCCGGCTGACGCTGCCGCGGAGGGCCGGCATCGTCCTCGAGGCGTCGCCGTTGCCGCTCGAGCCCGCGGCGCCGACGGCGGCCCGCGGGTCGCAGGCGGAGCCGGCGGCGGTGACCGGGTCCCTCGACCAGGTGGGTCCTGCGGCGATCCCTGTTCTCGACACCGTGCCGGGCTCGGAGCCCGACGCCGTTCCGGACGTGGGCGACGGGGCGGTACCTCCGACGCAGCCCGCAGACCTGCCCGGTGCCCCTGACATGACCCTCGGCGCGCCCACGGACGTGGGCACGGGGCCGGACGGCGTGCCACGGCACGACGGGTCCGCGCGATCGGCGACGGACGCGAGCACGACGAAGGAGGGGCGACGATGACGTGTGGCACCGACGGGACCGACGGCCTCGGCGCGCCGATGGCACGAACCACGGCGACGGCGGTGCGGCGTGCGCTGGGCCTGGTGGTGGTCCTCGTGCTCACCGCGCTGTCTGCGGCGTGCGCGTCGATCCCGACGTCCGGCCCGGTCGTGGAGGGAGCGGCCGAGCCCGCCGCCCCGCTCCCGATCTTCCTCAGCCCGAACCCGCCGCCCGACGACGCGTCCCCGGAGCAGATCGTCAGCGGCTTCCTGAGCGCCCAGGGTGCAGGGACGACCAGCGACTACGACGTCGCGCGCGCCTATCTCTCGTCGGCGGCGTCCGAGTGGGACCCGAGCGTGACCGTCACCGTCTACGAGGGTGATCCGGGCCTCGAGATCGCCGAGGAGCCCGTCGAGGGCTCGGCGACGGTCACGGGCACGGTCTCCGTGGTCGGGACCATCGACGACCGGGGCATCTACTCGGAGGTCCGGGACGGGACGACGGCGGACCTCTCGTTCGGCCTCGAGCAGGACGACGAGGGACGGTGGCGCATCAGCGACGCCGAGGACGGGCTGCTGATCCAGAGCGGGATCTTCCCGATCCTCTATCAGCAGACCACCCTGTACTTCCCCACACCGGACCGGCGCTACTTCGTCCCGGACGAGCGGTGGTTCCCGAAGAGCCCGAAGTGGCAGACGTTCGCGGTGAGCGCCGTGCTCGCCGGTCCGGCGCCGTGGCTCCAGGACGCGGTCGTGAACGTCGCACCGCCCGGGACGACGCTCCTCCTGCAGACCGTCCCGGTCTCGGACGGCGTCGCGACCGTGAACCTGAGCGCGGCGGTCCAGTCCGCCTCGGCCGAGGACCGTTCCCTGCTCCAGGCCCAGATCCAGGCCGTGGTCGTGGGTTCGTACCCGCGCACGCAGCTGTTCGAGTCGATCCGTTCCGTCCAGCTGACCTCGGAGGGCACGGCGATCGACGTCGACACGGTCGACCCGCTGCCGACGGCGACCGTGGTCGGGGACGCGGTCGCCGTCTCGGGCGGTGAGCTCATGTCGGTCGACGGTTCGACCCTGCGCGCCGTCGACGGCGCGCCGTCCCTGGCCGGCACGGATCCGACGGCGATCGCTGTCGACGGCGACCTGGCCGCCGGTGGCTCCGCGACGGTCTACGTGCGCGACGGCGACGACTTCATCGTCGCGCTCGGCCCCGACGGTGCGCCCGAGAGCGCGCTGTTCGACGGGAGGGACCTCGTGGCGCCCAGCGTGGACAGGTTCGGCTGGGTGTGGTCGGGTCCCGCCGAGGGAACGCTCAGCGCGGTCTCCGGCGAGGGGGAGCGGGCAGGGATCGCCGCGCCCTGGTTGGACGACGTGACCTTGCTCGCCGTCGAGGTGGCCCCGGACGGCGCGCGCGCCGTCGTCGTGACGTCCGCGCCTGGCGGACCTCAGGTGCGCGTGACGGGGATCGTCCGCGACGAGAGCGGCAGACCTACGTCGCTGACGACCCCGGTGCGGATCGCGCCGTCCGTCGTCGACGTCCTGGACGTCTCGTGGACCGACGACACGAAGGTCGCGGTGCTGGGTCGCTCGGGCGGCGAGGACTCCGCCGTCGTCCAGCTCGCGGTGGTCGGCGGACAGACGACCGCGCTCTCCCGGGTCCCGGAGACGGTCGCGCTCACGGCGGGCAACGGCGAGCGGACCATCTTGGTTCTCGACGACAAGGGCGTGCTCTACGGGCGCTCGGAGTCCGCGACGATCTGGGTGCCGCAGGCCTCGGACGTCGACCTCGTCACCTACCCGGAGTGACGGACGGCGCGTCCACAGGACGCGTCGTGAGGGCGCCGTGCACGGGCCGGTGACCCGCGCGCCGCGGGCGGTGGTCCGCGGGCATCCTCGAGGCATGGCGGGCATGGCGGGCATGGCGGGCATGGCGAGCGACGCGGGCGACGCGGGCGCGGCAAGCATGGCGCGGGAGACGGGAGTCGGGCGTGACCCGGCAGCCGGACGCGACGGCGTCACGAGCCGGTTCCTGGCGGACTGCGCCGCTGCGCTGCGGCTCGTCGTCCCGGTCTCCTGCGCCGGCTGCGGAGCCTGGGACGCGCGCCTGTGCGAGTCGTGCCGGCGCGGCTTCGGGCCGCCCGTCAGGTGCGAGGGCTCCGCACCGCGGCTCGACCGGATGGACGGTTCGGTCCCGCTGCCTGTCTGGCGCTGCAGCCACTACCGCGGGCGGGTGCGCGAGGTCGTGCTCTCCTGGAAGGACCGTGGACGGGCCGATGTGGGGCGCGACCTCGCAGAGGTCGTCCGCGACGCGGCACGCCTCGTCAGGGATACGTGGGACCTCGATGAGGTCGTCGTGGTGCCCGTGCCGTCCGGGAGCCGGGCCCGCAGGTCCCGCGGCCGGTCTCCGACGACGGAGCTCGCCCGCGCGGTCGCGGACGGGCTCGCGCCCGGCGACGGACGGAGCCGGGCGGCCTCGCTCGTGGCCCCGGTCCTCGCGGCGCGATCCCGGCGTCACCAGGCGGGTCTGGGGGCTCGCGCGCGTGGCGGCAACCGCCGGGACGCGTTCGTCGTCAGGGCGATGCAGTCACGGGCGATGCCGTCGCGGGCACCGACGCCGCGAGCGCTGTCGGGGGCTGCGTGCCTGCTGGTCGACGACGTCCTCACCACCGGGGCCACGCTCGCCGCGTGCAGCGACGCGCTGCAGAGCGCGGGGGCGTCGGTCCTGGGGGCGATCGTGCTCGCAGCGACGCCGGCGGCGCACGGCCCGCCGGGAGGTGGCCGCGGGTGAGCGGAGTCTGCGGCAGAGCCTGCGCGAGGAGCGTCGAGGTGTGGAGCAGCGCCCAGGAGGGCTAGCCTGAGGGTGCCGGCGTGACGTGGTCGGAGTCGACCGCCACCGTCGGTGCTCGAGTCCGCGACGTGCGCGTTGTGCGTCGACATCTGTGAGGGTCGCGCTCCGCGGCCGGGGAGGTGATCAGCACCCGGCACCGGCCCGCGGTGCCGCGCAAGGACCAACGGGCCCAGCGCCCACACACCTACCTCGGTGAGCCCGCCCATGCCGGGCTCCGAGGAGCAGCGGAGGTTCACATGGAGATCGTCGTCGTCGGCAGGCACACCGAGATCCCGGAGCGGTTCCGTCGTCACGTGGAGGACAAGCTGTCGAAGCTCGAGTCCCTCGCGCCGACCGCCCAGCGGATCGACGTGGAGATCACCCACGAGAACAACCCCAAGCTGTCCGGGGTCCGCGAGCGCGTCGAGCTCACCGTCCGGGCCAAGGGCCCGGTCGTGCGAGCGGAGGCCGCCGCGGACGACCGTTTCGGCGCGCTCGACCTCGCGACCGCGAAGCTGCAGGAGCGCCTGAGGCGCACCCGCGACCGCCGCAAGGACCACCGGAAGAACACCGTCCAGCCGCCCGTCGACGTCCGCCCCTACGACCCCGAGCGTGACAAGCCGGCGCCGCCGCCCGAGCCGACGCACCCCGGCAACCCGGGAGACCTGGTGGAGAGCCAGCTCGGTGACTCGCCGGTCGTGATCCGGCAGAAGCTCCACAGCGCCACGTCGATGACCGTCGACGACGCCCTGTACGAGATGGAGATGGTCGGTCACGACTTCTTCCTCTTCGTCGACTCCGAGACGTCGCGGCCGTCCGTCGCCTACCGCCGCCGCGGCTGGAGCTACGGCGTCATCGCGATCGACACGGAGTGCGAGCACGTCGCCGCACCCCGCGAGGACGCACCTGCGCAGGCCTGACCCGCAGGTCCGCCCTGCAGCCCGTCGACCCCGGTCGCCCCAGCGGCGGCCGGGGTCGCGTGCGTCCGGTGCGACCTGTGGTCTCGGGGCAAGATGTCCGGATGGAGTCCATGTCGCTCGCCCAGGCGCGCCGAACCGCACTCGCAGCCCAGGGGCTGCACCGGCGCCGGCCGGTGGGGGCCCACGGACGTGACCGGGCCACGATGCGGGACCTCCAGCGGGTGGTGGACACGCTCGGGGTCCTCCAGATCGACTCGGTCAACGTCCTCGCCCGCGCTCACCTCGTGCCGCTGTACTCGCGGATCGGCCCCTACCCCACGGCCCTGCTCGACCGGGCCTCGGGCACGCCGCCCCGCCGGGTCCTGGAGGCTTGGGGGCACGAGGCGTCGTACGTCAGCCCCGAGGTGTACCGGCTGCTCGCCTGGCGCCGGGCGCAGGTCGACGGTGCCTGGGGGTCGATCCGCCGGGTCGCCGTCGAGCACCCTCGGGTGGTCGCGGACGTCCGGTCGCTGGTCGCCGAGCACGGCCCCGTGACGGCCTCAGCGCTGCACGCGCTCCTCGACGCGGAGCACGACGCCGCGCACGCGCCCGCCGACAAGGACTGGGGCTGGAACTGGTCGCTCGCCAAGACCGCCCTCGAGCACCTCTTCTACGTCGGGGAGGTCGCCGCGGCGCGCCGCAACGGCTCGTTCGAGCGCTGCTACGACCTGGCGGAGCGGGTCGTGCCGGCCGAGGCCCTCGCGCCGGTCGGCGACGCGGACGCCGTGCGAGGCCTGCTGGAGATCGGAGCACGAGCCCACGGCGTGGGGACGCTGCGGTGCTTCCGCGACTACTTCCGGCTCCGCGGCCCGCTCGTCCCGACGGCGCTCGCGGAGCTGGTCGAGGGCGGAGTGCTGCGCCCGGTGACGGTGCGGGGCTGGGACGCGCCGACGTACCTCCACCGGGACGCGACGTTCCCGAGGATCGCGAACGCGCGCACCCTGCTCAGCCCGTTCGACCCGCTGGTGTTCGAGCGCACACGGTTCGAACAGCTCTTCGGCGTGCGCTACCGGATCGAGATCTACGTCCCCGCACCCCAGCGCGTGCACGGCTACTACGTGCTCCCGTTCCTCGAGGGCGACCGGATCTCTGCCCGCGTGGACCTCAAGGCCGACCGGGCCGCCGGCGTCCTGCGGGTCCTCGCGGCCCACGACGAGCCGGACACCGGGGAGGCCACGCCGCAGGCGCTCGCGGCCGAGCTCGCCGAGCTCGCAGGGTGGCTCGGGCTGTCCGCGATCGACGTCCGGCCGCGCGGCGGCCTGGCGCCCGACCTGAGCCGCGCGGTCGGCGAGGTCTACGCCTGACGTCGCTCCGTCGTCCGGCACCGCGCACGCAGGTTCGCCGGAGAGCGAACGAGGGGACGGTTCGGCGGGATTCGTCGCCCGACGGCCCTACGATGGTCGATGGTGTGACATCGGCGACCCGCGAGGGAGCGGTGCCCACCCGCCACGCAGCCGGCCGGCCGTGCGCGCGATCGACACGGGAGAACTGCGTGCCTTCCATCTTCGAGAAGGCCCTGCGCTTGGGCGAGGGTCGGATCCTGAAGAAGCTCTCGGGCCTCGCCAAGCAGGTCAACGAGCTCGAGCCGAGCTTCACCGAGCTGACCGACGAGGAGCTGAGGGAGGAGACGGAGCGGTTCCGGGCACGCATCGCTGCGGGCGAGACGCTGGACAAGCTGCTCCCGGAGGCCTTCTCGGCCGTGCGCGAGGCGGCACGCCGCACCCTGGGCCAGCGGCACTTCGACGTGCAGCTCATGGGCGGCGCGGCGCTGCACCTCGGCAACATCGCGGAGATGCGCACGGGTGAGGGCAAGACGCTCGTGGCCACGCTCCCGGCCTACCTGAACGCGCTCTCCGGGGACGGCGTGCACGTCATCACCGTCAACGACTACCTCGCGAAGTACCAGAGCGAGCTGATGGGCCGCGTGTTCCGGTTCCTCGGGATGACGACCGGCTGCATCGTCTCGGGCCAGACGCCTGCCGAGCGGCGCGAGCAGTACGCGGCGGACATCACCTACGGGACGAACAACGAGTTCGGCTTCGACTTCCTGCGCGACAACATGGCGTGGTCGACGGACGACCTCGTCCAGCGCGGTCACAACTACGCGATCATCGACGAGGTCGACTCGATCCTCATCGACGAGGCGCGGACGCCGCTCATCATCTCCGGGCCCGCGTCCGGGGACACGAACCGCTGGTACGGCGAGTTCGCGAAGGTCGTGCGTCGCCTCGAGGCCGGCACCGACTACGAGGTCGACGAGAAGAAGCGCACCGTCGGCGTGCTCGAGCCGGGCATCGAGAAGATCGAGGACTACCTCGGCATCGACAACCTCTACGAGTCGCTGAACACGCCGCTCATCGGGTTCCTCAACAACGCGATCAAGGCCAAGGAGCTCTTCCGCCGCGACAAGGACTACGTCGTCCTCAAGGGCGAGGTCATGATCGTCGACGAGCACACCGGCCGGATCCTCGCCGGGCGGCGCTACAACGAGGGCATGCACCAGGCCATCGAGGCGAAGGAGGGCGTGAAGATCAAGGCGGAGAACCAGACTCTCGCCACGATCACGCTGCAGAACTACTTCCGCCTCTACGGCAAGCTCAGCGGTATGACCGGTACCGCCGACACGGAGGCCGCCGAGTTCCAGGGCACCTACGGTCTCGGCGTCGTCCCGATCCCGACGAACCGGTCGATGCAGCGCATCGACCAGAAGGACCTCGTCTACAAGAACGAGGACGGCAAGTTCGACGCCGTCGTCGCCGACATCGTCGAGCGGCACGCCGAGGGGCAGCCGGTCCTCGTCGGGACCACGAGCGTCGAGAAGTCCGAGCTGCTGAGCACGAAGCTGAAGAAGCAGGGCGTCCCGCACGCCGTGCTCAACGCGAAGCAGCACGCACGCGAGGCGCACATCGTCGCTCAGGCCGGCCGCAAGGGGGCTGTGACCGTCGCGACGAACATGGCCGGCCGCGGTACCGACATCATGCTCGGCGGCAACGCCGAGTTCATGGCCGTCGAGAACCTCGAGGCGCAGGGCCTGTCCCCGGTGGAGACCCCGGAGGAGTACGAGGCCGCCTGGCCCGACGCCCTCGCCGCGGCGCAGGAGGCCGTCGCCTCGGAGCACGAGGAGGTCACCGAGCTCGGCGGGCTCTACGTGCTGGGTACCGAGCGCCACGAGTCCCGGCGCATCGACAACCAGCTCCGTGGACGCTCCGGCCGTCAGGGCGACCCGGGCGAGTCCCGCTTCTACCTGTCGATGCAGGACGACCTCATGCGCCTGTTCAACTCGGGGCTCGCGGAGTCGATGATGCACCGCGCCGGGTTCCCGGACGACGTCCCGCTCGAGTCGAAGATGGTCACCCGCGGCATCGCCAGCGCCCAGAGCCAGGTCGAGTCCCGCAACTTCGAGATCCGCAAGAACGTCCTCAAGTACGACGAGGTGCTCTCGTCCCAGCGCAAGGTCATCTACTCGGAGCGCCGCCGGGTGCTCGACGGGGAGGACCTCCACGAGCAGGTCCAGCACTTCCTCTCCGACGTCGTCACGGCGTACGTCGACGGCGCGGCGGCCCAGGCCGCGAACGGGGACTGGAACCTCGACGAGCTCTGGACGGCGCTCAAGGCCGTGTACCCCGTCTCGATCACGGTCGACGAGGTGATGGAGCAGGCCGGGAACCTCGACGGCCTCGACCGGGAGCTTCTGCTGCGCGAGATCCTCTCGGACGCCCGCGTGGCGTACGCCGAGCGCGAGGAGTCCCTCGGGTCCGACAACATGCGTCAGCTCGAGCGCCGCGTCACGCTCTCGGTCCTCGACCGCAAGTGGCGCGAGCACCTGTACGAGATGGACTACCTCAAGGAGGGCATCGGTCTGCGCGCGATGGCGCAGCGCGACCCTCTGATGGAGTACCAGCGCGAGGGCTACCAGCTCTTCAACGCGATGACCGAGGCCATCAAGGAGGAGTCGGTCGCGTACCTGTTCAACCTCGAGGTCAAGGTGCAGGAGGCGCCGGTCGACGCCGGGTCGGCCGCGGCCGCGGCCGCGTCACCGCTGGGGCGCTCGCTCGCGTCGGGTGCCGCGAAGGCGCGCGCTGCGGGTGCTGCCGGGAGCGCGCCGGTGGTCGGTGCGTCGGCCGGCGCCCCGGCCGGGGGCGCGGATGCACCCGCTCCTGCCGCCGAGGCGGCTCACGCCGAGGTCGGCGGCGGGGAGGAAGACGGCGCGGTCGTCGACGGCCCGGCGGCGTCGGTCGAGGCGGAGGCCGGCGCAGCGGATACCGGCGCTGAGGCTGAGGCCGAGACGGGTGCCGGGGCCGAGTCCGGCGCCGACACCGAGGCGGGCGACGGTGGGCAGGAGACTGCCCCCGTCCTCGTCGCCAAGGGTCTCGACGGGCCGGACCAGGCGGTGCCCCTGACCTACTCCGCCCCCGACGAGAGCGGTACGGGCGAGGCCGTCACCTCCGGTGACGCCGCGCGGCGTGCCCGACGCGACCTGCACGGGGTCGCGTCGTCCGCGGAGAGCGACGGGCGCGCGTTCCCCGGGACGCCGAAGAACGCGCAGTGCCCGTGCGGGTCTGGCAAGAAGTACAAGGTCTGCCACGCGAAGAACGAGGCCTGACACCCGAGTCGTGCTCAGCCTCGGACGACGCTGATCGTCCCGAACCACAGGCTCCCGGCGTGCCCCTGCGCCGCCGGGAGCCTGTGGTTCATCCGATCTCGAGCGCCACCACGCGCCAGGACCCGCGGTGCTCCTCGACCCGCAGCGCGGCGGCGCGGACGCGGTCGCCGTCCTCGAGGACGACCGTGGACTCGGCGGCGGCCGGACCTAGCCGCACGGTCCGTGCACGGCGGACCGTGATGGGCCGGTGCTGGACGCCCGGGCCGCTCGCAGCCGTGAGACGAGCGCGCCGGCCGAGGACCTCGAGCGTCCCAGGAGAGAGCCAGCGGACGAGCTGACCCACCGGACGCTCGCCCCGGAGCACCTCGAGCGCAGTGCGGGCGACGGCGCAGCACGTCGCGGTGGGGTCGGTGAGGACGGTGCCGCCCGCCGCGGGTGCGGCGAGCGGCCGCCGGGCGACCCGTGCCGCGCCGGTCCGCACGTCAGCGGCCTCGAGCAGCGGAGGCGGGCCGAGAGGGCTCGACGCGGGGCGCGACCCCCGGGGCCCGGCCGGCGTCGGGCGCGTGCGCAGCGGCGTCGTCTCCCCGCCCGGGTGCGCCGCCGGCAGCGCTCGTTGGCGCACCGGACCGCGGGTCGGCGAGATGCTGCTGAGGCTCTCGAGCGTCGAGGTCTCCGTCGGGCTCTGGGTCTGGGTCGAGGTCGCCCTCGAGGACTGCGTCGGGGTCGGGTGCGAGGCGCCGGTCGAGGCGGAGATGCGGGTCGGGGCAGTGGTGCGCATGGGGTGCTCCAGGTCGGGAGGGGTCGCGACACCTCGCGACGGCGTGGCCGTCGGCGCTCCGCGTCGGTGCGGTCGCGTCGGGTCGGCCGGCTGTGCGGACGTCGGACGGTGCGAGGGTGGGAGGACGGGCGTGTCGGTGAGGGACCGCCCTGCGTGGCCGCGCGATCGGTAGACGATCTGCGGCAGGTGATCGGTGGCGGGGTGCGTGGCCGTGGCCGGGGCCGGTATGGCGGCCCGGTTCTCAGCGAGGTGCTGCGAGCACCTGGCCCGGGAGGATGAGATCCGGGTCCGTGCCGATGACGTCCAGGTTCGCCGAGTGCCACGAGGCGGTCGCCCGGGCGACGTCGGCGTCGGTGGCGTCGTCGGGGAGCTGAGCAGCGGCGATCGACCAGAGCGTGTCGCCGCGGACGACGACGTGCGGCTCCGGTCCGCCGCGGTCCACCGTGTTCGTCGACCGGCGTGATGCGGCGACGGCTCCCGTGGGTTCCATGTCGGTGCTGCTGCCGTAGCCGGCCCGCGTCCCGGTGGCGTGCGGTTCGCCGACGGTGGGGTCCGCCGTCGCGGATCTCGTGGCGCCGAGAGCCTCGGTCCCCGTCGCGGCCGGTGCGTGATCGGTGCCGGTGGGGCGCCACCCGAGCGAGGCGTGCGTGGCGGTGGCGCCGGCGCCGGTGCGTGCCCGTTCGTGCGGGTCCGCGGCGGTGGACGCCGTGGTCGTGCTCACCGAGACCGTCGGCTCCGGTGCGTGCTCAGCAGCGAGGGCGGCGGTCCCGCCCAGGCTCAGGCTCAGCCCGAGGCCTGCGCCCGCCGCGGCTCGCGCGGCCCGCCTGACCAGCACGGGTGCGTGCCGAGCGACGATCCTCTCGACGGTCGACCAACGCCGCCCGGTGACGTGCGCGAGGAGGCACACCAGGGCGGCGAGCGCGGAGACTGCGAACCACGCTGACGCGATGGCCCCCACCGTGGTCAGTGCTGCCTCGACGAGGTCCTGGACCTGCAGGACCGGGCGTCCCACGACCGCGAGGACGTGCGCGCCGAACGCTGTGGTGATGACCGACGCGGCCCCGGCGACCACGACGAGCTGTGCCGTCGGTCCGATGCGGCGGAGCTGCCCGCGCCGTCGCGGGCCTCCTGGTTGCTGCGTCCGTCCTGGGTGTTGCGCGCTTGCGCGCAGCACGATGTCGTCAGTCATCTCGCCCCCTGCGATCTGTGTGACTGTTATGCCTGTTTGATGTTGTTTGCCATGCTTTGCTGAGTTCGATCAAACCCGACCGTCGGTTCTTTGTCCAGACGGGCGTCTGGCATGTGGACGGCGGGACGGGGAGCGCGTCCGCCGTCGCTATGTTCCCGCGGTGCGTTGGGACAGGCTGGTCGACGACCTCACGGCACAGCTCGATGCCGAGGAGGCGCGTGCGAGCGCCGGGCTCGTCGCGGAGCTCACGCGCGCGGAGCGTGCGACGGTGACTCTCGCCGCACGGTTCGAGGCGAGCCGTGGCCGACTCGTCCAGGTGGAGATCGACCCGTCAGGGTCCGGGTCACCGTGGCGGGTCGAGGGCTCCGTGGCCGATGTCGCCGACGACTGGGTCCTGGTGGTCGAGCGGGGGAGGTCGCACCTGCTGGTGACCCGGTGGATCTCGGCCGTGCACGGGTTGGCGCGGGGGTCCGCGCCGGTGCGGGCACGACGAGCGGCGGGGCTGACCGCGGTGCTGCGCAGGGTCTCGGCGGCCCGCGAGACGGTGCGGATCCGGTCGACGACGTCCGACCTGACGTGCCGGGTGGTCGCCGTCGGGGCGGACCACGTGGACGTCGAGGTCGCCGGCCCGGGGACCGGACCGCACGCTTCTCGGCGACGACCGTGTCGCTCGGGTCGGTCGTCAGCGTCAGCGAGGTCGACTGAGGCGGCCGCGCGCTAGCCTGCTCGGCTCGCCGTCTCCAGCCGCTCGCGGGTCTGGGCGTACAGATGCTGGATGTAGGTCTCGAGCGCGGCGGCCTCGACGCGCCACTGGCCGCGGTGCCCCACCTGGATGGCGGGCAGCTCGCCGGAGCGCACCAGCTGGTAGGCCGCCCCTGCGGAGACGTTGAGCTCCTCGGAGACGTCCGCGAGGGTCAGGAATCGCTGAGGCATGACCGCAATGGTGGCACGTCTACGCCTGCCGACGGCGTCGTCCACAGGCTCGACCGCGCACGTCCCGAGGTTGGGAAGATGACTCGTCCGCGGGAGCAGCGCGGGCATCCGGATCGTCCGAGCCAGGGGGCACCATGCGTTCCAACCCGACCGCCCACGAGTCCGTCGTCCCGAGGGTCCGGCGACCCTCGTGGCGCGACCCGCGACTTCTCGTCGGGCTCGTCCTCGTCGCCGCCTCGGTCGTCATCGGGTCCTGGGCCGTCGCCTCCGCGGGCCGCACCGTCCCGGTCTTCGCCGCAGGGTCGGTGTTGACGCCGGGGGACGTCGTCGGGCCCGACGACCTCGTCGTGGCCGAGGTCCGGCTCTCGCCCGCCGACCTCGGTCGCTATGTGCAGGTCGCGGACGGCCTCGACGAGGGCTCGGTGGTCGTGCGCACGGTGGGCGCGGGGGAGATCGTCCCGACAGCCGCCCTCGGCCGGCCCGAGGGTGTCGCCGTCAGCCCGGTCGCCTTCGAGGTCGGGGCGGCGCTGTCGGACAGGGTCTCCGAGGGCGCGCCGGTGGACGTCTGGTTCGTCCCCGAGGAGGCAGCGGCGTCCGTGGCGGACCACGGGTCCCCGGACGCTCCTGTCGCCCTCGTCCGCGGCGGTGTGGTCGACGAGATCGCGGACGAGTCCGGCTCCTTCGTCGTGGGCTCGACCGTCGTCGTGCAGGTGCTCGTCCCCGACGAGGAGCTGCCCGGGGTGCTCGCGGCGACGGCGGGACGGGGTTCCGTCCGGATCGTCCCGGCGGTCGGGGCATGACAGGGCTCGGCGGCACGACGACACGACCGTCCGTGCCGGCTCCCGTCCGCGTCCTGTGCGCGCTGCGCGGCCCGATCGAGTCTCAGGTCGTCGCCGGGCTCACGGAGGCGGCTGCGGATGTCGAGGTCACCCGTCGCTGCGCCGACGTGATCGAGCTGCGGGCCGCCGCGGCCGCAGGGCTCGGTGGCCTGGCGCTCGTGTCGGCGGACCTCGACGGGGTGGATCGCGACGTGCTCGCGGCCCTGACCGCGAGCGGCGTGAGGAGCATCGCCGTCGGCGGCTCAGAGCACGACCTGCGCCGCGCCCGCGCCCTCGGCTTCGACACCGTTCTCCCGGGGAGATCAGCGTCGCCGAGATCGTCGACGCGGTGGCCACGCTCCCCGGTTCCGTCGAGCACGTCCGCGGTAGCGACACGGTCGTGCCGGACGGCGTCGGGCCACCGGGCTCGGGCGGTCCGGCCAGGCGGGGCGAGGGTCCTGACGGTCCGGACCGTGCGCCCGACGTCGCCGGCGTCGTCGTCGCGGTGTGGGGTCCGACGGGCGCGCCGGGCAGGACCTCCATCGCGGTGAACGTGGCGGCCGAGCTCGCCAGGACCGACGACGGGTCTGCCGGCGGTCGGGCCCGGCGGCGCGGTCGGTCAGGTCGCCGCGGCGTCGGCCGTGCTCGCACGGGCCGTGCCTCCCGTCGGCGGCACGGCGCGGTGGACGATGCGTCCGCCGCCGGATCCGACCCTGGATCAGGCCTCGTCCCTGGTGCGGGACCTGCCGATGGTCCGGTTGCTGCTGCAGGTGACGCGGGTCGTGCCCGCGTGGGCACCGGTCGCTCGGTCCTCCTGGTCGACGCCGACACGTACGGCGGATCGGTCGCCCAGCACCTCGGTCTGCTCGACGAGTCCCCCGGCATCGCGGCCGCCGTCAGGTCCGCGGGGCGCGGCCGGCTCGAGCCGGACGGGCTGCGCGCGCTGGCGCCCGAGGTCCTGCCGGGGGTGCGGGTCCTCACGGGCATATCGCGTGCGTCCCGCTGGTCCGAGGTGTCCGGCGCCGGCCTCGACCAGGTGTGGGAGGTGGCGCGCCGCACCGCGGACTGGACCGTGGTCGACTGCGGGTTCGGGATCGAGCGCGACGGGTCGCCCGGCTTCGACGGAGGCGCCCCCGAACGGGACGGGGCGACGCTCGGTGCGCTGCGATCCGCCGACGTGCACCTCGTGGTGGGCAGCAGCGACCCGATCGGGCTGCAGCGCCTCGTCCGTGCCCTCGGCGACCTGGACGAGCTGACCGAGCTGACCGAGCTGACCGAGCAGGCCGGGACGGGTCGGCGGACACCTCGCGTCGTGGTGGCCAACCGGGTGCGCGCGGGCGTCGCGGGTGCGGGCCCCCGGCGGGCCGTCCGAGACGTCCTCGCACGCTTCGCCGGGGTGGAGGAGCCAGTGCTCGTCGACGAGGACCGGCCGTCGTTCGACGCCGCCGTGCTCGGGGGCAGGACCCTCGGGGAGGTGCGACCCGGCTCTGCCGGTCACCGTGATCTGGTGGCGCTGACCGAGGCGGTGCGCTCCGTGGGGGAGTCCCTGCTCGACGACCGTCGGCAGGCAGCGCCCCTCGCCTGAGCGTGCCTCGCCCACGTCGGGCGTGCAGCGGGCAGACTGGTCCCATGCGACTTTACGTACCGGCCACCCTCGACGAGCTCGACACCGTGGAGGTCGACGGCAGGTCGGCGCGCTGGGACCTCGGCCCTCGTCGCGCCCATGCCGTGACGCCGCGGCTCGTGAGCGCGCCGGAGAACGAGGACGAGGACGACGAAGGTCTGGAGTTCGTCGCGGCGCTCGAGGCGGCCGACGACTCGCTCGCGCTCGTCGTGGCCCGTGGCACGGCACCGCGCCAGCGGCTCGTGGTCACCGTCGAGGTGCCGGACGACGCCGTGTCGTCGGCAGCGCCGGGCCCCGGCGACGGGCCGGATGCGATCGCGCCGAGCGCGGTGGACGTGAACCGCGAGGTGGCGGGGGCCACGGTCGTCTGCGTCCATGCGGACGAGGTCGAGGCGGCTCTCGACATCGAGGCCGTGCTGAGCGCGGTGGACGCGTCGATCGCGGGCGGCACCGGAGCCGGCGCCGACACAGAACCCGGCGCGGCCGAGTCGGCTCCGGAGGCCGAGCAGGACGCCGTGGATGTCGCGATCGAGCGGGTCACCGACCGGTCGATGCTCTGGTACGACTGGACCGAGATCCCCGAGGTGCCCCGCGCGGCCCGGTAGTCGCGTCAGTCCCGCGCTGCGAGCCGGTCGAGCACCGTCTCGTGGAGTCGGCCGTTCGTCGCGACCGCGTCACCACCGAACGGTCCGGGCGCACCGCTCAGGGACGTGAAGCGTCCGCCGGCCTCGGTGACGATCGGGACCAGCGCCGCCATGTCGTGCAGCGCGAGCTCCGGTTCCGCCGCGATGTCCACCGCACCCTCGGCGACGAGCATGTAGGACCAGAAGTCACCGTAGGCGCGGGTACGCCAGGCGGAGCGGCCGAGGTCGAGGAGCGACTCGAGGCGCCCGCGCTCCTCCCAGCCGCCGAGGCTGGAGTACGAGAACGAGGCGTCGGCGAGCTGCTCGACCTCGGAGACGTGCATCCGGCTCGCGGCGGCGAGCGACTTCCCGGTCCAGGCGCCCGAGCCCTTCGCAGCCCACCACCGGCGTCCGAGAGCGGGGGCGGACACGAGCCCGACGACGGCCTCGTCGCCGTCGAGCAGCCCGATCAGCGTGGCCCACACCGGTACCCCGCGGACGAAGTTCTTGGTCCCGTCGATCGGGTCGACGACCCAGCGTCGGCTGCCGTGGCCGGTCTCCCCGAACTCCTCGCCGACGATCGCGTCGCGGGTGCGGGCGTGGTGCAGGGTGGCCCGGATCATCTCCTCCGCCGCCGTGTCGGCGTCGGTGACGGGCGTGGTGTCAGGCTTCGTCGAGACCGCGAGGTCGAGCGCCTTGAACCGCGAGAGCGTGTGGGAGTCGACCTGGTCGGCGATCGTGTGGGCGAGCCTGAGGTCGTCGTCGTACCTGGTCATGCGTCACACCGTAGCGGTCCGGGCCCCCAGCACGCGGCGGAACGACTCGACACGCACGGACCGGAACGCACGGGACGGCGTCCCCGCCGACGGCGGGAGGTCCTCACCCTGCTCGACCCAGGCGTCGAGGGCGCAGTCAGGGGCGTCGGCGGTGTGGGTGCATCCCCGAGGGCACTCGGTGGCCGCCTCGGCCAGGTCCTCGAAGGCAGCGAGGAGGCCGTCGACCTCGACGTGCGCGAGACCGAAGGACCGCACGCCCGGGGTGTCGACGATCCAGCCCCCGCCGTCCGGGAGCGCCAGCGCGACGGCGGACGTGGACGTGTGCCGGCCTCTCCCGGTCACGTCGTTGACGACGCCGGTGGCTCGGTCCGCGTCCGGGACGAGTGCGTTGACCAGGGTCGACTTGCCGACGCCCGAGTGCCCGACGAGGACGGAGAGGCGACCCGCGAGGGTGTCCTGCAGCGGTCCGAGGGGACCGACCCCGGCGCCGTCGGGCTGCCGCTCCGTGACGACGACCTCGACGCCGAGCGGCTCGTAGAGCTCGCGCAGGGGCGTCGGGTCCGCGAGGTCGGCCTTGGTCAGGCACAGGGTCACTGCCATGCCCGCGTCGTACGCCGCGACGACGCACCGGTCGATCATCCGGGTCCGTGGCTCGGGCTCGGCGAGGGCGGTCACGATGACGAGGCGGTCCGCGTTGGCGACGATGATCCGCTCGTAGGGGTCGGTGTCGTCCGCCGTGCGGCGCAGCACGGTCCGGCGGTCCTGGATCCGGACGATCCGCGCGAGGGTCCCGTCGGCCCCCGACGCGTCCCCGACGACGTCGACCAGGTCGCCGCAGACGACGCGTTCGCGGCGGAGCTCGCTGGCGCGCATCGCGAGGACGCTGCGCGGGCCCTCCGTCACCTCGCGACCGTCGGTGGATCGCGTGCCGGGTGTCCCGTCGGTCGCTCCAGGTCCCGCCCCGACGAGGAGCGTGTACCTCCCACGGTCGACCGCGGTGACGAACCCGGTCACGGCGTCCTCGTGGTCCGGTCGGCGCTTGGTGCGTGGACGGGAGCCCCGCTTGCCGGGCCGGTCCCGGAAGTCGGACTCGTCCTGCGGGCGTCGTGGGCTCACGGCGCGCCGACGGTCGCGGCGGCGCCGCAAGAATCCCGGTCGGCCGCAGTGCCGGCTGCTGTGCCGGTTGTCGTGCCGGCTGTCGTGCCGGCCGTCGTGCCGGGGAGGCCGAGCATCCGGTCCCAGAGCCCGGTGAAGCCGGGCAGGGTCTTGGCGGTGGTGGCGACGTCCTCGACCTGCACGCCGGGGACGCGGAGCCCGAGCATCGCGCCGGACGTCGCCATGCGGTGGTCGTGGTACGTGCGGAACACGGCGCCGTGCAGCGGGCGCGGCGTGATGACCAGACCGTCGGACGTCTGCTCGCAGCGCCCGCCGAGCCGGGTGATCTCGGTCGCGAGCGCGGCGAGCCGGTCGGTCTCGTGCCCCCGCAGGTGGGCGATGCCGCGGAGCCGGCTGGGGGAGCCGGCGAGGGCGGCGAGGGCGGCGATGTTCGGGGCGAGCTCGCCGGCGGCGCGCAGATCGACGTCGATGCCGTGGATCTCGCCCGAGCCGGTGACGGTCAGGACGCCGTCCCGGAGCTCGGCGGCGCCGCCCATGCGGGTGAGGAGGTCGGGCAGGAGCGCGCCCGGCTGCGTGGTGCTCGTCGGCCACCCGGTCACGCTGACCCGGCCACCGACGATCAGCGCCGCCGCGAGGAACGGCGCGGCGTTCGACAGGTCGGGCTCGACCTGGAGATCTCTGGCGGCGATCGGCCCGGGAGCGACCTGCCAGATCGCGTCGCGGCTGTCGTCCACCGCGACTCCCGCGTCGCGCAGGACGGCGACGGTCATCTCGATGTGCGGGAGGCTCGGCAGGGTGCGTCCCGTGTGGCGGAGCACGAGGCCCTGGTCGAACCGTGCGGCCGCGAGCAGGAGGCCGGAGACGAACTGGCTCGACGCCGACGCGTCCACGTCCACGGCGCCGCCCCGCACGCTGCCGTGCCCGACGACGGTGAAGGGCAGGTGCCCCGGCTCGCCCCCGAGTGGCGCGCCGTCGTCCACCCGCACCCCGAGGGAGCGCAGCCCGTCGAGCACGGGCCCCATCGGTCGGACGCGGGCCCCGGCGTCGCCGTCGAACCGCACGGGCCCTGAGGCGAGCGCAGCGACCGGAGGGAGGAACCGCATGACCGTCCCGGCGAGCCCGCAGTCGACGGTCGCGCCGCCGGAGACGGGCGCGGGCGTCACGTGCAGCGTGCTGGGGACGTCGCCCTCGGTGACCGTGGTGCCCATGCTCCGCAGCCCGGCGATCATCAGGTCCGCGTCGCGGCTGCGGAGCGCACCCCGCAGCACGCCCGGGCCGTCGGCGAGCGCCGCGAGGACGAGCAGCCGGTTCGTCAGGGACTTGGACCCCGGCACCTCGACGATCGCGTCGAGCCCGCCGCGGACCGAGCCGGCACCGCCCGCCCGCGAGACGCTCGGCGCCTCCCAGACCGGAGGTCGTGGATCGTCGTGCGCGGGCTCGGTGGCGGTGGAGGGCATGTCCGTCAATCTAGTGGACGTCCGGCAGGGCCTTCCGCGCGGTCCGTGCCGCGCGCCGGGCGGAGTCCTTCGCCTCGTGCGCCTCGAGCTTGATCGCACGGGCGGCGTCCTTGGCGGCGTGCCGGCTCTTGCGGGCGGCGCCCGACGCGGCGTCCTCGAGGCTCGACCCGGCGTCGTGCACCCGCTTCGAGAGCTCGAGGTCCTTGCGGGCCTTGTCGACCCGCCAGGCGACTCCGGGGCGTCCCTCGAGGTCTCCGGTGGCGAGCAGCGCGGCGCCGACGGCGCCGACCCGGCGGACGAACTTCGGCGTGCGCTCGCGCCGCTCGGCCTTGGAGCCGGTGAAGGGCTGGTCGACGACCGCGAGCGGCAGCGTGAGGGCGACGAGCGTGAGCGCGGAGCTGCGCGGCGCCTTGCTCAGGGCGAACGAGAGCCCTGCCACGGCGGTCGCGACTCCGTGCGCCCTGACGACGAGGGCGAGCTTCTTGTCGTCGAGGTCGGGGACGTCGTCCACCACCGACCCCACCAGGGCGACGCCCTGGCGGGCGGACTCGAGGTGCTCCTCGGGATGCAGCGCGGCCTGCACGCCGTCGTAGACGAACCAGGACGCGAGCATGGGTCGTGCGAGACCCCTCAACAGCTTCACAGCGCACCTCCGGCGGTCTCGGGAGCATCGGTATGGTCTCCGCCGTCACCGATCGTCTCGCGGGCGACGAAGTTCTCGAGGTCGAAGAGGTTGTCGCCGGCACGCTCGGCGACGGTCAGGAGCGTGGTCGCGGACGCGACCTCCTCGACCTGCTCCTTGAGGAACCACAGCATGAACTGCTCGCCCATGGCGTCGCCCTCCTCGCGGGCGGCGCGGAAGATCGCCTCGATCTGCTCCGTCACCTGCTTCTCCTGGGCGAGGGCGAGGCGCAGCGGCTCGACGACGGCGTAGAAGTCGTTCTCGACGGCGCTCGTCCCGGGGATCTGCACCGGGATGTCGCGGTCGAGCATGTACTGGACGATCATCATCGCGTGGTTGCGCTCCTCGAGCGACTGCCGGTAGAAGTGCGCTGCGAGCCGCGGCAGGTCGTTCGCGTCGAACCACACGGCGATCGCGATGTACTGCTGGTGGGCGTCGAGCTCGTGGCCCACCTGCTCGCGCAGCAGCGTGAGGTAGCGGGAGCCGGTCTCGGTCTCGGGGGCTTCAGTGGTGCTCATGGGGACACGGTAGCGATCCCGCACGACACTGACACTCCAGGCCGGCCGTCAGGACGGTCGCCCCGGCCCCACGGTGCCCGAGGTCCGGGAATGTTCGGCACGGTAGGGCCGTTGCCGATGACGTGACAGCAGTGAGGACGGAGCCCAGACCGACGGGCACGGCGCGAGGGCGGATCCGTGTCGACACCTCGACCCCGGCATGGTCGGGTCCGGGCGGCGTCGGGCGGCTAGGCTCGGACGTGATGACCGATACCCCCGTCGCCCCGGAGCCCGAAGACCGGCAGAGCGCACCCGAGCCGGAGCCAGGCGCCCCGGAGCCGGACTCGAGCGCCTCCAAGGAGGCGCCCGAGATCGGCGAGGATACGGAGCGTGCCCCCGAGGCCGAGTCGGACGCTGAGCGCGGCGCCCGGTTCGAGCGCGACGCGCTGCAGTACGTCGACCAGCTCTACTCGGCGGCCATGCGGATGACGCGCAACCCCACCGACGCCGAGGACCTGGTGCAGGAGACGTTCGCGAAGGCGTTCGCGGCGTTCCACCAGTACCGCCCCGGGACCAACCTCAAGGCGTGGCTGTACCGGATCCTCACGAACACGTTCATCAACACGTACCGCAAGAAGCAGCGCGAGCCGCAGCAGTCGCAGGCGGAGGACGTCGAGGACTGGCAGATCGCCCGGGCGGCCTCGCACACCTCCCAGGGTCTGCGTTCCGCCGAGTCCGAGGCGCTCGACCGGCTGCCGGACTCCGACGTCAAGCGCGCGCTGCAGGAGCTCCAGGAGGACCGGCGGATGGTGGTCTACTACGCCGACGTCGAGGGGTTCCCCTACAAGGAGATCGCCGAGATCATGGGCACGCCCATCGGCACCGTGATGTCCCGGTTGCACCGTGGGCGCCGTCAGCTCCGCGAGCTCCTCGCCGAGTACGCGGCGGGGCGCGGGCTCGTCGGGGCGCGTCCGGCGGGGGAGGAGTCGTGATGGCTGAGCACGAGCAGCGTGACCCGGGGCTCGCCCCGGACGAGGTGCGGATCGTGACGCCGATCCCGCACGCGACGGGAGGCGAGTCGGACTGCGCGCACGCGCTGTCCCACCTCTACGAGTACCTGGACTCGGAGATGACCGAGGACGACGAGGCCAAGATGCGTGCCCACATCGCGCACTGCTCCCCGTGCTTGGCGGAGCTCGGCGCGGAAGAGCTCGTCAAGCAGCTCGTGCGCCGCTCGTGCCACGAGCAGGCGCCGGAGAGCCTGAGGCTCAGGATCCGCGCGCAGCTGTCGGTCAGCACGACGACGACCTACGTGGTGCGGACCCCGGGCAGCGCCTGACCCGACAGTCCGTCCGCCGACGGCTCAGCAGCAGAGCGTCGGACGACGAAGGGCCCGGTTCCGACGGAACCGGGCCCTTCGTTCACCGCTGTGAGCGGTGGTCCGCCGGCGTGCGCCGGCGGAGGTGGTCAGGCGTTGGGACGACGGCCGTGGTTGGCGGCGTTGCCCTTGCGGCTGCGACGCTTGCGTCCGCGCTTGCTCATGGTGGTCTCCTCACGGTCAGGGGTTGCGTCCCATGATCCCACAGTCCGTGGTTGCCACGGGACGGGACGCGATATATCGTGTCCATTGACGCGATATATCGTGTCGTCCACACCGTGTCGCCCCGTCGTCAGGACGGCGACGCGCAGGGAGCACAGGGGCAGGGACATGACGGAGCGGGAGACGACGATGAGCAGCGAGACACGGACGGTGAACGGCCCGCAGTCGTTCGACGTCGAGACGTGCGACCACCTCGAGGTCCGGTTGGTCGGGGGAGGGTCGACGTCGTCACGCACGACGAGCCCGGCGCGCGCGTCGAGATCCACACGGTCGAGGGGCGCCCCCTCGACGTCGTCCGAAAGGGCTCGAGCCTCCGGATCGGCTACCCCCAGCTGTCCTTCGAGAGCCTGTTCGACTCGTTCCGTCGTCCGTCGACCCACGACGTGGTCGACGTGTCCGTCGCCGTGCCGGTCGGCGCGACCGTCTCGGTCGGCGTCGTGACCGCGGACGGGCTCGTCGCGGGGACGGGCGGCTCGGTCACCGTGTCCAACGTCTCCGGTTCGGTCGTCACGGACGGCACCGAGGGGGACCTGACCGTCCGGACCGTCTCGGGCGAGGTCGTCTCCCGGGGCCACCGCGGCTCCCTGACGGCGAAGACCGTCTCGGGGGACGTCACCGCGAGCGGCGCGCTCACGTCGGTCTCGTTCTCCTCCGTGTCGGGCGAGGTGACCCTCGACCTGACGGAGCAGCCCTCGTCGGTGCGAGCGAGCACGGTCTCGGGCGGTGTCGCCCTGCGGCTGCCCGACCCGCAGGCCGTCGGCTACGCCCTGCGGTCGACCTCAGGAGCGGTCGTCGTCGACGGGGTCAGGGCGCAGCGGCCGGCCGGGCGCAAGGAGTGGAGCGGCGACCGGGTGGATCGCCCGGCGCCCGCGGGCGCCGGGACCGTGGTGGTCAAGGCGGTCTCCGGGGACGTCAGCGTCGTGCGGCGGGTCGAGCGGGGCCGGGCAGCCACCGACGCCGCCGCCGACGCCACCGGTGAGGGCGGGGACCTCTGATGCCGGTCTTCGCCCACGGGGAGCTGCGGCTCTACCTGCTCGCGCTCCTCGCCACCGGACCGCGCCACGGGTACGAGATCATCACCGAGCTCGCGGAGAGGTTCGGCGGGACCTACCGGCCGAGCGCGGGCACGGTCTACCCCAGGCTCTCCCGGCTGGTCGACGACGGCCTCGTCGTCCGCGAGGAGGACGGGCGTCGGTCGACGTACGCGCTGACCCCTGCCGGTCGCGCGGAGCTCGAGGCTCGTGCCGGCGACCTCGCGGCCCTCGAGGCGGGGATCGCGGTGACGGTGCGGGACCGCGCAGCGCAGCTGCGCGAGGAGGTCCGCGGGTCGGCTCGAGGACTGCGCGCGGAGCTCGCCGCCGCCGCGCAGGAGGAGCGGGCGCGGGCCTCGTCGGCACCCGGATCCGGCGCCGACGCCGCGGGCGAGAAGTCGCCGAGCGGCACCGGACGTGACGACTCCGCCGGTGCCCGCGCGATGGCGGACGAGATGCTGACGCGGTTCCGCGCCGAGCTCCGGGCCGACCTCCGCCACGCGGCGGCGGACGGACGGCTGGGCCCGCTGACGGTGGACACGTTGCGCACCGTGCTCGACGAGGCGGGGCGCGCGGTCCGCGCGACGCTCTGACCACCTGTGCCGGCACCGACACCGGCACCGACACCGGTGCCGGTGCCGGTGTCGGGCGCCGGCTGCGGTGCCGTCAGTCTCGTCGGCGTGCCGGCTGCGAACCCCGCTCTGCCGGCTGCGCCGCTGACGGTCTGTCAGCCGGGGAGTCCTCGGGCAGGCCGAGCCACGCGTGCCAGCCGGTGTGCAGCACGAGCCAGGCCATCAGCCCGTAGCCGGCCTGCGCCGGGTAGCCCGTGCCGCTCTGGGAGAGGTCCGAGAGCCACTGCTCGTGGTGCACGAGCGGCGTGAACGTGTCGACGTAGGTGACGTGGCGACGGGCAGAGACGTCAGCGAAGGCGGCCGACAGCTCCGCCAGCCGGTCGTTGTCCTCGGGGGCGCCCGGGGAGGCCCGACGACGAACGTCGAGATCCGGTGGGAGTCCGCGACGTCCAGCATGTTCGCGAGGTTCAGGCGGGACCGCGCGACCGAGAGGCCTGCGGCGACGTCGTGCCGGCCGAGGCCGACGACCAGGCGGTTGTCGCACTCGGCCTCGTTCCCGTACCGACGGAACGACTCGACCTCCCAGCGCTGGCTCAGCGCCGTCGTCGTCTCCCCGGGGATCGCCAGGGGGAACGACATCGCGGTCCGGTCGAAGCGGCTGCGGGCGATCACCCGGCCGGCCCAGCCGAGTCCCTTGGCGTCGCCGACGCCGACGCTCAGCTCGTCGCCGACGATGCAGATGCGTAGCTCTCTCTCGCCCACCGGGCCTCCTCGTCTCGTCGGTCCCATTGTGCCTGTCGTCCGCCGCGCATCGGGGACGTTCAGAGCAGCGTGGCGCCCCAGCGGACCTCGTGCGAGTCGCCGGGGGCGATGCGGACGAGGCGGTCCCCGGTGCGGAACGCGTCCGCGATGCAGCTCATCGGTTCGGCGGCGACCCCGGTCCGGACGTATCCGGGGGCGTCGATGCCGTCCCCGGTGCAGACCTGCCAGGTGTCCATCGAGTCGTCGGTCCAGACCGCCGCCTCCCGCCCGTCGGGTGACGCGAGCCGCATCCACGTGAGCCCGGCGTCGTCCCGCACGACGTCGACGTAGGCGTCGTCGAGCGCGATGCCCCGCAGCGAGCGCGGCGACGTGAAGTCGTGGTCCCCCTCCGCCGCGACGTCCCCCGTGGGCAGGAGCCGCTCGTCGACGGTGACCCGACGGGTCGCGTCGAGGCGCAGCGTGCACTCGTCGACGGCGGCGTCGCCCGGCGAGAGCCAGGGGTGGAACCCGACACCGTAGGGGAGCGTCGTCGGCCCGTCGTTCGTGGCGCGGACGGTGACGGCGAGCCCGGCGTCGGAGAGCCGGTATGTGACACGGGTCGTCAGCGCGAACGGGTACCCCTTGGTCGGGGGAGCCGGAGCTCGAGGGTGACGGCGTCCGGCGCGTGGTCGACGAGGTCCCACCGCATCGAGGTGGACAGGCCGTGCAGCGCCGTCCCGCGCTCCGGCTCGTTCACCGGGACCTGGTGCGTGCCGCCGTCGAACTCGTACCTGCCGTCGCGCAGGCGGTTGGGCCACGGGACGAGGACGGCGCCGTGGTACGCCGGGGAGATCTGGTCCTCGGGGAACGGGACGAACACGTCGCGACCGCCGACGGAGTACTCCCTGACGGCGGCGCCCACCTCCGTGACGACGGCTCGGTGCTCACCCGAGGTGATGCGGAACTGCGTGCCGGACGGTGCGTACGTGTTCACGTGCACATACGGTACTGGAGCCGGACACCTCCGGCGGGCGACGACGCACGAGACCGTGCAACAGGAGGAACGATGGAATACCGGGTGCTCGGACGTACGGGCCGGCTCGTCTCGGTCGTCGGGCTGGGCACGTGGCAGCTCGGCGCCGACTGGGGCGACGTCGACGAGAAGGACGCCACGGCTGTCCTCGACGCCGCGGCGGAGGCCGGGGTGACGTTCTTCGACACCGCCGACGTGTACGGCGACGGTCGCAGCGAGCAGATCATCGGGCGCTACGTCGCCGACAACGCGGGGTCGGGGCTCACGGTCGCGACGAAGATGGGCCGCCGCGTCGACCAGACTCCCGAGAACTACGTGCTCGAGAACTTCCGGGCGTGGACCGACCGGTCGCGCAAGAACCTGGGGACGGAGCGGCTCGACCTCGTCCAGCTCCACTGCCCGCCGAGCGAGGTCGTCGCGAGCGACGAGGTCTTCGACGCGCTCGACACTCTCGTCGACGAGGGCGCGATCGCGGCGTACGGCGTGAGCGTCGAGACGTGCGACCAGGCGCTGGCCGCGATCGCCCGGCCGGGCACGGCCACGGTCCAGATCATCCTCAACGCGTTCCGTCGCAAGCCGCTCGAGGCGGTGCTGCCCGCGGCCTCGGCGGCCGGCGTCGGGATCATCGCCCGCGTCCCCCTCGCCTCGGGCATGCTCTCGGGCCGGTACGACTCGAGCACGACCTTCGCCGAGAACGACCACCGCAGCTACAACCGCGAGGGGCAGGCCTTCGACGTCGGCGAGACCTTCTCGGGCGTGCCGTTCGAGCTCGGGCTGAAGGCCGCGGGCGAGTTCACCGAGCTGGTGGGCCAGGTCGTCGGCGACGACGTGACGCCCGCCGAGGCCGCGATCGCGTGGGTCTGGCAGCAGCCCGGGGTGTCCACGGTCATCCCCGGGGCGCGCTCGGCGGAGCAGGCCCGCGCGAACGCATCGGCGGGCGGCGACAGGCTGCTCGGGGCACGCTTCGCGGACGGGGCGCGCGACATCTACGACCGCCTGCTCCGCGAGGAGATCCACCACCGCTGGTAGGTCGGACGGCGCGTCCCCGGCGTGGCGTGTCGCCGTAGGTCGGTCCTGAGGGGCGCGCGACGAGACAGAGACGGGGCCCCGCTGCTCGGATGAGCAGCGGGGCCCCGTCGTCGTGCCATGGGTCTCGGGCGGGCCGCCCGGTCCGGGCGCCCGGTCAGGGCGTCCTGTCAGCGACCGAAGGCCTGCGCGATGATCACGGCCTGCTCGGCCTGGTGCGCCTTCGCCGTGCCGGCCGCGGTCGAGGCGGACGCCGGGCGAGAGATCACGCGCACGTGGGGGACGTCGTCGGGCAGGTTGACGTGGATGTACTGCCACGGCCCCTGGTTCTCCGGCTCGTCCTGGACCCACACGACGTCGTCGGCGCCGAAGCGGGCGACCTCCTCGCGGATCGCGTCGGTGTCGAGCGGGTAGAGCTGCTCGAGGCGCAGGATCGCGGTCTTGGTGTCCTGACGCTTCGTGCGCTCCGCGAGCAGGTCGTAGTAGACGCGACCCGAGCAGATCAGCACGCGGTCCACCTCGGCGGGCTCCACCGAGGTGTCGCCGATCAACGGCCGGAACGTACCCGTCGTGAGGTCCTCGACCGACGAGGCCGCCGCCTTGAGGCGCAGCAGCTGCTTCGGCGTGAAGACGACCATCGGGCGACGCGGCCGGTCGTACGCCTGCCTGCGCAGCAGGTGGAAGTAGGACGCCGGGGTCGACGGCTGCGCGACGACGATGTTCTGCTCGGCGCACAGCTGGAGGAAGCGCTCGATCCGCGCGGACGAGTGGTCCGGTCCCTGGCCCTCGTACCCGTGGGGCAGGAGCATGACGATCGAGGAGTTCTGGCCCCACTTCTGCGTCGCGGACGAGATGAACTCGTCGATGACGGTCTGGGCGCCGTTGACGAAGTCCCCGAACTGGGCCTCCCACAGCACGAGCGCCTCGGGGCGCTCGACGGAGTAGCCGTACTCGAACCCGAGCGCGGCGTACTCGCTCAGCGACGAGTCGTAGACCCAGAACTTGGCCTGGTCGCCCGCGAGGTACAGCAGCGGCGTCCACTCGGCGCCGGTCTCCCGGTCGTGCAGCACCGCGTGGCGCTGCACGAACGTCCCGCGCCGCGAGTCCTGCCCGGCGAGCCGCACCGGGGTGCCCTCGATGAGCAGGGTGCCGAACGCCGCGAGCTCCCCGAAGCCCCAGTCGATGCCGCCCTCGGTGGACATCTTGTGCCTGCGCTCGAGGAGCTGGGCCAGCTTGGGGTGGATCGTGAAGCCCTCGGGCGGCGAGGCGTGCGCGGCGCCGATGCGCTCGATCAGCGAGGGGTGGACGGCGGTCTTCCAGCCGACCATCGTCCCCGCGTCCTCGCGCTGCGACTCCGGTCGCTCGAGCCCTGCGATCGGCTCGGCCGAGGCCGGCACCGAGTAGCCGCCCTCCTTGGTCTCGGTGAAGACCTTCTCGAGCTGGCCCTGGTAGTCCTGCAGGACGTGCTCGGCCTCTTCGAGCGTCATGTCGCCGCGGGCGACGAGGTTCTCCGTGTAGAGCTTGCGCACGGAGCGCTTCGCCTCGATGAGGTTGTACATGAGCGGCTGGGTCATCGAGGGGTCGTCACCCTCGTTGTGGCCGCGGCGGCGGTAGCAGATCATGTCGATGATCACGTCGCGGTCGAACTGCTCGCGGTACGCGAAGGCGAGCTCGGCGACACGCACGCACGCCTCGGGGTCGTCGCCGTTCACGTGGAAGATCGGGACCTGGTAGCCCTTGGCCACGTCCGTGGCGTAGGTGGTCGATCGCGCCGACGACGGGCCCGTGGTGAACCCGACCTGGTTGTTGATCAGCACGTGGACCGTGCCACCGGTGCGGTACCCGCGGAGCTGCGCGAGGTTGAGCACCTCCGGGACCACGCCCTGTCCGGCGAACGCGGCGTCGCCGTGCAGGAGGATCGGGAGGACCGAGAAGCCGTCGCCGCCGAGGTCGATGAGGTCCTGCTTGGCGCGGACGATGCCCTCGAGCACGGGGTTGACGGCTTCGAGGTGCGACGGGTTGGCGGCGAGGTAGACGCGCGTCTGCGCACCCGACTCGGCCGTGAAGGTCCCCTCGGTGCCGAGGTGGTACTTGACGTCGCCGGAGCCCTGGACGCTCTTGGGGTCGATGTTCCCCTCGAACTCGGCGAAGATCTGCGCGGCGCTCTTGCCCGCGATGTTGGCGAGCACGTTGAGCCGCCCGCGGTGGGACATGCCGATGCAGACCTCGTCGAGACCGTTCTCGGCGGCCTTCGACAGGACGGCGTCGAGCAGCGGGATGACGGCCTCCCCACCCTCGAGGGAGAAGCGCTTCTGCCCGACGTACTTCGTCTGCAGGAAGGTCTCGAACGCCTCCGCGGAGTTCAGCTTCCGCAGGATGCGCAGCTGGTCCTCGCGGGGGTGCGGGCGTAGCCGGACTCGAGGCGCTCCTGGAGCCAGCGCCGCTGGTCCCGGTCGGCGAGGTGCATGTACTCGACGCCGATCGACCGGCAGTACGAGTCGCGCAGCAGGCCGAGGATCTCGCGCAGCGACGCCTTGGGCGTGCCACCGAAGCCGGCGGTCGGGAACTGACGCTCGAGGTCCCACAGCGTGAGCCCGTGGTTCTGGATGTCCAGGTCGGGGTGCTTGCGCTGGCGGTACGTGAGCGGGTCGGTGTCGGCCATGAGGTGGCCGCGCGAGCGGTACGAGTGGACGAGCTCGGCGATGCGCGCGGGCTTCGCGGCCTCCACGTCCTCGTCGACGGCGTTGTCCCTGATCCACCGGACCGGCTCGTAGGGGATGCGCAGGGAGGTGAAGACCCGGTCGTAGAACCCGTCCTCGCCGATCAGCTTCTGGCCGATGATCCGGAGGAACTCGCCGGACTGGGCGCCCTGGATGATGCGGTGGTCGTAGGTCGACGTGATCGTCAGGACCTTCGAGATCGCCATGCGGGCGAGCCGCTCGACCGACGCACCGGCGAACTCCGCGGGGTAGTCCATGGCGCCGACGCCGATGATCGCGCCCTGGCCCTCCATGAGTCGCGGCACGGAGTGGACGGTGCCGATGCCCCCGGGGTTCGTCAGGGAGATCGTGGTGCCCTTGAAGTCGTCGACGGTGAGCTTGTTGCCGCGTGCCTTGCGGACGAGCTCCTCGTAGGCGGCCCAGAACTGGGCGAAGTCGAGCGTGTCCGCGCGCTTGATGCTCGGCACGAGGAGCTGACGGGAGCCGTCCGGCTTGGCGAGGTCGATCGCGAGCCCGAAGCCGACGTGGGCGGGGTTGTTGATCGCGGGCTTGCCGTCGAGCTCGGTGTAGCTGGCGTTCATCGAGGGCATCTCGGCCAGCGCCTCGACGAGCGCGAACCCGATGAGGTGGGTGAACGAGATCTTCCCGCCGCGTCCGCGGGCGAGGTGGTTGTTGATGACGATGCGGTTGTCGACCATCAGCTTCGCCGGGACGGCGCGGACCGAGGTCGCCGTCGGGACGTTGAGGCTCGACTCCATGTTGGTCACGACGCGGGCGGCCGGTCCGCGGAGCTTGCTGATGTCGTCGGCGGCGTCGGTGTCGTCGGTGGCGCCGCGGCGCGCGGTGGCGCTCGCGTAGGACGCCGTGGCCGGCTGGGCCGTGGCGACGGGCTGGGTCGCGAGAGCGGCCGCATTCACCTCGGGGTCTGCGGGGACGGCCGGGCGTGCCGGGCGCTGCGCGGCCTCGGCCGCCGCCGAACCGTCGCCGGTGGCCGGGGCCGTGACGGGCGCCGCGCTGCGCGGTGCCTTCTCCGTGGTCGATCCCGTCGACTCCTCGGCGGCGGGCTGCTCGCCGGCCTCGCCCTTCGGGGCGGGCGTCCCGTTGGACTCGGCGGCGCGGCCGCCGGTCCCGTTGTCGCTCCCGCTGCTCCCCGGCTTGTAGTCCGCGAAGAAGTCCCACCACGCCGGGTCGACGGCGTCACGGTCCTTCAGGTACTGCTCGTACAACTCGTCGACGAGCCACTCGTTGGCTCCGAACACGGCACCTGCCGCGCTGATCGACTCTGACTCAGCCTGAGGGGACACGCGTGGACCGCCCACCTTGATTCGCTCGGTTCTCGACAACTCGCCCGGGGTCCGGACCTCTCCAGGGTAGGCCCTCGAGAGGTCCCTGACCGGGTGGTCCGCGGCGCTGCGGACAGGCCCGGGCCCGCGGGACGCCGCTTCTCGCAGAGCGCCCCAAGAACACGGAAAGAGGTCGCGGGGGATTCGTCGAGATGTGCCCTGCGGAGGGGTCCGGCGGGTCATGGCGGCGTAACGTCGGGCGCCGGCGCGGCGCTGATGTGACGAAGATCACCCGAGCCGGGGTGTCAGGTGCTGCGACCCGATCTCAGTCGGTGGGTGGCGAGCCGCCGTCCGGGCGCGACGGGGCGGCGGCCGGGCCGGCCGACCGGGGCTCGGGGCCCTGGGCCGGGAGCGTCACGCGGATCGCGGCACCGTGCTCGCTGTCGGCGACCGCGACGGTCCCGTCGTGCAGGTCCACCGCCCACCGGACGATGGCGAGGCCGATGCCCGTCCCGCCGGACGTCGTCCGACCGCGCGGGGGAGCGTGCTGCCCCCGGGCGAAGCGCTCGAAGATCCGCTCACGGTCACCGGGAGCGATGCCCGGCCCCTCGTCGACGACCTCCAGCACCACGACGTCGAGACCGTCCGCGTCGGTGCCGGAGTACCCGTCCAGCCGGATGACGCCGCCCGGCGGCGAGTGGCGGATCGCGTTGTGCAGGAGGTTGGTCACGACCTGGCGCAGCCGCTCCTTGTCGGCCTCGAGCACCAGGTCCGGCGGCGCGACGTCCACGACGTAGTGCAGGTCCTTCGCGGCCTCCATCATCGACAAGGACTCCGCAGCGTCCTCGAGGAAGTCGCCCACGGGGATCGTGGTGACGTTGAGCGCAGCCGCACCCGCCTCGATGCGTGAGAGGTCCAGCAGGTAGGTGACGAGACGCGTGAGCCGCTCGGTCTGCTTGAGAGCACCCTCGAGCGTCCCCTTGTCCGCCGGGACGACCCCGTCGACGAGGTTCTCGAGCTGGGCCTGCAGCGCCGCCACCGGGGTGCGCAGCTCGTGGGAGACGTTGGCGATCAGCTCGCGCCGCGTCTTGTCCGACGACGCGAGGTCCTCGGCCATCACGTTGAAGGCGACCGCGAGCTGGCCGACCTCGTCGTGGCTCGTGGCCCGCACCCGACGGCTGTAGTCGCCGTCGGCCATGGCCTGCGCGGCGGTCGTCATGTCCCGCAGGGGCGACGTCATGCCTCGGGCCAGGACCTGCGTCAGGAGCAGGGACAGGATGATCGCGAGCGGGAGGGTCCGGGACGGCCCGAGCTCGTTGCGCAGACCGATCCAGGTGATGAACACCGCGAGGACCACCGTGGCGGCGACGAGCACGCCGAGCTTGATCTTGATCGAGCCGAACCGGTCGAGCGGCCGGACGTCCGGGAGCTGCGGCCTCGGCGTCGCGCGGGGTGTCACTGGTCGTCCTCCGGCACCTGCGGCACTCAGGTCGTCGGGGGCTCGAACGCGTAGCCCACGCCGTGGACCGTGCGGATCAGCTCGGGGCCGAGCTTGCGGCGCAGCGCCTTGATGTGGGAGTCGACCGTCCGGGTGCCGCTCGCGTCCGCCCAGTCCCAGACCTCGGCGAGCAGCCGCTCGCGCGTGAGCACGGTCTTCGGTGAGCTCGCGAGCATGACGAGCAGCTCGAACTCGGTCGGCGTGAGGTGGATCTCCGTGCCGGCCCGGTGCACGCGCCGCTGCGCGCGGTCGATGACGACCTCACCGATGGTCAGCGGGGCCTCGGCCTCCGGGACGGAGGCGGCCTGCGTCGTCCGGTCGACGCGGCGCAGCAGAGCCTTCAGCCGGGCGACGAGCTCGCGCATCGAGAACGGCTTCGTCATGTAGTCGTCCGCCCCGACGCCGAGGCCGATCAGCATGTCGGTCTCGTCGTCGCGGGCGGTCAGCATGAGGATCGGCATCGGGCGCTCGGACTGCACGCGCCGGGTCACCTCGAGGCCGTCGATCCCGGGCAGCATGACGTCGAGCACCATCGCGTCGGGCTGCAGGCGCAGCGCCGCCTCGACCCCGGCGAGCCCGTCCTGGGCCACCTCGACCCGCCAGCCCTCGGCGCTCAGCCGTTGGGCGATGGCCGTGGCGATGGTCGGCTCGTCCTCGACGACGAGGACCGTCGCGGGGGCCGAACCGGAAGGACCGGGGCCTGTCGAGCCCGCCTGAGCGGGCGTGCTGGCTGACATGGGACCAGAGTGGCACAACAGCCGGGACAGCGCCCTCAGGCGCGCGACCCCCGTGCGTACGGCTACGATTCTCCGCATATGAAACGCACGGCACGGAACACCTGGAGCCCCGTGTGCTGAGCGAGTGGCTCTGGATCGGCCTGGGCGTCGTCCTCACCTTCGGCACGGCTGTCTTCGTCGCGAGCGAGTTCTCGCTCGTCACCCTCGACCCGGCAGCCCTCTCCGCGGACGCGGACGGCGACGAGCGCCCCCTCGACCGGCGCGACCGCAGCGTGCGTGCGGGTCTGCGGCACCTGTCGACCGAGCTCTCGTCCGCGCAGGTCGGCATCACGGTGACCACGATCCTCCTCGGCTACACGGCGCAGCCGGCGATCCTGACCCTCGTCGCGGGCCCCCTCGGTGACACCGCGCTGAGCGCCGGTGTCGCGACGGTCCTCGCGGGGATCATCGCGCTCGTCGTCGTCAACGTCTTCTCGATGCTGGTCGGCGAGCTGATCCCCAAGAACTACGCGCTGAGCAGCCCGTACACGACGGCGCGGTGGGTCGTGCCGCTGCAGCGTCAGTTCACCAAGGTGTTCCGGTACCCGATCGCCGTGCTGAACAACTCCGCGAACGCCATCCTGCGTCGGTTCGGCATCGAACCGCGCGAGGAGCTCTCGGGCGCGCGGTCCGCGTCGGAGCTCGCGTCCCTCGTCCGGCGCTCGGCGCAGGAGGGCACCCTCGACACGACGGTCGCGACCCTGCTGACGAACTCCATCGAGCTGGACCAGCTCACGGCGGTCGACGTCATGACCGACCGGATGCGGATGGTCTCGCTCGGGCGTGACGCCTCCGCGCGCGACGTCCTCGACGCCGCACGGCGCAGCGGGCACTCGCGGTTCCCGATCGTCGGCGAGGACCGCGACGACGTGATCGGCCTGGTCCACCTGCGCAAGGCCGTCGCCGTCCCGTTCGAGAAGCGGGGCGAGGTCCCCGCGGCCGCGCTCATGGGTGAGGCGCCGCGGGTGCCCGAGACGGTCGGGGTCGGGGCGCTGCTGGTCGAGCTCCGCGGGTTCGGCCTGCAGATGGCGGTCGTCGTCGACGAGTACGGGGGGACGTCCGGCGTGGTCACGCTCGAGGACGTCGTCGAGGAGCTCGTCGGGGACGTCGCGGACGAGCACGACGCCCGGCGGGCCGGCGCGGCGCGCGCGGCGGACGGGTCCTGGGTCGTGCCCGGCGTCGTCCGACCCGACGAGCTCGCCGAGGTCACCGGTGTCGTGGTGCCGGACGACGGCGCGTACGAGACGTTGGGCGGGCTCGTCATGGAGCGGCTGGGCCGCGTCCCGGCCACCGGGGACGAGGTCGAGGTCGGCGGCGTGACGCTCCGGGTCGAGGCGATGGACCGTCGTCGCGTCGAACGGGTCCGGGTCGTCCCGGCCCCGGAGCCACAGGACGACGACGATCCGCAGGACGGGGCACGCCGCAGCTCCGGCGAGCGGTCCGCGCGCTCCCGAGGAGGTGCCGCATGAGCTCGACCGTCGCACTGATCATCGGCGTGCTCCTGCTCGCGGGCAACGCGTTCTTCGTCGGCGCCGAGTTCGCCGTCATCTCCGCGCGGCGCAGCTCGATCGAGCCGCTCGCCGCCGAGGGACGTCGCGGCGCACGCACGGCCCTGTGGGCCATGGAGCGCGCATCGCTCATGCTCGCCTGCTGCCAGCTCGGCATCACGGTGTGCTCGACGGGCCTCGGCGTGGTGGCCGAGCCGGCGTTGGCGCACCTGATCGAGGTGCCGCTCGAAGCGGTCGGGATCCCGTCGTCCTGGGTGCACCCGATCGCGTTCGCCCTCGCGCTGGCCGTCGTCGTCTACCTGCACGTCGTGCTCGGCGAGATGGTGCCCAAGAACATGGCGGTCTCCGGTCCGGAGAAGGCCGTCCTCTGGTTCGGCCCCCGCTCGTCCTCATCGCTCGCGCCGTCTCACCCGTGATCCACGCCCTGAACTGGGTCGCGAACCACGTGGTCCGGTGGACGGGCGTCGAGCCCAAGGACGAGGTCGTCTCGACGTTCACGGCGGAGCAGGTGCAGTCGATCGTCGAGCACTCGCAGGCGGAGGGCGTGTTGTCCGACGACCAGGGACTGCTCTCGGGGGCCATCGAGTTCTCCGACCTGACCGCGGGCGAGGTCATGGTGCCGGTCGAGGACCTCGTGGTCGTGGTCGAGGGCTGCACGCCGGCCGAGATCGAGCGCCTCGTGGCGAAGACCGGGTACTCGCGGTTCCCGGTGTCGGCGCCGTCGGGAGACCTCGTCGGGTACCTGCACCTCAAGGACGTGCTGTACGCCGAGGGGGCCGACCGCGACGAGCCCGTGCCCTCCTGGCGCATCCGCGCGCTCGCCGTGGCGGGCCCGGAGGACGAGGTCGAGGAGGCGCTGCGGGCGATGCAGCGGTCCGGCGCGCACCTCGCCCGGGTCGACGTGCCGGGGCAGGACGCCGCCGGGGGCGTCGTGTTCCTCGAGGACATCCTCGAGGAGCTCGTCGGCGAGGTCCGCGACGCCATGCAGCGGGGTCTGCCGACGCGTCGCTGAGGCTGTCGGAGCGTCAGTCCTGGTAGATCGGGAGACTTGGTTTCTCGTTCACCCTTGGCTAGGGTTCCGTCCAGATGGTGCGGACCCCGCACTTGGTACGAAACGACCATAACGGCGTGAGCCACGCTCCGCTGTTGTGCGCGTACGACGACGTCCGGAGGTGTGCGTGGACCAGCACGGCCCCGCACCGATGACCCGTCGCGCGATGCGCGAGGCACAAGAGCGTGAGGCGAAGGAGTCGGCCCGCCGTGCCGGTCGCCGCTCCGGATCCTCCAGGCATGCCTCGAGCTCCTCCCGGCGTGCCGCGAGCCCCGCCGGCCACGTCGCCCCGACGCGCGGTGCGTCGACCGTCAGCACGTCCGGCACGTCCGGCACGTCGGCACGCCGTGCGGCGGCCGCAGGTGCGACGAGGCGAGCGGCGGCCGCTCAGCCGCAGAGCCCGGCGCTGCGGGTCGCCCCGCGAGCCGCCGTCCTCGCGAGCCTCGCGGTCGCGACGATCGCGGTCCCGCTCACGGGCGCCGCAGGTCCCGACGCGGTGCGTGGACAGGCGACGGCGGTCGACGGTCCCGACCTCGTCGACGTCGTGGTCGCCGAGGGTGGGAGCGCGGGGGTGCCGGTGGCGGTCGCCTCCGCGCCCAGGGACCGTTCCGAGACCACCGCGAGCAGGGCGGGGGAGCGCTCGGCGCTCCCGGGGTGCGACCCGCAGGTCCGCCCCGCCGGGACCAACGGTCAGCTCGACGAGCACGCGCTCTGCGAGCTCTGGGACGGGAAGTCCGAGCTCCGGCCCGACGCCGCCGTCTCGCTCGCCGCGTTCAACCAGGCCTTCCGTGCTGCGTTCGGTCGGGACCTGTGCCTCGTCTCGAGCTATCGGTCGTACGGCTCCCAGGTCGGCCTCTCCTACTCGCGAGCCGGGTACGCGGCGCGCCCCGGGACGTCGATGCACGGGTGGGGCGTCGCGGTGGACCTCTGCAGCGAGGAGACCCGCTCCGAGTCCACGTACGGCTGGATCCTCGACAACATCGGCACCTACGGGTGGTCGAACCCCGACTGGGCCTCCGGCGGGTACGAGCCGTGGCACCTGCAGTATGACGCGGCGGTCGCCGAGTACAAGGGCTGACCTGCCGCAGGGCCGGTCGGCCGGTGGGACCGGGGTCTCAGGGGCTTGTGTACCCCTGGCGTATCAGGATCCCGCAGGCCCCGTGCTCCCGTTCGTGCCGAACCCGTCGAGATACCTGGTGCCCGACGACGCGAGCTCGTCCCGGTAGTCGGCGCACCATCGGCCGTACGGCGCCGCCGAGAGCCGGTCGTTGGAGAACCGCGGGTCGTCCGTGACCTCCGTGGTGCAGAAGTCGGGGATGTCCAGGTCGGTGACGGGCCCGGAGCGCTCGACCTCCGCGACGACGAGCGGATGGTTCGCGCCGCCGAAGACGTCGACGACCCAGCCGTCGGCGCCCAGCCAGACGGAGTAGCGGTTCTTCACGATGCGCTGACCGCCCCGGCGGATCATCTCCAGGCCGACCGACACGTCGAGCTCCCGCTCGGCCTCGTACCGGGTGCCGCCCACCATGGGGCCCTTCGCGGTCATGGCGCAGAAGTCGAGCTCGCCCGCGTGCTCCTCGAGCGCCTCGAGCGGGTCGGTCGTGGGGCCGACCACGGCGCGGGACTGGCTCGCCTGGACGCGGATGCGCAGCCCGTACCCGTCGGACGCCAGGAGATAGCTCTGGACGATCAGTGCCGGGGCCGGCTCGGCGAGCAGCTCCGTGGGCAACGAGTCCACGAGGAATCGACGCTCGAACTCGAAGTCCGTGTACGTGCTGTCGCTCATGGGGGCTCCTCACGGGTCCGCCCGAGCATATCCGGCCCGAGCGCTCGTGCGTGGGACGTGATCCCGTCCCCGGGACGACGGAACCCCGCGACCGGCGTTCTCGCTGGTCACGGGGTTCTCGTGGTGGTGCCCTCGATAGGATTCGAACCTACGACCTTCCGCTCCGGAGGCGGACGCTCTATCCACTGAGCTACGAGGGCGCGATGCAGAACATTACCAGCCCGCAGCACCGCTCCCGCGCACTCCAGGCCCGCTCCGTCGGGTCCGTGACGTACCTCTGCTGCACCTCTGCCGCGTCCTGTGCGTGTGCCTCACCGATGCAGCAGAGAACAGGCCCGGGCCGGGCGCCCGACCCGGGTGGATAGGATTCGACGGTGACCCCTGACGAGCTCTCGCGCGCCCTGAGCGCCGCCCTGCACGCCGCCGTCGCCGACGGTTCCCTCGCTCTGCCCGCCGACGCGGTGCCCGCGTCCGTGCACGTCGAACGCCCGCGCCAGCGCGAGCACGGCGACTGGTCGACCAACGTCGCGATGCAGCTCGGCAAGCGGGCCGGGACCACCCCGCGGGCGCTCGCCGAGGACCTGGCGGCGCGGCTGGTGGCGACGCCGGGGGTCGCGCGTGCCGACGTCGCGGGCCCGGGGTTCCTCAACATCACGCTCGACGTCGCCGCCGCAGCGGAGCTGGCGCGCACGATCGTGCGCTCCGGCACGGCGTACGGGCGGGGGACTCCGAGGCGGGCAAGCACATCAACCTCGAGTTCGTCTCGGCCAACCCGACGGGACCGATCCACATCGGCGGCGTCCGGTGGGCCGCCGTCGGCGACTCGCTCGCACGGGTGCTGGAGGCGTCGGGCGCGCGCGTGACCCGGGAGTACTACTTCAACGACCACGGGGCCCAGATCGACCGCTTCGCCCGGTCCCTGCTCGCACGCGCCAAGGGTGAGGCCGCGCCCGAGGACGGGTACGGCGGCCAGTACATCGACGACATCGCGGGCGCGGTGACCGCGGAGGCGCTGGCCGCCGGGGAGCCCGACCCGGTGTCCCTCCCCGAGGCGCAGGCCCAGGAGGCCTTCCGTTCACGCGGGGTCGAGCGGATGTTCGGGGAGATCAAGTCGTCCCTGCACGACTTCGGCGTCGACTTCGACGTCTACTTCCACGAGGACCACCTGCACGAGACCGGGGCCGTCGATCGCGCGGTCCAGCGTCTGCGGGACGCGGGGCACATCTTCGAGGCCGACGGCGCGACCTGGCTGCGCACGACGTCCTTCGGGGACGACAAGGACCGCGTGATCATCAAGTCGGACGGCGAGGCGGCCTACATCTCGGGCGACATCGCCTACTACCTCGACAAGCGTGAGCGTGGCGCCGACGAGGTCATCATCATGCTCGGCGCCGACCACCACGGCTACGTCGGCCGGATGATGGCGGTCTGCGCGGCGTTCGGCGACGAGCCCGGTCGCAACCTGCAGATCCTCATCGGCCAGATGGTCAACCTGGTCAAGGACGGCGTGCCGGTGCGCATGTCGAAGCGCGCGGGCACCGTGGTGACGCTCGAGGACCTGGTGGACGCCGTCGGCGTCGACGCGGCGCGCTACTCGCTGGCCCGCTCGTCCGTGGACTCGAGCATCGACCTCGACCTGGACCTGCTGTCCCGGGCGACCAACGAGAACCCGGTGTTCTACGTGCAGTACGCCCACGCGCGCACGGTCAACGTCGCGCGCAACGCCGCGGACCACGGGGTGGCGCGGCTGCGCGCGGACGGCGCCGAGGCGTTCGACCCGACGCTGCTCGACCACGCGACGGAGACCGCGCTCCTGGGACGCCTGACGGAGTACCCGCGCATCGTCGCGCAGGCCGCGGAGCTCCGGGAGCCGCACCGGGTGGCCCGCTACCTCGAGGCCCTCGCCGGCGACTACCACAAGTGGTACGGCGAACGCCGTGTCACGCCCCTGGGGGACGAGGAGGTCACCGACGTCCACAGGACCCGTCTGTGGCTCAACGACGCCACGCGCCAGGTGGTCGCGAACGGGCTCGACCTGCTCGGCGTGAGCGCCCCGGAGCGGATGTGAGCGGGGCGCCCGCCGCACTCGGCGGCCCCCTGCCTCGTGAGGTCGACCTCTCCCACGTGTGGCCCACCGGGACGGCGTTGTCGGACGACGGCGCGCTGGTCCTGGGGGAGTGGACGTCCGTTCGCTCGTCGAGGAGCACGGGACGCCCGTCTACGTCATCGACGAGGCCGACCTGCGGCTGCGGGCGCGGACCTTCGTCGAGGCGTTCCGCGCCGCGTTCGCGGAGGTCGGGACGTCGGTGGACGTCTACTACGCGGGAAAGTCGTTCCTGTCCGTCGCGGTCGCCCGCTGGGTGCGCGAGGAGGGGCTGCGAGTCGACACGTGCAGCGGCGGCGAGCTCGCCGTGGCGGTCCGGGCCGGGGTGCCCGGTCCCGAGATCGGGCTCCACGGCAACAACAAGTCGGACGACGAGATCCGGCGCGCGATCGAGCTGCGGGTCGGGCGCATCGTCATCGACTCCGCGGCCGAGGTCGAGCGCGTGGCGACCCTGGCCCGCGAGGCGGGCCGGACGTCGTCCGACCCGGTCCCGGTCATGCTGCGCGTGACCACGGGCATCCACGCGGGCGGGCACGAGTTCATCTCCACCGCGCACGAGGACCAGAAGTTCGGGGTGTCGCTCGCGGGCGGTGCGGCGCTCGCGGTCCTGCGCGACGTGCTGGCGCACCCGGAGCTCGACCTCGTCGGGCTGCACAGCCACATCGGCTCCCAGATCCAGGACCCGGCGGGCTTCCGGGCGGCGGCGAGTGCCCTGCTCGGGCTCCGCGCCGAGCTGCGGGACGTCACCGGGCGGCTCGTCCCCGAGGTCGACCTCGGGGGCGGCTACGGCATCGCCTACACCTCGGACGAGACCCCGATCGACGTGGCGCACCTCGCCCGTGAGCTCGCGCAGATCGTGCGGGACGCCTGCGCGGAGCTCGGCACGGCGCTCCCGGCGATCTCGATCGAGCCCGGCCGCGCGATCTCCGGCCCGGCCGGGGTGACCGTGTACCGGGTCGGGGTGGTCAAGCCCGTGACCGTCAGCGGCGGCTCAGGCGGCTCAGGCGGATCGGGCGGCTCGGGCGCATCGGGCGAGGCCGAGGAGGCGTCCGACGGCTCGACGTTCGTCCGCACCTACGTCTCGGTCGACGGCGGCATGAGCGACAACATCCGGCCGGCGCTCTACGGGGCGACGTACTCGGTACGGCTCGCCGACCGGGAGGGCGCTGCGGGCGTGCTCAGGTCGCGGGTCGTCGGCAAGCACTGCGAGAGCGGTGACATCCTGCTCCCCGACGTCGAGCTCCCCGCGGACGTGGCGCCGGGCGACCTCCTCGCGGTCCCCGCGACCGGCGCCTACGGCCGTTCGATGGCGAGCAACTACAACAACCTGCTCAAGCCGCCGGTGGTGGCCGTCCGGGACGGCGTCTCGACGGTCCTGGTACGGCGCGAGACCGAGGAGGACCTGCTCGCGCTCGACCTGGGGTGACGACGCACGGTCGCCTGCCAGGTCGCGTGCCAGGTCGCGTCGCCCGGCCACGTCGCCCGGCAGCCGCGGGCCGACGAGCTGCCGGCGCCCGGCCGTGACCACGGTGCGGTCGGCCGACGGAGGTGCGGCCGTTCCGCACTATCCTCCCCCTGGGACGTCCCTGGCCCGTGACGGTCGCAGGACTCCCGCCGCCGAACTGACGACAGAGAGCAGGCCCACCGTGTCATCCGTCGCCGCGCCGCACGGCGCGACCGCAGCCAGCCCAGCCGGTTCCGAGACCACGGACCCCGGGGCGACGACGCCGCTGCGTGTCGCGCTGCTCGGGTGCGGGGTCGTCGGGACGCAGGTCGCGCGGATGCTCGTCGAGCGCGGGGCCGACCTGGCCGCCCGTGCGGGCGCGCCGCTCCAGCTCACCGGGATCCTCGTCCGGGACCCGGCAGCACCTCGGGAGCTCCCCGACGGAGTCGACCGGTCGCTCCTGACGGCCGACGCCGAGACGCTGGTCGACGCGGCCGACATCGTCGTGGAGGTCATGGGCGGCGACGAGCCGGCCCGCAGCCTCCTGCTGCGGGCGATCGCGGGCGGGGCAGCGGTCGTCACCGCCAACAAGGCCCTCCTCGCGACCGACGGTCCTGCGCTCTACGCGGCCGCGGACGCCGCGGGGGTCGACATCTACTTCGAGGCGGCGGTCGCCGGAGCGATCCCCATCGTGCGTCCGGTCCGTGAGTCCCTCGCGGGCGACCACGTGGAGCGGGTCCTCGGGATCGTCAACGGCACGACGAACTACGTCCTCGACCAGATGGCCACCCGCGGACTCGGCCTCGACGAGGCCGTCGCCCAGGCGCAGGAGCTCGGCTACGCGGAGGCCGACCCGACGGCCGACGTCGAGGGGCACGACGCCGCCGCGAAGGCCGCGATCCTCGCGAGCCTCGCGTTCCACACCCGGGTCACGCTCGCCGACGTCGCGTGCGAGGGCATCTCCGGGATCACGGCGGACGACGTCGCGTCGGCCGCGCAGACCGGTCACGCGGTCAAGCTGCTCGCGATCGCGGAGCAGACCCCCGAGGGCGTCTCGGCGCGGGTGCACCCGGCGCTCGTCCCGCTCGACCACCCGCTCGCCGGCGTGCGGGGCGCGTTCAACGCCGTGTTCGTCGAGGCGAAGGAGGCGGGCGACCTCATGTTCTACGGTCAGGGCGCCGGCGGGGCCCCGACCGCCTCGGCCGTGATGGGCGACGTGGTCTCGGCGGCCCGGCACCGCGTGCTCGGCGGCAAGGGACCCGAGGAGTCGAACTACGCAGACCTCCCGATCCTGCCCCCGTCCGCCGCGACGACGCGGTACCAGATCCGGTTGACGGTCGACGACGTGCCGGGCGTCCTCGCCAGGGTCGCGCACGTGCTCGCCGACCACGGCGTGTCCATCGAGGGGTGCGCCAGGCGCCGTCGGAGTCCGGCCGTCCCGCGGACGTCGAGCCCGGCGAGACGTCCAACCTGCTCATCACGACGCACTCCGCCACGGAGGCGGCGCTCTCCGCGACCGTCCAGGCCGTCGCCGAGCTCGAGCCAGTCCGATCGATCACGTCCGTCCTGAGAGTCGAGGGATCCTGATGGCCCACCAGTGGCGCGGCGTCGTCGCCGAGTACGCCGACCGTCTGCCTGCGCACCTGCTCGAGCGCACCGTGACGCTGGGGGAGGGCGGCACGCCGCTCGTCCCCGCCCCGGTGCTGTCGGAGCGCACGGGTGCCGACGTCTACCTCAAGGTCGAGGGGATGAACCCGACCGGCTCCTTCAAGGACCGTGGCATGACGGCGGCGATGTCCGCCGCCGCCGGTCGCGGGGCCAAGGTCGTCGTGTGCGCGTCGACCGGCAACACGTCGGCGTCGGCCGCGGCCTACGCGACGCGTGCGGGGATGATCTGCGCGGTGCTCGTCCCGGACGGGAAGATCGCGATGGGCAAGCTCAGCCAGGCGATCGCGCACGGCGCGCGGCTCCTGCAGGTCGACGGCAACTTCGACGACTGCCTCGTCGCGGCCCGCAAGCTCGCGGAGTCGTACCCGGTCGAGCTGGTGAACTCGGTGAACCCGGACCGGATCGAGGGGCAGAAGACCGGGGCGTTCGAGATCGTGGACGCGCTGGGCGACGCCCCCGACATCCACGTGCTCCCGGTGGGCAACGCGGGCAACATCACCGCGTACTGGAAGGGCTTCCGTGAGTACGCGGGGCTGTGCCCGGACGCGCCGGGCGGGAGCCTGCCCGCGGTCGCGACGCGGACCCCCGCGATGTGGGGCTTCCAGGCGGCCGGCGCGGCCCCGATCGTCCTCGGTCACCCCGTGACCGAGCCGGAGACGGTCGCCACCGCGATCCGGATCGGCAACCCCGCCTCCTGGCGTCAGGCCGAGGAGGCCCGCGACGACTCGGGCGGCGTCATCGAGTCGGTCACCGACGACCAGATCCTCGCGGCGCACCGGGTGCTCTCGGCCGAGGCGGGCGTCTTCGTCGAGCCCGGGTCAGCGGCAGGGGTCGCCGGACTGCTGTCCCGTGCCGAGCGGGGCCTGGTCCCCGCGGGCGCCCGCGTCACCGTGACCGTGACGGGTCATGGCCTCAAGGACCCGCAGTGGGCCCTGCGGACGCTCGACGGCGCCGACGTCGAGCCGACCCGGGTCAGTGCGGACGTCGTCTCGATCGCCGACGCGCTCGACCTGTCCTGACCGTCCGTCCCTTCCGCGCCCCGACACCTGAGGAGCAGCGATGCAGCTCGGAGCCGACCACGTCCGGGTCCGTGTGCCCGCCACCAGCGCGAACCTGGGTCCCGGCTTCGACGCTCTGGGCCTCGCGCTCGGGATCCACGACGAGGTCGAGGTGCGCGCGACGGCGTCCGCCGTGGTCCGCGTCGAGGTCGAGGGGGAGGGCGCCGGTGAGGTGCCGACCGACGCCGACCACCTCGTGGTCCGTGCGCTCCAGGCTGCGCTCGAGCACGTCGGCGCTCCGCTGACCGGCCTGGACGTGCGGTGCGTCAACCGGATCCCGCACGGTCGCGGGCTGGGGTCGTCGGCGTCGGCGGTCGTCGCAGGGATCGGTGCCGCGAGGGCTCTGATCGCCGACCCGGCGCGGCTCGACGACGAGACCGCGCTCGCGCTGGCGGACGAGTTCGAGGGACACCCGGACAACGCAGCTCCTGCGATCGTCGGGGGTGCGACGGTCGCCTGGACCGGGGCGGGCGGCAGGGTCCGGTCAGTCCCGCTGACCGTGCACCCCGCGGTGCGGGCGACGGTCCTCGTCCCCACGGGCCGGCTCGCGACGAGCCACGCCCGGGGGTGCTGCCGGCGCAGGTCCCGCACGCCGACGCCGCCCGCGGCGCGGGGCGGGCGGCGCTGCTCGTCGAGGCGCTCGGCCGCCGACCGGACCTGCTCCTGGAGGCGACGGACGACGTCCTGCACCAGGGGTACCGCGCGCAGGCGATGCCCGGGTCGTGGGATCTCCTGGTCGCGCTCCGCGACGCCGGGTTCGCCGCGACCGTCTCGGGGGCGGGCCCCGCAGTCCTGGTGCTGGCCGAGGAGTCGACGCTGGGTTCGCTCGACCTCGTGCTCGACGATCTCGTCGGTGGCGCGTCCGGCTGGAGCGTCGAGCGGCCCGCGATCGACACCGAGGGTCTGCGCTGGGAGCGTCTCGCGTGATCGGAGCCGATCACCGTCGCTCCGGTGGTAGCATGGGCGTGTCTCCTACCACCTTCGGTCTGTTCGGCCGTGGACGGGTGGCGTGCAGGTGAGGTCGTTCGAGACCTCCGGGCCTCGCGCGATGACTTCGTGCGGCGCTCACGCCGGCAAGGGGACAATCCAGCCCGCGTCGTTCTGACGTCGCCGTCGACACGGCGCGAGGCTTCACTGCGTCCCGGCCGTCACGCGCCGGGCGTCGAAAACCTGCGGTCGCCTCAGTGCAGGCCGCGTACGAGGGGAAGGGTCCTTCGTGACAGACACCATCGACACCGCTGCGTCGAGCGCCGGCGCAGGCGGCAAGGGCAGGTCGCTCGGCTCGCTCAAGCTGCCCGAGCTGCAGGCGCTCGCCTCCCAGCTGGGGGTCAAGGGAACCTCGAAGATGCGCAAGAGCGACCTGGTCGCTGCCATCGGTTCCACCGGCGGTTCGCCGTCCGGCGCGACGAGCGGGTCCGCGCCGGCGAGCCGGACCAGGCAGCCCGCGCGTGCAGCGCAGGGCGCCGGGGCGTCGGACGGCGCGGCTCGCCCCGACCAGGATCGTCCGGCCGAGCAGCGCTCGACGGACGAGCAGGCACGGAACGCGCCCGCCAAGCGCGGCACGTCCCGGACGCGTCCGGAGGCGGCCGACGCCGTCGCCGCCGCGCTCAGCGAGACCTCCACCGGGACGCGCGCGGCAGCCGAGGCGCCGGCGCGCACCGACGACCGGGCCGCTCGGGCCGCTGCCGCCGTCGGCACCATCGGCGGCGAGGAGCGCGGCTCCCGCCGCGCGGGCCGTGCCGCAGGGGCCGCTCGGGGCGAGGGCCAGGACGCCCAGAACGGCCAGAACGGCCAGGGTGAGCAGGGCGGGAAGAAGCAGGCGGACGACGCCCGTGGCGGGGACACCCAGCCCGGCGGCAACCGCGACGCTCGGGACGGCCGGGACAACCGCGACAACGGCTCGAACGCCGGCGCGAACGGCTCCGACGGCTCCGACCGCCGGCAGCGCAACAGCAACCAGTCGGGCCAGAACAACCAGGGCGGCGGTCAGAACCAGAACCGCAACCAGGGCGGCAACCGCAACGACCGCAACGACGACGAGGGCGGCAGCCGTCGCCGTCGGGGGCGCGACCGTGGTCGAGACCGCAAGCGCAGCGGGCGTGGCAACCGCAGCGGCCCGGGTGACATGGCCAGCCTCGACGAGGTCGAGCTCAGTGCCGACGACGTCCTGATCCCGGTCGCCGGCATCCTCGACGTCCTGGACAGCTACGCGTTCGTCCGCACCAGCGGCTACCTGCCCGGCCAGAACGACGTCTACGTCTCGCTCGGCCAGGTCAAGAAGGCCGGGCTGCGGCGCGGCGACGCGGTGACGGGCGCCGTCCGGCAGCCGCAGGGCGGCGACGACAACCAGCAGGGCCAGAGCGCGCGGCAGAAGTTCAACGCGCTCGTGCGCCTCGACACGGTCAACGGGCTCCCGCCGGAGCAGGCGCGCCAGCGCGCCGACTTCACCAAGCTGACCCCGCTGTACCCGCAGGAGCGCCTGCGACTGGAGAACGACGAGTCGACGCGGCTCACCCCGCGCGTCATCGACATCGTCGCCCCGATCGGCAAGGGCCAGCGCGGCCTGATCGTCGCCCCGCCCAAGGCGGGAAAGACGATCATCATGCAGCAGATCGCGAACGCGATCACGACGAACAACCCTGAGGTCCACCTCATGGTCGTGCTCGTCGACGAGCGACCTGAAGAGGTCACCGACATGGAGCGCACGGTCAAGGGCGAGGTCATCGCCTCGACCTTCGACCGCCCCGCGTCGGACCACACGATCGTCGCGGAGCTCGCCATCGAGCGCGCCAAGCGCCTCGTCGAGCTCGGCCAGGACGTCGTGGTGCTCCTCGACTCGCTGACCCGCCTCTCGCGCGCCTACAACCTGGCGGCGCCGGCCTCGGGTCGCATCCTCTCCGGTGGTGTCGACGCCTCGGCGCTCTACCCGCCGAAGCGCTTCTTCGGTGCGGCGCGCAACATCGAGAACGGTGGGTCGCTCACCATCCTCGCGTCGGCGCTCGTCGAGACCGGGTCCAAGATGGACGAGGTCATCTTCGAGGAGTTCAAGGGCACCGGGAACATGGAGCTGCGGCTCTCCCGGAACCTCGCGGACAAGCGGATCTTCCCCGCCGTCGACGTCAACGCGTCGGGCACCCGCCGCGAGGAGGTCCTGCTCAGCCGCGACGAGCTCGGCATCGTCTACAAGCTGCGTCGCGTGCTCGGCGGGCTCGACCAGCAGCAGGCGATCGAGCTCATGCTCGGCAAGCTCAAGGACACCAAGACCAACGTGGAGTTCCTGCTGCAGGTCCAGAAGACGACGCCCGCGAACTTCGCGGACGGCGACCAGCCGGGCCGCACGGTCTGACCGGAGGCCCCGGCGATCGGTTCGGTCCACGCCTCGAAGGACGCTCTGGACCGGGCCGGGAAGATTTCGGGACCGCTCGCGGTTCTGGCACAATGATCGGTTGGTCACCGGTTCACGACGGCGTTCCTCGCCGCCGACCCGGAGACACCCCATATCAAGGAGAGTTTCGTGAAGGCTGAGATCCACCCCGAGTACGTCGCGACCCAGGTCACCTGCACCTGCGGCAACACGTTCGTCACCCGCAGCACCGAGACGTCCGGCAAGATCGCCGCCGACGTCTGCAGCGCGTGCCACCCGTTCTACACCGGCAAGCAGAAGATCCTCGACACCGGTGGTCGCGTGGCCCGCTTCCAGGCTCGCTACGGCAAGAAGGCCGAGAGCAAGTAGCTCTTCCGCAGCGCCGGTGGTCCGTGCCGTCAACCTCTCCAGGGGCAGACGGCGTCCCGACCGCCGGCGCTGTCGTCGTTTCCGGTGGCCTGTCCTGGTCGCAGGAGCACTGCCGACCAGGGAGTCACCGTGAGCGAGACGTTCGCCGCAGTCCAGCCCATGCTCGACGAGCACGCCTCGATCGAGGCGGACCTCGCAGACCCCGCCGTGCACGCGGACGCCGGCCGCGCCCGGACGCTCGGGCGCCGCTACGCCGAGCTGGGTCGTGTCGTGGCCGCCCACCGCGCGTGGCGACAGGCCACCGACGACCTCGAGGCGGCGACCGAGCTCGCGGCCGAGGACCCCTCGTTCGCCGAGGAGGTCCCGGCGCTGCGGTCCGCCGCGGAGGACGCCACCGAGACCCTGCGTCGCGTCCTGATCCCGCGGGACCCGGACGACGGCCGTGACGTGATCCTCGAGGTCAAGGCAGGGGAGGGTGGCGAGGAGTCCGCGCTGTTCGCCGGCGACCTGCTGCGCATGTACGTCCGGTACGCCGAGCGGCAGGGCTGGAAGACCGAGGTCATCGAGGCCACCGAGTCCGACCTCGGAGGGTTCAAGGACGTCCAGGTCGCCGTCAAGGCGAAGGGGGCCGTGGCTCCCGAGGACGGGGTGTGGGCGCACCTGAAGTACGAGGGTGGCGTCCACCGCGTCCAGCGCGTACCGGTGACCGAGTCCCAGGGGCGCATCCACACCTCCGCCGCGGGCGTGCTCGTGTTCCCCGAGGTCGAGGACGTCGGCGAGGTCGAGATCGACCAGAACGACCTGCGGATCGACGTCTACCGCTCCTCGGGCCCCGGCGGACAGTCGGTCAACACCACCGACTCGGCCGTGCGCATCACCCACGTCCCGACCGGGATCGTCGTGTCGATGCAGAACGAGAAGTCACAGCTGCAGAACCGCGAGCAGGCGATGCGCGTGCTGCGCGCCCGGCTGCTCGCCGCCCAGCAGGAGGCCGCCGCCGCCGAGTCCGCCGAGCTGCGCCGGTCGCAGGTGCGCACCGTGGACCGGTCCGAGCGCATCCGCACGTACAACTTCCCGGAGAACCGCATCGCGGACCACCGCACGGGCTACAAGGCGTACAACCTGGACCACGTGCTCGACGGCGACCTCGACCCGGTCGTGCGCTCGGCGATCGAGGCCGACGAGGCCGCGCGGCTCGCGGACGCGGGCGGGGCCGCCGGGTGATCTCGGGGACCACGCGCGTCGCGGACCTGCTCCGCCAGGCGGCGACGCGCCTCGCCGAGGCCGGGGTGCCGAGTCCGCGCACCGACGCTGAGCTGCTGGTCGCGCACGCGGCGCGCGCGAGCCGGGCCGACGTCCAGCGCGCCGCCCTGCTCGGGCGCACCCTCGACGCCCTGGTCGGAGGTGCCGGTGCGCCCGGTGCGAATGCGATCGGGGACGATGTCGCCGGTGCGGGCGAGCGGGTCGTCGACGCCGGGAGCGACGGGCTCGGGCCGCTCGTCGAGGACGTCCTGGCACGTCGCGCCGCGCGAGAGCCCCTGCAGCACATCACCGGGCTCGCGCCGTTCCGGCGGACCGAGCTCGCCGTGGGGCCCGGCGTCTTCGTCCCGCGCCCCGAGACCGAGGCGGTCGCCGAGGTCGCCCTCGAGGAGGCGCGCGCCGTCGTCCGGCGGTCCGGTTCCGCGCTGGTCGTCGACCTGTGCACGGGTTCGGGGGCGATCGCGCTCGCGATCGCCGACGAGGTGCCGGGCGCGCAGGTCCACGCCGTCGAGCTCGACGCCGACGCGTACGCGTGGGCCCGGCGCAACGTCGAGGCCGCCGCCGTCCTCCCGAGGGCGGGAGGCGCCGTCCGCCTCGTGCGCGGCGACGCGCGCACCGCGCTCGCCGAGCTGGACGGGCGGTGCGACGTCGTGGTGAGCAACCCGCCGTACGTCCCGTCGGACGCCGTCCCGCGCGACCCCGAGGTCGCTCACCACGACCCGGAGGTCGCCCTCTACGGCCTCGGGCCCGACGGGCTCGAGGTGCCCCGCGGCGTCGCCGCCGCAGCCGCCAGGCTGCTGGCGCCGGGCGGGCTCTTCGTCATGGAGCACGCCGAGGTCCAGGCCGAGGACGCCCGCAGGCTGCTCGAGGCCTGCGGGTTCGCGGACGTGCGCACCGTGGCGGACCTCACCGGACGCGACCGCATGGCCGTCGGGCGGTGCGGTGGTGGCGTGAGCGGCGACCCGCGCGGCGGACCCGCCGGCTCCCGCAGGGCCGTGAGCCGGCCCGGGGCCGTGGGAGACTGTGGCGCGTGAGTCCGGTGCTGCGAGACGTGAGCGACCCTGCGACCTGGGGACCTGCGATGGACGAGGCGGTGCACACGCTGTCGCGGGGCGCGCTGGTCGTGCTGCCCACCGACACCGTCTACGGCGTCGGGTCCGACGCCTTCCAGCCGGACGCCGTGGCCGCGCTGCTCGCCTCCAAGGGACGCGGCCGCCAGATGCCGCCGCCCGTGCTGGTGCCTGACCTGCGCACCCTCGACGGGCTCGCCACCTCGGTGCCCGCGAGCGCGCGCGCCCTCGCCGAGGCCTTCTGGCCCGGGGGCTGACGTTGATCCTCGCGGCGCAACCGTCGCTGGCCTGGGACCTCGGGGAGACCCGCGGGACGGTGGCGCTCCGGATGCCGGACCACCCGGCCGCGCTCGCGCTGCTGCGGCGCACCGGCCCCTGGCGGTCTCGAGCGCCAACCGGACCGGACGTCCCGCCGCGCTCGACGCGCAGGACGCCGCCGAGCAGCTGGGGGATTCGGTCGCGGTCTACCTCGACGCCGGTCCCGTGACGGGCGGCGTCGCGTCGACCATCGTCGACGCCACCGGGGACGTCCTGACCGTCGTCCGCGAGGGGGCGCTGACCCTCGCCGAGCTGAACGAGGTCGTCGACGGGCAGATCCGCGGGCCGGGCGGCGATGCCGGGTGAGGGTATACCTCCTGGTCATGCTCATCGCGGCCGCGGCGACGTTCCTGCTGACGCCGTTCTCCCGCTGGGTGGCGCTGCGCGTCGGCGCGATCACCGCCGTGCGCGCCCGGGACGTGCACTCCGTGCCGATCCCGCGCCTCGGTGGGCTCGGTATGACGATCGGGTTCGCGGTCGCCGTCGTGTTCGCGAGCCAGATGCCGTTCCTGGCCCCGGTCTTCGAGGTGGACCGGCAGGCGTGGGCCGTCGTCGGCGGGGCCGCGATGGTCTGCGCCCTCGGTGCGGCCGACGACATCTGGGACCTCGACTGGACCACGAAGCTCGCCGGGCAGGTGCTGGCCGCCGGGGCGATGGCCCTCGGCGGGATCAGCCTCATCACCCTCCCCATCGGTGGCCTGACCATCGCGACCCCGGGGCTGTCGCTGATCGCGACCGTCTTCGTGATCGTCGTCGCGATGAACGCCGTCAACTTCGTCGACGGCCTCGACGGCCTCGCCTCGGGGATCATCGCGATCGGCGGGTCGGCGTTCTTCCTCTACACCTACCTGCTCACCCGGCAGGCGAGCTCGACCGACTTCTCGAGCCTCGCGACGCTGATCGTGGCGGCGCTCGTCGGCATCTGCCTCGGGTTCCTCCCGCACAACTTCCACCCTGCGCGGATCTTCATGGGTGACTCCGGGTCGATGGTGCTCGGGCTCGTCATGGCGGCCGCCGGCATCATCGTGACCGGACGCATCGACCCCGCGACGATCAGCGGCGCCCAGGCGTTCCCCGCCTTCCTCCCGATCATCCTGCCGTTCGCGGCGCTGCTGCTGCCGCTGCTCGACATGGGTCTCGCGGTCGTCCGGCGGCTCGCCCGCGGGCAGAGCCCGTTCGCGCCGGACCGCATGCACCTGCACCACCGCATGCTGGCCATCGGACACTCGCACCGGCGTGCGGTCGTGATCCTGTACGTCTGGACCGCGGTGTTCGCGTTCGGCGCGACGGCGCTCGTCCTCTGGCCGTGGCGACCCGTCCTGATCGGGACGCTGGTCGCGGCAGCCGTCGCGCTCGCTCTCACGCTCGGCCCGCTGCGCCACCGCGGACGCTTCCTCGACGACGGGGAGCACGAGACCACAGCCCCTCCGGCCCGGCCGGCGGTGCGCACGACGCCGGCCGCGGCAGGCCACCCGGCGAGCTCCGCCGGGATCGACACGAAGGAACGACATGGGTGACGCGACGAACGACGACGACCGCACGCAGGAGCGCTCCGCTCCCGGACCGGCCGGCGACGGGCCCACGGCCGGTAGCGGTCCCGCAGGACAGCCCGACGCACGCGGCTCGGGCGACGTCTTCCGCGTCGCCCTGCGCGACGTGGTCGTCATGCTGATCTGCCTCGCGATCGTCGGGGTGGGCGTCGGCGTGCTGGTCGACGGCGCGCGCGGCGCCTGGGGCGCGCTGCTGGGCGTCGCCATCGCGCTGGTGTTCTCCGGGACGACCGTCTGGGCGATGCACCGGACCGCCGGCTCCTCGGCGACGACCATGGCGGCGGTCGTCATGGGTAGCTGGATCGCGAAGATGGTGGTCGTCGTGGCTGCGCTCGTGGTGCTCCGGGGCATGGACTTCTACAACACGTACGTGTTCGCGGCGGTGCTCCTCGTCGGGACCATCGGCTCGGCGTTCGTCGACTACCGGGCGGTCGACCGATCCCGGGTCCCGTACGTCGAACCCGGGTCGCGGGACGGAGCTCCCTGACGTCCTGTGCGGGCCCGCGGATAGGTTACGCTTACTCCGAATCCATGAAGGCCTGGTCCGACGTCGTGCCCGCATCTGCTTGTCGCAGGCGCCCGATGTGTGACCCAAGACCACTGGGAGATCATCCTGTATCCCCTCGCGACCTCCCTGACCATCGCTGCCTCGAGCGAGGGTGAGAGCGGCTTCCACGCGCCGACCATCGCCGACTTCTTCCCGCCCGCGATCTTCTTCGAGGGCACGAACTTCGAGTTCAACCGGATCCAGCTGGTCCGCGTGATCATGATGGTCGTCGTCCTGACGATCTTCGTGATCGCCGCGCGACGCGCCACGGTGGTCCCCGGACGCTTCCAGAACGCGATCGAGATGATCCTCGACTTCGTCCGGGTGAACGTCGTCGACGAGATCATGGGAGCCGAGCGCGGCAAGAAGTACGTGCGGATGATCACCACGATCTTCGTCACGATCCTCGCCTTCAACCTCACGGGCATCATCCCGGGGCTCAACATGGCGGGCACCGCGCTGATGGGCGTCCCGCTCCTGCTCGCCCTCTGGGTCTTCGTCGTCTACTGGCAGGCCGGCATCCAGAAGCACGGCCTCGGCGGCTACCTCAAGAGCACGCTGTTCCCCCGGGGATCCCCGCACCGATCTACCTGATCGTCGCGCCGATCGAGCTGCTCCAGATCCTCGTGATACGGCCCGCCTCGCTCGCGATCCGACTCGTGTCGAACATGGTCGCCGGGCACATCATGCTGGCGCTCTGCTTCGCCGCGACGCAGTACTTCATCTTCGAGGCTGCTCCCGCGATGAAGGCCTTCGGGGTCCTCACCTTCGCCGGCGGCTTCGTCTTCACCCTCTTCGAGCTCCTGGTCGCAGCGCTGCAGGCGTACATCTTCGCCCTGCTCGCCGCGGTCTACGTCAACATGTCGCTCGAGGAGGAGCACTGACCTCCCGGGGTCTCCCGGAACACCAGCTCGCAGTCACACACGAGACGCCGGACGCACGGGTCCGGCGCCCAACGGAAGGAACCAGCAATCGTGGACACCACCACTCTCGCCGAGGTCACCGGTAACGTCGCGACCCTGGGCTACGGCCTCGCGGCGATCGGCCCGGGCATCGGCCTCGGCATCCTCATCGGCAAGACCATCGAGGGCATCGCCCGCCAGCCCGAGGTCGCCGGCCAGCTGCGCGCCACGATGTTCCTCGGTGTGGCGTTCGTCGAGCTGCTCGCGCTGCTCGGCATCGTCGCCGGCTTCCTCTTCGTCTGATGGGGACGCTCACGGGCGTCCTCCTCGCGGCTGAGGGAGGCGAAGAGGTCAGCGGGATCGAGCTGTTCCTGCCGCCCCTCTACGACGTCTTCTGGTCTGCGATCGTCCTGCTGATCATCGCGGTCGTCTTCTACAAGGCGGTCCTGCCGAAGTTCACCGCAGTCCTGGACGAGCGGACCGCGAAGATCGAGGGCGGGATCCAGCAGGCGGAGACGGCTCAGGCCGAGGCCGCCGCAGCGCTGGCCGAGTACCACCAGCAGCTCCAGGAGGCGCGAGCCGAGGCCGCGAAGATCCGCGAGGAGGCACGCGCCGAGGGCGGTGCCATCGTCTCGGACCTCCGCGAGAAGGCCGGGGACGACGCTGCGCGCATCGTCGAGACGGCTCACCGCCAGGTCGAGGCCGAGCGCCAGCAGGCCGCGGTCTCGCTGCGCGCCGAGGTCGGCTCCCTCGCGACCGAGCTCGCGTCCAAGATCGTGGGCGAGTCCCTCGAGGACTCGGCACGGCAGTCGCGGGTCGTCGACCGGTTCCTCGCGGACCTCGAGGCCGCGGGTCCCGCGGCCGCGTCGGCCGCAGGCACCGCCAACGGCGGCTCGACCGGTAAGGAGAACTGATGCGAGGGACGAGCGGGGCATCCCTGACGCAGGCACGGGAGCGGTTCGAGCCCGTCCTGCGCGACGCGGGTGCCGATGCGCTCGGGCTCGGAGAGCAGCTGTTCTCCGTCGCCCGCGCCGTCGACGGGTCCGCGACGCTCCGCCGGTCCCTGGCTGACCCGTCGCGTGCCGGCGACGACAAGGCTGCGCTCGTCGCCGGGATCCTCGGGTCCGGGTTCGACGGTCGCGTGGTCGACCTCGTGTCCGGCGTCGTGCGGTCGCGGTGGTCCGAGGAGCACGACCTCACGGAAGCGGTGGAGACTCTCGCGGTCGACGCCGTCCTCGCCTCTGCCGAGGCCCGTGACGCCCTCGTGACCGTCGAGGACGAGCTCTTCCGGCTCACCCGCGCGCTCAGCGGTGCGCGGGACGCCCGGCAGGCGCTCTCCGACGAGAGCACCGCGCCGGAACGTCGTGTCGCGCTGGTGGACGCGCTCCTCGAGGGCCGTGCCGACGAGGCGACGGTCGCGCTCGCGCGACGGACGACGTCCGACCTGCGCGGTCGACGTTTCGTCCCGACGATCCAGCGCATCATCGAGGTGGCGGCCGCGCGTCGCGAGCGCCTCGTGGCCGCGGTGATCAGCGGGACGGTGCTGACCCAGGCGCAGATGGACCGGCTGGCGGCGGCGCTCGAGCGCTCCTACGGCCGAGCGGTGCAGCTGAACGTGACGGTCGACCCGGACGTCATCGGCGGGCTGCGGGTGCAGGTGGGATCGGACGTCGTCGACGCGACGGTCCTGGCGCGACTCGCCGACGCACGACGACGACTGGCTAGCTGAAGACATGCCGGTCCCCGGCACCGCGCAGGCCTCGGCCGGCGCACGAGACAGAACTTTCGACCGCGAGATGCGGCCACGACAGGAGAAGAGCAATGGCTGAGCTGACGATCCGGCCGGAGGAGATCCGGGCCGCTCTGGACAGCTTCGTGAAGTCCTACGAGCCCCAGGGCACGGTGACCGAGGAGGTCGGGCGCGTCGCTGCCGCGGCCGACGGCATCGCCCAGGTCGAGGGACTTCCCGGTGCGATGGCGAACGAGCTGCTGCAGTTCGCGGACGGGACGCTCGGCCTCGCACTGAGCCTCGACGTGCGCCAGATCGGTGTCGTCGTCCTCGGCGAGTTCACCGGCATCGAGGAGGGCCAGGAGGTCCGCCGCACCGGCGAGGTCCTCTCGGTCCCCGTCGGTGACGGGTACCTCGGCCGCGTCGTCGACCCGCTGGGCAACCCGATCGACGGCCTCGGCGAGATCGAGACCGAGGGCCGCCGTGCTCTCGAGCTCCAGGCGCCCGGCGTCATGGACCGCAAGTCCGTCGACGAGCCGCTCCAGACCGGGCTCAAGGCGATCGACTCGATGATCCCGATCGGCCGTGGACAGCGCCAGCTGATCATCGGTGACCGCCAGACCGGCAAGACCGCGATCGCGACCGACACGATCATCAACCAGAAGGCCAACTGGGACTCGGGCGACCCCGACAAGCAGGTCCGCTGCATCTACGTGGCGATCGGTCAGAAGGGCTCGACGATCGCCGCCGTGCGCGGAGCGCTCGAGGAGGCCGGCGCGCTGGAGTACACGACCATCGTCGCGGCCCCGGCCTCGGACCCGGCGGGCTTCAAGTACCTGGCGCCCTACACCGGTTCGGCCATCGGCCAGCACTGGATGTACGGCGGCAAGCACGTCCTGATCGTGTTCGACGACCTGTCGAAGCAGGCCGAGGCCTATCGTGCGGTCTCGCTGCTCCTGCGCCGTCCGCCGGGCCGCGAGGCCTACCCGGGCGACGTCTTCTACCTGCACTCCCGTCTGCTCGAGCGTTGTGCGAAGCTGTCGGACGCGCTCGGCGGCGGCTCGATGACCGGGCTCCCCGTCATCGAGACCAAGGCGAACGACGTCTCGGCCTACATCCCGACCAACGTCATCTCGATCACCGACGGTCAGATCTTCCTGCAGTCCGACCTCTTCAACGCCGACCAGCGTCCCGCGGTCGACGTGGGTATCTCGGTCTCGCGTGTCGGTGGTGCTGCGCAGGTCAAGGCCATGAAGCAGGTGTCCGGGACGCTCAAGCTCGAGCTCGCCCAGTTCCGTTCGCTCGAGGCGTTCGCGATGTTCGCGTCCGACCTCGACGCGGCCTCGCGCGGGCAGCTCGCCCGTGGCGCTGTGCTCATGGAGCTGCTCAAGCAGGGCCAGTACACGCCGTACCCCGTCCAGGACCAGGTCGCCTCGATCTGGGCCGGTACCAAGGGCCGTCTGGACGACGTCCCGGTGGAGGACGTCAAGCGTTTCGAGTCCGAGATGCTCGACCACCTGCGCCGCAACTCGGACGTGCTCGACACCATCGAGTCGACCGGGAAGCTCGTCGAGGAGACCGAGAAGGCTCTCGCCGACGCGATCGACGAGTTCCGTGACGGGTTCCTCCTCAAGGACGGTTCTCCGCTCGTCGGCGGCGACGACAGCGCAGACACCGAGGTGGACGTCGAGCAGGAGCAGATCGTCCGTCAGAAGAAGGCCTGACGATGGCCGGCTCGCAGCGCGTCTACAAGCAGCGCATCAAGTCGACCCAGTCGCTGGGCAAGATGTTCCGCGCGCAGGAGCTCATCGCTGCGTCGAGGATCGGCAAGGCCCGGGCCCGTACGTCGGCGGCGTCCCCGTACGCCCGGGCGATCACCCAGGCGGTCTCCGCGGTGGCGACGCACTCGACGACGACCCACCCGCTGACGAACATGCAGGGCGACTCGAAGCGTGCCGCCGTGCTCGTCATCGCGTCCGACCGCGGTATGGCCGGCGCCTACTCGGCGTCGATCATCCGCGAGACGGAGAAGGTCATCGCGCGGCTGACGGCCGAGGGCAAGGAGGTCGTCCTGTACGCCTCCGGCCGCCGGGCCATCGGCTACTTCCAGTTCCGCGGGCGCGAGCTCGCCGGGCACTGGGCCGAGGGCTCGGACTCGCCGAGCTCGAGCACGGCGAAGGAGATCTCGTCGACGCTGCTCGACGCGTTCCTGCTGCCGGACGACGAGGGCGGCGTGGGCGAGCTGCACGTCGTGTACACGCAGTTCGTCAACATGGTGACCCAGCGTCCGCGCGTGGTCCGCATGCTCCCGCTCGAGATCGTCGAGGGTGTGGCGGCTCCCGAGGAGTCCGACGTCCTGCCGCTGTACGACTTCGAGCCGTCGCCGGAGGCCGTGCTCGATGCGCTGCTCCCGCGCTACGTCCGCAGCCGGATCTTCGCGTGCCTCCTCGAGGCCGCGGCGTCCGAGCTCGCTGCACGCCAGCGCGCGATGCACACCGCCGTCGACAACGCCGACGACCTCGTCCGCAACTACACGCGCCTCGCGAACCAGGCGCGTCAGGCGGACATCACGCAGGAGATCTCCGAGATCGTCTCGGGCGCGGACGCCCTGGCGTCGTGAGGACCCCTGCCATGACCATCCAGAACAGCACCGAAACCGCCGGAGTCACCTCCGGCCCTGCGAAGCGAGGCCAGAAATGACCGCCACCACCGTGGAAGCCCAGGTCGAGCACCAGAGCGGACCCGGCGTGGGCCGTGTCGCGCGGGTGATCGGCCCCGTCGTGGACATCGAGTTCCCCGAGGACGCGATCCCTGACATCTACAACGCGCTGACCGTCGAGATCGACCTGTCGGACCAGGGCGAGGACGAGGCGTCGTTCACGCTCAAGCTCGAGGTCGCCCAGCACCTCGGCGACTCGCTCGTGCGTGCGATCGCGCTCAAGCCGACCGACGGCCTGGTCCGCGGCGCGCAGGTCACCGACACCGGCGCCCCGATCTCGGTCCCGGTCGGGGACGTCACCAAGGGTCACGTCTTCGACGTCACCGGCGAGGTCCTCAACCTCGAGGAGGGCGAGAAGCTCGAGATCACCGAGCGCTGGCCCATCCACCGCAAGCCGCCGGCGTTCGACCAGCTCGAGTCGAAGACGACCATGTTCGAGACGGGCATCAAGGTCATCGACCTCCTGACCCCGTACGTGCAGGGTGGGAAGATCGGCCTCTTCGGTGGTGCGGGCGTCGGCAAGACGGTCCTCATCCAGGAGATGATCCAGCGCGTCGCCCAGGACCACGGTGGTGTGTCGGTGTTCGCCGGTGTCGGCGAGCGCACCCGTGAGGGCAACGACCTCATCGTCGAGATGGACGAGGCCGGGGTCTTCGACAAGACGGCCCTCGTGTTCGGCCAGATGGACGAGCCGCCGGGCACGCGTCTGCGCGTGGCGCTGTCGGCGCTGACGATGGCGGAGTACTTCCGCGACGTGAAGAAGCAGGACGTCCTGCTCTTCATCGACAACATCTTCCGCTTCACGCAGGCAGGCTCCGAGGTCTCGACGCTGCTCGGGCGCATGCCCTCCGCGGTGGGCTACCAGCCGAACCTCGCCGACGAGATGGGTCTCCTCCAGGAGCGCATCACCTCGACCCGCGGTCACTCGATCACCTCGCTGCAGGCGATCTACGTCCCCGCGGACGACTACACCGACCCGGCGCCGGCGACCACGTTCGCGCACCTCGACGCGACGACCGAGCTCAGCCGTGAGATCGCCTCGAAGGGTCTGTACCCGGCCGTCGACCCGCTCACGTCGACGTCGCGGATCCTCGACCCGCGCTACGTCGGTCAGCAGCACTACGACACGGCGACCCGCGTGAAGTCGATCCTGCAGCGCAACAAGGAGCTCCAGGACATCATCGCGATCCTCGGTGTCGATGAGCTCTCCGAGGAGGACAAGACGGTCGTGGCGCGTGCGCGCCGCATCCAGCAGTTCCTCTCGCAGAACACGTACATGGCCGAGAAGTTCACGGGTGTCGTCGGCTCGACCGTCCCGCTCTCGGAGACGATCGAGGCCTTCACGAAGATCGCGGACGGCGAGTTCGACCACATCGCCGAGCAGGCGTTCTTCAACATCGGTGGCCTCGAGGACCTCGAGCGCAACTGGGCCCGCATCCAGAAGGAGTACGGAGCCTGATCGTCCGGTCGACCGCGACGCCCCTCGGGGCGGCGCGGTCCCGGACGGCGCGTGACCGTACGTCCCACCCTTCGTCAAGGAGTTTCCAGTGGCACATCTGAACGTGGACGTCGTCGCGACGGACCGCAAGATCTGGTCGGGCGAGGCCCGGCAGGTCAGCGCGCCTGCGGCTGACGGTGAGATCGGCATCCTCGCGGGCCACTCGCCGCTGCTCGCCGTGCTCCGGCCCGGGGCGCTGCGCATCACGCCGGCGGACGGCGTCGTCGTGCGTGCGACCGTGTCCGGTGGGTTCATCTCCGTCGACGACAACCAGGTGACGGTCGTCGCGGACGACGTCGAGGTGGAGCGCGACGGTTCCGGCGCCGGAACCTCGCAGCGCTGACCCGGAGCCCCGTCCGTGACCGCCACCGCCCTCGTCGCCATCGCGCTGGGGGCGGTGCTGCTCGTCGCCGTGCTGGTCGGCGTGGTGCGCTTCAGCGGCCTGAACCGTCGTCTCGGTAGCTTCGAGTGCTCCGTCGTCCGCCCGTCGGGTGCGGCTCGACGCGGTCTCGCGGTGTACTGCGCCGGACGCATCGAGTGGTGGCCGCTCTGGTCGCTCTCGGTCCGGCCCGCGGCGGTGTGGCGCCGAGGACGACTCGTGGTCGTCGACCGGAACCCCACGGGCCGCCCGGAGGAGTCCCTCTACCTCGTCGAGGGCACGTGCGGCGGCCACCCCGTGGTGCTGCTGATGTCCCGTGAGGCCTACTCGGGCCTGACCTCTTGGCTCGAGGCGGCACCGAGCGGCCACGGCTCGGTCGTCTGAGTCTCGTGGGCGCGACCGCCCACCCCTTCGCCGGACCGCACGTCCGAGTCGCCCGACCGGTGACAGCAACCTTGGAGGAGCGCGCATGCGCCTCGTCGTCGCCGAGTGCTCGGCGCAGTACACCGGGCGGTTGTCCGCCCATCTCCCGCTCGCCCGCCGTCTGGTGGTGGTCAAGGCTGACGGCAGCGTCCTGCTGCACTCGGACGGGGGCTCCTACAAGCCGCTGAACTGGATGAGCCCGCCGTGCGCCATGGTGGTGCGGGAGCCCGACGCGCTGGCGCGCGAGCGCGGCGTGACGCAGGTGTGGGCGGTCCAGCACGCCAAGAGCGACGACCGGCTGGAGATCGAGATCCACGAGGTCTTCCACGAGAGCGCGCACGAGCTGGGCGTCGACCCGGGGCTCGTCAAGGACGGGGTCGAGGCGCACCTCCAGGAGATGCTCGCCGCGCAGATCACGCTGCTCGGCGAGGGGCACACGCTGGTGCGCCGGGAGTACATGACCGCCATCGGGCCGGTCGACATCCTCGCGCGGGACGCGGAGGGTCGTTCCGTGGCGGTCGAGATCAAGCGCCGAGGTGAGATCGACGGGGTCGAGCAGCTCACCCGCTACCTGGAGCTGATGAACCGGGACCCTCTGCTCGCGCCGGTACGCGGCGTCTTCGCCGCGCAGGAGATCAAGCCGCAGGCGAGGGTGCTCGCGAAGGACCGCGGGATCGAGTGTCTGATCCTCGACTACGCCGCGATGAAGGGCGTCGACGACGTCGGGGCCCGCCTCTTCTGATCCGCACCTGGGGTACGGCTGTGGGGCGAGCCGGCGTCCCCGAGTGCCCGTCCCGGTCCGCACGTATTTGTGCGCGCACTGTACGAATAGGGGACAATGGCGCCATGAGCACTCTCGACGGCGCCCCCGACCGGTCCACCAGCACGCCGTGGGCGCTGCGCGGGCGGGTCGTCACCGCTGATCGGATCATCGAGGACGGCGTCGTCGTCGTCCTCGGCGACCGGATCGCCTGGACGGGCTCGTGCGCGCAGGCCCAGGGCACCGAGTGGGTGCAGGTCGTGGCCGGCTGCTCCGCCGGGGCGGAGGGCACGACGCTGCTCCCTGGGCTGGTCGACCTGCACAACCACGGCGGCGGCGGTGAGGGGTTCCCCGACGCGCTCACGGTCGAGCAGGCCCGGACGGCGGCCGTGGAGCACCTCGCGCACGGGACGACGAGCCTCGTGGGCTCTCTGGTCACCGCACCTCGAGACGTCCTGCTCGAACGGGTCGCCACGCTCGGCGCGCTCGCCGAGGCCGGGGATCTCGCCGGCATCCACCTCGAGGGCCCGTTCCTGTCCGAGGCGAGGTGCGGCGCGCAGAACCCGGCAGACATGCTCGCGGGCGACGCGGAGCTCGTCGAGGCGATCGCCGCCGCGTCGCGGGGGCACCTGCGGACCATGACGGTCGCGCCCGAGGTGCCGGGCGTCGTCGGCCCCGGTGGCGTGATCGAGGCGCTCGTCGCCGTGGGCGCGGTCCCGTCGGTCGGGCACACCGATGCGACGACAGAGCAGGTCGACGCCGCGATCGCCGCGGGAACCGCGGCGCTGGCGGCGGCCGGGGGAGCGGCGGGCGTCCGGATGACGGCGACGCACCTCTTCAACGGCATGCGCCCGCTCCACCACCGCGAGCCGGGGCCGATCGCCGCGTGCCTCGCGGCCGCAGCCCGCGGCGATCTGGTCGTCGAGCTCATCAGCGACGGCACGCACCTCGCGCACGGGACGGCCCGGAGCGTGTTCGCGATGGTCGGGCCCGACGCCGTCGCACTCGTCACCGATGCGATGGCCGCGGCCGGCATGGCCGACGGCGCCTACGACCTGGGTCCGATGAAGGTCACGGTGGCGGACGGCGTCGCGCGGCTCACCGAGGGCGGCGCCATCGCCGGTGGTACGTACCACCTGATCGACGTGGTCCGCGAGACCGTCGCGGCGGGCGTGGCGCTCGTCGACGCCGTGCGCTCGGCGTCGCTGACGCCGGCCCGGGTGCTGGGGCGCACCGACATCGGCGCGCTCGAAGCGGGCCGACGCGCCGACGTCGTCGTCACGGACGCCGACCTCGGGGTGCAGCGCGTCCTGCGGGCAGGGGCCGAGGTCTAGTCGCGGATCCAGCCCCGCGTGCGGAGCCAGCGCGCCGTGAGGTCCGTCCACTGCGCGACCTCGGGCAGCGCGGGGGCCAGCCCGACTCCGTGCTCCCCGTGCGGGAAGACGTGCAGCTCGACGGGGACGTGATGGTCGACGAGCGCCTGCGCCAGCCGTAGCGCGTGGGACGCCGGGACGGAGACGTCGTCTGCGGTGTGCCAGACGAACGTGGGCGGGGTGCGCTCGTCGACCCGGCGGTCGACGCTGAGCGCGGTCAGGAGCGCCTCGTCCGGGAGGTCGCCCAGGAGGTTGCGCACCGACCCCTCATGGGGCTCGTCGACCAGCGAGACCACGGGGTAGCCGAGCATCAGGAGCTCGGGTGCGCCGACCTCGGTCGCTAGCAGCCCTGCGAGGTGTCCGCCCGCGGAGAACCCGAGGACGGCGACCCGGGACGAGTCGACCGGGATCTCGTGTCCTCCTGTCCGGATCCAGTCCAGCGTGCGTCGAGCGGCGTCGAGGGGCGCTGGGTGTCGCAGCGGGGCGACGGGATACCGCAGGACGACGGCGTGCAGCCCGAGACCGACGAGCCACTCGGCGACGTCGCGGCCCTCGTGGTCGGCGTGGTGCTCGTAGCCGCCGCCCGGGAGGACGAGGACAGCTGGGCGAGCGACGGGTCCGGGATGGGCGAAGACCTGGACATCGAGCCCGGGGATCTCGGTCCTGGACACGTTCGCGTGCTGCACGTCGAGAAGGATGTCACGTCTGTGCTGCAGATCTCCCACGGTCTGCGCTACCGCCCGGCCGCCGACGGGTTCTCGCCTCCGGGGCCTCGCGGTGGCCCCGGCTGTGCTGGCTCCGGAACAGGACATACGATCGAATCGATACGAAGAGTCGGTCGGCGCGAGACTGCGACGACCGACACCGATGCCGGCGATGGGGACACCGTGAACGACGTAGCGAACGAACCGACGACCACCGCCCGACAGGCGCCGCAGGCCGACACTTCCCCGACGGGTTCGTCTGGGGCTCGGCGACGGCCGCGTACCAGATCGAGGGCGCCGCCACGGAGGGCGGTCGCGGACCGTCGATCTGGGACACGTACTCGCACACGCCGGGCCGGACGCTGAACGGGGACACGGGAGACGTCGCGGACGACCACTACCACCGCTGGGCCGAGGACGTGCAGCACATCGCCGACCTCGGGCTCGACGCCTACCGCTTCTCGATCTCCTGGCCCCGCGTCCAGCCCGGCGGCTCGGGAGAGTTCAACGCCGAGGGCATCGCCTTCTACTCGCGGCTCGTGGACGCGCTGCTCGAGGTCGGCGTGAAGCCCGTCGTCACGCTCTACCACTGGGACCTGCCCCAGGAGCTCGAGGACGAGGGCGGGTGGACCAACCGTGCCACGGCGTTCGCCTTCGCCGAGTACGCGAGGCGCATGGCCCGCGAGCTCGGCGAGCGGGTCGACGTGTGGACCACCCTCAACGAGCCCTGGTGCTCCGCGTACCTCGGGTACGGCTCGGGGGTGCACGCGCCCGGGCGGACCGACGGTGAGGCCGCGCTGGCCGCCGTCCACCACCTGAACCTCGCGCACGGGCTCGCGTGCCGGGCGATCCGTGACGAGCTGGGGGAGTCGACGCGGCTGTCCGTCACGCTCAACCTGCACGTGATCCGCCCGGAGGACCGCGGCTCCGACAGCGACGTGGACGCCGTCCGGCGGATCGACGCGCTCGCCAACCGGGCGTTCCTCGGCCCGATGCTCGACGGCGCCTACCCCGAAGACCTCCTCGCCGACACGGCGGCGGTGACCGACTGGGCCTTCGTCGAGGACGGCGACCTGGAGATCACCCGTCAGCCGCTCGACGTCCTGGGGATCAACTACTACTCGACGACCAAGGTGCGGCACTTCGCGGGCGACGGGGAGCGGGCGCAGAACGACGGGCACGGCGCCTCGGCGGCCAGCCCGTGGGTCGGCGCCGACGACGTGGAGTTCGTCACCCAGCCCGGCCCGTACACCGCGATGGGCTGGAACATCGAGCCCGCCGGCATGACGGAGCTCCTGACCTCTGTCGCCGCGTCCTATCCCGACCAGCCGCTGATGGTGACCGAGAACGGGGCGGCGTTCCACGACGAGGTCTCGCCCGACGGGCGCGTCCACGACCCGCTGCGGGTCGGCTACCTGCACGGCCACATCGACGCGGTCGGCGCAGCGATCGACGCCGGCGCCGACGTGCGCGGATACTTCGCGTGGTCGCTGCTCGACAACTTCGAGTGGGGCTACGGCTACGACCGCCGGTTCGGGATCATCCGGGTCGACTACGAGACCCAGGAGCGCACCTGGAAGGACTCGGCCCGCTGGTACCGGCGTCTCGTGTCCTCGAACGTCCTGCCGGCCGTCGACGACGTCGACGACGTGGAGGACGGCGACCACGGCGCCGCAGGCTCGGCCGAGCAGGGCGCGGACGACGGAACGCCGGCCGAGCGCCTCTGAGTCACGTCGAGCGCCCGGCGCGACGCGCGCGGGGCACGTCGAGCGACTGGCCCGGCACGACGAGCGCCCGGGGCGACACGCGCGGGGCACGTCGAGCGACTGGCCCGGCACGACGAGCGCCCGGGGCGACACGCGCGCGGGTGCGACACGCCGGACGATCTCATCGGATCTTCGGGCGAGCGATGTCCGGTCCGCACCTTTCGCACCCCAGCGAAGGTGGCCCGGGACGCCGTCTGCGGGCGCTCGTCGGCGGGTCCCGCGCGACTCGCACAGGGTGTGCACGAGCGCCGTGCACACCCTGTGGACGGGCCTGCGAGACCGGCGCGGATCCGGCCTCGAGGGCGAGCGTCGCCGGTGGACGAGACGGTGCACGAAGGCCGTGTCGGTGGCTCGTGGGACCCTTCGAAGGTGGTCACGAAAGGGTCTTGTGCAGGCGAGCGGGTGAATCCTCGACACGACATCTTGTGCTGTGGCACACCGGGACACACTAGGTATAGTGGTTTCTCGCCGGGGTCGCTCAGGCCCTCCGGTGAATGACACAGACGTAGTTCCACCCGTGTCTTTCGAGGTCAGAGCGCATCTCTCGCCCTCCGAAGGACCGGACGATCAGCCAGCAGACAGCCCAGAAGCACGAGGAGACTCCGATGAACGTCACGGTCTACAGCAAGCCGGCCTGTGTCCAGTGCGATGCGACGTATCGAGCCCTCGACAAGAAGGGCGTCGAGTACTCCGTGGTCGACATCAGCCAGGACGCCGAGGCGCTCGAACTGGTCCGTGGCCTCGGCTACCTGCAGGCGCCGGTCGTCGTGACCGACGAGTCGCACTGGTCCGGGTTCCGCCCGGACCAGATCAGCGCCCTCGCCGCGAAGACGGCGGACGCCGTCGCCTGACGCAGGCGTGGTGACGCCCCTCCCGAGCAGGACCGGGCAGGGGCACGATCAGCAGGATCGAGCACGAGCAGCATCGGCGCGTGGCGTCGGGTGCGGTGAGCGAGGTGGAGCATGGCGTCCGTCGTCTACTTCTCCAGCGTCTCCGACAACACGCACCGCTTCGTCCAGAGGCTCGGGCTCGCGGAGCTCGGCCTCACCGCCCATCGCATCCCGTTGCGACCGTCGGAGCCGCGCCTCAGCGTCGAGGCGCCGTACGTGCTCGTGGTCCCGACGTACGGGAGCGGTGACGAGGGCGGAGCCGTCCCGCGTCAGGTCGTCAAGTTCCTGAACGACGCACACAACCGGTCGTTGATCCGGGGCGTGATCGCCGCCGGCAACACCAACTTCGGGTCGACCTACTGCGCGGCCGGCGACATCGTCGCCGCGAAGTGCGGAGTCCCGTATCTCTACGCATTCGAACTACTGGGAACAGCCGAGGACGTCAGACGCGTCCGCGACGGATTGGGACGATTTTGGCAACGACAGTCACAGGTCCCGGCGTGAGCGCCGGGACGTCCGTGAGCCTCGCGAGCACCGAGATGGACTACCACTCGCTCAACGCGATGCTGAACCTGTACGGGGACGACGGCAAGATCCAGTTCGACATGGACCGTCAGGCCGCGCACCAGTACTTCCGCCAGCACGTGAACCAGAACACCGTCTTCTTCCACGACCTGGACGAGAAGCTCGACTACCTGATCGAGAACGAGTACTACGAGTCCGAGGTCCTGGACAAGTACGACCGCGCCTTCGTGAAGTCGCTGTTCCAGTTCGCCTACGCGAAGAAGTTCCGGTTCGAGACGTTCCTCGGCGCGTTCAAGTACTACACGAGCTACACGCTCAAGACGTTCGACGGCAAGCGCTACCTCGAGCGGTTCGAGGACCGGGTGTGCATGGTCGCCCTGACCCTCGCCGCGGGCGAGGAGCAGTTCGCCCTCGACATCGTCGAGGAGATCATCTCCGGACGGTTCCAGCCGGCGACCCCGACGTTCCTCAACGCGGGCAAGAAGCAGCGCGGCGAGCCCGTGTCCTGCTTCCTGCTGCGCATCGAGGACAACATGGAGTCGATCGCGCGCGGCATCAACTCCGCCCTCCAGCTCTCGAAGCGAGGCGGTGGCGTCGCGCTGCTCCTGAGCAACGTGCGCGAGCACGGCGCCCCGATCAAGAAGATCCAGAACCAGTCCTCCGGGGTGATCCCCGTGATGAAGCTGCTCGAGGACTCCTTCTCGTACGCCAACCAGCTCGGTGCACGTCAGGGCGCCGGCGCCGTCTACCTGCAGGCGCACCACCCCGACATCATGCGGTTCCTCGACACGAAGCGGGAGAACGCGGACGAGAAGATCCGCATCAAGACCCTCTCGCTCGGCGTCGTGATCCCGGACATCACGTTCGAGCTCGCCAAGAAGAACGAGGACATGTACCTGTTCTCGCCGTACGACGTCGAGCGCATCTACGGCGTGCCGTTCGCCGACATCTCCGTCACGGAGAAGTACTACGAGATGGTCGACGACGCGCGGATCACCAAGACGAAGATCAAGGCGCGCCACTTCTTCCAGACCCTCGCCGAGCTGCAGTTCGAGTCGGGCTACCCGTACGTCATGTTCGAGGACACGGTGAACCGGGCCAACCCGATCGCCGGCAAGGTCACGCACTCGAACCTCTGCTCCGAGATCCTGCAGGTGTCCACCCCGTCGACGTACTCGGACGACCTCTCGTACGACCACGTCGGCCGCGACATCTCCTGCAACCTCGGCTCGCTGAACATCGCGAAGTCGATGGACTCGCCCGACCTCGCGAAGACCATCGAGGTGTCGATCAGGGCGCTCACGGCGGTCTCCGACCAGACGAGCATCGACTCGGTGCCGTCGATCCGGCGCGCCAACGACCTGGGGCACGCGATCGGCCTCGGCCAGATGAACCTGCACGGGTACCTGGCCCGCGAGCGCGTCCACTACGGGTCCGACGAGGGCCTCGACTTCACGAACATCTACTTCTACACGGTCGCGTACCACGCGCTCGCGGCCTCGAACCGTCTCGCGATCGAGCGCGGCCAGAAGTTCCACAACTTCGAGGCCTCGGCGTACGCGACCGGCGAGTACTTCGACAAGTACACGGAGCAGGAGTGGGTGCCGCAGACCGGGGCCGTGGCCGAGATCTTCGAGCGTGCCGGCGTCCGCGTCCCGACGCAGGACGACTGGCGCGAGCTCAAGGCGTCGGTCCAGCTCCACGGGATCTACAACCAGAACCTGCAGGCCGTCCCGCCGACCGGCTCGATCTCGTACATCAACAACTCGACGTCGTCGATCCACCCCGTGGCCTCGAAGATCGAGATCCGCAAGGAGGGCAAGATCGGGCGCGTCTACTACCCGGCGCCGTACCTGACGAACGACAACCTCGACTACTACGACGACGCGTACGAGATCGGCTGGAAGAAGATCATCGACACGTACGCGGCGGCGACGCAGCACGTCGACCAGGGCCTGAGCCTGACGCTGTTCTTCAAGGACACGGCGACCACGCGCGAGGTCAACCAGGCGCAGATCTACGCCTGGCGCAAGGGCATCAAGACGCTCTACTACATCCGCGTGCGGCAGCAGGCCCTCGAGGGGACCGAGGTCGAGGGTTGCGTCTCCTGCATGCTGTGAGCCGCATGAGCGTCGTGGCGCGCACCGAGCCTGTCGCGCACGATTCTCTGCGGCGCACGAACCTCTGAGGTGCACGTACGGGGGCCTGCCGTAGGCGGGCCCCCGTCGTAGCCTCGTGACAGCATCGAGCTCTCGGTGCGCACCACCGGACAGACGACGAGCGGACCCGGGAGACCGGGGAGAGAGAAGACCAAGCGATGTCACCCACGGGCAAGATCAAGCTCATCAGCAGCGTCCAGGCCATCAACTGGAACCGCGTCCCCGACGAGAAGGACGCCGAGGTCTGGGACCGGCTGACGGGGAACTTCTGGCTCCCCGAGAAGGTCCCGGTGTCGAACGACATCCCGTCGTGGAACACGCTCACCGAGGACGAGAAGACGCTCACGATGCGCGTCTTCACGGGCCTCACGCTGCTGGACACCATCCAGGGCACCGTGGGCGCGGTCTCGCTGATCCCCGACGCGATCACCCCGCACGAGGAGGCCGTCTACACGAACATCGCGTTCATGGAGTCGGTGCACGCGAAGAGCTACTCGTCGATCTTCTCGACCCTGTGCTCGACGCAGCAGATCGACGAGGCGTTCCGCTGGTCGGAGGAGAACGAGAACCTCCAGCGCAAGGCCGAGATCGTCATGAAGTACTACCGGGGTGACTCGCCGCTCAAGCGCAAGGTCGCCTCGACGCTCCTCGAGTCGTTCCTGTTCTACTCGGGCTTCTACCTGCCGATGTACTGGTCGAGCCGCGCGAAGCTCACGAACACGGCCGACGTGATCCGCCTGATCATCCGTGACGAGGCCGTCCACGGCTACTACATCGGCTACAAGTTCCAGAAAGGGCTGGAGAAGCTCAGCTCCGAGGAGCGGGACGAGCTCAAGGCCTACACGTTCGAGCTGCTCTTCGAGCTCTACGAGAACGAGGTCCAGTACACGGAGGACCTCTATGACGGCGTCGGGCTCACCGAGGACGTCAAGAAGTTCCTGCGCTACAACGCCAACAAGGCCCTGATGAACCTCGGCTACGAGGCGCTGTTCCCCAAGGACGAGACGGACGTGAACCCGGCGATCCTCTCCGCGCTCTCGCCGAACGCCGACGAGAACCACGACTTCTTCTCCGGCTCGGGGTCGTCCTACGTCATCGGCAAGGCGGTCCACACCGAGGACGACGACTGGGACTTCTGACGCGGACCGAGGCAGGACCGCGCTCGCGAGCGTAGGTCCTCGGCCGCGCCGCTCCCGGGCATGACGAAGGGGATCGCTCCGATCGGAGCGATCCCCTTCGTCATGTCGTCGTGCGGTCGTGCCGCTGGGATGCGGTAGGAACCTCGACGCGCGGTGCGAGGTCCTGAGGTCAGCCCTCGGCGGGCTCCTCGACGTCGGTCGAGCCGCCGAGAGCCGGCTGGATCGTGTCGACGACGTCCTGGGACGTGACGACCGTCCAGTTCGGTCCCACGAGCACGACGGCGTCGGCGTCGTCGCGCGCGGCGTCGGCGCCCTGCGTCTTGTCCTCCTGTGCGCGGTAGAGCGTCAGCGTCGAGTCGCCACAGGTGCCGACCTGCCAGGCGGGGGCCACGGGGTCGATGGTCGTCCAGTCGTCGCACGCGAGGCCGGCGGCGACGGCCGCGTCCTTCAGGTCGTCGACGATCCGGTATTCGGTGTCCTTGACGACGGCGGGCGCCGACGCGGAGGCCGCAGCGGTGGAGGCGTCGGTGGAGCTGTCGGTCGAGCCGTCGTCCGAGGAACAGGCGGCGAGGCCGGTGACGAGGAGGCCGGCGGCGAGAACGGCCGGGAGGGTCTTGCGCTGCATCAGGAGTTCTCCATGAGTCGTCGTGCTGATCGGTGGTGGCACAGCCGAGCGCCGGTGGTGCCGGCACGACAGGCTGCGATGAGGCGCTCCGCGTCCGCGGGGAGCCACGTCCAGGACCTCGGCAGCAGCGGCGAGGACCTGTGGTTCGAGACTATGCCGGAGCGGCGCGCACACCAGCACGGAGACCGCCGATCGTGCCGATGCTCACACGATCTCCTCCTGGACCGGACGCACGACGGGACCCGACCTTCGCGGTCGGGTCCCGTCGGGCGCACGGTGCAGGAGGAGGGCCAAGGCCGGACGCGGCCTCGCAGGCGAGGCGTCTGGGTCAGGCGTCCGTCAGCAGCCGTCCGTCAGTAGGCGTCGAGGATGTCGACGACGAACACCAGCGTGGAGTCCGCAGGGATCGTCTCGGACTCCTGGTCGCCGTAGGCGAGGTCTGCCGGGATCACCAGGAGGACCTGGCTGCCGACGGTCTGCCCGGAGAGGCCCGTCGTCCAACCCTCGATGACGCCGGAGAGCGGGAAGTCGGAGGGCTCGCCGCGGTCCCACGAGGAGTCGAACTGCGTGCCGTCGAGGAGCCAGCCCGTGTAGTGCGCCGACACGGACTGGTCCGCGCTCACCTCGGGGCCGTCGCCCTTGATCAGGGGCTGCACCACGAGCTCGTCGGGTGCCTCGTAGTCGTCCGGGATCTCGATGCTCGGCTTACCGGTGTCGTCGAGCGTGACGACGGGGAGCCCGTCGGCCGGCTCCACGGCCTCGCCCTCGGCGCGCTCGCGCCCGGAGGGCTCGGTGGCGTCGGTGACCTCGATGACGTTGATGAGGGTCGTCGGGTTCCCGTCGGCGTCGGCGCTGAGGTTCCCGAACACGATGCGGGAGCCGATGGTCGTGCCCGTCAGCACGGGGTTGATCAGGTCGTACTGCGGGTCACCGAGGGTGAACACCTGAGGGGTCGCGCCCTCGTCCCAGGTGCTCTGCGTCCGCTCCGCGTCGCTGCCCTGGTAGTTGACGATGTTCATCGTCACCCGCATGCCGTCCTCGAGGGTGTCGCCGTCGCCCTCGGTGGCCACGACGGCGGTCGGGCCCGAGACCTCCAGCGGCGCGTCGAACTCGACGGTCGGCTCGCTGCCGACGTCACCGCTGACCTCGACCGCCTCGAGCGTGGCGATGTCGTCGGGGTTCTCGTTGACCCCGGGGGCCTCGGCGGCGTCCGTGGACTCGGCGGAGGCGGTCGGGCCGGGGTCGGCGTCGTCGCCGCCGGAGCATCCGGCGAGGACGAGGGCGGAGCCCAGGGTGAGCGCGGTGATGCCGCGCAGGGTGCGGTTCTTCACAAAAATCCTTCGTCGTGGGGACGCGACGGAGCCGCGGTGCCGTTCGGACAGCCGGATCAGCCTAGCGCCCTTGCCTGGACGGTTGTCGAGAGCCCGCCGGACGTGACCGGAGGGGCGCGACGCCGTCCGACGCCTGCCCGGACGCGCTGGATCCCGGGCCGGGGACGCGTCAGGATGGGTCCATGCCGTCGTCCCGCCGTTCCCGTCGCCGCCCCTGGTCGGACGAGCACGTCCCCCTGGACGTCGATCGGGCCACCGGTGGCCGGCGCAGCGAGAGCGGCCCGGACGGGGACTGGACGGTGCAGCGCACCCGGGGTTCCGAGAAGGCGTACTCGTGCCCTGGCTGCCGCCAGACGATCCCGCCGCGGACGACGCACGTCGTCGCCTGGGCGAGCGACGGGATCTTCGGGGCCGAGTCCGCGCTGGCGGACCGGCGGCACTGGCACACCGCGTGCTGGGAGGCCCGCGGACGGCGTCGCTGACGCCCCCGTGGCGCGGAGCCGCGGGACGGATATCGTCGGAGACGTGAGCACATCGACGAACGAGGACACCGCGGCCGAGGCCACCGACATCAGGTCGTTGACCGTCCTCCCGGCGCACCGGGAGGAGATCGAGCTCCACACCGCGGACGGGCTCACCCTGGTGGGGGAGCTCGCGACCCCGGTCTCCGGACCCGTGCGCGCCACGCTCGTGACGCTGCACCCGCTGCCCACCCACGGCGGCTACATGGACTCCCACGTGCTGCGCAAGGCGGCGTGGCGCCTGCCCGCGCTCGCCGGGATCGCCGTGCTGCGGTTCAACACCCGCGGGACGGCGTCCCCCGCGGTGTCAGCGAGGGAGCCTTCGACGGCGGTGACGGCGAGCGCTACGACGTCGCGGCGGCGATCGAGCTCGCGGAGTTCCGCGAGCTGCCCGCACCGTGGCTGGTCGGCTGGTCCTTCGGGACCGAGCTCGCCCTCATGCACGGGGCCGACCCGTCGGTCGAGGGGGCGATCTTGCTCTCCCCGCCGCTGCACCGCGCCACGGACGACGACCTCGACGCGTGGGCCGAGTTCGGCCGTCCTCTGGTCGCCCTCGTCCCCGGCGAGGACGACTACCTGCGACCCGACGAGGCGCGCGAGCGGTTCGCCCGGGTGCCGCAGGCCGAGATCGTCGGCGTCGACGACGCGAAGCACCTGTGGGTGGGGGAGCCCTCGGTCCGCCGGGTGCTCGACGAGATCGTCGCCCGCGTCGCCCCGGACGTCCCGACGCCGCTGCCCACGACCTGGACCGGCCACGCCGACGCGGGCGAGGACACCGAGGCCACCGACCAGCAGAGCTACGACGCTTCCCGCACCGGCGGGTAGAACCGGAACCATCCAGCCCGTCGACGACGAAGGAGCCTGACCATGACCCCGAGCACGAACCAGGGCACCGCGCGAGGCGCGCGAGCCCTGGAGGTCCACACGCTGAGGGACGGGCACGGCACGCCGCTCGTCCTGCTCCACGGGTTCCCGGTCGACCATCGCATGTGGCGCGCGGCGGTCGAGGCGATGCCCGGCCACGCGACCGTCCTCGCCGTCGACCTCTTCGGTCTCGGCCAGAGCCCGGACGGCCCCCGGCAGCCGTCGCTCGAGGCGAGCGCGGACGCGGTGGTCGCAGCGGTCCGCGACGCCGGCTTCGACCGTGCCGTCGTCGCCGGGCTCTCCATGGGCGGGTACGTGGCGCTCGCGGTCGCCGAGCGGCACGCCGCCTTCACGGTGGGGCTCGGACTGCTCGACACCAAGTCCCGTGCCGACACCCCGGAGGCCCGCCTGCAACGTCAGCGGGTGGCGCACCAGGTCGAGGCGGAACGGTCGACGGACGGCGTGCTCGGCATGGTCGGCAGCCTCCTGGGGAGTCCAGCCGGCGCGAGCACCCCGAGCTGACGGGACTGGTCGAGTCGTGGATCCGCTCCCAGCGGGCGGACGGCGTCGCGTGGTCGCAGCTCGCGATGGCGGCCCGACCGGACCGGACCGAGGTGCTCACGTCGTTCGAGGGGCCCGTGCTGGTCCTGGTGGGTGAGGAGGACGTGCTCTCACCGATCGGTGAGGCCGAGCACATGGTGGTCGCGCACCGCACCGCCGATCTCGTGATCGTCCCGGCCGCCGGCCACATGAGCCCCGTCGAGGCCCCCGCGGCCGTCGGCGAGGCGCTGGCGGCGCTGCTGGAGCGGGCCTCAGCCGACTGAGCCGCCCCTGCCGCCGCGCCCGTCCGTGCCGCCCGTCCCGCCGCTGCCGCTCGTGCCGCCGCCCGTGCCGCGGGCGAGGACGTTCGCCAGCGCATCGACGAGGTCGATCGACTCGCCGTCGCGGCCACCCTTGCCGAGGATCCGCGGCGGCGGTGACGGGTCCGGAGTCTGGCCGCGCAGGCGCGCGGTCAGGCCGCCGGGGACGGTGAGGACGTAGAACTTCCCGTCCGTGTCGACGCCCACGGAACGGTTCTGCCGCAGGTACCAGCCGGTCAGCCCGGTCGGGTACGTGCGTCGGCCGCGGTAGTCGCGGGCTCGGAGCGCCTCGGGAGCCGGTCCGTCGGCGAGCGCGGCCGCGACGAACTCGGTGATGCGGGCGGACGCCTCGGCGGACTCGGCCTCCTTCTGGCGCTCGAGAGCGGCCGCGTGCTCCCGGGCGGCGTCGCCCCGCCGGTCGCGCCAGCTCGCCGCGTCGTCGGACGGCGTGCTCATGCCCGGTCGGTCGCCTTGCCGTCCGCGGGGGCGTCCTCGGACGACGTACCGGCCGACGGCCCGGAGGCGGCGCCGTCGGCGCCGGACGAGTCGTCGGATGCCGCGTCCGGGCCGTTCTTCGAACCCGTGCGCTTCGCGCCGCCGTTCTTCGAGCCGCGCTCGCCCCGGCTCTCGCGTGCGTCGGAGGACTGCTCGGTCCGCAGCTGCGCCGCGCGCGCCCGCTGGGCCGGAGTGCCGTCGATGGAACCCGTCGTGGGCTTCGTGTCGCCCTTCTTCTCGCTCGCGCCCTTGCCGGCGATCGCGTCGTCGCCGAGGAGCGCCCGGAGCTCACCGAGGTAGGTGTTGATCGAGTCGTGCTGCCGGGTGAGGTCCTCGAGCTGGCGCTGCGCGCTGGACCGCTGTGCCTCGGCCTCGACGTTCGCGTCGCTGACGGACTGCTCGGCGAACGCGCGAGCCTCCGCGATGATGGCGTCCGCCGTGGCCCGGGCCTCGGCGAGCTGCTCGCGGACGTACGTGTCGGACTCCGCGCGGACCTTCTCCGCCTGGGCGAGCGCCATGGCGACACGCTGCTCGGCCTCGGCCGCGTGGTTCTCGGCGGTCGCGACCAGCTTCTCGGTCTCCTGCTTGGCGCCGGCGTGGCGGGCGGCGTTTTCCGACTCCGCTGCCTCGCGCCGGCGGACGACCTCGAGCTCGGCGTCGGCGAGAGCCGTGCGCGCCGCGACCTTGAGCTCCTCGAGCTCCTTGGTCCCCGCCTTCGCGGCCTCGTCGGCAGCCTGCCGGACCTCGTTCGCGTGCCTCTCGGCCTCGCGGCGGGCGCTGTCGATCAGGTCGGCGGCGTCGCGCTCGGCGTTCTCACGCAGCGCCGTGGTCTCCTCCTCGGCGCGGGCCCGCAGCTCGGCCGCCTCGCGCTCGGAACCGACGCGCTGCTCGGTGGTCTCCCGCTCGGTCACCGCCCTGAGCGTGGCCAGCTCCTGCTCGAGGGACGAGCGCCGCTCGTTCTCCTCCGTGGTGATCGCGCTCTGGATGCGGGCGGCCTCGCGCTCGGCGCTGGCCACGAGCTCCTCGGCCCGGCGCAGGGCGCCCTGGACGGCGGACTCGGACTCGGACGCGCTCGTGCTGCGCAGCTCCTCGGCCTCGCGGCGTGCCGAGGCGAGGAGTTCGGCGACCTCGTTCTCGGCGCGAGAGCGGACCTGCCCCGCGGCGATCTTGGACCGCGCCATGATGTCCGCGGCCTGCGAGTTCGCCTGCGACAGGATGTCGGCGGACTGCTCCTCGGCGGAGCGCAACAGCTGTTCGATGCGGGACCCGAGCCCCGAGTACGACGGGGCCTCGGACTCGCGGGCCGAGCGCTCGGCGTCCGCCAGCTTGGAGGTCAGCTCCATCTGACGCTGGTCGAGGCTCTCGACCTGGCGGCGAGCCTCGGCGAGCGCCGACTCGAGCTTGGCGACCTGGTTGTCGACCTGGACCCGGTCGTAGCCGCGCATCGTGACAGGGAAGAGCGAACGCTCGTCGGACACCGTGACCTCCGTGGTGGTTGGGCGAGAGTCGTCGTCGCGGCGGACCGGACCGCTCTCTGCGTGCAGCGCGCACTCCGCGCGGTTCTGCACCACACCTTAGTCCCAGCCTCCGTGGGACCGGGTTGCGGTTGCGCACCGGAGACGGGCTGCGCATTGTGTGAAGTTGATGTGAGAAGCGTGCTGGCGCCGCTCCGCGAGTACCTCCCCGCCGTGATCGCCCCTAAGGTGGAGAGTCCGCCATGAAGGGAATGTTGGTGCTGCAACGAATCATCGGGATCGTCCTGATCGTCCTCGGTATCGCCGGGATCGGTCTCGCTGTCGCGTCGGCGACCGTCTGGAAGGAGACCGACACCGTCGTGGCGTCGACCTCCGCGTCGACCGTCGACGGCACGACGATGGTGGTCACGGACCCCGGCGTCCTCGAGCTCGTCGACGACGCGGTCACGATCAGCGCCACGCGGGCGGACGGCGGCCCCGTCAGCCTCGTCGTCGGGCGCGACGTGGACGTTCTCGGCTGGGTCGGGGAGGACCCGTACACGCGCGTCACCGGTCTGAGCGACTGGGAGACCCTCGCGACGGAGGCCGGGTCCGCTGCGGACGCCACGGACGACGCGACCGCGGAGCCCACGGACGGCGCGACCGAGGAGGCTTCGGCCGATCCCTCGGAGAGCCCCGAGGCCACCGAGGAGTCGGAGCCGGCCGAGAGCCCCGAGACCGACGAGGCCACGGACGAGGCCACCGACGCGGCTGACACGGAGGCCGCGGACGCCGACGAGCCCCTCGTGGGCCCCGACCCTGCGGGCTCCGACATGTGGTACGCCGAGTCCAGCGAGGACGGTTCCACGTCGATGCGCTGGACCGCGCGCGACGGGCGGTGGAGCCTCCTCGCTGCCGGGACCGGCGACGACGCGTCGGCACCGGTGGTCGAGCTGACCTGGCCGCGGACGGTCACCACCCCGTGGCTCTGGCCCGGCGTGATCGCCGGCGCCCTCCTGCTGCTGATCGGGGCTGCGCTCCTGGTCTCGTCGTCGGTCCGTTCGGCGCGCAAGCGGCGCACGGCCCGCGAGCAGGAGGAAGCAGCGGCAGCCGTCCCCGTCGCGGCCGCGACCGGTGGCGGTCCTGCGCCGACCGAGCGCGACAGCGCCGGCCCGACCGCCACCACGGTCGTGCTGACGCGCCGCGAGCTCCGTGAGCGCGCCGCCGCGGAGGAGGCCGCCCGGGCGGCCGAGGCGGCGTCGGGACGGCGTCGCGGGCCGATCCGTGGATGGCTCACCGGACAGATCCCGGTCGTCGCCCCGGCCGACGACGCGCAGAGCGGTGACAAGGAGCCGGACGGCTCGGGCGCCGGTGGCGGGACTGCCGACACGCCCGCGGGTGCCGGCGACGGTGCTGCCGGCACGTCTGCCAGCGCTGCCGGTGGCGGCTCGCCCGCCCGCACGTCCGCTGCGAGCGGCGCTGCGTGGCGCAAGGCGTGGGCATCGCCCGCCTCCGGTGACACCGCACCCGACGGGACGGACGAGTCCGGTCCGGCGGACGCGGACCGAGACACGAGCGAGGGTCCGGACGCCGAGAACGGCGCGGACGACGAGGGGAAGGAGCAGCGATGAGCGCCACGAAGCTTTGGAGGCCCGTCGCAGCGTCGGCCGTCGGTCTGACGGTCCTGGCCGGGTGTGCCTCGCCGGTCCCGGAGCCGGACCCTGCAGATCCTCCCGCGGAGGCGCAGGCGGCACTGACCCAGTCGCAGGAGGAGGACGTGCGCGACGCGATCGCCGCCGCACTGAAGGCCGCCGACGAGGCCGAGGACGCCGAGGAGCTGAAGGGCCGCGTCGACGGACCGGCGCTCGCGACCCGCAAGGCGCAGATCTCGGTGGCGGCCAAGGCCGACAAGGAGTCGCTGGTGACCGACATCCCGGCCGACGTCCAGCAGTCCGTGGTGCCGGCGTTCGACGGATGGCCGCGGACCGGCCTCGCCGTCTCGGTCGAGGCCGAGGACTCCCAGTCGCCTCGCCTCATGGTCGTCGAGCAGCCGGACGCCCGCGCGGACTACGAGCTCTGGGCCTGGGTCAAGCTCTTCCCGGACACCACGCTCCCGACGTTCGCCGAGTCGTCCGTGGGCAGCCCGCCCGTCGCGGCCGACGACGGCGACACGCTCGTCATGTCGCCGGACGACGCGCTCGCTCAGTACATCGACGTCCTCAACGTCGGTGAGGACTCCTCCTACGCCGACAGCTTCGACGACGACCTCTTCCGTTCCCTCCTCGAGGAGCAGGACAAGGTCCTCGACGAGGCGTTGGAGCCGGCCGACGGCAAGCACACGACGACGTTCAAGAAGACCGACGACGCCCTCCGTTCGGTGCGGACGGTCGACGGTGGCGCCGTCGTGACCGGAGCGATGACGGCACGGGAGAAGTACACGGCGGAGGAGGGGGCGAAGATCCAGCCCCAGACCGACGCCGAGAAGGCGCTCTTCGGTGACGAGGACGCGAGCGAGAAGCTGAACGTCGACTCGATCGCCATGGTCTCGCTGTTCGTCCCGGCCGCGGACGCCGAGGACCAGCAGGTGAGCGTCCTCGGCGTCGAGCGGACCACGACGAAGGTCAGCAACTGACCCTCGGATCCGGGTGGCGCGAGGCCGGGGGTCCCGGCTTCGTCGACCCGCCGTTCGTCACTAGAGTGCAGGTATGAGCGAAGCGAACCCCAGTCCTCGTTCGACGTCCGCGGCGCCGTCGACCTCGCCGCCCTCAACCGCCCCCAGGCACCGCCCCCGGGCGAGCCCGGCGGAGCACCCGAGCAGGGCGGCTACGTCGTCGACATCACCGACGAGACGTTCCCCCAGGTCGTCCAGGACTCGTCGGAGTACCCCGTCGTCGTCCTCGTGTGGATCCCCACGGACCAGGCGAACGCGCAGGTCGCGGCCGACCTCGGGGCGCTCGCCGCCGAGCACGGCGGCCGGTTCCTCCTGGCGCGGGTCGACGCGCAGGCGTACCCCCAGGTGGCGGCCGCGTTCCAGGTCCAGGGAGTGCCCACGGTCGTGGCGGTCCTCGGCGGACAGCCGGTGCCGCTGTTCCAGGGCGGGGCGCCGGTCGAGCAGATCCGCGAGGTCCTGGGTCAGCTCGTCCAGGCGGCCGAGGCGAACGGCGTCACCGGCCGCGCGCCGCTCCAGGGTTCGGTGGAGGACGACGGCGTCGACGACCCGTCCGCGGAGCCTGCGCCGGAGCCCGAGCCGGAGCTGCCGCCGCTGCACCAGGAGGCCTACGACGCGATCGACCGCGACGATCTCGACGCCGCGGCGAAGGCCTTCAGCACGGCGATCACCCAGGACCCGCGTGACGACCAGGCGCGGGCCGGGCTCGCCCAGGTGCGGCTGATGCAGCGCAGCGCGCGCGCCGACCTCGCAGCGGTGCGTGCCGCCGCGGCAGACGCCCCGCAGGACGTCGCCGCACAGCTCGCCGTCGCGGACACCGACCTGCTCGGCGGGAAGGTCGAGGACGCGTTCGGCCGGCTGCTGGAGCTCCTCCCTGGCGCGGGCCCGGACGAGAAGGAGTCCCTGCGGGCGCGGCTCGTGGAGTACTTCGAGATCGTCGGGGTCACGGACCCCCGCGTGGCCAAGGCGCGTCAGCGCCTCGCGATCGCTCTGTACTGACTGGCTCTCGCTCGCCCGCTCGCGGGACGCGAGCCCGCCCGGACGATGCCGCTAGGCGTCCGGTCGGCAGATCCGCCCGGACTGATCCGGTCGGTAGGTCCGGTCGACAGGTCCGCCCGGACGGCTCCGGCCGGCAGATCCGCCGACAGGCATGACGCAGGCCCCGACCGATGTCCGGTCGGGGCCTGCGTCGCGTCACACGCTTCGCGAGGTGATCAGGCGTCCTGCTCGGCCGCGCCGTCGCCGGAGGCCGAGGACGGGACCCACTCGAGGAACATCGCGCCGAGCGGCGGCACGCGCACGGTCGCGGAGTAGCGGCGCCCGTGGTGCGGCACCGGCTCGGAGCGCACCTCGCCCATGTTGCCGACCCCGGAACCGCCGTAGACCAGCGCGTCGGTGTTGATCGCCTCGCGCCAGACTCCGCCCGAAGGGAGCGCGAGCCGGTAGTTCTCGTGAGGCGTCCCGGCGAAGTTCACGACGACCGCGACCTGTCCGCCCTGCGCGTCGCGGCGCAGGTAGGCGAGGACGTTGTGGTCGGCGTCGTCGGCGTCGATCCACTCGAACCCTGCGGGGTCGGAGTCGAGCGCCCACAGGGCGGGCGTCGCCTTGTAGTAGTGGTTCAGGTCGCGCAGCGCTCGCTGGACCCCGGCGTGGCCGCTGTCGCCGAGGAGGCCCCAGTCGAGCCCGGCCGCCTCGTTCCACTCGGCGGGCTGCGCGAGCTCGCTCCCCATGAACAGGAGCTGCTTGCCGGGGTGCGACCACTGGTACCCGAGCAGCGCGCGGATCCCCGCGAGCTTCTGCCAGCGGTCGCCCGGCATCTTGCCGAAGAGCGACCCCTTGCCGTGCACGACCTCGTCGTGGCTGATCGGCAGGACGAACTGCTCGGAGAAGGCGTAGACGAGGGAGAACGTCGCCTGGTGGTGGTGGTAGCGCCGGTTGATCGGCTCCTCCGCGAGATAGCGGAGGGTGTCGTTCATCCAGCCCATGTTCCACTTGAGGCCGAAGCCCAGGCCGTTCGACGAGGTCGGCTGGGTGACGCCCGGCCACGCGGTCGACTCCTCCGCGATCATCATGATCCCGGGGTTGCGGCGGTACGCGGTCGCGTTGGCCTCCTGGAGGAACGAGATCGCCTCCAGGTTCTCCCGGCCGCCGAACTGGTTCGGGTGCCACTGGCCCGCCTCGCGCGAGTAGTCGAGGTACAGCATCGATGCGACCGCGTCGACGCGCAGCGCGTCGATGTGGAACTCCTCGAGCCAGTAGGTCGCGTTGGCCACGAGGAAGTTGCGGACCTCCTTGCGCCCGAAGTCGAAGACGTACGTGCCCCAGTCGGGCTGCTCGCCGCGCAGCGGGTCCGGGTGCTCGTACAGCGGCATCCCGTCGAACCGGGCGAGCGCCCAGGTATCCTTGGGGAAGTGCGCCGGGACCCAGTCCAGGATCACGCCGACGCCGGCCTTGTGCAGCGACTCGACGAGGTACCGGAAGTCGTCGGGGTGGCCGAACCGCGAGGTGGGGGCGAAGTACCCCGTGACCTGGTAGCCCCACGACCCGCCGAAGGGGTGCTCGGCCACCGGCATCAGCTCGACGTGGGTGAAGCCCTGCTCGACGACGTAGTCGGTGAGCTGCTCGGCGAGCTCGCGGTAGCTCAGGCCCTGCCGCCAGGAACCGAGGTGGACCTCGTAGACGCTCATGGCGGAGTTGTGCGGATCCTTCGACGCCCGCTCGGCCAGCCACGCGTCGTCCGACCACTCGAACTCGCTCTCGACGACGACGCTCGCCGTGGCGGGCGGCACCTCGGCGCTCTTGGCGAGGGGGTCCGCCTTCTGCACCCAGGAGCCGTCGGGCGTGAGGATCTCGAACTTGTAGGACGTCCCGGCGCGCAGCTCGGGCGCGAAGACCTCCCAGATCCCGCTGCCGCCGAGCGAGCGCATCGTCAGGCTCGGGCCGCCCCAGCCGTTGAAGTCGCCGATGACGCGGACCGCCTTGGCGTTGGGGGCCCAGACGGCGAACGACGTGCCGTGCACGGCACCGAGGACGCTCGGGTAGCGGCGGGTGTTCGCGCCGAGGACCTTCCAGAGCTCCTCGTGGCGTCCCTCGCGCACCAGGTGCTCGTCGACCTCGCCGAGGGTCGGCAGGAACCGGTAGGGGTCGTCGGCCCGGTGCACGGTCTCGCCGTACCGCGCGGAGACCCGGTAGTCGGGGGCGTGGACGCCCATGTCGTCCGACGGGGCCTCGAGGACCGTGACCCAGATGCCGTCCTGCTCGTGCTGCGCCGGGACGTCGCCCTCGAGCGTGTGCACGGTGACCTCGTCGGCCAGGGGCGCAGCACCCGGACGGTCGCGGTGCCGTTCTCGTGGTCGAGGTGCGGGCCGAGCACGCTGTGCGGGTCGTAGTGGCGTCCCTGCGCGACGGCGGCGAGCACCTCGGGCGACGAGGGGACGGGGTGGAGCTCCGGAGTTCCGGGCGTCTGGGAGACCATGGGTTCACCTTTCCACGGGGTGGCGTGTGCTGCACGTACGACGAGCCGTCCGTCGGGTCACGATCCGGCGGCACCGGCGGCACCGGCGGCACCGGCGGCACCGGCGGCACCGGCGGCACCGGCGGCACCCGCGACGGCGACCGACCCGTCAGATGCCGCCGGCGAGGAGGCGGTCGACGGCGGCCAGCGGGATCGGGAGCCAGTCGGGCCGGTTCCTCGTCTCGTACACGACCTCGTAGAGGGCCTTGTCGAGCAGCAGCGCCCGCAGCAGGGCCTCGGCGGCGCGGGCCTCGTCCCCGGTGACGCCGGCCGCGGTGCGGTAGGCCTCGAGGAACGCGGTCTGCGCGCTCGAGGCCCACGCGGGGTCGGTCGCGCCGCCCACCGCGGCCGCGTAGTCGAAGGAGCGCAGCATCCCGGCGACGTCGCGCAGGGCGACGTCGGGCCGGGCGCGCTCGGCGACGGAGCGCATCGGCTCGCCCTCGAAGTCGAGGATCTTCCAGCCCGACTCCCCGTGGAGCGCCTGCCCGAGGTGGAGGTCGCCGTGGATCCGCTGCAGCGTGGTCGTGGCCCCGGACTGCGCGAGCAGGGAGACGGTCTCGTCGTGGAACCCGCGGATGCGGTCGTGCCGTTCGACGAGCACGTCGGCCTGCGTCGTGGCGGTCTCGGCCCGGGCGCGCAGCTCGTCGACGAGCCACTTCGTGTCCAGCGGGTCGCCGGGCTCGAACGCCTCGGCCAACGCCTGGTGCATCGCGGCGACGTCGCGCCCGAGCGCGGCGGCCTGCTCGTCCAGGGGCTCGCCGCGCCGGGCGTGGTCGCAGGCGAGGTCGAACCCGTCCGTCGCTCCCGTCACCAGCTCGGTGAGCACGGCGAGGTGCGCCGTGAGCGCCCCGGCGGTCGAAGTCGTGGTGTCCGAGTCCTCCCAGCCGGCCGTGAGCCACGCGAGGGGCCGCGGCGACCCGGCGAACCCGTGGGCGGCGAGCGCGCGCGGGATCACGACGTCGGGGTTCGGGCCCACGGCGAGCGCCCGCACGACCTTGAGCATCCCGCCGCCGCTGACGCCCGGGAGCATGACGGAGCTGTTCGACTGCTCGACGGCCAGGGCCCTCGCCCCGCCCAGGTCGAGGTCGTGCGGCGCGTGGGGGACGCCGTCCGCCCACTCGGCGAGGTCGAGGACCGCCGCCCAGAACGCGGGGTGCGCGGCGCCGTCGTGCACGTCGAGGGACGCGCCGTCCTCCCGGACGACGGTCCCGATCACGGTCCCGCCTGCGGCCTGGTCTGCCCCGGCGTCTCCGCCCTCACCGGTAGGCGCCCACACCAGCGGGACCTGCACCAGGACGTCCACGCCGCCGCCCACGAGCCGGAGCAGGTGGACCTCGACCGAGAGCCCGTCGGGTGCGGGCAGCGCGTACGAGACCCAGGGCACCGGGCGTACGACGCTGCCCTTGACCGGGTACCAGCGGCGCGCGGGCATCCAGCCGGCCAGGAGCTCGAGGAGCTCGGGCGTGGGCGGCTCGGTGCGCGCGGTCGTGTCGAGCGTGGGTTCGTCCATCGGGTCGTCCCTCTCGTCGTCGGGCTCGCTGGCGGTCCCCAGTCCGGTCCCCAGCCGGTCTCCAGGCCTATCCGTCTGGGCTGGGACGGTCAGTCGGTGTGCACGCCCAGCCAGAAGAAGTCGCGGGAACCCAGGGTCATCACGATCTTCCCGTCCTCGTCCACCGACGGGAACGCGGCGCCGCCGAACAGGTCGACGAGCCCGGCGCCGGCGTGGTCGGGCAATGTGACGGTGGTCGACCGGGCCGTCGCGGCGAGGTTCGTCACGCACAGGATCGTCTCGTCCGGGGTGCGGCGCAGGAACGCGAGCACGGACTCCTCGTCGCACTCCAGCGCGATGTACTCCCCGGTGCCGAAGGCCGGGTGCTGGCGACGGACGGCGAGCATGCCGTGGACCCAGTGCAGCAGCGACGTCGGCTGCGCGAGCTGCGCCTCGACGTTCGTGTGCTGGTAGTTGTGCACGAGGGACTGGATCAGCGGCAGGTAGAGCTTGCCGGGGTCCGCCGTCGAGAACCCGCGTTGCGGTCCGGGGTCCACTGCATGGGGGTGCGGACGGCGTCTCGGTCCGGGAGCCAGATGTTGTCGCCCATCCCGATCTCGTCCCCGTAGTACAGGCACGGGCTGCCCGGGAGGGACAGGAGCAGGGCGTGGGCCAGGTGGATCTCGGCGCGCGAGTTGTCGAGCAGCGGGGCGAGCCGACGACGGATCCCGACGTTGGCGCGCATCCGCGAGTCCGGCGCGTACCACCCGTACATCGACGCGCGCTCCTCGGTGGAGACCATCTCGAGCGTGAGCTCGTCGTGGTTGCGCAGGAACGTCGACCACTGCCCGGCCGCGGGGATCTCCGGGGTGTCGGCCAGGATCTCGACGATCGAGCCGGCCCGCTGGTCCTTGATCGCGTAGTAGATGCGCGGCATCACGGGGAAGTGGAAGCACATGTGGCACTCGGGCTCGGCGTCCGACCCGAAGTAGTCGACGACGTCGTTGGGCCACTGGTTCGCCTCGGCGAGCATGATGCGACCCGGGAACTCCGTGTCGACCATGGCTCGCACCTTCGAGAGGAACCCGTGCGTCCGCGGGAGGTTCTCGCAGTTGGTGCCCTCCTCCTCGAACAGGTACGGGACGGCGTCGAGCCGGAACCCGTCGACGCCGAGGCGCAGCCAGAAGCGCGCGACGTCGATCATCGCGTCGACGACGCGCGGGTTCTCGAAGTTGAGGTCGGGCTGGTGGCCGAAGAACCGGTGCCAGAAGTACTGCCGCCGCACCGGGTCGAACGTCCAGTTGGACGTCTCCGTGTCGACGAAGATGATGCGCGCGTCCCCGTACTTCTCGTTGTCGTCGCTCCAGACGTAGAAGTCCCCGTAGGGGCCCTCCGGGTCGGAGCGGGACGCCTGGAACCACGGGTGCTGGTCGCTGGTGTGGTTCATCACGAGGTCGATGACGACGCGCATGCCGCGCTCGTGCGCGGCGTCCATGAGCTCGGTGAAGTCCTCGACCGTGCCGTACTGGGAGGCGATCGCCGTGTAGTCGGCGACGTCGTAGCCTCCGTCGCGCAGGGGGGACGGGTAGAACGGGGGCAGCCAGAGGCAGTCGATGCCGAGCCACTGGAGGTAGTCGAGCCGCTGGATCAGTCCGCGCAGGTCGCCGGACCCGGCGTCGCCCGAGTCCGAGAACGCGCGGACGAGGACCTCGTAGAAGACCGCCGTCTTGTACCACTCGGGGTCGTCGCTCAGCCCCTGGGGGGATCGCGCCGGCGGGGTGGGCTGGCGTCGGGGCGGCAGCGCCGCGATGGGCGCGGTGATGGTCGGCGGCTCGCCGGTGGAGCGGCGCGACGGGTTCGCGTCGCCCGTCGGTGGCACCGCGGGGGGCATCTGGCCGGTCTCGGGAGCGGGTGGGTTCACGGGTGGTGCACCTCGATCACGTGCGCGACCCGGTAGTACGGGTCGAGGCGGACGTAGGGGTGGGCGTCCCACGTGTACGGGTCACCGGAGAGCAGGTCGTGGACGTCGACCGTGTCGTGGCCCTCGGGCACGCCGAGCGCGGCGAGGTCGAGGTCGACGGTCGCGACCTGGGCCGTCCACGGGTCGAGGTTGACCACGACCACGACGGTGCTCGCGGACCCGGTCGGGGAGTGCTCCGCCGGCAGGTGCCGGGAGAACGCGACGACGTGCTCGTTCGACGTGGGGTGCACGGTCAGGTTGCGGAGCTGGCGCAGGGCGGGGTGCTCGCGCCGGATCTCGTTGAGGCGACGCAGCAGCGTCTCGAGGCCGAGGTCGTCGGCGTGCCCCCAGTCCCTGGCCTTGTACTCGTACTTCTCGTTGTCGATCTGCTCCTCGACGCCCGGCCGGGGCACGTTCTCGACGAACTCGTAGCCCGTGTAGACGCCCCAGGTCGGGGAACCGAGGGCGGCGAGCGCGGCCCGGACCGCGAACCCGCTCGTCCCGCCGTGCATGAGGTAGGGCGGCAGGATGTCGTGGGTCGTGGGCCAGAAGCTCGGCCGCATGACGGAGCCCGCGGGACCGGAGACCTCGGCGAGGTACTCCTCCAGCTCCTCCTTGGTGTTGCGCCACGTGAAGTACGTGTACGACTGGTGGAACCCGATGGCGGCGAGCGTGCGCATCATGGCGGGCTTCGTGAACGCCTCGGACAGGAAGATCACGTCCGGGCTCTCGGCGCGGATCGTGCCGAGCAGGCGCTCCCAGAACACGAGCGGCTTCGTGTGGGGGTTGTCGACGCGGAACGCCGTGACCCCGCGCTCGATCCACAGGCGCACCACGCGCAGGATCTCCGCGTAGATGCCCTCGGGGTCGTTGTCGAAGTTCAGGGGGTAGATGTCCTGGTACTTCTTCGGGGGTTCTCCGCGTAGGCGATGGTGCCGTCGGCGCGGGTCGTGAACCACTCCGGGTGCTCGGCGACCCACGGGTGGTCGGGCGAGCACTGGAGGGCGAGGTCGATCGCGACCTCCAGGCCGTGCTCGCGGGCGGAGCCCACGAACTGCCGGAAGTCGTCCACCGTGCCCAGGTCCGGGTGGATCGCGTCGTGACCGCCGTGGGCGGAGCCGATCGCGTAGGGGGACCCGGGGTCGCCCTCGAGCGCGGTCAGGGAGTTGTTGCGGCCCTTGCGGTACGTCGTGCCGATCGGGTGGACGGGCGTCAGGTAGACGACGTCGAAGCCCATCCCGGCGATCGCGGGGAGCCGGCGCGCGGCCGTGGCGAACGTCCCCGAGCGCCACGTGCCGTCGGCGTCCTGCTCGGCGCCCTCGGACCTCGGGAAGATCTCGTACCAGGCCCCGGCGAGCGCCAGCTCGCGGTCGACGCGCAGCGGGTAGGTGGCGGACGGCGAGACCAGGTCGCGCAGGGGTCCGCGGGCCAGGGCGGCCCGCACCTGGGGCGACGTCGCCGCCCCGAGCCGTTCGAGCGCCGTCGTCGAGTCGTCCCCGAGGGACGCCAGCGCGTCCTGGATCGTGCGCGTGTCGGCGTCGGTGCGCTCGGTCGGCTGGTCGAGCGCCCGCCCGAGCACCAGCGCACCCTCGTCGAGCATGAGTCCGACGTCGACGCCCGCGTTCACCTTGATCGTCGCGTCGTGCGCCCACGTCGCGTACGGGTCGGACCAGCCCTCGACGCGGAACGTCCAGTCGCCGGGCGCGTCGGGGCTGACGAGCGCGCGGAAGCGGTCGAGGCCGG